>CAVSMS010000001.1:0-24860 GCA_963729065.1 uncultured Solirubrobacterales bacterium
CTCGCCGCGGAAATCGGTCTCGCCGTTGGTCAGCATCACGTTGCCGAATCGGCCCATGGCGGTGAACGTCGGCCCCGAGCGGTCGAAGGGCGCGATCTGCCCGTCCTCGATCAGGATGTCGTCAAGCGTGATCGCCAGCTGACGATCCACGGCGGCCAGTAGTTCGGGTCCTCGGGCTCGACGATGATCCCCGCGTAGAGGCCCATCTCCTGGGCGAAGTCCTCGCGGATGTGCGGGTGGTACCAGTAGAAGCCCGGGTCCGGGAACTGCAGCCGGTAGGTGAACTTGCCGCCGTGAGGGATCGGCGCCTGGGTCTCTTCGGGGACGCCGTCGAAGCGGTTTTCCAGCCTCAGCCCGTGCCAGTGCAGCGTCGCGTCGACGTCGCCGAAGTTGGTCGCCTCGACCGTGACCTGGGTGTTCTGGTCGACGTGGAGCGTTGGGCCGGGAATCGAGCCGTTGTAGCCGAGCATCCTGACCTCGGTGTCGTTGATCATTTTCCGCACCGGCTTGATCTCGATCTCGTGCGTCTCGCCGTCGCGGAGACGAATGGCCTCGGGGCTCTTGGCCACGTCGAGGCCCTCGACGTCGGTGCTGAAGTTGACCTCGTGATGGGTATGCATCTCTCTCCTTGAGTTACGAAGTCTCATCGATCCGCTCAGCGAGGTACGCAGCGTCAATGCCGACCCAGCCAAGCAGCGCCGAGGTCCGCGTGTACTGCCAGGTCATCCCGAGCAGATAGAGGCCGGGCGAACCGGTCACGCCGCGGACATGCTGAACCTGGCCGCGCTCGTTCTTGACCTCGGGGATGTCGATCCACGAATGATCGATCCGGAATCCGGTCGCCCAGACGACGGCGTCGTAGTCGGCTGACTCGTCGCCCTCGAAGCTGATCGTCTGTCCGCTGGCTCCGGCGACGCGCGGCCGGACGCCGGCGCCGTGCTTGCGCAGCTCGCGCAAGCCCCCGCCGATGACCACATCCCGCTGCGACAACCGCTGGCCCAGTCGGGAGGAGACCGGAACGTTGGCGACGCGTAGCGTCTCCATCCACCACCAGAGGTCTCGGCCAAGCGGCCGCTGGGGCAGGTTCGGCAGCTTCTGACCAACCGAGATGTCGACCTGGCGAGAGGTCTGGACAAGCTCAAGCGCGATTTGTTGGCCTGAGTTCGCTGCGCCGACGACAAGAATCCGGCCCTCGGGCAGGTCATCCGGGCTCTGGTACTCGGCACTGTGGAGCTGGTTGACGCTCGGGTCGAGCCCGTGGCTGACGGCGGGCGTGAACGGGACCTGGAATGGGCCGGTAGCGACGACGACCTGGTCGGCGGGGATCGGCCCGGTCGTCGTCTCGGCCACGTAGCGACGACCGTCGCCCCTGCTCAGGCGAGTCACCGCCGTGTTCAGCCGCACGGGCAGCTCGAACTTGGCCGCGTAGTCCCGAAGGAAGTCGGCGACGTCGTCCTTGCCCGGATACGTGTCTCGCTCGGCCGGGAAGCGCATCCCCGGCAAGTCGTTGTACTGGCCCGCGGTGAACAGCTTCAGTGAGTGCCAGCGCGAGCGCCACATATGGCCGACCTCGGGGTTGGCGTCCGCGATCACAAACGAGAGACCGCGCTCGGCGAGGTAGTGGCCCATCGCCAGCCCGGCCTGCCCTCCGCCGATGACCAGGACGTCGACCCCCTCGGTAACGACCGGGTTGTCGCTTGTCACATGACCGAATCTAGCGGCTCCTCGCAGTGAGGACGAGGAGGCTCGTCAAAGCCTTTGCGCGTAGTCAGGGCGACTGGATTTGAACCCGCGACCGCCCGGGCCCAGCCGGGTGCCCTACTCGTCGGGGTGGGGAGGAGGGCGGCTTCACGGCTGTCAGTTGCCGTTTCCTTTCAAGACGGAAGACCACTCCAATCGACCCTCCCTCTAAGGCCTTCCTTCTTCGCATGCCTGCGGGGATTGCCGCTGACGTCACGCCCGGATGTCGGATACGGGGGTAAATCCGGGTACATCACATCCCGAAAGACCAAGCTGTGCATCGAGCTACGGTGCCGCGCGAAGGGCCGCTGTGAGCTCCGCACGGGCGCTGATTCCGAGCTTTGGGTAGATCCGGTAAAGGTGCGTGCTCACGGTCCGCGGCGAGACGAAGAACCTCTGTCCGATCTCCCGGTTCGTGAGGCCTTGGGCGGCCAGTTGGGCGATTTGCAATTCCTGTGCAGTCAGTTGATCCCGGGCCTCCGGCACACGACGACGGCTCGACTCGCCCGATGCTCGCAACTCCCTCCGGGCTTGATCGCCCCAGGCTTGGCAACCAAGCGCATCGAAGGCTTCGCGCGCGGCTCGCAACGGATCGCGGGACTCGGCGATGCGTCTCCTCCGCCTGAGCCACCGCCCGAAAGCAAGCTGGGGGCGGGCGCGCTCCGAACGGCCAGCGAGCGAAGTCAGCCGACAAAGCGCTCGAACCGCTCCTCCGCCTCGCGATCTGCCGCCAGCACCGCCCGGGCGTGGTTCAGGCCGAGCGCGATCCAACTGCCGGCGTTCACTCCTGCTGCGGTCTCGATCTGCGCGACGCGTGCACGCGCTTCCTCTACTTGGCCGAGGGGCAGGGCGGCCTCGGCCAGGTCGCCGATCAGCCAGGAGCAGATCACGGGGTGATACGCCGTGTCTTGCGGATCGAAGAGGCGGCTGGCGGATGCGTAGGCGTCGGCGTGGCGACCCGCTCCCAGAGCCGCGACGACCCTCCCGAATTGCGCAAAGGCGACCGTAATGTTGGCGCCGGCCGCGACGGCAACGCGTTCAGCCTGTGCCGCGGCGCGCTCGGCGCCATCCTCGTCGCCACGCATCCCGGCAATCAGTGACATCGCCGTCTCGGCCGCAGCCTCCATCTGAGTGTCCCCGAGCTCCTCCGCGAGACGCCTGGCCTCTGCGGAGGCGGGGATCGCAATGTCCCAGTCGGCTAGCCGCGCGGCCATATTCGAGTAGAGCATGAGGATTCGGGGCAGCTGGCCGAGGCGTCCCTGGCCCCTCAGGCCCTCGACAGCGGTGGCCAGAAAATCGACGCCCAGGTCGAAAGCTCCGACGACGAGCGCCGCCGGCCCGAAGTGACTCGCCATGTTCGGGTCACGCTGTGGCTCCCGTGCCGCTGCGCGCAGACGCGCCAGTACGCCGGCCGCGTGCCCGTACGGATCGACGTAGGCGTGGATGGCGAATACGCGCGGGTCGGGCGCGTCGGCGCCGCCCAGCGGCTGCGCGGCCTCGACCAGGATCTGGCGTGCCTCGGGACCCGGGTCCACCCACCATGCGCGCGATGCGACCAGCCAGAGAAGGTCGACACGGAGGTCATGGTCGCCGGCTTCGCCGGCCTGCTGCGCCAACGCGATGAGGTCCCGGAACCGTGAGGCGTCGCCCAGCGGCCGGGTATGGGCGATCTCTTCGATCCAGGTGATCCGTGCCTGATCGAGCCGCCCGAGATCGATGGGCTCGACGCGACACAGGATCGGAGCGACGACCTCCGGCCGCCCGAGTTCGACAGCGAGGGCCGCGGCAGCGAGCAGGCGCCGCCCGCCACTCTCGGGCGCGCTTAGCTCTCCCGCCCGGCGCAGCGCGGTGACCGCCAGGCGGACGGCGCCGCGCTGGCGCGCTCGCCCGGCTGCCTCCTCAAGTTCCAGGGCCACGTCCTCGTGCTCCCCCGAGAGCAGGGCGGCCCGGTGCCATACGCGCCGATCGGGCTGGTCCGCCAACGTCTCGGCGAGCGCCTCGTGTGCGCGGAGCCGCTCAGACACGCTCGCGCTCTGATTGACAGCAGAGCGGATCAGCGGGTGGCGGAAGCGGATCGTCTGCAGGTCGAGGTCGATGATCGCACCGGAAACCGCTGGCTCGAGTAGATCCAAGTCCAGCTCCTGGCCGGCGATCGTGCTGCCTGCGCGCAGAACCTCATGGACGCTGTCGCTGTCGTTGAGCGCAGCGACCAACAGGAGCCAGCGGGTTTTCTCGGATTGATCGGCCACCCGGGCCGCGAATGCGCGCTCGAGCCTTTCCGTGAGCGGGAGCAGCTCAGGCTCACGAAGGCCTCGTGCGAGACCTGCGGTGGCCGGGAGCTCGATCAGCGCCAACGGATTGCCGGCGGCCTCACGCAGGATCCATGTGCGCTCGGCGAGACGGAGCTGGTCCGCCGTGGCGTCAAGCAGTTCCTCGGCCACGGGCGGGTCGAGCGCTGCGAGCCGTCGCTCGGGCAACCCGGCGTCCTCTAGTAGCGACGGATAGCCCTCGCGGACGGCCGCCAGGAGCACAACGGGATCGGACTCGAGGCGACGGGCGACGAACGCGAGCACGTCGGCTGTGCCGCGGTCGAGCCAGTGTGCGTCCTCAGCGATCAGCAGCAGAGGCGTTTCGTCAGCGACGTCCGACAAGAGATCAAGCGTTGCCATGGCGATGCGAAAGCGATCGGGTGGGGGGTCGCCCGTCAGGCCAAACGCCGAGTCGAGCGCCTCGCGGTGAGCCGGGATCAGGTCGGTAGCGCGCGCCTTGATGGGCCGCACCAGTTGGTGCAGGCCCGAGAACGCCAGCCGCGCTTCGGACTGAACGCCGGTGGCGCTCAGCACGCTAAATCCGCGCTCGCGCGCGCTCGAAGCCACCTCCACGAGCAGGCGCGATTTGCCGATGCCCGGGTCACCGCGCAACAGCAGCGCCGCCCCGGTCTGATCAACGCCGTCAAGTAAGCCCGTCAGGGCATCGAGCTCCGCTTCTCTTCCGACGAGCGGCGACCGATCCGGCGATGCCCCCAGCATGCAGGCCATCGTCCCACGTCACGCGTGTGCCTCGCGCCCTGAGTGGGCGCGAGGCACATCGCGGCACTCGAGCTCGGTCAGGCGGCGGTCGGTACCGCTGACGTGACCTCCACGGCCGACCGGATGAAGTCGGCGACCGCCTTCGGCTGCGAGAGCGCAATCGAATGCGAGGCCTCGACCTCGATCGTCTCTGCCCCCATTCGGCTGGCCATGTGGCGCTGGCCCTCCGGCGGAATCGCATGGTCGTCCTTGGCCACCGCGTACCAGGAGGGCAGGTTCTTCCAGGCCGCCACCGCAGGGCGATCTTCGAAGATCGCGGCGAACGGCCGCTGCCTGACGGCGAGAACCCGGATCTCGTCGTCTGACAGATCTCCGGCGAACGCATCCTTGTAGAGCTCAGGAGCGATCGTCAGCTCGGTTGCGCTCCCGCCGTCGCCGGTCGGGTATTCGCTCGGCTTTGCCGCCTCGAGGATTGGCGTGGGCCCGAACTCGCCGAAGATCTCGCTGAACGCCTCTCCCTCGTCGAGGCCGAATGCGGCGATGTAGACCAGGCCGACCGCGTTCGGGGTGCTCGCGCCGGCCACCGTGATCACCGCGCCACCGTAGGAGTGGCCGACCAGCAGCACGGGCCCATCAATCAGGTTGACGACGCTGGCGGTGTACTCGGCGTCGTAGGCCAATCCGCGCAGCGGGTTAGCGGGCGCAAGCACCGGCACGTTCTGTGCCTGTAGCTCTTCGATCACGGGGACCCAGTACGAGGAATCCGCGAAGCCACCGTGCACCAGAACTACCGTCGGCACGTTTGTTGAATCGCTCATGTCCGTTCCTTTCCATGGTTGATGCGGACATTGCGAACCTAGGCCTGACCCGGCGTGGTCGCATCCGTCGCGTGACTGACCTTTCTCGGTCGATGACGTACGTCACCACCCGGCGCTGGATAGGTTGAGAACCGTGGTGGAAGCGGTCCGCTTTCGCGCCCAGAACGGCTTGAGTGCGTCGGTTCTCTCTCCCGGCCTCCCTCAGGTCGCGAGACCGCTCACGTGCGCGCCCGGTTCAGCGCGAGTCCTGGGATGATCGCGGCCGTGACGCCCGCTGCGCTCGAAGCGAGCCAAACGAGGGGACCGACCGACGCGGAGGGCGCGGCGAGGGCCTCGCCGTCTTTCTGATCGCGCTGGGTTCCGCCTGGAGCGTCGGCAACGTCGGCGCGGTGGTCGGCGTCCTGGGCCACGAGTTCAACCTCTCCCTGACGACGATCGGTGTGCTGTCCGGCACGCTGCTGCTCGGATTCTCGGTGGCGGGGACCGTGCTGACGCCGTTGATCGCCGACCGCCTCACGATCGTGCGCACGGTCATCCTCGGGGCCGCACTCTGCACGCTCGGCAATCTGATCTTCGCCGTGTCGCCGGGTTTCGCCGGGCTGGTGATCGGGCGCGCGGTGGCGGGGTTCGGCGTCGGGATTGCGATCGTGGCAGGGCCAGTCCTCGCCCGGGCCACCGGCGGTATCGAGCGCGTGGGCCTCTTCGGCGCTGCGGTTCAACTCGGGATCGCCGGCGGGCTGGGAGTCGGCGCGATTCTCGGTGACCTGGACGTCGACTGGCGCCTGACGTTCCTGCTCTCCGCCGCGGTGGCGGCGTCGGCGATCCCGTTCCTGATCGGGCGCACCGGGCCGAGCTACGTGCGTCAGGTCGGCGGCGGATTCCTCAGGCTCGCGGTGCGCAGCTCGCGGATCTGGCGGCTTGGCGCGCTCTTCATCGCGCTCTTCACGGTGCCGCTGACGCTCGGCTCCTGGCTCGTCCATTACCTGAGCGTCGACAACGGGCTCGCCGCGGGGATCGCGGGCGTGCTCAGCTTCGTGATGTTCGGCGTCTCGGCCGCCGCCCGCGAGGAGGGTGGCAGGCTCGCGCGACGCGGCGTGAGCCCCGTGCTCTTGGTCGGGGTCACTCCGCTTCTGGCCGCCGTGGGGCTCGCGATTCTCGCGCTTGACGACTCGTTCGGGTTCGCGCTCGTCGCGGTCGTCGCAGCGGGGATCGGTTTCGCCGTTCCGTACGGCCTCGCGATCGTGCAGGCACAGGGCCTCTATCCCGCCGACCCGACCAAGCCCGTGGCCCTCGTGAGCCTGGTCGGCACGGCGCTCCCGGTGCTCCTGGTCCCGGTGATCGGCTCGCTGCTCGACGACGGCTACGGCACCGAGGTCTTCCTCGCCCTCGCGGTGGCGGTGGCCATCGCCGGGATCCTCAACCTACGGCCAGTCGAGGGCTCGCTGGAGCCGGAGACATAGGCGGCTAGCTCGCTCGGACGAAGAGTCGGGGCGGATGGATTGAACCAGCGACCGCCCGGCCCCCAGCAGCCGGGTGCGCTACTCGTGCATCGGGCGTGCCTTCGGAGTGGTGAGAGCACTTGTTCAAGGGGTCTGAGTGGCGGCAAGTAGCCCCGAATTGCCTACAGATGGGCCCTCGAGATCGGTGGGGTTGAGACGGCGTCGAGTTCGGCCTGGGAGATCGGCATTTGTGCGTTCCTTTCGTGGTGCCTGCCAGTGGGTACGGATCGGACCACGCTGCGGCGCCGGGGGCATCGTCCAATCGGGATGAATTCAGCGCGGCCCCAGATTCACCCGATCTGGACGATGACCGGGTCAGTCCGCGTTCTTAGGGTCGGCCTTGTGGAGTGGGCACTCACCACCATCGCGCTGGCGTTGCTCGCCGTCGCCGCGGTGTCGAGGCGACTGGCGGGAACACCGATCACGCCCGCGATCCTGTTCGTCTCGATCGGGCTCCTGGTCGGGCCCAAGGTCCTCGACGCGGTCGACGTCTCGAGCGGCAGCGGGATCGTGCGGACGCTGGCCGAGGCGACGCTGGCGTTCGTGCTCTTCTCCGACGCCGCGCGGATCGACTTCGGAAAGCTACGGCGCGACATCTCGGTGCCGGTCCGCCTGCTCGGGATCGGCCTGCCGCTGACGATCGTCGCCGGGGCGCTCGGTGCCGCGCTGATCTTCGATCAGCTGACCCTTGCCGAGGCGGTGATCCTGGCGGTGATCCTGGCGCCCACCGACGCCGCTCTGGGCCAGGCGGTGGTGACCGAGCCGCGCGTCCCGGGGCGCATTCGCCAGGGACTGAACGTCGAGAGCGGGCTCAACGACGGAATCTGCGTGCCGCTGCTGTTCGCGGCCGTTGCCGCCGCGGACGTCGCCTCGCACATCTCCGACGGGCGCAGCGCGGGCACGCTGCTGCTCGAGGAGATCGGCTACGGCGTCGTCGCCGGCATCGTGGGCGGGATCGTGGCCGGCGCCATCGTCGTCCACGCCGGCCGGCGGGACCTGATCGACGGTGCCTGGCGGCAGGTGGTGCCGGGAGCAGGCGCCGCACTTGCCTACGGCACCGCGACCGCGCTCGGCGGATCGGGGTTCATCGCGGCATTCGTCGCGGGAATGGTCTTCCGCGCCGTGATCAACCGTGACCCCGCGGACATCAACCAGCTAACGGAGGAGGTCGGAAACGTGCTCAACGGCATCACGTTCGTGTTTTTCGGGGCGATCCTGCTCGGACCCGCGCTCGGGGAGCTGAGCTGGGAGCTCGTCGTCTACGCGGTGCTCAGCCTGACGCTCGTGCGAATGATCCCGGTCGCGATCGCGATGCTGGGCTCGCGCGCTCGGATACCGACGGTGAGTTTCATGGGCTGGTTCGGGCCCCGCGGTTTGGCCTCGATCGTCTTCGCCGTGATCCTGATCGAGGAGTCCGCGCTCCCGCACGAGCACCTGATCCTGCTCGCGATCTATCTCACGGTCGGGCTCTCGGTCTTCGCTCACGGGTTCACGGCGGCCCCCCTCGCCGACCGCTACGCGGACTGGTTCGAGCGCCACCCGCAGGAGAAGGCACCGCCGATGGAGAGCGCCCCGATCGAGGTGACGCGGACCCGCGGTCCGTTACAGGCCGGTGCGTCGAAGCCGGCGGTGACAACGTGATCCCGCTGGTCATGGCCTTCCGGGGGCTCGCGCGAGCAATGGCCGCCGTGTGGCGAGACCCCGAGACGAAGGCGCTGCCCGTGGTCGCCGGCGTCCTGCTGTTGACGGGGACGATCTTCTACTGGCGCTTCGAGGACTGGAGCATCATCCAGTCGCTCTACTTCTGCGTCGTGACGCTGACGACGGTCGGCTTCGGAGATCTGACGCCGACCAGCGACGGAACGCAGCTGTTCACGATCGTCTACATCCTCACCGGCCTCGGCATACTCGTCGCCCTGCTCGCTTCGGTCGCGGAGAACTACATCGAGCAGAAGTCGGAGCGCACCAGCGCCCGAGACCGACTCCGCGCTCGGCGAGAACGGCGCCGGGGATCGAAGGAGGACGGGCCGCAGTGAACAGCAGGCGAGGCGAGCGGGCGCGTGCTTTGGGGGGTCGCGGCCGGACGCGATCCGACGTAACGACGACAACAGGAGGCATGATGGACATCCCGGAGATCGAGCTGAAATGGTGACCGCCAAGGCCAAAGCAGTCCCCGATCAGCCCACGGACCTGTCCCCAGCGCAGCGGGCGGCGGCGGGAAAGGCGGCGCGCGAGCGAGCGGGGCGCTCGAGCCACGGCGAGTGGAAGCCCGCGCACGATCGACCGGACCCGGTCGACGTGCTCGAGGGCCAGGCGGCGGACCGGGTCGCCGAGCTCGTGCCCCTGCGCTACGGCCGCATGCTGGTCTCGGCATTCACGTTCTATCGGGGGGCCGCAGCGATCATGGCCGCGGACCTGGCCGCGACGCCGAGCTCCGGCATGTGGGTCCAGGCCTGCGGGGACGCGCACCTGTCGAACTTCGGCGCCTATGCGGCACCGGATCGCAGCCTGGTCGTGGACATCAACGACTTCGACGAGACCCTGCCCGGCCCGTGGGAGTGGGACGTCAAACGGCTGGCTGCCAGCTTCGAGATCGGCGGCCGCGACCGCGGGTTCACGGACAAGCAGCGACGCGAGGTCGTGGTCTCCGCGACGCAGGCTTATCGCGAGAACATCCGGAGCCTCGCCGGGCTCAGCAACCTGGACGTCTGGTACCGGCGGGTCAACGTCGACCAGCTCCGCGAAGCGTTTGCACCTCAGGTCAGTAAGGAGGAGCGGCGCAGGTTCGAGCGCAACATCGCCAAGACCCAGCGCAAGGACCGGATGCGGGCGATGTCCAAGCTGACCGAACGGGTCGACGGTGAGCTGCGGATCAGAACGGATCCGCCGGTGCTCGTGCCGTTCGAGCAGCTGCTCTCGGGCGAGCAACTCGACATTGCCGAAGCGAGACTCGGCGCGGTCCTCGAGGAATACCGCCAGACCCTGCTCCCGGACCGTCGCCACCTGCTCGACGGCTATCGACACGTGCACACGGCTCGCAAGGTGGTCGGCGTCGGCAGCGTCGGCACCCGCGCCTGGGTTGCGCTGTTCGTCGGTCGCGACGAGGAAGACCCGCTCTTTCTCCAGGTCAAGGAGGCCCAGCCGTCCGTGCTCGAGCCCTACACGGCACCGACCGAGTACGAGGAGCAGGGCCAGCGCGTGGTCGAAGGCCAGCGGCTGACCCAGGCGGCGAGCGATGTCTTCCTTGGATGGACGACCGCCGTTGGGCCGGACTCGAAGAGGCGGGACTTCTATGTCCGCCAACTCTGGGACCAGAAGGGCTCGGCGCTGATCGAGCTGATGTCACCGAGGGCTATGAGCATCTACGCGCACGTGTGCGGGGGAATCCTCGCCCGCGCCCACGCCCGCTCGGGCGACCGGATCGGCGATCGCCGGCTATCTCGGCAACAGCGGCAAGTTCGACGAGGCGATCGCGGACTTCGCAGGCGCGTACGCCGACCAGAACGAGGCGGACTTCGATGCCTTGAAGCGGGCTGCTGCGGACGGGCGGATCAGGATCGAGCTGGAGGGCTAAGAGGATGGTCACACGGGAGCGCGCCGGCGACCGCGCTCCGCACGCGACTCGAACGGTTAGGCAGAGATTAGGTACTCGAACGGGACCCGCCTGCAGTCGGCTGGGGGTTTCGTGCCTGCGCGACGAGCCCCCAGCCTAGTCCCAACCGCTCGCTTCCCAGAACCCAGAATGGGTTGCGGGAAAAATCGGCGCGACTGGATTTGAACCAGCGACCGCCCGGCCCCCAGCCGGGTGCGCTACTCGTGCATCGGAGTGCTTCCGAGTGGTGAGAGCGCTTGTTCAAGCGGTTCGAGTTGCTCCCAATCAAGTAAGAAGCGCTGCGGCGCCTCCTCCCCCTCGCAACCTTCCGATCACTCGAGTCGTCACGCCCCAGCTTCCGGCCGCCACGAGCGGGTAGAGACCTCCCATGCAGATCCTGGGACTCATCGCAATCGGGATCGTGATCGGGATCCTCGCCCGCCTTGTCATGCCGGGTCGTCAGCACATAGGCGTCCTGGTGACCGTCCTGCTCGGGATCGCCGGGGCGTTGGTCGGCGGGATCGTCGCCAGCGCGATTGGCGAGGGCGACATCTTCGAGCTCAACTTCATCGGCACGGTTGTGGGCGTCCTGGCCGCGGTGGTCTTGATCGCACTCGCAGAAGGCCTCGGCGTCGGCGACGACAGCCGCGCACGCCGGGTCTAACCGCGCCACGACAGCCGCGCAGTCGCGCTATGGCGATTTCAGGCGGTCGCGCACTCCGACTGGTCGGCGAGATGCCTACTCGCCCAAGTGATCGAGCCGTGACGGCGTGAACACGAACACGTATGGCGATAGGGGCCGACACCGTTCGCAAGATCCACACCGCTGTCCTCGAGTCGTGCGATTCCAAGCTCACGGACGACGCGACGGTGGTCTGCCTAGCCGCGGAGTAGCTTGGCCAGACGCTGACGAAGATCGCCAGCACGATGCCAACCTAGAATCCGGGTATGGCCGAGCATCGAGACGCGCAAGACCTGGGACCGTCGACCAGCGTCGCTCGAGCCCTCGCCGCAGCGATGAAGAGGCGTTACGGCAAAGGTCCCATCTCAGCCCGGGGACACTTCATCGAAGACGACATCCTTGTGGTCGTGATGCGCGACCCAGCTACCGCCGCGGAGCGGTCGATGGCGGAGGCTGGGCGCGAGGCGGACGCTCGTGAGTTTCGGCTTGCCTTCCAGGATGCGTACGAGGGCGAGCTCAAGGGGATCGCCGAGGAGCACATCGGCCGCAAGGTGGCCACCTACCACAGCCAGATCGTCTTCGACCCCGATCTCCTGTTCGAGATCTTCGTCTTTGAGAGCAGCGAAAGCGAAAGTTCAAGCGGCTCAACCTAATCGGCGCGGTTGCCCCGGGCCCGGCGATTAGATCGAGCCGCCGCGAACGGGTCTGCCCGGGGATCGGCGTCGTAATCCGTTGGGAAGCTCGTTAGTCGCCGACGCAGGCGGGTAGGCACAGGTCAGCAGCGCCTTTCCCAAGGGGGGCTGCCTTCTTCCCCACCGACCACGGTTCTCCGGTCTCTGCCGCAGGGTCCAGTCGCAACCCGACGGACACCCTGGAGGCAACCGTGTCGAAGTCCATGACGTCGCATGACCGCCGTGTCGACGAGCGGCTCTTGAACGATTACGCTCGCGACCGGCACCCCGCCCAGCTCGCGCGGTTGGTGGAGCGATACCAGCCCCTCGCGCGGTCGCTGGCCAACCGGTACCGCAATGCTCAGGAACCGATGGAGGATCTGCTGCAGGTCGCCGACCTCGGTCTGATCAAGGCCCTGCAGGGCTACGACCCCGATCGTTCGAGCGGGTTCCCCGCCTACGCGGTGCCGACAATCCTCGGCGAGCTCAAGCGCCACTTCCGGGATCGGGTCTGGAACCTCCGACTCCCCCGCGCCCTGCAGGAGGCGACGCTCAAGGTGGAGTCCGCCACAGACCGGCTCACCGAGCGGCTCGGACACTCACCGGACGTCGCCGACCTCGCCGTCGCGACCGGGCTGTCGAGCAAGGAGGTCGAGGAAGCGCTCGTCGCTCGTATCGAGCGCTGGACCTCGTCGTTCGACGCTCCGATCGGCGAGGAGGGCGACGGTGTCGCCGTTGCCGAGCGGGTCGGCGCGCTCGAGCCGGGATACGACCGAGTCGAGTCTGATCTCGCCTGCTCGACCGCGACCTTGACGGAGTCCGAGGAAGAGACGGTCCGGTTGCGGTTCGGAGTCGGCATGACCCAGGCCGACATCGGCGACCGGCTGGGCTGCTCGCAGATGCAAGTCTCGCGGATTTCGCGTGCCGGCCTCTCGAAGCTGCTCGCAGCCGTGCGCGGTGACGAAGCGGCTTCGGTCGCCGCCTGAGACTCGCGAGGGTCCAGCGGATGGTCTGGCCAGCGCGCAGCTGGCGGGTGATCGTCGGGCGCTCCTGCGGGGTCGTCGATCCGTACTGGCGTCGCCCGGCGCGATCGGACGATCGGGTGCTCAGCATCTCGACCGGAGCCAGCATCGTCCGCGATCCACTCTCGGAGTCGGCGAGGGATCGCAGAGCGGATGCTCGAGGCGGTCGACGGCGATCTGCTCGCCGTCGATCTGCTCGAGGCCGAGAAGCAGACCTACGCGCTCGAGATCAACCACAACTTCGACGCGCACGGCGGCTCCGGGCCGGCCGTGGACGCCTTCCGGACCGAGCTCTCGGCGGCTCGGCAGCGCCTCCGTTTTCGACCCGACGTCGCGGGTAGACCGGCCCAGTCCCCGACCCCCCTGAGGTGATTCCATGATCCTGCGCATCGACCGCCACGCCGCCGAGCTCCCGCCCCCTTCCGATCCCGACCCGAAGGGTGCCGCGTGCGTCCAGGAATTGCTCGGGGGCAAGTACGGCGAGATGTCGACGCTGATGAACTACACGTTTCAGTCGTTCAACTTCCGCAACCGCCAGGGCGCGCGGCCGTTCTACGACCTGGTCGCCAACATCGCGGCCGAGGAGTTCGGCCATATCGAACTCGTTTCCGCGGCGATCAACACGATGCTCACCGATCCGTCCAAGGCGACCGAGACGGCGCCGGCCGAGGTCGACGAAGCCGACTTCCGCAACCCCCAGCACTTCATCGCCGGCGGTCGCGCGGCGCTTCCGCAGGACTCGAACGGCAACCCTTGGAACGGCGATTACGTCCACGCCTCCGGCGACCTCGTCGAGGATCTCACCCACAACTTCTTCCTCGAGACAGGGGCGCGCAACAACAAGCTCAAGGTCTACGAGATGTGCGACCACCCGGCCGCGAGAGCGCTGACGGGCTATCTGCTGTGCCGTGGTGGCGTCCATCAGATCGCCTACGCCCGA
Organism: uncultured Solirubrobacterales bacterium; assembly: GCA_963729065.1. Lineage (GTDB taxonomy): Bacteria > Actinomycetota > Thermoleophilia > Solirubrobacterales > 70-9 > WHSW01. The sequence continues at coordinate 13,994 of CAVSMS010000001.1, forward strand.
GCGCTGGAGAAGCTCACCGGCGCGGACCTGATGAAGCTGTTCCCGAGCCCGCGGATCCCCACCGACAAGATCCCCGAGTGCCAGCCGCATATCGAGCGCGGCGAACATCGCAAGCTCTATCGATTCTCGCTCAGCGACTATCTCGAGCTGGCCGCAGTCTTCAACGGGCCGCACCCGGAGACGGGCGAGGAGCTCGAGGTCGTCCACGAGGCGCCCGAGGGCGTACCACCGATGGACCTCCCCTCCCAGCCCGACGTGTTCGCGCCCGACTACGCCCCCGAGGAGATCGCCGAAATCGCGGCGAAGCTTCGCACCGAGGCTGGGATGTCGGAGCAGCCCAGCGGCGTCGTCGCCAATAACGGCGGCGGCGATGCAGAGGGCGTCATCGACAAGGTCAAGGACGCGGTCACCTAACCGGACGAGTTGACTAGAGACAGACCGCTTGGCCGCACCTCAGCCCGGGTACGAGATGCGCACCAAGCCGTGCGGTGAAAGGAAGAGATGTCCTTCGAGACACCTGAGACGCTCCCTGCTGATCCCGAGACCGAGCCAGCTCCGGACGCACCGGAGGAGCCCGTCGAGGTCCCGTCGACCCCCGAGCCCGACGAGGCCACGCCGCCGGACGAAGGGGGCGCGGAGTAGCGCCAAGACCCGGTCAGACCGGTGCAGCGAAGCGCTCGCTGAGACCGGAGACGACGCGCTCGAGGTTGCCGTCTTCGCCCGCGAGGGAGCGCTGCAGCTCGAAGGCCGGCTCACGGACGAGGCGCTCGATCTGATCGAGCTCGTCCTCGCACCTGAGGTCACGGGCGTGATCGCGCACCGCGGCGACGGCGAGCTCTGCGAGCTCGGGCACGGGGACCGCCTGACGGCGTTCGGGGTCGAGCAGCTCCGCACCCGCGCCGTCGCGCGCCGCGCGGAATCGGTTCTCCTCGAGCAGCTCGGGCGCGTCGACCAGGGACGCCGGCGCCGTCTCCTCCAGCGCCTCCAGACGCGTGAGCGACTGGGTCAGCGCGATCAGCGCCCCGGCGCGCCACGTTTCGGGCTGTGTGTCCATGACTCGCATCTCGACCGTGCCCAGCGTCGGTTGCAGCCTGAGGTCCCACCAAACGAACCCGGGGTCCGGGAACGCGCCACAGGCGATGAGCGTGTCCAGCGCCTCGGTGTATTGGGCGTAGTCGTCGAAGCGACGTGGGATGCCGCTGCGGGGGAAGGTCCCGAAGATCGGCGTCCTGATCGAGGCGATCCCGCTGTCGCGACCCTGCCAATAAGGTGAGTTCGCGGAGAGCGCGAGCAGCAGCGGCAGATGCACCCGCATGCGGTTGAGCACCTTGATCGCGAGCTCTGGGTCGCCGATCGCGACGTGGACGTGCATGGCGAAGGTCGGTTCGCGATGCACGAGCTCACGCATCGACCTGTGGAGGTACCGGTAGCGCTCCTCATTCGAGAGGCGCGTTTCCTCCCACGTGACGAAGGGATGGGTCCCCGACCCGGCCGCGGCGCGGTCGAGGGTGGCAAGCTCGGCTGCCAACGCGGCGCGAATCCCGGACAGTTCGCGCGTTGCCGCCCCGGCCGTCGGACTTGGCGCCGTCTCGAACTCGATCGTCGAGGCGTGGGTTTCGGCGCTGAGTCGGTCCGCGAGCTTCGGGCTCAGGCGGTCTCGCACCTCGTGAAATGCCTGGTCGAGGGCCCAGCCGCTGCGATCGAGCAGCATGACCTCCTCCTCAACGCCGACGGTGAAGTCGTCGGCGGTCCTGGTCCATCGGGCCCAGTCGGAACCCCCTTCGTTCATCTCCCGCCGTCTACCCCGCTGACGCCCGCGCTCACAGCGGCGTCGACCAACGCCCGGAGGAGGGCCATGCCCGTCGCCCGCTCGACGTCGAACTCGGCGTGCCATTGGACGCCTAGGTAAAGGAGCGCCTCGGGGTCCTCGACCGCCTCGACAACGCCGTCAGGGGCCCGGGCAACCGCGGTCAGGCCGCGGCCCAGGGTCCGCACGGCCTGATGGTGGAAGCTGTTGACGTCCAGTTCCGCAACGCCGACCGCCCGCTCGAGGACGCTCCCTGGTGCGATTGTGACCCTGTGCGCCTGCCGCTCACCGGGAATCCGCTGGCGGTGGTGCAGCGGGCTCTCGCCTTCCTCGCCGGTCAGATGTTGGACCAGATCACCACCTCGCGCGACGTTGAGCACCTGCGCGCCACGGCAGATTCCGAGGACGGGCACACCGGCCTCATCCGCTTGACGGGCGAGCTCCAATTCGAAGCGGTCGAGGCGTCGCCATGTTGGGCCGAGCCGCGGATCGACCTCGGCGTCGTACTCGGCTGGATCGATGTCAGGACCACCCGAAAAGCAGATGCCATCGAGATGAGCGACCAGCGAGCCAACAGCTTGGGCCGGCAGTGGGGGTAGGACGACAGGGGCCCCGCCCGCGCACTGGATCGCGTTCACGTAGGTGATCCCGAGAGCCATCTCGGCGCGAAACGGCTCGCCCTCTGGCGTCGGATTGGCGTAGGTGAGCGGGCGAACCTCCGAGGTCGTGATGCCGATCAGCGGGCGCACCGCCATTACTTTCCCGGCCGGAGCCTGTTGACACGGGCGCCCTCGTTTCTCTTCGGACTGCCCCGAACACAGGCCGTAGCTCCTCCTGCGCGCTCGAACTGCCCGGCTCCCGACGTCAGCCAGGACGCGAGCGCGGATCCTTTCCGTAGCTGTTTCGCTCGCTGATCGTGCCGTCGCGGTTGTGAATCAGGTGCTCAACCTTGCGAAGGATCGCCAGCTCCCGGCCCCGGTTCTGCGCCGCCGACTTTGTCTTGTGCGTACTCGAGACCCGCTCGTTGCCCTCGACCTTGTTCGCCCAGCCGTCTTTGTGCGGCTCGGTGTGCACGTTGCCCTTGGCCATTGCGACTCCTCTCTGGCGGTTGACCTCGCGGGTCTACCCGCGAATCGCGCCCGCAGACGATCAGCCCCTTCTAGGCGGTGTGACTGGATTTGACCAGCGACCGCGCGCCCCCAGCCGGGCGTGCGAGCCCTATCGTCGGCAGATGCCGGCTGCAGCTACCTCAGCCCGGAGCGGGGTCTTTCGAGACGAGCTCCCGACGAGCGCCGTCGCGCAGCCGGACACGACCTGCCACTTGTGCTTGGGAACGCTCCAGTAGGAGAAGGCGCGCTTTTCCAGGGCGAAGCGCACGCGCTTCGTCTTTCCTGGAGCAAGCTTGATTCGCTTGAAGCCCTTGAGCGCCTTGGGCGGCTGCGGCACGGTCTTCGTCGACGGCAGCGACAGATACAGCTGCGGAACGGCAATGCCCCGCCGCTCGCCGATGTTCTCAACCGCGACGCTGACGGTTGCGGCGCCGCGCTTGCTGCCGGCCGTCCGCTTCGCGCGAAGGTCGGAGAAACGGAACCGCGTGTAGGAAAGGCCGTGGCCGAAGGGAAACGCCGGCTTGATGCGGTTCTTGTCGTAGTGGCGGTAGCCGACGAACAGGCCCTCGTCGTAGTCCACAACGTCGTTGACTCCGGGATAGGCGTGCTCGTCCCCGGCGGTAGGTAGGTCTGCTTCGCTCTTCGGGAACGTGACGGGCAGGCGCCCCGAGGCATCGACCTTGCCGAAGAGCACCCGCGCGAGCGCGCTGCCGCCCTCGGAACCGGGGTACCAGGCCTCCAGCACACCGGCCACACGCTTGCTCCACGGCGTCAGCACGGGACCGCCGCTGACGACGACCACGACCGTTTTGGGGTTGGCCGCCGCGACCTCTTCGATCAGCCCGTCCTGGTCGCCGAACGCCGGCGGGCACTCGAGCGTCAGGCAGGTCCGGTCGACGCCCTCGGTCGAGTACGAGGCGGCCACCACGACAGCCACGTCAGAGTCGCCCGCGAGCTGCGCCGCCCGCGCAGGGTCCTGCCATCGTCGGTGACGACCTCGACGCCCGGCCCGGCGACCTGCGTGACCCCCTCGAACGGAGTTGTGGTCGAGAACGGCCTGATCTCAGACGACCCGCCTCCAGTGACGTAGGCATCGGCCCCGGGCCCGATGACCGCGATCGAGTCGAGCTTGTTGCGCTTGAGAGGGAGCAGACCGTCGTTCTTCAACAGCACGATTCCCTCCTCCGCGACCCGGCGGGACTTGGCGGCGTTCGCGGCCTGATTGATCGCGGCCTCGTTCGGCTCGTAGGCGGCGCGGTCCATCGCTCCGTAGGCGAACAGGGTGCGCAGGTAGCGCAGGACGTGGCGGTCGACGTCCGCCATCGTCGCCGGGCCGGTCGCGAGCGCGGCGTTGACCGAGGTGGAGCCGTACACCGTCCCGGGCCACGGCTCGATGTCGAGCCCGTTGATCAGCGACGGGCCGGCATCGTGCGCTGCGGCGTAGTCGGCGATCGTCATCCCCTCAAAGCCCCAGTCGCCACGGAGGATGTCCTCGAGCAGCGGCTTGCTCTCGCAGGCGAAGGGCCCATTGACCTTGTTGTAGGCGCACATGACCGAGGCCACATTCGCCTTCTTGACGGCTGCCTCGAACATCGGTAGGTAGAGCTCGCGCATGGTCCGCTCGTCGATCCGGGCGTCGATCCGCATGCGATTACCGGTCGTGGCCAGTACGCCCAGTGAGACGGCGAAGTTGCCGGGTCTTGCCTCGTTGGCGTTGGGTCCGGTGCCCTCCTGGTTGTTCCCCGCGTAGTGCTTGACGTTTGCGATCAGCCCTTTGTCCTGGGCCGCCTCGATCCACGGCACCGCGAGCTGGGTTGAGAGATAGGGGTCCTCGCCGCCGAGCGCCTCGAACACGCGGCCGGCGAGCGGCGTGCGGACGATGTCGACAGTGGGCGCGAAGACGATGTCGTTTCCCTTCTTGATGACCTCGTCGGCGATCACGCCCGCATCGCGGGCCGAGTTCGTGGGATCGAAGCTGGCTCCGAGGGCGATCGGCGAGGGCATGGCGGTGGCCAGGCCCGAGCGAACGCCGGCGGGACCGTCGGAAAAATAGATCGTGGGGATTCCCACGCGCTCGATTCCATCGCTAGTGCCGGTGTGAGTCCCCTGGCCCCCCGCGACCCCGGACAGCTCGTCGCCGCCGAGAAGCGAGATCTTCTCGCCGGCGGTCAGCTGCGCGAGCAGCAGTTCCGCTCGCTCGTCGGCGGAGAGCGAGGTGTCGCACCATGGGCGCGTTGCCGGGTCGCCACAGCGACCCTCCGCCGAGGCGCCGGCCGGCAGCACGGCGAGCACGATCAGCAGCAGCGCCGGGACTCTGCGGGTGCAGCCGGATGAATCGAAGCGGCGGTGCTTCATTCAGCGAAGTGTGCCGGACCCAGGCGCCTCGCTCCCGGCGCCCCTGGTCCGCATGGCGTTACGGATCATCGGCTCTCGGCCGCAGCGCCAAAGGCACCGCGACCGCAGCGAGCCCGGTGGCCACGACCGCGCTGGCGACACACCACTGGCAGATGGCGTCGATCACGAACAGCTCCAGGTAGGTGAGATAGGCACTGAAACCAAACGCGATCAGCGCCACGCCGGCGAGCACAACCCTGGCCCCCTCTCCGGCGAGCGCCAGGCCGAGGATCGCCAGGTAGGTGAGCAGCCCGAGCAGCGCCACCGGCACGCCGCCCAGCTCCGAGTACTCGGAGGCCTGCACGCGCTCGCAGCCTCCGCCGCCGCCGACGCAGACGGGATCGATCCCCTCGTAGTGCACCCAGGTCAGATACCCGGCGATTGCGATCCCGGCGATCGCCAGGGCGATCACGGCGCGGGTGAGCGCCCGGTCGCTCACCCCGAGTCGGCCGAGATCACTTCGTCGAGTCGCGTGGTGAACTCGCCCACGTCGAGCGACTCGACCGGCAGCAATTCGGCCGGCGAGGATCCCGCCGCGAGCGCGAACGAGGGGGTCGACTCGACGCCGAGCTCCTCGGCCGCCGAGGCGGCCGAGGCCAACCCCCGGCTGACGGCCTCGGAGGCGCGCGCCTCGAGCGCGGCATCGACGTCGGCGCCGGGGATCTGCTCGGCAAGCCCGCGGAGGAAGTCGTCGTCGACGTAGTCGGAGTTCTCTCCCTGCTGGTTGCGGTAGAAGAGGTCGACGAACTCCCACAGGTGGTCCTGCTCGCCGAGCGCGAGCGCCATTCGCGCCGCCTCCTCGGAGTCGGGGCCGATGAAGGTCAGCGGCTGGAACTCCAGCTTCAACTCCCCCTCGCGCACGTACTCGTCGATGACGGTCGGCAACACGTCCTCGTCGTACTGCTTGCAGAACGGGCACTGGAGGTCGGCGAACTCAGTCAGCGTGTAAGGCGCGTCGGGTTCGCCGAGCACGTTGCCCCGCTGCGGGATCGAGGCGAACAGGTCGGCCGTTCCGCCGGCGTTCGCCGATCCGCCGCCGGAGTCGTGACCGGTCTGGCTGATCACGATCACTACGCCGACGATCACCACGGCGAGCAACCCGATCGCGCCGAGTTGGAGCCGCCGCCGCCGCGCCTCGGCATCGCGGTCGCGTGCCTCAGCCTCAAGGCGCGCTTGGCGCGCCTGCTCAGGTTGCTCCTTCTCTCCCGCCATCGCCAGCCCTAAGCCTTGCGGCGCCGACCGGCGATTGCGATCGCAAGCGCTGCCACGGCGGTGACCGCAGCGGCGATCGAGATCACCAGCGGCAGCGTGTTGGAGTCGTCGTCAGCGGCCTCCGTACCCTCGAGCGCGCCAGCCGGGTCTGCGGAGACACCGGCCGGTGGTCCCGCTCCCTCCCCGCCGGCATTCTGCGGCGGGACGTCGGCGCTCACGGTCGTGTACGAGGCCGGCTCCTCCGAGTCCGGGGCTCCGATCCAGCGGACCACCTGTCCGTTCTCGTAGGTCTGCAGCGCCTTCCACGCGATCTCGCCCTGCTGCTCGGGCGTGGTGGCGAGAAACTGGAACTGGGCCAAGCCCTCGCCGGCAAGCCTGCCCTCCCAGACGATCGAGCGCACCGAGCGATCCTTGTTGAACGTCAGCTCGCGCCTCCAACCCGGGAGATCGGCGTATGAGAACGGCGCCACGCCTTCGGGAATCGCGAGCTCGACCCGGGTCGTCGCCTGCGCGCGTTCGTTCGGGACCAGCACCGTCCACAGCGTCGGGTCGAGGGGCGCCGCCTCGGTCGGACGCACCTGGATGTGGGCGCTCGCCGGCGATGCCAGCAGCGCCCAGGCTGCCAGCGCGGCGCCGGCGGCAAGCGTCGCGCGCCGGGACGTCACTTGACCTTGAACCCCCAGCCGAACTTCTGCTGATGCCCATCGGCGGCCGTGAGCTTCACCTTGACCTTGTACTTGCCGTCGGTGAGCGATCCACTGATCGGCGCGGAGACCTTGACCGCGTTGGCGAGACCGCCGGTGGCGACCGTCGCGCCCGAGGACTTGCGCTTGACCTTGATCTTGCCCTCGATCAGCTGGCCGGTGAACTTCGCGGTGACCTTGTTGAGGTCGTTGGAGACGGTCGCGCCCTCTCCGGGCGAGCGTTTCTTGATGTAGACGTGGGCCTGCGCGCTCGAGACGCCGAGAACGCCGCCGACGGCGAGCACCGCCACGACCGCCGCGATTAGTTTTCGCATGGCTTCCTTTCCGGGCTCGGGGCCGCCGCCGGCCGGCAGCGGCCCCCGAGCGCCTGCTCCTAGTGCTCCTCGATTTCCTCGACCTTCGACTGGTTGGCGAGCTTGCCCAGCTTCAGGCCCTCCGCGAATGCGTCCGTGCCGAACGACCCGTTGAGCGCCTTCGCCGCCTTCTTCGTCAGCTCGAGCTTCAGGTCGGAAAAGCCCGGCTCGTCGTGTGGCACCTGATAGCGCTTCGTGTTGAGGTGGGCGACGTTGATCCGGGTGCCACGGACCTTCGCCGAGAGCACGCCATGGGCGTGCTTGGCCTCATGGTGGCCGCCCTGGACCGGTAGGTCGATGGCGAAGCGCTTCAGCTTCACCTTCGCGTTGAGGCTCTCCAGCACCAAGGCGCGCTTGTGCTTGATCACGCCGCCGCCCTCGTCGTTGAGAGGGTGGAAGGAGTACGTGCCGCCGGTGACCGGGTAGGTCGTACCGGACGCCTCGATCCCGAGGCTGGCCAGTGCGGCGGCGGTGTTCTTGTGCAGTTTCAACTCGGTCTCACCGCCGACTACCTTGACCGGATGCGCGAGCGCAACCGCCGCGGTCAGGGCGCCGATACCGAGCGCGGTGCCGGCGGCCAGCGCCAACTTCGTAATTGTGCGTGACATCTCTGTCCTTTCGGTCGCGGCGGCGTGCGCCGCCGCAGTGTTGAACGCCGGCCACTGCCCGGCGTCGGCGTCGCTTCCGCGACGCGGGCTCTCGAATCGGGCGCTAGCCGAGCGCCGGGGCCGCCACGGGCGGCGCACGCAGCGCGCGAGTGCCTTCGAGAAGCTCGAGCACCGCCGGCGTGATCACGTCAACCGGGCGGGGGAGCGCCTTCGGCGGGCCGGCGAGGCGGGTGCGGTAGCGCGCCCCCAGCCGTAGCGCGGTCTCGACGCCGAAGTAGCGCTGGGTCGCGAGCCCGAGCAGGAGGATCCCGAGCGGCGCGACGGCGAGGAGGTCGATCGGGGCGCCGCTAGCGACGACGAGCAGGCCGATGAGCAGGAATCCGAGGCCGAGGCCGGCGCTCAGCCAACCGCTGCCGGGCTTCGTGGCTGTCGCGCTCACGGTCGTCAAGTCCTTACTCGAACACCAGACTAAGCGATGGGTTGCGGCAGGCGCCCGCTGCCGGGCGCGCGGGCCGGCGGCGCTCCAACACTCCTAGGCTGAACTGTCCCCAAGTCCCCCCGACAGTTTTTGTCTAGGGGGAGAGGGTCCTAAAGCACCGGAGGCCCCGAGAGTCTCGGGGCCGTCCGGAGTGCGACTCATCGTCGCTCCATCACCGCCAAGTGAATGGAGCAAGTCGCAATGACCCAGGATGACGTGCTGTTCGGCCATCGCCTGCAGCTCTTCGATTACGCCGCCCGTACCAACGTCGCGCACGCCTGTCGGACCTTCGGCGTGCACCGCTCGACCTACTACCGCTGGAAGCGCCAGGTCGATGCCTGCGGCCTCGAGATGCTGCGCCCGCGCGAGCGCCGCCGACCGCAGATGCCGAATGCGTTCCCGCGAATCGTCGAGGAGCGGATCCTCGCTTTTTCGATCGCCAACCGGGCCTCGGGCCGCGGCGCCTGGCGGCCCAGCTCGAGCGCCACTCGGGAATCCGGGCCTCGGCGAACGGAATCTGGCGGGTGCTGCGCCGCCACGGGCTTTCGACCCGCGCCAAGCGCCTGGCGCTGGTCGCCGGCTATCGCTGCCCCTATGAGCCCCCGCGCGAACCCAGGCCCGAGCCCCACGTGGACTCAGACCATTCGAAAGAGCTGGTCGGCATCGACTGCTTTTTCGTCGGCCGCCTGCACGGCTCTAAGGGACCGATCTGGCAGCTCACCGCCTGCGATACCTGCTCCTCGTTTGCCTGGGCGGAGCTGGTCAGCCGCCCGGAGTCCGGGCCCACGGTGGCCCAGACGACGGGGCTGGCGCGCCGGGTCGCGGCCGAGCTTGGCCGCGCGGGCTTGCGCTTAGAGCGGGTGCTCACCGACAACGGCAACGAGTTCGGCCGCCGGGCGTTCGGCGGCGAGCTGAGGGCCATGGGCATCGCCCACACCCAGATCCGCGCCGGGCGCCCGCAGTCAAATGGCCACGTCGAGCGCCTGCACCGCACGATCCTCGAGGAGTGCTGGCGCCCGGCCTTTGCCCGCTATCTGAAGGTCCGCTTCACGGGACTCAAGCGAGACCTCGCGACCTACCTCGACTACTACAACAACGAGCGCGCGCGCACACGGGCCGCAACACACGAGGCCGGCCTCCGGCCGACCTCGTCCACGGTGCTCGCAAGATGGAGCCGAGATGAGCCGAGAGTGTCGGCAGATCTCGGGGGCTGTTCAGCCTAGGCGGGAACGGCGGAGGTCGCGTCGACCGCCGTGCGGATGAACTCGGCGACTGCGGCCGGCTGCGAGAGCGCGATCGAGTGCGAGGCGTCGATCTCGGTCGTCTGCGCGCCCATCCGGCTCGCCATGTGGCGCTGGCCCTCGGGCGGGATCGCGTTGTCGTTGGTCGCGACCATGTACCAGGAGGGCAGCGACTTCCAGGCCGCCACCTCGGGGCGATCCTCGAAGATCGCGGCGAACGGCCGCTGCCTGACCGCCAGGACCCGGATCTCGTCGTCCGACAGATCCGAGCCAAACGCCTCCTTGTAGAGCTCGGGGGCGATCGTCAGCTCGACCGCGGTCTCGCCATTGTCGAGCGGGTATTCGCTCGGCTTGCCGCGCCGAGGATCGGCGTCTCGCCGAACTGCTCGAAGATCGCGCCGAACGGCTCGTCCTCGTCGAGCCCGAACGCCGCCACGTAGACCAGCCCGACCGCGTTGGGGGTGCTGCGCCGGCAACGGTAATCACCGCGCCGCCGTAAGAGTGGCCGACCAGCAGGACCGGCCCGTCGATCTCGTTGACGACGCTGGCCGTGTACTCGGCGTCGTAGGCCAACCCCCGAAGTGGGTTCGCCGGCGCCAGGACCGGCACATCGTGCGCCTGCAGATCCTCGATGACCGGCACCCAGTACGAGGAGTCGGCAAAGCCGCCGTGGACGAGTACGACCGTCGGCTTGTTGGTTGATTCGCTCATGTCCGTCTTCCTTTCCGAGTGGCTTTTGCGGACATGCCGAACCTAGGCCCGGCCGAGCGCGGTCGCATCCGTCATCTGACGTGATTGCGCGGCCGATTGCGTACGTCGGAGGGAAATTGGGCCCTCGGACGGGACCCTGGCCGAACTAGGCTGTGGTTTCGTGCCTGGCGGCGACCCCAGCCTAGTGCCGCCGGGCCTGGTATCAGCGACAGTCGACGCGCCAAAACGCCCCGATTAGCAGGGGGAAAAT
>CAVSMS010000002.1:0-71230 GCA_963729065.1 uncultured Solirubrobacterales bacterium
ATCGCGTGGTCAGCGATCCCGCCACCGTGCACGCCTACGCCGCGCGGATGAGCGGCTCGGTCGACTCGCTCTCGAGGCTGGTCGACGACCTGTTCGAGTTCGTGCAGCTGAGGCCGGTGCGATCGAGGCCGAGACCGAGCGGGCCCGGGTCGACGAAGTGGTCGGCTGGGCGGTCGAGGCGTGCGACGGGCAGGCGACCCTGAAGGGCCTGCGGCTGAGCACCGAGCTCGGCGAGGTCGGGGCGGCGTCGTGCTCGCCGCGGCTGACGCGCGTGCTGCAGAACCTGCTCGCCAACGCGATCCGCCACACCCCCAGCGACGGGACGATCCGGGTCAGCGCCTGCCGCCAGGGCACCGCGATCGAGCTCGCGTCGAGGACTCCGGCGACGGCATCGACGCGGACGCGGTCGAGCGCGTGTTCGAGCCCTTCTGGCGCGGCGACACGGCCCGCGCCGGCGAGGGTTCGGGGCTCGGGCTGGCGCTGGCGAAGCGGATCGTCGAATCGCTCGACGGCGAGATCGCGGTCGAGTCGCGCCCCGCGGCCGGCTCGCGGTTCGCGGTCGGCTGCCCCGCCCCGGCTGAGCGGCCGCTCCGTAAGGGTTGGGAAATGTCGGCGCGCATACGGTCCGGGCCGTGTACCGAGACCGAGCCAGCCGGCTGGCGGGCCTTCACCCCGCGACCCGCGCGGTGCTCGCCGGAAGGCCCCGGCGGCCCGGTGACGCGCTGAACCAGGCGCCGGTGTTCGCGTCGGCCTTCGCCTCCGGCGAGGGCCCCGGCTACGCCCGGCAGTCGAACCCGACCTGGGAGGCGTTCGAGGCGGCACTGGGGGCGCTCGAGGGCGGCGCCGCGGTGACCTTCGCCTCCGGGATGGCGGCCGCCGACGCGGTGTTGGACGCGCTCCCCGCCGACTCGCGGGTGATCGTCGCCAGGTCGGCCTATCTCGAGGTTCGCCGCCTGCTCGCCGCGCAGCCCGCTCGAGGTGAGCGAGGTCGACCCGCTCGACACCAAGGCGACTCTCGCGGCGCTCGAGCACGCCGACGTCCTCTGGCTCGACGCGATCACCAACCCCAACCTCGAGGTCCCGGAGCTCGACCTGCTGCTGGCGGCGGCGCGCCGCGCCGGGGTCCTCAGCGTCGTCGATTCCACTCTGGCAACCCCCGTGCTGCTGCGCCCGCTCGAGCTCGGCGCCGACCTCGTCCTCCACAGCGCGACCAAGTACATCGGCGGCCACTCAGACCTGATGCTCGGCGCCGCGGTCGCCCGCGACCCCCGGCTGTCCGCCCGCCTGCGCGAGACGCGGACGGCGACCGGCGCGGTGCCGGGGACGATGGAGGCGTGGCTTGGGCTCCGCGGTATGCGCACCCTGCCGCTGCGGGTCGAGCGCGGGGTCGAGACCGCGGCACTGCTCGCGGGCCGGCTCCAGGTGCATCCGAGCGTCGGATCGGTTCGCTATCCGGGGCTCGAGGGCGACCCGGCCCACAGCACGGCGGCGCGGCTGCTGGACGGATTCGGAGCCCTGGTCTCGTTCGAGGTCGGCCGCGCCGAGCGCGCCGACGCGATCTGCCACGCGGTCGAGGTGATCGTCCACGCCAGCAGCCTCGGCGGGGTCGAGACGCTGATCGAGCGCCAGGCCGCCTGGCACGCCGAGCCGAGCGTGCCCGGCGGGCTGTTGCGACTCAGCGTCGGCTGCGAGGACCCGGAGGATCTGTGGCGAGACCTCGAGCGCGCCCTCGCCGCCTGACGGCGTAGGCGATCCCCGAGATCGCGAACAGCGCCGCGGTCAGCAGCAGCCAGCGCTCCAGGTATGCCGGCCGGGCGTGGCCCGTGTCGGCCAGGTAGAGCCCGTTGCTGAGCCCGAGGATGAGCGGGAACCAGACGATCAGCGCGAGTCCCGACAGCAGCGCCGGGATCCGCAGGTAGTTGATCGCCGCCCGGCCGATGCCGGCGACGCCGCCGGCTCGCCCGGCGATCGCGTCGAGCAGCGAGTAGATCGGAAACGCGATCAGGTCGTGGGCGACGATCGCCCCGGCGAAGAAGATCGCGAAGCTCACCGCTCCGGAGCGCTGCGCGATCTCGATCAGCGCGTAGGCGACGATCGCGAAGCTGATCACGACCGCGATCAGGTGCAGTGGCCCGTCGCCGTAGCGCCGGCGCAGCCCGGCCACCTCAGACCTCCGCGTAGCTGATCGAGGCGACCCACTTGGTGCAGTGGACCCCCGGGGCCGCGGGCACGATCACCCTCGCCGGAAAGCCGTGATCGAGCGAGAGGTCGACCCCGTTTACGCGCAGCGCCAGCAGCGAGGCCGGGTTAGCGACCTGACCGTCGCTGAACGTCGCCCGGCGAAACGAGCCCGCCCGCTGCAGCGACTCCACCGTCGCCTCTGCCTCCCCCTCGATCCCGGCCAGCCGGGCGAGCTCGCGCAGCGGCACGCCGGTCCAGCTCTGGGTCGTCGACCATCCCTCGACGCATGCGATCGGCAGCGATTCGGTGCGCTGCTCCAGCGCCAGCAGCTCGTCGCGAGAGAGCTCGACCCGGCGCGCCCCGTCAAGGATCAGGCGCCACTCGGGCCCGGTCATCGCCCGATCGACACCGACCGTGGCCGCGGTCTTGTTGACCTGAAAGCCGTTTGGCCCGTCGCCCGAGCCGCCGCGCGGGGCGAGGAAGGCCAGGCTGCGAAATGGCCCGCCGATCGACTGGCCGGCGGCGATCGCACCGAGCCCGAGCGAGCCGGCGCCGACGGTGGCGATCAGCCCGCGGCGGGTGATCGTCGGCGCCGCCGGAGCGAGCGGGGCGGTGGTCTCCTCGCGCGCCGGCTCGGGCTCGGTGTGGGCGAGGTCCTCGCGCAGCGGCCGCAGCACGCCGCGCTCGCGAAAGGCGCGCCTGGCGACAGGCAGCTTGGCGACCAGGTGCAGGCCGAGCGCGGCGAGGAAGACGAAGGCGCCGTAGTAGTGGGCGGGGACGAAGGAGAAGTTCCAGGGGTAGTAGACCTGGATGTTGAGGATCCCGGTGAAGAACACGAACAGGCTGCCGCCGACCAGCAGCGCAAGCGAGATCCGGTCGAGCGCGTGGGCGACGCTGCGCACGGGCGGCCACTCGAACAGCTTCGGCATCGCCGACCACAGCTTCGCCAGCAGGATCGGGATCGCCGCCACCCCGCTGACCACGTGCAGGCCCTGGGTGAAGGCGTAGAGCCAGCTTGGCGAGCTCGGCCAGTCGAACGGCAGCAGGTAGAAGTGCAGGCCTCCCGGCCCGGCGATCGAGTTGTCGCCGAGGTCGGGGAAGTACGCGAGATGCGAGAGGAACCCGGTCAGGGCGCAGATCGCGATCAGCGGCAGCAGCGCCGCACCGAGGAACGAGGTCAGCCACGGCCCGCGCAGGGGGCTGCGCCAGAACTCGCGCCGAAACGGCCCCGGCGGCGGATCGCCGAACGACGGCGGCCTCGGCCTCATCGGCCCGCGCCCTCGATCAGCTGCAGGCGGCCGGCCGCGCGCCCGGCGATCGCCGCGGTGCCGTCGCGGGGATCGACGGCGATGCTGTTCGGCTGTTGCAGGGTCGGATAGCGGCCCAGCTCTCGCGGGCGAACGCCGGAGAGGTCGTACTCGACCGCCTCGTTGCACGCCGTCAGCGTCACCCAGAGGCGGTCGCGCTCGGCATCGACGGCGATCCCGTAGGGAGCGCCCGCCACCGGGGTGGTGGTGAGGAGCGCCGGCGCGCCGCCGATGGCGAAGCCGAGTACGGCCTCGCCGTCGGTATCGGCGACCCAGGCGCGATCCCCGGCGGCGACGACGTGGGTCGGCCCGTCGCCCGCACCCGCGCTGCCCAGCGGCTCGAGCGTGCGGGCGTCGTAGACCTCGAGCACCCGCTCGGCGACCGCGACCACGGCGACCCGGCCCGCCGCGGCCGCGACCCCGCCGGGCTGCGCGGCGGCCGGCAGGGTCGCGGCCTCCTCGCCGCCCTCGACCACGGAGACCGTGTCGGCGAACTCGTTGCCGACGAAGATCCGCCCGGCGGCGGGCGCCGCGTCGTGGGGGTGGTCGCCGACCGCGATCGTGCGCCGGCGACCGCTCGCCAACCCGACCTCGATCAGCTCGTCGCTCTGCTCAACCGGGACCAGCGCCGATCGCCCGTCCGCGCTCAGTCCGAGATGGCGGGCGGTCGCCGGCAGCGGCACCCGCTCGAGCACCCGTCGGCGGTCGAGATCGACCAGCGTCAGCCGCGACGGATCCCGCGTCACCACCGCCGCCAGCCCGTCCCACGCGCCGACCACCAGACCCTCTGGCTCGGCGCCAACCCTGAACGTCTCGCCGGCAGGGCGCTCGACGAGCGGCGGCGAGACCGCCGGCTCCGCCGCCGGCGCGAACTCCTCGCCGTCGCCGCAGCCGCCGACCGCCCCGGCCAGCAGCGATCCGCAGGCGAGCACGATCAGACCGCGGTCGCCCATCGAAGCGCCCCGACCGCGGCGGCGAATCGCGACCCCGGACAGAGCGCCGCGACGGCCTCCGCGTCGGCGATCGTGTCGACGTCGCGCAGCGGCTCGACCTCGACCGTGCACAGCCCGAGGGCGGCAAGCCGCCGCCGCTGCGCCGCGGCCGTGTCGGGCGAGCTCATCGGCACCCCGACGAAGGCCTCGGGGCGTGCCCGGCGCAGGCCGATCGCCCAGTAGCCACCGTCGTGGGCCGGGCCGAGCACGGCGTCGACGCCGCCGTCGCAGAGCGCCGCCGCCGTCGCCATCAGCAGGTCGACCGAGAGCTGGGGGGTGTCCATACCGACCAGCAGCGCCGGCCCGGCGGCCGCGTTGAAGGCGCCGGCGAGCCTCGCATCTAGCGCGCCGTCGACCTGTTCGACCACCTCGAACCCGAGCGGCAGCCACCACCCGGGCCGGCCATCGAGCGCCAGCAGCCGCCGGCGCGCCGGGGCCGCGGCGACGGTCTCGAGCGTGTCGGCGAGCGCCGCCTCGGCGAGCGCAGCGGCCTCCGCCGGGCGCAGCGGCGGGCAGAGGCGCGTCTTGCATCGCCCCGGCAAGGGCTCCTTGGCGATCACGATCAGGGTCAGGTCGGCAGCGCCCGTCATCGAAGCGCCCTCGCCATGTCGCCGACGGCGCGGAGCGTCCCGCGCGCGGTCCCGGTCACCTTCGAGCGCCCGATTCGCGGGCGATAGGAGACCCGCGCCTCCTCGATCCTCCACCCCGCCCCCGCCGCCCGCAGCACCATCTCCAGCGGCCAGCCGAAGCGCCGGTCGCGAATTCCGAGCGCGAGCAGCGGCTCGCGGCGCGCGGCGCGCATCGGACCGAGGTCGGAGAGCCGCACGCCGGAGCGGCGCCGCAGTTCGAGCGCCAGCGCGCGGTTGGCGATCCGGGCGTGGACCGGCCAGGCGCCCGGGTCCGCGGCGCGCGCGCCGAGCATCAGGTCGCACTCGCCGAGGGCCACCGGCGTCGCCACCCGCGGCAGCTCGCCGGGGTCAAGCGAGCCGTCGCAATCGATGAAACAGACGACCGGCGAGCGCGCCACCTGCAGCCCGGCGGCGCAGGCGGCGCCGAAGCCGCGTCGTGGCTCGTCGACGACCGTCGCCCCGAGCGCGGCGGCGAGCGCGCCGGAGCCATCGGTGGAGCCGTTGTCGACGACGATCGGGCGAAACCCGGCGGGCATCGCCGCCAGCACCACGGGGATCGCCTTGGCCTCGTCGAGAACGGGAAGGATCACGTCGATCACGTCATCGACGGTGTCACCCCGGCCTTACGAGCCGCTTACGCCGGTGCTCCGTTGTTTCGCCTTTCGTAATCAGTGCGCGCGACCCTCCCGGCATGCAAGGTGTCTCCGAGACGGCGCCGGCGCGGGCGCGGTGGGCGTGGTCCCCCCGCCCGCCGCCAGCCGCGATCGCCGTCGGCCTCTGGCTCGTGCTGATCGTCGGCGCCGGCGTCTGGGGCCGGCTGCTGCTCGAGCACGGCACGCGGCTGTTCCTCAAGGGGCCGCCGCTGCTGGGTGGCTGGGACTTCCAGCTGACGGCGGGTGCGGTCGCCGCGGTCGCGGTCGCCGCGGCGCTCGTGTACTGGGCGCCGAGCCTGGTCCGGCGGCTGGGCTGGCCGAGCCTGTTGCTCTGCGCCGCGCTGGCCGCCGCGGTCTGGCCGCTGGCGCTCGCCCTGACCGCGGGCAGCGGCGCGATCGCATCGCCGCTGAACGACGACCACGAGTACCTGACCGTGATCCCGTTCGTGCACTCGCCGGGCGAGTTCCTGTCCACGTTCACCGACCGCGTCGACGCCTACGCGACCCACGTCCGCAGTCACCCGCCGGGGATGGCGCTGATCGTCTTCGGGCTCGATCGCGCCGGGCTCGGCGGGGCGGGCCCGGCGGCGGCGCTGATCATCGCCCTCGCTGCCACCACCCCAGTGGCGCTGGCGCTTGCCGCCCGCTCGGTCGCCGGCGAGGCCGCCGCCCGCCGCGCCCTCCCCTTCCTCGTGTTGGGCCCGGCCGCGCTTTGGATCGCGACCAGCGCCGATGCCCTCTACATGGCCGTCGGGGCCTGGGCTGTGGCCCTGATCGTGCTCGCGATCGGCGACCACGGCAGGCGCTCGGACGCGCTCGCGCTCGCCGGCGGGTTGCTGTTCGGGATCACCTGCTTTCTCTCCTTCGGGCTCGCCCTGCTGGTGACGATTCCGCTGGCGGTCGCCTGGGCCGAGCGGCGGGTGCGGCCGCTCGCCGTGGCCGCGGTCGGCGGCGTCGCGGTGGCGCTCGTCTTTCTCGCCGCCGGCTACTGGTGGCTGGACGGCTTCGCCACGGCCCGCGAGCAGTACCTGGCAACGGTCTCGATCAGCCGCCCATACGGCTACTTCCTGGTCAACAACCTGGCGGCGTTCGCGATCGCCGCCGGCCCGGCTTTGGCGATCGCGCTCTGGCGGCTGCGCGATCGGCGTCTCTGGCTGCTCGTCGGAGGCGCGGCAGCGGCGATCGCGATCGCCAACCTGAGCGGAATGTCGAAGGGCGAGGTGGAGCGGATCTGGCTTCCCTTCCTGCCCTGGATCATGCTCGCCGCGGCCGCCCTGCCGCAGGGTCTGCGAGCCCAGCGGACCCTGCTCGCGACCCAGGCGGGCGTCGCGCTCGCCGTCCAGATCGCCGTGGGGACGGTCTGGTGAGCACCCCGGAGCGGATCCTGGTCGTCGGCGGCGCCGGGTTCGTCGGCTCGCACGTGGTCGACGTGCTGGTCGCCTCCGGGCGCCGCGTGCGCGTGCTCGACTCCCTGCACCCGCTCGCTCACGCCGGCCGGCCGGACTACCTGAATCCCGAGGCCGAGTACGTGTGGGCCGACGTCCGCGACCGCGACGCGGTGCTGGCGGCGCTCACGGACGTGGACGCGGTCTCACACCAGGCGGCCATGGTCGGGCTCGGGATCGACGTCGGCGATCTCCTCGACTACGTCGCCCACAACTGCCTCGGCACCGCGGTCCTGCTCGAGGCGATGCACGCCCGGCGGTTCGCCGGCCGGCTGGTGCTCGCCGGCAGCATGGTCGTCTACGGAGAGGGCCGCTACCGGTGCGAGGACCACGGCGTTGTCAGCCCAGGCCCGCGCTCGATCGAGCGCCTGGCACGCCGCGAGTTTGACCCGGGCTGCCCCGAATGTGGCCGGGCCCTCTCCCCCGCGCCGGTCCCCGAGTCGGCGCCGCTCGATCCGCGCAGCGTCTACGCGGCGACCAAGCTCCACCAGGAGCACTTGTGCTCGGCTTACGCCCGCGAGACCGGCGCGAGCGCCATCGCGCTTCGCTACCACAACGTCTACGGACCGCGAATGCCCCGCGACACGCCCTACGCCGGCGTCGCCAGCATCTTCCGCAGCGCGCTCGAGGCCGGTCGCGGCCCGCGGGTATTCGAGGACGGCGGGCAGCTGCGCGACTTTGTCTCCGTGCACGATGTTGCCGTCGCGAACCGGCTCGCGATCGAGGCCCCGGCCGAGCTCGGCGGCGCCTTCAACATCGCGTCCGGGCGGCCGCGCTCGATCGGGGACCTAGCCACCGGGCTCGCCGACGCGATGGGCGGCCCGTGCCCGGAAATCACGGGCGAGTTTCGCCTCGGCGACGTCCGACATGTGTTCGCGTCGACGGAGCGCGCCCGGGCCGCCCTCGGCTTCGAAGCCCGTGTCGACCTCGGAGCCGGGCTGCGGGAATTCGCCGCCGCGCGGCTCCGGGATCCGGCCCCGCCCCAGCCGGCCTAGGATCCGGAAGCCCCGCTCGGGATTCCCGCATGGCGATTAGTCTGATATAAGACTAGTTGATGCAAGCGACCGTCAAACCCACGCCGAGCCCCGCCGGGGCGACCCGGGCGAACCTCGGGTTCCTGCTGGCGAAGGCGTCGCAGCGCTGGAACGAATTGCTCTACGCGCACTTCAGCGAGCGCGGCTACGGCGAGGTCCGGCCTGCCTACGGCTCGCTCCTCCTCCCCCTGTTCGAGGAGGACGGCCTGCGGATGGGAGAGCTCGCGCGGCGCGCCCGACTGGCCAAGCAGACGATGACGACGATGGTCCGCCTGCTCGAGCGCGACGGGCTGGTTCGGCGGGAGTCAGACCCCGACGACGGACGGGCGAGCCGGATCTACCTGACCGAGCGCTCGCGCAGCTTTCAGCCGGTCGCCGAACGCGTCCTGCGAGAGCTGGACCAGGTCGTCACCAAGTCCCTGGGCGCGAGGCGCGCCCAACAACTCGCGATCGACCTCAAGGAGGTAAGCGACCTATGAAAAGCCGCACCATCACGACCGTCCTCCCCGCCCCGAAGCGCGAGGTCTTCGCCTACATGGCGAAGATCGAGAACCTGCCCGAGTGGGCGACGGAGTTCGCGCGCGAGCTGCGTCGCGACGAGGTCGGCTACACCGTGGTCAACAACCTGGGCGAGTTCCGGTTTGAGATCCGCGCTGACGAATCGACGGGCGTGATCGACATGCTCGCGGGCCCCACTGCCGACGAGCTGGCCGTGTTCCCGACCCGAGTCGTTCAGCTTGCCGACGGACTCACCGCGTACTCGTTCACGATGTTCCAGGCCCCGGAGATGCCCGACGAGCTGTTCGAGGGCCAGTACGAGTCACTGCAGCGCGAGTTCGCCAACATCGAGGCGCGGTTCGCATAGCGGCACCTCCAGACAGCGATCAGGGCCGCGGCTCGCCCTCCGGGTCGAGTACCCACCAGTAGCCGCCATTGAGATTCACGTCGTGGCAGAAGACCTCATCGGGCCCCTCGTGGGCGTAGGCGTAGAGCGGCCTCCCCGCATAGGTCACCTGGCGGTCGCCGTTGCGACGCCTCGCGGTGCCGAAGTAGGTCCGGATCGACCCCACGACCCGCCTTCGGCCGCCCGTGCGTCAGTACTGGTGGCCACGCCTTCGCACAGCGGCCGTAGCAGCGCGACTTGTTGCGCTCGTCGTTTTCGAACATGTAGATCGCCTGTCGCCCGGGGCCCAGATCATTTCGCCGAAGTCGGACCCGCGAGCCGTGATCTTGGTGCCGTCAGCCGCTGCAGGCGCGGCGGCGGTCGCGGCCAAGAGCAACCCAAGCGCAGCGACCGTCCAGGCCAAGCGGCGGCGGCTCATGCGAGCGGCTCGCCGTCGCGGCCGACTACCCACCAGAAACCGCCGTTGAGGTCGACGTTGTGGCAGCGGACCTCGCCGGGCGCCTCGTGGGCGTAGTAGTAGAGCGGCCTGCCGCCGTAAGTGATCTGGGTTTCCCCGTCGCGGCGCTCGGTGGTGCCGAGCAGCGAACCGTCGACACCCTTCCCGGCCGCCGGCTCATCGGAGGTGAGCACGGGCGGCCAAGCCGCCGCGCATTCGTCGTAACAGGTGCTCTCCTCGCTTGTGTCGCGCTCGAACACGTAGATCGCCTGCTCATTCTCGTCATAGAGCATCTGGCCGAACTCCGAATCGCCCAGCACCAGCTTGGTGCCCTTCGCGACCTCGTCCTTCGCGATCCCGCCGCCCTGCTCGGCTGTCTCCTCGCTCGCCACGGCTTCCGCCTCGGCCGCCGACGTCGCGGGCGTGGTCTCGCCGCCGTCGTCCTCGCCGCACCCCGCGGCTACAACGACGAGGCCGATCAGCAGCTGAAGCGCGACCGGCTTCACGTCGGCCAGCATCGCACTCAACCCTTACGTACCGCTTTCAGACAAGGGGCCCCTTGGCGAGACCGCCGACTCGCCGGTCGGAGCCCGCCAGTACTGGGAGATGACGTCAGCGGTGAGTGAGGGCTGAGATTGTCGCTCCTGGTGGTGACTGGATGACAGTCTCATCCGATCGCTTCGCTCGTCCCGACGTCCCCGTCCAATTGCAAAGTGACGACGGGCAGCTGATCCTGATGCACTACACGGGTCTTGTTGAACGCAGCGACGCTTTCCTCCGCCGAGGCCGACCGTCAGACCGACTGGACCGACCAGTACATGCGTTTCGCCACGCGATTCGAGACCGGCGCCGAGCGCTACCGTTGGTTGAACGAGAGCCTTTTTCTGATGGAAGGGCACATCCTCGGCACCAACGAGCTTGAGTACCGCATCTACCGGGTCACCTAGCCTGGCTTCCAATGCCTCTCGACCTGAGGCCTCGACGGTAAGGGCGACGTCCGCGACGGCCTTCGGGCCCCTCCAGGACGGATTGTCCTGCGAGATCACCAAGCGCTCGTGGCGGCTCGCGAACATGCGGGCATGCTGATGGCGCTCGGACCGTTCGCGTTCGCAGCCATCGAGGCCTCGGACTGGCTCGGCGGATTCGACGGGTTCACGAACAACTAGCGCGCTCGTCGTCCAGAGGGCGAGTTCTTTGCGTGGCCGAGTTCCATCCAAACGGGACCTCGTAGCCAAGCGCAGCACCCCGTTGCGCCCAAGGGTGACTTCGAGACGTCGCACGGATGGTCTTGCAATTGCGTTAGTTCTGACCTCGATTTGGGTACGGAGACATGTTGGCGTGCCTGTTGAGGACGCGCGAGAGCCGATCGAAGAGAGCCGCGGGGGTCGCGGGTTGGACGTTGAGGTGCGGGAGACGATCGAGCCGCTTCGTCGCGTTGTGTCGATTCGCGGTGAATTCGATCTTCACAGCGGCCAGCGGGCCCGGCGAGTGCTTTTGACGGGGGTGCCCGACGATTGTGCGCTCGTCATCGACCTCACGAAATGCACATTCATCGATTCCAGCGGCCTTGCCTCTCTGATAGAGACTCGCGTGTTCGAGGGCCTGAGCGTCCTCCGCTAATCGTCTGCGAGCCCAACGGCGCTGTCGCTCAACTCATGTCGCTCACGGGTATCGACCGAGTTGTTCGGGTCGTCGGATCGGCGGCCGACACCGGGTCGGCGGAGGCGTAGAGCGCGTCGGGCGCAGGCGGCGAGCGAGGCTCTGCTAGTTCGGCGCGACAAGGGCGGCTAGCGGCGCGGGCTCGGCATGGAAGGGTGGCGCGGGCAGATGCCCCCACGCGAGGCGGGAAGGTCTGTTTCATTCGCGCAGGTCGGTCATGCGCGGTGCCAGCTCACGCTCGAAGAAGCTGAAGAACCCCTCCTGCTCGGGGCCGACCTGATGGAAGTAGACATGGTCGTAACCGGCGTCGACGAACTCGCGGATCGCCTCGACGTGGCGCTCCGGGTCCGGGCCGCAGACGACGCTCTCGGCGACCGCATCCTCGTCGGCCCACTCGGTCGCATCCGCGAACAGCGACGGGAGTGGCAGCTCCCAGTTCAGGTTCCCGCCGGCCACCGCGTTCGGCCACCACTCGAGCGCGGTCGATTTCGCCGCCTGCTCGCTCTCGGCCCAGCAAATGTGGACCTGTCCGAACTTCGGCTTTCCCTCGCCCCCGGCGCGCTCGAACTGCTCGACCACCTCCGAGTCGGGCACGAGTCCGAAGAACCCGTCGCCCACCCTTCCGGCGAGCTCGGTCGCCCGCTCGCCGGCGGCGGCGACGACGATCGGCGGTGGCTCCTCGGGCAGCGTGTACAAGCGCGCGTTCTCGACCGTGTAATGGCGGCCGCGGTGGCTGGTCAGTCCGCCCTCCCAGAGCTTTCGGATCACCTCGATCGCCTCCTCGAGGCGCTCTTGGCGAACCTCGGTCTCGGGCCAGCGGTCGCCGAGGATGTGCTCGTTCAGGTTCTCGCCGCTACCGACGCCGAGGTAGAACCGGCCGGGAAGCATCGCCGCGGCTGTGGCCGCGGCCTGGGCGATGATCGCGGGATGGATCCGAGTCGTCGGGCAGGTGACTCCCGTGGTCACGTCGATCCGCTCGGTCGCCTCGGCGGTGGCGCCGAGCACCGCCCAGACGAACGGGCTATTGCCCTGCCGGTCGACCCAGGGATGGAAGTGATCGGAGATCGAGACGAAGTCAAACCCGATCTCCTCGGCGCGACGGGCGAAGCCGACGAGCTCGCGCGGACCGAATTCCTCGCTCGAGAGCGTGTAGCCGATCGCGGTCACGCCAGCCTCTTACCCGCCCACGACCTGTCAACGCCCATCTACCGACCCGCTTGCGGGGCGGCTCTCCGTAGACCGACGGGTACCGAACTACGTCAGGAGGACAACATGGCCACACGGGAACCGAGAGGGACGGGACGCGGGAGCATCGCCGCCATCTCACTGGGTGGAGTCATCGTGATCACCGGCGTGCTGGCGATCGTCGTCAGCCTGTGGCTTGGGAAGCATCGTCCTCCTGATCGGCCTGATCGCCTTTGGCGGCTTCGCCCGCGGGCGCTGGTACGGACGATCACAGCCGGCGCACCCGATCACACGGTGATCGCCGTCTACGACGGCGTGCTGCGCAAGCGGCTACCTCGCCTTCGCCCGCACGCCGAACCTCACATCAGCTCTTCGAGCTGGACTTCTTGCCGCCCTCGCGGCCCGCGGCCCGCTTCTGCGACTTGCTGGCGCCGCTTTCCTTACCGCTCTTCTTACCGCCCTTACTGGAGGCGTCGGGCGAATTCGCGATCGATGCGGCGCGCTGCTTGCTCATGCCCTTCTTGCGCAAGCCCTCGTACTGCTTGTCGTCCTTGACGCTGGATCCATGGTCCTTGGCCATCGCGTCCTCCTGGTTCGGTGATCTGTCGGAGCGCCTGCGAGCTACCCGCTCGCGGGCATGTAAAGCGAAGCGGAAAAGATCGGCCGCTTGTCACACCCAGCGGATGCCCTGAATAGGTCCTCAACCGAGATGACCTCCACGAGCCGCGCTCTCTATTTGTCGTATTGCTCTCGCTACGGCGCCGCGGAGATCGCCTCGATCAGGTCGCCGGTCTCCTCGTCCTCGATGTTCGTCGCGAGGTCGGCGATGCTGACGATCCCGACCAGATCGTGGCCGTCGATCACCGGCAGGCGGCGCACCTTGTGGTCCTTCATCGTCCTCAGCGCCTCGCCCACTGAGTCGTCGGCGCCGATCGTCACCGGCTTGCCATCACCGAGCTCGCCGGCGGTTGTCGAATCGGGGTCCTTGCCCGCCGCCAACACCTCGACGACGATGTCGCGGTCGGTGATCATGCCCTTGAGGCGGTCGTCGTTGCCACAGATCGGCATCGAGCCCACGCCGAGCTCGGTGAGCTGCTTGGCGGCGTCGAGACCGAGTCGTCCTCGCCGATGCACTTCGCATCAGAGGTCATAACGTCGCGAGCGGTCTTGGCCATTTCTGCCTCCGTGTTTAGGAGTGTCGGTATGGCAGGGCCTACCCGATCCTCCGAGTCGAAATCGTGGCTGGCTCGCGGCCGAGCGGGCGCTAGACGCTACGGAACCCGCTCCTCGGGCACCCGAAACGGGGCTCCGGTCCGCAAGCCAGCCAGTCCAACTGACCGGCCCGGCCCGCGGCTCCGCCGAGGCAGCGAGAAAGGCGAAGTCCGGGTGCCGGGCGCTGATCGTCGATCGGCACGCTCGCGAACTGATTTGGAAGCATTCGCTTCCGGAGAACCGACCGGACGGAGGGCTACCTTCGCGACGTGCGGGTGATGTTCTCGATCTACTCGACCGTGATCGCGCTCGGGCTCGCCTACTTCATCGTCATCGGCTTGACCCACCACTGACGTGCGGCGCTTCTTGCGCGAGAACTCGCTCGGTCTCTTCTTCGGTGTCCTCTTCTTGGGCTCGCTCGTCGGGCAAGCGATCGCCGGCCACATCGCCTACAACCAGGACCGGCTCGCCCACGGCGAGCACGCGATCTCCCCGGCGGCTATGTGACCTCGTCGAGCTTCGCCAACGCCGTTGCCCCATCTTCCTGCGCCAGCGCGGCTCCCCGGAGTCAAAGCCCGTCGGCGCTGCCCACGATGCGACCGGGGTTGAGGGCTAAGTTCGGGCCGAGCTCTCAACCCGGCCGGGGCCGTGGGTCGTTGTCCTACCCGGACTGGCGAGCCCAGAAGCGCCTTCTCGAGCATGGGGGGCAGCCCCACGCCGTTCAGGTGGCGCCGCTCGTGACCTAGCCGGGACGAGAGGGCGGGTCGTTCCCGTAGCTGTTTCGGTCGCCGATCGTCCCGTCCTGCTTATGGATCAGATGCTCGACCTTGCGCAGGATCGCCATATCTCGCCCACGCTTCTGCGCTGCCGACTTGGTCTTGTGGGTGCTGGCCGCGCGGCTACTTCCCTCGACCTTGTTAGCCCAGCCGTCCTTGTGCGGCTCGGTGTGCACATCGCCCTTGGTCATCGCGACTCCTCTCTGGTGCTTGACTTGGCGGGTCTACCCGAGAACCGAGGCCGCACACGATCCCTCAGGGGCGCCGTCACGCCGCGCCTCACCCTCGTCCAAGAGCCCGCCCGCTCCGTCTTCGTGCGGGCTGAGCACGAAGAGCTCGGCCGCGATGTCGGGATCGAGATGGTTGGAGCTCAGGAAGGCGACAACCTTGCGACCGAGGGTCTCCTCGATCAGCCGGACGGCCTCGGGGCGCATGATCTCCTGAATCGCGTGGCGGATCGCGTGCACGTCCTCCTCATGGCCCGCCGCGGCAAGGTTCCGGTCGGCGGTGGTCAGGCTGTCGTGGAGCATCACCAGGACGTGGTCGCGAGCGATCGTCGTCCGGGCTCGTGTCGGTCCGCGCCCGGTGGTGTCATGCAGCAACCGGACCATCGCGCGCGAGATCACAGCCCCGTCGCTCGGCGGCGCCTCTGCGCCGCGCTGTTGGTCGGCCCTCATGGGGCCCCTTTTCTCGTCCCTCCCGAAGGAGCCGCGCGGTCAAGTGAGAGGAACGAGAAGGCTCGAAGCGCGGGGGTATCCCCCTTTGGTCAGTCTACCTCCCCCTCCAAGGCCAGCTCTCGTCCCGCCTCGGTGGCCAGGTCGGGCTCGATCCCCATGGCCCGATCGACGCCCGTGAGCTCGAAGAGCTGTCTGGGCTGGCCGGCCAGGTTGATGATGTGGAGCTGTTGCAGCCTCTCGTCGAGCAGATGCGCGACCTCCACGATCACCCGCAGGGCAACTGAGTCGATGAACGTGCATCGGGCGAAATCGATCCACGTTGCGCGCCGCGCCTCCACCTCTATCGAGCGCAGGAGGCACGCGCGGAGCTCTGGCGCCGTCGCGAGGTCTACCTCCCCCTCGATGGCCAGCTCGAACGTTCCGTCGGCGAACTCTCGGTCGATCAGATTCACAGTCGGTCCTCTCCGGAGTGGGAAACCAACCACTGCGTCCAAGGCGCGGCCGCCGAAAACGGGACCGGTCCGGTCCGCTGTGTCTGAGCGAGAAAGAGGCCCGGCTCGGTGCCTCTTCCTAGCCCGGGATCGTACAACCGACATTCCGATCAGACAAGACCTGCCGGCGTCGTTAGTTCCCAAAATTCCGGCATAAGGGAACCCAACTGCATGACCGATGCCGGCCCTCCGCTCCGAGCCGGACGACAGGCTCCTGACCGCCACCGCACTTGTCATGCACAAGGGCCGACCCACTACGGCGGCGAATGGCTGGAGGTTTGAGCGGTGCGCGAGTTGACGGCGGCCCAACGAGACCGGGGCTACCTCACGGTGGTGTGACTCGCTCAAGCGCTCGCTCGATCGTTACGACGACGTGGATCAACGGGAGCACCAACAGGAAAACTCCGACGGCGGTGCGGACGGAGTCCTCGTCGATTGGGTTCTGGCCGCGATCGGCGGCGCGCGCTTGTCGACGACCGTCTCTCGCCATCCCGCCAGCTCGGCCCTTCCAACGTCCTTCGCCTTCACTTCTGACTCCATCCAGCAGGGGGAACGGTGGGTTGCGGCGCAGTCCCTCGCCTTGCGCTTACCCGATGGTCTCGGGCCGACCTTGGGCTGGCGCTGACGAGACGGAGGGCAGCAATGCGTTTCTCGCCCCGGCCCCCCGGAGCCTGTACCAAGCAGGCGATCGAATCGGCGCGGCCTCGCTAAGAGCGGCAGCCGCGAGCCCTACTCGGTCGACCACGACGGCGACGACGCCGGCAACCCAGGCCGCTGGTCGCTCAGGCTCCGGGGGGCTTGGGCGTCGACCGCGAGGGAAGCCCGTCATGGGGCGCAGACACTCCGTAGGCGCCTGGGGTCTAGGGCTGAGCTACCGCGTCAGTCCGGATCGAGCGGGTGTGGACCTTCCACGCTCAACCTGCCGCCTTCCGGAACGTCTAAGCGCCCAGCCGATCACGATGAGCCCGGCGCCCCCGATCGCGAGGAACCCGATATCCCAGCCCACTGGTGCGCCAAGATCGTCGCGCACGTGGTGGATGCCAAGGATCTGGTGGTCGATAAGGCCTTCGACGAGGTTGAAGGCTCCCCATCCCAGAAGCAGACCTCCGAAGTGCGAACGCCATGGAGGAGCCAACTCGCCACGCTGCCAGGCGCGCATTGCCGCGAGGGTTCCGGCGAACACGGCGATCCACGTCGCGATGTGAAAGAACCCATCGGCAAGCGTGTTGTCTTCCAGCCCGGCGACGCTGGTAGCCGAGCAGCAGCCCTCGGCGGTGAGCATGTGATGCCACTGGAGAATCTGGTGGAGAACGATCCCGTCCACAAAACCCCCGAAGCCGATTCCCATCAGCAGCGCAGGCAACAGCGGCGGCTTCGTCACCCGGTCCATCGCCTGGGACTTCCCGGCGGAACTGCCCTGAAACGACGGCGCCCTGGGCGCTCCGGCACAGCCGGGCTCGTTGGCGCGGGGCAAACGGGCCGGTCGTCGCTGCGCGGGCGCCGCGGCGCTGCCATCGGGGTGTCTTAACGAGACCGGAGCCGCGTAATCTCGCCCAGTCGGGGTAGCACGGCTGCGTGATTTCCGCAGAAAGCACCCGCCGCGTCTTGGTGTTGGCTGCAGAGCCGGTTCTCGCGCAGCCGATCGTCGCCGAACTCCGACGTCATCTGGCTAATGCAGAGGACGCACAGGTGATGGTCGTGGCTCCCGCACTCGCGGACTCCCCGCTGAAGCACGCGATGGGCGACGTGGATGAGGGCCGCGAGCGAGCCGAGCGCGTGTTGGCAACTTCGCTCAACGAACTTGATGAGACGTCACCCGAGGGCCGAATCGGAGACGCGGACCCGATCCTCGCGATCGAGGACGCGCTAGCGGAATTCCCGGCGGACGAGATCATCGTGGTAACCGCGCCCAAGGGCGAGGGCGTGTATCTGGAGGACGAGATCTTCGACCGAGCCCGCGAGCAGTTCGATCAAGAGGTAGTCCGACTGGCTATCGGACAGGCGGGATTCGCGAATGCGCAAGTTCGAGAGGTTGAGCGTGGCGAGGGCTCCTCCGCGGAGACCGCCGAACGCGAGATCGACCCCGCCTCGAAAAATTTGCCTCGACTGTCGGCGCGGGACATCGCCGGCATCGTCATCGCCATGGTCGGAACCTTCGCGTTGATCGTCCTGGCCGCACAATGCGGTGGCGATGAGGTCCAGCGGAACACCGGCACCGGCGGCGTGGGGAGCAGCGGCAGCTGCGTGTTCCGGTACATCGCGGCGGGCGTGATGGCCCTTGCCAACATCGCTCACGTGGTCGGTCTGTTCCTGTTTCAGAGTGTCGGCTATCGCGGATTGGCCGCCAAAGGCTTTGCCTGGCTATCGCTCATCGGGACGCCCGTGGCCATCGTTCTCAGTCTGGTGATTCATTGACGCGGGGTGAGAAGGGGCGTTGCTCCGCACGTATCGCGCTGGCGTGTCTGGCGGCTCCGTCCCGCGCCTCAAACCCTGGTCGTGGCGTGAACAACCCCGGCGAGCCGGCCGCTGCGGCCAGGTCTTCCTGCGTCCGATCGCCAATCCGCTCCCGCTCGGCTTCCTCGCCCTGGCGGCCGGGAACCCTGCTGGTCAGCGCGCTGCAGCTCGAATGGCTCGCCCCGTCGGACGGGTCGAAGGTGGCCTTGATCCTGATCGCGTTCGTCTTTCCGCTGCAGCTGCTGACCTCGATCTTCAGCTACCTGGCCCGCGACGTCGTCGCCGGCACTGGCATGGGGGCCCTCAGCGGCACCTGGCTTCGATCGGACTGATCACGCTCGCCTCCCCGGCCGGGGCCGCCAGCGACGCGCTCGGTCTCTTCCTGCTGATGGCCGGGCTGGCGATGTGGGTGCCGGCGTCCGCGGCTTTGGCGAGCAAGCTGATCCCGGCGGCGGTGCTCGGCACGGCCGGATTGCGGTTCATGCTCACCGGCGCCTACGAGCTCTCGGCCGCGAGCTCGTGGCAGCACATCGCCGGGATCGTCGGGCTCCTCCTCTGCGCCCTGGGCGTCTATGCGGCGCTGGCGATGACGCACGAGGACGCCCTCGGGGCCACCGTGCTACCGCTCGGCCGCGGCGCGGCAGCGGCACCGACCTGGCGCGCCAGAGCGGCGGGCTCGACTCGGAGGCCGGAGTCCGCAACCAGCTGTGAGTCTGTTAGACGCGGCTCGTCGACCCGCCCGGAGGCGGAGACCCCTCGCCTGAAGCGGGGGCGGCATCGCGCACAGGATCCGGTTGCTTCGAAGCATCGAGGCTGCGTCCCGGGGTCGCCGACTTGAGGCCGTACCCGATCGCGACGAAGACCATGATCCGGCCGCGGCGAGCACGGGGAACAGCAACGCCGAGGTACCGAAGGCGATCGCGATCACCAGCAGGACCACGAGCACTCCACCGATCGTAATTCCGAACCACGTGCCCCACATCATCTCTCCTGACGTAGTTTGCGTTGCAGGGCTACCCGCGGCTGGCGCCCTGAATCGCTGCGTCGCGACAGGACGCCGATCCCGCGCCCGGGCGGGATCACGGCCCGTATAACCGGTGACGGGAGGCACCGAAGCCGACCCGAGGAAGTCAAGGCAAAGGACTAGCGGTCAGTCCTTACCGGCCGATCCGGGCTCGGCCATCCTGCGGTGCATTTGGGCCTTCGCGCGGTCAGGCATCAGCTTGCCCGACGACCGACCTGGAGCCTTGTTCTTGAGCGAGCCAGCGACGACACGCTCATCGCCAGCCATAAGCGCCTCATAGCCCTGACGTGCGGCCTCGGCCGGATCGTCCTTATCGGCGGCGCCAACCTTGGTGTCGAGCATGTCGGCGCGCTCGAAGAACTCCGTTTCCGTGGGGCCGGGCATCAGTGACGTGATTGCAATCTCCGTGTCCTTGAGCTCGTTGCGCAACGCCAAGGCGAAGGACTGCACGAACGACTTCGAGGCGTTGTAGACGGCCTGGAAGCTGCCCGGCATCGTGGACGCGATCGAGGACGTGAACAGGATCCGTCCGCTGGTCGCGCGCGACCATCTCTGCGCAGCTGCAGCTTGGCCAGGTGCACAGTCGACCGCACGTTCAGGTCGACGAGCCGCAGCTCCTTCTCGAGCTCGGTCTCGGCGAGCGAAGTCGCCGCCGGCGCCGACACCGGCGTTGAGGCACAGCGATGTCAACG
Organism: uncultured Solirubrobacterales bacterium; assembly: GCA_963729065.1. GTDB lineage: Bacteria > Actinomycetota > Thermoleophilia > Solirubrobacterales > 70-9 > WHSW01. Next base: position 19,752 of record CAVSMS010000002.1, read on the forward strand.
CGGCGGCCAGTAGCCGCGATGCGACTGTGAAGGCTCTCAACGCCCTGAGGGCTCGCGAGATCTTCGCGGACCGCCTCGCACGTTTGCCCCACCGGCTCGAAGCGTGCTTGCCGCGCTCTCGAGCCCCTCATCCTCGGCGTTGATTAGCAGGTCGTATCCCTCCTCGGCGAGCACACGAGCCAGCTCGAATCCGATCCCGCTCGACGCCCCGGTCACGACCGCGAACTCTCCCCTGTGTTCAGCCATCGCAGCTCCTTTCGCTAGTTGGCGTGACGCTCAGACCCTCGAGCCAACGCCCGTGGCGAACTCGCGCCAGCGTGCCGGTCCGCTCGTCCCGGGATCCAGGGGCGGAGTGGGAAACCCGTCGGGCTCCCGCAATCCGGCCAGGAGCTCGATCAACGCGTCGTTCGAATCGTGCGCCGGCTTCCAGCCCAGAACTTCGCGGGCGCGGGCAGTGGACATGATCGGCACTGAGAGCCCGAGGTCGAGCCACCCGGGCGGCGTCGGCTGCAGGTGTAGACGCCAGGTGACCTCGGCGGCGGTACGCAACGCGCTGCCGGGACGGGGACCCGGCGAGCCCCGAGCAGGCGGGCGAGCTCGGCCGGGTCCAGGACCGGCTCTGCGGCGACATTGAACGCTCCTCCGACGTCAGCGTGCAGCGCGAGCCGGTAGGCCTCCGCGACGTCGTGGCTATGGACAGCCTGGAAGCGAAGCGATGCAAGGTCGGGGACGACCGGAAGTCGTTCCCGGCCAACTGCCCAGCCCGGAAACAGGGGGCCGAGAAAGAGTCGGCGGATTCCGACCGCGGCCTCGCGGCTGAAAATCAGTCCGGGGCGGAGACGAACGAGGCGGAGGTGGGAGTTTCGTGCCTCATATGCGTCGAGGTAGCGTTCGATTTCCGCCTTGTGGCGCGAGTAGAAAAGCGACGGGATCCCGTCGGTCGGCCAGCTCTCGTCGACGGCACGGTCCTTCGGACCTTGCGAGTAGGCGCCAACCGACGAAGCGTAGATCACGGCCCCAACGCCGGCGTCGGCCGCAGCCTCGAAGACACGCTTGCTGCCGCCGACGTTGACCGCCTCCAGCACCGCCGCGTCGTGCGATGGCTGGATCGCCCAAGCGAGGTGGATGACGGCGTCCGCGCCGGCGAACAGCGGGCCGAGCTCACTCGTGACCACGTCGGCGGCCCGCCAGTTCACCTTCGTGAGCCGCAGCGTCGGGATGCGGCGCGCTACGGCGACAATCTCATCGATCCCGTCGTCGAGGCTCAGCGCGCGGACGACTGCGCTACCGACATTCCCGGTTCCGCCGACGACAACCACTCGCATATCCCGGTCCTACCCTCGGCGGGTCCGGCTACCCGCCACGCGGTCCCAAAGAGCCGGCACCCCGCCCCGCCGTTCCACCAACGGGCTCCGAGCACGATCAGTCCGGGCCGCCCTTGCGCCGCGCTTCGGCCTCGTTCAAGAGCCATCCGCTCCGTCTTCGCACGGACTCAGGACGAAGAGGCGGCCGACTCGGGGCCGGGCGTTTGTTGGTTCGACTGCACGCCTGGGTGGCTCGAGACTCAGGTCTTGAGGGCACGCTTTGACCGTGCCGACGACGTAGATCAACCGAGCACGAAGAACGGCGCGCGCGCGAGCGAGGCGCTCGACTAGACCGCAACCGATCGCTTGCGGTGATGCCGCCGGGAGTCCCCGCAGGGCCCAGGTGAGAAGGGTCGGCGACGTGGGCTAGCGACCTGACTCTCCGTGCGGATGAAGCTGATCAGGCGGTGTCCGCGTGCCGCCCGGTTCGTCGGGCTCCACCGGCTCGCCGCCGCCGAGCGCGCCGGTCTGGCTGCCGAGGCCGCCGTCTCCTTCACCGGTGCCTTTTCCGACGTCGGGATTGTCGGAAGACTTGGAGGCCTGCTCGCTCTGCGCTTCGTCGTGCTTCCGGTCGGATTCGCTCCGCTCTTGCTCGCCGGTGTGCTCGTCGTCCATCGCGACCTCCTGACTCGACGCCGGCGAATGCCAGCGCCTGTTCCCGAGCCACTACCCGCATTAGCTCCGGCCATTACGGGTAGAGCACCGTCAACCGAAAAGAGAGGCCCTATGCCTGACGAGAAGGACAAGACCGGAGCGGACGAGGAGACAATTCCCAGAACATCACTACATGCTCACGGCGAAGGCCGCGAGGAGGACATCGAAGGCGAGATCGGTGGCGGCCAAGGAGAAGATCGCGATGCCGAGAGCGCAGAGAACACCGGCGGCTCAACGTCTGGCGGTCCTGGCGGCGCTGCCGTCGGCGAAGACGATCCTTCAAATGTGAGCGGCGAATCCGACGACTGAGGGCTCAGGGCCCGGCGGGTTGTAGGGAACCGGCGGGCTCGGCGACATCGACCTCGGCATCGACCCTGGCCAGGACGCCCGCAGTCTGCATCAGAACGGTACCGGGAGCGGTCGCGGATTCAGGTTCAGGGGCGGGATATGCCTGGGTAATGTCGCAGGAGAACGGCGATAAGTTCCGCGCCTCTTCAACTAGGAACAGGTCGAGCACGGCGAACATCCGAGGCCAAAGTGCGATGAACTGAGCTAGCGCAGGAAGCTGATCAGGGGGTCACCCGAGAACTGGCAATCCGAGTACTTGCAGTTCGCGCTCTTCGCGCTCTTCGCGCTCTTCGCGCTCGCCACTCTCGTCCTCCAGAAGGCTCACCCGAGTCGAAGGAGCTCGACAAGGCCGCACCGGATCCGACAAGGAGCAGAAGGTGGGCAGCCATGCCGATGTCGATTCCACCGGTGGGCTCGCGCCCAGGACATGCGCGAGGCCGTTTACGCGAACTCGTTGATCCTGGCCATGGGTGTCGTCTTTTTCGCCTGCTGGTTTGCGCAGTCGGCGACCGGTTGGAGCGAGTTCAACGACCGGCAGGCCAGTCATCACGAGTCGCCGGTCAGCTGGTTCAGCTACATCGTTACTCCGACTTCTTGGGAGGCGACCTTTCACAACTGGCAGTCGGAGTTCCTGGCGTGAGCTCCTTTGCGGTGCTCACGATCTGTCTACGGCGCCGGCTCGCCGGAATCCAAACCGGTGGGTGCACCGACGCACGACGCGACTGGCCAGGAGGGGGCTTAGGCCGTAAAGGGGCGCCCGCGGTGGGGGTCGAAGCCGTCCACAGCCTTGATCAGACCGAGGCTCGCAACCTGTTGGCCCGATGACCCCGCATCGCTGCCCCCACGGCGATTCCTTGACCCTGACCTTCAGCGGATGGGCGCAGATCGATCACTGCGCCAACTGCGGCAGGATCCTCGGTGATGCCGTGACCCCGCGGGCAGCGCTCGACGCGCGCCGGCGGTTCCGGAAGGCGAGCACAGACTTCCTCGACAGTCCCCGCTCCTCACCATTCAACATCGACGGGGACCCGCGTCAGCCACGCGGGGTCGAGGAGGCAACGGGGTAAGGCCCAGGGTCTGCCTCCGATCTCGCGCCTAACCCTGCCCGGCGCGAGCGATTGGCGACCCGCGCGACTACGGCTCGCTTGTACGCGCGAGCCTGCACAGAATCACGCGCGATGCGGATACAGGAGGTGCCCAAGAAACCGGCGATGGTGCTTGGCGAGTATTCGATCCGAGCTCTCCGTGCTCATGACCCCTGCCGCCGCGGTTCAGAGCTCATCGCACGGGTAGAGCCGTGCGGGGAGACCGAAGACGGGAGCATTTTGCAGCAACCAGACCAACGGTCGGTCGAGCGGCAAGTCGAGGAAGAGATCACGCGCATCCACCGCGAGGCGCATGGCTCAGGGGCGCGCCGGTCTTGGGCGCACGTTCACGACGATGAGGTGGTTGTCACGCTCGACCAAATTGAGCTCCTGCCCATCGAGCGGTTCCTGATCGAGCGCGGTGAGGCGGACAACGTGTTGCTCTTTAGGAGCCTCTACCAGCAAGCGGCGCAAGAGGTCTTCACGGCTGCAGTCGAGCGCGCTACAGGACGACGGGTCCAAGCCTTCACGAGCATGACAAGCCTTGACCCACCCTACGCCGTCGAATACTTCCGGCTCGCCCCAGCAAATGCGAGCCAGATCCCTGATCCCGTGAGCAGCGGTGATTGAGGCTCGGACGCCCGCTCCTTGTTTGACGTCGGTCCCCGCTCATCATCGGGGAATCGGGGAAATCCGCGTCCTGTTGTGTGAAGGCCCAGCGATGCGTAGCGAGTCGGACAACTTGCCTCCAGGCGGAGAAGCGGTTCCCGCGACCTAAAGGCTCTAGCTCTCCAACTCCCTAGAGCCCTTTGCCGAACGGACACCCGCCGCACTTAACGCGAAGAACCGCTGGCGGAAGACCTCGACCAGTTGCGGATCTCAACCTCACGCTCGGCCACGGACCGTCCGCAGCTCAGTTCGCAGAGCTGCGAACAACGTCATGAGTAGCTGCAGCTAAGGCGTCGGAGTCGTTCTACTCAGTGGGGTCTGATCGCTCCGCAGGCGCCGCTTGGCCCTCCGGAGGTCGCGCCGCCGGTCTTCTCCACGTCGTCGGCCTCCTGGTCCTCGCCGGAGCCGCCTCCGATCTCGCCTTCGATCTCCTCCTCGCGCCCCTCACTGTGAGTGTGAAGCGACGCCTTCGGGATCGTCTCCTCGTCCGCCGACCCTTCGTCCTTCTCGTCAGGCATGCGGTCTCTCCTTATCCGGGATCGCACGAGCCTCTACGCGGTTTCTGGCGTTATGTCCCCTATCGATTTCGCGACCGGGTTTGCGGTTACGCGCTATTTGCGGGGGTACGTGCTGTAGAGCACTAATTCGAAAGGGGGCCGGATGGCCCAACAGACGAAGAGGGCGTCGAGCCGATCGGCCGCCACCACCAAGAAGCGCTCATTAGCGGCGAGCACGCGCAAGCGGGCTTCGACTAATGGGCGCGCTCCCATGTCGTCGAAGCCAGGCTCGGGATCGCGGGCCAAGGCGGCGGCGGATGAATCGCTCGCGAGCAAGCTCAAGGTGCCGGCGATCGCTACCGGTGCGGCGGCCGCGGGGCTGGTTGGCGGTCTGATCGCCGGCCGCTCAGCGAAGAAGCCTGCGTCGCAGAACCTCGCCGAAGCGGCGAAGCAGATCGGCAGCTTCGGCGAACGCGTTGGGGAGCTGGCGAGCGAGATCCGGACCGTTCGCGAAGGGGTGGCGGGCGCGAGGAATCACAAACGCTCGCCGATCGAGGTCGTCCTCCAAGGACTGACCTCTCGCGATCGGTGAACCGGCCGGCCGACTGCTGCCACGCCGGTGACGACCACCCACGAACCCAGGGAGGACCTGAATGCCTGACCAAACCACCAGGGAGGAGAAGCTGGTTCAACTGCTCAACGAGGCCTACGCCAAGGAGCGCGAACTCGAAGTCGCGCTCGAGGCCCATCTTGAGGTGACCACCCGCGCCGACTACGAGAAACGACTGCGCCAGCACCTCAAGGAGACCAAGTCGCATGCGACGAAGGTCGCCAGCCGGATCAAGCAGCTCGGCGGGACCGCCGAGACGATCTCGCTTCCGGGTCCGGAGGGCGCGACCAAGGCCGCCCAGAGCGTCAAGGGTGTCGTCGGCAAGGCGAAGGCGGCGGCGCAGGGGCCGCTGCACCTCGCCCGGGGCTCAGGGGAGCAATCGAAGATGCTCCACAACGCCCGCGCTGAATACCGCGAGGAGGCCGAGGAGATCGCTACCTACACGGTGATCGACGCGCTCGCGACCTCGGTCGGCGATACGAAGACGGCGAAGCTGGCCCGCGACATTCGCACCCAGGAGGAGCGGATGGCGACGTTCATCGCCGACCTGCTGCCGCAGCTGGCCACCGATGTCGCCCACGACGAGATTCCGGTCTCTGAGATCAAGGGCCCGGCGAAGCGGCGGACCTCGACCAACTCGGGGCGCACGCGGCGAGCTCCCGCGAAGCCGAAAAAGGCGGCCGCTCGGTCGAGCAAGTCCCCGGCCCGCGCAAAGGCCAAGCGCCGCTAGGCAGGAACGGATGCAAGACCTACGACAGACCGCGCTCGAACGGCTCAAGGGCAACCGCCCGGGCCCGATGAAGGCGGCGGCCGCCGGCGTTGTGGCCGGGGGGATGACGGGGATTCTCGTCTACCGCTTGCTGCGCGCGTAGAGCTCGACAAAAGCTGACAACGCGTACAGGAGAGAGACACGGATATGGCGCAAACGACCAGATCAACGACAAAGAAGTCAACGAGCCGCAACGGCTCCCGGGCCAACGGCTCGACCGCGAGCAAGAGCTCAGCAGCGAAGCGAACGACTTCGAGCTCGAGCTCGAAGCGGACCGGCTCGACCTCGCGGTCGAAGCCGCGCAGCCAGCCCAAGCCGCCGTCGCTGACCGACGCCGCGATCGACCAAACGAAATCCGCCGGCAGCTCGATCGCCACGGCCGCCTCAAAGGCGAAGGGCCCGCTGATCGCGGGCGGCACTGCCCTCGCCGGGGTGGCGGCCGGCGTGCTGATCAAGAGCCGCATCGACGCCAAGTGGTCGAAAAACCCGCTGAAGCGGCTCGGCAGCCCGTCGATGCCGAACCTCGGCAAGCTCGATCTCGACTCGGTCAAGGCGGCGGCCGAGCGGGTCAGCGCCTACGGTCAGCAGGCGTCCGACATCGCCAAGGCGATCGAGAAGACGCAGAAGAAGAACGGCTAGATAGAAGCGCAGGGGCTACCCCAGGCGCTTCGCCGCCGAGGAGCCTTCCTCCATCCCGGCGCCCGCGGCAGCGTTAAGCGCGGTAGACAGCCGCTCGGCTGCGTCAACCTGCGGTACGTGGTGCACGTACACCATCGTCGTGGCGATGTCCGCGTGTCCCATGTACGCCTTCACATCCGACAGCGGGAACACCGGCACTGCCAGCGTTCCAAAGGTGTGGCGCAGATCGTGAAACCGGATCTGCCTGAGCCCGGCTCGCTTGCGCGCGGCGTAGAAACGCCGGCGAAACGCGGAGTCGTCGAAGTGGGCGCCGAGCTCGTTGCAGAACACGAGATCCTCGTCGCCGGTGAAGTCATCGCGACGGCTCAGACTGTCGAGCACACGCGCAACCTGATCGATCATCGGCACGCGTCGCACCCGTCCGGACTTCGGTGCGCCCTCCTTGCGCTGCACGTAGGACCGGCGCACGTGGATCAGCCGATTGGAGAAGTTGATGTCACGCCAGCGCAGCGCGCGAAGCTCGCCAAGTCGCAGCCCGGCGTAGGCGGCAGTCGCGACAATGCCGTGTCTTGCTTGGAACCCGCAGCCCGTACCAACGCCTCGACCTCGGACGCCGACAGAACCTCGAAGTCGCCGGAGCGCCGCGCTGGCTCACGCTCGACCCCCGCCGCCGCGTTCGCCGAGAGGCCGTACACACGCTGTGCCCGCTTCAAGATGCCGTGGATCAGCGCGAGGTACTTGTTGATCGTCCTCGCCGAGAGCCGAGCCTCGGCGACGAGGCGGGAACGAAAGACGTCGATATGACCCGCCGTGATCGCCTCGAGTGGCGCAGCGCCCAGCGCCGCCACCAGGACCTTGTCGGCGACGATCCGATAGTCCCTCACCGTCGAGGGGCGGTGCTTCCGGTCGTATTCGTTGTAGCGCAGCCACTCTTCGGCCGCGTCCGCGAAAGTCGCTCCGGCGACCGGCCTGCTCGGTGAGATCAGCTGCCCACGCCGTGCCTCAGCGAGAATCGCGTCGAGCTCGCCCTGGGCACCCTGCTTTGTCAGATAGCCCGCCTGCGGGCGGCCACGCCTACTCCAAACCTTCCCGAGGACCCCGCTGATGCTGGCCCGCGCCATCCCTCCACTTCGCCATCCATCGGCCGCCGGACTTTCTCGAGATCCGGAAGCTGTGCCCGCTAACCGGCGCCGGACGGAGGTCAACAAGCTGAGATACGCCGCAACAGTATCTCGCCGTCCCGACAGATTGTGTCCCGAATGTGTCCCGAACTCATCAGATATGGCGCAAACTCAGGTGAGCTAAGCCGCATGAACAAGCGGGATCGGATCTCCGCCGATGACCTCTGGGGCGAAATCATAATCCGCGTGTCGGGCTCGAGTCACTCCTCCGGCATCCGTCAAAGCTGCTACCGGAGCGGGTTTCCTAGCGTGAGCGCCGGTTGTGAAATCGACACCCGGTTGGGCGGCACCGGCTTGGGGCGACTCGGTTTGGGCTCATGGGCTACCGCGTATGCGGGTTCGAAAGCGACTCGTTTGGGTATCGCCCGGTAATGAGCGCGGCGATGCGGCGGAGACGAGACCGGACCCGAGCGACCGGAGGGTCGCGATCGGTCTCGATCGCCGGAGCAGTTCTGGCCCTGGCGCTGGCCGGCCTAGCTTTGCCGCCGGCGGCTCAGGCCAGTCATGACAACGGTACATCCCTCTGCAGCAACAAGTTCGACGGTACGTTCGCTCATCTGAACGACTTCCCCCTCTATCGGAACGGACCCGGGACAACGCAGGTTGGCAGCGTCTCGGTCAACTACCAGTGGCAAAACCAGCGCCAGCGGTACCGCGTCTGCGTCGCCACAGTTCGGCGCTGGCACTCGGTCCCGAAAGACACCTGGGCCTGGGTCCAGCGCAACGGCGCCTTCTACAGGGTCGACCGGGGTCCGTTCTATCGATACGCGGGTCCTGTGGTCGGCGCGATGTCCGAGGGCCAGCAGATCAACGGCGGCGGGCGCCTGCTGGGTGCGTGCGCCAGCTTCGGCGTGTCTTGGCCGGTCGGCGGGCACCCGCAGATCAACGGCGGCGGCTGCTCCTAGCGCAAGCGCCTCCGCGCACCGAACTCATCCGTTCGTGCGTAGCTGGGAGGACCGACACCACCTCTAGTTGGCTTGAATAAGCCAGATTAGGCTCGCTGGAACCGATCATGATCCGCGTGTCGGGGGTTCGAGTCCCTCCTCCGGCATCGCCCGAAAGCCTCGCTAATGCGGGACTTTCTCATGGTGTCGCGCAGTGCCAAGGCCGAAAGGCCGCTTTGAGGCAACGCCTAGGGCAACACGCTGCACACATGGAGCAGAACGTCCCGAAGGGTGCGGGCATAGCGACCTCAACAGGAGCAACGCGACGCGCTGCTGACGGCTGCGGTCGTCAACTTCGAATCACGCGCCCGCCGCGACGAGGTGTGGACAAGCTGATGAACGATCCCGCGTGACCGCGATGGGCGAGGCGAGGACCTCGCCGACATGAGCCGGGGGAGCTATGGCAGGCTCGAGACCTTCGTAGAGCCGTATGACTCAGACGTATCTCAGCCGCCGCTCCTCAAAAGCCCGCTTTGCTTTGCCGCAGAGGCGGTGGTAGGTTCGCCCATCGTGCTACCGATGGATCGAGCCACGCCCCGATCGGGGCACCGGAGGATCCTCGACCTTCCCGGTCGTTGCGCCGCCTCGTTCGCCGTCCTCGCAGCTGCCGTCTCGCTCGCGGCCACAGCGCATGCCGCCGCGCCGTCTATCGGCGAGGCGGGAAGATCGCTGACGACGACGCCCGCCGAAACCGTCGTCGGCGCCATCGACGGCGGCTCCGGCCACAGCTGCGGGATCAAGAAGAACGCCACGCTGACCTGCTGGGGAGAGAACGACCAGTTCGAGGCGACGCCGCCGGCGGGCACGTTCTCGCAGGTGGGCGCCGGGCTCGACCACAGCTGCGGACTTCGCACCGACGCCACGCTCGCGTGTTGGGGCAGCAACGAGCAAGGCCAGGCGACGCCACCTGCGGGCACCTTCACAGCCGTCGCCGTCGGCGGCAACTTCAACTGCGCGCTGCGACTGAACGCGACCGCCGCCTGCTGGGGCCAGAACCTGTTCGGTCAGATCGTTCCCGTATCGGGTCAGTTCAAGGCTCTGCACGCCGGTGGCGCCCACATCTGCGGGCTGAGATTCAACAGTTCCGTCGCCTGTTGGGGTTCCAACCTCTTCGGCCAAGGGAACCCGCCGGAGGGGGCCTTTCGCTCGCTCAGCGCCGGCCAGGGGAACATGTGCGGGGTGCGATCGAACGGGTCCATCGCCTGCTGGGGATCGACAACCGACGGCGTTTCGAACCCACCCGCGGGCAACTTCAGATCGGTGAGCGTAGGCAGCCTCCACGGCTGTGGGATCCGCATCAGCGGCGTAGTCGCCTGCTGGGGGAACAACAACGGCGGGCGAGCGACGCCACCGGCCGGCGCCTTCACGCTGGTCGGCGTCGGCGAGAGCCACAGCTGCGGCGTCAAGACCAACGGCCGCGTCGCATGCTGGGGTCCGAACAACGCGGACGGACAGGCGACCCCGCCGGCAGGCCAGTTCAGCGGACCCGCGGTGAGCGCCGGCACCGGCCACGCGTGCGGTGTGGAGACCGTCGGTTCCTTGGCCTGTTGGGGCAGCGACGGCTTCGGGCGGGCGACGCCACCGGCGGGCATCTTCTCCTCGGTCAGCGCCGCTGGGATCCACTCGTGTGGGTTGCAGCGAAACGCCGCGGTCGCCTGCTGGGGCAACAACGACACCGGTCAGGCGAGCCCTCCCGCCGGCAGCTTCGTCACCTTGGGCACCGGCGGAAACCACGGCTGCGGACTGAAGTCCAACGGCACCGTCGCCTGCTGGGGACTCAACAACTTCGGTCAGACCAATGCGCCGACGGGAGCCTTCACCGCCGTCGACGTCGGGCACAATCTCAATTGCGCCGTGAGAATGAACGGCAGGCTCGCGTGCTGGGGCTCCAACAGCGCGGGTCAAGCGGTCCCGCCCGCGGGGGCCTTTGCAGCGGTCAGTACCGCCGTCAGTCACGCGTGCGCGATCGAGCCTGTAGGGACCGTGGTCTGCTGGGGAAGCAATGTCGAAGGACAATCAACCCCGCCGGCCGGCAGATTCACGGCATTGAGCGCCGCCTTCGAGCATACGTGCGGAATCAAGACCGACGCGACGATCGCCTGCTGGGGCGACAACGATGACGGGGAAGCTACGCCGCCGCCGGGCACGTACACGGCGGTAGCCGCAGGCCAGTCGTTCACGTGCGGAACGCAGACCGACGGAATCGTCGTCTGCTGGGGTTCCAACACGGCGGGCCAGGCCACCCCTCCGCCCGACTTCGGCTGAACCTGGAGCGCTCTAGCCGAGCGAGCTGAAGCGGGCTTCGCGATCTCGGACGTGAATACGCGACCCAGGAGCTGCTCGACCGAGCTACTGCCTCCGAGTCTCTCCTCCGGCATGGCGAACGCCCGGAGCCCGGCGGCGCGCTCAGTGCCGCTTCACCCGCCAGCGAAATCGGGCGGCGCTTGGGTCGGCCTGACCGAGCGAGTCCGTGGCCCTGACCTTGATCCGATGACGGCCGCTGGCGAATCGCTTCCTGAACGTGGCTCCGCACGGCTCCCAGGGATTGTTGTCCACCTTGCAGGCGAAGGTCGCCGGCTCGCCGGCGGCAAACCTGAACTTGGCCGTCGCGCTGTGCGACTTCCGCGGTGGATGGCGCTTGATCTTCGTCCGCGGCGGCGCTAGCGGCCGAGCGCCGGAGCCGACGACGCTGGCGCCGATCAGCGGCGTGAGCGCGGCGATCGCCGACCGCGTCGGCTTGCCAGCCACGCGCTCGTAAAGATCGGGCTGGCCCCGGCGGCGCGCAGTCGGACTCCGTGCCACCCGCGCTGACCACGCCCGCGAGCCGCCAGGCCGCCTCGGTCCCGACCTCGACCGGCACCACCAGCGGCCCGCCGCTGTCTCCGAAGCAGTGGCCGTGGCCGCCGCCGGGCAGTGTGGCGGCACAGACGTCCGAGCGGCGGTTGAAGTTCGACGACAGGAGCCTCCGGCACTTGCGGTCGGCGACGATCGGGACCGATACGGCGACGAGCTGATCGGAGACCTCGAACGGGCCGGTCTGATTGACGGCGCCCCACCCGCTGGTCACGCCGCGTCGCCGCGCCGACCAGGTTGAGCCTCGTCCGCGCCCGCGATCAGCACCGGGGCCGCGACCGTGACTGGGCCGCGGAGGAAGAGCACCGCGATGTCCCAGTCGTAGTCCGTCGTGTCGAACAGCTCAGGCCCGAGGTCCGGCCCCGAGCCCGATTCAAGTACCGGTGCGCCGCCGGCGTCCTTGGCGAGATGGAGGATCTCGCCGACGTCGATCACCTGGCCGCGCCCGAGGACAGCGTCGTGCGCCCTGAGAAGACCTCGAACTGGCCCGCGGCATTGAACCCTGCCCCGACAATCGGCCGGTCGTAGACGCAGTGGGCAGCGGTGATCACCACCGTCGGCGCGACCAGCGTCCCGCCGCAGGCGAACCGCTGCGCCTCTGTGCCCGCCCAGTAGGCGTCATTGAAGGCGACCCCCACCTGCCACGGGAACGCGTCGACGCCCACCGGGGTGCCGCCGATGATCCGCCCGGGGGGCGCCTCGCTCGCGTGGGCGGGCGCGGCGGCAGCGCAGATCGCGAGCGCCGCAATCGCGAGCACCCCAAAGGGCCGTCGCAGCCCCCCCCGCTAAGGGCCTACCCGCCGACATTGGCGGCGGATGATGCCCGCCCGTGGGCGACAGGTCAAGCCAACGTGTTCATCGTTCCGTGAGGGGCGGCCCGACTTTGGTGACCTCAGGGATCGGCTGCTGAGCCCATTCGGGCGGCGCTTGGCCCTGGCGCTCGGCAGCCATGCGAGCGAAGTGACGCTCGAAGCCGGCGGGCGTGCAGACGATCAGCTGCCTCGCGGGACTGTCGCCCAGGTTCGCGAATGTGTGCGGAACCCCGCGAGGTGCGAAGACGAGGTCACCGGGCCCGGCGACGATGGTGTCGTCGCGAAGCCGAAAGGTCAGCGCGCCCTCGATGACGTAGAACGCCTCGTCGAAGTCGTGGTGATGAAGTGGCGGGCCCGCTCCCGGCGCCGGAGCCGTCTCGATCACCGAGACCTCCCCAGCGCTCTCCTCGCCTCGCAAATGAACATGTGGGGTCGGTCGGTCGGCTGGCATGTGCATGTCCTTTCATGGTGGATTACGGACGGGAGGCGAGGAGCGACGCGGCACCCTCGCTTCCATCGTGCGCGAACAGGCGGACACCACCGCCCAGCAGAATGGGCAACGTGGACGATGATCTCGTCCAAGAGCCCTGCCTCCAGACACTGCCGCGCGATGTCGGCGCCCAGCACGACCACATCGGCACCGGCCGCTGCGTCCTTGGCCACTTGGACCGCGTCGTCGATGTCGACGTTGAGGGACTCACCTTCGACGCCCTTCACGTCCGGCGGGTCCGCGGGTGAATCGTGGCGCAGCACGAAGAACGGTCCGCGAAAGGCGCCGCCGTAGAAGCCCGGCTGATTGCGGTCCTCAACGTCCTGCGTTCGCCTGCCGACCAGCAACGCTCCCGTCGAGCCGTGTGCCATAGCAATTTGCCCATGTCATTCCCGTGTGCCTCAGTAGCTCGCACCAATTGAGACCGGGGCAAGCACGGAGATTCATCGTCGATGCATCGCCGACCGGCGCGATCGCCGGCGGTCAGTCCGGCGTGCCGCCCAGCTCGCGGGTGACCCGGGCGGCGGTCTCGGCGCAATGCGGCCCCACCTTCCGGGCGGCGCTGAGCGACAGTCGCGACGCCGGAGCGGACACCGACAGGGCGGCGACCGGTAGGTGCCGGTCGTCGAGAATGGCGGCGCCGACGCAGCGCACGCCCTCTTCGTTCTCGACGTTGTCGATCGCGTACCCCCGCCGTGCACACGTCTCGAGGTCGTCGAGTAGGGCGTCGGGGTCGGCGAGCGTTCGCTCGGTGCGCCGGTCGAGCGGCAGACCCTCCACGATCGCGCGGCGCTCGTCGGGTGGCATGGCCGAGAGGTAGGCCTTGCCGAGCGCGCTGCAATGAAGCGGTAGCCGCTCGCCAATGCGCGATGCCATCACCACCGCCCGCGGGCTATCGATCTTGTCCGTGTAGACCATGTGGATCCCGACCGGGACCGCGAGGTGCACCGTCTCGGTCGTGAGCGCACTCAGCTCGACGAGCAGTGGGTAGGCTGAGCGAGCGCACGTCGGAGCCGTGCTTCACCGAGGCGGCCAGGTGCAGGAAGCGGGAGCCGAGCGCGTAGCGCTCAGTCGTCTGGGTCCTGCCGGACGTAGCCGAACTCGAGCAGGGTGTTGAGCATCCGGAAGACGCTGCTCTTCGGCAGCCCGAGCTCGGCCGCCAGCGCGGTGACCGTGGCGCCCGCGGGGTGCGCGCTGAGCGCCTCGATGAGCGTCAGCGTGCGGACGACGGACTTGATCTGCGTGGGGTTACGGCTCGTCGACGTGGCCAACCTGCGGCTCGCTTTCGCTGAGGTCTGGGAGCAGCGACGGGCTCAGCAGGATAGCCCGCCTGCCTCGCACATCAGACGCGTTGACACTCTCGCCGGCGTCTGATTTGATCGTCGGCGTGGCGAAAATGGAACATCGTTCTGATTCTATCGCCCGCTTGGCCGTCGTGGGTGCGGGGTTCATGGGCCGCCTGCACGCCAAGGCAATCGTGGATAGCGACGTGGCGCGGCTCGTCGCGATCGTCGACAACGACCCGGCGGTGCGGGCGGTCGCCGACGCGCACGGCGTGCCGTTCCACGACTCGATCGAGCCACTCGTGGGCGTCTCGGACGTCGACGGCTTCGTCGTCAGCCTGCCCGACCGCGCGCACGTCGAGACCGCGTGCGCGCTGCTTCAGGCCGGCCATGCGGTGTTGCTCGAGAAGCCGATCGCCGACACGCTTGCGAATGCCCGCCGGATCGCCGCTGCGGCGCGGAGCGGCGGCGGCCGCTTGCTGGTCGCGCACATCCTCCGCTTCGATCCGCGCTACGCCGCCGCCGCCGTGGCGGTAGCCGACGGCGGGCTCGGCGAGCTGATCCACCTGGCCAGCGGGCGGCTCGGGGTTCAGGACCTCGGGCGCCGACTCGGGGGCTCGAGCTCGGTGCTCTTCTACCTGGGCGTCCACGACGTCGATCTCGTGCAGTGGATCTCCGGCCGCCGGATCGTCCGGGTGTCCTCGTTCGCCGCGTCGCGCCTGATGCCCTCGCTGGGCGTCGACGCCGAGGACGTGATCATCACGAACGCCGAGCTTGAGGACGGCGCCGTCGCGCAGCTGCACGCGGGCTGGACTCTGCGGCCGGACACGCCGAGCCCCGTCAACGCTGTCACGACGGTCGTATGCACCGAGGGAGCGCTAGAGATCGACGTCCGCGACCATGGCCTGCGCATCCATTCGAGCGCGGGCTGGCAGCTACCGGACGCGCTGCATTGGCCGGAGGCGAACGGGCGCATCACCGGCGACCTCGCCGACCAGCTGCGCCACTTCGCGGTCGCCGTGATCCGCGACCAGCCGTTCCTCATGGATGTGGACGACGCGGTCAGCACAGCCGCGGTCAACGACGCGATCCTGCGCTCCCTGGCGAGCGGTCAGGTCGAGCGGGTCGAGCAGCCGGAGGCGGCGTGACAGGCGAGCAGCTGCGCGCGGAGCTCGCGGCCCGAGGCGTCGTGGCCGTCCTGCGCGCCGGCTCGGCGGAGCGCGCTGTCGCAGCCGCTCGCGCGCTTGCCGCTGGAGGAGTGACCGCCGTCGAGGTCACCTTCACCGTGCCCGACGCGCCCGGCGCCATCGCCGAGCTGGCGGCGGACGAGTCGCTGCTGGTCGGGGCGGGCACGGTGCTGACGGCGGACCAGGCCGACGCCGCGGTCCGCGCCGGCGCCCGGTTCCTGGTGTCGCCGGGCCTCGACGACCAGGTGCTGGACGCCGCCGAGCGGTTGGGCGTGCCGGCGCTGCCCGGCGTGTTCACGCCGACCGAAGTGGCCCGGGCCGCGCGGCGTTGCTCGCTGATGAAGCTGTTTCCCGCGTCGCTCGGCGGCCCGACGCTGCTCGCCGCGCTGCGTGGCCCGTTTCCCGATCTCGCGTTCGTACCGACCGGCGGCGTCAGCGCGAGCACCGTCGGCGAATGGCTGGCCGCCGGCGCGATCGCAGTCGGCGCGTCCGGCGATCTGTGCCCGCCGGACGCGATCGAGGCGCGCGACACCGGGCTGCTGCAGGAGCGCGCCGAGCGCTACGTGGCCGCCGTAGCCGCAGTGCGCTCAATGCCGCATTGATATATAATTAGAACGCTGTTCTGCACAGTAGAACACCTTTAGGAGGAGAAGATGTTGGTACGACGTCTCGTAGCCGGACTCGCCATCGTCGCGGTGCTGATCGCCGGGGTTGGCTGTGGCAGCAGCGACGACGACACAGGCGCGGAGGCGTCCAGCGACTCCGGCGCGGAAGGCGAATTCCAGCTGGGCGTCTCGATGATCGACCTCAGCAACCCGTTCTTCGTGAGCATGCGCGAGGCGGGCCTGGAGGCGGCGGAGGACTACGGCGTGGAGGCGAGCTTCCAATCCGCCGACGGCAGCTTGGAGAAGCAAATCGGCGTCGTCGAGAACTTCATCGCACAGAAGGTCGACGCGATCCTGATCAACGCGGTCGACGACAAGGGGATCGCGCCGGCAATCACGAAGGCGAAGGCCGCTGGGATCCCGGTGATCATGATGGCCAACGACGTCGACGATCCATACCCGTACGAGACGCTCTATCCCGACTACGACAACATGGTGATGCAGGCGAGCGTGCTGGCGACGTCGCTCGATGGCAGCGGAGACGTCGCGCTGCTGATCGGTTCGCGCGGCAACTCCGTTTCGGACAGCCGCGAGGCCGGCTTCAAGGATGAGATGGAGAAGAACTTCCCCGGCATCGACATCGTCACGACGCAGGCGACGAACTGGGACGCCGCGACGGGGACGGACGTCGCCCAGACCGTGCTGAGCCAGTATCCCGACATCGACGGCATCTCCTGCGTCACCGACCCGCCGTGCCTCGCGGCGATGACCGCGGCCAAGGCGGCGGGGAATGACGACATCACGTGGGCGAGCTACGACGGCGACTTCTCGATGCACCCGGCGATCGAGGACGGCTCGCTCAAGCTCGACGTCCTGACCGGCGCCGAGCGCGTCGGCTACTGGAACATCGCGCTCGCAGCGCGCATCCTCAACGGCGCCAAGTTCCCGAAGACCGTCTACCTGCCGACCTTCTTCGTGACCTCCGACGAGACGGCCGACGAGCTCGAGTCGAAGGGCCTCACGCTCGACTACATCACCCCCGAGGAGGCCGAGGTCGAGGCGACGAACTACGTCGAGCAGATGGGTCCGGAGGCGCCTGACGAGGACCTGGACCAGGGCCAGAAGGGCCGAGTCGACTAGACGATGGGCACGGCGCGTAGCCGGGCGGACGCCCGTGTCCGGGATTGGGCGACGGGCGTAAGGGAGGATCCGACGCTGGTGGTGCTCGGCGTGACGATCGTGGTCGTCTTCGCCGGCTTCAGCATCGCGCGACCGGACTTCCTCAGCGTCGAGAACGTCCGCAACATCGGCCAGCAGACCTCCGTCATCGCGATCGTCGCGGTGGCGATGACCGTGGTCATCATCGGTCGCGGGCTCGACATCTCCTCGGGCTCGACGGTCGCGCTCGCGGGCGTCGTCGGTGCGCTGCTGCTGCGCGAAGGCGCCGGAACGCCCGTGGCGCTCGTCGCCGTCGTGCTCGCCGGCGCCGGCGTCGGGGTGGTCAACGGCATCTTGGTCGGCGGCTTCAACGTCAGCCCGTTCATGGCGACGCTGGCCACGCTTGCCTCCGCGAGCGGAGCGGCGCTGGTGCTCGCCGGCGACAGCGGGGTGGCGATAGACAACGGGACCGTCAGCTGGTTCGGCGACGGCCGGGTCGGACCGGTGCCGGTCTCGGTCGTGGTGGCTGCGCTGGTCATGCTCGCCGGGTGGTGGCTGCTGAACCGGACGGAGTTCGGGCGCTGGGTACGCGCGGTCGGCGGCAACCCGGAGACCGCGCGGGCCTCGCTCGTACCCGTTCGCAGCGTGCGGGCGGCGACGTACGTGCTGGCGGGGACGGCCGCCGGCATCGGCGCGGTGATCACGCTGGGGCGGCTCGGCTCCGCTCAGCCGCTGGCCGGCACGGGGCTCGAGTTCTCGGCCATCACCGCGGCGGTGATCGGCGGGACGAAGCTCTCGGGCGGCGAGGGCGGCATCGCCGGGACAGTGCTGGGTGCCGTTCTGGTGGGGGTGATCTCGGCCGGGCTGTCGTTCCTGCATGTTGCGCAGGAGACGACCTACTTCGTGACCGCCGGCCTGATCCTGATCGCCGTGCTGCTTCACCGGCCGGACCTCCTGCACGAGCTCCGCAGCGCCCCCCGGGCCCTGGCCGTCGGGCTCCGCAGCCACCGCCGCATCGCCGCCGCAAGCGACGCGAAGGGACGGACCCTCGCGCTGGACCGGGTCGGCAAGCGCTTCGGCGGGGCCGTTGCCGTGGAGGACGTCTCGTTCGAGATCCACGCCGGCGAGGTTGTCGCGCTCGTGGGCGAGAACGGTGCCGGCAAGTCGACGCTGGTGAAGATGCTCGCCGGATCGCAGCCGCCGGACTCGGGCGCACTGCTGATCGACGGAGAGCGGCTCTCCCTCGGCCAGCCGCAGCACGCCTGGCGAGCGGGAATCAGCGTCATCCACCAACACTTCAGCCTCGCGCCGGACCTGACGGTGGCGGAGAACGTCTTCCTCGGTCACGAGCTGCGTGTCCCCGGGACCGGCCTGATGCGGCGTCGCGCGATGCGCCGGCGCACGGGCGAGATCCTCGGCGAGCTGAAGGCCGACATCTCGCCGAACGCCCGGGTCGGCTCGCTCGGAATCGGACAGCGTCAGATCGTCGAGGTGGCCAAGGCGCTGCGCGCGGATGCCTGGCTCCTGGTGATGGACGAACCGACGTCGGCGCTGAGTGATCGCGAGCGCGAGTCGCTCTACCGGCTGGTGCGGCGCCTGCGCGACCGCGGGATGGGCGTGGTGTACATCTCGCACCGCATGGACGAGGTCTACGAGCTGACCTCGCGCGCGGTCGTGCTCCGCGATGGCAGGCTCGTCGGCGAAGTGCCGTTGCCCGACACGCCCGAGTCGACGGTGATCGCGATGATGGTCGGCCGCGAGATCGACCAGGTCTTCCCTCATACCGACGCGGAGCCCGCAGAGCTGGCGCTGCGCATCCGCGGACTCGGCGACGGGCGCCTGCTGCACGCCGCCGATTTCGATGTCCGCTCGGGCGAGGTGGTGGTTCTGGTCGGGTTGAACGGGTCGGGGCGCAGCGAGGTGCTGCGCTGCCTGGCCGGGTTGACCCGGCCGAGCTCCGGCACGATCGAGGTCTACGGCCGGCCCGTCTCGGACTTGACGCCCCGTACGGCATCTCGGCTGGAGATGGCCTGGGTCCCCGAGGACCGCCACGGAGCGGGATTGGTGGACTCGATGTCGGTCGCCGCCAACCTGAGCCTGTCGTGGCTGCGCCGTGCCTGCCGCTGGGGCATCGTGCCGCGTGCCGAGGAGCGCGAACTGGCGGCCGACCTCATCCGTCGCCTGCGGGTGCGCCCGCCGGACCCGCGCCGGCGGGTCGCCCAGCTCTCCGGCGGCAACCAGCAGAAGGTCGTGCTCGGCAAGGCGCTCGCGACCAGCCCGCGAATCCTGCTGCTCGACGAGCCCACGCGTGGCGTCGACGTCGGCGCCAAGGCGGAGATCCACGGTCTGATCTCGGAGCTCAAGCAGCGCGGCGCCGCGATCCTGATGGTCTCGTCGGAGCTGCCGGAGGCGCTCGGCGTCGCGGACCGGCTGGTCGTCCTGCACGAGGGTCGCACGGTGGCCGTGCGCGAGCGCGGGGCGACCGAGGACGAGATCATGGCCTACGCGTTCGGCCGCGAAGCGGTGGCGGCATGACGTCCGCCAGCCGCGTGTCCGTCCAGCGGATGGTCGTGAGCGCCGCTCCCGTCGTGCTGCTGCTGCTCATCGTCGCGATCGTCGCGATCGTCGAGCCAAGCGTGGTGCGGCCGTCGAGCCTCAAAGACGTCGTCGTCCAGGCGTCGCCGATCGCGATTCTGGCGCTGGGGGCGATGGTGGTCCTGCTCACCGGCGGCATCGACCTGTCGGCCGGCTTCGGCGTGGCGATGGTCGCCGTGGCGATGGTCGGGTCGATGGGTCCCGACAGCACGCTCGTGCAGGGACTCGTCGTGGCTCTCTGCCTTCGGGCTCGGGCTGGGCCTGGTCAACGGCCTGCTCGTCGGCGCACTGCGCATTCCGGCGTTCATCGCCACGCTCGCCACGTTCACCGCCGTTCAGGGCGTGACGCTCATGGAGGCCAAGACCGCCACGCTGATCGTGAGCGACCCGACGCTGCTGCGCATCGGCACCGGCTCGCTCGCGGGGATCCCGTTCCCGATCGTGATCGCCGCGGGGGCAGCGCTCGTTGTCGCCATCCTGCTGCGGATGACGCGCTTCGGCATGCGCACCTACGCGCTCGGGAGCGGAGAGCCGGATGCGGCGCGGCTGTCGGGCGTGCCCGTGGCCCGGCACCTCGTCATGGTGTACCTATTGGCCGGGCTGCTGACGGCGATCACGGGGGTGCTCCTGGCGGGTCGTTCGGGCGTGGTGGCGCCGAACATCGGCGGCGTGAGCCTCCTGCTCGACGCGATCGCCGCGACGGTCCTGGGTGGCACCAGCATCTTCGGTGGGCGCGGGACGGTCTGGGGGACGCTCGTCGGGGCGGTGATCATCGCCCTGATCACGACCACCCTGCGTGCGTCGGGCGCGGACGCCTCCAGCCTCGACCTCTGGCGAGGTGGGATCATCGGGCTAGCGCTCGTCGTCGACGCCGGCATCCAGCTACTGCGCCGCAGGCTCGAGGATCGCGAGGTCGCGATGGCGGCGGCGACATGAGCGGCGACGCGTCACCCTTGGCGGCGCTCACGAGCGCCGAGTTGGAGTCCGGACCGGAGCGGGTCGTCGTGGTGCCCGTCGGGGCGACCGAGCAGCACGGGCCCCACCTGCCGCTCGAGACCGACACGTTGCTCGCAACGGCTGTTGCCGAGGCGATCGTGACACGCACGCCTGGCACGCTGCTGGCACCGGCGCTCGAGCTCGGCTGTTCGTCGCACCACAGCGCCTTCGCGGGGACGATCAGCCTGAGCACGCAGACGTTCGTCGGGATCGTCGTCGACGTGTGCAGGTCGCTCGCGCGGGCGGGCCTCACGGCGGTGCTGCTGAACGCGCACGGCGGCAATCGTGCGCAGCTCGACGTGGCGCTGACGGAGCTCGCCGGCGACGGGGTCAGGGCGTACGCCTTCACCTATTGGCAGCTGCTCGAGGACGTGGTCGTCGACGAGCTCGGGGAAGCGGCCGCCAGCGCCTGCGGGCACGCCTGCGCGCTCGAGACCTCGCTCATGCAGCACCTTCACCCCCACCTCGTGCGTGACTCGGCGATCCCGGCCGGCGGAACGCCCCCGACCTGGCCCGATCCGCACATGTTCTCGAGAGATGCCGTCAGGGTGGTGCGCCCGTTCGACGAGATCCGCCCGGACGGCGTGATCGGCAGGCCGTCGCTCGCCACGCCCGAACTTGGCCGGCGCCTCTTCGATGCGGCGGTGGATCGCGGCGCGCTGATCGTCGACCGGATCGTCAGGGAGAGCACGTGAGCACCGCCCCCGACCTGGATCTGATCACCCTCGGCGAGGGGATGGTGGAGTTCGGCGCCCGCACGCGCGGGCCGCTGAGGCGGGTGCGGACGTATGACGTCCACGCCGCCGGCAGCGAGCTCAACGTCGCGATCGGCGGCGCCCGGCTTGGGCTGAGGGTGGGCTGGATCAGCCGCGTCGGCGCCGACGAGTTCGGCGAGCTGCTGGTCGCGGCCGCACGGACCGATGGCGTCGACACAAGCCGCGTCGTGCGCGCCGAGGAGGGTCCGACCGGCATCTTCGTGGTGCAGCGCGGCTACCCGGTCGACGGGGAATCCTCGATCATGTACTACCGCGCCGGGTCGGCCGGGATCGGGGCTGTCGGAGGCCGAGCTGGACGCCGAGTACCTGCGCGGCGCTGCGATCTTCCACACCACCGGGATCTCGCTCGCGGTGTCGCCGGAGCTGGCCGCAGCAGCCAAGCGGGCGGCGACCATGGCGGCGGAGGGCGGCGCGCTGCGCTCGTTCGACGTCAACTACCGCGCCAAGCTGTGGACGCCGGAGGCCGCGCGACCGCAGGTCGAGACGGCGCTGGCGGACTGCGAGGTCGCCTTTTGCAGCCTCGAGGACGCCCGCACGCTCTGGGCGGTCGCCGACGCCGAAGCCGCGCTCGAGCTGCTCGCATCCTTCGGGCCCGAGTACGCGGCTGTCTCGTGCGGGGCCGCCGGCGGGATCATGGTCGGCCCGGACGGCGCGGTGGTGCGAGCGGCGGCAATGCCGACGAACGTCGTCGACCCGACCGGGGCCGGCGACGCCTTCTGCGCCGCCGTGCTGACTGGCCTCAGGCGAGACTGGCCGCTGGAGCTGACGCTGCAGCGCGCGTGCCTCGTGGGGTCGATCGTCTGCGGCGTCGCCGGCGACAGCGACGGGGTGCCGACACTCGATCAGCTCGAGCGGGTCGCCTCGAGTAGGTGGGTGCACCGATGACCGAGACGCTCACTTCGATCGCTGCGGGACGCGAGCAGCGGACGGGAGAGGCGTACGAGCTGCACAGCCCGGCGTCCGGCGAGCTGCTCGCGAACGTCGATCGGGCAAGCCCGGAGATCCTCGACGCCACCGTGGCGTCGGCGCGCGAGACCTTCCCGGCCACGGGCCGGGCCGGCCTGCGCGAGCGCGTCGCGTGGTGCGAGCGCACCGCCGCGCTGATCGACGAGCGCGCGGAGGCGCTGGCCGCCGAGCTCGCCGAGGAGCAGGGCAAGCCACTGCACGAGGCGACCGCCGAGGTCGCCGCAGGCGCCCGCGGCTTCCGGCTATCCGCGGAGGCGGCGCGCGGCCTCGACGGCTACAGCCCGCCGGTGGAGGACGCGGCGAAGCGCGTGCTCGTGATCCGTCAGCCGCGCGGCGTTTGGGCGGTCCTGACGCCGTGGAACTTCCCCTTCAACATCCCGATCGAGTATCTGGGTCCGGCGGTAGCGACCGGCAGCCCGGTGATCTGGAAGCCAGCGCCGACCTGCTCGCGGATCGCAGCGCGCCTGGTCGCGCTGCTCGGCGAGGCTGGCGTCCCGCGCGGCCTTGTGAACCTGTTGCTGACCGACGAGGTCGCGGTGGCGCAGCGCCTCGTGACGCACCCCGGCGTGGACGCCGTCGGATTGACGGGCGGCAGCCGCACCGGCGAGGCGGTCGCGCGGGCGGCATGGGACAAGCATCTGCTGCTCGAGCTGGGCGGCAATGGACCGGTGATCGTGCTGGACGACGCGGACCTGAAGCGCGCCTCCCTCGCTGTCGCGGCATCGGCTTTCACGAACGCGGGCCAGGTCTGCAGCGCTGCCGGGCGTGTGCTCGTGGCCGAGCGGGCGGCCGACGCGCTTGCCGACGGACTGACCGAGGCAGCCGGGGCGATCGTGCTCGGTCCTCCGAGCGGCGATGGGGTGACGATGGGCCCGGTGCACACGGAGGCGGTGGCCGCGACGATGGACCGCCACATCGCCGACGCGATCGAGCGCGGTGCGAGGGTTCGCGCGGGTGGGCGACGCGCCGAGGGCTACCCGACGCCGCTCTACTACGAGCCGACCGTCATCGACGCGGTGCCGGTCGGCGCCGAGGTGGCCAGCGAGGAGACGTTCGGGCCGGTCGCGCCGCTGATCCGGCTCGCGTCCGACGACGAGCTCCTCGAGGCGGCGAACGCGAGCGAGCACGGACTCGTCGCCGCGGTCTTCACCGAGTCCTTACGGCGGGCGTGGTATTTCGCCGACCGGCTCGAGACCGGCTCGGTCGTCGTCAACGACACATCGAACTACTGGGAGCTCAATCTCCCCTTCGGCGGCCGGGCGGGCCGGGCGTCGGGGCGAGGACGGCTCGGTGGACGGCACACGCTCGAGGAGTTCAGCGAGCTGAAGACGATCAGCTTCGACGTCGGCTGACGGGCCCCCATGAGGTTGGCTGGAGGTCGTGCGGCCGCCGCTCCCGGGAGGGCGCGCGCTAGGTGCACTCGGCGTCGGCCGCCGGCGCGACGTCGAAGCTGAACATCATCCCGCTCTCGGTGTGTTCGGCGATGTGGCAGTGAGCCATCCACAGGCCGGGGTTGGTGACGTCCAAGAGGATGTCGATCGTCTGGCCGGCGCGAAGAAGCACCGTGTCCTTCCAGACGAGGTTCTCCTCGGGCTCGCCGTCACGGCTCAGCACCAAGAAGCGTCCCGCGCCATGAATGTGGAACGGGTGGTGCATCGGGTGGTCCTGGTCCATCTCGTTGGCCAGGCGGATCTTGACCCGGTCGCCGACGCGGAAGGCCCAGGTGATGCTGGCGTTCTCAGCCCCCGTCTCCTTGTCGACCAGCTGCCAGATCATGTTGGTTGTGTTGGTCTGGCGGTTGATCTCCGGCATCAGGTCTTCCCATTCGAGCCCGTCGGCGTGGTCGTGCCCGTGCTCGTGAGCTTCTTGCCCGTGTTGCGTCGCCGCCTTCGCCGGCACCAGGGACTTGGTCGGCCGGAATCAGCTTCATTCCGCACTTCGGGCAGTCGGCCTGTTCGGAGGCGGTGACCTCCGGATGCATCGGGCAGACGTATGACGTCGGCGCCGACTGTCCGGGACCAGCTTCATGCCGCATTTGGGACAGCTCGACGCCTCGGTGTCGATGACCTCGGGGTGCATCGGGCAGACGTACTGCGAAGCGTCCGAAGTCTCGGAGCCGTAGAGGATCGGCATCTCTGAGACAAAAGCCAGCGTCTTGTCGGGCTCGCGGTCGATGTCGGCCTGGACGCGCTCGCGCTCCGCCGACAGTTCAGGATCGACGCGCAGGTCGTCGAAAGCCGCCGCCGCCTCTCCAGCGGCTTCGCCTCCGACGGTGATGTGGCCAAGCTCGTAGGTGCGGTCCGGGGTCCGGTTTTCGAGGACCACCTCGCCGGCCTGGTCGAAGAAGACGTCAACGATCACCCGCTCGGATGGGGAGAGCAGCACCTCGTCGATGAACTCCTCGCGCTCAACGCGGCCGCTGTCGCCGCCGACGAGTTTCATCCGCGCGCCGTTGACCGCGAAGTTGAAGATCCGGGTGTTGGCCGTATCGACCACGTGCAACCGGACGACCTCGCCGAGCTTTCGCCTCGGTCCGGTAATCGGTCTCGCCGTTGGTCAGCATCACGTTGCCGAAGCGGCCCATCGCCGTGAAGGTCGGTCCGGAGGACTCAAAGGGGGCGATCTGCCCGTCCTCGATCAGGATGTCGTCCAACGTGATCGCCAGTTGACGGTCAACCGGCGGCCAAAAATCCGCGTCGTCGGGCTCGACGATGATCCCGGCATAGAGGCCCATCTCCTGGGCGAAGTCCTCACGGATGTGCGGGTGGTACCAGTAGAAGCCGGGATCGGGGAACTGAAGGCGGTAGGTGAACTTGCCGCCATGAGGGATCGGCGCTTGGGTCTCTTCGGGAACGCCGTCAAACCGGTTTTCGAGCCTCAGCCCGTGCCAATGGAGCGTCGCGTCAACATCGCCGAGGTTGGTCGCCTCAATCGTGACCTCGCTGTTTTGGTCTACGTGAAGAGTCGGGCCGGGAATCGAGCCGTTGTAGCCGAGCATCCGGACTTCGCAGTCGTTGATCCGCTTCCGGACCGGGCTGATCGCGATCTCGTGGGTCGCCCCGTCACGAAGCCGAATGACTTCGGGGCTCTTGGCCGCCTCCAGCCCTTCTGTGTCGGTGCTGAAGTTGACTTCGTGATGCGTGTGCATTGCTCTCCTTCTTGGATTACGAGGGGCGTCGAGCGGGTTGGCTGACACCAGCTCGGCGAAGCCGAGCTGGTGCATGAAAGCGGCCCTGGAGTCGGGACGAATCTCAGCTTGGCGGCGGGTGCCGGCCAGCAGTTCCTCGCCGGAGCCGGCCCGCGGCCATTCCCGGACGACCCTGGCGATGATCGGCGGCGGCAACTGGTTGGCACGGCGCCCGACCACGTCGAGCGTCACACCCTTGCTCAGCAATCCGGCCTCCGGGCCGTAGCGAGCGGGAACCGAGATGTTGAGATGAAGCGAGATGGCCTCGGCGACCCGGCGCGCGCGGTTGTCGGGTTCGCCGCTAGTGCGCAAGAAGTCACGCGCGGCTCGGGCGCCTTCAACTGCGAAGCATTGCGCCGTCTTGTCCTGACAGGTGTGCGCTTCGGTCAGGCCGAGATCGTGCAGGACGCAGGCCAGATACAACAACTCGCGGTCATGCTTTACCCCGCCGCGCGCGGCAAAGAGCGCGGCGAAGGCCCAGGTTCGAAGACAGTGGGCGTAAAGGGGCGCGCTCGAGAGCGCGCGCACCTTCTCCTCGGCCTCGATCGCCAAGGCGCTATCGGGCGGGTCGGGAATCGCCGCCGGCGGGTGGTCGCCCAATGCAGCTCGCCGCCATGGCCCCGGCAGCAGTGTCAGGCGAGCGAGCATTCCTTGGCGCAGCAGCTCGGCCCGGTCGCGGCGGCGCAGACGGCCATTGGTCTCTTCGGCCCAAGCCCAGGATCCGACCGAGCTCACGGCCGACCGCCGATCGTCAGCGTCGCGTCCTTCGTTGGCGTTGATCCATTGTCGAGCATGCCCGCAACGGTAGCCTCGGCGTGGTGTTCGACCACGTCGGCATCGCCGTCTCGGACCTGGCCGCGTCCGAGCGGTTCTACCGCACCGTCCTCTCCGCGCTGGGGGTCGAGCCCAGCCACGCGGACGCCGAGCTCGTCGAGTGGGAGGACTGGGCCATCGGGCCCACGGACCGCGAGCACCCCGTGACCCGCGGCCTGCACGTCGGGTTCCGCGCGCCGAGCCGCGCGGCCGTGGACGCCTTCTGGCAGGCGGGGATCGACGCCGGGTACCGCGACGACGGGGCGCCCGGGCCGCGCACGGAGTACGGGCCCGACTACTACGGCGGGTTCCTGCTCGACCCGGACGGCAACAGCGCCGAGGCAGTGCACGTGGAGCGGGCGCACCCCGTGCCCGACGGCCGCGTCGAACACCTGTGGATCCGCGTCGCCGACCTCGCGGCGTCCAAGCGCTTCTACACGACGATCGCGCCCCACGCCGGGATCCGGCTGGGGGACGACGAGCCCGGCCGCGTGCAGTTCACGGGCGAGGACTACAGCTTCTCGCTGGTCGACGACGGGCGGCCGCTCACGGAGCACGTCCACATCGCGTTCCCCGCCCGCGAGGACGCCACGGTGCGCGCGTTCCACGCCGCCGCGCTCGCCGCCGGCTACGAGGACCACGGCGGTCCGGGGGAGCGCGCCGTGTACCACCCCGGCTACTACGGCGCGTTCGTCCTGGACCCCGACGGGCACAACGTCGAAGTCGTCAACCACAACGACTAGCCCTGGAGCTCCTTTTCCAGGGCGTCCAGCAGGCTGCCCATGCCCTCGGCGCGCCCGGCCGGGGACTCGTGGCCGTCGAGGAACGCGCCCTGCTCGGTGAAGATCATGTGGGTGCCGCCGTCGCCCGTCGGTGTGAACTCCACCGTCGCCAGCGAGACCGAGATCCTCGTCCCCTCCAGGTGCATTTCGTAGGTGTAGACGATGCGCTGGGCCGGGACGATGTCGTGGTAGAGCGCCTCGTAGCATAGCGCGCGGCCATCCGGCGCGGCGCCCTGGCTGCGCTCTCGCCCGCCGACGCGGAAGTCGAGCTCGAGTCCGCATCGGAGTCGACGTACCAGCGTGCCTTGGCCTCCGGATCCGCCCAGGCCGCGAACGCTCGCTCGGGCGATACCTCGTACCTGCGCTCGACGACAAAGGTGGCGTGCTCCACCGATCGTGCGCTCATCGCTCGATCGCCCCTCGCGTCGTCGTTGTCCTCGCCGAGGAGCTCGCCAAGGCGGTCGAAGCGGCGCTCCCAGCTCGACCGCCGTTCGCCGATCCATCGCTCCACAGGCTGCAGCGCCGCCGGCTCGATCCGGCAGGTCCGCACCCGCCCAACCTTCTCGGAGCGGACGAGGCCGCTCACCTGCAGAACGTTTAGGTGCTGGACGACCGCCGACAGCGACATCGGCAGCGGCTCCGCGAGCTCGCTGACCGTGGCCGGCCCGCGGCTCAGCCGCTCGACGATGACCCTTCGGTTGGGATCGGCCAGCGCGTGAAGGACGCGATCGACGGGTTCACCTTCACGCTCACGCTTGGGGAGTTGCTTAAGCATTGACTTCAGTATATTGCGGGCCCCTGACGATTCGCCGAAGGAGCACCAGCCATGTCACTCGCCCGCGTCCACAACTTCTCCATCTCGCTCGACGGCTTCGGCACCGGCGAAGGCCTGAGCCACGGACGCGCATTTCGGTCACGCCGGCGAACGGCTGCACGAATGGATGTTCGCCACCCGGTTTGCGAGATGGTGGCAGCCCGGCGGCAGCGGCGGCGTCGACGACGCCTTCGTCCAGCGGTTCGATCCCGGGATCGGCGCCGAGATCATGGGTGCCGGGAAGTTCGGCCCGCCCGGATGGCACGAGGACCCGGACTGGAAGGGCGGGTGGGGTCCCAACCCGCCGTTCCACACACCGACCTTCATCCTCACCCATCACCCGCGCCCGTCGATCGAGATGGAGGGCGGCACGACGTTCCACTTCCTCGACGCTTCGCCCGCCGAGGCGCTCGAGACCGCCCGCGAGGCTGCGGACGGCCAGGACGTACGCCTCGGCGGGGGTCCCACCATGATCCGCGACTTCCTCGCCGCCGGGCTCGTCGACCACATGCACGTCGTGGTCGTCCCGATCCTGCTCGGCCGAGGCGTACGCCTCTGGGACGGACTGGAGGGCCTCGAGAAGGACTACCAGGTCGAGGCCACCTCCTCGCCCAGCGGAGTCACGCATGTGACCTTCACCCGTGCGTAGCTCCGATCGGCGCGCGATCAGCGAGCTGGGGATCCGTATCTACGTCGCCACCCTGTACTTCAGGTGGGCGACGCCGGGCGCCTCGACGGCCCGGACCTGCTCGAGCTGCACGCCCGCATCCCCGAGGTTGTCGAGGAGGCGAGCACCGTCGCCGAGCAGCACCGGGACGACGTGAAGCTCGAGTACGTCGAGCAGACCCGCTGCCAGGTACTGCCGACCGACGTCGGCGCCGCCCCAAAGCCTGACGTCTTGGCCGCCGGCGGCCTCCCTTGCCTGTTCGAGGGCGGACTCGATTCCCTCGGTGACGAAGTGGAACGTGGTCCCCCCCTCCATCTCAACGGGTTCACGAGGGTGATGGGTGAGAATGAACACGGAGTGGTGGTAGGGAGGGTCGTCACCCCACCAGCCCGTCCACTGCTCGTCGCCCCAGGCACCACGGCGGATCGGCCCGAACATGTTTCGGCCCATCACGCTGGCCCCGATGTTCTGCCCCGCTTCCTCGAAGATCCGGGTGGACTCGTTCACCTCGCCGCCCTGCTTGTCGTGAGCTTCGCGCCAGCCGGCCAGCGGAACCACCCAGTCGTGGAGCCGCTCGCCGCCCTCGCCGAGCGGGTTCTCCTCACTCTGGTTCGGGCCGGCGACGAAACCGTCCAGCGAGATCGAGATATGACACCGAAGCTTGCTCATCGTTCCTCCTCGGTAGGCGGCCGCCGCGGCCGTCGGTTCTCAATGCCTTCATGACCGGTCCGCGCCGGGAAACTCATCGCGGCCGCGCTGCCGATGTCGCGGGCGGCGCTAGCTTGTTGAGCGGCCCTCGCCATGAACGAATACACCTCACCGACCCCGGTCGAAGCCTTCTTGGATCCGGATGATCCGGTCCTCTTCCCTCGCCTCACCGCGGCCCAGATCGAGCAGCTGGCCGAAAACGCCGAGACCTTGACGATGTCGCCGGGCGAGGTCCTCTTCGAGCAGGCCCAGCGCGATACCCCCTTCTACGTAGTTCTCTCGGGGGCCATCGACATCATCGACCGTCAACCCGACGGCGATCACTACTTCACCCAGTGCCAACCGGGGACCTTCGCCGCCGACATCTCCATGTTCACCGGCGAGCCGACGCTCGCCCGAGGCGTCATCGCCGAGGAGAGCTCGATTCTGGCGCTGCCTCCCGATGCGTTGCGCGCGCTGGTCGCCAGCTCCACGGAGCTCGGCGACCTCCTCCTGCGCACGATGATCACGCGTCGTGAGTGGCTGAAGGGCCAGGGCTACGGCTACGAGCTGCTGATCGGCAGACGCTCGTCCGGCGAGGCCTTCGCGATCCGCGAGCTGCTGCAGCGCAATCTGGTCCCGTTCAGCTGGCACGACATCGACACCGACGCCGAAAGCCAGGCCCTGCTCGCCCGCCTCGGCATCGGTCCCGATGAAAGCCCCGTGCTGGTCCGCACCCATAACGTGCTGCGGTGCCCGACGGTCACCCAGGTCGCCGACGAGCTCGGCCTGCGCGCCCAGGTCGATCAGCAGGTCTTCGACGTCGTCGTCCTCGGGGCGGGTCCCGCCGGCTTGGCCACCGCGGTCTACGCCTCGTCGGAGGGGCTCACGACGCTGGTGATCGAGCGCTTCGCTCCGGGAGGGCAGGCGGGCACGAGCGCCCGGATCGAGAACTACCTCGGCTTTCCCACAGGTCTCTCCGGGTCGGATTTGACCCAGCGGGCGACGCTGCAGGCGCGAAAGTTCGGCGCCGTCATCTCCAGCGCTCACGAAGGGTGCCGCCTGCCGGAGTCCACGAAGGACGGGCTGCGCGACCTGGCGCTCGGTGACGGCCAGGAGGTGCGCGCCCGGTGTGTCGTCCTCGCCACCGGCGCCGACTATCGACGCTTGCCGGCGGACGGAGCCGAGCGCTTCGAAGGCCTGGGTCTCTACTACGCGGCCACCCACCTCGAGGCTCTACAGGCCTCGGGTGAAGACGTGGTCGTGGTTGGCGGCGGCAACTCAGCCGGACAGGCGGTGGTCAACCTCGCCTCCTACGCCCGCCGCATCTACCTGGTCGTGCGACGCTCGTTGAGCGCGACGATGTCTCGTTACCTCATCGATCGCATCGAAGCGGCCGACAACGTCGAGATCTTGGAGGGCTGCGAGGTGAAGGCCCTTCACGGCGGCGATGAGCTCGAGGCTGTCACGCTCGCCGGCCGAGATCAGAGCGAGCGTCGACTGGACACCACGGCCCTGTTCGCCATGATCGGCGCCTCCCCGCGGACCGAGGACGTCATCGGCCTGGTCGGTCTCGATGAGAAGGGGTTCATCGTCACGGGCGAGGACGCGCGGCTTCATCCGAGCTTTGGCGAGCACCAAGACGGCAGCGACCACCAACCCTTACTCCTGGAGACCACCCGACCGGATATCTTCGCCATCGGGGATGTCCGAAGTGGCTCGACCAAGCGAGTGGCCTCGGCCGTCGGAGACGGTGCCCTGGTCG
The DNA here is from genome assembly GCA_963729065.1 of uncultured Solirubrobacterales bacterium. GTDB lineage: Bacteria > Actinomycetota > Thermoleophilia > Solirubrobacterales > 70-9 > WHSW01. Next base: position 50,948 of record CAVSMS010000002.1, read on the forward strand.
TTCGCTCGATGCACACGGCGCTCAGTCGCCGCCGCGGCGCCGCTCTCTGACGGCGAGCGAGTGACTCTCACTGGGGCTGTCCGGATCGGGCCCTACCGTTCAGAGGAACCACTAACTAGGGAGCAACCAGATGCTTCATAAAGAAGCCAACCGGCTCGCCCGCCAACTCGTCCAGCAGACCAACTTCGACGATGCGCCGGGTTCGCGAGACCGGGCCTCCCCGCTGATGCACGACGCGGTTCTCGGCGAGGCCAGGATCTTCCTCGCGAACGATGCGACAGGCGCGGTGGCGACCCGTCGAGGTGCCGACGGGATCCTCGTCGCGACCGACGACCAAACGCTCTACGCCATCGAGGGGGTTCTGCCTGAGAATGAGATGTCGCCGGGGCGGGCACGATGCCGCCTGATCTCCATCGATCAAAACCGAGACACCGTCGACCACGAGGTCAGTTATCAGCGTCCACACGGTTCCGTAGTACGCGAGACGACCTGGCGGTTCGCCGTGCGCGACCTCTCTTTCGAGATCGCCACGAAGTTCGGTGAGGAGGACGGACCGCCCCCGGAGGAGCAATTCGCACAGCGTCTCGCAGCGGCTATCGGCGGGACCTTCGGACAAGGCGTCCAGGGGCTGGCGCGGGTCGCCTGAGCGCGCGCCGGCCTTGGCTGGCGATGGGTGTCCCTGAGGCGTCGGGGCACGCGAGATACTGCGGGAGCGATGTCGCAGGAGAACGTGGAGATCGTGCGGCGGGCCTTCGCTTACGAGATCCACGGAGTCGGCGACCGTGCCGAGGCGGAGGCGATCTTCGATCCTGACGTCGTGATCAACCCGACCGAGGAGGGGCCGTCGCACGGTCTGGATGCGATTCGCGACAACATCGAGCAGTGGAAGGACGCCTGGGAAGAACTCGAGGTGACGACCGAGGAGTTCATCGACGCCGGAGACCGTGTGCTGGTCACCGCCCATCACCGCGGGCGAGGCCGGGGAAGCGGGATCGAGGTCGACACCCGCTTCTATCTGGTCTACAGCCTGCGCAACGGCAAGGTCGTCCGTTCGGACGAGTACGCGGATCGGGCCGACGCCCTGAACGCCGCCGGGCTGCCGGAATAGCTCAGGGCTAGGCTTCAACAGAACTTCGGAGAAAGGACAACGCGATGAGCGACACCACCGAGACCGCGATCCTCGCGGGAGGCTGCTTCTGGGGCGTTCAAGAACTGCTGCGCCGGCGCGACGGGGTCATCTCCACGCGGGTCGGATACGCCGGCGGGGAGAACGACAACCCGACCTACGCGAACCATCCGGGTCACGCCGAGGCGGTCGAGATCGTCTTCGACCCCGAGCGCATCTCCTACCGAGACATCCTCGAGTTCTTCTTTCAGATCCATGACCCGACGACCAAGGACCGTCAGGGCAATGACATCGGCTCGTCCTACCGCTCCGAGATCTTCTATACGAACGACGAGCAGCGCCAGGTCGCCGAGGAAACGATCGCCGACGTCGACGCCTCGGGCCTGTGGCCCGGTAAGGCCGTGACCGAGGTCAGCCAGGCCGGCCCGTTCTGGGAGGCCGAGGCCGAGCACCAGGACTACCTCCAGCGCATCCCGAACGGCTACAACTGCCACTACCCGCGGCCGGGCTGGAAGCTGCCACACCGGGAGCCCGCGGCCTAGGGAGCGCCCGCGCGGCTCCGGGCCGCCCTAACTGTGGTTCGGGGGGCCTAAGCGGTCGTCTGTGCTGCTCGCCCGCGACGGCAGGTTGAGCGTCTGCGTCTCAGGGACGCCTTCGCCGAGCTCCTTCTGACGCTCGATCTCCGCATCGAGTTCGGCGCCGAATAGAAGGGCCACGTTGGTGAGCCAGAGCCATCCCACCAGCACGATCGCGCCGGCGAAAGCCCCGAAGAGCGCGCCGACATTGGCTACCTGCGAGATGTAGAGCGAAAAGCCGACCGAAGCGACGAGCCAGAGGAGCACGCCGACGAGGGCCCCGGGCGTGACCCAGCGAAATGCTCGCTGCTTGACGTCCGGCGTCACGTAGTAGATCAACGCGAAGATCAGCGTTGTGACCGCGAACGCCCCCGGCCACCTGACCACGTTCCACACGTCTGCCGCGGTCGGACCGAGCCCGATGAATCCGAAAATGTCGGATGCGAAACCCTCCGCCGAGGAACAGCATGATCAAGCTCGCCAGGACCAACCCCATGAGCACGAACGTGAAGACGATGTCGATCGACTTCCGCCGGAGGAAGCTGCGACCGCCGACATCGAGCTCGAACACGACGTTCAGCGCACGCCGCGCTGCCTCGAGCACTCCGGTGGTGCCGTAGAGCGTGAGCAGCACGCTCGTCACCAACGCCGTCAACGCCGTTCCCTTGTGCTGGAGGGCCTCGCGCAGGGAGCTGTCCAACGGCGCGAGAACCGATTGCGGGACGACGTCGCGCAGGTAATCGATGATCGCGTTGTAGGTACTTGGGTACTGGCCGAGGAGTCCGAGCAAGGAAAGCGCCAGCAACGTCGCGGGAAACAGCGACATCAACGAGTAGTAGGTCAGCGCCGCGGCGTGATGGGTCATCTGGTCGTCGTAAAACGACACCAGCGTCCGCTTGATCACTGCGCGCGCTGACCGCATGCTCCACCTCTGATGTGGCGGTGGCCACGGCTGCGAGCTCGCAGCCGTGGCACCACCTGGCAGCTAAGAGCGGCCGTTCGAGCTCGTGCTACGGGTCTTCGCGGTCGAGCGCTTGCGCTCCTGCTTGGCCCGAGCAGCGGCATCCTTGAGCCGCTGGGCCTCATCGGTCTCGGTCAGGGCCCGCTCGCGCTCCTTGAGCGCGTCGGCCTTGGTCTCGAGCGCGTCAACGCGCCCGGCCTGGGCCTGCTCCTTGACCTTGTCGCGCTGCTTGGCGGCGCGCTTCTGCGCGGCCAGCTTGCGCTGCTTCTCGGCCTTCTTGGCGGCCGCCTGCTTCTGCTCGCGGCGCTTGCGGGCCTGCTCGCGCTTGCGCTCGGCCTCCTGGTCGGCCACCTGGCGGCGCTGCTCGGCCGCGGCGCGTGCCTGCTCGGCCTGCTCCTCGCCCTGTTCGGTGCGCTCACTGGCTCGCTCGCGCAGCTCGAGCGCGCGGCGGCGCTCGGCGACGGCTTCGCGCAGGCGCTCCGACTCGTCGCGCAACTGCGGGTCGCGAAGCGCGGCCCCGGCGGCGTTACGAACCGCGGCGTCGGCGCTGTCGACGGCGAGGCGTGCGGAGGACGCGACGCTCTCCGGCGCGGCGCGCAGCATGGTGTCGGCGGGAAGCCGCGCCAGCTTGATCGCGCCGTTCACGGTGGCCTTGGGGATCGTCTTCAATGCGGTCATCGGGTCTCCTTCGGGTCGAGCGCGGCGGCCTTGGACTCGGCCTCGCGCGCCTGTTGGTCGAGCTCGAGCGCCTCGATCTTGAGATCGCGCTCGCGTGCCTCGGCGGTCTTGGTGCGCTCGTCGGCCCGAGACCGCTCGCGCTCAAGCGCGGCCTCGGCCTGCTTGATCTCGCCGGCGGCGTCTTGCGTCGCCTGTTCGGTGGTCTGCTCGCGGTCGGCTTCCGCAGCCTCCTCGGTGCGGCGCTGCTCGATCTCGGCCTCGAGTCGCTGGCGCTCGGCGGCCGTCTCGACCTTGTCCCTCTCCAGCTGTGCCGCGCCGTCGGCCTGCTGGGCCTCGGTCCGCGCCTCAGCGGCCTCGACCGCAGCGTCTCCCTGAGCCTGCTGCAGCCGGCCCTCGCGGGCGAGCTCGTCGTTGTTGGTCAGCTCTCCCGCCCACTCCTTGGCCTTGCCGGCCACCTTGCCGGCGAGCCCGCCTGTCGTTCGTTCGTCGCTGTGCGATTCGCTCATCTGTCAGTCCTGCCTTTCGTCCGTGTGTTGTGGCCGCGCGTGTGCGCGGGCCCCGTTCGCTTAGCTCTCCAGCCGAGTTCGCTCAGGCCGCGATCTTGGTCGAACCGTCGGCCCACTCGCCGCGGACCGCGGTCAGAAGCTTGCCGAGCGCGCGGCGACTGATGCGGGAGATCTTCATCTGCGAGACGCCGAGTTCTTGCCCGATCTCGCGTTGCGTCATCTGGTCGACAAAACGCATGCGCAGCACCTGCCACTCGCGCTCGTCGAGGTCGGCCCGGCCGGCCGCTTCCTGGGCCTCGACCCGGTCATAGCCCGATTCCGTTCCGCCAAGCGTCTCGATCACGGTCACCGACCCCTCGTCCTGCGTACTCGGTGCGTCGAGCGACTGCGTGCTTCGGGCGTGACCGGCCTCGATTCCCTCGAGCACGTCCTCGACACGTGATGTCAAGCCGCTCCGCGATCTCGGTCGGAGTCGGATGGCGCCCGAGCTCCTCGGCCAGACCGTCGGCCGCACGGTCGATCTTCATCGTCAGCTCCTGCAGGCCTCGCGGCAGCCGAAGGTTCCAGACGTGATCGCGGAAATGGCGTCGGAGCTCGCCGAGGATCGTCGGCACGGCGTAGGCCTCGAACGGCAAGCCACGCGAAGGATCGAATCCATCGATCGACTTCACGAGACCAAGGCTCGCCACCTGCACGAGGTCGTCAAGCGACTCGGTTCGGCGCCGGTAGCGGAGCGCGAGCGACCTGGCCAGGGGCATGAAGCGCCGCACCAACTCCTCACGCACATCCGGCGACCGCGTGGCGGCGAAGGCCTGAAACAGCCCGTCCTTCATGTCGCCTCCCGTTTGCCTGGAGGCGGTCGGGTCGGCTCGAATCTCTCAACGGCGTGCGGCCGGGCCGACAAGTGGCAGCATCTCATCGAGCCCCGTCAGCTGGAACAGCTCGGCCGGGTGTCCCGTGGCGCGAGTCATCTGCAAGCGATTTCCATTCCTCGCCGAGCGGTGACTTGCCTCCAGCAGGGTCCGCAGGCCGATCGAGTCGATGAAGGTCAACTCCTCCATGTCGAGGATGATTTGGCCGGCTTGGGTCTGCTCAGCGACTTCGAGTGCAGCGTCGAGGTCGGGGCACCCCGAGAGGTCGAGTTCACCGGCGATCCGGACGACGTACGAATCGCCTTGATGCTCGACGTCGATCCTGAAAAACGGGTCCGGTGGGGACATTCGGTTGACCTCCTGAGGTCGCTAAAGGCGATGAAGGAAGTCAACGGCGCAACTCGGTCTTGCGAAGGGCGGACCCAGCCTCGGAGCTATGCCTCCAGTTCGCACAGCTTACCCTAGACAGACCTGTCTGTCTAGGTCTATGATGAAACGCCGATGCCCGAGAAACAGCCAAGCGTCGCGACGAAGCGCGGACGCCGGCCCGCTCGCGAGCGTCTGCTCGAGACGGCCTATGCCATGTTTTCGGCCCGCGGAGTTCGCGACGTCGGGGTTGATGAGGTCGTTGAACGCGCCGGGGTTGCGAAGGCGACGCTGTACGCGCACTTCCCCTCCAAGGACGACCTCGTGCTCGCCTTCCTCGAGGAGCGCGAGCAGCGCTGGACCCTGGATTGGGTCGAGGCCGAGGCCAGGGGCCGGGGCTCGGAGCCGGAGGAGCAGTTGCTCGCGATCTTCGATCTCTTCGACGAGTGGTTTCATCGCGACGACTTCGAAGGCTGCGCGTTCATCAACGTCATGCTCGAGATGGGCCCGGACCACCCGGCCGGAAGTGCGAGCGTGCGTCACCTGGAGAACATCCGCGAAATGGTTCGTCGGCTCGCCGAGGAGGCCGGGCTTCGCGATCCGTCCTCGTTCGCGAGCTCGTGGCACATCCTGATGAAGGGGTCGATCGTGCAGGCCGTCGAGGGCGATCTCGACGCCGCGATGCGAGCCAAGTCGATGGCCCGGCGGCTGATCGACGAGCACCGCTAGGCCACGTCGACCCCGACTCAGGCCTCGAGCGCCCGCTTGATCGTGCCGACCACGTAGATCAACGAGAGCACGAAGAAGAGTGCGCCGATGGCGGCGCGAATCGCGTCCTCGTCGACCGGGGTCCTCGCCGCGACCGGGGGCGCGGCCTTGTCGGCGACCGTCTCTCGCCATCCGGCCAGGCCGGCCCTTCCTACGTCCTTCGCCTTCATTCTCTGCCTCCCTGTGTTTGGTCCGCGAGCTCAGCGCCGCCGGGTCAAGCCCTGAAGCACGACCTCGATCGGGGAGCGCTTGAGGTCTCCGGCCATGGCGATGCCCTCGCGCACCCGACGCATCTCGGCCGCGAGGGATCCCATTCCCTCACCGAAGGTGCCGACGTTCTTGGCCGCCTCGGCGAGGTTCTTGCTCACGGCATGTGCGGCGCCGCCGTTCGGCATCGGCACTCCGAGGACCCGTTTTCGCGTCTTACGGTGGGCGAGCGCCAGGCCACCCGCCAGCCCGGCGAGGCCGGCGCCCGCCGCAAGCGCGGGGGCCTTCGCCTTCCTCGCGACGTCGGTGAGTCCGTTGCGCCCGCCTTTGCTCTTCGAGCGCTTCGAGCTGTGTGGGCTGCGCGAAGAGCCGGTGCTGGATGACGAGCGCCGGCGGGTGCTCGTCCCTGATCCGTTCGTGGTTTGCTCGCCTGATTGCGACCTCTTGCGTGTCGTGCGCGCGCGCGAGTTCCTTGTTGTCTGCTGAGCCACCGCGGATCCCGGGTCCACTTAGGCCTTGTTCTTCTTGCGGGTCTTCTCCATCGCGGTCGCGATGTCGGAGGCCTGCTGGCCGTATGCGCTGACACGCTCTCCCGTGCGCTTGACCTTGTCGAGGTCGAGCTCGCTGAGGTTCAGCTTGGTCGTCGGCTTCGGAAGGGAAACGCCACGCAGCCGGTTGAGCGGATTCCTGGAGCGCTTCTTGCCCAAACGGTCCTTGACGACCGCTCCGGCCGCGGCTCCGACCAGCGCCGTACCGCCGACGACCAACGGCGTCTTCGCCTTCGAGGCGGCGTTGGAGATCGCGTGAGCCGCGCCCTTCGCCTTCTCGACAGCGACACCAGGCGCCGATGCCAAGCCGTTCCTCGACTGGGCGTTCGACTGGGGCTTGGAGCGTGCGCTCGTCGAGCCCGACTTCTTCTTCGCGCTCGTGGAGGCCGGCTTGCGCGTACGGCTTGCGGTTCCGTTCGAGCTGGCGCGCGAACTCGGTCGCTTCGTCGAGCCACTCTTTCTCGCCCTCGAAGATGCGCTCGATGAACCGTTTCGGCTCGGCGCCTTCTTGCGGGTCGTCTTGGCGGTTTGTGCCATCTCTGTCTCCCAAATACGAGTTGCTGCGCTCGCCGCGGCCTTCTGCGGCCTCTTGGACCGTGGCCCGGCGTGTGGTCGAGCTTCGTGGCTCGATCCTCGCGCCCTTACTCCCCCAGTTACCCGAATATTCCTGCTAATCCGGGTGAAAACCGAGATCGGACCGACCGAGGGAGCCAAGTACCGTCCGGTCGGTCCAATCAAACTGCCGTTCGGTGAGGCGGTCAGACCAGCGTGAGGTAGCTCATGTGCTCGTACCAGTCCGGGGCCACTCGGCCCAAGGCGCGAAGCAAAGCGTCGGCGTCGAGGTTTCCCGCGCGGAGGTCGTAGGCACGCCGAGTCTCGCTGCTGACGGACGGGGCCACCCCCGTTTCTCGCTCGAGGTTGTCGAGGATCTGGAGGCCTCGCTCGCTGCGCGTGGTGAACTCAACCTGCTTGCCCATCGGTGGTGCGCTGGCCGTTGGGGCCCATTCGGCCGCTGCGGAGCGCGTGCTCATCGGCCCGCGCACCGCGTTTTGTGCGGCGGAGCGGGTACAGCCCTGACATGGAAGCCCGGATAACTTCGTACCCGGACGGGCCCTATCTGGTCCGCGGCGCGTTCGAGCTCACGGACGCCAACGGCGAGGTGATCGAGACCCGGCGCAAGACGATTGCGCTCTGTCGGTGTGGCGCCTCGAGAACGAAGCCATTCTGCGATGGGACCCACAAGCTGATCGGCTTTCAGAGCGCCGTCGGGTCCGACGGCCGCCGGCCCCCTTCCTGAGCGCACGTCGACCCGCCCGGTCATCGCTCGCTCATTGCCTCGGCCGCCGCCAGGGAGCTGTGTCCGGCGGTGTAGCTGTCGAGAATCTGTGCCGCGAAGCGGTGCTCGGTGAGCAGCAGCGCCTCGACCCCGAACAGGATCTGTCCCGAGAGCCCCGGCTCCTGTCGCGCGAGACCGCCCGCCAAGTCGTAGGCGGCGATGTTCTCGTGCACGGAGTCGGCCTCGACGTGCTCGTCGTAGAACTCGGTCGCCCGCTGGCCGTAGCCGAGCCGGCGTAGCCCGTTTGCGTAGCGGCGGTTCGGCTCTGCGGAGGTGATCTCAAAAGCCGCGAGATGCCCGACAAGCGCGCCTCGCCACCGGCGCCGCATCGTCAACAGGGTGATCAGGTTGACCGTCGCCAAGGTCTGTGCGGGCAGCAGCTCGACGTAAGCGCCAGGGGTCGGATCGAGGTCCAGCTCCCGCATCGTGTTCGCGAACAGCCGCGAGTGCATCCGCTCGGCGTCGCCGCCCCCGTACTCGTCGGCCTGGATCTCGACCATCGCCGATTTCGCCGCGCCGTTGATGCGCGGGATCGTGAACGAGTGCGGGTCGGCCTCCTTGAGCTGGTAGGCGGAGCGGTGGATGACGAACTCTCGAAATTGCTCGCGGTCGGCCCGCGTCGCGAGGTACTGGGCGAGCGGCGGGGAGTCGTCCTCGGCGATCAGCGCGAAGATCCGTTCCGGAACACGCGCCGGCTCGATCGGGCGCCGCCGGCGCGCATGCGGCGAGCAGCTGCGCGAGCATCGGCTCTTCGAGTGCGGTCCGAAGCCTCGAAACCCACGGATCCCACTCGAGCTCGTCGTCGACACCGTCGACTCCGCCGTAGTGGAGCTCGTTGGCGACGTAGAGGGCGAGCTGGAGGTCTCGGTCCGCGAGCGGGTCGTGGCACGGCCCGGGAAGAGGACGGTCGACCCGCGCGCCGCTCAGATACTCGAACAGCGACTCGGTGGTCGGGCCGATGGGTGGCGGCAAGCTGAGCATCCGGATCACAGGCGGCCTACCCGCGCGCCGCCGCCCGGAATCAGGTCACGCCGCAGTCGGAGGTCCGAACCAGGTGGTGAGCGCTTCCGCGAGCCCCGGCTCGGTCAGTTCTCCCACCCAGGCCACATGTCCGTCGGGCCGAATCAGCACGGCGGTGGGAGCGGGGACCGCCCCGATCGCCGGAAGCTCCCAAGGACCGTCGTACTCGGCGTCGATCGTCTGAACGCGATCCGCCCACGGAGTGACGTCGAAGCCGCCGGGCTCGCCGAGGTTGAGCAGCACAGGCCGTGCGTCGTGCAGCAGCTCGAAGACCCGGAGTGGACCGTCGGCGGTGAGCAGGTCGAGATCGGGCATGCGGCGTCCCAGCAGCGGGTGTCCCTCGCCGAGGTCGTAGCGGACGTCCAGACCGAACATCATCGCGGCGAAGCCGTTGCGAGCCTCGTCCGCGCCGAGGAGCTCGGCAATGGTTTCGCGCAAGGCCTCCGTGCGTTCGTCCTGGCGGCGGAGCGCCACGTGCGCCATCGTCGTGCGCAGCACGCGGGCGGCGACCGGGTGACGCTCGGCGTGGTAGGTGTCCAGGAGGCTTTCCGGCGATGTCCCGTTGACCACCTGGGCCAGCTTCCAGCCCAGATTGACCGCATCCTGCACGCCGGTGTTGAGTCCCTGTCCACCGTCCGGGGCGTGCACGTGTGCGGCGTCGCCGGCCAGCAGGACCCGTCCCTCGCGGTAGCTCGCGGCCTGCCGGGTCATATCGGTGAACCTGGAGATGAACGTGGGACTGTGGATCCCGTAATCGGTCCCGTAGACGGCGATCAGCCCCTCGCTGAGGTCGCGCAGGGTGGGTTCGGTCGCGGCTCCGACGTGGGCTTCGGTCAGCATCACCCGTACCGGCCCGCTATCCGCGTAGACGATCTCGCCGTCGCGGATCTCGTACTCCACCCTGCCGATGCCATGGGTGCCGAGCGCGTCCTGGCGGATGCCCAAGTCCGGCTCCTCCATCTCGACCTCGGCGATCAGGTTGCTCGTCGTCGGATCCCACCCGGGGAACTCGATGCCGGCTGCCTTGCGGACCAGACTGCGTCCTCCGTCGCACCCCGCGAGATACTCCGCCCGCAGCGACTCGCCGTCGGACAGCGCGACGTCGACGCCGGTTTCGTCCTGCTCGAAACCCGTCACCTCACGCCCGCGATGGATCGAGACCTCGAGCTCTTCGACCCAGCCGGCCAGGATGCGCTCGATGTGCTTCTGCCAGAGCCCGAGCGTGTAGGGATGCCGGGTGGGAAAGTCGCTGATATCCAAAGAGGCCCCGGCGAACTGTCCGAGATTGGCCACCTGTCCCTCCGAGAGGAACCGATCGGCGATTCCGCGCTGATCCATGATCTCGATGCTGCGTGAGTGCAGACCACCCGCGCGCGATCCGGGGAGGTCCTGGCTGGCGCGCCGCTCGACGATCGCAACGTCCACGCCCGCCAACGCCAACTCGCCCGCCAGCATCAGCCCCGTCGGACCGCCTCCGGCGATGACCACCGCATGCTCGGTCTTCTCATGCATTTCGTGCCTCCAACTCCGTTGCCTTCGCGTTCGGCCGGCGTTTATACGGCACTAACCGGGGCCTCATGAGGGCCTCGAAAGCGGTATAAATTAGGAAGGGGAAGGGGCGGGAAGGCTCAATTTCGGTTGCCGTCCGCGGCGGCCGGACAACTCTCTTCGAGGAGGCTTCGCCGGGTGCCCGGGACTACTGCTCGTAGCCCTCGACGGTGTCCGCGTCGCGCACCGATGCAACGTCGGGGTCGAGTCCGAACTCCTCGCGTCCCTCGCGCTGGCGAAGCAGGTCCCAGCACCGGTCGAGCTCAACCTTGAGCTCGGTCAGCCGAGCGTGCCGTTGGTCATCGGGACCTTGTGCCTCGCCGGCCTCGAGCAGCTCTCGCTCCTCGGCAACCATCGCCTCGATCCGGCTACGTAGGTCGGCGTCGTTCACGCCAGCGACCATACCGCGTCAGGGCCCGGCGTCGGCGTCGCGGAGATGGCGGCTCACGTCGCCGACGAGATCGGTTCGGACGTGCCTCTCCACGAAGCGCCACCGCCCGTCGCGGCGCTCGAAGCGGTCGTGGTATCGACCGCTGACGATCGGTTGCAGAGCCAGTCCGGGCACCGCCTGCAGAGCGGTGAAGTACGAACGCGAGACCGCCGTGCCCGCCTCTTCGTCGACCTCGATCGCGATATTGGTGGTGACGTGCTTGGTCCGCGGCGTGCCGTCGTCGTAGACGATCAGGTTGTCCCGGAGCATCTTCTCGATCGCGTCCGGGCCGCTCACGGATCCCGCGGCGCCCGTGAACGTGGCGTCCGCGAGCAGGGCGCCAACCCCCCGAAAATCGCCGTCGTCCACGAGCTCGGCGTACGTTGCGATCAGGTTCTCGATCGCTCGGCTGCTCGACGGTGGATCGGCCGGAGGTTGGACGGGGATGTCGACAGTCTCCTCTCCGGTGGCTGTGCGCCCGCACCGCGCTAGCCGCGCGGCTTCACGCCGGCGAGAACGGCTACCTCGCGCCACTTCCAGAAGCAGTCGACATCGACGAAGCCGAGCTCGCGCAGCCAGGTGAGCTGCGTCTCGACGTCGAGCAGTCGATCCGACGGGTCTTCATCCTCCAGCGGCTCGCCGATCGCGTCAAAGAACGCCACGTGGAGTCGCTGCGTCGGCGAGGCGACGTGCTCGAGGTTGGCGAAGACTCCGCCGGGCTCGAGCAAATCGATGACCTCTTGATAGAGCGAGCGCTTTCGCGCGTGCTCGAGGTGGTGAATTGCCAAGGAGGAGACGACCGCGTCGAAGGGCCCGAGAGCCGGCAGCGGCTCGGCGAGGTCATGCTCCAGAAACTCGACGTGTCCACTCCCCGAAAACCGCTCGCGTGCCACTTCGAGCATGGGCGCGGATATGTCCAAGCCGATGCCGCCGACGTCGGGGCGAGCTTCACGGAGCAGGCCGAACACCCGGCCGTCGCCCGTGCCGAGGTCGAGAACGCGCCGTGCCTCGACAGGAACCTGCTCGAGAAGGGCGGCGTCAGCCTCCGCGCGGTGGGGATACGCGTCCGCCCGCTCCAGATAGCGCTCCACGTGCGCTTTGGTCCCCCATTCGCGGGCCGGCACGCCCCGATGATCGCACGGCGGGGGATCATGATCCGCGCACCGAGTCGCTGACGGCGACCGCGACGAGCACCGCGGCGGAGGCTGCGGTCCCGACGATCAGCGTGAGCGGCGCGGTGGCGACCGCGAGCAGCGCCAGCGCCCCCAGACCGAAAAGGCGGGAGCGTGGGAGACGCCCGAGCGTTTCGCGTAGGAAGAGCGTCTGGGCGAGCAGGAAGAGCGCCGGACCGCCGAAGGCGAGGATCGTGAAGCTGAGCGTCGCCTCGTCATCCGGGTGGGCTATCGCGAGCTCGTCGCCGACGCCGATCGCGATCAACGCGATCACGATCAGGGTCAGGGTCTGCGTGCCCCACAGGCCGATCGTCCCCGCGTCCTCGGCGGATTCGGCCTCTTCGAGCCCGATTTCCTCGACTCGCCGGAAGTAGCACCACCACAGCGCAACGGTCCCGCTGAAGGCGATCATCAGCGCGAGCAGCCGCTCGATCTCGAAGGGCGCGCCGGTGAAGGCGTCGCCCATCAGGATCACCGTCTCGCCGAGGACGATGATGAAGAACAGCCGGAAACGCTCGAGCAGATGGTGGCCCGCGATCTCGGAATGCTGGAGGTCGATCCGCCGCCCGCGGCCGGGCAGCCAATGCAGTGCGGTGACGCCGGCATAGGTGGCCGCCACCGCAATTGCCCAGAGCACGAGGCGCGCATCGCCGTCGGCGACCGCGCCGGCCACCCACAGCGCGCCGGCTCCGATCTCCCAGACCAGGTCGTTGACGAAGTGCTCGCCAAGGGGCCGATCGCGCAGCGCGACGATCAGGAACGTCGCGCGCCCGAGCTGCAGCAGCAGGTAGCCGGTGACGAACAACCAGGCGCGGTCGCCGAACGCGTCGCCGATCGCCACCGACATCAGCAGGCTCGCGAACATCAGCCCGACGAGCAGGGCGCGGACCGGCGGACGGTCCGGCTCGAGCCAGTTGGCCCCCCACGCGGTCATGTACCAGGCGTAGAAGACCGCGAGCGCCAGGATCAGCGTCTCGGCGCCCGTCCTCAGGTCGACGTGCTCGAGCAGGTGGTGCGAGAGCTGCCCGATCGCAAAGACGTAGACGAGGTCGAAGAACAGCTCGAGCGGGGTGACCACACGCTCGGCGTCGCGGGCTCTCGAAACGGCGACCCTCATCGGCGCACCGAATGGGCCTAGGCGGCCGCCGGGACCCGCACCCGCCGGGCGTGCAGCGCCGCGTAGATCGGGCGGCACGCCTCGGCGACGGCGGCGTCGTGGTCGGAGAGGGTCGTCTCGCGCGGGCGCCAGGGCTCGAACCCGGTGGAGGACCAGACGGCCGCGTACCAGTGCGGCGCCCACACGCCGTCGGAGGCGCGCGGGCCCGGCGGCCAGGACAGCATCCGGTCGGTGAACGGGATGCCCAGCCAGTCGCACAGCCAGCGCAGGTGCGCCTCGGGCGCGCGCAGGAAGTCGCTCGCGTCGAGGATCGGCACCTCGAGGTCGTGCTCGTCCCACAGCTCCAGCAGCCACCCCTGCTGGGGCAGCCCGATGTCGTCCGGCTCGCAGGTCTCCCGGGCGCGCACGTACGAGGCGACGACCTCGGCCGGGTCGCGGATCAGCAACACGTTGCGGAAGCCCAGCGTCCAGCCCAGGTCCATGTCGCGGGAGACGTGGTGCGCCATGTGCTTGGCGTAGTGGACGCTGCGGCCGGGCGGCAGCGGCGCGGAGAGGCCGGCGACGGCCGTGGCGAGGTCGGTGGGCTGGGAGGCGATGACCGCCTCGCGCACCGGGTGGTCGATGCCGGTGCGGTCGAGGTAGGCCGCGTACAGCGGCTCGTCGACGACGACCGTGTCGGGGCGGTTCTCGAACGCGCGCATCATCGCCGTGGAGATGTTCCGCGGGCCGGACCACATCGCCACCGCGACGACGCTCGCTCATCGGCGCGACGCGCGCGCGCCACGTCGGCGTCGACGAGCTCGCGGTACAGCGCCTGAAGGCGCTCGACCATCGGCCCGCGGCGGCCGTCGCCGATCGTGCGACCGTCCACGGACCGGACGGGCACGACGCCGGCGAAGGTGCCGGTGACGAACGCCTCGCGCGCGGCGTAGACGTCGGTGAGGCTGAACGTCGTCTCGCGCGCCGGGATGCCGTTGGCGCGGCAGATCTCCAGCACGTTGGCGCGCGTGATCCCCGCGAGGCAGTAGCGCCCGTCGGAGGTCAGCACCTCCGGCGCGTCGTCGGGGCCGACGACGACGAAGAAGTGCGTCGAGTTGCACGTCGCCACGAACCCGTGCGGGTCGAGCATCAGCGCCTCGTCGGCGCCGGCGGTGTAGGCCTGGATGCAGGCGGTGATGTCGTTGAGCTTGGAGTGCGCGTTGAGCTTGGGGTCGAGCGTGTCCGGCGCGGCGCGGCGCACGTGCGTCGTGAAGAGCGTGATGCCGTCGGTCACCGTCGCCGGCAGCGGCTCCTTGTGCTCGGCGATGATCACGACGGTCGCGGGCCCGATCGTCACGCGCGGGTCCTGGTACGGCGTGCGCTTGACGCCGCGGGTGACCATCAGCCGCACGTGCACGCCGTCGGTCATGTCGTTGGCCCGCAGCGTCGAGTAGATCGCCTCGGTCAGCTCGCGGCGGCTGCGGCCGACGTCGAGCATGATCGCCTTCGCGCCCTCGAAGAGGCGGTCGAGATGGCGCTCCAGGAAGGCGGGATGGCCCGCCCGCACGCGCAGGCCCTCCCAGACGCCGTCGCCGAGGACGAAGCCCGAGTCGAACACCGACACGACCGCCCGCTCGCGCGGCACGAGCTCGCCGTTGACCCAGATGAGGATGCGCTCGTTGCGCGCGTCGTCCTCGAAGTCGTGCGTGCCGTGAGCCATGGCGCGGAACCCTACGGACCACCGGTTAGGATCGGCCTCGACGGCGCCCATGGACGACGAGAAGCGAGCGGACCCGCTGAGCACGAGGGCCTATCGGCACCTCCGGTCGAACGTCTACGGGCTCGTCGCGATCTTCATCGCCCTCGGCGGCACCGGCTACGCCGCCTCCACCTGCAGAAGGGCTCGGTGCGATCGAAGCAGATCGCAAACGGCCAGGTGAAGACGCCAGACCTCGACGCCGGCGCCGTCACGAGCGGCAAGGGCGGCGCGGCGCTGTCATGACGCTCGGCGCCGACCCTGGGCGCCGCAACACCATCCGAGACCCGCCGGCTCGACGAGTCGGCGTTGTTCACGCGGACCAAGATCGTCGACCCGGGAGGCTCGCTTCGGCAGAACGGGAGCGACCTGGATCGCGGCCGTCGGCTTCTGGATGAACGGCCGATCGGCCTGACGCGCTATGCCGCTCGGCTAGCGCGGATCCCCGGGAGCTTCGCGGCCCGACGCACACGCTCGAGCTGCCGGGCGGGAAGCGTGCGCCTTCGGCGTGGTCTGGGGGCTCGTGCGTGGGAATGCCGCCGGCTGGGCCAGCTCGAGGTGGTCGGCGCCTGGCGGCCGGGCTGTTGCTGGTGGGCGGCGACGACGTCCGAGCTTGCCGGCGCCGGTCCCGGTGTGACGAGCGGTTACCGCCAGCGGGGACGCGGCGGGCAACGTAGCGATCTCTCAGCTCGTCGCTGTCGGCGCGCGTCTCTTCTTCGACCAGATGCTGCAGACGGGACTTGGATACGGGCCGCTCGACGCCGGCTTGCGGCTATGCCTGGACCGCCACCTTCATCACCGTCGCACCCCTGGTCGGGCAAGCTGGTCGACGCTACGGAGAGCGGCCGTTGATGGTCGGCGGGTGTCGTGCAGGCGCTCGGGATGGGCTGGATCGCGCTGATCGCGGACTCAGGGCTCACCTACTCCGAGTTCGTGATGGTTGATCGTCGCGGGCGTCGGAGTCACGATGGCGATCCGGGCGGCGTAGAACGGTGGTGGGCCGTCGACGAGGCGGATCTCGGCAAGGCGGCGGCGAACAGCGTGAGGAGAGCTGGGCGGTGTGTTCGGGATCGCGATCGGGGTGGCGGTGTTCGTCGGCGTCGGAAGCTTCGCCTCACCAGGACGCGTTCTCGACGGGTTCGCGACCGCAAACGCCGTGAGCTGGCGCCCTGTCGGCTTGCCGGTGCGATCGACGCCCACGCCCTGCCGGGCCGCCGGCGCGACGCCCGAGACCGCGCCCGGTCGGTCGCGGTGCCGGCGCTCGAGGGCGCGGGCGGCAGCTGATCACGATCGACAAGACGATGAGCTGTCCTATGACGAACCGGTCGACCATCTCGGCTCACGGGCGAGGCAGCCGTGACCACGGTGTTCGTCGGCGGGAACGGCGTCGATCCAGATACGCGAGGCTCGGAGGGTCACGGCGAGCTCGGCGACCGCGCCGGGGCGGTGACCGCGAATGCGATGTCGACGCCAACGGGGCTGCCCGACGTCGAGGGCGCCGAGATCGTCGACGACAGACCGGCGCGCCGGCTCGGGGCATCACGGCGGTCCTCAGCCACGCGGGCCCGGCCGGCTGGCGAAGCTGGTCGCGAACCGCCGATCGACGGCGAGATCGCCTGCGGGGAGCCAAGGCCGGCGTAAGACGGCGCGGGGGCCACGTGAACGAGCACCGGCGGCTCGAGGACGCCCGCGCCGGCGAGAGCGACGCCTTCGCTCGGCTGAGGGAGCCGCATCGCGCGCCCTGCATGCTCACTGCTACCGCATGCTCGGTTCGGTGACCGACGCCGAGGACGCCCTGCAGGAGGCCCTGCTGGGCCGCCTGGCGTGGGCTCGCGAGGTTCGAGGGGCGAAGCTCGCTGCGCTCGTGGCTCTATGCGATCGCGACCAACGCCTGCTGCGGGCGATCGAGCGGCGGCCGAAGCGGGTGCTGCAGACATTACGGCCTGCGGCCGACCCCCACGACGGCTCGGCGATCCGCTGCTCGAATCGGTCTGGGTGGAGCCCTATCCCGATGAGGTGCTCGGCCTGGAGGACGGGCTTGCCGGTCCGGAGGCGCGATACGACCAGCGCGAGAGCGTCGAGCTCGCGTTCATCGCGGCGCTACAGCACCTGCCGGCGCGCCAGCGCGCCGTGCTCATCCTCCGCGATGTGCTCGGCTTCTCGGCGCGCGAGGCGGCCGGGGTCCTCGAGACGACGCCGGCCGGAATCGACAGCGCGTTGCAGCGCGCCCACAAGGCGGTGGACGAACGACTTCCCGAGCGCAGCCAGCAGGGAATGCTTCACTCGCTCGACGACCGAGGGCTGCGCGAGCTGGTCGACCGCTACGTCGAGGCCTTCGAACGCGCCGATGTCGACGCCGTCGTGGAGATGCTGGCCTCCGACGGGGCGATGACGATGCCCCTGCTGCCCACCTGGTACCGCGGACGCGAGGCGGTGAGCGCCTTCCTGACGGCCGACGTCCTGAGGCGCGGCAGGCGCTGGCGACTCGTTCCGTCTCGTGCCAACGGGCAGCTCGCGTTCGGCAACTACCGCTGGGATGAGGAGCGCGAGTCCTTCCAGCCGCGCAGTATCTCCGTGCTCACGCTCGACGGTGAGGCGATCGCTGAGATCACCACCTTCATCGGTCCTGAGCTGCTCGCGCGCTTCGGGCTTCCGGACGAGCTCTAGGCCGAGCGATGGATTTCCGGCCGGGGTCGTATCTCAACTGGCAGAACGGCAATTCCGCCGTCGAGAACACTCCCGGCCTTGGAGGACAGCATGAGCGAGCAAAGCGGAAGCACTGAAGCGGACGGCGATCAACCCCGTGTCCTGGTCCATCGGGTTGGGATTTGATCAGGCGCAGCTCGTCGAGGGGAGCGAGCGTGTGCTCTATTGCAGCGCACAGGACGCGATGGACACCGACGGTAACCCCCAGCATCCCGGCGACCTTGCCGCGCAGCTCGAGCTATCCCTCGACAACCTGGAGGCCGTCCTGGCCGCCGCCGACATGAGCCTCGCCAACGTTGTCAGGCTCAACTTCTTCACCACCGACGTGGACGAGCTGTTCAAGCAGTTCCCAAGCGTCAACGCCCGATTCGCGGACTCGCGCTATGCGACCACCGTGCTCGGCGTCGCGCAACTGCCGGCGCGGTTCCTCGTCATGCTCGAGGCAACCGCGGTCGACTGAGCCGCGGGTCCGACTCAGGAGAGCTTCCGGCAGATGACCAGGGCCTCGATGTAGTCCCGTCGGTAGCGGTCGGGGTCCTTCGCGACACGCTCCTCGAGCTCTGCGAGGAAGTCAGCGAGGAGACCCGAAGCGCGGCCCTCGCCCTCCAGCGCGAAGGCGCGCAGGAAGAGCGGCGCGCCCCATGCGGTCACGCTCTGCACGTAGGCGTGCGCGAACGCGCCGGGATCGTCGTCCCAGTACGGGTTGTCGAGGCGGAAGAACTCGGCGCTCTCGAGCTCGAGGCCGTCGACGTCTCCGCCGCCCGCCTCGAACGGGGCCCCGATCTCGTCGAGCGTTCGCATCCACACCGGCACGACGACCGCGGCAACCGTGGCGGCGCCGATGCGCCCCGCGCGGCACCAGTCGGCGAGCACGCGGTTCATGTCGCCGATGATCTCCACGTAGAGGCCCGTCCTCGCCGGGTCCGGGTCGGGAGAAGCCGGGAGGGCCGCGATCAAGCGGCCGCCCGGAGCGAGCTCGATCGCACGCATCTCGAGCAAGCGCTTCCACTGCCGCTCCGCGGCCACGCGCCACGCCGCGCCGCTCGGCCTCGTCGGTCTGATCCGGGTAGCCGGGGAAGACCGATCCGGTCGAGGCCAGGCCGGCCGCGTCGGCGATCCAGTGCATCGCCGTCCCGGTGACCGCGACCTGCACGCTGCCCGGCGGGCAGGCAGGGCGACTGCTGGAGGGGGATGCCCGCCAGGCTGACCACCACGGCGGGGGACGGGCTCCGTTCGAGCGCTCGGCGGCAGGCCTCGCCGTGGGCCTCCGGCGAGGCGTAGTGGGCGCCCGTTCCGACATCGGCGATCCCTGCGCCGGTATCGCCCGGCGCGGGGATGACGACGACGCCGGCTCCGAAGGCACGCCGCAGATGATCGGCGGCGACCCCCCACGCGTTCGTCGGAAGGTCGACAAGCGAGTAGACCAGCGGCCGGCCGGCGCGCTCCTCGGCGAGCGCCCGGATCAGGCCGTGGGAGTTGACCCCGTCGGCGGCGCCGAGATCGACCACGTGGAGCACCGGCTCGTCCGCCCATTCCCGCGCCGCGTCCAGCGCGGCCGGATGGGTCGCCTCGAACGCGGCGCGCTGCGAGAGCGCGTTCCGCGCGTAGTCGTCGGCCATGCTCGAAAGCTCGGGGCGATCTGACGCCATGACCCTTCCTTCACCGAGGCAGCGCGCAGCCGCGGGTGGCGATCACCGCACCGGCGGCGGCACACCGTCGGCGGTCGCCGCGAGCACCGGGTCCCAGTCACACACCGCGCAGGAGTGGCGGAAGGCCGAGCGCGCGAACTCGACCGCGAGGCCGTGCGGGTCCGGGCTCTCGCGGATCTCCTCCCACTCGAGCAGGTACTCGCCGAGCTGGTCATCCCAGCGTGCCGCGGCAAGCCCGAGGTCGGCGTCCCCGAAGCCGTCGGTAGCCGGATACGCGTACGCGAAGAAGGCGGCTCCGTCGTGGTCCGCGTTCCCCGGCCACCAGCCGATCGCGATCTGCTGGGCATCGGCGCCGTTGCGCATGATGAAGTCGTCGGAGGGCGGATCGGCCGGCCGGCCCGAGAACAGGTTGACCGCGAGGTCGAACGTGCCCCACCAGGCGTTGACCGGGGTCTTGCGCCCGCGGAACGGCGCCCTGAACTCCGCCAGCGCCAGGGCCGCCTGCGTCGCCGCCTCGAAGTAGGTCGCCACCCGCTCGGTGTCGTACGTCGCGTGCTCGTGGTCCTCGGTGAGCGGGACCTCCCACGGGACCTCCTGCGGTGCCGGATTGATCTCGACCCGGCCGGCGACCCGCTCCACGGCCTCGAGCACCTCGCGGGTCACCTCGGCGACGGGCCGGTTGGGCGTGAGGGGGATCCGGGTCTCGTGGCCGCTGCTGTGCTCGACGACGGCCTCATGGCCGTGCAGGTCGAGGGCGGCGACGATCGCGCCGGAACCGTTCGGAGCCCGGAGCGCAAGGGTTTCCCAGCCGCGCGCGGTCAGCCGCAGCGCAGCGTGCTGGAGCTGCGGCTCGGGCGGAGCGAGCTCGACGGCGAGCTTGCCGAGCACCTGCGTATGCGCCTGAAGCGTGTCGCTCGTCGCGCTCCAGGAGCTGTACGCGAGCGCCGGCCATGCGGTGGGCAT
>CAVSMS010000003.1:0-80238 GCA_963729065.1 uncultured Solirubrobacterales bacterium
GCCTCAGCCGAGGGACCCAGCGGTTGACGTTCCCCATGTACCGGTCGTAGTCGTCGCCGAAGCGGCGGCGCAACGCCGGCTCCTCGACCAGGGGGAGATAGACGGCGTTGACCGCGACGAACGCCGCCAGCCAGATCGCGAGGCCGGTGACTCCGAAGACCAGGGTCTCGCCGGCGAGCACGATGGCGACTCCGCTGATCATCGGATGGCGCAGGTGGCGATACGGGCCGGCGACGACGAGCCGCGTCGGCGGATCCCAGGGCGCCAGCGTGCCGAAGCCGCGGCGGGCGAACAGCCTCACGGTCGAGGCAAAGAGCCCGACCCCGGTCGCGATCAGCGCGAGGCCGGCGACGAGCGCCGCCGCTCGCAAGCCACCGTGCCATCCCCAGCGCTCGTCGGCGACGGCCACGATCAGTCCCGGGACGATCACCGTCGCCACGAAGGGCATCGGGAGGATCGCTCGCGCAACGCGCCAGGCGCTGGGCGGGGCGCCGTCGACCACGTAGCGATCCTACGAGCGCTCAGCAGCCGGGCGGCTTGGCGACCCCGTTGGCCGCGGCGAGCTCGCAGTAGGCCGGCTTGGGCGCGCCGCTCGGCCGCAGGACGCCGAAGCCGGAGACCTTCGAGCCGTCTCCGTTGTCGTAGAGGCGGCTGACGATCGCCAGGTTCACGTCGGGGATCCGGCGCAGCACGCCCAGGCTCGAGACCAGGGCCTGCGCCTGCTGCTCCTCGGTGTAGGCGTCCGGCCCGCTGGTGCTGTAGGCGAGCTCCGCGATCGCGATCGGCAGGGACCGGCCGGCGGCGGCCAGCCGGGCATGAAGCTCCTGGACCTGCACGCGAAGGCGCCCCAGGTAGCCGGCGGTCGGGTCGCTGGGCGGGGTGAACGGGGTGGTGGTCACAGCGTCGAAGCCGATCGCATCAGCGGTCTCGATCCCGCCGCGCTCCAGCGCCTGGGCGAGGAACTCGCCGTACTCGAGCTTGGTCGAGGCCGCCTCGCCGGGCGCCAGGCCTCCGGTGATCAACGGGATCGGGCTGCCCGTCGCGCGGACGGCGGCGGTCGTCTCGGCGACGAGGCGCGAGAAGAGCCCCGGCTCGGGCTTGGCGCCCCAGAAGGGCTCGTTGTTGGGCTCGAGCCAGATCTCGATCCCGGCGGCCTGCGGGTAGCGCAGGGCGATCTGCGCCGCGGCGGCTCCGTAATCGGCGAGGTGGCCCTCGGCCGGCGGGTTGACCGAGCCGGCGCAGGAGCCCGAGGCCGCCCAGCACGGGGCGTCGATGAAGGTGAACACCGGCCGCACGCCGACCGCCACCATCGAGTTGTAGATGTCGTCGCTGGGGGCCCAGTTCCAGGCCGTCGGTGGCGCACCGGCGTTCGGTTGCAGCGTCCGCCAGGAGAGGTCCGCCCTGGCGATCGTGGCACCGCTTGCGGCGAGCTCGTCGTAGCGCCCGGGTCGCAGGATCCAGTCCTCGAAGTAGCCGAAGGGGATGGGACGCGGGTTCTCGAGCAGCGGGGCCTGGGGCTCGAGGTTGTTCTCGCACGGGTCGAGGCGCTTGACCTTGCGCCCGTTTGGCTTCAGCTTCGCCTTCCCCGCGCAGCGGAACGGGACGAGCCCCGGGAGCTGCCCGCTGGCGCTCCAGGAGCACTTGAAGCCCTTGAGTCGCTTCCCGGCTCGCAGCTGCTTGCAGCTCGAGACCTTGATCTTCGGCCCCTGCTCCGGCGCCGCGAGGCCGGGCGTGGAGCTCGTCGTGAGCTGCTTGCCGACGGCCTTGGTGGTCTTGCGGACGGCCTTCTTCTTCGCCTTCTTGATCGCGCTCGCCGACGGCTTCGCGTCCGCCGCCCCGGCCGGCTCCGGCGCGCTCGCGAGCGCTGCGGTCGCGAGCGCCAGCGTTGCGAGCCCGGCGCAGAGGGCGGGCAGGCACGCGTTGCTTGTCGCGTTGCGACTCACGGCTCCGATTGCCCCCATGCCACGCGCCCCCGGGACCCGGTCGACGCCCGACGCCGGCAACGATATCGAGAGCCGCCTCCGGCCCTACCTGCGCCGGCGAACGCTCGACCCTCAGGGGGCGTGACCCGCCTCGATCCGCCGCTTCCAGCGACGCTGGCGTCGCTGGGCATCGCGCATCCACAGCGGCAGGAGCCGCGTCGCGAGGCCCGGCATCGCGTCGATCAGCCGCACGAGGCCGCCGCGCCAGCGCGGGATCGTCAGCACCACCCGCGGCCGGTCGAGCAGCCCGGCGACCGCCACCGCCACCGTCTCGGGTCGCAGCAGGGTGCCGGAGAACGAGGGGGCGGCGTCGGGATCGTCGAGCTTGTCCTGGATCATCGGCGTCCAGATCCCGTCGGGGCACACGGCGGACACCCGGATCCCGTTCGCGCCGGAGCGCCGCAGGTCGGCGAGCGTGCCGAGCGTGAACGCCATCGCGCCGTGCTTGGTCGCCGCGTAGAGCGCCTCGCCGGGCGGGGCGCCGAGGCCGGCGAGCGAGATCACGTTGATCAAGTGGCCGCGTCCGCGTCGCCCGCATCCGCTCCAGGGCGGCGAGCGAGCCGTTGATCGTGCCGAGCGTGTTGACCTCGAAGAGCATCCGTCGCTGCGCCTCGTCGTGGTCCCAGACGTGGCCGGCGACCAGCACCCCGGCGTTGTTGACCCAGACGTCCAGCCCTCCCGCGCGCTCGACGGCGGCGCTCGCGGTCGCCCGGCAGGCCTCCGCGTCGCGCACATCGAGCTCCGAGCCCCATGCCGAACCGCCGATCTCGGCCGCCGCGCGCTCGGCGGCCTCCGCGTCGACGTCGGTGAGGTTGACCGCCAAACCCCGCCCCGCGAGCGCACGGGCGATCTCGAGCCCCAGCCCTCTGCCCGCCCCGGTGACCACCGCCGCGCTCATCGACCGGGCAGCGTAGGCGAAATTCCCCGCTCAGAGCGAGAAACGCGTGCTTACGCTTTGCTAACAAAACGCAAACGTCCGCCTGACTCTGCTAGGCTGCGCGCTCGCTTAATCCTCGTCGAATACGGCGGGGAGCGGGGGACCCAATAAGGGGACTTCGGTCCGGGGCGAATCGCCGGCATCCGCCGCGTAGCGCCAGCTCTTTCGGCGCGAGCCCGTCAGCTAACCCCGTCAGCGATCGAAAGAGATGGACGACTTCAACGCGCGCCGGACGGCGCATACCACCGATAGGGATCGCCCCGGAAAGCGATCGTCGCTCAGCGAGCGGCCCGATCGCGTCGCCCTCTGGGCTGTCGTGCTCGCCCTCGTGGCGATGGTCGCCGGCCTGATCAGCGCCCAGGCGAGCGCCTCCTCGGGCGGCATCACCGGAAACGGCGGCACCGGCTCGGGTGGCGGGGCGGGCCGTCAGGAGGGCACCCCCGGATGCCCGGACGCCCAGCTCGGCCAGCGCAAGCTCCAGGTCGGCGACTGCGGCGGCGACGTCGAGACGCTCAACTGGATCCTCAAGGCCAAGGACTACGGCCAGCCGCCGCTCGCGGATGATTTCGGCGGCGCGACCGAGGGCGCCGTCGAGGCGTTCCAGCGCGACGCCGGCCTGGGCATCGACGGCGTCGTCGACGAGCCGACCTCCTCGACCCTGATCGAGGCGATGCCGACGCAGGTCGCCACCTGGTACGGCCCCGGCCTCTTCGGTAACAGGACCGCCTGCGGCCAGACGCTCACCCCCGAGACCACCGGCGTCGCCCACAAGACGCTTCCCTGCGGCTCGAAGGTCGTGTTCCGCTACAAGGGCCGCTTCGTGCGGACCAAGGTCATCGACCGCGGCCCGTTCGCCAACGGCGCCCAGTGGGACCTGACCCAGGCGACCGCCGAGGAGCTCGGCTTCGAGGCGACCGGCGAAATCCGGGTCGCCAAGCTCGCCAAGGGCGCGAAGCACAAGTAGCCCCGCGCCCCGGCTGAGCCAGCCGGCTGTGGCAACGCTCAGGCGGCCGTCGGCAGGACCGCCGAGTCTGACTGGTCCTGGGGCAACGCCGCTGCGTTTGCGATCAGGCTCTGGAACTCGTTCATGGCCACCTGCGCGACCGCCTCGAGCAGCTCCTCGTCGGTCCAGCCGTGCTCCCGCGCCTCCTCGGCGAGGTGCTGGGCGGGGCGGCCGTCGGTTGCGACCAGGGCCTCGAGGAACGTGAGGAGGGACGCCTCCCGAGGGTCGGAGGAGCCGAAGCTGCGCGCGCTCGAGATCTCGTCGAGCCCGAGGCCCGCGGCACGGGCCGTCTTCGCGTGCTGGGCGAGCGAGTAGGGGTCGCCGCGGCGCTCGGCGATGGCGAGCCCGATCCGCTCACGGGTTGCCGCCGGCAGGGAGCCGGAACGGAGCTCGTGGCGCATCCGGGCGTACGAGCGCAGGGCGGCCGGGGCTCCGGCGAGGACGCCGATGAACTTGGAGACCTCGCCCGCGGCGCCCTGGACGCCCTTGAGGATCTTGACGCTGCCCTCCGGGGCGGTGAGCTCGTCGTGGATGTGGAACCGGCTGATATCTGTCTTCACGGTCATCGGTGGTCTTTTCCTTCCGGTAGGCCGGGGGCCACCACGCCCACTTATCCGGCCTTTAATCCGCCTTTACTTTACTTTTAGCTAGTTACTTACCTGAGGTAAGCAATGTACACGATTTCGCCGATCTCTTGGGTAAGAGTCAGGTGAATAACGCGCTCCTCTTGTAGATACGTCCGAGGGGTGAAATTGGACGCCTGCGCAATGCGCGCGGTGGTCCCGCACGGTTAGGCTTCGCCGCCATGGCCGCGGAGAACAAGCGCCCGGAGACCGCCGAGGACGTGATCGCGGCCGTCCGCGAGCGCGACGTCCGCTTCATCCGGCTCTGGTTCACGGACGTGCTCGGCACGCTGAAGTCGTTCTCGATCAACGCGTCGGAGCTCGAGGACGCGTTCGAGGGCGGGATGGGCTTCGACGGCTCCTCGATCACCGGCTTCAACCCGATCGAGGAGTCGGACATGATCGCGATGCCCGATCCCTCGAGCTTCGCGCTCATCCCCTGGCGCCCGTCCGAGAACGCGACCGCGCGGATGTTCGCCGACATCCAGGTGCCCGGCGGTGAGCCATACGAGGGCGACCCGCGCTGGATCCTGCGGCGGGCGCTCCAGCGGGCGAAGGACATGGGGTTCGACGCCTACAACATCGGCCCCGAGCTCGAGTACTTCTACTTCAAGGACGCCAGGCCGGAGGGCGGCGTGCCCGAGACCCTCGACGAGGGCGGCTACTTCGACCTGACCACGCTCGACGCGGGCTCGGACGTTCGCCGGGAGACGATCCTGGCGCTCGAGCAGCTCGGGATCCACGTCGAGTACGCCCACCACGAGGTCGGTCCCTCCCAGCACGAGGTCGACATGCGCTACAAGGACGCGCTCGCGATGTCCGACGACTGCATGACGTACCGCATCGTGGTCAAGGAGTACGCGATGAAGTACGGCTGGCACGCGACCTTCATGCCGAAGCCGCTGTTCAACGAGAACGGCTCCGGGATGCACGTCCACCAGTCGCTCGCCGCCGGCGGGCGCAACGCCTTCTACGACGCCGACGACCAGTTCTACCTCTCCCCGACGGCGAAGTCGTTCATCGCCGGCCAGCTGCGCCACGCCCGCGAGATCGCACCCCTGTTCGCCCAGTGGGTGAACTCCTACAAGCGCCTCGTCCCGGGCTACGAGGCCCCGGTGTACCTGGCCTGGTCGCGGCGCAACCGCTCGGCGCTGATCCGGGTGCCGCTCTACCACCCGGGCAAGGAGCAGGCGACCAGGGCCGAGCTGCGCTGCCCGGACCCCGCCTGCAACCCGTACCTGTGCTTCGCCGGGATGCTCCACGCCGGCCTCGAGGGGATCGAGCACGGCTACGAGCTGCCCGAGCCGATGGAGCAGAACCTCTACCACCTCACCCCCGACGAGCGGACCCAGCGCGGAATCGAGCAGCTGCCCGAGACGCTCGGCGAGGCGATCGAGATCGCCGCCGAGTCCGAGCTCGTGCTCCGGGTGCTCGGCGAGCACACCTTCAAGCGCTTCATCGAGATCAAGCGCGAGGAGTGGGAGGAGTACCGCGTTCAGGTCACGCCCTGGGAGCTCGAGCGCTTCCTGCCGGTGCTGTAGCCGGGGTCGCCCTCAATGCGCTTGCGGCGCCGCGATCCCGTGGTACGGTCGGTCGCACCAAGCAGAGGAGGCACGGAGGATGAGGGGAAGCGTTCGGAGGGGTCGGTCGCGGTCGCGTGCAGGCGTCCTGGTGGCGACGGCGACGCTCGTGCTCGGTGCCGTGCTGGCGGCCGCTGCGCTTGCCGCGTCGACGAACTTCACTCCCCTCGCCACCAGCCCCGAGGCCACCGGGGACGGGCCTGCGCAGCTGGCGGCCGCCGATCTGACCGGCGACGGCAGGCTCGACCTCGCGATCCCGAACGCGGACTCGGACACGATCACGATCCTCAGGAACAGGCCCGCCCTCCCCGGCGACTTCGTCGAGCCGTCGAGCAGCCCGGAGACAACCGGGGACTCGCCCACGCCGGTCGCCGCGGGCGACATCGACGGCGATGGCGACCAGGACCTGGTGAGCGGCAACAGCGGCGCCGACACCGTGACCGTGCTCCGCAACAACGGCACCGGCAACTTCACTCAGCCCTCGTTCAGCCCGGAGCAGGTCGGCGACTTCCCCTTCTCGCTCGCGCTCGGCGACCTCGACGATGACTCCGACCTGGACCTCGTGGTCGCCAACGAGCTCGACGACAACGTCTCGGTGCTCCGCAACAAGGGCGCCGGCAACTTCGTCGAGCTCGCCTCGAGCCCGGAGGCGACGGACAGCCTTCCGGTCTCGACCGCGCTCGCCGACCTCGACGGCGACGGTGATCTCGATCTCGACAACCGCGAACCTCGGGTCCAACAACGTCACCGTGCTCCGCAACGGTGGCCGCGGCAACTTCACCGAGCCCTCCTCGAGCCCGGTGCCGGTAGGGCTTGGGAACCCTCGCGCCCTCACCGCCGCGAACCTCGATGCGGACGGCGACGTCGACCTCGCGGTCACCAGCCTCACGCCGCCCGGGGTGACGATCCTCAAGAACAACGGCAACGCGAGCTTCTTCGAGCCCGCCTCCAGCCCCGAGCCGGCGGGCGACTCACCGACGGGGATCACGGCGGCGGACTTCGACGCCGACGGCGATCGTGACCTGGCGACGGCAAACTCGGTCTCGGGTGATGTCGCGGTGCTGCGCAACGCGGGCACCGGGAACTTCTCCGTGCCGGGGACCAGCCCCGAACCGGTCGGCGCCGGTCCGCAGTCGATCGTCGCGGGGCCGTTCGACGCGGACGCCGATCCCGACCTCGCCGTGACGCTCTCCGGCGCCGACACGGTCGCGATCCTCGGCAACGACTGAGGCGGCGCCGACCGGGCCGCTCAGGGTTTTCGTCTCCGCCGCCGAAGTAGAGCTAGATGGCGGACGTGCCTGTGTACCACGGGAAGTTCGGCGAGCGGGAGGCCGCCCGGCTGCTGTGGCGGGCGGGCTTCGGCCCCAGGCCAGGGGAGGCGCGCAAGCTCGCGCGCCGCTTCAACCTCCGCGGCGCGGTGCGCTCGCTCACCAGGCCGAAGGGGCCCGAGCGCTTCCGCGGGCCGGAGCCGGTCGACGGCGACGGCCTGCCGCTGGCGCCCTTCGACGCGTACGGACACGACATGCTCTGGTGGCTGGACCGCATGGTGAGGACCAACCGCCCCACGGTCGAGCGGATGGCGCTGATCTGGCACGACTGGTTCGCGACCGCCGAGGTCGACTCGCAGCGGCTCTCGATCGGCCAGGCGCGCCTGTTCGAGACCAAGGGCATGGGCTCGTTCCTCGACCTGCTGCTGGCGGTGACCACCGATCCGGCGATGCTGATCTGGCTCTCGGGGGTCGACAACGAGAGCGAGGCGCCCAACGAGAACTACGCCCGGGAGATGATGGAGCTGTTCACGCTCGGCGCCTCGAACGAGGCCGGTTACCCGTACTCGGAGACCGACGTGCGCGAGCAGGCGCGGGCGCTCACCGGGTGGACCGCGGAGTGGGTCGACGACGTCGGCTACACGGACTTCCACTTCGATCCCGAGCGCCACGACGGCGGCCAGAAGGCGATCTTCGGCCGCAAGGGCGCCTTCGACTGGGCCGACTCCTGCCGCCTATGCGTCGGCCACGAGGCCCACAAGGACTTCTTCGTCAGCAAGCTCTGGAGCTACTTCATCCCGACCCCGCCCTCGCGCAAGACGCGCAGGGCGCTCGAGCGTCTCTACGCCAAGCGCGACTACGCGATCCGGCCGGTGCTCGAAGCGATCCTGATGCACCCCGACCTCTATCGCGGCCCGGCGATGGTCAAGCCGCCGATCGTGTTCATCGCCGGCCTGCTGCGCGCCCGGCGCCAGGGCGTCCGCAGCGACTGGTCGTGGATCTCCGAGCTCGCCGGCCAGCGCCTCTTCCGGCCCCCGAACGTCGCCGGCTGGAACGACGAGCGCTGGCTCGACACCTCGACCTTCCGCGGGCGCTGGATCGCCGCCAACGAGATCGCCGGCTACGACGCGCTCGACGACGAGGGCTCCTACGACGCCGGGGAGGGCACGAAGCTCGCCGTCCGGCGCGCGCTCGCCTTCTGGGGCGACCCTCAGGTTCGCGGCGGCACCCGGAAGAGCCTCGAGCGCTACGCCGGCTCGGTCGAGGCCGTGGCGACGGCCGACTGGCAGCAGGAGACCTACCGGCTGCTGCGCCAGAACGCGCTGCGGATGCTCGTCGCAACGTCCCCCGACCTGCAGACCTGCTGAGGACGACCATGCCCTGCAACCACTGCGCCGAATACACCCGCTCGCACCTGGTCCGCCAGGCGGTCGCAGAGGCCGGGCGCGGGCTGCCGTCGATCGAGCCGGGGATGCCGGTCCCCGCGGGCACCGGGCTCAGCCGCCGCTCCTTCCTGCTGCGCTCGAGCGCCGCCGTGCTCTCCGTCTACGGGGCGTCGAAGCTGCGCCTCGGAGAGCTCGAGGCGGGAGTTGCCCAGGCGGCCGGGGGCTCCGACCGGGTGCTGGTCTCGATCTTCCTCGACGGCGGCATCGACTCGCTCTCGGTCCTCGCGCCGACCACCGACCCGATCTACCGGAGCCTGCGCCCGAGCCTGGCGCTGGCGCCGGGCGCCGGGACCGAGTTCACCGAGGACTCGCGCCTGCGCTGGAATCCGGCCGCGGCGTCGTTCGACGCCCTGCATCGGTCCGGAAAGATGAGCGTGCTCCCGGCGGTCGGCTACGCCAGCCCCGACCAATCGCACTTCACATCGCGCCACTACTGGGAGGTCGGTGACCTGGCACCCAACGAGCAGACCGGCTGGATCGGCCGGCTGCTCGACACGATCGGCACCGCGGACAACCCACTCCAGGGGCTCTCCCTCGACGGCTCGCTCTCGCCGGCGCTGGCCAGCCGCTCGGTTCCGGTTGCGGCGATCGACGGTCCCTCCTACGACCTCTGGGCGGAGGGCGTCTGGGACGAGCCCGAGTCGCTGATGTTCGGCGCCGTGGGCGAGCTCGGCCGGGCGGCGGCGGCCGCCAAGGACATCGGCCTGAGCGCCGCAGGGACCACCGCGGCGATGGCCATGCAGCTGAAGGCGCAGCTCCAGCCGTTCTCCGGCCAGGAGATCACCCCTCCGGTCGCCTATCCCGATGGCGAGGACAACTGGTTCGGCCAGAGCCTCTCCTCGCTGGCGGCGATGCTGGCCGCGGGGCTGCCGATCCGCTGCGCGGCGATCTCGTCGCCGGGCGACTTCGACACGCACGACAACCAGGCCGAGGGCTTCGACTCGGACCTGCGGCTGGCGGCCGACACGATCTCCGCCTTCCAGGCCGACCTCGAGGCGCGCGGCCTCGCCGACCGGGTGATCACGCTGGTCTGGTCGGAGTTCGGCCGCAGGCCGGAGGAGAACGATTCCGGCACCGACCACGGCGCGGGGGGCACCGCGTTTGTGATCGGGAGCAACGTCCGCGGCCAGATGATCGGCGAGTTCCCGGGCCTCGCCCAGCTCGACGCCGACGACAACCTGCGCGCGACGGCCGACTTCCGCGCGCTCTACTGCTCGATCGTCGAGCAGTGGTTCGGCGTCGACGCGGGCGCAGTGATCCCCGGCGCGGGCGGGTTCGCCCGCCCGGCGTTGATCGGCTGATGCGCAGGCTCGCTCTTGCGCTCGCCGCCGCGGCTCTCGCCTTCGCGGCCTCCGCCGCGGCGAAGCCCGAGCCGGCGCCCGATCGGGTGCAGGTCCGAGGCTCGGAGTTCGATCTCCTGCTCTCGAAGCGGAAGGTCACCCCCGGGCGGGTGATCGTGCAGTTCGTAAACGCGGGGGAGGACGACCACGACCTGCGGTTGCAGCGCCTGGACTCGGCCGGGGCCCAGTTTGGCCTCGAGCTCGGCGCGGGAGAGGTCGAGCCCGGCGCCTACGAGAACATCGACGCCAGGCTTCGCAAGCGCTCCACCTACGTGCTCTGGTGCTCGCTCGGCGATCATCGCCAGCGCGGCATGGAGGCGCTCCTGCGCACCCGTCGCCACCGCCGGCGCTGAGGCACGCTGCGCTCGACTGGCCTCGGCGCGGCAAAAAAAATCCGGGGCCCGCAGCGCGGACCCCGGATTCATGCCTGCGGTCGGCGGCTAGTTGAAGCGGCCGTAGGCGACCAGCGCGCCGTTCGTGAGCGTGATGCGGATCGGCGAGCCCGTGACGACACGCGGCACGCCGGCGCCGGCGCGGTCGATCTCGGCGTCGCCGAACGCGTCGACCGTCGCGGCACCGACGAGCTGGCCCTTGACCACGAACCGAACGCGCTTGCCGGCGAGGGACCTAGCGTCCTCGATCTCGGCCTCGAAGTCGCGGACGCCGTCGTCGAGCTGGTTCTTCGCCTTGCCGTTCGCGGCCGGGTAGGCCACCGTGCCCTTGAGCGTCGCGGTGTGGATGTCGGTCGCGGCGGTCGCGCCCGGCACGGCCACGAGCGCAAGGGCAGCCAGAACTCCGACGATGACGATGCTGATTCGGGATCTCACAATTGCCTCCTAAGGCGGGGTGGGGGTATCGCCGGGGAGGCTCCTGTGTTCCGAGGCTCGGTTGCAATGGGACATAGGTCGTACGACAGGCCACGGCCAGGGTCAGATCCTCACCTTCGCCGCGCATCGCTCACCGCCATCGGTGTTGCGCGCGGTGGCGGTTATGGAGTCGGTCCCAGGCTTGTTCGCGATCTTCCGCTCGATCTCGAAGGAGCCGCTTGAGCCGCCCGTGACCGCGGAGCCCTTGAAGACGACGTCTCCGTTGTCCTTGAACTTCACCTTCCAGCGATCGCCGCTCCGGTTCTGGTCCACCTCGAACTCGACCTCGAGCCGGCCGTCGTCGGGCTTCGCCTTGATCTTCGAGCTCGTGGCGCCGGTGCACTGGCCGCCCGCGCGGATGTCGTCGTCGGACGCGGTCGCGGCGCCGGGGATCCCCATGGCGGCCGCCGCAGCTCCGGCGGCCAGGACGGTGATCGTGCGCTTCATCTCGTTTTCCCTTCGGTGTGGTGGCACTTCGACCCCACACCTTCGGACCTCGCGCGTCCAGCTTTCAACGCGACATTGGTCCTAAGACGGTCGTACGACCAACGTCCGATTGAAACCACGACGCACCGAAGCGCAGGCTGTTCGCATCAACAACCGATGCGGAGGTGCAGAGATGAACAGGAACGCAAACCGGATCAAGGCGGCGGTCGCCGTCCTCGCGGCGTCGGCGATCGGCGCGAGCGCCGCGCTGGCCAGCAACGGCGCGGACGACCCGCCCGGCGACGACCGGGGCGGTAACGGCGACGACATCGCGCTCGTCACCACGTCGACGACGGACACCACGACGCCGACCACGACCGAGGACAATCCCACCCGCGGCGGCGGCGGCGGCGGCGACGACCGGTCCGATGACGGCCGGCGCGGCCACCGGGGCCGCCACCACGGCCACCGTCATCACCACGGCCACGGCGCCGACGACCATGGCGGGCACGGCAACGAGCCCGGCGACGATCACGGCGGGCACGGCGAGCTCGAGCCCGGCGACGATCACGGCGGCTCGGACGACGACTGAGGTCTCAGGAAGGCTCGCCGGCGATTCCCTGCCGGCGAGCCCAGATCGCGGCCTGGGTGCGATCGGTGACGCCGATCTGCTGGTAGACGCGCGTCAGGTGCGCCTTCACCGTCTTCTCGCTGATCTCGAGGCGGCGGGCGATCAGCTTGTTCGGCATCCCCTCGGCCAGCAGCGCGAGCACCTCGCGCTCGCGACCCGAGAGCTCCGGTCCGTCGGCGCTCTGGCTGCGCGCGGAGACCAAGGCGCCGGCGGCCTTCGGCGACAGCGGCGACTCTCCACGGGCGGCGGCCTTGATGGACCGGCGCAACTCCTCCGGCTCGATGTCCTTCAGGAGGTAGCCGAGGGCGCCCGCGTCGAGGGCCGCCAGCACCCGGTCGCGCTCGGCGAACGAGGTCAGGGCGACGACCTTGGTCGGCGCTCCGGAGGCGACGATCCGCCGGGTCGCCTCGACCCCGTCGACCCCGGGCATCGAGAGGTCCATGAGCACCACGTCCGGTTGCTCGCGCTCGACCACCTCGACCGCCTCGTCGCCGCTCGAGGCCGTGGCCACGACCTCGATCTCGTCGTCGCTCGCCAGCAGCTCCCCGAGACCGGCGCGAACCACGGTGTGGTCGTCGACTATCGCAACGCGGATCATCTCAGCGGAGCCCTTACCCGCACGGTCGTGCCCTCTCCCACCCGCGAGTCGATATCGATTTCCGCGCCGGCGTCGGCTGCGAGGTCGCGAAGCAGGCGCAGCCCCATATGGCCCTCGCGCTGGCGGGCCAGCACCTCCTCGGCGGAGAATCCGCTGCCGTCGTCGGTGACCGAGAGCGACGCGGTCTCGTCGGTTGCCTCAACGCGAACCTCGACATGGCTCGCCCCGGAGTGTGCCGCGACGTTGCGAAGCGACTCCTGGGCGACACGGAAGAGCAGCGCCTCGGCCTCGCCGGCGAGCCGCAGGCCCGGCGCCACCTCGAGCTTCGTCTCGATCGCTCGTTCCTCCAGTGGCGTCAGCAGATCGGCGAGCGCGCTCTCGAGCCCTTCCTCGTGCAAGCGGGGCGGGTAGATCTCCACCAGCATGCTGCGGAGCTGGCGTACGGCGCTCCTGCAGGTCGCCGCGGCCTGCTCGACCCGCGCCCTCGAGCCGTTCTCGTCGCCGCTCAGGCGCTCGCCGACGGCACTGATCGCGAAGGCGGCGCCCGTCAGCTCCTGCAGGATCCCGTCGTGCAGGTCGGCGGCAATTCGCCGCCGTTCGAGCTCGGACGCATCCAGGGCGCGCCGCAGCAGCGCCTCGCGCGCCGCATGTTCACGCTGTAGCCGACGGGCCAGGGACCATGCGAGGGGCAGCAGGAGGAGCCCGAGCGCGACCACGCCCCCGATCAGTGCGGGCGCGAACTCGCCGAGCAGGTCCGATCCGCTCGCGGCAACCGAGCTGAACGGCTGGTAGGTCTCGAACAGGAGCTGACGCCCGCCGGCCTCGATCGGCAGATAGACCTCGAGCAGGTCACCGTGACCGCGGTCGAAGCGGTTCTCGGGTTCGGACAGGTCACTGAGCTCGGCGTCGCCCTCCCCGGTCTCGAGAGCCTCCACCTCGTCCTCGTCGAGCGGATATCGAGCCCCGATCAGTCGCGGCTCATCCGAGTAGACGATCCGGCCCCCGGGGGTCCAGATCTTTACCCGGACGACCTCCGATCCCAGAACCTGCTGGCGCACAATCCGGTCGACCCGTGCCCGCGACTGCGGGTCACCGGCCGCCAGGCCCGCGTCGACCGCGGGCTCGAGTGCACCCCGGGCAAGGACCTCGGTCAGGCGCTCGGCCTGGTTGATCGCCTCGTCCTCGCTCACATCCCGGAGGATCAGGGCGGCGCCGATGGCCAACGCCGCGAGTACGGCGAGGGCTGCTGCTGCGAACTTGGCCACCTCGGCGAGCACGGACGGCGGCGGCCCGGCTGCGGCCGTCTTGCTGCCCGCCTCGCCGCGGCCTGGACGCAGTCTCACCCGCGGGAAGTTAGCCCGCTCTGCGGGATACTCGCGCCATGTCGCAGCAGAACCTCGAGACGTTCGAGCGCGGGATCGACGCGATCAATCGCCGAGATATCGATGCGCTGTTGGAGGAGCTCGATCCGGAGGTCGAGTGGCACGACGTGTTCGGCGTCATGCTCGGGGGAGGAGCACGGACCTATCAGGGACGCGCAGGCGTCCGCGAGCTCTTCCACGATCTCTACGACGCATTTGCCGAGACCTACAGCCGGTACTCGGAGGTCAGAGACCTTGGCAACCGAACCGTCGCATTCGGCAGCCTCCGTGCCCTCGGTAACGAGAGTGGTGCCACGATCGAGTCCCCGCTCGGCACTCTGGTCGAGTGGAGAAGCGGCAAGGCCATTCGGGTCCAGACCTTCCTGAACCGCCGGGAGACGCTCGAAGCCGCGGGCCTCGATGGGCTGCTCGCCGAGCAGATCGCCTACTACCGGGCCCGCGCGCCGGAGTACTACGCGGGCGTGATCGACTTCCCCGGCGACGAGCTGGAGGCAGCGCTGCATGACTTTCGTCCCGGCGGTCGCGTGCTGGAGCTCGCCTGCGGGCCGGGCGGCTGGACAAAGCTGCTCCTGGAATCCGCCGACAGCATCACCGCGATCGACGCCTCGCCCGAGATGCTCGCGCTGGCGGCCGACCAAGTCGAGCACGATCCGCGGGTCCGATTCGTCGAAGCGGACCTGTTCGATTGGCGACCGGACGGCGAGTACGACGTGGTGTTCTTCGGCTTCTGGCTCTCACACGTGCCGCTCGAGCGCTTCGAGTCGTTCTGGTCGACCGTCGCCGAGGCCCTGGCCCCGAACGGGCGGGTCTTCTTCGCCGACGACGCGTACAGGACGCCGGATGAGCTGATCGAGGGTGAGGGGTCGAGCACGATCAGGCGACGCCTCAGCGACGGGACCAGCTTTCGCGCGGTCAAGGTGCCGCACACGCCGGCCGGCCTGGAGCGGCGGCTGCGGGACCTGGGGTGGAGGATCGAGGTGCGCGGGGCCTCCGGCCCGTTCTTCTGGGGTTCGGGATCCCCGGGCTGAGCGGTCGGTTCAGCGCTCGCGCAGCTTGCGGACGGCGGCGCCGGCCGCTGTCTTGGCGTTGAAGGCGCCGGTCATCGCCCGCTCGGCGACCGAGCCGGACGGGGGCAGGAGGCCGATCTGCTGGGCGAGATAGGCGCCGTTGGTGTAGGCGTGGTTCTCCACGATCTTCTCGTCGACCACGTGGAACATGTCGCAGCCCTCGAGCTCGACCTTGGCGCCCGTGGGCGCGACCCCCTGGAAGCGCCCGGGCCCGGCGAAGGTCGCCGAGATGCGCCAGCGCGCCGCCGCGTATTCGCCGGTCGCGACCAGCTCGAGCACCTCGAAGCGCCAGTCGGGGAAGGCCGCGAACAGGTTGCTGAACCAGGCGCGGATGCCCGCGGGGGCGTCGAGGTCGCCCATCCCGTACATGTGGTCGATCGAGCCCGTCTTCCAGACCGCGAGCGCGCGGTCGAGATCCTGGTCAGCGAGACCGTCGAAGTACTCGCGGACGATCGTCTTGGCGCCCTTCTTCCGCGGCGTCTTGGTCTTCGTCTCTGCTTCGGTGGCCATCGTCTAAATCTATTCGGATCGGTCGCCGAGCGCGCCCGCGAGCTCCTCGGGCTCGGTGACCGGGGCGCGGCAGGCAAAGCCCTCGCAGACGTAGGCGGCGGGACGGCCGCCGACCGCGGTGCGCGCGATCATCAGCTCGGGGCGCTCGGTGCCCTCGGTCCCTCCGGCGAGCACGACGTGGGGCCGGAGCTCGCCTCGGACCACGGCCGCGAGCTCCGCGAGCCCGTCGTCGCCGGCCGGGGCGACCAGCGCCACCTCGCGCACCGGCGAGGCGTGGAAGTCGATCGCGCGCAGCAGGTGGGCGACCGCCTGGGAGTGGCGCGCGGCGACGGGGCCGAAGAGGCGCAGGACGCCGAGCGCGTGCTCTGCGTAGCGGTGCTCGCCGGTGAGCGCGGCCAGCCGCAACAGCCCGAGCGCCGCCGACGAGTTACCGGAGGGGATCGGGTGGTCGTCGACATCCTTGCGACGGGCGATCAGCTCCTCGTGGTCGTTGGACGTGGTGAAGAACCCGCCCCGCTCGGGGTCGGCGAAGCGCTCGATCATCGCGTCCGCGGTCTCGCGGGCGGCGTCGAACCATCGTTGCTCGAAGGTCGACTCATAGAGGACGAGCAGCGCCTCGACCAGGAAAGCGTGGTCCTCGAGGTAGGCGTTGAGCTTCGCGTCGCCGTCCTTGTAGGTGCGCAGCAGCCTGCCGTCCGCGTCGCGCATCTCGGCGAGGATGAACCCGGCGCAGGCGCGCGCCGCGTCGAGGTAGTCGTCGCGGCCGAGCACGGCGCCGGCGTCGGCGAGCGCCGCGAGGGCGAGCGCGTTCCAGGAGAGGATCCGCTTGTCGTCGAGCCCGGGCCAGACGCGCCCGGCGCGCGCCTCGTACAGCGCCCGGCGGGCGTCGTCGAGCCGAGGCGGCGTCGCGGCCTCGGCGCCGCCGGGGAGGTGGAGGATGTTGGCGCCCTCGAAGTTGCCGTCCTCGCTGACCCCGTAGTAGGCGATCACGGCGTCCGCGAGCTCGCCGAGGCCCGCGCGTTCGAGAACCTCGCGGATCTCGGCCGGGGTCCACACGTAGAAGCGTCCCTCGACCCCCTCGGAGTCGGCGTCCAGCGCGGAGAAGAAGCCGCCCTCCGGCCCGCGCATCTCGGTCAGCATCCAATCGAGCGTGCGCTCGCAGACGGCCCGCCAGCGCTCGTGGCCGAACGCCTGGTGCCCGTGCAGGTAGGCACGGGCGAGGAGCGCGTTGTCGTAGAGCATCTTCTCGAAGTGGGGGACGAGCCAGCGGGCGTCCACCGAGTAGCGGGCGAAGCCGCCGCCGAGCTGGTCGTTGATCCCGCCGCCGGCCATCGCGTCGAGGGTGAGCTCGACGACCTCGCGCTCCCCGCGCGCGAGCAGCAGCTCGAGCGCCGAGGCCGGCGGGAACTTCGGCGCGCCCCCGAACCCACCGTTGCTCCTGTCCGCAGCCGCGCGCAGCTGCTCCATGGCGGCCTCGACGACGTCCGCACCGGGCAGCTCGTCGCCGGGCTCGAGCGCCCCGACGGCCGCCAGCCGGCCGCGAATGCGCGCCGCAGCGTCGCGGATCTGCTCGCGCTGGGTCGCCCACGACTGGTTGACCGCCTCCATCACCATCGTGAAGCTCGGCATCCCGTGGCGAGGCTCGGGCGGGAAGTAGGTGCCGCCGTAGAAGGGCACGCCCTCGGGGTCGCAGAAGGCGGTCAGCGGCCAGCCTCCCTGACCGGTCATCCCCTGGACCGCCTCCATGTAGATCCCGTCGACGTCCGGCCGCTCCTCGCGGTCGACCTTGACCGGGACGAAGTGCTCGTTCATGAACCGCGCGGTGGCCTCGTCGGTAAACGACTCGTGCTCCATCACGTGGCACCAGTGGCAGGAGGAGTAGCCGATCGAGAGCAGGATCGGACGGTCGAGGTCGCGCGCCCGCTCGAGTGCCTCGGGGCCCCACGGATACCAGTCGACCGGGTTTTCGGCGTGCTGGAGCAGGTATGGGCTGGTCTCGCCGGCGAGCCGATTGGGCATCGAGCTCAGGATAGGGCGGGCCGGGACGCTGCCCTAGACACCCTCGCCGCGGTTGGCGCTGATCTCCTTCGACAGCTCGCCGAGCGCCGCGGCGGCCTCGCCGATCCCCGCGCCGGTCTGCTGCATGTAGAGCTTCGCGGCCTTTCGGGTCTCGCCCTGTTCGAGCAGCAGCCGGACCTCGTCGGAGACCGGCGGCGCCTTGGCTGCGTCCGCCTCCCAGTCGGCCGCGCCGGTCTGCTGGAAGAGCACCGCCACGCGGCGCTCGAGCTCGGCGACCCGGGCCTGTAGCTCCGCGATCTCGTCGCTCATCGTGCCCTCAGTATGCGCGGGGGAGCTGCGCCGATGCGCTCGATCCATTCGCGCAGCCTCGGGTGCGTGTCGCCGAGCGGCTGGTGCTCCTCGAGGATCAGGTGGAAGGGCTCGGTGTCGGCCGGGTCCCGCCGCAGCGCGTACTTGAGGAACGGATAGGCGACCAGGTCGGCGGCGGTGAGCTCACCGATCAGCAGATAGTCACTGCCGGTCAGCAGACCCTCGAAGACGTCCAGCCGCGCGCTCATCTCGGCGCCGAGCCTCTCGATGCGGGCCCGGTCGGGCTGATCGTGGCTCGAGCTCGTCCTCGATCGCGTTCGGCGCCGCCTTGTAGACGTGCTCGAACCAGCCGATGAACACGTCCACACCCGCGCGGCACGCCGGGTCGGCGGGGAACAGGGGAGGCTCGGGCGTGCGGGCTTCGAGATGGCGCATGATCGCGACGGAGTCGTGGATCACCTCGCCGGCGTCCTCGATCACGGGCACCAGCCCCTGGCCGCTGATCGCCTCCACCGGCCCGCGGTTCGAGTACTCGATGAGGATCGACTGGGCGTCGATCCCCTTGTACGCGAGCGCGAGCCCTACGCGCTCGCAGTTGGTCGACCAGTCGGCCCGATACAGGCGAACCGCAGGACCGCCTGCCATCGGCCCTTCGTCGACCGGCTAGGCGCCGGTGACGTCGCGCGCGAAGGCCTCGAGCGCGTCGGCGAACACCTGGAGGTCCTCCTGGGAGTGGGCGACCGAGACCGTCCACTCCTCCTCGACCCCCGGCGTCATGAACACGCTGTGGTTCATGTGGTAGAGCCACGCCAGGCTCGAGAGCTCTTCGTCGACCTTGGTCAGGTAGTCGCGGTACTCGTACAGGCGCTCGTCCGAGAAGACGACGCAGCCCTTGGCGCCGATGCCCTGGGTGTAGCAGGGCAGCCCGTACTGCTCGATGATCTCGTCGCAGCGCGCCAGCAGCCAGTCGTTGGCCTGCTCGAGCTTCGCGTAGGCGTCCGGGGTGAGGACCTTGGTCAGGGCCGCCTCGGCGGCCGCCATCACCAGCGGGTTGCCGTTGAAGGTCCCGTACTGGACCACGGTGTCGTCGGCGATCGCCGCACCGAGCTCGGCGGTCATCCCGATGGATCCGCCGGGATAGCCGCCGCAGGTGGCCTTCGCCAGGGTGATGATGTCCGGCGTGACGCCGAAGCGCTCGGTGGCGCCGCCGCGGGCGATGGTGGCGCCGGTCTTCACCTCGTCGAAGATCAGCTTCACGCCGTGGGCGTCGCAGAGCTCGCGCACGCGCTCGAGGTAGCCCTCGCGGGGCGGGATGATGTTGATGTTCATCATCGCCGGCTCCATGATCAGCCCGGCGACCTTGCCGTCGAGCTTGCCGAGGACGCTCTCGAGCGCCGTCGCGTCGTTGAAGGGAACGGCGCGGGTGAGCTCGGTGAGCGCCAGCGGATAGCCGGCGCCGTAGGGAACCGACCGCGGGTCGTCGCGGTCGCCGAGCGCCTCGAGCGGGGGATAGACGCTGACCATGACCGAGTCGTGGTGGCCGTGGTAGGAGCCCTCGATCTTCAGGATCATGTCGCGGCCGGTGACCCCTCGCGCGAGGTGCACCGCGTCCATCGTCGACTCGGTGCCTGAGTTCGTGAACCGCCACTGCGGCAGGCCGAAGCGGTCGGCCAGCTCCTCGGCGACGACGATCGAGCCGTCGGTGGGAGCGGCGAAGTGGGTGCCGAGGTCGATCCTGGCCTTGACCGCCTCGCCGATGGTCGGGTTGGCGTGGCCGACCGCCATCACCCCGAAGCCGTTGTGGAAGTCGACGTACTCGCCGCCGTCGACGTCCCAGACGCGGGCGCCCTTGCCCCGCTCGAGGTAGACGGGCCAGGGCTTGTTGACCTGGAACGACGAGGGGACGCCGTTGGGCATCACCTTGACTCCGCGCTCAAAGCGCTGCTTGGACTGCGGCGTGCGGTCGGCGAGCTTCTTCATCTCGCGCTCGGTGAGCTCCGCGACGCGTGCGCGGTCGATGGTCGGCCTTCCCTGGGCGGTCTGTTCGAGAGTCATGAGGGGAGCGTAGCGGCCGAATTCAGGCCGCTTCGTCCAAGTCTCGGGTGACCGGTTGGACGCGGAGGCGGCTCCAGACGCCCGCCAGAGCGTCGATCTGCTCCGGCTCGAGCCGCTCGATGAAATGCCGGCGCACGCCCTTGAGGTGGTCGGGGCGCGCGCTCGCGAGCAGCCCGCTGCCGGCGTCGGTGAGCAGCGCGTAGTAGCCGCGG
This sequence comes from uncultured Solirubrobacterales bacterium, assembly GCA_963729065.1. Lineage (GTDB taxonomy): Bacteria > Actinomycetota > Thermoleophilia > Solirubrobacterales > 70-9 > WHSW01. The sequence continues at coordinate 20,254 of CAVSMS010000003.1, forward strand.
CCGTCGTCCTTGCAGCGCTCGCGCTCGATCAGGCCCTGGCGGGCCAGCCGGTCGACCAGCCGGGTGATCCCGCTGCGGCTGAGCAGCAGCCGGTCGGCGAGCTCGCCCATCCGGAGCTTGCCACCGGGTGCGTCGCCGAGGTACATGAGCACCTCATAGGAGGTGAGCGGAAGCCCGTGCGCCCGCTCCAGCTCGGCGTCGAGCTCGGCGACCAGAGTGCTGTGCGCCTCGAGGAGGCCGCGCCAGGCGGCGAGCTCGCGATCGGAGAGCAGGGAGGAGGGCAGACCCGTCATGCCCACACAAGGGTAACAGTGCTTGCAGGTGCAACTATCTGATATAGTTGATTACGCAAATACTTTCGCACCGAGGAGACGAGATGAAGCTCGAGGGCGTCCACCACATCACCGCGATCACCGCCGACGCGCAGGCCAACGTCGACTTCTACGCCGGGACGCTCGGGCTGCGGATGGTGAAGAAGACCGTCAACCAGGACGCGCCCAGCGTCTACCACCTCTTCTACGCCGACGAGCAGGGCGATCCTGGCTCGGACATCACGTTCTTCGAGTTCCCCGGCGCGCCCCTGGGCCGCGCCGGTGCCGGGATGGTCCACCGGATCCTCTGGCGGGTCGGCTCGCCGGAGTCGCTGGACTTCTGGGCCGAGCGCCTCGCGGCGGCCGGGCGCGAGCCCGTCCGCGACGGCGACCGGCTGCGCTTCTCCGACCCCGAGGGCCTCGAGCACGAGCTCGTCGTCGCCGACGTCACAGACCAGCCATTGATCGCCGACCATCCGGAGGTGCCCGCCGAGCACGCGCTCCAGGGCTTCCACGGCGCCCGCGCCTACTCCGCCGACCCCGAGCGGAGCGCCGGGCTGCTCGAGCAGCTCGAGTTCGAGCGCACCGACGACGGCTGGGAGGCCCGCGGCGACGCCCGCGGAGGCCTCTGGATCTACGACGAGCCGCCCGCCGAGCGCGGGCTCGAGGGCGCCGGCACGGTCCACCACATCGCCTGGGCCTCGGAGACCGACGAGCACCTCGACTGGCGCGAGCGGGCGATCGCGGGCGGCGCGCGCCCGACCCCCGTCATCGACCGGTTCTGGTTCAGGTCGATCTACTTCCGCGAGCCGAGCGGAGTGCTGTTCGAGGTCGCGACCCTGGGACCCGGGTTCGGCGTCGACGAGGATCCCGAGCACCTGGGCGAGCGGCTGATCCTGCCGCCCTTCCTCGAGGACCAGCGCGAGCAGATCGAGGCCGTCCTCACCCCGGTCACCAACCCGCGGCAGAAGGTGTCGACGTGACCGACGGCCTCGTCCACCGGATTCGCGAGCCTGCCGGCGAGCCGAGGGGCGCGTTGATTCTCAACCACGGTCGCGGTGCCGACGAGAACGACCTCTACGGACTGCTCGACGAGCTCGATCCGGAGCGGCGTCTGCTCGCCGTCACGACCGGCGCCCCGCTTACGAACGTGCCACCGGGCGGGCGGCACTGGTATCTGGTGCCGCGGGTGGGCTACCCGGACCCGGTGACGTTCGCCGGCAGCTACGCGGCGCTGACGGAGTTCGTCGACGTGCTGCTCACCGAGTGGGAGATCGGCTGGTCGCACACGGTGGTGGGAGGCTTTTCGATGGGCGCGGTGATGTCCTACGCGATCGGCCTCGGGCTTGGCCGCCCGTCCCCGGCGGCCATCCTCGCCTTCAGCGGGTTCGTGCCGACGGTCGACGGCTGGCGCGCGGACCTGGACGGCCGAGCCGGCGTCCCGGTGCTGATCCACCACGGCCGCAACGATCCCGTGATCTCGGTCGAGTTCGCCCGCCGCGCGAACGAGCTGCTGACCGCTGGCGGCCTCGCAGTCGACTACCTCGAGACCGACGCCGGGCACTCGCTGCCGCTCGAGGCGCTGGCGCCGGCGCGCGAGCTGGTCGGCTCGGTCGCCTCGGGCCCCGTCTGATCGCCTCATCGAGAGGGCCGAGGAGGCCACCCGGCTAGCCTGTCTGTCGATGCCCGCGTTGCGTCTCGTAGAGGGGAAGGCATCGGCGTCCGATCGAAAGCCGAGCTCGGCTTTCGACGTCCCCGTCGACGCCCCGGACCCGCCCACCGAGGAGGAGGTCCTCGACGCCTACTCGCGGGCGGTCTCCACCGTTGCCGCGCGCCTGGCGCCCTCGGTGGCGAGCCTCCGGGTCACCCGGCGCACGCGGCGCGGCCGGGTCCAGGCGGGCGCCGGGAGCGGAGTGGCGATCACCCACGACGGGTTCCTGCTCACCTCCGCCCACGTGGTCGGCGACAGCGACGGCGGCAGCGCCCGGTTCACCGACGGCCGCGAGCTTGGCTTCTCGATCGCCGGCAGCGACCCGCTCTCGGACCTCGCCGTGATCCGGATCGAGGACGGCGAGCTTCACCCGGTCGAGCTCGGCGACGCCGAGCGCCTGCGGGTCGGACAGCTCGTGGTCGCGATCGGCAACCCGCACGGCTTCGAGGGCTCGGTCACCGCCGGCGTGGTCTCGGCGCTCGGCCGCGCCCTGCCGGCCCGCGCCGGCCGCGGCGTGCGGGTGATCGACAACGTGATCCAGACCGACGCTGCGCTCAACCCCGGCAACTCCGGCGGCGCGCTCGCCGACGGGCGCGGAACGCTGATCGGCGTCAACACCGCCGTCGCCGGGGTCGGCCTCGGCCTCGCCGTCCCGGTGACCGCGACCACGCAGCGGATCATCGCGGCGCTGATCTCCGACGGCCGCGTCCGCCGCGCCTACCTCGGGGTCGCCGGCGGGCCGGCACCGCTGCCGCCGCGGGCCCGCGCGGCCACCGGCGCCGAGCGCGGGGTGGAGGTGGTCGAGGTCGTCGCCGGGAGCCCGGCCGAACTCGCCGGCGTCCGCGTGGGCGACGTGATCTACGAGCTCGACGGCACCGCGGTGACCGCCGCGACGGACCTCCAGCGGCTGATGGTCGCCGAGCGGATCGGCGCCGAGGCGGCCGCCCGAGTGGTCCGCGACGGCGCCCCGATCGAGCTCCGGATCACCCCGGTCGAGCTCGAGCTCTAGACGGTTCGCCGCTCATCGGCGCGCCGAGAATCGGCGAGCGTCGACGTTCCTTGCGCATAGGAGCAAGGAAGTCACCGCTCGCGCGGAACGATCGGCCGTACCTCGGACGGCCGCACGGCCCGCTACTCCGCCGCCATAGCTCGGCCGCGCTGCGGCGGCCGGCCGCGCCGCGTACGGCAGCCGCGACGGGATCGCGAGGCTGGCGCAGAAGGCGGCCGCCGACGCCGACGGCCGAGATCGCGAAGGCGAGGGTGAAGCCGGACTCGGCCGGGCGCGCCGGTGCCGGCGATCACGTGGCCGGCGACGACGGAGGCGGTGATCTGGCCGCCGAGGGAGCCGCCGATCGTGCGCATGATCGTGTTCATCGCGGTGGCGACCGAGGTCTTGGTGCGGTCGACCGCCTCGACGATCAGGTTCGCCATCGCCGCGAAGGCGAGCCCGATGCCGACTCCCATCAGCGTCGTCCCGGCGTAGATCTCCCAGCGCTCGGAGTGCGCGGCCGCGAGGAAGGTGAAGCTCACGGTGCAGACGGCGGTGCCCAGCAGGAGGGGCAGCTTCGAGCCGTACCGGGTCCCGAGCCAGCCCGAGGTCGGGCCGGCGAACAGCATCACCAGGGCCGAGGGGAGGAGGAAGATCCCGGCCTCGGTGACGGTCGCGCCGAACCCGAAGCCGGACTCCGCGGGGATCGACCTGGACGAAGCGGGGGATGAGGATGAAGGAGCCGAACATCCCGAACCCGACGAGCAGCCCGGTGAGGTTCGTGGTCCACACCCCGCGCTCGGCCATCATCCGCATGTCGACCAGCGGTTGAGGCACGCGCCGCTCCCAGACAACCCAGGCGCAGAGGACCGCCGCCGCGCCCCCGAACATGCCGACGATCCGCGCGTCGGACCAGCCCCAGGACGCGCCCTCGCTGACCCCGATCAGCAGCGCCGCGAGGCCGACGGAGAGCAGCCCGGCGCCGACCCAGTCGATCTTCGCCGGCGACTTGATCGGCGACTCGGGCACGAACAGGTGCGTGGCCACGATCGCGATCACGACGAAGACGAGCGCGAGCCAGAAGATCCACTCGTAGGCGAGGTGGTCGACGATCAGCCCGCTGAGCACCAGGCCGGCGCCGCCGCCGATCCCGAAGGTCGCGCTGATCAGCCCGATCCCCGTCGCCACCCGCTCGGGCGGGAACTCGTCGCGGATGATCCCGAAGGCGAGCGGGAAGACGGCGCCGCCGACGCCCTGCACGGCGCGGCCGGCGATCAGCAGGCCGATCGAGTGCGAGAGCGCGCAGATCAGCGAGCCCGCGGCGAAGCAGATCAGGGTGATCAGCAGCAGGCGCTCCTTGCCGAACATGTCCCCGAGGCGGCCGACGATCGGCGTCGCCACCGAGGCGGTCAGCAGGTAGGCGGTGAGGACGAACGTGACCGTCGTGGTCGTGGTCCCGAGGTCCTCCTGGATCGCGGGCAGCGCCGGCGCGACCATCGTCTGCGCCAGCGCGTAGGCCAGCGCGCTGAGCACCAGCACGCCAAGCGTCAGGCCGTAGTGCTGGCGCGCCAGCGCCGCGGTCACGCCTGGTCCTCGATCGCGGCCGCGAGCACGCCGAGCAGGCGGGCCGCCGTATCGCGGTCGGCCGGATCGAGCGACTCGAACACCGCCTGTCGCTTGGCGGCCACCAGCTTGCGCTTGCGCTCGAGCAGGCGGCGCCCGGGGGCCGTGAGATGGACGGTGACGCTGCGGCGGTCCTCGGTCGACGGCCGGCGCTCGACCACGCCCTGGCGCTCGAGCCCGTCGAGCATCCGCGTCGCGGTGGGCTGGGCGATGCCCGCCGCCTCGGCGAGCGCCCCGACCGGAAACGAGTCGTCGGCGCCGAGCTCGGCGAACGAGAACAGGAGCTGGAACTGGGCGACGCTGAGGCCCTCCTTCTCGGCCTCCTGCGTCGAGCGTCCGCGGGCGCGGCGGATCGCGCCGAAGAAGCGGTCCCAGGCGGCGTCGAACTCGGCCCGGGTGGAGGTCTTTGCACGGGTGGCGGGCAAGCGCGGCCAGCAGGGTAGCAAGATCGATAGCTAGCTACATATTCGCTAGCTATCTAAATTCCCACCGCCGGTCCGTCACCCCCGTATGCGAACATGTGTTCGTGCGCTGGGAAAATCTCGAGAAGGGAGCGAGCACGCAGGGGCTGCTGCCCGGGACCGGGGAGTCCACGGTCCGCACCTTCGACGCCCCCGAGGCGCTCGGGGTCCGCTTCCACGAGGTCGAGGCGCGCTCGGGACTCAACCGGGTGCCCAAGCAGTCGCGGATGCCGTTTCGGTGGACGATCAACGCATATCGCGGCTGCACCCACGCCTGCGTCTACTGCTTCGCCCGGCCCACGCACACCTACCTGGACCTGAACGCGCGCGAGGACTTCGAGCGCGAGATCGTGGTCAAGGTCAATGTCCCGGAGCTCGTCCGGGCCGAGCTCGGGCGCCGGAGTTGGAAGGGCGAGCACGTCGCCCTCGGCACCAACACGGACCCGTATCAGTGGGTCGAGGGCCGGTACCGGCTGATGGAGGGGATCTGGGAGGCGATGCGCGACTACGCCAACCCGTGCTCGGTGCTGACCAAGTCGCCGCTGCTGCTGCGCGACATGGGCCTGATGAAGGAGATCTGCGCGCGAACCGAGTTCGTCGCCAACCTCTCGATCCCGACCCTCGAGGAGAAGGCGTGGCGGCAGACCGAGCCCCACACGCCGCACCCGCGCAAGCGGATCGAGGCGGTCGCGGAGCTCAACAGGGCCGGGATCCCGACCGGGGTCCTGATCGCGCCCCTGATCCCCGGCGTCAACGACGCCCCGGGGCAGGTCGAGGAGCTCGTCGCGCTCTGCGGCGAGGCGGGCGCGCAGAGCATCGGCGGGGTCGGGCTGCACCTGCGCGGCGAGGTGCGCGAGATCTGGTTCGACTGGCTGCGCCAGTACCGCCCCGACCTGCTGCCGCGCTACCGCGAGCTCTATCGCCGCGGCGCCTACATGCCCTCCGAGGAGCGCGACCGGCTGGCCGCCCGCGCTCGCGGCGGGCGCCGACCGCGGCGCTTCACGGTCGAGCGCGGCACCCAGCGCGCGACGAAGGCGCGCGAGCGGCGCCTGCCCGCGCGCCAGACGAGCCTCTTCTGAGCGAGCGCCGATCCCCGATGAATCCCGATCGCGCCGCGGGTCTACCCTCACGAAACCGATGAATGCGATCGAGCCGAGCGGAAACGCGATCGAGCTCCGCGGCGTGGTGAAGACGTTCGGGCCCATCACCGCCGTCGACGAGCTCGACCTCGACGTGCCCGCGGGCATCTGTCTCGGGCTCCTGGGCCCGAACGGGGCCGGGAAGTCGACCACGATGCGCCTGCTCACAGGGCAGGCGATCGCCGACTCGGGCGAGCTCCGGGTGCTCGAGTTCGAGCTCCCGCGCCAGGCGAAGTCGGCGCGCGCCGTGATGGGCGTCGTGCCGCAGCTCGACAACCTGGACATCGACGTCACGGTCGAGGACAACCTCGCGGTCTTCGCCCGCCTCTACCGGGTCGCCGACGTCCCCGCGGCGGTCGACCGCGCGCTCGAGCTGGCGCGCCTGACCGAACGGCGCAAGGACGCGGTCGACGAGCTCTCCGGCGGCATGCGCCGCCGCCTGCTGGTCGCCCGCGGCCTCGTCCACGACCCGCGCCTGGTCCTGCTCGACGAGCCCACCGTCGGACTCGACCCGCAGATCCGCACCCAGATCTGGTCGCTGATCGACGGCCTGCGCTCGCGCGGGGCGACGATCCTGATGTCGACGCATTACATCGAGGAGGCGGAGCGGCTCGCCGACGAGGTCGCGGTGATGGCGGCCGGCAAGGTGGTCGCCCGCGGCAAGCCGAGCGAGCTCATCGTCGAGCACGCCGGGCCGCGAGACCGCCGAGGTCTACGGGCCGCCCGACCGGCTCGCCGAGGTCGGGCCGCCGCCGAGTCGGAGGGCATGCGGGTGCGACCCGCTGGGCCCGCGATCGCGATCGTGGGCTCCGAGCGCTCGGTCAACGGGACCGTGCCCGAGGACGCCGTCCGCCGCGCGGCATCGCTCGAGGACGTCTTCGTGCTCTTGACGGGGGAGGAGGCGGATGAAGCCTGAGGCCAGCCGCCGGAGGCCCCGCGCATGGGCCGGCTCGAGCCGGCTGCGATCACGGGCGTGATGAGCCGCGAGGTCGCCAACTTCCGCACGTTCTGGAAGGCGACGACGTTCTCGAGCGTGCTCGAGCCGACGATCTACCTGCTCGCCTTCGGGCTCGGCCTCGGCTCGACGATCGTCACCAACGTCGACGGGCTCGACTACGTCGAGTTCGTCGGCACCGGCATGGTCGCGACCGCGGTGATCTTCGCCAGCGCGCTGCCCGCGATGTTCGGCACCTTCGTCAAGCACCGCTTCCAGCGCACCTACGACGCGATCCTCGCCGCCCCGGTCGACGTCGAGGAGCTGGTCACCGCGGAGGCGCTGTGGATCGCGCTGCGCGCCGGGGTCTACGGCTGCTTCCCGCTGCTCGTCTCCTTCTTCTTCGGCCTCGAGCCGACCTGGGCGATGCTGCTGGTGCCGTTCTTCTGCTTCATCACCGCGCTCGGCTTCGCCTCGTTCGGAATCGCGGTCGCAGGCACCGTGGCGAAGATCGACCAGTTCAACTACGTGACCACGCTCGTGATCACGCCGCTGTTCCTGGTCGCCGGGACGTTCTTCCCGATCAACCAGCTCCCCGAGGGCTTCCAGGTGCTGGCGCAGTTCAACCCGCTCTACCAGCTCGTCGAGCTCGTCCGTGGGGCGGCCTTCGGGTTCGAGGCGGTGGACGTGCTGCGGGTGCTGGCGCTGATGGGGTTCGGGTTCGTCATGTGGCGGGTCGCCGTCCGCCAGACTCGGCAAGCGGCTGGTCGACTGAACGGGCGTCAGGGTCCGGACGCGGCCGGCGCCGGGTCGGGCAGCGCCGCGAGCGTGGCCCTGAGCGACAGCGCGACGAAAACGGTGGCGAGCGCGCAGCCGGCGGCGACCAGGAACGCGGCCTCGTAGCCGCCCAGGGCCGCCGCCGCTCCGGCGATCGGGCTGCCGACGCCGACCCCGAGGTCGAAGAAGGCGGTGAAGGTGCCCATCGCCGTCCCGCGCCGCTCCTCGGGGACCCGGTTGATGACCACGAGCGCCAGCGACGGGAACATGAGCGAGAAGCCGGCGCCCATCGCGACCGCGCCGACGATCGCCTCGGCGAGCGAGTGGGTGAAGGCGAGCAGGAGCAGGCCGCCGGCCTCCAGCAGGGCGGCCCCGATCGCGCACGGGATCGAGCCGAAGCGGTCCGGGAGCCAGCCGCCGAGCACGCGCATCGCGACGACGCTGACGGCGAAGGCGGTGAACACGCCGGCGCCGTGGCCGACCTGGCGCTCGTCGAGGTGCAGGACGATGAACGCGGCGACGGTCGCGTAGCCGACGATCGCCAGCGCGAGCCCCACGCCGGGTCGCAGCGCCTCGCGCGCGATCCAGCGCCGGTCGGCGTGCTCGCCAAGCGGCCGCGGCTCGTAGCGCTCCGGGATCCGGGTCGCGATCAGCGCGCCGAGCAGCGGCGCGCCGGCGGCGAAGGCCCAGACGCCCTCGAAGCTCGTCGCGTGCAGGATCAGCTCGCCGATCGGTGGCCCTAGGGAGAGCCCGCCCCAGATCGCGAGCCCGTAGAGGCCGATGATCCGCCCGCGGCGGTCGGGTGGCGCGAGGTCGACGACCCAGGCGGAGCCGGCGGTGTAGACCATGCCCTCGCCCGCGCCGAGGAAGAGCCGGGCGACGATCAGGCCGCCGATCCCGGCGGGCACGAAGTACAGAATTCCGGCGATCGCCGTCGAGATCGACCCCGCGATCACAACGAGCCGCCGCCCTCTGCGGTCGGCGAGGTTGCCGGCAAGCGGCCGGCAGGCGAGCCCGGTGATCGCGAACGAGCCCGTGACCACGCCGACCGCGAGGTCACCGGAGTCGAGCGGGCCGCGCACGTAGCGCGGCAGCACCGGCAGCGTCGCGCCGACCGAGATCAGGCCGAGCATCGTGACCACGAAGACCCCGGCGAACGCGGCTCGCGCCGGCGTCAGGCGTCGGACCGGCGCTGCCATGCCGCAACTAAAGCAAGTGCACGGTCAGGGGTTTGGCCAGCGTCCCAGGTGGAAATAGGACGGACGAAGCCTCGGGAGTGGGGGGCTCCCGAGGGTGAGAGCCTCGAATAGGGAGTGAGAGATGGCTGAACAGGCCGCAACGGGCTCGTCACACCATCCCGAAATCGATTGGGATGCAGCGGCGAGGTCGCCCGAGTTCCAGGAGTTGGTGCGCAAGCGTCGTTCGTTCGTGGTGCCGGTGCTGGCGTTCGTATTCGTCTGGTACTTCGGGTTCATCGCGCTCGCGGGTTACGCGCCGGACTTCATGGGCGAGCGCCTCATCGACGGGTTCACCGTCGGCTACGCGCTGGCGCTGACCCAGTTCGTGATGACCTGGGTGCTCGGCTGGCTGTACCTCCGCCAGTCCGACCGGGTCTTCGACCCGCTCGCGAAGCGCGCGGCCAAACGGGCGCTCGAGCACCGCGACGCCGGGCCCGGAGTCGCGGGCACGGCGGTGACGGCCACCCGGGCGGTGAGCCGCTGATGCTGCCCGCTCGCAGAGGTAAACGTCGAGGCGGTCTCGATCTTCGCGCTCGTTGTCGCGATCACCCTCGGGATCACCTTCTGGGCGTCGAAGCGGACCAAGGACGCGACGACGTTCTGGGCCGCGGGACGCGGGATCACCGGAGTGCAGAACGGGTTCGCGATCGCCGGGGACTACATGTCCGCGGCGTCGTTCCTGGGAATCGCCGGGCTGATCTTCGTGTTCGGCTTCGACGGGTTCCTGTACTCGGTCGGCTTCCTGGTCGCCTTCCTGATCGTCCTGTACCTGCTCGCGGAGCGGATGCGGAACTCGGGCAAGTTCACGATCGCCGACGTGCTCTCGTTCCGGCTGAACGAGCGGCCGGCGCGAGTGGCGGCGGCCCTCGGGACGCTCACCGTCGTGGCCTTCTACCTGATCGCGCAGATGGTGGGGGCGGGGATCTTGATCCAGGCCTTGGTCGGGATCAACTTCAACCTCGCCGTCCTGCTCACCGGCGTGTTCATGCTCACCTACGTGATCTTCGGCGGCATGCTGGCGACCACGTGGGTGCAGATCATCAAGGCCGTGCTGCTGATGACGGCGACGATCATCCTGTCGCTGTTCGTGCTCGGCAAGATCGGCTGGAATCCGATCGACATCTTCGACCGCGCCGAGGCGCAGTCGGACGACGGCGCCGCGTACCTGGCGCCCGGCCTGCGGTTCACCGAGCCGGTCGACACGATCTCACTCGGCCTCGGGCTGCTGCTCGGGACGGCGGGGCTCCCGCACATCCTGATGCGGTTCTTCACCGTTCCCGACGCCAAGGCCGCCCGCTCGTCGGTCGTCTGGGCGGTGGGCCTGATCGGGGCCTTCTACGTGATGACCACGTTCCTCGGCTTCGGCGCCCGGGCGATCCTCGGCGAGGCCGGGACGACCGGTGGCGTCGACGAGGCCGGCAACCTGGCGGCCCCGCTGCTCGCGCAGGAGGTCGGCGGCGGCGCCGGGAGCATCGGCGGCGACGCGTTCCTGGCGATCATCGCGGCGGTGGCGTTCGCCACCATCCTCGCCGTGGTCGCGGGGCTGGTGATCTCGGCCTCGGGAGCGGTCGCGCACGACGTCTGGTCGAACGTGATCCGCAAGGGCCGCGACTCCGAGCACGAGGAGGTCTACGTGGCGCGGATCGCGGCGGCCGGGATCGGCGCGATCGGGATCGCGATCGCGATCATCGGCGGCTCGGACCTGAACGTCTCGTACATGGTCGGGCTCGCGTTCGCGGTCGCCGCGAGCGCCAACTTCCCGGCCCTGTTGCTGGCGTTGACGTGGAAACGGTTCAACACCACCGGGGCGATATCCGGGGTGGTGACCGGCGTGATCGCGTCGGTCGGGCTGGTGCTCGTCGGTCCCGACGTGAGCAGCAACCCGCTCGAGATCATCCCGGGCGTGGAGCTGTCCCAGCCGGCCATCCTGTCGGTGCCGCTCGGGTTCCTCGCCTGCTATCTCGGCACGGTCCTCTCCCGGGAGGAGCGCAAGGCCGAGCGCGGGTTCGACGAGCTGCACGTGCGCTCCGAGACCGGCCTCGGCGCCGAGGTGCCGATCGAGGGCGCCGGCCTGCGCTCGCGGCCACCGAGCCGGCCGCCGCAGGCGCCGGAGCGCGAGCCCGCGACGACGGGCGCGCGCGGTTCGTAGGAGACTCCGGGTGGTCGCGGGCACGCGGCCCGCGGCCACCCGCGGTCCACACTCGACAAGGAGGACAGATGGAGGCGGCAACCGGCGGTTCGCAGGCGGGCACCGAGGGGCTCGAGGCCCAGATCGGCGAGCTGCTCGACCAGGACACGTTCGAGCCCTCCGAGGAGTTCACGTCCGCGGCGCTGGTTACCGACGAGTCGCTCCACGAGGAGGCCGACGCCGATCCCGAGGCCTGGTGGGCGAAGCAGGCCCGCGAGCTCGACTGGTTCACCGAGCCCGAGCAGGTCCTCGACGACTCCAACCCGCCGTTCTTCAAGTGGTTTGCGGACGGCAAGCTGAACGCCTCGCACAACTGCCTCGATCGCCACGTCGACGCCGGGCGCGGCGACCGGGTCGCCTTCTACTGGCGCGGCGAGGAGGGTGAGGAGCGCGAGGTCACGTACGCGGATCTGCTGCGCGACACCAAGCGGCTCGCCAACGTGCTCAAGGAGCGCGGGGTCGAGCCCGGCGACGTCGTCGGCATCTTCCTGCCGATGATCCCCGAGGTTGCCGTCGCGATGCTCGCCTGCGCGCGGATCGGCGCCCCGCACAACCTCGTCTTCGGGGGCTTCTCACCCGACGCGGTCAAGGATCGGATGCAGTTCTCGGAGGCGAAGGCGCTGATCACCGTCGACGCCGCCCGGCGCAAGGGCAAGGCCGCCGAGATCAAGCCCGCGGTCGACAAGTTCCTCGACGAGGTGCCTTCGATCGAGACCGTGGTCGTGGTCCGCAACACCGGCGCCGACGTCGAGATGACCGAGGGCCGGGACATCTTCTACGACGAGGCGATCGAAGCCGCCTCCGAGGAGTGCGAGGCCGAGCCGCTGGACGCCGAGCACCCGCTCTACATCCTCTACACCTCGGGGTCGACCGCGAAGCCGAAGGGGATCCTGCACACCACGGGCGGCTACCTGACCGGGGCCGCGGCCACCCACAAGCTCGTCTTCGACCTCAAGCCCGACGAGGACGTCTACTGGTGCGGCGCCGACGTCGGCTGGGTCACCGGGCACACCTACATCGTCTACGGGCCGCTGCTCAACGGCGCGACCTCGGTCATGTGGGAGGGCGGGCCCGACTACCCCGACAAGGACGTCTGGTGGGACATCATCGAGCGCTACGGCGTGACGATCTTCTACACGGCCCCGACCGCGATCCGGGCCTGCATGAAGTGGGGGGCCGAGTACCCGGGCAAGCACGACCTCTCGTCGCTGCGGCTGCTGGGCACGGTCGGCGAGCCGATCAACCCGAAGGCCTGGCTCTGGTACTGGAAGGTGATCGGGAACGGCGACTGCCCGGTCGTCGACACCTGGTGGCAGACCGAGACCGGCAGCATCATGATCACGACGCTTCCCGGGGCGCAGGACATGAAGCCGGGCTCGGCGGGGACGCCGCTGCCGGGAGTCGACGCCGCGGTGCTCGACGACGACGGCGAGGAGGTCGATGACGAGCAGGGCCTGCTGGCGCTGCGCAAGCCGTGGCCCTCGATGCTGCGCACGCTCTACAAGGAGGACGACCGCTTCGTCGAGACCTACTTCTCGAAGTTCGGCAAGGACACCTACTTCGTCGGCGACGCGGCGCGCAAGGACGACGACGGCTACTTCTGGATCATCGGCCGGGTCGACGACGTGATCAACGTCTCCGGCCACCGGCTCTCGACGGCGGAGGTCGAGTCGGCCATCGTCTCGCACCCCAAGGTCGCCGAGGCGGCCGTGATCGGCCAGACCGACGAGGACACCGGCCAGTCGATCTGCGCGTTCGTCACTCTCGAGGGCGACCTCGAGGGAACCGACGAGCTGGTCGACGAGCTCCGCGAGCACGTCGCGCAGAAAATCGGCAAGCTCGCGCGGCCGAAGCGCATCGTCTGGTCCGACGACCTGCCGAAGACCCGCTCGGGGAAGATCATGCGGCGGCTGCTGCGCGACATCGCCGAGGGCCGCGAGCTCGGCGACGTGACGACGCTGCGCGATCCCGACGTGGTCAAGGAGCTCGACGAGATCGTCAAGCGCCGGGCCAAGGAGGGCGACGAGGCGTAAACCTAGGCGGGCGCGGGCGCGGCCTCGGCCTGCGCCCCGGCGTCGGGTTCGGTCCCGGGCGTGCCGATGATCGTGTCCGCCGGGTCGTTCTGGCGGCGCGAGAGCCAGATGAACGGGATCGCCAGGGCGGCGATCGCGGCGCTGAGCAGGTAGGAGGGCGCGTAGCCCCAGGCGTCGGCGGAGCGGCCCAGCACCGGCTGCGCCCAGACGCCGCCGGTCGAGCTCATGAGCGAGTCGAAGGAGAGGATCGTCGCCCGCTGCTTCGAGGGGATCATGGAGTTGATGTAGGCCTGTCGGATGGGCATCTCGGCGGCGAACAGCAGGCCCCAGACGACGATCAGAGCAACTACTGCGGCGAAGGCGGAGATCACCCCGATCAGGGCCAGCGCGATCACGCCGAGGGTCGACATCGCGATCAGCGCCGACGTTCGCCGGTGAAAGAGCCTGCGGATCCGCGGGGCGGCGATCCCGCCGAGGATCTGGGCACCGGCGACGATCGCGGCGACCAGGCCGGCGATCGAATAGGCGGTCGGGTCGCCGTAGAGCTCGAGCAGGTACGGCTGCAGGGCGTAGAAGGCGTAGATCCCGACGCCGCCGCTGAACAGTGAGCTCACCATCAGCCACTTGACCGGCGGCACGCGCCAGCCGTACTCGATCGAGTCGGAGGTGATCTTGCGCATCTCCGCCAGCGGCCGCTCTCCCTTCTGGGGGGTGAAGCCGACGTCGCGCATGAGCCGGAAGGCGACCACGAACATGACCATCAGGACGCCCGCCCGGACCAGGAAGGGCACGCCGAGGCTGGTCGCCTGGGCGATCAGGCCGCCGGCGACCGAGCCGGTCAGCATCGCGATCCCGGAGACGATCTGGCCCTTGCCGAACACCGACTCGAGGTCGCCGGTGAACCCGGTGGCCTTGAGCGCGTCGACGAGCCACGCCTCGACCGCCCCGGAGAAGAAGGTGAAGCCGAGCCCGAGCACCATCGAGGCCAATGCCCACTCCCAGAAGGGCGCCTCGACCTGCCACAGGGCGACGTAGAGGACGGTCGAGACGGTGAGCGTGACCGTGCCGAGCAGATAGGAGACCCGGCGGCCGACGGTGTCGGCCACGATCCCGGTCGGGACCTCGAAGAGCACCATGCCGGCGGTGAAGAAGGCGTTGGCCGCGAACGCCTCGGCGTTCGAGAGGCCGGCGTCGAGCAGGAAGATCGTGTTGATCCCCCAGATGAACGACGCCGCCAGGGTGTTGCCCAGCATCAGGATCAGGTACGTCCGGACGATCGAACGCGACGTCGGCATCCGCCGATCAATGTACGAGGTGGGGTGCGCGCCTCAGCCGGCGCGCAGCTCGGCGCGCTTGATCTTCCCGCTCGCGGTCTTCGGCAGCTCGTCGACGAACTCGACGATCCGCGGGTACTTGTACGGGGCGGTGGTTGCCTTCACGTGCTCCTGGAGTTCGCGCGCGAGCTCGTCGGAGGGGTCGCCCTGCCGCAGGACGACCAGCGCCCGGACGACCGAGCCGCGCTCGGCGTCGGGGGCGCCGACGGCGGCCGCCTCGGCAACCGCCGGATGGGTGAGCAGCGCCGACTCGACCTCGAAGGGGCCGATCCGGTAGCCGGCGGACATGATCAGGTCGTCGCGGCGGCCCTCGTACCAGAGGTGGCCGTCGGCGTCCTCGCTGACCACGTCGCCCGTCGACCACCACTCGCCCGCGAACGGCTCATCGTCGAGGTAGCGGCTGAAGAAGGTCGGACAGCTCGCGACCCTCACCTCGAGGGTGCCGTCGACGATGCGCAGCTCGACGCCCGGGAGGGCCTTGCCCATCGAGCCGTCGCGGACCGCGTCGCCGACCAGGTTGCCCGCCAGGTGCCCGGTCTCGGTCTGGCCGTAGCCGTCGCAGATCTCGAGCCCGACGGCGCGGCGCCAGGATTCGATCACCTCGGGGTTCAGCGGCTCGCCGGCCGAGACCAGGCGGCGCACCGAGGGCAGCGGCCGCAGCTCCGTGCGCTTGCTGAGCACCCGGTACTCGGTGGGCGCCTGGCAGACGACGTTCACGCCCTCGCTCTCGATCAGGTCCAGCCGCTCGGGGGCCTCGAAGCGCCCGTCGACGAGCATCGCCGCGGCGCCGCAGAGCCATGGGGCGAGGAAGACGTTGCGGGCCGACTTCGACCATCCGGGGGCGGTCGTGCACCAGACGAGCTCGTCGCGGCGTGCGCCCAGCCAGCTCTCGGCCTGGGTCCGCTGCCCGGGCAGGTAACTCTGCGAGTGCAGCGCGGCTCGTGGCTCGCCGGTGGTCCCCGAGGTGAACACGATCAGCGCCGGGTCGTCGGGGTCGAGCGCGGCGATCTCGGCCGGGACCTCCTGCGGCCGGTCCTCATCGAGAGCCTCGCCGACCTCGGTCATCGTCATGTACGCGACGCCGTCCGGGAGCTCGCCGAGCAGGTCCTCGTCGCCGACGCACAGGGTCGGGTTGGCCACCGCGATTCGCAGGGCGAGATCGTGGCGGCGCAGCTGCGTGTTGCAAGGCAGGGCGATCGCGCCCATCCGCCAGCAGGCGAGCAGGCTCAGCACCCACTCGACCCGGTTGCCGACCAGGGTCATGACCACGTCGCCGCGGCCGACGCCGCGGGCGGCGAAGGCGCCCGAGAGGCCGGCCGACATCGCGATCAGCTCGCCGAAGTGCCACACGCGACGCTCGCCGTCGCGCGAGATCTCCAGCAGCGCCGGCTTCGACGCGGGGAAACGCTCGAGCAGGTCCTCGATCAGGTTCACGGCGCCGCAGTCTGCCAACTAGGGTGCTCGGCGACCGTGTCCGCCGCCGGCGCATCGAGCGAGTACGCGGCCACCGCGGGGCCGACCGGGGCGCCCGTCGCCTGCGGCGCGCTTGGGTCCTACGACGCCGAGCGCGTGCGGAGGATCGCGGCCGGGCTTGGCGACGGCATGCGGCCGGTGCATGAGGACGAACGCTCGATCCTCTACTGCGACCGCGAGCCGATGGTGTGGCGCGGCGAGCACGAGCGCGGCTACGCGTGGATCGAGGGCGGCGTCTGGCGCGGAGACCCCTCGAGCTGGGAGGAGGCCTCGAGGCTCGGCGCCTGCGGCATGGCGCTTGACGGGCCGGCGAAGGCTCGTCCACACCTCGGTCTCCGGGTACGCGCGGCTCTACTGGATCGAGGATCGCGGCGCGACCTACTTCGCCTCCAGGCTCGACCCGCTCGTTCGCGCATGGCCGCGACCGCTGTCGGTCGACTGGGACGCCTGGGCGGCGACGATCATCTTCCGCCATCCGGTCGGCGGCCGGACCCCGTTCGCGGAGATCCGTCGCCTCGGGCCCCACGTCGCACTCCGCCGCCGGCTCGGGCGCTCGCGGGTCGAGCAGCCGGCGTGGCCATGGGCGGAGATCGAGCCGCGGCTGAGCCTCGACGACGGGGCGGACGCATGGGTCGGCGCGCTGCGCGAGGTGATGGCCTCGCTCGACGGTGAGCTCCTGTGCCCGCTGAGCGGCGGGCGCGACTCGCGGATCGTGCTGTGTGGGGTTCCCTCCGGCCGAGCGGTGACCGCGATCACGGTCGACGACGACGAGGGCGGGCGCTTCGAGGAGGACCACGCTGCGCCGGTGGCGCGCGTTCTCGGGGTCGAGCACGAGGAGCTTCGCGGGCGCGCCGAGGACTATCCCCGCGACTGGGATGAGCGGGCGAGGGGCGTCGAGTACCAGTTCGTCGACCACGCGTGGCTCGTGCCGCTCGCGCAGCGGATCGCCGGCGCGCGCGCGCCGGTGCTCGACGGCGGGGCGATCGACGTCACGCTTCCAGGCCGGCGATCGCTTCTACACCGCCGCGAGCCTCGACACCAGCCGTCCCCGGGCCGCCAGCGAGGCGCTGTTCGAGACCGTGCGCCGCTTCGGCCACGCCCAGCTGGGGCTCGCGGAAGGCATTCGCGCGCCGCTGCTCGCGCGCGCCCGCGACCAGTACATGGCCGAGATGAGGCGGTTCGAGGGCCATCCCTCCCAGGGCATCCTGAGCGTCTACTGGACGCGGACCCTCCGCGGGACCTCGAGCTATCCGGCGGGGCTGCTCGGCGAGTCGGCGCGGGTGATCGTCCCGGGGGCGCGCGACGAGCTCGCCTCGGCCGTGCTCTCGATTCCGCCGGAGACCAAGCGCGGCGGGCACCTGTACCCGGCGGTGATGGGGCGTCTGGCGCCGCAGGTCGCCCGCCTGTCAGCGACGACCGACTCGGGGCGCGCGCCGCCCCGACTTCCGCGCCGGTGGTGCTCGGAGCCGGCCGTGGCCGCCTACCGCGAGCTGCTGACGCACGGGCCCCTCGCCGGCCAGATCGCACCGGAGCTGAGCGCCTGGCTCGAGGCGCCCTCGCCCGGGGAGCTCGATGGCCATCACCGCCTCGGGATGGAGGCCGTCGCGCTGCTTCATGCCTGGTGGCGGCGCTACCGGGACTGCCTCGGCGAGGTCGACGGCCGCGACCTGGCGCGCGGCTGAGCCGGCCGGCTATCGGGGGCGCCGGCGGCGCAGGCGCCGGACCAGGTCCCGTGCCGCGCGCAGCCGCTCCGTCGCGCGCCAGCTCAGAGTCGACTCGTAGTTGCGCCGGACCTGCTCGGTCTCCGCCCGCGCCCGCTGCGTCTCGCGGGCGTTCGCATCGACCTCATCCTGCTTGCGGACCAGCTCCCGGCCCAGGCCCTGCGACTCGACCCGGGCGCGCCACTCGAGGCGGACCAACCGCGCCATCTCCTCGTGGGGCAGGGGCTCGCGGCTCTCGCGGCGTGAGCCGCCGCAGCAGCTCGACCAGCTCCTGGGCATGGACGTTCGCGCGGTGGTTCGCGACCGCCAGGTCGCGGTTGACGGGGCCCATCGCGGAGGAGTACGCGGCGAGGTCGGTGCGCAGCCGGGCGCCGTCGATCGTCGCCCCGGGTACGCGGCCGGCGAACCCGTCGGCCTCGAGCCGGCCGTAGGTGTCGGCGGTCACCCAGCCATCGCCGCCGTGGCGGTCGTATACGTACGCGGCCCGGCCCGACGCCATCGCCTCGAGGATCGACCGCCCGTAGCCGATCACGATCTCCACGGCGCCGAGCGCCTCGCGCGGATCGTCGGTCTGACCCGCCTCGCCGCCGAGGCGCACGAGCTCGAGCCCGGCGGCCGCGCAGGCGTCCTCGATCAGGGTCAGGCGGTCCGCGACCGGGTTGTTGCTCAGAAGCAGGGCCCGGCGGGCGGACTCGGGCAGGGGCGTGGAGGCCGTGTTGCGCTCGACGTCGATCGGCTGGCGCAGGCGCACGATCTCGGTCTCGACCGCGAGCGCCCGCAGCCGCTGGGCGACGCGGTCGTTGAGCGCCACCACCAGACCGACCTGCCCGGGGAGCTGGGGTGGCAGCTGGAGGTCGAACGTCTCGCTGTGCGCGACGAAGAGCTGCGGGAGATCGGGCAGGCGCCCGGCGAGCTCGTGCGAGGTCCCGGCGTCCTGCGCGAGCACGGCGTCGAGCTCCCCTGCCGCCTCGATCTGCTCGACGACGCCGATCCCGCGCTCGCGCGCCGCTCGCGCCCCGGCGCCCGGCTCGCGGGTGTAGATCACGGCCTCGTGCCCGAGCCGGTCGAGCTCCTCGGCGACCGTGAACAGGTACGACTCGCTGCCCCCGAGCCCGAGATGGTTGGTCGCCAGGACCAGCCTCATCGGCGAACGGGTCTAGCCGCCGGTCTCGGCGCAGTCGTCAGGCAGCTGCAGCTGCGCGCTCAGCCGGCCGGTGCGCTTCGCGGCGGTCGCCTCGAGGTCGAGGCTCGCGCCGCGGCAGCTCTTGATCGCGAAGTCGAGCACCTCGAGCTGCCGTGGGCTGAGGTCGAGTCTCACCGTGGCCTCGCGGTCGCGAAGCTTCTTGGCCGTCGGCCCGAGCCGGAAGACGAAGTCCTCCGGAAAGCCGTCGACGACGAACCGTGCCTCGACCCGGACCTTCTCGCCGCCCTTGGATTCGACGCCGACCTTGATCGCCTCCTTGCGGAAGACCTTCTCCTCGGTCTGGGTCAGCAACGTGAGCTTGGGCTTCGGTTTCGGCTTCGGCGGGTCGGGCTTCGCCGCGGCGACGCCGGCGAGGCCGCCGAGGATCGCGGCGGTCGCGGCGACCGCCACGACCCGGTGTGGGGACCGTCTCATTGCTCGGAATTCTTGCGGGCGAGCCGCGATCCTGCTGGCATCGTCCGGGCGGGTGCGCGAGACTGACCGTGAAATGCACGAGTTTTGGCGGTCCGAAGGCGGGCGGACGGCGATTTCGCGCTGATGCGTGAGCTTCCCCGGATCGGCGCGGAGGTGGCCGGTTACCGGCTCGAGTCGCTGGTCTCGCGCGGCGGCATGGCCGTCGTCTACCTGGCTCAGGACCTGCGCCTGAGCCGGATGGTGGCGCTGAAGATCCTCGCGGCCGAGCTTGCCGACGACGACAACTTCCGCGAGCGCTTCCTGCGCGAGTCGAGGGTGGCGGCGAGCATCGACCACCCCAACGTCATCCCGATCTACGACGCGGGCGAGGCGGACGGCGTGCTCTACATCGCCATGCGCCATGTCGAGGACTCCGACCTCAGAGGGCTGCTGAGCGCGGCCGGGCCGCTGGAGATCGGGCGCACGGTCGCGATCGGCAGCCAGGTCGCGGGCGCGCTCGACGCGGCGCACAGGCTCGGGCTCGTCCACCGCGACGTCAAGCCGGCCAACGTCCTGCTCATCCACCGGCGATCGCCGCAGGTGCTCGATCACGTCTACCTCTCCGACTTCGGGCTCGCCAAGCACACCAGCTCGATCACCGGGCTGACGGCCACGGGCCAGTTCGTCGGCACGGTCAGCTACACGGCGCCGGAGCAGGCCCAGGGCAGGCAGGTCGACGGACGCACCGACATCTACGCGCTCGGCTGCGTCCTGTTCGAGTGCCTCGCCGGCAGGCCGCCGTTCCGCAAGGACGAGGACGTGGCGGTGGTCATGGCCCACATCAGCGAGCCGGCGCCGCCCGTGACCCAGTTCCGCCCCGATTGCCCCCCGGAGCTTGCCGGCGTCGTCGCGAAGGCCCTGGCCAAGGCGCCCGACGATCGCTTCCAGAGCGGGGACGAGCTGGTCGACGCGCTGCGCTCCGCTGGGGCCGGGGAGGCCATCGCGGTCACCAGGGTGTCCGAGTCCCCCGCGCCGGCCGAGCCCGCCGGGCCCGCGCCGCCGAGCGAGCCGCCCGCGCCGCCGAGCCAGCCCTCGGTTCCCGCCGGCGAGCCGCCCGCGTCCGGTGAGGCCGCCCGCCGCCGCTCGGTGAGCCCGTCGTGGCTGATCGCCGCGGGCCTTGCCCTCGCGGCCGCTGTCGCCGTGGCCGTGGTGCTGATCGTGGGCGGCGGCGACGACGAGGGTTCTGGCGAGCAGGGGGCGGTCGCCGGCACGACCACGGCCGCCTCGCAGCAGGGCGCGGGCGGGGGCTCGGATGCCGTCACCGGCGGCTGGCGCAGCCTGCGCGACTCGCCGATCGCGCGCCAGCAGGCGGCCGCCGCGGCCGACGAGGGCCGAATCTGGATCTTCGGCGGCCTGGTGGGCAAGGAGCAGGCGGCGAGCGCGACCAGGAGCGTCGAGGCCTACGACCCGGCGATCGACACCTGGACGACCGAGCCCGACCTGCCGGTCCGCCTGCACCACGCGAGCGCGGTCACCTACGGCGACGAGCTCGTCGTGCTCGGCGGCTGGATCCCGAAGGGCCCGAACCTCACCGCGGAGACCTCGGACAGGGTCTTCGCCCTGCGGGACGGCAAGTGGGTCGAGCTGCCGCCGCTCAACCACCCGCGCGCAGCCGCGGCGGCGTCGGTGGTCGGCGATGAGATCATCGTCGTCGGCGGCCAGGCGGACGGCGAGCTCGTCTCCGAGACGGAGGTCTTCGACGGCGAGCAGTGGCAGGACGCCGCCGCGATGCCGACCCCCCGCGAGCACCTCGCAGCACCCTCCGACGGCCGCTACGTCTACGCCGTCGGCGGGCGCTCCCTGTCGGCCGATCAGAACAGCGGCGCGTTCGAGCGTTACGACCCCGAGGCCGACCAGTGGACGAACCTGCCGAGCATGCCGAAGCCGAGCGGGAGCCTCGGGGCGGCGGTCGTCGACGGCTACGTGGTCGCGGTCGGCGGCGAGGACCCGACCCACGTCATCGACGCCGTCCAGGCCTACGACATCGCCAACGAGGAGTGGTCCTCGCTGCCGCCGATGCGCACGCCTCGCCACGGGATGGGCGTGGTCGCGGTCGGCGACACGCTCTACGCCATCGACGGCGCCCTCGCCCCCACGCACGCCGAGTCCACGAGCGTCGCCGAGGCGCTCGACTTCCGCGGCTAGCGCCGCAGCTCGGTGCCGTCGTAGAGCTTGCGGACGACGACCGCGCCCGGCGGTGCCGCCTCGAGGCAGAGCTCGCAGAGCACGCACTCGTCGAGGTTCCCGCGCACGATCTCGACCCCGCCGTCACCGGCGGCGAAGATGTCGACCGGACAGACCTCCTCGAGCTTCTTCGCGAGCTCGGGGTCGGACGCCGCCTCCGGCGAGACGTCGACCTCGATGAAGACCGCGTCGAGCTGCTCGCTCATGCCAACGCCTCCTTGACCCGCCCTGGGATCTCGTCGATCCGCTCGACGACCGGGATGCCGGCGGCCTCCAGGCGGGCGATCTTCTCGGTGGCCGAATCCTCCTTGCCCTCGACGATGGTGCCGGCGTGGCCGAAGCTCATCCCCTGCATCTCCTCGTCGTCCATGAACTTCCCGGCCATGAAGGCGACGATCGGCAGCCGCGAGCCGTTGGCCTCGCGCCAGTCGACCAGCTCGGCCTCCATCCGCCCGCCGGGCTCGGTGTAGATCACGATCGCCTCGGTCTGCTCGTCGGCCTCGAACAGCGGCATCAGCTCGGCGTAGGTGGAGCCGATGATCGCGTCGCCGCCGATGGAGACGGCGGTCGAGACGCCGAGGCCCGCGGCCGTGAGCGAGGAGGAGATCTCGGTGGTCATGCCGCCCGAGCGCGACATGACGCCGACGCGGCCGGGCTCGTAGGCCTTGCGGGCGTCCTTCGCCGGGCCGCCGATGCCGCCCATCTTGGCGACGCCGGGGGCGATCACGCCGAGGCAGTTCGGCCCGATGATCCGCGCCCCCCGCTCGTTCGCGAGCTCGACCATCTGCGCGACGTCGCGGCGCGGGATGCGCTCGGTGACCACCACGATCAGCTTGATCCCGTTCTCGATCGCCTCCAGGACGGCGTCCTTGGTGAACGCGGGGGGGACGGTGACGACCGAGCCATCCGGGGCGGAGCCGTGGTGGTCGGCCACCTGCTCGACGGTGTCGAAGACGGGCACGCCGTGCACGTCGCGGCCCTTGCGGCCGGGCGTGACCCCGCCGACGATCTGCGAGCCGTAGTCGAGGCACTCCCGGGTCAGGTTCACGGCCTCGCGCCCGGTGATGCCCTGGACGATGAAGGTGAAGTCCTCGTTCAGGAGGATGCTCATCGCCGCACCACCCGCATCGCCCTGAATCTTGGCGACCGCCTCACCGGCCGCCTCCCACATCGACGTGTTGCGGTCGCGGAACTCGACGCCGTACTTGGAGAGGATCTTGGCGCCCTCCTCCTCCCACGCACCGGGAATCCTGAAGACGGCGATCGTCTCGGCCGGGTCCTTGCCGAGCTCGAGGCAGGCCTTGATCACGCCGCGCGCGACGATGTCGACCCGCGTGTTGGAGACGATCGACATCATCACCGCGATCTTCTCGACCCCGTCCTTGTTCAGGACCTCCATCGCGAGGCCCTTCGACTTCGCGACCGACGGGTTGCCGCCGATCTCGGCGTAGTTGGCGGGCTTGCCGCCCTGGGAGCGGACCGCGTCGGTGAGCGTCAGCGAGCCGCCGCCGGCGCCGATCACGAGCCCGAGGTTGCCGCTGAAGCCGTGGTCCTTGCCCTGGATCACCCCGCGGTGGTCGGCGGCGTCGATCGCCTTGACGTTGCGCTCGAAGGCCGATGGCTCGTAGAGCTCTCGCGGCTCGTCGAGGTCGACGCCGATCTCCGAGAGCAGCTTGCGGTGGCGGCCGACCGCCTCGTCCTCCATCTCCATGTGGGCGTCGAGGGCGACGAAGGAACCGTCGGCGAGCCGCGCGAGCGGGTTGATCTCGGCGAGGGTCATGTCGAAGTCGCGCTGCAGCCGGGCGAGGCGGGCGAGGACGGCCGTGGCGCGGTTGAGCTCCGAGCCGGTCATGCCGCAGCGGGCGACCGCCTGCTTGGCCTCGAAGTCGGCGACCGGGTGCAGGTTCGAGAGGTGCCCGCGCCCGACGTGGTCGGGGTGCTCGAGGGCGACCTGCTCGATGTCGATCCCGCCCATGTCGCTGAACAGCATCATCGGGCGCTTGGCGCGCCCGTCCCAGAGCACCGCGGCGTAGTACTCGTGCGCGACCTCGGCCTTCGGGTCGACCAGGACCCCGACCGGCATGTGCCCCCCGATCTCGAGCTCGAGGATCTGGGCCGCGTGCGCCTCGGCCTCCTCCGGGCTGTCGGCGAACTTCACCCCGCCGGCCTTCATCCGCCCGCCCGTGAGCACCTGCGACTTGATCACCGTCGGCCCGCCGATCCGCTCGGCGGCCTCGCGGGCCTCGGCCGCCGTGGTGGCGAAGCCGTAGTCGGTCACCGGGATTCCGGCCCGCTCGACGATCCGCCGTGATTCGTACTCGTAGAAGCGCATGGCGCGGCGCGGGAGGCTAGTCGATCGGGCGATATCGTCGGCGCGGTGAAGGAGCGATCCGCGGACGTTGTCGTGGTCGGTGCGGGCCTTGCGGGGCTCGCCGCGGCGCGGGAGCTGGCCGCCTCCGGGCGGGACCCGATCGTGCTCGAGGCCCGCGACCGGGTCGGGGGCAGGACCCTGAACGAGCCGATCGGCGACGGCAAGGTGGTCGAGATCGGCGCCCAGTGGGTGGGCCCCACGCAGGATCGTGTGCTGGCGCTGATCCGCGAGCTCGGGCTCGAGACCTTCCCCACCTACGCCCGCGGGAAGAACATCTTCGAGCGCGAGGGCAAGCTCAGCGAGTACTCGGGCGCGATCCCGCGCGCCAACCCGGTCGGCCTCGCCGAGGTCGGGGTGGCGATGAAGCGGCTCAACCTGATGGCCGCCAAGGTCTCGCCCGAGGCGCCCTGGCGCGCGCCCAAGGCCGACCGCTGGGACTCCGAGACCTTCGCGACCTGGATGCGCCGCAACGTCCGCACCGAGGTCGCGCGCGACATCCTGCGGCTGGCGATCATCGGCGTCTGGGCGGCCGAGCCGCGCGACGTCTCCCTGCTGCACGTCCTCTTCTACATCCGCTCGGCCGGCTCATTGGAGATCCTCATCGGCACCGAGGGCGGGGCCCAGCAGGACCGGGTGGTGGGCGGCACGCAGCTGATCTCGCTGCGGATGGCGGAGCAGCTCGGCCCGGTGGTCGAGCTGCAGACCCCGGTGCGCGCGATCCGCCACAGCGACGCCGGCGTGACCGTCGTCTCGGACCGGCTGGAGGTCAGCGCCCGCCGCGCGATCGTCGCGATTCCCCCGGCGCTCGCCGGGCGGATCGCGTACGAGCCGGCGCTGCCGGCGGTGCGCGACGGCCTCTCGCAGCGGATGGCGCAGGGCAGCGTCGTCAAGTGCATGGCCGTCTACGAGCGCCCGTTCTGGCGCGAGCGCGGGCTCTCCGGGGCCGTGACCAGCGTCAGCGGGCCGGTCTCGGTGGGGTTCGACAACTCGCCCCCGGACGGCTCGCCCGGCGTGCTGCTCGGGTTCCTCGAGGGCCAGGCGGCGCGCGAGGCCGCCGACCTCACCCGCGACGAGCGCCGCCGCCTGGTCGCCGAGTGCTTCGGGCGCCTCTTCGGCCCCGAGGCGGCACAGCCGATCGACTACGTCGACCGCGCCTGGGGCGCCGATCCCTGGTCGCGCGGCTGTTACGGCGGGTTCATGCCGACCGGCGCCTGGACGGACTACGGCGCGGCGCTGCGCGAGCCGATCGGCCCGATCCACTGGGCCGGCGCCGAGACCGCCGTGGTCTGGAACGGCTACATGGACGGCGCCGTCGGCTCCGGCCGGGACGCCGCCCAAGCGGCGCTCGCCAGCCTCTAGTCGCGCTCCGGACGCGCTCCGTCGACACAGCGCGCGCCACCCGCGCGCCCGCAGCCGCGACTCTCGAGGCGATGGGCCGCCAACCGCACGAAGTGGCAAACATGAGCGACACTTCGCAACGTTGGCCGGGAGAGCGGCGCTGGCGGAGCTCGCGACGCGCCAGCACGGGGTCGTCGCGATCGCCCAATTGCACGAGCTCGGGTGGACGACCACCGCGGTCTCGGACCGCCTGGCGGCCGGCAAGCTCCATCGCCTGTACCGCGGCGTGTACGCGGTCGGGCACAGGCGGCTCGCGGCGCGCGGCTCGCTGATGGCTGGCGGTCCTCGCCTGCGGGCCCGAGGCGGTGCTCTCGCACCGGTCGGCGGCCGAGCTGCGCGGCTGCGCGACGCCGATTCTGGGTCGATCGAGGTACTCGGTCCGAGGCGCGTGCGCAGCGCCAGGCGGGAGCTTCAGCGCCACGCGTGGTCGGACGACCTCGCCCGACCGCACCGTCGTCGACGGCATCCCTTGCGCGGGCGTGGCCCTGACGCTGCTTGGGGTGGCCGAGGTCGCGCCCGATTCGCTGGAGCAGGCGATCGCCGCCGCCGAGCGCCGGCGGATGCTCGACCGCCGCGAGCTCGACGGGCTGCTGGAATCCCGCGCCGAGCCGCCCGGGTGCCGCGGCTCTGCGCATCGCCCTCGCTCGCATCCGCGTCGAGGACGAGTGGTCGCGAAGCGAGTTCGAGCGCCGGTTCTTGCGCCTGTGCACGGAGGCCGGGCTGCCGCGCCCACGACTCAACGCCTGGGTCGAGGTCCCGGGCGACGGCTTCGAGGTCGACTTCAGCTGGCCCTCGGCGCGCGTGATCGTCGAGGCCGACAGCTACCGGTCGCACGGGGATCGCGCGGCCTTCGAGCTCGATCGCCGCAGGGACCAGCTGCTGGCCGCCGCCGGTTGGCGGGTCCTGAGGGTCACCTGGCGACAGCTCACCGGCGAGCCGCAGCGCGTCGTCGAAGCGCTGCGCCGCCTCGTGCCGATCAGCCCAAGGATGAAGCCGCCGCGGACTCCCAGCAAGTGATCGGCCCGAGCATCCGTTGTTCCTTCGTGATGGGAGGCCGGCGTTTCCGCGCCCCGGGCGGGTAATCCGGGTGTAACGTCGCTCTCACTCCATCTCAGGCAAAATGACCCCTCTCCCGCGACGCACTCAGAGCAGAGGACAGCCGCGATTAACGCGTAAGAAAAGGAGTTGAAGCTCAACTTGACCGACGCCACGGCCCCGACGAAGCAACTGACGGACAACCCGCGCCTGGTCTCCTGGGTCGAGGAGATCGCCGAGCTCACCCAGCCGGACTCGATCCACTGGTGTGACGGGTCCGCCGAGGAGTACGACCGGCTCTGCCAGGAGCTCGTCGAGGCGGGGACGTTCGAGAAGCTCTCCGACGCCAAGCGCCCCAACTCCTACCTCGGGCGGTCGGATCCCGGCGACGTCGCTCGGGTCGAGGACCGGACCTTCATCTGCAGCGAGCGCGAGGACGCGGCGGGGCCCACCAACAACTGGCGCGATCCGGCCGAGATGCGCGAGCACCTGCGCGAGCTCTTCCGCGGCTCGATGAAGGGGCGCACGATGTACGTCGTCCCGTTCTCGATGGGGCCGCTGGGCTCGCCGATCGCCCACATCGGCGTCCAGCTCACGGACTCGGCCTACGTCGCGACCTCGATGCGGATCATGACCCGGATGGGGGAGGGCGCGCTCGAGGTGCTGGGCTCCGACGGCGACTTCGTCCCCTGCGTGCACTCGGTCGGGATGCCGCTCGCCGAGGGCCAGGACGACGTCCCCTGGCCCTGCAACGCCGAGAACAAGTACATCGTCCACTACCCCGAGACGCGCGAGATCTGGTCCTACGGGTCGGGCTACGGCGGCAACGCCCTGCTGGGCAAGAAGTGCTTTGCGCTGCGGATCGCCTCGGCGATGGCCCGCGACGAGGGCTGGATGGCCGAGCACATGCTGATCCTGAAGCTGACCTCCCCCGAGGGCGAGGTCAAGTACGTCGCCGGCGCGTTCCCCTCGGCCTGCGGGAAGACCAACCTGGCGATGCTGATCCCGACCCTCCCCGACTGGACGGTGGAGACGGTCGGCGACGACATCGCCTGGATGAAGTTCGGCGACGACGGCCGCCTCTACGCCGTCAACCCCGAGGCGGGCTTCTTCGGCGTGGCCCCGAACACGAGCCACAAGACGAACCCGAACGCGATGGACACGATCGAGCGCAATTCGATCTTCACCAACTGCGCGCTCACCGACGACGGCGACATCTGGTGGGAGGGGATGACCGGCGAGCCGCCGGCGCACGCGATCGACTGGAAGGGCAACGACTGGACGCCGGACAGCGAGGAGCCCGCGGCGCACCCGAACGCGCGCTTCACCACTCCCGCGGCGCAGTGCCCGTCGATCGCGCCCGAGTGGGAGGACCCGGCCGGCGTGCCGATCGACGCGTTCCTCTTCGGCGGCCGCCGGGCGACCGTGCAGCCGCTGGTGAGCGAGTCGTTCGACTGGGAGCACGGCGTCTTCCTCGGAGCCACGATGTCCTCGGAGACCACGGCGGCGGCGGCCGGCGCGGTCGGCGAGCTGCGCTTCGACCCGATGGCGATGCTGCCCTTCTGCGGCTACAACATGGCCGACTACTTCAGCCACTGGCTGGCGATCGCCCGCGAGCACCCGGACCGGATGCCGCGGATCTTCGTCGTCAACTGGTTCCGCAAGGATGCCGACGGCAAGTTCCTCTGGCCCGGCTTCGGCGAGAACAGCCGCGTGCTCGAGTGGATCTTCCGCCGCTGCAACGGCGAGGGCGACACGGTCGAGACGCCGATCGGGCTCGTCCCGGCCGAGGGCGACCTCGACCTGCGCGGGCTCGAGATCTCCGACGAGGCGATGCGCCAGCTGCTCACCGTCGACGCCGACAAGGTCCAGGCGCAGCTGCCTCAGGTGGAGGCGTTCCTGGAGAAGTTCGGCGACAGGCTGCCGGACGAGATCAAGCGCCAGCTCGAGGCGCTGCGCGAGCGCCTGGCCTGAGCTCCGCTTAGTCCGAGTAGCGCTCGAGCCCGGCCCGGATCGGGTCCGGGATCGGAATCGGGCCCGGCTGCCCGCGCTCGACGAAGACGTGGCGCAGCTCGCCCTCGGCCACCGGCTCGCCGCCGCGCTCGATCGCCAGGTCGGTGGTCATCGAGGTGTTGCCGAGGCGCACCGAGCGGATCACGAGGTCGGCGTCGTCGTCGAAGCCGAGCGAGGCGAGGTAGCGGACCCGGGCCTCCGCGACGACCATGTCGACGCCGTCGTCGACCATCCCGGTGTAGCCGCCGATCTCGCGCCAGAGCTCGGTGATCGCGATGTCGAAGTAGGTCAGGTAGTTGGCGTTGAAGACGTGCCCCTGCGGGTCGCACTCGTGATAGCGGACCTGGATCCGGTATCTGAACTGCTCGCCCACGGGCGGGGATCCTCTCAGTTGGCGCTGGCGCTCAGCGGTCAGAGGCTCGGAGATGCGCTCGACGCGCGCCCGCGCGCGGGCCAGGTCGAGAGCGTCCTCGGCCGCGGGGGCGCGCTCGAACTCGGCGTCCAGCAGCCGCTCGAGGCGCTCGCGCCAACGCTCGTCGACCAGCCCGAGGTAGGCATGCCGGTAGCCGGGAGCGGGGACCTCGGCGGCCCGGCCGGCGAGCCGTCCGCGCAGCGCCGCGTACCGTCGCAGCGTCCCCGGCCCCTCGCGGGAGAGCAGCCGGCGCGGCTCGGTGCGCGCCAGGCGGATGGCGAAGGCCGCGGGCTCCGCATCGCCGCCAGCTCGCGGACGACCGCGCCGTGGAGCTCGCGTCGGGCGCGGCTCTCGGGCAGGCCGTCGTCGTCGAGGCGCGGCCGCCACTCCCAGAAGCGCTCCAGCAGCTCGCCGACGTCCACGCCCGCCCGCGCCGGGCCGACGCCGGCGTCCAGCGCGGCCAACGCTGTGGCGAGGCACTGGCGACAGCCGTTGCAGGCGCTCGCGCCGGGCTCGTGGCGCCGGCACGAGTACGCGAGCCGGGCCAGCTCGGGATAGCGCGACCACAGCAGCCGGCGGATCTGCCATGCGGGCACCGGATAGGTGAGCGAGCCGAGGTCGACCCCCCGCCGGCGCAGGAGCCCGGCGAGCGCGCCGTGGGCGATCGCCGCACCGGCGAACCGCGGGTGCTGGACCAGACCCCCGTCGCGCTCGGCGGTCGTCTGCAGCTCGGCGGCCGAGCCGAGCAGGATCCGGGAGGCGCCGCGCTCCCAGCCGACCGCCAGGGCGGCGGCGAGGTAGAGCATCGGGTCGCTGAGCTCGGAGACGGCGAGCCCGTAGCCGCGGCGGCGGGCGAAGTCGTTGTCCCAGCACTCGCGCAGGTTCGAGCGCACCTCGACCAGCTCGACCTCGGGGCGCGCGGCGACCGCTTCGAGCGCCGTGCGCCGCCGGGGCGCCGCGTGATCGAACACGAGCGGCATCGGCGCCGTGGTCGTGACCGCCAGCGGGCGCTCGCCGAGCTCGAGCAGCAGACCGAGGCTCAGCAGGCTGTCGCGGCCGCCACCGAACGCGAGCGCGACCCGCTCGCCGCCCGGAGGGGGCGCCGGCTCGACGCCGCGGGCCGCCGGTCGCGGATCTCGATCGTTCCGGGCGAGCTCACGGCCGCCGGCGGCGAGCTCCATCGTCTCGACCGCCGCGTCGAGCAGCCGCAGCCAGAGCTCGCGCTCGCCCGGGGCGAGCTCCACCGGGAGCTCGACCCGGCAGGGGCGCAGCAACGCCCAGTGGCCGTGCAGGCAGAGCAGAGCGACGAGCCACCAGAGGTCGGCCGGGATCCGGTCGGGTGAGACGGCGCCGCCGAACCTGAGGTTGAAGCTCTGGCGCGAGTAGAGGTCGGTCGGCGGCTCGACCCGCCACCGGAAGGTGACGTCCTGCGCGCCCGGCTCCGGCGGCTCCAGGAGGATCCGCCGCACGGCGAGCCCCGGCGGCCTCAGCCGCCCCGCGACGCGGGCGAGCGCCGCAGCGACCGGCCCGGGGGCGTGCGGGGCGACCGCCTCGCGCAGGCGGCGGTCGCGGATCAGCGCCCGGCGCTCACCGCCGACCTCGAGCCACCCCCGCCGGTTGGAGTTCGCGCGCCAGAGCCGCTCGGTTGCGCCGGCGCCGAGCTCGAGGTCGCGGTTCTGCCAGCCGGAGTCGGCGGGCTCCCCGGCCTCGTCCGTCCGCCGCCCGTGCTCGACGCGGGCCGCGATCCTCGACCGGGCGCGGAGCGGCGCGTGCAGGCAGACGATCTCGGTGCCGGCCTCGATCGGGCCGACCGGGTCGCGGACCTCGTGGTTGCCTGGCAGCAGCCAGGTCCGCTCGCCCGGGCGCACGACGAGCTTCGACTGCCAGGCGACCTCGACAAGGCTCCATTCGCCGATCGCGACGTGGTAGCGGGCTTCGTCCTGCGGGATCGTGTGGGCGGGCCGGTGGTCCATGGTCAGCAGGGCGCGCTCGGAGGGCCGGCGGCGGCGACGGCGCTGGACGAAGTTGACGACCTCGATCCGCAGGGCGCCCGCGTCGGAGGCTCCGAGCACCTGCGGCAGCGGGGCGGGGGCGACAAAGAACTCGTCCGCGTCGATCGGCAGCACCCAGTCGGCACCCTGCCGCCGGGCCTCGGCGGCGAGCCGGTTGGTGAGCTCGGCCATCTGGAACGGCCCGGGGTCGATGCTGAGCTCCACCGGCAACCTTTGCGCCAGCCGCTCGAGCCGCTCGCGGGTGCCGTCGGTGGACCCGTTGTCGATCACCAGCACCCGCTCGAGCCCCGCTCCGAGGTGGTGCAGGAGGTTGACCCGGACCAGGTCGGCGACGTCGCGCACGACCATCAGCCCGAAGACCCTGGGGGCCGCCCCGCCCGCCCCGCCGGGGGTCACCTCAGAGCCCGTAGGCCTCGGCCAGCGCCGGGTCCTTCCGCGCCAGCATCTCGGCGAGCTCGACCATCACCTTGCACTGCTTCCACGTCGCGTCGTCCTGCATCTTGCCGTCGATCATGTGGACGCCGCGGCCGTCGGGGATGGCTTCGATCACCTTGCGGGCGAACTTGACCTCGTCGGGGTCGGGGCTGAAGACCTTCTTCGCGATCTCGATCTGCACCGGGTGCAGCGACCAGGCGCCGACGCAGCCGAGGAGGAAGGCGGCGCGGAACTGGGCCTCGCATCCCTGGACGTCCTTGATGTCGCCGTAGGGGCCGTAGAAGGGCAGGATCCCGGCCATCGCGCACGCGTCGACCATGCGGGCGATCGAGTAGTGCCACGGGTCCTGCTGCGCGGTTGCGCGCGGGGCATCGGGGTCGTCTGGATCGGGGTCGTTGATCACCAGGTAGCCCGGGTGGCCGCCGCCGACCCGGGTCGTCTTCATTCGCCGCGAGGCGGCCAGGTCGGCGGGGCCGAAGCTCATCCCCTGCATCCGCGGGCTCGCGGTCGCGATCTCCTCGACGTTGACGACCCCCTGGGCGGTCTCGAGGATGGCGTGGACGCCCAGCGGGCGGTCGAGCCCCGCCTTGGCCTCGAGCTGAGCGAGCAGGCGGTCGACGTAGTGGATGTCCCAGGCGCCCTCGACCTTCGGGACCATGATGACCTCGAGCTTGTCGCCGATCTCGGTCACCAGGGTGGTCAGGTCGTCGAGCACCCACGGGCTCTCGAGCGAGTTGACGCGGGTCCAGAGGGCCGTCTCGCCGAAGTCCGTCTCGCGGGCGACGCGAACCAGCCCCTCCCGGGCCGCCTCCTTGTTGTCGACCGAAATCGCGTCCTCGAGGTTCCCGAGCAGGATGTCCGCCTGCTGGGCCATGTCGGGGACCTTGGCCGCCATCTTCTCGTTCGAGGCGTCGAAGAAGTGGATCATCCGCGAGGGGCCGAAGGGCACCTCGGAAACCGGATCGGGGGCGCCGATCGCCAGCGGCCGCAGGAAGTCGCGCGGGTTTCTCACGGCGGGCAATGTACAGGTGGGACCGAACCGGTCAGATCGCTAGCCCTTCCGCTGGAGCCAGAAGCTCGCCGGCACACTCGTGCCCGGCGCGAAGCCCGGGATCAGCCGGGCGACGCGCTCGGGCTCGCTGCGGGTGACGAGTTGGGAGGAGAAGAGGATCTCGAAGGCGGGGTTGAAGGCGAGAAACGCCTGCAGCAGGTACTGCTCGGACCAGTACCAGCGCGACCGAAGCGGCCATTTGCGCGGGTACTCCCAGGGGAGGAAGACGTCGTGGAAGTGCACCAGCACGCCGGGCGCGAGTCGCGGGAGCACCTCGAGGATCAGGTAGTTGACCTCGCTGCCGAGCTTCACCGTGTGGGTCGTGTCGCAGAAGAGCACGTCGCCGGCCTCGAGCGCCTCGAACTCAGACAGCGGGACCTCGGTGCCGCGGACGGCGTGCAGCTCGGTGTCGAGCGGCTCGATCAGCGGCGACGGATAGGGGTCGATCGTCACCAACCGCGCCGGGTGGCCGTCGTCGGCGTTCCGGCGCGCGGCCCGGTCGAGCACCAGGGTGGAGAATCCCGAGCCGACCTCGATCACCAGCCTGCGGTTTCGAGGAGCGCACGGTGGCGTAGAGCAGGTCCGCGTCGACCGACTCGAACGGACTGGTTGCGGGCGAAGTAGGCGCCCGGGGCCGCTTCGCCGGCGGTCAGCGGCGGGCTGAACTCGCTGAGGAACGGTTCGAGCCGCTCGAGGTAGGCGAGCTGCTCGGCGGCGACCATCGGCGGCACGGCGACCAGCTCGCTCCTGCGCTCCCAGGTCTCCTCGTCGATGGTCGCGACATCGGGGATCGGGCTGGCCCAGTCATGCGCCACGAGGTCGTAGCCGAGGTCGGACGCGAGCGTCTCGAACGCGCGCCTGCCCCTGTCCGTGGCGAACACCCGTCCCAGCATGGCCCGCAGGCGGCGACGCACGGCGGCAGTCTAGAGGCCGCCCGGCGCGACTAGGCTGCCCGGATGGCGATCGAGGTGCGCGCCGCCGAGGCGGGCGAGGAGCAGACGGTGACAGGGCTCTACGAGTGGCTGTTCGCGCCTCCGGGGGCGCGCCCGGCGGGCTGGGACGAGCGCCGCGCCGCGGTCGCGCTCCGCGACGCGATCGACTCGCACGACGCGTGCGTCCTCCTCGCCGACAGCGAGGGTCGGTTGATCGGCTTCTGCACCGCCTACCAGGACCTGCACTCGGTCCGGTTCGGGTACCGGGCCTGGGTCGAGGACCTCGCGGTCGACCCGGAGCAGCGCTCGCGGGGGGTCGGGAAGGCGTTGCTCGATGCCGCCAAGGACTGGGCTCGCGAGCGCGGCGCCACGCACCTCGAGCTCGACTCCGCGGAGGCGCGCGCCGA
The DNA here is from genome assembly GCA_963729065.1 of uncultured Solirubrobacterales bacterium. Lineage (GTDB taxonomy): Bacteria > Actinomycetota > Thermoleophilia > Solirubrobacterales > 70-9 > WHSW01. Next base: position 54,092 of record CAVSMS010000003.1, read on the forward strand.
CGCGCACCGCTTCTACGAGCGCGAGGGCCCCGCCTACAGGTCGATCTGCTTCGGCTGGGAGCTCTGAGGCCATGCCCAGGATCGTGATCTTCGGTGCCACCGGTTACACGGGCAGGCTCACGGCGGAGGCGCTCGTCGCCCGCGGCGGGCGCCCGCTACTCGCCGGTCGCAGCGCCGGGCGGCTCGAGGCGCTTGCGGCCGACCTCGGCGGCGAGGTGGAGACCGCCGTCGCCGACGTCGCGAGACCCGAGTCCGTGCGGGCGCTCGTGGAGCCGGGCGACGTGATCGTGGCCACGGTCGGTCCCTTCGCCCGCCACGGCGACCCCGCGGTCGAGGCGGCGATCGCGGCCGGCGCCCTGTATATCGACTCGACGGGCGAGCCGGCCTTCATCCGCCGCGTGTTCGAGCGCTACGGCGCCGATGCTGCGCGTGCGGGGGCCTCGCTGGTGACCGCGTTCGGCTACGACTGGGTCCCGGGCAACCTCGCCGGCGCGCTGGCGCTGCGCGATGCCGGCGACGAGGCGACGCGGGTCGACATCGGCTACTACACCACCGACGGCGGCCTCGGGGGGATGAGCGGGGGCACTCGGGCCTCGGCCGCCGGGGCGATGCTCGAGCCCGCGTATCGTCTGGCGGAGCGGGATCCGGACCGAACGCGGGGCGGTGCGGATGCGCAGCTTCGAGGTCGCCGGCAAGTCGCGCCAGGCGATCTCGGTCGGCTCCTCCGAGCACTTCGCCCTGCCCGCTCTCTATCCCGGCCTGCGGGAGGTCAACGTCTACCTCGGCTGGTTCGGCTCCAGCTCCCGGGCGATGCAGGCCATGTCGGCCGTCAACGCCGGCCTCCTGCGGATCCCGGGCCTGAAGTCCGGGTTCGACCGCCTCATCGACCGGTTCGTCCCCACCTCGACCGGCGGCCCCGACGCCGCCGCGCGCGAGCGAGACCGGGTCGGCGATCGCGGCGATCGCGTACGGCCCGGGGGATCGGGAGCTCGCCAGGGTCGAGGTGCGGGGGGTCAACGGGTACACGTTCACCGGCCGAGGTCCTCGCCTGGGGCGCGGCCTCGGCGCTGGAGCAGGGGATGGAGGGGGTGGGCGCCCTCGGGCCGGCGTCGGCGTTCGGCCTCGACCGGCTCGAGGCCGGCTGCGCCGAGGCGGGGATCAGCCGGGTCGCCTAGGCCGGCCCGCCCGTTGGCGGCAGGAGCCGGACGTTGTCGAGATCGTCGGTGTCGTCGCCGGTCCTGTACTCGGCCCTGATCCGCAGGTCCGTTGTCGCTCCGAGCACGCGCTGGAGGTCACGCTTGGTGGCCGGGGTCGGACTGCCGGTGATGTCGGTGAACTGGCTGGGCCGCAACCGGACGCGATAGGTGGTCCAGTTCGGGGCGACCGCCGGGTTGACCGCCGTGTCGTGGGAGAGGGTCAGGCCGTCGCCCTGGATGACCACGTCATCGGCCTCGAACTGAGCGCTCCCGTCCGACTGGCGAAGGGCAAAGGTCAGGAGCCCGCCGTACGCGGCGCCGTGGTCACCGCGGAACTTCGGGGGCGCGACCCAGTACGAGACTCCGCCGACGACGCTGTCCGTGGAGCTGATGTAGCCGCCCGGGTTGCCGCCGGTCGCGAAGTACGTGGGCGTCGCCGAGGTGGCGTCACCGGCCACCTGCCAACCCTCGCGGCTGTTGGTGAAGTTGCTGGCAACGAGTGCCGCCGCGCTCGCCGACGCAACCGGAAACGCCGCAATGAGGAGAAGTCCCGCAACCGCCAGCGCGACCCCGCGACACGTGCCCCGTACCTGCGGTGGGCAGTGCTGCGATCGTTCATCGTCCCCTCCTCGAGTCGTGGATCCGGTCGAGCACCGACTGCTCGGCGCGCTCCGGATCTCGGCCGACCCTAACCGGCCATGTCCGCCGGCGCAACACGGGGCTATTCTCCGGGCCGACTCGAACGCGAGAGGAGCCATGGCCGTAGCGACCGCGCAATTCCAGGAGAAGACCGACGAGCAGAAGGCGATCACCGAGATGGTGCATCAGTTCGTCGACAACGAGATCCTCCCCGTCGCCGAGGAGTTCGATCACGAGGACAAGTTCCCCGAGGCGATCGTCGAGCAGATGAAGGAGCTCGGCCTGTTCGGGGTCACGATCCCCGAGGAGTACGGCGGGATGGGCCTGGACCTGACCACCTACGCGATGATCGTCGAGGAGCTCTCGCGCGGCTGGATCTCGATCTCGGGCGTCGTGAACACCCACTTCATCGGCTCCTACCTGGTGTTGAAGTTCGGCACCGACGAGCAGAAGGAGCACTTCCTGCCGAAGATGGCGACCGGCGAGCTCCGCGCCGCGTTCTCGCTCTCCGAGCCCGAGGTCGGCTCCGACGTGCAGGGGATCAAGTCGACCGCCAAGCAGGACGACGACGGCAACTGGGAGCTCAACGGCCAGAAGATGTGGGTCACCAACGGGCTCGGCTCCGGGGTCGTCTTCGTGCTCGATGAAGAGCGACCCGAAGGCCGACCCGCCCTACACGGGGATGACCTGCTTCATCACCGAGAAGGAGCCCTGGGTCGAGAAGAACACGGGCGAGTTCGAGGGCCTCGAGATCCCGCCGAAGATCAAGAAGATGGGCTACAAGGGCGTCGAGTCGACGGAGCTCGTCTACAACGGCTACCGCTGCCCGCCCGAGCGCATCCTCGGCGGCCCCGACGGGGTCGGCCAGGGCTTCAAGCAGATGATGGACGCGCTCGAGGTCGGCCGGGTCAACGTCGCCGCCCGCGGCGTCGGCATCGCCCAGCGCGCGCTCGAGCTGGCGCTGCGCTACTCGCAGGAGCGCAAGACGTTCGGCAAGCCGATCGCCCAGCACCAGGCGATCCAGTTCAAGCTCGCCGAGATGGCGACCAAGGTCGAGGCGGCGAGGCTGCTGACGATGAAGGCCGCGCGGATGAAGGACGCCGGCGAGCGCTCCGACCTCGAGGCCGGGATGGCGAAGCTGTTCGCCTCGGAGACCGGCAAGGAGGTCGTCGAGGAGTGCTTCCGCATCCACGGCGGCTACGGCTACTCGAAGGAGTACGAGATCGAGCGTCTCTACCGCGACGCGCCGCTGCTGCTGATCGGCGAGGGCACCTCCGAGATCCAGAAGATGGTGATCGGCAGGAAGGTGCTCGAGCGCAACAAGATCTGAGCGTCGCGCCCGCCTCGAACCGGTCATGGCAAGCAGCACTCCAGATCTGATCAAGCAGGCCGTCGAGGGCCTGCAGGCGGAGGTCCCGGCGCTGGCGAAGCTGAAGCTGGTCTTCAGCCTCGAGCTCCGCGGCCGCGGCGACGTGCAGATCTACCGCGTCGAGGTCCCGGGCCCGAAGATCTCCAAGGGCAGCTCCGACGACGAGCGCCTGCGCGTCTCGATCCCCCGCTCGCACTTCAACGAGCTCGCGGCCGACGGCAAGGCCAAGCACTGGCACGAGGCCTACGAGCACGGGCACGTCCGGGTCGAGGGCGACCCGAACATCCAGAAGCTGATCGGGCAGGTCATCGAGCACGCCGAGGCCCGCGGGCGCCTTCGCAGGGCACGCTGACACCGTCGTGGCCTCGACCGAGGAGCTGATCGTCGCCGCCGTGGAGCGGGTTCAGGAGCAGGCGCCGTCGTTGGCGAAGCTCAAGCTCGTCGTCGCGCTCGAGCTGACGTCCGGCGGCCTCACCGGCCCGGGCAAGACCGACATCTACCGCATCGAGGTTCCGGGGCCGAAGGTCAGCGCCGGCGACCCCGACGACGCCCGCCTGACGCTGACGATCCCGAAGACGATGTTCGACCTCATCGCGGCCGAGGGCGGGCTCGCCGACTGGCGCGAGGCGCTTCACTACGGCCATCTCAAGGTCACCGGGGACTCGCGGGTCAAGCGCGTCATCGGGCGGGCGATCGAGCCCTCCCTGTAGGTGGGGCGCGGCGTCGACCCGGCGCGGCTGGCGCGCCTGCGCGGGGCCTCGCAGCGCCTGCACCGCCCGGCGGCCGTCCGCCATCCGGCCGACGTCGCCCGGCTCGCCGGGCCGGTCCAGGCGCAGGAGCCGCGCGCCGCGAAGCTCGCCTTTCGCGCCCGCGCGCGCGGCCTCGTCGCGGCCGACGTCGACCGGGCGCGGACCGAGGAGCGCTCGCTGCTGCGCGCCTGGATGATGCGCAGGACCGTCCACCTGATCGCGACCGAGGACGCCGGCTGGCTGCTGCCGCTGTTCTCGGAGACGATCGTGCGGCTGGCGCGCAAGCGGCTCGCCGACTTCGGACTCGACCGCCGCGGGCAAGACCGCGCCCTGGCGGTCGCTGCACGGCGCGGTCGACGCCGACGGCGCCCTGACCCGCCCCGAGCTCGCCGAGCGCCTCGAGCGGGAGGGGTTCGACACCGCGAACGAGTTCAAGGTCCACCTGTGGGTGCTGGCGACGCTCGACGGCGAGCTCTGCCTCGGGCCCGACCGGGGCGGGCAGACGTGCCTCGTGCGCGACCGCCGACTGGATCGGCGAACCGCAGCGCCGGTCGCGCGAGGACTCGCTCGCCGAGCTCGCGCGCCGCTACCTCCGCGGCTACGCGCCCGCGGACGAGCGCGACCTCGCCCGCTGGGCGGGCCTGCCGCTGCGCGACGCGAGGCTCGGGTTCGACCGGATCGCGGACGAGCTCACCCCGCCGGCGGGCTGTTCGTGCTCGGCCGGCCGCCGCGGGTCGCGCGGTCGCCGGTGGTGCGAATGCTGGGCGGGTTCGACAACTACAACCTCGGCTACGTCGACCGCGGCTTCGCGCTCGCCCCGGAGTTCGAGAAGCGCGTGAACCCGGGCGGCGGGATCGTGCGCCCGTCGATCGTCGTCGACGGCCGCTGCGTCGCCACGTGGTCGTCCAAGCGCAGCGGCGAGCGGCTCGCGGTGACGATCGAGCCCTTCGAGCCGCTGGCGCCCGAGATCGCCGAGGCGATCGCCGCCGAGGCCGAGGACGTCGGGCGCTTCGAGGCCCTCACCGCGACCATCGCCTGAGGTCGTCGCTACGATCCCGCGCCGAATGAACGACTCAGATCAGAATCAGGCGCCTCAACAGCGGCGCGGCTCGGCTACGCCTCACAGCCTGTCAACCGATCAGGCCGAGCGCGAGGCCTCCGGAGCCCATCCCTACGGGCGCTACCTGGAGGAGTTCGAGGTCGGCGCCGTCTACAAGCACTGGCCCGCGAAGACGGTCACCGAGGCCGACGACCACCTCTTCTGCCTGATCACGATGAACCACCACCCGCTGCACCTGAACGACGTCTACGCGGGCGCCTCCCAGCAGGGCCAGAACGTGGTCGTCGGGCCGCTGGTCTACTCGCTGGCGCTCGGGATGTCGGTCTCCGACGTCTCCGGCAAGGCGATCGCCAACCTGGCGACCGAGGAGCTCTCGCACCCGAACCCGGTCTTCCACGGCGACACGCTCTACTGCGAGTCCGAGGTGTTGGACGTGCGCGAGTCGAAGTCCAAGCCCGACCGCGGCGTGGTCAAGGTCCACACGCGCGTCTACAAGCAGGACAACACCCTGGTCGCGGAGTTCAAGCGCGCGGTGCTCGTCCCCCGCAAGACGCCCGGCGAGGCGCCGCCCCCCGAGGGCGGCGTCGAGTAGCCCCTCAGCCCGTCGCGATCAGCTCGGCGACCGACTCGAGCGCGGCGTCGAAGTCGGTCCGCGGCAGGCCGCCGATCCCGGGAGAGACCGCGCCCGCGTCGCGATAGCGGCGGACCGCGGCGTGCACCTCCTCGGGGCCGCCGATGCCGGCCAGCTCGCCGAGCATCCGGTCCGAGAGCCCGGCCTTGGCGCGCTCGATGTCCCCGGCGGCCATGCCCTCGTCGAAGGCGGCGATCTCGTCGCCGAACCCCGACGCCTCGAGCATCGCCCGGTAGAACGGCAGCGAGGCGTAGGGCACGAGGTCCTGGCGCAGCGCGGCCCGCGCCGCGTCCGGGTCGTCGGTGAGCGCCACGGGGACGGCGGCCACGACGTCGAAGCCGTCGCCACTGCGCCCGGCCTTCTCGAACCCCGCGCGAAGCGCGGGAATGACCGTGTCGCGGATGTACGACGGACAGCAGAGCCACAGCATCACTCCGTCGGCCAGCTCGGCGGCGAGCCGGATCATGTTCGGCGACAGCGCCGCGACGTAGATCGGCAGGTCGGGTCGGGCCGAGTAGCCCATGAACGCGAACTTGGTCGGGAAGCGCTCGGAGTCGGGCGGGGTATCCCCGCGGAGGATCGCGCGAACGGCCTCGAGGTATTCGCGCATCTGTGTCACCGGCTTGTCGATCTTCGCCCCGTGCCAGTTCTCGACCGTGACCCGGTGCGAGACCCCGAGGCCGAGGACCATTCGCCCGCCCGAGTGCTCGTCGATCGTGGCCGCCGTCTGCGCCATGGTCGCCGGGGTGCGGGTGAAGATCGGCACCACGCCGGTGCCGAGCCTGATCCGCTCGCTGACCCCGGCGTAGGCCATGAGCGTCGTGAGCGAGTCGCGCCCGGCGATGTGGGTGGTGTACGCGGCGTCGTAGCCGAGCCGGTCGGCGAGCGCCACCCGGTCGAGTGTGCGCTCCAGCGAGCGGCCCGGCGAGATGAAGGCGCTGATCCCGGCCACGCGCGGCTACGGTTTCAGCACGACGCGACCGAAGGCCTGGCGGCTTTCGATGTAGGCGTGTGCGGCGGCGGCCTCGGCGAGCGGGAACGTCCGGTCGATCTCGACGCGAACGTCGCCGCTCGCGACTCGGTCCAACAGCTCGGCGATCATCGGGTGGACGCGCGGGTACTCGGCCAGCAGCGCCCCGCCGAGAAAGACGCCGCGCAGCGTCTGGTTCTGCGGCCACAGATCCCTTGCCTCGACGCTGGAGCCGGCGCGACCCGTGACGCCCACGCTGACGAGCGTCCCGCGGTAGGCGAGTGCGCCGATGCTGTCGCTCAGCGTCTGGCCGCCGACAGAGTCGAGGATCACGTCGACGCCGCGGCCGTCGGTCAGCTCCCGCGCTCGCTCGACGAAGTTCTCGGTGGCGTAGTTGATCCCGTGGTCGAGCCCGAACTCCCGCAGGCGTTCGAGCTTTTCGTCCTTGGACGCGGTCGAGATCACGGTCGCGCCGGCTTGCTTGGCGAGCTGGATCGCGGCCATCCCGACACCTCCGGCCCCCGCGTGGATCAGGGCCGTCTGCCCGGGCTCGAGGTGGGCGGCGGTGAACAGGCACTCCTGGGCGGTCCCGAAGGCGACCGGAACGCACGCGGCCGGAGCTGCCTCCAACCCGTCGGGGATCAGCCAGCTCGACAGGGCGGGAACGGCCCGCTTGGAGGCGTGCGAGCCCCCCAGGTTCAGGGTCACGACGCGGTCGCCGACCGAGCGGTTCTCGACGCCGGCGCCGATCTCGGCCACGGTGCCCGCGGCGAGGTAGCCGACGATGTGGGGGACCGAGGGCGGGGGCGACCCGGCTCGGTGCAGCAGGTCCCCGCCCTCGATGCTGATCGCCTCGACGTCGATCACCACGCAGCCGTCGGGACACTCCGGATCGGGGACGTCCTCGTATTGCAGGACGTCCGGGCCGCCGTTCTCGTAGATCACCGCCGCCTTCATCGGCGCCGCGACTCTATTCGAGCAGGTGATCGCCGTCGCCCTGCGAAGCCATCCGGCGTGCCTTCCGTCTACCTGCTCCGCTGCGCCGACGACTCCCTCTACTGCGGGTGGACGACCGATGTCGAGCGGCGACTGGCGGCACACCGTTCCGGCACCGCCAGCCGCTACACGCGCAGCCGCCGCCCGATCGAGCTCGCGCTCGTGATCTCCGTTGCCGATCGATCCGCCGCGCTGCGCGAAGAGGCCCGGATCAAGCGGCTGCCCCGCGCCGCCAAGCTTGCGCTCATCGAGGCATCGTTGGAGCCCCGTGCACTCCGTCACCCGTAGCTCCGTCGTCGCCCGCCCGCGGCGCGGGTCTGGGCGCGGGCGATCACCGAGGAGGGGATCAACGACGAGCTGGCTCCGATCCTGCGGATGACGATGCCGCCGGGACTGCGCGGGCGGACGGTCGACGACGTCGAGGTCGGGGTGCCGCTCGGGCGGAGCTGGATCCTGCTGGGCCGCGTGCTGCCGGTCGACTACGACGACCTGTGCCTCGCCGAGCTCGAGCCCGGCCGGCGCTTCCTCGAGCGTTCGAGCACGCTCAGCTTCAGCGTCTGGGAGCACGAGCGCGTGATCGAGCCCGAGGGCGAGGCGCGCCTGCCGCGTCACCGACCGGCTCGGGTTCGAGCTTCGCCGCGGCGTCGCCTGGATTCCGGGCTCGGCGCGGGTCGCGGCGGCGATCGTCGGCGCGCTCTTCCGCCACCGCCACCGGCGGTTGGCGCGCGACGGCTAGCCAACGGTCCGGCAGCAGCCTCAGGCGGCGAGCCCGGCGGCTTCGAGCGCCTCGGCTCGGGACGTGAACGAGCGGGCGCGGACCACCGTCTCGCCGTCGAAGGTCCAGACCACCGCGAACTCCTGGGTCGACCGGCACGCCGCTGCCGACGCCCTGCGCCGAGATGCCGAGCACGACCACGACCTGGTCGCCGTGGTCGATGATCTCCTCGACCTCCTGGGTGTAGTCCTTCCAGGTCTCCTGAGCGTCCGACAGCCACTCCATCGTCCCGTCGTAGCCCTTGAAGACGCGGCCGTCCCAGACGTGGTGGAACTCGAACTCCGGGCCGAGGCGCTCACGCGACAGCGCCTTGAAGGTCTCCAGGTCCCCGCGCTCGAGCGCCTCGTAACCGCGCCGCACGAACTCGACGTTCTGCTTCGACATGACAGTCGAGTATCGCGTCTGGACTACCGCGCTGCCGCCGCCGCGCCCAGCTCCGCACGAGCACCGCGCCAACGAAGACGATGGGGAACGCGAGGAAAGCCCAGCCGCCGATCAACGGGTAGAGGCACACAACCGCGAGGACGGTCCCGACCGCGATCAGGAAGGCATCCCCCTCTTCGGTCAGCCCCCCGGTGAGAAGCTGCATCCCTCGCGCGCTCAGCCGCTCCTGCTCATGCTGCGCTCGCCGCTCAGGAGTCGACTGCTCAGATTCCATCTGAAGGGGATATCGGCGGCTGCTCCGGCGGCGTGAGCCCGACGGGTCAAAACGCCCTTGCGCTTACCATCGCTCGTCCGATGGCGACCCCCGCGGCGGTGATCTTCGACAACGACGGGCTCCTGCTCGACACCGAGTCGGTGTGGTCGCGCGGGGAGGAGGAGATCTTCCGCCGCCGTGGCCTCGTGTTCACGCACGAGCACAAGCGCGAGCTGGTCGGCACCTCGGCCCAGGCGGCGGGGGCGACCCTCGCCCGGCAGCTCGGCGAGCCGGGCACCGCCGCGGAGCTGATCGCCGAGCTCGACGGGCTCGTGCTCGACGAGCTCGAGCGCGGGGTGGAGCCGCTGGCCGGGGCGGTCGATCTGGTCGCCGAGCTGCAGGGTCGCGGGGTGGTCACCGGCGTGGTCTCGAACTCGCCGCTCGGCTTCATCACCCGCGCTCTCGAGCTGGGCGGCCTCGACGGCTTTCATGTGGTCGTGAGCGGGCACGACGTGCCGGCCCCGAAGCCCGCCCCCGACGCCTACCTGGCGGCCTGCGAGCGGCTCTCGGTCACCCCGTCGCGCGACGTCGTCGCCTTCGAGGACTCTCCGACCGGGGTCGCCGCGGCGCGGGCCGCGGGGCTCACGGTGCTCGGCGTCCCGTCCCTCGAGGGGATCGAGCTCCTCGAGGCGCACGAGGTGTTCGCATCGCTTGCCGAGCCCGCGGTGCGGGCGCGGCTGGGACTCTGAAGGTCGTCAGTGCGCGTCGTCGGCGGCGTGCGCCGGCGGCCTTGATTCCTCGGCGAGCGAGGTGAGCTCGAGCACGCCTCGCGAGGCCTCCTCGAGCACCTCGGTGGCCTCCTCGGCCGAGCGGGCGTAGAGCTCGACCAGGAGGTGGACGATGATCCGCTCCTCGTCGTGCTTGTGGAAGCGCACGTGGGTGAAGAACTCGCGCGTCCCGGCTTCGCCGAAGGCGGCGTACGTGAGGCTGTCGGCGGCCTCCGGCCCGGAGCAGGTCTCGACGTTGTCCTGGTCGACCGTGACCGTGCAGGAGGCGACCCAGGGCGTGCCGGCGACCATTCGCTCCCAGCGCTCGCCGATCGGGACGACGCGCCCGTCCTCGATCGTCAGGTGGGGCTGGTCGTGCATGCAGTCGAGGCACTGGACAACGGCCTCCTGGACCTCCTCGACCCGCTCCGCGGTCTCGCCCGAGTCGGGATCGACGCGGATGATCGCGTCGTAGTGAACCTGCGCCTCGAGCCGCGTCGACCAGCAGCGATAGCAGCGCAACCAGGCCGTTCGATCGCCGTTGAGCTCGGGGCTCACCGGCGTCGGTCCGGTCGCGATATGCGGGGACTCAGCTCAACCATGCTCGAACGCTGGACTGAGGGTAGCGCCGCCCGGCGGGCTCGGAGCTCAGCTCAGCTCGCCCGGCAAGAGCGAGTACATGAGCATGTCGCGGCGTCTGCCGCCGACGTGCATGAACGACCTCAGCAGCCCCTCGCGCGAGAAGCCGACGGTCTCGGCGACCCGCAGCGAGGCCGCGTTGCCGGGCTCGATCCAGAGCTCGATCCTCTTCACGCCGAGCTCGGCGAACGCGTATCCGCACAGCAGGCCCAGCCCCCGCCGGGCGACGCCGCGACGGCGCTCGTCGGCGGCGACCCAGTAGCCGGCCGAGCACCGGCCGCTCTCGGGGTCGAGGTTGTGGAGGGCGACCGCGCCGAGCAGGCGCCCGTCGGTGGCGTCGACGATCAGCGTCGGTAGCTCGGTGCCGGTGCGAAGCCCGGTGCTCGCCATCCGCTGCCACTGGCGAGCCTCCTCCTCGCCGTAGGCGTCGGGGACCCGGGTGTAGCGCGGGATCTCGGGATCCTGGACGGCGGCCACGATCGCCGGGACGTCCGCCTCGCTCATCAGCCGCAGGGTGACGACGCCGTCGCTGAGCCCCTCGACCGGGAACTCGATCCGCACGCGGGTCATCGCCCCGCACCGGCCAGGTCCGCCGCGACCTGCCGCGCGGCTGCCACCGGGTCGGCCGACAGCGGCGGCGTGCCCACCTCCTCGACCAGCACCGGGGCCGCGCCGGGGCCGCCGAGGCGCAGGGCGACCAGGCCGGCGAGGCCGCGCAGCTCGGCGACGTGGGGGCGGAGCGCGTCGGCCGTCGCCGCGGCGAGCACGACCAGCCGCGCGTCGAGCCGCTCCGCGGTCTGCGCGGCGCTCTCGATCGGCGTGTCCTGGCCGAGGTAGGCGATCCGCCAGCCGCGGGCTCGCAGCGCGAGCCCGAAGGCGATCAGCCCGAGGTCGTGCTGCTCGCCGGGCGGGCAGGCGAGCACCGCGAGCGGGCCGGTGCCGGCACCCCAGCCGCGGGCGAGCGCGACCAGGCGGGCTCGGATCAGGTTGCTCGCGAAGTGCTCCTCGCCGATGCCGACCTCGCCGCTCGCCCACCGCCGGCCGATCTCGCGCATCGCGGCGAGCATCACGTCCGCCAGCAGGGCGTCGAGTGAGAGCGCCGCGCCGGCGCGATCGAGGATCGCGTTCGCGCGGGCGTCGTCGAGCGTCGCCAGCGCCTCGGCGAGCTCGCCCGCCGCCGGGGCGACGGTCGCCGGCGCCGGCGCACCACTCCCGTCCACGCTCGCGCCCGCGCCGGGTTCGGCGGCCTCGGCGTCGAGCAGGGAGCGCGCCGCCTCGCCCGTGGCGACGCCACCGGCGATGAGCTCGCGCATCGCGCGCACCCGGCGCTCGTCGGCCGGCGAATAGAGGCGGAAGCCGCCCGGCGAGCGCTCGGGCCGCAGGAGGCCGTACCGGCGCTCCCAGGCTCGCAGGGTGTCGACGCCGACCCCGGTGCGCCGCGAGAGCTCACCGATCCGAACGCGCCCGCTCGACGTAGGAAGCCCGGGGCTCATGGCATAAGTTGGACGAACACTTGACAGAACCGAGCCTAAACGGTTATCGTCGCCGGGTCAATCTCGACGAACTCTGGACAAACACCTGACATCAACTCCCAAATCCCGCCCGTACGGCGCCCGGTCGCTGCTCGACCGGGCGCTCGACGTCGCCGTCGTGCCCGGTTACGGCCGGCCCGGCTACCGGCTGCGGTCGGGCGCCTGGGGCGCGGTCGCCGACGACTCGCTGATCGCGGGTGGCGACGTGCTGGTCACCGGTGCCAGCGCGGGGATCGGCGAGGCGGCCTGCGCCGAGCTCGCGGCCCACGGCGCCCGCGTGCACATGGTCGCCCGCGACCGCGGGCGGCTCGAGGCGTCAGCTGAGCGGGTCGCGGCCCGGCTGGCGCCCGGATCCCGCGGCGGGGTCGAGACCTGGACCTGCGACGTCTCCGACCTCGCGGCGGTGCGCGCCTTCGCCGCCCGCTTTCGCGAGCGGGATCTCGACCTGCGCGGCGTGCTCCACAACGCCGGGGTGCTCGTCGACGAGCGCCGCCGGACCGCCCAGGGCCACGAGCTGACCCTCGCCACCCACGTGCTCGGGCCGTTGCTGCTCAGCGGGCTGGTGGCCCCGCAGCTGCGCGCCGGCGCCCCGAGCCGGATGGTCTTCGTCTCCTCGGGCGGGATGTACACGTCCGGCTTGCGAGCCGACGACGTCGAGCTCGACGCCGAGCCCTTCGACGGCCCGCGCTTCTACGCGCACGCCAAGCGGCTGCAGGTCCTGGTCGCCGAGATGCTCGCGGAGCGCTGGCGTGGCGACGCGATCGCCGTCTACTCGATGCACCCCGGATGGGTGCGGACCGGGGGGCTCGACGCCTCCCTGCCCCGGTTCGCGCGGCTCGCCCGCCCGCTGCTGAGGACCCCGGCGCAGGGGGCCGATACCGCCGTCTGGCTGCTCGCCTCGCGGGAGGCGCCGCGGGCGCCGAGCGGCTTCTGGCACGACCGGCGCGCGCGCCCCGAGCACCGGCTGCCGTGGACCCGCGCGGACGCGGCCGAGGGCGAACGCGTCCTCGACGAGCTGATCCGCCTGAGCGGCTTCGACGACCGACGGCGCGAGGCCCGGGCCGGCTCGGCTCCCCCGGCGTGAGCCGGGTTGCGATCGTCGGGGCCGGCGTCGCCGGGATGGTCGCCGCGCGCGAGCTCGACCGCGCCGGCCACCGGATCACGCTGTTCGAAGCCGGCGCGCGGCCCGGCGGGCACGCGAACACGGTCACCGTCGAGACGCCCGGCGGGATCTGGGACGTCGACACCGGCTTCATCGTCTACAACGACCGCAACTACCCCGGCTTCGAGCGCCTGCTGGACGAGCTCGCGGTCGAGACCAAGCCGGCCGAGATGTCGCTGTCCGTATCCGACGGCCGTGGCGGCTTCGAATGGTCCTCGCGGCCGCTGGGCGTCTTCGCGCGGCCGGCCCACCTCGCCGATCCGCGCTTCCACCGGATGATCGCCGACCTGGCGCGCTTCTTTCGCGAGGCCCGCGACCTCGTCGGGACAAACGGCTCCGGGCCCTCGCTCGGCGACTTCCTCGACCGCGGCGGGTACTCGCGCTGGTTCGTCGAGCGCCTGCTGATCCCGCAGACCTCGGCCGTCTGGTCGGCGGACCCGGACCAGCTCTGGGATTTCCCGGCGAGCTTCCTGGCGGAGTTCCTCGCCAACCACGGGGCCCTGCAGTTCCTCGGCCGGCCGCGGTGGCGCACGGTCTGCGGCGGGTCGCGCGTGTACGTCGATCGGCTCACCGCGCCCTTCGCCGACCGGATGCGGCTCGGGGTCGCGGTGACGGACGTGCGGCGTGACGCGGCCGGGGTCGAGCTTCGCTGGCGCGGCGGGTCCGAGCGCTTCGACGAGGTCGTCCTCGCGGTCCACTCCGACCAGGCCCTGGCGATGCTCGCCGATCCCTCGCCGGCCGAGCGCGAGGTGCTCGGTGCGATCCCGTACGTGCGCAACGAGGCCGTGCTGCACACGGACGTCCGGCTGCTCCCGCGGCGGCGCCGCGCCTGGGCCTCGTGGAACTGCCACCTGCTCGACGAGGCCGTCGGTCGGACGACGATCACCTACCACATGAACCGCCTGCAATCGCTGCGCGCCGACCGCGAGTTCCTCGTCACCCTCAACCTCGCCGATCGCATCGACCCGGCGACCGTGATCGACACGTACACCTACGACCACCCGGTCTACACCCGCGCCGGGCTCGCGGCGCAGGGCCGATGGGCGGAGATCAGCGGCGTTCGCCGCACCCACTACTGCGGCGCGTACTGGCGCTGGGGCTTTCACGAGGACGGCGTCTGGAGCGCGCAGCGCGCGTGCGATGCGATCGCTGCGCCCGGCACGATCGCGGAGCCCGAGCTCGCGGTGGGCGGCATGAGCGCCTCGGCCCTGTATGAGGGGTGGGTCGCGCACCGGCGGCTGGAGCCGGTGGAGCACAGCTTCCGCTATCGCATCGCGATGCCGCTGCTCGACCTCGACGAACTGCCGGACGTTCTCGACCGCCATCCGCTGTGGTCGGCGCGCCGGCCGGCGCTGATGCGCTGGCGCCGCGAGGACTTCCTCGGCGATCCCGAGCGGCCGCTGGCCGAGGCGGCCCGCGAGCTTGTCCGCGAGCGGATCGGCTCCGCGCCCTCGGGGCCGGTGCGCCTGCTCGCCGGGTTGCGCTTCGCCGGGCACGCCTTCAACCCGATCAGCCTCCTGTACCTGCACGGGGAGAGCGGGGAGGTGGAGGCCGTGATCGCCGAGGTGACCAACACCCCGTGGGGAGAGCGTCACGCCTATGTGCTCGAGGGCGATCGAGGGACGGTCGCCAAGCGGATGCACGTCTCGCCGTTCATGGGCACGGAGCAGAGCTACCGCGTGGTCGCCTCCGAGCCGGGCTCGCGGCTCGCGCTGCGGATCACGAACGTCGAGGAGGGCCGCGCGGTGCACGAGGCGGCGCTCAGCCTGCAACGCGTCGAGCTCAGCCGCCGCTCGATGACGCGGGCGATGCTCGCCTATCCGGCAGCGGGCCTGACGACCCTGGCGCGGATCTACTCCCACGCCGCGCGCCTGCGGCTCAAGGGCCTACGAACCGTCCCGCACCACTAGGGCCTCGGCTCAGTCGTCGGGGTAGACGCAGGTCATTCCGCCCGCGCCGGTGATCGCCGCGACTCGCGCTGGCGTTGCGGAACTCGATGAACCCAAGGCCCATCTCGTGCTTGTCGCCGTCCTGGAAGACGATCGTGCCCGCGAACGGCAGGCCCGGCGGAGCCCAGAGTGTCGTTGCCGTAGGGCGTCCCGGCGGGCCGTCGATGATCACCTCGGGATCCGGCCCGCCGTAGGGGATCTCGTAGTCGTGGAACCCTGAGAAGTTCGAGATCCCGACCTCCAGCCGCCAGGCGCCGTCGGTGGAGATCGCGGTGAAGCCACCCGGGCCCTCGGTGCAGTCGCCGATCTTGAAGCTGGCCACGGGCGTCGTGCTCTCGGGGTCGTCGAAGATCATGATCCCCGCCGCGGCGCCGGGCAGGACTCGCCGTCCTCGCGGGCGAGCGGGCGCGCCGTGGGGGTGGTCGTGCAGGTCCCCGGGCCTGGACCCTCGCCCGGGCCCGGCCTGGGCTTCTTGCAGTAGTCCTTGAGCTTCACGCCCTCGAAGCTTGACCACGCGCTTCTTGAACGGGTCGCTGAAGCCGATGAACGATGCAGCGCCGACCTGCGGGAGCTGCAGGTTGGTCTGCGTCTGGCACTTGCAACCGCCGGGGATGGCGCAGTAGGCGCCCTTGGCGAGCTTGCGGGTGTTGCCGTTGGTGCGCAACTCGCCGCGGATGTCCTTGTCGGCGCCGATGATCAGCACGTCGGCCGTTAGCTGGAGGGCGAAGCCGTCGGAGCTGCGCGCCTCGATCGGGCGGGACTGCCGCTGCCCGTGCCGATCTTGACCGCCTCGGGTTTGGTGGTCGGGATGCCCGGTCCCTCGTAATTCCACTCAGGCCCCTGGCCGGCGTCGCGAATCAGCCCGGGGCCCCACCGCTGCCAGAAGACGTCCGGGAAGCCCCGCGGTCGCCCGAGCGAAGGCCGCCTGGGGCCCGCCGCGTGGAGGCGAAGAGGGTGTCGCGCATCCGCTGCCAGCCGTCGACGCCGGTCTGGTTGATCATCGCGAAGAACCCGACCCCCGAGTAGCTGCGACCAAAGAGGTCGAACTCGGGCAGCTTGAGCCACGGGTTCCAGTCGGCCTCCTCGACCGAGTCGCCGAGTTCCTGGACCGTCATCCCGCCGAGCCAGTCCGCGCCGCCCTCGATCACCCAGGCCGGGGCCTAGGCGATCTGGTCGGCTGGTGGTGAAGAAGGCGTGCTGCGCGCAGTGCGCGAGCTCGTGCGCGTAGACAAACTCCTGGATCGCCGGCGTCGGCCGCGCGGCCGAACTTGGTCATGAAGATGTTGCAGGTCGGCGATTCGCCCGGGGGCAGGTCGTCGTAGGGGACGTAGGCATAGACCTTCTTGCCCTTGACCACCTTGTCGGTTCGAGGAACGAGACCGAGATCGGGCGCAGCAGCGCGTAGCCGTGCGAGCGCATGACGTTGCGGGCGTTTCGAATGTGCTCGAGCGCGATGATCTGCTCGTCGACGGTGCCGCCGCTGACCGTGATCTCGTCTCCCGCCCGGCGGTCGGCTCGCGGGCGCGAGCGTACGCCACGCGGGGGTCGATCCGCGCCGCCGCCGCGTCGTCGACGGGGATCGTGAGCGCGTCGGTCGCCGGGGTGGTCGACCGCGTCGAGCACCTTGCGCTGCTGCTTGGAGAGCTTCTTCGGCTGGGCCTGGAGGGCCGCGAGCACGAAGGTGGGGTCGCCGAGCTTGCCGATCTGCACCTGTCTGCGGCTTCACCCCCGGCAGGTCGGCGATCCGGTGTCGAACGCCGCGAGCGCGTCTGTCGAGCGAGA
The DNA here is from genome assembly GCA_963729065.1 of uncultured Solirubrobacterales bacterium. Lineage (GTDB taxonomy): Bacteria > Actinomycetota > Thermoleophilia > Solirubrobacterales > 70-9 > WHSW01. Next base: position 70,945 of record CAVSMS010000003.1, read on the forward strand.
CCTGCCCCTGCTTGTCGATCAGCACCGGCTCGGGCCCGCGGAGCTGCTTGATGCTCGCCTTGCGCAGCGCCCTTCTTGCACGAGAGCCCGGGCGCACGTAGTCGTCCTGGTAGCCTTCTTGCACTTGTCGCCCTTGCGCAGGCAGGCGTTGCGGCCGTCGACGATCGCCTTGGTGCACTTCTTCGCCGAGGCGGCGGTACGCGCCCCGGCGCCGCCGCTCGGCGGGGGCGATCATCAGCACGGCGGCGAACAGCGCCGCGACGCCGAGCCGACAGGCGACCCGACCTACTTCCCCGCCAGGCAGAAGCGAACACGGCGCGGAGCCTATTGCCCGCCCTCGGTCGAGGCAAGGGGGGAAAATACGGATATGCCGAAGCCGCTCGAGGGCAAGGTCGCGCTGGTCGCCGGGGCGACCCGTGGGGGAGGGCGCGGGATCGCCGTCGCGCTCGGCGAGGCCGGGGCGACCGTCTACTGCACCGGGCGCACGACCCGCGAGCGCCGCTCCGACTACGACCGCGCGGAGACGATCGAGGAGACCGCGGAGCTGGTCGATGCCGAGGGCGGGACCGGGATCGCGGTCGCGGTCGACCATCTGGAGCCGCCCGCGGTGAAGGCGCTGGTGGACCGGATCGACTCCGAGCAGGGACGCCTCGACGTGCTCGTCAACGACGTCTGGGGCGGCGAGCTGCTGTTCGAGTGGAACAAGCCGGTCTGGGAGCACGACCTCGACAACGGGCTGCGGATGCTGCGCCTGGCGATCGACACGCACCTGATCACCAGCCACTTCGCGCTCCCGCTGCTGATCCGCCGGCCCGGTGGCCTGGTGGTGGAGATGACCGACGGCACCCGTGACTACAACGCCGTCAACTACCGGCTCTCCATCTACTACGACCTCGTCAAGAACGCGGTCATCCGGCTCGCGTTCGCCCAGAGCCGGGAGCTGGTCGAGCACGGCTGCAGCGCCGTCGCCCTGACCCCGGGGTGGATGCGCTCGGAGATGATGCTCGACATCTACGGCGTCACCGAGGACAACTGGCGCGACGGGGCGAAGGTCAACCCGCACTTCGCCGCGATCTCGGAGACGCCGCGGTTCGTCGGGCGCGCGGTCGCCGCGCTGGCCGCCGACCCCGACCTCGCCCGGCGCAACGGCGGGTCGTTCTCCTCCGGCGAGCTCGCGCGCGAGTACGGGTTCACCGACCTCGACGGCTCGCAGCCCGACTGCTGGCGCTACATGGTCGAGGTCCAGGACCCCGGCAAGCCGGCGGACCCCACCGGCTACCGCTGAGCCGCCGCCTCAGGCGGGGGCGGGGGAGCCGGCCCGGGCGCCGACCAGGTCGACGATCTCGCCCATGATCCGGTTGACGTCGAAGTCCTTCGGCGTGAACACGGCGGCGACCCCGGCCTCGCGCAACTTCGCGGCGTCGGCGGCGGGGATGATGCCGCCCACCACCACCGGGGCGTCGACCTCGTTCTCGGCGAGCAGGCGCAGGGTCTCGGGGATCAGCTCCAGGTGCGAGCCGGAGAGGATCGAGAGGCCGACCACGTCGACGTCCTCGTCGCGCGCGGAGGCGGCGATCTGCTCCGGGGTCAGCCGGATCCCCTGATAGATCACCTCCATCCCGACGTCGCGGGCGCGGACCGCGATCTGCTCGGCGCCGTTGGAGTGGCCGTCGAGGCCCGGCTTGCCGACCAGGATCCGTGGGCGGTGGCCGATCCGCTCGGCGAGCTCCTCCACCCGGCCGCGGATCTCGGCGAGCAGCTCCTCGTTGCCGCCGCCGGCGGCGCCCGACACGCCGGTGGGCGCCCGGTAGTCGCCGAACTCGTCGCGCAGCGTCTGCGCCCATTCGCCGGTCGTCGCTCCCGCCTTCGCGGCGGCGATCGTCGCCGGCATGATGTTGACGCTCTCGTCGCGCGCGGCGGCGGCGAGTTCGGCCAGCGCCTTCTCTACCGCCCCGTTATCGCGCTCGGCCTTCCACTCCTCGAGCGCCTCGCGGCGCTCGCGCTCGACCTCGGGGTCGGGGGTCAGGATGCCGCCGTCGGCTCCGGCGGTGAGCGGCGAGTCCTCGCCCTCGACGAAGCAGTTCTGGCCGACGACCTTGATCTCCTCGCGCTCGATCTTGGCGATCCGCTCCCGGTGCGATTCGACCAGGCGCGCCTTCATGTAGGCGACCGCTTCGACCGCGCCCCCCTGGTCGGCGACGATCTTCATCTCCTCCTTGGCGCCCTCGACGAGTTCGTCGACGAGCCCGTCCATCACCTTCGAGCCCTCGAAGATGTCGGGGTACTCGAGCAGGTCGGTCTCGAACGCGAGCACCTGCTGGATGCGCAGGCTCCACTGCTGGTCCCACGGCCGGGGGAGGCCGAGCGCCTCGTTCCACGCGGGCAGCTGGATCGCGCGGGCGCGGGCGTTGCGGCCGAGCGTGACCGCCAGGGCCTCGAGCACGATGCGCTGGACGTTGTTCTCCGGCTGGGCCTCGGTGAGCCCGAGGCTGTTGACCTGGACGCCGTAGCGCATCCGCAGCAGCTTCGGGTCGGTCACGCCGTACCGGTTGCGACCGATCCACTCCCACATCTCGCCCATCGCGCGGAGCTTCGCGTGCTCCTCGACGAAGCGCACGCCGGCGTTGACGAAGAACGAGATCCGCCCGAAGACCTTCGGGAAGTCCGCCTCCGAGACCTGACCGCGGGCCTTGACCTCGTCGAGAACCGCCATCGCGGTCGACAGCGCGTAGGCGATCTCCTGCACCGGCGTCGCCCCGGCCTCCTGCAGGTGGTAGCTACAGACGTTGGTCGGGTTCCAGCTCGGGATCTCGTTGACGCTGAAGGCGACCGTGTCGGCGATCAGCCGCATCGAGGGGCCGGGCGGGAAGGCGTAGGTCCCGCGCGACAGGTACTCCTTGATGATGTCGTTCTGGGTCGTGCCCTTGAGCGCGGTGCGGTCCACGCCGTTCTCGTCGGCGACGGTGACGTAGAGGCCGAGCAGCCACGCCGCGGTCGCGTTGATCGTCATCGACGTGTTCATCTCGCCGAGCGGGATGCCGTCGAACAGCGTGTGCATGTCGCCCTTGTGGACGATCGAGACGCCGACCTTGCCGACCTCGCCGCGGGCGAGGATGTGGTCGGGGTCGTACCCGGTCTGCGTCGGCAGGTCGAACGCGACCGAGAGCCCCGTCTGGCCCTTGGCCAGGTTGCGCCGGTAGAGCTCGTTCGATCGCCGGGCGTCCGAATGCCCGGCGTAGGTGCGCATCACCCAGGGGCGATCCGGCTCCGGGAGGCGGTGCTCGGTCACTGCGGGAATTCTACGGTCGATCCTGGCTCAATCGTCCGGATAGATGCACGTGGCGCCCCCGGCCACGGTCATGTTGCCCCCGGCGCCGCCGGCAGCGCTCCAGGTCGGACCGAAGGCAAACCCGAACTGGCGGCCGCCGCTGGCGAAGCTGATACCGCCGAAGCCGTTGCCCACCGGCGAGACCGGCGACGGGAACTGGTTGCCGAAGGTCCCTGGGGGCCGTCAAGGGTGAAGGTGGATCAGCGCCGGGGCAAGATTGGATACTGTGTCGAAGCCGAGAATCCGCTGATCCCGATCTCGAGGCGGTAATCGCCGTCGGCGGCGATGGCGGGTGAAGCTCCCGCCGGCGGTGCAGTCGGCGGTCTTGAACAGGGCGACCTGGCTGTACATCGGGTTGCCCTGGGAGGCGAACAGGACCTGGATCCCGGGTGACTCGGGGCACGAGCCGCCACCGGCAGCCGCCCGGAATCGCGCTTGCGGCGTCGGTGCGGGGCAGGAGCCGCCGGACCCGCCGCCGGCCGGGCCCGGGCGCGGCTTCTTGCAGTAGTCCTTCAGCGAGCGGCCGCTGAAGGTCACCGTGCGGGCCTTCTTCGGGTCGTTGTAGCCGAAGTAGGTCGTCGGGTCGAGCTTTGGCAGGGCGAGGTTCGCGTGGGTCTTGCACTTGCAGCCACCCGGCTTCGCGCAATAGGCACCCCTCGCGAGCTTGCGCTGGTCGCCGCCGGATCGCAGCAGCCCGCGGAGGTCCTTCGGCGCATCGATGGTGATCACGTCGGACTTCAATCGCAGCTGGCCGCCGTCAGATGCGCGCGCCGCGATCTGGGACGTGAACGGAGCGGAGTCCGTGACCGGCTGCGGGGAGGGGTCGTTGTCGGGGATCACCGTCCCGTCGTACTCCCACTCGGGGCCGAGGGCATCGTCCATGATCAGGCCGGCTCCCCAGCGCATGTAGAAGACGTCAGGGAGGCCGGCGACCGCGGTCGCGTACGCCGGTTCGGAGCCGCCGCTCGCCGACGCCGCGGTCGCCTGCTTGAGCCGCTGCCAGGTGTCGACCCCTGCCTGCTGAATCATCGCCCAGAACCCGAGGGCGCCGTACGAGCGCGTGAACAGGTCGTCGTCCGGATACTTAAACCACGACTTCCAGTGCAGGACCCCGTCGTCCTCGTCGCCGCCGTGCTCGGCGCGGATCATGCCGGCGAGCCAGTCGGCGCCTCCCTCCTGGACCCAGAGCGGGACCTTCAGGAACTCGGCCTTCGAGCTGTAGGTCGCGTTCTGGGCGCAATGAGCCGAGCTCGTGCGCGTAGAGGTACTGCTGCGCGATCGCGGACTTGCCGCGGCCTCGACGGGTCACGAACATGTTGCAGGTCGTCGAGGTGCCCGGCGGGATGTTGTCGGTCTTCACAAAGGCGTTGGTGGTCGCGCTCTCGCCTCCCTGATCGGTGAGGAAGCAGAGCTTGACCGGCTGTGGCAGCGGCCACCCGTGAGCGACGAGCGACTGCTTCGCATCGCCGAGCGCGGCGCGAGCGAACTGCTCCTCCTCCAGCGTCTCGCTCTGCGGCGAGCAGCTGGGGGCTGCCGCGGGGGCGCGCCGCGCCGCTCCCGGGTGCTGCCGGGCCGGGGCGCCGGACATGGGGATCTCGATCGCGTTCGCGTCGGGCGTGGTCGCCGCCAGGAAGGCGGCTCGCTGCGCGGTGCTCAGCCGGTCGAGGTTGGCGTCGATCTCGCCGACGACCGAGGTCGCATCGTCGAGCACCCCGATCTCGCCCTTCTTCGCCTTCACACCCGGGAGGCTCGCGACCGTGCTGTCGAAGCCCGCGAGCGCCGTCTTCAGCGAGATCTGACCGTGTTCGTCGATCAGCAGCGGCTCGCCACCGCGCTGCTCGGCGAGCGACGCGTTGCGCAGCCGGCCACGGCGACAGGAGAGGCCGGCCGCGACGTAGTCGTCCTGGAACCGCTTCTTGCACCGCTGGCCCGTCTTCAGGCAGCTGCGCTCGCCGCCGACCACGGCGCGCGTGCACTTCTTGGCCGCCTCCGGGGAGGAGGACGTGCGCCCCGGCGAGGTCGCGGCGATGGCGCTCGTCGCGATGGCGCCGATCGCGACCGCGGTTGCGAGTAAGGACACCGACCAGCTGCCGCGGCTTGCCGCCCCCGTTCCGACGCTCGTGCCCGCGCCCCGCACAGGCCTACCGTATCCCGCCGGAGTACCTGCAGCAGGCCGGGTAGCCTGCTGGCGGTGGTCCGCGAGATCGACACCATGCACCTCGGGCGCGACCGGGTGATCGCCGCGCACGAGATCCGCGGCGAGCTCATCGTCGATCCGGGCGCCGCCTCGACCGTCGAGACCGTGGTCGAAGCTCTGAGCGGTGAGCCGCGGGCGATCCTCCTCACCCACATCCACCTCGACCATGCTTCGGCGACCGGGGCGCTCGTGCGGCGCTGGCCCAACCTGCGCGTCTATGTGAGCGAGGTCGGCGCCCCGCACGTGGTCGAGCCGAAGAAGCTGCTCGCGAGCGCCGGGCGCCTCTACGGCCCCGAGAACATGGACCGGCTCTGGGGCGAGGTGCTCCCCGTCCCCGCCGCCAACGTGGTCGCGCTCGAGGGTGGGGAGGAGGTCGAGGGATTTCGGGTTGAGCACGTCCCCGGCCACGCCGGCCACCACCTCTGCTGGCTCGACCTCGCCGAGGGCGACGCCTACGTCGGCGACATGGCCGGGGTCCGGATCCCGCCGGGCGATTTCACCCTCGCCCCGACCCCGCCGCCGGAGATCGACGTGGAGGCGTGGTTCGGGTCGCTCGACAGGATCGAGGCGATGCGCCCGCAACGCCTGCGGTTGACCCACTTCGGGGTCGCGGAGGACGTCGGAGCCCAGCTCGAGCGTGCCCGCGAGAGCCTGCGCGCACAGGCGCAGGCGGCCGAGGGCGGCGATCGAGAGCGTTTCCTCGAGCTGGTCGAGTCGCGTATCGACGCCGGCACCGAGCGCGAGACGGCGGACAGCCTGCGCCAGGCGATACCGCCGGATCAGGCCTGGCAGGGCCTCGAGCGCTACTGGCGCAAGCGCCGCGAGGCCGAGCAGGCCGCCTAGCTCCCCTCGCCCAAGCCTTCCCCCGCACGGGGAGTGAAATTCCGCGCCCGATCCTCTTGGCCGTAACGGGTGTTGAGGGGGGTGCAGCGGCTACGCTGCCCGATGCCAATGGTCGCCCGGAAAGCCATCGCCCGCACCGTTCTCGCCGCGCTCGCGGCGGGGTCGATGCTGCTCGCCGCGAACGCGGTCGGCGAGGTGGTCGTGTACCTCAATGACTTCTCGACCCAGGGCGAGTTCCGCCAGATCGTGCGCTCGGGCGGCGGCAAGCGCTGCGACAAGAAGTACCGGGAGAAGAGCAAGGTGATGCTCGCCTCGGTCAAGCGCAGCCCGACCACCTGCTCGTTCCGTGCCCCGGTACAGGGCGACGACGAGCTGCCCAACCAGAGCGTCTCGGTCGACGGCAAGATCCTGAAGTCGACCCCGAAGGCGGTTCGGGGCAGCGCCTTCCTCGAGGTCACCGTCCGGGCCGGGGGCGGAGGCACCGGCTACTCGGTGAGGATCTTCCCCCAGCGCAAGCGCTTCGAGCTCGATCGCGGACCCGCCGGGGCCGGGTTCCCGGCGGCCGGCAAGAGCGGCGCGATCAACAAGGTCAACCAGCGCAACCGGATCGAGGTGATCGCCACCGGCGCCGAGCTGCGGGCGGTCGTCAACGGCAAGGAGATCGCCAAGGTGGCCGACTCCAACCCCGGTCAGGTCCGGGGCCGCAAGGTCCGCTTCGCCGTCGGCTCGCGGTCGAACAAGAAGAACAAGAAGACGGTCGGGACGTTCCGGCAGGTCACGGTCGCGGTCCCCGACCCGTAAGCCGACCTACCGCGGGATTCGCCGTCACCACGGAGACGATCGAGAGGCCGCGCGGCGCCGGGCCCGGTTCGGGCCTCGGCGGCAGCTGGCAGGTGATCGTCTTAAACGACAACCACAACACCTTCGACCACGTCGCCAAGACCCTCGCCCGGGTGGTCCCGGGGGTCTCGCTCGACCGGGGTCACGCGTTCGCCGACAAGATCCACACCACCGGCCAGGCCATTGTCTGGACCGGCCAGAAGGAGCCCGCCGAGCTCTACTGGCAGCAGCTCAAGGACGCCGGGCTCACGATGGCGCCGCTCGAGAGCCACTGACGCGGGCGCTCAGCGCGCCCGCATCAGGCTGATGATCTCGCCCGGGGGCGAGCCGCCGAGCGCGATCCGCGGCTCGTGACGGCGGGCGGCCGGGCGCCGGCGCTGCCACCGCGAGCGCTTCGGGCGCCGCTCCCGCAGCTGCCCGGATCGCAGCTCGAGCAGGTCCGTGAGCTCGCCCGTGGGGCTGAACGGATCGGCGACCACCGCGCCGTCCGCGAGCGAGATCGCGGCGAGGAGGCGACCCTCGACCTCGGCCCCGAGGACCGCGCCCTCGAGGTGGGTGCGGGAGTCGAGCTCGGCGAGCTTCGCCAGCGCCACCTGGTCGGACGCGCTCAGATCCATCCTGCGGATCGTGATCTCGGTGTTGGTGTGTGTCTCGTGAGTGGTCATCGTTCACCTCGCTTCGCGTCTCGACCTCGTAACGGCGGGGCCCGTGGTTTCGTGATGAAGCAAGGATCCCGCGGAGGCTGCATAAGCGCAACATGGATGATTAGTCGATCTGATAAGGTGGGCTAATGCTGGATCTGAAGCGACTCAAGATCCTCCGCGAGGTCGCCCAGCAGCGATCCTTCTCCGCCGCCGGGGAGGCCCTGTTCCTCTCCCAGTCGGCCGTCAGCCAGCAGGTGGCGACGCTCGAGCGCGAGGTCGGGATGCAGCTGCTCGACCGCACCCGCGAGGGCCCGAAGCTCACCGACGCCGGGCTGGTGCTCGTCGGCCACGCCGAGGCGGCGATCGCCCGGCTCGAGGAGGCCGAGCGCGAGCTGGCGGCGATCGCCGGGCTCGAGGGCGGCGAGCTGCGGCTGGCGAGCTTCCCGAGCGCGAGCGCCACCGTGCTCACCGAGGCCGTGTCGGTGTTTCACCGCCGCCACCCGAACGTGCGCCTGAGCGTCGCCGACGCCGAGCCCGAGCAGTCGCTGCCGCGCCTGCGCGCCGGCGAGCTCGACCTGGCGCTGACCTTCGACTACCCGTCGGTCCCGCACGACGCCGACCGCGACCTCGATCGCACCCTGGTGCTGACCGAGTCGATGCACCTGGCGCTGCCCGAGCGATCACCCGCTCGCCAAGCGGCGGCAGGTGCCGCTGGATGCGCTCGCCGACGAGGACTGGCTCTGCGGCTCGCGGCCGAGCAGCTGCGGCGAGGTCGTTCTGCGTGCTTGTCGCGACGCCGGCTTCGAGCCGCACGTGGGCTTCGAGTCCGACGACTACAACGTGATGCAGGGGTTCATCGCCGCGGGTCTCGGGGTCACTCTGCTGCCCGATCTGGTGATGCCGACCCTGCGGTCCGACCTCGTCGTGCGCGAGACCGACCCGCCCGCCCCCGAGCGCCGCGTCTGGGCCGCGACCCGGGCCGAGGGCGCGCGCTCGCCGGCGACCGACGAGATGGTCGCGATCCTGGCCGAGGTCGGCGTCACGTTCGCCGAGCGCAACCGCGAGCGCCTGCGCCTGGTCGCCTGACTCAGGCCGCCGGGCGCGCCGCTACGGGGTCCCGTTGGTCGACCGCACGGCGGCGTCGGCGATGTGCGCGTGCCAGTGCTGGTCGATGGGCTTGTGGTAGTAGCTCAGCGCCGCCTGGCGCAGGGCCGAAAGCTCGTCGGACGCCCACCACCGCTCCTGCTCGGCGCGGTCATCCCACATCGTCACCTGGCGGATGTGCAGGGTGTCGTCCTCGTTGCGGGTCAGGAATGCGGCCTTCGCCCCGTAGGCGAGCGCGCGGTCGAGCGCCGGCTCCCAGATCTCGAGGAACCGGTCGCGCCGCCAGGGCACGATGTGCCATTCGATGTAGTGGACCTCCATCGGGCCGAACTCTAATC
>CAVSMS010000004.1:0-680000 GCA_963729065.1 uncultured Solirubrobacterales bacterium
CTGAGGCTGCCGATCGCGCGTCAGGGGGCGAGGCAGGTGGCGACGGGGACGAAGGTGGCGGTATCGAGGGGGCCGCCGCCGACATCGGCGGTGCCGACGACCGTGGCGGAGTCGATGCCGTCGCGCTCGATCTCCGGGACATCACCGAGCGCTTTCTCCGCCTGGCCGGCGTCCTGCCCGGCGTCGGTCCAGTCGATCGTCACGCTCAGCATGTCCTCGCTCGGGTCGCACTCGACGGTCTCGCTGTCCATCGCCCAGTTCCCGTCGCGCGCCGTCGCGTCCTCGATCACGCCGATCCCGCCCTCGCGCTCGGTCACGGAGTCGAAGTCGATTGCACCGAGCGAGCCGTCGGTGACCTCGCCGGCGCCGACGACGCCAGTCGCAATCTCGCCGACGCCGACCGCGTCCTGTGAGATCTCAAGCCTGTCGACGGAGTCGGTGGCGAGCTCGTTGCTGTTCACGGCTTCGTTGGCGATCTTGCCCGAGGTGATCTCGTCGACACCGATGTTGCGGCCCAGCACCCCGAGGGCGGCGATCTCGTTCGTTCCCACGGCTCCGGCGAGGAGCTCGGCGTTGCCGACCGCGTCGGTGGCGAGCTCGGAGCTGCCGACGCTGTTGGCGGCGAGGTCTGCGGGTACGAGCCCGCCATCGTCGAGCGTGTCGTCGCGGACGTCGAGCGAGCGCACCCCGTTGCTGTTCGAGATGTCGGGGGACGTCACCTGGCCGTTGACGATGTCGTCGGTGAACACGGTGTCGCTGCCGTCGAGCGCGGCCGCGGTTCCGCTCGTCGCGAAGCAGAACAGGGCGATGTAGCCGACGAGGTTGGAGCGCAGATGGTCGCGGATCAAGGCCTGACCTCCCAGTCTGTTCGCATGTCCCGGAGACCGTATGCCGGGATCGGGGCGCTTCGCTACGTGGACCCACCGCATATTTCACAGCCGCCTACTGCAGCTGCCAGCGGGCGCGCAGTTCCTCGGCGGTCGGCCCCGGCGCCGGCAGCGGCGTGGTCGACCCCGGGCGCAAGCCGTCGAGGATCAGCGTCAGGTAGCGGTGTCGCAGGGCTCTCGTGCGCTGCTCGCCTGCGAGCCGGATCGCGGCGATCTGCTCCAGCAGCATCGGGATGTCGTCGACGATCAGGTCCCGCCGGATCGCGCCCGCCGCGCGCGTGCGCTCGAACAGCTCGACGTGGAGCTCGTGGCCGCGGGATGCCTTCAGATAGAGCTCCTCGGTGGACGGGAAGGTGCCGGCCAGTCGTAGCGTCAGCGAGTGCATGTCGGCGTCGACGAGTCGCCGCAGGAATGCCGAGAACACGGTCCAGGCGTCGCGATCGTCGTCGAGGCCGGCCTCGGCCGCCTCAATGAACGCGTCGAGGCCGTCGGAGCACAGCCGCCGCAGCAGATCCTCCTTGCTGTCGAAGCGCCGGTACACGGCGCTGATCCCGACGCCGGCGCGCCGGGCCACCTCGGAGATCGGCGACGCAGGGTTCTCGACGAACACGGCCCGTGCCGCCGCGATGATTCGTTCGTCGTTTCGCGCGGCTTCGGCCCGCCGGCCGCTGAGCGCAGGAGCTGCTTCCACGCCGTCAGCTTAGGCGAGCCGATAGAGTCCGGAACGGAATACATCGTTCTGCAAGATCACGCACGCAATCCGCATGGAAGGAGCTACGCATGGACCTGAAGCTGGAGGTCGTCCCGATGCCCGTTTCCGACGTCGACGCCGCCAAGGCGTTCTACACCGAGCAGGTCGGCTTCAACCTCGACCACGACGCGCGTCCAAACGACACGATGCGCGTCGTGCAGATGACGCCCCCCGGCTCGGCTTGCTCAGTCGTGATCGGCGAGGGCCTGCCGCTCGGTGAGCCGGGTTCGGTGAAGGGAGTCCAGCTCGTCGTCGAGGACATCGACGCTGTCCGGGAGACACTGCTCGGGCGCGGCGTGGCGGTCGGCGAGGTGCAGCAGTTGGGGCCGGAGGGAGCGCAGGGGTCACGGTTCTGCTTCTTCAATGACCCCGACGGCAACGGCTGGTCGGTGCAGGAGATCAAGCGCGGGAGCTAGGTTCCGTTGCATGTCAGCCTCAACAGCGATCGAGCCTCAATTCCGGACGGTTGACGGAGTGCGGGTCCGCTACGCCGAAAGCGGCGGCTCCGGCCGAGCTCACGGTCCTGCTCACGAGTCCCTGGCCGGAGAGCGTTTACGCGTTCGCGCCGATGTGGGCCACGCTTGCCGAGCAGGCCCGCCTGTTCGCCGTCGACCTACCGGGTTTCGGCGCGTCCGAACGCCGCGAGGATCTCCTGTCGCCGCGGGCGATGGGCGGGTTCCTGGCCCAGCTCATCGCCGAGGCCGATCTGGGTAGGCCGCACATCGTCGGGCCGGACGTCGGGACCGTCGGCTGCCCTGTTCGCTGCGGCGGCGCATCCGGAGCGAATCGCGAGCGTGATCGTGGGCACCGGCGGAGCCGCGGTTCCGCTGCAGCTCGGTGAGCCGCTGCGCGTCGTGGGTGCTCGACCCCGACCTCGACAAGTACCGCAGGATGGACCCGCGCGCGATCGTCGGCGCGGCGGTCGGACACGATCGCGGGCGGGATGCCCGACGAGATCCGCGCGGACTACCTGGATTGCTACGACGGAGACCGCTTCGTCGAGTCGATGCGCTACGTCCGCCGGTATCCGGAGGAGCTGCCCGAGCTGGCCGAGCTGCTGCCGCAGATCGCGACGCCGGTGACGATCATCAACGGCCGCCACGACCCCGTTGTCCCGCTCGCCAACGCCGAGTTTCTCGACGAGCGGCTCCCCAGCAGCCGCCTGGTGGTCATCGATGCCGGCCACTTCGTCTGGGAGGAGGCGCCGGCGGAGTACGCCGTCGGCCATCCTCGACTCGATCAACGGGGTGGGTTAGGGTCGGCGGGCAGATCGGTCGCCTCCGAGTCGACGGCCGCGGCAGGCCAGCCGTCCCCGGCGACCAGCGCCCGAGGAGGGACCATTTGAGACGCGTCGGTAGGCACTTCCGCAGCAACGTTGTCGGCTATCTCGGAGTCTTCCTGGCACTGACCGGCACGGCCGTGGCCTTGCCGGGCACGAACACGGTCGATTCCGGCGACATCATCAACGGGGAGGTCAAACGCCCCGATATCGCCGGGAGCGCGGTGAACGGCTCGGCGATCGCCGACGGCTCCGTCGGCAGCCTGGATCTGCGCGACGGCGGCGTGGCTAACGCCGATCTCGCAACCGACGCCGTCAACGGGGCGAAGGTGGCCGATGGCTCGCTTGGTGCCGCCGACGTCAATGCGACTCAGGTTCAGCGCCGGGTGAGCGGGACGTGCACGGCGCCTGAAGGCATTACGTCGGTCCGCGCCAACGGGAGCGTCACATGTGCCAGCCCGGTCTTCGCGATCAGGCTGTTCCCAAACGCCGGCACCAACAACGGCGTCGACTTCACCGTCTCCGGGCCCGGGCTCGCGCTCAGCACCACATGTCACATCGGCGCGCTCACGCTCCTGCTGATCACCAACACCGGCTCCAGCCCCGCGACGCTCAACTGGTTCTACTCCGACGGGAGCGAGGTCTTCGCCGGCGGCACCACTGTCGCTGCCGGCGCCGACTTCCCCTTCGAGCTCGACGGTCGCCGCATCGAAGGGCAGTTCGTCCTCTCCGACGAGACCGGCGTGAGCACGATCAACCTCCACGCACTCGACGGGGTCACGGCGTGCGAGACGCTCGGCACCCTCGAGTGGGCGCGCTAGGCGAGGCGGTCGATGAGCGTCAGCGGCCACATCCGCACGCACGTCGTCGGCTACGTGGCGGTGTTCCTGGCGCTGACAGGCACCGCCATGGCACTGCCGGGCACGAACACGGTCGATTCCGGCGACATCGTCCCCAGCGGCGTAACGACGCCCGACCTCGCCCCGGACGCCGTCATCGCCGCGAGCATCGCCGACGGCACAGTCGCGAGCGCCGACCTGCTCAACCAGCAAGTCAGACGCGTCGACCTCAAGGCGGACGTCGTCGCCGGGCCCAAGGTCGAGAACGGCTCGCTCGGCACCGACGAGTTCGTGCCGGATGTGTTCCTATCGCGCTTTGACGAGACCTGCGGCGGCCAGGCCTGGCGTTTCTTTCGCATGACCGAAAGTTTCTTCAACTGCGTTTCGCCGGTGGCCGGACCATCGGGACCGGGCACGACCTTGCTCCCGGGATGGAGGGTCACGAACGGTTGTCACGCCGCCGGGCACCCGATCCTCGCGATCGAGAGCGACGAGGATTTCGGCACGGTGAACTGGTTCTACAGCGATGGCGTCGAGCTGCACACGGGTGGGATTGCGCTGGCCGAATCCGAGGATGTCCGGTTCAACGAAGGACCGATCTGGGGCCAGTTCATCCTCAGCAACCCGGGCAACGGCAGCAGCGTCCCGGCCAACGCCATCACGCTCACCTTCCACGGGGCGACGTGTCCCGGCGAGGCGAGCGCAGCTGTGGGGCTCTGGTAAGCGCAGTTCGCACGCCCAGCGCCGCCGACCTATCCCAAATTCTCATCCTGGTCTCACGACGCGTATTTACCCTGCGCCCAGGCGTTGGTCGGCAAAGGCAATCTGATGCACCGGGGACTCAAGCACCATGGATCGTGGACGCGAGCGCTCGTCGCGACGGCGGCCTGCGCGACGCTGACGCTGCTCGCCGCGGCCCCGGCGAGCGCCGGCGACGTCCCGCCCGGTTTCGAGGAGACGGAGGCCTTCAGCGGCGTCTCGAACCCGACCGTGGTCCGCTTCGCGCCCGACGGCACCGTCTACGTCGCCGAGAAGAGCGGCCGCATCTGGACCTACGACGGTCTCGAGGACGACAGCCGGACCCTGTTTGCGGACCTGCGGACGCAGGTGCACAACTTCTGGGATCGCGGGCTGCTCGGGATGGAGCTCGACGTCGACTACGAGAGCTCCCCGTTCGTCTACGTCCTCTACACCCACAACGCCGCGATCGGCGGCACGGCGCCGCGCTGGCCAGCCGAGCGACGCCCTCACCGACTCCTGCCCGACCCCGCCGGGCCCGACCGGCGACGGCTGCGTCGTCAGCGGCCGGCTCTCGCGACTGGTTCCCGAGGACGGCGGCACCGTGCGCGAGGACGTCCTGGTCGAGGACTGGTGCCAGCAGTATCCGAGCCACTCGGTCGGCTCGCTGGAGATGGACGCCTCGGGCGCTCTCTACGCGACCGGCGGCGACGGCGCTTCGTTCAACTTCGCGGACTGGGGTCAGGACGGGAGCCCGGTGAACCCGTGCGGCGACCCGCACACCGGCGCCAGCCCGACGCCGCCGAACGCCGAGGGCGGGGCGCTGCGCAGCCAGGACGTGCGGACGATGGAGTCGCTGATCACCGATCCGGTGGGCCTCGACGGGACCATGATCCGGGTCGATCCGAGCACCGGTGAGGGCCTGAGCACCAACCCGATGTTCGACAGTCCCGACCCGAACGCGCGCCGGATCATCGCCGCCGGCCTGCGCAACCCGTTCCGGTTCGACCTCGCCGAGAACGGTGAGCTCTGGATCGGCGACGTCGGCTGGGGCCAGTGGGAGGAGATCAACCGGCTGCCCGACACCGACGTTCCCAACTTCGGCTGGCCCTGCCGCGAGGGCCCCGCACGCCGACAGCCGGGCTATGACGCCGCCAATCTCGCGATCTGCGAGACGCTCTACAGCCAGCCGGCGCGATGCCACGGAGCCCTTCTTCGCCTACAGGCACCTGTTCCCGGTGATCGACGAGCGAGAGCTGCCCGACGGGCTCCTCGTCGATCTCCGGCGTGCGGGTCTACGACGGCGCGGACGCGACGTCGTTCCCGGGGGCCTGGGAGAACGCGCTCTTCTTCGCCGACTACAGCCGCGACTGCATCTGGTCGATGCGTGCCGGCGCCGACGGCATCCCGGACCCGTCCACGGTCCAGACGTTCGACGACGGCGCGTCGAACCCGGTCTGGCTCGAGGTCGGCCCCGACGGCGCCCTCTACTACGCCGACTTCGACCGCGGCCGGGTGATGCGGATCCAGAGCACCGCTGCCAACCAGTCGCCGGCCGCGGCGCTGTCCGCCAATCCGACCGCGGGGTCGGCGCCCCTGGACGTCGAATTCGATGGCACCGCCTCCTCGGACGCCGACAACGACTCGCTCGCGTACGCATGGGACCTCGACGGCGACGGCGAGCTCGACGACTCGTCGTCACCCGCTCCGACCCACACCTACACGGCCGGCGGCACCTACAACGTCAAGCTCCGGGTGAGCGACGGTCGCGGCGGCAGCGACACCGCGACGACGACCATCGACGTCGACAACACCGCGCCGGTTCCGACGATCGACGCACCGCGGTCCGGACCTGCGCTGGAAGGTGGACGACGAGATCGACTTCAGCGGCTCGGCCCAGGACGTCGAGGACGGCACGCTGCCGGAGTCGGCGCTGCGCTGGAGGCTGGCGATCCGCCACTGCCCGGCGACCTGCCACACGCACTCGATCCAGAGCTTCGCCGGCACCGACGAGGGGACGCTGGTCGCTCCCGACCACGAGTGGCGCTCCTACCTGCTGCTCACCCTCGTGGCCACCGACTCCGACGGCGCCCGGGCCACCACCGCGACCAAGCTCATCCCGAGCACGTCGGTGCTCAAGGTCGGCTCCGGCCCGCCGGGCGCCGCAGGTGGCGGTCGACTCCACCTCCGGGACCGCGCCGCTCAGACAGCGGGTGATCGTCGGATCGCAGCACACGATCAGCGCCCCTACCCCGCAGCTGTTCGGCGGCGAGGAGTTCGACTTCCGCAACTGGTCGGACGGCGGCGCGGCCACCCATACGGTGACCGCCGGCGCGGCCAACCAGACCGTTCGGGCGCGGTTTCGCTGAGTCGGCCCGTCGCTTCGGTGCGAGGTGTCTAGGCCGGCGCGGCGCCTGGGACCTTCGCGGATCTTCTGGAACAACGCGACGAGGCGGTCCTGTTCGGCGGCACTCAGGTTCGACCGCCTCCCCTGCGACTTCAGTGCCAGGTCACGGACTTCCCGTCGTTCATCCGGGGTCAGCCGACGCCAGTATTCCCTTCCGCGAGTCGATAGCCACGCGATCGCCGCCAATACTTTCCGCCACGGCACCTTCCTGGCGGCCGTCAGGGCCTGCGCCACCCAAACCGGCATCTCGTGCTCCTTTCGAAAAAACGCGCCGCAGGTCGCGGCCTTGGCCCTACGTACCCGTGCGGGGACAAATCACCGCTTGGCGGGCGCGTGCGTGCAGTGGACGCAATGGCCATTGACGCCGGTGGCGTCGGGTGGGAGTCTCGCGGCCTCCGGTAACGGCCGGGGGCTAAGGGGCAAAGCGAAATGGGGGAGAGGGGGCCACGATGTCCGCACGATCCGTGTGCAAGCTGGCGGTGTCGGTCGCCGTACCGGCGTTACTCGCGAGCGCGTTGCTCGTTCCGCAAGGGGCGTCCGCCGCAGCGTCGACGAAGGCGTGCGACGGGGTCCGGCTGCTGAGCGCGCCTTATATCGCGCTCGGGATCGGCAGCGTCGTCCTCGAGGTGACCGGCCCGGTCGACGATCTCGTCCAGTGCCTGCCGGTCGACCTGCCTCGATCGCAGCGGGCGGCGGCCCGCGGGGCGTCGAGCGAGTGCAAGAACGCGGGCATTGCCGGGGGGGAGCTGAAGGCGCGCCGCGCCGCGAAGGCGGTTCGGTGCGTGATCAACGCGGAGCGCGCGGCGCATGGGCTGAAGGCGCTCGACGCGCAGGGCGATCTCAAGCAGGCCGCAAAGCGGCACACCACGCGGATGGTCAACGACGGCTGTTTTTCGCACGACTGCCCGGGCGAACCCGATCTCGTCTCGAGGGTCACCTCGACCGGCTATCTGCCGTGCACGTGCACCTGGAGCGTCGCCGAGAACATCGCCTGGGGTCAGGGCGACAACGGAAGCCCGGCGTCGATCGTCGCCGCGTGGATGGCGTCGCCCCCGCACCGGGAGACGATCCTGACGCCGAGCATGACGGAGGTCGACGTCGGCGTCCGCCGCGGCAAGCCCGGCGCGGGCAAGGCCGCCGCGGCGACGTACACCGCCGACTTCGGCTACCGCAAGTGAGCGACGCTCTCAGCGCCTGAAGCGGCCTCGGCTAGCCCAGGATCTTGGCCTTCTGGGCGGCGAACTCCTCCTCCGTCAGCACGCCCTTGTCGCGAAGCTCCCCGAGCTTGGTCAGCTGCTCGATGGGATCGGCGGCCGGGGGCGGGGGCGGCGCGGCCTGCGGCGGGGGCTCCTGGTAGGCGGGAGCCTGTTGCGCGCTCTGCTCGGACCAGCGCTCGGCCTGGCGGCGGGAGACGCGGTTGCTGACGGCGGTCGCGGTTCCCGAAATGGCCGCCACCCTGGCGACACCTCGAAGCAATCCTGGCATGAGGCTCTTCCTTTCCTGGGTCAGGCG
The DNA here is from genome assembly GCA_963729065.1 of uncultured Solirubrobacterales bacterium. Taxonomy (GTDB): domain Bacteria; phylum Actinomycetota; class Thermoleophilia; order Solirubrobacterales; family 70-9; genus WHSW01. Next base: position 8,414 of record CAVSMS010000004.1, read on the forward strand.
GTGGTGGGTTCGGACTCCTCGGCGGCGTCCAGCGCGGCGAGGATGGCCTGGACCGGGATCCGGCCGTTTGCAACCAGCTGGGCGCCGCTGCGGCGCAGCGCGGTGGCGAAGGGAGCCGCCCAGCGGTTCTCGTACACGAGAATCGCGGCGGACGACCCCGGGTCGAGGGCCGTCGCTGCCTCTTCGGCGTCCTCCTCGGAAAGCAGCCCAGAAGATGCGCCTACAAGCTCCTTCAGCGACCCGGACTGCTCGGCCAGGGAGCCGATGTCCAGAATCGTCACCGAGCCATCCTCGCCCTTGCTGAGAAAGGCGAGGTCGATGACGCGGATCACTCCCCGATCGACGAGGTCGACCAGGATCGGCGCGGCCTCGCCGGTGGGTTGCCTGCCCGGCCATTCGACGATCAGGTAGTCGATTGGCCCCATCTCGTCGAGTTCGTCTGTGCCCACGTTGTCTCCCTCCGCCGGTTCGATCACCTTCGCGCTGCGTCGCGGAGCCTATCTCGCAAGGCCACCTCAGCTCAGGAGCTCGATGACTCCGCGCACGATCAGCAGCGTCCCGATGATCCCCGCGCCCCAGATCCCGGCCTTGCGCCCGTGGCGTGAGATGCCTGCCTTGAACCGGTCGACCCGGCCCGGTGTCGTATCCGGCGCGAGGAGGTAGCCGAGCGTCGGCACCTCGAGCAGCGCGAGCATGATCACGTTGATCGCGATCACCGAGAGCACGGTTCCGCCCGTGCTCAGATCCTGGGCGGACAGCTTGCTGAGCGAGGCCAGGTACGACGCGCCCGGGAGGGTCAGGAGTGCGCCGACGATGAACGCGGAGCGAGCGGACCCGCGATCGAGGAACTGCTGCCACTTCGGCGGGCCGCTCGGCTCCTTGTTCTTCTCAGCCTTGCGCCGGTGCCGCCGTTCACTGACGGCCTTGTCACGCCCCGTGGCGAGCACGTAGGCGATCACCAGGACGATCCCGCCGAGGGCAAAGTCGGCGGCGGGGCTCAACGTGTTCTGCGCCGTGTCGGCGAAGCTCGAATCCTCGAGGCTGAACACGATCACGAGGCCGAGCGTGATGCTGGTCATCAGCGCGCCGACCAGGTAGCCGATCAGCAGCCGCTTCGGGTTGTCGAGCAGCAGCATCACGGTCGTCGCGGCGAGCAGCGTCGGGTTGAGCGCGGCCGTGAAGGCCAGGAAGAACACGCTGCCCATGCGTACATCTACGCACCCCCGATCGACGGGCGCATCATTCGATCGGGATGAAAGCGCGTCCTCGGAGCACCCAGCCCAGGTTCACCCCTTTTGGGGGATGACCGCGTGCCCCGCCGGCCGTAGGTTCACGAGCGCAGCTTGCGCCACACGTCCCAAAAGGAGACCCGATGCCGATAGCGGCGGACTACCCGTTCCTCGACGTCCTCTGGACGATGATCCTGTTCTTCGCCTGGATCGCGTGGATCTGGATCGCGATCACCTGCTTCATCGACATCTTCCGACGCCACGACATCGGCGGCGGGCACAAGGCGCTCTGGGTCGTGTTCATCATCGTGATCCCGTTCCTGGGCGTGCTCGTCTATCTGATCGCCCAGCACGACGGGATCCGGGAGCGCAGCGTCAAGCAGGCCCAGGACCAACAGGCGTCCTTCGACAAGTACGTCAAGGAGACCGCCGGCGGCTCGGCGGCCGAGATCGCCAAGGCCAAGGAGCTGCTCGACGCGGGCACGATCACCCAGGACGAGTTCGACGCGATCAAGTCCAAGGCGCTGAGTTAGCCGATGCTCCGACGAATAGCGGACATGCCGGCCGGGACCATCGGCTTCGAGGCGATCGGCGAGGTCGAGGACGACGACTGGGAGGAGGCGGTCGAGCCGCTCTTGCGCGACGAGATCGCCGCCGGGCGCAAGATCCGCCTGCTCTACCTGTTCGGGACCCAGAGCCAGGAGGTGGAGGGCGACGCGATGAAGGCCGGCGCCGAGTTCCGCGCCCGCCACGCCAGCGCCTTCGAGCGGGTCGCAATCGTCAGCGACGAGGGCTGGGCGCCGGCGGCGCTCAAGGTGCTCTCGGCACTCATCCCCGGCCGAGTCCGAGGCTTCGCCGTCAGCGACCTTGCCGACGCCAAGCGCTGGGTTGCGGAACCGGACGGCGCCTGACAATTCGCGCGCCTGAGGGTCGGCGGCAACTCGTGATGGGCGATGCGTCATAGCCGATCCACCGCAGAAAGCCGGGACCTCGCGGCTGTCGCTTCTGCTGGCGGCAGCGATGTTCGTGCTGGTCGTCGACACGTCGCTGATGAACGTGTCGATCTCGGCTGTGGTCGAGGATCTCGACACGACGGTCAGCTCTGTGCAGACCGCGATCGCGCTCGAGGCCCTGGTCTCCGCCGCATTCATCCTGATCAGCAGCAAGATCGGCGACCTGTTCGGACGCAAGCGGGCGTACGTGCTCGGCCTGCTGGCATATGCGGCCGGGGCCTTGGCGATGACCGTCGCCCAGAGCCTGACCGCAGTAATCCTCTTCTGGGCGATCATCGGCGGCCTCGGCGCGTCGCTGCTGCTGCCTGCGATGCAATCCCTCATCCACGGCAACTTCGAGGGGGCGGCACAGGTGAAGACCTATGCGCTGATCGGAGCAGCGGCCGCGATCGCCGCCGCGGTCGGGCCGCTCCTCGGAGGCTTTGTCACCACGTACCTGTCGTGGCGGGTCGGCTTCTTGCTCGAGGTCGTCGTGATCGCGGTCGTGCTCTTGCAGATCGGGCTCGTCAAGGACGTCGCGTACACGGGAGAGCGGAAGATCGACCTCGTTGGCTCCGCCCTGTCCGTGATCGGCATGGGCGGCGTGGTGCTGGGGATCCTGGTCTGGCAGGAGGGCGGCGACTACGTCGTGCTGCTGATCGCGCTCGGCGCGCTCGCGCTCTGGGCGCTCGCCCGCTGGCTCGTGCGGCGCCACCGCGAAGGCAAGGTGACCCTGCTCGATCCGGACCTGTTCCGGCTACCGCACTTCAGGGCCGGGATCACCGGCCAGACGCTGCAGAACATCACCCTCGGCGGGGCGATGATCGCCCTGCCGATCTTCCTGCAGATCAAGCTCGAATACGACGCCCTGGAGACGGGCCTGTCGATCGCCCCACTCTCGCTGACCATGTTCGCGGTCGCGATCCTCGCCGGGCGGAGGTCCGGCAGGCGCCGCCCCGCCAAGATCATCAGGACCGGGTTCGCGCTGAGCACGCTGGGCCTGGCGCTGATCATCCCGATCGTGCCCGAAGCCGACTCCGGCTGGTATCTCCTCGTTCCGCTGGTGATCGCGGGGGCGGGGCTTGGCCTGCTGGTCTCGCAGCTCAACAACTACACGCTCGCCCCGATCGACGAGGAGCGGATCAGCGAGGCGGCGGGGGTGAACTCGGCGTCGGGTTCGTTCGGGCTTTCGTTTGGCCTCGCGGTGGCCGGCGGCGTCCTGCTCGCCACCCTCTCCCTGGCATTCACCAACATGTCGAACGCGAGTCCCGTGATTCCCTCCGCACAGCAGGAGCAGATCGCGCAGACGCTGGAGGATGATGCGCAGGTCACGAGCAACACGCAACTCGCCGAACTGCTCGCCGAGGAGCCGCCGGCCGTCCAGGAGGAGGTTCTCAGCATCAACACCGACTCGACGAACCTCGCCCTTCAGGTGGCGTTGCTCGTGCCGATCCTCGCGGGTCTCCTCGGGCTGTTTGACGCGTTTCGCATGATCCGGCTACCGGACGTCGCGCCCACGGCGTCCGCCGAAGCGGCGGCTTTGGGATGAGCGGCCGGCGACTCGCGGCCCTCGGCGCCCTGGTGCTCGGGTTCGCCTCCCTCGTTCTCGCCGTGATCGTCGCCGTCCAGGAGTTCCCGCAGGGCCTGCTCGTCCTCGCCCTGGTGTGCTCGCGGGGGTGGTCGGCTGGTACGGGCTCCTGCGGCGGGGCGCGGTCCGGGTCATCGGCCTCTCGGTGGCCGTGCTCGCGCTCGTGGCGGCGATCCTGCTGGTCGTCGGCGAGCGCGCGGTCGAGATCGCGCTGATCGTGGGCGGGTTCGTGGCCACGGGCACGTGCGCGGAGCTCGCGGTGAGCAGGCGCGCGCAGCTCTCGTCGGCGGCCCCGCCCGAGCACCCGGTGCTGATCTTCAATCCGAAGTCGGGCGGCGGCAAGGCCGAGCGGTTCGCGCTCGCGACCGAGGCGCCGGCGCGCGGGATCGAGGCGATCGAGCTCGGTCGCGGGCCAGGACCTCGAGGCGATCGTCCGCGACGCCGTCGCGCGCGGCGCCGACGGGCTGGCGATGGCCGGCGGCGACGGCTCACAGGCGATCGTCGCCGCGATCGCAGCGGAGCTCGACCTTCCCTACGCCTGCATCCCGGCGGGAACGCGAAACCACTTCGCCCTCGACCTCGGGGTCGATCGCGACGATGTCGTCGGCGCCCTCGACGCCTTCGTGGCCGGCGGCCGCGAGCGCCGCGTCGATCTCGCGCGAGGTAAACGGGCGCGTGTTCGTCAACAACGTCTCGCTGGGCGTCTACGCCGAGGCGGTTCAGAGCTCCGGCTACCGCGACGCGAAGCTGCGCACGCTGCTCGACACGGTGCCCGACGCGCTCGGACCGTCCGGGTCGGGGCTCGACCTGCGCTGGACCGGCCCGGGCGGGCACGAGCACCGCTCGGGCGCCGTGATCCTGGTCTCGAACAACCGCTACCGGCTCGGGCGGGCCGTCGGCTCGGGAACCCGCCCCGCGATCGACGACGGCCTGCTCGGGATCGTGGTCGCCGGGGCGCCGGCCGGGCGCGGCGAGAGCGGGCGCGCGCCGCAGCGAGCGGTGCGGCAATGGAGCGCGCCGACCTTCGAGGTCGACGCCGACGATCCGGTGCCCGCCGGGATCGACGGCGAGGCGGTGCGACTCGATCCGCCGCTGCGTTTCGGGATCCGGGCCGGGGTCCTGCGCGTGCGGATCGCGCCCCAGCATCCCGGCGCCTCGCCGTCGGCTCAGATGCCGGAGGGCTTCCTCGACGAGCGTGCGCCTGCTCGGGCGGATTGCGGCAGGGCGAATGGAGGATTGACAGTGACAGAACCACCAGCGAAGGAGAACTGATGGACGTCGTCGAGATCGAACAGAAGGAAACCGTGAGTCGCAAGGAGGTCGTCACCCGGCTGCGAAGGCTCGCGACCCAGCTCAGCAAGGGCAACGAGGTCAAGTTCGAGCAGGGCGGGGTGACGATGAGCGTGAACGTCCCCGACGAGGTGCAGCTCAAGGTCGAGCTCGAGGTGGAAACCGACGGGCGCGAGCTGGAGATCGAGATCAACTGGTGAGTCCCGCGGCGAAAGCGCTACCGGCCCCGCCACCGCGACGCCCGCAGAGCGGGCGTGCGGCCGGCAAGGAGGCGCGCGCCCGCGTGCCGCGCTCGAGCCACGGGGAGTGGGCGCCGGCCGCGGACCGGCCCGACCCGCTCGCGGTGCTCGAGCGGCAGGCGGCGGATCGTCTCCCCGACCTCGTCCCGCTGCGTTACGGGCGGATGCTCGTCTCGCCTTTCACCTTCTACCGCGGCGCGGCGGCGATCATGGCCGCCGACCTCGCGGCGACGCCCGACTACGGGCCTGCGGGTGCAGGCCTGCGGCGACGCGCATCTCTCGAACTTCGGGATGTTCGCCTCGCCCGACCGGGGCCTGGTCGTCGACATCAACGACTTCGACGAGACGCTTCCCGGGCCCTGGGAGTGGGACGTCAAGCGGCTCGTTGCGAGCTTCGAGATCGCCGGCCGGGACCGCGCCTTCAGCGCCAAGCAGCGGCGCGAGGTCGTGCTCGGGCGCCGCGTCGCGCCTATCGCGAGACCATGCGCCGGCTCGCCGAGCTCAGCAACCTGGACGTCTGGTACCTGCGCGTCGACATCGACCAGATCCGCGAAGCGGTTCGGCGGCGAGGTGCGGCAAGGAGGAGCGCGAGCAGGTTCGAGAGGAACGTCGCCAAGGCGAAGCGCAAGGACCGGATGCGCGCGTTCGCGAAGCTGACCGAGCGGGTCGACGGCAAGCTGCGGATCAGCAGCGAGCCGCCGGTGCTCGTGCCGCTCGAGGAGATGTTCAAAGGCAGAGCAGCTCGAGAGGGCCGAGGCCAGCCTCGACAAGCGTCCTCGAGGAATACCGGGCGACCCTGCTCGCCGACCGGCGCCACCTGCTCGAGCGGCTACGGCTACGTGCACGCGGCCCGCAAGGTGGTCGGAGTGGGCAGCGTCGGCACGCGGGCCTGGATCGCGCTGCTCGTCGGGCGCGACGACGGAGGATCCGCTCTTCCTCCAGGTGAAGGAGGCCCAGCAGTCGGTGCTCGAGCCGTACACGGCGCCGAGCGAGTTCGCGCAGCAGGGCCAGCGCGTGGTCGAGGGCCAGCGGCTGACCCAGGCGGCGGGCGACGAGTTCCTCGGCTGGACGACCGCGGTCGGGCCGGACTCGAAGAAGCGCGACTTCTACGTGCGCCAGCTCTGGGACCAGAAGGGCTCGGCGCTGATCGAGCTGATGTCGCCGCGGGCGATGGGCGTCTACGCGCACGTGTGCGGCGGGATCCTCGCCCGCGCCCACGCCCGCTCGGGCGACCGGATCGCGATCGCCGGCTATCTCGGCGGCAGCGGCACGATTCGACAAGGCGATCGCGCGACTTCGCCGGCGCCTACGCCGACCAGAACGAGGAGCGACTTCGCGACCCTGAAGCGGGCGGTTGCGGACGGCCGCATCACTGTTGAGCTGGAGGGCTGAGACAGGGCGTCCGGGAGACGGCCTAGGGTCGGCGCGTCACACTCTTCGGCCTCTCCACCGCGGCGCTCGCGCTCCTGTTGTTCGGCGTCGTCCTTGGCGCAACCGCGCTCGGAGCGTTCGTCGGGCGCCGGGTGCGCCACCTCTCCGACAGCCTCTCGGAGCCGTTCGGGGTCCTGCAGGGAGCGATGCTGGGTGTCGTCGGCTTGCTCCTGGCGTTCGGCTTGTCGCTGGCGTTGTCGCGCTACGAGAATCGGCGCGCGGACACCATCGACGAGACGAACGCGATGGGCACCACCTATCTGCGAGCCCAGACCCTCGCCGAGCCAGTCCGCGGCCGCTCGCTCGAGCTCCTGATCGACTACACGGAAGGGGCGGTCCGACTTACCTCCACTCTGCCGCAGAGCGATGAGCAGGCCGTCGTCGCCGCTTCCGAGGGGCAGCTCCAGCGCCGCCTATGGGCTCTGGCCGGCGACGCGCTCAACGCGGCGCCAGTGGATAGCGCGCCGCGCCTCTATGTCGAGACCCTGAACGAGATGTTCGATGCGCAAACCACTCGCATCGCCGGCCTCAACAATCGCGTCCCCGGCACGGTCCTGATCCTCGAGATTCTCGGAGCGGCCGTCGCCCTCGGGCTCTTGGCCGCGTATATGGCCCTCGTGGGCCGCGGTGCCGTTGGCGTCGTGTTGGCCGCCTTGGTGGTCTCGTTCCTTCTCTTCGTCACGTTTGATCTGGACCGCCCGACCCGCGGCTTGATCCAGGTGCCGGACACGGCGCTCGTGGCCCAGCTCGCCTCGATGCAGTTGCCGCCCGCCGCGGCTGGGTCCCAGCCTGCCGGTCCCTGACCCTCAAAGCGCGGCCACTAAGGCGCGGCGCTGAAGCCAAGCGATTAGGCCGCGATCGACCAGACCGCGCACCAGATTCATCCCATCTGGGGGATGATTGCCGCGTCCGGCGTTCTTAGGGTGGAAGTTGCTGAGTCCAGATCAGCCCCCGACCGAAAGGAAGGCCGCCATGTCCGACCGACCAGTGTTCCTCTACGCCGCCATCTACGACGACATCGACGATGCCGAGGCCGACTACGAGGCCGTGTTCGACCTCCACGCCGCGGGCGCGATCGGGACCTTCGACTCGGCCGTGATCCGCAAGGAGGAGGACGGCAAGGTCCGGGTGACCAAGACCGAGAAGCCGACCCAGCACGGCGCCTGGACCGGTGCCGGCGTCGGAGCCCTGGTCGGGATCATCTTCCCGCCCGCGATCATCGGCAGCGCGATCGTCGGCGCCGGCGCCGGCGGCCTGATCGGGCACCTGCGCAAGGGGATCTCGCGCGGCGACCTCAAGGAGCTCGGCGAGGAGCTCGACGCCGGCAGCGCCGCGGTGATCGTGATCGGCGAGTCGAAGATCGAGGAGCAGCTCGAGAAGGCGGTCAAGCGCGCCAACAAGCTGATCGAGAAGCAGATCGACGCCGACGCCGACGAGCTCAAGCGCGAGATCGAGGCGGCGGCGAAGGAGGACGCGAGCTGATGCGAGGACGCCGTCTCGCGATCGTGGGCCTCGCGGCGCTGTTCGCCTGCGCGCTGATCGCGGCCGGGTGCGGCGACGACGAGACGACGACGTCCACGTCCACGTCCACGTCCGCCGAGGAGAGCTCGAAGCAGACGGTCGACGCGGCCGTGAAGTCCTGCAGTGACACCGCCCAGCAGCTGGGCGGCGTTGCGGGAACGGCTCTGGGCGGCGCGTGCACGTCCGTCGGCGCCGCCGCCAATCAGGCGCTGAGCACGGCCGGCGAGAACGTCGACGAGGCGCTCTCCAAGGCAGCGAGCTCATGCAAGAGCGCGGTGGGTCAACTCCCGACGGGCCAGGCGCAGGATGCGCTCAAGCAGCTCTGCGACGCAATCTCCGGTGCCGCGTGATCTCTGAGCGGGATAGGTTGGAGCGGTGACGCGAGGGCGAACGCGACCAAGAGGAAGGGCCGCCGGGCGCTGCCGATCACCATCATCGTCCTCGCGACGATCATCGCGATCGTCTCGGTGTTCGCGCTCTGGGCCAAGCGCCAGCTGCTCGAGACCGAGACCTGGACGACGACCAGCGAGCAGCTGATCCAGGACGCCGACATCCAGGCGGCTCTCAACACCTTCATCGTCACCACGATCTTCGACAACGTCGACGTCGAGGCAGAGCTCGCCAACCGGCTTCCCCCGCAGGTCGCGCCGCTTGCCGGCCCGATCTCCGGAGCGCTTCGCAGCGCCGCCGACAACGTCGTCGAAAAGGCGCTCTCCGAGCCCAAGGTCCAGCAGCTCTTCGTCGACGCGAGCGCGGCGGCGCAGAGCAAGCTGATCGCGCTGATCGACGACGAGGGCGAGTTCGTCGCGACCACCGGCGGGGTGGTGACGCTCGACCTCACCTCGGTGGTCGAGTCGGTGACCGCGCAGCTCGGGTTGCCCGACGTGGCCTCCAAGCTGCCGGCGGAGGCGAGCTCGATCGAGATCATGAAGTCCGACGAGCTCGCCGCCGCCCAGACGGGCCTCAACCTGCTGCAGAAGATCGGCTACGTGCTCACCGCGCTCGTCCTGCTGCTGTACGCGGCCGCGATCGCGCTCGCCGGCGATCGCCGCCGCCAGACCCTGCGCGCGGTCGGGATCTCGTTCATCTTCGTCGGCATCGTCGTCCTCTTTGCCCGCGGTGCGGCCGGCAACCTCGTCGTCGGCTCGCTGAGCGAGGTCGCATCCTCCGATGCGGCGGTCAGCCTCCGTCTACGACATCGGCAGCTCGCTGATCGTCGAGACGGGCCAGTCGATCGTCCTCTACGGGATCGTGATCGTGCTCGCCGCCTGGCTCGCGGGGCCAACCCGCTGGGCGACCTCGATCCGTCACCGGCTCACCCCCTACCTGCGCCAGCCCAGCTACGCCTACGGCGGGCTCGCGGCGCTGCTGCTGCTGCTGTTCTGGTGGGACCCGGTGATCGCCACGCATCGGATCGTCCCCTCGCTGCTGCTGATCGCCTTCGCGGCGCTCGGGACCGAGATGCTGCGCCGCCAGGTGATCCGCGAGTTCCCCGACCACGTCACGACCGGCTCGCCCGCCGGCGCCGCACAGGGGATCGCCGCGCGCATGCGCGAGTCGCGCGAGGGGCGCGTCGCGACCGCCGGCGCGCCCGCCGCGGCGGCCGGCGGCGACCCCCGCGTCACCGAGATCGAGCGGCTGGCCGGGCTGCGCGACTCGGGCGCGCTCACCGAGGAGGAGTTCGCAGCCGAGAAGGCGCGGGTCCTCGGGTCGGGGTCGTAGATGGGATTGCTCCGCAACCGCGGAGGGGACGACGGCGACGGCGACGGCGTTCGTTACCAGATGCGCGAGAAGCTGCTCTCGATCGGCGACGACTACTGGATCGAGGACGAGGGAGGGCAACCGGGCATTTCACGTCGACGGGAAGGCCCTGCGCGTGCGGCAGACGTTCGTGATCGAGGACGCTGACGGCAACGAGGTGGCCAAGGTCCAGGAGCGCAAGCTGAGCGTGCGCGACAAGATGGAGATCGAGCGCGATGGGGACTCGCTGGCCACGGTGAAGAAGGCGCTCGTCGGCCTGCGCGACCGCTTCTCGATCGACCTCGAGGACGGCGGCGAGCTGAAGGCCAAGGGCAACATCGTCGACCACGAGTACGAGGTCGAGCGCGACGGGGACACGGTCGCCACCGTGTCGAAGCGCTGGTTTCGGGTCCGCGACACCTACGGCGTGGAGATCGCTCCCCGCGAGGACGCGGCGCTGATCCTTGCGATCACGGTCTGCGTCGACGCGATGAGCGACCGCGGCGAGTAGCTAGTTGACGCCGTGGCTCAGCCGCCGCGCGCCGCTTTGACCACACGGCGGATCTCGCGGGTACCAGCTTGGGCTGGTCGAGCTGGATGTAGTGCAGGCTGCGGGTGGCGATCACGTGGCGGCGCCCCTCACCAGCCCGGCCAGCATGTCCTCAGTTCTGAAACGCCTGGTCGAGGGCGTCGATCGGCCAGTCGTCGGGGAACCCGAAGGGGTTCGGGAGGTCCTTGGAGTGGGAGAGGACGACGAACGGCATCCGGCGAAGCGGCGTGTCCGCCTGCGCCTGGCGCATCTCGGCGGCGCTGACCGGGAGGTCGAGCCGCTCGATGTCCGAGTAGCTCTCGAGTCCGGGCACCTGGCCCGGGTTGAGGATCGCCGACACGTACTCCTCGGGCGTCAGAAGCTCCTTGTAGGCCGCGGCGAAGTCCTCGTTCTGGGCGTCGATGGACACGAGCCCGGCGATCTTGCGCGGGTGGGTGGTGGCGTACAGCCGCGCGACCATGCCGCCGAACGAGTGGCCGGCGAGGACGTAGGGGCCCGGAACCCGGGCGGCCCGCAGCAGCGCGCGTAGGTCGAGGACGATGTCGCGCGCGCTTCGCGGCATCGCCACCGGGTCGCTGCGGCTGAGCTCGCCACCCGGGAGCTCGAAGGTCCCGGGCCGGTCGTAGGCGCACACTCGGGAGAAGGAGGCCACCGCCGGCAGGACGGCCGGCCCTGGCCCCTCAGGCTGCTCGCTCCAGATCCGGGCGGTGTTCCCGGTGCCCGCCTCGAGCACGACCGTGGGACTTCCCCTGCCATGGCACTCGAGGTAGAGCCTGCGACCGCCGGGAATCGCGACGCGCCGGGCGAAGTCGCCGTGCGCCGCGGTGGGGCGTGCCTGCGGGCTCGTCGGGCTCGGCTCGGCCCGGGCGGTTGCGGCCAGGATCAGGGCGCCGGCGAGTGTCGCCACGAGCCACGGCCACCGAAAGGATGAGATGGAGCTTCCCCCTGTCGTCCAGTGTCGCCGGCGTCCTTGCCGAGCGCGCCGGTCTGGATCGACCGTACCAGCTGAGCCCGCCTACGCCTCGAGCCGCTCGAGCGCCAACCGGGTCACGTCCGCGCGGCTGCGTCCGCCGTGATCGGCGGCGATGAAGTGGTTGCCGATCCAGAGCGAGAAGGCGAGCGTGGCGCGGACCTCGACCTCGTCCTCGTCGGCGCAGAAGGCGCCGAACAGCGAGCGCATGTAGTCCATGCGCCGGTTGTCGACGCGGCGCAGGCGCTCGGCCACCGCGGGCTCGCGCCGGGCCCAGTCGCGGACCGCGAGGTCAAGCCTCATCAACCCGCGCAGATCCGCAGAGCCGGCAAGCCCCGACAGTCGCCGCAGCTTCTGCCTCGCGTCCCCGCCCTCGCCCTCGACCCGCTCGATCACCTCGTCGATCATCGTCAGCTCCCACGCGTCGAGCATCTCCTCGAGCAGCGCCGGCCGGTCGTCGAAGTACCCGTAGAAACCGCCCTTGGTGACGCCGAGCGCCTTGGCGAGCGACTCGATTCGGACCGCGTCCGGGCCCCCGCCCGCGAGCGCCCGCAGGCCCTCGTCGATCCACCGGCTGCGAGGCGTGCGGGCGGTTGCCATCGGCTCATTTATACGCTACCGTATAGACGGAAGGCAGAGATGAGGCTCCCGAACGACGCTCACACCTCCCGGCCCTGGCGGATTCACGAGCTGACCCGCGACTTCCGGCTCGAGGACGTGTGGCAGCTCCCGGGGACGGGCGGGGCGGACGACTTCGATCGGGTGGTGCAGGGGTTCGCCGCGGGCGATCCGTCGCAAAGCCCCTCCGCCGCGACGCGGGCGCTGTTCGCGCTGCGTTGGAAGCTCGGGGAGCTCCTCGGCTGGGACGGGCCCGAGGATGGAGTGGGCTCGAGGGTGCCCACGCTCCGCAGCCGGTTGCCGGCGGACCTGCGCGACGCGCCGTCCGGCCCGGACTTCGAAGCCCTTCCCTTCACCTCGCTGTACCTGCTCGAGGACGAGTGGGCCGCCGAGGTCGCCAACCAGACGATGCACGGCGTGATGCACATCGGGCGGGTCCCGGAGGGGGACGCCTATCGCGTTCAGATGGCCGTGCTCGTGAAGCCGAACGGCCTGCTCGGGAGCGGCTACATGGCGGCGATCAGGCCGTTCCGGCACCTGATCGTCTACCCGGCGATGATGCGTCAGATCGAGCGGGAAGTGGAGTTCGCGCCGACCGCCACGCACGCCTAGCGAGGCGGGCAGAGGTCGTGATCGGCGCGATCACCCTGGTCATCGATCGAAGAGCTCCTTGAAGAAGCCCCGGGGCTGGCCGGCACCGGGCTCCGCCGAGTTCGCAGCGCGGCTCTCCGCGCCGATCAGCTGCTCGAGCTCGCCGCGGTCGAGAAAGATCCCGCGACACCGCTCGCATTGCTCTATCTGGACGCCGTTGCGCTCGTAGCTCTGCATCTCGGCGCCGCACTTCGGGCACGTCAAAAGCTGTGGCTCCTGGTCTCGCGGGTTCGCGCACGGGCCATCGTCGCAGGAGCCGCCGGGCGGCGCGGACGTCGGCCCGGGTCGCTACCCTGCCCGGCTCGATAACCGGTAAAGCCGAGTCCCGGCGCGCAGCGTCCGGGAGCGGGGGAACCAAGTGTTGGGGCTAACCCACCCGTGGGTGGGGGCGCAGGCTCTTTCAGCGCCAGCCCGTCAGCTAACCCCGTAGGCCGACGAAGGAGATGAATCGTGGGCAGTCGAACTGCGGGCGGGGTGCGTGCGCACAGGGGCGCCGCGGCGATGGGAGCGGTGCTGATGGCCATGGGACTCGGCGTCGGCGCGGCGGCGGCTTCCGGCGGAAGCGGCGGGGTCGGGAGCGACGGCGGCGCGGGCGGCGGCGGCACCGAGCGCGCGACCACCGGCGACGGGGTCTTCCCGATCCGAGGCAAGCACACGTACGGCGACGGCCTCGGCGCCGGCCGCGGTCACCAGGGACAGGACCTGCTCGCCAAGTGCGGCAAGCCCGTGGTCGCCGCCGAGCCGGGGCGGGTACAGCGCAATACGTACCAGTCAAGCGCCGGGAACTACGTCGTCATCGACGGCCAGGGCAAGCTCGAGGACATGGTCTACATGCACCTCCAGAGCCGCTCTCCGTTGGGCACCGGCGACCGAGTCGCTGCCGGCGACGAGATCGGGCGGGTCGGCGACACGGGGAACACCACCGCCTGTCACCTGCATTTCGAGATCTGGTCGAACCCCGGCTACTACGAGGGCGGGTCGCCGCTCGACCCGCGCCCCAGCTTGCGGCGCTGGGACCACAAGAGCTAGCCCGGCCGGCGGGGCGAGATACTCCGCCCATGGCGGAGGCATCTCTGGCCGGCGTGCCGCAGCGCTTGCGGCCACTGGACGACGCGGTCGCGGCGAGCCGCACCGCGGACGAGCGGCTCTACCTCCGCTTTCCCGCGCTGTACAGGCTGCTCGCGCGCGGCTTCGCGGCGCTCGGGCCGCGCTCCCGGCTGCGCCAGGCGATGGTCGCCCGGCTCATCCTCCGCGCGTACGCCGCCGGCAACCGCCGCGACTTCGACGTCATCCTGCTCGGTCACGACGCGGCCCACGAGTACCGGCCGGCCGCCGGGCTGACGCCGCCGGACCTCGACTCGGTCTACCGCGGCCACGAGGGTTACCTGCGCCTCTGGCGCTACTGGCAGGAGGCGTTCGAGGACATCCGCTGGGACCCCGAGGAGCTGGTCGACTTCGGCGACCGGATCCTGGTGACGACCAAGCAGCGCGGAAGCGGATCGGGCAGCGGGCTCGCCGTGAGCGCGCCGGTGTACCAGCTGTTCGAGCTCCGCCGCGGGCTGGTCCTCCGCCAGAGCGACTTCCTCGACCGCAGCGAGGCGTTCGCGGCGGCCGGGGTGGGAGGGTAGGCCGCCGATGCCCGTCGACAACCGGATGTACGACCGCCTCAGCCACACCTGGTGGGACGACGACGGCTTTCTCAACGTCCTGAAGAGCGGGCTCAACCCGGCGCGCTTCGGGTACCTGCGCCGCGTCATCGAGGTCGATCTCGGGATGCATCCGCGAGGCCTGCGGATCCTCGACGTCGGCTCCGGGGGCGGGCTGCTGGCCGAGGAGTTCGCCCGGATCGGTTGCGCTGTCACGGGCGTCGACCCCTCGACCGAGTCGCTCGAGGTCGCGCGCGCCCACGCCGGCCAGCAGGGGCTGGACATCGGCTACCTGGAGGCGACCGGTGAGCCGGCTCCCGTTCAACGACGGCGAGTTCCCCGCGATCTATTGCTGTGACGTCCTCGAGCACGTCGACGACGTCGGGCGCACGGTGGCGGAGATCGCGCGCGTGCTGGAGCCGGGCGGGGCCTTCCTCTACGACACCGTCAACCGCACCCGCCGCAGCAAGCTGCTGATGATCAAGGTGGCCCAGGACTGGCCGCCGACCGCCTGGGCCGAGCCCGACCTCCACGACTGGGACATGTTCATCCGCCCGGACGAGCTCGAGGGCCACCTTGCCCGCGCCGGGCTCGAGGTCCGCGATCGCGTCGGGTTCGCCCCCGCCAACCCGCCCGCCGCGCTGAAGGCGATGTGGGACCGGGCGCACGGCAAGCTCACCTACGCGCAGATGGGCGAGCGCCTGCGGATCAGGGAGAGCCGAGACACCTCGTCGTCCTATGGCGGCTACGCGGTCAAGCCGGCGACGCTAGCCGCCCTCCGGCTCGAGCAGCTCGACCGCCATGTCGGTCGGGCCGCCGGGCTGGAAGCCGACGATGTCCTGAGGGCAGGCCGAGAGGACCACGATCGCGTCCATGAGCAGCCTGAACGTGGCCGCGTCGCCCGGCGCGGTCACGCACTCCTCGAGCTCGAAGCGGTTGTCCGGGTAGACCCGGAAGTTGGCGAAGACGTTGAACGGCTGCGGCGCGTGGGCGACCTCGAAGCCGTGCTTGCGGGCCTCGGCCTGGAGGTTCTCCTCGCAGGAGCCGTGGTCGGAGCCGCCGCCGAGCTGCTCGTAGCGCCAGCGGTCGCAGGCCGCGGCCAGCAGATCGTGGCGCCCGGGCGAGGTGTCCTCGACGAACTCGAGGATCGGGCGGCGCTCGTTGGTGACGAGCGTCCAGCCGACCTCGGGCTGGGTTCGCCCCATGGCCACCCGCGAGTGCTGGGCGCTCAGGTACTCGTCGGTGTCCTCGGCGTTGAACGCGAACAGGTCGGCGGCCTGGCCGCCCTCGACGTCGATCACGCGGAAGGCCTGGCCGGCCGGCAGCCGGGCGCTCCAGCCCGTCCGGGCGGGGATCGGCGTGGATTCGGTTACGCGCATGTCACTCCTCTCGGCTCGCTGCTTCGGGCTGGGCCCGCTCGATCTCGACCACCCTCGGGTCGAAGGTTCCCCGCTCGGCGCACTCGTTCGCGTGGGCGGCGATCTCCCGCAACGGCGCGAGCCAGACGTCGCCGCGATCGAGGATGTCCTCGAGCAGGTCGATCACCGTGCGCACCCGGGCGAGGCGGCCGGAGATGTTCGGGTGCCAGACGCTGATCCAGAGCCCGCCGTGGGTGTGGGCCGCGTCGAGCTCGGCGCGGTAGACCTCGCCCGCCCGCTCGGGCGCGCGCACCTGCATCTCGTAGTCGAGATCCGGGACCACCGCGTACTGCGGCCAGTCGTCGTTTGCCCACTCGCTCGGCAGCTCCACGAGGTCGCCGGCCGGCGTGCGAAGCACGTAGGGCACGTCGTCGCCCATCAGCGAGGCGTCGTAGAGGAAGCCCCGCGAGGCGAGCAGCTCGGCCGAGCGGTCGGAGAAGCCGTAGAGCGGCGCCCGCCAGCCGACCGGGCGCTCGCCGAGCAGCTTCTCGGCGATCTCGAGCCCGCGGTCGAGGATCGCCTCCTCGGTGGCGGCGTCCTGCTCCCAGGAGACCTCGTGCTTGTAGCCGTGCAGGCCGACCTCGTGGCCGTCGGCGAGCACCGCCTCGACCAGCTCCGGGTGGTGCTCCATGCACCAGCCGGGGAAGAAGAACGTCTGGCGCACGTCGTGCTCGCGGAAGATCCGCAGCAGGCGCGGGACGGCGATCTTGTCGTAGGAGAGCCAGGAGAGGGCGGCGGCCCGCTCCGGCGCCCTGGCGCCGTGGACGAGGCGCAGCATGCTGTCGACGTCGACGTCGAAGGTGATCGCCGCCGCGCAGCGCCGGCCCTCGGGCCACGGGAGCCGGCGCTCGATCAGCGACTCGCTGCCGGCGTCGGCGCTCATCGGTCCGGGAGCTCCAGGGCCAGCGGGGTGGGCTTGCGGTGATTGATCGGGACGATGTCCTGCGCGCACGAGCAGACGATCACGTCGCAGTCGCGCTCGGCGCTGAGGGTCACCGAGTCGCCCTCGACGCTCGGCGACGGCGCCCAGTCGAAGCGCCCGTCCGGGTGGATCGGGATGTTGGTGAACCAGCTGATCGACTGGGGCAGGAACGGGTGCTGCCAGCCGAGCTCGCCGGCCACCTTGAAGAAGTTCTCCTCGCAGGAGGGGTGCCAGCCCTCGACCCCGAGGTTGCGAAAGCGGGGCGGGTCGCAGGCGGCGACGAGCATGTCGTGGATCCCGACCGAGGTGTCGGCCTCGAACAGCAGCATCGGGTCGCGGTGGTTGGTGTAGATGTGCTCGCCGACGGCCGGGAAGAGGCGCGAGTTCTCGACCCGGGTGTGCTCGGCGCTCGCCCACTCGCCGCGGTCGGCGCCCAGGGCCCAGAAGTCGACGCACTGGCCGCCCTCGACGTTGACGATCCGGAAGCGCTCGCCCGCGTTGACGCGCGCCGTCCGGGCCTCCGCCGCCGGAATCTCGATCCGCTCCATCTCCGACTCACCCTTCCCTTCTTCGGTACTGCGGATAGTTGCGCTCCGCGTGCGCCTCGGTGATGTATCCGTCGCGGACGTCGGCCGCGATCGCCTCGGGGTCGCGCTCCGCCGCCGGCCCGTAGCCGCCACCGCCGCCGGTCGAGAGCTCGAACACCGAGCCCTTGGCGATCCGCAGCCCGGTCGCCTTGCCGACCACGTCGCGACTGCCGTCCGGGTGGCGGACGGCCGCCCGGTTGGGCATCGCCTCGCCGCCGCCCTGCAGCCCCCAGGGGGCGTTCTTGGTGCGCTCGACGCCGCAGGTGAGCCAGCAGTCCTCGAGCATGCGGAAGAACATGTCGACCCCGAGCCCGCCGCGGTGGCGCCCCGGCCCGCACGAGTCGACCCGCAGCTCGAAGCGCTCGAGCAGCCACGGGTTCTTCGCCTCCCAGACCTCGGCCGGAGTGATCCGCGTGCCCGCCTCGCCGTGGTGCATGATCGCGCTGGGGCCGTCGTCGATCGCGGTCCCGCCGTGGCCGACCGGGTTTCCCGAGCCGTCCGCCCACGGCTCGCCGGTGCCCTCGCGCTCCCCCCACCAGATCAGGGTCGTGACGTCGCCCCCGCTGCAGGCCGGGACGGCCTCCGGCAGCGCCTCGGCGACGGCGCGGAAGATCACCTCGATCGCCTGGTAGTCGGCCATGTAGTAGAAGAACGCCGGCGAGGGAGGGAGCGGGTGGAACATCGAGCCGGGCCTGGTCAGGACGTTGATCGGCCGGAAGTGCCCCTCGTGGAAATGCCCCTCGCCGCCGGGGTCGCGGGAGCTCGCGAGCATCGTGATCGCCACCCGGGTCGCCGAGACGGTGGACGGCAGCGGGCTGTTGACCGGCCCCCGGCGGGCATCCGGGGCGCGGCGGTAGTCGACCGTCACCTCGTCGCCCTCGACCACGACCTCGATCTCGAACGGGATCCGCCCCTCGTCGACCCCGTCGTCGTCCATCTCCCCACGGCCGAGATAGCGCCCGTCGGGGATCGTCTCGAGGAAGTCGCGCACGGCCCGCTCGCCGCGGTCGAACATCTCGTCGACCGCCGCCGCGAACGTCCGCCTGCCGTGGCGCCTGAACACCCGCTCGAGCGCCGCGGCGCCGGTGTTCACCCCGGAGACCTCGGCCAGCAGGTCGCCGGCGACGTCCTTGGGGACCCGCGAGTTCGCGGTCACCATGCGGAAGATGTCGTCGCGCCGCTCCCCTGCCTCGAACAGCTTGACCCCGGGGAAGACGGTGCCCTCCTGCAGGTAGTCCACCGTGTCGGTGCAGAAGTAGTCCTTGGCCCCGATGTCGAGGAAGTGCGCCTTGACGGCGGTGTAGCCGATCAGCTCGGAGTCACAGAAGACCGGCCGGACCACCGCCATGTCCTCCTGATGCGACCCGGTGACGTAGGGATAGTTGTAGAGGATGATGTCGCCCTCGGCGAGGGTGTCCTCGCCCACGGCGTCCACCGCTCCGGCGACGCAGAACCCCATCGTGCCGAGGAAGTTCGGCAGCCCCGGGGCCTGGGAGAGCAGCCGCCTGCGGTCGTCGTAGATCGCGACCGCGAAGTCGAGCACGTCGTAGATGATGGGCGAGAAGGCGGTCCGCATCAGGGCGCGCTTCATCTGCTCCGCGGCCGAGTGCAGGCTGTGCCGGACGACCTCGGTGGTGATCGTGTCGATCCGCGCTCCGACGGTGGCCTCAGCCATCGCCGCCACCCCCCGGCTCGGACCCGACCAGCAGGCATCCCGTGGGGTCGAGCTCGGCGCTGAAGCCCCGGTCCAGATAGGTGGTCGCGGTCGGCTCGGTGATCAGCGCGGGGCCGGCCACCCGCGCGCCCGGCGCGAGCCCGGCCCGGTCGATGACGGCGAAGCTCAGCGGGCCGCCGGCGGCGAACGAGAACGCCTCGGCCGCCGCCCCGTTTCGCGCCCCGTTGGCCGCGCCCGGCGAGCCGATCGCCGCGAGCTGGTGTGCCATCGGCGTCCTCAGCGTCGCCCGCACGGCGACGATCTCGATCGCCTCGTCCATGCCGTGGCCGAAGATCCGCGCGTACTCGGCCTCGAACGCGGCCGCGGTTTCCGCCGCGTCCGCGCCGAGCCGGCCGTCGGCGTGGGGGAGGGCGATGGTCAGCGCGTACTCCTGCCCGCGGTAGCGCAGGTCCAGGGCGGCCTCGGCGATCGCGCTCTCCTCGTCGGCGAGGGTGCGCGCGCCGAGCTCGGCGAGCAGCGACGCCAGCGCCCGCTCCACCGCGGGGGCGCTGCCGTCGGCGAGCGGCATGATCGCCGTCCGCGCCGCCGTCCGGGTGATGTCGGCCCCGAGCAGACCGAGGGCGGAGAAGTTGCCCGCGTGCGGCGGGATGATCACCGTCGCGATCTCCGACTCGCTCGCCAGGAGGGTGGCGAACAGCCCGCCGGCCCCGCCGTAGGCCATCAGCGCTCCGTCGCGGGGGTCGAGCCCGCGCTCGACCGTGATCTCGTGGATCGCGTCGACCATGTGCGCGGAGGCGACCCGCAGGATGCCGCGGGCGACGTCGCCGACCTCCATCGCCGAGCGGTTCGGCGAGGGTCGACAGCGCCGCCTCGGCGCGCTCGCGGTCGAGGCGCAGGCCGCCGGCGAGGGACCCGGCGCCGAGCATGCCGAGCGCGAACGCGGCGTCGGTCACGGTCGGCTCGGTGCCGCCGCGCCCGTAGCAGGCGGGCCCGGGCGCCGAGCCCGCGCTCCGCGGGCCGACCCGCAGCAGCCCCGCCGGGTCGAGCTCCGCGATCGACCCGCCGCCGGCGCCGATCGACCGCACGTCGACCCACGGCGCCTGCACCGGGAGGCCGACGACGCTGCCCTCGTTCATCGTCTGCGGCCGGCCGTCGACGATCACCGAGACGTCGAAGCTCGTCCCCCCGACGTCCGCGGCGATCACCTGCGAGTGGCCGAGCGCTGCCGCAAGAGCGGCGGCGCCCTCGACCCCGGCGACGGGCCCCGAGATGATGATCTCGAACGGGCGGTCGGCGGCCTCGGCGAAGGTCATCACGCCGCCGCCGGACCGCATCACCAGCGGGGTGGCGGTCGATCCCAGGTCGTCGAGCCCGGAGCCGAGGCGCTCCAGGTAGCCGCCGGCGACCCGGCGGACGTAGGCGTCGATCACGGTCGTCGAGGTGCGCTCGAACTCCCGGTACTCGCGCGAGACGCGGTGCGAGAGCGAGATCTCGCCCTCGAACCCGTGCTCGCGAAGCGACTCCGCCGCCAGCAGCTCGTGCTCGGGGTTGCGGTAGCTGTTGATGAACGCGACCGCGACCGCGTCCACCCCTGCCGCATCGAAGGCGCGCGCCGCTGCCGCCACGTCCTCGGCCTCGAGCCCGGTCAGGACCGTGCCGTCGGCGAGCATGCGCTCGCGGATCGGCAGGCGCAGGTGGCGCGGCACGAGCGGCGTCGGCGGGCGCCACCAGAGGTTGAGCATCTCCTCGCGGCTTCCGCGGCGGATCTCGAGCACGTCGCGAAAGCCGGCGGTGGCCAGCAGGCCGACCCGGGCGCCGGAGCGCTGCAGGAGCGCGTTGAGGCCGACCGTCGTCCCGTGCAGGAAGTAGTCGGCACCGGCCAGGTCGCCGCCGCCGGCCTCGGAGACGCTCTCGATCACCGCCCGCTCGGGGGCGTCGGGGGTGGTCGGCCGCTTCGCCAGCGCCACCGAGCCGCTGGCCTCGTCGAACATGACCAGGTCGGTGAACGTGCCGCCGACGTCGACGCCGATGCAGGTGCTCATTCCGCGACCAGGAGGTCGGTGGCGACCCGGGTGAGCACGAGCGCCGCCTTGCGCAGCTCGGCCAGCGACTGGTGCTCGTCGGGGCAGTGGCACATGGTCACGTCGCCGGCGCCGAACGTGATCGCCTCCATCCCGGCGTCGTTGACGAGATTCCGGACGTCGCTGCCGTACGGGGTGCCCCAGATGCGACTCGGCGTCCCGGTGACGTCCTCGACCGCCCACGCCATCCGCCGGATGAACTCGCTGTCGGCCGGGACCTCGGCCGGCTCGAAGGGGTGATGGAGCGGGAGCACCTCGACGCCCACGCCCGGGTGCTCGGCGACGGCCGCGACGGCCATCGCGTGGAGCTCCGAGCGCACGGACGACTGGGTCTCGCCCGGGATCAGCCGGCGGTCGATCGTCAGCTCGCAGGAGTCCGGGACGGCGTTGTGCTCCGCGCCCGCCGCGAGCATGGTCGGGGTGCAGATCGGGCTGCCGAGCAGGGGATGGGAGCGAGCTGAGATCTCCTCGTTGTACAGGCGCACGGCTCGCAGCAGCGTCTCCGCCGCCGGGATCGGGTTGAGCCCGGCCGACGGAGTCGCGGCGTGGGTCGAGCGCCCCGCGAGGCGGATCCGAAACCAGCCGGTGCCGCGCTGCGCGGTCGCGATCGCCAGGTCCGTGGGCTCGGTGGTGATCCCCCAGTCGCCGACGAAGCCGGCTTCGATCAGCGACAGGGTCCCGGGCTCGCCGCACTCCTCCCCGGCCGCGAAGTGCAGGACGAGCGACCCGGAGAGGTCCTCGCGGCGGCGGCTCAGCGCCCGCGCGCAGGCGATCTGCGCCGCGAGCCCGCCCTTCATGTCGACCGAGCCGCGCCCCCAGACCGCCCCGTCGCGGAGCTCGCCGCCGAACGGGTCCGCGCTCCACAGGGCGCGATCGTCGATGGCGACCGTGTCCATGTGGCCGTTGAGGACGAGCCGTGGCCCGTCCGGCGGCCCGTGGAGGACGGCGGCGAGCGACGGGCGGCCGGGCATCGATTCGACCCGGGTCAGCTCGGCGCCGGTCCCGTCCAGCTGGCGCTCGATCTCCTCGACCATGGCGAGCTCCGAGACCCCCGGATTGACGCTCGGAATGCGCACCAGGGCGCTGAGCGACGCCCCCAGGGCCTCGACCGTGAGCTCGGGAAGCTCGGCGAGCGGAGGCAGTTCGCTAGGTTCGGGCCGCGCGCGAGGGATGTGCGCTAACTTACTTTCAGGAAAGCGATCCGTCAAGGGAGCGTGCGTGGCAGAGGGCGCGATCGAGGCGCCGATCGAGATCGGGTGCTTCAGCGAGTACGGGAAGCTCAACGCGGTCGTCGTCGGCCGGGTCGACGGGCTGGCCTACCCGGCCTGGAGCCCGAACATCCGCTACCTGGGGGGCGAGATCGCCGAGCTGCTCTCGGGCGCCGACGGCGACCAGGTCGACGTGCGCGAGCGCGCGCCCCATCTGTGGGAGGCGCTCGCCGCCGACGTCGAGCGGGTCGTGCAGACGTTCGAGAGCCACGGCGTCCGGGTGCTGCGCCCCCGAACCTTCCACCCCGACGAGCTCGACTACCTGGGCCGCCTCCAGGGCGGGCACAGCCTCCTCTACCCGGCAGACCCGACCTTCGTGCTCGGCAAGCACGTGATCGAGACCTGCATCCGGCGCCCGTTCCGCCGCAAGGAGGCCTGGGCGACCCGGGACGTGCTCATGCCCCACATCGATCGGGACCCGTCCGTGCGCCACGTGGCGATGCCGCCGGCCGAGCCGCATCCGGCCGGCGCCGAGGGCCCGGGACCGTTCCTCGAGGGCGGCGACATCATCGTCGTCGGGCGCGACGTGCTCTGCGGGGCCACCGACCTGACGTCCAACGACCGGGGACGCGCCTGGCTGCGCCGCTACCTCGAGGCGGACGGCTACCGCCTGCACCCGGTGGACGTGCAGGGCACGTGGCTGCACCTCCTCGGGGTGATGTGCCTGCTGCGCGAGGGCGTCGTGATGGCCCACCTCCCGGCCCTCGGCGGGCGCCTGCCCGATCCCGTCGCCGACTGGGACCTGATCGAGGTGAACGAGGAGGAGGCGCGGATGCTCGCCACCGTCGGCATGAGCATCGACCAGGATCGCCACATCGTCGACAGGCGCCTCGAGCGGGTGATCGGCGAGATCGCCGCCCGCGGGATCGAGCCGATCCCGATCGACGTCGAGAACCTGAGCGCCTGGGGCGGGGCGGTGCGCTGCGTCGCCCTGCCGATCTCGCGCGACGCGGCCTAGGCAAGCGTCCGGAAGAGCCCCGCCAGCAGGCGGGCGCGCGGGGCCAGCGAGGAGACCAGCACGTGCTCGTCCTGGGTGTGAAAGCCGGCGCCCTCGGGTCCGAGGCCGTCCAGGGTCGGGACCCCGAGCGAGCCGGTGAAGTTGCCGTCGCTGCCGCCGCCGACGCTGCCGTGGCCGGGGTCGAACCCGATCTCGCGCGCGAGCGAACGAGCGTGCTCGTAGAGCTCGAGGCTTGCGGCCGAGGGCTCGAAGAGCGGCCGCACGGGCCCGGGCTCGACCTCGAGCTCGACTCCCGCGATGCGTGGCTCGAGCGCGTCCATCGCCGTCCGGGCGCGCTCGAAGGCGGCCTGATCGGGCGTCACCACGAGCACCTCGGCCTCGCAGCGGGTGGGGACGACGTTGACGAAGGTGCCGCCACCCACGACCCCGACCGAGAAGGTGACCTTGCGCTCGGAGTCGGAGAGCTCCTCGATCGCGACGATCTGCTCGGCGATCTCGCGGATCGCCGAGCGGCCGGAGGCCAGCGTCGCCCCGGCGTGCGCGGGCCGGCCCCGGGCGCGGACGACGAAGCGCTGGAAGGCCCACCGCCCGGTGATCAGGTCGGCGCCGTCCTGGGCCGGCTCCGGCACGAGCACGTAGCGGTTGCGCGCGGCCTCGGCCTCGATCAGCTCGCGGCTCGTCGGGCTGCCGACCTCCTCGTCGGGGACGAACATGAAGGTGACGGGCAGGGGCGGCTCGATCGTGTGCTCCAACGTCAGCCGCAGCGCGTAGAGCGCGAGGAAGGTCCCGCCCTTCATGTCCAGGATCGCCGGCCCGAAGAGACGGTCGCCGTCGCGCGCGAACACGCGCTCGCTCGGGAACGACCCCCGCGGGTGGACCGTGTCGAGATGGGTGAGGACGAGGATTCCCGGCTCGTCGCGCCCGGCGCGCATCCGCGCCACCACCGCGTCGGCGTACCCGTCGCGCCCCGGATGGCGCTCGATCTCCGCGCCCATCGCGCCGGCGGCCTCGGAGGCGACGTCCATCATCCGGTTGACGCCGTCGCGGTCGAAGGTCGCGCTGTCGATCCGCACCCAGCGCTCGAGGCCGGCGAGGATCTCGTCGGTGTCGAAGGCGCCCTCGGGGACGGCCGCGGGCATCGGCCGCGCGCTCAGGCCCGTCGCTGCGTTGCCGCCGCGGTGGCCGGCGTCAACGGGAGCATCCGCCCGGCGTTGCTCTCGAAGGCGACGAGCAGGTCGCGGAGGATGTCGGTCAGCGCCTCGCGCTGCTCGGGGCTCAGCGGGGCCAGCAGGCGTTCCTCGTTGATCCGGTGGGCCTCCATCGCCTCCTCCTGCAGCTGCTTGCCGGCGGGGGTCAGGCAGACGAGCACGCCGCGCCCGTCGCTGGGGTCGGGCTCGCGGGTCACCAGGCCGCGCTCCTCGAGCCGCTCGAGCAGCTTCGTCAGGCCGCCGGAGCTGAACAGCAACGCGACGCCGAGCTGCTTCGGCGGCAGCCGATACGGGGTGCCCGCGCGGCGCAGGGCGCAGATCGTGTTGAACTCGGCGACGTTGAGCCCGAACAGCGAGAGCTCCTTCTCGATCTCGCGCTCGAGCAGGCGGGTCGCCCGTACGAGGCGGCCGATGACCGCGATCGCGCGCGTGTCGAGCTTGGGTACCTCGCGGCCCCAGTCGGCCGTGATCCGGTCGATGTGATCGTCGTGCACGAGTGCCTCCGCTTCCTAGAGACAACGTCTTTCCAGCTAGCTTGACAGAAAGCAAGCTGATGGTCTAGTGTCGGAAAGCGGGCCACCGCAGCCACGAATGGAGGGATCCGTGCCACGCGCAACCACCCGCAGATTCCGACCCGCCACGCCATCGAGGGGAAGGCTTGCGGCGAGCTTCTGCGTGGCCGCGGTCGCGGCCTCGGCCCTCCTCGCCGCCTCCTGCGGCGACAGCTCCTCATCCGGCGACAGCGGCGGCGGTGGCGGCGAGGAGATCACGGCGGGCTGGGTCTGGTACGGCCCGATCCAGGACACGGGCTGGAACGTTGCCAACCTCGCCGGCCAGACCGCGGTCAAGGACGCGCTCGGCGACTCCTACTCGCAGGTCGAGTCGGACAACGTGCCGTTCACCGATCAGGCCGGGCAGGTCTTCGAGCAGTTCGTCACCAGCTCGGGGGCGAACGTGCTGGTCGACACCGCCGGCTTCGGCGAGATCTTCACGGACGTCTGCGAGCGCAACGCCGACATCCACTGCATCCAGACGGCTCCGTACAGCAAGCTGCCGGAGAACACGACAGGGTGGTTCCCGAAGCTGTGGATGATCGAGTACACCGCCGGGGTCGCGGCCGGCCTGAGCACCAAGACCGACACGGTCGGTTACGTGCTCGCCTACGACATTCCCCTGGTGATCGGCGCGGGGAACGCGTTCACGATGGGCTGCCGGAGCGTCAACCCCGACTGCCAGGTGCGCACCGTGATCACCAACGACTACTTCAACCCGCCGAAGACCTCCTCGGCGGTCTCGACGCTGCTCGACGCGGGCGCCGACGTGATCCGGTCCTACACCGACGACCAGGGCTACTGCGAGCCGGTCAAGGACGCCGGCGCGCTGGCGATCGGCGAGTTCTGGACCAACGGGGAGCAGTGCGGCGACTCGGCGCTGGTCTCGACCGTGTGGAACTTCGAGGACTACTACACGGGTGTCTTCGAGGACATCCAGAACGGCGACTTCGTCTCCAAGCAGCTCGAGTTCCTCGACCCGACGACCTCGTTCTCGCTCGAGGACTGGGGCCCGAACGTACCGGCCGACGTGCAGACCCAGGTCCAGCAGACGCTCGACGACCTGACCTCGGGCAAGGAGAACCCGTTCGTCGGCCCGATCTCCGACAACGAGGGGACGGTCCAGGTGCCGAAGGGCGAGGAGCTCAGCGACGAGTTCCTCTACGGCCAGTGGAAGTGGTCCGTGGACGGGATCGTCTCCGGCTAGCGGAGGCCGGAGCGGCAGAGTCCGGTTATCGGTGAGCGAGGTCGGCGAGCACAGGACCCGCGTCAGGCTTCGGCAGATCACGAAGCGCTACGGGGACCTGAGGGCGAACGACGAAGTCGACCTCGACCTCCGCGAGGGCGAGGTGCACGCCCTGCTCGGGGAGAACGGGGCCGGCAAGACCACCCTGATGAGCATCCTCTCGGGCGTCCTGGCGCCCGACGAGGGCGCGATCTTCATCGACGACGAGCAGGTGGCCCTGCGCTCGCCCAAGCACGCGTTCTCGCTACGGCATCGGCGCCGTCCACCAGCACTCGCGGCTGGTCGAGGCGCTGACCGCGGCCGAGAACCTGTTCGTCGGCTGGGACGAGACCCCGCGCACCTTCGGCTCCGGCTCCGAGCTCGAGCGCCGCGCCGCGGAGCTCGCGGCCCGCTACCGGCTGCCGCTCGACGTCGAGCGCGAAGGTCTGGCAGCTCTCGGTCGGTGAGAAGCAGAACCTCGAGATCCTGCGGACGCTCAGCCGCGGGAGCAGGGTCCTGATCCTCGACGAGCCGACCGCGGTGCTCACGCCCGGCGAGACCGAGTCGCTGTTCGGGCTCGTGCGCGAGCTGCGCTCCTCGGGCGGCACGGTGGTCTTCATCTCCCACAAGCTCCCTGAGGTGCTGGCGATCGCCGACCGGATCACGGTCATGCGCCAGGGGCGCAACGTCGCCACCGTCGAGCGCTCCGATGCGAGCGTCGAGCGACTCACCGAGCTGATGATCGGCGGCGAGGTGCCGGCGCCCACGCGCGCCCCGCGCGAGCCCGGCGCGGTGGTGCTCGAGGCCGAGGGCCTGACCGTCCGCGACGATCGCGGGCTGCCGGCCGTCCGCGACGTCAGCCTGAACCTTGCCGCCGGGGAGGTCGTCGGCATCGCGGGGGTGACCGGCAACGGCCAGCGCGAGCTCTCCGAGGTGCTCGGAGGCTTCCGCCGCGCCGAGCTGGGGCGGATCGTGGTCGACGGCGCCGAGCTGCGGACGGGCTCTCCGCGCGCCTTCGTGAGGGCGGGCGTCGGCTTCGTGCCCGAGGACCGGCTCGGCACCGGGCTCGCGGGCTCGGAGACGATCTGGCGCAACGCGGTCATGCGCCGCTACGGGGTCGCCCCGGTGAGGCGCGGGCCCTTCCTCTCGGTGCGGACGGCGAAGGAGATGGCCCGCGAGATCGTCGAGCGCGTGCGGCTCTCGGCGGAGGACGTCGAGACGCCGGTCCGGGCGCTCTCGGGCGGCCACGCCCAGCGGCTGCTCACCGGCCGCGAGCTCGCCGTCGGCTCCAAGGTCCTGATCCTCGCCTTCCCGACCCGCGGCCTCGACGTCGCGGCCTCCGCCTACCTGCGCCAGACGATCCTCGACGCCCGCGATCGCGGCACGGCGATCCTGCTGATCTCCGAGGAGCTCGACGAGATCATCGACCTCTCCGATCGCGTGCTCGTGGTCTACGAGGGCGAGATCGCGGGCGAGTTCGACGGCGCGGTCGACCGGTCGGCGGTCGGCCGCCTGATGAGCGGATCGGCGCCGGCATGATCGCGACGCTGCGAGGGATCTCGGCCTGGCGGATCGAGAAGCGCGCCACGCCCGGAGGGGCGGTGCGCTACCGGATCGGGTCGGTCGCGTTCGGGGTCGTGCTCTCGACCGCGTTCGCCCTCGTGGTCTCGGGCGCCGACAGCGCCGAGTTCTTCGAGGGGCTGTGGAACGGGACCTTCGGGACGCCGTTCGGGGTCCAGAACATCGCCGTGCTCGCCACGCCGCTGATCCTCACCGGATTGGCCGCGGCGATCCCCCTGCGGATCGGCCTCTGGAACATCGGCGGCGACGGCCAGCTCTTCCTCGGCGCCTGGGGCGCGTTCGCGGTGGGGCAGCTCTTCCCCGACATGTCGGGCGCCCTGCTGATCCCGCTGATGTTCGTCGCCGGGGTGCTCGCCGGGGCGGCATGGTCGATCCTGCCGGCGCTCGCGCGGGTGTACCTGAACGTCAACGAGATCATCAGCACGCTGATGTTCAACTTCATCGCCGGCTTCTGGGTCATCTACTGGGCCGGGCAGAAGTGGGCCGAGCCGCAGTCGGCCGGGGGCGTGCGGTCGGAGCTGGTGCCGCAGCAATCCGTGCTCGAGCCGATCCAGATCGGCGACTACCTGATCCCGATCGGCTTCATCATCGCCGTGGCCCTGGCGATCGGCATCTGGCTCTTCCTGCGGCGCTCGGTGTTCGGCTATGAGATGTCGATCGTCGGCTCGAGCCCGCGGGCCGCCTCCTACGCCGGGATGTCGACGAAGCGGATCAGCCTGATCGTCTTCGCGGCCGGCGGCGCCGTGGCGGGGATCGCGGGCGTGATCGAGATGCTCGGCAACGTGCAGCGCTTCGGGCCCCTGCTCTCCAACAACCTCGGCTACACGGGGGTGGTCGTCGCCGTGCTCGCCGGCGGCCTGGGGCCGCAGCTCCTGGCGATGGCCCTCGTCTTCGCGGCGATCGCGATCGCGGGCAACGTGCTCTCGATCACCGGGGCGCCGTCCGAGCTCGTGTTCGCGATGTACGGGCTGACCCTGATCACGGCGGCGGTCGGGCAGGGCATCCGCCACGTGAGGATCGTCCGTCCGGAGCCCGTCGCGGTCGACGCCGCCCCGGCGCCGGCGATGGAGGGCTCGCGATGAGCGACGGGATCATCACCGCGTCGATCGCCACGGCGATCCTCGCGGCGACCCCGGTGCTGATCGCGGCCACCGGCGAGCTGCTGGCCGAGATCGTCGGCGTCTACAACATCGGGATCGAGGGGGCGATGCTCGGCGGGGCGCTCGGGGCGTTCATCGTCACCCAGGAGACCGGCTCGTGGGTGCCGGGGATGCTCGGCGGGTTCGCGGTCGGGGCCGTGATGTCGCTGCTGTTCGCGATCGCCGTGGTCGTGTTCAAGGCCGACGTGGTCGTGGGGGGTCTGGCGCTCTTCTTCCTGGGCTTCGGCCTCACGGGGGTGGCCGGCAAGGACTACGTCCAGGCGCCCGCCGAGGCGACGATCCCCAACTGGGACATCCCCTGGCTCTCCGACATCCGCTACCTCGGCGAGGCCCTGTTCCAGCAGCTCAGCGTCACCTACCTCGCCCTGCTGCTGCCGGTCGCGGTCTGGTACCTGCTCTACCGCACCCGCCACGGGCTCAACATGCGCTCGATCGGCGAGGACCCGGGCGCCGCCGACGTCGCCGGGCTCTCGGTCAACGGCTGGCGGATCTTCTACGTCAGCGTGGGCGGCGGCTTCGCCGGGCTCGGCGGCGCCGTGATCAGCCTCGGGATCGTTGGCACCTGGCTGCCGAACGTGACGGCCGGCCAGGGGTGGATCGCGCTCGCCGTGGTCATCTTCGCGAGCTGGCGCCCGCTGCCGCTGTTGGCCGGCGCGCTCCTGTTCGGCGGCCTGGGGACGTTCGGGAACGTCGCGCAGGCGTACGGGTGGTCGATCCCGTCGGAGTTCTTCTCCGCCCTGCCCTACATCGGCACCCTGCTGGTGGTCTGCGTGATCGCCGGCCTGCGCTACTCCCGCGGCGGCGGGCAGCCGTGGCCGGCTTCGCTCGGCCTGCCGTTCTTCCGGGGCTCGGACTAGGGATGGCCGGGAGGCTCGCCGGCAAGACCGCGCTGATCACCGGCGCCGCGCGCGGCCAGGGCGCCGCCGAGGCCGAGCTGTTCGGCCGCGAGGGCGCGCGCGTCGTGCTCACCGACGTGCTCGACGAGCCCGGCGAGGGACTCGCGGCGACGCTTCGCGAGCGCGGGATCGAGGCCGCGTACCGCCACCTCGACGTCGCCGCCGCCGCCGAGTGGGACGCGGCGGTCCGCTTCGCCGAGGAGAGCTTCGGCCCGCTCGACGTGCTCGTCAACAACGCGGGGATCGTCAGCTTCGCGGGCGTCGCCGAGCTTCCGGACGCCGAGTGGGACCGGGTCGTGGCCGTCAACCAGACCGGGGTGGCGCTCGGGATGCGGACGGCCGCCGCGAGCATGCGCCGCGCCGGGGCCGGCTCGATCGTCAACAAGGCCTCGATCTACGGGCTCGACGGCGTGCCCGGGTACTTCGCGTACCAGGCGAGCAAGGGCGCCGTGGTGCAGATGACGCGCGCCGCCGCGGTCGACCTCGCTCCCCACGGGATCCGCGTCAACTGCATCTGCCCCGGCCTGATCTTCACCGAGATGACCAAGAGCGAGCCCCCCGATGCGGTCGCCGACAACATCGAGCGCACACCGCTCGGCCGCGGCGGCGAGGCCGTGGAGATCGCGACCGGGACGCTCTACCTGGCCTCGGACGAGGCGTCGTTCGTGACCGGCGCCGTGCTGCCGATCGACGGCGGCTACACGGCGCAATGATCAGCGGTTGCGGGCGACCTCGGCGGCGAACCAGACCGAGAGACCCCCGGCGACCCCGCGGAGGGTGCGCGACAGGCGGGGATCGATGCGGTCGGAGGTGCTCGCCTGGGTCGCGGCGATCCAGGTGAGCCCGGCGCCAAGCCCGAGCGCGACGGCACGGCTTGCCCGGACGACCTGCTGCTCGAGGCGCGCCGAGGTGAACTTGACCTCGAGCTGGCGCCCGGGGCGGCTGCCGACCACGGTCGCCAGCCCGTCGGAGATCTGGCTCGCCCGGTAGCGCAGCCGCTCCGCCTCGTAGATGATCTGCTGCGGGTCGAGGCGGCCGGCGAGGCGCCTGGAGATGCTGCGGACGAAGAACCGCCGCGCCTCGGCGATCGGATCGAGCTCCGGCGCCAGCTCCGAGACCGCGCCGTCGACCTGGGCGAGGGCCTTGCCGACCATGACGAAGGCGGGGGGGAGGGGGACACCGTGGCGGACCGAGATCGCCGTCAGCTGGTTGAGCAGCTCGACCAGGTTGATGTCCT
Source organism: uncultured Solirubrobacterales bacterium (assembly GCA_963729065.1). GTDB lineage: Bacteria > Actinomycetota > Thermoleophilia > Solirubrobacterales > 70-9 > WHSW01. Next base: position 39,646 of record CAVSMS010000004.1, read on the forward strand.
GGAGCGAGCGGCCGCGGAGCTCGGTGATCACCACGGCGATGTCCTCGCGGTAGCTCGCCACGTCGACCTCGCTCCCGTCGTCGACCTCACTGAGGTCGAGGGAGACGTCGGCGAGCAGGTCGACGTCGCCCTGGGCGAAGGCGAGCATGATCAGGAAGAGCTGCCGGCGCGTCTCCGCGTCGAGCCGCCCCACCATGCCGAGGTCCAGGAGCCAGATCCGGCCGTCGGCCCAGAGCATGTTCCCCGGGTGGGGGTCGGCGTGGAAGAAGCCCTCCTCGAGGACCTGCTTGTAGTAGGCCTGCATGAGCTGGCGGGCGGCCTCGACGCGCTCGGGGCCCTCGGGGGCCTCGAGCAGCGGGACGCCGCCGACGACCTCGTCCATCACCAGCAGCCGCCGCGTCGAGAGCTCGCGGTGACAGCGCGGGACCCCGATCCTGTCGTAGCCCTCGACGATCTCGCCCATACGGACGATGTTGCGCGCCTCCTCGCCGAAGTCGAGCTCGTCGCGCAGGGCCCGGGAGACCTGGCCGGCGAGCGACGGCAGGTCGATGATCCGGTTCAGGCGCCGCGAGCGAGACGCCGGGCCGACGATCTTCTCGAGCAGGACGAGGTCGGTCTCAACCACCTCCTCCGCGTCCGGGCGCTGGACCTTGACCACGACCCGGTGCCCGTCGGCCATGCGCGCGCGATGGACCTGCGCGATCGTCCCGGCCGCGAGCGGCTCGGGGTCGATGTCGGAGAAGACGTCCTCCCAGGGAACAGCGAGCTCGCGCTCCATCATCGCCACGACCTCGGCCTCCGCCAGCGGCGGGACGTCGGACTGCAGGGTCGCGAGCTCGGCCACGTACTCCTGCGAGATGAGGTCCGGCCGCGTGGAGAGGATCTGGCCGAGCTTGCCGAAGGTGGGGCCGAGGTGCTCGAACGCCTCCCGCAGCCGCCGGGGTCCCTCCGGGTCGTCCTCGAGGCGGAGCAGGCGGCCCGAGAGCTGGCGCACGCCGACGGGGCCGAGCACCCGGCCGATCTCGCGGGCGCGGGCCTTGAGCGGGCCGGAGTCGGGGGTCGCGTCGGCGACGGGCTCGCCGGTGGCGGTGTTGACGACCACCACGGTGCACTCGGCGAGGTGCGTGACCCGGTTGGCGACGTTGCCGAGCAAAAACTGCTTGCGGCCGCGCATCCCCGAGCTGCCGACGACCACGACGTCGGCGTCGGCTCGCTCCGCGGCCTCGAGGATCACCGCAGCGATGTCCTCTCCCGACTCGACCACGCCACGGGCGCGGAGCCCGTCGGTCGGCAGCGAGCTCTCGAGCGCGGCGGTCAGCCGGGCGTGCTCGCGGTCGGCCACGTCTGCGGCCCGCGGTGGCCTCCGGCGCGCCGCCGTTCCCGGCCGCGTCGCTCGCCGGCCTCGGGCTCGGCCGGCGGCGCGATTACCTGGATCGCGAGCAGCTCGGCGTCCAGCGAGCGAGCGAAGGTGGCCGCCCATTCGACGGCCAGCGCCGCCCCGGCGCTGCCGTCGGTCGCCACCGCGACAAGTTTTGTCTCCGCGGGCACCCGCCGAGGATAGGCTGCGGGACGTGAACGGCTTCGTCTCCCGCGCCTTCTCCGGCAAGCGCCGAACCCCCGAGGAGCTCGCCGACGCGGCTGCCCCCGGGCCAGTACTACGAGACGGGGTTCCCGGTGCTGACCGCCGGGCCGACGCCCCGGGTGGAGCTCGGCGAATGGTCGTTCCGGATCGACGGCATGGTCGCCGAGGAGGCCGAGTGGACCTGGGAGGAGCTCCAGGCGCTGCCGTTCGAGGAGGTCCCGTGCGACATCCACTGCGTCACCAAGTGGTCGAAGCTCGGGACCAGCTTCCGCGGCGTCTCGCTGGACACCCTGTTCGAGGCGGCCGAGCCGTTCGATGCCTACGCGATGGTGTGGTCGTACGGGGGCTACACGACCAACCTCGAGATCGAGGACCTCACCGACGGCAAGGCCTGGCTCGTCACCGAGCACGAGGGCGAGCCGCTGCCGCGCGAGCACGGCGGGCCGGCGCGGCTGCTGGTCCCGCACCTGTACTTCTGGAAGAGCGCCAAGTGGGTCGCCGGCATGCGGATCATGGACCACGACGAGCCCGGCTTCTGGGAGGCCAACGGCTACCACAACCGCGGCGACCCCTGGAAGGAGGAGCGCTATTGGACCGATTGACGGCCATGCCTCCCGTCGAGCAGAAGGCGCCCGGCAAGTGGCAGATCGCCACCGTCGCCGAGATCAGGCGCGAGAGCGTGCGGGCCAAGACCTTCCGGCTCGAGCTGCCGATGTGGATGGAGCACCTGCCGGGCCAGCACTACGACGTGCGGCTCACCGCTCCCGACGGCTATCAGGCCCAGCGCTCGTACTCGATCGCCTCGTCGCCGCTCGACCGAGGTGAGATCGAGCTGACCGTCGACCGGCTCGCCGACGGCGAGGTCTCGCCCTACCTCCACGACGTGGTCGAGGTCGGCGACCAGGTCGAGGTCCGCGGCCCGTTCGCCTCCTACTTCGTCTGGCGCGGCGAGGCGCCCGTGGTGCTGGTCGGCGGCGGGTCGGGCGTCGTGCCGCTGATGTCGATGCTGCGCCACCGCCGGCGGACGATGCCGGAGCTCGAGATGCGGATGATCTACTCGGTCCGCATCCCCGAGGAGGTGATCTACGCCGACGAGCTCGGCGACGAGACCGCGCTCACGTTCACCCGCGAGGCACCCGCCGACTGGACCGGCCACACGGGCAGGATCGACGCCGGGTTGGTGTCCGGCGCCGCGGCGCCCGGAGCGCTCGCGTTCGTCTGCGGCTCCAACGGCTTCGTCGAGTCAGCCGTCGCGCTGCTGCTCGAGGCCGGCTTCGAAGCCGAACGGATCCGCACCGAGCGCTTCGGCCCCACGGGCTGAAGCCGCGCCCCTGAGGCCCGCCGGGTGCCGCCGCCGAGCTGGGGGGTTGCTCGACGACGGCGCCCCGCGGGTCTCAGGCTTTCCCGCCCGGTGCGATCAGCGACCCTGACTACGGTAGCGCCGGCCTTGCGGCAACCGTTTCGGCGATTTTCGAACGATTCCCTTCTGCCATACCTTGTTCGACCGATGGAGAGCCCCGAACTCATCGCGAGGCAGATCCTCGCCTCCAACCTCTACATGACCCTCGCGACCGCCGACGACGCGGGCCGGCCGTGGGCGTCGCCGGTCTGGTACGCCGGCGCGCCCGATTGGACCGAGCTCTTCTGGGTCTCCCGCCCGCAGACGCGCCACTCGCGCAACCTCGAGGCGCGCCCCGAGCTCGCGATCGTGATCTTCGACTCGACCGCCGCGGTCTACACCGGTCAGGCGGTCTACAACGACGCGACCGCCGGCATCGTCCCGTGAGGAGGACCTGGAGCGCGGGGTCGGGATCTTCGCCGAGCGCTCGCGCGAGGAGGGGGAGGACTGGACCATCGCCGACGTGCAGGCGCCGGCGGAGCTGCGCCTCTACCGCGCCGTCGTCCACGAGCGGTGGATCCTCGACCCGGACCCGGACGCGGGCGACCACCGGGTCCCGGTGCGACTGGGCTACGCCGAGCTTGCGGATCAGCTCGCGGTAGACCCCGAAGGCGGGCTTGCGGCTGTAGTCGTCGCGCAGCAGGCCGAAGAACGACTGGAAGTTCGGGCCCTGGCTGTTGTTGTCGCGCAGCCCGAACCAGTTCACGTTGGTGATCCCGTAGGTGCCGCGGTAGCGGTGCAGCGTCCGGACGAACGCGCGCAACACCGTTGCCTGCGTCTCCTCGCTGCGGCCGGGGCCGGTCGGGTAGCCGAGCTCCTCGAGGTGGATCGGGATCCGGCGGCCGAGGCCGGCGAGCGGCATGTAGCACTCGCGCACCTGGGCCACGGCCTCGAGCAGGGCGTCGCCGGGGTCGGAGACGGTAGCGGGGACGAAGGTGCCCGGGTAGGCGTCGATCCCGACCCAGTCGGTCGCCCGGCGCAGCCGCTTGCCGCCGGCCGCCCCGACCGCTCGCCAGAAGTCCGCGTCGGCGTCGCCGAAGCGCCAGGCGTAGTTGAACCCCGTGGTGAGCTGGTCGAAGCCGCGCCGCCGGGCCTCGCGCGCCGCCGCCGGGACGCCGCGGGCGAGAGCCTCGACGGCGTTCGCGTACGCGCCGTCGGAGGTGTTGGGGGAGAGGGAGATGTTCACCTCGTTGGTGATCTGCAGCGAGACCACGTGCTCGATCGGCCCGAAGGCGCGCACGACGCGACGGACGTAGTCGAGCCAGGCCTCGATATCGCCGTCGTGCTCGGGGGCCGGGTGGTAGCGCACCTGGAGCTCGACGTCGAAGCCGAGCGACCCGTAGTGGCGGGCCATGCGCGCAAAGTCCGCGATGCCGGCGCTGCCGTCGGCCGAGAAGAGCCGGTTGAGCCGGACCCGCATCGGGCGCCGGCCCTTGAGCTCGAGCAGGGCCCGGTCGCGCCGGCGCTTGTTCTCCGCGACCAGCGGAGTGGTCTGCGAGGCGCCGCTCTCACCGGCCAGCCGCGGTCCGATTCCGAACTCGAGCCGCTCGCCTCCCTGCGGCCGGTCGTCCGCGTAGCTCTCGAGGCAGGACGGATCTGGGCTCTGCGCCGGCGGAGTCTCGCCCGGCGGCACGACCCCGGGCTGGTCCCACGGCATCGCGCCGGCCGCGCCGGCGAGGGCGAGCGACGCCAGCAGCGCGACGGCCGCCGACGCCGGGGGAAGGACCCGTGCGTGGGTGTAGACTCGCCGCGCTGCAGATCGCGGTGGGAAGGAGAAGGTCATCGTCGTAGCGGGGCCAGGAAGAGCATGCCTCACGCGCTGAGCTCGGGCCTGCCCAAGGACTTCCTGCGGCCCTGCCTGCTGCTCCTCCTTCGCGAGGGGGAGGCACACGGATACCAACTCGCCGACAGCCTCGGAGCGTTCGGCTTCGACCACTCCGACCCCGGGGCGCTCTACCGAGCGCTCCGCCGGCTGGAATCCGCCGGGCTGGTGCGCTCGGACTGGCAGCGCTCGGAGACCGGGCCGCGCAAGCGCGTCTACCGACTCACCGACCTCGGGGTCGAGGAGCTCGACCGCAGTGCCACCGACCTCGCCGAGGGCGAGCGGCGGATCGACTCCTTCCTCGACCGCTACCTGAAGGCGCGTCGGCTGTCGCCGACGCACAGGCGCCGCCGAGCGATCACCGGACGGCGGGCTGCGCACCTCGAGGCGGCGCACATGCGCAACGGGCTCGACGCGGGCTCCCCCTGAGCGGCTCGCGCCGGTAGGTGCGTACTTCACTACCCGGTAGGTGTATTTGACACCTTGCGGGCGACACTTACGTCGCCTGCCCCACGCCCATAGGTTGCGCGCGGGGAATCGGGCTACGCACGGATCAACCCTCCGGAGGTGAACCGCCTCGTGTGTTTGGCCATACCGGGCCAGATCTTGGAGATCGTCGATGAGCCGAACCGGCTCGCCAGAGTCGACGTCGCGGGGGTCAAGCGCAACGTCAACATCGGGCTCCTCGACGAGGACGGGAGCGGCGCCGGCCCCGGCGACTGGGTCCTGATCCACGTCGGGTTCGCGATCTCGAAGGTCGACGAGGCCGAGGCGGCGGCGACCCGCAAGATGCTCGAGGGCATGGGCGAGGACTACGAGCAGGAGCTCGAGGAGCTCCGGGCGAGCGTGATCGAGTGACCGATCGTTCTCCCTCAGCGCCCTCCTGCACCGACGAGCACTGCGTCACCTGCGGCGACGTCGCCGAGCCGATGACGGTGCTGAGGATCGACGCCGAGCGCGAGCTGGCGCTCTGCGCGGACGAGGGCGGCGACCACCGGACGATCGAGATCGCGCTGGTGCTCCCGGTCGAGGCCGGCGACGAGCTCCTGGTCCACGCGGGCACGGCGATCGCGCATGAGCCACGCGGCACCCCCGGACGCGAAGCGGAGGAGGTGGCCGCATGAGGTTCGTCGACGAGTTCCGGGATGCCGAGCTGGGCCGGGCGCTGTCCGGGGAGATCCTCTCGATCGCCGAGCCCGGCCGTCACTACAAGCTGATGGAGGTCTGCGGCGGGCACACGCACTCGATCTACAAGTACGGCATCGACGACCTGCTCCCCGAGCAGGTCGAGCTCGTCCACGGCCCCGGGTGCCCGGTCTGCGTGATCCCGATGGGCCGGGTCGACGACGGGATCGCGCTCGCCCGCGAGCCCGGCGTGATCCTCACCTGCTTCGGCGACATGATGCGCGTCCCCGGGTCCGACGGCACCTTCCTCGACGCGAAGGCGTCCGGCTGCGACATCCGCATGGTCTACTCGCCGCTCGACGCGCTGCGGATCGCGAAGGAGAACCCGGACCGCACCGTGGTCTTCTTCGCGATCGGATTCGAGACCACCGCGCCGTCGACCGCCCTGACGCTCAAGCGCGCCAAGGCGGAGGGGGTCCCGAACTTCCTCTGCATGTGCAGCCACGTGACGATCGTGCCGCCGCTGCGCGCGCTGCTCGAGTCGCCCGACCTGCGGCTCGACGGGTTCATCGGACCCGGCCACGTGTCGACGATCGTCGGCGCGCGGCCGTTCGAGTTCATCCCCGCCGACTACGGCAAGCCGCTGGTCACGGCGGGCTTCGAGCCGCTGGACATCCTGCAGTCGATCCGCATGATCCTGGCCCAGCTCGCCGAGGGGCGCGCGGAGGTCGAGAACCAGTACAAGCGCGTCGTCCCGTACGAGGGCAACCCCGCGGCGCTCTCGGTGATGGCCGAGGTCTTCGAGCTGCGGCCGCACTTCGAGTGGCGCGGGCTCGGCTTCATCTCCCAGAGCGCGCTGAAGCTCTCCGAGGCCTACGCGGACCTCGACGCCGAGCTGCGCTACGAGGTCCCCGGGGTCCGCGTCGCCGACCCGAAGGCCTGCCAGTGCGGCGAGGTGCTCAAGGGCGTGATCAAGCCCTGGGAGTGCAAGGTCTTCGGCACCGCGTGCACGCCCGAGCACGCGATCGGCACCTGCATGGTCTCCCCCGAAGGCGCCTGCGCCGCGTACTACAACTACGGCCGGTACGCCCGCGTCTCGAGCCCGGAGGCGGTCGCGTGACCACCCAGGCCGCCGAGGGTCGCGAGCAGCGGATCCTCGAGATCATCGAGACCACGCGCTCCAAGCGCCCGCGCTTCAAGGACCAGCGGATCACCATGGCCCACGGCGCCGGCGGCAAGGCGACGCAGACGCTGATCGAGGGCCTGCTGGCGCCGGCGTTCGCATCCGAGGTGCTCGACGAGCTCGCCGACGCGGGCCGCGTCACCGCCGGCGGGACCGAGCTCGCGATGACCACGGACACCTACGTGGTCCAGCCGCTGCGCTTCCCCGGCGGGTCGATCGGCGAGCTGGCCGTGAACGGCACCGTGAACGACCTCGCCGCGGCCGGGGCGAGCGCGCTCGCGCTCAGCCTCGGGCTGGTGCTCGAGGAGGGGCTCGAGGCCGACGTCCTGCGGGCCGAGGTCGAGGCGATCGCGTCGGCCGCGAGCGCCGCCGGGGTCTCGGTGGTCACCGGCGACACGAAGGTGGTCGAGCGCGGCCACGCGGACGGCATGTTCGTCGCCACCACCGGGGTCGGCCTGGTCGACTCCCGCGCCCGGCTCTCGCCGGCGGCGCTGGAGCCCGGCGACCGGGTGCTGGTCTCGCGGACGATCGGCGAGCACGGCACGGCGATCATGCTCGCCCGCGGCGAGCTCGGCCTCGACGCCGAGATCGAGTCCGACACGCGCTCCCTGTGGCCGGTCGCCGACGCGCTGCTCGACGCCGCCGGTCCCGGGCTGCGGGTCATGCGCGACGCGACCCGTGGCGGGGTCGCGACGGTGCTCAACGAGCTGGCGCGCGCCTCGGGTGTCGGGGTCTCGGTCGCCGAGGCGGCGATCCCGGTGCGGCCCGACGTCAACGGCGCCTGCGAGCTGCTCGGGATCGACCCGATGTACGTCGCCAACGAGGGCGTGATGGTCGTGGCGGCCTCTCCGGAGGCCGCCCCCGCGGCGCTGGAGGCGCTGCGTTCAGTGGCGGGCTGCGAGCAGGCCGCTGAGATTGCGGAGGTCCGGGCGGAGCCGCCCGGGATGGTGTTGGTCGAGACGGCGTTCGGCGGCCGGCGGGTGATGGACCTGCTGGCCGGCGATCCGCTGCCGCGAATCTGTTGAACGGACAAAGAGGAGAGTTGCGATGGCGCTGAACACTGAGGTCGTCCCGGATCAGGCCAAGACCGAGGCGGTGGAAGCGCACGTCATCTGGATGACCACAGGGCTCTCCTGCGACGGCGACTCGGTCGCCATGACCTCGGCCGTGAACCCGAGCCTCGAGGACATCATCACGCAGGCGATCCCCGGGATGCCGAAGGTGATCGTCCACAACCCGGTGCTCGCCTACGAGAACGGGGAGGAGTTCATCGAATGGTGGTGGCGGGCCGAGCGCGGGGAGCTCGACCCGTTCGTGCTCTGCGTGGAGGGCTCGATTCCGAACGAGAAGCTCTCCGGCGAGGGCCACTGGGCGGCGATCGGCGACGACCCCGAGACCGGCCAGCCGATCACCACCAGCGAGTGGCTCGACCGCCTCGCGCCGAAGGCCGCGGCCGTGGTCGCGATCGGGACCTGCGCGACCTACGGCGGCATCCCCGCGATGCGCAACAACCCCACGGGCGCGATGGGGGTGGCCGACCACCTGGGCTGGAACTGGAAGTCCTCGGCGGGGCTGCCGGTGGTCAACATCCCGGGCTGCCCGGCCCAGCCGGACAACATGACCGAGGTGCTGCTCTACCTCGCCCTGCACCTCGCGGGGCGCGCGCCCGTTCCGGACCTCGACGAGCAGCTGCGCCCGCGGTGGCTGTTCGGGCGCACGGTGCGCGAGGGCTGCAACCGGGCCGGCTTCGCCGAGCAGGGCCAGTTCGCCACCGAGTACGGCGACGACCCGCGCTGCCTCATCAAGCTCGGCTGCAAGGGACCGGTGGTGAAGTGCAACGTCCCGGTCCGCGGCTGGGTCGACGGCTACGGCGGCTGCCCGAACGTGGGCGGCATCTGCATGGCCTGCACGATGCCCGGCTTCCCCGACAAGTTCATGCCCTTCATGGACGAGGACAGGGCCGGCGGGATGGCCGCGCGGATGGAGAAGTTCACCTTCGGCCCCATCTACCGGCACTTCCGCTACAGCAACATCAAGAAGAAGTACGACGTCGAGCCCGAATGGCGCAAGCCCGCCGACCGGCTCGGGACCGGCTATCAGCCGCGCAACTACTCGTAGGGAAGAGAGGCATCTGAGATGGCGACAGTGGAGACACCGCGCGGCGATCAGAAGGTCATGGTCAAGGAGATGTCGTGGGATCCGATCACGCGGATCGTCGGCAGCCTCGGCATCCACACGGAGATCGACTTCTCCAACCGGGAGGTGCTCAAGTGCTACAGCACCTCGATGATCTTCCGCGGCTTCGACATCTTCATGAAGGGGATCGATCCGCGCGACGCGCACTTCATCACCAGCCGGATCTGCGGCATCTGCGGTGACAACCACTGCACCTGCTCGGTCCTCAACCAGAACATGGCCTACGGCGTCAAGCCGCCCCCGCTGGGCGACCTCGCCTACAACCTGGCCGAGACCGCGGACTACATGTTCGATCACGCGATCTTCAACGACTGCATGTGCAACGTCGACTTCTGCGAGCAGATGGTCAAGGAGACCAACCCCTCGCTGCTGACGAAGGCCGAGCAGGAGCTGGCGCCGAACTCGGACATCCACGGGTACCGGACGATCGCCGACATCATGCGCTCGCTGAACCCGTTCACCGGCGAGTTCTACCTCGAGACCCTCCAGGTGGCGCGCTACACGCGCGAGATGTACTGCCTGTTCGGCGGGCGGCACACGCACCCGTCGACGATCATGCCCGGCGGGGTCAGCGCCCATATCACGCACCAGACGCTCACCGACTACTACGTGCGCCTGATGCGCTATTTCGAGTACGTGAAGCGGACCGTGCCGATGCACGACGACCTCTACGACTTCTTCCTTCGGGAGCTGCCGGGGTACGACATGGTCGGCTACCGCGACACCAACCTCGTCAACTGGGGCTGCTTCGACGACCCGGACTACGTCGACTACAACTACGCGAACATGAACGAGTGGGGTAACAAGCGCTACATCACCCCCGGGGTCGCGTTCGACGGCGAGCTGATCACCACCGATCTGGTCGACATCAACCTGATGATCCGGATCCTGCTCGGGTCGTCGTACTTCGACGATTGGACGGAGACCGAGACCCCGCTCGTCACCCAGGACCCGCTGGGCAACCCGGTCGACCCGCGCCATCCCTGGAACAAGGTCACGATCCCGCGCCCGCAGAAGCGCGACTTCGCCGACAAGTACAGCTGGGTGGTGTCGCCGCGGATGTACGACGAGCGCAACGACAAGTACGTCTGCTGCGACACCGGCGGCGGCCCGTTCGCGCGCCAGTGGTGCACGGCGAAGGCCGGCCTGGTCGACTTCGGCTACGCGAAGGCGACCGGCGAGTCGATCCAGATGGTGCTGCCGAGGACGGGCGGCTCCCCGGAGATGGAGCTCGAGTGGAAGGTGCCGGAGAAGTCGAACGCGATCGAGCGCGATCGGGCCCGCTCCTACCACCAGGCCTACTCGGCGCTGATCGGGCTGCACTGCCTGGAGCGCGCGTTCGTGGAGGTGCGCGCCGGGCGGACGAAGAGCTGGAACGACTTCAAGGTTCCAGAGGAGGCGGTCAGCTGCGGCTTCCACGAGGCCGCCCGCGGCGTGCTCTCGCACCACATGGTGATCAAGGGCGGCAAGATCGCCAACTACCAGCCCTACCCGCCGACGCCGTGGAACGCGAGCGTGCGCGACGTCTACGGGACTCCCGGCCCCTACGAGGACGCGGTGCAGAACACGCCGATCTTCGAGGAGAACGGCCCGGAGAACTTCAAGGGCGTCGACATCATGCGCGCCGTGCGCAGCTTCGACCCGTGCCTGCCGTGCGGCGTGCACATGTACACGGGCGGCGGCAAGGTGCGCAAGGTGATGCACACGCCCACGGGGATGTGCTGAGCGAGCGCACGGAGAACGGGGGCTCCGCCGCGACGGCGGGGCCCGGCGCGGCCTCCCCCGAGGAGCTGATCGAACGCGTCCAGGTCCTCACCGCGGCGCTCGAGCAGGTGGGCGACCCCGTCGCCCGCGCGCAGGCCGAGGAGCTGGTCGCCGCCGTGATCGAGGTCTACGGCCTCGGCCTCGAGCGGATCCTGGAGCTGGTCGGCGCCGACGAGCGCGCCGCCGAGCTGCGCGAGCGGCTGGCGGCCGACGGCGTGGTCGCGAGCCTGATGCTCATCCACGGCCTCTACCCGGTGGGGCTCGACGAGCGTGTCGCCGAGGCACTCGACAGCGTGCGCCCGTACATGGAGTCGCACGGCGGCAACGTCGAGCTGCTCGGGATCGAGGACGGGGTCGCCCGGATCCGCCTGGAGGGCAGCTGCGACGGCTGCCCGGCGTCGTCCTCGACGCTCGAGCTGGCGATCAAGTCGGCGCTCGACGAGGCGGCGCCCGACCTCGAGGGCCTGGTGGTGGAGGGCGCGGCACCGCCGCCGCAGCCGGCCACCCCCGGACCGGGGTCGATGGAGCTGCCGGTCGTCCAGGTCGCCCCGGCCGCCGATCCCCGGCCGCCGAGCTGGTTCGACCTCGCCGCCGCCGACGGGCTCGCCGAGGGCGAGCTGACGACCGCCGAGGTGAACGGGGTCGAGCTGATCGTCGCGCAGGTCGAGGGCAACGCGCTCGCCTTCCGCGACCGCTGCGCCGGCTGCGGGGGCGCGCTCGGCGAGGCGGAGCTGAGCGAGGGCACGCTCGTCTGTCCCGCGTGCGAGCGGCGCTTCTTCCTGCCCCGCGCCGGGCGCTCGCTCGACGACGAGCGGCTGCTGCTCGAGCCCGTGCCTCTGCTCGGCGGCGCCGGTGGCTCGCGCGTGGCGCTGCCGGCCGGCGTTCGATGAGCGACTCGGTGGACGCTCGCACCGCCGCCCGCCGCCAGGCAGAGATGGTGGCCGGGCTGCGGCGCCTGCGGCGCTCGCCGGGCCCGGCGGCCGGCAACGGGGCCGCCGCGGCTCCGGACGAGGCGTGCGACCTGTGCGGCAAGCCGATCGACCCGGACCACCGCCACCTCCTGCACCTCGTCGACCGGCGGATCCTCTGCGCGTGCGAGAGCTGCGTGGCGCTGCGGGGCGGGGACCCGGAGCTGCGCCCGACCGGGACGCGCACGGTCTGGCTCGACGACTTCGTCCTCTCCGACGAGGTCTGGGCGGGGTTCGGGATCCCGATCGGGCTCGCGTTCTTCCTCGACTCGAGCGCCAGCGGCGGGATCGTCGCGCTGTACCCGAGCCCGGCGGGGGCGACCGAGTCCGAGCTCGAGATCGAGGCCTGGCGCGAGCTGCGGACCGAGAACCCGGTGCTGATGGGCCTCGAGCCCGACGCGGAGGCGCTGATCGTCAACCGGATGTCCGACCCGCCCCAGCACGCGATCGCGCCGATCGACGAGTGCTACCGGCTCGTCGGGATGATCAAGGTCGAGTGGGACGGCATCTCCGGCGGCCCCGGGGTGGGGCGGGCGATCGAGTCGTTCTTCGCCGAGCTGCAGGAGAAGGCGCGCGGATGACCGTGGAGGACCTCGACGCCGATCTCGAGCGCTCGCCGTTCGCCGGCGCGCCCGACCCCGAGTTCGAGATCCTGCGCGCCGCTCCGGTCGAGCGCGCCGCGGCGCCGACCGTGAGCTTCACCGTGCGGGCCGCCGACGACTCCGGCCGGCGCCTGTTCACGGTCGCGATCACGGCCGTGATCACGATCGAGCCCTCCAAGCGCCGCTACGACGACGAGACCCGCGAGCGGCTGTTCGAGCTCTTCGGCGAGCCGCAGCGCTGGTCGTCGACCACCACCAACTTCCGCTGGGCGCAGGCCGACGCGCTGGTGCCGGCGTTCGAGGGCTCGACCGAGTTCGAGCTCGTGGTCCCCTGCACCTACGACCTCGAGCTGGCCGCGAGCAAGTACTTCGACGGGCTCGCCGACGGCGAGGCGCCGCTTCGCTTCCACTTCAACGGCACGGTCTTCTACGAATCCGATGACGGGCGGATGCAGATCGTCCAGATCCCCTGGGACCGCTCGCCGAGGTTCCAGATGCCCGTCGCCGTGTGGCGCGGGGCGATCGACGCCGTCTACCCCTACCGGGCCTGGGTGCCGGTGGACAGGCGGACGCTGGCGGCGCTGCAGCGGCGCAAGGTCGAGCGCGGCCTGCCGACCTTCGACGCGGTGGTCGACGAGCTGCTCGCCGAGCGAAGGGGAGGGCTGAGGGTGCGCGAGCAGCTCGAGCGGTTGGTCTCCTCGCTCCTCTACGAGGGCTACGCGCTGTACCCGTACACGCCCGGGGCGACCAAGAACGCGACCCCGACCCCGTTCGGGATCGTCTACCCGCCGGCCTACGCCGAGGGCATGCCGACGACCTTCGACCACCTGCGCCTCGAATGCGTGCTCGCCGCCGGTCCCGAGGCCGAGGTGCGCGCGACGGTCCGCTTCCTGCAGGCCTCGGGGGAGCGCCATCGGGCGGTCGAGCGGCGGCTGCACCTCGGGCCGGCCTCCCTCGACACGCTGGGCGACGGCGTCGGTGAGCCGTTTGAGTTCGACGGCACCCGCACCGTGCGCGGCCGCGCACGGCTGCGATGCGAGCCGCTCGACGAGCCCGGCCTGTGGCGGATCCGTGCCTGCGTCCACAACACGACCGAGGTCGAGCCCGGGCTCGAGCGCAACGAGGCGCTGCTCGGCAGCCTGCTCTCCACGCACGTCGTGGTCGAGACCGGCGCCGGCCGCTTCGTCTCGCCGCTCGAGCGCGAGGGCCCGGCCGGGGCGGCGGTCGAGGCCTGCCGGAACGTCAACACGTTCCCGGTCCTCGCGGCGCCGGCCGACGACGCGATCCTGGCGGCGGCGATCGTGCTGCCCGATCACCCGAGGCTGGCCCCGGAGAGCCTCGGCAACCTCTTCGACAACACCGAGATCGAGGAGGCGCTGCTGCTGCACGTGCAGGCGCTCTCCGACGACGAGCGAGCGGCGATCGCCGACCAGGACCCCGCGGTCCGGGAGATGATCGAGCGCGCCGAGCGGGCGACGCCCGACCAGCTGCTCGCCCTGCACGGGCGGCTCGAGACCGCCGACCCGCCTGCGGTCCCGCAGTGGACCGAGCCCGGCGCTCCGCCCGACCCAGGCCCGCCGCCGGAGCCCGGACACCCGAACCCGGGCGAGGCCGAGCTCGAGCTCGACGGGGTCGTCTTCCGCAAGGGGGCGAAGGTGATCCTGCGGCCGGGGACCGACCGCGACGTCATCGACCGGATGCTCGACGGGCGCACCGCGACGATCGAGCGCCTCTATCTGGACTACGAGGACGGCGCGCACATCGCGGTCACCGTCGACGACGACCCGGGGCAGGAGCTGTTCCGCGAGACCGGGCGCTACCTGTTCTTCCGCGCCGGCGAGCTGGAGGCCGTCTGATGGCGCGCCCGGAACCGCAGATCCTGATCGCCGGGATCGGCAACGCCTGGATGCGCGACGACGGCTTCGGCGGCCACGTCGCCAAGGTGCTCGACGAGCGCGAGCTGCCCTCCGGGGTGAGCGTGTTCGACTTCGGCACCGGCGGGCTCGACCTCGCGTACGAGGTGATGCGCGGCTACGACGCCCTGGTGCTCGTGGACACCAGCCGCCAGGGGGGCGAGCCGGGAACGCTCTACGTGCTCGAGCCCGACCCCGCCGAGATCACGACGATCGAGGACGGCGAGGTGGTCAGCCCGCACGGGATGGACCCGAAGACGGTGCTGCGCTTCGTGAAGACCGTCGGTGGCTGGCCGGGGAAGGTCGTGGTCGTCGCCTGCGAGCCCAACGAGGGGGAGGAGATGGGGCTGGAGCTCTCGCCCGAGGTCGCGGCCGCGGTCGAGCGCGCCGCGGGACTGGTGCTCGAGACCGTCGAGGAGCTGCGCTCCGAGGCCGCCGTCGCCGAGTGACATGCACGAGCTCTCGATCTCCAGCGCGATCGTCGACACCGCCCTCCGCCACGCCGACGGCCGCCGCGTGACGCAGGTGGACGTCCGCATCGGGGCGCTGCGGCAGGTCGTCCCCGAGTCGCTGACGTTCTACTTCGAGATCGTCTCCCGCGACACCGCCTGCGCCGGCGCCGGGCTCGAGCTCGAGCTGATCGACGCCATGATGCGCTGCGAGGCCTGCGGGCACGAGTGGGACCCGGCGCCGGAGCCCGAACTTGGCCACGAGGCCGGGGCGTGGGTGCTGCCACAGTTCCGGTGCCCGGCCTGCGAGGGCGCCGGGGCCGAGGTCGTCCGCGGGGACGAGCTCGAGGTCGAGTCGATCGAAGTCGAAGCCATCGAGGAGGAGCAATGCACCGCACCAAGGTGAAGGTCGCCGCCGACGCGCTCGACGCGAACCAGACGATCGCCCGCGCCAACCGCGACGACTTCGACCGCGCCCGGGTCGCGGTGGTCAACTTCATGAGCGCCCCCGGGGCCGGGAAGACCTCGCTGCTCGAGGCCGCCCTGCCCGGGCTCGAGGGGGTCCGCGTCGGCGTGCTCGAGGGCGACGTCCAGGGGAGCATGGACGCCGACCGGATCGCGGCGCTGCACGTCCCGGTGGTGCAGCTGAACACCGAGTCGGGCTTCGGGGGCGAGTGCCACCTGGACGCGAACATGGTCCGCTCGGCGCTCGGCGACCTGCCGCTGGACGAGCTCGACCTGCTGGTGATCGAGAACGTCGGCAACCTCGTCTGCCCGGCGGAGTTCCGCGTGGGCGAGGACGCCAGGGTGATGATCTGCTCGGTCACCGAGGGCGAGGACAAGCCGCTCAAGTACCCGCTCATGTTCCGGGCCTGCGAGCTGGTCGTGGTCAACAAGATCGACCTGCTGCCGCACCTGGAGTTCGACCTCGAGCGCCTGCTGGCCAACATCGACGCCGTCAACCCGTCGGCGCGCGTGCTCACCACCAGCGCCCGCAGCGGCGAGGGCGTCGAGGAGTGGCGCGAGTGGCTCGCCGGCGTCCCCGAGCGGTCCGCGGCAGCCGTCTAGCCGGCGGCGGGCGTGATGCGGACGGCGACCGCCGACGCGCTCGCGCTCCGGACCGGCGAGCTGCTCGAGGCTCGCCTGGACCTCAGCGCGCGCTTCTTCGAGCGCGAGGCCGAGCCGCTCGCCCGCTGCTGTCACCGGATGGCCGAGCGCTTCGCCCGCAGCGGGCGGCTGATCGCGCTCGGGCGCTCCCCGGCCGCGCGCTCGGACGCCCGGCACATCGCGGTTGAGTTCGTCCACCCGGTGATCGTCGGCAAGCGCGCGCTGCCCGCCCTCGGGCTGGCGGCAGAGGGCGGCCCGCTCGGGCTCCAGGCGGCGGCCGCGCTCGAGCCCGACGACATCGCGGTCGGGTTCGAGGCCGAGGCCGATCCGGAGGTGCGGGAGGCGTTGGCGCTCGCCCGCGAACGGGGCTGCCTCACGATCGCCTTCGGCGAGGCGGGCGCCGAGTGGGAGTTCGTTCCCGGCGGCGAGGACCCCTTCGTGCGGCAGGAGCTGGTCGAGACCCTGTACCACGTGCTCTGGGAGCTGGTGCACGTGTTCTTCGACCATCGCGGGCTGCTCGAGGGCCGCGAGGCGCGGGCCACCCACGACAGCGGGGCGTCGAGCTTCCTCTATCCCTTCCTCGCGGAGTCCGAGGACGACCTCGACGCCGTGCTCGACGACGTGCGCCGCTCGGTGCTGATCAAGTCGGCCGAGGTCTCGGAGCTGCGCGAGCAGACCCTCACCGACAACCGGGACGGGGCTGGTCGAGGCCGCCGCCGCGCTGCGGGAGCTGCTCGACGCGGGCGGCAGGGTGCTCGCCTGCGGGAACGGCGGGTCCGCCACGGACGCCATGGATCTCGTGGCCGACTTGCGCGCCGCGCCCCAGGGTTGGCCGACGCGCCGGGCGATCGACCTCACCGAGGACGCGTCGATCATCACCGCGGTCGCCAACGACGTGGGCGTTGCGCAGGTCTTCCAGCGCCAGGTGATCGCCTACGGACGCGAGGGCGACGCCCTGGTCGTGCTCTCGACCAGCGGCAACTCCGAGAACCTGATCGTGGCCCTGGCCGAGGCGCGGCGCCGGGGGATGGCGAGCGTCGCGTTCGTCGGCTACGACGGCGGCCGGATCGCGGGCGACGGGCTCGCCGACCACGTGATCGTCACCCGCTCGCAGCACATCCCGCGGATCCAGGAGGCCCAGGCCTCCGGGTACCACGTGCTGCGGGAGCTGATCGAGCTCGCCGCCTCAGATGAGTGAGGCCGCCGCTCCCGCCGCCGGGCCGATCCTCGCCCGCCGCCGGGTGCGGGCGCACGTCTCCGGCACCGTCCAGGGCGTCGGCTTCCGGCCCTTCGTCTACGGGCTCGCCTCAGAGCTGGCGCTCGGCGGCTGGGTGCTGAACGACGAGCGCGGGGTGGTGCTCGAGATCGAGGGCCCGCCCGCCGCGGTCGACGAGCTGCTCGCGCGGCTGCGCACCGACGCGCCGCCGCTGGCGGCGGTCGAGGCCGTGACGGTGGAGTCCGCGGCGCCGCGCGGCGAGGGCGAGTTCCGGATCCTCGAGTCGAGGGGAGGGGGAGCCCCGGAGGCCCTCGTCTCCCCGGACTTCGCCACCTGCGCCGAGTGCCTCGCCGAGGTCTTCGATCCCGCCGACCGGCGCCATCGCTACCCCTTTGCGAACTGCACCAACTGCGGGCCCCGCTTTTCGATCGTCACCGGCGTCCCCTACGACCGCCCGCTGACCACGATGGCCGCCTTCGACATGTGCGAGCGCTGCCGGGCCGAGTACGAGGACCCGCTCGACCGCCGCTTCCACGCCCAGCCGAACGCCTGCCCCGAGTGCGGGCCCAGGGTCGCCCTGGTCGACGCCGCCGGCGAGGCGCTCCCGCCGGGGCCGGGCGACCGCGACCCGATCGAGACCGCCGCCGGGATGCTCGTCGCGGGCGCGATCCTGGCGGTCAAGGGGATCGGCGGCTACCACCTCGCCTGCGCGGCGGCCGACGAGCGCGCGGTGGCGACCCTGCGCGAGCGCAAGGGGCGCGAGCGCAAGCCGCTCGCGCTCATGACGCCGGACCTCGACAGCGCCCGCGAGCTCGTCGAGCTCACCCCGGCCGAGGAGGCCCTGCTCACCGACCGCGTGCGGCCGATCGTCGTCGCTCGCCGGCGCCCCGGGGCGCCGGTCGCCGCGTCGGTCGCGCCGGGATGCCCGGACCTCGGGGTGATGCTCCCGTACTCGCCGCTGCATCACCTGCTGCTCGCCGACGTCGGCGCGCCGCTGGTGATGACCTCGGGCAACGTCTCCGAGGAGCCGATCGCCTACCTGGACGCCGATGCGCGAGCTCGCCTCAGCCCCATCGCCGACGCGTTCGTGGTCCACGACAGGCCGATCCACACCCGCACCGACGACACCCTGCTCCGTTCGGTGTCGCCCGGGCTGCGCTCGGCGCCGCTGATGCTGCGGCGCTCGCGCGGCCACGCGCCGGCGAGCCTCGCCCTGCCGGTGCCCGCGAGCCGGCCGGCGCTCGGCTGCGGCGCCGAGCTCAAGAGCACGTTCTGCCTCGCTCGCGGCGAGCGCGCCTGGGTTGGCCAACACATCGGCGACCTGCGCAACTGGGAGACGCTGAGCTCGTTCCGCGAGGGGGTCGAGCACTTCGAGCGCCTGTTCGGGGTCGAGCCGGCGCTCGTCGCGCACGACCTGCACCCCGACTATCTCTCGACCGGCTACGCGCAGGCTCGCGAGGGCGTGGACCTGCTCGCGGTCCAGCACCACCACGCTCACCTCGCCGCCTGCCTGGCAGAGCACGGCGAGACCGGCCCGGCGGTCGGGGC
Organism: uncultured Solirubrobacterales bacterium; assembly: GCA_963729065.1. Lineage (GTDB taxonomy): Bacteria > Actinomycetota > Thermoleophilia > Solirubrobacterales > 70-9 > WHSW01. The sequence continues at coordinate 58,520 of CAVSMS010000004.1, forward strand.
GATCTTCGACGGCAGCGGGTACGGGCCCGACGGCACGGTCTGGGGCGGCGAGCTCCTGGTGGGCGATCTGCGCGCGTACGACCGCGCGGGGTTCCTGCACCCGGTGCGGCTCCCGGGCGGCGACGCCGCGGCGCGCGAGCCGTGGCGGATGGCGTGCGCCTGGCTGGTCGCCGCCACCAACAGCGAGCGGCCGCCGCCGCCGGCGCCGCTCGCTCCGCAGGTCGACGCGCGGAGCTGGGACGCGATCTGCGAGCTGGTCGCCACCGGGGTCAACTCGCCGCTGACCACGAGCGCCGGGCGGCTGTTCGACGCGGTCGCCGCCCTGTGCGGGGTGAACGCGCGGGTCGGCTACGAGGGCCAGGCGGCCAGCGAGCTCGAGTCCGCGGCCGGCCTCGCCGGGCTGGGCGAGTACCCGATGGCGGTGATCGATCCGGGCCCGGGCGGGCCGGTGATCGTCGATCCTCGGGAGACCGTGCTCGCGATCGTCGCCGACCTCGACGCCGGCGCGCAGCCGGCGCGGGTCGGCGCCCGCTTCCACGCCGCCCTCGCCCGGGCGAGCGCCGAGGCCTGCGCCCTCGTCGCCGAACGTGAGGGGCTGGAGCTCGTGGTGCTCTCCGGCGGCGTGTTCCAGAACCGGCTGCTGGTCGAGCGCGCCGCGGCGCTCCTGGCCGACGCCGGCCTGCGGCCGCTCGTGCCGGAGCGCCTGCCGCCCAACGACGGCGGGATCGCCTACGGCCAGGTTGCGGTGGCGGCCGCGACGGAGGCGGACGCGTGAGCGACGACACCGCCGACCTCCTCGCGGCCCCGGTCTTCTACGGCGGGCGCGAGCGGCCCTTCGGCGAGCTCACCGCCGACCAGGTGGCCGACCGCGCCGGCGAGCTCCGCCAGGCCACCGGCCTCGGGCACCGCAGTCGCGTGGGCGCGGTCGCCGCCGCCTGGGACTCGCTCGCCGCGTTGATGCGCGAGCGCGGCGCGGCGACCGTCGCCGAGCTCGACCCGGAGACGGTCGCCGAGCGCGCGGAGTCCCTCTGGATCCGCCCGCCCGGCGGCAGCCTGCTCCCCTGAGCGGCGGCTACTGCGCCTCGTGGACCGAGAGGATGTTGCCCGCGGGGTCGGTGAACCACGCGATCACCGGGCCGCCCTCGGCGCGGGAGATGCCCTTGTCGTCCTGGTCGGTGCCCTCGTAGCGCTCGAGGCTGACGCCGCGCTCGGCGAGCGCGTCGACCGCGCGCCTCGACGTCCTCGACCGGGAAGTTGAGGACCGTGTAGGTCGCGGGGACGAAGTCGGGCTTGCGGTAGATCAGGGTCGGCCGGTCGCCGGCGATGTCGAGCTGGAGCAGGTCGTCGCCGAGCACCGTCGTCTCGATTCCGAGCGTGTCGCCGTAGAACTCACGCGCGCGCTCGAGGTCGTCGACGGCGAAGCCGCTGTAGGCCGGGGTGTCCTTGAACATGGGGTCTCCTTCGCTTCGGTTCTCTGAAGGTAGGACCGCCACGGGGCCCGGAACTCATCGCCGCGCGGCAACCCCCAGCACGCCGGGCAGCCACTCCTGCACCGCCGTGGCGATCGCCTCGCGGTCCTTTCGCAGGCCGTGGTCGCCGGAGACGAGCACCACCGTGCGCCCCTCGCCCTCGGGCGGGATCCCGAACCGGTCGCGATCGCCCTGGACGACGAGGACGGGCACCTCGACCTCGTCGAGCTCGGGCAGGCGACTCGGCGACTCGGCGCCGGACTTGCGCCGCGGCGGCTGCAGCGGGAAGGCGAGGCAGAGGACGCCGTCGGCGCCGGTCTCCGCCGCGGTCCGGCACGCGACCCGGGCCCCGGCGGAGCGCCCACCGGTCACCAGCGGCAGGCCCTCGAGCTCGCCCGAGCGCAACTCGTCCACCACCGCGGCCCAGGCGGGATCGAGCTTCTTCGCCGGCGGGCTCGAGCTCTTGCCGGCCACGCGGTAGGGCTGCTCGACCAGGGCGACCGAGACGCCGGCCTCGAGCGCGGCCTCCGTCGCCGCGACCAGGTCGGGGGCCTCGACGCCGCCGCCGGCGCCGTGGCCGAGCACCAGCGCGCCGCGCGGCTCGCCGGCGCGGTGCAGATGAGCGCGCGCCGTCCCCGCCGGGGTCTCGATCTCGAGTCGGTCCACGCCACGGATGGTCGCGCACCCGGCGCGTCCGTGTCGCCGGACGGCGAACGCCGAGTTACCCGGCCTCAGCGCGGCCAAGTCGCCGGTCGTGCGACGCGGGCCGGCCTTGGCAGTGAGGGGGTGGAGTGGGCGCCTTGCGTGACGTTTGTGACGCGCGCTCTGCTCGCATCGGCAGCCAGGCGTGGAGATCGCGTAACGACAGTCGTTACCGGATCTCCGCGCTTGATCGCCGGTGCGCACGCGAGTGGCACAGACGCTCCGCAAGGCACACCCGTCCCACCCCCTCCCAGCCAAGCCACGGCTCGCGTCGCCCCGGCCACCCGGCGTGGCAGCCCGTCCCCCTACCGAGAGTCCGCGACCGCGCGCTCGCCCTCGACGCCCGCCTCGGGCGTGACCAGGATCGCGCCCTCGCCCGTGGCGTACGCCTCCTCGCCGTGGTACGTGACGTCCATGCCCAGCGCCTCCTCGCTCGGGAGCGGCGCGCAGCGGCATCACCGCGCCGATCAGCCGCAGGAGCACGTAGGTGACGCCGAACGCGTACGCCGGGGCCGCGACCGCGGCGAGCGCCTGCCAGCCGAGCTGTCCGGCGTCGCCGAACAGCAGCCCGTCGGACGTGCCGTTCCAGGAGAGCTGGGCGAAGAAGCCGATGAAGAGGATCCCGGTGAGGCCGGCGACCCCGTGCGCGGCGAGCACGTCGAGCGTCTCGTCGACCCGGGTCCGGGTCCGCCAGACGATCACCGCGTAGCAGGGGAGGGCGACGAGCGCTCCGAGCAGCATCGCGTAGCCCGGGCTGACGAAGCCACCCGCGGGCGTGATCCCGACGCAGCCGACGATGATCGCGGTCGCGGCGCCGATGGCGGTCACCCGGCGGCCGCGCATCGCGTCCAGCGCGAACCAGACCAGCAACGTGCAGGCGGGGGTCAGGAGCGTGTTGGTGAACGCGAGCACGCCCGAGTTGCCGGTCGAGAAGCCGCTGCCGCCGTTGAAGCCGAACCAGCCGAACCAGAGCAGGCCCGCGCCGACGCAGGACGTAGATGGCGTTGTGGGGCAGGAGCGCCTGGCGGCCGTAGTCCTTGCGGGCACCGACCACGAGCGCCGCGGCGAGGGCGGAGAACCCGGAGCCCATCTCGACCGGGATCCCGCCGGCGAAGTCGAGCGTGCCGTTCTCGAGCAGCCATCCCGGGCCGAAGGCCCAATGGGCGAGCACCGCGTAGACGAGCACCGACCACAGGGCGGCGAAGACGAGGAAGGCCCCGAAGCGCATCCGCTCGACCACGGCGCCGGAGACGAGGGCCGTGGTGATGATGCAGAAGGTCGCCTGGAAGGCGAAGAACAGCAGGTGCGGGATCGTCGATCCCTCGCGCGGGGCGAAGTCGACGCCGTTGAGGAAGGCGTGCCCGAAGCCGCCGATGAACCCGTTGCCCTCGTCAAAGGCGAACGAGTAGCCGATCACCGCCCAGGTCACGCAGGCGACCGCGATCGCGGCAACGCACATCATGAACGTGTTGAGGGTGTTCTTCGAGCGCACGAGCCCGGCGTAGAAAAGGCCCAGCGCCGGGGTCATCATCAGCACCAGCGCCGTCGCGACCAGCATCCACGCGGTGTCGCCCGGGTTGACCGCCCCCAATGCGACCCCGCTCATTGGCCCACCGGGGTGACGGCGAGGGCGTCGGCCTCGCCGGTGCGGATGCGCACCGCGCGCTCGAGCGGGACGACGAAGATCTTGCCGTCGCCGACCTCACCGGTCCGCGCGCCGGACGCCAGCGCCTCGATCGTCGGCTCGACGAACGAATCGGAGACGGCGATCTCGAACCGGACCTTGTCGGAGAGCCCCATCTGCACCGTGGTCCCGCGATACGTCTCGACCCGGTCGAGCTCGCCGCCGTGCCCCTGGACCCGGCTCATCGAGAAGCCGCGGATCTCGGCCCGGTAGAGCGCCTCGAGCACGTCGTTGGCCTTCTCCGGGCGAACGATTCCGATCACGAGCTTCAACTGGGCGATCCTCGGTGGGCGGTCAGAGCGCCGCAACCTTGACCGCCGCGCCAGACGGAATATCGCCGGACCGGATCATCCGCGCTACCGTCCTTGGACAGTGGGGACCAGAGGGGCAAGGACGCTCACCGTCGCCGTGGCGCTGTGCGCCTCGCTGGCCGTCGCACCCGCCGCGGGGGCCGCCCCCGGCCCGGCGCTCTCGGTCGACGCCAACGCCGACCGGCACCCGATCGACCCGAGGATCTACGGGCTCAACTTCGCCGACCGGGCGCTCGCCCGCCGCATCGACCTGCCCGTCGATCGCTGGGGCGGGAACACCACCGACGCCTACAACTGGCAGCTCGGCTCGGCCAACACGGGCTCGGACTACTACTACGAGAACGTCGCCGACTGCTGGAACGACGCCCACTCGTGGTGCGCCGGCGGCAAGGTCCTCGGCTACGTCGAGTTCGTCAACAAGGACCGCGCCGTCGGGGCCGACAGCCTCATGACCCTGCCGATGATGGGACACGTCGCGAAGGACGCGAAGCTCGCGCACCCGTTCACCTGCGGCTTCCCGGCGACCGTGTTCGGCTCCCAGGACTCGTTCGACCCCTTCGACCGCAACTGCGGCAACGGGCTTCAGGGCGGCTCGCCGCTGCCAAGCGACCCGGCGCGCGACGGCAAGCCCGTCGACGCCTCGTACAGCGCCGCCTGGGTCCGCAACCTGGTCAACCGCTACGGCGGCGCGGCGGCCGGCGGCGTGAGCCTGTACGAGCTCGGCAACGAGCCGGCCCTGTGGAGCCACACCCATCGCGACATGCACCCGCAGGCGACGACCTACGACGAGCTCTGGGCCAAGTCCCGCGACTACGCCGAGGCGGTCAAGGACGCCGACCCGGCGGCCGAGGTCGTCGGGTTCTCGGAGTGGGGGTGGCCCAACTACTTCTGCAGCGGCGCCGACCACGTCGAGCAGGGCTGCTCGGCGAGCTCTCCCGACCGGGCGGCACACGGAGGCGTGCCGCTGGTCGAGTGGTTCCTGCGCCGGATGCGCGCCCAAGAGCGCCGGAACGGGACCCGGTTGCTCGACTACATCGACGTCCACTACTACCGCCAGGGCGGCACCACCACCGACGTCACCCGCTCGCTGTGGGACCCGACCTACACGGACCCGAGCTGGATCGGCGAGCGCATCCGCCTGATCCCGCGGATGAAGGAGTGGGTCGCCGACAACTACCGGCACACGAAGCTCGCGATCACCGAGTACAACCTCTCGGTCCCCGGCGACGCGGTCACGAACGGGCTGATCCAGGCTGACGTGCTCGGGATCTTCGCCCGGGAGGGCCTCGACCTGGCGACGCGCTGGGGGATGCCCGACGACGGGGACCGGATCGACGACGCCTTCCGCCTCTACCGCGACTACGACGGCGCCGGCGCGAAGTTCGGCAACGTCTGGATCCGCTCGACGAGCGCCGACCAGGGCCGGCTCGCGGTCTACGGCGCTCGGCGCGGCGCCGCCGGCGACTTCACCGTCATGGTGATCAACAAGACCTCACAGGAGCTGACCAGCCGCCTCGACCTGGCCGGGATCGCCCCGGGCGGCTCCGCCGAGGTCTACCGGTGGACCGGCGCGGCGATCCGCCGGCTCGGCGACCGCGCGGTGCCCGCGGACGGCTTCAGCGCCACCTATCCCGCCCGCTCGGCAACGGTCTACGAGATCCCCGGCTGACCCGGCCCGCCCGCCGGAACGGCATCTAGGGTGCCGCGCGTGGCGATGACGCGGTCGAGCCGAATCTCGCTCGGATGAGACCGCTCGCCCTCGCCGCGGCGCTCGCGCTCGCGCTCGCGGCCGCCGGCTGCGGCGGCTCGGAGGAGAGCACCTCCTCGACCACCACGGAGGTCGACGAGCCCGCGCCGGCGCCGGCGGAGACGACCACGGCCGAGGAGCCGCCCGAGGACGGCGACGAGGACGCGGTCGACCTCTACTACACCGCCGGGGAGCAGTTCCGCAAGGTCGAGCGGGCCCTGCCCGGCGGCGGGTCGCAGCTCGAGCAGGTGACCGAGGAGCTCCTGCGCGGGCCGCGCCCGGGCGACGCCGACGACGCCGACATCGCGCTGCGCAGCCAGATCCCCGACGGCGTCCGGCTCGAGGACGTCTCGGAGGGCGACGGTGGCACGGTCACCGTCGAGCTCTCCGACGAGTTCGACGACGGGCTCGGCGCCGCTGCCGCGACGCGGAGCGCCGATCAGGACGCGGAGCTCGACGCCCGGGTCGGCCAGCTCACCTACACCCTGACCCAGCTCGACGGAGTCGAGTCGGTGAGGGTGCTTGTCGACGGGCAGCCAGTCGAGCCGGCCGTCGAGCGCGCCGACTACGCGCAGCCCGCCAAGGGACCGCCGCCGGGCGCGAACCCGCGGGGGGCGAAGAGCCCGGACACGCGCGCCGTCCAGCAGCGGCTCGCGAAGCTGCGGTTCCTTCCGCGTAACGCGGTCGACGGGGTCGCGGGCTATCGGACCCATCAGGCGGTGATCGCCTTCCAGGCCTGGAACGGGCTCGAGCGCGACGGCATCGTCGGCCCGGCGACCACCGCGGCACTGGCGAGGGCCCACCGGCCGAAGCCGGGACGCAAGGGCCCGGCGCGCCGGATCGAGGTCTACCGCGAGAAGGGCGTCGCCCTGCTGATCACCAAGGACAGGGTGCGGCACGCGATCCACGTCTCGAGCGGCGCGCCCGCCACGCCGACCCCGGCGGGGCGGTACGAGGTCTTCCGCAAGGAGCTGCGCTCCTGGTCGGTCCCGTTTCAGGTCTGGCTGCCGCTCGCCTCCTACTTCAACCAGGGGATCGCCTTCCACGAGTACCCGGACGTGCCGCCGTACCCGGCCTCGCACGGCTGCGTCCGCGTGCCGGTGCCGGAGGCGCGCGAGGTCTACGACTTCGCCGGGATCGGCACCGCCGTCCTCGTCTACTAGATGCGGCCCAGCGGCCGGGTGAGGATCGCCCCGGGCCAACCGCGGACCTCGAAGCCGCCGACGCGGGTGAAGCCGAGCCGCTCGTAGGCGGCCTGGAGCTCTGGCACGCCCGCCCAGCAGTCGACCCGCAGCCGCGCGGCCCCCTCGCGGTCGGGCGAGCTCCGCGGCGTGGTCGATCAGCAGCGCCCCGACCCCCTGCCCGCGCCGGCTCGGCGCGGTCAGCAGGACGATCACGTACAGCTCGGGCACCTCGGGAGGGGGGACGTAGTCGGGCGCGTCGCCGAGCACGATGGCGCCGGCGGCTTCGCCCTCGCGATCGCGCGCCAGCCACAGCCCCCCGCCGGCGGCCCAGCGGTCGACCTGCCGGCGCCGCGCCGGGATCGCCGAGAACGGCTTCGAGCCCCACTGCCCCGTCTGGCCGCGGGAGACGAGCCAGGCGACCGCCTGGTCGAAGAGCGCCAGCAGGGCCCCTGCGTCGGCCGCGTCGCCGTGTTCGATCTCCACTTCCGCCAAGAGCCGCATAATGTCGCGCCGTGGCCGACCGCAAGGACCTCGAGTTCACCTACTCGCTCATCGACCGCATCTTCCGGCTCAGCCTCGGGGAGATGGCCGACTTCAGCGGCGCCAAGTACGACGGCGACTTCGCGCTCACGCTCGAGGAGGCGCAACGGCGAAAGCATCAGTACGTCGCCGAGCGGATCGGGATCGAGCCCGGGCGCCGGGTGCTCGACCTGGGTTGCGGATGGGGGCCGCTGCTCAACTTCATCCGCAGCCGCTCGGCCACGGGCCTCGGGGTGACGCTCTCGGGGGCGCAGGCGGACGCCTGCAGGCACCACGGCCTCGACGCGCGGATCGCCGACGCCCGGGAGGTGACCCGGGAGACCTTCGGCGGGTTCGACGCCGTCGCCAGCCTCGGCGCCTTCGAGCACTTCTGCTCGGTGGAGGACTACCGCGCCGGCCGCCAGAGCCAGATCTACGCGGACCTGTTCGGAAACGTCGCCGGGCTGCTCCCCGAGGGCGGGCGGTTTTACCTGCAGACGATGGTCTTCGGGCCGAACATGATCGATCCCGACGAGGCGGACATCGACGCGCCCCGCGACTCCGACGCCTGGTACCTGGCGCTGATGCAGCGCCAGTTCCCGGGCTCGTTTCTGCCCTTCGGCAAGGAGCAGATCATCGAGAGCGCCGCGCCGCACTTCCGGGCCGTCGACGCGGTCAGCGGCCGGCTGGACTACATCGAGACGATCCGCCAGTGGCGGCGCGCGCTTCGGTGAGCGCAGCCTGCACAAGACGCTGCTCAAGGCCCGGCTCGTGCCCCGCTGGCTGACCAGCTCGGACTTCCGGCTTGCGTTCACCTCCGGGGTGAGCGCGAACAGTGTGTGCTTCGAGCGCCAGCTGCTCGAGCACTACCGGCTCACCTTCGAGCGGTTGCCGGCTGCCTGAGAGCAGCCATTCAGCGTTCGGCGACCTGCGCGGCCATACTTCGAGGATGATCGCGAGCAAGCAGGACAGCTCCGAGCTCGACATCGAGCTGCGCTCGGAGCCGACCAGCGTGCGGGTCGCGCGGCACGCGGTCGCCGCGGTCGCCCGCCGGGCGGGCGCGCCGGAGGCCGACGTCAAGCTCGCCGTGAGCGAGGCCGTGTCGAACGCGGTGACCCACGCTTTTCGCGATCGCGACCCCGGGACGATCATGGTCCGGGCGCGGGTCGAGCGCAGCAAGCTCCTGGTCACGATCGCCGACAACGGCACCGGAATGCGGCCGAACCTCGACAGCAAGGGCCTCGGGCTCGGGATCTCGCTGATCACGAAGCTCGCCGGCGACGTGCGCTTCGACTCCTCCGACCAGGGCCTCACCGTCTCGATGAGCTTCGCCGCCGACGGGGCGGGCGCCTGATGGGCGACGCGGCGGTCGGGCTGCGGCTCGCGACCAGCAGGCGCGGCGAGGTAGCGATCGTCGTCGCCGAGGGCGAGGTCGACCTCGAGACCGCCGACGCCCTGGCCGCCGCGCTGCGCGCGCAGATCGCGGCCGGCGGTGACGGGGTGGTCTTGAACCTGGTCGGCGTCCCCTTCATGGACTCGAGCGGCCTCAAGCAGCTGCTCTCGGCCTCCAAGGAGCTCCGTGGCCGGCTCGTGGTCGTGCTCGTCCCCGGGTCGCCGGTCCACCGTCTGCTCGACCTCGCCGAGCTGTCCGACCGGATCGTCGTCGCCGAGAGCGACGACGAGGCGGTCGCCGCTCTGGCGCCGGGCGGCGCGGAGAGCTCCTAGGCTTGCCCGACCCCCTTCGAGGCGAAACGCCGCAGATCGCCCTGGAGCGGTTCGCGGCGATCGTCGAGTCCTCCGACGACGCGATCCTGAGCAAGGACACCGACGGGGTGATCACGAGCTGGAACCCCGGGGCGCAGAGCGAACCTACGGCTACACGGAGGACGAGGCGATCGGTAGCCCGGTCTCGATCCTGATCCCGCCCCACCGGCTCGGCGAGGAGCGGCGGATCCTCGACCAGGTGCTCACCGGCGAGCGGATCGAGCACTACGAGACCGAGCGGATGACCAAGGACGGCCGTCAGATCGTCGTCTCGCTGACGGTCTCGCCGATCCGCGGACCCGACGGCGAGGTCGTCGGCGCCTCGATGATCGCCCGCGACATCAGCGATCGCCATCGCACTCTGACGCTGGCGTCGCGGCTGCAGGCGCTGACCTCGGCGCTCTCCAAGGAGATCACGACCGAGCGTGCTCTCGACGTGCTGCTCGACCAGGCCGTCGCGGCGCTCGGCGCCGACGCCGGCGCCGTGGGCCTCGTCAACTCCGACCGGGACGCACATCGACCTCGTCGGGAGCGTCGGCCACACGGCCCAGGGGCTCTCGGGATGGGAGAGCTTCCCGGTCGAGGCCGACCTGCCGATGTCCGTCGCCGTGCGCAGCGGGGAGGGCGTCTGGACGACCTCCCCCGAACAGCTCGGCGAGCGCTTCCCCGCGCTCCGCGGGTCGGGGGTGGAGCGGTTCCAGGCGCTTGCCGTGATTCCGCTCTCGGTCGGGAACGAGCCGTTCGGGGCGATCTCGCTCAGCTTCTTCCGGGTGCGCGAGTTCGACGTCCAGGAGCGCGCCTTCCTCTCGGCCGCTGCGCAGCAGGCCGCCCACACCCTCGAGCGCGCCCGCCTGTACGAGGTCCAGCGCCAGACCACCGGGCGGCTGGCCTTCCTCGCCGATGCGAGCGAGCTGCTCGCCGGCACCCTGGACCCGGACGCGGCGCTTGCCGAGCTCGCCGACCTCTCCGTGCCCAGGATCGCCGACTGGTGCGGGATCGAGCTGGTCGACGACGACGGCGCGCTGCGCAACGTCGCCGTCGCGCACTCCGACCCCAACCGGATCAGGTTGGCCGCCGAGCTCCGCTCGAGCTATCCGATCGACCCGGAGGCCGCGACGGGAGTCCCGAACGTGATCCGCACCGGCCGCTCGGAGCTCTACTCCGAGATCGACGACGAGATGCTGGCCCGGTCGGCGCAGGACCCCGAGCACCTGCGGATCATGCGCGAGCTGGGGCTCGTCTCCGTGATGATCGTCCCCCTGGTCGCCAGGGGGCGCTCGATCGGCGCCGTCTCGTTCGTAGCCGCGGAGTCCGGCAGGCACTACGACGGAGCACGACCTCGAGCTCGCCGAGGACCTCGCGCGCCGCGCGGCGCTCGCGATCGACAACTCGATGCTGTTCAAGCGCGAGCACGAGGCCGCCGTCGTGCTGCAGCGTTCGCTGCTGCCCCAGTCGCTACCCGAGCTCGAGGGGATCGACCTCGCCGCCCGGTACGAGCCCGCCGCGCCGGGGCTCGAGGTGGGCGGCGACTGGTACGAGGTCGTCGCCCTCGAGGACGGCACGGTGGCGATCACGATCGGCGACGTCGCCGGCCGCGGGATCCGCGCCGCCTCGATCATGGGCCGCATGCGCCCGGCGCTGCGCGCGGTGGTCGCCGAGGGGTACCCGCCCGACGAGGCAATGAAGCGGCTCGACGCCATGTTCAAGGAGTCCGACCGCCCGGAGATGGCGACCGTGTTCCACCTCCACTACGACCCCGAGACCGAGGTCGCCGAGTACGTGCGCGCCGGGCATCCGCCCGCGCTCCTGCGGTTCCCCGACGGTCACGTCGAGGACCTCGACGGCCGCGGCACCGCGCCGATCGGGATCCTCGATCAGGAGGAGTTCCGCACGCACGAGGTCGACGTTCCCCGCGGCAGCCTGCTGCTGCTCTACACCGACGGGCTGATCGAGCGCCGCGGCGACGACCTGCTCGCCGGGCTCGCGCGCCTCCGTGGGGTGTTCTCGCGCGCCCCTTCGGCCGCCGACGCCTGCCTCGCCCAGATCGCCGAGGAGTACGGAACGGACCAGATCCCCGACGACGTCGCGATGCTCGCGTTCGCGACCGGTCGGCCCGGCTAGCCGGGCCCCAACGTCCTCGATTGTCGCCTTGAGCACATCAGGTGTGCTCAATCCGCCAACCGCTCTCCGAACGCTCGCCACCGGATTAGGATCGCGCGATGACGTCCCGCGCCCGGACCCAGACGCTGGTGGCGGTGGTCGCCGCGGCCGGGATCGTGCAGCTGCCGACGGCCGCGATCGTCGTCGCGCTGCCGACCATCCACGCCGAGTTCGACGCCTCGCTCGCCGAACTCCAGTGGACGGTGACCGCCTTCTACATCCCGTTCGCGGCCTTCCTGATCGCCGCGGGCAGGCTCGCCGACGTGTTCGGCCGCCGGCGGATGCTCGTCCTCGGGTCGGCCCTGTTCGCCGGCGGCTCGGCGATCGCCGCGGTGGCGCCGGACGTGCAGGTCCTGATCGCCGGGATCGCGCTCTCGGGGATCGGCGGCGCGTTGCTGATGCCGTCGTCGATGTCGCTGCTCACCAACGTGTTCACCGGCGAGCGCCGCGGGTTCGCGATCGGCATGTGGGGGGCTGCGACCGAGCTCGTCTCGGGGGCCGGGGTCCTGATCGGCGGGCTGCTGACCGGGGAGCTCAGCTGGCGCTGGATCTTCGCCGTCAACATCATCTTCTCGATCCTGATCGTCGTCCTCGCGCTGCGCGCCACGCCCGAGTCGCGCGACCCGTCGCGCGCCCCGCCGGGTCGACATCCCGGGCGCGCTGCTCACCGTCACGGGGCTCACCGCGATCACCCTGGCGCTGATCCAGGGAGCGACCTGGGGGTGGGGCTCGCCGGCGATCATCGCGCTGTTCGTCGGGGGCCTCGCGCTGTTCGCCGTCTTCGCCGTGGTCGAGCGGCGGACGGCCAACCCGCTCGTCAACTTCGACTTCTTCAAACGCCGCAACTTCACCGGGGCGACGACGACGATCTTCGTCATCGACTTCTCGTTCGGCGCGCTGCTGTTCTTCCTGCCCGCTTACTTCCAGGAGATCCTCGGCTACTCGCCGACCGAGACCGGGCTCCTGCTCCTGCCGCTCACGGGGCTGATGGTGGTCGGGTCGCCGCTCGGCGGCCGGATCGCAGCGCAGGTCGGGCCGCGGCCGCCGATCGTCATCGGCCTGGTCGCGATGGTGATCGCCATCTTCTGGATCTCGACCCTGTCGCTCGAGACCACCTACGCGGAGCTCTGGCTGCCGACCGCAATCATGGGCTTCGGCATCGGCCTCGCGCTGACCCCGATGAACCTGGCGGCGATGAACGCGGTGTCGCGCGACCACGCGGGCGCCGCGTCGGGCCTGCTCGTGACGCTGAGCGGCCTCGGGGCGACGATGGGGGTCGCCGTCACCGGAGCGATCTTCAGCGAGCTGCAGACCGAGCGCACGGTCGACGAGGTCGGGAAGGCGGGCGTGACGATCAGCCGCGACCAGGCCCAGGAACTCGAGGGGGTGCTCTCGGGCACCCCCGGCGCCAAGCACACGCTCGATCAGATCTCCGGCAGTGACGCGGACGCGGTCGTGCACGCCGTGCGCGAGGCATTCGTCTCAGCCCTCGGCACCAGCCTGAAGATCTCGGCCGCGCTGGTGCTGCTGGGGATCGTGCTCGCGGTCGTGCTGCTACGCCGAACGGAGCCGGCCGACGCGCGACGCTCCGAGCAGCTGATCGCGTCGGTCACCCCGCGGCCCGCGCCGCGGGGCGCCGAGGCGCCGGGTTAGGACCTCGGGCTCAGGTGAGCTTGAAGTAGCCGGTGTTTTCCTCGTCGTCGCGGACCTTCTCGAGCTTGCCGTCGTGGCGGGCCCGGCGGAAGCCGGCCTTGATGTCCTGCTTCTCCACGCCCAGTTGCTCGGCGAGGTCGCCACGGCTGAACTCGTCCTTGCCCAACGCCTGAGCGGCCTCGATCACCTGTTCTGCGCTGATGTTCGCCATCGCTTCTTTCCTCTCGTCGACAGGCTTCGAGTCTACGCACCACCGCTGCGGCAGCGGTAGCTTGCGCAAATCGGCCTCCTACCCGATCCGATCGCCAAGCCCGCATCCCGTCTCGGCGCCGCGGCGCAGAACGCCTTCGAGGTGGCGCGGTTCGGGGGCCTCGAGACCGACGAGGAGCCGTCCCCGTACGAGGTCGCCTCCGAGGGAGCGATCTACCGGCTGCGCCACTACTACCCGGAGCAGGCGGCCGGGGCGCCGGTGCTGCTGGTGCCGCCGATGATGCTCGCCGCCGACGTCTACGACGTCTCCCCGGCTTCGAGCGCGGTCTCGATCCTGCACGAGCACGGCGCCGACCCGTGGGTCGTCGACTTCGGGGCTCCCGAGCGCGAGGAGGGCGGGCTCGAGCGCGACCTCGCCGACCACGTGGTCGCCGTCGCCGAGGCGGTCGCGCGGGTGCGCGAGGCGACCGGGCGCGACGTCCACCTCAGCGGCTATTCGCAGGGCGGGATGTTCTGCTACCAGGCGGCCGCGTACCTGCGCGGCACGGGCCTCGACAGCGTGATCGCGTTCGGCAGCCCGGTCGACACGCGCGGAGCTCTCCCTCTCGGGATCCCCGAGGAGGTCGCCGAGTCCGCCGCGGGGCTGCTCGCCGGGGTCTTCGGGCGCTCCGCGGTGCCGGCGTGGATGAGCCGCACCGGGTTTCGCCTGCTCGACCCGGTGAAGTCGCTGCGCCAGCAGGTCGACTTCATCCTCCAGCTGCACGACCGCGAGGCGCTGCTGCCGCGCGAGCGCCAGCGCCGCTTCCTGATGGGGGAGGGGTGGGTCGCCTGGCCCGGGCCCGCGGTCGCCGACTTCATGCGCCAGTTCATCGCGCACAACCGGATGCTCCAGGGCGGCTTCGTGATCGAGGACCGCACCGTGACGCTGGCCGACATCCTCTGCCCGGTGCTGACGGTGGTCGGCGAGGTCGACGAGATCGCGCCCGCCCCCGCCGTGCGGGCGATCACGCGCGCGGCGCCCGGGGCCGAGGTCTACGAGCTCACCCTGCGGGCCGGCCACTTCGGGCTCGTGGTGGGCTCCACGGCGACGTCGACCAGCTGGCCGGCGGTCGCCGCGTGGACCCGGTGGCGCTCGGGCGAGGACGCCGAGCTCCCGCCGGGGATCCGGCGGGTGGGCGACGACGAGCCGGAGCCCGAGGCGCCCGGCGTCGGCACCCGGCTCGGCTTCGGCCTCGAGCTCGCCGCCGGCGTGGGCGGGGGCCTGGCCCGCTCGGTCGCGGGCGCCGCCTCGCGAACCGTCGGCGGCGTGCGCGTGCTCGCCGAGGAGGTCACCGGGCAGCTCCCCAGGCTGGCGCGCCTGGGCCGGCTGGAGCCCGGGACCCGGGTCTCGCTCGGGCTGTTGCTCGACGAACAGGCGCGCCGGGCACCGGAGTCGGAGTTCTTCCTGTTCGAGGACCGCGCCTACCACCACGAGGCGGTCAAGCGGCGGATCGACAACGTCGTCCGGGGGCTGCTCTCGCTGGGGGTGCGCCAGGGCGAGCACATCGGCGTGCTCATGGGCACCCGCCCCAGCGGGCTCTCGGTGGTTGCGGCGCTCAACCGCCTGGGCGCGATCGCGGTTCTGATGCGGCCCGACGGCCCCGTGGGACGCGAGGCGGACCTCGGCGGGGTCTCGCGGATCGTCGCCGACCCCGAGCTCGCCGCCCGCGCCCGCGAGGCGGGGGCGGCGGAGGTCCTGGTGCTGGGCGGCGGCGGCGAGGAGCGCGACCTCGGCCGCGGCGTGATCGACATGGAGCGCATCGACCCCGACCGGGTCGAGCTGCCGGCCTGGTACGAGGCCAATCCGGGCCGCGCCGGCGACCTCGCCTTCATCCTCTTCACCGGCGAGGGCGAGCGGGTGCGCGCGAACCGGGTCACGAACGGACGCTGGGCGCTGTCGGCGTTCGCGACCGCCTCGGCGGCGGCGCTCTCCGACGACGACACGATCTACGCCGTGACGCCGATCTACCACCCGTCAGGGCTGCTGATGAGCATGGGCGGCGCGATCGCGGGCGGGTCGCGGCTGGCGCTCGCCCGCGACTTCGACCCCGCGACCTTCTGGGAGGAGGTGCGGCGCTACGGGATCACGGTCGCCTCCTACACGTGGACGATGCTGCGCGAGATCGCCGCCGCGCCGTCCGATCCCAACGAGCGCCACCACCCGGTGCGGCTCTTCATCGGCGCCGGGATGCCGCGGGGGCTGTGGCGTCGAGTCGACCGCCGCTTCGCGCCGGCCAGGGTGCTCGAGTTCTACGCGCCGACCGAGGGGGAGGCGATCCTCGTCAACCTCAGCGGCCACAAGCCAGGCTGCAAGGGGCGACCGCTGCCGGGCAGCGCCGAGGTCAGGCTCGCCGCCTACGACATCGCCGAGGGCCGCCTGCGCGAGCGCGCCGACGGGTTCGCGATCGAGTGCCTGCCCGGCGAGGTCGGGATGCTGCTCACGCGCCGGCGCGGGGTCGTCTCGCCCAGCGAGAGCCCCCTGCGGGGCCTCTTCGAGCCCGGCGACGCCTGGGTCGCCACCGGGGACCTGTTCCGGGCCGACGACGACGGCGACCTGTGGCTGGTCGACCACGTGACGGCCCTGATCCGCACCGAGCACGGGTCCGTCGCCTCCTTCCCGATCCTCGACGCCCTGGGGGACCTCGACGCGATCGACCTCGCGGCCGTCTACGGCGTGCCCACCGGCGACCCGGAGGCCTCGCTCGCGGTTGCGGCCGTGACCCTGCGCCCCGGTTTGGAGCTCGACGCCGAGGACCTCAGCGGCGCGCTCGCCGTGCTGGCGGAGTCCGAGCGACCGGATCTGGTCCACGTCGTCGACGAGATCCCGGTCACCACCTGGTATCGGCCCAACGCCGCCGCGCTGCGGGCCGCCGGGGCGCCCGGGCCCGGCGAGGGCGTGTGGCGGCGGCGCGCAGACCGCTACGTGGATTATCGCGAGCCGGTGCCGCCGCCGGTCGCGGATACGATCCCCTCGCCCACGGCCTGACCTGAAAGGGAATCGAATCGATGCTGATCGCTGACTTCGGACTGGGAGAGGCGCTGCTCACAGTCCTCTCGGTCTTCTTCGTCGTGATCTGGATCTGGATCCTGATCACGATCCTCTCCGACCTGTTCCGCGACGACGAGGTCTCGGGGCTCGCCAAGGCAGTCTGGGTCCTCTTTTTGGTCTTCATCCCCTTTCTCACCGGCCTCATCTACCTGATCGTGCGGGGCGGCGGGATGCGCGAGCGGGCGCTGGCGGCCCAGGCCGAGGCCCAGCAGCAGATGGACTCCTACATCCGTGAAACGGCGGGCACCTCCACGGCCGACGAGGTCGCCAAGCTCGCCGACCTGAAGGAGAAGGGCGCGATCTCCGACGAGGAGTTCGAGCGGATGAAGGCGAAGCTGCTCACGTGACGCTCGCCGGACGCCGCGTCCTGATCACCGGCGCGGCGCGCGGAATCGGCGCCGGCACCGCGCGGCGCCTGCACGTGCGCGGTGCCCGCGTGGCGCTCGCCGGGCTCGAGCCCGAGGCGCTGGCGCCGTCGCGGCCGAGTGCGGCGGGGCGCCGTGGCACGAGTGCGACGTCAGCGATCGCGAGCAGGTGGAGGCGACCGTCGAGGCGGCCGTGGGCGAGCTCGGCGGCCTCGACGTGGTGGTCGCGAACGCAGGCGTGGCGTCCCAGCTCCCGCTCGTCGGCGGCGACCCCGAGATCTTCGAGCGCACCCTCGCCGTGAACGTCACCGGCGTCTACTACACCCTGCGCGCCGCCGGACCGCACATCTCGCACGACCGCGGCTACGCGCTCGCCATCGCCTCGCTCGCGGCTGCCGTGCACCCGCCGCTGCTGGGCGCCTACAACGCCTCGAAGGCGGCGGTGGAGGCGCTCGGCAACACGTTGCGGATCGAGCTGCGGCCGTACGGCGCCCGGGTCGGCGTCGGCTACTTCGCCGAGCTCGACACGGACATGACGCGGCGCGGCTTTGCGACCAAGGCCGCCGAGCGCATCGATCGCCGCGGCGGGCCGTTCACCAGGGTCGCGCCGCTCGAGCTCGGCATCGAGGCGATCGAGCGCGGGATCGAGCGCCGCTCGCGGCGCGTGGTGGCCCCGCGCTGGGTCGGCCCGGTGCTGCCCGTGCGGATGGCGGTTCAGCGCCTGGTCGAGCTCGGCGTCAGGCGCGGCCTGCGCGAGACGCTCGACGTCGCCCGCGCCGAGCACGCCCCGCTCACCACCACCCAGCCCGGCGACTGACTCACTCGGCCCCCGACCAGGCCGCCGCGGCCTCGGGCCGGGGCTCGTCGACGGGATGGGCGATCACCCGGTTGCGTCCCTCCCGCTTGGCCAGGTAGAGCGCTCCGTCGGCGGCCCGAAACAGCGCGTCGCGCCCGCCGTCGACGTCGTCGGTGCACGCGACGCCGCAGCTCGCCGTGAGCTTGAAGGCATACGAGCGGAACTCGTCGCTCACCGACGCGCGGATCCGCTCGGCGATCCGGGTCGCCGGCTCGAGCGAGGTCTCCGGCAGGATCACCCCGAACTCCTCGCCGCCGAGCCGGGCGACCGCATCGACGGTGCGCACTGCGGCGCCGATCGCCGCCGCGGCGCGGCGCAGCGCCACGTCGCCCTCCTCGTGCCCGAGCGCGTCGTTGACCGCCTTGAAGCGGTCGAGGTCGCAGATCACCAGCGACAGCGGCCGCCCGTGGCGCTCGGCGCGGTCGAGCTCGAGGGCGATCCGCTGGTCGAAGTCGCGCCGGTTGCCGATCGCGGTCACCGGGTCGGTGTGGGCGTCCGTCGCGAGGCCCACGGCAACCGTTTCGAGCCGGTTCATCAGGATCCCGATGATCGCCGCGGTGGCGCCGAGGGTGGCGACCGCGCTCAGCACCAGCGTCGCGGCGAACGGCGAGTCCTCGGCGGCGAGCACCGCCGCGTAGGCGAGCGCGGCGAACAGCGCCTGCAGCGTCGCCGACCGTCGCGGGAAGAAGAGGAACGCGGCGAACACCACCCAGACGTAGAAGAACCCGTAGACGGCCTCGGAGCCGGGCGAGGCGGCCGCGGCCGCCCCCGTGATCAGCAGGGTGCCGAGGACGAGCATGCCCTGGAAGAAGGTGGCGGGCAGGTGGCGGTAGACGACGAAGCACACGGCGCCGAGCACGAGCGCCGAGACGGTGATCGCGGCCAGGGCGGCCGTGTCGCGGTTCTCGCCCTCGCCGAAGACGATGATCAGCAGCCCCACCACGGCGCCGATCAGGTACAGGCTCCCGAAGGTGCGCGCGATCAGGCCGCGGTCGCGCGAGATCAGCGTCTCGGGGCGGATCCCCTCGCGCCAGGTGAGCCGATCGAGCAGCGGCGGATCAGACAACAGCCGCGCTGTGGCGCTCTCCTTGGCGCCGTCGTGACGATGCAACCTAACCTCCGTCGGCCCGCCGGGACCATCCTGGCCCGGGTAAGAAAACAGTAACCGTTCGCAGGCGCCGGTCGCCCTACCAGGAGCCGCCGCCACCGCCGCCGGAGAACCCGCCACCGCCGCCGGAGAAGCCGCCGCCACCGCCGCTCGAGGAGCTCTGCGGGGCGACCTGGGAGGCGAACGCGGAGCTGAAGCCCGACCCGTCGAACGCGCTCCCGTGGAGGCCCCCGGTGAACGCGTACGCGTACCAGCCGGCGGTCCCGTCGGACGCGCTCGCCACGACCGGCTCGGGGATCCGGCCGGAGGCGATCATCCGCTCCGCCGTGCCGAAGGCCACGCCGTAGACGAGGATCCGCTTCCAGAGCGCGAGCGTCGCCGGCGGATCGTCGGAAAGGCGCGGGAAGTCCTCGGTCCAGCGGGCGAACGACTCCCAGCGGGCGGTGCGCTCGCGGTGGGCCGGGTCGACGCGCTTGAAGCCGGTCGCGGGCAGGGCCAGGATGCCGGCGAGCGTCAGCCCGGCGACGATCGAGGGCGCCAGCCACTCGTCGTTCACCGAGAGGTCGGCGAGGATGACCACCGCGAACAGCACCGCCGCCCCGGCGGCCACCAGCCACCGGGCCCAGTTGAGGTCCCGGTCCCAGGCGAGCTCGCCGCTCTCGGCTCCGTCGAGCTGCTCGGTCATGCGCTCCCAGCGCCCGCGCCAGACCTCCGAGTGCTGCGGGACCTTGTCCTTCATCTCGCTGAGCGGGACCTGCTCGCCGTCCAGGAGCTTGTCGAAGAAGTCCAGGACCTGGCGTTCGTAGCCGGTGAGCTCGCCGGCCGGGCGCTCGGCCGCCTGCTTCAGCGCCAGGTCGAGCTTCTCCTCGCCGGTGGTCGCCTCGCTGGTCTCGTAGTAGCCGCGGTCGGTCAGGTCGAGCAGGGTGGCGAGCACCGTGTCGGAGCTGTCGCCCCCCTCGCGGGCGAGGCCGTAGGCGAGTGCCGGGGACGCGTCGTCGGGCGGCTCGGGCAGGTACTCGGGGACGCCGACATCGCGCTCGCGGGCCATCCACCGGCAGACGAACACGGCCGCGGCCGCCAGCGCGGCGATCACCAGCGCCAGCAGCAGGGCGTGGTCGGCGACGAACCGCTTCGCGCGGTTGAAGGGCGAGTTGAAGTCGTCGTCGAGGTCCTGCTCGTCGGCGAGGATCCCCGGCAGACCCTCGCCGTCACCCTGGCGTGCGCCGGGATAGGCAGCGTTCGGGTTGCGCGGCATCGTCACCCGCAGCTCGACCCCGGTGCCGCTGTTGACGTCCTCGGCCTCGAGGGTCGCGCGCCCGTCGCCGCGCACGGTGACGCCCTCGACGTCGCGGGGGTGGCCCCAGACGCGGTAGAGCGGATCGTCGGGATCGAGCGCCGGGTTGGTGAAGCTCGCGGTCAGGTGGTCGAGGTCGAAGTCCCACTGGTCGCCCCATACCGCCCAGCCGATGTCGAGCACGTCGTCGTAGGCGACGACCGCGCCGCGCACCCGGTAGGAGAGCACCGTGGTCCGCTCCTCGTCGGTGGCCCGGAAGTGCCAGACGATCCGCGCCCCGTCGGAGAACGAGGTCACCCCGAAGACGCCGGGCCGGTCGAAGCTCCCGAGCCCGGTGGCGCCGCCGGGGGCGAACCGCTGGCCGGACTGGGCGACCGAGACGTCGCCGATCTGCTCGCCGAAGTTGAGGTTGATGTCGCGGTAGGAGCCCTCGAAGTGCCCGTCGTAGTCGAAGCGCAGCTCCTCCGTCACCAGCAGGTCGCCGTTCGGCGCCAGCCGCAGGGCGACGTCGGCGTCGGTGATGTCGGCGCTGTCGGCGGCGGCGGGGGAGGCGAGGACCAGCGCCGCCGCGAGCACGGCGAGCGCCGCGATCGAGCGCCTGGCGATCACGGCGCCGGGTCCGGCGCGAGGCTGACCTCAGGCGCCGCCTCGGCCTCGGCCGGGGCGTCGAAGAACTCGCGTCGTTTGAAGCCGAACACGCGGGCGACGATCACCGCCGGGAAGACCTGGATCAGGGTGTTGTAGGTCTCGACCGTGTCGTTGTAGACCCGGCGCGTGATCGCGATCTGGTCCTCGGCCTCGCGCAGGTCCGCCTGCAGGCGGGCGAAGTTGGCGCTCGCCTCGAGCTCCGGATAGGCCTCGGCCACGACCAGGACCCGATCGGCAGCCCGCCCGAGCGTGCCCTCGGCGGCGGCCTGGCGGCGCGGGCCCTCGGCGGCGATCGCCTCGCTGCGGGCCTCGCTGACGTTCTCGAACGTCGCGCGCTCGTGCGCTGCGTAGCCCTTCACCGACTCGACCAGCACCGGGATCAGGTCGTGGCGGCGGCGCAGGGCGACGTCGATCTGCGCCCAGCTCGACTCGGCGGCCTGGCGCTTGGCCACCATCCGGTTGTAGGTCAGCCAGACGAAGGCGGCGATCGCCAGGACGGCGACGGCGACGATCACGATCGCGAGCACGCCGGAACGCTATCCGGTCGGCTCGAGCCGGCTCAGGAGCCAGTCGGCGTGGCCGACGAGGCGCTCGATCGGGTAGGTCTCGAGGATCGGTGAGCAGCAGCCGGGCGGCCTCGTCGGCGACCGCGGAGAGCGTGCGCGCCGTCAGCTGGGGGTCCGGGGACTCGGTCCCGGGCCCGAGGCCCGGGCGGACGACCTCGGCCAGCGTCGCGACCACCGCGTCGCGGCCGGCGGTGATCCGCTCGCGCAGCACCGGCGGGGCGCCCTCCGGGGGCATCAGCACCAGGCGCCAGGTGACGGGATCGGCGCTCACGGCCTCCAGGTATCCGCGCAGGGCGCCGAGCAGGTCCTCGCGGGGGCTGGCGCCGGGAGCGAGCCGCGTCGGGAGCACGGTCGCGAGCTGCCCCAGCGCCCGCGCCCCTTCGCGCTCGACCATCGCCTCGAGCAGGCCGGGGAGGTCGCCGAAGTGCTCGTAGACCACCGGCCGCGTGATCCCGGCCCCGCGCGCGACGGCCTCGATGGAGACCGCATGAAATCCCTGCTCACCGACGATTTCCTTGGTCACGTCGAGGAGCTGCTCGCGACGCTCGTCGGCGCTCATGCGCTTGCGGGTGGCGTTCGCGGTCACGGTGTGCTAGGTTACACCACCGTAACTTACACTCATGTAACCGAGGTGTATCCCGCATGAACGACCAGCAGGAAATCGAGATCGCGATCGTCGGCAGCGGCTTCTCCGGCCTGGCGATGGCCTCCCGCCTGCGGCGGGCGGGCCGCACCGACTTCGTCATCTTGGAGCGCGCCCGGGAGGTCGGCGGGACCTGGCGCGAGAACACCTATCCCGGGGTGTCGCTGCGACGTCCCGAGCCACGTCTACTCGTTCTCCTTCGCGCCCAACCCGAATTGGAGCTCGACCTTCTCGGCTCAGCCGGAGATCCGCGAGTACCTGCGCCGGGTCGCGGCCGACGAGGGGCTGCTCGAGCACGTGCGCTTCGGCTGCGAGGTCGAGAGCGCCCGCTGGGACGACGAGCGCGGGCGCTGGCACCTGGAGACCTCGACCGGCCCGCTGCTCGCCCGCACGCTGGTCGCCGGCGCGGGGCCGCTGCACGAGCCGAAGCTGCCCGAGATCCCCGGGTTGCGCGACTTCGAGGGCACGATCTTCCACTCCGCCACCTGGGATCACGACCACGAGCTCGACGGCGAGCGCGTCGCCGTGATCGGCACGGGCGCCAGCGCGATCCAGTTCGTCCCGCAGATCCAGCCCCGGGTCTCTGCGCTGCACCTCTTCCAGCGCACCGCTCCCTGGGTGATGCCGCGCCGCGACCGGCGGATCACGCGCCTCGAGCGCGCGGCCTACCGGCGCTTCCCGGCCGTGCAGCGGCTGACGCGCGCGGCCGATCTACTGGGCCCGCGAGGCCATCGCGATCCCGATGCTCCGGGTCGCGTTCGCGCCGCTCCTGCGCAAGGTGGGGGAGGCGCACCTGCGCCGCCAGGTCGGCGATCCGCGACCTGCGGGCGAAGCTCACCCCGGACTACCTGCCCGGCTGCAAGCGGATCCTGGTCGCCAACGACTACCTGCCGGCGCTCGGCGAGGACAACGTCGAGGTCGTCTGCGATGGGATCGCGGAGGTCCGCGAGCGCTCGATCGTGACCGCCGACGGAGCCGAGCGCGAGGTCGACACGATCATCCTGGGGACCGGCTTCCACGTCCTCGACATGCCGATCGCCGACCGGATCAGCGACGGCGACGGCCGCTCGCTGGCCGAGCACTGGGACGGAAGCCCGCGGGCCCACCGCGGGACCATGATCGCCGGCTTTCCCAACCTCTTCCTCCTGCTCGGGCCCGAACACCGGCCTGGGGCACAACTCGGTCGTCTACATGGCAGAGGCGCAGGCCGACTACGTGCTTCAGGCGCTCGGCCACCTGCGCGACCAGGGCCTCGGGACGCTCGAGGTGAGCGCGGACGCCGAGCGGCGGTGGAACGAGGCGATCCAGCGGCGCATGAAGGGCACCGTGTGGCTCGAGGGCGGATGCTCGAGCTGGTACCTCGACCGCAACGGGCTCAACACGTCGCTGTGGCCCGACTTCAGCTTCCGCTTCGCACGCGCCCTGCGGCGCTTCGACCCCGCCGAGCACCGCGGCGTGCCGGCGCGGCGATCCGGCCCCGGCCGAGGTTCCGGCATGAGCGCCCGGCTGCTGAGCTCGCGCTGACCCGGCGGGGTTCGCAACCGCTCCCGCGTGGTAGGTGTACGGCGCGTGGCCCTGCTGCGAACCAAGAGCGGCCGGTCGGCCTCGGTCGAGCTGGTGCGAGCGGAGGAGGCCGAGCGCGTCCCCGAGACCGGCGCGGTCGCCTCCGTGCAGGAGGCGCGCGTGACCGTGCGCCGCGAGCTCCTCGACGAGCTCTGGAGCCCGCCCTACCTGGAACGGCTCGGGCGCTCGTACTGGCGCTGGATCAGCCGGGTCACGCTGAGCCTGATCCGCGTCGTCTACGAGCCCGACGCCCGCTCGGTCGTGTTGCTGACCCGGCGGCTGCCGCTGCTGCGCTTCGCCGCCCCCGAGTACGAGCTCGCCCCCGATCACGGCTCCGTGACCTGGAAGATCGAGCGCGGGGTCCTCGTCGCGCGCGAGGGTCGCGACCAGGGCGGCTTCCTGCGCATCGTGGTGCACCGCCCGCAGCCGCCGGACACCGACGCCGTCGAGGAGACCCTCGACGTGCGCCTCGAGGTGCGCAACTTCTACCCCTGGCTGCGCGGCTCCGGGCGCTTCGCGCGCTTCGGCGCCTGGCTCTACGGCACGACCCAGCTGCGCATCCACGAGCTGGTCTGCAACGGCTTTCTGCGTTCCCTCGCTGCGCTGGACCTGCCGCCGTCGCGGGTCGGCTCGCTCGCCGGCGAGATCGTCGACCCGGGTCGGCCAGAATGAGCCGGACATGAGCTCGACGACCGGCAAGCGGATCCTGGTCACCGGCGCGACCGGCTTCATCGGCGGCCTGCTCGCGCGGCGGCTGCTCGAGGACGGCTACGAGGTCCGCTGCCTGGTCCGCGCCCCCGAGGCCGGCGCCGCGACCAGCCTCGAGGCGGCGGGCTGCGAGCTCGCGGTCGCCGACCTCACGGGCTCGGCCGGGCTCGCTGAGGCGCTCGACGGCGTCCACACCGCCTACTTCCTCGTCCACATGATCTCCGGCGAAGACGACTACCCGGCGATCGAGCGCGCGGCGGCGGCGCGCTTCGCCCGGGCCGCGAAGGCGGCCGGCGTCGAGCGCGTCATCTACCTCGGCGGGCTCGGCGACGACTCGACCTCCCGGCACCTGTCCTCGCGCCACGAGGTCGCCGCGGCGCTCGCCGCCGAGGGACCGCCGCTGACCTACTTCCGGGCCGCGATGGTGATCGGGCCCGGGAGCGAGTCCTACGAGCTCCTGCGCGGAATCGTCCAGCGGCTGCCCGTCTTCCCGGCGCCGGGCTGGCTGCACACCAAGACCCAGCCGATCGGCTCCTCCGACGTCGTCGACTACCTGCGCGAGGCCCTCGACGTGCCCGAGTCGGCCGGGCGCGAGATCCAGATCGGCGGGCCGCAGATCGTCAGCCACCTGGACCTGGTCGACGAGATGGCGTACGCCCTCGGCCGCCGCCCGCCGCGCCAGATCCGCATGTCGTCCGCAGGTCGCGCGCCCGGCCACGGTCGCCGCCGGCGCCGGCGCCGTGACCTCGGGCAACCGGGAGGTCGCGACCGAGATCAGCCTCGGGCTCACGACCCCGACCGTGGTCACCGACCCGAGCGGGGCGAAGCTGTTCGAGACCCGGCCGGCGCGCCTCGACGCGGTGCTGGCGGAGGCGATCGACTCGGTTGCGTCGGCGAGCTCATGAGCCGCAGCGTCCGCGAGTCGATCGTGCTCGGCGCGCCGCCGGAGCGCGTCTGGGAGGTCGTCATGGATCCCTCGCTGCTCGAGCGGTGGGTGACGACCCACGACTCCTACGAGGGGGCCGGGACGGGGACGCTCGAGGACGGCGACGAGTTCACGCAGCGCCTGCGCCTCGCCGGCAAGGGGTTCGACGTGCGCTGGCGGGTGGTCGAGGCGGACGCCCCGCGGCTCGCCCGCTGGGCCGGCGACGGCCCGGCGGGATCGACCGCGAACGTCGTCTACCGGCTGGCGCCCGAGAACGGCGGGACCCGGTTCGAGTACGAGAACGAGTTCGCGCTTCCGGGCGGCGTGCTCGGCAAGGCCGCCGGCGGGCTGCTGGCGGCGGCGCCCGGCGGGCGCGAGGCGCGGCGCTCGCTCGAGCGCCTGGGCGCCCTGCTCGCGGAAGTCTAGAATCGCGCCGTCAGTCCAGGGGCCCGATACGGAGGTATTGATGAAGGCAGGATTCAAGCTCGGGGCGGCGCTCACCTGCGCCCTCGCGATCGTCGCGCTCGCCGCACTCCCGGCGGGGGCCAAGCATGCCGCCGGCGGTGGGGCCAAGTCCGGCTGCTCGCTGACGCCAGACGAGCAGCGCCACCTCGGCGCCTCCTACGTCTACACGCTCAAGGTCAGCAACCTGAGCTGTGACAAGGGCAAGAAGCTGGTCAAGAAGTTTCACGCGTGCCGCCACGACAACGGCGGCGCCGACGGCAAGTGCAACTCGGTCAAGGGCTACTCGTGCAGCGAGAAGATCCTCGACTCCTCCCCTCAGCAGTTCAACGCCAAGGCGAAGTGCGTGAAGGGCTCGAAGAAGTTCAAGCAGACCTTCGCGGAGAACACCTAGTTCGTCGTTCGACGGAACCGAACGGCCGCCGAGCGACATCTGATCCACCTCAGAGGTGGATGAGATGACACTCGGCGCCGGGGCCAACACCCAGGCGTTTGCGGCGGGCCTAGGGCACTGTTGGCGCATTGAGCACATGGGGTGTGCTCAAGTCGACAATCGGGCGCGCTAGTACTCGAAGTCCTCGTCGATCCGGTCGAGCACCAGCTCGGCCGCGATCGACGAGCCCGCCTCGTTCAGGTGGATCCCGTCCGATTCGCGAACGATCGTCTCCTGCCCGTCGACCTCGATCGAGTCCGTGTAGCGCTCGCCGGGCGTGAACACGTCCACGGTGTCGACGATCCGCACCTGGTCGGCCCACGGCTGGGCGGCGACCCGGACCGCGGCGTTGACGACCTTGCTCACCCGCGCGGCGTCGGCGTCGCGCGGGGTCATCACCGTGAGCCAGTAGACCTTCGCCTCTCCGTCCTGGCGGAAGGTGTCCATCACCTGGCGGACCCGGTTCGCGTAGACCGCGGCGTAGTCGGGACCGCAACACTCGACCTCCTCGCCGTCCGGGCCCGGCATCCCGTAGCCCTCGTTGGCGCCGATGAAGACGACCACGGCGTCCGGGTGCTCGGCGGCCACCTCGCTCGCGGAGAGCCGGCCCCAGTCGACGACGGCGGAGTTGGAGATCCCGGTCCCCAGGTGCGGCTCGCGAGCGACCTCGACGCCCTCGGGGGCGAGCCGGCGGGCGAGCTCCGTATCCAGCGGGGTCGAGAGCGAGTCTCCGGTGACGAGGAGCGTGCCGAGCTCCTCCTTCGGGGGCGCTGGGGCGCCGATCGCCGCCGGGTCGAAGGCGTCGGCGGTGACCGCCGGCACCCGCCCCTCGCCGCCCGTCGTGGTCGCGGCGGGGTCGAAGCCGCCGCCGGCCAGCTCGGTGTCGGGCGAGAGCCCGCCCGTGAGCTCGTGCTGGGCGTTCTGGAGCGGCAGCCGGTCGGCGACCCATTCCGTCGGCGTGCCGACGGCCTCGACGATGTCGCGACCCACCCCCGGGTCGATCTGCGCCGCCGCGTCGCGGATCGAACCGCCGGAGAACAGCACCAGCAGCAACGCGACCAGCGCCACCGCCCCGACCGCGTCGCGGGCGCTGTAGCTGCGGTGGCCGAGCCGCTCGAAACGGCTCATCTCGCTGTCGTCGCGATGTGAGTTCACGGTGCCCGCCGGTCCTAGAACTGGAAGTAGATGAAGGGTGGCACGCCCTGGCTCGGGACCGTGGCGCCGACGACGAGGATGACCGCGGCGAGCGCCACCGCGAGGGCGAGGGGCTGCAGGCGCTCGATGCGCAGCTGCAGGCGCTCCAGCGGGCGCGGCGGCAGCAGCTGGATTCCGATCACCGCGACCACCGCGATCACCACCGGCGCGGTCCACAGCGTCGCCGGGCCGAAGTCGAACAGGCGCCCGAGGAAGGCCCAGAAGACGTCGAGGTCCGGCGATCGGAACAGGATCCAGCCGAAGCAGACGGCGGCGAAGGTGCCGAGCCAGCGCAGCCAGACGGGCGTCCGGCGCCCGATCCGCCCGTCGAGCGCATGCTCGGTGACCAGCATCGCCCCGTGGAAGGCGCCCCAGAGGACGAAGGTCCAGGCGGCGCCGTGCCAGAGGCCGCCGAGCACCATCGTGATCATCAGGTTGCGGTACGTGAAGAGGCGGCCGCCGCGGCTGCCGCCGAGCGGGATGTAGAGGTAGTCCCGCAGGAAGCGCGACAGGGTCATGTGCCAGCGGCGCCAGAAGTCGCGAAACCCGGTCGCCCGGTAGGGGCTGCGGAAGTTCTGCGGGAAGATGAACCCGAGGAGCAGGGCGAGGCCGATCGCGATGTCCGTGTAGCCGGAGAAGTCGCAGTAGATCTGCACCGCGTAGGCGAGCGTCGCCAGGATCGCGTCGGGGGCGAAGTAGGCCTCGGGAACCCCGAACACCGGGTCGACGATCTCGCGCGCCAGGGTGTCGGCGATCAGCACCTTCTTGAGCAGCCCCAGGCCGATCAGCACCAATCCGGCGCCGACGGCGACCCGGCGCGGGTCCCGCGGGGCGCGCAGCTGGGGCAGGAACTCGCTCGCCCTGACGATCGGCCCCGCGACCAGGTGGGGGAAGAAGCTGAGGTAGATCGCCGCGTCGATCAGCGAAGCCGGCTCGGCGTCGCCGCGCTTGACGTCGACGACGTAGGTGATCGCCTGGAAGGTGAAGAAGCTGATCCCGATGGGGAGCGCGATCGTCAGCAGCGGCAGCGGCATGCCGAGCGCGATCGAGTCGAGCACGTCGCCGACGTCGGTGACGAAGAAGGCGTAGTACTTGAACACGCCGAGCAGGAGCAGGTCGAGAACGACCGCGGCGGCGCAGATCCGCTGGCGGCGCCGGTCGTCGTCGGACCTGGAGATCATCACCGCCGCGATCTGGTTGCCGACCGTGATCCCGGCCAGCAGGAGGCAGAAGCGCGGGTCGGCGGCCGCGTAGAAGACGTAGCTCGCGAGGACGATGAACGGCTTCCACAGCGGCTGGCGCGGCATCAGCAGCCACGAGAGGGCCAGGACGACCGGGAAGAAGATCGCGAACTCGATCGTCGGGAAGAGCATCGGGGTGCGAGGCGCCGTCGGGTCGGGAGCCCGGAGCAGGTAGGTTCCCCCTGGAAACGAGCGGCGATGCTAGTTCATGGGTGGTCAGCAGGGGTGACGGGACGGCGGATGGCCGCGCTGGTTGCCGTGCTCGCGCTCACCGCCCTCGGTGCGGAGGTCGCGACCGCCGCCTGCGGCGGGGTTGAGCAGGAAAAGCCGCGCAAGGACGTCACCCTGGGCCGGGCGCCGATCGCGATCGGCGACTCGCCGATGCTGCTCGCACTTCCCGACCTCGCCACGGTCGGCTACAAGGCCAACGCGCGGGGCTGTCGCCAGTGGCCCGAGGGCCTGGCGTTGATCCGGGCACTGAAGCGCGAGGATCACCTGCCGCGGCTGGTGGTCGTCGCCCTGGGTTCGAACGGCTACGTCAGCAAGGGCGACATCCGCAAGGCGCTCGACATCGTCGGCAAGAAGCGCACCCTCGGCCTCGTCACCCCGCGCGAGACCGGAGGCGTCTCGGGCCACGACGCCGACGTCGTCCGCAGCCAGGCGCGCAAGCACAAGAACCGCACGGTGCTGCTCGACTGGGTCAAGTTCAGCGCCGGCCATCCGGCCTGGTTTCAGCCCGACGGGCTGCACCTGACCTTCGACGGGGCGGCGGCGATGGCGCGACTGCTCGAGAAGCCGCTCAAGCACCTCACGCCGCCGCACTAAAGCCGAGCTCGGAAGGCGTCGATGGAAGGGAAGGACGCCCATGTGGCTGAGGCCTGCCCCTGAGCAATCCCCGGAGGTACAGCGGCTGCTCGCCGCGTCGCAAGCACGGCCTGCCCGGGCCCTCGCCGCCCGCGAGCTCCGCAGCGAGCTGATCGTCGGCGGGGCGTTCGCGCTCGCCGCCGTCGCGCTCGCGGTCCTCGCTCCCGGCACGGAGGGCTTCGACGCCGGCGAGCTCGTGCTCGTGCTCGGCGGGCTCGCGCTGGCCTCCCGCGTCGTCTTCCAGGTCGGCTCCTGCTACACGATGCCGCTCCAGCTCGCGTTCGTGCCGGCGCTGTTCGTGATCCCGCCTGCGCTCGTGCCGCTGGTGGTCGCCGCGGCCCTGCTCATCGGGCGCTCGGTCGACGTCGCGCAGGGGACGCGCCGCCCGTCGCGGCTGCTGAACGCGCTCGGCGACTCCTGGTTCTCGCTCGGGCCGGCGGTCGTCCTGGTGCTCGCCGACAGCCCTCCCGCCGACGGGGTCGCGGTCGGGGTGCTGGTCGCCGCGCTGGCGGCCCAGCTGATCGTCGACACGCTCGCCTCCAGGGCGAGGGAGATGCTTCACGGCGGCGCGCCGCTGGCCGAGCAGCTGAGCGAGAGCGCCTGGATCTACTTCGTCGACGTGCTCCTCTCGCCGCTCGGCTTCGGGATCGCCCTCGCCGCGACGGTCGAGCCGGCGGCGGTCGCGCTCAGCTGGCCGCTCTTCCTGCTGCTGGCGGTGTTCGCGCGCGAACGCGACGAGCGCCTCTCGTCCCTGCTCGAGCTCAGCGAGGCCTACCGCGGCACGGCGCGGGTGCTCGGCGAGGTGGTCGAGCACGACGATGCCTACACCGCGGCCCACATCCGCGGGGTCGCGGAGCTCGCCGTCGCGGTGGCGGCGGACTTCGACCTGACCCCGACCCAGCGCCGCCTCGTCGAGTTCGGCGCCCTCCTCCATGACGTCGGCAAGATCGCGACCCCGAACGAGATCATCCAGAAGGCCGGGCCGCTCACCGACGCCGAGTGGGAGGTGATCAAGACCCACACGATCGAGGGGCAGCGGATGCTGGACCGCATCGGCGGCCTGATGAGCCGCGTCGGCGAGATCGTGCGCTGGTCGCACGAGCGCTTCGACGGTCACGGCTATCCCGACGGGCTGGCCGGCACCGAGATCCCGATCGAGTCGCGGATCATCTTCTGCTGCGACGCCTACAACGCGATGACCACCGACCGGGTCTACCGCCCGGCTCTCTCGCGTTCCGAGGCGCTCGCCGAGCTGCGCGAGAACGCCGGCACCCAGTTCGACCCCCGGGTGGTCGACGCCCTGATCCACCGGCTCACCTCCATGCGCTACTCCGACGACAACGGGCATGGACATCTGTCCAGCCCGGTTGTGCGGACCGCCCGCGGCGACCGATAACGGGTCAGTCGGCGCACGGCCGACGCCGTCATCCACAAAGCAAGGGAGACCTCCGTTGAGATTCGCGATCGCCGCTGCGCTGGGCCTGCTCGTCGTCATGCTGTCCGCCGCCCCGGCCTCGGCCGCCGACTGCCAGGGCGAAGCGCCCCGCGAGCAGCCCTTCCTCGAGTGGGGCGACGACGGCTCCTACTTCCTTGCCCCTGGCGGCGACTTCGACTCGAGCGCGAACGGGTGGACGCTGCAGCGCGGCGCCTCCGTGGTCGCCGATGTCTCACCCGACGGCTGGGGCGCCTCGTTGTCGCTCCCGGCCGGCGGTTCGGCCACCTCGCCACCGATCTGCGTCGCCCCCGGCTACACGCACGGCCGCATGTTCGGCCAGGCGACCGGCGCGCTCCGCGGCCTCGGGTCCCTGATCCGCGTCGACGTCCTGGAGGCCGATACGAACGCCCGCGTCGGGCGCCTGCCGTCATTGCTCGGCGTCGACCGGCGCTGGGACGCGACCGGGCGCTTCGGTCTCGACGAGGACGACTTCGACCTCGACCCGCAGACCGGCCTCGGGGCGGTGCGAGTGAAGCTCACCACGCTCGGCCCGGCGACCTCGCTCATCGACGGCGTCTACATCGACCCCCGCGCGCGCAACTGATCCGCGCCGGTCTTCAGCCTCCGACCCGAGCCCGCAGATCGAGCACCCGCGCGACCGAGGTCGCGAACCGGCGCTGCGATCCGCGTCGCCTCAGCAGCGCCCGCAGCGAGCGCCCGGCGCGGAACGCCGCGTCCGCGCTCGTGAACAGGAGCAGGTCGGTGCCGGCGCGCGCGGCGCGCTTGGCCGCCTCGGTCGGGCCGCCGAACGCGGCGGTGCTCGCGGTCTCGAGCGCATCGGTGATCGAGACGCCGCGGAAGCCGAGCCGGTCGCGCAGCTCCTCGCTCGCCAGCGAGCGGGTCAGCGCCGCCGGGCGCTCGGAGAAGGCCGGATAGACGGCGCTCGAGACCATCACCAGGCGGCCGGCCCCGCCGTCGCCGACGAAGCGGTCGTAGGGCAGCTCGTCGACCCGCCGCAGCTCGCGAGCCCCCAGATCGATGCGCTGCACGGCGTCGTCGGTGTTGACGGCCGCCGCGCCGATTCCCGGGAAGTGCTTCGCGGTGGGCGCCACGCCCTGGCGCTCGAGCGCCGCGGCGAACGCCCCCGCGCAGCGTGAGACGCGCTTCGGGTCGCCGCCGAACGACCGTCCCTCCGACTCGATCGCCGAGCCCGGTCGCCCGACGTCGAGCACCGGGGCGAGGTCGACGTTGAAGCCGACGTCGCGCAGCATCCGCCCGGTCGCCTCGCCCTGGCTCCGGCAGGTCCCCTTCCCGGCCGCGCCCATCTCGGCCGCCGAGAGGTCGGGCGGGCCGGGCAACCGCTTCACGAGGCCGCCCTCCTGGTCGATCATCACCAGCAGCGGCTGGCGCAGCCCCGGGGGGCGGGGGATCGACTGCAGCTCCTCGATCAGGTCGGCCGCGCCGGAGGCGCCGGCGAAGTTGGTGTCGAACAGGATCACCCCGGCGAGCCCCCCGCCCTCGATCCGGCGCCGGACGTCCGCCGGTACCTCGGTGCCCTCGAAGCCGGCGACGAGGCGCTGGCCGACGAGCTGGCGCTCGCTCAGGCGGGCGTCCTGCGCGCCGCCGCCGAGCGCCAGCGCGACCGCGGCGACGGTCGCGGTCACCGCGGCGCTCATCGGCGCGAGGAAACGTGCGCCGCGGCCACGAACAGCTGCGCGCAGTGGTCGACGAGGCGCTCGCGGCTGACGTCCAGCGATCCGTCGAGCCAGCGGACGACGAGCTCGGCCAGCCCTCCGACCAGCGCGAGCGCCGTGAGCTCGGCGTCGAGGGGCTCGATCGCGTCGGCGCCGTAGAAATCGCGGGCCCGCTCGCTGACCAGCTCGGCGAAGGCGCTCACCGACTCCCGGCGGCGCCGCTGCAGGGACTCGTTGCCGAGCGACTCGACCAGCATCGCCCGGGCGCGGCGCGGGTCGTCGGCGAGCAGGCGCACGAACGCGTCGACCGCGGCCCGGGCCTTGGCCTCGGCGTCGTGAGGCGCTGCTTCGACCGCGGCGACCACGGCGCTCGCCGACTCGGCGGCGACCCGATCGAAGATCGCCGTCAGCAGAGCCTCCCGGTCCGCGAAGCTCTCGTAGAAGTAGCGCTCGCTGAGCCCGGCCTCGGCGCAGACCCCGCGGACGGTCGTCCCGGTCCAGCCGCGCTCGCCGAGCAGCTCGAGGCCCGCCTCGACCAGGCGGGCGCGACGGTCGGCGCGCCGGTCGGAGGCGCTGACCCCGCCGTAGGGACGGGTCGTGGCTGCCACGACCCGATTATCGCGCCCCGCTACCCCTTCGGGATCGTGAACAGCGAGGCGGCGGACGCGGCGAACATCATGTCGCCCTCGATCTTCAGCTTGCCGCTCATGAACAGCATCGGCCCGGCCGCGTTGCCGGTGACCAGGCGGAGGAAGTCGGCGCCGTCGACCGTGAACGTGACCCGCGCCGACTCGGCCTCGAAGCCCTCGTGGACCTCGCAGGCGCCGTTGCTGATCACGGTCTCGTACTCGTCGACCGCGTCGTCGGGGCCGCCGATCCGCCAGCGGATCACGGCCTCGGTATCGCGGGCCGCGTCGGCGCGGAAGTGCTCGCTCATGCGGCGGAAGATCTCGTCGAGGATCTGGCCGCGCATCGGCCCGGACATCAGCTCGGCGAGCTGCTCGTCCGTGGCCTGCGACATGTTCTTGGCCAGCTCGTTGGCGTCGACGGCCGTCGGGTCGAGCTCGCCGGCTCCGTTCGTGGCCGCGGCCTCGGTCGCGGCGTGCTCGTCGGTCATCTGCGGTTCCTCCTCGGGGTTGCTATTGGACGTGGACGCCTGAGATCGCGCGCGAGATCACCAGCCGCTGGATTTCGGCGGTGCCCTCGAAGATGTCGTAGATCTTGGCGTCGCGGTGCATGCGCTCCACCGGGAACTCGCGCGTGTAGCCGTTGCCGCCGAGGACCTGCATCGCGCGCTCGGTGACCCACACGGCGACCTCGCCGGCCTTGACCTTGGACATCGAGCCCTCCGCGTTCGTGAACGGGATCTGGTTGCGGCCCATCCACGCCGCGCGCCAGGTCAACAGCCGGGCCGCGTCGATCTCGGTCTTCATGTCGGCGAGCGTGAACGCGATCGCCTGGTTCTCGATGATCGCCTTGCCGAACTGGCGCCGCTCCTTCGCGTACTCGAGCGCGTACTCGTAGGCGGCGCGGGCGATCCCGATCGCCTGCGAGGCGACCGTCGGGCGGCTCGCCTCGAAGGTCTGCATCGCGGCCTGGGACTGGCCCCTCTTGCCCTCGCGCACGCGCGCGAGGCGCTCGTCGAGCTTCTCCTTGCCGCCGAGCAGGCAGGCGCCGGGGACGCGGCAGTCGTCGAGGTGCACGTCGGCCGTGTGCGAGGCGCGGATCCCGTGCTTCTTCAGCTTCGCGCCCTGCTCGAGGCCCTTCGTGCCCGGCGGGACGATGAAGGCGGCGTGGCCGCGCGAGCCGAGCTCGCGGTCGACCGATGCGATCACGACGTGGACGTCGGCGATGCCGCCGTTGGTCGCCCAGGCCTTCTGGCCGTTGATCACCCACTCGTCGGTGGCCTCGTCGTACTTGGCCACCGTGCGGATGGCAGAGACGTCGGAGCCGGCGTCGGGCTCTGAGGAGCAGAACGAGGCGACCTTCGGATCGTCGGCGGTGCCGAAGCACCGCTGGATCCACTCGGCCATCTGCTCGGGCGTGCCCTGGCCGAAGATCGCGGCGACGGCAAGCGAGGTGCCCATGATCGACATCCCGATCCCGGCGTCGCCCCAGAACAGCTCCTCGTTGACGATCGGCAGCATCAGCCCGGACTGGTCGAACCAGAATTGCGCCAGGCCCTCGTAGCCGTAGAGGCCGATCTTCGCCGCCTCGGAGATCACGGGCCAGGGGGTCTCCTCGCGCTCGTCCCACTCCGCCGCGGCCGGGCGGACGACGTCGGCGGCGAACCCGTGCACCCAGTCGCGGATGTCCTTCTGGTCCTGGCTAAGCTCGAGCGAGAACGTCGGGGTGGAGTCCTGGTCGGACCCCGCGACGGCCTGCGCGACGAGTCCCTCGGCGGTGGTTGCGTTCAAGTGGTCTGCGCTCCCGGGTCGAAAATCGGAACCAAGAAGCTTACATCGGCTTATGTAACATCGCAAGGGGTAGGGGTTAGGTGACGACGATGACGCCCACGGCAGACAGCCTCCACGTGCGCCCGAGCGACGCACCCGGCACCAGCGAGATCGAGCTCCACGGGCACCGCGTGTGCTTCCGCCTCGACGGCGACGGGCCGCTGATCGTGCTGATCCACGGGATCACCGGCCGCTCCACCCAGTGGGGCCCGGCGATCGAGGAGCTTCGGGGCGAGCACACACTCTTGGCGCCCGACCTGCTCGGTCACGGCGAGTCGGCGAAGCCCCGCGGCGACTACTCGCTCGGCGCCTACGCGAGCGCCGTGCGCGACACGATGGTCGCCCTCGGCCACGACCGCGCGACGATCGTCGGCCACTCGCTCGGCGGTGGGATCGCGATGCAGTTCGCCTACCAGTTCCCGGAGCGCTGCGAGCGCCTGGTGCTCGTCTCCTCCGGCGGGCTGGGCCGCGAGGTCCACCCGCTGCTGCGGGCCGCGACCCTGCCCGGCTCCGAGTACGTGCTCCCGCTGCTCACCCACGCCAGGGTGCTGGCGGCGGGCGAGGCGGCCGGCCGGGCGCTCGGCGTGCTGCGGCTCGAGGCCGGCACCGACCTCGCCGAGGTCGTCCGCGGCTTCGGCTCGCTGGGCGACGCGGAGGCGCGCTCGGCGTTCATCGAGACGATGCGCGCCGTGCTCGACCCCGGCGGCCAGCGGGTCAGCGCGCTCGACCGCCTGTACCTCGCCGAGTCGGTCCCCTCGCTGATCGTCTGGGGATCGGCCGACCCGATCATCCCGGCGGCCCACGGCGAGGCCGCGCACGAGGCGATGCCCGGCAGCCGGCTCGAGGTCCTCGACGGCGTCGGCCACTTCCCCCAGCTGGAGCAGCCGCACCGCTTCGCCGCCCTGCTGGCGGCGTTCGTCGCCGAGACCGAGGGCGCGCAGCTCGACACGACGACGATCCGCGACCGGCTGATCGCCGGCGCCCTGGCCGCCTAGGCCCGGGCTACCGCCGGCGCTTCTCGATCCGCTCGAGCTCGCGCCCGACGCGCTGCTCGACGGCCTCGGTCATCACGAGCTGGAACATCGCCAGAAGGGCATCGGAGGCCAGCGGCCGCAGGCGCTCGAGCGCGTCGCGGACCGCGGGCAGGTCGGTCTCGGGGCTGCCCTGGTCCTCATAGGGCTTCCAGACCCGGCGGATGAACAGCTCGACGAAGACCTTCGCGACCGCGGCCGAGTGCTTGCGCAGCTCCGACGCGACCTCGAGGGCCGTCTCGGGCGGGATCCCGAGCGCCGCCAGCTCGGCGCTGGCGCCTGCGAGGCGCGGGCTGAGCTCCTCGTAGTTGCCGTCGGGCAGCGGGCGCAGGATGCCGAGCTTCTCCGCCTTGCGGAGCAGCCCCGGGGCCGCGTCGCCGGCGCCCCAGCGCTCCCCGAGCTCCTCGGCGGTCACGATCTGCGGCGTCTCGTCCTCGAACGGGGCCTTGACCGCGCGGGTGAAGCGCAGCACCTCGTCGCTCGACCCGCCGGCGCTGTCGAGCAGCCGGCTGATCGCCTCGAGCTTGAAGCCGTCGGCCTGCAGCTCGCGGATCACCTCGATGCGCGACTCGTGCTCGGGTCCGTAGAAGCCGGTGCGGCCGCGGACCTGGGGAGCGGGGAGGAGGCCGCGGGACTGGTGGGCGCGGATGTTGCGCACCGTCATCCCGGTTCGCCGGGCGAGCTCGTCGATCGTGAGCTCTCCGTTTGCCACAGCCATCGGACATCAGTCTACGCCCGCTCATGGCGCATTCCCCGATGTCACATGAACCGCGGGCGGAGGCTTGCTCAGGTGGCGGGGTCCGGCGGCGGCGCCTCGCCGGGGAGGGGCGGGGGCTCCGGGCTCGACGCCGCGGTCCGCGGGCGGCCTCCCGGGATTCGATCGAGCGCCCGCCCGAGGCGCTCGACGGTGCCCTCGAGCGGCTCCGCGATCGCGATCGCGCGTTGCAGGGTCGGGAGCGCCGCGGCGACCTCGGCGCCGCGAATGGCGAGCCGCTCGCCGATCGTCACCAGCGCCTCCCCGTTGCGCTCCATGCGCTCGCCGAGCTCGACCACGGCCGCCCCGTGTTGCTCGATGGACTCCCCCAGCGTCAGGGCCCGATCGAGCTGCGCCTGCACGGCCTCCGCCCGGGCGTCGATCGCGTCGAGCCGCGCGGGCACCTCGCGAGCCACCCTGGCGATCGCGCCGACGTCGTCGAGCGTGCGGCGGATCAGCCGCACGGGGACCTCGAATGGGAGCGTGAGCAGGCTCACCTCGCCGCAGCCTAGTCGTCCGTCTCGCCGCCGGCGAGCTGCTCGCGGCTCAGGTCGTCAAGCAGGTGACAGAGGTCCGGCTCGCCCTCGTCGTCCAGCAGGCACAGGGTCCCGGGCCAGTACGGGCTCACGGCCGCGGTCTCGCCGAGCAGCCCCGGGGAGTGGACCCAGCTGCCGACGTTCCAGAGCGTCGGCCCGCCCGCGGGCTCGGGCCCCCCGCGGCGGTGGGTGTGGCCGAAGATCACGTGCTCGGCCTCGATCCGCAGGTCGCGGACCACATCGGCCATCGCCTCGAACCCGGCGCGGCCGATCGCGCTCGAGGAGAGGTCGGCCCGCACGGGGCCGAGCCCGAGACGGTTGGCGACCCCGACGGCGCCCGGCAGCGCGACCGAGCCGAGCAGCCAGCCCCGGACCTTCGAGCCGCGGCTCTCGCCGCCGCCCATCATCTGCCACAGGCGGGCCGAAGGGTTGGCGCCGCCGCGGCGCTCGCCGACCGTCGCCTGCGCGAGCCAGTAGAGCAGCGAGTACACGGGCGTCTGGACCCGTTCGTATTCGTCGATCTCGGTCGCCCGCGGCGCGTCCGGCGGGTCCAGGGGATCGGCGCCGGTCATCGCGACGCCGAGCACCCGCTCGACCATGCCGACGCCGAGCCGCTCGATCGTCGGCACCGTCAGGTGGCGGTCGAGGTAGTGCCCGTGGGTGGCGTACACGTCCTCGCGAAGCCGCAGGCCGGGGTAGGCAAAGCGAACCTCGGCCCCGCCGATGGAGCCCGCCAGCGCCTCGAACGCGAGCCCCTCCGGGCTGCCCCGCTGCTCGAGCTCGAGCGGGCCGGCGCCGCTGAGCGAGCGGCGCTCCAGCCACGGCTCGATCAGATGGTGGTCGTGGTTTCCGGGCACGATCACCACCTCGCCGCCGGCGAGCGGCTCGGCGATCGCGGCGAGCGCCGGGCCGGCGACCTCGAGCACCTCCGCCAGGGGACGATCGCGCAGCTCGAGCACGTCGCCGAGCAGGACCAGCCGGTCGACGCCCTCGAGCCGCTCGAGCAGCGGCTCGCGGAAGCGCTCGCGCCGCAGCAGGTCGGCGCCGCTGCCGAGCCCGAGATGGAGGTCGGAGATCACCGCCGTGCGCATCGCGCAATCGTCGCAGCCGCGGGCGGCGCGGCTATCCGCTAGTAGGGTCCACACTGCGAGCCATGTTTCGCCGCTCAGTCAGCAAGCCGTCGCCTGCCCTGGTGATCGCCTCGGTTGCCCTGTTCGTCGCCCTGTCAGGTGCGGCGCTCGCCGTGGAGGCCGTGACGAAGAACTCGGTGAGCTCGAAATCGATCAAGAAGGGCGCCGTGCGTTCGGTGGACGTCAAGAACGGCGATCTCCGTGGCGCTGACATCGACGAATCGACCCTCGGATCCGTCCCCGCCGCCGAGAACGTGCTCGGGGTGACCGTGACCCCGGATGAAAAGGTGGAGGTCAGCACCCGCCAGCCGCCGCCCTTCGTGGTGAAAACCGGCAACTCCTATCGAGTCACGTTCGATCACAACATCGAGGGCTGTGTGCCCGTCGCCGCGACGACCGCGGGCACGCCGCCCGCGCCGGTCTCCGCGGGATTGGCGGGCGCGGGTTTGCCAAACGAGGTCGACGTGGTGACCAGCAACCCGACGGACGCATTCAACCTCGCCGTCGTCTGCTGAGCGCCGGCGGCCGCTCGGGACCAGCCCCGTTCCGACCGCCCCAGGCGCGACCATCGTCGCGATGTCCGGCTCCGCCAGGCCACCGCGCCGTCCGGCGCTGCCGTCGCGTCTGCTCGGGATCGGCGCCAAGGGCGCCGAGCGGGTCGCGACGGCGACCGGGATCGACGACGCGATGCAGACCGCGACCGAGGAGGCGATCGTGCGCGCGCTCGAGAGCCCGGCGGTCGAGCGGGCGATCGTGCGGGTGCTCGAGAGCGACGAGGCGCAGGCGGCGTTCGAGCGCACCCTGTCCAGCCCCGCCGTCGAGCGGGCCGCCGTTCAGGTGCTGGACTCACCGCTCGTCGACCACGTCTGGGACCGCCTGCTCGCCTCCGACGAGGCCCAGAAGCTGATCGAGCGGATCGCCGAGGCACCGGAGCTGCGGGCGGCGATCGCCGCGCAGGGCGTCGGCCTGCTGCGCGACATCGGCCGCCAGGTGCGCGACATCGCCATGCGCTTCGACGACGGCCTCGAGCGCCTCTTCCGCCGCGTGATCGGCCGGCCGCGGCGGGAGCCGACGAACCACGTCGGGCCTGATCACGCGCAGCCTCGCGATGCTGCTGGACGGCGTGATCCTGAACGTGATCTTCCTCGCCGTCGCGGCGCTCGTGGGCTTCGTCGCCTCGGCGCTCGGGCGACCCGGAGGGCGTCTCGACCGTTCGGGGTCGTCTTCGGCCTCGGGTCGTGGATCCTCTTCGGCTCCCTCTACCTCCTCACCTTCTGGGCGGCGGCCGGTCAGACGCCGGGCATGCGCCTGCTGTCGATCCGGATCGAGGACCACGATGGCTCGCCCCGGCTCGGGTTTCGCAGCGCTCGCCGGCGGCTGGTCGGGCTGGTGCTGGCGCTGATCCCGTTCGGGCTCGGGCTGCTCGGCGTGCTCACCCACGACGATCGCCGCGGTCTACTGGGACCGCCGCGCCGGCACGGACGTGATCCCGGCTCGACCCGCTGAGCCCGTTCGCCTCGCGGGCCCGCCCCGCCGAATAGACTCGCCCCGGCGTGATCGAGGTCGAGAACCCCGCCACCGGCGAGACCCTGGCGACCGTCCCCGAGCTGGGCACGGAGGAGGTCCAGGCGCTGGTCGAGGCGGCCCGCGCCGCGCAACCCGCCTGGGCGGAGGCCGGATTCGAGGGCCGGGCCGAGGTGCTGCTCGCCGCTCGGCGCTGGCTGGTCGCGAACGCCGAGCGCGTGGTGGCGACGATCTGCGGCGAGACCGGCCGGCCCGCCGACGAGACCCAGTTCGCCGAGCTCTCCTACGGGCTGATGGCGCTCGAGTTCTGGGCCAAGCAGGCGCCGGCCTACCTCGGCGACGAGGAGATCCTGTCGGCCTCGCCGCTGGTCCGCGGGCGCAAGCTCGTCGTCCGCTACGAGCCGCTCGGCGTCGTCGGCGTGATCGGCCCCTGGAACTACCCGCTGACGAACTCGTTCGGCGACTGCATCCCGGCGCTCGCGGCCGGCAACGCGGTGGTGCTCAAGCCGTCGGAGATCACGCCGCTCACCTCGCTGCTGATGGCGGAGATGCTCGCCGACTCCGGCCTGCCCGAGTCGGTGTTCTCGGTCGCCACCGGGCGCGGCGCAACCGGGGCGGCGCTCGTCGACGAGGTCGACTACGTGATGTTCACCGGCTCGGTCGCGACCGGCAAGAAGGTGATGGCGCAGGCGGCGCAGACGCTCACCCCGGTGAGCCTCGAGCTCGGGGGCAAGGACCCGATGATCGTGCTCGCCGACGCCGACCTCGAGCGGGCCGCCAACGCCGCGACCTCCTACGGGCTCAACAACTCCGGCCAGGTCTGCATCTCGGTCGAGCGCATCTACGTCGAGGAGCCCGTGCACGACGAGTTCCTCACCCTGCTGACCGAGAAGGTCGAGGCGCTGCGCCAGGGCCCGCCCGGTGAGCCGGGGTCGGTCGACATCGGGGCGATCATCTTCCCGCCGCAGATCGAGCTGATCGAGGCCCACGTCGCCGACGCGGTGGACAAGGGGGCCCGCCTGGTCACCGGCGGCGAGCGCGGCGACGGGCCGGGGCGGTTCTACCAGCCGACGGTGCTCGCCGACGTCGACCACTCGATGCGCTGCATGGTGGAGGAGACCTTCGGCCCGACGCTCCCGGTGATGAGCGTCGCCGACGTCGAGCAGGCGATCGAGCTCGCGAACGAGGGCCCGTACGGGCTCCAGGCGTCGGTCTGGACCCGCGACGAGGTCCGCGGCGAGCAGGTCGCGCGCCGGCTCGAGGCCGGGACCGCGATGGTCAACGACGCGCAGCTCAACTACGCGGCCCTGGAGCTGCCGATGGGCGGCTGGAAGGCATCGGGGCTCGGCTCGCGCCACGGGCCGGACGGGATCCGCAAGTACACCAAGCGCCAGTCGCTGATGATCACCCCGGGCTACGCGCCCGCGCGCGACGCCCACCACTTCCCCTACACGGCCCAGGCGAGCCAGGTGATCGGTGAGACGTTCGCGACCCTGGCGACGAGCGAGCTCTTCTCGGACGCCCAGCGCGCCACGCTGATCGCGCTCTGCGACACCTTCATCCCGGCGCTGGAGACCCCGGCCGGAGACGAGGACCACCGCGGCTTCTGGTCGCGCTCGGCCTCGCACCTGAGCGTCCCGGAGGCGCTCGAGGTGGCGCTGCTCGGCGCCGGGCTCGACGAGGTGCAGACGGCGGGCCTGCGGTCGCTGCTCGACTCGCTCGCGGAGCACGGGATGGTCGCTTCGGCGCCGCAGGAGGCGCGCGAGCAGATCGTGCACGCCTTCTCGGCCTCGAGCCCCGAGGCGCTCGCCGGGATCTCGACCCTCCGCGGGCTCGCCGGGACGCTCTTCTACGCGCTGCCCGAGCTCGGCACCGGCGTGAACCCCAACTGGGCCGAGATCGGCTACCCCGCCCCGGCGCGGCCGCCGGTCGACCGCGAGCGCCCGTTGAGGGTCAGGCGGCCGAGCGGCGCCGACGAGACGGTGGAGGCCGACGTGTGCATCGTCGGCTCCGGCGCCGGCGGCGGCGTGATCGCCGGCGAGCTGGCCGCGGCCGGCAAGTCGGTGGTCGTGCTGGAGGCCGGCGACTACCTCGACGACGCCGACTTCGACGGGCTCGAGCTCAACGCCTACCAGCGCTCCTACCTGGGCGGCGGGCCGTTCCCCACCGTCGAGGGGGCGGTCTCGATCGTCGCGGGGTCCGGGGTCGGCGGCGGCACCGTGATCAACTGGACCAACTGCCTGCGCACCTACGACCACGTCCGCGCCGAGTGGGCCTCCGAGCACGGGCTCTCCGACCTGGCCGAGTCCGACTTCGACCGTCACCTCGACGCGGTCTTCGAGCGGCTCGGCGTCAACGACGAGTGCAGCGACCTAAACGGCCCGCACCAGCGCATGCGCGAGGGCTGCGAGCGGCTCGGCTACGACTTCCGCCTCATCACGCGCAACGCCGACCGCGACCTCTACGCGCCCGAGAGCGCCGCCTTCATGGGATTCGGCGACGCCTCCGGCTCGAAGCGCTCGACGGCGAAGACCTACCTGGTCGACGCCCAGGCCGCCGGAGCGGAGATCTTCGTCGGCGCGGCCGCGGGCAGGATCCTGGTGGAGGGCGGGCGCGCCGCCGGGGTCGAGGCCAGGTGGAGCGACCCGGCGGCCCCGCAGCCCAACGGCGCCGGCGCGGCGACCCTGACCGTGCGGGCGCCCGTGGTGGTGGTCGCCGCCGGCGCGATCCAGTCGCCGGCGCTGCTGCTGCGCTCCCGGATCGGGGGCCCGGCGGTCGGCGACTACCTGCGGCTGCACCCGACGGTTGCGGTCACCGCCTACTACGACGAGCCCCAGAACTGGATGTGGGGCCCGCCGCAGGCGGCGCTCTCGCACCAGTACGCCGACACGGGCGACGGATACGGCTTCTTGATCGAGTGCGCCCAGGCGACCACCGGGCTGTTCGCCGGCGCGATCCCGTGGCGATCGGGCGCCGACCACAAGCGGCGCATGCGCGAGTGGGCCCACGCGGCGCCCTTCGTCGGCGTCACCCGCGAGCGCGGTCACGGCCGGGTCGCGATCGACGCCGCCGGCGACCCGCTCGTCCACTATCCGATCTCCGACGAGCGCGATCAGAACACGCTGAAGCTGGCGGTGGAGCAGCTCGTCCGCGTCCACGAGGCGGCGGGGGCGCGCGAGATCGTCGGCAGCGGCCTGCGGGCGCCCGACTGGACCCGCGGCGACGACCTCGAGACGTTCGTCGGCGTGCTCAACGACCTCGCGATCGTCCCCCGCGAGTACGTCACCTTCTCCGCCCATCAGATGGGCAGCTGTCGCATGGGCCGCGACCCGCAGACCTCGGTCGCCAACCCGTGGGGCGAGCTCCACGACACCCCCGGGGTCTGGGTCGGCGACGCGAGCGCCTTCCCCAGCGCCTCCGGCACCAACCCGATGGCGACGATCATGGCGCTCGCCCGGCGGACCGCGCACGCAATCCTCTCGGCATGAGTTTGACGGTCGCGGTCACCGGGCCGACGGGGGACGTCGGCCGGGCGGCCGTCCGGGCGCTCGAGCAGCGGCCGGAGGTCGGGAAGATCGTCGGCATGGCCCGCCGGCCGTTCGACCCGGCCGAGCACGGCTGGCAGCGGACGGAGTACCGCCGCGGCGACATCCTCGACCGCGACTCGGTCGCCGCCCTGGTCGCCGAGGCCGACGTCGTCGTCCACCTCGCGTTCATCATCTTCGGCGACCACGACGAGGCCCACCGGGTCAACCTCGAGGGCTCGCGCAACGTCTTCGAGGCGACCGCGGACTCGGCGGCCTCGCGGCTCGTCTACACCTCGTCGGTGGCCGCCTACGGCTTCGACGAGCGCGACCGTGGCTGGCTCACCGAGGAGATGCCCGCCGCCGGGACCAAGGGCTTCTACTACTCGGCCCACAAGGCCGAGCTCGAGCTCCTGCTGCGCGACTCGCTCTCCGGCTCGGGGACCGACGCGTACGTCTTCCGCCCCTCGATCGTCGCCGGCGCCGACGCCCCGACCCTGGTCGGGATGCTCACGACGGGCAACCGGCTCAGCGCCGCGCTCGCGCCGCTGCGCAAGGGGCTCGAGCGCCTGCCGCTGGTGCGGCCCGTGCTCCCCGACACCGGGGTCCCGTTCCAGCTCGTCCACCACGACGACGTCGCCGCGGCGATCGCCGCGGCGGTTGCCGGCGAGGGCGAGCCCGGCGTCTACAACCTCGCCGCCCCGGACGAGATCACCACGGCCGACCTCGCCCGCGAGCTCGGCTGGGCGACGGTGCCGGTCCCGAAGGCGGCGGTCGCGGCGGTTGCCACGGCGATCGACCGGGCCCCGCTCACGCCGGCGTTCGCGGAGTGGATCAACGCCTTCCGCACGCCGGTGCTCATGGACGGCTCGAAGGCCGAGCGCGAGCTCGGGCTCGGCGGCTGGCGCCCGGCGGCCGAGACGCTGACCGAGACGATCGCGGCCGCCCGCGCGAGCGGGCTGCTCTGAGGCGTGGCCGGCGCGGGACTGACCGGGCGCGTCCGCGCCTGGGCCGCCGAGGGTGAGGTCGAGCGCTTCCGCGACCGCGAGATCTGGGTCCGCCGGCGGGCCGGCGCCGGGCCGCCCCTGCTCCTGCTGCACGGCTTTCCGTCCAGCTCCTACGACTGGCGCGCGCTGCTCGAGGCGCTCCCGGGGCGGGAGGCCCTGGCCTTCGA
The DNA here is from genome assembly GCA_963729065.1 of uncultured Solirubrobacterales bacterium. Taxonomy (GTDB): domain Bacteria; phylum Actinomycetota; class Thermoleophilia; order Solirubrobacterales; family 70-9; genus WHSW01. Next base: position 103,139 of record CAVSMS010000004.1, read on the forward strand.
CTTCCTCGGCTTCGGGCTCTCCGAGAAGCCGCGCGACCACGTCTACAGCCTCATGTGGCAGGCGGACCTGGTCTCAGAGCTGGTCGCCCGGCACCTCGGCGGCGGGCCCGTGTTCGCGGTCGCCCACGACATGGGCACCTCGGTGATGACCGAGCTGCTCGCTCGCGACCTCGACGGCCGGCTCGACTTCGGGCTCCGCGGCGCGCTGCTCTTCAACGGCAGCATGGTGCTCGACCGGGCGACCCTGACCCCCTCGCAGCGTTTGCTGCGGGGCCCGCTCGGCGGCCTCTTCGCGCGGCTCGGCAACGAGCGCGTCTTTCGCCACCAGTTCGGCGGCGTCTTCTCCGAGGCCCACCCGCTCACCGCCGCCGAGGCGGAGGACCAGTGGAGCCTGCTCTGTCACAACGGCGGACGGACGCTCGGGCATCGGCTCGTCCACTACCTCGACGAGCGGGTCCGCTACGCCGAGCGCTGGCACGGTGCCGTGCGCGACTGGCCCGGGCGGCTGAGCCTCGCCTGGGGAATGCTCGACCCGGTGGCCACCACGGCCGTGCTCGATGCCCTGGTCGAGCTGCGGCCCCGGGTTCCGGTGGAGCGCTTCGCCGGTCTCGGCCACTACCCGCAGCTCGAGGACCCGGCCGCGGTCGCGGCGGCGATCGAGGCGGCGGTCGGCGCCCCGGAGCCACACCGCTAGCGTCCCGGCTGTGATCGGGCTCAGGGGAGCCGTCGCAGTAGTCATGCTCGCGGTCGTCGGCACGGGCGCCGGGGCCGACGGGGCGGCAGCCGCGAGCCCGCAGCGCGAGCTCGTGCGCACCTACTCGCCGATCACGATGCTCCGCGAGCAGGACGACCCTCCGTGCGACAACGATCGCGAGCAGTACGAGCCGACGACCGTGGACACGGTGCTCGGCAACCCGCGCGTGATCCTCGTGCCGCCCGCCGGGAGCGGCGAGGAAAAGGTCGAGGCCCCGACCGCCGCTGACATCGCCGGGCTGGACGGGAGCTACCACCTCGATCTCCCCGGGGACCCGCTGAAGCCGGGCTGCACCTACGCCCGCGACTTCGCCAACCTCCGGGCGTCGCGAGAAGCGCCGCCGCTCACCTACGCCCACATCCGTCGCCGTCCGGCGGCCGGGCGGCTCGTGGTCCAGTACTGGTTCTTCTACTACTTCAACCAGTTCAACGACCTGCACGAGTCCGACTGGGAGGGGATGCAGTTGATCTTCGACGCGACGACCGCGTCGGAGGCGCTCGAGCAGGGCCCGTCGGAGGTGGGGCTGTTCCAGCATGGCGGGGGCGAGCAGGCCGGCTGGGACGACGAGAAGGTGGAGAAGGACGGCACGCATCCGATCGTCTACCCGGCCGCGGGCTCGCACGCGACCTTCTACAGCGAGGCGATCTACATCGAGAACGGGCGCCGCGGGTCCGGCGTCGGCTGCGACAACGCCAGCGACCCGCTGCGCCGTGTTGTCCCGCGGCCCGCGCTCGTGCCCACGTATCCGCGGCCCGGCTCGCGAAATCAGTGGCTGACGTACGAGGGCCGCTGGGGCCAGCGGGAGTCGGGCTTCAACAACGGCCCGACCGGCCCGAACACGAAGCCGCAGTGGCTCAACCCGCTCGTCACCCAGGAGAGCCTGCGCGAGTCAAGTGCCGTGCTCCCGGGCAACGCGATCGCGGGACCGACGGTGACGTCGGTCTTCTGCGGCGCGATCGCCCAGGTCTCGACGCTGATCAACATCGCCGCCCGCACCCCGATCGGCGCCGCCCTCCTGGTGCTCGGGATCGCGCTCCTCATCATCGTCCCGCTGACGCTGACCCGCTGGCGGCCGGTCGAGCTCGAGCCCCTGCGGGAGGAACGCACCTTCGGCCAGATGGTCCGCGCGGCGCGTCAGCTGTACGGTCGCCACTGGCTCACCCTCGTGGCCCTCGGGTTGACGGCGATCGCGATCATCGCGGCGCTCGACGCGGTGCTGCTGGGCATCTCCGCGGCTGATCAGCGGCGCGGTCCGCGACGTGGTCGAGGTGGGCACGGTCCGGTTCGAGCTCAAGGGCGCGCTGCTCAGCACCGGGACGATCGGCGCCACGATCGTCTCCGGCGCGGTGATCGTGTTCGTCCGCGAGCTCGACCGCACCGGCGCCGATCCGGGCCCCGTCGGCGCGTACCGCGGGCTCTGGCCGCGGTTCTGGCGCATGCTCGGCGCCCAGCTCCTGGTCGCGCTCACGACGGTGGTCCTGGCGATCACGATCGTCGGGCTGCCGATCGCGATCTGGAAGTACATCGAGTGGCAGTTCGTCCAGCAGCAGGTGCTGTTCGAGGACAAGGGCATCCGCGACGCGTTCCGCGGCAGCACCCGACTCGTCCGCGGCCACTGGTTCTACACGCTGCGGGTCGCCGGCTTCCTGTGGCTGCTCAGCGTCGTCGCGGGCCCCGCCCTGGGGTTGGCGCTGGTGTTCACGGACATCCCGCTCTGGTCGATCAACCTGCTCGGCTCGATCGTCTTCGCGCTCCTGATCCCCTACGTGGCCGTCGCGCGCACGCTGCTCTACTTCGACCTCCGGGCCGTCGGGGAGGCCGCGCCGGCCGCTCCCGGCTCCGAGCTGCGCCCGGCGACCTGAGCCCGTCAGCCGACGGGGAGGCCGCGGGTGACGAAGCCGAGCCAGATCTCCATCAGCGTCTGCGTTGCGACCTCGGGCGTGACCCGGGGCGTGCGTCCGAAGGCGTCGACGAGGTAGGCCTCGGTGAGCCGGTTGAGGGCCCGCGCCGACTCGGCAGGGTTCGCCGCCGGGTTGCCGAGCTGCTGGCCGGCCCGCCGGAGCAGCTCCGCGACCAGGCTGTCGAAACGCTCGCGCTGCGGGGCCAGCCGGCCGGCGACCAGCGGGTCACTCGACTCGGCGTCGATCACCGCCCGCAGGAGGGGGCCGTGGCGGGCGTAGACGTCGACAGGCAGTTCGAGCGCCTCGCGCAGCGCCCCGGGGTCTGGCATCACGCGGGTCTCGGCCAGCCGCGCCTCGGCCAGCGCTACCTGGGTCTCGAAGAGCTCGTCCATCGCTTCCTCGGCGACCCGGAGCAGCAGGTCGCCGAGGTCGTCGAAGTGGCGGTAGAAGAGGGTCCGACCGATCCCCGCCCGCTCCATGATCTCGCCGACGTTGAGCTCCGCGTAGGAGCGCTCGCGGACGAGCTCGGTCGCCGCCTCGACGATCCGGGCACGGCTCCGTTCGCGGGTCTCGCGTGTTCTGGTCCTCTGGGTCGTCCGATCGGGCGCCATAGTTGACACAGTGTGACACACGTTGTAGAGTCGCGAGCAAGGTGAGGTTCATGGACGGACTCGCAAGGCGGACCAGGGCGGCGGCGGCGCTCGCGGGGCTGACGGTGATCGCGATCGCAGCGTCCCCGGCGCAGGGGCGCCCGGCGTCGGCGGGGAGCGGCTCGCGCCCGAACATCCTCGTCGTGATGACCGACGACATGAGCGCGACGGACCTGAAGCTGATGCCCAACGTGCAGCGGCTGCTCGCGGCCAAGGGGACGACGTTCGCCGACGCGGTCGACTCGTTCCCGCTCTGCTGCCCGGCGCGCGCGACGTTCATCACCGGCCAGTACGCCCACAACCACGGCGTCGAGGGGAACTTCGCCCCGCACGGCTGGTACGGGATGCGCAAGCGCGGGAACACGCTCGGGACCTGGCTCCAGGACGCCGGCTACCGCACGGCGCTGATCGGCAAGTGGCTCAACGGCTACGGCGCGCTCGACGCCCACGGAGAGGTGCCGAAGGGCTTCGGCACCTGGCGCGGCCTGCTCGACGTCTCGGCCTACGACTACTCCAACTTCGTCATGAACGCCGACGGCAAGCTGCGCGTCTGGGGCGACGCCGAGTTCGCGCGCAAGCTCGTCGAGTTCGCGATCGTCGAGGTCGACGACCAGCCCGACTCGGTCGCCTCGATCTTCGCCAAGCTCGAGGAGGTGTTCGGGCCGCGCCCGTACGACTACTGGGGTGCCGACACGACCGAGGCCTACTCGCCCGACGTGACCGGCCGGATCACCGAGAAGCTGGTCGAGCGCGAGCGCGCGTCGAGGCGGCCGTTCTTCATCTGGTGGACGCCCGCGGCTCCGCACCGCGAGGACGTGGCGACGACCCTGATGAATCGCCCCGGGCCCGACCCGCGCCCGGCGCCGCGCTACGAGGAGGCGAGCAAGGGGTACGTGCTGCCGCGGCCGCCGAGCTTCAACGAGGCCGACTTCTCCGACAAGCCCTCGAACATGGTCGCCAAGGCCCCGGAGCTCAGCGAGGAGGAGATCGCCCAGCTGCAGCTCGACTACGAGGGCCGGGCCGGCTCGCTGCTCGCCGTGGACGACCACGTCGGCAAGCTCGTCAAGACGCTGCGCCGCACCGACCAGCTCTCGAACACGGTGATCGTGTTCCTCTCCGACAACGGCTGGATGCAGGGCGAGCACCGGATCCCGGGCGACAAGTTCCTGCCCTACGAGGAGTCGCTGCGGGTGCCCCTGGTGATCCGCGGTCCCGGCGTGCCCAAGGGCCAGACGGTGCACGGCCAGGTGTCGAACATCGACTTCGCGCCGACGCTGGTCGACCTCGCGAACGCGACGGCCGGGCGGACGATGGACGGGGTCTCGCTGGTGCCGACGATCCGCAAGCCGAAGCGCCTGCCCGAGCGCGCGCTCGAGATCGAGGCGCTGGAGGCGCTGTTCGGCAACTCGGGGATCCCGATCAACGCCTGGGACCGCCCCTACACGGGGGTGCGCACCGATCGCTACACCTACGTCGTCTGGACCGAGACCGGCGAGGTGGAGCTCTATGACCGCAAGGTCGATCCCTACCAGCTCCAGAACCGAGCCGGCGACCCCGGCTATGCCGATGTGGAGGGGCGCCTCGCCCGGAAGCTGGTCAAGCTCGCGGACTGCCGCGGCGACGCGTGCAACGTCAAGCCATGATCGGCCGGCTCGCACTCGGGGTCCTCCTCGCCGGGCTCGCGGCCGCGGTGGCCGTCGGTGTCGCGAGCGCCGAGCGGCGCGCGGGGGGATCCGACCTCCACGACGCCCGGTACTGCGAGGTGCTCGAGCTCCGGGGCGCGATCCCGGACGCGAGCGTGACCGTCTGGAACACGATCGGGCTCAACCGCTGCCCGGCCGCCAAGTGGAAGGCGATCGATCCTCAGGCGCTGGCGGCGCAGCGCGGCGCCGAGGCCGTGATCCTCAACGGGCCTCGCCACTTCCTCATGGACTCGGCGTCGGCGACGATCGGCCGCACGCAGACCCTCGCCGGGATCGAGATGCGCAAGGTCGCCACGATCCCGATCCGGACGGCCGCCGACCTCGGCCGGGCCCCGTACACCGAGCGCACGATCGAGCGCGAGAACACCTGGACCTGGGAGCGCGGGCGGCGCGTCTACGAGCTGCTGGCGCCCGACGGGTCGAACTACGTGATGCAGAGCTACGCCCAGATCAGCGACCCCTCGCAGTCGATCGGCGACCTGCGCTCGCTCGGCTCGCGGCTCGAGCTGCCGCAGGGCTGGGCCTACCGCGTCAAGCGGCTGCAGCGGGACCTGACGCTGCGGGCGGGCGGGGAGGCGACGATCGTCCAGGACGAGCTTCAGAACACCTACCAGCGGGTGCCCCGCAAGCAGCGGCGCTCCAAGCACCCGGTCGAGGTCGCCGGGGTGACGCGGGCGGTCGACTCGCCCGCGCCGGGGACGAGCCACGACGCCGGGACGATCGCGGGCAAGCCGTTCGGCAACGGGACCGTCGACATCCTGGTCACGTTCGGGCCGGACTCGTCGGCGACCGGGAGCTTCGAGGTCGCGGGCCCGCGGGGCTCGGCGTTCGGCACCGTGGCGATGACCTACGTGATCGCCGGCTCGGAGATAACGTTCACCGGGACGGCGACGTTCACCGGCGGGACGGGCAAGTTCCGCGGGATCAAGGGGACCGTCGACGCCTTCGACCACAACACGCTCGACGGCCAGAACGGATCCGTGCGGCTCGACGGCGTCGCCAGGTACTGACTCATGAGCCTCGCCGAGATCGTCCGCACACCCGAGGAGCGCTTCGAGTCCCTCCCGGACTTTCCGTTCGCGCCGCATTACCGCGAGGTCGACGGCCTGCGGCTCTGCCACATCGACGAGGGCGAGGGCTCGCCCGTGATCTTCCTCCACGGCGAGCCGACCTGGTCGTATCTGTGGCGGAAGGTGATCGGCCCGGTGCGCGACGCGGGCCATCGCTGCATCGCCCCCGATCTGGCCGGGTTCGGCCGCTCCGACAAGCCGTCCGACATCGGGTGGTACAGCTACGAGCGCCATTGCGAGCTGACAGCGACGCTGCTCGAGGACCTGGACCTCCGTGACGCGACCATCGTCGTTCACGACTGGGGCGGTCCGATCGGCTTCCACCTGGCGGTCGAGCATCCCGACCGGATCGCCCGCGTGGTGATCATGGACACCGGCCTGTTCACCGGCGAGCAGCGGATGAGCGACGCCTGGAAGACCTTCCGCGACTTCGTCGAGCGGACGGACGATCTGCCCGTCTCGATGCTCGTCCGCAACGCCTGCGCCCGCGGCATGGACGACGACGTGGCCGCCGCCTACGACGCCCCGTTTCCGGGCGCCGAGTACAAGGCGGGGGCGCGGTCGTTCCCGCTGATGCTGCCGACGAGCCCCGAGATGCCGGGCGCGGCCGAGGGCAGGCGGGTGCTCGAGGCGATGCGCGGCGACGAGCGGCCGAAGCTCTGCCTCTGGGCCGACTCCGACCCGGTGATCCCGTTCGCCGTCGGCGAGCGGTTCGCCGCGGCGATCAACGCCGATCCTCCCGAGAAGATCGAGAACGCCTCGCACTTCCTGCAGGAGGACGCGGGTCCCGAGCTCGGCCGCCGGATCGCCGACTGGCTGGGGGAGACGCGGTGACCGGCCCGCTCTACCGCCTCGGCGGGTTCTGCGCGCGCCACGCCGTGATCGTCTTCGGGATCTGGATCCTGATCGCGATCGGGATCTCGCTGGGCGCGAACGCGACCGGCAGGCCGACGTCCGACGACACCACGATTCCCGGGTTCGGACTCGACCAGGGCGACCGACCTGCTCGAGGCGAAGCTGCCCTCGCAGGCCAACGGCTCGGTGCCGATCGTCGTCGAGGCGACCAGCGGCAAGCTCACCTCGGGCGCCAACGAGAAGGCCGTCAAGGCGACCGTCAAGGAGCTGAAGGCCAACCAGTACGTGCGCTCGCTGGTCAACCCGCTGTCCAAGGAGGGCAAGAGCCAGCTCGCCGAGCATCAGACCCTCGGGATCATCAGCCTCAACCTGACGCTCGGCAGCGGCGACCTCGACGACGAGGCGGCCGAGTCGGTCTACGACGCCACGGCTCCGGCAAGCGACGCCGGCCTCGAGGTCTCGGCCGGCGGCTACCTCGGCTCGCAGCTCTCCTCGCCGAGCACCCGGCTGAGCGAGATCGTCGGGATCGTCGCCGCGATGATCGTCCTCGTCTTCGTCCTCGGCACGGTGATGTCGATGGTGATGCCGATCGCCACCGCGCTCGTCGGCGTGTTCTCCGGCCTCGGGCTGATCGGCGTCCTCGGCGCCGCGCTCGTCGTCCCCTCGATCGCGCCGACGCTCGCGATCATGCTCGGGCTCGGCGTCGGGGTCGACTACTCGCTGTTCATCGTCAGTCGCTACCGGGCCCTGTTCGACAGCGGCATGGACTACAAGGAGGCGGTCGCCCGGTCGGTGGCGACCTCCGGCGGCGCCGTGCTGTTCGCCGGCACCACGGTCGTGATCTCCCTCCTCTGCCTGTTCTTCGGCGGCATCCCGCAGGTCCAGGAGCTCGGGTACTCGGCCGCGATCGCGGTCGCGGTGGTGATCGTCGCCTCGCTCACGATGCTTCCGGCCGGTCTCAGCCTGCTCGGGCCGCACATCAACGCGCTGCGGGTCCGCAAGCACGTCCCCGAGGAGGGCGAGATCGACCCCGAGCACCCGAACGGGTGGGCGCGGTGGGCGCAGGGGATCGGCCGGCACCCGCTGATCGCGGCGGTGGCCGGGATCCTCGTCCTGCTGGTGCTCGCGATCCCGGTGACCCAGATCAACCTCGGAGCGCAGGACAACGGCCAGATGCCGACCTCGACCACGATCCGCCAGTCCTACGACGCGCTCAGCAAGGGCTTCGGCGTGGGCTACAACGGCCCGCTGCTGGTCGCCGTCGACATGAAGCCGCCGGCGCACAACGACCAGAAGTCGCTCAACCAGCTCAACAAGCAGATCCAGCAACAGCAGGACCAGGCCCAGCAGCAGGCCCAGCAGCAGATCACCCAGCTGACCCAGCAGTACACGCAGCAGCTGGTCGCCGAGGGCGTCCCGGAGGACCAGGCGCAGGAGCAGGCCCAGCAGGAGGCGACGCAGCAGGTCGAGTCTCAGCCCCCGACCCAGCACCAGCAGCAACAGCAGCAGCAGGCCCAGCAGCAGAAGGCGTTTTTGAAGTCACCCGAGTCCGATCCGCGTCTGGTGAAGCTGGAGAAGAAGATCTCGAAGGCGCCCGACGTCAACGCGGTCTCGCAGGCGGATCTGAACAACGCCGGGACCGCGGCGGCCTTCAGCGCGATCCCCAACTCGGCGCCCTCGGCGGAGCGGACCCAGGCGCTGGTGGAGCTCCTGCGCGACGAGGTGGTCCCGAAGGCGCTCGAGGGGACCCAGGTGGTCGCCTATATCGGCGGCACCACGGCCGGCAACATCGACCTGGCGAAGAAGATCGGCGAGGAGCTGCCGCTGGTGATCCTGATCATCGTCGGGCTCAGCTACCTGCTGCTCACGCTCGCCTTCCGGACGATGGTGGTCCCGGCGCTCGCCGCGGCCATGAACCTGCTCGCGGTGGCCGCCGCCTACGGGATCCTGGTCGCGATCTTCCAGGAGGGCTGGGGGGTGGAGCTGCTCGGCCTCGACCACGCCGTGCCGATCGTGAGCTTCGTGCCGCTGATGATGTTCGCGATCCTGTTCGGCCTCTCGACCGACTACACGGTCTTCCTGCTGACCCGGGTCTCGGAGGAGAACGAGCTCCACGGCGACCACCGCCGGGCGATCGTCAGCGGCCTCGGGCGGGCGATTCGGGTGATCATCGCGGCCGCCTCGATCATGATCCTCGTCTTCTCGAGCTTCATCATCAGCGGCGACCCGACCGTGAAGCAGTTCGGGGTCGGGCTCGCGGCCGCGGTCGCGGTCGACGCGATCATCGTCACCCTCGTGCTGCCCGCGCTGATGCTCCTGGTCGGCAAGGCGACCTGGTTCCTGCCCGGCCCGATCGAGCGCCACATGCCGCGCCTCGGGATCGAGGGTGAGGAGTACTTCGAGAAGCGCGACGCTGCCGAGGCGAAGACGGCTGCCGAGGCGAAGCGGCCTCCCGAGCCGAAGCCTCCCGAGCCGAAGCCGGCTCCCTAGAGCCGGACGACGACCGCGCTGGTGATGAGCTCGGCGAGCGAGCCGGTGGGTATGCCGCCGACGTTCCCGCCGCCGGAGATGACCTCGACGCGGCCCCCGTCGGAGGTCAGCTCCATGTCGAGGTCGACGGGCACCGGCGTGTCGGCCGGCGGGACGACGGCGCCGAACAGGGCTCCGATGAGGCTCGTGCCCGGCAGCTCGACGCCGTCGAGCCCGTAGTCGACGAGCTCCTGCGGCGACGTCTCGCCATGGGAGACCAGGTGGTAGGGACCGGGCGCGTCACGGGTGAGCTCGAAGCTGTCGATCGCGAACGGGCCCGCCTTCGAGCTCGCGATCGAGACGTCGACCATCGAAAATCCGTCGAGCCGCGAGAACACCGGTTCCTGCTGGTCGAGGTCGAGTGCCAGGTCGCGGGCTGAGACCTCGAAGCGCTCGCCGTCGCCGAACAGCAGGCGTGCGGCGGGGACCGCTCCCAGCGTGACGTCGGCGCTGCCGCCGCCCGCCGTCAGGCGGTCCTCGACCCGGCGCTCGCCGAGGCCGGGCACGAGGATCTGACTCGCGACGAGCACGAATACGAAGCGCTCCCACGGCGATCCTTGCCCAGCGAAGCATCCCCAAAGCTTAGGAGACGGCCGGCGCGTGACACATGCGAGTCCACTGGCCACCAGACTCCCTCAGGCATGGAAGCAGCACAGGCCCTGGGCGCGGGGGGCCGGATCCGAAGCCGTGGCGCGGAACACCGGGAGCATCGCGCTCGCCGTGGTCGGCGCGATTCTCGCCGTGGTCGGGACGATCCTGCTCTACGTCCGGGTCGAGATCATCGAGCCGGACGCGTTCGCCGACCATGCGGTCGAGGCGCTCAAGGACGACGAGGTCCGCAGCGTCGTCTCGACCGAGATCGTCGTCCAGCTGATCGAGCGCGGATCCGCGGACCTCGTCGCCGGACGGCCGCTGCTCGAGCAGGTGGTGGGGACGGTGCTCGGCACGCAGCCGTTCCAGCAGGTGTTCCGCACCGCCGCCCGGGAGTCGAACCGGCTGCTGTTCGACAAGGGCAAGGACAACGTCGCCTTCGACGTCTCCGACGGCCTCAAGATCGTCCGCTTCGCGCTCCAGTCGATCAACCCGAAGCTCGCCGAGGACCTGCCGAAGAGCATCGACCTGGCGCTGCTGAAGCTCAAGGAGCGCGACTTCGCCCGCGGCTCGCTGGAGTTCGCCGACCAGATCCGCTGGCTCGGGATCGTCGCCCCGATCATCGCGCTGCTGGTGCTCCTGGCGTCCGTGCTGATGGAGCGCGACCGGCGGGTCGGCATCCTGCGGGCGGCGCTCGCCGTCGGCGCGGCCGGCGCGGTGATCGCGATCGTCTACCTGATCCTGCGCGCCCGGCTCCTGGCCGGGGTGATCGGCAGCGAGGAGGTCACCGACGAGGACATCCGCGGAGCCGTCGGCGGGATCATCGACGCGTTCGTGGGCCCGCTCTTCACCTGGGGGCTGATCCTCGGCCTGGTCGGGCTCGTGATCGCGGGCGCCGCGGCGGCGCTCGACCCGGACCGCACGACGGATCCGGTGGTGCGGGCGCAGCGGTCGGTGATGCGCCGCCCGGCGAGCACGCTCGGGCAGCTCGTCCGCGGGCTGGCGGCGATGGTCGCCGGGTTCGTCTTCGCGCTCGACTGGGAGTTCGCGTTCAGCGTCGTCGGCCTGCTGTTCGGGGCCTGGCTCGTCTACTTCGGCGCCGGCGAGCTGTTGCTCCTGATCGGCCGGCGGGCCGGACACCGCCGAGGAGACGACGGCTCGCCGGCGCAGCTTCGGGCGCACGATCGCGGCGGTCGCTGTCGGCCTCGCCGCCGTCGTCGTGGCCGTGATCGTGTTCACCGCCGGCCCGGGCGCGCGCGACCGGGCGGTGGCCAGCCTCTCCGACGGCTGCAACGGCTCGCCGAAGCTGTGCTCCCACCGCCTCAACGAGGTGGTCTTCGCCGGCACCCACAACTCGTTCTCCGCCGCGGACGATCCCGGTTGGTTCATCGCCAACCAGCTCCACAACATCCCGCAGCAGCTCGAGGACGGGATCCGCCTGTTCCTGATCGACCCGCACTGGGGGATCGAGGGCAGCGACGGCCGCGTGCAGACCGACTTCGAGGCCGAGGGCCGCGATCGCAACAAGGTCGTCAAGGCGCTTCCGCCCGACACCCTGGCGGCCGCCGAGCGGCTCGCCGGCAGGGTCGGGATCCGTTCGGAGGGCGACGGGGAGAAGGACGTGTTCCTCTGCCACACGGTCTGCGAGCTCGGGGCGACGAAGATGGTCGACGCCCTCGACGACATCCGCGAGTTCCTCGACCGCAACCCGGGCGAGGTCGTGATCATCTTCATCGAGCCCTACGTCTCGCCCGAGGACATCGAGGATGTGTTCCAGCGGGCGGACCTCGAGGACATGGCGGCGGTGCTCGATCGCAACCAGCCGCTGCCCACCCTCGGGGAGCTCGTGCGGACCGACAAGCGGGTGGTCGTGATCACCGAGCACGACGCCGACGGAGACCCGCCCTGGTACATGGACGGATTCTCGTTCGTGCAGGACACGCCCCTGGGGGCGACCAAGCCCGAGGACCTGAAGCTGCAAGCTCGAGCGCGGCGACCGCGACAGCCCGCTGCTGATGCTCAACCACTGGGCCGACCTGTTCCCGCCCCGGCGCGCGGCGAACGAGAGCTTCCAGACCCGGAAGGAGCTGCTCGGGCGGGCGCACGAGTGCGCGCGCAAGCGCGGCCTCCCGGTGAACCTGATCGCGGTCGACCACTACGACGTGGGCGACCTGGTCCCGTCCGTAGCCGAGCTCAACCGTGAGAGGATCAAGGCGCAGAGGTGAGGCTCAGATGAGGATCCTGTACGGAGTCAACGGCGAGGGCATGGGGCACGCGACGCGCTCGCGGGTCGTGATCGACTCGCTGCTCGAGCGCCACGACGTCCGCGTCGTCTCCTCCGGCAACGCCTACGGCTTCCTCTCGGAGACGCTCCCGCACGTCGACGAGATCTTCGGCCCGAAGTTCGCGATGGAGGAGGGCCAGATCCGGCGCTGGGCGACGGTGGTCGAGAACCTGCGCTCGCTCGGCCACGAGCTGCCGAAGACGGTGCGGGAGTGGGTGGCGCGAACCAAGGAGTGGCGGCCGGAGGTCGTGATCACGGACTTCGAGCCGCTGAGCGCCGCCTACTCGCGCTACAGCCGCACGCCGCTGGTCGCGGTCGACAACATCAACATGCTCGACCGCTGCCACCACGACGAGGAGATCGTCGGCGGCGAGCGCGAGGACTTCCTGATCGCGAAGGCGGTCACCCACTCGATGGTCCCGGGGGCGGTCGAGTACGTGGTCACCACCTTCTTCGAGCCGCCGATCGCGCGCGCGTGCACGACCCTGGTGCCGCCGATCGTGCGGCCCGAGATCGAGGCGGCGACCAGCGAGCACGGCGACCACCTGGTCGTCTACTCGGGCGGCGACCCGGCCCTGACCGACGCGCTGCGCGCCAGCGGCGTCCCCTGCCGGGTGTACGGGATGCGCGGCGGCCCGGAGGCCGACGAGGTCGACGGCAACCTCGAGTACCGCCCGCGCTCGCAGCGACGGGTTCGTGGAGGATCTGCGGACCTCGAGGGGCGTCGTCACCGGGGGCGGCTTCTCGCTGCTCAGCGAGGCGGTCTACCTGGGCAAGCCGACGCTCGCGATCCCGCTCCGCGGGCAGTTCGAGCAGATGATGAACGCGCGCTATCTGGAGCGCGATGGATACGGCCTGTGCGCCGAGGAGGTAACCGACGAAGTGGTGAAGAGATTCCTCGACGGGCTCGACGGGTTCGAGCAGGCACTGTCGGGCTACGAGCAGGACGGCAACGCGGTCTCCCTCGAGACGGTCGAGCGGCTGGCCACCGACGCGGCGGGGGCCGACCGCAAGACGGTCCGCCGCGGCACGCCGCGCGGCGCGGAGGCGGGCGTGAACCGCGCCGCCGCTGGGCCTCGGAGCGGTCGCCGCCGGCGGCGCCGGCTTCGCGCTCTGGTGCGGCCAGTACCCGACCGCGCAGGTCTTCGGCGCGACGATCTGCCGCGGCTCAAAGGATCGCAAGCGGATCTCGCTCACCTACGACGACGGCCCGAACCCCAAGTACACGCCGCGGCTGATGGAGATCCTGGACCGCTATGACGCGAAGGCGACCTTCTTCTCGATCGGTCAGTGGGCCGAGCGCGAGCCGGAGCTCCTGCGCGAGGTGAAGGCCGCCGGGCACGCGGTCGGCAACCACACCTACACCCACCCGAGGATGCCGTTCAAGACCATTCCCCAGATCCACGACGAGCTCGCCCGCTGCCGGGCCGCGGTCGAGGCCGCCGGGGTCGAGTTCTCGACCGTCGACGGCGAGGCGCTCATGCGTCCTCCGTACGGCAGCCGCCGGCCGGCGACGCTGCGGACGCTGCGCACCGACGGCTACGTGCCGGTGACCTGGTCGATCACCTGCTACGACTGGCGCCGGACCGCGACCGAGTCCAAGATCGCCCGCCGGGCGGCGAAGGCGAGCGAGGGCGACGTGATCCTCCTGCACGACGGCTCCAACGAGGAGCCGGCGGCCGACCGCTCGCACTCGGTCGCCGCGACCGAGGACACGCTGCGCAAGTACTCGGCCGAGGGCTATGAGTTCGTCACGATCCCGGAGCTGGTGGACGCGACGTGAGCACGCTTGCGTTCTTCGTCAGCGACTTCTACAACGACCAGCTGGTCGCCCACGACCGCCAGTGGCTGTTCCTGGTGCTCGCGGGGCTGGTGATCTCGTTCGGCTTCATCCGGCTCTCGACCCGGCTGATGCGAAGCCCGAAGGTGCCCTGGTGGCCGGGGAGCGTGGTCTCCGAGAGCGGCGTCCACGTCCACCACCTGGTGTTCGGGATCGTGCTGATGATGCTCGCCGGGACGATCAGCTTCGCCGGCTTCGCGGTCAGCCCGATCTACGAGATCTGCGCCTTTGCCTTCGGCGTCGGGATCGGACTGACGATCGACGAGTTCGCGCTCTGGGTCTACCTCGACGACGTCTACTGGGCGAAGGAGGGGCGGAGCTCGATCGACGCGACCGTGCTCGCGGTCTGCTTCCTCGGCCTGGTGCTGATCGGCTCGCGCCCGTTCGACGTCGACACCGACAGCACCCTCACCGTCGTGATCTCGATGTTCGGCATTCTGCTCGCGCTGAGCTGGGTGGTGATCGCGATGCTCAAGGGCCGGATCCTGCACGCCGCGGTCGGCTTCTTCCTCTTTCCGTTCTCGCTCTACGCCACGTGCCGGATCGCCAAGCCCACCTCCTGGTGGGCACGGCGGTTCTACGGCGAGCGCAACCCCGGCAAGCAGGCGAAGGCCGAGGCGCGCTTCGGCCTCGACCGGCGCACCGAGCGCTTCAAGGAGAGCGTGCGCGACATCATCGGCGGCTCACCCGAGGACGTCTACCTGGCGAAGATCGAGCGCCACGACCCGGGCTCAGGTGGGTCCGTCCCGTAGCTGGAAGAAGGCGATCACCACGGCGAGCGCGTAGAACGGCGTCGTCAGCATGTCGGCGAGGATCGCCGCTCCCCAGTCGACGAAGAAGCCCGAATGGATCCCGAGCGCGTCCTTGGACTGGACGATGCCCGAGATCACGTCGTCCAGCAACAGCAGGGGCACGACCAGCAGCAGGACGCGAAGCGTGTTGCCGCGGACGAGCTCGCGGCTGCGCCGGAATCCGGCCAGGATCCGCCGGTCCTCGAGCTCGATCGCCGGGGCGATGAGCGCGAACCAGCCGAGCACCAGCAGCCCGGGGACGATGAACAGGAGCAGGCCGACCGAGACCCCGATTGCGAGCAGGAGATCGGCGCCCGCAAGCCGCCAGTAGGGCAGCGAGCGGACGATCTCCCGCAGCGACTCCTGGTCGCCGTGGCGGACGGAGACGACGGCGCGGGCGACGACGCCGGTGTAGAGGACGTCGCCGAGCAGAGCAACGGTCGCATGGGCGAACGCGGCGGACGAGCAGGCCCGCGATCTGACCGGCGGTGAGCTCGACGTCGACCTCCGAGAGCGGCTCCTGGAGGTAGTCGTCGAGCACGTCGACGAGCCCGAGCGGGATGAACACCAGCAGGCCGGCGAGGAAGAAGACGCCCGGACGCGACCGCAGCGTCCGCCATGCCTCGGCGACGACGTGCCTGATCCTGAGGTGTTCGCGGCGCTCCGAAGCGTGGATCGCGGGATCGTATCCGCGGCGTGCGCGGCTATAGGCTGGCGCGCTGATGGCGGACCGGGACCCGAGAGTGCTCGCGATCGACGCCGGCGGAACGATGACCGACACGTTCATCGTCGACCGCGCCGGCTCGTTCGTGGTCGGCAAGGCGCAGACCACGCCCGAGGACGAATCGGTCGGGTTCATGGAGTCGGCGCACGACGCGCTCGCCCAGTGGGGCTCGACCCCCGAGGAGTCCTTCGGCGCGATCGCCTCGGGGATCTACTCGGGGACCGCGATGCTCAACCGGCTGCTCACGCGCACGGGGCGGCGGATCGGGGCGATCGTCAGCGCCGGGCAGGAGGACTACCTGCGGATCGAGCGCGGGATCCAGACCTACCTCGGCTTCTCGTACTCGGACCGGCTTCACCTCGCGACCCATTTCCACAACGAGCCGATCGTCGAGCGCGAGCTGGTCAAGGGCGTGCGCGGGCGGATCGACGTGCTCGGCGCCGAGGTCCTGCCGCTGCGGGAGGCCGACGCGCGCGCGGCCGCCGAGGAGCTGCTCGACGCCGGGGTCGAGGGGATCTGCGTCTGCCTGCTGTTCGGCTACCGCAACGCCGAGCACGAGATCCGGGTCGGGGAGATCCTCGAGGAGGCCAAGCGCGAGCGGGGGTTGGACGGCGAGGTCGGCGTCTACCTCGCCTCGGAGCTCTACCCGCTGCGCCGCGACCTGCCGCGGCTGAACTCGACCCTGATCGAGGCCTACGCCGCCGAGCCGTCGCGCGGGACGATGCAGAAGGTCCGCGACGAGACCAAGCGCGCCGGCGCCGGGTTCGAGCTGCGGGTGATGGCCTCGCACGGCGGCACGATCTCGATCGAGGCGCGCGAGCTGGCGACGACGCTGGTCTCGGGGCCGATCGGGGGCGTTGTCGGCGGCCAGGCGCTGGCGCAGCGGATGGGACTGCGCAACCTGCTCTGCACCGACATCGGCGGGACCTCGTTCGACATCGCGCTGATCACCGACGAGCGCTTCGAGATCACCCCGACGCCGGACATCGCGCGCTTCATGCTCAACATGCCGCTGGTCAAGATCGACTCGATCGGGGCCGGGACGGGGTCGTTCGTGCGCGTCAACCCGAACTCCAACCGGCCCGAGCTCGGCCCCGACTCGGCCGGCTCGCGGATCGGCGTCAGCTGGCCCGAGGGCGGGCTCGAGACGGTCTCGATCACCGATCTCAACGTCGTCCTCGGCCGCGTCAACCCGGACTACTTCCTCGGCGGTGACATCACGCTCGACCCCGAGCGCGCCCGGGCCGAGGTCGAGCGCCAGGTCGCCGAGCCGCTCGGGCTCGGGGTGGAGGACGCGGCGGCTGGTGTGATCGAGCTGTTCGAGCAGACGCTTCGCAACGAGGCCGTCGGCCGGATCCTCGGCAAGGGCTACTCGCCGGCCGACTACGCCCTGCTCTGCTACGGCGGCGGCGGGCCGCTGCACGTCGCCGGCTACACCGAGGGCGTCGCCTACCGCGACGTGCTGATCCCCGCGTGGGCTGCCGGCTTCTCGGCCTACGGCTGCGCCTGCGCCGACTTCGAGTACCGCTACGACCAGACCGTCGACATGCCGATCCTGCCGACGGCCGACGAGATGGAGAAGGCCGGGATCGGGTTCATGGTCACCGGCGCGTGGCAGGCGCTCGAGGAGCGGGTCGCGGCGGAGTTCGCGAAGTCCGGGGTCGAGCGCGACCGGATCAGCTTCCGCCACTCGGTGCGGATGCAGTACTACGGCCAGCTCAACGACATCGAGATCGACTCGCCGCGGATGGAGATGGAGGAGGGCGAGCACGTCGACGAGCTGATCGCCGCCTTCGAGGACGCCTACTCGAAGGTCTACGCGCGCTCGGCCCGCTCGCCCGAGCTCGGCTACCTGATCACCCAGGCGATCGTCCACGGCTCGGCCGAGGTCGAGAAGCCGGCCCTGCCCGAGCTCGAAGAGGTCGGCGGCGAGCCGCCGGTGGCCTCGACCCGCACCGTCCGCTGGCCCGGCGGCGACGCCGAGACCTCGATCGTGCGGCTCGAGGACGTCGCCGCCGGCCACGAGGTCCCGGGCCCGGCGATCGTCGAGCACTCGGCGACGACCTTCGCGATCCCCCCGGGCCGGGTCGCCCGGCTCGACGCCCACCAGATCTTCCACCTCTCCAGCGCGGGCTAGGGGCTCGAGAGCGCGGCGAGGACCGCGTCGACGCAGTACCCGAGGTTCGCCCCCTCGCCGGTGCCGGTGAGGGTCTTGGCCCGCGCAGGCGACAGGCCGCTCAAGCCGGAAGGCGGGGTGGGGGAGGGAACGACGTCGGCGCCGGAAGGATCGAGAAAGCGCCGGCGGCCATCGGCATCGACAGAGACCGAGAACCCGCCCTCGTGGACGAGCCGGTGGTGGTGGCGGCAGAGCAGGACGAGGTTGTCGAGGGCGGTCTCGCCGCCATGGGCCCAGTGGACGATGTGGTGCGCGTCGACAAACCGGTGGCGCTCGCAGCCCGGGAACTGACATCGACCGTCGCGAGCCAGCAGCGCCCGCCGGACCGCCGGCGGGATCGAGCGGGTTCTCCGGCCGACGCTCAGCGGCTTGCCGTCGCGCTCGACCAGCGCGACCAGCGCGCAGTCGCACGCCAGGCGGCGCGCGGTCTCGGGCGCGATCCCGGGGCCGTCGGCGACCGCGCAGCTGCCGCCGCCCCCGGGCATCGCCGCGCCCGGAGAGTCGGTGGCCAGCGTCGAGGAATCCACGTGCACGAGCACCTGGTAGCGCTCGCCCGCCGTGCGATCCCAGGATCCGGTTGGCGGGCGCGCGAGCGCGGCCTCCGAGAGCGCCGCGAGGGACTCCGCGTTGGTGGGTGACGGCCCTGGCGAGTCCCGGGGAGAGCGGGGCGCGGCGGTTCCGCGGAACCGCGCGGCTCGATGGCGGCGCGCGGTCCCGCGGAACCGTCCCGTTCCTCGTTCAGCTCCTCGGCATCCGCCAGCGCGCCGCTCGTAGAGGGCGTCGCGAGCCGACTCCAGCGCCCGAAGGAAGAGCGCTCCGTCGACGGGCGGCAGCTTCGCCTCCAGCCGAAGGCAGCCGTCGTCATCGTCCCAGTACCAGCGCACGAAGCTCCCGCGTTGCTGCTCGTCGGCCTCGGCCGTCGTGACCCGCCGCGCGGCCCTGACCATCCGCTCGAGCTGGGCGGCGGTCGCGTGCCGCGCGAGCTCCAGGAGCTCGGCCTCGCTCTCGCGATCGGCGACCCGGGTGAGCGCCCTCACCTTCGAGTAGCTCAGCGCCCCGGCGGCGAACGCCTCGCGGATCAGCGGCAGCTCGGGCAGCGCCCGGGCGACCCGGACATGCTCCCGTGCGGCCCGGGGCGTGAGCGCGCAACGCCAGGCGACCCACTCCGCCGTCGAGCGACAGCCCGTCATCCCCCAGCCGGTGCGCCGGTCGAACTCGCCGATCAGCTCCAGCCACCGGGCGGAGCCGGCGTTGATCCGCGCCGCCAGGCTCTCGATCTCCCGCTCGATCAGCTCGAGCGGCAGGTCGGCGAGCTCGTCCGGTCGAGTGGTGGAGGGAGGCTCGGAGACGAACATACGTTCGTAGAGTACGCCGGCCGTCGGACGGATGCTGTGGCGCAGTAGGGTCGCCCGGTGACCCCAGAGGACAACGTCGCCGCGGTGCGCGATTTCGTCGAGCGCGCGTGGAACTCCGGCGACGAGACCGTCTTCGCCGAGCATCTGGCGCCCGACTTCGCGCGCCCGGGCGGCCGGGACGCCTTCAAGGCGATGGTGCTCGGGTTCCGCTCGGCCTTCCCGGACTTCCACCTCGAGGTCCACGACATGTTCGGCGTCGGCGAGAAGGTCGTCACGCGCTTCACGATGAGCGGGACGCACGAGGGCGAGTTCATGGGGATCGCGCCCACGGGCCGGAGCGTCGAGTTCGGCGGGATCGCGATCGACGAGATGCGCGACGGCGTTCGGGTCGACGGGTGGGCGCAGCTGGACATGCTCGGCCTGCTCACGCAGCTCGGCGTCGTCGAGCCGCCGTCGGGCTAGGCGAGATCTAGCGGCCGAGCCAGCGCTCGCGCATGCGGTCTCGGTTGCGCCGGACCGTGGCGCCGGAGGCCGACTCCTGCTGAGACGTCGGCGCGTCCAGCATCCGCTCGCTGCCGTCGCGGTCGCTGTGGGTGAGGACGCTCTGGTCGGCCGGACGGTCGATCCGCGCATCGATCCGGTCGATCAGTCGGCCGAGCCATCCCATGTCCCTGGAGTCTGGCGTCGCGGCCGGGCGCTGTCAATCGCGCCCGGCTACTTGACCCCGACCACCATCGAGTCGGGCCCGGCGAGGTGCTCGACGTAGCTGTCGCGAAACCCCGCCTCCCGCATCCAGCCGCGGCAGTCGGCTCCGGTGTAGTCGAAGCCCCCGGGCGTCTCGATCAGCATGTTGAGGCTCATCAGCAAGCCGGAGGCGTTGGCGCGCCGGTCGTCGTCGATGATCGCGTCGTAGGCGATCAGCGCCCCGCCATCGGGCAGCGCCTCGTGCGCCTTGCGCAGCAGCATCATCTTCTGCTCGAGGTCCCAGTCGTGGAGGATGTGGCCCATCACGAGCACGTCGGCGCTCGGCAGCGGGTCGGCGAAGAAATCGCCGGCGAAGAAGCGCAGGCGTTCGCCGAGGCCGAAACCGCTCACGTGTTGTGTCGAAGATCGGCTCGAGCGCCGGGAGGTCGAAACCGCCGCCCGAGACGTGCTCGTGCGCGAGGGCGATCCCCACCGGGACGGCGCCCGCGGCGCAGCCGATGTCGATCACGGTCGAGTGGTCGCGCCAGGGGAACTTCGCCGCGATCGCCTGCGCGGCGCCCGCGCTGATCGAGCTCATCGCGCCGGCGAACTGGGCCAGGCGGGCGGGGTCGGCGTAGATCGTCGCGAAGAAGTCCTCACCGCTCTTCGCCTCGTTCTGCGGCTCCCCGGTTCGCAGGGCCTCCGTGAGCGAGCCCCAGAACGGGTAGAGGCGGGCGTTGGCCATCTCGAACAGCCCGCCCACGTACGACGGCTTGGCCGGATCGAGGAAGAGCTCGCCGGCCGGGGTGTTCGCGTAGAGGCCGCCCTCGCGCTCGAGCATCCCGAGGGCGACCAGCGCGTCGAAGAAGTCCCTCGCGCTGCGCGGATGCAGGCCGAGCCGGTCGCGCAGCGCCTCGCCGTCGAGCGGCCCTGCCTTGGCGAGCTCGGCGAACAGTCCCAGTTCGACCGCGCTCAACAGGGTCTTCGAGCCCCAGAACCCGAGCCCCAGCTCGAAGATCGCATCAGGGGTCACCTCGTCCGCGGTGGACGCCACGGTCTGCGGTTCGGTCATCGATGCACCTCGCTTTTGCGGTTGGGTTCGTAGTCCAACCTAACCGCGAGCGGTTCGCCGCGCGGGCATTTCGACGATCGCCGAACGTCCGATAGCGTTCACCCGCAGCGCATGGCGGTAGTGCAGTCAGCGGAGCAGTTCGCTCGCGTGGGGGAGGTCGAGCTCGCCTACGAGACCATCGGCGATCCCGCCGACCCCGCGGTGCTGCTGATCATGGGGCTGGGGGCGCAGCTGATCTACTGGCCCGAGCGGCTGTGCGAGCTGCTCGCCGGCGCCGGCTATCACGTGATCCGCTTCGACAACCGCGACTGCGGCCGGTCGACCAAGCTCGACGGGCTCGGGATCCCGGACATCGGACGGCTGCTGGGGGGCGACGCGGTCGAGGTGCCCTACGGGCTCGAGGACATGGCGGCCGACTCGGTCGGCGTCCTGGACGAGCTCGGGATCGAGCGCGCGCACCTCGTCGGCGCTTCCCTCGGCGGGATGATCGCCCAGCGGGTCGCGATCGACTCCGCCGACCGCGTGCTCTCGCTCGCCTCGATCATGTCGACGACCGGTGACCGCGCCGTGGGCCGGGCGAGCCCGGCGGCGCGCGCCGTGCTGATGGCGCGACCGGCAAGCGAGCGGGCCGAGTACGTCGCCGGATTCGTGGACGCCCGCCGGGCCATCGGCTCGCAGGGCGAGCTCTTCGACGAGGAGGCGATCCGCGAGCTCGCCGGGCGCGCCTACGACCGCGGCTTCTTCCCCGGCGGCACGGCGCGGCAGCTGGCGGCCGTCCTCGCCGCCGCCGACCGCACGCCGCAGCTCGCGGGCGTCAGGGCCCCGACCGTCGTCATCCACGGCATCGACGACCCGCTGATCGGCGTCTCGGGCGGGCGGGCCACCGCGGCGGCGATCCCCGGCTGCGAGCTGGTCGAGATCGAGGGCATGGGCCACGACCTTCCCCAGGCCGTGCTCGGGCCGGATCGCCGACGCGCTGACGCGCAACTTCGACGCGCGCGGAGGCGGCGGCGTGACGATCGTCGACGCCACGCGCGAGCTCGAGCAGCGCGAGCGCGCGCCGCTCGGCTGGGATGGCAGGCGGCTCGACGAGATGCTCGCCGAGTCCGAGCGGCTGTTCGCCGAAACCGGGTCCTACTGCCGGCCTCGACGGCGAGCTCGAGCTGATGAGCTCCGACCCGATCGGCTACGAGAAGCTCTTCAGCCGCCTGCGCGGCGGCCTCGTGTCGGCTCGCGAGACGGCGCTCAACATCTCCGCCTCGCCGATCGTGCGCGAGCTCGGCGAGCTCTGCTTCGCGCTCTACACGCCCGAGGGCGACTCGATCGCGCTCTCGACCGGGATCATCGTCCACGTCCACACGATGTCCGACGCGATCAAGTGGATGGTCCGCCAGGGCTACGAGGACAACCCGGAGATCCGCCCGGGCGACATCTTCGCCAACAACGACCCGACCATCGGCGACGTTCACAACGCCGACGTGCAGACCTTCGTCCCGATCTTCTGGGAGGACGAGCTGGTCGCGTGGGCCGGTGGCGTCACGCACGTGCTCGACATCGGCGCCTCGACCCCGGGAGGCGTGCCGGTTGGCCCGACGAACCGCCTCGATGACGGCATCGACCTGCCCTGCATGAAGATCGGCGAGCGCGACGAGATCGCGCGCTGGCACCTGGAGCGCTGCGCGAAGCAGACCCGGGCGCCGATGTACTACCTGCTCGACGAGCGCACCAGGCTCGCCGGCTGCCACATGATCCGCGAGGCGCTCGAGCGGGTGATGCTCGAGGAGGGCGTCGACCGCTTCAAGCAGTTCAGCCGCGAGGTGATCGAGGAGGGCCGGCGCTCGTTCAAGTCGCGGATCCGGGAGATGACCGTTCCCGGGCGTTACCGCGCGGCCTCGTTCCAGGACGTCACCTACGCCGACAAGGTGCAGCTCCCGGCTCGGGCCCGGCGGGACTTCGTCATGCACGCCCCGTTCGAGGTCCGGATCGGCGGCGACGGCGACTACGCGCTCGACCTCGACGGCGCCTCGGCATGGGGCTGGCACTCGATGAACTGCACCCCGTCGGGGATGCAGGGGGCGATCTGGGTGATGTTCACGCAGACCCTGATCTGCAACGACAAGGTCAACGACGGCGCCTACTTCGCGGTCGAGACCAACTTCCCGGAGGGCTCCGTGGCCAATCTCGGGGAGGCCGAGGGCTCGACCGGGATCGCCTGGGCGTTCCTGCAGCCCGCGTTCACCGGCTATCCGCGAACCCTGTCGCGCGCGCTGCAGTCGCGCGGGTTCATCGAGGAGGTGATCGGCGCCTACTCGGTCGTCCGGCAACGTGATCCAGGGCGGCGGGGTGGACCAGTACGGCAACTCGTCGGCGATCATGAACTTCGAGATCGCGGCGCAGGGGATGGGGGCCAAGTACGTGCTCGACGGCACCGACACCTGCGCGGCCATGTTCAACCCCGAGGGCGACGCCGGCGACGTCGAGATGTGGGAGCTGATCTGCCCGATGGTCTACCTCTCGCGGCGGATCAAGCCGAACACCAGCGGGCCCGGGCGCCACCGCGGCGGCTCGAGCTTCGAGTCGCTGCAGCTGATCCACGGGACCCCGTTCTGGGAGCTGCAGAACCTCGGCACGACGCGGCTGTTCACCTCGCAGGGGATCTTCGGCGGCTATCCGGGGTCGGTCGCCTACATCCACAACATCCGCGACAACAACCTCGCGCGAGCTGGCCGAGGCGGGGGAGGCCTACCCGGTTGCCGACGGCCCGTTCGACGACCCGGCGCTGATGGCGATCGAGGGCGAGCGCGAGTACAAGCTCGACAACTTCACGATGCTGGCGCCCTTCTCCGAGGGCGACCTCTACCACTCGGTGATGAAGGGCGCGGCCGGGCTCGGCGACCCGCTCGAGCGTCCCGCCGAGGCGGTGCAGCGCGACGTCGCCGAGGGCCACATCGTGGCCGAGTACGCGGAGCGCGTGTACGCGCTCGACGACCGCGACGGCGCGCGCGCGCCGGCGGCTCGAGCGCGCCCGGCCGGCGTCGGAGTGGTGGGAGGCCGAGCGCGAGCGGGTTCTGGCCGGTGACCTGATCGAGCCGATCAAGACCGGCTACGAGGAGTCGATCAAGCTCTCACCGCGCTGGGCGGCGGAGTTCCGCGGCTTCTGGGACCTGCCGGAGGACTTCACCTTCGGCGTGCCGACGCCGACCCTGCCGCCGGACCTCGCCGCGGCGCCGGGGAAGCTCAGCCCCGAGGACTCGGCCGCCGAGTTCCTCGCCGGGTCGGAGGTCGCCCGGGTCGAGCGGCCCGCCCTCGCGGGCAAGCCGCTGGAGCCCGAGACGCTCGCGGCGCTCTACGACGAACGGCTCTCGCGCCGCGAGGTCAAGGACATCCAGTCCGGTTACAAGGACCCCGACCGGTTCGAGAAGTGGATCGCGCCTGCTGCAGGGCCGGGTCGAGTGGGACGACCCGATCGTGCTCCCGCTCGGCGAGGCGCTGAACGTCGTCCGCCGGCGCTCCGACGGCGAGCTCGTGATCCGCTCGGACGCCGGGCACGACTTCTGTCGCTTCGACGGCAACTGGAAGATGCACGCCCTCGTGTTCATCCGCGACAGCGACGAGCTCCTGCGCGAGGTCTATCCCCGGATGGCGCACTGCGACCCGGAGTGGATGGAGCTGCGCGAGTTCTACTGCCCGCGGTCGGGCCGGCTGCTCGAGGTCGAGGCGGTCACGCGCGGGCTACCCGGTGGTCCACGACTTCCTCCCCGACATCGAGGGCTTCTACGCGGGCTGGCTCGGGCGGGAGCGTGCCCGGAGCTGATGGAGCGGGCCGCGGCCGAGGCGGCGACCGCCGCCGCTCGCGAGCCGGGAGCAGATCGCGCCCGCGAACGGGATCGAGCTCGCCTACGAGGAGCTCGGCGACCCGTCCGGGCAGCCGATGGTGCTGATCATGGGCCTGGCGGCGCAGATGATCTTCTGGCCGGAGGAGCTCTGCGAGCTGCTCGGCGAGCGGGGCTACCGGGTGATCCGGTTCGACAACCGCGACATCGGCCACTCGACGATGATCGACTCGGCGGGCGTGCCGGCGAACGGGGCGATGGTGCTGGGCTACGGCCAGCCGGCATACAGGCTGAGCGACATGGCGGCCGACACGGTCGGCCTGCTGGATCACCTGGAGATCGATCGCGCGCACGTGGTCGGCGCCTCGATGGGCGGGATGATCGCCCAGCAGGTGGCGATCGACCATCCGCAGCGGACGCTCTCGCTCTGCTCGATCATGTCGGCCACGGGCAACCGGCGCTACCGGATGCCGCGCTGGCGCGCGTTCGCGACCCTGATGGCGAAGCCCCCGAGGACGCGGGAGGCGTACATGGACGCGGCGGTGAAGACGCTCGACCTGATCGGCTCGCCCGCCTACCCGATGGACGTGCCCCGCTGTCAAGGCCCTCGTCGGCCGCGCCTACGACCGCAGCTTCCGCCCCGGCGGCGTCGCCCGCCAGCTGCACGCGATCAACTGCTCCGGCAACCGGACGGCCGCCCTGCGACGGCTCGACCTGCCGGCGCTGGTCATCCACGGCACCCGGGACCCGCTGGTGCGCCCGGGCGCCGGGCGGCAGGTGGCCAACGCGATCCCCGGCGCGCGGCTGAAGATGATCAACGGGATGGGGCACGATCTGCCGCCGGAGCTCTACGAGGAGTTCGCCGAGGAGATCGACGCCAACGCCCGGCGCGTTGGATCCGACTGAGCTCATCGCCGAGCCCCGCTCGGGCCGGGTGTTCGAGCGCACCCTGATGCCCGGGATCGCCGACGCGATCGGCGGCGGGCGGGTGCGCCTCGACGCGATCGCGCGCTGGCTTCAGGACCTGGCCTACGCCGACCTGCTCGACGCGGGGTTCGACGGGGGCGGGGTGTGGATCGTCCGCCGGATGCGGCTGCGCGTCGACTCGTTCCCGCGCTTCGGCGAGCCCGTGACCCTGCGGACGTTCTGCAGCGGGCTGGGCCGCTTCGCGGCCGAGCGGCGGACGTCGCTCGCCGGGCCCTCGGCCGCGGTCGAGGCGGTCGCGCTCTGGGTGTGGATCGACGAGTCGGGCCGTCCCGCGCGCTTCCCGCCCCGGTTCGTCGAGCTCTACGGCGAGAGCGCCCGCGAGCGCGGAGCCCGGGTCCGCCTACGCCATCCCGACCCGCCGGCTGGCGCGGCACGCGAGGAGTGGACCTTCAGGGCCGCCGACGTCGACGTCGCCGGGCACGTCAACAACTCCCACTACTGGGAGCCCTTGGAGGAGCGCCTCGCGGGCGCGGAGCCGGAGCGGATCGACGCCGAGATCGAGCACCGTGACCCCGCCCGGCCCGGGGTCGCGTACGTGGTCGGCGACGGGGACGGGCTCTGGATCGAGGGCGTCGGCGGCGCCCTGCATGCGTCGGTTCAGGTCGCCGGGCGCGGCTGAAGCTCGCCCAGCGACGGCCACTGCGAGGTCGGCACGTCGGGCCGCGTGACCTTCTCCGGCCGGCCCGCCGGCAGGCGGGAGAGCAGCTCGGCCGCGCCGGGCTCCCGCAGCTGCTCGGCGACCGTGCGCCGCGCGACCTCGATCACCTGGTTGCGGTTGCGGGTGCTCATCAGGTTGCGGCTCATCGTCTGCAGGTCGCGCTCGAGCGGCTGGACCAGGACCACCGGGGTCCCCGCGGCGCGCAGCTTCTTCGCCTCGCTGCCGAGGCGGCGTCCGGCGGCGCTGCGGAAGATCAGCGTGCTCCACTCGCGCGGGTCGACGGCGCGGATCGGGTGCAGGGAGGACGTCGGGTTCAGGCAGATCACCAGGTCGAGGCTCTCGGCGCGCAACAGGTCTAGGTTCGAGGTCGAGTACATGCCGCCGTCGACGTAGCGGCGACCGGCGATCTCGACCGGCCGGTAGAAGCCGGGGATCGCGCAGGAGGCGGCGACGGCGTCGGCGAGCTCGGCCGGCGGGGACCCCTCGCGGCCGAACGGCACCCGGACGCCGGTGGCGTAATCGCAGGCGACGATCCAGAGTCCGGGGTGGGGCGCCCAGCCGCTCGGCACCACGCGGCGGACCTGGTCGCGAAGCGGGTCGGTCGACACGATCCCGCGCGGAAGCCAGCCGCTGACGACGGTCGACGGGGTGAAGCGGTGCGGTTGCGTGAGCGAGCGCAGCGCGAGACCCCACGAGCCGGGCCCGATCGGCGGCGGCCACGGGTCGAGCTTGAAGACGGCGCCGCCGGTGCGGTCGGCGTCGGCGGCAGGGCGCCCGGACGCGTCGGTGATCGCCTCGAAGCTCTCGCCCGCCGAGTGGGCGACCATGAACCAGGGCGGGACGCCGCCGGCCAGCAGCGCGGCGAGCATCGAGCCGGCGGAGGTGCCGACGATCGTCTCGGCGCTGGCCGGATCCCAGCCGGTCTCGGTGGCCAGCGCGTCCAGCCCGCCGGTGAGCCAGGCACCTCCCTGCACCCCTCCCGCGCCGAGGACGAGACCAATCCTCACCCGATCAGGTTACCCGGGCTCACGGCGGCGGCGGGCGTGGAGGGGCTCCGCCATGCGTCCGCCGCGCTCGACGCCAGGCGTGAAGCGGCCGATAGGCGGGGTGGAGGCGCTCGCCCGTTTTGACCGCTCTGCAACGACACATCAACCCAGTGCTCTGGATCCTGCTCGGGCTCGCCAGCCTCGGGGTCGCAGCGCATGCCGTATGGGTCGCGGGCGTCGGACAGGGCGAGGCCGACGTCCTCATCGACGAGTGGGTGTACAACGCGGTGCTCGTCCTCGCCGCGGTCGTCTGCCTGCTGAAGGCGCTCGTGACGCCGAGCGAGCGCTGGATCTGGGTCTGCTTCGGGCTCGGCGTCGGCGCCTGGACCGCCGGCGACATCTACTGGACCGTGGCGCTGATCGACGTCAAGCACCCGCCTTATCCCTCGCTCGCCGACGCCGGCTACCTGCTCGTCTACCCGTTCATGTACGTCGGCGTCCTGCTCCTCATCCGCCAGCGGGTCCGGTTCTCCACCGGCGCCTGGCTCGACGGGGTGATCGGCGGCCTCGCCGCGGCCGCGCTCGCCACGGCGATCCTGAGCCCCGCCCTGATCGGCCTCACCAAGGGCGACCCCGCGGTGGTCGCGACCAACCTCGCCTACCCGCTCGGCGACACGCTGCTGCTCTCCTTCCTGATCGCGGGCGTCGCGGTCGCCGGCCTGCGAATCGGCCTGCGCGGGGGCGGCACCTGGATGCTGATCGGCCTCGGGATCGCCACCTGGGGGGTCGCCGATGGGGTCTACCTCTACCAGCAGGCGACCTCGACCTACGACGGCGGCTATCTCGACTCGTTGTGGCTGATCGGCGGGCTCGCGATCGCGGCCGCGGCCGCGCTGCCGTCGAAGCCCGTCGCCGAGCGCGAGCGACGCGAGACGGCGTCGATCTTCTTCCCCGCGCTCTTCAGCGCGATCGCGATCGGCGTGCTGGCGTGGGACCACTACGACACCCGGGGCGATCTCGCGATCTGGTTCGCGGTCGCGACCCTGGCGGCGGTCGTCCTGCGCCTGATGCTCAGCTTCCGCGAGAACCGTGCCCTGCTGCGGGCCGTGCGGCGCGAGGTCTGCACCGACTCGCTCACCGGGCTCGACAACCGGCGCTCGCTGATCAGGGCGCTCGACGCAGCCGCCGACGGCACGGACGAGGTCGTGTTCGCGATCTTCGACCTCGACGGCTTCAAGGCCTACAACGACAGCTTCGGCCATCCGGCCGGCGACATCCTGCTGCGCCGCCTGGGCACGGCGCTCTCCGCCGCGGTCGCCCCGGAGGGGCGCGCCTTCCGTCTCGGCGGCGACGAGTTCTGCATCCTCGTCCCCGGCGGCGCGGAGCGTGTCGAGGACGTGCTCGCGGTCGCCCGCGAGGCGCTCAGCGAGCAGGGCGAGGGCTTTCGCATCGGCGCATCCATGGGCGCCGTGGTGCTGCCGACCGAGGTCGACGACCCGACCACGGCCCTGGGCGCGGCCGATGCCCGCATGTACGCCGCGAAGGGGACCCGCTCGACCTCGGCGCAGCGCCAGACCCACGACGTCCTCGTGCGGATCCTGCGCGAGCGCGAGCCCGAGCTGAGCCAGCACCTGCAGGGCGTCGCCGGGCTGGCGGCCGAGATCGGCCGCGCCGCCGAGCTCGACGCCGAGAGCCTCGACGTGGTGGTTCGCGCGGCCGAGCTGCACGACATCGGCAAGATCGCGATCCCCGACCGCGTCCTGCACAAGCCCGGCCCGCTCGAGGCAGGACGAGTGGGAGCTGATGCGGACGCACACGACGATCGGCGAGCGGATCCTCTCGGCGGCGCCGGCGATGAACCAGGTGGCGACCCTGGTCCGCCACAGCCACGAGCGCTGGGACGGCGCCGGCTACCCGGACGGGATCGCGCGCGAGGAGATCCCGCTCGGCTCGCGGATCGTGTTCGTCTGCGACGCCTACGAGGCGATGACCGAGCTGCGCTCCTACCGCGACCCGCTCTCGCCCGAGGAGGCGATCGAGGAGCTCCGCCGCTGCGCCGGTAGCCAGTTCGACCCCTGGCTCGTGGAGCTGTTCGCCGAGCGGCTCATGCCGCAGCTCGTCCGCGAGCCCGCGGCGCAACGGCCGCTCAGCCGCGCGTGCGCGCGCGGTGCGAGAGGTCGTAGACGGTCGGGCGGTAGTGGAGCACCGGGTCGGCTGAGGGCTCGATCCCGTCCGTGACCCGGATCGGGTCGAAGACGATCCCGTCGTCGGCGTCCTCGTCGATCGCCGTGACCTCGAGCGTCCCGGCGTCAACCCGCTCGCGGTCGCGCGGCCACTCGTCCGACGGGTCGTCGGGATCGTCCCCGTCGCCGGCGATCTGCAGCTCGAGGCGCATCCGCACCGGCTCGCGCTCGAGCCGCTCCGCGAGGTCGTCGAACAGGTAGTCGGCCCCGCGCCGCTTCGCCTCCTCGCGCGAGGGCTCGGGCTCGTCGACGGTCGGGCGCCAGGTGTAGCGGACGTAACGCTCGCCGCCGTCGGCGTCGATCCACTTGTAGGCGTGGAAGGCGTAGTAGGTGCGGGCCGCGAACGACGCCGCGCTGGGCCATGATCCGGTTCGCCTCGCGCGCGGTCCCGAGCGCGGCGCGATGGCGCAGCAGGAAGCCCGGGACCGCCGCGAGCGCCGACAGCGAGGGCTTGGAGATCTTCATCGCCGCCAGAAAGCCCTCCTGGTCGGCGAACGGATAGCGCGGGAGCGTCTGCGACGAGATGTCCGTGCCGCGAGCCGTCGGGGAGCTGGAAGCTCACCGCGAGCCCGCGCACGTCGGGCGCGTAGTCGGGCACCGTCGGGTCGCCGCCGCCGTTGGAGAAGCGGACCGTCGCCGGCACCGGTCTCGCCGCGCATGTGGGCGGCGCGGGTGAGCGCCGAGCCCTCGGGCGTGGCGGTGAAGGTGGCGGCGCAGAGCACCCCCTTGGCGTGCAGGGCCCGGTGGCCGGCGTGAGCGCCGAAGCGGCCGTGGATGACCGCCATCGCCTCGCTCGGTGTGGTCGCCATCGGCGCCAGACTATTCGAGGTGCGCCGCTCAGCCGGCGGCGCGCTCGCGCTCGGCCTCGCGCAATTCGATCCGCCGGATCTTGCCGGTGAGCGTCTTCGGCAGCTCGTCGACGAACTCGACCCGGCGCGGGTAGGCGTAGGCGCTCAGTCGCTCGCGCACGAAGACCTGGATCTCCTTGGCGAGCTCGTCGGATGGCTCGTGCCCGTCGGCGAGGACGATGAACGCCTTGACCACGTTGCCCTTGACCTCGTCGGGCGAGGCGACCGCCGCGGCCTCGCGGACCGCCGGGTGCTCGATGCAGGCGGACTCGACCTCGAACGGGCCGATCCGGTAGCCGGCGGCGATGATCACGTCGTCGGCGCGGCCGGCGTACCAGACGTACCCGTCCTCGTCCATCGTCGCGGCGTCCTTGGTGTGGAACCACTCGCCGCCGAAGGTCTCCTCGCTGGCCTCGGGCAGGTTCCAGTACTCGAGCGGGTAGTGCGGGTTCGAGCGCGCGCGCAGGCAGATCTCCCCGCGCTCGCCCTGGGCGACCGGGTTCGAATCCTCGTCGAGGATCTGTACGTCCCAGCCCGGCATCGGCCGCCCCATCGAGCCCTCGCGGACCTCCATGAAGGGGAAGTTCGCGCACAGCGGATAGGACTCGGTGAGCCCGTAGTAGTCGAGCACCGTGACCCCGTACTGCTCGCGAAACCAGCGGATCGCCTCGGGGTTGAGCGGCTCGCCCGCCGAGCAGACGATCCGGAACTCCTGCGGGTAGCGCTCGCCGGCGTCTTCGATCGCCATCATCGCCCGCATCGCGGTCGGGGTCGTGAACACGTTCGAGACCCGGTGGCGGGAGAGGAAGTCGAGCTGGTCGGCCGGGACGAAGCCCGCCTCGCGCTGGAGCACGTACTGCACCGCGCCCAGGCGCCAGGGGCCGAGCAGCGGGGAGATGCCCGCGGCCCAGGCCCACTCGCCCATGCCGTGGAAGCTCTCGCCGTCGCGGATCTGGTGGCAGTAGACGAACTCCTCGTGGGCGAGGATGTAGCGGTGGGCGTGGACGATGCCCTTCGCCTTGCCCGGTGGTGCCGGAGGTGTAATAGAGCTGCGCCGGGTCGTCGGCGGAGGTGTCCTCGCAGACGTGGTCGGTGGGGTGGCCGTCGAGCAGGCCCTCGTCGAGGACGAGCAGCTCGTCGACCAGCGAGGCGTCGAAGCGGCCGGCGTTCGCCGAGTCGGTGACCAGCACCTTCGGGGTCGAGTCGGTGAGCCGGTGGCGGATCCCGTCGTCGCCGTAGAGCACCGACATCGAGAGCAGGATCCCGCCGAGCTTCCAGGTGCCGAAGAAGATCGCCGCGGTCTCGGGCG
Source organism: uncultured Solirubrobacterales bacterium (assembly GCA_963729065.1). Taxonomy (GTDB): domain Bacteria; phylum Actinomycetota; class Thermoleophilia; order Solirubrobacterales; family 70-9; genus WHSW01. The sequence continues at coordinate 134,982 of CAVSMS010000004.1, forward strand.
TGGGGGGGAGGACCACCGCGACCCGGTCGCCCTTGCCGACCCCGTGCTCGCGCAGCATGTGGGCCGCCTGGTTGGAGAGGTCCTGGAGCTCGCCCCAGTCGAGCTCGCGGGTGGCGCCGTCGTAGCGCTCCCAGACCATCGCCGCCTTGTCGCGCGGGTGCTTGTCGCAGACGTCGGCGGCGATGTTGTAGCGCTCGGGCACGCTCCACTCGTGCTCGGCGCACGCCTGCTCGTAGGACTCGATCGCGGGTCCGCCCGCCGTCGTCGCCATCGCCTCTCCTCCTGTTCCGGGGGCCTGGCTCGACACTACCCCCGATCGAGGCCGATCGCACTCCGGCGGCGGACCGGCGGCGCTAGGCGGCGGCGAGCTCCGCGATCTCGTCCGCGTCGCCCTCGGCATGTAGCTCACTGCTCTCCCTGGCCGTGGTGGTGTGCGACTGCGCCCAACCTAGCCGCCCTCGCCGACGCCACCCGTAGCCTGGTCACGCTCGGTTTGCGACGCATTCGCGACACCTGCGCGCCACGCGTGACGTCCCGGATGCAGGGTTCGGGAGTGCACCCACCGGGCGTCAAGCAGGCCGCACTGGCCCTCGTGGCGGCGGGTCACAACGACTGCGAGGTCGCGCGGCGACTCGGAATCTCCACGGACGACGATCCGCGACTGGCGGCGACCGTCGTACGCGTCGCGGCAGCCTGCCTGCGGAGACGCTGCCCGACGCTGCTGGCGGGCGACGACGGCCGCTGCGATTCGACGGCGCGCGACTACGCAGAGCTGCTGCCGTGTACCTGCGGCGACGGTTCCATCTCCCTCGGACGCCCGGACTCAGCGGCTCTGCGCCACTCGACGCGTGCGATCCGGAAGTGAACCCCGGATCGTCGGCTGATGAAGCGACGCACCTTGTCGACACGGTGCCGTGTCCGCGCCGAGTCCGAGCGCCGTGTCCGGTCGCGAACGGCACCTGGGTCGTACGTATCCGGTCTACTCGCTCTCACCTTGACCTGCGTGTTCCCCCAGCACGGGCCGGGGCGCAAGCACGACGCGCGCCGATTCGTGCTCGAGGCCGTGGCAGGACGGCCCTCGTCGCCAGCGGAGCCGTGGGCGTTCCTCCGAGGCCTGCGTCCGCACCGACGGATGTGCGTTCATCAACTGAACCGACGTCCACCGTCCGTCGGCCCTACGAGTACCTGAGCTACGGACTTCTTCAACCGCTCCCGGGACATCGACGTCTCTTCGTAGCCGACCTGCGACCGCGTCGGGGTGATCACTCGGGTTGACGCGATCCAGCAGACCAGGCAGGCTCGGGACCGTTCGCATCAACCGGCGTGCGAGCGTCGCGGCTCATGGCGCGACCATGTCGGCCTCAAGGCCTGACCCGGCGCTAGATTCTGGATCCGCCAGCGCGGCTGTGGCGGAACTGGCAGACGCGCGGCGTTCAGGACGCCGTGTCCGAAAGGCCGTGGAGGTTCGACTCCTCTCAGCCGCACTCACGCTCCAGGCGCTCAGCCGGCCACGAGTGCCACCGTCATGTTGATCGGGCCCCAGTCGAGGTCTCCGTCCTCCTCGGTGCAGATCAGCTGGGCGGTATGGGGGCCGGGAGCGAGCGGCTGGCTGAGTCCGGTCAGGGCCATCGTCGCGCCGGCCGGGTGATTCGCGACCGTCGTGGAGTCCTCCGCGTTGACCTGGGCGGCGCCGAGGTTGATGCCGTCGACGCGGAGCTGGCAGATTCCGCGCGCCCGGGTGACGTTGTCGGACTCGGAGCCGGGTCCCGCCAGGTCGTCGAGCTTGAACGTGCGCCACTCGCCGGTGGCGTTGAGAAGCAGCTTGCCCGGTCGATCCAGAGTGATGGTCGAGTCGGCGCAGCTCTCCGGCAGGTGGTCGTCGCTCGAGCAGCTGCCGGTGTCGGAGGACGCCTCGAAGAAGCCGTCGAGCTCGCGCACGTCGCGGGTGTGGATCTGGTTGTTGCCGATCTCGGCGGTCCGCACCGACGCCGCTGCGATGTCGGCGTTCTGGACCTCGTCGTCGAGGATCTCAGCGCTCCGGACCGCGCGCGGCGCGATGTCGGCGGCCTTCACCTCGCCGTTGACGATGTCGGAGCTGAAGACCGTGTTCGCGGCGTAGGCGGCCCCGCCGCCGAGGGCGACGATGAGCGCAATCGTCGCGACGACGTTGGCGTAGGTCAGACGGTTCGCGATCGCTCGCATGGACGTTTCCTCCCTGGTCGTGGTGTGATCGACGACCCTCGCGCATCGAGCGCACCGGCGCAACCCCCAACCTGCGCACCGGCCCGGGCGCGAGGACCCCGTGGCGGCTGGATACATTATTCGGGGATGGCCTCGCTCAAGGGATATTCCGCGCCGCGGTCGCCCGAGGGGCGCTCGAGCCTCGTGCCGGCGCCGCCGTGGCACTACGTCGGCGACATGCTGGTGATCGAGTTCTGGGCTGACCCGGCCGCCGCCGCCGCGGTGCTTCCCGAGCCGCTCGAGCCGCACCCCGACGGCGGACGGGCGGCGGCCATGTTCCTCGACTGGCAGTCGTGCAGCGACGGCGGCGCCGAGCTGCTCGACCCGGCCCGCTCGCAGTACAAGGAGTTCTTCATCACCGTCAACGCGCTGTACGAGGGCGAGGAGGTCGCCTACTGCCCGTACATCTGGGTCGACCGCGACTTCGCCCTCGCCCGCGGCTGGATCCAGGGCTTTCCGAAGAAGCTCGGCTCCGTCTGGATCACCCGCACCTTCGGGCTCGAGACTCCGCGCCGACCCGGGCCTGCGCGCCGGCTCGCCGTTTCGCCGGCACCTGCGCCGCCAACGACCGCCGCCTGGCCGAGGGAGCGGTGACGCTCGAGCGTCCGAGCGCCGAGGGCCCGACCCACAACGACCCGCCGATCGTCAACGTCCGCCACCTGCCCCGGCTCGGCAAGGGCAGCCACGACGACCCCGCCGTCCACGAGCTCGTGCGCTCGCTCGGCTACGACCGCACGCGCTCGGAGGTCTGGGAGGGCGAGGCGACCCTCGAGCTGTTCGAGGCGCCGAACGAGGAGCACACGGCGCTGGCCCCGGTGCGGGTCGGCAAGGGCTTTCGGTTCACGCTCGGCTACTCGGTCGACGACCTCGACACCCTGGAGCGAGCTGTGAGCACCGCGGCGACGAGCGAGTCGGTCGCCGAGGTCGCCGGCGTCGCGGTCAGCACCGACCATTTCATCGGGGGCGAGCGGGTCGCCTCCGCCGAGCGCTTCGACGACCTGAGCCCGATCGACGGCCGGGTGCTCGCCCGCGTGTCGGCCGGCGGGGCGGATGAGGCGGCCGCCGCGGTGGCCGCCGCCGGCGACGCGTTCGAGGGCTGGGCCGCGCTCGGGCCGGACGGGCGCCGGCCGTATCTCGACCGGCTCGCCGAGCTGATCGACGCCAACGTCGACCGGATCGCCGCGGTCGAATGCGAGGACATGGCGATGCTGCTCGAGTCGCTGCGCGCCCGCGTGATCTCCCGCGGCGCGCGCAACTACCGCGCCTACGCCGAGCTCGCGGCCGGCTACGAGGAGCGCACCTGGACCTCGAACGGCACCCTCAACCGCGTGATCCGGATGCCCGCCGGCCCGGCCGTCGTGATCACGCCCTGGAACGCGCCGTTCATGCTCTCGACCTGGAAGACGGCGCCGGCGCTCGCCGCCGGCTGCACCGTGGTCCTCAAGCCCGCCGAGTGGTCGCCGCTCTCCTGCTCGCTGCTCGCCGACCTGACCGCCGAGGCCGGCCTGCCGCCCGGGCGTGTTCAACGTCGTCCAGGGGATCGGCGAGCGCGCCGGCGCCGAGCTCACCTCGAGCCCCGACGCTGGCCAGGATCTCGTTCACCGGCTCGCCGGAGACGGCGCGCGCGATCGGCCGCGCCGCGGCCTCGAACCTGGTCCCGTTCACGGGCGAGCTCGGCGGCAAGGGGCCCGCTGCTGGTCTTCGCCGACGCCGACCTCGACGACGCCGCCGCGAAGGCGGCGCGGATGTACGACGACGCCGGCCAGGTCTGCCTCGCCGGCACGCGGCTGCTCGTCGAGCGCGACGTCGTCGACGAGTTCATGGCCCGCTTCCGCGCCGCGGTCGACGCGCAGGTGCTCGGCGACCCCCGCGACCCCGAGACCACGATCTCGCCCCTGATCCACCCCGATCACCTGGCCCGGGTCGAGGGCTTCGTCGAGCGCGCCCGCGCCGCCGGCGACCGGATCGTCTTCGGCGGGCGCCGCGCGGACGTCGGCGGGCCGTCGGGCCTCTGGTACGAGCCGACCCTGATCGAGCCCGCCTCCAACGACTCCGAGGTCGTCCAGCGCGAGGTGTTCGGCCCGGTGCTGACGCTTCAGACCTTCGCGACCGAGGAGGAGGCGATCGAGCTCGCGAACTCGACCGAGTACGGCCTCTCCGGGGTGATCCTGCACCGAGTCGGCCTCGCGCGCCGAGCGGGTCGGCCGCGCCGTGCGCGCCGGGACGACCTGGGTCAACGCCTTCCTCGTCCGCGACCTGACCGCGCCCTTCGGCGGCATGGGCATCAGCGGCATCGGCCGCGAGGGCGGCGACTACGCGCTCGACTTCTACTCCGAGCTGAAGACCCTGCAGATCGCCGAGCGCACGCACCCCGCGCGACTGAGCGCGACCGCGCCGTCAGTCGACGAAGAGCAGCTCCATCGCCCGCTCGAGGTGGCCGCGGGTGAGCTCCTCGGCGCGCTCGACCTCGCCGGACTCGATCGCGTCGGCGATCGAGCGGTGCGCGACCGCGGTCGGCGCTCAGGCCGGCCGGGTCGAGGCGATCCTCGTACAGCGTCGCGCCGATGCGCCCGATCCAGACGTGCTCCATGAACTGGACCAGCTGCGGGTTGCCGGTCCCCTTGACCAGGGCGAGGTGGAAGGCGCGGTTGGCCTTGAAGTGCTTGGCGGGCGAGCGGCCGGCGCGCTCCTCGTCGGCGATCGCCGCCCGCATCAGCTCGATCGGCTCGGGCAGCGCCGCGCTCGGCGGCGATCCGCGCGGCACCGGGCTCGACCACGAGCCGCGTCTCGTAGCTCGAGCGCAGCTGCTCGTCGGTCGCCGTCGCCACCCGCGCGCCGCGGTTGGCGAACAGGTCGACCAGGCCCTCCGCCGCGAGCCGCCGCAGCGCCTCGCGGACGGGCGTGCGCGAGACCCCGAACTCCTTCGCCAGGTCCTCCTGGTGCATGCGCGAGCCCCGTTCGATCTCGCCGCTGGCGATGCGCTCGCGCAGGACCTCGTAGACCTGGTCGGCGACGCTCTGGACCTGAAATCCGCCGGCGTCGCCGGGGTCGGCAGCGGCCATGCGGCCAGCCTAGCGCCGCCGATGGATTTCGTATCCATTCGATTGTTTCCCCGCACGCGGACCTGCCGAACGGATCGGATACATTATTCACATGGTCGACGGAGGGCGAGTGCGGATCGGGATGGTCGCCGACACCCGCGACGCCAGCTTCGGCCCGTGGCGAGACGTCAGCCTGAGCGCGGTCTGGTCGCACTACGTCCGGGCGCTCGACGCGCGGCGGCGCGGCTCCGGTCATCTTCCCCGTGGTCGAGGCGTACGCGCAGGCGCCGGAGCTCGCCCTGGACCTGGTCGACGGGCTGCTGCTCACCGGCGGGCGCGACCTCGACGCCGGCTCCTACGGCGCCGAGGCCAACCCGGCGAACGACGCCTCGGACCCGCTTCGCGACCGGGTCGAGCTCGCCCTGGCGCGGGAGGCGATCGAGCGCGGGACGCCGCTGCTCGGCGTCTGCCGGGGGATGCACGTGCTCAACGTCGCCCTCGGCGGGGGCATCGACCAGCACCTGGCCGACCCCGAGCGAGGTCCATCGCACCGAGCCCGGGACGTTCACGAGCCACGCGGTCGAGGTCGTCGCCGGCTCCCGGCTGGAGGAAATCCTCGGACGCCGCGAGGCGACCGTGCGCTCGCACCACCACCAGGGGGTCGAGCCGCTGGCCGATTCGCTGCGCCCCTCGGCGCACTCGCCCGACGGCCTCGTCGAGGCGGCCGAGACCGACGCCGGCGGGCCGTACTGCGTCGCCGTCCTCTGGCACCCCGAGGAGGACCTCGAGGCGGGCGGGCAGCGGCTCTACGACTCGCTGATCGCCGCGGCCGCGGCGCGCAGCTCCGCGCGGGTGACCGCGTGAGCGGCGTGCGCCTGCAGCGCAACGGCGAGCCGTTCGATCTCGAGCCGTCGAAGATCGTCGCCACCCACCTCAGCTACCGCTCGCGCTGCGACGAGTACCGGATGGCGGCGCCACCGCGGTGGCCCGTCGTACTTCCTCAAGCCGCCGAGCTCCGTCTCCGGGCACGAGGCCGAGGTGGCCCGGCCGCGCGGCTGTCGCTTCCTCAACTACGAGGGCGAGATCGCGGTGGTGATCGGCAGGCGCTGCAGCGGCGTCTCGCGTGCCGAAGCGCTCGACTACGTCGCCGGCTACACGGTGGCGAACGACTTCGGCGTCCACGACTTCCGCCACATCGACCGGGGCTCGATGCTCAGGGTCAAGGGCCAGGACGGCTACTGCCCGCTCGGCCCGGCGCTCGTCGACGCGGCCGACGTCGACCCGACGGCGCTGGTCGTGCGCACGTACGTCAACGGCGAGCGGGTCCAGGAGGGCGACACCGCCGAGGACCTGCTCTTCCCGTTCGACTACCAGGTCGCCGACGTCTCGCGGCTGATCACGCTCGAGCCCGGTGACGTGCTGCTCACCGGGACGCCCGCGAACTCGCGCCCGGTCGAGCCCGGCGACGTGGTCGAGGTGGAGGTGGAGGGGATCGGCAGGCTCCGCAACACGGATCGTCGAGCTCGATCGCGAGCTCGAGGACGTCGGCGCCCCGCCCGAGGTCAGCGCCCAGACGCTGCACGTCGCCCTCGCGATGCCCGAAGATCAGGCCGAGGCCGAGATCGCCGAGGGCAAGTGGGCTGAGTGACGAAAGACGCGTGACGAGTGACGAGTGACGAAGGACTGATCCTCCAGACCCACCACGCCGCCCTGCGGGTCGCCGACCTCGAGGAGGCGGCCGGGCGCTGGTCGCGCCTCTACGGCCTCACCCGCGCCGACGCCGACGGCGCGACGCTGCTCCGCTGCGCGTACGAGGACTTCTGCCTCGAGCTGCGCCCGGCCGACGACGGCGGACACGTCGAGCACGTCGGCTACGAGCTGCGGCCGGGCGTCGCGCTCGCCGACGCCGCCGCGCGGCTGCGCGACGGCGGGGTCGGAGCCGGCGGAGGTCGAGGTCCCGGTCCGCGGTCGCGGCCTGCGGGTCACCGACCCGGACGGCAACCCGATCGTGCTCGTCGAGCGGGTGATCGGCGACGAGCGGATCCCGCCGGTCGCCCGCTACACCGACGAGCTCCCCGCCTTTCACCCGCGGCGCCTGCAGCACTTCAACTACCTGACCGCGGACGCGCCGCGGCTCGCCGACTGGTACGCGCGGGCGCTCGGCCTGCGGATCAGCGACTGGATCGGCGACGGCGCCGTGTGGATGCACGCCGACCGCGACCATCACGTCGTCGCCTTCCTCGACAAGGGCTACGCGCACATCCACCACCTCGCCTTCGAGCTCGTCGACTGGGGCGAGATGCGGGTCGCGCTCGACCACCTCGCCCAGCACCGGCGCCCGATCGCCTGGGGCCCGGGCCGCCACACCATGGCCCAGAACCTGTTCGCCTACTGCCGCATGGTCGAGGAGGAGGTGTTCGTGGAGCTGTTCTGCGACATGGAGCGGCTCGAGCCCGACCACGAGCCCCGCCACTTCGCCGACGACCCGCACGGGTCGAACGCGTGGGGCATCCTGCCGCCGCGCTCGTACTTCGCGTTCGATTCCGCGTCGATCGAGGCCGAGGTGCAACAGCTCGAGGCCCAGCAGGGGCTCCGGGGTTGACGCAGGTCGAACACATAATGTATACATCCGACAAGCGCGGACTCGAAGCGGGGGAGCTGGCTTCCTTTGGCGGCGAATCCGAGGCCACGAGGAGGAGAGGCTGTGAACCGACCCAGAACGCCCCGGACCCTTGAGCGAGTTGCTGGAGGTCGGTGTGACGCGTCGGCGCATGATGCGCTACAGCGCCGGTGCGTTCGCCGGACTCGCGCTCCCGGGCGTGCTCGCGGCATGCGGCAGCGACGACAGCGCGGCTCCACGACCACGGCCGCGGCGTCCGGCGAGGCGCCGACGCCGTCCGGGACGATCGACTTCTTCGGCTGGGAGGGCGAGGACCTCACCGGCGTCGCCCCGATGGAGGCGTTCCTGAAGAGCAACGGAGCCGAGCTGAAGGCGTCGTACACGCCGACCCTCGACGACATCACCCCGAAGCTGCAGGGCAACAACAGCATCGACCTGCTCGCCTACACCTCCATCGTCACCGAGCGCCTGCAGACGGCCGACATCCTCGCAGCCCCTCGACACCGCGAAGCTGCCCAACCTCGACGGGCTGCTGCCGCGCTGGCAGGAGGACAACCCGCAATGGATCGAGGACGGCGAGCGGCTGTTCGTGCCGTCGTTCTTCCAGACCTTCAGCCTGATGTACAACAGCGACGAGGTCAGCGATCCGCCGGACGAGTATCGCGGCCTGCTGGAGCCCGAGTTCAAGGATCAGATCGTCACCTGGGCGGAGCCCAACGCCGCCTTCGGCGTGTGCTCCGACATGCTCGGCCTCGAGCAGGGCCAGGTCCCCAAGGACCGCCTCGACGACCTCGCCGACCTGTTCTCGCAGTTCATCGACCAGTCGAAGTCGGTGGCCGCGTCACCCGGCGACATCGTCACCCAGCTCGCCTCCGGCGAGGTGATTGCCGTCTTCCTCGGCACGCCGCAGTTCACGCTGTTCGCCAACGGCGCCGGCGGCAAGGGCGCGGCCGTGCCAGGGACGTGGTCGACATCAAGGGCGGCAACATGTCGTTCACGGATGGCTACGGGATCCCAAACGGAGCCGACAATCCTGATTCGGCGTACGCCTTCATCAACCAGGTCCTGGACCCGAAGACGAACGCGGCGATCTCGGAGGCGTTCGCCGGCGGCGTCGTGGTCGAGGGCGCGGAGGAGTTCCTGCCGGCGGACCGGCGCTCTACCCGGCGGACCAGATCGACACGATCCTCGAGGCTGCACCGCTGCAGATCCTCGCGCCGCTGGAGTCCGACGAGTTCGTGACGCAGGGCGAGTGGATCGAGCGCTTCACTCAGCTGACGAGCTAGACGCCGAGCGATCGAGCGGCGCCGATCCGCCGCGCCGCCGGCGTCCCGGTCGATCGCGCTGGCGGCCCCGGCGGCGCTCGGCGCTGCTGCTCTTCTTCGCGATCCCGGTCGCCGTCTTCCTCGTCTACAGCTTCCTCACCGGCGCGACGTTCTCGTTCACCGCCGAGACGCCGTTCACGTTCGAGAACTACGTCGACGTCTTCCAGGCGCTCCGAGCACCGGCAACCTGCTGCTCAACTCGGCGATCGTCGGGTTCATCGTCGGCGTCGTCTGCCTGCTGATCGGGATCCCGTTCGCCTACTGGGTCCGCTACCACGCCGGCCGCCTGCAGCGGCTGATCCTGCTCTCGGTGATCGCGGCGATGTTCGCGTCCTACCTGGTCCGCATCTACGCCTGGCGGACGATGCTCGGGAGCGACGGCGTGATCAACTCGGCGCTCGAATCGCTCGGGGCGATCGACCAGCCGCTCGGGCTTCCTCGTCTTCAGCCGCTTCGCGGTCGTCGTCGCGATCGTCCACATCCTGCTGCCGTTCGTGATCCTGATCCTCTACGCCGGGTTCCGGCCGCTCGAGCCGCGCTACTTCGAGGCGTCGGAGGACCTGGGCGCCGGACTCCGTCCAGCGCTGGCGGCGGGTGGTGCTGCCGCTGATCGCCGTGCCGGCGATGTCGGCGTTCATGCTCTGCTTCGTCGTCGCCTCGGCCGACTACGTGACGCCGCAGTTCCTCGGGGGTCCGGAGAGCTCGATGGTCGGGCGTGCAGATCCAGAACTACTTCAAGGCCCAGGGCGACTACCCGCTCGGCGCCGCGCTCGCGATCGTCGTCGTGTTCGGCTACCTCGTCGTCCAGGGCCTGATCCTGCTCGCGATGCGGTTGCTGGGCGTACGCCGGGTCGAGTGGGGGACGTGATGCGCCGCCGCGGGCTCGGCATCCGGCATCGTCGTCGTGGCGACGCTGCTGTTCCTGTTCGTCCCCCTCGGCGTCGTCGTCCTGTTCTCGTTCCACAGCAGCGGCGGCCTGACGTTTCCGTTCGAGGGCTTCTCGACGCGCTGGTACGACGAGGTCTTCGGCGACGCGACGTTCTCCGACGCGTTCGTCAACAGCCTCGTCGCTCGGGCGTCGCGACCGCGGTGGTCACGGTGCTGTCGGCACGCCGGCGGCCTACGGGGTCTCGCGCACCTGCTCTCGCCTCGCGGCCCGCTGCAGTTCCTGTTCATCGCCCCGGTGCTGCTGCCGGCCTCTTCATCGGCGCCGCGCTGCTCACCTTCCTCGCTCGGATCGGGTTCGAACGCTCGCTGCTCACCGTGCTGATCGGCCACTTCGTCTTCGCGTTCCCGTTCGTCTTCATCCTGTGCGGATCGCGCTCGATCGGCTCGATCGCTCGGTCGAGGAGGTCGCGCGCGACCTCGGGCGCCGGCGCCGTGGAAGGTGTTCAGGCGGGTGACGCTTCCGCAGATCGCGCCGGTGCTCGCGGGCGCGGCGGCGCTGGCCTTCATGCTCTCCTTCGACGAGTTTCTGATCACCTTCTTCGTCGTCGGCAACGACCAGACCCTTCCCGTCTACATCTTCGGTCGCCTGCGCCGCACCGTGGACCCCGGGATCAACGTCGCCTCGACCCTGCTGCTCGCGATCACGATGCTGCTCTGGGTCGTCGCCGCCGTCGCCACTCTGCGCGCCGCCCGCAATGACGGCGCGCCAAAGCGATGGGAGTGGACCTATGAGCGAGCAAGTAGAGCGAGGGCGGGCTGGCCGGTTCGCGGGGTAGCCATGCGTTCGTGCGCAACGGTGCTGCGCGACGTCGACCTCGAGATCCCCGCGGGCGAGTTCGTCACCTTCCTCGGCCCTCGGGGTGCGGCAAGACCACTCTGCTGCGGGTCATCGCCGGCTTCATCGAGCCGACGCAGGGGACGATCACCATCGGCGGTCAGGACGATGACCGGGGTCAGCCCGCACCGCCGGCCGGTGAACATGGTCTTCCAGCGCCCGACGCTGTTCCCGCACCTCGACGTGTTCGAGAACGTCGCCTTCGGGCTGCGCGTCGACCGGCATGGCAAGTCGACGAGGTCGACGAACGGGTCGCAGTGGGCGCTGAACCTGGTGCGGATGCCCGGCTACGAGCGGCGCAGCGTCGAGTGAGCTCTCGGGCGGCCAGATGCAGCGGGTCGCGCTCGCGCGGGCGCTGGTCAAGCGCCCGCAGGTCCTGCTGCTCGACGAGCCGCTGAGCGCGCTCGACCTCAAGATCCGGCTGGAGATGGAGGTCGAGCTGCGCCGCGTGCACCGCGAGACCGGCGCGACCTGGGTCTACGTCACCCACGATCAGCGCGAGGCGCTGGCGCTCTCGGACCGGATCGCGTCTTCGAGCACGGCCACATCGACCAGCTCGCCGACCCGACGACGATCTATCGCGCGCCCGGCCACGCCGTACGCGGCGGGCTTCGTCGGCAACGCGAATGTGCTCGCGTGCGAGGTCGACGGGCGACCGCCGGAGCGCGGGTCCTGCGACTCGCGGCGACGACGGTGCCGGTCGGCGACCCGAGGCTCCGACCGGCCCGGCGTGGCTGGTCCTGCGGCCCGAGAACGTCTCGGTCGAGGCCGGCGAGCCGGACGTCCGGGCGCTGGCGGCCATGGTCCGCGACGTCGCCTACCGCGGGACCGCTTCTCGTACGCTCGACGTGCCGGGCTCGAGGACCCGATCAAGGCCGAGGTCCCGCGCGACGCCGGAGCATCCGCTCGAGATCGGCTCCGCGGTCGCCGTGCGCTGGGCCGCCGAGGCCGCGATCCTCCTGCCGCGGGAGCCCTGAGGTGGCGAAGCGGCCCCGCCTGATCCTGGTCCTGAGCGAGAACTGGACCCTCGTCCCACCCGAGGACCCGATGGCACTCGTCGGCCTCGCCCGCGAGGCGGAGGCGGCCGGGGTCGACGCGGTGATGGTCAGCGAGCACGTGGTGCTCGGCTGGCAGTCCCGGGCGCGAACGGGCTGATGAGCAACCCGCGCGAGTACGCGCTGCCCGGCAACCAGGACCCCGCGACGCCGTGGCCGAGCTCGGTCGTCCTGCTGGGCGCGATCGCCGCGCGCGACGACGCGCCTGCGACTGGTGGCCGGGGCGATCCTCGCCCCCCTGCGACACCCGCTGCTGCTCGCCCGAGAGCTCGGCACGCTCGACCTGCTCTCGCGCGGCAGGCTGGTCGTGTTGCCCTCGGTCGGCTGGCACGAGCCGGAGTACGAGGCGCTCGGCGTCGACTTCCGGAGCCGCGGGCGCCTGCTCGACGAGCAACTGGCCGTCTGGGAACGCGGCTTGGCGCGGCTCGCCGCTGAGCTTCGACGGCGAGCACTACAGGTTCGAGGAGGTCTGGCTCGAGCCCGCGGCCTCACGACCGGGCGGCCCACGGCTGTGGTTCGGCGGTAGCTCGGTGCACCCCGCGCTGGTGCGGCGCATGGCCGCCTACGGCAGCGGCTACAACCCCCTCGGGACGATCTCGGACGAGGAGCTCGCCGCTCTCGCCGACGGGCTGCGGGTGGCCGGACGCGACCCGGGCGGAGATCGAGATGGTCGGCGGCCTGCGGGGCACGTTCCCCGACGACGACTCGACCGCCGACCTCGCCGAGGCCGTCGAGGACGCCGTGCCGCGCCAGCTCGCACGCGGCTTCACCTCGTTCTGCTTCAAGCCGAACCAGTTCATCGACGACGCCGCCATTGGGGCGAGTTCTGTCGCGAGGCCTCGCCCGCGCCGGCGAGGCCGAGGAGCGATCACGGTGGGATCGAGGCGGCACGCGCGGCATGGGCGGCGACCGGGAGCCGGGGCTCGATGACGCCCGCCCGATTGGACGGCCAGTCGGCGCTGGTCACAGGCGGTGGCACCGGGATCGGCGCCGCGATCGCCCGCCGTCTGCGGCCGAAGGCGCGCGCGTGACGCTCGTCGGCCGCCGCCGGGCCCGCTCGAGGCGGTCGCGGCCCTGCTTCCGGCTGCAGCGCGAAGGTGGTGCGGGGCGACGTCATCGACGATCTGCCGTCGGCCGTGCTGTCGAGACGGCGACGCCGGTGGTGGCAGGTTCACCTGGCGTCAACAACGCGGGCTCGGCGCCCTCGGGGTGATCGCGGAGATCGACCGTGAGGCTGGCGCCAGGTCCTGGACGTCAACCTGCATGGCACGTTCTGATCATGCGTGCCGCGTTGGAGGAGATTCGGGCTGATGGGCGGGTCGATGGTGAACGTGAGCTCGGTAGCTGGGCTGCAGGCTGCTCCTGAGTCGGCCGCCTACTGCGTGGCGAAGGCGGGGGTGGTGATGATGACCAAGCAGGCCGCGCTCGATTGGGCCCTGAGATACGCGTCAACGCCGTGTGTCCGGGATGGGTGCGAACGCCGATGGCCGATCAGGAGATGGACGAGCTGGGCGAGATGATGGGGACTGACCGGGAGGGTGCCTACGCGACGGCGCTCGCGGACGTCCCGTGGGTCGCCCGCCGAGCCGGAGGAGGTCGGCATCGACGGTGACCTGCCTCGGATCCTCCGACGCATCGTTTGTGACCGGGGCCGTCCTGACGGTGGATGGTGGAAGCATGGTGGTCGACGTTGCGACGACAGTGTTCGGGTCGGGCGTCCCGGCAGGCGTGACCGGTGTGGCGCCACCGCCCTCTCGGTGGCAGCGGCCCTGCTTTCGGGCGTCGCCGACTTTGGCGCCGGGCTGAAGGCCAGGGAGGTGCCGACGTTGATCGTCGTCGCCGGCATGCTGCTCGTCGCTGGTTCCTCGTCTCGGTCGCGGCTACTTCCGCTTGCGCATCCATCTCTCGAGATCGAGCGCGTGGACGCTGCTGCTCGCACTCGCGCCGGCCTCACGACCCGATCGGGCTGACGTCGCTACTACCGCACGAGCCAAGCACGCCGAGAGCTGGTCGCGCCGATCAGCGCCGCGGGCGTGACGGTGCTGATCGTTGCCGGCCTGGCGTCGGGCGATCGGCCCAGCGGGGCACAGGGCATCGGCGTGGTCCTTGCGATCAGGACGCTGGTCGTGGTGGGCGCGGGCGGAAGACTAGAACAGTATGCGGCCGCCGAGGCGGACGCGCGCTACTGTGGTCACGCTCGCGGTCGTGGGCGCCTTGGGCCTCGGCATCTACTACCTCGCAGCCCATGACGTGGGACTGGTCAGGAGACCTGGTTCTTGTTGGTCGGCTAGCCCTCCGCTGGAGTCGCCCTGGCGATCGGCGCGCTGGCTCGAGGGCTCGCCATGCCGACGGGGGGGTCGATCGCCTGGTACATCGCGGGCCTTGGGCGCTGAGCTTCGCCGCCTGGGGGTTCTCGACGGCAGCGGTTGGCGCCGGAGATCTGAGCCTCACGGCCACGATCGCCTCGCTGATCCAGTTGTCACGACCCTGTCGGCGGTTGCGCTCACCGAGTCTTTGAAGGCGTGCAGATTTTCACCGTGCTCGGCAACTTCAACCTGCTGATCGCGGGGGTGCCCGATGCGACCCGCGCGGGACAGCCGTTCGGTCATCCTGCCGGCGGTCCTGATCGGCGAGGAGGCGGTGATCGGCATGATCACGTACTGCCACCTCTGCAGGGACATCATCCTTTCCTGCCACGAACGGCTTCCTCGATCAGCGCCGTCAGCGTGCGCGGAAGACGCGAGGAAGATCTCGACGCCATGGACCCTGAACCGAGCCCGCTAGGCTCGGCGAAGGCCGTCACGGACATCACCCCGTAGTCCTCGTTGCGCGGAAGCGCAGAGTGGTCTCGGCGACGCCCAGATCGCGTGCGATCGCGCGGTAGGCGCGCCGGCCGTCGCGCTGCAGCTGGGCGATGATCGCGCGGTCCAGCGCGTCGACATCGGGCGGCGTGGCGCCATCCGGGCTTGGATCTGGCTGGGACGATGAGGACGGCTCATCGGCACCTTCGACCGCATCGGTCGGGAGCGCCGGGAACCTGGCCACGGCGGAGAGAGCGCCCCTGCACGGCCGGCTCGAGGTGACGGCGGCGCCTCCGTCTCTTCTGGACGCGGCGATCCGGGTAGGCGCTCGCAACGGGCTACGGGGCCTCACGATCAGGTCCGTGGCGGCCTAGGGGCGGGCGTTTCGCACGGTCTCGTTGGTCATCACTTCGTACTGCGGATCGGCTGGTCGCTGAAGCCCTGATCCACGCCTGGGCGCAGAAGTCGCTGGACGGGTGATCTCGAGCCGGGCAGCGGCCGGCCCGAGGATTTCTCCGTCGACCTGCAGCAGATGGTCGCCGACGATCCGGACCTGCAGGCGTTTCAGTTCGAGCTCGCGCTCGAGGCCCGACGCAGCGCCGAGCTGTTGCCGACCGTCTCGTCGGTATACGACGAGTACCTGGACGCCACCCGGCGCGAGCTGGCACGGGTGGCAACTTGCCGATCTACGACGCGCTTGCGCACGCGGTGTTCGCGATGTGCGACGGACTGGTCCTGCAGCAGGTCATCTTCGGCATGGACTGGTCCGGCGGAAGCGGCCCTTCGCTGGCTGTGGATGTGGCTTGCGTCGCTTCAGCAGGCGCGGGCGAGCGACGCACGATTGACTTACAAGTCAGGCTTCTGGGCCAGACTCCGGTGCTCTAATCTGTGCCGACTCGAGGAGGAGTGATCCATGTTGCGCTAGTCGTTCCCGTCAAGCAGGTGGCGGTGCTCGACGACGAATTCGAGCTCGACGAGCGGCGCCGGAGGTCGACCCCGACTTCCTCGAGTGGGAGCTGAACGAGTGGGACAACTTCTCCGTCGAGGCCGCGCTGCAGATCAAGGAGGGCGGCCGAGGGCGAGGTCGAGGTCGTCGTCGTGACGGTCGGCGACGAGGAGGCCGAGGAGGCGCTGCTCGCCTGCCTCGCGAAGGGCGCCGACCGCGCGATCCGGATCTGGGACGAGGCCTCGGCCGACCCCGAGCCGCTGCTGATCGCGCGGTCCTGGCCGCCGCGGTCGAGCGAGGAGTCGCCGGACCTCGTGCTCTGCGGCGTGCAGTCGTCCGACGCGGCTTCGGCGCCACCGGCGTCGCGCTGGCCGCGCACCTCGATCTGCCGCGGGTGGCGGTCGTTCGACGCCTGGACTCAGCCCGGAGGGCGGCACCGCCCGGTCGAGCGCGAGCTCGAGGGCGGCCTCGTCGAGGAGCTCCGGTTCCCACGCCGGCGCTGCTGACGATCCAGACCGGCACCAACGAGCCGCGCTACGCGAAGCTGCGGGCGATCAAGCAGGCCGCGGCGAAGCCGCTCGACGCGTCGGCCTCGACGAGCTCGGGCTGGACGAGGGCGCGATCGCCGCGGCCGGCGGCGCCCGAACCGTCGCGCTGATGGCGCCGCCGAGAGGGCGGGGGGGCGCAGATGCTCGAAGGCGACGCCGGCCGCGGTGGCCGAGCGGATCGCCGAGATCGTGAACGAGTCGGTCCCGGACGGACAGGGGCGGAAGCATGAGCGGCGTCCTCGTGGTCGCGGAGCACCGCCGCGGCGAGCTGCTCGAGGTTACGCTCGAGCTGATCGCGGCGGGGGCCGAGCTCGACGCGGCCGGAGCGGGCGACGTGACCGTCGCCGTCATCGGAGCGGACGCGGGCACGGTCGCCGAGCGCTGCGGCGCCGACGGCGTCGACGAGGTCCTCACCGTCGCGCCCGGCGAACGCGGAGTTCGAGGCACATGTCACCCAGGCGGCACTCGAGGCGCTGATCGCCGAGCTAGCCGGCCCTCGTCCTGCTCGGCCACACGATCGACTCGCTCGGCTTCGGGCCGGCGGTCGCCGCCGCGGCGGGCTCGGCTTCGCGCGACGTCTCAGCGTCGCGTGGGACGGCGGGCCGGTGCGACCCGCGGGGCTACGGCGGCAAGCTCGTCGCCGAGCTGGATTCACCGCCCGAGCGGTGGTGCTGATGCTGCGCGCCGGCGCCTATCGGGCGTCGCGCCGCGGCCGACGGCGCCGCCCGGTGCGCGCCGTCGAGGTCGCCGCCGCGGCCGGCACCGAGGCACCTCGGCTTCCGCGAGGCCGAGGCCGGCGACGTCGACATCACAAGGCCGACTTCCTGCTCTCGGTCGGCCGCGGGATCGAGGAGAGGAGAGCGTCGAGCAGTTCGAGGAGCTCGCCGACAAGATCGGGCGCAACGCTCAGCGTGTCGCGGCCGCTGGTCGACGCGGGCTGGATCCCGAACGCGCGCCAGGTCGGCCAGTCGGGCAAGACGGTCAAGCCGAAGGTGTATCTCGCGCTCGGGATCTCCGGCGCCGTCCAGCACCTGGCCGGGATCCGCGACGCCGAGACGATCATCGCCGTCAACACCGATCCGGAGGCGCCGATCTTCGGGGTCGCCGCACTACGGCGCGGTGGCCGATCTGTTCGACGTCGCCGAGGAGCTCGAGCAGCCGCTTCGGCTGAGCCGTGGCGATGCGTCCACCGCTCGCCGCGCGAGAAGACCCGCGAGGTCTTCTGGGACTTCGAGCCCGGCGGCTCGAGGTCCTCTGGTACGTGCTCGCCGTCGTCTCGGTGCTGGTGTTCGCCTACGGCGTCGCCGGCCGATCGCCAAGTACCGGCGCGGGCAGCGGCGGACGCTGCCGCCGCGGTCGCGAGCTCCCGGCCGCCTGCGCGACGCGCCACGCGGACGCTGCTCGCGCACGTCGTCGATCGCGCGCCGCGACCCGTACGTCGGCTGGGCGCACCGCGGGATCTTCTACGGCTTCGTCGTCCTCTTCATCGGCACGGTCATCCTCGCGATCAACACCGACCTCACCGAGCCGCTCTTCGGCTGGCGCTTCTTCAGGGCGACTTCTACCTCGGCTACTCGCTCGTGCTCGACGTGCTCGGGCTGGCGCTGCTCGCGGGTCTGCTGATGATGATGGTCCGCCGGGCGGTCGATCCGGCCGCGCAAGCTCGACTACACGCGGCCCGACCGCGAGCCCGACGATCCCCGCAGCGATCGCGCGGCTACCGCGTCGGCGACTGGGTCTTCGTCGGCGCCCTGCTGTATCTGGTGGTCACCGGCTATATGCTCGAGGGCGTCCGGATCGCGATGGACCGCCCGGCTACAACGGCTTCTCGCCGGTCGGCTGGGTCAGCGCGCAGGCCTTCGTCGGCGTCGGGTCGGCGACGGCGCCCTCGACGCGCTGCGGCACGCGCATCTGGTGGTAGCCACGGGCTGCGTCGCGCTCGCGTTCGTCGCCGCGATCCCGTACACGAAGGCCGACGCACATGCTCACCAGCTTCGCGAGCCTCGTGCTGCGCGACCCGCAGGCCGGCAAGCGGCTGCCATCCCGCCGAGCGGGCCGCCGAGCCCGCCGGCTACGCGACGCTCGCCGACTTCGCGTCACGCACCTGCTGCAGCTCGACGCCTGCACCAAGTGCGGCAAGTGCCACGAGGCCTGCCCGGCGAACGCGACCGGCCTGCCGCTCTCGCCGCGCGACGTCGTGCTCGAGCTGCGCGAGCAGGCCAACGCGCGATGGCGGCGTCGGCGTCGGCGGCGTGCTCGGCGTCGCTGCTGCGCGGCGCCGCGGCGAGCGGCTCGACGTCGCGGTCGTCGCGCCGACGGCGTGCGCGCGGAGACGGTGTGGTCCTGCATGCAGTGCAACGCCTGCGTCGAGATCTGCCCGGTCGGGATCGAGCAGGCGCCGATCATCAACCAGATGCGTCGCCATCTCGTCGAGGAGGGCGAGATGGAGCCGAAGCTGCAGGCGACGCTCGAGACGATCCAGAAGTCGGGCAACTCCTTCGGCGAGCGCGCGCGCAAGCGCGGCCGCTGGACCGAGGAGCTCGACTTCGAGGTCAAGGACGCGCGCAAGGAGCCCGTCGACGTGCTCTGGTTCGTCGGCGACTACGCGTCGTTCGACCGCGCTCGCAGCAGGTCACGCGGGCGCATCGCCCGGCTCCTGCAACGCGGCGGCGGTCGACTTCGGGATCCTCTACGACGGCGAGCGCAACGCCGGCAACGACGTGCGCCGCGTCGGCGAGGAGGGCCTGTTCGAGTTGCTCGCCGCGGAGAACATCGCGACGCTCCAGGCGTGCGACGTTCAACCGCATCATGACGAGCGACCCGCACTCGCTGAACACGCTGCGCAACGAGTACCCGGAGCTCGGCGGCGACTGGGACGTTGTGCCACCACACCGCGCTCCTGCTCGAGCTGATCGAGGCGGGCGCGCTGCCCGGTCGCCGGCCGCTCGGCTACCGCGTCACCTACCACGACCCCTGCTATCTCGGCCGCCACAACGGCGGCTACGACGCGCCCCGCGAGATCCTCGACCGCTCGGGTGCGAGCTCGTCGAGATGCCGCGCAACCGCGACAACACGTTCTGCTGCGGCGCCGGCGGCGGGCGCATCTGGATGACGAGACCGCCGGCGCCGAGCGGCCGTCCGAGAACCGGATCCGCGAGGCGGTCGGGCTCGGCGGCTCGACTACTTCGTCGTCGCGTGCCCGAAGGACGTGACGATGTACGAGGACGCGATCAAGACCCCGGGCACACGCCGCGGACCTCGAGCTGCGCGAGCTCACCGAGCTGATCGAAGAGGACTTACTATCCACTTGACAAGTTGGCCCTGCGGCCCATAGCGTCGTGGCTCAGTCGACCCGGAGGAGAGACCGTGCCTGAGACGACCCAGGAGAGGCATCTGCTTGAGAGCCCGATCGCGGCGCGGACGGTGCGCGACGGGCACGGAGATCGAGGACATCTACGGGATGGCCCAGCCGGTCGCCATCGAGGACCCGATGCTCGAGTACCGGGCCGTCCGCGAGGGCGTCGGCCTGCTCGATTTCTCGCCGCTGATGAAGGTCGACATCGAGGGCCCGGACGCGAAGCGCAAGCTCAACCGGCTGCACACCCGCGACCTCAGCAAGGTCACCCGCGGGGCGGATCGCCTACGGGACGATCCTCAACGAGGACGGGCGGGATCGTCGACGACTCGACCGTGATGGTCCGGGGCGACGACCGCCTGCGGATGGCCGGCAGCCCGCTGATGCCCGACCAGGTGATCCCGTTCGCGGAGGAGAACGGCTCACGGCGGTCGAGCGCCGCGCCGAGCTGGCGCACCTCAACATCCAGGGACCGCGAAGCCGCGACCTGCTCGCGGCCTGACCTCGGCCGACGTCAGCAACGAGGCGTTCCCGTACTACACCTTCAAGGACTCGATCCGGTCGCCGGCGTCGACGACGCTTCGTCACCCGGATGGGCTTCACCGCGGAGCTCGGCTACGAGCTGTTCGTCCCCGCCGACCGCGCGCTCGACGTCTACGACGCGCTGATGGAGGCCGGCGCCGAGTACGGCATCAGGCCCGTCGGCGTCGCGGCGATCATGATGGTCCGCCTCGAGGCCGGGATGGTGATGGGGGAGTTCGAGTACGACGAGACCACCTCCCCCTGGGAGGCCTCCTCGGCTGGGCGGTCGACCTCGACAAGGGCGACTTCCGCGGGCGCGACGCGGTGGTCCGGCTGCGAGACGAGCGACCCGGACCGGATCGTCGAGCGTCGTCCTGGAGCGCGGCGAAGACGCGGCGACCGGCGCCGAGCTGCAAGCGCGACGGCGAGACGATCGGCCAGGTGACGATGTCGATGCCGTCGCCCTACCTGGGCGGCAAGACGCTCGGGCTCGCTCGCGTCGACAAGGCGGCGCCGCAGCCGGGACCCCGGTCGTCGCGATCGTCGGCGACGACGAGATCCCGGGCGAGCTGGCCGCGACACCCGTCTACGACCCCGAGCGCAAGCGCGTGAGGAGCTGAGGAGGCGACATGGCCCGCGACCCGAAGTACGACAAGCTGTTCGAGCCGATCCAGCTCGGCCCGAAGACCCTGCCGCAACCGCTTCTGGCAGGTCCCACTGCAACGGCGCCGGCTCCGACAGGCCGGGCATGCAGGCCGAGTTCCGGGCGATGAAGGCCGAGGGCGGCTGGGGCGCGGTCTTCACCGAGGTCTGCAACGTCAACCCGCCGGCGACATCCTCCCGTGGGTCGGGTCGAAGCTCTGCGACCAGGGCGACGTCCGCAACCTCTCGCTGATGTGCGACCGGATCCACGACCACGGCGCCCTGGCCGGCGTCGAGCTCCTGCACAGCGGCGGCCTCGCCGGCAACGCCGAGAGCCGCTCGCCCACCTACGCCGTCTCGCAGATCCCCAACGACATCAACTTCATGGCCAACGGCCGCGAGATGGACAAGGACGACATCCGGGCGCTGCGGCGCGAGCACGTCGAGGGCGCGCTGCGAGCGCGCGAGGCGGGCTTCGACCTGATCTCGCTCTTCTGCGGGCTCGGGACCTTCCCGATCTACTTCCTCTACCCGTACTACAACCGGCGCACCGACGAGTACGGCGGCTCGTTCGAGAACCGGATCCGCTTCACCGTCGAGCTGCTCGAGGAGATGCGCGAGGCGATCGACGACTGCGCGATCGGCGCGCGCTTCTCGATCGACACGCTCGAGGAGCCGTACGGCTACGGCGACCTCGGCATCCGCGCCGACGAGGAGGGCCGCCGGTTCATCGAGACCCTCGACCACCTCGTCGACTACTGGGACATCAACATCGGCACCTTGAACTGGGGCGAGGACGCCGGCTCGTCGCGCTTCTTCGAGATGAACCACCAGGCGCCGTACACGCGGGTCGCGAAGGAGGCGTCGACAAGCCGGTCATCAACGTCGGCCGCTTCACCGACCCCGACGTGATGCTCGAGGCGATCAACTCGGGGCAGTGCGACATCATCGGCGCCGCCCGGCCCTCGATCGCCGACCCGTTCCTCCCGAAGAAGATCGAGGAGGGGCGCTTCGACGACATCCGCGAGTGCATCGGCTGCAACATGTGCGTCTCGCGCTGGGAGCAGGGCGGCCCGCCGATCTGGTGCACGCAGAACGCGACCTCCGGCGAGGAGTACCGGCGCGGCTGGCACCCCGAGAGGTTCGAGCCAGGCGGCGAACGCCGACAACGACGTGCTCGTCGTCGGCGCCGGGCCGGCCGGCATGGAGTGCGCGATGGTGCTCGGCAAGCGCGGCATGCGCCGCGTGCACCTCGTCGACGAGCAACCGGAGATGGGCGGCCACCTGCGCTGGGTGACGACGCTCCCGGGCCTCGGCACGTGGGCGCGGGTCACCCAGTACCGCCAGATCCAGATCGGGAAGCTCGAAGAACGTCGAGTTCATCCCGAAGACGCGGCTCGAGCTCGACGACGTGCTCGAGTACGGCGCCGAGATCGTCGTCGTCGCCACGGGCTCGGAGTGGGACGGCGACGGCCTCAACGGCCCC
This sequence comes from uncultured Solirubrobacterales bacterium, assembly GCA_963729065.1. GTDB lineage: Bacteria > Actinomycetota > Thermoleophilia > Solirubrobacterales > 70-9 > WHSW01. The sequence continues at coordinate 157,347 of CAVSMS010000004.1, forward strand.
ACCCACGCGCCGATCGCGGCGTCGAGCCCGGACGCCGCCACGTCCTGACCCCGGAGCAGCTCGTGGTCGACGGCAAGCCGGCCGGCGAGCGCGTCGTCGTCTACGACACCGACGGCTACTACATGGGCGCGACGATGGCCGAGCGGCTGGCGGCGGACGGCGGGCAGGTCACCTACGTCACGCCGTTCGACACGATGGCGCCGTACATGCGCTTCACGCTCGAGGAGCAGCGCCAGTACCAGCGGCTGGTCGAGCTGGGCGTCGAGATCGTGCCGCAGACCCTCGTCCTGGCGGCCGAGACCGGGCAGTGCGCAGCTGCTCCAGCACTGGGCGGGCGGCGAGCGGACGATCGAGTTCGACAGCATCATGCTGGTCACGCAGCGCAACTCGCGCAGCGCTCTCTACGACGAGCTCAAGTCCGATCAGGCCCGCCTCGACGAGGCCGGGATCACCGGCGGTCTACTGCATCGGCGACGCCTGGTCGCCCGGGATGATCGCCCAGTCGGTCTTCTCCGGCCACCGCCTGGCCCGTGAGATCGACAGCGACGACCCGGCGACGCCGCTGCCCTTCATCCGCGAGCGGCGCCTGCTCGACTCGGTCGAGGACGACTACATGCTTGACGCCGCGGCGATGCAGCCGAGCGCCGTCGCTGACGGCCGACTGATCCGTCGGCCGAGCCGCCTGGAGTAGCGCGTGCGGCTCGCCTGAGTACGGTGGGCGGGTGCGGATAGACGCTCCGGAAGCACGGGGGAGGGGCTACTCGGCGCTCGCCGACCGCGAGGCGGTGCTCGCCGCGCTCACGGCGCTGATCAGCCGACGCCTGGGACTCGTTCGAGCGCCCACGACCGGAGGAGCCGGCGATCGACGCGGGGGTGCTCGAGCGGCTTGCGGCGCCGCTGCCGGAGGAGCCGAACAACCCGGCGACGGTGCTCGCCGACGCCGCGCGCGTGCTCGACGAGTCGAACTCCCCCTCGCGCCCGCTCTACCTCGGCTACGTCGGCTCGACCGGGCTCGAGGTCGGGGTGCTGGCCGAGGCGCTCGCCGCAACCTACGACGTCAACCTCGCGGTCACGGCCCGCGCCGCCGACCTGGTCGAGGCGCAGGCGGTCGACTGGGTGGCCGAGTTCATCGGCTTCGACTGCGCCGAGGGCGCGTTCACGAGCGGCGGCATGATCTCCAACCTCACCGGGCTGCTCGTCGCCCGCGAGCGCGCTCTGCCCGGCTGCCGGGTCGATGGCTTCGCGGGGCGCCAGGGCGCCATCTACTGCTCCTCGGAATCGCACCACTCGGTCGTCCGCGCCGCCGAGGCGGCCGGGATCGGCTCGGCCTTCGTCCGCCTGCTCGACATCGACGAGCGCCGGCGGCTGCGGGTCGACCAGCTCGACCGGGCGCTGGCCGCCGATCTCCAGGACGGGGTGCACCCGGTCGCCGTGGTCGCCAACGGAGGCACCACGCTCACCGGTGCCGTCGACCCGCTCGAGCCGATCGCCGACGTCTGCGAACGCCACGGCGTGTGGATGCACGTCGACGGTGCCTACGGACTGCCGGCGGCGGCGACCGAGACCGCGGGGCCGCTGTTCAGCCGGGCTCGACCGGGCCGACTCGGTGACCCTCGACGCCCACAAGTGGCTCGGGCTGCAGAAGAGCTGCAGCCTGGTGCTCGTCCGCCACCTCGGGCGAGCTCGAGCGCACCTTCGGTCACGAGGAGACCTACATGCACCGGGCCGACTCGGTTCGCAACGCGGTCGAGAAGACGCTCGAGTACTCGCGCCCGCTGCGGTCGCTGAAGCTGTGGCTCGCCTTCCGCACTCACGGCGCCGCCGCGTTCCGCGCCTGGATCGAGCAGACGCTGGCGCTCGCGCGGCGCCTCGCGGCCGCGCGTCGAGGCCGACGATTCGTTCGAGCTCCTCTGCGAGCCGACGCTGTCGACCGTCTGCTTCCGCCACCTCCCGGGGGCGAGGTCGACCTCGATGCCCACAACGCCGCGCTCGCGGCCGCGGCGCAGCGCGACGGGCGCGTCTACCTCGCCGCGGCCACCGTCGACGATCGGGTCTGCCTGCGCGTCTGCTTCGTCAACTTCCGCACCCGCGCCGAGGACGTCGACTTCGCACTGGAGACCCTGCGCGAGCTCGGACGGGGGCTCAGGCGGGAGTGAGCCGCAGCGGCATCCGCTTGATGCCGTTGAAGAAGTTCGACTGCAGGCGCTCGGGCGTGCCGGCGAGCTCGAAGCTCGCCACGCGCTTGACCATCTCGGTGAACACGATCTCGATCTCGAGCCGCGCGAGGTGCGCGCCGGTGCAGAAGTGGGGGCCGCCGGGCCCGAACGTCATCTGCGGGTTCGGGTCGCGGCCGACGTCGAACTCGTACGGGGAGTCGAAGACCTCCTCGTCGAAGTTGCCCGAGATGTACCAGGTGGCGAGCTTGTCGTTCTCGCGGATCGTCTTGCCGCCGAACTCCACGTCGCACGTCGCCGTCCGGCGGAAATGGTGCACCGGCGTCGCCCAGCGCAGGATCTCCGCTGGCCGCCGGCGCCAGCAGGGCCGGGTCGTCGCGTAGGCGCTGCAGCTGATCCGGGTACTCGATCAGCGCCAGCACGCCCTGGGAGATCGAGTGCCGGGTGGTCTCGTTGCCCGCGACCGCAAGCAGCAGGAAGTAGACGTCGTACTCGTGCTGGGTCAGCGGGCGGCCGTCGATCTCGGCCTCGACGAGCTTCGTGACGATGTCGTCGCGCGGGCACTCGCGCCGCTCGCCGGCGAGCTTGCGGCCGTACTCGAACATCTCAAGCGCCGCCGGATTGGAGAACGGCAGGTGGCGGTTGGCCTCGGCGACCTCGGGGTCGATCGCGAACTCGGGGTCGTCCTGGCCCAGCATCCGGTCGCCGATCTCCACCAGGTAGCGGTGGTCGGCCTCCGGCGCTCCGAGCATCTCGGCGAAGACCCGCATCGGCAGCTTCGCGGCGACGTCGTCGACGAACTCGACCTCGCCCTTCTCCAGCGCCTCGTCGAGCACATCGTCGAAGAGCTCGCGGATGCGCTCGGTGAACGTCCGCACGGCCCGCGGGGTGAAGTCGCGGTTGACGATCGCCCGCAGCGCGTTGTGGGGCGGAGGATCCATGTCCAGCATCGACTTGCGCGCCTCGAGCTCCTCGGGCCCGAGGTCCTCGAGCGAGGTGCCGCCGCGCTCGGAGGAGAAGGTGCGCCAGTCCTTGGCGACCGCGGTGATGTCGGCGTGCTTGGTGATCGCCCAGAAGCCGCGCCCGTCGCGCTCGGCCTGCCAGTGGACCGGGTCCTCCCGGCGCAGCACCGCGAACATCTCGTGCGGGACGCGCTCGGCGAAGCGCGTGTGATCGGTGAGATCGACGTCCGCCAGCTGCATCTCCGCGAGCTCGATCACAGGTGCCGCATGTACTCGGAGAGGTCCCAGTCCGAGACGTGCTGGCGGTAGCGCTCGAGCTCGAACCGCTTCATCGCGAGGAACGTGTCGACGATCTCGGCCCCGACCGCGTCGCGGATCGCGGCGTCGGCCTCGAGCGCGTCGAGCGCCTCGGCGAGCGACATCGGCAGCGGCGCGCCCTGCTCTGACTCAGGGAGGGTGTAGGTGTCGCCGCTCAGCGGCTCGCCCGGATCGAGCTCGCGCCGGATGCCGTCGATGCCGGCGAACAGCGCCGCGGCGATCACCAGGTGCTGGTTCGCCGCCCCGTCGCCGATCCGGAGCTCGATCCGGCAGGCGTCGCCGCCCTCGGGCGGCACGCGCACGAACGTGGTCCGGTTGTCGAGCCCCCAGTTGACGTGGGTGGGGGCGAGGCTGTCGGGGAGGATCCGGCGGTAGGCGTTCACGGTCGGGTTGAGGAACGCCATCAGCGCCGGCGCGTGGTCGAGCACACCGCCGACGAAGTGGCGCATCTCGGCCGAGAGCCCGGTCGCGTGGTCGTCGTCGCCGGAGCAGTTCGAGCCCTCGCGCTCCAGCGAGATGTGCAGGTGGCTCCCGGATCCGCCCTGGTCGTTGAACGGCTTGCCCATGAAGGTGGCCAGCAGCCCCCGCTGGGCGGCGTAGTCCTTGACGGCGGCCTTGAAGCGGAAGGCGCGGTCGGCCGCGTCGAGCGGGTCACCCTCGCGCAGGTTGATCTCGTACTGGCTGTTCATGAACTCGTGGTTGGAGGCGATCGCCCCGAGGCCGAGCGCCGCGCAGCCCTCCAGCAGCGCCTTGACCACGCCCTGCGGATCGGCCTGCGGGCCGACGGTGTAGACCATGCTCAGCGTGTCGACGTGGCGGCGCCAGCCGCCCTCGCCGTCGGGCTCGAGGAGGAAGAACTCGAGCTCCGGGCCCACCTTCGCGGCGAGGTCGAGGTCGGCCAGCTGCTCGGTCGCGCGGCGCACCAGGCCGCGCATGTCGGTCGGCTCGGGGGCGCCGTCGCGCTCGAGGTCGGCGAGGCAGACGGCGACGTCGGGCTCCCAGGGGAGCTCGCGCAGGGTCGTGAGGTCGGGGCGGGCGACCATGTCCGGGTAGCCGTCCTCGCCGCCGACCACCGGCGTGTGGCTGAGGTCCGTGCCCATCACGGCCCAGCAGAAGGCGAGCCCGCCCTTCGACGCGCGGCTCAGCTGGTCGACCGGGACGTCCTTGCCCCGCTGGATCCCGTGCAGGTCGGGGTAGGTGATCCTGACGGTGCCGACCGCGGGCGAGAGCGTCTCGCGGGCGGTCGCGGCGTCCCCGTCGGTCGACGTGGCGGTCTGCGGGTTCACGTGCTCCTCCTCAGGTCCGATTGGTTGCTCGGCTCGGCCTCCCCAATCTTGGATAATGTACCCATTCGGTCGTCGCGGTGGGATTGCGGCCCGCTCCCACCAGGCGTCGAAGAGCTGCATCGACGCGGCGCGGGCGCCGTTCGGCGTCGACGTCGAGCAGCCCGGGGCCGTCGATCCCGAGCCGCTCGAGCTGCGCGGAGTCCAGCCGCGCCCACTCGACGCCGATCTCGGGGGTCGACTCGGGGTGGAACTGGAGCCCGAGCGAGGCGCCGAGGACGAACGCCGCCGGCCCCGCCGGCGACCAGGCGACCACCTCGGAGGCGGGCGGCGGGGCGATCAGGTCGTAGTGGAAATGCAGCCAGGGCCCCGGCGGGATCAGCGTCGGGATCGCTCGTCTCGACCTCGATCCAGCCGATCTCCGGTGGCTCCGAGCGCGCCACCGCGCCGCCCGCGGCGAGGGCCAGGGCCTGGCCGCCGAAGCAGAGGCCGAGCACCGGAACCTCGAGCGCGAGGCTGCGCCGCAGGAACTCGATCTCGGCATCGACCCAGGCGGGAGCGCCGTCGGCGCCCGGCGTGTGCTCGGAGCCCAGGCTGGCGATCCACCCGTACTCGCCCGGCGTCGGCGGCAGCGGGTCGCGCCAGGTGCTGTGGACCTCGTGCTCGATCCCGCGCCGGTCGAGCCAGTCGCCGAGGATCGCCGGCGGGCTGTCGTCGCCGTGCTGGAGGATGAGGCCGGCTCGTCGATGGAGGGCCATCGACCGAGCCTAGCTAGGGGCACAACCCGGCGGCTATCGTGCCGCGGATGTCCGGGGCCGGCCCAGCTGGGGAGCGCTCGCTGGGTCGCCTCGGGGTTGTCGCCTTCCTGCTCTTCCTGGTCGCGGGGCTCGCCGCCGGGGTGGCCCTGCGCCGCGGCCCGCCGGATCGGGTCGAGCCGCGCACCGCGGCGGTCGAAGCGGCGGCGCGCGCCAACGTGGTCGTCGTCATGACCGACGACCAGACGCTGGAGCAGATGAGCGCCCTGCCGCAGACGCGCACGCTGATCGGCCGCCGCGGGGTGAAGTTCAAGCGCTTCTACGTGAGCGACCCGCTCTGCTGCCCGTCGCGGGCGACGTTCCTCACCGGCCAGTACGCCCACAACACCGGGGTGATCTCCGACGGGCCGGACGCGGTGGACGCGCTGCGCGAGCAGGACACGCTCGCGGTCTGGCTCCAGCAGGCCGGCTACCGGACCGCGTTCGTGGGCGAGTACCTGAACGGCTACGGGCTCGACGACCCCGAGCGGGTGCCGCCGGGGTGGAGCGAGTGGAAGGCGGCGATCGAGCCGACCACCCGGAAGTACTTCGACTACGACCTCAACGAGGACGGCGAGGTCGTCCACTTCGGCAGCGCGCCGGAGGACTACAAGACGCGCGTTCTCGGCCATCTCGCGGTCGACGCCGTCCGCCACGCGTCGCGCGGCAGCCGGCCGCTGTTCCTCTACGTCGGCTTCAACGCCCCGCACGCGCCGAGCACCCCGGCGCCGGCCGACGCCGGCTCCCTCGCCGGGGTCGAGCCGCCGCGCGACCCGGCCTTCAACGAGCGCGACGTCTCCGACAAGCCGAGCTTCATCCGCGACCGCCCGCCGCTCGGGGCCGAAGCGGTCGCCCGGGTCGAGGATCGCAGCCGCCGGGCGCTCGAGTCGCTCGCCGAGGTCGACCGGCAGGTGGCGAGGATCGTCGAGGCGCTGCGCGACAAGGGCGAGCTCGGCAACACCTACCTCCTCTTCACCTCCGACAACGGCTACCTCGACGGGGAGCACCGAATCGAGCTCGGGAGGCTGCTGGCATACGAGCCGGCGAGCCACGTGCCGCTGCTGATCCGCGGCCCCGGGATCCCCTCCGGCGAGACCTCGGACGCCCTGGTGGGCAACGTCGACCTCGCGCCGACGGTCGCGCTGATCGCCGGAGCCCGGCCCACGGTCGAGACCGACGGCCACCCGGTGCTCACCCTCGCGCGCAACCCGGAGCGATCGACCGACCGGGCGCTCCTGCTCGAGTCCATGGTCCGCGACGGCTCCACGTACTACGCCCAGCCCTACGCCGCGATCCGCAGCGGGCACTTCCTCTACGTGGACTACGCGACCGGCGACGAGGAGCTCTACAACCTCGCCCGCGACCCCGACCAGCTGCGCTCCGTCGCCGGCGAGCCGCGGTACGCCGACAAGCAACGAGCGCTGAGCGCCGCCCTCGACGAGCTGCGCGACTGCCGCGGGACCGGTTGCGAGGTCACGGTTCAGGAGCGGGCAGCCGGAGGCTGAACAGGGCGCCTGGGAAGAGCCGAGGAGACCTGCTCGGGGCCGCTAGAATCGCGGCGCGCGCCGCTATCGTCTAGGGGACTAGGACGCCGCCCTCTCACGGCGGAAACCCGGGTTCGAATCCCGGTAGCGGTACCTCGAGAAACCCGCTTGTTCAAGCGGGTTTTCGCATGCAAGGGGCCGCTGTGGGCCAATGGGCGGGCCAATGGGCGGAACTTTATGCACGGATTGAGCGGCATGGGCCGACCGAATCCGAAGCTCAGATACGGGCAGCCGAGGCGGTTCTGGCGGCGATCCGCGGCTGTTGGTCGTCGCGCGAAGGAGGAGCGAGCCCGTCCCGCAAAACCTGACTGGTTCCGACGTCCTCTGACCAGGCGACGTACGGGACCCCACCGATCGAGGTCAGGCTCGGATCGAGGCCGCTCATCGTCGGGTCGTGGTTGATCGGGCTGGACCCTCCGACGACCTGGGTCCAGCTGGTGCCGTTGAACCTGCTCACCCGGATCTCGAAGTTCGGCCCGTCCTCCTCCATCCAGGCCACGTAGGGAACACCACCGATCGAGGTCAGGCTCGGGTTCTGAGCGTTCCTGCTCGGGTCCTGATTGATCGGGCTCGCCCCACCGCCGACCTCGGTCCACGCTGTGCCGGTCGCGTTCAGCTTGCTCACCCGGATCTCGTTGTTCGTGCCGTCGAACTCGTCCCAGGCGACATAGGCCACCCCGCCGATCGCGGTGAAGCTTGGGCGTTCGGCGTTATTGCCCGGGGTGTGGTTGATCGGACTCGGACCACCACCGAGCTCGCGCCACTCCGCCGCCTGCGCCGGCCCGGCGCCCAGCAGCACGGCACATACCCCGACCGTACCGGCCAGCATCCGCGCACCTGAGCTCATCTCACGGTCCAGAATCCGCCCGCCGTCCCGCCCCGGAACCGATCGGTCGCGGCTTCCCGGCCGATGAACGGGCCCGGCTCAGGCCAGTTGAGTTCGCGAGTGCCGTCGCCAGCACTGCGGTGAATCCACTTGCGCACGGGACCTCCTTTGTAGTAGTGCTCTTGGACGAGCTGGTGCGATCAGGTGAGGTGAAAGCGCGCGCGCTCGGTGCGGTTGCTCCGCACCACGAGCACCAGTCCGGCTGCGATCAACATCGCCGCGAGGGCGACGCTGGCGCCGATCGCCGCATCGCTCCAGCTGAAGCCTGAGGCCGACGCGGTGATGACGACCTCGGGCTCGCCCGAGTACGTGGCTACGGCCGGCTGGGCCTGGCCGGCCACGTAGGGCTGGCCGCCGTAGGCCGAGGTCTGCGGCAGTGCGTGTGCGGCGCTCGGTAGGGCCAGCGCTGCGATCGCGGCGGTGACGACGATGAACTTGCGATGGGCGGACATCTCCCGTTCCTTTCGTTCGCTCGACCGCCTGGTGCGATCGATTCGCCGGGAGCGTCGAAGCTCGCGCCTAAGAGCCGGTTGGAAGCGGTTGTAGGCCGCCGAAAACCCTGCAAACAAGCCGCGTTGACGGGACCATCGCCGTGGTAGGTTGCGCGCTGGAGTCATCGGCGGGTGTTGGAGCTACGACTATTCGGGTCGTTTGAGGCCGTCGATGGCGATCGGGGCCTGGCCCTCGGCGGAGCCAAGCAGCGCGCTGTGCTGGCGGTCCTCGCGATTCGCCGAGGCGAGGTCGTCAGCGCCGATCGGCTGATCGATTCGATCTGGGGTGAGTCGCCCCCGGCGACCGCCGCGAAGACTCTGCAGGTCTATGTGTCGCATCTCCGCAAGGCGTTGGGACCGGACGTGCTCGTGACCCGCGGCGGTGGCTACGTTCTCGAGCTCGGCTCCGATCAGCTCGACCGAGACCGCTTCGAGGCCCGGGTCGCCGAGGGCCGGCGGGCCCTCGCTGACGGCGACGCCGCTGGGGCGCAGCGGATCCTCGGCGAGGCGCTCGCGATTCGGCGCGGCACACCGCTTGCCGACTTCGCCTACGAGGCCTTTGCCCAAGCCGAGATCTCGCGGCTGGAGGAGGTTTATCTCGGCGCGGTCGAAGACCGCATGGACGCCGAGCTGGCTCTCGGCCATCACGGCAGCATCGCGGGCGAGCTAGAGACGCTGGTCGCCGAGCATCCTCTCCGCGAGCGCCTGCAGGCCCAGCTGATGCTCGCGCTCTATCGCAACGGCCGGCAGGCGGACGCGCTCGATCGCTACACCCGCGCGCGTCGCGCGATGCAGCAGGAGCTCGGCGTGGAGCCCGGTCGCGAGCTGGTCGAGCTCCAGGCGGCGATCCTTGCGCAGGACCCTGCTCTCGACCCTCCGCGGCGACCGAGCGCCCTCGAGCGGCTCGCGGGCGACGGTGGCCCGCGCCGCGGGGGGCTGCTCGTGGCTGCAGCAGGACTCCTCCTCGTCGGCGCGGCGATCGCCGTCGTCGTGACCGGCACCGGCGATGACGTCCAGACCGCAGCTCCCAACTCCGTCGCAGTGATCGACCCGGAAACCGGCGGGCTCGAGCTGAGCATCCCGGTGGGTGCCCGCCCGGAGCAGATCGCGGCCGACGGCGAAGCGATCTTCACCGCCAACTTCGACGACCGCTCCGTGTCCGAGATCGATACCGAATCGCGCACCGTGACCGCGACCACCGCGCTGCCGGGGGCGCTCAACGGGATCGCCGCCGGCGAGGGCGCGGTCTGGACGAGCGACGTCGAGGCCGGCCTCTTGTTCAAGCTCGATCCGCGTTTCGATCGCATCGTCGCTCGCACCCGGCTCTCGAGGGGTGCGGACCTGGCCCGCGTTGCTGGGCCGGTCGCGGTCGGCCCCGGTGCGGTCTGGGCCTCGGACGGCCTCTCGGCCTTGGTGCGGGTCGACCCGCAGACCGCGAGGCCGGGTACACGTGGCGAGGTCGGAAACAACGCGACCGCGATCGCGGTCTCCGACTCCGCCGTCTGGGTTGCCGACGCCGCCGACAACACCGTTACTCGCGTGGACCCAACCAACGGGGCGGCAACCACGACCTTCCCCGTCGGACCGGCTCCGTCGGCGATCGCCGCTGACGAAGACGGCGTCTGGGTCGCCGAGACGGGGGCCGATCGCGTCGTGCGGATCGATCCGCAGACCAATGCGACAGTTGCCGCGATTTCGGTCGGTCGCCGGCCGACGGGGATCGCGATCGGCGGCGGCCACATCTGGGTTGCAAACAGCCTTTCGGGCACGGTGTCAGTGATCGATCCGCAGACCAACGAGGTCGAGCGAACGATCGGAGTCGGCGAGAGCCCGCAGGGCGTTGCCTTCTCCGGCGAAAAACTTTGGGTCTCGGTTGCGGCAAGCGCGCCGCGGTCGACTGGCGGTGACCCCGACGACTTCAGCTTCCACGTCGTCACCAACGAGGACGCGGTCGACACCGATCCGGCCAAGTACTTCCTCGACGTCCAACGGGCCTATGCCACCTGCGCCCGGCTCTACAACTACCCCGATGCCCCGGAGCCCGAGGGGGCCGAGCTCCAGCCCGAGATCGCCGCCGGCCCCCCGGAGATCTCAGACGATGCCCGCACCTACACGTTCCGGATCCGGCCCGGTTTCGCGTTCTCGCCGCCGTCACAGGAGAAGGTGACCGCGGCGTCGTTCGAGCGCGAGATCTACCGGGTGCTCGACCCGAGTGTGCAGTCGTTCGGCGCCCTCGCGGTCGGCGACATCGTCGGAGCGCAGGAGTACGCAGCCGGTGAGACTGATCGGATCACCGGGATCTCGGCGCGGGGTGACAAGCTCGTGATCCGGCTCGTCTCCCCGTCGGGCGACCTCGTCACCCGGCTGTCGACACCGTGGTTCTGCGCCGTGCCGCGAGATACGCCAATCGCGCCGCTGGGATCGAAGATCATCCCGTCGGCGGGGCCGTATTACGTCGACAGCTACACGCCCGATCGTGGCCTCGAGCTGCTACGTAACCCCAACTACTCGGGCCCGCGACCGGCAGGACCGGCATCGATCGAGTACGAGTTTGGGGTCGATCCTCACGAGGCGGTCGAAGCTGTCGAGGCGGGCGAAGCCGACTACTTCACGAACCTCGTACTGGGAAATCCGTTCCCCACGGACGAGCTCGACGAGCTCGACGAGCGCTTTGGCCCCGAGAGCGACGCTGCTCGCGAAGGCGCGCAGCGCCTGTTCATCACCTCGCAGCCGACGATCTACTTCCTCCTGTTCAACACATCACGGCCGCCCTTCGACGACCCCGATCTGCGTCGCGCGGTGAGCTTCGCGCTCGACCGGCGCGCGCTCGCCTCCTACCCCTTCCCCGAGTCGACCGGCCGGCCGACTGACCAGTTCCTGCCGCCTGGTATCCCCGGCTTCGTCGACGAGCGGATCTTCCCCCTCGGGCGCCCAGATCTCGAGCGCGCGCGCGGGCTCGCGGGGTCGCTCGACGCTCGCGTAGTCCTCTACATCTGCAACCTCCCCGCCTGCGCGCAGCTCGCGCAGACGGTTCGCGCCAACCTGGCGCCGCTCGGAATTGATGTCGTCACTCGCGAATTTGCAATCCCGGAGCTCTTCGAACGGATCGACACGCCGGGCGAGCCGTTCGATATCGCGCAGACAACGGTCTGCTGACTACGCAGACCCGTCGACGTTGATCAACACCCTCTTTCAGTCGGAGATCTCGACCCACCCGTCGCGTTGAGCGAGCCGCGCCTCGATCGGCGGATGGCTGCCGCAGCGCAGCTCGCGGGTGAGCCGCGCCTTCGTGCCTACGAGGCGCTCGACGTGAGCTTAAAAGGAGGTCGTCCGCGGTTCCTTGAGTGGCACGAGGTGGATTTTTTCTGACGCGTTGCTGTTAGGTGATACGATTTTTTTTTTTTTTTTTTTTTTTTTTTTTTTTTTTTTTTTTTTTTTTTTTTTTTTTTTTTTTTTTTTTTTTTTTTTTTTTTTTTTTTTTTTTTTTTTTTTTTTTTTTTTTTTTTTTTTTTTTAAAAAAAAAAAAAAAAAAAAAAAAAAAAAAAAAAAAAAAAAAAAAAAAAAAAAAAAAAAAAAAAAAAAAAAATAGAAATATAGTGGTAGAGTGGAGTGTCTAGATGTTAGTTCGTGTAGTTGAGATCGATAAGATCTAAAAAAAAAAAAAAAAAAAAAAAAAAAAAAAAAAAAAAAAAAAAAAAAAAAAAAAAAAAAAAAAAAAAAAAAAAAAAAAAAAAAAAAAAAAAAAAAAAAAAAAAAAAAAAAAAAAAAAAAAAAAAAAAAAAAAAAAAAAAAAAAAAAAAAAAAAAAAAAAAAAAAAAAAAAAAAAAAAAAAAAAAAAAAAAAAAAAAAAAAAAAAAAAAAAAAAAAAAAAAAAAAAAAAAAAAAAAAAAAAAAAAAAAAAAAAAAAAAAAAAAAAAAAAAAAAAAAAAAAAAAAAAAAAAAAAAAAAAAAAAAAAAAAAAAAAAAAAAAAAAAAAAAAAAAAAAAAAAAAAAAAAAAAAAAAAAAAAAAAAAAAAAAAAAAAAAAAAAAAAAAAAAAAAAAAAAAAAAAAAAAAAAAAAAAAAAAAAAAAAAAAAAAAAAAAAAAAAAAAAAAAAAAAAAAAAAAAAAAAAAAAAAAAAAAAAAAAAAAAAAAAAAAAAAAAAAAAAAAAAAAAAAAAAAAAAAAAAAAAAAAAAAAAAAAAAAAAAAAAAAAAAAAAAAAAAAAAAAAAAAAAAAAAAAAAAAAAAAAAAAAAAAAAAAAAAAAAAAAAAAAAAAAAAAAAAAAAAAAAAAAAAAAAAAAAAAAAAAAAAAAAAAAAAAAAAAAAAAAAAAAAAAAAAAAAAAAAAAAAAAAAAAAAAAAAAAAAAAAAAAAAAAAAAAAAAAAAAAAAAAAAAAAAAAAAAAAAAAAAAAAAAAAAAAAAAAAAAAAAAAAAAAAAAAAAAAAAAAAAAAAAAAAAAAAAAAAAAAAAAAAAAAAAAAAAAAAAAAAAAAAAAAAAAAAAAAAAAAAAAAAAAAAAAAAAAAAAAAAAAAAAAAAAAAAAAAAAAAAAAAAAAAAAAAAAAAAAAAAAAAAAAAAAAAAAAAAAAAAAAAAAAAAAAAAAAAAAAAAAAAAAAAAAAAAAAAAAAAAAAAAAAAAAAAAAAAAAAAAAAAAAAAAAAAAAAAAAAAAAAAAAAAAGGCTCCTGCGGCAACTCGGGTCGCCGGCCACGGCACCGGCGTCTCACAGCCGCCGGCTATACGCGGCGTACCGCGTAGACCCGACGACCGAGAAGGTCGCCGCGGTACCGCGTCTGGCGCTGACACCCACCGAGGCGGCCGCGGCTCTCGGGATCGGCCTGACGAGCTTCAAGAAGTACGTCCAGCCTCAGGTGCGGATCGTCGTCGCGGCAAGTTGCGAGTCATCCCCGTGAGCGAGCTGGAGCGCTGGGCTGAGGAGAACGCCGAGCGGGTGCTGGACGGCGGCACCTCGCATCGCTTCTCCGACTCCGAGCGCATGTAAGGTCGGCCTCTATGGCCGAGGGGATCGAGGTACGTCACGCGAAGGGGTGTCGAGCTCTCGGGGTGGGCGCTCCGCTGCACGCCGTCGTATCGGGTTCCGTCTGGTCGAACCGCGAGCAACGTCGCGTGCGCAAGTCATTCACCTCGCTCGCTGAAGCGAAGGCCTGGCGCGACGAGGCGCTCGTGCCTTGCGCCAAGGGACCTGCGGGCACCTGTGCCTCAGACGGTCAGGGCGGCCGCGGAGGTCTGGCTCGCGGGCGCGCGCCAAGGCACGTTGCGAGACCGCTCGGGACGCTCATACAAGCCTCGACGATCCGCACGTACTCGAGAAGCTTGACGGATACGTCTGCCGGCTCTCGGCGACTACCGGCTTTCAGAGCTGCGTCGGCGAGAGGTTCAGGCGCTCGCCGACAAGATGCTCGGCGCCGGCCTGTCCCCGTCGACGGTACGCAATGCCATCCACCGCTGCGCGCGATCTACCGCCGGGCGATCCAGCGCGACGAGGTCGCGATCAACCGACCACGAATCTGGACCTGCCCGCCTCGCGCAAGAAGAGCGATCGGATCGCACAGCGGCCGAGGCGAAGGCCGACCGACGCGCTTACCGTCATAGCCAGCTACCAAGGCTACGGCGAGACTATGCTGGCCTTCGACATGCGAGCTCGCCCCTTAGCTGCATGGACGTCGACCTCGGCCGGTCTGAGCCCGGTATGCTGCTCGTGGGACCAATATGAGGGCTCGTTTGTACTCGAAATCGGAGGCGAGCGCGCGAACCGTGCCGCTCCTCGCGTTGCTCCGCGACTACCTGGACGAGCACCTACTGGCCACCGGCCGCTCGGGTGGGGACCTCGTGCTAGGGCGAGCACCGGCCGAACGGTCGCCGCGTCTACCGTGCCAAATCGCGCGATCGCGGCCTGGGAGGCCGCCGGCCTGCAGCCGATCACCCTGCACGAATGCCGGCACACCTTCGCCTCGCTCCTGATCGCCTCGGGCGAGAACCCCAAGGCGGTCCAGGAGTTCATGGGCCACTCGACGATCACTGAGACCTTTGACCGCTACGGCCACCTGTTCCCCGGCGCCCGTGATGAGGCGCGTGCAAGGATGGACGCGTACCTCGAGGCCGAGCTGGCGCTGCACCCGCTTACGGATCCGCGCACCGCATCTGGCTAGCCGCCAATGTAGCTGCTACACGTCGTCCCATGACGCTACATGCGAACCAGGACGAGGTCGGGGTTCGCGAGCTCCACGACCGGCTGAGCGAGTACCTCGACCGTGTCGAGGCACGGATGGGATGTCGTCGTAACGCGGCGGGGCCGGCCGATCGCGCGCCTGCTCGGTAGAGGTCGATGACGCGCTCCAAGAGCTGGTCGGGCGCGGCCTGGTGTCGGCGCCGACCGTGGCGCGACGGGTGAAGCGGCCTCGCATCAAGGTCCGCGGCTCGGTCTCCGATCTCGTCGTCGAGCAGCGGCGCTGAACCTCTACTTCGACACCTCGGCGCTGATCAAGCTGGTGGTCGCCGAGGACGGTTCCGAGCTCGCCGTCGGAGCTGTGGGACACCGGCTATCCGGCGGCGTCGAGCATCCTCGCCTACCCCGAGGGACGAGCCGCCCTCGCAGCGGCTAAGCGCGGCGGCCGGCTCACCGCGATGAACCACACCAAGGCGATCGAGGACTTCGAGGCGATCCAGGATGAGCTCTTCCTGGTCGGCGTCGACACGGTCCTGGCGCGGGAGGCCGGCGACCTTGCGGAGGGACTTGGGCTGCGCGGATACGACGCGGTACATCTCGCGAGCGCGCTGGCGCTCGGTGAGCCCGATCACCGTTGTCGCCTGGGACGGCGAGCTTCGGCGCGCTGCGGCCGCCCACGGCTGCGCGACCGCACCGGCGACTTGAGTGGCCCGTGGGCCAATGGCGTGCCAATGAACCACCGCTCAGGCGACCCGAGGCGACTCGACGCGACCGCAAAAAGGGCTTGAACAAGCGTTACTTCGCTTGCTGAAGCGTTGGGATCCACAATTCGAATCCCGGTAGCGGTACCTAGAGAAAAGCCCCGCACATGCGAGGTTTTTCGTGCGCGGGGGACCTTGGGACAACGCCTGGGTCAACGGGCTGGACGGCCGGCGGCTCGTCGGGATTGCGGATCCCGAGCGCGATCTCGGCTAAGGGGGCTCGCTCGCCGGCAAGTCCGCCCTGGCCCGTTTGCCAGGCCTGCGCGACTCGCCGGCGGCGAGCTACATGGTCGCCCCCTGGCCCTGAGACGCGATCCGCTCAGCGGCGCTCACGCCGTGGCTCTCCGGACCCGCCGGCGCTTGCGCTCGAGCTGCGGGTGCTCTCGCCAGCGTGCTCAGAGGCAGGCGTCGAGTGGGCCGGCTTCCACACGTTCCGCCACACCGTGGCCTCGCGTCTGTTCGCCGGCGGGCGCAACGCCGTCGAGGTCCAGCGCTGGCTCGGCCATCATTCGCCGAGCTTCACGCTCGACACCTACGTCCACCTGCCCGATGGTGACGTCGGGGATCTCCTCGAAACCACAAACGCCGGAGCCGATTCTGGAGTTGGCGATGGTCTAGGTAGTGCCGCTCGGTATGGAAGCCGGCACCTTCGTCAGACCACCCCGCTGAGCTGCAAGACCGCGCCGATCAGCCCGCAGCCGAGGACGACGTAGAGCACGGTGAGCTTTCCGTGCCATCGGTTCAGGACGAGGAAGCCGCCGATGGCGAGCAGTCGCTGTCGGCACGTCGACGACGCTCGTGTCGACGATGTCGACGGTGACGGCGGCGATCAGCCCGATCACCCCTGCCGCGACGCCGAGCAGGAAGGGATGCAGGCGCGCGTTCTCGGCGATGCCGACGAGCTGGCGGTGGAAGAAGATCGGAAAGACGAAGGCCGGGATGAAGATGCCGAGCGTCATCGCGAGTCCGCCGGCGAGCCCGCCGGCGATGTAGCCGACGAACGTCGAGAAGATGATCAGCGGGGCCGGCAGGACGCCGCTCATGCGCGAGCCCGTCGACGAACTGGCTCTCGGTGAGCCAGTGCTTGCCTTCGACCGCGACGTCGTTCAGATACGGGATCACCGTGAAGGCGCCACCGAAGGTGACGAGGCCCGCCTTCAGGCCCTCCCAGAAGATCTCGGCCGTGAGCGAGAAGGTGACCGCTCCGGCGAGGAAGACCAGCACCGCAGGAAGGCCGAGCGAGAACGAGTGCGCCCGGCCGATCCAGCGAGCGGGCGTTCGTCCAGAGCTCGTAGAGCAAGCCCGGCGCCGAGCAGGACGATGACGAAGCTGGCGTCGGCGAACAGGGTGAGCGCGAAGCCGGCGACGGCGATCAGAGCGAGCGGAACGTCGGTGATGAAGTTGCGGCTGAGGCGAACGAGGGCCCGGGCGACGATCGCGCCGACGGCCGCCTTCAGCCCGTAGAAGACCTCGTCGAGGTGCCCGGCCAGATTCGGCCTCGACGTAGAGGATCGAGAGCCCGAGCATGAGGAGGAAGCCGGGCAGCATGAACCCGAGGCCCGCGAGGAAGCCGCCGAGCTTGCCGCCTCGCAGCCGGCCGAAGTAGACGCAGAGCTCGTGCGCCTCGGGGCCGGGGAGCACCTGGTAGACGGCGAGCGTCTTCTTGAACGTCTCCGGCGAGACCCAGCGCTCCTCCTCGACGCACTCCTTCGAGATCATCGCGATCTGGGCCGCGGGCCCGCCCCAGGCGAGGCATCCGAACTTGAGAAAGCGGGTGAAGATCGACAGCGGTGGGTCGTGGGCCTGCCAGGCTTCTGTCTGAGGCGTTCCGCTGATGCGCAGCAGTCTCGCGATTCGTCGACGCTCCTCGCTGGCCCGGCTCGTATCGCCTCGACGAGAAGTGGGCATTCACCGCTCGGGTCAACACCGGGTGAACAGCCTGTCCGGAAACAGCCGAAAGCGCCGAGACCTCGATCTCGGCCGGAGCCGCTATCTAGAGCCGGATCGCCGAAGTGCAAAGGGGGAAGGGCTCGGGCGGGTTCGAATCCCGGTAGCGGTACTCGAACAGCGGGTCGTAGTCCTCGGAGAGCTGGACGCGGACGTAGTCGAGGCCGCCCGGCATGGTCTCCTCCAGCGTCCTCAGCACCGCACGGGCGTCGCGCTCGGCGTTCGCTTCGGAGTCGGCGCCCTCCCGCTCGCGGATGCGGGCGATGAACTCGCTCGCCGGGAACCGCTCCGGTCCCGAGTCGGCCTCGAGCAGGCGCTCCTTCAGGTGTCGTGGCAGGTGCCGCGCAAGCTCGTCGCGCTCCCGTTCGTCGAGCCGCTCGCCGAGCGTCGTCAGCGTCGCGGCGCTGGCGCGGCCCGCGGCACCGACCGTGATTCCGGCCTGGTCGGCAACCCGCTCCTCGAAGGCCGCTGACGAGAGCCTCCGCACCCTCCGCCCGGGCCACCAGGCGCGCTCGCCGACCAGCGCGGTGAGTGCCGGGATCAGCAGCGAGCGGACGACGAAGGTGTCGACGAGGACGCCGACCACCATCACGAACGCGAACTCCTGGAAGGCGTCGAGGGGAACGATCGCGAGGAGCGCGAAGCTGGCCGCCAACGCCAGCCCGGCGATCGTGATCGCCTTCGCCGCGGAGGGGGTGGCGACGGCGAGCGCTTCGGGCAACCGCCTCCACCTGGCCTCCTTCCAGATCCGCCCGGCGACGAAGACGTTGTAGTCCGAGCCCAGCGCGACCAGCAGGACGGCCGCCGCGAACGGGACGTAGTAGGTGATCTGGTCGCGCCCGAGCAGGTCCTGGAAGAAGAACGTCGCCAGGCCGAGGGTGGCGGCGAGGCCGAGGACGCTGCAGGCCACGAGGTACACGCGGCGCCACGAGCGCCCGCAGGAAGATCATCAGCAGGACGAGGTTGGCCAGCAGAGCCACCGCCCCGATCACCTTCAGGTCGTCGAGGACCGCGTCGACGGTCTCGCCGGCCAGCGCCGTCGGCCCGGCGTAGCTCACCTGCGTCGCAGGATCGAGCCCCGCCTCGGCGATCAAGGACGGCATTTGGCTCTCGAGCGAGTCGAGATCGTCGATCGCCGGAGCTCCGAGGGGGTCGCTGTCGAAGACCACCGCGAGGCGCGCCCCGCTCCGGTCGTCGGCGACCATCAGCGGCGGAGCCGGAGGCGGCGGCTGCTCGCGGGGACCGACGACCGTGTCGACCCCCGGCTGCTCGCCGACGAGCGCTTCCAGGCGAGCCAGCTCGGGCGTGCGGGCGCCGATCCCCGGAGCCACGAGGTCCACCTCGGTCGGCCCGAGGATCCCGGGGGCGAACCCGGTGGCCGCGGCGTCGGCGGCGCGCTTGGCCTCGCTGTCGCCGGGAAGGCCGCTGATGTAGGTGATGCCGAGGTCCATCGAGCGCATGCCGCTGGCGGCCGCGAGGAGGGCGACGATCGTCACCAGCCCGATCGCGATCGCCGCGGGCCGGGCCGAGGCGATCCTGGCCACGAACACGCGCCAGGGCGTCGTCTGATTGGCCCTCCCGAGCTTGGGCGCGCGGCGCATTGCGAGCAGCGGCCGCGCCAGCCTGCGGCGCCCCCGCTTCATCCGGCCTTCGCGGTCGCCGTCGGTCACGGGCTCGTCAAGTTTCAGATCACGGCGAACGTCCTCGAACGCCGCCGGGTCCTCGGATTGCGACGGCCGCGGCGTCTCGGCGAGTTGCGTCCGCAGGCGGCGGCCGAACAGCCGTCCGCCGAAGATCGCCATGAGCGCCGGGACCAGCGTGCCCGCGACCAGCAGGCTGATCACCGTCGTGAGCGCGAGCCCCGGCCCGAAGGCGCGGAAGAAGTCGAGCTCCCCGACCAGCAGGGCGGCGGTGCCGGCGGCGACGATCAGCCCGGCCGCGAACACGAGCGGCGCGGTCTCCGCCACCGCTCCGCGCGCCGCCGGCAGCCGTTCGTCGCCGCGCTCGAGGCGGCGTCTCAGCGCCGAGAGGTAGAAGACCGAGTAGTCCGTGACGAGCCCGAGCAGGAGCACGACCAGGATCGGCTCGACCTCGGCGGGGATCGCGATTCCGAGCCGCTCGCCGGCCCACGGGACGAGCCGGATCATGAGCAGATAGGCGACGGCGCCCGTGAACAGCGTGACCAGCGGCGCCCCGAGAGCGCGGAAGGCGATCGCGACGATCAGCAGGACCACGAGGACGCTCGCGCCTTCGATCAGCGGTAGCGCGTCGTTGATCGCCTCGAACTGCGCCTGGCGCGCCGGCGTCGCGCCCGTGACGCCCACGACCCCGCCCGAGGGGCCGCCCAGCTCCTGGTCGGCGTACTGCTCCGCCAAGTCGATGCGGGTCACCCCGCCGAGCCCCTGCTCGAACGCCAGGTAGGTGAGCGCGGTCGTCGCGCCCGCGGCGGCGACCAATGGCTGGTCGGGCGCGTTGGCGATCGGGACGGCGGCGCGCAGCTCGCCCGGAGCAAGTCCTCGGCCTTGGCTGGTGGCCAGCGCTGCTTCGAACGTGCGCTCGAGCGCGGCCTGCGAAAGCCCGGCGTCGTCCTGCTGGACGACCGCCGTATCGGCGGCGATCGGGAAGCCGAAGCGCTCGGTCGCGGCCTGCGTGGCCTGAGCCGAGGCGCTGTTCTCGGGAACGATGTCGTCGATCGGAGCGCCACCCTCGGCGCCCAGCTGCGGCAGGCTGATCGTCGCGGCGACCGCGCCGGCGACCCACGCGATCGGAATCAGGAACCGGAGCGCGACCACGATGACGGCGAAGGCGCGGGCCAGACGGCCCGCGTCCGCGTCAGCTCGCTTCCTGCTCCCGGGCATCCGATCCCTTCTCAAGACCGACCGAGGCGTACCCGCGTGCGAGGCGACTAATCGGTGGGCCGCTCCCGCACCACCTCGCGCGCCGGCTTGTCGTCGCGCAGGCCGAGGTAGCGCGGATGGCGCAGGCGCCCGTCGCGGGTCCATTCGGCGAAGCCGAACTCACCCACGAGCTCGGGGCGAACCCAGTGTGTGCCGCGGGGCACCGGATCGACGTCCTCGAACGGCGCCTCGTCGGTCTCGAGCTCGCGTAGCCGGCGGCCGAGGGCGGCCAGCGTCTTGCGATCGAAACCGGTTCCCACCTTGCCGGCGTAGATCAGACGCCCGCCCTCGTAGTGGCCGACCAGCAGGGCGCCGAAATCGGTCCGCGAGCCGTGCGGCGCGGTGAAGCCACCGATGACCAGCTCCTGCTCATGCCCGCACTTGAACTTCAGCCAGTCGCCCGAGCGCTTGCCGGTGTAGGTGCTCGCGGCCCGTTTGGCGATCACCCCTTCCAGGCCCCGCCGGCAGGCATCGGCGTAGACCGCCTCCCCGTCGCGGTTGCGATGGCCGAGGAACCGGATCGGGCCGCCGACCGAGAGGGCACGCCGCAGGACGCGCTTGCGGGCGCGGTTGGCCAGCTGGCGCAGGTCGTGGCCGTCGACGTAGACGAGGTCGAACAGGTACAGGTAGACGGCTACTCCGGTGCGCCTGGCCCGCTCGGGATCGGCGACGTGCATCCGTGCCTGCAGGCGCGAGAAGCTGGTGATTCCGCCGGAGAAGGCGACGATCTCGCCGTCGGCGACGAAGTCACCGATCCCCTGGTCGTCGAGGGCCTCGACCAGCTCCGGGTATGACGCGTTGAGGACTCGATCGGTGCGCGAGCGCAGCTTGACCCCGCCATCGCCGCCGAAGGCCAGGCAGCGCACCCCATCGAGCTTGCGCTCGAAGAACCAGTCCGGATCGGAAAAGCGCCGATCGGTCAGCTTGGCCTTCATCGGCTCCAGGTGCGCGGGGCGCGGGCCGCGACGCAGCTGGGCCATTTCGTCGTCTGAGAGGACCTCGAGCGGCGAGTTCATCGGCCGGTGGACTCGAACCGGGCGCTCAGGACCCGATGAACGGCAGGGCCTCGCGGATCCCGGTCAGGCGCAGGACGCGGTCGACCTGGCCGTTGACGGAGACGATTCGCAGCCGGCCCGGGTTCGCGCGAGCGTGGACCAGCAGGCACCGCAGCCCGGCGGAGTCGATGAACTCGAGGCCCTCGAGGTCCAGGACGACGGTGTCGAGCTCGCTGGCGAACAGCCGGTAGAGCTCGGTCGTCAGGGTGCCGACGTTCTGGCTGTCGAGCTCGCCGATCACGCGGACAACGCAGAGCTCGCCTCTGGGGCCAACCTGGACCGTGAGCGGTCCGTCCGCGATCGTGCGCTGTTCGGCGTCGCCGCCCGAAGCCAAGTGGGCAACCCTACCGTCCCCGCAAGGCAGCGGGTTTGGGGGCGCTAAGAGCGGGAAACAAGCATCAATCGCTACGGTCGAAGGCACGATGCCCCCGATGGACCCGGCAGCAGAGCAGGAGCGACGCATACCCACGGTCGCCTCGTGCCAGATGCCCCTGCAGGCGCAGGGGTTCCGCGACCAGGTGCTCGCGATCGAGCCGCAACTCGAGGGCCTTGACCCGCAGGACAGTCGCCTTGTCCGGCTCGCCGTCGGTCGCCTCGCCGCGCAATGGATCGGCCTCCACGGCCCCTCTCATCGGATGTTGGTCGGCGAGGTCGCGCTCGGCGAGGGAACGCTGAGGGTTGACGTGCACTCCGATCCCGAGACCCTGGACGCCGAGTTCTGGGACGAACTCGTGCGCCGGGAGGCGGATGAGCCGATCAAGGCCTGGGGCCTGGATCGCCGCCGGCAGTCCAGCGGCGTCTGGACCGAGTTCGCCCGGGCGGGCTGAGATCGCGCTACAGTCGTGGCGGACCCTGCGGGAGGCGGTCAGCCTGCGCTCGCTGGTGCCAGAAGCATTCCGCGAGGCAGCGGCAGATCCAACTCACCAGCTGCGGCGCGCTCAAGCACCCCCTCGGAGGAGGAGCGATGTACGAAGCGCCGAGCGATCGACCGACGGAAGTCGGATCGCGGCTGTCCGAAATCTCTCGCGCCGTCGTCCAAATCCACGCGCAGTACTACGGGCGCGGCCCCGAGCGCGCGAGGACGATCTGGCACCGGGACGTGATCGTCTGCCTCCTGGAGGACGTCTACACGCCCGCCGAGCGCACCCTGATCCAGGCCGGGCACTTCGAGCAGGTCCGCACCGTGCGGAGCGTGTTCGAGGACGAGGTCGAGCCGCTGCTCCGCGGCGCCGTCGAGGGCATCACCGACCGGCAGGTCCGGGCATTCGTGAGCCAGGTGTCCCGCGAACCCGAGCTGGCGGCCGAGGTGTTCGTGCTCGAGCCGCTCGAGCAGGAGCTATGATCGCGCGGCCTGAGTGCCTCGGCGGCGTACCCAGGCGATTCAGGCTCGTTGCGGTGACCCCGTGAGGAGCGGGGCTCGTATCCGCAACCAAGCGACGCCGGGGCAAGCGGCTCCTGACGGTACGGACGGGCGCGCGCGCAACAGCCGCGGCCTCGGTCCCGCCGTCGCCCCCTTTGCGTCACAAGGAGCCGAACGTGCAACCCGCTGACATCGACCCGCGACCGGACCTGGGCCAGATCTCCTCGCAGATGTCGAGGCAGATCGTCCAGCTCCACGCGCGCCTGTACGGCCGCGGCCCGACCCGCGCCAAGACCTACGTCACGAGCGACTACGCGCTGGCCGTGCTCGAGGACATCTTCACCCCGGCCGAACGGACGCTGATCGCGGCCGGCAAGGGCGAGCACGTGCAGACGACGCGGATGGCCTTCCAGGAGGCGGTGCAATCCGAGTTCGTCGCCATCGCCGAGGAGACGATCGGCCGGCCGGTGCGAGCGCTGATCAGCCAGGTGCATCTCGAGACCGGGTCCGCGATCGAGCTCTTCCTGTTCGAGCCGCAGAGGGCCAGGACGGACGGGGCCGGGCCCAACCGGCGATGGAGCGGGGCCCGATGAGTCCTGACGAGCGCGCCCCGTACGGCGGCGCAGATCAAGGAGGAGATCGAGCGCGAGATCCTCCGCGTGCACCAGGCTTCCTACGGCGCCGGGGGCGCACTGGACGTCCAGCTCGGCGACGACACCGTGCTCGTGGTGATCGACGTCGAGCTCACGCCGGCGGAGCAGACGCTGATCGCGGCCGGGCACTTCGATGCCGTCAAGACGACCCGCGAGGCCTTCCAGGAGGCGATCGCACCGACCTTCACCGCGGTCGTCGAGCGCGCGACCGGCCGCCGCGTCCGGAGCTTTCTCAGCGCGATGAACCTCGAGCCGCTCTACTCGGTGGAGTTCTTCCGGCTCGAGCCGCCCTCCTAGCCGGCGCCCGCTGCCAGCTAGGCGAACGGCAGCGTCTTGTCGAGCGCGGTGAGCCTGAACATGTCGGCGACGAAGCCGGTCCCGCGGGTGATCCGCAGCCGGTCCGGCTGCATCGCCGAGCGCCGCTTCGCGGCGAGGATGCCCTGGAGGCCGGTCGAGTCGATGAACCGCAGGCGGTCGAGGTCGATCAGGATCCGGGGCTTGTCGCTCGTCTCGGCGAGCCCGAGGGCGGCGTCGAACTCCTCGCGGCTGGTGAGATCGAACTCGCCTGAGAGCTCGATCACATAGGCGTCCTCGGTCTCGTGGACCGCGATCTCGAGGCCCTGACGGTCGCGTTGCTCCGCGTTGGTGATTGGATCCTCCTCTCTGCCCGGAAGGGAGAGTCGCTAACGCAGCGGCCGGTGACCGTTGGTGCATACGACTTCGAACTCGGTGCCGCCGCGGGTTGCCTGCTGCGGCCCCCGCGCGCCGACGCGCCGAACGTACCAGACCCCCGCCGCCGCTCCAAACCGATCGGCGCCCGCGGGGCCGGCGCCTCGTCTACAGCTTGGCGAGGTCCTGGCCGTCGAGATGCAACTCGTGCTTTCCGATCAGCTCCTCGTCTTGCGGCTCCATGATGAAGAGCTCGATCGCGACGTCCGGCTGTGCGTGGATCTGGCTCATGTAGGCGATCACGCGGCGCTCGAGAGTGGTCTCGATCACCTCGATGAACCGCTCCTTCATCGTGTCCTGAAAGCTGCGGCGGATGCGCTCGACGTCGTCGCGCTTGCCGTCGGCCATGAGGGTCTCCTCGACGGTCGTGAAACCACCGTGAAGCATGCAGAGGATCGTGTCGTTGATCGCGTAGGTCTTCGCTTCGGTCGGGCCCTTGCCGTAGAAGCGGCTGTGCAGCTTGACCATCGCGACCGTGATCGCCGAGAGTTCCGGACCGGTGGCTCGCCCCGTTGAGGTCATCCCCATAGGGCCTCCGTTCTTCGTGATGCCCTTTCGGCCCACGGCGTGGAACCAAAGCGGTCATCCGTTTACTCGCGCTGAGCCACCGCCGCGGCGGATACGTCCCGATGCGGGGACCCTGCCATTGAGGGTAGCGCTACTCGAGCGACGCCAACAGGGTCCGGACGAACTCGCCCGCCCGCTCGGCGGTGAACTCCCGCGGGCGCGTCAGGGTCGAGCCGGCCCAGGTGCTCGCCGAGGGCGATCAGGCTGTGGGCCGCGAGCTCGGTGTCGAGCCCGGCGGGACCGCCCCGCGCGTCGACGCCCCAGGCGAGCAGCTCCTCGACCCGTTCGCGGATCTGCTCCCGGCCCGCCTCGACGTGGTCGCGGACGAGCTCGGGGGTGCCCTCGGCCGGCATCAGGATCAGCCGCCAGGAGGCGGGGTTCGCGGCCACGGCGCTCAAGAAGGCCACGAAGGCGTCCACCGCGAGCTGGTCGGGGTCGGCGGCCGGCCGGGCCGCCAGCGCCTCGGCGAGCTGCGCGAGCGCCCGCTCCTCCTCGCGTTCGAGCAACGCCGCGAGCAGCGCGCCCCGGGTGCCGAAGGCGTCGTAGACCACCGGCTTGGTCACTCCCGCGGCCCGCGCGATCGCCTCCATCGAGGCGCCCGGATAGCCGCCGGCGTCGATCGCCGCGAGCGCCGCGTCGAGCAGCTGCTCGCGCCGCTCGGCCGGCGGCAGCCGCGGCGCGTACGGCCTCTTGCGGGTCGTGGCGGTCAGGTCGCCGCCGAGGGGATCCGGAACATGCCGGGGATCTGGGCCGCGTAGCCGAGGTCGCCCTTGATCTTCAGCTTGCCGCTGAGGAAGCTCATCACCGGGTTCGAGTTCCCGGTGACCAGCTTCAGGAACGCGACGCCGTCGATCACGATCGTCACCCGCGGGTCGACGTCGAGATCGCGCCCGGCACGGACCTCCCCGCCGGAGATCAGCACCCGGTAGCGGTCGGCGTCCCCGTCCTCGCGCCCGGTGATCTTGAAGCCGATCGCGGCGTCGCCGACCCCGGGGCCGGGCTTGAAGTACTCGGGAAACCGGCGGAAGACCTCATCGAGGATCAGCTCGCGGATCGGGCCCCGCATCCCCCGCCGCAGGGCGTCGTCGGGCGCGTCGCGGACCACGGCCGCGATCCGGGTCGCGTCGACCGCGCTCGGGTCGAGCGCCCGCTCGCCCGCGGTCTCGCCGTCGGCGCCGGGGATCCGCAGGAACGAGGCCATCTCGATCGCGAACAGCTCGTCGCCGGAGAGCCCGAGCCTGCCGCTGAGGAACAGGGTCGCCGGGTCGGCGTTCCCGGTCGCGAGGCGCAGGAAGTCGACCGCGTCGAGGCTCAGCGTCACCCGCGGCTCGAAGTCCAGCTCCCGTCCGGCGCTCACCCGGCCGCGGTCGAAGACGAGCAGGAAGCGCTCGACATCGCCGTCGCCGGCGATCTCCCATCCCACCGCCGCCTCGACCTCGGCGGTGCGGCCGGCGTCGACGTAGTCGGGAAAGCGGCGGATGATCTGCTCGGTAGCGGCCGCCCGGATCTCGCCCGTGAGCAACTCGCGCATGGTCTCCTCCGGCGTCTCGGCGACCAGCTGCGCCACCGCCGCCGGCTCGAGGTCGCTGCCCGAGATCTGCTCGCCGATCTCCCTCCGGGTTCGCTCGTCCAGCTCCGCCATCTCTCATCCTCCTGGCCCCCGACGACAATCCTACGCCACCGTAGGATAACGGGGAACCGGCGCATCGGCGCCGGTCGACGGCTAGGTTCGCGCCGGAGGGTTAGGGATCGAGGCTTCACGGATCAAGGGGTCCGCGGACAGCGGCGCCATGCGCGCCTTCGCCGCCGCGCGCGCGGCGGCGCGGCGCCCCGACGTCCCGCCGCGGCTCTGGCTCCTGAACGCGGGCGGGATGGCGGCGCTCGCCCTGCGGCTCGCGGGCGAGCTCGTCAGCCCGGGGCTGTCGTGGCGCCAGGAGCTCGTGCGCCAGTTCATCTTCTCCCTCCGCGTGACGCTCGGGCCGGCGGCCGTGGTCGCCTTCGTGATCGGCTTCTCGACCATCGGCATCCAGGGCGGCTCGCTGGCGTCGGCCTTCGGCGCCATCGACCGGATCTCGGCCGTCGCCCCGATCGCCTTCCTGCGCGAGCTCGGTCCCGGTGCTGACGACGGCGATCGTCGCCGGAACGCTGGGCTCCACGATCACCGCCGAGCTCGGCGCCCGCAAGATCCGCCAGGAGCTCGAGGCCCTCGAGGTGATCGGGATCAACCCCGTACGCAACCTCGTCCTTCCCCGGGTGGTCGCCCTCGGGCTGATGATGCCGGTGCTGAACCTGCTCACGTTCTGGGCCGGGGTGCTCGGGACGTTCGTCGCCGCGACGGTGCTCTACGACTCGACGGCGAGCGCGTTCTTCGACAACCTGCTGCTGCTGACGACCTACATCGACCTCTGGTCGAGCGTGCTCAAGGTCGCCCTGTTCGGGCTCATCATCGGCGTGATCGCCTCCTTCAAGGGACTCGCGGTCGGCGGCGGCGCCGAGGGGGTGGGGCGGGCGGTGAACGAGTCGGTGGTCACCTGCCTGCTGGCGATCTTCGCGATCAGCGTCGTCTACACGTCGCTGTTCCTGGCGCTCTACCCCGAGGCGAACCTGGGCGGATGAGCCGCCGGGCCCGCAAGCGCGGACGGCTCGCCGAGGCGATCGAGCGCCCCGAGCGCCTGCCGCTGATCGACTCGGCGGGCGAGTACGCGAGCTTCGCGCTCAGCGGCCTGCGCGGCCTGCGCCGGGTTGGCGACTACGCCGGCGAGGCGCTGCGCCAGGCGGCGCTGATCGCCGCCGGCAGCGTCCTGGTCCTGGTCGCGATCTCGTTCATGGCCGGGGCGACGTGCGGGCTCGAGGGGTCCGCGATCTCGCGCGCCCTCGGGACCGGGATCGCGGCGCCGATCTTCAGCGCCTTCTGCACCACGCGCGAGGTGGTCCCGTTCATCTTCGGCTTCATGGTCGCCGCCAAGATCGGCGGCGGGATCGTGGCCCAGCTCGGCTCGATGCGGGTCAACGAGGAGGTCGACGCGATGGAGGTGATGGGGGTCCCGTCGATCACCTATCTCGTCTCGACCCGGTTGCTCGCCGCCGCGGTGATGCTGCCCATCGCCTACCTGATCGGACTGGCCGCGGCCCAGGGTGCCGCCTGGCTGGCCTCGTTCGTGCGCTTCGGCGACGTCTCGCAGGGGACCTGGGAGTTCGCCTTCTACACCGCGCTCGACCCCGTGGACATCCTCTACTCGGTGATCAAGGGGATGGTGCTCTCGCTGGGCGTCGTCCTCACCGCGCTGTACTACGGCTTCCGGGTCCGCGGGGGCCCGGTCGAGGTCGGGGTCGCGACCGCGCAGTCGATGGCCGCGAACCTCGTCCTGGTGACGGTCCTCAACATGCTGATGACCTTCATCTTCTGGGGGTTCGACCCGAACCTGCCGGTCGCGTGAACGCTCGCGCCGGAGTGCTCGCGGCGATCTTGGTGGCGGTTGTGGCGCTGCTCTGGACGGTCCTGCGCTCCGGACGGCAGCTACGAGGTCAGCGCCGTCTTCGATGACGTCCGCGGGCTGATCGAGGGCGGCGAGGTCAAGGCGGGCGGCGTCGGCGTCGGCGAGGTCGAGGAGATCACGTTCACCGACGACGGGCTGCCCGAGGTGCGGATGGCGATCGACTCCGACTTCCCGTTGCGCCAGGGCGCGTTCGCGAACATCCGCCTGGCCTCGAACATCGGCGCGATCAACCGGTTCGTCGACCTGACCCAGGGCGAGGGGCCGGAGCTGGGCGACGGCGCGACGCTCGGGCCCAGCCGCACGGACCAGCCGGTCGACCTCGACCTCGCCGTGTCGACCCTCGACCCGAGGACGCGCGCGGAGGCGGGGGAGCTGCTCGCCAACGTCGACGCGGCCACTCGCGGGCGCGGCCCCGACATCGCCCGCACGTTCCGCTACAGCGCCCGCGCGCTGGGCGAGACGGCGAACCTGCTCGCGGCGGTGACCGCCGACCAGCACGCGATCGAGCGGATCGTGACCCAGGGCCGCGTGGTGGTCGGCGCGCTCGCCCGTGACCCCGACGACCTGGGCGCGACCGCCGAGCGGCTGGCGACCACGCTCGACGTGGCGGCCAGCCGCCAGTCCGAGCTCGGGCGGACGGCGGACGCGATCGGGCCCGGCCTCGCCGCCGCCCACGGGACCCTCGACCGGGTCTCGGCCTCGACCCCCGAGCTGCGGGCGCTGGTCGCCGCGGCCCGGCCCGCGGTGGCCGAGCTCGCGCCGACGGCGCGCGAACTGCGCCCGGCGCTCGCCGCGCTGCGCCCGCTCGTCGCCGAAGCGCGGCGCCTGACGGCGCCGCTCGAGGAGCAGCTGCGCGCCCTGAGGCCGGTCGTCGGCGCGGCGCTGCCGATCGCCGAGCGGCTCCCGAGCGTGCTCAACCGGCTCACCCCGCTGCTCGACCATCTCCGCGCCCGCGCCCCGGAGGTCGTCAACTTCTTCACCCTCTTCGGCGACGCGAGCTCCGACTACGACGCCAACGGCAACCTGGTCCGGGTCTCGGCACTGCTGATCCAGCAGAACCGCCACCCGGACGAGATCGATGCCTCCAGCGACGCGGCCGGCTCGGTCGTGCGGCCGTTCGACCGCAACCCGGGGACCGCCGAGGGCGAGCCCTGGGAGGACTACTGGCGCTCGTTCATCGGCGGGGGCGAACCGCCGAGCACCTACCTGGACCAGGGGGGAGGGGGCGGACCGTGACCGACCTGATGGCGCGGCTGGTCGCGGTCTTCAGCGCGTTGCTCCTGGTCGGAGTGCTCGCCGCCGTGTGGATCAGCTCGCACCCGTCGGTGAGCGGGACAACGGTGCGAGCCGAGTTCGACGACGTCTATCCGCTGCTGCCCGGCATGCACGTGCGGATCGACGGCGCGATCGCCGGCTCGGTGGGCGACATCGAGATCACCGATCGGGGCAAGGCGGTGGTCTCGATGGAGCTCAACGAGGGCACGGCGCCGCCGAGCGCCGACGCCACGGCCGCGATCCGCCAGCAGGACATCACCGGCGACAGCTACGTGGCGCTCGACCCGGGCGAGGACACCGACGCCCTCGGCGACGGCGTGATCGGCAGCGAGCGGACCCTGGTCGCACCGCGCTTCGACGACCTGCTGAACAGCTTCGACGAGCCGGTGCGCCAGGGCCTGAGGCTGGTCCTGATCGAGCTCGGCAAGGGGCTCGAGCGCCGCGGCGAGGACCTCAACCGGGCGATCCTCGAACTGCGCCCGGGGCTCGCCGCGGCCGACGAGGCGCTGGCCGAGGTTCGCTCACAGAACGCGGCGCTTCGCAGCCTCATCGTCGACGCCGAGGCGGTCACGGGCGAGGCCGCGTCGCGCTCGGACGAGCTCGGGGGGCTCGTCGACTCCCTGCAGCGAACCCTGCGGGTGACCGCCGAGCGCACGCCGGCGCTCGACGCCGCGCTCGAGCGCCTGCCGCAAACGGCCGGACGGGCGCGGACGACGCTCACCAAGCTCGCCGGCCTCGCCGTCGACGCGCGGCCGCTGGCGCGCACGCTCGCCGCCTCGGCCCCGGACCTCGAGCGGACCTTCGGCCTCCTCGGCCCCTTCCTCGACGACGCCCGGGTGACCGTGGACGCGGTCGGGCCGACGCTGACGCTGGTCGACAACCTGCTCGTCGCCGGCCTGCCGACGCTCCGCGAGGCGCCCTCGCGGGTGCTGACCGCGCCGCTGGACATCGCCGCGGCGGCGGGCGCGGTGCTCGACGCGCTGCTCGGCGAGCGCGAGCTGCAGAAGGCGCTGTTCTCCGCCGACGGGTACGGCCACGGCCCGAAGGCCGCCGACGACGTCGGCCTCGGCGCGGTCGGGGTCGAGGAGGGCACCCAGGCCGGGTACGAGGGCAACGACCCCGACCGCCGGTTCCTGCGCGCCGAGACCGTGCTGAGCTGCGAGAGCTTCGGCCTCGAGATCGGCCCGGGCTGCCTCAACCGGGTGCTCGCACGGGCGCAGCATCCGAGCGCCTCCGGCCAGACCGGCGGGGGGCGTGGCTCAGCCGGCGGCGACGGGCGCGCCGGCGGCGGCGCGGGCGGGGAGCCTGTCGCGCCGCCGGCGGGCGAGACGCAGCCAGGTGGCGCGGGCGGCGACGGCGGGCGATCGCGGCCCGGTCGGCGAAGCGCTCGACCAGACGCGCGACAACGTCGATGAGGTCCTCGACCAGGTCGGCGGGATCGTCGGCGGCGCCCTCGGATGGCCACGGTGGGGGGAGCGGCGGTGACAACGGCGACAACGGAGGCGGCGACGGCCCGGATCTGGGCGCTGCCGACGACCTCCTCGACTTCCTCGCCGGGCCATGAGCTCGCGGATGAGGCCCCCGGGGCGCTTTGCCCGAGCGGTGCGCGGGACGACGCGCCGGCTCGAGGGGCGCGAGTTGCTGCTCGGCCTCGGGGTCGCCGCGGTGGGGCTCCTGATGGCGTGGGTCTCGTGGGCGTCGGTGAACGGCGTTCCGCTCCAGGACCGCTACGAGCTCAAGGTCGAGGTCGCGCCCGACGCGCCCATCCTCAAGGACGGCGACGCGGTCCGGATCGCGGGCCGGCTGGCGGGCTTCGTGACCGAGGTCGAGCCCGACGGCGGGCACGTGCTGGTGACCGCCGAGCTGCGGCCCGAGTTCGCCCCGATCGGCAACGACGCGAGCGCCAACGTGAAGGTCCGCTCGATCGTCTACCTCACCTACCTGGAGCTCTTCCCCGGCAACGTCGACGATCCGATGCGCGAGGGCGGCACGATCCCGCTCGCGCGCAGCAGCTCGGGGGTCGACCTGCTCGAGGTCGTCCAGCTCTTCGACCGCAAGGCGCGGCTGGCGCTCTCCGACACGGTGCGCAGCGCCGGGCTCGGCTTCGCCGGTCGCGGTGAGGACGTCAACGCGGGGCTGCGCGACCTCGGCGCCGCGACCGGTGACCTGGCGACGCAGCTCGAGGCGGCGACCGCGCGGCCGGGAGCGATCGCGAGCCTCGTCGGCGGCGCCGCGCGGACCGTCCGCGGGCTTCGCGGGGCGCGGCCCGGCGACCTCGGCGACCTGATCGGCTCCGGCAGCGCCGTCGTCGGCGCGCTCGCCGCCCATGAGGCCGAGCTCGGCGACGCGGTCGAGCTCCTGCGGCCGTTCGAGGACGAGCTCCTCGCCACCGCGCCGCTGGCCGACCCCCTGCTCGACGACGCCGCCGCGGCGACCACCGAGCTCACCCCGGCCGCGCGCGAGCTCGCGGCCGCACTGCCGCAGGTCAACCGCGTGCTCGCCCTGGGCGACGAGATCCGCGCCGAGACGGTCCGGCTGACGGGCATGATCAACCCGGTGCTCGCCGCGGCGGCGCCGGTCGTCCGCGACCTTCAGCCCGACGGTCGCCTCGATCAAGCCCCTGCTCGGCCCGCTGCGCGCGGTCGTCGACGGCATCGCTCCGTATGCGCAGGACATCCGGCTCGCCGGCCAGGGGATCGTCTCGGCGACCGACAACTCGATCCCGGTCGGCCAGACGGCCCCCGGCAACCCGGCGCTGCGCTTCGTGCCGGTGCTCACCTGCCACCGCGCCCGCGACCCGTACCCCGAGCCGGGCGAGACGCTGGGGCACTCGCAGCCATGTTGATCCGGAAGCCGTCCCTCCGGCGCCGCCTGCTCGGCATCGCGACCCTGCTGGTCGTCGCCGCCGGGCTGGTCGTCGCGGCGCTGCGGCCGGACCCGTTCACCGATCGCCAGACCGTGTGGGCGAAGTTCGACAACGTCAACGGGCTGGGCTCGATCGATCGCGACATCCGCGTCGCCGGGGTCAACGAGGGCGAGATCGGCGCCGTGGAACGGGTCGGCGACGACGCGCTGGTCGAGCTCGAGGTCAACTCCGAGATCCCCGTCCACAGCGACGCCCAGGTCGCCCTGCGCCCGCACACCCTCTTCGAGGGCAGCGCCTTCGTCGACCTGCACCCGGGCAGCCCGAGCGCGCCGCTCATCGACGAGGGCGACGACGATCCCGCTGCGCCAGACCCGGGTCTACGTCTCCTTCGACGAGGCCCTGCGGGTGCTGCGCGAGCCCGCGCGCGAGCGGCTGCGCGAGCTGGTGCGGATCGGCGCCGAGGCGACCGCGGACGGATCGATCGAGTCCCTGCAGCGCACGCTGCGGGCGGCGCCCGAGCTGACCCGCGACCTGGGGCCGACGGCGCGCGCGCTCCAGGGCTCGAGCCGGACGGAGCTGCAGCGGTCCATCGGCGCGGCGGCCGGCACCGTGAGCGAGCTCGCCCGGCGCGAGGACTCGCTGGCGGAGCTCGCCGGCGCGCGCCAACCGGACGCTGGCGGCGCTCGACGTCGACGGGGCGGGGCCGCTCGACCGGGCCCTGGCGGCGCTGCCGGGGCCGCTGGAGACGCTTCGCGACCGAGGGCAGGTGCTCGATGCGCTGATCGACCGCACCGGCGCGCTCGCGGTCGAGCTCCGCCCGGCCCTGCGCGAGCTCGCCCCGGCGCTCGACGAGCTGCAGCCGGTGCTCGCGGCGTCCGCCCCCGCCGCGCGGCGGGCGGTGCCGCTCGTGCACGCGATCGGCACCGTCCTGCGACGCTCGGCCGGCGCGGCCCCGGCCTTCGAACGCCTGCTGACGATCCTGCGCCCGGGGCAGCGCCTCCTCGACGAGAACGTGCTCCCCGCGCTGCACCGCAAGTCGCGGCTCGGGATGCCGACCTACATGCAGCTGATCTCGGCCTTCGCCGGCGGCAACGCGGCCCTGCGCCCCTACCAGACCGAGGAGCAGGGGCTGCTCGGAGCCGGCCACATGATCAGGCTCGGCGCCTACCTCGATCCCGCGGGGTCGAGCGGCGCCGGGGCCCTGCTGCCCTGCGACTCGATCGGCCAGCTCGAACCGAGCCTGGTCGAGAGCCTGCGGACGCTGGGGTTCTGCACGTGATCCGCCGGGCGCTCGAGTTCGTAAACCCGCGGCGCAAGGTCGGCCAGGTGCCGCTGGGCAGGCTGACGATCGCGCTGCAGATCGTCGCGGCGCTCGCCTTCCTCGGCTACACGCTGACGAAGAAGTCGATCCGCCTGCCGGGCTCGAGCGCGCCCTATGAGATCGAGGTCGAGTTCACCGACGCCAAGGGCCTCGACCGCGTCGACGAGCCGGGGGCCGCGGTCGCCGGGGCGCTGGTCGGCCGGGTCACCGGGACCCGGTATGAGAGCGGGCACGCGGTCGCCACCCTGAGCCTGGAGCCCGACGTCCGGGGCAAGGTGTTCGCCGACGCGACCGCCGAGCTGCGCCCCGCCAGCGCGATCCAGAACCTGATCGTCAACATCGATCCGGGGACGCCGTCGCGCGGGCCACTGCCCGAGGGCCAGCCGATCCCCACGGGTCGGAGCACGGCCTTCGTCGCCATCGACGAGCTCACCGGGGTGCTGGACGCCGACACCCGCGCCTACGCGCAGGTGCTGATCGGCGAGGCCGAGCGCGGCCTGCGGGGGCGCGCGGGTGAGCTGCGGGCCGGGCTCGGCGAGCTCGCCGACATCACCGACCAGGCGGGGCCGATCTCGCGCTCGCTGGTCACCCGGCGGCAGTTGCTGACCCGCCTCGTGGATCAGCTCGACGTCCTGACGACGACCCTCGACCGGCGCTCGCTCGAGCTCGGCAACGCGGTCGCCGCCGGCAGCGACACCCTCGCGGTCACCGCGGCGCGCGAGCGCGAGCTGGCGCGGGCCACGCGGCTGCTCGCGCCCACGCTCGAAGAGGCCGACCGCTCGCTCGACGCGGCCGCCGACCTGGCGGAGATCCTGGTCCCGGCCCTGGATCGGATCGTGCCCGCGGCCGGCGACCTCGACGAGTCGAGCGTCAAGCTGCGCGCGCTGGTGCCGCGCGCCGGCGAGCTGATCGGGCAGATCGACCAGCTCACGAGGCGGGGCGCCGAGCCCTCGCAGCTGCTGCTCCAGGGAACGCAGGGCCTGACCGGCAAGGTCGAACGGCTGATCCCGACCGCCGAGGACCTGGTGCGCCTCTCGCGCGTCCTCAACGAGTTCCGCAACGGCGGCGCGCAGCTGGCCGACACGTTGAGCGGCGCGACCTCCGTCAACGACAACGGCGGCACCTACGGCCAGGTCGACGTGCTCGAGTTCGAGGACCCGAAGCCGGAGAACGTCGGGCTGCCCGCGGCGGCCGCGCGCAGCCGCGCCGGGCGCCCGTCGGTGCTCGACCGCAAGCTCGCGCTCGCGCTCGAGCGCACCTGCGAGCGCAACGAGGTCGCCTGCCTCCTGCGCTTCATGGTCCCCGGCCTGCCCACCGAACCGCTGACCGCCGGCCGAGGCGACGGCTGATGGACCACCGGATCCCGAGGATCGGGCTCGCGTTCAGCCTCGTCTGCGCGGCGCTCGCCGTGGTCACGTTCGTGGTCCTGAACCAGGCCTTCGACGGCCCCAACCCCGTGAGCGTGGTCGGCGGCAAGCCGTACGAGCTGCGCGCGACGTTCCGCGACACCGAGGCGCTGCCGACCAAGCAGCCGGTGCTCGTGCGCGGCGTGCCGGTCGGCAAGGTCACCGACGTCAGCTACGAGCGCGGGACCTCTCGGGCGACCGTGACCTTCACGGTCGACGACGAGCTCGGGCCGGTACACGACGGCGCCTCGGTGACGATCGGCGAGCGCACGCTGCTCGGCGACCCGTACCTGAACCTGAGTCCCGGCAGCGAGGGCAGGCCCGAGCTCGAGTCCGGGGCCTCCGTGAAGGCGCTGCCGAGCGTCGACTTCGACGAGGCGTTCGATTTCCTCGACGCCGACGGGCGCCGCCACCTCGACTCGACCATCGAGACCCTCGACCAGGCGACGCGGTCGCCACAGTCGGGAACCGAGCTCAACCGGACGGTCGGCGAGCTGTCGCGCGCGGTTGGCGAGCTGCGCGACCTGACCGACGCGCTGCACGGCCAGGAGGAGCAGATCGCGGGCTTCGTCGGCGACACCTCGGTCGTCGTCAGCGAGCTGGGACGCCGCGAGGCGGCGCTGCGCCGCGTGGTCTCCTCGGGGCGCGCGGCGCTGGGGGCGCTGGGCTCGAACACAGACTCGCTCGAGCAGGGCGTCGCGGAGCTCCCGGCGGTGCTCGCCTCGGGCGCCGAGGCGCTGCGCCGGGCGCGGCCGCTGCTGCGCGAGGCGCGTCCCCTGGTGGCCGAGGTGCGCGAGGCGGCCCCCGACCTCGCGCCGGCGGTCGCCGACATCGGGCCGCTCGCCGCCGACACCAGCGAGATCGTCCGCGACGTCTCCGGGCTTCCCGCCCTGCGCAAGCTGCTTCAGGTCGTCGTCCTCGGCGGCCCGGCGGTCCCCGGGCTGGAGGCCTCGGTTCGCAACCTCGTCCCGCTGCTGCGCTACGCGGCGCCGCGCATCCGGGGGATCGCCTCGTTCTTCTCCAACTTCGCCGGGCTCACCTCCCACGGCGACAGCGACGGCGCCTGGGCGCGGTTCGCGATCATGTTCGAGCCCGGGGAGCTGCTCGACCAGCCGACCGAGGCCGACCTGCTACCCGGAGGACGACGTGCGCCTGAACGCCGGCCTCTGCCACAACGCCTATCCCGACCCGGGCGACGCGCTCGACCCCGAGCCGTACGTCAAGGGGAGCTACGAGAGCTGCGCCGTTCGACCCGCCACCTCCGCAGAAGTAGGCGGGCCGCGCGTTGGGACCGCGCCAGCTCGCGGGGCTTTGGCAGTGAAGGGGTGGCGTGTATTGCAGCGCGCGCTCGTGTGCCGGATCTCGCGCCTTGCGGTAGCGCGAGGGTGACCGGAGGGCGTGACCGCGCCAGCCAATCGGCCAACGTTACGAAGTGGCTCATATAGGGACACTTCGTGCAGTTGGGCTGCGGCCCCGCACGAGACGCGCCACCACGTCACGCAATACGTACCGAGCGCGCCCCCTTCACTGCCTAGCTCCGCGAGGTCGCATTCCCTCCGACGCCGCGGCCGCCTAGTCGAGCGGCAGGCCGAGGAACTCAGCCTCCTCGCGGCCCAGCTCCGTGACCGGCGGGTCGTCGTAGATCCACTCGCGGGCGATCCGGTGCCAGTTGTTGGCCGAGTCGAGCTGGCCGAGGACGGCGAGCGTCAGCAGCTCGAGGCGGCGGCCGAGGAGGTGCTCGACGTTGATCGCCTGGTGTCGCATGGTCTCGAAGTGCGAGGAGCGGGGGTCGCCGGTCTCGATCGCCGCGCGCGAGACCAGCTCCGGCGTGATCTCGACCACCTCGTCGGCCGTCGCGTACCACCAGACGCCCTCCAGCACGAACGCCAGCAGTTCATCCGGATCGAGGCTCTCGGGGTCGGGGATGAACCCGGCGCCGGCGAACAGCCGGTGCAGCTCCGGCGCGTCGACCTCGACAGACCGCGCGCAGGCAGGCGAGCTCGAGCTCGATCGACTCCCGGTCCATGCGCTTGAAGAGCCCGAAGTCGAGGAACGCGATCCGGCCGTCGGCGAGCCGCATCATGTTCCCCGGGTGGGGGTCGCCGCGAGAACCGGCGGTGGCGGTGCATCGACTCGTAGTAGAAGCGGAAGACGATCTCGCCGATCCGGTTGCGCTCGGCCTGCGGCTCGGAGCGCAGGGCCTCGAACCCGTCGCCGGAGACCAGCTCGGTGACGAGGACGTGCTCGCGGCAGAGGTCGGTGACCACGTCCGGGACGCAGATGAACGGGTGGCCTCGGTAGATCCGCGCCATCGTCCGGTGGTTGGAGGCCTCGAGCTCGTAGTCGAGCTCGTCGACGATCCTGGTGCGGATCTCCTCGCCGACCGCCTTGACGTCGAGCTGCGGGGTCATCCGCCGCGCGAGCCGCAGGAGCACGCCGAGGTTCTGCATGTCGGATCGCACCGCGTCGGCGACGCCCGGGTACTGGACCTTGACCGCGACGCGGCGCCCGTCGAGCAGGGTCGCCCGGTAGACCTGGCCGATCGAGGCGGCGGCGATCGGCTCGGGATCGAGCTCGGCGAAGTTGTCGTCGAGCGGTCCGAGGTCGGACTCGATCACCGCCCGCATGCGTTCGAAGGAGACCGTCGGCGCCGCGTCGCGGAGCTTCGCGAGCTCGACCTGGAACTCGTCGCGGTGGGCCTCGGGCACGAGCCCGAAGTCGACGAAGGAGAGGATCTGGCCGACCTTCATCGCCGCGCCCTTCATCCCGCCGAGGACCTCGACGATCCGCTTTGCGGTCTCCAGCTGGCGGCGCTCGAGCGCCGCCTCCGAGCGCTCGTCGGAGCGGACCACGTTCGCGGTCCGCGTTCCCGCCTGGCGCACGGCGGCGCCCGCGGCGGTGCGGCCGATCCGCGCCAGCCGCTGGACCCTCCCGGTGGGCAGGTCGCGCTCGGCCATGGCGGCGAATGCTAGTCCTGGCTGTTGGCACTTTGCCAATAAGACGCTATCCTGGCCGCGTGGCGAGGCCACGGACAGCCGCGGGGGCGAGCGCCCACCGCGTGCGCGGGCACACCGCCCCGCGCTGGTCGCGGCTCGACGGCGCCGAGCGCCGCCGCCAGATCCTCGCCGCCGCCCGCCGGCTGTTCTCGACCCGCAACTACGGCGCCGTCTCGACGGCCGACGTCGCCGCCGAGGCCGGGGTCACCCGCGGCCTCGTCCATCACTACTTCGGCGCCAAGCGCGAGCTCTATCTCGAGGTGGTGCGCTCGATCTTCCGCCTGCCGCCGGGCATGTTCGCCGCCGAGATCGCCGCCGGCGACCCCGAGGCGGCGCTCGGCGCGGCGGTCGACCGCTGGCTCGAGGTC
The DNA here is from genome assembly GCA_963729065.1 of uncultured Solirubrobacterales bacterium. Classification (GTDB taxonomy): domain Bacteria; phylum Actinomycetota; class Thermoleophilia; order Solirubrobacterales; family 70-9; genus WHSW01. Next base: position 195,662 of record CAVSMS010000004.1, read on the forward strand.
GCGGAGCGCAGCCGCGGGATGCTGCTCGCTCAGCACGGAGCCCAGGGCTTCGGCCGCGACGCCGAGATCGAGGCGATCTTCGACGAGGCGCGCGAGCGGACCGCCGACCGGGTGATCGAGATCCTGCGGCCGGGCACCGAGCCCGCGGCGGCGTCCACCGAGCTCCGCGCCGCGGTCCGCGCCTACGCGGGGTTCGTCGAGGCGGCGACGTTCGACTGGCTGCGCGGCGGGCCCCTCTCGCGCGCCCAGCTGCGCGAGCTGCTCGTCGGCGGGCTCCTGGCGCTCGACCGCGAGGTGGTCCCGCGCGTCGAGGAGGCTCGCCGATGACGGAACAAGGCGCCTCAACAGCGGCGCGGGTCGGCTACGCCTCCCGGCGGGTCCCGATCCTGCCCACGCGAGGAGGAGGCGGCCGGGATCGTCCTCGGTCCCGAGTCGCTCGCGTGGCGGGCGCTCGGCGACCCGCGGTACTTCTTCGGCGCCGGCTACGCCCTGCTGCTGCAGGTCGCGCATCCCACCGTCGGCTCCGGGGTCCGCGACCATTCGAACTTCCAGGCCGACCCGTGGGGGCGGCTGATGCGGACCACCGACTACCTCTACCTGCTCGTCTACGGCGGAGCGGCCGCGCCGCCGATGGGGCGGAGGCTGCGCGAGCTGCACAAGTCCATCAAGGGCACGAACCCCGACGGCAGCCGCTACCACGCGCTGGAGCCGGAGGCCTACGCCTGGGTCCACGCGACCCTGATCGAGGCCACCTTCGCGGTCGGCGAGCGCTTCGTCGGCGGAGTGAGCGCGGCCGATCGCGACCGGCTCTACGCCGAGTACATGCCGCTCGGGCGGCTCGTCGGCGTGCGCCCCGGCGACCTGCCCGAGACCAGGGTGGAGTTCCGCGACTACGTCGACACGATGATCGCCGAGCGCCTCGTGCGCCACGAGACGGTCGACCTGCTGCTCTCGCTGCTCGGCAACCCGGCGCCGCCCGGCGTGCCGCTGATCGACCAGCTCTGGCCGCTGCTGCGCGTCGCGCCCTCGCGGGCCCTGCGCGCCGCGACGCTCGGGTTGCTCCCGCCGCTGCTGCGCGAGCGCTTCGGGGTGCGCTGGTCGGAGGCCCAGCAGGCCGAGCTGCGGGCGCTCGGCGCGGCGTCGCGCGCGCTCAGCCCGGTGTTGCCGGGGCGGCTTCGCAACGTCGGGCCGGAATACCTGCGCCGGCGCCGCGCGGCGATCGCGCGCGGGCCGCTGGGGGCCGGCACGGAGCCCCTCGCGCGGGCCGCTTGACATTAATTAACCGGTTGAGTAATAATTGCCCGGACCCGCGACGGCAAGCCCTGAGGAGCGACGATGACGACCACCCAGACGACCCGAAACGGCGACGGCGAGTACGAGGTCTCCGACGACCTGAGCGCGCTCGACGTGCTCCTCGACGGGGACATCGACAAGGTCATGGCCAACCTCGACCGGATCGTCGAGGCCGCCCCCTCGTACAAGAAGCTGATCTCGCGCTGGGAGAACCAGGGCTGGAACTCCGAGAGCTTCGACTTCACCGCCGACGCCGCCGAGTGGAACGACGGCAAGACCTGGAGCGAGGAGGAGCGCCGGTTCATGATGTTCGGCCTCTCGCAGTTCTTCATCGGCGAGGAGCGGGTGACGACCGAGCTCCTGCCCTTCGCCATCGCGGCCCCCACCGACGACCAGCGGATCTTCCTCGCCTCGCAGATCGCCGACGAGGCGCGCCATTGCGTCTTCTTCGACCGCTTCTTCCGCGAGGTGCTCGGCGCCGACACGCAGACGATCGCCGCCAACCTCGCCGAGCAGCGTCAGAACACCAACGACGAGTTCAAGGAGCTCTTCGACGGGATCCTGCACGACTGCGCCGAGACGCTGCGCAAGGACCCCTCGGACATGGAGGCCCTGGTGCGCGGGATCACCGTCTACATGGTCGTGATCGAGGGCACGCTGGCGCTGACGGGGGCGCGGTTCATCCTCCGCTCGCTGAAGGAGATGGATCGGCTGCCGGGCTTCCGCGACGGCTTCACCCACGTCAATCGCGACGAGTCGCGCCACGTCGGCTTCGGCGTCAAGTTCCTCGCCGACGCGATCAAGTCCGACGACCGCTACAGGCAGGTCGTGCAGGACACGCTCCAGGAGACCCTCCCGGTCGGCATCCTGGCCTTCTCGCCCGACTGGGTCGAGGACCGGTACGACTTCGAGACGCCCTTCTACCACTCCAAGGAGGTCTTCGAATACGCGATGAAGTCGCTGGCGAAGAAGCTCGCGGCGATGGGGATGTCGCCGAGCGCCGCGGGGGTCACCGCTTGAGCGGCGCCGCCGAGCCGCGCGCGGCGCGCGGGCCGGGGCGGCCCGCGTCCGACGCGCCCGAGCGCATCCTCGACGCAGCGTTCGACGTGCTCAAGCGCGAGGGCTACGCGGGGCTGACGACGGCCAAGGTGGCGGCCGCGTCGGGCCAGAACAAGGCGCTGATCTCCTATTACTTCGGCTCCAAGCGGGGCCTGGTGGCCGCGGTTGCGCGCCAGGTGTCGGAGACGATCACGACCGAGGTCCTGGACGGGCTCGGCAACCCGCGGGATGCGACGACGCTCGCCCGCGGGCTGGCCGACGGCGTCCAGCGGGTGCTCGACCGCGACGAGGGAATCCAGCGCGTCTACTTCGACCTGGCCTCGCAGTCGGTCGTCGATCCCGAGGTCGGCGAGATCCTCGCCGAGATGAAGCAGGGACACAGGGCGATCCTGCGCGAGCTGCTTCGCGGCCTCGACCGCCCGCCGGCGGCCGAGGACATCGACGGGATCGCGATCTTCCTCGTCGCCGGCCTGGAGGGACTGTCGCTGGAGCGCCTCGAGCGCGGCGAGACGCCCGGGCTCGCGCGCGCCCGGGACCTGTTCGTCGAGGGGTCGGCCGCGGTCATCGCGCCCCGCCGCTAGGTTCGGCGCCCGTGCTCGACCTGTTGCGCAAGACCCTCGCGCTGCGCCCGCCGCGGACGCTGCGCCTGCGCCTTCTGCGCTGGGTCTCGGGCTCGATCGTCCGCGAGTTCCCGTGGGCGCTCGGCGCCCTGGTCGCGGCCTTGATCGCGGCGGTCGCCCGCGTGCGGCCGCTGCGTGGCGCGCGGGGAATCGCGATCGCCGCCCCCCTCGCGCTCGCCGAGGTGGCGCTCGCGCGGCTCGGCTGGCAGAGCCTGCGCAGCGCCAAGGCGGTGCGCGAGCAGCTCGCCGAGATCGAGCCGCCCGACGACGAGCGCCGTTCGCGCTTCCCCCGCAGCCACCTGATCGTGCCGCCGCTGATGCTCTGGCCCGCGGGCGTCCGCCACCGGCGCGGGATCGAGTACGCGCGGGTCGACGGCCGGCCACTGCGTCTCGACGTCTACGAGCCCGGCGAGCCGCTCGCCGAGGAGCCGCGCCCTGCGATCGTCCAGGTCCATGGCGGCGGCTGGATCGCGGGCAGCCGCTCCGAGCAGGGCATCCCGCTGCTCAACCACCTCGCCCGCCACGGCTGGGTGGGCTTCAACATCGACTACCGGCTGAGCCCCGGCGCGACCTTCCCGGACCACCTCGTCGACGTCAAGCGCGCGATCGCCTGGGTGCGCGAGCACGCCGCCGAGTACGGCGCCGACCCGGACCTCGTCTGCCTCACCGGCGGCTCGGCCGGCGGGCACCTGTGCGCCCTCGCGGCGCTCACCGACGACGATCCCTCCTTCCAGCCGGGGTTCGAGGACGCCGACACGTCGGTCGCCGCCGCGGTCCCGTTCTACGGCCTCTACGACCTCACGAACGCGGAGGGCGTCTACTACCCGGAGCTGCTCGAGTGGGTGCTCGAGCGCCACGTGTTCAAGGCGCGATTCGAGGACGACCCGCAGCGCTTCCGCGACGCCTCGCCGACCCATCGCGTCCACCCGGGTGCGCCGCCGTTCCTCGTCCTGCACGGCGAGCACGACACGCTGGTCCCGGTCGCCGACGCGCGGCGGTTCGTCGCCGAGCTGCGGGCCGTGTCGGACAACCCGGTCCACTACGCCGAGCTCGCCGGTGCCGAGCACGCCTTCGACATCGGCCCGTCGGTGCGCACGGCGCGGGTCGTGGAGGCGATCGAGCGCTTTCTGGCGACCGTCAGGGCCGGGCGCGCAGTCGGCGCACCTGCACAGGCGATCGGTTAGGTTCCCGGCGTGGACGTAAGCTCGCTCAAGAACACGCCCCTGTTCGCCGACGTGCCCGACGAGGCGCTGACCAAGGTGGCGACGTTCGCAACCCTCGAGTCGGCGGTCGAGGGCAAGACGATCATCCGCGAGGGCGGCTTCTCGAACGACTTCTACATCATCGAGGACGGCACGGTGAAGGTCGAGCGCGAGGGCGAGCACCTCGCCGACCTCGGCCCCGGCGACGTCTTCGGCGAGCAGGGCCTGCTGGAGAAGCAGGAGCGCTCGGCGACGGTCACCGCGACCTCGCCGGTGCGGCTGATCAAGATCGAGCATTGGGAGCTCTCGCGGATGAAGCAGGCGATGCCCGACGTGGTCGAGCAGCTCCGCCAGAAGGTCGAGGAGCGGGCGGACTGAGGCTCGGCGCGGCGGCGCTCAGCCGCTGTACGGCGCCAGCTCGAGCGCCCGCTCGTAGGCGTCGCGGTCGTGTACGGGCTCACCGTGGGCGAGGATCACGAGCTCGAACGGCAGCTCGAGCAGGGCTCGCAGGGCAGGCAGCGCCCGATCGGAGTGCGCCGGAGAGTCCCAGACGCGGAGCTCGCCGCCGGGGGCGGCGAAGGCGTCGGCGAACACCAGCGCGCGCTGGTCCGGCAGCCACAGCGGCGTCTCCATGCGCCCGCGGCCGTCGTAGAGCGCGAGCAGGCCGCCGGGGAGCTCGCTGCCGGGCTCGATCGGCTCGAGTTCAGTCTCCGGGACGTCATCGCGCCAGTAGAGCCACGGGCCGAAAGCACGCGCCCCGTAGCGGGCGCTGAACAGGTCGACGTCGCGGACGTGGTCGGGCTTGAGCACGACCGCCATGGTCGGCGGAGCTTCGGCGAGCCGCTCCCAGAGCGCGCCACCCTCATCGCGCGGCGCAAGCGGGTCGAGGACGGCCACCTCGTCGCCGGAGTGGACGCAGGTCGAGGTCACCGTCGGCTCCCAGTCGGAGTCCTCGTTCCAAGCCGGGTGCTCGGTTCGCCAGATCCAGAGACCCGGGGCGAGGTCGCGGATCTCGGTCGCCATGCGGGGCATTCTCCCAGCGCCGCCCGGCGCCGCGACGCGGACTAGACTGCCGCTCGTACATACGGCCGGTGGCCAAGGGAAGTCCGGTGCGAAACCGGCGCGGTCCCGCCACTGTGACCGGGCAAGACGGCCTCGCGAGACACCGAGTCAGCCACTGAGGCGCACCGTCGCCTCGGGAAGGCGCGATAGCCGGCCCGGAAGCCAGGAGACCTGCCTCCGGCCAGCCAATCACGTCCCTCGAGGAAAGGGTGGCTCTTCAATGACCACACGTATCCCCCTCGCGCCAGGCGCGCTCGTGACCCTGGTCGCGATCTGCGCACTGGCGCTGATCCCGGCGTCTGCCTCCGCGGCGGTCACCGCCAAGCTCCGCGTGCTCACCCCTGACCGCGTGCTCGACCCGGGCACCACCTACATCGTCGCCGACGACGTCACCGTCCCGACCCGACCCGACGCCGACTGCTTCGGGCCTCCGGGCGGCTCCGGGACCGAGTTCGGCTACGAGAAGCCCAACGCGCTCACGCTGCTGGCGACCGCCGGGCGGACGACGAAGAGCGTCGCGCCGCTCTCGCTCACCGACCAGTTCGGCTTCGGCCTCGGCATCTGCGGGATCGGCGGGGCGAAGGCCGTCTCGGGCGAGAGCTTCTGGTACTTCAAGGCCAACCACCTCGAGGCCTCGGTTGGCGCCGACCAGCTCGAGGTCCACGACGGCGACCAGGTCCTCTTCTACCTGGCACCGGACGACTTCCCGAACCCGAACCCGGCCGAGCTCGAGCTGCAGGCGCCGGCGCGCGCGCAGGCGGGCCAGCCGTTCACGGTCACGGTGGTCGAGCACAAGTGCGTGACCGACCAGGACACGTTCGAGACCACGTGCACGAGCGGGCCGGCCGCCGGGGTCACGGTCGGCGGCGGCGACGCGCCGGCGGTCACCGGGGCCGACGGCACCGCGCAGCTGGTGGTCGGATCGCCCGGCGACGCCCAGATCGGCGCCGGCCGCGGCACCGACATCCCCTCGGAGGTCCTCGCCACGTGCGTCGGCGAGCAGCTCGACGACTGCCCGGCGGTCCGCGGCAAGCGGCTCGTCGGCAGCCCGGAGGGCGACCGGATCAAGGGCACCAAGGGCGACGACTCGATCCGCTCGCGCGGCGGCGACGACCGGATCGACGCGCGCCAGGGCGGCGCCGACACGATCAACTGCGGCAAGGGCCGCGACAAGGTCAAGATCAAGCGGAGCGCGGTGGCGCGAGACCGTCGTCAAGGGCAGCTGCGAGAAGGTCAAGAAGAAGTGATGACTCGGCCGCAGCGCGGTGGTCGCGGCGGTGCTCGCCGTCGCGACCACGGGCTGCGGCCTCGGGCCAGGGGAGTCGAGCCCCGGGGAGGCGACGCTGACGGTCACCCGCGACTACGGCTCCGAGCCGGTTCTCGAGGCCACCGAGACCGACCCGTCGGAGTCCGAGACCGTGATCCGCTTCCTCGACCGCGAGGCCGAGATCACGACCCGCTTCGGCGGCGGCTTCGTGCACTCGATCGACGGCACCGCCGGTGAGATCGCCGGCGGTCGCTCGCTCGACTGGTTCTTCTTCGTCAACGGGATCGAGAGCCCGCGCGGCAGCGCCGAGGTCGACGTCCGGGGCGGCGACCGGATCTGGTGGGACTACCGCGACTGGACGAACGCGATCTCGACGCCGGCGGTGGTGGGGTCGTGGCCCGAGCCCTTCCTCCAGGCGTCGACCCCCGACGCCGAGCGGCTCGAGGTCGCGGTGGAGTGCCTGGGGACGCCGGCGCCCTGCGACGAGGTCGCCGAGCGCCTCGACGACGTCGGCGTCCAGGTGAGCCGCGGCCGGCGCCGGCGAGGCGGCGGTCCCGCGGCTGCTGGTGGGCCCGTGGGCCCGCGTGCGGGCGGACCCGCTCGCCGCCGAGCTCGACGACGGCCCGGCGACCAGCGGCGTGTTCGCGCGGTTCGCCTCCGGTGGTGGCGGCTGGCGCCTGGAGCTGCTCGACCCGGCGGGCGAGACGGCGCGCACGCTCGGCGGCGGCAGCGGCCTCGTGGCCGGGGTGCGCCGTCGCTCCGAGCCCGCGACCTGGCTGGTCACCGGCACCGACCCGGCGGGGGTCGAGCGCGCCGCGGAGCTGCTCGGCGCCGACGACCTCTCCGATCGCTACGCGGTCGCGACCGGCGCGGCACGGCGACTCGATCCCGGCGCCGGTGACGGGGACGGGATGAGGTCGGCGCTCGCCTACCGGCCGCGGCCCGGGCCGCTGGCGGGCGCCAGCGCGGCCTCGGCGACCGTCTACCTCGGGTCGCTCGCGGTGGTCGCGTTCGTCTACTCGAACCCGATCGTGCTCGGCGGCACCGCGGCCGCCGTCGCCGTCGCCGGGCTGGCGGCGGGAGCCCGCGGGGCGCTCGCCGCGGCGACCCGCTGGGCGCTGACGCTCGCGGTCCTGATCGTGATCGTGAACGTGATCGCGTCCCAGCGCGGCGACACGATCCTGCATCCGCGGCGGCGAGCTCCCCGTGCTCGGGAGGATCGACGTCAGCGCCGAGGCGCTGGTGGAGGGCGCGGTGCTCGGCCTGCGGATCGGCGTCGTGCTGTGCGCCTTCGCGGTGCACACGGCCTGCGTGGACCCCGACCGGATGCTGCGCCTGCTGCGGCCGGTCGCGCGTCACTCGGCGCTCACCGCGACCCTGATCACGCGCATGGTGCCGCTCGCGGCGGCCGACAGCGCGCGGCTGCGCGAGGTGCAGTCGCTGCGGGGGCCCGCCGCGGCGCCCGCCGGCCGCGCGGCGCTCATCCGGCGGCTGGTCGCCGGCTCGCTCGACCGCGCCGTCGACATCGCCGCGACCCTCGAGCTGCGCGGCTACGCGCGCGGCGTCCCGCGCCGGGCCCCGGCGCGCCGCGCCTCCCGCCACGGGTGGCGGTTCGCGGCCGCCGGAGTGGCGATCACGGCGCTCGCCGTCGGCGCCAGGATCGCCGGCGTCGGGAGCTTCGAGGCCTACCCGACGATCGCCCTCGACGCCGACGCGGCGACCCTGGCGCTCGCCGCCGCCCTGCCGCTGCTGACAGCCGCCCCGTACGCGGGGCTCGACCGCAGGTATCGCGGCCGTGGCTGAGCCGCTGGTGCGCATGGGCGCCTTCTCCTACGCCTACCCCGAGGCGCGCGGGCCGGCCCTGCGCGAGGTCGAGCTCGCGCTCGACGCCGGCGAGCTGGCGATCCTCGCCGGTCGCTCCGGATGCGGGAAGTCGAGCCTGCTGCGGGCCTGCTGCGGGCTCGTTCCGCACTACCACGGCGGCGAGGTGACGGGAACGCTCGAGGTCTGCGGCCTCGACGTGCGTGACCATGGCCCGGCCGAGCTCGGCGGGCTGGTGGGCTTCGTCGGCCAGGACCCCGAGACGCAGGTCGTCTCGGCCACGGTGCGCGCCGAGCTCGAGCTGCCGCTCGAGCTCCGCGGCGAGCCGCCCGGCGCCCGGGCCCGGGCGATCGAGGAGGTGACCCTGGCGCTGGGCATCGAGGCCCTCGCCGAGCGGCCCACCGACACGCTCTCGGGCGGCGAGCTGCAGCGGGTCGCCCTCGCCGCCGCGCTCGTCCTCCGCCCGCGGCTGGTGCTGCTCGACGAGCCCACGTCGCAGCTCGATCCGGTCGCCGGCGACGAGCTGATCGGTCTGCTGAGGAGGCTGAACGAGGAGTGGGGGATGGGCGTGCTGCTCGCCGAGCACCGGCTCGAGCGCTGCCTCGCCGCGGCCGACCGGGTGATCGCGCCTGGACTCCGGGCGGGTGTGCTTCGACGGCTCGCCCCGCGGCTACTGCGAGTGGGCGCTCGCCGCCGATCCGGAGCTGGCGCCCCCCGGTGCGCGCCTGTTCTCGCTCGCCGGGCTCGCGCCACCGCCCGTCTCGGTGAAGGAGGCCCGGGCCGCGCTGGCGGATCGCCTCGCGGCGGCCGCTCCGGCGCCGCCGGCTCCACCGGCGAAGCGCCCGTCACGCCGGCTGCGGCGGCGATCGCGCGACGAGGGCGGCGCGCTGGAGGTGCGCGACCTGTGGGTCGAGCTCGACGCGGGGCTCGGGCCGCGGGAGGTGCTGCGCGTCGCTCGAGCTCGCGCTCGAGCCGGGCGAGCGGGTGGCGCTCATGGGCCGAAACGGAGCCGGCAAGAGCACCCTGCTGCGCGCCGCCGCGGGGCTCGTGGCGCCGGTGCCGGGGATCGATCCGGGCTGCCCTCCGGGTGCGCGCTGCTGCCACAGAGCCCCACCGACCTGCTGATCCGCGAGCGGGTCGCCGACGAGCTTCCGGGCGAGGCGGGACGCCGGGCGCTGGAGGCCGTCGGGCTCGGGTGGGCGGCGGAGAGCGACCCGCGCGACCTCTCGGGCGGCGAGCGCGAGCGCCTCGCGCTGGCGCTGGTCATGGGCGGCCGCGATACCGACGCGCTGCCGGGCCTCGTCTGTCTCGACGAGCCGACCCGCGGCATGGACGCGGCCCGCAAGCTCGAGCTCTGCGGCTGGATCGGCGAGCTCGGCGAGCGCGGCTCGGCGGCGCTGGTCGCCACGCACGACGTCGAGTTCGCCGCCCGGTTCGCCTCGCGGGTCGTGCTGCTCGGCGCCGGCGAGCTGATCGCCGACGGCCCGGCGGACGAGATCCTCTCCGGCGGCTGGTACTTCGCCACCGAGGTCGCCCGCATCCTCGGCGCGACGGGGGCGATCACGCCCGAGCAGGGCGCCGAGGTCCTGCTGGCGGGAGCCCGGGAGGGGGTGGCGAGCGCGTGAGCTGGCAGGTTGTGACCTTCGCCGGCCTGGCGCTGGTGCTCGTCGGCGGCTTCTGGTGGTACGAGCGCTCGCGCCCGACCGCCCGCCTGGTCGCCCTGGTCGCGGCGCTCGCCGCGCTGGCGGTCGCGGGGCGGCTGGTGCTCGCGCCGATCCCCAACGTCGTGGCGACCACGGACATCGCGCTCCTCACCGGCTACGCGCTCGGCGGCGGGCCCGGGTTCGCCGTGGGCGCGCTGGCGGCGCCGATCTCCAACCTCTGGCTCGGCCAGGGGCCGTGGACGGCCTGGCAGATGGCGGGGTGGGGACTGGTCGGGCTCGGCGGTGCCTGGCTGGCGACGCTCAGCGGGCGCCGACTCGGCCGGCTCGGGCTGGCGATCGCGTGCGCGGTCGCCGGGTTCGCCTACGGGGCGCTGCTCGACCTCTCGGTGATGGTCACCTACGGCGGCGAGCAGTCACTCGACCGCTACCTGGCGCTCTCGGCCCGCGGCGTCCCGTTCAACGCGGCCCACGCGCTCGGGAACTTCGCGATCGCGCTCGCCGCCGGCCCGGCGCTGGTGCGGATGATCTCGCGCTTTCGCACCCGGCTTCAGTTCACCTGGCACCCGCGGGGCGCGCTGCCGCTGCTGCTGGTGGCGACGCTGGTCGGGCGGGACGGTGGCGGCGGGTCTCGATCGGGCTCGAGGCGAGGGCCTCGGGAGAGGCCTGGCTGATCCGCGCCCAGGGCGACGACGGCGGCTTCGCCGCGACCGAGGGTCAGCCCTCGAGCCCGGCGATGACCGGCTGGGCGATGCTCGGCCTCGAGGCGTCACAGACCAACCCGCTCGACGTCGCCAAGGGCGGCCGGACACCGGTCTCCTACCTGCGCTCGGAGGTCGACCGGCTGCGGTCGGTCGGCGACCTCGAGCGCACGATCCTCGCCCTGTCGGCGGCCGGAATCGACCCACGCAGGTTCGGCGGCGAGGACCTCGTCGCCGACCTGCGCCGGCGCCGCGACGGCGACGGCTCGGTCGACGGGCAGGTCAACCTGACCGCGTTCTACGCCCTGGCGATGCGCGCCGCCGGAGCGCAGACGCGCTCGCTGCGCCGCTCGGCGGCCTGGCTTCGTGGCGCGCAGAACAGCGACGGCGGCTGGGGGATCCAACCGGAGGCCCCGAGCGAGGCGGACTCCAGCGGCGCCGCGCTCCAGGCCCTGGTCGCCGCCGGCGCGCGAGGATCCGCCACCGAGAGCGGGGCCCGCTGGCTGCGCCGGGCCCAGCGCTCCGGCGGCGGCTACGCCCTCGGCGGAAGCGGCGTACGTCAACTCCCAGTCGACCGCCTGGGCGGTGCAGGGCCTCGCGGCCGTGGGCGGGGAGGAGGGCACGATCAACCGCGCCGTCGCCTACCTCTCCCGGCTCCGCGCCCCCGACGGCCACTACCGCTACTCCGCTTCCAGCGACCAGACGCCCATCTGGGTCACCGCCCAGGTCCTGCTCGCGATCGAGCGCAAGCCCTTCCCGCTCGTCGCGGTGGCGCGGACGGCGCGCAGCAACCGCGGCGGGGGCGCGGGCTCGGACGCCGGGGATGGGGGAGCGGCGAGCTCCGGCGCCGCGGCGGAGACCCCGGGGACGGAGCCGGCCCCGGCGGGCGGGGGCGAAGCGCCGAGCGCCCCGGCGGCGGGGTCCGGGGGCGGCGGGAGTGGCGGGGCCGGTGGCCAGGGCGGTGGAGGTGGAGCGGGCCGCCGAGCCCTCCGTCGAGGCCGGCTCGGGCGGCGGGGCCGAGGAGGCACCGCCGGTCGCGGGGGTCGAGGAGGCGAGCGAGCCGGCCGCGGCCGAGCAGGTCGAGGGCGAGCAGGTCGCGCGACGGCGAGCCGGTCGCGGTCAGCGTCGCCTATCCGGAGGAGTCGTCGGAGAGCGATGCGACCGGCTACGTGGTCGCGGCCGTCGGGGTGCTCGCGATCGCGGCCGCCGCAGGGTTCGTCTGGTACCGGCGGCGGACGCCCTGAGCCAATCCACGTCCGCGCCTCGCCCGTATGAACCCACGGAGGTCACGGACGTGCGCAAGGAGGTGGAGCTGGGATGGCCGCTAACCGGACGAGGATCTGGGTCGGGCTGGCGATCGTGGTCGTGCTCGCGATCGCGGTCGCGCTGATCGCGTCGGGCAGCAGCAGCGGCGGGTACTGATCCGCATTTGGCCACCCGCTAGCGTGCCTGGGCGATGGACGTCGAGGCCGCGATCCGGACCCGCCGCACGCACAAGGCCTACCGGCCCGAGCCGGTCGATCGCGCCACGCTCGACGAGCTCTTCGAGCTCGCCCGCTGGGCGCCCAACCACAACCTGACCAACCCGTGGCGCTTTCGCGTCCTCGGCCCTGCGGCGCTGGAGCGCCTGAAGAGCGCGGCCGGCCCCGAGGCCGCCTCCAAGCTCGACCGCGCGCCGACCCTGGTCGTCTGCTCGTGCGCCCTCACCGGCGAGGAGGTCCAGGACGAGGAGGACCTGCACGCGACCGGCATCGCCGCGTTCATCATCCTGCTCGCCGCGCACGCGCGCGGCCTCGCCGGCTACTGGCGCACACCCGGCGTGCTGCGGACCGTGGCCGGCCGCGAGGCCGTCGGGATGGGCGACGACGAGCGCTTCGTCGCCCTGATCCACCTCGGTCGCCCCGTGCAGGAGCGCCCCGCGCCCGAGCGCGAGCCCGCCGCCTCCGTGGTCGCCTACCTCGACTAGATGAGCAGTTCCACGTAGATGCTCTCGCGCGCCGACGCTCTGCGGGCGGTCACCGGCGAGCGCTTCGACGTCGCCGTGATCGGCGGCGGCATCACGGGCGCCGGCGTGGCGCTGGACGCCGCCTCCCGCGGCTACACGGTCGCCCTGCTCGAACGCGACGACTACGCGATCGGGACCTCCAGCCGCTCGTCGAAGATGGTCCACGGCGGCCTGCGCTACCTGCAGCACTTCGACCTCGGGCTCGTCCGGGAGGCGCTGCTCGAGCGCCAGCTGATGGTCCAGCTGGCGCCGCACCTGGTCTATCCGACGCCCTTCCTGGTCCCGACGCTGGGCGATGAGAAGCGCAGCCGGTCGATCGGCATCGGCCTCAACATGTACGACGTCATGGCCACCACCCGGGTCGGCATGTCGCGGCGCGAGCGCGCCGAGCGGGTCGCCGGTGAGGACTACTGGGCGCCCAACCGCCACCGCACGATCTCCGGCGAGGAGGTGGCCGAGATGGTCCCGGCCCTCGCGTCGCGCGACCCGCGCGAGGCCTACCTGTTCTACGACTGCCAGACCGACGACGTGCGCCTCGTGCTCACGATCCTCGGCGAGGCCGAGCGCTACGGCGCCGTCTGCATGAACGGCGCCGAGGTCACCGGCCTGCTCGACCGCGAGGGCCGGGCCGGCGGCGTCGCCTGCGTCGATGCCTCCAGCGGCGAGCGGTTCGAGGTCGAGGCCGACAACGTGATCAACGCAACCGGCGTCTGGGCCGACCGGATCCGCCCGGAGGAGATCCACGACGAGGCCGAGGTGCCCACGATCGCGCCCAGCCGCGGCACGCACGTGACCGTGTCGATGGACCTGCTCCCGGTCGGCAAGGCTGCCTGCATCGTCCCGGCGGGCTCGGACCGGACGATCTTCGCCCTGCCCTGGTACGGGCGCACGCTGATGGGGACCACCGACAACGACTACTCCGGCGACATCGCCCACGTGCGGCCCGGCGACGAGGACATCGACTACATCCTCGCCGCCGCCAACGCCTTCTTCGGGCTCGAGCTCGGCCGCCAGGACCTCTCCGGCGCCTACGCCGGCGTCCGCCCGCTGATCTCCACCGGCGACCCGCGCAAGTCGGTCGACATCTCGCGCAAGGCCGAGCTGTACGAGACCTCGTCGGGGATGCTGACGATCACCGGCGGCAAGCTCACGACCTGGCGCCGCATGGCCAAGCAGGTCGTCGACCGGATGGTCGAGCGCGAGGGCCGGCTGGCGCCCTGCCGCACCGACGACATCCCGCTCGGGCTGGCAGCGGTCGAGCACGAGCTCGACCCGCCGGACGGCCTCAGCGAGTCGGACCTCCCCGCGGGCTACCGCGAGCGGCTCGGCTTCCGCTACGGCCACTTCGCCCGCAACGTGCTCCGGCTCGCGGGCGAGCGGCCGGAGCTCGCGGCGCCGATCGTCGAGGGGCAGCCCGATCTGCTCGCCGAGGTCGTGGTGGCCGCCCGGTACGAGCAGGCCCGCTCCGTCGCCGACGTGCTCCTGCGCCGCACCCGTCTCGGCCTCGTCGCGGCACCCCAGCTGCGCGGCGCCGACTCGGTGCGGGCGGTCGCGGAGACGATGGGCGGGGAGCTCGGCTGGGACGCAGGGCGCGTGGATGCGGAGGCCGAGCGCTGGGTCGGCGACGCCGCGGCCGAGGGGATCGACCCGGCGGGGACATGATCTGGGTTCGGTTGCACCGGGCGTTTGCGCTGATCGCCCTGCCCGCGCCGTCACCCTGACAGCGCCGCTCCGTTAGCCTCCGCCGCCGATGCCAACTGACCTGAAAGAGCTGCACCTCGCCGACCTGCACGAGCGCGCCGCCGCGGCCGGGGTCGAGGGCTACCGGCTGATGCGCCGCGAGGCGCTGATCGAGCGCCTCTCCGAAGAGGACGAGGCCTGGGAGGAAGAGGAGGCGTCCGAGGCGGAGGAAGCGTCAGAGGACGAGGCGCCGAGCGAGGCGGACACCGACGAGCTCGTGGTGGTCGAGGCGACGGTGCTCGACGACGCCGAGGCCGAGCCGGTCGAGACTGGCCCGCTCGGCCCCGAGGGCGGCGATGAGCGCGACGACGCCGATGCCACGGAGCCCGTCCGGGGCGTGCTCGAGGTCACCCGCCAGCGCTACGGCTTCCTGCGGGTCAGCGGCCTCGCCCCGGCCGACGGCGACGTCTACGTCTCCGCCGCGCAGGTCCGCCGCTGCGAGCTGCGCAACGGCGACGAGGTCTCCGGCCCCGCCCGGGAGCCACGGCGCGGCGAGCGCCACCCGGCGCTGGTCCACGTCGACACCGTCAACGGCGAGGAGCCGCTGGCCGAGGTCCGCCCGGACTTCGACGACCTCGCCCCCATCCAGCCGGAGCGGCGGATTCCGCTCGAACCCGACGGCGACGACGTCCTCCTCCGTGCCGTCGACCTGCTCACCCCGCTCGCGTTCGGTCAGCGGGTCCTGGTTCGGGCCGCGCCGCGGTCCGGCCGCACGACCCTGCTGCGCTCGATCGCCGGGGCCGCGGCGAGAGTTGAGCCCGCGAAGGTGATCGTGGTGCTGATCGACGAGCGGCCCGAGGAGGCGACCGCGTGGCGCGAGGCGCTGCCGGTCGCCGAGTTCGCGATCGCGACCGCCGACCTCGCCCCGGCCGAGCAGGTGCGGACGGCCGAGCTGGCCGTCGACCGCGCCCGCCGCCTGGCCGAGGGCGGGATCGACACGGTCCTGATCTGCGACTCGCTCACCCGGCTCGCGATCGCGGCCGGCGACGTCGCCGAGGCCAAGCGCGTCTTCGGCTCCGGCCGCAACCTCTCCGGCGGCGGCTCGCTGACGGTGATCGCGACCGCGTTCGCGGACAGCGACCCCGACGCCGAGCGCGCCGTGGCCACGACGGAGAGCGCGCTGGTCGTCCTCGACCCCGAGCTCGCCGCGGCCGGGATCACGCCCGCGATTCGCGCCTCGGACTGCCGGATCTCCAACGAGGATCAGATCCGCGATCCGGCCGAGCTCGAGGCAGCGCGGAAGCTGCGCTCCCTGCTCGCCAACCACGACGCGAAGGAATCGGCGGAGCTGCTTCGCGAGCGGATCGAGGCGACGCAGAGCAACGCCGAGCTGCTGGCCTCGCTCTAGCGCTCAGGCGCGGGGCGGAGGCTCAGCGCCGGTAGGCGAGCCCGGCCCAGCTCGGCTCGCGCGAGAGCTCGATCGGCTCGGCGTCGCGATCCGGCTGCACGTAGCCGAAGCTGTTCGACTCGCCGTCGAAGACGACGTCGAGCTCGCCCTCCTTGACCCGCTGGTCGAGCCAGGCGCCGCGGAAGACGAGGCGGCGGATCCAGTGCACGAGGCTGCGGTTCGCCGGGCCGACGAGCTCGGTCCAGTGCTCGTTGATGTGCTCGCCGAGGGGCGAGGTGGGCTCGCGGATCTCGCCGTTGACCGCGAGCTCGAGCAGGTCGTGGAGCTCGTCGCCCTCGAGGCCACCGTCGACGAAGTCGAGCTTCACCGCGGCCTGCTCGACCCGCTGGCCGAAGTCCTGCTCGTTGAACGAGAACCGGAGCTCGCCGTACTCGAGCACGTAGTCGGAACCCGACTCGTAGTTGCCTCTGCGCGTTGCCTTCTCCAAAGTTCTTCTCCGCCGCTTCCCAGGTGCGTGCATCTTTGCCGATGCGACCCGCCGGCGCGCGGAAACGGCCGGCGGCTGAACGAGGGTTTGCACCCGCGGGGTCGAAAGAGACCGGTTCGACCCCGGAGCCGTGCCCCTCAGATCTCCAGACGCGAGTCCTCGAGGTCGAGCTCGCGCTCGATCCGCCGCAGCACCTCGTCGTTGATCTCGCCCCGGTCGCGCAGCTCGATCACGGTCGAGCGCTGCGCCTCGAGCAGGTCGCGCACCAGGCGCTGGTAGGCCTCCGACCGGGTCTCGTAGTCGATCCCGTCGCCGTCGATGCCGCCGTCGAACTCGCCGCCGCGCGAGCGCGCCGCGAAGCGCCGCTGGCGGTAGGTGAAGGCGCCGCGGACGCGCTCGACCGTGTCGTCGAGCGCCCACTCCTCCGAGGCGAGCTCGTCGAGCCGGTCGAGCGCCGCCTCCGCCGTCATCAGCCGGGCCTCGATCTCCTCCTCCTCGATCGCCTCGTCCTCCTCCAGCCGCAGGCGCTGGATCAGCGGCCCGAGGCTGAGTCCCTGCAGCAACAGGGTCGCGAGGATGACCGAGAAGGTGAGGAAGATGATCAGCGTCGCGCTCGGGGAAGGGGCCGCCGGCATCGGTCTCGAGCGGCAGCGCGAGCGCCGCGGCGAGCGAGACGGCGCCGCGCATCCCGGTCCAGCCGATCACCAGCGTCTCCCGCCAGGACGGGCCGGGCTCGCGCTCGCGCAGCCGCCGCACGAGCATCGACGGCAGATAGGCGAGCGGGAAGACCCAGGCGAGGCGCACGAGGATCACGGTCCCCGCAACCAGGGCCCCGTCGCGAATCAGGGTCGGTGGAGTCGAACCCGCCGAGGCCGTCGATCACCGTCGGCAACTGGAGCCCGACGAGCACGAAGAGCGCGGAGTTGAGCAGGAACGAGACGATCTCCCAGACGGCGTGCCCCTGAATCCGGGTCGTCGGCGTCGTGAGGGTCGAGGTGAGCCGGCCCATGTAGATGCCGACGGTGACCGCCGCGAGGATCCCGGAGACCCCGATCGCCTCCGCCGGCAGGTAGGCGAAGTACGCCGACAGCAGCGCGATCGTGACCTCGACCGGCGGGTTGTCGAGCCGGCGGCGGACGGCGGCGATCAGCGCCCCGACCGCGATCCCGACGGCGATCCCGCCGATCACGGTGACGACGAAGTCGGCGCCGGCGTCGAGGGCGCTGAAGCTGCCGGTGACGACGGCGGCGACGGCGAACTTGTACGCGACGAGCGCGGTGCCGTCGTTGATCAGGCTCTCGCCCTCGACCACGGCGACGATCCGGGCCGGGGCGCCGAGGCGGCGCGCGATCGCGGTCGCCGCGATCGGGTCGGTGGGGGAGACGATCGCCCCGAGCACGAACGCCGGCGCCCAGTCGAAGCCGAGCGCCTCATGGGCGACGACGGCGACCACGGCCGCGGTCGCGAGCACGAGCCCGACCGCGAGCATCGAGATCTGAGCGACGTTGCGGCGCAGCTCGCGCAGCGGGGTGAAGTAGGCCGCCGCGTAGAGGAGCGGCGGCAGGATGATCAGCAGCACCAGCTCCGGCTCGAGGACGACGTCGGGGATGCCGGGCGCCAGCGCCAGCCCCAGCCCTCCGAGCACGAGCAGGATCGGGTACGGGATCCGCGCCCACTGGGCGATGATCAGCAGCGCCGTGACCGCGGCGAGGATGCACAGCAGCGCGAGCTCGGTTGACACGCCGGTAGTTGTAGCGGGGGGTACGAATCCTCCCGCTCGATGGCCCGGGGCTCATAGGATGAGGTCGATGGAAACGCGGGTCGGGGACAACCCCGACTTCGGCCGCTACGAAATCAGTGTCGACGGCAAGCTCGCCGGCTTCATCCTCTATCGCGACCGGGGCGAGGACCGGATCTCCCTGACCCACACCGAGGTCTTCGACGAGTTCGCGGGCCGCGGCGTCGGCAGGACGCTCGTCGTCGGGGCGCTCGACGACCTCCGCTCGCGCGGGATGGCGGTGCTGCCGCTGTGTCCGTTCGTGCGCGCCTACATCCGCGACCACGCCGAGTACCTGGACCTGGTCCCGGAGGCCGAGCGGGCGCGGTTCGAGCTCTGAGCTCCCGCCGGTCGCGCTGAGGGGGCGCGCTCGAGGGGGTCGGGGTTGTAGGCCGCGTGACCGCCACCGCCCATCCGCACCGCTTCCGCCGGCTCCCCACCGCGGAGGTCGCTTCCCGGCGGGTGCCGGTGGCGGTCACCCTCCTCTCCCGCCTGCTCGGGCTGTCTCTGCTCAGTCCCGGGCGGGCGGGTGAGGGATTGCTGATCCCGGGCTGCCGCAGCGTCCACACGTTCGGCATGCGCTTCGACCTCGACGTCGTCTTCCTCGACCGCGCGCACACCCCGATCGCGGTGCGCCAGTCGGTGCCGCGCAACCGCGTCGTCGCCGATCGGGCGCGCGGCCGCGGTCCTGGAGCTGCCGGCCCGCGCGGGGACGGGCGCATGAGCCTGCCGCGGCCGCAGCCGGGACCGACGGTGGTCGTCTGCGAGGACGACGAGGCCACGCTCGAGCTGCTCTGCGACCACCTGGAGGCCGATCGCTTCTGCGCCCTGCCGGCGTCGAGCGCCGCCGACGCGCTGCGCCTCTGCCACTACAACGATCCCGCCCTTCTGCTGCTCGACCTCAACCTGCCCGACGCCTCCGGGCTCGAGGTCCTGCGCGAGATCCGCGCGACCGACGGCGCGACCGGCAACTACGACCCCGAGCTCCCCGTGATCGTGCTCAGCGGTCGCAGCACCGAGGCCGATCGGATCCGCGGCTTCGCCTCCGGCGCCGACGACTACGTGATCAAGCCGTTTGCGATCGGCGAGGTTGTGGCCCGGATCCGCGTCGTCCTGCGGCGCCGCGACGGCCGGCGCGGCGGCCCGCTGCGCGTCGGCGAGATCTTCGTCGACCCGTCGCGGCGCGAGGTCACCGTCCGCGGCGAGCCGGTGCGGCTCGCCAACAAGGAGTTCAGCCTCCTGCGCACGCTCGCCGCCGAGCCCCATCGCGTGTTCACCAAGGACGAGCTGCTCCGTGACGTCTGGGGCTTTCGCTCGCAGGGCCGGACCCGGACCCTCGACTCGCACGCGAGCCGGCTGCGGCGCAAGCTCGACCCGGAGGCCGGTCGCTACGTCGTCAACTGCTGGGGCATCGGCTACCGGCTGATCGACGCCCCGGCGGGCGAGGATGCTGGATTCGATCGCTGAGCTGGCCGTGATCGCCTGTCCGGCGGCGATCTCGTGCGCGACCGTGGTCGCCGCCGAGCGCCTTCGCACCAGGCGGCGGCGCGAGCTGCTCAACCGTTCCCTGCACGAGCTGCGCCGGCCGCTGCAGGCGCTCGTCCTCCAGGCACGCAGCGCGCCGGGCATCGGCGAGCGCCGGCGCGGACAGCTCGAGCTGGCGCTCGACGCGCTCGCCGGGCTCGACCGCCAGGTCAACGGCGGCCCCGCCGAGCCGCGTTCGGAGCTGGTCGACGCCGAGGAGCTGGCCGCCGACGCGGTCGGGCGCTGGCGCGCGGCCGCGGCGCTCGCGGGGCGGCGGATCGAGCTCGCCTGGCACGCCGGCCGGGCCGGGCTGCGCCTGCGATCCCGGCGCCGTCTCGCGGGCTCTGGACAACCTGATCGCGAACGCGCTCGAGCACGGCCGCGGCGGGATCCGGGTCGAGGGCAGCCGGCGCCGGGACAGGCTGCGGATCGTGGTCACCGACGGGGCGGGCCCGGTTGGCCTCAACGCCGCCGCCGCCGGCGACGAACGGCAGCCGGCGCTCCGGCCCTCGCCGCGGCCACGGCCTGCGGATCGTCGCCGACGTCGCCGCCGCTCACGGCGGCCGCTTCGCCGCCTGCGCGCACGCCGCGGGCGCCAGCGCCGTGCTCGAGCTGCCGCTCGCCGCGCCGCACGCCACCCCGCGGTGAGCCGGCGGGTCCGCGCCGCGGGCTTCGCCGCCGCTGCGGCCCTGTGCGCCGCGCTCGCCGCGGCGGCCACGGGCGGCGAGCCGTCCGCGACCGAGCTCGGGGAGCTGAGACCCGTCGTCGTCACCACGCGGACCCTCCCGGCGCGGCGGCCCCTGCGCCGCGACGCGCTCGAGGGCGCGCTCGAGCTCCGGCGCCTGCCGGAGCGCTTCGTGCCCCCGGACGCGCTCAGCGATCCCCAGCAGGCCCTGGGTCGCCGGCCGGCGGCGACGATCCCCGCCGGCGGCTACCTGGTCGCCTCGCAGCTCGAGTCGCTGCGGCCCGGAGGTGAGGACCGGCGCCCGGAGCTGAGCGGCGGCCGCAGGCCGGTGGAGATCGCGGTCGTCGGCGCCGGCGCGCTCGCCGGGTCCCGCGGCGGACCGGGGCGGCGAGTGGACGTGGTCGTGACCACCGAGCCGACCGTCGGCGCCGGGGTGGGCCGGACGTTCGTCGCCGCGCGCGCGGTCGGCCTGCTCGACCTGCGGCCCGCGAGCGCCGGCGGCGTTGAGCCGCCGAGCACCGACAGCTGGGTCGCGACCCTGGCGCTCAGCCGATCGGAGGCGCTGCGGCTGATCCACGCCCAGAGCTTCGCCCGGGAGGTGCGCCTGATCGGCCGCTGAGGTGGGCCCTGTTTACCTAGACCCGTGCTCCCACAGCCGTATAGGCGCATCCTCGCCATCCGACCCGCGCGCGTTCCGCTCGCCGGGGTGGTCGTCGGCCGCCTGCCGATCGCGGCGATGTCGCTGGCGACCGTCCTCCTGCTCCGTCACGAGACCGGATCGTTCGCGGTTGCCGGCGCCGTGGAGGCCTTCATTGCGATCGCCACCGCCGCGTCGCTTCCTCTTCAGGGGCGGCTCATCGACCGCTACGGACAGACGCGGGTGCTGCTGCCGGTTGCCGCGCTGAACCCGCTCGCCATGACAGCCTTGGTCCTGGCGGCGAAGGCGGGGGCAAGCCCGCCGGCACTGGCGGCGATCGGCGTCGTTTGCGGGGCCACCGTCCCCGCGCTCGGCGCGTGCATGCGCACGTTGTGGGGGAACCTGATCCCGGATACGAGCCTGCGGCAAAGCGCCTTTGCGCTCGACGCGGTGTTGGTCGAGACCGCGTTCATCACCGGGCCGCTGCTTACGGCCGTGGTGGTTTCGGCCGCGTCCCCGGCACTCGCCGTCCTCGTCAACGCCGGCCTGACCCTCGCCGGCGCCCTCACGTTCCTCCTGTCCAGAGCCTCACGGACGTGGCGGGGCGCGCCGCATCAGGGCGGCTGGGCCGGCCCGCTCGCGTCCGGCCGCCTCGCCCTGCTGGTCGCGGTGCAGATCCCGCTGGGAGTGGCGATCGGCGCGATGGAGGTGGCGACGGTCGCCTTCGCCACGGAGGAGGGCACCCCGGGGGTCGCCGGTGCCCTGATCGCCGTGCAGGCCGCGGCGAGCTTGGTGGGCGGCCTGTGGTACGGAGCGCGCACGCATCGCTCGAGCGCCGCTGAGCGCTATCCCGGGCTCCTGGTCTTCATCGCAGCGGCCTTCGCGCCGCTGCTGTTGATGAGCTCGACCGCGACCGCGTTCCCCTTGATGGCCCTGAGCGGGTTTGCGTTTGCCCCCTCGGGGGCGGTGGTCTTCATGCTGATCGACGAGCTGGCGCCGCCCGGTGGCGCGACCGAAAGCACCAGCTGGGTGTCCACCGCAATCATCACCGGAGTTGCCGCGGGCAGCGCGATCGCGGGCGCCGTGGTGGGCGGCGGGCATGCGCAGTATGGGTACGCGGCCGCCGTCGCTGCCGCGGCGTTGGCCGGCGCCTTGGCGCTGGGCGCACGCCCGGTGTGGCGCGCTGCCGAGGAGGCCGCCTAGTCGTCGCCGTGCGTGTGTGGAGCCGAGGCACGGGGGTATGGATGCTCCATAAGCTTTGTCGGGCGCCACGGGAGGAGCCGCATGCACATAAGGGCCGCCGTCTTCGTGACCACTCTGATGGCGGCACTCGCCGTCGCCGCGCCGGCCGTGGGGCAGACGCCCTGCGATCCGACGCAGACGCCGCCGCAGTTCCGCGGCGAGGTCCCGGAGCTCGCCGACGTGATCCCGTTCCCGGGCGGCGAGGGGGGCGAGGTGACCACCGACCAGGCGTACGCCTACATGGAGGCGGTCGACCGCGCCAGCGATCGGGTGATCACCGGCGCGCTCGGCCAGCGCTCGTGGCGCAGCCGTGAGCTGCGCTACGCGATCGTCGGCAACCCCGGCCGGCTCGAGCCGGCCGCCCTGAGTGAGATCAAGGCGGCAGCCCAGACGCTGCGCGACCCGCAGACGTCCGCGGCCGAAGCCCGTTCGCTCGCGCGGCGCTACCCGGAGATCCTCTGGGTCGCCTCCAACGTCCACGGCGGCGAGGAGTCGGGGACCGAGGGCTCGCTGCGGGTGCTCTACGAGCTCGCCGACCGCCGGGACTGCGCCGCGCAGCGGATCCTCGCCAACGCGATCGTCGTCCTGCTCCCGATCCAGAACCCCGACGGGCGCGAGGCCGACACGCGCCGCAACGCCTACGGCTTCGACCTCAACCGCGACTGGTTCGCCCGCACCCAGCCCGAGACCGACGCCAAGCTCGAGCTGCTGCGCGAGTACCCCGGCCCGCTGTTCATCGACGCGCACGAGATGGGCGGCACGAGCTTCTTCTTCCCGCCGAACTCCGATCCCGTCTATCACGAGATCACCGGCGAGGCGATCAACTGGATCAACAACGTCTACGGCGCCGCGATGGCCGAGGAGTTCGACCGCCAGGGCATCGACTACTTCAACCGCGACGTCTACGACCTCTTCTACATGGGCTACGGCGACACCGTGCCCGCGACCGGGTTTGGCTCCGCCGGGATGACCTACGAGAAGGGCAGCGAGAGCCCGATCTCCGACCGCTCCTACGAGCAGTACCTGACCCAGTGGGTGTCGCTGTCGCAGGCGGCGACCTACAAGGAGGAGATCCTCACCGAGTGGGCGGGCGCCTGGCGGCAGGCCTTCTCGCAGGGGGAGCGCGGGGTGCTGGAGCCGAACGAGCTGATCAACCCGGGCGACCTCGTCACCGAGGTCCCCGACATGCGAGTGCGCCACTACTTCATCACCGAGCGCAGCGCCGGCAAGCAGGATGAGGTCGCGGAGATGATCCGCCGGCTGCAGCGGATGGACGTCGACGTCTACAGGCTGCGAGAGGGGCTGTTCGTGCCCGACTTCACGCCCTACGGCCGCCCGACCGGCCGCGAGTGGATGCCGCCGGGCACCTGGTACGTGCCGATGGCGCAGATGCAGAAGCACTGGGTGCAGGCGATGCTGCACGAGGACACCTACACCCCGTTCCCCTACTTCTACGACGTCACCGCGTGGAGCCAGCCGCTGCTGTTCAACGTTCACGGCGGCTACTCCGGCAGGCCCCTCGACGTCAACGCGCGGCGCGTCGCCGAGCTCGAGCAGCCGCAGGCCGAAGCGCCGGCCGAGCAGCCGCGGATCGCCCTGTTCCAGCTCTCCGAGGACTCGACCTCGGCGATCGAGTCGAGCGGCTGGCTGCGCTACCTGCTCGACCGGGTCTGGCACGTCGACTACCAGGACGTCACCGCCGCCCGGATCGCCGGCGGCGCCCTCGACCGCCGCGACGTCCTCGTGGTGCCCAACGGGCCCGCGGACGAGGGCCTCGCCGATCTCGGCGCCGCCGGGCGCCAGGCGATTCGCC
Organism: uncultured Solirubrobacterales bacterium; assembly: GCA_963729065.1. Lineage (GTDB taxonomy): Bacteria > Actinomycetota > Thermoleophilia > Solirubrobacterales > 70-9 > WHSW01. The sequence goes on from CAVSMS010000004.1 coordinate 219,606, forward strand.
GCTGGGTCAATCGCGGCGGCCATCTGGTCGCCTGGCGTGGAGGCACCGAGTTCGCGGCCGGGCTCGGGGTGAGCACGGCCACGCTCGAGGACCCGACCTCCGATGCCCCCGGCACCCTGTTCCGGGTCAGGGTCGACCGCGACAGCCCGCTGCACTCCGGGGTCGGCGACGAGGCCTACGCCTTCTACGAGTACGACAGCGTGATGACCGCGTCGGCGCCGGAGCAGGTCGCGGTCGAGTTCCCGCCCGCCGCCTCCGGAGACTGGTTCGTCTCGGGCTTCGCCCAGCGCGCCGAGGAGCTCGGCCGGACCGCCGCCGTGATCGATGAGCCCGTGGGCAGGGGCCGGGCGACCGTGTTCTCGGTCGAGCCGAACTATCGCGCCTTCACCACCGGGTTCCAGCAGATCCTGCGCAACGCGCTGCTCGGCGCCGAGCCCGCGTCCGCGCGCGGGCGGTCCGCAGCGGCGGGCTCCGCGACGCGGGCGGCGGTCGAGCGGCGGGCGCGCGACGCCGCGCGCGGGCTGGTCGGCGACACGGAGGCGATCCGGCTCGCCGTCTCGCCCACGACGGCGCCTGCGGCGGAGGACGTGCTCAGCGGCTTCGGCGCCGACTACAGCGTCCAGCGCAGCCCCGGCCGGGTCGGCTACGTGATCGCCAACCCCGAGGGGCTCACCGCCGACGAGCACCCGTTCGCGCGCCTGCTTCCGGCGGCGCTCGAGGATGCCGGGGTCGCGACCATCGCCCTGAAGATGCCGTAGGCGGCCGTAGACCGCGCCAGCGTCAGGCCTCGTCGGCGAGGGCCGCCTCGAACGCGGCCCTCGCGTCGTCGCCGCGGACGCAGAAGACGATCCGCTCGAGCCCGCTCTCGCCCGCCAGGTGCCTGCGCGCCTGCTCGACCTCGATCCGGGCCGCGTCCGTGAGCGGGAAGCCGCCGACGCCGGTGCCGAAGGCGACCAGGGCGAGCGAGCGGGCGCCGAGCTCGTCGGCGACGCGCAGGGTGCTCGCCGTCGCCTCGCCGATGACTCTGCCGGCCGAGGTTCGGCCCGCCGAGGCGCATGGTCGCCGCGTGGATCACCCACCGCGCGGGCAGCTCGCCGGCGCCGGTCGCGACGGCGGCGCCGAGGTCGATCGGAGCGCGCTCGTCGCTCTCGCGCTGGACCTCCGGCCCGCCCGCCCGCGAGATCGCGCCCGCGACGCCGCCGCCGTGTCGCAGCTCGGTGTTGGCCGCGTTGGCGATCGCGTCGACCTCGAGCTTGGTGATGTCGCCGTCGAGCACCTCGATCGTCGCCACGCATCGAGACTAGAGAAGCCTCACTCGACCAGGGCGGCGAGGATGCTGAGCGCGCCGGCGATCGCCGCGGCCACGAGCGCAGCGCGATGGTGGGAGGAGTCGTCGAGGCGGCGGAAGACCGCGGCGCCGAAGCGGTGGCCGATCAGCAGCACCGGGATGCACGCGAGGGTGACGCCGAGCTCGGGCAGGGCGTGCCCGCCGTCGGAGGCGATCAGGACGACGGGCAGCGCGAGGACGCTCAGCCCGAGCAGCGCCGCTGCCAGCGAGTCGCGCAGCCGAGCGCCGCGCAGCCCGAGCCAGCCGAAGACGAGCAGCAGCGCCGGGCCGTTGACCGTCACCGAGGTCGTCAGCGCCCCGGCGGCGAACCCGCCCCCGACCTCCATCGCCCGCCCGTCCCTCCGGGCGTGCGAGCGATCGGGGCGGTCGGCGCCGACGATGGCCTGCACCGCGGCGCCCGCGAGGACGATCACGCCCACCAGCAGCTGCAGCAGCCGCTGGTCGGCCTGGGTCACGATCCAGGCGCCGGCGACCATGCCCGGGATCGAGGCGACGAGCATGATCGCGACCGCGTGCCCGGCGACGTCGGTCCGCCGGCGCTCGGTGCCGAGCACGAGGACGTTGATGACCACGCCGAGCAGCAGCACCAGGGTCACGGCCTGCTCCGGAGCGAAGGCGGCGAAGGCGGCCGGGGCGACGAAGAAGGCGAAGCCGAAGCCGATCGCCGCCTGGACGGACATCCCGACCAGGACCGCGACCAAGACGAGTACGTCGAGCCCGGTCACCGGGCGAGGATATGGACTCGCGAACCGGCAAACTGGAGCCGAGGATGGAGGCGGCGACACCCCGGCGCGCAGCGCCGCGTCACGACGACGCGATGCCGACGCGCGGCCCGGAGCTGACCGCGCTGGCGGTCAGCGCGACCCTTCACTGCCTCACGGGTTGCGCGATCGGGGAGGTCGCCGGGATGGCCATCGGCACCGCCGCCGGCTTCCCCAACGGCACCACGGTCTTGCTCTCGATCGCGCTCGCCTTCGTCTTCGGCTACGCGCTCACCAGCCTGCCGCTCCTGCGGGCCGGGCTGCCGATCAAGGAGGTCGTCGGGATCGCCTTCGCCTCCGACACCCTCAGCATCGCGACGATGGAGATCATCGACAACGCGATCATCGTCGCCCTGCCGGGTGCGATGGACGCCGGCCTGGACTCGCTGCTCTTCTGGGGCGCCCTCGCGTTCGCCCTCGCGATCGCGGGCGTGCTCACGGTTCCCCTCAACCGCTGGCTGCTCGCCCGCGGCAAGGGTCACGCCGCGGTGCTACGAGACGGGAATCCACGGCGGGCCCCCGGTGCGGGTCGTCGGCGCGATCGCCGTGCTCGCGTTCGTGTTCGGCGCCGCCGTCCTGATCGGCGAGTTCGTCGTCGGCTACCGAGCGAGTTTGGAGCCGACCCGGTTTGCGTATAGGTTCGGTCCCACGCAAACGTGGTCTCGTAAAGGGGAGAAATATGGTCCGCAGACTCAAGGACCGGCTGACGTTCGCAGTGTCGTCTCGGTCACGGCGCTCCTTGTCGCACTGGCCGCGGCACGGCTTACGGCGACCCGAGCAGCGACTCCCGCCACGAGCATCGCCGGCGTCGGCACGGACCGCGTCGGCGACCGCAAGGCTGAGGGCCTCGGCCCGGTCGGGGTGCGTACGTCGGATACCCCCGACGTCCCGGGTGAGCCCGTTGAGGACGAGCCCAGTTCGTCGGTGCCTAGGGGAGAGCCCTCCGCCGGTGGGTGATTCCCCCGCTCGTCTGCGCGCTGCCGTGGGGAACCACGGGTCCGCACGGGTCATCATCACCATGAAGCAGGATGTGGCCGTCGAGGCGGACCTGACCAGTCGGCAGGTCAGGCAGCAACGGGCCGCGATCGCGACCCGGTTGGACTCTCTCGACCGGATCCTCGCCGGCACGGCCTCGAGAGTCGTCACCGAGTTCACCGTCGTCCCGGCGGCTGTGGCCATCGTGGACGCCGAAGGCCTCGAGGCATTGTTGGCCGACCCGACGGTGGCGGCGCTGACGCTCGACCGGGAGGCGCCCATGGCCCTCGACGTGTCGACGGGCATCATCGACTCGGACCTGCTCAACACCGCCGGCGACCTTGGCAACAACTTCGAGGGCAGCACCACCGGGCCCTACGAGGTAGCGATCCTGGACTCGGGCGTCGACAACCAGCACAACGCCTTCACGGGTCGGATCGTGGCGCAGGCCTGCTTCTCGGCCACGTCCTTCTGCCCCAACGGGGCTACGTCGCAGATCGGGGGCGCTGCAGGCGACAACTGCACCTACTCCACGCAGTGCGACCACGGCACGCACGTCGGCGGCATCGCCGCCGGCTCGAGCTTCACGGGCGGGCACGAGGGCGTCGCCCGGGGCGCGCGGCTCGTGGCCGTCCAGGTCGGGCACCGGTCGACCTCGTGTAATGCCGGGGAGGCAAACCCCTGCTGGCGTTACTTCTTCAGCGACCTCGACCTCGCCCTCCAGCACGTCCTCGACCTCCGCAACGGAGGGCGCAACATCGCCGCGATCAACCTGAGTCTGGGTGGCCCGCTGCACACCACGGAGGCCAACTGCGGCTCTGCCTTCCCGAACACGCAGACCCTGGCGTCCAACCTGCAGGCTGCCGGCGTCGCGGTCGTCGCGGCGGCAGGCAACGACGGTTCCGGAACCAGCGTGAGCTATCCGGGCTGCCTGCCGAGCACCTTCACGGTGGCGGCGACGGACGACAGCGACATCCCGGCGGGGTTCAGCAACAACAACGCCATCACCGACTGGTGGGCGCCCGGCGTCGGCATCGATGCGCCTGTCACCAGCGGGCCGGACGCCCACGGGACGAAGTCGGGCACGTCGATGGCCACCCCGCATGTCGTGGGCGCGATGGCGCTCCTGCGCGAGTGCGTCGACGGCAACGGCGTTCCGCAGACGGCCGCTGCAGCCGCCGCGGACCTGTCCGCCACGGGTGTGGCGATCACCCACGACGGCGTGACCCGACCGCGCATCAACGTCCTGGACGCCGCGACCCGGAACGTGAACAACAACGACTTCGCGTCCCCGGAGACCCTCCCGGCCAGCCCGGCGGCGGGTGGGTTCAACGACTTCGACTTCACCGTGTGCTCGGACGCCGAGCCGGGTGAGCCGGGGCCGTTCAGCATCGACAACGGCATCTGGTACAGCTGGACGCCTGCGGTCACCGGCACCGCGACGATCTCGACCGAGGACAACGGCACCAACGTCACCACCTTCGACACGACGCTGGCGGTCTACACCGGCAACACGCTGGGCAGCCTCCAGGTCCACGCGTTCGACGACGACGCGGGCACCGGTAATCGGAGCCTCATCGTGGTCCCGGTCCAGGGCGGTACGACCTACCGGATCAAGGTCGACGGCTTCGCAGCGGCGAACGGATTGCTCAACCTGCACCTCGAGAACGGTCCTGCGCCGACGTGCGGGGGAGTAACGGCCACCCTTGTCGGCGGCGTCAGCGGCGACGCCATCAACGGCACGGCCGGCAACGACGTGGTCGTGTCAGGGGGCGGTAACGACACCATCAACACCGGCGACGGAGACGACCGGGTCTGTTCAGAGGCCGGGCTCGATGAGATCAATGCCGGGAACGGCGACGACTTCGTCCTCGCCGGTCCGGACGCGGACACGGTTCGCGGCCAGGCCGATGACGACACCCTCGTCGGCAACGCCGGTGGTGGCGACACGAACGACGTCGGTGACACGATCTCGGGCGGCACGGGAGACGACTTCCTCGACGGGTGGGTCGGTAACGACGTGCTCGCCGGTGGACCTGGCGACGACCAGCTGAGGGGCGAGGCCGGTGTCGACCTGGTCACGTACGTCTCTTCGGCTGCGGGTGTGACGGCGGACCTGGCCGCTGGTACCGCGACAGGCGAGGGCAGCGACACCTTCGTCGGGGTCGAGAACCTCACCGGGTCCGCCTTTGCGGACCGCTTCGACGGCAGCGCCGATCCGAACGTGCTCGGGGGTTCGGCGGGGCCCGACCGTCTCAACGGAGCGGCCGGCGACGACACGCTGGCTGGCGCCCTGGGCAACGACAGTCTCAACGGACAAGGGGCCAACGACACGGTAGGTGGTGGCCCGGGGGCCGACCGCTTGGTCGGTCGTGACGGAAACGACTCGTTCGACGGGGGTCCGGAGATCGACGTGTTGGTCTTCGAGAACTCGAACACGGGGGTGGTGGTCGACCTGGCCGCCGGCACAGCTGTCGGTGAGGGCACGGACTCCGTGTCGACGATCGAGAACGCGATCGGGTCGGACTTCGTCGACGTCCTGCGGGGCACCGGGGCCAGGAACGAGTTCTTCGGCGGTTTGCGCAAGGACACCTTGGTGGGCCGGGCCGGCAACGACCGGATGTTCGGTGAGCAAGGTCCCGACCGGCTGTTCGGCAACGACGGCTTGGACCTCCTCGACGGCGGGACCCAGGTCGACACCTGCGACGGAGGCGCGGGAGCGGACACCCTGGTTTCGTGCGAGAACTGACGCAAGCTTGATCATCGGCGCCGCGGTGGGGAGAGACCAGGCCCCGGCGCCCTCATAGGGGCATAGCCACCGCCGACGACCACGCCACGGCCTTCGCCGCCGAGCTGCGCCTGCGGCTGGTCGATCGCCGGCGCTCCGAGGCCTCGGCCGGGGAGCCGGGCGGCGAGCTCGAGCCGTCGGTGCGGGAGCTGGTCGACGAGGCTGCGGCGATCCTCTCGCCGGCGCGACGCGAGCAGCTCGTCGACCTGATCCTCCGCGACACCGTCGGGCTGGGGCCGCTCGAGGAGCTGCTCGCCGACGACCAGGTGGAGGAGGTGATGGTCAACGGCCACGAGTCGGTCTACGTGGAGCGCGGTGGGCGGATCGAGCCGACGCGGGTCCGGTTCGAGTCCGAGCAGGCGCTTCGCGACGCGATCGAGCGCATCCTCGCCCCGGTCGGCCGGCGGGTCGACGAGCTCAGCCCGATGGCCGACGCGAGGCTCGCCGACGGCTCGCGCGTCAACGTCGTCATCCCGCCGCTGGCGGTCGACGGGCCGGCGCTCTCGGTGCGCCGGTTCTCGGCCCGCCGCCCGGGACCCGACGAGCTGGTTGTCGCCGGGACGCTCACCGCCGAGGTGCGCGACCTGCTCGCCGAGGCGGTCGCCGCGCGACGCAGCGTGCTCGTCTCGGGCGGCACCGGCTCGGGCAAGACGACGCTGCTGAACGCGCTCTCGGCCTGGATCGATCCCGGCGAGCGCGTGGTGACGATCGAGGACGCGGCGGAGCTTCGGCTGCGCCAGCCGCACGTCGTCCGGCTGGAGAGCCGGCCGGCCTCGATCGAGGGCCGGGGGGAGGTGACGATCCGCGACCTGCTCCGCAACGCCCTTCGCATGCGCCCCGACCGGATCGTGATCGGCGAGGTGCGCGGCGCCGAGGCGCTCGACCTGCTCACCGCCCTCAACACCGGGCACGACGGCGCGCTCTCGACCGTGCACGCGAACTCGCCCGACGACGCCCTGCGCCGGGTCGAGACGCTGGCCCTGATGGCGGGGGTCGGGCTTCCGCACGAGGCGATTCGCGAGCAGCTCGCGCGCGGGCTCGACCTGATCGTGCACATGGCGCGCGCCCACGACGGCGGCCGTCGGGTCACCGAGGTCGCCGAGGTGCTGCGGGCCGCGGCCGGGGTCGCGGTGCGCGAGGTCTGGCGGCTCGGGTGAGCGTCGGCGAGGCGATCGGGATCGCGCTCGCCGCCGGCGCGGGCGCGCTCGCGGCGGTCGCCCTGCGCGAGGCGGCGCTGGCGGCGCCGGGGGGCGCCCGCTGGCTCGGCGAGGCGCTGGAGCCGCTGCGGCGCGCCGGCCGCGAGGGCCACGTGCCGACCGAGGTCGAGCGGCGGCGCCTGGCGGCGCTCGGGACGCTCGCGATCGGCGCCGCGGCGCTGGTCGCGCTCGGTCCGGGGCCGGCGCCGGTGCTCGCCGCGGCCGGGCCCGCCGCGGCCGCGTGGGCGGTCTCGCGCCGCCGGGCCGCCTACCGCAGGGCCGTCGACCGCGGCCTGCCCGAGGTCGCGACCGCGGTGGCCGACGCGCTCTCGGTCGGCCGCTCGGCGCGGGCGGCGCTCGCCGCTGCCGCGGCATCGCTCGAGGGCCCGCCGGCGCGGGAGATGGAGCGCCTGCGGGCCGAGCTCGCGCTCGGCGCCTCGACCAGGGAGGCGCTCGAGGGCCTGCGCGGCCGCCTGGACTCGCCGCGGGTGGATTCGTTCGCCTCGGCGCTGCTCTCCCAGCAGCTCGCCGGCGGCGACCTCGCCACGCTGCTGCGGCGGTTCGCCGCCGCGTCGGCCGACCGCGACCGCACCGAGGCGGACGCGCGGTCGGCCACCGCCCAGGCGCGGTTCACCGGACTGCTGGTGGTCGCGATGCCGGCGGGGGCGGCGCTGCTCGCCGAGCTGCTGTCGCCTGGCTTCGTCGGCGGGCTGCTCTCCCACCCAGCCTCGGCGGGCCTGCTGGCCGCGAGCGCCGCGCTGCAGCTCGGCGGGTTCGCGGCGATCAGGCGCCTCAGCCGGGTGGATCGCGGTTGACGGCGGCGCTCGCCGCGGTCGCGGTGCTGCTCGCCTTCGGCGCCGCGTGGGAGCTCGCCGGGGCCGCGGGCGGGCGCTTCGGCGCGGGCGCCCGCGCGGCGCTCGCCTCGGTGTCCGCCGGGCGGGCGGGATCGCTGGCGGAGGCCGGCGAGTGGCTCGGGCTGCCCGCCCGTCTCGAGCGCGCCGGGCTCGGCGGCCGGATCGCGCCGCGCGCCGTTGTGGCGGCGAAGCTCGGCGCCGCGGCGGTCGGCGGCCTGGTCGCGCTCGCGGCCGCGCCGGCCGTCCCGGCGCGCCTCGGACTGCCGGTCGGGCTCGGCTTCGTCGCCGCGGGCTTCCTGGCCCCCGACGCCCTGCTCGAGCGCGAGGCGCGCCGGCGCCGGCGCCGGTTCGTCGCGGCGCTGCCGGACGCGCTGGACATGCTCGCCGTCGGCGCCGCCTCGGGGCGCGATCCCGCGACCGGCCTCGGCGAGATCGCCGCCGGGACCAGCGGGCCCCTGGCGCTCGAGCTCGGGCGCGCGGTCGCCGAGGTCGAGTGCGGCCGACCGCTTCGCGACGCGATCGCCGAGCTGCGCCGCCGGGTGCCCGGCGCCGAGGTCGGGGCGCTGGCCGCGGCGCTCGAGCGGTCGCGCACCTACGGGTCGCCGCTCGCCGAGCAGCTTCACCTGCAGGCGACGGCGCTCAGGCGCGACGCGCGGCGCCGGCTCGAGGAGCAGGCCGCGCGCGCCGCGCCGAAGATCCAGCTGGTCGTCGCGCTCGTCCTCGTGCCCGTCGGTGCTGCTGACGATCCTCGCGGCGATCGTCGCGCACTCCGACGCGCTGCTCGGCAGCATCTGAACGAGAGCTTCACGTCACGCGGACCCGCCTCGCGAATAGACTCGGCGCGTGCGGAGGAGACGACCGGCGACCCCACCGCGTCCGGCGATCTGCCCGGCCGCGAGGACCCCCGTCGGAGCGACACGAAGTCGCCCGAGGGGATGGCTGCGCCGCTGCGACTCGCGCATGCGCAGAGGCTGATCCGCCCGACGGCGCAATAGACTCGCCCGCGATGCATGCAAGCGCGGGAGAGGATGCCTTGCGCGGGGGCATCGACCTGGGTGGGACGAAGATCCAGGCGGCGATCGTGAGCCCCGGTGGAGACGTGAGCGGCGAGGCCCGGCGTCAGACCCCGACCGAGGGCGGGCCAGCCGACGTCGCGGCCGAGATGGCGAAGGCGCTGGTCGAGGCGGCCGAGGCCGCCGGCGTCCAGACCGATTCGCTCGCCGGGGTTGGGGTCGGCTCGCCCGGGGACACGAACGAGGAGACCGGGGACGTCGCGGAGGCCCGCAACCTCCCGGGATGGGAGGGCAGCTTTCCGCTGGGCCCCACGCTGGCCGAGGCTCTCGGGACGCAGGTGCGGATCGGCAACGACGTCGACGTCGCCACCGAGGCCGAGTTCAAGCTCGGCTCCGGGAAGCCCTATGGCTCGATCCTCGGCGTCTTCTGGGGCACGGGGGTCGGCGGCGGCCTGATCCTCGACGGCAAGCGCTGGACCGGGCGCGGCGCCGCCGGCGAGATCGGGCACATGGTCGTCAAGGACGGCGGGCGGCACTGTCCCTGTGGACGCCGGGGATGCATGGAGGCCTACGCGGGGCGCGGCGCGATGGAGCACCGGGCCCGCAAGCTCCACGACGAGGGGAGGAAGACGAAGCTGTTCGAGATCATGGAGGAGCGCGACCGCGACCGGCTCACGAGCGGGATCTGGGAGCGGGCGCTGGACCACCACGACGACCTCGCCGAGGAGCTCATCGGGGAGGCGCTCGAGGCGCTCGGCGCCGGAGTCGCCTCGGCCGTGAACCTGCTCGACGTCGAGGCGGTGATCATCGGCGGCGGCCTCGGGGTCCGCTTCGGCGACCCCTACGTCGAGAAGATCGCCAAGCACATGCACCCGCACCTGTTCGTCGACGAACGCCCCCCGGCCATGCACGTGGCCGCCCTGGGCGACCTCGGCGGGGCGATCGGCGCGTCGCTCCTCTTCGACGAGCACTAACGCCGCGCGGTCGGCGGGCCGGACGGCGTCGGGTGACGCGGGTCGAGCAGTGGCTGGTCGCGCGGCGTGACGTTCGCGGTCGGCGCGTCGCTGATTCCACCTCCCGGTGGTCACGCCGGTGCGGAGCGGCCAAGCACGTACGCGGTCGCCATGTCGCAGCCGCGGCGACCACTACCTGCCAATACCAACGCCCGCGTCGCCCCGGCCAGCCGAAGTGGCGCCCGGCGCCCGTCAGTCGTCGTTGCTATCCGGTAGCCACGGCTTGCGCCAGGCGCCGTGGCCCGCGAGCAGGTGGCTCGCTGCCTCGGGGCCCCAGGAACCCGGGTCGTAGGGCTCGACCTTCGGCGGGTTGTCGAGCAGCGGCTGGACGATGCGCCAGGTCTGGTCGATCGCGTCGAAGTTCGGGAACAGCTGCGGGTCGCCGCGCAGCGCGTCGCGGAGCAGGCGCTCGTACGGCTCCGGCTGCTCGGAGTCCTGCTGGTCGAAGAGCAGGTCGAGGTGGACCCGGTGGAGGGCGTCCTCGCCCGCCTTCTTCGCCATCAGGCAGATCTCGGCCCCGGGCTCGGGCTTCACCCGGATGATCAGCTCGTCGGGGTCGGGGACCATGCGACCGCCGATCCCGAGCCGCGGCGGGCGCTTGAAGACGACCCTGATCTCGGTCGACTCGACCGGCATCGCCTTGCCGGCGCGGATGTAGAACGGCACCCCGGTCCAGCGCCAGTTGTCGACCTCGAGCTTCAGCGCGACGAACGTCTCGGTGTCGGAACCGAGCTTGACCCCGTCGACCTGCTGGTAGCCGCGGTACTGGCCGCGGAAGTAGCGGGTCGGGTCGGCCGCGGGCATCGCGCGGAACAGGTCGGTGCGCCGGTCGCGGATCGCGTCGGCGTCGGCAGGCCCGGCGGAGGGGGGCTCCATCGCGACGAGGCCGAGGATCTGAAGCAGGTGGTTCTGGACCACGTCGCGCAGCGCGCCGACCGGGTCGTAGAAGCTCCCTCGGTCGTCGACCCCGAAGTTCTCGACCATCGTGATCCGCACGGAGTCGACGAACTGGCGGTTCCAGACCGGCTCCAGGATCGTGTTCGCGAACCGCAGGTAGAGGATGTCCATCACCGGCTCCTTGCCGAGGAAGTGGTCGATCCTGTAGATCTGATCCTCGGTCAGGACCTTGCAGAGCTCCGCGTTCAGCTCCTGCGCCGAGGCCCGGTCGTGGCCGAACGGCTTCTCGAACACCACTCGCGCGTCCTTGGTGATCCCGGCGTCGTGGAGGCCCTTGACCACCATGCCGAACAGCGACGGCGGGACCTCGAGGTAGAAGACGGCCTGCTCGTACTCGCCCATCTCCTTGGCCAGCCGCTTGTAGAGCTCGGGCTCGTCGAACTCGCCCTGGACGTAGTCGAGCCGCTCATCGAGCCGCTTGATCGCCTCCTCGTCGGGGTCCGAGACCTTGGCCTGGATCGACTCCCGCGCCTTGCCGTCGAGCTCGTCGCGGTCCCACTTGTTGCGCGCGATCCCGAGTATCCGGCGGCAGTTGAGCTCGCCCCGGCGCTCGAGCCGGTAGAGCGCCTCGAAGGTCATCTTCTTCGCCAGGTCGCCCGTGATCCCGAAGATCACCAGGATGTCGGCTTCGGTCGGCATCGGACCCGCAGACTATCCCGGGCGCGACCCGCTTAGTATGCGGCGCATGCAGCTCGGCATGGTCGGCCTCGGGCGGATGGGCGCGAACTTGGTTCGGCGCCTGATGCGCGACGGCCACGAGTGCGTCGTCTTCGACGTCAACCCGGACGCGGTCGCCACCCTCGCCGGCGAGGGCGCCACCGGCGGCGACTCGCTCGACGACTTCGTCGCCAAGCTCGACAAGCCGCGCGCCGTCTGGGTCATGGTCCCGGCCGGCGAGATCACCGAGAGCACCGTCAACGAGCTGTCGTCGAGGCTCGAATCCGGCGACGCGATCATCGACGGCGGCAACTCCTACTACCGCGACGACATCCGCCGCGCTGCCGCCTGCGCCGAGAAGGGGATCGACTACATCGACTGCGGCACGAGCGGCGGCGTCTTCGGGCTCGATCGCGGCTACTGCCTGATGATCGGCGGCCCCGACGACGCGGTCGGCCGGCTCGACCCGATCTTCGCCACGATCGCCCCCGGAGTCGACTCGGCCGAGCGCACGCCCGGCCGCGAGGGTGACGTCTCGACCGCCGAGAACGGCTACCTGCACTGCGGGCCCGAACGGGGCGGGCCACTTCGTGAAGATGGTCCACAACGGGATCGAGTACGGGATCATGGCCGCCTACGCCGAGGGCCTCAACATCCTCAAGAACGCCGACGCCGGCAAGCACGAGCGCGAGGCCGACGCCGAGACCGCGCCGCTCACCGACCCCGAGTACTACCAGTACGAGCTCGACCTCCCCGAGGTCGCCGAGGTCTGGCGCCGCGGCAGCGTGGTCGGCTCCTGGCTGCTCGACCTGACGGCGGCGGCGCTGGTCGAGTCGCCGACACTCGACGACTTCGAGGGCCGGGTCTCGGACTCCGGCGAGGGCCGCTGGACCTCGATCGCGGCGATCGAGGAGGGGGTGCCGGCGCCCGTGCTCAGCTCGGCGCTCTACTCGCGCTTTGCCTCCCGCGGGCTCGACGACTACGCCGACAAGGTGCTGTCGGCGATGCGCAAGCAGTTCGGCGGCCACGACGAGAAGAAGTAGGGCGGGGACCCTCCGGGCGTGACCGAGGAGGTGGTGCCCGACCCGGAGGCGGCGGCGGCCGCGCGGCGCCGAGGTGATCGCCGCGGCGGCGGCGGAGTCGATCGCCGCCAGGGGCTCGTTCTCGGTCGCGGTCAGCGGCGGCCACGCACCGTGGCGGATGTTCGAGCTGCTCGGTGAGCACGAGCTCGACTGGGAGCGGATCGACGTCTTCCAGGTCGACGAGCGAATTGCGCCGCCCGGCGACCCCGACCGAAACCTCACCCACCTGGTCGAGAGCCTGCCGCCCGCCGGCGTCGCCCGGGTGCGGCCGATGCCGGTCAACGACGAGGACCTCGAGGCCGCCGCCGCCCGCTACGCCGACGAGCTTCCGGCGTCCCTCGACCTCGTCCACCTCGGCCTCGGGCCCGACGGCCACACGGCCTCCCTGATCCCCGGCGATCCGGTGCTCGAGGTCACCGACCGGCTGGTCGCGGTCACCGGCGAGTACCAGGGCCGGCGGCGGATGACGCTCACCTATCCGGCGATCGAGGCCGCGGGCGAGGTGCTCTGGCTGGTCACCGGCGCCGACAAGCCCGAGGGGCTGGCGAAGCTGCGCGTCGGCGATCCGTCGATCCCGGCCGGGCGGGTGCGGGCGCGCAAGGCGACGCTGATCGCCAGCGCCGAGGCCGACGCCGAGCTAGAGCGAGCGGCGCTCGACCTCGGAGCCGCGGGCGACGATCACGTCGCCGACCAGGCCGGGCGGGAAGAGCCCGTGGTCGACCACCCCGGGCGTGGCCGAGAGGCGCGCCGCGAGCAGGATCGGGTCGCCGACGGCGCCCGAGTAGTCGGCGATGACGCCGCCGTCGGGCGACGCCGGCGCGCCCTCGCGGATCGCCACCTCGCCGAGCCCGTGCAGCGTCGCCGCGAGCCCGAAGCCGTGCAGCTCGAGCGGGATCGGCGCGGAGAGCTCGTCCACGGGCTTCGACGAGTCCGCGATCACGACGAACCGCTCGGCGGCCGCGGCGACGATCTTCTCGCGCGTGTGCGCGCCACCCCCGCCCTTCACCAGCCAGCCGTCGGGGGCGATCTGATCGGCGCCGTCGATTGCGATGTCGAGGCGCTCGATGCCCTCGAACGGCTCGACCGCGAGGCCGAGCTCGCGTCCCCGCTCCTCGGTCGCCACCGAGGTTGCGACGCACCGGATCTCGAGGTCGCGGGCGGCGAGCGCCGGGAGCAGATGGGCGACGGTCGAGCCGGTCCCGAGCCCGACGAGCATCCCGTCCTCGACCAGCTTCGCGGCGGCCTCCGCGGCGAGCCGCTTCTCGTTGTCGAGGTCCGGTGTCAGGCGCGTAACCATAACCAGGGCACCGGCTCGTTAGGCTGAGCCCGTGGCCACCGCAGAGCAGCCCTTCGACGAGGTGGACGAGCTCGCGGTCAACACGATCCGCACGCTCTCCATCGACGCGATCCAGAAGGCCAACTCCGGCCATCCCGGGACGCCGATGGCCCTCGCGCCGCTCGCGTACGTGCTCTGGCAGCGCTTCCTGCGCTTCGACCCCGAGCAGCCCGATCTGGCCCAACCGCGACCGCTTCGTGCTCTCGGCCGGCCACGCCTCGATGCTGCTCTACGCGCTCCTGCACCTCGCCGGGGTCCGGGCGGTCGATCCCGACTACGAGGTCGAGGGACGGCTCTCGATCACCCTCGACGACATCGAGAGCTTTCGCCAGCGCGACTCGAAGGCCGCGGGGCATCCCGAGTACCGCTGGGCTTCGGGCGTCGAGACGACGACCGGACCGCTCGGCCAGGGCGTCGCGACCTCCGTCGGGATGGCGGTGGCCTCGAAATGGATGGCGGCGCGCTTCAACCGCCGGGGTTCGAGATGTTCGACTTCGACACCTACGTGATCTGCGGCGACGGGGACATGATGGAGGGCGTCTCGCACGAGGCCGCCTCCTTCGCCGGCCACCAGCAGCTCGACAACCTCTGCTGGATCTACGACGACAACCACATCTCGATCGACGGCGAGACCGAGATCACCTTCAGCGACGACATCGAGAAGCGGTTCGAGGCCTACGGCTGGAACGTGACCCGGATCCCCGACGCGAACGACTTCAACGAGATCACCCGCGCCCTGGACGCGTTCAAGGCCACGGAGGACCGGCCGACGCTGATCGTCGTCCACAGCCACATCGGCTACGGCTCCCCCCACAAGCAGGACACCGCCGCAGCGCACGGCGAGCCGCTCGGCGACGAGGAGGTGCGGGAGACGAAGCGCTTCTACGGCTGGCCCGAGGACGCGCAGTTCCTGGTCCCCGACGGCGTCCGCGAGCGCTTCACCGAGGGCGTCGGCGCCCGCGGCGCCGAGCTGCGCGAGGGCTGGGACAAGCTGCTGGTCAGCTACGAGCGCGAGCACCAGTCGCTCGAGCGGCAGCTCAACGCGATGCAGCGGCGCGAGCTCACCGACGACTGGGACCGCGACATCCCCAGCTTCGATCCGGACCCGAAGGGAATCGCGACCCGAAAGGCGTCGAACCAGGTGCAGAACGCGATCGCGGCGAACCTGCCCTGGCTGCTGAGCGGCTCCGCCGACCTCACCGACTCGACCTCGGTGCGCCTGGACGAGAAGACCAGCGGCGGCGACTTCCAGCCCGCCGACCGCGCGGGGCGGCAGCTGCACTTCGGCATCCGCGAGCACGAGTCGGCCGCGGTCGTCAACGGGCTCTCGCTGACGAAGCTGCGCGCGTCGTGGTCGACCTACCTGACCTTCTCCGACTACGCGCGGCCGGCGATCCGGCTCTCGGCGCTGATGGAGCTGCCGGTGATCCACATCTTCACCCACGACTCGATCGGCCTCGGCGAGGACGGCCCCACCCACCAGCCGGTCGAGCAGCTCGCCTCGCTGCGCGCGATCCCCGGCCTGATCGTGATCCGCCCCTGCGACGCGAACGAGGTCGTCGAGGCCTGGCGGGAGGCGATCGACCGCACCCACGGCCCGGTGGCGCTCGTGCTCACGCGCCAGAACGTGCCGGTGCTCGACCGCTCGGTCTACGCTCCCGCCGCGGGCCTGCGCCGCGGCGGTTACGTGCTCGCCGACGCCGCCGACGGCGACCCCGAGCTGATCCTGATCGCAACCGGTAGCGAGGTCGCGCTCGCCGTCCAGGCGCACGAGAAGCTCGCCGCCGACGGGGTCGGCTCTCGGGTCGTCAGCCTGCCCTCCTTCAACCTCTTCGACCGCCAGGACCAGGAGTACCGCGACAGCGTCCTGCCGCCCAGCGTCACCGCCCGGATCTCGATCGAGGAGGCCTCTACCCTCGGATGGGACCGCTACGTCGGCCCTGAGGGGACGAAGATCGGCATGCACACCTTCGGCTCCTCGGCGCCGCTCAAGGACGTGCTGGACGAGTTCGGGTTCACGCCCGAGAAGGTGGTCGAGGCGGCCCGAAACCTGCTCGACGGTAAGGAGACGCAATGAAGCCAACCCAGCAACTTCACGATCTGGGCCAGAGCCTCTGGGTCGACAACATCACGCGGACGATGCTCGACGACGGCACCCTGGCCTCCTACATCTCCGACTACTCGGTCACCGGCCTGACGTCGAACCCGACGATCTTCGACAAGGCGATCGGCGGCGGCAGCGCCTACGACGAGCAGGTCGCCGAGCTCACCGAGCAGGGCCTGGAGGGCGAGGAGCTGTTCTTCGAGCTCGCGCTCACCGACCTGCGCCGGGCGGCGGGCCTGTTCAAGGAGGTCCACGACCGCACGACGATCGACGGGCGCGTCTCGCTCGAGGTCTCCCCGAAGCTCGCCGACGACGCCCAGGCGACGATCAAGCAGGCCGCCGAGCTCTACGGCCGCGCCGAGGACAACTTCTTCATCAAGATCCCCGGCACGGAGGCGGGACGCACGGCGATCGAGGAGACGATCTTCGCCGGCATCCCCGTCAACGTGACGCTGCTGTTCGACCGTGAGCAGTACCTCGGCGCCGCCGACGCGTACATGCGCGGGCTCGAGCGGCGGGTCGAGGCGGGCCTCAACCCCGACGTCGCGTCGGTCGCCTCGGTGTTCGTGAGCCGGTGGGACGCGGCCGTCACCGACACCGTCCCGGACGAGCTGCGCGACAAGCTCGGCCTCGCGATCGGCAAGCGCACGTATGCGGCCTATCGCGAGCTGCTCGACTCCGACCGCGCGATGCGGCTGCGCAACGAGGGCGCGAAGGCCCAGCGGCTGCTCTGGGCGAGCACGGGCACCAAGGACCCCGACGCCTCCGACGTCCTCTACATCGAGGGCCTCGCGGCCCCGTTCACGGTCAACACGATGCCGGAGAAGACGATGAAGGCGTTCGCCGACCACGGCACGGCCGGCGAGACGCTGCCGATCGACGGCGGCGACGCCGAGGAGGTCCTGAAGGCGTTCAACGACGCCGGCATCGACACCGACGCGCTGGCCACCAAGCTCCAGGACGACGGGGCGAACGCGTTCGTGAAGTCCTGGGACGAGCTGCTCGGAACGATCGCCGCACAGACGCCCTCGGCCGCGTAGGCCCCGTGGCCGACATCCGCCTGATCGTCGCCCCGTACGAGCTCGGGCGGCTGCGCGACGGCGTCGGCCTCGGCCCCGAGCTGCTGCTCGAGCGGGGCGCCGCTGAGGCGCTGGCCGCGCAGGGCGCCGCCGTCGAGACCATCCTGATCGAGCTCGACGAGCCCGACGACAACGAGATCGACACGAGCTTCCAGGTCATCGGTCGGCTGGCCGAGGAGGTCCGCGCCGCCCGGGATGCGGGCGAGTTCGCGGTCGTGCTGTCGGGCAGCTGCCTGGCGGCCGTCGGCGTCGTCGCCGGGCTCGGCGAGGCCGCGCCGGGGTTGTCTGGTTCGACGCCCACGGCGACTTCAACGAGCCCCAGACCTCCGTCTACGGCTACCTCGACGGCATGGGCATGGCGATTCTGGTCGGCGACGCCTGGCAGGGCCTCGCCGCGCAGGTCCCGGGGACGCGTCCAATCCCCGAGTCGGCCGTGGTGCTCGCAGGGGCCCGCGCGCTCGACGAGCCCGAGCGGCCCCGGCTCGAGGCCTCGGCGATCAACCACCTTCCGGCGGCCTCGCTCGCCGATCCGGCGACCGTCGTCGGGGCCGTGGCCGCGATGGAACCGAACCCGAGCGGCATCTACCTGCACGTCGACCTGGACGTGCTCGACTCCTCGGTGGCGCGCGTGAACCGCTACGCGGCGGCGGATGGGATCTCGGCCGCGGAGCTGGAAGCGTCGGTTCGGGCCCTGCTGGCCGACGAGCGCGTGCGCGCCGTGGCGCTGACGGCCTACGAGCCCGACGGCCGATCCGGAGGGCCGCGTGCCGCCGATCGCCATGGGGCTGCTCGGCGCGGTCGCCGAATCGCGCGCTCCGGCGGCATAGTTCCTGCAAGCCGGGCACGTCCTTCGGGATAGGCTGGCGCCGCCATGGAAGGTGAGCGGATCGATGCGCGTCAGGTCGGTCGCAACGTAGTCATGACCGCGGCGATCGCCGGGCTCGGCGGTCTGCTGTTCGGCTACGACACCGGCGTCATCGCCGGGGCGCTGCTGTTCATCACCCCGGACTTCCACCTGACGAGCTTCGAGTCGGGCATGGTGGTCGGCGCGGTCCCGATCGGCGCGGTGCTCGGCGCCGCGTTCGCCGGCCGGCTCAGCGACGCCTACGGGCGCCGGATCCTGATCATCGCCTCCTCGATCGTCTTCGTGGTCGGCTCGCTGATCTGCGCGGCCGCCCCGGGCACGGCCGTGCTGGTGATCGCCCGCGTGATCCTCGGCGTCGCGATCGGGCTCGCCTCGGCGACGGCCCCGGTCTACATCTCCGAGGTTGCGCCGCCGGACATCCGCGGCCGCCTCGTGACCTTCTTCCAGCTCGCGGTGACGATCGGGATCGTCGTCGCCTACGTCGTCGGGCTCGCCTTCGACTCGAGCGAGGAGTGGCGCTGGATGCTCGGGCTCGGCGCCGTGCCCGCGTTCTTCCTCTTCGCCGGGATGCTGAAGATGCCCCAGAGCCCGCGCTGGCTGGTGATGGCCGGGCGCGACTTCGAGGCCCGGGCGGTGCTGGCGCGAATCCGCTCCGGCGACCCGGACACGATCGAGCAGGAGATCGTCGACATCAAGGGGGAGGTCTCGGCGAAGCCCGGGCACGTGGTCCGACCTCAAGCACCCGGTGGTCAAGGCGGCGCTCGTGGTCGGGGTCGGGCTCGCGGTCCTGCAGCAGGTCTCGGGGATCAACACGGTGATCTACTACGCGCCGACGATCGTCCAGTACACGGGCGTCGATTCGTCCGCCGCAGCGATCCTGGCCTCGGTCGCGGTCGGGATCGTCAACGTCGGCATGACCCTGGTCGCGATTCGCCTGCTCGACCGCACGGGCCGCAGGCCGCTGCTGCTGATCGGCAGCGCGGTGATGGCGATCGCGCTGACCGGGCTTGCGCTCGTGTTCATCGTCGGCGCCGGCAGCACCGCGGGCTCGGTGGTCGCGATCGGCAGCCTGATGCTCTACGTGGCCGCGTTCGCGGTCAGCCTCGGGCCGATCTTCTGGCTTCTGAACGCCGAGATCTACCCGCTCGAGGTGCGGAGCAAGGCGGCCGCGGTGGGGACGATGGCGAACTGGATGTTCAACTTCCTCGTCTCGCTCACCTTCCTGCTGCTGATCGACGCCCTCGGCCGCGGCGGCGCCTTCCTCTTCTACGCCGCGATCTGCGTGGTCACGTTCTTCTTCTGCAAGCGCCTCGTCCCGGAGACCAAGGGCAAGCGCCTCGAGGACATCACCGCGGTGTTCGAGGAGCGGGTCGCGCGGCATTCGGGCGCTCCGCCTCCCAAGCCGCCGTCCGACGCCCCTGCGGCGCCCGCCGCGACCTGATTGCATAGCCGGCCATGACCGCGGTTGCGCGAGCGGGAGAGTTTCAGGGCGCTCGAGGCCCATCACGCGCAGGTCGCCGACGCGCACCTGCGGGACCTGTTCGCGTCCGACCCCGACCGCGGCACCCGGCTGGTCGCCGAGGCCGCCGGGCTCTACCTCGACTACTCGAAGAACCGGGTCACCGACGAGACCATGGAGCTCCTGGTCGCGCTCGCCGACGAGTGCGGGCTCGCCGAGCGCCGCGAGGCGATGTTCCGCGGCGAGCACATCAACGTCACCGAGGACCGGGCCGTGCTGCACGTGGCGCTGCGGATGCCGCGCGAGCGCTCGCTGATCGTCGACGGCGTCGATGTGGTCAAGGAGGTCCACGAGGTGCTCGACCGGATGGGCGCCTTCAGCCGAGCGGGTCCGGTCGGGTGACTGGACCGGCCACACGGGCGAGCCGATCCGCAACGTGATCAACATCGGGATCGGCGGCTCGGACCTCGGGCCGGTGATGGCCTACGAGGCGCTGCGCCACTACTCGCGGCGCGACATGACCTTCCGCTTCGTCTCCAACGTCGACGGCACCGACTTCGTCGAGGCGACCCGCGACCTCGACCCGGCCGAGACGCTGTTCGTCGTCTCCTCGAAGACCTTCACCACCCTCGAGACGATGACCAACGCGCAGAGCGCCCGCCGCTGGGTGCTCGCCGGGCTCGGCGGGGACGAGGCGCGATCGCCAAGCACTTCGTGGCCGTCTCCACCAACGCGAAGGGCGTCGCGGAGTTCGGCATCGACACCGACAACATGTTCGGGTTCTGGGACTGGGTCGGCGGGCCGCTACTCGATGGACTCGGCGATCGGGCTCTCGACCATGCTCGCGATCGGGCCCGAGCGCTTCGGCGAGATGCTCGCCGGCTTCCACGCCGTCGACGAGCACTTCCGCGAGGCGCCCACGGGTGAGAACCTGCCGGCGCTGATGGGGCTGCTCGCGGTCTGGTACGGCGATTTCTTCGGGGCCCAGACCGTCGCCGTGCTGCCCTACGAGCAGTACCTCAAGCGCTTTCCGGCCTACCTGCAGCAGCTGACGATGGAGTCGAACGGCAAGCACGTCACGCTCGACGGCGCGCGGGTCGACTACGAGACCGGCGCCGTGTACTGGGGCGAGCCGGGGACCAACGGCCAGCACTCCTTCTACCAGCTGATCCACCAGGGCACGAAGCTGATCCCCTGCGACCTGATCGGCTTCTACGAGCCCCTCAACCCGCTCGGCGACCACCACGACCTGCTGATGTCGAACGTGTTCGCCCAGGCGGAGGCGCTGGCGTTCGGCAAGGAGGCGGACGAGCCGTACCGGGTCTTCGAGGGGAACCGGCCGACGAACGTGTTGCTGGCGACGAAGCTGACCCCGGGCACGCTCGGCAGCCTCGTGGCCCTCTACGAGCACTCGGTGTTCACGCAGGGGACGGTCTGGGGAATCGATTCCTTCGACCAGTGGGGGGTCGAGCTGGGCAAGGTGCTGGCCAAGGCGATCATCCCGGAGCTCCAGGGCGACGGAGAGCTCGACCACGACAGCTCGACCAACGAGCTCATCCGCCGCTATCGCGAGAACCGCACCGGTGGTTAGCGCCGGACTGGGCCAAGGCGGCGGCGTAGCCGCCGCGCTGTTATTCGATATCGACGGGACGCTGATCTCCACCGGCGGCGCCTCCGACCGGGCGTGGCATCGCGCCTTCCTGGAGCTCCACGACGTCTCGGTCAACGTTCCCGACTACACCGGCAAGGGGGTCCCGGACCCCGAGGTCGGCCTCCAATGCTTCCGCGGCGCGATCGGGCGTGAGCCCGAGGGCGACGAGATGGCGAAGCTCATGGCGCTGCGCCAGCGCTATCTCGACGAGGAGGTCAAGAACTCCCCCGGCTACGAGGTGATGCCGGGAGTGGTCGACGTACTGGAGCGCCTCACCGCACAGGGCCGGCTCGTCGGGCTGATCACGGGCAACACCGAGCCCGCCGCCCACACGAAGCTCGCCCGCGCGGACCTCAACCGCTATTTCGCTTTCGGCGGGTACGGCTCGGACGCGAACAACCGCGCCGACGTCTGTCGCAAGGCGCTCGACCGCGCCGCCAGGGTTGCCGGGAAGAGCTTCGACCGCGAGGGCTCGATCGCGATCGGCGACACCCCGCTCGACGTCGAGGCCGGACACGAGGCGGGGGTCAGGGTGGTGAGCGTCGCCACCGGCGAGTACTCGGTGGAGCAGCTGCGCGAAGCGGGTGGCGACTGGGTGGTGGCCGATCTCAGCGCCGGTTCCCTCCCTTTCTGAGGAGCTGCGCGACTGGCTCGCGCGGCCCGGCGGGCACACGGTCGGCGGCCTGATCGATCTGTTCGGGGAGAAGAGCTTCGCGATCCTCTTCGTGATCCTGCTCGGCGTCCCGGCGCTGCCGCTGCCGACCGGCGGGGTCACCCACGTGTTCGAGGTGATCTCGGTGCTGCTCGCCGCGCAGTTGGTCGTCGGCCGCGACGACATCTGGCTGCCGCAGAAGTGGCGCCGCCTCGAGCTCGCGGGGGACAAGCAGAAGCGCTTCCTCGCGGGATTGATGAAGCTGATCGGCCGCCTGGAACGGCTGTCGCGGCCGCGCTTTCGGTTCCTGTTCGGCTCGCGGGTGAGCAACTCCGTCTTCGGGCTGGTGGTGATCGCCGCCTCGGTGGCGGCGTTCGTCGCGCCACCGTTCACCGGTCTCGACACGCTTCCGGCCCTCGGCGCCGTGTTGATCTCCCTGGCGGTCCTGCTCGAGGACGTGATCTTTCTGGCCGTCGGCCTGGTCGTGCTCGTCGCCGGGGTGTTCCTCGAGATCTTCCTCGGCAAGGCCGCCGTGGACGCGATCGGGAGCCTGTTCTAGCGCGCGACGAGCTTCTTGTACGTGATCCGGTGCGGGCGGTCGGCCGCGGCGCCGAGGCGCTCGCGGCGGTTCTCCTCGTAGGCCTCGAAGTTGCCCTCGAACCAGGCCACCTCGGAGTCGCCCTCGAAGGCGAGCACATGGGTGGCGATGCGGTCGAGGAACCACCGGTCGTGCGAGATGATCACCGCGCAGCCGGCGAACGCGAGCAGGGCCTCCTCGAGCGCCCGCAGCGTGTCGACGTCGAGGTCGTTCGTGGGCTCGTCGAGCAGCAGCAGGTTGCCGCCCGTCCGCAGGAGCTTCGCGAGGTGAACGCGGTTGCGCTCGCCGCCCGAGAGCGTGCCGACCTTGCGCTGCTGGTCGGAGCCCTTGAAGTTGAAGCCCGACGTGTAGGCGCGGGAGTTCATCTGCCGGTCGCCGACCGCGATCTGGTCGTGGCCGTCGGAGATCTCCTCCCACACCGACTTCTCGGGGTCGAGCGCGTCGCGCGACTGGTCGACGTATGCCAGCTCCACCGACTCGCCGAGCTCCAGCGTCCCGGCGTCGGGCGGCTCGTCGCCCACGATCATGCGGAACAGCGTCGTCTTGCCGGCGCCGTTGGCCCCGATCACGCCGACGAGCCCGGCGGGCGGCAGCGAGAAGGACAGGTCCTCGATCAGCAGCCGGTCGCCGAAGCCCTTCGTCAGCCCGGCCGCCTCGATCACCTTGCTGCCGAGCCGCGGGCCGGCGGGAATGTGAATCTGGACGTCGTCGAGCTTGACGTTGCGGTCCTCGGCGAGCAGGGCCTCGTACCGCGCCAGGCGCGCCTTCGACTTCTTGCGCCGGCCCTTGGGGTTCTCGCGCACCCACTCGAGCTCCGCGGCGAGGGTCTTGGCCCGCGCCTTGTCGCCGCGCTGCTCCTGCTCCAGCCGCTGGGTCTTCTGCTCGAGCCAGGACGAGTAGTTGCCCTGGAACGGGATCCCGCGACCGCGGTCGAGCTCGAGGATCCAGCCGGCGACGTTGTCGAGGAAGTAGCGATCGTGCGTCACTGCGACGACCGCGCCCTTGTACTCCTCGAGGTGCTTCTCCAGCCAGGCGACGGACTCGGCGTCCAGGTGGTTGGTGGGCTCGTCGAGTAGGAGCAGGTCCGGGGCGCGCAGCAGGAGCCGGCAGAGCGCGACCCGGCGCCGCTCCCCGCCGGAGAGCCTGTTCACGTCCGCGTCGCCGGGCGGCAGCCGCAGGGCGTCCATCGCCGTGTCGAGCATCGTGTCGAGGTTCCAGGCGTCGGCCGCGTCGATCTGGTCCTGCAGCCGCGCGAACTCGTCGGCGGTCTCGTCCGAGTAGTTGGCCGCGACCTCGTTGTAGCGGTCGACCAGGTCGCGGAGCTCCCGCACGCCGTCCTCGACGTTGCCGCGCACGTCCTTGGCCTCGTCGAGCTGCGGCTCCTGCTCGAGCAGGCCGACGGTGGCGCCGGGCTTCAGCTGCGCCTCGCCGCGGTAGCCGTCGTCGACCCCGGCCATGATGCGCAGCAGCGTCGACTTGCCCGAGCCGTTGAGCCCCAGGACGCCGATCTTGGCGCCATGGAAGAAGCTCAGCGAGATGTCGGACAGCACCGTCTTGTCCGGCGGATGGGTCCGCGAGACCCGGTGCATGGTGAAGATGTACTCGGAGGCCATCGGCCGATCAGGTTAGGAGGTCGTGGCGTGGCCGCGGCCATCGGGGGTAGGGGAGAGGGTGTGAAGGGCAGGGGACCGATCGTCGCGGTGGCCGCAATCCTCGCGCTCGTCGCGCCCGCTCCGGCGGGCGCCGAGCCCACCGCGACCGGCACCGGAGGCGCCGCCGCGACCGTCGATCGGCTGGCGACGAAGGCCGCGATCGAGACCCTCCGCGACGGCGGGAACGCGGTCGACGCGGCGGTCGCCGCGGCCGGCGTCCTGGGCGTCACCGAGCCGTTCTCGTCGGGGATCGGCGGCGGCGGGTTCATGCTCGTGCGCACGCCCGACGGCCGGGTGGCGGCCATCGACGGCCGCGAGACGGCGCCGGCGGCGATGACGCCGCGCTCGTTCTTCGCCGGCGGCGAGCCCCTGGAATTCGAGGCCGCCCGCTACAGCGGCCTCTCGGCCGGCGTGCCCGGCACGGTCGCGACCTGGGAGCTGGCGCTCGACCGCTACGGGACCCGCTCGCTCGGGCGCGCGCTGCAGCCGGGGATCGCGGTGGCCGAGGACGGCTTCCGCGTCGACCGGACGTTCTTCGGCCAGATCGACCTCAACCGGGACTTCTTCGACGACGTGCCCTCCACGGCCGCGATCTACCTCGACCGCGACGGCACCCCGCGCGACGTCGGCACCACGCTCCGCAATCCCGACATGGCCCGCGCCTACGAGCGGATCGGGCGCCTCGGCGCCCGCGGCTTCTACCGCGGCCCGATCGCCGCCGCGATGGCGAGGACGGCCCGGCGCCCGCCGGTCGCCCCGGACGCCGACCACGAGTGGCTCGCGGGGCTGTTGGGCAAGGGCGACCTGAAGGGCTACGAGGCGCTGGTCCGCGAGCCCACCCGCGTCGGCTACCGCGGCTACGACGTGTGGGGGATGCCGCCGCCCTCGAGCGGGGGCTCGACGGTCGGCGAGGCGCTCAACATCCTCGAGGGCTACTCGCCGCTCGGCCTCGACCGCGCCCAGGCGCTGCACCGCTTCCTCGAGGCCTCGCGGTACGCGTTTGCCGACCGCAACGCCTACGTCGCCGACCCGGCCTACTTCGACGTCCCGCTCGCCGGGCTGCTCTCGGACTCGTTCGCCGCCGAGCGCCGGGCGCTGATCACCGACCAGGCCGCCGACGCCGGCCCCGTCGACCCGGGGCAGCCGGACGACAACGCGCCGCCCGGCCGGGTCGGGATCGACCGCGAGGGCAAGTCGACCACCCACCTCACCGTGGTCGACCGCGATGGCACGACGGTTGCCTACACGTTCACGATCGAGTCGACGGGCGGTAACGGCATCGTCGTCCCGCGCTGGGGCTTCTTGCTCAACAACGAGCTCACGGACTTCAACTACGACGAGCCCCGGCATCCGAACGCGCCCGCCGGCGGCAAGCGGCCGCGCAGCTCGATGGCGCCGACGATCGTCACCCGCGCCGGACAGCCGGTGCTCGCGCTCGGCTCCCCGGGCGGCTCGACGATCATCACCACCGTCCTGCAGATCCTGCTCGAGCGGCTCGACCTCGGCAGGACGCTCCCCGAGGCCATCGCCGCGCCGCGCGCGTCGCAGCAGAACTCCGAGGTCACCACGGCCGAGGAGGCCTTCCGCCGCTCACCCGAGGGCAGCGCCCTGAGGGCCCTCTACGGGCACCGCCTCGTCCCGGTCGACGCCGATCCCCCCGAGATCGGCGCGGCCACTGGGATCGAGTTCCTCGCCGGCGGCGGTCTGCTCGCGGCCGCGGAGCCGGAGCGCCGTGGCGGCGGCACCGCGATGGTCGCGGCGCCCTAGTTCTCGCGCCAGGAACTCGAGCACCAGCCGGTCGAACTCGGCCGGCCGCTCGAGGCTGGGGACGTGCGCGGTGGCGGCGATCTCGACCCGCCGCGCATCCGGGATCCGGTCCGCGAGCAGCCCGGCGATCTCGTGCATGTCGGCCACGTCGAGCTCGCCGACCATGATCAGCGCCGGGACCCCGATCTCGCCGAGCCGCTCGTCGAGGTCCGGCACCAGGAGCTCCTCGTCGGCCGTCTCCCAGACCGGCAGCTGCAGCTCGAACGCCCGCCGTTGCATCTCGCCGACCCGCCGGCGCAGCCCGGGATCGACCTCGTCCGGGCCCCGCCGCGGGCCGTCGACCCACATCCGCAGGTTCGCCTCCACCGCGGCGTCGAGGTCGCCGCGCTCCAGCGCCTCGTCCTCCTCGTCACCGAAGCGGCGCACCGTCTCGGACCAGTCGTGGCCGGGGAGCGGGGAACCGACCACCACCAGCGCGCTCACCAGCTCCGGCCGCGCGATCGCCACCTCGAGCGCCACCCGGCCGCCCAGCGAGATCCCGACGAGCGCCGCCGGCCCGAGCTCGAGCCGCTCGAGGAGCTCGATTGCGTCGGCAGCGTTCGAGTACGGCTCGGGAAGGATCGGCGTGCGGCCGAAGCCGCGCAGGTCGCAGCGCACGGTCCGGTGGCGCGGCGGGAAGGTCGCCCACTGCGGCTCCCACATGTCGGCGTCGCAGATGCCCTCGTGGAGCAGGAGCACGGGCGGGCCCTCGCCCGTGATCTCGTGCCAGAGCTCGATCCGCGGCTCCGCGGTCAGGCCTGCGGCGGCGGGCCGGGCACGTCGATCAGCTCGTCGGCCTCCTCGGCGAGCCGCCGGGCGACCGCCGCGGACGCCTGGCAGAGCGCGTCCAGCTCGGCCGCGGTCTTCTTGTGGCCCTTGACGTTGCACACCAGCGTCCCGGCGCAGAGCTCGAACGCGTACGCCTCGGGCGAGTGGGCGTCGAGCCAGACGAGGAAGCTGGGGGAGAGGATCTGGCGGGCGCGGTTCATGCTGTCCTGGGCGCCGATGAAGATCTCGTAGCGCTTGTCGACCGCCTCCGACTCGTGTTCGACGCGCTGGCGGCGGCGGAAGACGTCCTCGGCCGAGTCCATGAACCGGAAGCCGACCCGCCGCTGGCAATAGATCTCCTGGATCAGGGGGGCGGTGGCCGGCAGCTGGGTCATCGCGATCGTGTAGTGGATGTAGGTCGTCTGGCGGTCGCCGTCGGAATCGCGGGTGGTGTCCTCGTAGGTGTAGAGGCAGAGGCTCCCGTCCATGCCACCGGGAAGGACGCCGTTGAAACGCTGCTCGGCGTAGCGCTTGTCGCCCTTCTGCAGCAGCGGGGTCACCGGCGGCAGGTTCGAGCGCCCGTCGATCCTGGTCAGGCCGCGCCCGCCGGCGTAGGCGTTGAAGAAGTCCTGGCTGGCGCGCCCGCTGGCGAGCAACCAGACGATCAGCACCATCAGCAGCACGATCCCACCGGCCACCGCGGCGCCGATCGCGATGTTGCCGGCGCCGGCTCCTCCGATCAGGGCCGCGGCGACCAGGACGCCGCCCAGGATCAGGGTCACGGGGTGGGTCGCCAGGCGCCGCAGGTGCCGCCCACGGGTGTCGCCGGCGTCGTCGGGGATCGGGGCGGGGGCGGGCGCCTCGTCGAGGGCCGGCTCGGCGCCCGGGGGTGGCTCGCTGGCGTTCACGGCGCGCAGCCTATCTGCAAGCGCCGTTGCATCCGGGGCGTCTGCCCGGGCCCGTCAGCGGCCGCCGGCGGGCGGCCGGAGGCGCTTCGCAATGGGAAAAAAACGCGCGCGAGCCGCCGGGTAGCAAGTCCGTCCGACGGATCGGTTCAAATCCCCAATCACCATCGTGTTGCAAAGTGGGACACAGTGGGTTAGCGTGGCCCAATCAGTTGACCCAGGGGCCGGGGTGGTGAGGTTCCTCCCACCTCGCCACTCCGGCCCAGATCTTCCTCACTCATTGGTTGCAAGAGATGGCCTTTCGCGGTCAGTACGACCACAACCTCGACGCAAAGGACCGGCTCACGGTCCCGGCCCGCTGGCGCGGGCCGCTGTCCGATGGGATCGTTCTCGTCGCCGGCCTCGACCCCTGCGTCGAGCTCTACACGCCGCAGGGTTATGAAGACTGGACGCAGCGCTTTCTCGCCAACCTCAACCGGCTCAGCGAGAAGGGGCGGATGATGTACCGGCGGTTCAACGCCTCCGCCGCCGACGAGTCGCTCGACGCGGCCGGCCGCGTGCGGCTGGCCAAGCACCTGATCGACCACGCCGACCTGCGCGGCCCGTGCAAGGTGATCGGCGTCGGCGACCACATCGAGATCTGGAACGCGGAGCGCTGGGACGCGCACGCCGACGAGCTCGCCGACCAGGCGAGCGCCCTGGCCGAGGAGCTGGCCGCGGCGTCCGGCTGACCCCGATGGCCACACTGACCTACATGGCGACCGAGCACCTCCCAGTCCTCGCCACG
The DNA here is from genome assembly GCA_963729065.1 of uncultured Solirubrobacterales bacterium. GTDB lineage: Bacteria > Actinomycetota > Thermoleophilia > Solirubrobacterales > 70-9 > WHSW01. The sequence goes on from CAVSMS010000004.1 coordinate 247,912, forward strand.
GAGCTGATCGCGCTCACCGACCCGCAGCCCGGCGAGGTGGTCGTCGACTGCACCTTCGGCTGGGGCGGCCACGCCCGGCGCGCCGCCGACCGCATCGGTCCCACCGGGATGCTGATCGCGATCGACCGCGACCCCGCGGCCGCCGAGCGCTTCGCCGACCTCGAGCCGGACCTGGCCAGCGCAGCGCGCTTCGAGCCGGGGAACTTCGCCGACGTGCTCGAGCGGCTCGCCGCCGACGGGTTGCGACCCGACGTCCTGATCATGGACCTCGGGGTCTCGTCGTTGCAGCTCGACGCGGCGGAGCGCGGCTTCTCGTACTCCTACGACGCCCCGCTCGACATGCGCATGGACACCTCGCAGCCGCTCAGCGCGCTCGAGGTCGTCAACGAGTGGCCGGCGAAGCGGCTCGAGGCCACGATCCGCGAGCTCGGCGAGGAGCGACACGCGCGCTCGATCGCGGCCGAGATCTCGCGCCGGCGGCCGCTGGCGACCACCGGCGAGCTGGTCGAGGCGATCCGGTCCGCCGTTCCGCCCGCCTACCGCTTCGGCCGCGGTCACCCCGCGAAGCGCACCTTCCAGGCGATCAGGATCGCGGTCAACTCCGAGCTCGAGTCGCTCGATCGGGGGCTGGCGAGCCGGCTGGGGCATGCTCGCCGAGGGCGGTCGGCTGGCGGCGATCTCCTTCCACTCCCTTGAGGACCGGCGGGTCAAGCGCATGTTCGCGGACCTCGCTCGCGGTTGCGTCTGCCCGCCGGAGCTCCCGGTGTGCCGGTGCGGCCACGAGCCCGAGGCCGAGTTGCTCGCGCGCCGCGCGGTCAAGTCCTCCGAGGAGGAGATCGAGCGCAACCCACGCTCGCGCTCGGCCCGGCTGCGGGTCGCGCGCAAGCTCGGCGACGCAGGAACCGAAGGTGGCGGGGCCGAAAGGGCGCCCAGGTAGAGCGATGGCATCCACGGCGACGGCCAGATCCACGGCACCGGCGCGCTCCCCGCGCCCCTCGCGGACCAAGGGCTCGCCCGCCCCTCGCCGCCGGCGCCGGGGCTCGACCCCGATCACCGGCTTCGTCCCGGTGGCCGCCGTGCGCACGGTCGGCGCGGTGGGCGGGATCGCCGACCGGGGGATCTTCGTCTGGCTGACCCGGGGCAGGCTGTGGATCGGCCTGCTCGGGGCGCTGCTGGTCGGGATCGTCGGCCTGAACGTGATGGCGCTCAGCTTCAGCGCCTCCTCGAGCACCGCGGGCCAGCAGGCCGACGACCTGCGGCGCCAGAACTCCGCCCTGCGGACCGAGCTCGCGAGCAAGCTCTCGAGCCAGCAGGTGCAGGCGGCGGCGCAGCAGCTCGGCCTCGTCTTCGCGCCGCCCGGGTCGATCCGCTACCTGAGCACCTCGTCCGGCGACGCCGCCAAGGCCGCCGAGCGGCTGCGCTCCGGCGAGCTCGACACGTCGGCGTACGTCGCGCCGGTCGCCCCGGTGGAGGAGGCCCCGGTGGTTTCCACCGACACCGCCACCGACACGGCCACCGCCCCGGTGGATCCGGCCACGACCCCGGTCGCCCCCGAGACCTCGGTGGAGCCGGAGGTCGCGCCGACGGACACCGCGACGGCGCCGGTCGAGACCGCGCCCGTCGAAACCGCGCCCGTCGAGACCTCGACCGAGGTCGACGGCGGTGGCGTGGGCGCGCCGTGACCCTGATCGACCGCCGTCTCGGTCTCCTGTTCGCGGCGTTCGTCGTCCTTCTCGCGCTCGTCATCGTCCGCGCCGCCTGGGTCCAGGGCATCAACGGCGGCAGCCTGAGCGCCGAGGCCCAGAGCCAGCAGGTCGAGATGGTCGAGGTCCCGGGCTCACGCGGGACGGTCTACGACCGCAATGGCAAGGCGCTCGCGGTCTCCGAGGACGCGGCGAGCATCTTCGCCACCCCGTACCAGGTCACGGATCCCGAGGAGACCGCGCACAAGCTGGCCAAGGTGCTCGACGTCTCCGAGCACGACGTCCTCGCCGCGATCGCGGACCGCGAGTCCGGGTTCGCGTACCTCGAGCGCAAGGCGACGCTCTCGGAGGCCGAGAAGGTCGCCGAGCTCGACCTGCCCGGGATCGGAATGCTTCCCGACAGCCGTCGGATCTACCCGCAGGGCCAGCTCGCCGGCCAGGTGATCGGCACGGTCGGCGTGGACAACCAGGGGCTCACCGGTCTCGAGGCCTCCGAGGACACGGTCCTCCACGGCACCGACGGCGAGCGCGAGGTGGTCCGCGACGGGCTCGGCGACGAGCTCGAGCGCAACACGATCGAGGGCGCCCAGACCGGCTCCGACCTGGAGCTGACGCTCGACGCCAGCCTCCAGGCCGAGACCGAGCGGGTCCTCTCCGGGATCGGCCAGACCTACCACCCCGACGGGGCGACGGCCATCGTCATGGACCCGCGCAACTCGGAGATCCTCGCGATGGCGAACTGGCCCGGCTTCAACCCCTCCGAGCCCGGCGACCTCGACCCCGACACGCTCGGCAACATGGCGACCGGCTTCAACTACGAGCCCGGCTCGACCTTCAAGGCGTTCACGGTCGCGGGCGCGCTCGAGGAGGGCCTGGTCACGCCGAACACGATGTTCGACCTGCCGCCCACGATCCAGGTCGCCGACCGGGTGATCGAGGAGTCGCACGCGCGCGGCTACGTCAGCTACTCGGTCGCCGACATCCTCAAGTACTCCTCCAACGTCGGCGCGGTGAAGATCGGGCTCGAGCTCGGCGGCGAGGACTTCGATCACTGGATCCGCAGGTTCGGGTTCGGCAAGCCCGACCGGCGTCCAGTTTCCCGGCGAGGAGCGCGGGATCGTGATCCCCGTCGACGAGTACTCCGGCTCGACGATGGGCAACCTGCCGATCGGCCAGGGCCTGTCGGTGACCCCGATGCAGATGGCCGCCGCCTACTCGGCGATCGCCGACGGCGGCGTCCTGCGCGAGCCGCGGCTGGTGCTCTCCGAGGACGGGCAGAAGCTGCCCCACGACCCGGGCAAGCGCGTGATCACCCGCGACAACGCGGCCAAGATCAAGAAGATGCTCGAGGGCGTGCTCGCCGCGGGCGGCACCGCCCAGGAGGTCAGCGTCCCCGGCTACAAGCTCGCCGGCAAGACCGGCACGGCGCAGAAGGTCGTCGACGGGGTCTACTCCGACACCGAGTTCGTCGCCTCGTTCGTCGGCTTCGCCCCCGCCGACGACCCGCAGCTGCTGGTCGCGGTCGTGGTCGACAACCCGAAGGGCGACATCTACGGCGGCACCGTCGCCGCACCCGCGTTCGGCGAGATCGCCGAGTTCGCGCTCCCCTACTTGGGGATCCCGCCCGGGTCGTAGGTCCCGAAGGACCACAGGTTGCCGTCGAGGTCGCGGGCGCTGTACTCGCGCGAGCCGTAGTCCATGTCCTCGAGCTCGCGCACGACCCGCGCTCCCGCGGCGACGGCGCGCTCGTGGTGGGCGTCGGGGTCGGCGACGACGGCGTAGAGGCTGATCGTCGAGCGCAGCGGATCGGCGGCCTCGCCGCCCATCCAGCCGGGCTCGCGCATCTCGCCGAGCATCACGAGGTTCGTACCCAGCCGCAGCTCGGCGTGCTGGACCGAGCCGTCCTCGCCGCGGTGGACCTGCTCGGGCTCGAAGCCGAAGGCCTCGCCGAGCCACTCGATGGCCGCGTTCGCGTCGCGGTAGCTCAGGGCGGGGAAAATCGATTGGCGGGCGTCGTCGCTCATCGGAGCTCCTTTCGGTGGGGATCGCGAGCGAGGCTAGACCGGTCCGCCGCCACCGTCTTGAACGAAATTGACCCGCTTCAGATAGCCGGTCGGCGTCGTCCCGGTGAACTCGCGGAAGTCGCGGTTCAGGTGCGCCTGATCGCTGTAGCCGTGCTCGTAGGCAAGGTCGGCGAGCCCGGCGCGACCGGCGCCGAGCCCGGCGAGCATGGCCCGGAAGCGGATCACCCGTGCCGCGGTCTTCGGCGCCAGCCCGACCTGGCGCCTGAAGCGCGAGATCAGGTGACGGTGGCTCCAGCCGACCTCGCCCGCCAGGTCGGAGATTCGCACCGCGCCGCGGCTCTCGATCAGCCGCCGCCAGCTCCATGCGACCTCGCGGACACCGGGGCGCCCGCACCGGCACGGGCGGCGAGCAGGCCCTCGGCGAGGTCGAGCCGGAGCCCCCAGTCGTCGGTCTCGGCCAGTTCGCAGAGCAGACGGTCGACCGCCGGCCCGAGCAGCTCGCGGAGGTCCACCGTGCGCCCCGCGAGCTCGTCCATGGGCACGCCGAGCAGCCGATAGGCGCCGAGCGGGGTCAGCTTCAGGTCGATGCTCGACCCGCAGGCGCCGAGGTCGACCGTCGACCACGTCTCGGCGAGCCCGGCGGCGAAGGCGCCCGGCAGGCCGGGGTACGGGTCGCCACAGGCGAGGATCACGCTGACCGAGGTCGAGGGCATGTCCACCCAGGAGAGGGGCGCCGTGCCGTGGTCGGCGAAGCCAACGGGATCGCGGGCGAGGAAGCCGCGAAGGCGGCGGTCGGCTGGCCGTTCGGCGCGGATCCAGCCGCCCCGCTCGTGCTCCGTGACCTCGATTTGAGTCCGGCGGTCCATGAGCGCGATCCTACGCCGCCGCGATTCCGCGCAAGGGGTTCCTAGACTGGGGGAGATGGAGCTTCGGGAGTTGCTCGCCGGCGCCGACGTGATCGAGATCGCCGGGGACGCGGGGGTCGATGTCTCCGGCCTCGCGTACGACAGCCGGCGGGTCGGCCCGGACTACCTGTTCTTCTGCATCCCCGGGCACACCGTCGACGGGCACGAGTACGCGCCGTTCGCGGTGCAGGCGGGCGCGACCGCGGTCGTGGTCGAGCGACGGCTCGAGCTCGACCCGCACGTCGTCCAGGCGGTGGTCGGCGACGCCCGGGCGGCGATGGCCCACGCCGCCGTGCGCTTCTACGAGGACCCGACGTTCGAGCTGCGGGTCGCCGGGGTCACGGGGACCAACGGCAAGACCACCACCGCGTTCCTGATCCGCCACATCCTCGAGCGGGCCGGCGTGCAGACGGGGCTCCTGGGCACCGTCAAGCGGATCGTCGGCGGGGCGGAGGAGCCGGTCGAGCGCACGACCCCGGAGGCGATCGAGCTCCAGGCGACCTTCCGCCGGATGGCCGACGCGGGGGACCGCGCGTGCGCGATGGAGGTCTCATCGCACGCCCTGGCGCTCCACCGCGTCGACGGTGTCCGGTTCGCCGTCGCGGCGTTCACGAACCTGACCCAGGACCACCTCGACTTCCACGCCGACATGGAGGACTACTTCCTCGCCAAGCGCAGCCTGTTCGCGGGCGAGCGGGCCGAGCGCGCGGTGATCAACGTCGACGACCCATACGGCGACAAGCTCGCGGCGGAGTTCGAGGCGACGACCTTCTCGGCCGCCGGGGACGAGCGCGCGGACCTGCGCGCCACCGGGCTGCACTTCGACGCCTCGGGATCGCGCTTTCACTGCCTCGGCCCGGACGCCGAGGCCGAGGTGGTCCTGCCGCTGCCGGGTCGCTTCAACGTCGAGAACGCGCTCTGCGCGATCGGGGTCGCCGGGGCCCTCGGCGTCGGCCTCGGCGAGGCGGCCGCGGCGCTCGCCGACGCCGACCGGGTTCCCGGCCGGTTCGAGCCCGTCGACGAGGGGCAGCCGTTCGCGGTGATCGTCGACTACGCCCACACGCCCGACTCGCTGGAGAACGTGCTCGTCTCGGCCCGCCAGGTCACGGTCGCCGACGGTCGCCTGATCTGCGTCTTCGGCTGCGGCGGCGATCGCGATCGCGACAAGCGGCCGCTGATGGGGGAGATCGCCGCCCGGTTGGCCGACCTCGCCGTGGTCACCTCCGACAACCCGCGCTCCGAGGACCCGGTCGCGATCATCGACGAGATCCGCGCCGGGATCGAGCCGCGGCCGCGGGCCGAGGTCGCGGTCGAGCCCGACCGCCGGGCGGCGATCGCGCTGGCGCTCGCCGCCGCCGAGCCCGGCGACACGGTGGTCATCGCGGGCAAGGGTCACGAGCAGGGTCAGGAGTTCGAGCACGGGCGGAAGATCCCGTTCGACGACCGCGAGGTCACCGAGGCCGAGCTCCGGACGCTGGCCGCGTCCGCCGCGCGAGCGTGATCGAGCTCGCGGCGGAGCGGATCGCCGCCGAGACCGGGGCGGAGATCGTCGTGCGCGGCTCCGACGCCCGACCCGCGCGGGCCACGATCGACTCACGCGCGGTGGGGGCCGGCGAGCTCTTCTTCGGCCTTCGGGGCGAGCGCACCGACGGCGGCGCCCACGCCGAGGCGGCGCTCGCCGCGGGCGCCTGGGGCGTGGTCGTCCACCCGGACCGGGCGGCCAAGCTGTCCGCGTCGCCGACCGGCTGGGTCCTCGCCTCGTCCGATCCGCTGCTCGCCCTGCAGACGCTCGCCCGCGCCTGGCGGCGCGAGCTCGGCTGCCCGGTGGTCGGGATCACCGGCTCGACCGGCAAGACGTCGGTCAAGGACGCCACCCGGGCGCTGCTCCCCTGGCGAGTCCACGCCAGCCCGGAGAACTACAACACCGAGGTCGGGCTGCCGCTCGCGATCCTCGCGGCGCCGCCGGAGACCGAGGTGCTGATCTGCGAGATGGCGATGCGCGGTCTCGGCCAGATCGCCGAGCTCTGCGAGATCGCCGAGCCGGACGTGGGCGCGATCACCAACGTCGGGCCCGTTCACCTCGAGCTCCTGGGGACGATCGAGGCGATCGCCGAGGCCAAGGCGGAGATCCTCGCCGGGCTCGCCGCCGACGGCCGCGCGGTGCTCCCAGCCGACGCCGAGGCGCTCGAGCCGCACCTCTCGGACGACCTGGAGACGCTCACCTTCGGGCCCGGAGGCGACGTCTTCGCCCGCGACTCGGCGCGCGCCGGCGCCGGCCTGCGGGCGACGATCGCAAGCCCGGCGGGCGAGGCGGCGTTCGAGCTGCCGTTCACCGAGGCCCACAACCTCGCCAACGCCGTCTGCGCGGTCGCGATCGGCGTCGCGCTCGGCGCCCCGGTCGCCGAAATGGCGCGTCGGGCGCCGCGCATATCCTTCTCCCGGCTGCGGGGCGAGCGGCTCGAGCTCCCCGGAGGCGCCGTGCTGATCAACGACTGCTACAACGCCAACCCGATGTCGATGGAGGCGGCGCTCGACAACCTCGCGTCGCTCGAGGTCACCGGCCGCCGGATCGCCGTGCTCGGCGGGATGGCCGAGCTCGGCCCGTCCGCGCCGGACTACCACCGGGACACCGGCGCTCACGCGCGCCGCCTCGGGATCGGCCCGATAGTCGCCGTGGGCGAGCTCGCGCGGGACTACGCCGCCGACGAGTGGGCCCCCGACCCGACGGCGGCCGCCGAGCTCGTCGCCGGGATGCTCGGTGAGGGGGACGCGGTGCTGGTCAAGGGGTCGCGCTCGGTCGGGCTCGAGGCCTTCGCCGACGCGCTCCTGGCGGCGACCGGCGGGGCCTGAGGGTGGTCGTCGCCGACATCGGGGACATCGCGACGGGGGCGATCGACCGCGGCGAGGTGCTGATCGCGGGCATGGCGGCGATGCTGATCACGATCTTCCTCGGGCCGAAGTTCATCGACTGGCTGCGGCTGCGGGAGTTCGGCCAGCAGATCCGCGAGGAGGGCCCCCAGGAGCACCGCTCCAAGGCCGGCACGCCGACGATGGGCGGGCTGATCCTGTTCCTGGCGATCGCCGTCCCCTACCTGGTGCTGTCGAAGCGCGACACGGCCAGCCTTGCCGTGTTCGGGGTCGCCGTCGGCTGCGCGGCGCTCGGCTTCGCCGACGACTTCATCAAGATCTCCAAGCGGCGCTCGCTCGGGCTCTCGGCGCGCGTTACAAGCTGCTCGGGCAGATCGCGATCGCGCTGGCGCTCTGGTGGGTCGCCTACGACCAGCTGGGGCTCGACCCGGTGCTCGAGTCGCGGATCTTCGACGCCGAGATCCACATCGGCCCGGTGCTCTACCTGATCTTCACCTTCCTGGTGATCGCCGGAGCCTCGAACGCGGTCAACCTCACCGACGGGCTCGACGGGCTCGCCGCGGGCTCGTGCGCGATCGTCCTGCTCGCCTACATGGCGATCACGATCACCAACGGCCAGGCCGACCTCGCGCTGCTCGCCGGCTGCTTCGTGGGCGCCTCGATCGGCTTCCTCTGGTTCAACGCCTTCCCCGCCTCGATCTTCATGGGCGACACCGGCTCGCTCGGGTTAGGAGGGGCGATCGGCGCCTTTGCGGTCATGACCCAGACCGAGCTGCTGCTGATCATCCTCGGCGGGATCTTCGTGATCGAGGCGCTCTCGGTCGCCGTGCAGGTGATCAGCTTCAAGCTGTTTCGCCGCCGGGTGCTGCTGATGGCGCCGGTGCACCACCACTTCGAGCTCCTCGCCTGGTCGGAGACGAAGATCATGCTCCGCTTCTGGATCGTCGCCGCGGTCTGCTCAGGGATCGGTTACGTGCTGTACCAGAACTCGATCGGGTCCTAACCGCTCTCGAACAGGACCCGCCTGATCGCCTTGATCGCGACCCGGGGCTGGTCGAACATCACGTAGTGGCCGCTGTGCTGGGCGAGCAGGTGCAGGGTGCCCGGCAAGAGCCCGGCGAGCTTGTCCTGGCCGAAGCTCCAGGCGCTCTCGGCGTCGAGCGCGAAGGCGGTCCCGAGCTCGGGCGGGTATGCGGTGGGCTGGCCGCGCGAGACGACCGCGTAGGGCAGCCCCTGGCGGAGCGGGGCGCGGGCCTTGATCCGTCTCATCTGCTCGAAGCTGCGACCGAAGTCGATCGTCTCGAGGTCGGCGTAGCCCTCGAGCCCGGCGGGCGGGGCAACGTTCAGCGAGTCGAAGGCGGCCCAGTCGGCGGGCGTCATCCGCGGCTTGAGCCACTCGTTGAGGGCCTCGACCTGGACCAGCCCGGCGACCCGGCCCGGGTACCGGCTGGCGTACATGCGCACGATCAGCCCCCCGGTCGAGTGGCCCGCGAGCACGACGGGCCCCTCGATCGGGCCGGCCCGCAGCAGCGCGCGCAGGTCCGCGACGGCGTCCGCGGCCGTGCGCGGCTGCGGGACGGGCGTGCTGCGGCTGAACTCGTCCGTGCCGAGGGTGGTGCCGGGCCGGTCGTACTCGCAGACCCGGGTCAGCTTGGAGAGCTCCTCGAAGACGGTCACCGGCTGGGTCGGCTCGAGCTTGACGCTCCAGTAGTCGCCGCGGCTGCGCAGGCCGGCCTCGAGCAGCACGGTGGGCGAGCCCTTCGCCCTGCCCTTGCACTCCAGGTAGAGGCTCCGCCCCTCTCCGATCCGGACCTGGCCGGCGAAGGCCTGGGCCTCCGCTGCGGTCCCCGCCGCGAGCGCGAGGGCCGCGGCCAGCGCCACGACCCGTCGCACGGTCACTCCGACCGGTGGAGCACGGTGGGGATCGTCATGAGGAGGATCTTGAAGTCGAGCCACAACGACCAGTTCTGGATGTACCAGTTGTCCCACTCCGCGCGGTCGGCCAGCGAGGTCCCGGGGCCGAGCCGGTTGACCTGAGCCCAGCCGGTGATCCCCGATCGCACCCGGTGGCGCTCGTCGTAGCGGCGGATGCGCTCGGCGAAGCGCCCGACGAGCTCGGGCCGCTCCGGGCGGGGGCCGACGAGGCTCATGTCGCCGCGCAGCACGTTGAACAGCTGCGGGAGCTCGTCCAGCGACCAGGCGCGGATGAAGCGACCGACCGGGGTCCGCCGGTCGGTGCCCTCGACCCCGCCCGGGGCCTCGTCGCCGGCGAGCTTCGGCAGGTCGCCACCCGGCGGCGCCGCGCGCATCGACCGGAACTTGAGCACGTCGAAGACCTTGCCGTCGCGCCCGACGCGACGCTGGCGGAAGAGCACAGGCCCCGGTGAGGTCAGCCTGACCGCGAGCGCGGTGGCCCCGATCACCGGCGAGAGCACGATCAGCATCACGGCCGCCACAGTGCGGTCGAAGCCGTGCTTGATCGCGAACTGCCAGCCCTTCGGGTCGACCTGGCGGAGCTCGAACACCGGGATCCCGCCGACGTGCTCGAGCACCATCCGGTTGGTCACGTCGTCGAACAGCCGCGGGACGATCGCCATCGTCAGCTCGCGGTCGCGACAGCGCTGCACGAGCCGGCGCAGGGTTCTGTCGGGCTCGACGCCGAAGGCGAAGATCGCGTGCTCGGCGCCGGTCTCGTCGACGACCGCGTCGAACTCCGTCGTGGTGCCGAGCAGCGGCAGCTCCCGGCGGTCGGCCTCGACCGCGGTGAGCGGGCCGTCGTCGATGAAGCCGACCGGGATCAGGCCGATCTGCGGCATCTGCGTGAGGTGGCGCTCGAGCGTGGCGCCGACGTCGCCGGCGCCGATGATCACGGCCCGTCGCCCGCAGAGCCGCCGCTTGCGAGCCTGGCGGCGGACCGTGGCCCAGATCATCCGCCACACGAGGAGCAGCGCGGTCGCGAATCCGAACTGGATCGCGATCAGGCCGCTGGCCGTCGCCGTCGGGTGGGTCAGCTGGACCAGGGCGGCCACCAGCAGGGCGGCGACCGCGGTCGATCCGACGACCGTGGCCGCCCGGTCGAGGCGGCCGATCTGCGCGTGCGGGTCGTACTGGCGCCTGATCGCGAGCATCAGCACGCAGACCGGGCTCACGAGCAACGCGGGCAGATACGAATCGGCGGGGTTGATGGCGTCGGCGGCGACGAGCGCGACGATCAGGAGGATCGCGTCGACGGTGAGGGTGATGAACCCGTAGCCCGGTCCCTCGAAGGCCCAGTTCACGAGGTCCGAGCGCCCCGGAAGCGCGCGATAGGTCGGTTCCGTCACCCCACCGGGGCCGCCTCCGGGCTGCGCGGTCAGGCGTTCGGCCGGACGCTCGCCCGCGGTCTGCATGCTCACGAGCCTCTCATCCACCGCGGCCGCCCTTGCGCCGGCGCCGCGACCGCTTCGGCGGGTGCTTCGGCTCGGCGAGCTCGCGCTCGCGCTCGATGAAGCCGGCCACGCCCTTGCGCATCTTGCGGCGGCCGAGCATCAGCGACCAGAAGAACGACAGCGGCCCCGAGACCGTGATCGAGTGCGTGATGCGCAGCTGGTCGCCATCCGGCTCGAGCTGGTGGCGGTAGCGGAGCTTCGCGCTCGGCAGCGCCGCTTCGGTCGCCAGCAGGCTGCCCGCATCGAGCTCGGTGACGCGGTGCCTGACGACCCCGCCGCGGCGCATCTTCACCCGGACCTCCCTGTCCACCTCGAGGGGACCCTCGGCCGTCGCACCCTGGACGCGATCGTCCCACTCCGCCCAGCGCTCCGGATCCGCCCACAACGCCCAGATCGCCTCGGGCGGTGCCCAGGTGCGTCTCGCTGTCGGTCGCCTCGAACAGGAATTGACCTAGGTCGGCAGCGGCGAGCCGGCGAGGGCGAAGAACCAGACCACCATCGCGATCGATGCGACCACCGCGGTGCCGACGAATACCGCCTCGACCGGGGTCAGCTTGCTGGTCCCGGGCCGGTAGGGCTCGTCGCGCATGCTGCGGTTCCACGGATAGCGGGTCGGGGCGCGCTCGCTCTTGTCGTAACCGCGGCCCTGGATCGCGCCGGCGATGACCAGGATCACGATGTAGCTGACGAGGATCCCGATGATGAGGATCGCGGCGGTGCTGCCCTCGACCTGCTGGGCTCCGCGCGAGCCCTGGATCACCGATCCGACCCAGATCCAGAACAGCGGCACCCCGGCGCCGATGACGACCGCGGCGACGATCTCGAGCACGAAGCGTCCGGTGGTCCCGCCGGCGCGCTTCAGCCGCGAATCGCCGTGTTCCTCCATGGAGGGAAGGTAGCGGGGTTGGAGGAGGCGAAACTAGGCGGGGTGAACCCGGAAAAGCCGCGCCCACCCCTGCCCGGGGGGCCGTACCTCGTCGTCGGCCTGGCCCGCTCGGGCCAGGCCGCGGCCCGGCTGCTCGCCGAACGCGGGGAGCGCGTGATCGGGATCGACGATGCCTCGCCGGCGGGCGCGGCAGGGCTGGAGGGGTTGGGCGTCGAAATTATCCTGGATGGTGGTCGAGGAGCGGAGCTGGAGCGCGTCCGCTGCGTCGTCAAGAGTCCCGGCGTGCCCGCCGAGGCTCCTGCGATCGCGGCGGCCCGCCGGCGGGGCCTGACGGTGATCGGCGAGCTCGAGCTCTCCTGGCGCCTACTCCCAAACCGCTTCTGCGCGGTCACCGGCACCAACGGCAAGACCACGGTCGCCGAGCTCCTCGGACACGTCTGGCGAACCGCGGGCGAGCCGGTCGCCGTGGCCGGCAACGTGGGCACCCCGCTCGCCTCGCTGGTCGGCGAGATCCCGGCCGATGCGACCGTGATCTGCGAGGCCTCCAGCTTCCAGCTCGAGGACACCGACGCCTTCGCCCCCGAGTGCGGCGTGCTGCTGAACGTCGCCTCAGACCACCTCGACCGCCACCGGACCCTCGACGACTACCTGGCGGCGAAGCTGCGCCTGTTCGCGAACCAGGGCAACGACGACGTCTGCGTCTACAACGGCTCCGAGCCGGGGCTCAGCGGCGTCGACCTCGGCGGCTGCGGCCGCCGGGTCGCCTTCTGCGACCAGCCGGACGACGGCGACGACTGCGCCGCCGTCGTCCACCACGGGCTGCTCGAGCTGTGGGGCGAGCCGCTGCTCGACCTCTCCGAGTTGCGGCTGATCGGGCCCCACAACGCGGCCAACGCCGCCGCCGCGGCCGCTGGCCGCGGCGTCGCTGGGGATCCGGCGCGAGGCGATCGCCGCGGGGCTGCGGAGCTTCGACGGCGTCCCGCACCGGCTCGAGCGGGTCGCCGAGATCGACGGCGTGCTCTACGTCAACGACTCCAAGGCGACCAACGTCGCCGCCGCGATCGCCGCCCTGCGCTCGTTCGACGGCGGCGTGCGGGCGATCCTCGGCGGCTCGCTCAAGGGCGGCGGGTTCGAGGAGCTCGCCCCCGCGGTCGCCGAGCGCTGCGCAGCCGCCTATCTGATCGGCGCCGCCGCCGAGCGGCTCGAGGCCGACCTCGCGCCGGCGTGGGAGGCCGGGGTCGAGCGCCGCCGCTGCGACGGGCTCGCCGAGGCCGTGCGCCGCCGCGGCCGCCGACGCGGGCCGGCGAGGTGGTGCTGCTGGCTCCCGCGTGCGCGAGCTTCGACCACTATCGCGACTACGAGGAGCGCGGCGAGCACTTCCGGGCCCTGGTCGAGGAGCTGCGGTGAGCAAGTCGGGCAAGTCGGCGCCGATCGAGTACTCGCTGCTGCTCACGGCGACCCTCTGCCTCCTCGCCTTCGGCGTCGTGATGGTGTTCAGCGCCAGCTCCACGACGTCCCTGCTCGGCGAGTCCGGCGACGGCGCGTACTACCTGAAGCGCACCGTGATCTTCGGCGTCCTCGGGCTCGTGGTCATGCACTTCCTCGCCCGGCGCGGGGTGAAGCTGCTCCGGCCGCTGACGCCGCTGATGCTCGGCGGGGCGATCTTCCTCTGCCTGCTCGCGATGCTTCCCCGGCTTCGGGGTCGAGGTCAACGGCTCGCGCGCCTGGCTCGCGCTCGGGCCGATCCAGATCCAGCCGTCGGAGCTGATGAAGGTGGCCCTGATCCTGTTCTGCGCCCAGCTCCTCGCGGCGCGGCCCGCGATCGTCAAGGGCGGGATCGGGCCGATGATGCCCGTGCTCGGCGTGGTCGGCGTCTGCGTCCTGATCGTCGGCGTCGGCGACCTCGGCACCGCGCTGGTCACCTGCCTCGCGATCACCGCCCTGCTGATCGCGGCCGGGGCCCGGATGCGCGACATCGGCGCTGCTCGCCGCGATCGCGGCCGGCGTCATCCTGCTCGCGATCCTGATCGAGCCCTACCGGATGGAGCGGATCACGTCGTTCCTGCACCCCGGCGGCGACCCTGGAGGCGCGGGCTTCCAGCTGATCCAGGCGAAGATCGCGCTCGGCTCCGGGGGGCTGTTCGGCGTCGGGCTCGGCGAGAGCCTGCAGAAGGCCTTCTACCTCCCGGAGGCGCACACGGACATGATCGCCGCCGTGATCGGCGAGGAGCTCGGCCTGGCCGGGATCGGCGCCCTCGTCGGCCTGTACGGCCTCTTCGGCTACGCCGGCTTCCGGATCGCGCAGGGCGCCCGCGATCGCTTCGGCAAGCTGCTCGCCGCCGGCCTCACCTCGCTCGTCCTGGTCCAGGCGATGACCAACCTCCTCGCCGTCTTCGGCCTCGCGCCGCTGACCGGCGTGCCGCTGCCGTTCGTCTCCTACGGCAACGCAAGCATGCTGGTGCTTCTCGCCGGCGTCGGCCTGCTGCTCAACGTCGCCCGCGGCGGCAGCGTCGGGTCGGCCGCCAAGCCGTCGAGCCGCGATGGGACACTGCGCGTCGTCGACGGCGGCCGGCGTGGCGAGCGCGAGCCGCGCCCGTCGCCGGCGAGGAGCTCATCCAGCGGTGCCAAGAGTCGTCATAGCAGCGGGCGGAACGGCGGGGCACGTGGTGCCGGCGCTCGCCGTCGCCGACGCGCTTCGAGCCCGGGGCGCTGAGGTCTCCTTCCTCGGCGCCGCCGGCCGCGCCGAGGCCGAGGCGGTGCCGGCGGCCGGGTACGAGATCGACCTGCTGCGCGTGCGCGGCCTCTCGCGGACCAACCCGGTCGACGCCGCGGGCGCCCTGAGGCTGGCGGCCGCGGCGGTGCCCGACGCCCGGCGCGTGCTGCGCGCCCGCGGCGCCGAGGCGGTGCTCGGCGGGGGCGGGTACGTCGCCGCCCCGGCCGGGCTCGCGGCGCTGTCGCTGCGCCTCCCCCTCGTGCTGACCGAGGCCGACCGGCACCTCGGCCTCACCAACCGCCTGCTCGCCCGCCGCGCGCGCCGCGTCTGCCTCGCGTTCCCGATCGCGGGCCGCGAGCCGCCGCGCTACGCGGTCACCGGCCGCCCGGTGCCCGCCGAGGTCGGCCACGCCGACCGCGCCGCCGCCCGCGAGCGCTTCGGCATCGCGGCCGGCGACCGCTGCCTGCTCGTCTTCGGCGGCAGCCAGGGGGCGCGGTCGATCAACACCGCCGCCGTGGAGGCGTTCGCGGGGCCCGGGGGGGCGGGGCGCGACTTCCACGTGCTCCACATCAGCGGCGGCCGCGATCACGCCGAGGTCGCGGCAGCGCTGGCGGCGGCGGCGCATCCCGAGCGCTACACGCTGCTGCGCTACGAGCCGGGCCTCGCCGACTCCCTCGCCGCCTCCGACCTCGTCCTCGCCCGCGCCGGCGGCTCGATCTTCGAGATCGCCGCGGCCGGGCGTCCCGCGATCCTGGTCCCGTACCCGCACGCCTCCGGCCGCCACCAGCACGCGAACGCCGCGTGGATGGTCGCCGGGGGCGCGGCGAGCGTGATCGAGGACTCCGAGCTCGACCCCGCCCGCCTCCGCGAGCTCGCCTCCGGCCTGCTCGCCGATCCCGAGCGCCTCGCGGCGATGGCGCAGGCGTCGGCGAGCCTCGCGCGCCCGGACGCCGCCGACCGGGTCGCCGACGAGCTGATCGCCGCGATCGGCGAACCTTCCCGGCGATGAGCGGATCCGACTGGAGCGGGCGCGAGCTGCACTTCATCGCCATCGGCGGTGCCGGGATGAGCGGCCTGGCGCTCGTCTGCCACCGGCTGGGCGCCCGGGTGAGCGGCAGCGACCGGGCCGAGAGCTCGTACTTCCGCCGCGTCGCCGCCGCGGGGATCGACGCCCGCGTCGGCCACGACCCGGCCGCCGTGCCCGCCGGGCGCCGACGTGGTCGTCTCGAGCGCGATCGGCGACGACAACCCCGAGCTCGCCAGGGCGCGCGAGCGCGGCCAGCGGGTGATCCACCGGGGCGAGCTGCTCGCCGAGCTCTGCGCCGGCAAGCGGCTGATCGCCGTCGCCGGCGCCCACGGCAAGACCACCACGGCCGGGATGCTCGCCTGGCTGCTGGCCGGGCGGAGCTCGTTCGTGCTCGGCGGCGAGCTCCCGGGCCTGGGCGCCGACGGCGAGCCCGTGAGCGCGGGCTGGGAGCCGGACGCCGAGTGGGTGGTCGCCGAGGCCGACGAGTCGGACGCCAGCTTCCTCGAGCTGCGTCCCGAGATCGCGGTGGTCACCAACGTCGAGCTCGACCACCATTCGCGCTGGTCGTCGCTGGCCGAGCTGACGTCGGCGTTCCGCGCGCTTCGCCGAGCCCGCCTCGGACCTCGTCCTGCCCGCCGACCGGTCCGTCGACGCGATCGTCGCCGGGCAGCGCACCGTGCGCTTCGACTCCGGGCACCCCGGGCCGCCGCTGAGGCTCGCGGTCCCGGGCGCCCACAACGTCCTCAACGCGCGGGCGGCGCTCGCGGGCGCCGAGCTCACCGGGCTCGGCACCGCGGACGGTCTCGCGCCGCGGCTCGAGAGCTTCCCGGGGATGCTCCGCCGCCAGCAGCGCAGGGGCGAGCGCGCCGGGGCCGAGATCTACGACGACTACGCCCATCACCCGACGGAGGTCGCGGCGACCCTGGAGGCGATGCGCGAGCTCGCCCCGCGACGCCTGATCGCCGTGTTCCAACCGCACCTGTACTCGCGCACGCGGGCGCTCGCGCGGCGCTTCGGGGCCGCGCTGGCGGCCGCCGACGAGGTCGGCGTGCTCGACGTCTACCCGGCCCGCGAGCAGCCGGTGGGCGAGCTCGCCGGGGTCAGCGGGCTCGAGGTCGCCCGCGCGGCCGCCGACCACGCCGGGGGCCGCCCGGTCCTCTGGCTGCGCGACATCGCGACCGCCGAGCGGGCGCTCGTGCCGAGATTGCGCGATGGCGACCTGCTCGTGACCATCGGGGCGGGCGACGTGTTCCTGCTCGCCGACGCCCTGGTCGAGGGGCCGGGCGGATGAGCGCGCCGCCCGCCGGAGTGGAGCGCGACCACCCGCTCGCGCGCCTGACGACGGTGCGCGCCGGCGGGGCGGCGGACCTGTTCGCGCGCCCGGAGTCCGAGCCCGAGCTGCTCGAGCTCCTGCGCTGGGCCGCGGACGAGTCGATCGCGGTCGAGGTGATCGGCTCGGGCTCGAACCTGCTCGTCGCCGACGCCGGTGTCCGCGGCCTGGTGCTGAAGCTGGCCGGCGACCTGACCGCGATGGAGCGCGAGGGCGACCGGGTCGTGTGCGGCGGCGGCATGCGCCTGCCCTCGGCCGCTGCCAAGGTCGCCGCCTGGGGCCTCGGGGGCCTGGAGTTCGGGATCAACATCCCCGGCACGGTCGGCGGCGCGGTCCGGATGAACGCCAACGCCTACGGCGGACAGCTCGCCAGGGTGCTCGAGTGGGTCGACGTCTGCGCCGCGGCCGGAGTCGAGCGGCGCACCCCGGACGAGCTCGGGTTCGCCTACCGGCGCTCGGCCCTGCGCCCCGGCGAGATCGTCTCGCGCGCCGCGTTTGCGCTCGAGCCGGCGGAGCCGGCCGCGGTCAAGGCGATCCTGGCCGAGATGCGCGCGATGCGGCGCGAGGCCCAGCCGTCGGGGATCAAGACCTTCGGCTCCACGTTTCAGAACCCCGATCCCCAGGACGAGCGCGCCGGCGGGCGCACGGCCGGGCAGCTGCTCGAGGCGGCGGGTTGCCAGGGACTCGGGGTGGGCGGGGCCCGCTTCTCGCCCAAGCACGCGAACTTCGTCGAGAACACCGGCTCGGCGACGACCGCCGACGTGCTCGCGGTGATGGCCGCCGGTCGCCGGCGCGTGTACGAGCGGTTCGGGATCGAGCTCGTGCCGGAGGTCCAGGTGCTGGGCGAGGTCGTCTGGCCCGAAGACTGGGAGCTCGAAACGGCCGATTGACGGCAGGAGGCGGCGCCCGGGCCGGGAATCTTCAACCGATGAGCCGTTCCCGGGCCTCGACCGATGCCGGCCGGCGCCGCACGACGGCGGGCCGCTCCTCGGCCGCCGGCCGGAAGGCCGCGCCGCGCCGCGCCGCGAGCCGCGCCAAGGCCGAGGTACCGGCGGCGAAGCGGGCGGCGGGATCCGCGCGCCGCTCGCGCTCGGCGCCGCATCGCAAGCCCGCCGCCGCCCGGCGACCCGCCCGGCGCCGTCCGCGCCGCACACGCTCGGCCGGCCGCCGCTGGCCGCTCAGCCGTCCGCGGCCGCTTCGAGCCGCGCGCGCCGGCCTCGGCCGGGCCTCGTGGCGCTACCGGCTGGCTCTGGTGGTGATCCTCGGCGCCACGCTGGCGGCCGGCTACTTCCTCTGGCTTCGCGACTCCTCGCTGGTCGCGATCGACGATGTCGAGGTCGTCGGGGTGACCAGCGGCGATCGCGAGCAGATCGTCACGGAGCTCACGCAGATGTCGGAGGAGATGACGACCCTGCACGCCGACACGGCCAAGCTCGAGCAGGCGGCAAGGGCCTACCCGACGGTCGCCGCGGTCGACGTCGACCCGAACTTCCCCCACGGGATGAGGATCGAGATCACCGAGCGCCCGCCGGCCCTGCTGGTGACGTCGGGCGGCGAGGAGGTCCCGGTTGCTGCCGACGGGACCCTGCTCGGTGACGTCCCGGTCTCCGAGGACGATCACCTGCCGGTGCTCGAAGTGGGGGAGGTGCCGCCCTCGGGCAGCCTCGAGGGAGGCGCGCTCGAGCAGGCGCTGGTGCTCGGCGCCGTTCCCGAGCCCCTGCGGCCTCTGATCGAGAAGATCGACACCGACGACGACTTCGGGATCGTGGTCGCCCTGCGCGGCGGGATCCCGGTGCGCTTCGGCACCGGCGCCGACGCGGGGGCCAAGTGGTCGGCGGCCGCCGCCGTGCTCGCCGACCCGAAGCTCGACGGCCTCACCTACGTCGACGTCCGCGTTCCCGACCGGCCCGCCGCGGGTGGCGCCGCCCCGGCGGTCACGAGCACCGACCCTCCAGCGTAGGTTTAGACTTTAGGAAGTATGTCAACCTTCGACCGGCCATCGAGGGTTTCCGACCTGCACGATTCCATGCCGGGTACGGCGCCATGGATTGACACGTGCGCCACGATGCCCTACGGTCGCGCTGACGTCTAGGCTGCTAGTAGCGAAAAACGCTCAAGCATGCCTTGAGTCTCGGACGGAACCAAACGGGTCGAACTGAGGACGGGAGAAATGGTCGAGTCGTCCTATCTCGCGGTGATCAAGGTCGTTGGAGCCGGCGGCGGTGGCACGAACGCGGTCAGCCGCATGGTGGATGCCGGGCTCAAGGGAGTCGAGTTCATCGCCATCAACACGGATGTCCAGGCATTGCAGTCGTGCGAGGCCGACATCAAGCTTGCCGCCGGGCACAACCTCACCCACGGCCTCGGCGCGGGCGCCAACCCCGACGTCGGGGCGGGCGCCGCGGCCGAGTCGCGCGACGACATCAAGGAGGCGCTGAAGGGCGCCGACATGGTCTTCGTCACCGCCGGCGAGGGTGGTGGCACCGGCACCGGGGCCGCCCCGGTGATCGCCGAGATCGCCAAGGAGGAGATCGGGGCGCTCACCGTCGGCGTGGTCACCAAGCCGTTCGAGTTCGAGGGCAACCGGCGCATGCAGCAGGCGCTCGACGGGATCGACAAGCTGCGCGCCAAGGTCGACACGCTGATCATCGTCCCGAACCAGAAGCTGCTCGAGGTCGTCGAGCGCCGGACCTCCGTCCAGGAGGCCTTCCGCATGGCCGACGACATCCTCCGCCAGGGCGTGCAGGGGATCACCGACCTGATCACGACCCCGGGGCAGATCAACCTCGACTTCGCCGACGTCCGCACCGTGATGGCGGACGCGGGCTCGGCGATGATGGGGGTCGGCACCGCCGCGGGCGAGAACCGCGCCCAGGAGGCGGCGAAGATGGCGGTCAACTCGCCGCTCATGGAGGAGTCGATCGAGGGCGCGACGGGCATGCTGCTCAACTTCACCGGCTCCGACGACCTCAACCTGTTCGAGGTCAACGAGGCGGCCGACATCGTCGTCTCCACCGCCGACAAGGGCGCCAACATCATCTTCGGCACCGTGATCGACCCCGCGATGGGCGACGAGGTCCGGGTGACGGTGATCGCGACCGGCTTCGAGGGCCGCGAGACGCTGGCCCGCAAGCCGATGCAGGTGCGCGAGCGCAGCCGCCGCCGCCAGGTCGGGGCGCTCGCCGATCGCGAGCGGCGCGAGCTCCAGGTCTCCGACGACGACATCGACGTCCCGCCCTTCCTGCGGGGCTGAGCACGGCCACGCCGTCGTCCCCACGGGGCGAGGGCGCTAGGGTCCGCCGACGCGGGCAGGCGGGGAAGCGCGGCTGAGCGCTGCCTCAACCGGTGCCCGAAACCGACAGGAGGGAGCTCCGAAGCATGATGCGTGCACGTGGTGCGGGAACCACGGCGGCGATGGCCGTCGCGGTGGTGGCTCTGATCTTCGCGGTCGCCGGGACGGCGATCGCCGGGCCCGACGCGATCTCGAGCAAGATCAGCAAGTCGAAGGTCAAGAAGATCGCGAAGAAGCAGATCAACAAGGCGGCGCCCGGGCTCTCGGTGGCCAACGCCGAGACCGCCGGCTCGGCGGCGACGGCGGCGAACGCCGACGCGGTCAACGGGCAGAAGGTGGTCAAGATCCTCGCCAAGATCCCGGTCGGCTCGACCGACGCGACGATCGCGACGTTCCACGGCTTCACGATGACGGCCTCTTGCACGGCCGCCGGCGACCTCGAGCGGCTGCTCATCGTGCCGCCCGACGACCCCGCCACCAACCTCTCGGCGAGCGGGAACGGCGACGCAGGGCCCGTGTTCAGCTACGGCGGGGGCAGCGGGATCCGCCTCGACTCCGACGGGACCAACAACAACCAGCGCGGGAACGCATCCTTCGCGGTCTCGAGGTCCGATGGCCCCGTGGTCTCCGGCGTGATCAGCTACGACAACGACCCGGCCTACGAGATCGGCAGCGGCTGCGCCGTCTTCGGGCACATGACCCAGTCCGGCTGAGGACCCACGTTTCGCGGCGATAGCCTGAGCGCGGTGGAAGCAACTGCGCTCAGGCACACGCCGCTCTATGACCGTCACCGCGCGGCGGGCGCGAAGCTGGTCGAGTTCGCGGGCTGGGAGATGCCGGTCTCGTACGAGGGGGTGCGCGCCGAGCACCTGGCCGTCCGCTCGGGCTGCGGCGTCTTCGACGTCTCGCACATGGGCGAGATCGAGACCTCGGGCCCCGCGGCCCTCGAGCTGCTCCAGCGGCTGCTCTCCAACGACGTCTCGCGGCTCGAGGTCGGCGGCGCCCAGTACTCGGTTCTCTGCCGGCCCGACGGCGGCGTGCTCGACGACCTGTTCACCTACAGGCTCGCCGACGACCGCTACCTGACGGTCACCAACGCCGCCAACCACGCCGGCGACCTGGCCTGGTTTCGCGAGCACGCCGGCGACCTCGAGGCGGACGTCGCCGACCGCATCGGCGACTACGCGATGCTCGCCGTCCAGGGGCCCGAAGCGCGGGCGATCGCCGGCTCGCTCGTCGACGGCGAGCTGCCGCCTCGCATGCGGACCGCGACGCTGGCCACCAGACGCGGCGCCGAGGCGCTCGTGTGCGGCACCGGCTACACGGGCGAGGACGGGGTGGAGATCCTGCTCGCACCCGAAGCCGCCCCCGAGCTCTGGGACGACCTGCTCGCGGCCGGCGCCACCCCGGCCGGGCTCGCCGCCCGGGACACGCTGCGGCTGGAGGTCTGCTTCCACCTCTACGGCAACGACCTGAGCACCGATCGCAACCCGATCGAGGCCGGCCTCGGCTGGTGCTGCGCGGAGGAGACCGGCTTCATCGGCTCCGAGGCGGTCGCCGAGGCGCGCGCTGCGGGCACCGCCGAGCGCCTGGTGCCGTTCGCCCTCACCGAGCGCGGCATCCCCCGCCAGGGCAACCCGGTCCTCGCCGGTGGCGAGCGGGTGGGCGAGGTGACCAGCGGCACGCTTTCGCCCTGTCTCGACCGGGGGGTCGGGATGGCCTACGTGACGGCCGGCCTCGCCGAGCCCGGGACCGAGGTGGAGATCGACGTGCGGGGGCGGCGGCGGCCGGCGCGCATAGAGTCCAGGCCCCTCTACGACCCCCGATCACAGGAGCGATGAACTTGGCCGAGGAGACCTACCCCGACGAGCTCAAGTACCACCCCGAGCACGACTGGGCCCGGATCGAGGGCGACCAGGCGACCTTCGGCGTCACGTGGTACGCGCAGGACGCCCTCGGGGAGGTGGTCTTCTACGAGCCGCCCGAGGTGGGGTCCGAGATCGCCAAGGACGCGGCCTACGCGGAGGTCGAGTCGGTGAAGGCCGTCTCCGACGTGATCGCCCCGCTCTCTGGCGAGATCACGGCGGTGAACGAAGAGCTCTCCGACTCGCCGGAGCGGATCAACGAGGACCCCTACGGGGAGGGCTGGCTGGTCAGGGTGCGGCTCACCGAGCCGGGCGAGGTCGACGGCCTGCTCGACGCCGCGGCCTACCGGGAGCTGCTCGCGGAAGAGTGAGCTTCCGCACGCAGCCTTGACAATCGGGGTCGGGGCGAAGAGGGTACGCGCGAGCAACCAATACGGGGAGCGGGCGCCGGGGGGGCGAACGTCCCCGCCTGAAGGAGGGATTGGATGGAGTTCACTCGCGGGCGGCCGTCGCCGGCGATCGTCCTTGCCGTCATCGCGCTCGTTTTCGCGATGGCAGGCTCGGCAATCGCGGGGACCGACGCCCTGAGCAGCAAGATCACCAAGTCGAAGGTGAAGAAGATCGCGAAGAAGCAGATCAACAAGGCGGCGCCCGGGCTCGACGTCAAGAGCGCGAAGACCGCCGACAAGGCGACCAATGCCGACAACGCGACGAACGCGGCCAATGCGGCCAACGCGACGAATGCGACCAACGCGGCAGCGGTGAACAACGTCGCCGTCAATCGCTTCTTCGCTCAGGTGCCGCCGGGCACGGCCGACGCGAACATCGCGACGTTCGGTCCGATCACGCTGAAGGGGAGCTGCGACGGGGCCGGGAACCCGACGCTTCGCGCCTCGTTCTCGAAGGATGTCAACGACCTCGTCTTTGACGGCTCGACCGCGTCCCAGTTCGGTAACGCGAACATCGCGGCCGGGACGACGAGCAGCATCAGCGCGACGCCGAACTTCGGCAGCGTCGGCACGGCCGGGGCCGTGGCGACCGACAAGTCGTTCTCCGTCCAGGTGGACTACTTCATGCGCGATTCCCCGGCGCTGGGTGAGGCCCAGTGCGTCTACTCGGGTTTCGTGAACGTCGGCTAGTCCGGTCCGTAGGCCGGTCCCGCGAGGGCCCCGGCAGCACATGCGTTCAAAGTGACGGCCGCCCGGTTTCGCCGGGCGGCCGTCGCCGTACGGGTCGCTAGCCTCAATGCCGTGAGTCGTTACACGTCCGCGACCGACGCCGACCGGGCGGCGATGCTCGAGGCAATCGGCGTCGCCGACGTCGAGGAGCTCTTCGCCGACATCCCCGCCGGACTGCGCCTCGACCGCCCGCTCGAGCTGCCCGACGGGCGCTCCGAGACCGAGGTCTTCGACGAGCTCGCGGCGCTCGCGGCGCGCAACGCCGACGCCGACAGCGAGACCTGCTTCATCGGCGCCGGCATGTACGACCACTACGTCCCCGGGCTGGTCGACGCGATCGTCTCCCGCTCGGAGTTCCTGACCCCCTACACGCCCTACCAGCCCGAGGTCTCGCAGGGCGGGCTCCAGGTGATGTTCGAGTTCCAGACCGCGATCTCCGAGCTCACCGGCCTGCCGGTCTCCAACGCGTCGCTCTACGAGGGCCCGTCCTCGGTCGCATCGGCGGCCTACCTGGCGCTCGGGGCGCGCAAGGGGCGGCGACGCTTCGTCGTCTCGCGCGGCCTGCACCCGCACTCCAGGACGACCCTCGAGACCTACTCCCGCGGCTTCGACGCCGAGGTGGTCGAGGTCGGGCTCGAGGGCGGCCTCACCGACCCGGCCGAGCTCGCCGAGGCCCTCGACGACCGGACCGCCGCCGTCTTCGTCCAGAACCCGAACTTCCTCGGCGCGATCGAGGACCTCGAGGCGCTCGCCGACGCCGCCCACGAGGCCGGTGCGCTCTGCGTCGCCTCGGTCGACCCGATCACCCTCGGCGTGTTGCGCCCGCCCGGCGATTGCGGCGTCGACGTCGCCCTCGGCGAGGGCCAGCCGCTCGGCAACCGGCTCGACTTCGGCGGTCCCTCGTTCGGCTTCTTCGCCGCGACCGACGAGCACCTGCGGCGGATGCCGGGCCGCATCGCCGGCGAGACCGCGGACGTGGACGGGCGCCGCGGCTTCGTCCTCGCGCTGCAGACGCGCGAGCAGCACATCCGCCGCGAGAAGGCGACCCACAACATCTGCACCTCGCAGGCGCTGAACGCGCTCGCGGGCACGGTCTACCTCGCCTGGCTCGGGCGGGCCGGGATCGTCGAGCTCGGCGAGCTCCTGGTTCGCCGCACCGCCTACGCGCGCGAGCGCCTGGCGGCGGTCGACGGCATCGAGCTGCTCCATGACGCGCCGGTGGCGCGCGAGTTCGCGATCGCGCTCGACGCTCCGGTGCCCGCGGTCCTCGACGCCCTCAGCGAGCAGGGAGTCGCCGCCGGATATCCGCTCGGCCGCGACTACCCCGAGTACGAGAACGGCCTCCTGGTCGCGCTCACCGAGCGGCGCAGCCGCGACGACGTCGACCGCCTGGCCGACCTCCTCGCGTCGGCGCTCGGGCGCCGGGCGACCGGCGACGAGCAGCGTAAGGCCGAGGTGTCGGCATGACGTCCGGCCCTCCGACCACCGCGGAGGCCCCGACGCCGCAGCAGCGCGAGGCCGCCGTGACGATCTACGAGCGCTCCGTGTCGGGCCGCCGCGCGGCGACGCTGCCGGCGGCCGGGGTCCCCGAGCCGCCGCTGGACACGCTGATCCCGAAGCGGCTGCTGCGCGAGCGCCCGCCGGCGCTCCCCGAGGTCTCCGAGCCGGAGATCGTCCGCCACTACAACCGCCTCTCGCGGCGCAACTTCGACCTCGACACGGGGCCGTATCCGCTGGGCTCGTGCACGATGAAGCACAACCCGCGGCTCAACGAGAAGGTCGCCGCCCTGCCCGGCCACGCCCGCCTTCACCCCGCGCAGGACCCGAAGCGCGCCCAGGGCGCGCTCGAGCTCATGTGGCGCCTGGAGCGCTCCCTCGCCGAGATCTGCGGCCTTCCCCACGTCTCGCTGCAACCCTCGGCCGGCTCGCACGGCGAGCTCGCCGGGCTGCTCTTGACCCGCGCGTACCACACCGATCGCGGCGAGGACCGCCACAAGGTCCTCACCCCGGACACCGCGCACGGCACCAACCCGGCGACCGTGACGATGGCCGGCTACGAGGTGGTGAAGGTCGCCACGGACGAGCGGGGCGGGGTGGACCTCGACGACCTGCGCGAGAAGGCCACCGAGGACGTCGCCTCGCTGATGCTCACCAACCCGAACACGCTCGGGCTCTTCGACCGCAACATCGACGAGATCGCGTCGATCGTGCACGATGTCGGCGGCACGCTCTACTACGACGGCGCCAACCTCAACGCGATCATGGGCTGGACGAGGCCCGGCGACATGGGCTTCGACATCGTCCACCTCAACCTGCACAAGTCGTTCAGCCAGCCGCACGGGGGCGGCGGCCCCGGCGCCGGCCCGATCGCCGTCTCGGACCGGATCGCGCCCTTCCTGCCCCAGCCCAGGATCGTCCGCCGCGAGGGCTCCAACGGCTCCGGGCCGAGCTACGACCTGGTCAGCGACCTGCCGAAGTCGATCGGCCGCCTGCGCGGCTTCCAGGGCAACTTCGGCGTCTTCGTCCGCACCTACGCCTACATCTCCAGCCTCGGCGGCGACGGGCTGCGCGAGGCCTCGGAGACCGCGGTCCTGAACGCCAACTACCTGCTCGCGAAGCTCGCCGCCGGGCGCGCCGGCACCTACCTGCCGCTCGCCTTCCGCGAGCGCTGCATGCACGAGTTCGTCCTCTCGGGCGCCCAGGCGAAGCGCGAGCTCGGCGTGCGGACGCTCGACATCGCCAAGCGGCTGCTCGACTACGGGTTCCACCCGCCGACGATCTACTTCCCGCTGCTCGTCGACGAGGCGCTGATGGTCGAGCCGACCGAGACCGAGACCCGCGAGTCGCTCGACGAGCTCGCGGACGCCTTCGAGTCGATCCTCGCCGAGGCCGAGGAGGATCCCGAGATCCTGCGCCAGGCGCCCTACACGACGCCGGTGCGCCGCCTCGACGAGGCCGCGGCGAGCCGCAAGCCGAAGATCCGCGCCTAGCAGCCCGGCTTCGGGTTGAACTTGGTCGTCGCCTCGTCCGACTCGACGACCACGTTGCCGAACATCACCAACTCGCCGTGGCGGACGAGCAGCTTGCCGCCCGGCCCGTTCTTATCCGCCTTGTACTTCGTGAAGACGGTCTCGTGGAAGTCGTCGAGCGCGACCGCGGCCTGCTCGGCGAGGTCCTCGGGATAGTTGGTCGCTGTGTAGTCGACCGAGACCTGCTTCAGCTTCCGCCACGACTCGCGGACCGACAGCTTGGCCCGCACGTCGAAGACGAGCTGGAAGCTGTCGCCGTCCGCGACCACGCCGGAGCGGTACCGGTAGGTGCCGAGCTTCTCCGGTCCGCACTTCTTGGCGGTCGCCCGAGCCGCGCCGAGGCCCGACCCCTGCTCGCCGAGGAAGCGGTTGAGAACCTCGCGCCACGCGCTCGCGGACGCTGGCACCAGCAACAGCGCCAGCCCGGTTGCGATTACAGACGTCCAGATGCGGCGCGACATCCGGCCGTCACATTACGTACTCAGGCGGTCGCGTGCCGGCTTCCGTGCGCGAGGTCCGCGTGCGAGCGCGCGACGAGGCGCAGGGCGGGGCGCCGCCGGGTCTGCTCGGCGCGCAGGCGAAGCAGGGCGACCAGCTCCCGGGTGGACTGGAACGGGTCAGCGATCGCCTCGCCGGTCGCGACCGCGATGGCCGCGTGGATCTCGCCCCCGACCTCAGCTACCAGGAGGTCGCCCGCGGGCACCGTGGTCGAGTCCCGTCCGGCGAGCCGGGTCAGGGCGAGCCGGTCGCCCTCGGTCGCGGGCCTGATGGCGAGGGGCCGCTGTAGTTCGATAATGGTTGACATTGTGTGATCCCCTGAGTAGGCTTGGCCTTCGATATCGTCGATTGTAAACGTCTAAAGGACTCAATCAATGTCCTACAAAGATCAATTGTCTCACCTCGAACGCGGCGGTGAGACCTCGGTCACGCAGCAACTCGTCGACCTGTTCACCGGGGCGATCTCGAGCGGCGAGCTCGCCCCGGGGGAGAAGCTGCCGCCGACGCGCGAGCTCGCCGAGCTTGCCGGCGTCAACCACCTGACCGCGGTTCGCGCCTATCGGCGCCTGCGCGAGCTCGGCGTGGTCAGCTCCCAGGTCGGCCGCGGCACGTTCGTCCGCGGGACCGGCCGGCCACCGGGGGCCGCGGTCGGCGACTCGATCGCCTGGCAGCGCTACGCGCTTCCGCCCTCCGACGAGACCTACGGCGACCGGGTGCTTGCCGAGATGCACCGCCAGTCGACCAGCGAGGGGCTGGTGCCGCTCTCGGTCGGCTACCCGTCCGAGCGCCTGTTCCCGGTCGACGAGATCCGGGCGGCGGTCGACGCCTCGCTGCTTGAGCGCCCCGGGTACGCGCTCCAGTACTCCGACGTCCAGGGGCTCCCCGAGCTCGCCGAGCAGCTCGCGCGGTTGGCGGCCACGCGCGGCGAGCACGAGGACGCCGACGACATCCTGGTCACCAACGGCGCCGCCCAGGGCCTCGCGCTGGCCTGCCGCGGGATCCTGCGGCCGGGCGACGTCGCCGCCTGCGAGGACCCGAGCTTCACCGCGGTGATCAGATCGATGCGCGACAGCGGCGCCGAGATCGTCGGCGTGCCCAGCGGCGATCAGGGGCTCGACCTCGACGCGCTCGAGGCGCTGCTCAGCCGGCGCGAGATCCGGATGCTGGCGCTGCAGCCCCGCCTTCACAACCCCACCGGGCGCGACCTCTCGCCGACCGGACGCGAGCGCCTGCTCGAGCTTGCCCGCCGCCACGGGTTCTTCATCCTCGAGGACGGGATCTACTGCGACCTGCGCTTCGACGGCGAGGCGGTGCCATCGCTGCGATCCCAGGCACCGGCGCACGTCGTCTACGTCGACTCGCTCTCGAAGACGATCGCCGGCGGCCTGCGGGTCGGTTGGGTGGCGGCGAGCGGACCGGTGCTCGACCGGATCGTCGCCGCGAAGCGCTCGCACGACATCCACAGCCCGACCCTGACGCAGATGGCGCTCGCCCGCTACCTGGAGTCCGGCGCCTATCCGGCCCAGGCCGAGCGGGCCCGCGCCTTCTACGCCGAGGGGCTGGCGGCCATGCGCGAGGCGGTGGATCGCCATCTCGGCTCGATCGCCTCCTACCCCGAGCCGCTCGGCGGCGGGCACCTGTGGCTGGGTCTCGACCTGCAGCTCGACGAGCGTGAGCTCGCCGACGAGGCCGTCCGCCACGGTGTCGCCTACGTCCCGGGCAACGCGCTCACGGTCGACGAGAGCCCGGAGCTGCGCATGCGGCTCTCCTTCTGCTTCCTCGAACCTGCCCAGATCGACGAGGGCCTGCGGCGCCTGGCGGTGGCGATCCGGGCGCTGCGCTCGCGCCCGGCGCGCCGCAGCGCGGTGCCGGTCTGAGTCAGCGGGCCAGGCGGAGCGCCTCGCGGATCTTCATCGGGGCGCCCATCCGCAGCACGACGCGCTCGTAGATCCGCGCCGCGAGCCAGATCAGGAGCACGATCGATGCCACCATGAGCACGATCGAGAGCGCCAGCTCCCAGCCCGGCAGCGCCCCCTGGGCCGCGCGCCCGGGAACCACCATCGGCGCCACCGGGGGCAGGAACGTGCACACGGTGGCCAGGCTGCCGTCGGGCGCGTCGATGGTCGCGATCCCCGCCAGGTAACGCGCCGACGAGCAGGATCGAGAGCGGGGCGGAGCTCGACTGCAGGTCCTCCTGGCGAGAGACGATCGAGCCGGCGACGGCGAAGGCGCAGGCGTAGAGCAGGTAGCCGAGCACGAAGTAGACGGCGACAAGCACCGCCGTCTCCCCGGTCGAGCTCGGGAGGTCGATCGAGCCCAGGGCGACCGCGATCGCGAGCCCGGCGCCGGTCACCAGCAGCACCTGGAGCAGGCCGAGCAGCGCCGATCGCCGAGCACCTTGCCGGTCAGCAGCTGGATCGGCCTGATCGCCGAGAGCACGACCTCGATCACCCGCGAGGACTTCTCGACCACGACCGCGGTCGCGACCACGATCCCGAAGGAGAGGATCGCGATGTAGAGCAGCAGGCTGCCGACGAGCGCGATCCCGCTCCCCGAGGACGGCTCGCCGACCTCGCTCACCGGCAGCGGCTTCGGCTCCAGCGCCGCCTGGATCTCGCTCGAGCCGACGCCCGCCCGCTCGAGCACCTGCGTCGCGCGGACCGAGGCCGAGGCGCTCTGCAGCAGCGAGACGAGCGTGTCCGACGGGTCCGAGCGGGCGACCAGCCCGGCGGCGACGACCGCGGCGTCGACGTCCTCGTCGGAGACCGCCGACCGCGCGGCCTCCTCGTCGCCGAACTCGCGCGAAGTGATCTCGGCGTCGAACGCCGCCTGGCGCTTCTGCGCCTGGTCGACGACGCGCTCGGCCTCGGGACCGACGTACCCGACGTCGAACTTGTCGCTGTCGTCGCCGCTGGTCAGCCCCGAGATGACGACGATCGCGATCACGATCGCGAGCTGGATCGCGGTCGAGATCCGGAAGGCTCGACTGCGCAGCAGCTCGCGGACCTCGCGCCGGGCGGTGAGGAAGATCGCGTGCCGGTTGCTCATCCGTCCGCCTCCGCTGCTTCGCCCTGCTCGCCGCCGCCGCGGCCGACCACGTCGCGGAAGAGCTCGGCCAGGGTCGGCACCTCGGGCCCGAATCGGATCACCGTCCCGGCCGTGCGCGCCGCGTCGAGCAGCGCCTCGGGATCGGCGCTTGGCTCGAGCTCGTAGACCTGCTCATCGATGGCACGTACTCCGGGCAGCGACGCCGCCCAGTCGGGGCTCGCGCCGCGGACCTCGACCCGCCAGCGCCGACCCGAGCGCTCGTCGCGCAGCTCTTCGACGCCCCCGGTGGCGACAAGGCGCCCGCCGTCGACGATCGCGACCGCGTCGCACAGCCGCTCGACCAGGTCGAGCTGGTGCGAGGAGAAGATCACCGGGACGCCGCGCTCGCGGGCGAAGGCGAGCAGCACCCCGCTGAGCACGTCGACGCCGACCGGGTCAAGGCCGCTGAAGGGCTCGTCGAGGATCAGCAGCTCGGGCTCGTGGACGAGCGCCGCGGCGAGCTGGACCCGCTGCTGGTTGCCCAGCGAGAGCTTCTCGACCTCGTCGCTGAGCCGGTCGCGCGATGCCGAGGCGCTCGGTCCAGTGCTCGGCTGCCGCCGCCGCTTCGCTGTCGCCGAGGCCGTGGAGCTCGGCCAGGTAGGCGAGCTGGTCGCCGACGCGCATCTTCGGATACAGGCCGCGCTCCTCGGGCATGTAGCCGAACCGCCGGCGGGCGTCGACGTCGGCCGGCGCTCCGTCCCAGAGGACCTCCCCGGCGTCGGGTGCGAGGACGCCGATCGCGATCCGCATCGTCGTCGTCTTCCCGGCGCCGTTCGGGCCCACGAAGCCGAACACCTGGCCCTCGGCGACCGAGAAGCCGAGGTCCTCTACGGCGACCGTGTCGCCGTAGCGCTTGCTGAGGCCGATCAGCTCGAGCGCGGGCACACGGGTCCCCTAGCCAGCGAGGCCGGAGGCGAAACGCGGCTCAGCGCTTTTCGCCGAACGTGATCAGGTACTCGCCGTCGAAGGCGATGCCGCCATTGTCGGGCACGGCGACTTCCTCGTACATGAGGCGGAGGTCGGCGAGCAGGTCATCCCAGCGCCCGTCCGCCTCGAGCCCCGGCCGCAGCATGACGATCGGCCCGAACTTGGTCGAGTACTCCTCGACCGTCTCCTCGTAGGAGTCGAAGTGCCAATGCGCGGCGCCGTCCTCGAATCGCAGGTCGACGCCGGTGCCGTCGAAGATCTCGGTTGACGTGGTCGCGCACGCCCCAGAGCGGCGGCGGCTGGAAGCCCTCCGGCGGCGGTGGCGCGTACTTGGCGATCGTCAGGAAGAACTTGCCGATGTTGCCCTCGGGCCTCCACGCGACGACGCCGAACCGCCCGCCGGGAGCCAGCACCCGGGCGATCTCCCCGGCGGTCTTGCGGTGGTCGGGGGCGAACATGCAGCCGAAGGTGGAGAGCACGACGTCGAACGAGGCGTCCTCGAACGGCAGGTCCTGGGCGTCGCCCTCGACCCACTCCACCTCGACCCCGGCCGCGGCGGCGTTGCCGCGCGCGTCCTCGAGCAGCTCGGGGGTGATGTCGAGGCCGGTGGTGACACCGCCCTTGACGGCGGCTGGGATCGCGGCGTTGCCGGTCCCGGTGGCGACGTCCAGCACCCGCTCGCCCTCGGTCACGCCCACCTTCTCGACGAGGGTGTCGCCGACCTCCCAGATGCGCTGGGCGATGGCGTCGAAGTCGCCGGCGGACCAGGTTGCGCGCGCTCTGTCCTGAGCTTCGGTCACGCGACCGATCCTATTCGGATCCAGGGACCTTCGGCAGCTTCTGCTTGAGCTCGAGCACGGGCGCGAACAGGTCGCCGCGCTCGGCGATCCGCTCGAGCGCCTGAGGCGCCTCGAACCGCACCGATTCGGGGTCGCCGTCGTCGGCGAGCTCGGTGACCTCGTCCCAGGTGAGCGGCATCGAGACCCAGGGGCGCGGGCGGCAGCGCAGCGAGTAGACGGCGACCGTGGTCTTCGAGTAGTCGTTCTGGCTCCAGTCGACGAGGACCTTGCCCTTGCGCAGCTTGCGGTCCTGCTTGGACACCACCAGGTCGGGCTCGGAGCGCTCCAGCGCCTGGGCCACGGCGCGGGCGTAGGTCTTGGTCCGCTCGTAGGTGACGGCGGTGTTGAGCGGCACGTAGACCTGGATCCCCTTCGAGCCCGAGTGCTTGGCAAGGCAATCGAGCCCCAGGCCGTCGAACAGCTCGCGCAGCCGCAGCGCGACCTGGGCGCACTCCACCGCGGTCGCGGGCTCGCCGGGGTCGAGGTCGAAGGCGAGCACCGTGGGTCGCTCGGGCTTCTTCGCCAGCGCCAGCGAGGGGTGCAGCTCGAGCGCCGCGAGCTGGGCGAGCCAGATCAGCGTCGGGCGGTCGTTGCAGACGATGAAGTCGAGCACCCCGACCGAGCCCATCTCGATCGGCGCCGTCTTCACCCACTTCGGCGTGTGCTTGGGGGCGCGCTTCTCGAAGAAGCGCTGGCCCTCGACCCCGTCGGGGAAGCGGACCCTGGTCAGCGGCCGGCCGGCGAGGTGGGGGAGGATCGTGTCGGCGATCCGGGCGTAGAAGTCGATCGCCTCGCCCTTGGCGAACGCCGGCTTCGAGCCCCCGCGGCCACCGCGGCGCGCCGGCCACAGGACCTTGTCGAGGTTCGTGAGCGCGAGCTCGCGCCCATCGACCTCTACTTGGCGGCCTTTGCCTTGCTTCGCGATCGGCTCGGTGAGGACTTGGACTTCGAGCCCGATTTCGAGCCCGACTTCGCCGCGGGCTTCGACGCCGCGGGCTTCGACTTCGCTTCCTCGCCCTTGACCGCGGCGAGGCTCTCCTCGAGCGCCGCCATCAGGTCCGGCGCCTTGGTCGGCGTCGGCGCCTCGCCGGCGGGCGCGGCGATCTTCTCGCCCCTGGCCTTGCTCTCGATCAGCGACAGCAGCTCCTCGCGGTACTCGTCGCGGTACTGGCCGGCGTCGAAGTCGGAGGTCAGCGAGTCGATCAGGGCCTTGGCCATGTCGAGCTCCTTCTTCTTCGGCGCCTCGACCTCCTCGCCGAGCACGTCCTCGAGCTCGCCCGGGGTCACGACCTCGTCGGCGAACCGCATCGTCGCCATCGTCAGCACGCCCTCCATCGGGCGGATCGCCGCGAGGCTCTCGCGGTTGCGGAGCACGAAGCGGGCCACCGCGACCTTGTGCGCCTCGTCCATCGCCTTGACCAGCAGCGCGTAGGCGCGCTCGGCTCCCTTGTCGGGTCCCAGGTAGTAGGGATGGTCGAAGTAGATCGGGTCGATGTCGTCGAGGTCGACGAAGTCCTGGATCTCGATCGCCCGGGTCTTCTTCGGATTGAGCTCGTCGAGCTCGTCCTTGGTGACCACCACGTACTGGTCGGAGGCGATCTCGTAGCCCTTGACGATGTCGTTGTAGTCGACCTCCTCGCCATCGGCCTCGGCGACCCGCTTGTGGCGGACCCTGGAGCCGTCGGACTCACGCAGCTCGCGGAAGCTCACCGACTTCTTCGAGACGGCGGAATAGAGCTTCACGGGCACATTGAGGAGCCCGAAGGAGATTGAGCCTGTCCAGATCGCGCGAGCCATGGGTATCTACTTACCTCAGACTACCCGCGCACTCCTTTCTCATCGGTGGAGAGAAAGAATCCTTGCTCAGCCGAGCGAGATACTGCGCGGGCAATGTCGCAGGAGAACCTGGCGGTCATCCAGCGTGCTTTCGTCGCCTGGAATGCGGGCGACTTCGACGCCGTAGCGGCGGATTCCGCCTCGGATGTCGTGTGGGATCTGTCCCGCGTTGACGGCTGGCCTGAACAGGACACTTTCAACGGGCTGGCCGAGCTTCGGTCCTTCTGGGATCTCTGGCGGGGAACCTGGGCGGACCACCGCCTCGAGATGCTGGAACTCCTCGCGAACGAGAACAAGGTCTTCTGCCGCTACAGACAGATTGCCACCGGCAAGGCGAGCGGCGCTCACGTTGAGGTGGAAAACGGCCAAGTCATCACCTTCCGCGACGGCAAGGTGATCCGCACCGACGTCTATTCCGACCCTGCCCGGGCCGCCCGAGCCGCCGGGGTTCGCTCGTAGCGCCGTACCGCCTCACAACGCCACGGCCCCAGTTCAGGACTCCCGGACCACCTCGCGCGGGTCCTTGTCGTCGCGCAGGCCCTTGAACGCCGACTGGCGCAGGGTGCCCTCGTGGGTCCACTCGGTGAACTCGAACTCCCCGACCAGCTTCGGCTCGACCCACACCGGGCCGGCGCCGCGGTCGCGGGCCCGCTGGCGGTACTTGACCTCCGGGTCCTCGCCGAGCTCGAACGGCGAGTCCGAGCGGCGCAGGGGCTCGAGCAGCGCGGTGAGCCGGTCGAGCATCTCCTGCGTGTAGCCGGTGCCGACGCCCCCGGCGTACACGAGTCGCTGCGGGCGCCCGAGCCTGCTCCGCCTCCTCGGGCGTCGCGTCCCAGTGGCCGACCAGCAGCGAGCCGACCCGTCCCCCGCGGCTGCCCTCGCCCGGCATCCAGCCGCCGATCACCAGCTCCTGCCCGCGGCGGTGGCGGACCTTGAGCCACTCGCGGCTGCGCTGCCCGGGCCGGTACGGGCTCTGCAGGCGCTTGGCGACGATGCCCTCCAGGCCCTGCTTCTGCACCGCCTCCCAGAGCCGCTGGCCGTCCCCGACGTGGTGAGCCGGGGCCTGCCAGCTCGGGCCGTCGAACTCGAGCTCGGCGAGCAGCTCGCGGCGTCGTTCGTACGGCTCGGCGAGCAGCGGGCGGCCGTCCAGCCACAGCAGGTCGAAGGCGACGTAGGTCGCCGGCGTCTCGCTCGCGCGGAGGCGGATTGTCGACTCGGTGGTCAGGCCCATGCGCCGCTGGAGGAGCTGAAAGCTCGGCTTGCCGGCCTCGTCGAAGGCGACGATCTCGCCGTCGAGGATCGCCTCGCGGCCGCCGAGGGCGTCGGCGATCGCGGCGAGCTCCGGGTAGCGGGGCGTGTGGTCGGTCCCGCGCCGGGCCGCGAGGCGCACGCCTGCCCTCGGCGACGTAGGCGCGGGCCCGGATCCCGTCCCACTTGATCTCGTACCCCCAGCCGCCATCGTCGGGCGGGGGGACCTTCGCCGGTGTCGCCAGCATCGGCTCGAGGTTGCGCGGCATCCGCTCGCTGTCCGCCATGTGGCCCGATAATCGCAGCATGGCGGCGAGTGCATTCGAGCTTCGCCGGGTCAGCCTTGCGCGCGCGGGCAAGCCGGTGCTGCGCGAGCTCAGCGCCCGGTTGCCCGATGGCGCGAGCTGCATCGCCGGGCCCTCCGGGTCCGGCAAGTCGACCGTCCTGCGGCTGCTCGACCGGCTCTCGGACCCCGACGACGGGACCGTCCTCTATCGCGGCGCCGACGTGCGCGAGCGCGACCCGCTCGAGCTGCGCCGCGAGGTCATGCTGGTGCCGCAGCTGCCGGCGCTGCTCGAGGGCACGGTCGCCGACAACATCCGCTTCGCCGCCTCGCTGGCGGGGCGCGAGCCGAACGTCGACCGGCTGCTCGACCTCGCCGGGCTCGACTCGGGCTATGCCGATCGCGACGGCGCCCGGCTCTCGGTCGGCGAGCAGCAGCGGGCGATGCTCGCCCGGGCGCTGGCGGTGGAGCCACGGGCGCTGCTGCTCGACGAGCCGACCTCGGCGCTCGACCCCGAGACCAAGGCCGCGGTTGAGGAGACCTTCGCCGACCTGCGCCGGCGGCTCGGGATCTCGCTGGTGCTGGTCACGCACGACCTCGATCAGGCCCGGCGGATGTCGGACTGGCTGGTGCGGATCGAGGCCGGGCGGGCGGTCGAGGAGGGCCCGACAGCGGACCTGCTCGGGGCGCAGCCGGTGAGCCGGTGAGCTCGGGGATCCACGTCACCCTCGGCGAGGTCGCGGCGAGCCTCGTTCTGGTCGCGATCGCGATCGGGGTCTCGTTCTGGCGCCGGACCGGGCTCGAGAACGAGATCGCGGTCGCGGTGGTGCGCTCGGCGGTGCAGCTGATCGCGATCGGCTACGTGATCCAGGCGATCTTCGACACCGACAGCCTGGCGCTGGTCTTCGCTCTGATCGCGGTCATGGTCGTCTTCGGGGCCTTCACCGCGCGCCGGCGGGCAAAGCGGGTGCCGGACGCGTTCTGGCCGCTGCTGGTCGCGCTCGGGGTTGCCGGGGGCGCGACGCTCGGGCTGGTGGTCGCGCTCGGGGTCTTCGAGCCGACGCCGCGCTACCTGGTGCCGGTCGGCGGGATGGTCGTCGGCAACTCGATGACCGCCGCCGCGGTGGCGCTGAACCGGCTCGGCGACGAGATGACCGACCGGGCGCGCGAGATCGAGGCGACCCTGGCGCTGGGTGCGACGGCGACCGTGGCCGCCGCGCCAAGCGTCCGCCGCAGCCTGCGCTCCGGGACGATCGCGCTCGTCGACTCGACCAAGACCACCGGGTTGATCTTCTTCCCCGGGACGATGGTCGGGATGCTGCTCGCCGGCGCCGACCCCATCGACGCCGTGCGCCTCCAACTCATCCTGCTCTGGGTCCTGCTCGGCTCCGTCGCGCTCTCGGCCCTGATCGCCACCTCGCTCGCCTACCGCAACTTCTTCACCGGCGCCGACCAGCTGCGCGAGCCGCCGGAGCCGTAGGGGCCGCTGGGCTCATCGAGGTCGCGGTCAGTCCGACGGCGATGAGTCTCGCGGTGATCTCCAGTCTGTACTCACACCGATCAACTGCGCTCGAGGAGAACGACATGACCGCTACCTATACGTTCGACGTCTTTTCCAGCCTCGACGGCTATGGCGCCGCCAGCGCCAACTGGACCGGCTACTGGGGAAAGCAAGGCCCGGAGTTGCTCGACCACCGCCTCACCTCGTACGGCGCGGAGCAGCGGATGGTCTTCGGGGCCAACACGTATCGGGCATTCGCACGGATGCTGGCGTCGAGCACCGAGGAGTCCGAAGTACGTGACGCATGGGTCACGCAGATGAGAAGCCTGCCGGCAACGGTGGTGTCGACGACGCTGGAAGGCCCCCTCGACTGGCCCGATGCGACCCTCGTGAGCGGTGACGCCGTCGACGTCGTCGCGCGGCTCAAGGAGGAGTCCGAGGTCCCGTTGCGCTCGCACGGCAGCCTGTCGATGAATCGTGCGCTGATGGCTGCCGGCCTGGTCGACCGCGTGCAGGTGACGCTGTTCCCGGTCATCACCGGTCAGACCGGGCTGGACCCGATTTTCCAGGGTGCGGCCGACTTCGACCTTGAGCTGGTCGAGAACCGGACGCTCGACGGCCACATCCAAGAGCTCACCTACCGACCGACGCTCCACTGACCCGGCCAGGTCCGGTCGCCGGCTGAAGACCTCAGCGGCGCATCGCCTCGAGCTCGCGGCGCAACGCATCGAGCTGGCGCTGCTGCTGCGACAGGGCGCGCTGCTGGCGGTGGACCAGCCTGGCCAGGCGTCCCTCCGAGCCGCTGCCCGTCCTCGAGGAGGTCGCTGCGGCGGGCGCGACCACGGTGCCGAGCCGGCCTTGGGCGTTGACGAACACACGCGCGGCCGGGCCGGGAATCGTCACGCCGTTGACCCCGGCGAGGAAGGTCGCGGTCTGGGTGCCCTGGGTGCCGATGCGGATCGTCTTCGCCTCACCGGCGACGCCTCGGTGACCGATCTCGATGTTGTCCGATCCGGTGGTCAGGTTGGCGCCGGCTGCGTTGCCGACCGCGATGTTGCGAGCACCGTTCGCCTTACCGAGCGCGTCGGAGCCGATCGCCGTGTTGCCGTCCCGGCCGGTCATCGCGTCAAGCGCGTTCGTGCCCACGGCGACGTTGCGGAGACCGGTCGTGTTCGTGAAGAGCGCCCGATCGCCCATGCCGATGTTGTCGCTGCCAACGGTGTTTCCCAGCAGCGCATTGCCGCCGACACCGATGTTGCGGGCGCCCGTCGTGTTGAAGACGAGCGCCTGATAACCGTTGGCAACGTTGGAGTTGGCCGTTGTTGTGCTGAGCAACGCATTCACCCCGGTCGCCGTGTTCTGGCTGCCGCTGGTGTTCGACAGCATCGCTTGGCGGCCGAGCGCCGTATTGGATGCTCCGTCGGTGTTGGCGCGCAGCGCCCGGTAGCCGCCGGCGAAGTTGAAGTTGCCAGTGCTTGTGAGCAGCGACTCGAAACCGAGCGCGGTGTTCTCGAACCCCGTTCGGTTGAGGGCGAGCGCTTGCCGCTCCTACGGCCGTGTTGCCCGACCCCGACGTGTTGTTGATCAGCGCGAATTGGCCGACGGCGGTGGTCCTGTCCGCCGTGCTGTTTGCCGCCGCGCTGTCCCCGATCGCCGTGATGCCGTCCGCGGTGCTCATGTTGAACGCCGCCAAGGCGCCGTAGGCGACGTTCCCGCTCCCGGTCGTGACGTTCTGCAGTGCGGCTCGGCCGATCGCGATGTTGTTGTCGCCCGTCGTGAGGTCCTGCATCATCCGCTGCCCGACCGCGGTGTTGTTCCGAGCCGGTGCCCAGGGACAGGAACGGTTGCGGGTCGGCGGCCAGGTTGTTCGCGCCGTCGTAGAAGACCGACGTGGTGCTGGCGTGCGCCGTCGTGGCGGTGGTGACCATGGCCACCAGGACGACGAGCGCCGCGAGGGCTGTCGCCGCGGGGCCGCGGGTGTGGGCGACTCGACCGGGAACGATCTGCTGGTCCATTACAGGCCTCCTCGTCCGCGGCCACGACCGGCGCGGCGGCGGCTGTAGCTGAGCGATCAGCCAACCCTAAGGCCGCTACGGGCCGTCGCGCCACAGCTCGGGTCGGTCCAATCAGGTGACCGGCGGAGACTCGCTCCCCACCAGCTACGCCACGTCCACGCCGTCGCGCATGGAAAGCAAGTCTTTCCGGGGATACTGCGCAGGCGATGTCGCAGGAGAACGTTGACTTGGTTCGCCGAGCCTACGGGCTGTTCAACGCAGGTGGACCCGAGGCGCTTCTCGGCGCTGGCATCTGGTCGCACGAGATCGAATATGACTTCTCGCCGAGCGAGATTCCCGGGCTTGGCGTCTATCGCGGCTACGACGAAGTCCGGGCTTTCTTCGAGGAGGACTGGTTCGGGGCGTTTCCCTTCGAGGAGTGGGAGGTCGTGCTCGACCAGCTTGTCGACCACGGAGATCAGGTGATCGCCGTACACCGCCAGCGGGGTCTGGGAGCAAGCAGCGGGGCGGCGGCGGAGCTTGTGCAGGGCATCATCTTCACCCTGCGCGATGGAGAGGTCGTGCGAGCCGTGGTCTACGGCGACCCGGAGAGGGCTTTTGAAGCCGCCGGGGTTCCGAAGTAGCGCTTTGGACGGGGAGCTGAACGATCGCTTTGCATGGAGGTCAAGATGGGAAGCGTGCATTTCCGCGAGATACTGCGTAGGCGATGTCGCAGGAGAACGTGGAGCTTGCCCGCCGGACCTTCAAGGCATTCAACCGGACGTACACGGAAGGGACCGACGACCTCTATGCGCTGCTTGACCCGGATATCGAGTGGATTCCGGTCACGGGCATCCTTGAGGGACGGAGCTACCACGGCCACGAGGGGGTGCGGCAGTGGATCGAGGACATGAAGAGGGATTGGGAGGCATTCGAGCCGAGACCGCAGGATTTCCGGGACCTGGGTGACGACCGGGTTCTGGCCGTGGGCTCCTGGCATGCTCGGGGCAGGGGAGGCAACGTGCCGCTCGATTTCCCGCAAGCGGCGTGGCTGGCGCGGTACCGGGAGGGAAGGCTTGTGCGGATGCAGTCCTTTACCGAGCGGAAGAAGGCCCTCGAAGCCGCTGGGCTGTCGGAGTAGCTCAGAAGTATCGCTTAGGACGAGAAGCGCCCCGTTGACGAGAAGCGCCTATTGCTCAAGCCCGACTGCTTCGAGGGCATCGCTCGGATTCGTGTACGTGACGATCCGCCATACCCGCCCTTCACGCCAGGTCCACACCTGACCCACGCAAGTATTCAGCGGCAGTCGGCTTGCCTTCGCTTCTCCCGTCAATCGCAGGACGACGACCACCCGCTCGTCGTCGACATCGTGGACCTGCGCGACTTCGATCCTGAAGCCGTCCCAAGTTGACGTGACGTTATCCCAGCGCTTCCGCTGGCCATCGATTCCGCGATAGACGTCGCCCTCGACAGCGCCAAACGCCGAGTGGTGCTCGAGCTCCGGATGAAACACGCTCGCCAACGCCTCGAAATCCCGGCCGTTCAGGGCGTCCGTCGCCAGATCGACCTGCGTGACTTTGTTCGGTGGCACCCCTCGGGACATCGGTCTCGGGACTCAGCCTAGTTCTCGAAAATTGTCGCTCCTCACGCGTGAGTGACGCTTCTCGTCCAAAGCGAGATTTTTACACCGCGTCCGCGATCTGGTCGGCCCCGGCGAGCAGACAGCGGCCAGCCGGTTGGAGATCGACGCGGGTCGCAAGCAACCCCGTCGAGACACGCTCCGCGACGCTCCATTCCCAGATCGCCGTAGCGTTCCGGCCGGTCCGGGCGGCGATCCATCGCGCTCGGGCGTGAGGGTCGCCTCGAATGAGCTCAATCGGGTCCTCGCGCAGGATCACACCTAGGTCATATTCGGGCTCGGCGAGCAGACCATTGGGATCGATGAGCTTGAAACCGTCGGTGCCTTCGAGCGTGTTGGACGCGTGCACATCGCCGTGGACCAAGACGGCGCGCTCGTCGTCGTGGGCTGCGACACGCCGTGCGGCGCACGCCAGCGCGTACTCGACTGCGCGGGCCGAGCACGGCCGACCGGTCTCCTCCCACGCAGTTGTGATCCAGTTGCTCAACCAGCGGCCCGCGTCGGCGCCGGTAGGCAGTCCGCAGTCGGCGGCAGGTCGCCAGACACGCCTGACGGTGGCGCAGAGAATCTCATCGCGCTGTTGACGCCCCACCGCCATGGCTTCCAAGGGCCGACCGAGCCGTTCCAGCAACAAGACCTGGCGGCGCTCGTCGTAACGCAGCAGCCGCACACATCCCGTTCCGGCGGCGAGACGAAGCGCAATGGCTTCGCGTCGCGCAGGCTCATCGTCGCGCGGAATCGGCGCTTTGAGGACCGCAGCCGTGCCGTCGTCAAGTGTCACTGCGGCGACTAACGCTTCCGTCCCGCCCCCCAGACTCCCGGTGATCGTCAGTGACCACTCCGCCGCCACTTCTGCCAACAGTCCGGGCAACGCGTCGAGCCAGTCCTGAGCCCCGAACGCCACGGCCTTCTCGCGTACCACTGGGGCGAGCGCAATCACGACAAGGAGCATCGCAGCGTGCCCGTTGTTCGGCATGCAGCGATGTGGTTCCCGAAAGCCGCACGTTCCAGGCAAAGCGAACTTCCTGCGCCGGGCTTGCGGATCGCCGACAGCGCCGCTACGAGGTCCCGCCGATCGCCCCCAGCATCGCGTCCACGCAGTAGCCCAGGTTCATTCCCTCTCCCGTGCCGGTGAGGGTCTGCGCCCGGGCCGGGGGCAGCGGCGGGCGGATTCGGTGGCGGCGCGGGGGAGGCCGGGAGACGTCGGCACCGGTCGGGTCGCGAAAGCGCCGTCGGCCCTCGCCATGCGAGCGAGACCGAGTAGCCGCCCTCGTGCACGAGCCGGTGGTGGCTGCGACAGAGCAACACCAGGTTCTCGAGGCTCGTCGGGCCGCCCCGCGCGCCCAGTGGACGATGTGGTGGGCGTCGACGAAGCGGTGGCGCTCGCAGCCCGGGAACTGACACCGCCCGTCGCGCACCGCCAGCGCGCGGCGAACCGCGGGCGGGACGGAGCGGGTTCTTCGCCCGACGCTGAGCGGCGTGCCGTCGCGCTCGACCACCGCGACCACGGAGCTGTCGCAGGCGAGGCGCCGCGCGGTCTCGGGCGAGATCCCGGGGCCGTCGGCGACGGCGCAACTCCCCGAGCCGGTGGGCATGCCGGCGCCGGGGGAGTCGGTGGCCAGGGTGGAGGCGTCGACGTGCACGACGAGCTGGTTTCGCTCCCCGCCGCCGAGCCCCGTCGGCGGGCGGGCGAGGGCGCATTCGGAGATCGCCGCAAGCGATTCCGCGTTGGTCGGATGGCCGACGCGGCGGTGGCGCGAGTCCCACGGAGAGAGTGGTGGCAGGGGCGGTTCCGCGGAACCGCTCGGCTCTGAGGCAGCGAGCGGTCCCGCGGAACCGTCCCGGTCGTCATCGGCAGACTCCGCGAGCTTCGTCCAGCCGGCGCTCGTGAAGCGCCTCGCGCGCCGCGTCCAGCGCCCGGAGGAAGAGCGCCCCGTCCTCGGGCGGGAGCTTGGCGTCGAGGTGCAGGCACCCGTCGTCGTCGTCCCAGTACCAGCGCAGGTAGCTCTCGCGCTGCTGTTGGTCGGCCTCGGCCGCGCGTCACCCGCCGCGCCGCGCGGACCATGCGCTCGAGCTGGGCGGCGGTGGCGTGGCGGGCGAGCTCGACCAGCTCGGCCTCGCCCTCGGGGTCGGCGACGCGGGTTAGCGCCCGGACCTTCGAGTAGCTCAGCGCCCCCGCCCCGAACGCCTCGCGGATCAAGGGCAGCTCGCGCAGGGCGCGCGCCACGCGGACGTGCTCGCGCGCCGAGCGAGGGGTGAGCGCACAGCGCCAGGCGACCCACTCGCAGGTCGAGCGACAGCCGGTGCCGCCCCATCCCTCGCGCCGGTCGAACTCGGCGACCAGCTCGAGCCAGCGCGCCGAGCCGGCCGTGATCCGCGCCGCCAGCGACTCGAT
Organism: uncultured Solirubrobacterales bacterium; assembly: GCA_963729065.1. Classification (GTDB taxonomy): domain Bacteria; phylum Actinomycetota; class Thermoleophilia; order Solirubrobacterales; family 70-9; genus WHSW01. The sequence continues at coordinate 290,407 of CAVSMS010000004.1, forward strand.
CTCGCGCTCGATCAGCTCGAGTGGGCGCTCCGCGAGCTCTTGATCAGCCACGAACATATGTTCGATCAGGCTACGCCTCGGCCCGGACGGAACCGCGCCCCGGCCGCGCCGTCGTCACGGCCCCGGAAGCGCCCACCCGTCGACCCGCGGGAAGGCCGCCCGGCCGTCGCCGCCGGGGTCGAACTGCTCCGAGATCCGGTCGAAGGCGGCCACGCGCCGGGGCCGGTCGGCGTCGATCATCAGCCACTGGTCGGCCGCGGGCCAGCCGACCAGCAGCAAGCGGCCGTCCGGCGACCAGGTCGGGCCGGTGAGGTCGCCGCGCGCCGAGAACAGCGGCCGCGCGCGCCCGCCGACCGCGCCCGCGAACAGGCGGCTCGTGGCGCCGACGCGCTCGAGCGTCGCGAGGTTCTCGCCGACCGGCGAGAGGGCGCGCCTGACCCCGTCCTTCGACGGCGCGGCGGCGAGTCGCAGGCGGTCCAGGCGGGTCGTCTCGACGCGCTCGCCCGTGTCGGCGTCGACCGTGCGCACCGCGCCCGAGCCGTCGACGTAGCTGAGCACGTACGGCCCGAGCGCCGTCGCCCCATCGAGCTTCGACTCCGCGACCGGGCGCCAGGCGGGCGCCACCGGGGCGACGTCGCGGGCGATCAGGTGATCGGTGTCGCCGTTTCCGTCGCCGACGATCACGCGCAGGTCCGAGCCGCTGCGATAGGCGATTCGGGTGTCGACCGAGGTGCCCGCCCAGCGTGGGTCGCGGACCTCGCCGGGCGCCGTGTAGGTCCAGCGCACGTCCCCGTCGGGCTCGAGCGCGACCAGGTCGCGCCCGGTGGTCGCGGCGACGTAGACGGCGTTCGGCGACCAGGTGGCGTCCTCGTAGTCGCCGAGCAGGCGCTTGGCCCCGTCATCGCCCACCACCCAGACGCCGGCCGGCGAGGAGACGAGCAGGTCGCCCGCCGCCGGCAGGGAGCGCAGCGCCGGCTTCGCGTCGGGCTCGCCGATACCGACGGCGTCCCCGACCAGGTCGGCGACCTTCGCCCCCGCGGGGCTGAGCCCGATCGCGAGCGCCACCGCGCCGCCGCCGACCGCAAGCGCCAGGCGGCGCGTGCGCCGGCTCGGGCGCGGCGGGGCCCCGCGCTCCTCGTAGGCGGCGCGGACGACCTCCCACGAGCGCTCCTCGGCCTCGGACTCGTCGGGCGCGCGCAGCTCGCGCAGGCGCTGCCCGAGCTCGCGCTCGTCGCGGCTCACGAAGCACCCTCCTCGATCGCCGGCCGCAGCCGGTCGAGGCCGCGGCGCAGGCGCGAGTTGACGGTCCCCCGGGGCAGCTCGAGGATCTCCGCGATCTCGCCCGGCGTGTACTCGAGCACGTACCGCAGCACGACCACCGCGCGGTGCTCGGGATCGAGATCGCCGAGCGCTTTCAGGAGCTCCTCGGAGATCGCGTCGGGCTCGGCCGCGGCCGCCTCCGGAGCCGCCGGCAGGGCGCTCTCGCCGCGCAGCGCCCGGGCGCGGGAAAAGTCGATCGCCCGGTTGACGGCGATGCGATGCAGCCAGGGGCCGAACGGGCGCCGGCGATCGAAGCGGTCGAGCGCCCTGACCGCCGCGAGGAACGATTCCTGGGCGATGTCCTCGGCGGCCGCCGAGTCGCCGACGACCAGGTAGGCGGCCCGGTGCGCGCGCCGCCAGTGCCGTCGGTAGAGCTCCTCCAGCGCCTGGGCCGAGCCTCCCTGGGCGTCTCGCACCAGCGCCCCGTCGCGCCTTGCGCGGGGAAGGCCCACTCGCATGAGGCTGGGCAGTCGCTCTGAGGCTGGATCGACACTCATCGCCACCCCGCATTGTCCCGCGACTGCCAGCGCCTCAGCCATCCGCGCGCTCCAGCAGCAGCCGGGGAAGCTCGAAGATCGCCTGGCCGTGACGGTCCGAGCCGACCGGGCCAGAGCTCGGCAGCTCGACCACGAACGAGCTCGTCCCGGCGAAGCGATGGTTCTGCCAGTTGGGCGCGGTGCCGTCGAGCCAGGGCAGGCGCGCGAACGGCTCGCCCGCCAGCCGGGCGTACGCCCGAGCGGCCGGGACGCTCGGGCCCCAGGCCCGCACCAGGCGCTCGGACTGCTGGTGAAACCAGATCGTGACGTCGGGGCGCAAGGCACGGATCAGACGGCGGGCGAGCCGCGTCTCGGGTTCCGAGAACGGCGCCGGGCCCGAGTACTGCGGGTCGCCGGGAACGCCGATCGGCCGCCAGCCGGAGCTGAAGTTGCGGTTCAGGTCGACCCCGCGCGCATTCACCCTGACCCCGGCGGCGCGGCCGTCCGGGTTCAGGTCGTCGACGACCACGAGCCCGCCGCCGTACGGTGGGCAGCCGCGGTCGGCCAGTTGGGCGGCGCGGATCCCGGCGCACTCGTCGCCGTGAATGCAGCCGAAGACGAGCACCAGCGGCCCCTCGCCGTTGCCGTCGGCGCCACGCGCGTTGCCGATCCCGTTGCGCGCCACGGCGCGGATCGGGCGTCCCTCGCGCGAGCGGCCGATCGTCACCGTCGCCGAGCGCACTACCGCCGTCCGCGGCGCGACCGCGTGCTCGAGCCGGGCGAGCGGACCCCCGGCCCGGCGCTGCGGCTCCTGGCCGGCCGCCGAGCCGCCGCCCGGACCCGCGTCGGAGACGCCCAGGGCAGCGAGCGCGAGCGCGGCCGCGGCGAGGACGATCAGCGGACCGGCTCGCATTCGGCCTCGCGATCCTCCTCGCCCGCCTGCCCCGGGTCGCGCTCGGGGTCGCGAACGAGGTGCTCGAGCTCGACGTCGTCGGCGCGCGGCCGGCGGCGGGCGAACAGGATCAGCGAGCCGGTGATCAGCACCAGGCCCCCTGCGATCCCGATCACCGCCCACGGCAGGCCGCTGCCCCCGTCGTCGATCGCCGTGTCCGGCACGGGCACTGGCGCCGGCCGCTGACCTCGAACGAGTCCAGGTCGACGCTCGCCAGCTCGCTCCCGCGGTCGGTGACGGCGAGCGTCGAGCCATCCGGGCTCGGCTGCAGGGAGTAGCGCCAGGTCTGGCCGTTCGCCCCGAGCTCGTCGAGGTCGATGCAGACGGCGGCGCCGCGCTGCGTGTCGAGAGCGTGGATGAACGGCGCCTCTTTTCCGACCCTGGCGTACAGCGTGTAGGCCCAGCGGCCGTCGGAACTCACGGCGCGCGTCTGCGGGAATCCCGCCATCTCCTCCTGGGGCTCGTTGGGGTCGACGATCGGGTCCGCCAGCAGCCGATCGCGCGCGAGGTCGTAGGCGCGCACCTCGTAGGCGGTCGGGTCGCGCGGGTCCGGATACTCGATCAGGTACATCGTGCGCCCGTCCGGGGAGAGCGCGTCGAAGCTGAAGTCCCCGCGCAGGGTGAGCCGGTCGGCGACCCGCATGCGCGCGGTGTCCAGGAAGGAAAAGCTCGTCGACTCGCGCGGGAAGGTTCTCCGCGGCTTGATCAGCGCCAGCGTGCGCCCGTCGCCGGAGAGCCCGCTCGGGGTCCCGTCGTAGGCGACGAGCGGGACGCCCCAGTTGCCGTCCAGGGCGGCGGTGCTCTGGATCTCACCGGTGCCGACCCCCGTGCGCACCGCGATCGTCCGGTCACCCGCCCCGATCGTCGCGTAGCGGACCCCGCCCCCGGGGTTCGCGACGCCGACGTTGTCGCCGGCGTCGAACGGCACGGGCAGGCCGTCGCCCGAGGCCGTCCCGGCGCCGAGCGCGCAGGTCGCAGCCAGCGCCCCGAGGACCATCGTGGACCGCAGCTTCCGAGTCATCGCACTCCTCCTCGCCGGTTGGGTTTCCACACCTGTTACGGGCGCGGCGCGGCGAGGAGTCCCTGCGACACTCAAGGCGGTGACGCGGAGCCAACGCCTGACCCTGATCGCGACGATCCTGGGCTCGACGATCGTCTTCCTCGACTCGACCGTGGTCAACGTCGCCCTGCCGACGATCCAGGAGGACCTCGACACCGGGCTCGCCGGGCAGCAGTGGGTCGTGGAGGCCTACATGCTGGCCCTGGTGTCGCTGCTGCTCGTCGGCGGCTCGCTCGGCGACCTCTTCGGCCGCCGGCGGATGTTCGTGATCGGCCTCGTGGGGTTCGCGATCTGCTCGGTGCTCTGCGCCATCGCCCCCAGCGTCGAGACCCTGATCGGCGCGAGGGCGCTGCAGGGCATCGCCGGGGCGTTGCTCGTCCCGGGCTCGCTGGCGATCCTCGCCGCGACCTTCGAGGGCGAGGCGCGGGGGCGCGCCGTCGGCCTGTGGACCGCCTGGGCCGGGATCTCGACCCTGATCGGGCCGGTCGGCGGCGGGCTGCTGGTCGAGCTCGACTGGCGGCTGATCTTCTGGGTCAACCTGCCGCTGATCGCGCTCACCATCTGGCTCGCGTTGCGCGCCGTCCCGGAGAGCTCCGATCCGGAGGCGGTTCACGGGATCGACTGGCTCGGGATCGGGCTCTCGGCGCTCGGCCTCGCGGGGCCGGTGTTCGCGCTGATCGAGCAGCCCACGTACGGCTTCTCCGACCCGATCGTCTGGGCGCCGCTGGCGGGTGGGATCGCCTGCCTGGTCACCTTCGTCTGGTGGGAGTCGCGGGCGCGGGCGCCGGTGCTGCCACTCGAGCTCTTTCGCTCGCACAACTTCAGCACCGTCAACTTCGCCACCCTCTGCGTCTACGCGGCGCTCGGTGGGGCGTTCTTCTTCATCACCCTGTTCCTGCAGCAGGTCGCCGGCTACACGGCCCTCCAGGCCGGCGCGGCGACCACCCCGGTGACGCTGATGATGTTCGCCCTCTCCGGGCGCTTCGGCGCCCTCGCCTCGCGGATCGGGCCGCGGATCCCGATGGGGGTGGGCCCGCTGATCGCCGCCGTCGGTCTCGGCCTGCTGACGATGCTCGACTCGGACCCGAACTACCCGACCCAGGTGCTGCCGGCGATGCTGCTGTTCGGGCTCGGGCTGTCGATGACCGTTGCGCCGCTGACCACGACCGTGCTCGACTCGGTCGCCGAGCGCCACGTGGGCGTCGCCTCGGGGGTCAACAACGCGGTCGCCAGGGTGGCGCAGGTGCTCGCGATCGCCGCCCTCGGCGCGATCATCTCGGCCCAGTTCTCCTCCGCTCTCGACGAGCGGGTCGCCGACCGGCAGCTGAGCTCCGAGGCCTCCGCCGCGGTCGACTCGGCCAAGGAGCAGCCGCTCTCGGGCGGCGACGTCGGCGACGTCCCCGACGCCGAGGCGCCGGCGCTCGACGACGCGATCGTCGAGTCCTCCGAGTCGGCGTTTCACCTCGGGATGCTGATCGCAACCGTGCTGATGGCGGTCGGCGGCGCGATCGCGCTGCTCGGCGTCCGCAACCCGAAGCACCCGCCCGAACGCGCTCCCGCGCCGGGCCCGGGCGCCGCCGCGACCGCGGGCGAGTGCGGGCGCAATGCCGACGGGGGCCCCGGCGGCCTGAAGGCGAGGCCGAGCCGAGCCTCGCTCCCTCCTGACCCCGGGTCGCGGGCCGCCGTCACTAGATTCCCCCGGCGTGAGGATCTTCAGCGGCATCCAGCCCACCGGGCGCAAGCACCTCGGCAACTACATCGGCGCGATCCGCCAGTACGTCGACGGCCAGGACCGGGCCGGCGACGGCGAGGCGATCTACTGCATCGTCGACCTGCACGCGATCTCGGTCGCCTACGACCCGGCCGAGCTGCGCGAGCGCCTCTACGACACCACCGCGATCCTGGTCGCCGCCGGGCTCGATCCCGAGCGCTGCATCCTCTTCCGCCAGTCCGACGTCCGCGAGCACACCGAGCTCTGCCTGGCTGTTCTCCGCGGTGACCGCCACGGCGACCTCAACCGCATGACCCAGTTCAAGGAGAAGTCGGCCAAGCAGCGCGAGCTCGTCTCGGCGGCGCTCTTCCTGTACCCGGTGCTCCAGGTGGCCGACGTGCTCGCCTACAAGGCCGGGGAGGTCCCGGTCGGCGAGGACCAGCGCCAGCACATCGAGCTGATGCGCGAGATCGCCCGCCGTTTCAACGAGCGCTTCGCGCCGCAGCGTCCGCTCCTGGTCGAGCCCGAGGTCCGGGTTCCCGAGGTCGGCGGGCGGGTGATGGACCTGCAGGACCCGACGGCGAAGATGTCGACCACCGGCGGCTCCGAGCAGGGCACCGTGCTCGTTCTCGACCCCGAGGCGGCGGTGCGCAAGAAGGTGATGAGCGCGGTCACCGACTCGGGCTCCGAGGTCGTCCGGGGGGAGGGCAAGGAGGGGATCTCCAACCTGATCGAGATCCTCGCGGTGGTCCGCGGCGCCGACCCGGCCGAGATCGAGCGCGAGTTCGAGGGCTCGGGCTACGGCGACTTCAAGCGGGCGGTCGCCGACGCGGTGGTCGGCTACCTGGCGCCGGTGCGCGAGCGCTACGACGAGCTGCGGGCCGACGAGGACGAGCTCGAGGCGATTCTCGGCGCCGGAGCCGAGAAGGCGCGGGCGATCGCCTCGGTGACGGCCGCCGAGGTCCGCGACGCGATGGGCATCGGGCCCGGCAGCTAGTCGCCGTCCTCCTGGCGCACCTGGCCGTAGTTGATCGCGGCGACGATCATCACCCCGCCCGCGATGTTGCCCGCCGTCGTCACGGCGAGCCAGCCGAGCAGGTCGCCGAGCGAGAGCGGGCCCTCGAACAGGGCGCAGAACGCCTCGACGGTGGTCGCGATGCAATGGTCGAACCCGCCCAGCCCGACCACGAAGGTGATCGCCCAGATCACGGCGATCTGGCCGATCGCATGGTCGGAGGCCTCGACCAGCCAGGCGACCAGCGCCAGCAGCCAGCCGGTGACGACGGCGCTCCAGAAGGTCGAGGTCAGCGCCCCCGAGGTGTCCCCGACGCCCTCGGCGACCAGCTTCGCCTGCGTCGGATCGCCGAGCGCCCCGGTGTAGATCGCGAGCAGCGCGAACAGCAGGGCGCCCGCCAGGTTGGTGGCGAACACGATCGCCCACAGCCGGCCCGAGGTGCGCAGGTACTCCGGCTTGCGCATCGAGACCATCACCGGGTAGAGCGTGTTCTCGGTGAAGAACTGCGCCCGGCCGATGATCACCGCGATGTAGCCGATCGGGTAGAGCAGGGCGGCGATGAACTTCGACGAGTCGGCGTCGGGCAGGGCGACCAGCGCGAGCGCGTAGGCGAGCGGCGCAAGGGCGACGGTGAAGCCGGCGAACAGGCCCGAGAACGCGAGGCTCGAGGGCGGGCGCTGGAGCTCCTCGATCGTGTCGTCGCAGACCCGCTCGTAGATGTCGACGGCGTGCGGGCGCGGCTCGAGCTCGGAACCGTCCTGCGGCTTCACGCGCTCGTCGTCGGCTCCCATGCGCCCCGCAGCCTATGACCGCCGCCCGGCCGCCTATGTTGTGGGCGTGAGAGCCGCCGAGCTCGATCTCGACCTGGACGTCTTCGCGGGCCCGTTCGACCTGCTGATGACCGTCGTCCTGCGCGAGGAGATCGCGCTCGCCGAGGTCGAGCTGGGGGAGATCGTGATCGCCTACCTCGAGCGGGTCGAGGAGCAGGGCGAGCTCGACCTCGAGGCGGCGACCGAGTTCCTGGTGCTGATCGCCTCGCTGCTGGAGCTCAAGTCGCGGCTGCTGCTGCCGGTGGCCGAGGAGGAGGGGGTCGCGCTCGAGCCGGAGGAGGCGGCGGAGGAGCTGCTGGCGCGGATGCTCGAGTACCGCCGCTACCGCGACGCCGCCGCCCACCTCGCCGAGCTGTACGCCGACGGCCGGCGCTACCTCTACCGCTCGGCGCCGCTGCCGCCCGAGCTCCGCCGCGTCGCGCTCGACGCGGCCGTGCCGAGCTACGACGCCGAGCTGCTCGCGAGCTCGATCGGCGACCTGCTGCGCCAGCCGCCGGCGCCCGACACCAGCCACATCCGCCCGACCGTCTCGCTCGAGCGCCGCCTGCGCGTGCTGCGCGAGCTGCTCGCCGGTGAGCGGTCGATCGACTTCGACCGATCGTTCGGCGACGGCGACAAGCTCACGCAGGCCGTGACCCTGTTCGCGCTCCTCGAGCTGCACAAGCAGGGCGAGGCGACGTGGGAGCAGGCCGACGTCTTCGGCCCGATCACGATCGAGGCTGCGCGATGAGCTCGAACATGCCGCCTCAACAGCGGCGGGGCTCGGCTACGCCTCACTTGGAAAGAATCATCGAGGCGCTGCTCTTCCTGTCGCCGGAGCCGGTGAGCACGGCGGACCTCGCCGAGGCCTGCGAGTCGACCGAGGCCGAGGTCGATCGCGCGCTGGACCTGCTCGGCTCGGCGCTCGCGGAGCGCGGGGTGGTCCTGCGCGAGGTCGCGGGCGGCCACACGCTCGCCGCCCACCCCGACGCCGGCGAGGCCGCGCGGCGGCTGCTGGCCCGGCCGAAGACGCCGCCGCTGACCCAGGCGCAGGCCGAGACCCTGGCGATCGTCGCCTACCTGCAGCCCGTCTCGCGGCCGGAGATCGCCCGCATCCGCGGCGTCTCGTCGGAGTCGGCGGTCCAGACGCTGACCGAGCGCGGGTTGATCGAGGAGTCCGGCCGCTCTCGCTTCGGCGCCGTGATCCACCGCACGACGCCCCTGTTCGAGCGCCTCTTCGGCCTCTCGGGCCTCGACGCGCTGCCCGACCCGGCGCGCTTCGACCCGACGCCCGAGGTCGAGGCCGAGCTGCGCGAGCGCCTGCTGAAGGCCGGCGAGCAGCGCGCGGAGTAGGACGGGCCGGCCGGCGGCTAGCCTCGCCGGATGCGTCTCGGCAAGTACCTCGCCCACTCGGGAGTCGCCTCGCGGCGCCGCGCCGAGGAGCTCGTCGCCGCGGGCCGGGTGCGCGTCGGCGGCGAGGTGGTTCGCGATCCGGCCCGCGACGTGGACTACGACAGCGGAGTTCAGGTGGACGGGCGGCCGGTCGGCCCCGAGCCGCGCGAGGTCTGGATCCTCAACAAGCCCGCCGGCGTCACCTCGACCGCGCACGAGCCCGGACGGCGCCGCGCGGTCACCGAGCTGATCGATTCGGACCGGCGCCTCTATCCCGTCGGGCGGCTCGACGCCGACTCCACCGGGCTGATCCTGGTGACCAACGACGGTGAGCTCGCCAACCGCCTCATGCACCCGCGCTACCAGGTGCCGCGCACCTACCGCGCGCGCCTGCGCCGCCCGCCCGACGACGCCGCGCTCGACCGGCTGCGGCGCGGGATCGAGATCGGCGACGGCCGCACCGCCCCGGCGCGGGTGCGCCGGGTCTCGCCCCGGGTGGTCGAGATCACGCTCCGCGAGGGGCGCAACCGCCAGGTGCGGCGGATGGCCGAGGCGATCGGCAACGAGGTGCTCGACCTCGAGCGGGTCTCCTTCGGCCCGTTGAAGCTCGCCGGTCTCGCCCCGGGACAGTCGCGGCTGCTGCGCGCCGCCGAGCTGCGGCGGCTCTGGAAGGATCCTCGCCGATGAGCGATCCCCAGCCACGCGTCTGGGCCGTGCGCGGCGCCGTGCAGGCCGACCGCAACGACGAGCCCTCGATCCTCGGCGCAACCGAGGAGCTGATGCAGGAGCTGATGGCGCGCAACTCGCTCGAGCCTTCCTCGTTCATCTCCGTGATCCTCACCTGCACCGACGACCTCGACGCCCAGTTCCCGGCGGTCGGGGCGCGGGCCGTGGGGCTCTCCTCGGTGCCCCTGCTCTGCAACCGCGAGATGGACGTGCCCGGGGCGATGGAGCGGGTGATCCGGGTGCTCGCCCACTACCACGCCCCCGCCGACCACACCCCGGCCCACGTCTACATCGGCGAGACGCAGAAGCTGCGCGCCGACCTGCACAGCGCCCAGTAGCGATGGGGATCGAGTTCGCACGCAGGCTCGCTGCGATCCCGGGCTACGTCGCCGGCGCCCCCGCGGGCAAGGCGCCGGAGTCGATCGCCGACGAGGGGATCGCGCAGCTGGCCTCGAACGAGTCGCCGTACGGGCCGCACCCCGCGGTCGCCGAGGCGATCGCGCGGGCGGCGACCGCCGGCCACCGCTACCCGGACCCGAGCGCGGCGCTCCTGCGGCGCCGGATCGCGGAGCGCTTCGAGGTCGACCCGGCCGAGATCGCGGTCGCCAACGGCTCCTGCGAGATCCTGCTGGCCGCGGCGATGGCGCTCTGCGAGCCCGGCGCCGAGCTCGTCTTCGCCTGGCCGTCGTTCTCGATCTACCCGTACCTGGCGCCGCTCTCGGGGGCGCGCGAGATCCGGGTCCCGCTCAACGACCGCGCCGAGCACGACCTCGACGCCATCGTCACCGAGGTCACGGCGGCGACCCAGCTGGTCGTGGTCTGCAACCCGAACAACCCGACCGGAACCCACCTGCCGGCGGAGCGGATCGGCGAGCTGTGCGAGCGGATCCCGGATCGGGTGACGGTGCTCGTCGACGAGGCCTACGCCGAGTTCCAGCTCGACGACGATCCCGACGCGGGGGCCGATCTGCGGCGCCGCTTCCCGAACCTGGTCACCCTGCGCACGTTCAGCAAGGTCTACGGGCTCGCCGGGCTCCGGGTCGGCTACGCGCTCTGCTCGCCGGCCTTCCGCGCCGCGGTCGACGCCGTCCGCCAGCCGTTCAGCGTCAACGCGATCGCGCAGGCCGCGGCCGCGGAGGCGATCCGCCACTCCGACGACGTCGCCGACCGGGTCGAGCGCAACATCGTCGAGCGGGTCAAGGTCGAGGCGGGGGTGCGCGCGCTGGGTCTCTCCGCGCCCGATTCGCAGGCGAACTTCTCCTGGATCGCGCTCGGCGACGCCCACGAGGCCGAGGTCGTGGCGGCGCTGCGCGAGCGCGGGATCCTCGTCCGCGCCGGGACCCCGCTCGGCGGCCCGGGGCACATCCGCGTCAGCTACGGGACCCCCGACGAGAACCGCCGTTTCCTCGCCGCGCTGGGTGAGATCCTCGGCCGCTAGCGGCGTTCGAGCCACTCGCGGGCGAGCAGCGAGTGGATGATCAGGTCGCGGTACTCGTCGCCGAAGCGCTCGGCCTCGCGCAGGACGCCCTCCTCGCGAAAGCCGAGGCGCCCGGCCAGCGCCCGGCTGCGCCGGTTGTCGGGGGCGATTCGCAGCTCGACGCGGTGCAGGCGCCACTCGCCGAACGCGTGGGCGACGAGGGCCGCGACGGCGGCGGTCATGAGCCCGCGGCCCTCGTGCGAGCTCGCCAGCCAGTAGCCGATCGAGGTCGAGGCATTGGCGCGGTCGATGCGGTGGAAGCCGGCCGTGCCGACGATCTCCGAGTCGGCGATCAGCACGGCGTGAAAGCCCTCGCGGGCGACCTCCTGCCCGATCGCCGCGCGGATGAAGTCGCGCGTGCTCTCGATCGTCTGGCTGGCCGCCCAGGGCATGAAGCGGGCGAGGCGCTCGCGGTCGGCGGCGATCAGGGCGTCGAGCGCCGGGGCGTCGCCGAGGCCGACCGAGCGCAGGTCGAGGTCGGGCCGGACGCTGATCCGCATCCGCGCTCAGCTCCCGTCCGAGGAGAAGTGCTGGTAGTCGCGGTACGAGCGCGAGCCGTCGCCCAGCCACTCCCAGCCCGGCCCGGCGCGCGAACGCCTTCACCACGCGGTCGCCGGCGTGGATCATCCCGGCGGCGTTGCGGGAGCGGTCGGCGTACGCCTCGCCGGCCGGCGGGGAGACGTGCGAGCCGGAGACGTAGGGGTTCTCGACCGGGTTCAGGTCGATCGCCAGGCCGTAGGCGTGCATCGACCACCGCTGCGTCCCCGCGACGAAGCGGCAGTTGAAGGCCGAGGTGTTGTCCGCGGCCATCGAGCGGTGGTCGTCGGCGCCGTAGCGGTCGATCAGCTCCATGCGCCGGATCGGGTAGCGGAGCCGGTAGAGGCGCTTGAACACGGCGACGATCTGGGTGTCGAAGCGCCGGTTGACGATCAGCCGGCCGTGGTGGGGCCGGTCGTCGAAGCCCCAGTAGGTGAGCTCGAGCAGGCGCAACCCGCGGGGGCCGACCGGACATCCCCGATGCCAGGACTTGCCCTCGATCCGCTCGCGCAGCTGGGCGTCGATGGGCTCCGAGCGGCCCTCGAAGGCGGGCTCGTGCGCGCCGGCGCCGAGCGCCGCGGCGACGGCGAGGGTGGCGAGCGAGAACATGCGCGAAGGCTAGGCGGCGGCCCGGCCTCTTGCCCTTTTCGCCGCTAGGTGGTACAAAGCTCGCCAGTGAACCACGCCTCCTACACGGCTCTTGCGACCGGCCCGGCTTCGGGCTCCGAGGCGTGCGCGTGGTTTACCTATTGGCGATTTAGCTAGGCGTCCGGCCGGCCGCGAGGCCCACCCAGAAGCGCAGGATCTTCACACCGGACGCCGTAGGCCTCAGCTAGTCGTACGTCACCGCTCAAGAAAGCTTCGGAGAACAACAAGATGATGATCGTGATGAAAGAGGGGGCGACCTCAGGAGCAGATCGCCCACGTGGTCGAGCGCATCGAGGAGGTCGGCTGTTCGGCCCACCTCTCGAAGGGCGAGCTGCTGACCGTGATCGGGGCGATCGGCGATCGCGACCGCGTCGCCGACCTGGGGCTCGAGGGCTCGCCCGGTGTCGACCACCTGGTGCCGATCCTCAAGCCCTACAAGCTCGCGTCGGCCCAGTTCCGCAAGGGCGAGCGGACCGTGATCGAGGTCGACGGCCGCCGTCTCGGCGGCGATCACTTCGGGCTGATCGCCGGCCCCTGCACGGTCGAGAGCCGCGAGCAGACGCTCGAGGTGGCGCGGGTCGTCGCCGACGCCGGGGCGACGATGATGCGCGGGGGCGCGTACAAGCCGCGGACCTCGCCCTACAGCTTCCAGGGCCTCGGGGTCGAGGGCCTGCGGCTGCTGCAGGAGGCGAAGGACGAGACCGGGCTGCCGGTCGTCACCGAGCTGATGGACGTCCGCGACACCGGCGACGTGGTCGAGGTCGCGGACGTGATCCAGATCGGCGCCCGCAACATGCAGAACTACAACCTGCTGACCGAGGTCGGCCGGACCGACAAGCCGGTGCTGCTCAAGCGCGGCCTCTCCTCGACGCTCGACGACCTGCTGATGGCGTCGGAGTACGTGCTCAAGGAGGGCAACCCGAACGTGATCCTCTGCGAGCGCGGGATCCGCACGTTCGAGACGGCCTACCGGTTCACGCTCGACCTGCTGGCGATCCCGGCGCTGCGCGACCTCACGCACCTGCCGATCGTGATCGACCCCAGCCACGCGCCGGGGCGCCGCGACTGGGTCCCGGCGATGTCGATGGCGGCCGCCGCCGCGGGCGCCGACGGGATCATCGTCGAGGTCCACAACGACCCCGAGCACGCGATCTGCGACGGACCGCAGGCGCTGCCGACCGCCGGCTTCGCCGAGTACGCGGAGCAGGTCCGGCGCGTCGCCGAGGTGGCCGGCAAGCTCGTCAGCGTGTGATCGGTTGAGGATCGCGGTCCTAGGCGTCGGGCTGATCGGCGGCTCGATCGGGCTCGCCGCGAAGCGGCGGGCCGACGCCGAGGTGACCGGCTTCGACTCCGTCGCCGCCAACGTCGACCAGGGCCTCGAGCTCGGGGCGCTCGACCGGGCCGCGGGCTCGGTTGCCGAGGCGGTCGCCGAGGCCGAGGTCGTCTTCTGCGCCGCGCCGGTCGCCGCGCTGCCGGGCCTGGCGGCCGAGGCGCTGTCGGCGAGCGGGCCGGAGACCGTGGTCTCGGACGTCGGCTCGACGAAGCGCGAGCTGATCGCGGGCCTCGCCGCGAGCACCGGGCTCCGAGCGCTTCATCGGCGGCCACCCACTCGCCGGGTCGGAGACCGCCGGGGTCGAGAACGCCCGCGCCGACCTGCTCGAGGACGCGCGCTGGTACCTGACCCCGACCGAGCGCTCGAGCGGCGTCCACTACGACCTCCTGCAGGGCACGGTCTCCGCCCTCGGCGCCCGCCCGCAGGCGATCGACCCGGCGACCCATGACCGGGTGATGGCCATGGTCAGCCACCTGCCGCACGTGCTCGCGAACGTGCTCGTCAGCGAGGCGGCGGCGGCGCTCTCGGACGAGCACGAGCGCCTGCCGGAGGTGGGGACGAGCTTCCGCGACACGACCCGGGTCGCGGGCGCGAATCCGGCGATCTGGGCCGACATCTTCGCCAGCAACAGCGAGGCGGTCGCCTCGGGCCTCGACTCGGTCGGCGAGCGCCTGCGCGAGGCGGCGCAGCTGATCCGCTCGGGCGATCGCGACGCGGTCGGCGGCTGGCATGCGGCGGCTGGCGAGGACCGCAGGCGGCTGCTCGAGGCCGGGAGTGCGCGCGGCGAGCGCCGCGAGCTGCGGATCGCGGTCGCCAACCGGCCGGGGACGGTGGCGGAGGTCGCGCTGGCGCTGGGCCGCGAACAGGTCAACATCGAGGACATGGCGCTCCAGGCCGCCACCGACATGCGCACCGGCGCGATCTCGATCTGGATCGCCGGCGAGTCCGAGGCCGAGCGCGCGGCCGAGATCGTCCGCGGGCTCGGCTACTCCGTGGCGCTGATCCCGGGCGACGGCGGATGACCCGATTCGAGCCGGGCGGCGCGCTGCGCGGCTCGCTGGCGCCGCCGCCCGACAAGTCGATCTCCCACCGGGCCGCGATCGTGGCGGCGATGGCCGAGGGGCCGACACGGGTGCTCAACTACCTCGACGCGGAGGACACGAACTCGACCCTCGCGGGGATGGCGGCCGTGGGCGCCGCGGATCGATCGCCGTGATCGAGGGAGACCTCGAGATCGGCGGCGTCGGCCTGCGGGGCGCGCGATCGGCGGCGATCGACGTCGGCAACGCCGGCACCCTGCTGCGCCTGTTCCCGGGCTGGCTCGCCGGCCAGCCTGCAGGCGAGTGGAGCTTCGACGGCGACGAGTCGATCCGGAGGCGGCCGGTCGACCGGGTGCTCGAGCCGCTGCGCCAGATGGGGGCGGAGGTCGAGGCCCGCGACGGGCGGCTGGTGCCGATGACGGTGCGCGGGACGCCGCTGCGCGGGATCGAGTACCGGCTCCCGGTGGCCAGCGCGCAGGTGAAGTCGTGCGTACTGCTCGCGGGACTGCTGGCGGAGGGCCCGACGAGCGTGATCGAGGCGCGGCGGACCCGTGACCACACCGAGCGCATGCTGCGCGCCGCGGGCGCGACGATCCGCGTCGAGAACGCGGGCACGCCGGTGACGATCCACGGCGAGCTCCCGGCGCAGAGGATCACGATCGAGCCGGCCGAGCGGCTCGAGCCGGGCGAGATCGCCGTGCCGGGCGACTTCTCCTCCGCCGCCTTCTTCCTGGTCGCGGCGCTGCTCGTCCGCGGCAGCGAGGTGCGGCTCGAGGGCGTGGGGATCAACCCGGGCCGGATCGGGCTGCTCGGGATCCTGACCCGGATGGGAGCGGCGATCGAGGTGATCGAGACCGCGGCCGCGGGGCAGGAGCCGGTGGCGACGGTGGTGGCGCGCTCGGGCGCGCTCCAGGGCACCCGGGTCGGGGCCGGCGAGGTGCCGCTGGCGATCGACGAGCTGCCGCTGGTGGCGCTCGCGGCCTGCTTCGCCGACGGCGAGACGGTCGTCACCGGTGCCGAGGAGCTGCGCCACAAGGAGTCGGACCGGATCGCGACCGTGGTCGAGGGCCTGCGCGGGCTCGGCGCGGAGATCGAGGCGACCGGCGACGGGTTCGCGGTCGCGGGCGGCGGCGGCCTGCGCGGGGGATCGATCGAGTCGGCGGGCGACCACCGCCTGGCGATGCTGGGCGCGGTCGCGGGCCTGGCGTCGCGCGAGGGAGTCGAGGTTGGCGATTTCGAGGCCGCCGGGATCAGCTACCCCGGCTTCGCGCGCGACCTGCGCAGCCTGCTGGGAGACGGCTGAGATGGGGGAGATGAAGCGGCGGCTGCTGCGCGGCGAGCTCTACCGTCCCGACGCCGAGCTCGGCCGCGAGCACGACCGCGCGCTCGTTCTGGTCGAGCGCTACAACGCCGCGCCGCCCACGGACCAGGCCGGGCTCGACGCGATCCTCGCCGAGCTGCTCGGGGAGGTCGGCGAGGGCGTCGTCGTCAAGCAGCCGTTTCGCTGCGACTTCGGCATCCGGATCTCGATCGGCGCCGGCACCTTCGTCAACTTCGACTGCGTCCTGCTCGACACCGCCCCGATCACGATCGGCCGCAACTGCCAGCTCGCGCCTCGCGTGCAGCTGCTGACCGCGACCCACCCCGTCGACCCGGAGCCGCGCCGGGCGGGCTGGGAGAGCGCCGAACCGATCGTCGTCGCCGACAACGTCTGGCTCGGCGCCGGCGCGATCGTCTGCCCCGGGGTGAGCATCGGCGCCGACACGGTCGTCGGCGCGGGCGCCGTCGTCGTGCGCGACCTCCCGGCGGGCGTGGTCGCCGGCGGCGTCCCGGCGCGCGTGCTCCGCGAGATCGGCGAGGCCGACCGGGTGGACGTTCCGGAGTCCTGAGGGCCGCTAGTCGGAGGCGGTCTCGGAGGGGTGGCCGACCCCGGGCCAGGGCGAGAGCAAGAGCAGCAGGCGGGCGTCCTGGGTGGCGCGGACCTCGTGGCGCTCGTTGGGGTCGAACGCCGCGAGGAGCCCGGGCCCGCCGCTGATCGTCTCGCCGCCCGCGTCGTCGATCTCGACCTCGCCGGTGGCGACCACGAGCCAGGCGCGCTCGTGCACCTGATGCTGCTGCAGGCGCTCTCCCGCGGGGAGGTTGATCGCGATCACCCGGCCCTCGTCGTCTGAGGCGAGGACCTCGGGGTTGCGCGGCTGCACGTCGAGACGCGAGATGTCCCAGCTCTCCATCGGTTGCAGCCTATCCTCACCGCCGCAATGGTGATCGCTATCGACGGGCCCGCGGGGGCCGGTAAGTCAACCGTCGCCCGCGGCGTCGCCGCGGCGCTCGGCTTCACCTACCTCGACTCGGGCGCGATGTATCGCAGCGTCGCCCTGGCGGCGGCGCGCGCGGGCATCGATCCGGACGACGGGGCGGCGCTGGGCGACCTCGCCGACGGGCTCGAGATCGGCTTCGACGGCGGCGCCGTGACGCTCGGCGGGGAGGACGTGAGCGCCGCGATCCGCGAGCCGGAGGTGAGCGTCGACGCGTCGCGCGTCTCCGTCCACCCGGGCGTCCGCGCGGCGATGGTCGAGCGCCAGCGCGAGCTGATCGACGCGGGCGACTACGTCGCCGAGGGACGCGACATCGGCACCGTGGTCAGCCCGGACGCGCCGCTCAAGGTCTTCCTGGTCGCCGACGACGCCGAGCGCGCCCGCCGCCGCGCGGCCGAGACCGGCGAGGACGTCGCCGCGGTGCTCGCCGCGCAGTCGGCCCGCGACTCGCGCGACCGCGAGCGCGCCCACGGGGCGCTCCGCCCCGCCGGCGACGCGGTGGAGCTCGACACGACCGGCCTGGGCGCCCGCGAGGTGGTCGAGCGGGTGGTCGCGATGGCGCGCGAGCGCGGCCTGAGCTGAGCGATGGCCGCCGGATCGCGCCTGCCCCGCGTCGCCGTCGTCGGCTTCCCCAACGTGGGCAAGTCGACGCTCGTCAACCGCCTGGTCGGCGGGCGCGAGGCGGTCGTGCACAAGGAGGCGGGGGTCACCCGCGACCGCAAGGCGCTCGAGTGCGAGTGGAACGGGCGGCGGTTCGAGCTCATCGACACGGGCGGGGTCGACCTCGAGGCCGGCGACTCGCTCTCGCGGGCGGTCCAGGGGCAGGCGCGCGAGGCGATCGCCGACGCGGACGTGGTCGCGATCGTCCTCGACACCCGCGCCGGCCTGCGCCAGGGCGATGCCGAGGTCGCCGAGATCCTCCGCCGCGCCGGGCTCCCCGTGGTGGTGGTCGCCAACAAGGTGGACGGCCCCTCGGAGGAGCCGCTGGTCGCGGACCTCTACCGGCTCGGCCTGGGCGAGCCCATCGGTGTCTCGGCGACCCACGGCCGCGGCACCGGCGACCTGCTCGACCGGATCACCGAGCTCCTGCCCGATCCCGGCCCGGACGGCGACGACGGCGACGACGAGCTCGTCCGCCTGGCCGTGATCGGCCGCCCCAACGTCGGCAAGTCGTCGCTGGTCAACGCGTTCCTCGGCACCGAGCGCGTGATCGTCTCCGAGCTCGCCGGGACCACGCGCGACGCGATCGACACGCCGCTGGAGGTCGACGGGCGCGACGTGCTGCTGATCGACACGGCGGGGATCAGGCGGCGGACCAAGGTCGCCGGCACCGTCGACTACTACGCCCAGCTGCGCTCCGAGCGGGCCGCGGAGCGCGCCGATGTCGCGATCGTCGTCTGCGACGCCGCCGAGGGGGTGACCGCGGAGGACCGGCGGGTCGCCGAGCTGGCGATGAAGACCGGCTGCGCGACGCTGGTGGCCCTCAACAAGTGGGACATCGGCGACACCGACCTCGAGGACGCCACCGCGAACCTGGAGAAGCGGGTGCGCCAGCGCCCGCCGGTGATCGCCTG
Organism: uncultured Solirubrobacterales bacterium; assembly: GCA_963729065.1. GTDB lineage: Bacteria > Actinomycetota > Thermoleophilia > Solirubrobacterales > 70-9 > WHSW01. The sequence goes on from CAVSMS010000004.1 coordinate 308,792, forward strand.
CTCCGCGCTCACCGGGCGCGGGGTCACGAGGCTGATCGAGCGGGCGATCGCGCTCGCCGACAAGCGCGCCGAGCGCCTCCCCACGCCGGAGCTCAACCGCTTCGTGGGCGACGTCGTCGCGCAGCGTTCGCCCCCGCAGAAGCGGGGCAAGCGCCTGCGCCTCTACTACACGGCCCAGATCGGCACGCGGCCGCCGCGGTTCGCGATCCAGGTCAACGACCGCCGGCTGATCACCCGCGACTGGGCCTACTCGCTCGAGAACCGCTTCCGCGAGCACTACGGGCTCGAGGGCGTGCCCGTGATCATCGACTTCGTGCCCAAGCGCCGCCGGGGGACCGACCGCTGATGGCGGCGCACGCCTTCTGAGGCGAGTCCGCGACGCCGGGCGCTTCCTGCTCCGCCTACCCCGGGCGCTCGGCCGCGGGGTGGCCGGGTTCTGGGAGCTCGCTCTCGACCATCGCCCGGCGGCGGCTGGTGGCCGCGCTGGCGGTGGCCGTCGGCCTCGTCCTCATCTTCGGGGTCGCGATCCCGAACCTGCCGTGCTCGTTCCCCGGCGGCGACAGCTGCCCGCCCGCGGACGATGCGGCCGCGCTCGTCCCCGCCGACGCGCTCGCCTACGTGCACGCGAACCTCGATCCGGAGACCGACCAGTACGAGACCGCGGCGAAGCTCGCCGATCGCGCCCCGCTCTTCGCCGACCAGGTCACGTCGCGGGCCACCGAGCTGATCGCGGCCCCCTCGGGCGCGGCGGTCGACTTCGAGGCGCGACGTCCGGCCCTGGTTCGGCGGCGAGGCGGCGCTCGCCGTCCTCGCCGGCGTGGGCGGCGGCGCCGATCGGGTCGACCTGCTCGAGGTCGACGACTCCGAGGGGGCGGCCGGGTTCGCCGCCGAGCTCGCCGGCTCGCGCGGGCTGACCGAGGACTACGAGGGCGTCGAGCTCACCACGGGCGCCCGCGGGATCTCGAGCGCCCAGGTCGAGGGCTTTCTCGTCATCGGGTCCGGGGACGGCGTGCGGGCGGTGATCGACGTCGCCACCGGCGCCGAGGACTCGGAGTCGCTCGCCGACAACGACGCCGCGACCGAGATCCGCGACCGGCTGCCCGAGGCCCGGCTCGCCGAAGCGTGGCTCTCCGAGGACGGGATCTCCGAGCTGATCGCCGGGAGCACCGGGACGCTCTCGACCCTGGCGCCGTTGCTGGCACCGGACGCCACCGAGGGCGCCGCCGCCGCGCTCACGGCCTCGGGCGACGCGCTCGAGGTAGTCGTGCGCAGCGCGCTGGACCCCGAGCGCGAGGAGGCCTCGCCCGGCTTCTTCGCCGCCTTCCCCGGGTTCGAGCCCGAGCTCGCCTCGCGGCTGCGGCCCGGCACGCTCGCCTACCTCGGCTTCGGCGACCCGGAGAGCACCGTGAGCGCGCTGCTCTCCCAGGCGACCGCCCAGGCACCGGGGATCGCGGCCGGCTTCGAGGACCTGCTCGAGAGCCTGAGCGACGAGGGCGGAGTGGACCTCGCGGGCGAGCTCGCCGGCGGGCTCGGCGACGAGGCGGCGATCGCGGTCGAGCCGCCGCCCACGGCCGCCGCCACCGATGAGGACGCGACGCGGCGCGGTGCCGTCCCTGCCGTACCTGCTCTTCCTCGCCTCCGGCGTCGACGAGGACCGTGTCCGCGAGGCCCTCGCCTCGCTCCAGGGGCCGCTCGCGGACGAGGTCAGCCCCGGCAGCGAGCTGCAGGCGCCCGTCTTCGGCCAGGAGGAGATCGAGGGGGTGGAGGCGCACAGCCTCCGGCTCTCGGCGGCGATCGAGATCACCTACGCGGTGTTCGACGGCCTCGCGGCGATCGCCACCGACCCGGCCGGGATCGCCGCGGTGGCCGGCGGGGAGGGCGGCCTTGCCGAGGGCGGGCTGTACGAGAGCGCCACCGAGGGCTTTCCCGAGCGCCCCTCCCTGCTCGCGTTCGGAGACCTGGGCGCCCTGGTCGCGGCCGGGGAGGCCGCCGGGCTCGCCGAGGACCCCGCGTACGCGACCTTCGCCGGCGATTTCCGCAGCCTCGACGCTTTCGGGCTCGCGGTCGGCAACGCCGACGACGTGCTGTCGACCGACGCCCGGCTGGTGCTGCGCGACCCGGAGGGCGGCGGCGAGCCCGAGGCGCAGGTACCCGCCGACTGACTAACCTCTCCGCCCTATGACCACGAAGCTTGGCGAGAACGAGTACCTGTTCACCTCCGAATCGGTGACCGAGGGCCACCCCGACAAGGTCGCCGACCAGATCTCCGACGGGGTTCTGGACGCGGTCCTCGCCGGCGACCCGGCCGGCCGCGTGGCCTGCGAGACCCTCGTCAACACCGGCCTCGTGGTCGTCTCGGGCGAGATCTCGACCGAGATCTACGTCGACATCCCGCAAATCGCGCGCGAGACGATCCGCCGGATCGGCTACACGGACGCCGACCTCGGCTTCTCGGCCGACTCCTGCGCGGTGATCAACGCGATCGACAAGCAGTCGCCCGACATCGCCCAGGGCGTCGACCAGGCGCTCGAGTCGCGCACGGACCCCGCCGACGACGACGAGCTCGACGTCGCCGGGGCCGGCGACCAGGGGATGATGTTCGGCTACGCGACCCGCGAGACGCCCGAGCTGATGCCGCTGCCGATCTCGCTCGCCCACAAGCTCGCTCACCGGCTCGCCGAGGTGCGCAAGGGCGAGGTCGTGCCCTATCTGCGGCCGGACGGCAAGACCCAGGTCACGGTCCGCTACGAGGACGGGGTCCCGATCCAGATCGAGAAGATCCTGATCTCGACCCAGCATCGCGACGGGGTCGACTGCGACACGCTCATCCGCCCGGATCTCTGGGAGCACGTCCTGCACCCGATCCTCCCCGGCGAGCTCTACGACGAGCGCACGCTCAACACGCGCGAGAACTTCCTCGTCAACCCGACCGGTCGCTTCGTGATCGGCGGCCCGGTCGGCGACGCCGGGCTCACCGGGCGCAAGATCATCGTCGACACCTACGGCGGCATGGCCCGCCACGGCGGCGGCGCCTTCTCCGGCAAGGACCCCTCGAAGGTCGACCGCTCGGCCGCCTACGCCGCCCGCTGGGTGGCCAAGAACGTGGTCGCCGCCGGGCTCGCCGACCGCTGCGAGGTCCAGGTCGCGTACGCGATCGGCGTCGCCCACCCGGTCTCGGTGATGGTCGAGACCTTCGGCACCGAGAAGGTCTCGCGCTCACGGATCCGCGAGCTCGTCGACGAGCACTTCGACCTGCGGCCCGGCTCGTTCCGCGAGGAGCTGCGGCTGCACCGGCCGATCTACCAGAAGACCGCCGCCTACGGGCACTTCGGCCGCGACGACGCCGACTTCACCTGGGAGCGCACCGACCGCGCCGAAGCGCTGCGGGCGGCCGCCGGTCTCGAGGAGACCGCCGGCGTCGCCTAGCCCGGCGGCGGGGCGGGCTCGTTCGAGGCCCGCCTGGGCGCCTGGTCTCCGAGCCCCTCGGTCGAGGCCACGCCGGTCGCCTGGTCGACCATGTGGACGACGTCGGCCGGATCGCCGACGCCCTCGAAGGTGAAGTTGTAGTCGTCGCCTGCGGCGGTGTCGAAGTCGACGTCACCGATCTGCAGCATGCGCTGGAGCACGCTCTGCTGGTAGTTGACGTTCTGGACCCGCTCGAGGCGCGTCTCCTGGATCGTCCGCGAGACGATCCCGCGCTTGATGTGCAGGCGCCGGTTGGTGATCGTGTAGCTGGTCGCGACCCGCTTGACGAACCCGACCAGGATCGTCACCGCGACCCCGACCAGCGCGATGCCCGTGACCAGGCCCGTGTTGGTCTCGTCGCCGAAGATGCCGGTCCCGAGCCCGACCAGGAGGCAGACCACCGCGGTGGCGATGAGCCCCTTGATGTAGAAGTCGAGGATCGCCCTCCAGGACGGATGGCCCTCGTAGAGGATCTGCTCGCCGGGGTGCAGCTTCGGCGCCACTGGCGGCAGTCTATCCCCGCCCCGGCGGCGCCCGGCGACCGGGTCGCGCCGCGGCTCCGCGTCCGCCGCCGGCCCTAGCCTGCGGCCGATGCCGATCGCCAGAGTCGAGCCGCTGACCACCGCCCGCGCGCTGCGCGGGCCCTACGACTACCGGCTCCCGGCGCGGCTCGGCGAGGTCGGGGTCGGGACGCTGCTCGAGGTGCCGTTCGGGCGCCAGCGGCTGCTCGGGGTCGTGGTCGAGCTCGCCGAGCGCAGCGAGGTGCCGGCGGCGCGGCTCGTCGAGCCGCTGGTGGCGCTCGAGGCGGGGGTGCCTCCCGAGCTCGTCCGGCTCGGCCTCTGGGTCGCTCGTGAGTACTGCTCGACGCCGGCTCGCGGCCTCGAGCTCGTGCTCCCGCCGGGGACCACCGGGCCACGGGGCCAGACCCGGGCCCTGACCGAGATCGTGGCGAGCGCCGGCGCGACGGCGACCGAGGCGCTCGACGGCGGCCGGCTGGGAAGCGTCCAGCGCCGGGCGCTGGAGCTGCTGGTGGCGGCCGGCGACCGCTCGCTGGACGCCTCGGAGCTGGCCGCCGACGGCGTCGGCCTCGACGCCCTGCGCCGGCTCGAGCGCCGCGGGCTCGTGCGGCTGGACAAGCGCCAGGTTCGCCGCCGGCCGCGCTCGGCGCCGATCGGCGCCCCCTCCGGCCGCGTCGAGCTCGACCCGGCGCAGCGCGCGGCGGTCGACAGGATCGTCGCGGCGCTCGACACCGGCCAGCCGGGAGAGGGTGCCGAGCTGCTCCTGCACGGGGTCACCGGCTCGGGCAAGACCGAGGTCTACCTGGCCGCCGCCGAGGCGGCGCTCGAGCGGGGGAGGGGCGCGATCGTGCTCGTGCCCGAGATCGCGATGACGCCGCAGGCCGTGTCGCGGTTCGTCGCCCGCTTCGGCGACCGGGTCGCCGTGCTGCACTCGCGGCTGCGGGCGGGCGAGCGGCGCGACGAGTGGCACCGGCTGCGCGACGGCGAGGCGCGGATCTGCGTCGGCCCCCGGTCCGCGGTCTTCGCCCCGATCCCGGGGCTCGGGCTGATCGTCGTCGACGAGGAGCACGACGGCTCCTACAAGCAGGACGCGGACCCGCGTTACGACGCGCGCGAGGTCGCCCGCAGGCGCGCTGCCGACGCCGGCGCGACCCTCGTGTGCGGGTCGGCCACGCCGCGGCCGGAGAGCTGGAGCTCGCTGGAGCGGATCGAGCTCCCGCGGCGGGTCGACGGACGGGCGCTTCCGGAGGTCGATGTCCTCGACATGCGCGGGCGCGACGGGCGCGAGGGACCGCTGCACCCGCGCACCCGGGCGGCGCTGGCCGAGGTCGGCGAGCGGGGCGCCAAGGCGATCGTGCTCATCAACCGTCGCGGCTGGGCTCCCCACCTGAGCTGTCGCGGCTGTGGCTGGGTGGCGGGCTGTTCGCAGTGCGACGTCTCCCTGGTGGTCCACCGGGCGGGCGAGGGGCTGCGTTGCCATCACTGCGGCCACGCCCAGGCGCTTCCCATCTCGTGCCCGGAGTGCGGCTCGGTGAGCCTCGCGCGCGCCGGGGCCGGGAGCCAGAGGATCGAGTCCGAGATCGCAACCGCGGCGGGGCCCGTGCCGGTCTTCCGCCTCGACGCCGACAGCGCCACCGGGGCCGACGGGCACCTCGAGATCCTCGACCGCCTTCCAGGCCGCGCCCTCGGGCGTGCTGGTCGGCACCCAGATGGTCGCGAAGGGCCATGACTTCCCGGAGGTCGTGCTCGGGGTGGTGATCGACGCCGACTCGACGCTGCGCTTCCCGGACTTCCGCGCCGAGGAGCGGACGTTCGCGCTGGTCGCCCAGCTCGCCGGGCGCAGCGGCCGCGGCGAGCGACGGCGGGCGGGTGCTCGTGCAGACGCTGGCGCCGGAGGCGGCGGCGATTCGCTGCGCGGCGAGCTCACGACGCCGCCGGCTTTCTCGAGGGCGAGCTCGGCCGGCGTCGCGAGCTCGGGTACCCGCCGTTCGCGCACCTGATCCGGATCGAGCTCGCCGGCTCCGACACGGCCCGGCTCGAGACCGCGGCCGCCCGCCTGCGCGCGGGGCTCGATGCGGCCCTGCCCGCGGGTGCCGTGGCCCTGGGGCCGGCCCCGCGGTTTCGCCGGCGCGGCCTCGAGCGCCGCCAGCTGCTGGTCAAGGCGTCCGAGCGGGGGCCGGCGGTGGCCGCGATCCGGGAGCTGATCGGCGCCGAGGCGCGGGCGCGGCGCCTGCGCGAGCTCCGAATCGCCGTGGACGTGGACGCGCAGTAGGCCGGGCCTGCGGGCTACTTCGGGGCGGTCGCCGCATAAACTCGAATCGATGAGCGAGGCAACCGAAGAGCAGCTCGAGGCGACGTCCGAGGTCTCCGAGACCGCGGGCGACCCGCTCACCGACGCCGAGCGCGAGGCGCGGGCGCGCGCGCTCGCCGAGGTGCGCGTCTACGGCGATCCGGTGTTGCGCTCGCGGGCATCGGACGTGACCGAGTTCGACCCGGAGCTCGCCCGGGAGGCCGGGCGCATGGTGGAGATCATGCGCGACGCGATGGGCGTCGGCCTGGCGGCGACCCAGCTTGGCGTGCTGCGCCGTCTGCTCGTCTTTCAGGCCGGGCCCGACGCCGAGGCGACCGCGGTCGTCAACCCGCAGCTCGAGTGGCTTTCCGAGGAGCTGGCGACGGCCGAGGAGGGCTGCCTGAGCCTGCCGGGGATCGGGCTCGACGTCGAGCGCCCGCTGCACGTCCGCGTCCGCGGCGTCGACGTCCGCGGCCGCCCGCTGCTGCTCGAGGCCTCGGGGCTGGAGGCGCGGGTGCTCCAGCACGAGATCGACCATCTCGACGGCGTCCTCATCCTCGATCGCACCGAGCGCGGTCAGCGCAAGGCCGCGATGCGCGCCCTGCGCGAGGGCACGACCTACAGCCCAACGGAGCCCGAGCCCGAGCCCGAGCCCGACGACGGGTGAGGCTCGTCTACCTGGGCACGTCGGCGTTCGCGGCCGCCGTCCTGCGCGAGCTCGCCGCGGCCGGGCACCGGCCGGACCTCGTGGTCACCCCGCCCGACCGCCGCCAGGGCCGCGGACGACGGGTCACCCCCGTGCCGGCGGCGACCGCGGCGGAGGAGCTTGGGATCGAGGTCCTGCGCACCGAGGCGACCGAGCGGCCCGAGGCGCTCGAGGCGATCCGCGCTGCGCGGCCGGAGCTGGGGGTGGTGTGCGCGTTCGGCCAGCTGCTGCGCGAGCCCCTGCTGTCCGAGCTCGAGCTGCTCAACCTCCATCCCTCGCTGCTCCCCCGGTGGCGCGGCGCGGCGCCGATCGAGCGCGCGCTGATGGCCGGCGACGAGGAGACCGGGGTGAGCGTGATGCGGGTGACCGCCGGCCTCGACTCCGGCCCGGTCGCGCTCGTCGAGCGCGTGCCGATCGAGGCAGACGACGACTACGGCTCGCTCTCCGAGCGCCTCGAGCGCTCCGGCGGGCGCCTGCTCGCCCGGGCGCTCGACGCGCGCGCCCGGGGCGAGCTCGAGCTCACCGACCAGGACGACGGCGCGGCAACCTACGCCGAGAAGATCGCCCCCGGCGAGCGGCGGCTCGATCCGGCCCGTCCGGCGATCGAGCTCGAGCGCCGGGTGCGCGCGCTGACGCCGCACATCGGCGCCTACCTCGAGCTGGAGGGCGGCGAACGGCTGGGCGTCGGCCGCGCCCACGCCGAGTCGGGCGAGCTCGAGCCGGGGACGTTCGACGTTGCCGACGGCCTGCGGCTCGGCTGCGGCGAGGGCGTCCTGCGCCTGCTCGAGGTCCGCCCGCCCGCGGGGCGCCCGATGGAGGCGGCCGCCTACCTGCACGGCCACGAGCCGCCGCGGCTCGCGTGAGCACCGAGGTGACGCCCGCGCGCCGGGTCGCCTACGAGATCCTCCGGCGCACGTTCGAGGACGGGGCCTGGACCGACCGCGCGTTCGCCGCGGCGGCGGCGCGCGCCGAGCTCGACCCCCGCGAGCGGGCGCAGGCCCGGCGGCTCGCCTACGGCTCGGTGCAGCGGCGCGGCACGACCGACCACCTGGTGGGGGTCCTCGCCGGGCGGCGGGGCGGCCGCATCGACGCCGCCGCGCTCGCGGCGCTGCGCCTCGGCCTGTTCGAGATCCTCTACTCCGAGGCCGCCGACCACGCCGCCGTCGACCAGGCCGTCGAGCTCGCCAAGCTCGGGATCCGGCGCGGCGGCGCCCCGCACGGGCGGGCCCGTGCCGCTTCGGGCTTCGTGAACGCGCTCATGCGCCGCGCCGCGGCCGAGCGCGCCGAGCTGCTCGACACGCTCGACGACTCCACCGCCGCGGGGGCGGCGGTCGCCCACTCCTACCCGGAGTGGCTCGCGCGCCTGTGGTGGTCGGAGCTCGGCGCCACCGAGGCGCGGTTGCTGATGGCGGCGATGAACGAGCCGGCGGAGACGGCGCTTCGGGTCAACACCCTGCGCGCCGCTCCCGTCGGCCTCGCCGGCGAGCTGCGCGAGGGCGGGGTGGAGGTCACCGGCCCCGGCTCCGGGGATCTGCTCGACCCCGCGGACGGGATCGTCGTCGCGACGGCGGGCGAGAGGGTCGGCACCCGGGTGGCGACCGGCGAGCTCGTCCCGCAGTCGCGCGGGTCGCAGGCGGTGGTCGCCCTGCTCGATCCCCGGCCGGGCGAGCGGGTGCTCGACCTCTGCGCCGGCCCCGGGATCAAGACCACGGGGATCGCGGCGCGGATGGAGGACCGGGGCGAGATCGTCTCGCTCGAGGTGGACCCGCGGCGGGCCGCCGAGGTGGCCGAGCTCTGCGGCCGCGCCGGGGCGAGCAGCGTCCGGGTCGAGGTCGGCGACGCGACCGAGGCCGACCTCGGCGCTGGCTACGATCGCATCCTCTTGGACCCGCCGTGCACCGACCTGGGAACGCTCGCCTCCCGGCCCGACGCGCGCTGGCGCCGGTCGCCCGACGACCCGGAGCGGCTCGCTTCGATCCAGCGCCGGATGCTGGTCCGCGCGGCGCGGGCGCTGGCGCCCGGAGGGACGCTGGTCTACTCGACCTGCACGATCTCGGCAACGGAGAACGAGGGGGTGGCGGCGGCCCTCGACGGGTACGTATCCGACATCGAGCCCGACGACCTCGGTTCCGCCCATCGGCGCCTGGCCTCGCGCCGGGACCCCCGCTTCCTGCAGCTGCTCCCGCACCGCGACCGGACCACGGGGTTCTTCTGCGCCCGGTTCAGGCGGCGCGGCTGATGGCCGACGAGCGCACGATCCGACGCCCCGCCTGCCCCGGCTGCGGCGAGCCGTGGCTGCGCCCGACCCAGCTTCCGGGCCGCTACCGCTGCGTCTACTGCCTGCGCCGGTACGAGCTCGTCTCGGCGTGCCCGAACTGCGGCGAGCACCAGACGATGGTCAGGATGTCGGCCGACGAGGACCTGCTCTGCCAGCAGTGCGGCCACTCGATGCTTCAGCCCCTGTGAACGCGAGCGAATCCAGAACCGCCGTCTACTCGGTCCCCCGGGTCGCGCCCTCGATCCTCTCCGCGGACTTCGCCCGCCTCGCGGACCAGGTCGGCGAGGTCCTCGACGCCGGCGCCCGGCTGATCCACGTCGACGTCATGGACGGGCACTTCGTCCCCCCGATCACGATCGGCCCGCTCGTGGCCGGCGCGATCGCCGACCAGGTCCACGACGCGGGCGGGGCGATCGACGTCCACCTGATGATCGAGCGGCCCGGAGCAGCAGATCGCCGCGTTCGCCGAAGCGGGCGCCGACTCGATCACGATCCACGCCGAGGCCACCCCCCACCTGAACCGGACCCTGAACGCGATCCGGGAGGCCGGGTGCCTGGCGGGCCTCGCGCTCAACCCCGGCACCCCGGCTGCGGCGATCTCCGAGCTCGTCGGCGTCGCCGACCTCGTCCTGTGCATGAGCGTCAACCCCGGCTGGGGCGGACAGCCGTTCATCCGCAGCTCGCCCGACAAGCTGCGCCGGCTCGCCGAGCTCGACCCGCAGGCGCTGCTGGAGGTCGACGGCGGGATCGACCCGACCACCGCCGGCCCGGTCGCCGACGCCGGCGCGACCCTCTTCGTCGCCGGGTCGGCGATCTTCGGCACGCCGACCCGGCGCAGGCCTACCGCGGAGATCGCCGCGGCCGCCGGGGCGCAGTAGGGCTTGGCTCTCAGTTGCCTCGCGGCGGGTCGGTGCGCGGCGCCGGGGCGCTGAGGGCGCCGGCGAGCTCCTGCCACCAGGCGCGCTCGGCGGAGCTCAGGCCCTGGCGGGCGACCCGGCGCGCGCACCACTCGGCGAGCCGCCGGCGGCCGCCGATGGCGAGCAGGTCCGCGCCGGTGGCCGCGTAGCGGCCGTCGGCGAGCGCGACGAGCGCGCCGTCGCCGTCGCGCCGGGTGCGCAGCCGGTGGGCGACGGGCACGCCCTCGATCGACTCGCGGGTCGCCGGGTCTGCCGTCCGCGGAGCGACCAGGGCCGGACGGAGAACACCTGGGTGCCCCGCGGCGGCATCGCCGGCACCGGCGGCTCGCCCAGCGGCCCGTCTCGCCAGCTGCTCGGCGAGCTCCGCGAGCTCGTCCGAGGCCTCGAGCCGGGAGACGATGTGGAGCTCGTCGCCGGCCTCGATCTCGGTCGATCCCCGCGGCGGCAGCGCCTCGCCGTCGCGGACGATCAGGTTGACGAGCGCCTCGCGCGGCAGGCCGAGCTCCTTGACCGTCGTGGCCGGCTGCGGCGTCGCCCTGGCGCACGCGCCAGACCAGGGACTCGCCCGCCGAGCTCGCGGATGATCCCGGTCTCGATCAGCGGCGGCGGCAGCGCCGGCTCGCTCGAGGTCACCCCCAGCAGCCGGGCCAGCGGCTCGAAGGTCGCGCCCTGGATCAGCGTCGAGGTGACGACGACGAAGAAGATCGAGTTGAAGATCAGCTCCGTCGTCGCCGACCCCGGCGATCACCGGGAAGGTCGCGAGCCAGATCGGGATCGCGCCGCGCAGGCCGGCCCAGCCGAGCATCAACCGCTCGCGGTTGTTGAAGGGCGCCAGGGCGCTCGCGACGAAGGCGGCGAGCGGGCGGGCGACGAAGATCAGCGCCGCCGAGAGCAGCAGCGCCCTCGCCGGCGATCTCGCCGAGCCCGCTCGGGAAGACGAGCAGGCCGAGCAGGGCGAAGAGCGAGATCTGGGCGATCCACGAGAGGCCCTGGTGGAAGGCGATCGTCGTCGGGCGCGCGGGGACCGGGCCGGTGCCGAGGATGAGCGCGGCGATGTAGACGGAGAGGAAGCCCGATCCGTGGGCCAGCTCGGGCACCCCGTAGGCGAGCGCGGCGGTCGCGATCGAGGCGACCGGGTAGAGCCCCGGGCTCGGCAGGTCGAGGTTGCGGAACGCCCAGCGGGCCGCGAAGCCGATCGCGACCCCGGCCAGCCACCCCGATCGCGAGCTTGCCGGCGAGCGTCCCGACCATGTCGACGATCCCGTAGTCGGGCATCTGGATCCAGTCGATGAACCCGACCACCAGCAGCAGCGCGACCGGGTCGTTCATGCCGGACTCGCCCTCCAGCGCGTGCGCGAGCCGGCCGGCGCAGGCGCGATCCGCGCAGCACGGCGAAGATCGCGGCGCTGTCGGTGGCCGCCACCGCCGAGCCGACGATCAGCCCCTCGAGCGTGCTCAGGTCGAAGAGCCAGACGGCGGCCAGGCCCGTGATCACCGCCGTGATCACCGTGCCGATCGTGGCCAGCGAGACCGCCGTGCCGAGCACGGGGCGGATCTGCGGCCAGCCGGCCGTGAGCCCGCCCTCGAAGAGGATCAGGACCAGGCCGATCGTGCCCAGGGTCCGGGTCAGCTCGGCAGTCGGTGAACTCGACCCCGCCGATCCCCTCGGAGCCGATCAGCATCCCGAGGCCGAGGAAGAGCAGCAGGCCGGGCACCCGGACGCGGTCGGCGACCTTGGCCGCCGCGAGCCCGACGGCGAGCAGGAGGCCGGCGACGAGGATCAGCTCGGAGTCGGACACCGCGGCGACCGTACCCGGTTCTCAGCTGGCCTCGTCGGCAAGTGCGAGCTCGGCCTCGACCTCCTCAGCGGGGCTGAGCCCGCCCTCGTCGCCGGGCTCGCGGTAGAGCACGCTCAGGGCGACGAACAGCGCCGCGGCTGCGGCGAGGAAGCCGACCTCGATCCGGCGCGCCGGGTCGAGCACCGGGATGACGCTCCAGACCAGGAAGCCGATGGCGCAGCCGATCCAGCAGCTCGCCGCCCGCCGGGCCCGCCCGCGCGCCAGGGCCGCCTGGTTGAGCGTCGTCGAGGCGAGGTAGAGGCCCATCGCCGCGGTCACGATCAGCAGGCCGAGGCGGTCGTAGTCGAAGCGGTCCGAGAACGCGACCTGCATCAGCGCCGGGCCGGCGATGGCGACCACGAGCGCGACCAGCGCGGTGAAGGCCGCGATCGCGCGCAGCGTGACGCCGACCGAGGCCTGGAACTCGGCCCCGGCGCCTGGGTCGCCCGCACCGCGCGAGCGCAGGCGGGTGAGGTGGGGGAGGAGGCTGATCGCGATCCCCTGGAAGACCAGCAGCGGCGCCCGCGCGAGCATGAGGACGTTGAAGATGTAGCCCGCCGCCGCCGCGCCGTCGGTCGCGCGCAGGAGCAGCGGCCCGGCGTTGAGGAAGATCTGCTCGCTCAGCATGATCAGCAGGACGGCGACCGCGAATGCCCCGCCGCCGACGAGCCCGGTCGACCCGGCGGGCGAAGCCGACGCCGGGGCGGGGCCCGCGCGGGCGGCCCGCCGCCCGAAGGCGAGCGGGACGACCGCGAGCGAGAAGAGCGGCGCGGCGACGACGCCGACCGCGACCGCGTCGCGCCCGGCGGCGAGCCCGACCGCGACCGCGAGCGAGAACGCCATCCTCGAGAACGACTCCGACGTCAGCAGCCCGGCGAGCAGGCTGAAGCGGCCCTCGCCGGCGAGATAGCCCCGGGCGAAGAAGCTCGCCGCGAACGCGAGCACCGCCCCGACGTAGATCCAGTACAGGGTCGAGCTGCCCGGAGAGCAGGTCGTCCTGCAGCGGGCCGCGCAGCGCGAGCGCCACGAGCGCGAAGCCGGCCGCCACCAGGGCCTGGATCCGGGCGGCGCCCGCCAGCGCCGAGCCGATCGGCTCTCCGCGCTCGCGACGCTCGGCGACGGTGCGGGAGATGAGCTGCTCGACGGGCCGGTGGAGGACCGAGATCGTGACGAAGGTCGCCGACCAGAGCACGACCACCTCGCCGTAGGCGGTCGGGTCGAGGTTGTGCGAGGCGAGCGCGAAGTAGACGTACGTGAGGAGCCCGGCGGCGGCGACCCCGGCCGAGAGGACCCCGGCGGAGCGCCCGAAGCTTCTGTCTGAGGCCCCGCGCGCCATCGGCGGCAAGCTACCTGGGGGAGTAGACTGCTGTTGACTGACCAGTCAATCAGGATGAGTTCCGTCGCCACAGACGAGGATCGGGCCCGGCTTCGAGCGGCGATCGAGCTCGCCGAGAAGGGGCGCGGCCGGGTCAGTCCCAATCCGCTTGTCGGGGCCGTGATCTACTCCGGCGACGAGCTCGCCGGCGAGGGCCATCACGCCCGGGTCGGCGAGGCGCACGCCGAGGTCGCCGCGCTCGCCGACTGCCGGTCGCGCGGGCACGATCCGGCCGGGGCGACGATGTACGTCTCGCTCGAGCCCTGCGCGCATCAGGGTCGCCAGCCGCCGTGCACGGACGCGCTGCTCGCGGCAGGCATCGCCCGGGTCGTGATCGGCTGCGACGACCCGAGCGAGAAGGCATCGGGTCGCGGCCCCGGGATCCTCCGCGACGAGGGCGTCGAGGTGGCCTTCGCCGATGGCGCCGAGGCGGCCGCCGCCCGGCTCCAGAACCAGCCCTTCCGCAAGCACGCCCGCACCGGCCGGCCGCTGGTGACCCTGAAGTCCGCGGTGAGCCTCGACGGCTTCACCGCGACCGCCGGCGGCGATTCGCGCTGGATCTCCGGACCCGAGAGCCGCGGGCTGGTCCACCGCTGGCGGGCCGAGTCGGACGCGGTCGCCGTCGGGATCGGGACCGCGCTCGCCGACGATCCGCTGCTCACCGCGCGGGACGTCGACGACCCCGAGCCGCGCCAGCCCGCCCGCGTCGTCTTCGACTCCGCCGCCCGGCTGCCCACCGACTCGGCGCTCGTGCGCTCGATCGCCGAGGCGCCGCTCTTCGTGCTGGTCGCCGCCGGCGCCGAGCCGTCGCGCCTCGACGCCCTGCGCGGGGCCGGCGCCGAGGTGCTCGAGCTCGCCGGCGATCGCGACCGCCGCCTCGGCGAGGCCCTCGACGAGCTCGGGCGCCGCGGGATCACCTCACTGCTGGTCGAGGGCGGGGCGGAGCTCGCCGGCTCGATCCTCGACGCGGGGGAGGCGGACGAGCTGCGCGTCTTCGTCGCCCCGCTCGTGCTCGGCGGCGGGCGGCCGCTGGCGGCCGGCCGCGGCCCGCAGCGGATCGCCGATGCGACCACGCCGCTCGCCTGCGAGTGGACGCCCTCCGGGCAGGACATGCTCGCCCGCGCCCGGCTGCAGGAATGGTGATGAGGGGCTTTGCCCCGAAAGCAGCATGTAAGGACGCCGAAGGCGTCCGCAGGAGATGGTGATGTGATGTTTACCGGGATCGTCCAAGAGATCGGCAAGGTCGAGGACGTCGACACCGGCGACGGGGGCGCCCGGCTTGCGATCGCCGCGGGCTTCGCGGGCGAGCTCCGCGAGGGCGATTCGGTCGCGGTCGAGGGCGTCTGCCTCACGGCGACCGCCGTGCGTGCCGATGGCTTCGATGCGGACGTGATGAACCAGACCCTGAGCCTGACCACCCTCGGCAAGCTCGAGCGGGGCGCGCGCGTGAACCTCGAGCCGGCGCTGCGCGCGGGCGAGCCGCTGGGCGGCCACATCGTCCAGGGCCACGTCGACGGCGTCGGCGAGGTCGTCTCGGTGATCGAGGACGGGTTCGCGCGGCGGGTCTCGGTCCGCGTCCCGGACGGCCTCGAGCGCTACCTCGTCGAGCACGGCTCGGTGACGGTCGCCGGGGTCAGCCTCACGGTGGCCGAGCTCGCCGACGACCGGTTCGGCGTCTCGCTGATCCCGGAGACGCTCGAGCGGACCACGCTGGGCTCCGTCGCCGAGGGCGACGGGGTGAACCTCGAGCTCGACGTCGTCGCCAGATACGTCGAGCGCCTTCTACATTTCACAAGGAGAACGATGGCTGAGACACACGCACCGCGAACCGAGGCTCCGCTTTCGCGACGATCGAGGAGGCCATCGACGAGATCCGGCGCGGCCGCATGGTCGTCGTCTGCGACGACGAGAACCGCGAGAACGAGGGCGACCTGACGCTGGCGGCGCAGTTCGCGACCCCGGAGGCGATCAACTTCATGGCCAAGGAGGGGCGGGGGCTGATCTGCCTCTCGCTCACCTCCGAGCGGTGCGACGAGCTCGGCCTCAACCTGATGGCGGCCAAGAACGAGGCGCCGCTGCAGACCGCGTTCACGGTGTCGGTCGAGGCCCGCGAGGGCGTCACCACGGGGATCTCGGCCGCCGATCGCGCGCACACGATCCAGGTCGCGATCGATGCCCGGTCGACCCCGCATTCGCTGGTCCAGCCCGGGCACGTGTTCCCGCTCAAGGCCAAGGACGGGGGCGTGCTCGAGCGCGCGGGGCAGACCGAGGCCGCGGTGGACCTCGCCCGGCTGGCCGGCCTCAACCCGGCCGGGGTGATCTGCGAGATCATGAACGACGACGGGACGATGGCCCGGGTCGGCGACCTGGTGCCGTACTGCGATCGCCACGGCCTCGTGATGATCACGGTGGCCGACCTGATCGCCTACCGGCGCCGCACCGAGCGCCTGGTCGAGCGCGTGGTCGCGACGAAGCTGCCGACGGCGTTCGGCGAGTTCACCGCCGTCGGGTACCGCTCGCTGCTCGACGACAAGCACCACGTGGCGATGGTCAAGGGCAACGTCGCCGGAGCCGAGGACGTGCTCGTCCGGGTGCACTCCGAGTGCCTCACGGGCGACGTCTTCCATTCCCTGCGCTGCGACTGCGGCGAGCAGCTCGAGGCGGCGATGGCGATGATCGAGCAGGAGGGCAGCGGCGTGATGCTGTACCTCTCCCAGGAGGGTCGCGGGATCGGGCTGCTGAACAAGCTGCGCGCCTACAAGCTCCAGGAGGAGGGCCTCGACACCGTCGACGCCAACCTGAAGCTCGGGCTGCCCGCCGACCTGCGCGACTACGGCATCGGCGCGCAGATCCTCGTCGACCTGGGGCTGTCGAGCATCCGCATCCTCACCAACAACCCGAAGAAGATCCACGGGCTCGAGGGCTACGGGCTCTCGGTCGCCGAACAGGTTCCGATCCAGTCGATCCCCAACCCGCACAACGAGAGCTACCTGAACGCCAAGCGCGACAAGCTCGGTCACCGCCTGCACCATCAGGGGCTGGCCCTCGACGCCGAGCTGCTTCACGACGAGCACATCCGCGACGCGCGCGGCAAGCAAGATGGCTGAGCCCACGGGGGAGTACGCGATCTGCGTCGCGACCTTCTACGAGGACCTCGCCGAGCGGCTCGTCAACGGCGCCACCGAGGCGTTCTCCGAGCACGACGTGAGTCCCGCCTCGGTGCACACGTTCGAGGTCCCGGGGGCGTTCGAGCTGCCGCTGGCCGCGAAGTGGTGCGCCGAGTCCGGGCGCTTCGACGGCGTCGCCTGCCTCGGGGTCGTGATCCGCGGCGAGACCGACCACTACGACTTCGTCTGCACCGAATCCGCACGCGGGATCGGCGAGGTCTCGCTGGGCACCGGTGTCCCGTGCTCGTTCGGCGTGATCACCGCCGACACCCGCGCGCAGGCCGAGGCCCGCGCCGGCGGCGACAAGCGCGACCAGGGCCGCAACGCGGCGCTCGCGGTGCTGCGGATGGCGGCGCTGCGCACGAGCTTCTGAGCTCCTCCGGAATTAGCCGGCTCAACGGCGCCGGGGGTCGGCTTCGGCCTAACGGCCTCCGCCTCCCTCCCGCTACCATCCTGCGTCCGATGGCCAAGGTTTGCTTCAGCTGCGGTAAGGGTCCTTCGTTCGGCAACTCGCGAAGCCACTCGATGGTGGCCACGCGCCGGCGCTTCGACCCCAACCTGCAGAAGGTCCGCATCGACGACAGCGGCCGCCCCCGCCGCGTCTACGTCTGCACGCGCTGCCTGAAGTCGAACAAGGTCCAAAGCACGCCTGAGCGGCGTCGACCCCGCACGTCCCGGCGCGGAGCAGAAAAAATGTCCGCGGCGTCGCCGCGGGCAGTATTCCAGCGCGGCGGGCGTGCGGGAGTGCCGGTCGGCCGTACGCGCGATGGCCGCCTGCCCGCGTAGTCTGTGCCGCCGTGCCGGACTCATCGATCGTTCGCTTCCGCCATGTGGTCGGCGTTGCGCTCTCCCATCTCGAGGCTCGGCGGCTGGAGATCAACGACCTCAACGTGTTCCCGGTTGCCGACGGGGACACCGGCGACAACATGGCGCTGACCATGCGCCACGTGCTCGAGCAGCTCGATGAGCTCGAGGTGCGGGCGAACGGGGATCCCCGGCGGCCCGAGATCGTGCGCGAGGTGGCGCGCGCGGCGCTGATGGGCGCGCGCGGGAACTCGGGCGTGATCCTCAGCCAGATCGTCCGCGGGGCGGCCGAGAAGGTCGCGACGCCCCCCGGGCGGCTGATCGACCCGGAGCTGATCGAGGCCGCGCTCACCAACGCCGCCGACCGCGCCTACGCCTCGGTGCGCGAGCCCGCCGAGGGGACGATGCTGACCGTGATCAGGGCGATGGCCGACGCGGTGGCCGAGCGGCGCGCCCAGTGGTTGCACGAGGGACTCGACACGGACGCGGGTGAGGCCGAGCAGAACGCGCTGCTCGCCGAGATGCTGGCGACGGCGCTGTTCTCCGGCGAGGAGGCGCTTCGCCACACGACCGAGCAGCTCGACGTGCTCGCCGAGGCAGGGGTCGTGGACGCCGGGGCCCTCGGCCTGGTCGTGATCATCCGCGGGATGATCGCCGGGCTCGCCGGCGAGCAGATGCAGCTTCCGGAGCTCCCGCATTACGCCGCGGCGCGGCTGGACCAGGTCCACCACGCGGACTCCGAGTACCGCTACTGCACCAACTTCATCGTCACCGGCGAGGGGCTCGAGGGCGACGCCTTCGTCGGCGGTCTCGAGCGGCTCGGCGACTCCGTGCTCGTGGTGGGCGACTCGGCGACGCTCAAGGTGCACGTGCACACCGACGACACCGGCGCCGCGATCGCGCTGTTCGACGATGCCGGCGAGATCAGCCACGTCGACATCGCCGACATGCACGAGCAGGTTGCCGGCCAGCGGGCTCGGCTGGGCCCGGCCACGACCGGGGTGGTCGCGGTGACCAGCGGCGACGGGATGCGGACGATGTTCGAGGACCTGGGGGCCCTGTGCGTCGACGGCGGGCCGACGCTCAACCCGTCGACCAAGGACCTGCTCGCGGCGATCGAGGCCTGCGTCCCCGAGCAGGTCCTGGTGCTGCCGAACTCGCGCAACGTGACCATGGCCGCCGAGGAGGCGGCGCGGCTGGCGGTGAAATCGGGCCGCACGGTGCTCGTCGTCGGCTCCAAGCACCAGCAGGCCGGGCTCGCGGCGATGGTCGAGTTCGACCCGGACGCCGAGGCATCGGCAAACGCCGACCGCCTGGGAGAGTTGCTCGCCGGCATTCGCGTCGGCGCCGTCGCCCCGGCGGCCCGCGACGACGCCGACGGGCGCTTCCGCCTCGGCGACTCGGTGGGCTTCGCCGGCGACGAGATCGTCGCCTGGGGCGGGGCCGGCTCGACCCTGCTCGAGACCGTCACCGCGCTCGCCGACGGGGCCGAGATCGTCACCGTGATCGAGGGTGCCGAGGCGCCGATCCGGATCGAGGATCTGGACCTTTCGCTCCCCGACGGCGCCGAGCTCGAGCTCCAGCGCGGCGGGACGCCGAAGTACTCGTGGCTGATCGCCGCTCAGTGAGGCGGAGCGAAGCGGAGCCGAGCCGCGCCGCTGTTGAGGCGCCTGGAGTGAGGGACCTTCTCGACGAGGTCCTCGACGCGCACGGCGGTCGCGAGCGCTGGGAGCGCGCGCGCCGCGTCCGCGTCCGGATCCAGTCGGGCGGGCTCCTGCTGGACACGAGGGCCAGGCAGCTGCGCGGCGGCGCGGTGCTCGAGGTCGGGATCGGTGAGCCCTGGGGCGCGGCGGTCGCCGATGCCGACCCGACCCGGCGCTCCGTCTTCGACCACCGGGGGGTGCGGATCGAGACCCTCGACGGCGAGGTGCTCGAATCGCGCCTCGACCCGCGGCCGTGGTTCTTCGGCCGTTCGGGCCTGCGCCGCAACGTGCGCTGGGACGATCTCGACGCGACCTACTTCGCCGGCTACGCCTGGTGGAACTACCTCAACGCGCCGTACCTGCTGACCCGCGACGACGTGCCGGGTCGCCGAGCTCGAGCCCTGGGCCCAGGACGGGGAGACGTGGCGCCGGCTCGAGGCTCACTTCCCCCCGACGATCGACACGCATTGCCCGCGGCAGGTCTTCTACTACGACCCCGAGCTGCGCCTGCGCCGCCACGACTACACCGCCGACGTGATCGGCCCCTGGGCCCGGGCGGCGCACCTGTGCGCCGACCACGTCGAGGTCGACGGCCTGCGCTTCCCGACCCGGCGCCGCGTCCACCCGCGGGGCCCCGGTGACCGGCCGCTGGGGTTCGCCACGCTGGTCTCCCTGGACCTGTCGGAGATCGAGGTCGAGTTCGCGGGCGCGCCGAGCCGCACGTGAGCGCGCCCCCGGATCCACTCGCGCCGGTGGCCGCGCACGACTCGCTGCCGTTCGCGCAGCTGAGCCGCAGCTACAACTTCGAGAACGTCTCCGGCCGCGGGCTGCTGCTCGCGAGGCTGGTCGCCGAGGCCTGCGAGCAGCGTGCCGGCCAGCGCCCGATCCGCGTCGTCGACATCGGCTGCGGCAACGGCATCGAGCGCCAGGAGCGCTATCAGTGGGCGATCCGCGAGCGGCTCGACGAGTACTGGGGGGTCGAGCCCGACCCAGGGATCACGCCGCCGCCCGGCCTGTTCACGACCTACAGGAACGCGACGCTCGAGACGGCGGCCCTCCCCGCTAACCACTTCGACGTGGCCTACTCGTTCATGGTCATGGAGCACGTCGCCGATCCCGAGGCCTTCATGCGCGCGCTCGGGCGTTGTCTTCGGCCGGGCGGTGTCTACATCTTCGTCACGCCGAACGGCCGGCACTACTTCGCCCGCACGGCGTCGGTGCTGCGCAGGCTGCGTCTCGACGAGCTCGTCCTGCGGCTCACGGTCGGGCGGGCGGCGGACGAGTACCACTATCCGGTCCAGTACAGGTTCAACGGCGAGCGCCGCATCCGCGAGATCGCCCGCGAGACCGGCTTCGACCCGCCGGAGTTCGCCTACTTCGAGGTCCACGGGCCGATCGGGTACTTCCCCAAGCCGCTGCGTTTCGTCTATCACGCGCTGCAGGCGAAGCGGCGCTTCATCAGGCGCCCGGAGTCGCTGCTGACTATGGTCTGCCAGGTACGCAAGGCCGCGCACCCATGAACGCCAAACCAGTCCTCTGGCACATCCCCGTCTCGCACTACAGCGAGAAGGCGCGCTGGGCGCTCGCCCACAAGGGGGTCGAGCACGAGCGCCGGGCGCCGCTCCCCGGCGCCCACATGGCGGTCGCGATGTGGCTCACGAGAGGCCAGGAGAAGACGTTCCCCGTGCTCAGCCTCGAGGGCCGAAACGTCGGCGACTCGACCGCGATCATCGAGGCGCTCGAGCGGCGCTGGCCCGACCCGCCGCTGTATCCCGAGGACCCGGCCGAGCGCCGCCGGGCGCTCCAGCTCGAGGAGTACTTCGACGAGGAGCTCGGCCCGCAGGTGCGGCTGCTCGGCTGGCACGAGCTGCGCAAGGACCAGGAGGCCATGGGCGAGGTGACGCGGACGATGGTCCCCGGGCCGATGCAAAAGCTCCCCGGGTGGGAGGGAGTCGCGCGGGGCTTCGGCACCGCCTTCACCCAGGTCCGCTACCGGGTCGCGGCCGACGAGGCGGCGGAGGCGGCGCGGCGCGACGTGCTCGCCGGCTTCGACCGGCTCGAGGCCGAGCTCGAATCCTCGGGCGGCGAGTACCTCGCCGGGGAGCGGTTCTCGGTCGCCGACCTGACCGCGGCGGCGCTGCTCTATCCGATCGTCAACCCGCCCGAGGGCCCGCAGGTCCTGCCCAGCAACCAGCCGGCGGGCTTTGCTGAGTTCGTCGACTCAGTCTCCGACCGGCCCGGCTACACGTGGGTCGCCGAGACCTACCGCAGGCACCGCGAGCCGGGCCTGGTCACCAGCGCGGCGTAGACCGCACCAGCGTCCCGCG
Source organism: uncultured Solirubrobacterales bacterium (assembly GCA_963729065.1). Taxonomy (GTDB): domain Bacteria; phylum Actinomycetota; class Thermoleophilia; order Solirubrobacterales; family 70-9; genus WHSW01. The sequence continues at coordinate 330,180 of CAVSMS010000004.1, forward strand.
CCGCTACCAGCCCTCGCTACCGGGCTCGCCCTTGAACGGGCCCTCGATCTCGTCGCTGATCCAGCCGCCGTAGAACGTGCCGCCCTGCGGGCGGACCCTCTCGTCGTCGAGGTACGCCGCGTCAACGCGGCCGGCGTAGAAGGCGATGTGGCCCCGGAGCTCAGCGAACGCGTCCCGCGGCTCGGGGTAGTGCCAGGCCGCGGCCGCCGAGCTCGCGTCGCCGATCGCGAGATCGAAGTAGTGGGCGCGGCCCTTCCACTCGCAGTGCGTGTGCTTGCCGGGCGCCTCGGCGAGCAGCTCGGTGCGCACGTCCTCGGCGGGGATGTAGATCGTCGGCGGGCTCGCCGTCTCCAGCACCCGCAGCGCCCGCTCGGAGTCCGCGACCACCTCGCCCGCGTGCTCGACCCGCACCCGCCGCCCCACCGGCTCGACCCGCGGCGGCCGGGGGTAGTCCCAGACCGACTCCTTCGGCCGCTCCGTCAAGAAACCTCGACGACCGCCTCGACCTCGACCGGGACGTCGAACGGGAGCTGCGCGGCGCCGATCGCCGAGCGGGCGTGGCGGCCGGCGGGGTCGCCCCAGACCTCGAGCACGAGGTCGGTGAACCCGTTGATCACGGCCGGCGGCTTGTCGAAGCCGGGCGCGCACTGGACCAGGCCGAGGGCCTTGACCCAGCTCGTCACCCGGTCGAGGTCGCCGAGCTCCTGCTCGAGCGAGGCGAAGATCGAGAGGCCGGTCAGGCGCGCGGCCGCGTAGCCCTGGTCGACCTCGAGGTCGCCGCCGACCCGGCCGGTCATCAGGACCTCCGAGCCGTCCACCGGCAGGTGGCCGGAGACGTAGGCGAGCCCGCCGCTCGTATGCACGAGATCGAACGGGAACTCCACCCCCGGCGGGGGCGCGAACGGCTTCGGCAGCTCGAGCTCCAGCTCCGACAGCCTGTCTGCGATCCGTCCCATCCCAACCGGAATCTAGCCTGTGGGCGAAGTGGACACCAAGGCGCCTCAACAGCGGCGCGGCTCGGCTACGCCTCGCATGCCCCGCGCGATCGGAACCGGCGTCGAGCAGGACCGCGCCGGGCTGCGTGCCACGCCCCTGCGCTCGCTCCCGCGGCCGAGCCGGCTCGACGCCCCGGTCGCCTCGCTCGACGGGGTCGGGCCGCGGCTGGCGGCGGCCGCGGCCGAGATCGGGATCGAGACGCTGGGCGACCTGCTCTGGCACGTCCCCCACGGACATCGCGACCGCGCCGGGGTCCGCGACGTCGCCGACCTGCGGATCGGCGAGCAGGCGACGGTGATGGTCAGCGTGCGCTCGGCGCGGGTGCGTCCCACCCGGCGGCGCAACCTGCGCCTGGTCGAGGCCGCGGTCGCCGACGACAGCGGGCCGATGAAGGCGGTCTGGTTCAACCAGACCTACCTCGCCGAGCGCCTGCAGCCGGGGACGCGGCTGCTGCTCAACGGCAAGCTCGACCGCTCGGGCTTCCGGGTCGCGACCCACGAGGTGGTCTCGGGCGGGCGCGCCGGAGCCGGCCCGGCCGGCATCCACACCACCGGGATCGTCCCGGTGCACAACGCGAGCGCCCGGCTCTCCGCGAATCGCCTGCGCGAGTGGGCTTGGCAGGCGCTCGACCGGGCCGCCGACGCGATCGAGCCGCTGCCGGCCGAGCTGCGCGCCCGCCGCCGGCTCGCGGCCGAGGTCGACGCCCTGCGCTGCGCGCACTTCCCCGACTCGCCCGAGCAGGCGCGGGCCGCGCGCGACCGGCTCGCGTTCGAGGAGCTCTGCCTGCACCAGGCGGCGCTCGCGCTGCGCCGCGGCGCCCGCGACGACCGGCGCCCGGCGGTGGCGATCGAGCCGACCGGGGAGCTGGTCGACCGCTGGCTCGCGTCGCTTCCGTTCGCGCCCACCGACGGCCAGCGGGAGGCGTTCGCGGCGATCGACGCGGACCTGGCCGGGACGCGGCCGATGCAGCGCCTGCTCATGGGCGAGGTGGGCTCGGGCAAGACCGTGGTCGCCGTGTACGCGATGCTGCGGGCGCTCGCCGCCGGCCACCAGGCGGCGATGATGGCGCCGACCGAGACCCTCGCCGAGCAGCACGCGGCGACCCTCGGCACGCTGTTGGCGGGCGAGGCGATCCCGTTCGCGCTGCTCACCGGGGCGACTCCGGCCGCGCGGAGGCGGGATACGCTCGACCGGCTGCGGACCGGGGAGCTCGGCCTGGTGATCGGCACCCACGCGCTGCTCGAGGCCGACGTCGAGTTCGCCCGGCTGGCGCTCTGCGTGGTCGACGAGCAGCACCGCTTCGGCGTTCGCCAGCGCTCGGCGCTCGACCGCAAGGGCGCGGGCGCCACCGCCCCGCACACCCTCCACATGACCGCCACCCCGATCCCGCGCACGCTCTCGCTCACCGCGTACGGCGACCTCGACGCGACCGCGATCCGCGAGCTGCCCGCGGGGCGGCAGCCGGTGAAGACCTGGGTCGTCGGCGAGGAGAAGCGCGCCGGCGCCTACGGCTTCATCCGCGACCGCCTGCGCGAGGGCCGCCAGGCCTACGTCGTCTGCCCGCTGGTCTCCGACTCGGAGAAGCTGCGCGCGAAGGCGGCGAGCGCCGAGGCCGAGCGCCTGCGCGGCTCCGAGCTCGCCGACTTCCGCGTCGGCCTCCTGCACGGGCAGATGTCGTCGGCGGACAAGGCCGCCGCGATGGAGGGCTTCGTCGCCGGGCGGACGGACGTGCTCGTCGCGACCACGGTGATCGAGGTCGGCATCGACGTCCCCAACGCGACCGTGATGCTGATCGAGGGCGCGGAGCGCTTCGGGCTCTCGCAGCTGCATCAGCTCCGCGGACGCGTCGGCCGCGGCGCGCACGAGAGCCAGTGCATCCTCTTCGCCGACCTCGACTCGCAGCTCGCCAAGCGCCGGATGGAGGCGATCGAGGGCACCGCCGACGGCTTCGAGCTCGCCGAGATCGACCTCACCCTGCGCGGCGAGGGCGAGATCCTCGGCACGCTCCAGCACGGCCTGCCGCGCTACCGGGTCGCGGAGCTGCCCGAGGACGCCGAGCTGCTCGCCGCCGCCCGGGCGGAGGTGGTCGAGATGCTCGAGCGCCACGGCGCCCTCGACGTGCCCGACCTCGGGCCGCTGGTCGACGCCGCGCGGGCACGCTTCGGCGACGAACGTCGGGAGGGGATCGCCGCATGAGAATCCGACCACCCCGACGGCAGCGGAGGCGAAGCCGAGCAGCCGGCGGGAGGTACTGAGAATCGTGGCCGGGCGATTGGGAGGGCGCAAGCTGATCTCGCCGCCGAGCCGGTCGCGCGACGTCCGCCCGACCTCCGATCGCGCGCGCGAGACGCTGTTCTCGATCCTCGGGGACGTCTCCGACCTCAGCGTGCTCGACCTCTTCTGCGGCACCGGCGCGCTCGCCCTCGAGGCGATCTCCCGCGGCGCGGACTCGGCGGTGCTGGTCGACCGCGCACCCGCCCTGGCGGGCAAGAACGCCGAGGCGCTCGGCGTCGCCAACCGCTGCGAGCTGGTCCGCTCCGACGCGATCCGTTACCTGGAACGGACCACGGACCGTTTCGGGCTCGTGTTCTGCGATCCGCCGTATAAACTCGCCGACCCGCTTGAGCCCGAGCTCGTCGAACACCTCCCGCCTCGTCTCGCGCGCTACGCCCGGCTCGTGCTCGAGAGCCCCGCGCGCCGACCGATCGAGATCGAGGCGCCGAAGCTCTCGCTCGAGTCCGAGCGCAGGATCGGCGAAGCGCTGATCAGGGTCTACCGCAGGAGCTAGGGGACGATGGCCACCGACGAGCGAACCGTGATCTGCCCGGGCAGCTACGACCCGGTCACCAACGGCCACCTCGACATCCTCGGGCGCGCCTCGCGCGTCTTCGACCGGGTGATCGTCGGCGTCGTCGGCCAGGGGGTCCGCAAGTCGAAGACGATGTTCACCGCCGAGGAGCGCCGCGACTTCCTCGTCGAGGCGACCGCCGACCTGCCCAACGTCGAGATCGAGATCTTCAGCAATCTGCTGGTCGAGTTCGCCGCCGATCGCGGTGCGCGGGTGATCCTCAAGGGCCTGCGCGCGATCTCGGACTTCGAGTACGAGCTCGAGATGAACCAGCTCAACCGCAAGCTCTCACCGGAGATCGAGTCGATGTACGTCTTCGCCTCGCCCTCGTACAGCTTTCTCTCCTCGACCGGGGTGAAGGAGATGGCGACCTTCGGCGGCGACGTCTCCGACCTGGTGCCGCCCGCGGTCGCCGAGGCCCTGCGGGAGCGCGCTCTGCGCACGTAGGCGCGCCGTACGCCCGTCAGGCACGGGGTGGGCAGGAGCTTGCAGCCGGGCGCAGAAACTCGTCTCGTAGCAGCCCTTCCGTGCACGGCCGCGTAAGCTTCCACGACCTCATATGGACGTCCTGGTCCTCATAGACAAGCTCGATGACCTGATCCACAACGCGCGCCCGGTGCCGTTGACGGATCAGGTACGCGTCGATCGCGAAGAGATCTACGACCTGCTCGATCAGATGCGGGCGACGATCCCCGAGGAGATCAAGCAGGCGCGCTGGATCGTCAAGGAGCGCCAGGAGATGCTCGCCGAGGCCAAGCGCGAGGCCGAGCGCGTGGTCAAGGAGGCCCGCGACCAGCAGGAGCGGCTGATCTCAGGCGAGGAGGTCTACCGCCAGGCAGAGCGCGCCGCCGAGGAGATCATCGAGGACGCCCGCGAGACCGAGCGCCAGATCCGCCTCGGGGCCGAGGACTACGCCGACGAGATCCTCTCGACGCTCGAGGTCAACCTCGAGAAGTTCCTCTCCGCCGTGCAGCGCGGTCGCGACCGGCTCGCCGGCCGCGACGACGAGCCCGTCGAAGTCGGCTAGGGCGCCGGAGTCCCGCCCCGCGGGCGGGTACGTGCCCTAGGGTCCGAAACAGGTCGCGACGACCTGGAACGCCGCCGGGTTCGCGGCGCCCCCGCCGCCGTCGAAGGCGCCGACGATGGTTGCAAAGTCGTCCCCGGTGCGGTCGATCGTCGGGCCCCTGGCGACGATCGTCTCGTTGTGGTTGTTGTTGTCGATCCAGTCCAGCGAGACCGTCAGCAGCTTCTCGCTGCTTGGGCAGGACACCGAGCCGGTGTTGTCCTGCCAGGCGCCATCGTGTGCGGTCGCGTCCTCGATCGGTTCGATCGTTCCGACGTGCTCGTGAAGCTCGACGATCGATGCGGCGCCCACGGCGTCGTCATCGAGGTCGGGCTTGGTGACCGAGTCGAAGTCGAGGTCAGTCGTATCGATGCTGTTCACCCGGATCTCGTCTCCCCTGACCGCGTCGGTCGCGATCTCCGACGCGTTGACGCCGTCGGTGCGGATCTCGGCGCTGGAGACCGCATCGATCGCGAGCTCGGTGCCGCCGACGGCGTCCGTGAGGATCTCCGAGCCGCCGACGGCGTCCGTGAGGATCTCGGAGCCGCCGACCGAGTCGGCTGACAGGTCCACGGCCTCGAGGCCACCGTCGATGGAGGTGTCGTCGCGGACGTCGGCCGAGCGCACGCCGTTGGCGTTCGAGATGTCCTCGGTCTTCACCTGACCGTTGACGATGTCCTCGGAGCGCACCGTGTTCGCGGCCACGGCCGTGCCGGTGAGGGCGATGAAGATCGCGACGTAGCCGATGACGTGCGTGCGCAGGTGATTGCGGATCATCGATGCGCACGCTATGCGTGCCGACCCGGTAAAGCACCAGGCAAATGCCCGGTTCGAGGCTCGAATAGGGTCCGGCTTCCCGACCCCGGAGGTGAGAGCGTGGGCGAGCGGTGGTTCTCCGACGAGGAGCTGGCCGAGATGTCGCGGCCGACGATGGAGCGCGCGATCGAGGCGATCGAGGCGGGGGACCTCGACGGCGCGAAGCGGCTCTGCGAGGCGATGAAGTGGGAGTCGCAGTTCATGCACGACCTGCTCGTCGACGGGATCGCGGGGCTGATCTCGTTCGTGAAGGACGAGCTCGGCGACGACGGGGTCGAGCGCGCCTGGGAGTACTCCCTCGAGCGCAGCTGGCGCAAGCCGGTGGAGACGATCGACCGCACGGACCGCAGGACGATCGCCGAGTCGCTGGCGGCGACCTGGCGCGCGCACTCGACGAGCGGCGTCGGCCCGAACCCGGGCGCGTTCGAGATCACCGAGGACTCCGAGAAGCTCACCTTCACGATGAACCCGTGCGGGTCGGGCCAGCGGCTGTGGCGCAACCGCCGCTACGGGCCCGAGGGGTGGGGGGTGACCGACGAGGCCCATACCTGGAGCTACGACCGCGAGGGCTTCCCGCTCTACTGCACCCACTGCGCGTTCATGAACGAGACCCTGCCGATTCGCTGGATCGGCCATCCGGTGTACCCGTCGGACCCGCCGGAGGACTTCGATCGCGATCCCTGCACCTGGTACTGGTACAAGGACCCGGCCGACATCCCGGAGCGCCACTTCTCGCGGCATGGACTCCGGCGCGACGGCTGAGCCCCCGGAACCGGCGGCGGTTCGCGCTGCGCTCGCCGCGGCGGGTGATGACCCGGGCGAGCTGAGCCTGAGCCCGATCGAGGGCGGCGCCTCGCGCCAGACGTTCATGGTCGCGGCCGGCGGAGAGCCGCGTTTCGTGCTCCGTCGCGAGCCGGGCGAGGGGATGTCGTTCGCCCCGCTCGAGCTCGAGCTCGCCGCGATCGCGGCCGCCCGGGGCGCGGGCGTCGCGGTCGCCCGGACGATCGCCGCCGAGCCCGCCGGCGGCGCCTTCGGGCCGGGCGCCGGGTACCTGATGGAGTTCGTCGCCGGCACCTCGGTCGCGCCGCGCGTCCTGCGCCGCGAGGAGCTCGCGGCGGCGCGGGAGCGGCTGCCGGGTCAGCTCGCTGAGGCGCTCGCCGGCATCCACTCGGTCGACGCCGGCGCGGTCGCGGGGCTGGCGCCCTCCGCGGACCCGGCGCTCGAGGCGTGCGAGCTCTGGGAGGCGGCGCTCGATGAGGTCGGCGAGCCGCTGCCCGCGGTCGAGGCCGGGTTGCGGTGGCTGCGCCTCCATTCGCCGCCGGCGGTCGAGCCCAGGCTCGTCCACGGCGACTTCCGGCTCGGCAACCTGATCGTCGACGACGACGGCCTCGCGGCCGTGATCGACTGGGAGCTCTGCCATGCCGGGGACCCGACCGAGGACCTCGCCTGGCTTCAGATCCGCTCCTGGCGATTCGGAAACGACGAGCTGCCGGTCGCCGGCGTGGGGGAGTCGGAGCCGTTCCTGCGCGCCTACGAGGCCGCCGGCGGGACGCGCCCGGATCCGGAGCGGCTGCGGTGGTGGGAGGCGATGGGGAACGTGAAGTGGGCGGTGATCTGCGCCCGCCAGGCGCACGACCACCTCACCGGCGCCCGCCCGTCGGCGGAGCTGGCGTCGCTCGGGCGGCGGATCTGCGAGCCCGAGTGGGACCTGCTCGAACTGCTGGTGGAGGCCTGAGCGTGCAGGACCGGCCGACCGCCCCCGAGCTGCTCGACGCGATGGCGGCCAAGCTGTTCGACGAGGTGCGCGAGTGGGTGCCGCGCGAGCGCCGCTTTCAGGTCCTCGTGCTCGCGAACCTGTGCGCGGTGATCGCCCGGGAGCTCCGCGCCGGCCCCGAGCCCTCGCTCGCCGACGCGCGGCTCTTCCGCGAGCTGCTGCGGCTGCCGATCGAGCCGGTGATCGCGCCGCAGGAGGCCGATGCCGTCGCTCGGGCGACCGCCTTCGAGCTCAGCGCCGCGCTGCGCCGCGGCGAGCTCGACGACCGGCTCGACGAGGCGATCGAACGCCTGCGCGAGCACGTCGCCCGCAAGCTCGAGATCGCCCGGCCGGGCTACGCGGTCCGACCGGTGAGGTAGAGGTCGAAGGTCGGGGCGAGCCACTCCGCGATCTCCGCCCCGTCCATCGAGGCCAGCGGCTCCGCACGGACTACGAAGCGCGCCACCACCACCCCGAGGAACTGCGTCGCGAGCAGACTCGCCCGCACGTCGGCGCGGTCGCCGTCCATCTGCGCGGCAAACGCAGCCAGCTGCGCCTCGATCATCTCGCGCACGGCGTCCGCGGCCACCGGTTCGCTCGACGCGGAGCGGATCCGGCCGAGGAGCGCCTGCCGGGCGCCCTCGTCGTCGAGCCAGCGCATCAGCAGGCGGGCCAAGCGCAGGCCAGCCTCGGCGGGGGGGCCGGGCTCGGACTCCTCCGACAGCTCGGCGAGGGTGACCGGCGACACCGTCGCCGCTGCGAACAGCTGCTTCTTCGAGCCGAAGAACTGGACCACGAGGGCGGGGTCGACGCCGGCGTCTGCAGCGATTTTGCGAAACGTCGCCCGCTCATAGCCGCTCTCGGCGAACAGTCGGCGCGCCGCCAGCAGGATGTCGTCGCGCGTCTCGGTCGGCCCCGGACGTCGTCCCGTTCGGGGCTTGGCAGGCTTCGTCGGCAGCTCGTTCATCGTTTCAAGTCTACAGCTGTTGACATCTGCCGCACGGTGCAGTAGGGTCCGCCCACGGATGTCAACAATCGTTGAGAAGAGGAGAGACATGAGCGCGCAAGCAGCGGTGGCGATGGAACCGACGGAAGGCACCCACAATCGCAAGCTCGCGAAGGCGTTCGGGCTCGACGGCGAGAGCTGGATGCGACACGCGAACCCGGCGAGCGTCTGGACGCGATTCAGCGTCCTGCCTCTGCTCGCGCTGGCGATCTGGAGCCGCGACTGGATCGGGCTGTGGTCCCTGGTCCCGATCGCGGCGGCGATCGCCTGGATGTTCGTCAACCCGCTTCTGTTCAAGGCGCCCGGGTCGACCCGCAACTGGGCTTCGCGGAGCGTGCTCGGAGAGCGGATCTGGGTCGATCGTGACAAGGTCGAGTTGCCCGAGCAGTTCCGCTCGCCGGCGGCCTCTTGGATCGCCAACGGCTACTCGATCATCGGCCTCGGCCTGCTCGCGTTCGGCCTCGTCGACTTCAACGTGCTCGCCACCCTGGCCGGGCTGCTGCTCACCCAGGTGGGCAAGGCCTGGTATCTGGATCGCACCGCGCTCCTGTTCGCCGAGATGCGCGGTCGCAGCGCCGAGTACGCGGCCTGGGACTACTGAGCGGTCAGCCGCGCTGCTCGCGCGTGAGCGAGAAGGTGTTCAGCCAGGCGCCGCCGTCGATCCCGATCTCCTGGCCGGTGACGTAGCCCGCCTCCTCCGAGGCCAGGTAGGCGACCAGGGCGGCGACCTCGTCCACCTCGCCGATGCGCCCCGACGGCATGAAGGTCGACTCGAGCATCTCGTAGAGCTCGCGCGGCATCGCCGCGACCCGCTCGGAGGCGATCAGGCCGGGCAGCACCGAGTTGACGGTGATCCCGCGGCGGACGTTCTCGGCCGCGATCGTCTTCGCCATCCCCAGCAGCCCGGCCTTCGAGGCCGCGTAGGCGACCTGGCCCGGCAGGCCGGCGGTCGCCGCGCTCGAGGAGACGACCACGATCCGGCCGTAGCGCCGCTCGCGCATCCCCGGCAGGCATGCCTGGATCACGCGGAAGGCGCCGTTGAGGTTGACCGAGACGTCGCGCTCCCACTGCTCCGCGGTCATCGCGTGCGCGGGGGCGATCGTGTCCGTGACCGCGGCGTTGGACACGCAGACGTCGACCTCGCCGAGCTCGGGCAGCTCGCCGGCGACGTCGAAGGTCAGGTCGCAGCCCGGGTCGCGGTCGGCGGTGACGACCTCGAACCCGTCAGCGCGGAGTCGCTCGGCGACCGCGGCCCCGATCCCGCGGGCAGCGCCGGTGACCAGCGCCCGCCGCGCCATCGTCAGAGCCCGGTCGCGTGCTCGCCGGCGCGCCCGGCGTCCGACTTCTCGTAGAAGCGGCGCAGCAACGCCATCGTCTCCTCCGGGTCGGCGCAGGTGTAGGCGTTCCAGGCCTCGGTGCGGAGCTGGAAGTCCAGCGGCTGGCCGATCACGTCGAGGATCGTCTGCTTGGCCGAGCGGACGGCGCGCTGGGAGTTGCGCAGGATCTGGCGGGCGACGGTCTCCGCCTCGGCGAGCAGGTCGTCGTGGGGGACGACCTTGGTCACGAGCCCCCACTCGAGCGCCTGGCGGGCATCCACCGGCTCGGCGGTGAGCAGCATGTGCGAGGCGACCCCGACGCCGCAGGCGTTCACCAGGCGGACGAGCCCGCCGTCGCCGTGGTGGTAGCCGCGGCGGGCCTCGAACGAGCCGAACATCGCCCGCTCGGAGGCGATCCGGATGTCGCACGCGAGCGCCGTCTCCAGCCCGCCGGCCAGCGCCCAGCCGTTGACCGCGGCGACGATCGGCTTGGAGATCCGGTGCATGCCGCGGGTGAAGCCGTTGAGGCCGAGCTCGACGATCTCGCGGATCCGGTCCGGGGTCGCCCCCTCGATGATCGGCGGGATGTAGGTCTTCAGGTCCGCTCCCGAGGAGAAGGCCTCCCCGGCGCCGGTGAGGATCGCGACGTCAACCGAGTCGTCGGTCGCGAAGTCGTCCCAGGTCTCGATCATCAGCCGGTGGACGTCCGGGTCGATGGCGTTGCGGGCCTCGGGCCGGTTGATCGTCACCCAGGCGATCCGGTCTCGCTTCTCGTACCTGACCTTGCTCATCGCGCTCCTCTCTCAGTTGTAAATCGCCCGGATCACCGCCAGGTCGTCGGCTTCCCAGACCACCTCGCCGCCGCACCACTCGGCCTGGTCGGCCGCCGGCGAGGGGAGGTCGAAGCCCTCGGTGAGCGAGGCGATCCGGCGTTCCGGCGCGACCTCCACCACGTCGCCGATCACCAGCGCTCGCGCCTCGGTGCGGACCCGCCGGAAGAGGTCGCGTTTGCCGTCCGCGTCGAGGTGGTGGACGGAGAGCACCGAGATCACCAGGTCCCAGGGGCCGTCGGGCAACGGGTCCTCCATCCGCCCGAGGCGCATCTCCTCCCAGCCGAGCTGGCGGGCCTTGAACACCATCTCCGGGGTCGAGTCGAGGCCGGTGATCCGGGTCTCGGGGAAGCGGTCGAGCAGCCGCTGGGTGGTCTCGGCGGTGCCGAAGCCCAGCTCCAGCACCCGGTTCGGCGCGAACGGGATCGCGTCGATCGCGCGCTCCTGCAGCTCGTCGTAGCGCGGGATGTCGGCGCGGATCATCTCCGCGTACGTCTCGGGCTCGAAGTGAAACTGGCCGTGCTCGTCGGCGGGGCTCATCTGCGTCGCTAATCTCGATTCGGAATCGGGATGGCGGCTTATACAACCATCGCGCTCGCCCGGATTGCCCCGAGCCCGGGCGACGGCAAGCGACTCGAGGTCGATGTCGACCCCGGGCCGGTCAGGCGGGGGGCGGACGAGTACGAGTTCGAGCCGCCCACCGTGCGTGTGCGCCTCGAGGTGTCCCGCACGGCGACGGGGTACGCGCTGCGTCTCACCTTCTCCGGGGAGGTCACCGGGGCGTGCATGCGCTGCCTGGGCGCGGCTCGGGTTCCGGTGGAGGTCGAGGCGCGCGAGGTCGACCAGCCGGGAACCGACGACGAGGAGCTGCGGAGCCCCTACGTCACCGACGGCGACCTCGACCTGAGCGCCTGGGTCCGGGACGCGCTGGTGCTCTCGCTGCCCGAGCAGCTGCTCTGCCGTGCCGACTGCGCCGGGCTCTGCCCGGTCTGCGGCGAACCGCTCAACGACGCCGAGCCCGGGGCGCACGACCACCCGAGCGAGCCGGACCCGCGGTGGGCGAAGCTGCGCGAGCTCAAGCTCGACTGATGAAATAAGAAACGTGGGGGTTTACCTCTGAGGTCGGCGCTGGCCGTGGCGGTCGGGGCTCTGTGCCTACTCCGCGTCGCCGACGCGGGGGCGGTCGCCGTTGGCTACAACGAGGACGCCGCGCGGCTGGTCGCGGTGCCGCAGGTCGTCAAGCGCTCGAACACCCAGGTGCTCCGGGTCGGGTTTCTCTGGCAGGCGCTCGAACCGCAGCGCGACGTCTACGACTGGGAGCTGCTCGACCGTACGGTGGCGCTGATGCGCGAGGCGCGGATCAGGCCGATGATCACCGTCTTCGGCTCGGCGGACTGGGCGAGCGGCGGGACGCCCGGGATCAACTGCGCCTGCGACCGCGCCGCCGACCCGGACTGGCAGGACCTCTGGCGGTCGCTCGCGCTGCGCTACCCGGACGCGGTACTCAACGTCTGGAACGAGCCCAACATCCCGGCTTTCGGCAACGTGAGCACGGAGCGGATGGCGGAGCTCGTCAACCTGGCGGCGGCGGCGATCTGGCAAGTCGACCCGGGTCGGCTGGTGGTTGGGCCGCCGACCGCGCCCTGGGGCGATTGGCCCGGGTACTCGGAGGCGCTGTATTCGCGGCTGGATCGGAGGATCGCCTTCTCGGCCAACCTCTACCCGCGCGGGCGGATCATCGACAACGTGCGTCTGCAGCTCGCCGCGGTACGCCGGATCGCGGGTCGGCGGCCGGTCTGGATCACGGAGACCAACGTCTCGCGCCACGAGGTCTCCGCGAGGGTCCAGTCCCGGTACGTGCGCGAGGTCTACGGGCTGGCGAGGCGCCGCGACGTCTCGGCCCTGATCTTCCAGCGGCTGTGGTCGCCCTTCCTCCCCGGCGCCGGCCTGGGGGCCTGGGACGCCGGGCTCTCGGCGCTCACCCCGGACGCCCGGCCCCGCCGGCTCTATGAGGCGATCGGCCGCCTGCATCCTGGCTTCCGCGGGCTGGTGGCGCCCCCGTCGGGATCGGGGCTGGTGGTCGGTCCGGTCCCGCTCGTTACGGTTCCCCCCGGCTCCGCGATCGCGCCGTGCCCGGAGTCCGCCTAACCGCTCGGTCGCCGCACTGGCTACCATTCCGCGTCGCCATGGCCGTCCCGAAGAAGCGACAGTCCTCGCAGCGGCGCGACAAGCGCCGCGCGACGCATACAGCCGCGAAGCCGCGGCTGAACGAATGCCCGCGCTGTCACAGTCCTCGCCTCCCGCACCGGGTCTGCCCCGTGTGCGGCACGTATGCCGGACGCGAGGTGATCGCGCACGAGATCGGCGAGGACGACGCGCCCGGCTCCTCGAGGTAGCCCCGTGACAACCGTTGCCCTCGACGGCCGGGGGGCCGAGCGGGGGCCGGATGTGATCGTCGCCGGAGCTCGCACGGCCGCGGCGGACGGGATCGCCCTGCGGGTCTTCGGCGATCCCGAGCTCCTGGCGGCGCTCGACGACGTCGACGGGGCCGAGCTGATCGCCGCTCCGGGCGAGATCACCAATGACGAGGACCCGGTGGGCGCGGTGCGCGAGGCGACCGACGCCTCGATCGTGCTCGCCGCCGCCGACGTTGCCGAGGGCCGCTCGCAGGCCGTGGTCAGCGCCGGGCCGACCGGGGCGACGATGACCGCGGCCCTGTTCGCGCTGCGGCGCGCCCGCGGGGTGCGCCGGCCGGCGCTCGCCGTGCAGCTCGCCGTCCCGGGACGCGACGGCCCGCCGACGCTGCTGCTCGACGCCGGCGCCAACGCCGAGGTGCGCTCCGGAGATCTGGTCCAGTTCGCGTACCTGGGCGCCGCGTTCAGCCGCACCGTGCTCGGCGTCGAGCGCCCCCGGGTGGCGCTGCTCTCCGTCGGCGAGGAGCCGAAGAAGGGCACCCCCGAGGTCGTCGACGCGCACGCCGAGCTCGCCGGCGCGGACGAGCTCGACTTTCGCGGCAACATCGAGGGCCGCAGCCTGCTCGCGGGCGACGCCGACGTCGTCGTCACCGACGGCTTCACCGGCAACGTCGCGCTGAAGACGATCGAGGGCACCGCGCTCGCGGTCGCCGGCGCGGTTCGCGACGCGGCCCGCTCCAACCCCGTTGCCACCGTGGGCGGGCTGCTGCTGCGCCCGGCGCTCGGCGGCCTGCGTCGCGAGATGGACCCCGACACCACCGGGGGAGCGATCCTGCTGGGCCTGCGGGGCGTCGCCGTGGTCGGCCACGGGAGCTCGGGCGCCGAGGGCATCGCGAACGCCATCCGGCTCGCCGCGAGGGCCGTCGAGAGCCGCGCTGTCGAGCGGATGGAGGAGCTGCTGCGCAGCTCGGGCACGACCCGAGGCGCGATGCGTGATAGGAAGGAGGACGGATGACGTTGAGCCGCGACGAGGTGATGGAGAAGGTCCGCGAGCACCTGGCGGCCGAGCTCGAGGTCGACGCCGGCGAGATCGGCGACTCAACGCGCTTCCGGGAGGACCTGGACGCCGATTCGCTCGACCTCTACGAGCTGGTCATGGAGCTCGAGGACTCCTACGGGGTGAAGGTCACCAACGAGGAGACGTCGCGGATCACGACCGTCGGCGACGCGGTCGACTTCGTCTGCGAGCGCCTGCCGGCCTGAGCGATGGCGCGCGGCATCCGCAGGCTTGGCCCGGGGGAGCCGGAGCCGGCGCGCGGCGGCGGAGGAGCCGGCACCGGGGCCCGAGGCGCTCCGGGAGCTGCTGGACGCCCTGCCGCTGACCCTGCGGCGCCAGGCGCTCACCCACTCCTCATGGGTCGAGCACCGCGCCGACTCCTACGGCAGGCTCGCCTTCCTCGGCGACTCGGTGCTCGGGCTGGCGCTCGCGGAGCACCTCTTCCGCGCCTACCCGCGAGCCGACATCGGACGGCTGACGAAGATGCACGGCCAGGCGGTCAGCGGGCGGGCCTGCGCCGAGGTCGCGGGCGAGCTCGGCGTGCCCGAGCTGCTCACCGGGGCGGCCCCCGGGCGGGTCGACGGCGGGATCGACGTCGAGGCGCTCCTCGCCTCCGAGCGGGCGCTGGCCTCGGTCTGCGAGGCCGTGATCGGCGCCTGCTATCTGCACCACGGCTTCGAGATCACCGCCGAGGCCACGGTGGCCGCGTTCGCCAGCGAGATCGAGATCGCCTCCGAGCGCCTGCTGGACTTCAAGTCGGCCCTGCAGGAGCGCCTCGCCCGCGCGGGGAGCCGCGTCAAGTACGAGGTCACCGGGGAATCGGGGCCGCCGCACGACCGCGTGTTCGAGGTCGTGGCGAGCGTCGGCGGCGAGGCCGTCGGCCAAGGCTCGGGGCGCTCGAAGAAGGCCGCCGAGCAGGCCGCGGCGGCGGAGGCGCTGAACGGGCTCGAGTAGGCACGCGATGGCGTCCGGCGCGCCCGCGAGGCTTCCCGAAAGCGCGCCGCAGACCATGCACCTGAGCTCGATCACCATCAAGGGCTTCAAGTCCTTCCCCGAGCGGACCACGCTCGTCTTCTCCCCGGGCGTCAGCGTGATCGTCGGGCCGAACGGCTGCGGGAAGTCGAACGTCACCGACGCGGTGCTCTGGGCGCTCGGCGAGCAGAGCCCGCTGAGCGTCCGCGGGCAGACGATGCAGGACATGATCTACGCCGGCGGCGAGGGCGTGGGCCCGAGCCGCTACGCGGAGGTCGAGGTGGTGCTCGACGCGGACGACGACGGCACCTTCGGCGCTCCCGGCACGCCCGCAGGCGAAGCCGAGGACGTGGCCGGCTTTTCTTCGGTCGCGATCCAGCGGCGGCTCGAGCGCGGGGGGAGGGCTCGTACCGGATCAACGGCGCGCGGGCCCGGCTCGCCGACGTGATCGAGATCCT
Organism: uncultured Solirubrobacterales bacterium; assembly: GCA_963729065.1. Taxonomy (GTDB): domain Bacteria; phylum Actinomycetota; class Thermoleophilia; order Solirubrobacterales; family 70-9; genus WHSW01. The sequence continues at coordinate 345,709 of CAVSMS010000004.1, forward strand.
CTCCGACGCCAACCTGGGCCGCGAGATGCACTCGGTCATCAGCCAGGGCCGCGTGGAGGAGATCGTGCTCTCGGCCCCGCGCGACCGCCGGCTGCTGGTCGAGGAGGCGGCGGGCCTCGGCAAGCACCGCAAGCGCCGCCGGCGCGCCCACCTCAAGCTCGAGCGCACGCAGGACAACCTCGACCGGGCTCTCGACGTCGAGCGCGAGGCGCGCAAGTCGCTGCGCCCGCTCAAGCGCCAGGCCGAGGCGGCCGACATCCACGCCCGGCTCGAGCGCCAGGGCGCCGAGCTGCGGGCCCGGCTGCTCGCCGCCGAGCTTCACGGCCACGACGACGAGCTCGCCGCGGCCGAGCGCGCCGCCGGCACCGCCCGCGAGGCGCGCGCCGGGCTCGACAGCAAGCTCGCCGAGGTCGCGACGCGCCGGTCGGGGATCGAGGAGCAGCTCGCCGCGCGCGAGTCCGAGCGCACCGAGGCCTGGGGCCGGCTGACGGCGGTCCGCGCCGCGCACGAACGGCTGAGCGTCCGCTCGGAGGCGCTCGCGGCGCGACGCGCGGAGCTGATCCGCGGGCTCGACCGGCGCCGGGCGGCGCTCGGCGCGCTCGCGCAGGAGCTCGCGGACGCCACCGGGGCCCGCGCCGGCGACGACCCGGTCAGCGCCGGGATCGAGCGGATCGCCGAGTCGCTGCAGGCTGCGATCGCGGCGCTCGACGCCGCCCGGGACGGTGGCGCCGACGTCGAGCGCGCAAGGTCGCTGGCCGCCGTCCGCGACGCCGCCGACCGCGCCGCCCAGATGGCCCGGCGGCTCGAGGACATGCTCGGCAGCCGCGCGCAGGACTCGCTCTCGCAGCGGCTCGAGCGCGAGGCCGAGCTGGTCGCGGCGCTGGGCGAGCTCTGCGAGGCCGCGGCCGGCGCCCGCGACGCGGCCGGCGAGCGCGCCGCGGCGCTGGAAACGCGGATGCTCGGCGAGAGCGGCGAGGACGCGGTCACCGAGCGCCTGCGCGCGTGCTCGCGCGAGGAGGCCGAGCTCCAGGCCAGTCTCCGGACCGCCGGCGAGGCGGTCACCGAGGCGGAGGTCCGGGTGGCGCACCTCGGCGACCGCCGCGCCGAGGCGGCGACGGAGCTCGAGCGGATCGGCGCGACGCTCGGGCGCGAGCTCGCCGCCGCGAGCGAGGCCCTCGACGACGCCGAGCGGCTCGAGATCGAGACGAAGCTCGAGCGGGTCGCGCGCCGGCGCGAGCAGCTCGGGCCGGTCAACCCGCTGGCCGAGCGCGAGTACGAGCAGGCGCTGGAGCACGTCGAGAGCCTCGAGACCCAGCGCGCGGACCTCGAGACGGCGCTCTCGGAGCTCCAGGGCCTGATCCGCGAGACCGACCGCAAGATCGCGGCGGCGTTCGAGCAGACGTTCGAGGCCACCGAGCGCAACTTCGAGGAGCTGGTCGAGCACCTGTTCCCTGGCGGCCGCGGGCGCCTGCGCCTGGTCGACGACCGGCGCGGGCCCAAGCCGGTGCTCGGGGGCGCGGAGGAGCCGCAGCCCGAGGCCGCGGAGGCCGGCGCGGAGGGTGAGCCGGAGCCCGAGCCGGAGGAGGACGAGTTCGCGTCGCAGGGCGTCGAGATCGAGGTGACCCCGGCGGGCAAGGCGACCCGGCGCCTGTCGCTGCTGTCCGGGGGCGAGAAGGCGCTGGTCGCACTCGCCTTCGTCTTCGCCGTCTTCCTCGCCCGGCCCTCGCCCTTCTACATCCTCGACGAGGTGGAGGCGGCGCTCGACGACGCCAACATCGACCGCTTCCTGCAGCTCGTCGAGCGCTTCTCGGACCGGGCCCAGTTCATCGTCGTCACCCATCAGAAGCGGACCATGGACGCGGCGCACGTGCTCTACGGCGTCTCGATGGGCAAGGGCGGGGTGACCAAGGTCGTCTCTCGCAAGTTCGAGGCCGGGCCCGAGCAGCCGGCGTTGGAGGAGACGACCGAAGCGGCCTGAGTACGCTCCCGCCACGATGGAGTGGGAGGAGCTGATCCCGAGCGCCGCCGGGCCGCCGCCGGATGCCGATCAGGCGGCGGAGCCCGAGCGTCCCGGGCGCTTCGCGCGCCTGCGAGAGCGGCTCGCGAAGAGCCGCCAGGCGCTGCGCGCCGAGCTCTCGGCCAGCCTGTTCGACCGGATCGACGAGGAGACGTGGGAGCGCCTCGAGGAGGCGCTGATCCTCGCCGACGTCGGCGCGAAGGCGACGGCCGACGTGGTCGGCAGGCTGGAGGCCGAGGTCGAGGCGGGCGATGTCAGCGGCCCCGAGGCGACCCGCGACCGCCTGGTCGAGCTGCTGGCCGAGATCGCCTCGCCTCGAGCCCCCGACCCTCGACCTGGGCGCCGGGCCGGCGGTGATCATGGTCGTCGGCGTCAACGGCACCGGCAAGACGACGACGATCGGCAAGCTCGCCTCGGTGCTCAAGGAGCGGTTCGGGATGAACGTGATCGTGGCCGCGGCCGACACCTACCGGGCGGCGGCGATCGAGCAGCTCGAGACCTGGGCCGAGCGCGCGGGGACCGAGATCGTCCGGGGCAACCCCGGCGGCGACCCCGGCGCGGTCGTGTTCGACGCGCTCGCCGCCGCCGAGGCGCGCGGCGCCGACGTGGTGATCGTCGATACCGCCGGGCGCCTGCACACCCACGGCAACCTGATGGAAGAGCTCACCAAGGTCCGCCGGGTGGCGACCAAGAAGCTGGACGGCGCCCCGCACGAGACCCTGATCGTCATCGACGCGACCACCGGCCAGAACGGCCTCCGCCAGGCCCGCGCCTTCGCCGACGCCGTCGACGTCACCGGCGTCGTCCTGACCAAGCTCGACGGGACCGCCAAGGGCGGGATCGCGCTCGCGATCTCCGGCGAGCTCGGCATCCCGGTGAAGATGATCGGCGTCGGCGAGGGGATCGAGGACCTGCGCCCGTTCGACGCGAAGGCATTCGCCCACGCGCTGTTGGACGAGGAATAGCTCGCGTCGCACGTCCCGAGTGACCGGCTCTCGGGCTATAGCGCCAAAAGCCGTCACTCGGCGGGTCGCGGTGCACGCGCGCGTAGCGCGGTTCCTCGCCTCACGCAGCCACGTAAGCGTGTCGAACCTCAGCATCGCCACGGATCCGGGCGCGATCGTAGGCAGTCCGGTCCCGGTCGCCTAAGCTGAGCGGCCCATGTTCGAACAGCTCTCAGACCGACTCCAGGAGACGCTTTCGCGATGTCCGCAACCGCGGCAAGCTGACCGAGGCGGACGTCGACAAGGCGATGCGGGAGATCCGGCTCGCGCTGCTGGAGGCCGACGTCAACTTCAAGGTCGTCAAGCAGTTCACGTCGCAGGTCAAGGAGCGCTGCCTCGGCGCCGGGGTGCTCGACTCGCTCAACCCCGGCCAGCAGGTCGTGAAGATCGTCGACGAGGAGCTGGCCCAGCTGATGGGCGGGGCGAGCCGCGACCTCGCGTTCGCCTCCAGCGGCCCCACCGTGATCCTGATGGCCGGGCTCCAGGGCTCCGGGAAGACGACCGCCTGCGCGAAGCTCGCCAAGCAGCTCGGCGACGACCGCAAGAAGGTCGGGCTCGCCGCGTGCGACACCCAGCGCCCCGCCGCGGTCGAGCAGCTGGTGACGATGGGCAAGCGCTCCGGCGCGACGGTCTACGAGCGCGGCACCGAGCCGCCGCCCGTCGAGATCGCCAAGTGGGCGCTCGACCAGGCGCGCGCCGACGGGCTCGACGTGCTGATCGTCGACACGGCCGGGCGCCTGCACGTCGACGAGGAGCTGATGGAGGAGCTCGTCGCGATCCGGAGCGCGACCAAGCCGCACGACATCCTGCTCGTGCTCGACGCGATGACCGGTCAGGACGCGGTCAACGTCGCCGAGAGCTTCGCCGAGCGGGTCGACTTCGACGGCGTCCTGCTGACCAAGCTCGACGGCGACGCTCGCGGCGGCGCTGCGCTCTCGGTCCGGGCCGTCACCGGGAAGCCGATCATGTACGTCTCCACCGGCGAGCGCGTCGAGCAGCTCGAGCGCTTCCACCCGGAGCGCATGGCCTCGCGGATCCTCGGCATGGGGGACGTGCTCTCGCTGATCGAGAAGGCCGAGGAGGTCTCCGACGCCGACCAGGCGGCCGAGCTCGAGCGCAAGATCCGCAAGCAGCAGTTCACGCTCGAGGACTTCCTGACCCAGATGCGCCAGGTGCGCAAGATGGGCCCGCTGCAGAACGTGCTGGGGATGATGCCCGGGATGGGGGGCAAGGCGATGAAGCAGCTCCGCCAGGTGGACATGGACGACCGCGAGCTCGACCGCCTCGAGGCGATCATCCTCTCGATGACGCCCGCCGAGCGCGCCAACCCGACGATGATCGACGGGTCGCGGCGCAAGCGGATCGCGAAGGGATCGGGGACGACGATCCAGGCGGTGAACCAGCTCGTCAAGCAGTTCGCCCAGATGCGGAAGATGATGTCGAAGCTGGCGAGCGGCAAGATGCCGGACCCGGCTCAGCTCATGAAGGGCATGCGTTAGCGCGGTCCGCCCGCTAACCTCCTGCGCCGCAATGGTGAGAATTCGTCTCAGAAGGGTGGGTTCGCGAAAGAACCCGATCTGGCGGGTGGTCGTTTCCGACCGCCGCTCGCCGCGCGATGGGCGCACGATCGAGACGATCGGCCATTACAACCCCCAGACCGATCCCTCGGTGATCGTGATCGACGAAGAGCGCGCGCGCCACTGGCTGGAGCACGGCGCGCAGCCCACCCGCACGGTGGCGACGCTCCTGCGCACCAAGGGAATCCAGGCCACGGGGACCTAGCCGCGCGGATGCGCGACCTGGTCGAGTTCTGCGTCCGGGCCCTGGTGGAGGACCCCGACGCGGTCCGGGTCGAGGAGCTGCAGGAGGAGGACGGCACGGTGCTCGAGGTGCACGTCGCCGACGACGATCTCGGCCGGGTGATCGGCCGCGACGGGCGGGTCGCCAACGCGATCCGCACCCTCGCCAAGGCCGCCGCCGTCGCCGAGGACGGCGGCCGCGTGATGGTCGAAATCGTCGAGGACTAGAACGGGGCCGCGGCCGAGGCCGCAGAGCTCATGCGAATCGACGTCTTCACCCTGTTCCCCGAGTGGTTCGACTGGTTCTCGAGCCAGCGGCATGTGCGCAACGCGGCCGAGCGCGGCTCTGAGCTGCGCTGCTTCAACTACCGCGACACGACTCCGCTGACCGGCCGCCAGGTCGACGACTCGCCGTACGGCGGCGGCGCGGGGATGGTCCTCCGGGTCGACGTGGTCGACGCCGCGCTGCGGGGGGCGTACGGCGACGGCCCGCCGCCGGCGCGCGTGATCGTGCTCTCGGCGAGCGGCCGGCCGCTCGACGACGCGCTCGCGTCCGAGCTCGCCGCCGAGCCGCACCTGGCGCTGCTCTGCGGTCGCTACGAGGGGGTCGACGAGCGGGTGCGGGAGCACCTCGCCGACGACGCCGTCTCGATCGGGCCCTACGTCGTCTCCGGCGGCGAGGTCGCGGCGATGGTGGTCGCCGACACCGCCCTGCGCAAGCTGCCCGGATCGCTCGGCCACGCGGACAGCGCGATCGAGGAATCGTTCTCCCCGGCGCTGGGCGGAGCGCCCGAGTATCCGCACTACACGCGCCCCGCCACCTACCGCGGCTGGAAGGTCCCGGAGGTCCTGCTCTCCGGCGATCACGAGCGGGTCCGCGAGTGGCGGCGGGCTCAGAGCGCCAGCCGCCATGCGGGGGTCGAGGGGCCTTAGGCGCCGCTTACAGGGAGTTGTCTACTATCTGACGCCGGCGCGGGGCAGCTGTCCCGCGCTTTTTCCGGCTCTCGGCGGGAAACGCCCCCGGAGCCGACGCCAGCATGAGCACAATCATCGAGAGCATCGAACAGCGCCAGCTGAAGCAGGTGCCGCGCTTTCAGGCGGGGGATCGCGTACGCGTGCACTTCCAGGTGATCGAGGGAACCCGCCGGCGTACGCAGGTCTTCGAGGGCATCGTGATCGCCCGCCAGGGCAGCGGGGCGCGCGAGACGTTCACCGTCCGCAAGCAGTCGTTCGGGGTCGGAGTCGAGCGCACCTTCCCGGTGCATTCGCCGAAGATCGAGCGGCTTGAGGTCGTCGCCCGCGGCGCCGTGCGACGGGCGAAGCTCTACTACCTCCGCGGCCGGGTCGGCAAGCGCGCCCGCGTCGCCGAGCGCCGCTGGGGCATCGAGGACGATCTCGTCCTCGCGACGGCCCCCGAGCCCGAGCCGATCGACACCGAGGGCGTCAGCCAGGAGGAGGCCGAGCCCGTGGCGTCCGAGGAGGGCGGCGAGGACGAGGCCACGACGGAGCCCGAGGCGGACGCGGGCGAGAGCCCCGAGGCCGCCGTCGGATCCGAGGCAGGGGAAGCCGCGCAGGAGCCGCCCGCGGATGCATCCGAGGCGGCGGGCGAAGAGGCCGCACAGCCGGCCGATGCGCCCGAGGAGCCCGCCGACGAGGGCGAGGGCTCCGAGGAATCCAGCTGATCCCGAAGCCGACAACCGGCCGGGGGGCGGTGCTCGAGCTCGTCGTCATCGTCGCGCTCGCCATCGGCCTCGCGCTCGGGATCCAGGCGTTCGTGGTCAAGCCGTACCAGATCCCCTCCGAGTCGATGGAGCCGACGCTCGACATCGGCCAGCGGGTGCTCGTCAACCGAGTCTTCACCCGACTGGGCTCCGATCCGGACCCCGGCGACGTGGTCGTGTTCCACCCGCCCCAAGGGGCGCTCGACGGCGACAAGTGCGGCGTACCAACCCGATCGGGGGAGCCCTGCTCGGAGCCGACGTCCGAGGAGGCGGAGGAGAACTTCATCAAGCGCGTGGTCGCCGGGCCCGGCGACACGCTGTCGATCGAGAACGGAATCCCGATCGTGAACGGCGAACCGTTCGAGGGGGATTGGGAAATTCGCCGCTGTCAGGGGGCGGCAAGCTGTGATTTCCCGCAGGAGATCACCATTCCACCCGATCATTACTTCATGATGGGCGACAACCGTGGGGCAAGCGACGACAGCCGCTACTGGGGTCCCGTCCCCCGAGACTGGATCATCGGCCAGGCCTTCTTCACCTACTGGCCCCCGGACCGGATCGGGATCCTCTAAGGCCGCGGCCAAGCGACGCCGCCGGCGCGCCGCGAAGCTGTTTCGGTTCGATCGCGAGCTCGGCTGCCGGTTCGTCGCCGGGGCCGACGAGGCCGGCCGCGGATCGCTGGCCGGGCCGCTCGTCGCCGCCGGGGTGCTCCTGGACTACGAGCGACTGACGATGCGCGACCGCCGCGCCCTCGGCGACCTCGACGACTCCAAGCAGCGGACGCCCGAGCAGCGCGAGGCGCTCTACCCGATCGTCATCCGGGCGGCGGAGCGGGTCGCCGTGACGATCCGCTGCGTTCGCGGGATCGACTCCCGAGGCCTTCACGTCACCAACCTCGATGCGCTCGCCCGCTGCCTCGAGCGCGTCGCCGTCCCGGGCGCTGCCTGCCTGAGCGACGGCTTTCGGCTCGGCTCGCGGTGCAAGGTCGAGCACCGGGCCGTGGTCGACGGCGACGCCCGCAGCGCCGCGATCGCCGCGGCCTCGGTGATCGCCAAGGTCACCCGCGACCGCTACATGCACCGGATCGCCTCGGACTTCCCGGCGTACGAGTGGGAGGGCAACGTCGGCTACTCGACCCCCGAGCACCGGGCGGCGATCATCGAGCACGGCCCGTCGCCTCTGCACCGTCGCTCCTTCGCCTCGATCGCCTACTCGCAGCTGCCACTGGCGTAGGGCGAGCCCGGCTCCGATAACTTGCAGGCCATGGCGGGCGTGCCCTTGGCAGGGGGGTTACGGCGGGGAGTGATCCTGGCCGCGATCGCCTGCTCGCTCGCCGGCACCGCGCAGGCCTCCGCGGCGGGCGCTCCACAGGTGGGCGCGCCACAGATCGTCGGGGGGTCCGAGGTCGACATCTCGCAGTACCCGTGGCAGGTGGCGCTCGAGTTCAACGACGCCTACTGGCAGGGCACCGCGCGCGAGCGCTTCGCCTGCGGCGGCGTGCTGGTCGGGCCGCGGACCGTGCTCACCGAGGCGCATTGCGTCTACGACACCCCGGTCGCCGGAGTCGGCTTCAACGAGGGCAACCAGTTCGAGGCGATCACCGGGCGCACGACGATCTCCGGCGCCGCCGACGCCGCGATCGACGTCTCGGGCGTCCGCTACCTGGTCACCGGGGCCAGCGGGGCGCCGGTGCTCGAAGCGCGCTCGGGCCCCGACCAGGGTCCGCAGCTCTACAACCCGACCACCTACTCCTGGGACATCGCGGTGCTCACCCTGTCGGCGCCGTCGAGCGCGCGGCCGATCCAGATCGCCGGACCGGACGAGATCGCGACCTGGTCGCGCGGACACCTCGCGGTCGCATCGGGCTGGGGGACCGTCAGCCCCACTGACGCGAGCCAGCTGGCCAACCACCTCAAGGCGGTCCCGCTGCAGATGGTCGGCGACGATCGCTGCGCCGCAACCTGGCCCGCCACCTTCTCGAACCTCGATCGCGTCTGCGCCGAGTTCCCGGGCGGCGGCCAGGGGACCTGTCTGGGGGACAGCGGAGGCGGGCTGGTCGTCGTGGTCGAGGTCGGCAACACCCTCGGCGTACGGCTCGCGGGGCTGACCAACTTCGGCCCGTTCCCATGCGCCACGGCGCCGACGATGTTCACGCGGGTCGCCGCCGACCCGATTCGAAACGCCCTCGCGCCCGGCCTCGACGCCGGTGCGATCGGCTCGGGCGCCCGCCCGCTGGAGCCGCCCCAGACGCAGATCACCAAGCACCCGCGGCGCAAGTCTCACAAGCGCAAGGCGCGCTTCAAGTTCGCGTCCAGCGAGCCGGCGCTGTTCGAGTGCAAGCTCGACCGTCACCGGGCGAAGCTCTGCGGCGCCGGCCTCAAGAAGCGGGTCGGCCGCGGCCGCCACCGGCTGAAGGTCCGGGCGATCGACCCGCTCGGTCAGAAGGACCCGACCCCGGCCCGCTTCCGCTGGAAGGTGCGCGGGCGCCACGGCCACTAGAACGCCGCCGGTGCGCCGTGCCGGGTGGTGCCGTAACGCGGGCCGTTGCTTGGCAGTGAGGGGGTGAGCGCGCGCGCCTGTGTGACGTTTGTGGCGCAAGCTGCGCGCTCTTGCCGCACGCCAACGCCGACGGGCGAATAACGATGGACTATCCATCGAAATGCGACCACTCGCGGGATCGGCGGGCTCGAGCCGCACCGAACCACCTCCGCGGTGGGTTGGGTGCGGCTCGGCGTCACGGACGGCCACGCCCGCGGCGCCCGCGCTGATCCCGCCCGTCTCGCGTCACGCAGCGCGCGGAATGGGCCACCATGGCCCGCACTCACACCTCCCTCACTGCCAAGAACGGCCTGGCGTCGCCGCCCGCGCCGACGGCCAGCCACGTCGGCCCGGACCGCCGCCGGAGGCGCTAGAACGCGCCGCGGAGGTGCTCGTACTCGGTGACCGCGCCGGCGGGGTCGAGGCGCAGGCCGATGACGTCGAAGCGCAGGTCGCGGTGGCGGGGGACGTCGTAGCCGCGGTCTCGTAACCAGGCGGCGGCGACTCGCCGCAGCTGTGTGCGCTTGCGCGGGCCGACCGCGGCCGCCGGGCGTTCGGGGCCGCCGACGCTCCCGGCGAGCCGGGCCTTGACCTCGACGAAGACCAGGGCGCGGCCGTCGAGCGCGATCAGGTCGAGCTCGCCGCGGACCTCGGTCGGCCGGGCATTGCGGGCGACGATCCGCCAGCCCTCGCGCTCGAGGCGCTCGGCGACCAGGCGCTCCGCCTCGCGGCCGAGGTGTTGTCGGGCGACGGTCATCCCCGCGAACGCTAGGCCGCCGGCGCGCGCCCGTTGTGCGGCGATCGGGTCAAATCCGCCACGGTTTGCGGGCCACACGCGCGCGCGGCGACCGTAGGTTCGCGGCGTGCTCGCCGCCGCCCGCACGTTCTCGCTGATCGGGGTCGAGGCGCGTGAGGTCCGGGTCGAGGCCGACGTGCGCCAGGGACTGCCGACGTTCGCCCTCGTCGGCCTGCCCGACGCGGCGATCCGCGAATCGCGCGAGCGGGTCCGGGCGGCGCTCGCCAACTCCGGCTTCGAGTTCCCTCAGCGGCGGATCACGGCCAACCTCGCGCCCGCGGACCTGCGCAAGGCGGGTCCCGGCTTCGACCTCGCGATCGCCGCCGCGATCCTGGCGGCGACCGATCAGCTCCCGGTCCCCGCGCTGGCCGATGTCGCGCTCGCCGGCGAGCTCGCCCTCGACGGCTCCATCCGGGCGGTCCCCGGAGCGATGGTGATGGCCGAGGCGGCGCGTCGCGCGGGAGCCCGGGCGATCGTCGTCGCCGCCGCGTCGGCCGCCGAGGCGGCGCTGGTCGACGGGGTCGGGGTGATCCCGGTCAAGCGATTGGAGGAGCTGAGCTCGCTCGGGGGCGAGGATGAGCCGCCGCCTCCGGCGCACGCGCGGCCGGCGGCGAACGGGGCCGGGCCCGATCTCGCCGACCTGCGCGGTCAGCCGGCGCTGCGGCGGGGGCTCGAGGTGGCCGCCGCCGGCGGCCACAGCCTGCTGATCAGCGGCCCGCCCGGGGCGGGCAAGTCGATGGCGGCGCGCCGCCTGCCCTCCATCCTGCCGCCGCTCGGCGCGGGCGAGGCGATCGAGGCGGCCCGCGTGGCGAGCGCCTGCGGGCGCCCGGTCGAGCCGGCGATCGCCGGGCGGCGCCCGTTCCGCGCTCCCCACCACACGATCTCGACCGCGGGCCTGATCGGCGGCGGCAACCCACCGCGGCCCGGGGAGGTGACCCTCGCCCACCACGGGGTCCTGTTCGTCGACGAGCTGCCCGAGTTCGGGCGCGACACGCTCGAGGCCCTGCGCCAGCCCCTGGAGGAGGGCTGCGTGCGGATCGCCCGGGCCCGGTACGCGGTTGAGCTCCCGAGCAGGTTCCAGCTCGTCGCGGCGGCCAATCCGTGTCCCTGCGGCCGCGGGCCGCGCTCGGGCAACTGCACCTGCGACCCGGTCTCGGTGCGGACCTACGAGGCGAAGCTCACCGGGGCGCTCGCCGACCGGATCGACATCATCCTCGCCGTCGAGCAGCCGGACCTGACCTCGTTCGCCGAGCCCGGCGAGCCGTCGTCGGTCGTGCGCGAGCGGGTGCTGGCCGCGCGCGAGCGCCAGCGGGCGAGGAGCGGCGACGAGCGCGCCAACGGCGAGCTCGAGGCGAAGGAGATCGCGCTCGGCGACGAGGCCGAGCGGATGCTGGCCGAGGCCGGGCTCGCGGCGGGCCTCAGCGGCCGCGGCCGGGAGCGGGTGATGCGGCTCGCGCGGACGATCGCGGACCTCGAGGGCGCCGGGGCGATCCGGATCGAGGACGTCGGCGAGGCGCTCTCGCTGCGGCGGCGCGACACGTGAGGCCGAAGCCGCCCGTCTGGGTGATCGAACGGGCCGCCGATGCCTACCCGGACTGCCTCCGCGACCTCGAGAAGCGGGAGCGACCGCGGCTCTACGGATGCGGGCGCCGCGAGGTCGTCGCGGGGCTCGACCGGCTCTCGGCGGTGACCATCGTCGGCACCCGGCGGCCGAGCGCATACGGGCTTCGGATCGCCGAGCAGCTCGCCCGCGAGCTGGCCACCACCGGCGTGACGATCGTCAGCGGCATGGCCCGCGGGATCGACGCCGCCGCACACCGCGGCGCCCTCCAGGGCGGCGGGGCGACGATCGCCGTGCTGGCCAACGGGCCCGACGTCGTCTACCCGCCGGTCAACCGGGAGCTCTACGGGCGGATCGTCGAGACGGGCGCGGCGATCTCCGAGCACCCGGCCGGGGTCGAGGCGCGTCGCCACCACTTCCCCGAGCGCAACCGGATCATGGCCGCGCTGGGCGGCGCGGTGGTGATCGTCGAGGCCGCCCTGCCCTCGGGCACGATGATCACCGCCGACCGCGCGCTGCGCCTCGGCCGCAGCGTCGGGGCGATCCCGGGGCAGCTCGGGGTCCGGGTCGCGGCCGGGTCCAACGACCTGATCCGCGAAGGCGCCTACCTGATCCGCGACGCGCGCGACGTTCTCGATCTGCTGTACGGGGTCGGTGGAGAGCCCCGCAGGGCGCCGAACCCGCGCCCCGGCCCGCCGCTCGAGCCCACCCTGCGCTCGCTCCTCGACCACGTGCGCTCCGGGGCGGCCACCGTCGACCGGATCGCGCTCGAGACGGCGCTCGAGCCCCGCGAGGCCGCCGTCGGCCTGGCCCGGCTGGAGCTGCTCGGCTACGTCGCCGCCGACGCGCTCGGTTGCTACGCGCCCACGGATCTGGCGCCGCCCTGAATACCCTCAGGATGTGCAGTCCAGCTCGCCGTCAGACCCCCGCCCCGTGCCCACCTGCCTCGCGATCGCGGGCTCGGATTCCGGCGGCGGGGCCGGCATCCAGGCGGACCTGAAGGCCTTCGCGCGCTGCGGCGTGCACGGGATGACGGCGATCACGGCGCTCACCGCTCAGAACACGGTCGGGGTCGAGATGGTGGCCGCGGTGGCGCCGGAGATGATCGTCGCCCAGATCGAGGCGGTCGCCGGCGACATCGGCGTCGACGCGGTCAAGATCGGCATGCTCGGCGACGAGCCGACGATCGAGGCGGTCGTCGACGGGCTCGACCTGCTCGATCCGGCGCCCATCGTTGTCGACCCCGTGATGGTCTCCGAGAGCGGCGCCACCCTGCTCGACCCGAACGCGAAGGCGGCCCTGATCGAGCGGGTGCTCCCGCGGGCGACCGTGGTGACGCCGAACCTGCCCGAGGCGCGGGCGCTGTCCGGGCTGGGCGAGGGCGCCTCGCCGCTCGAGCTCGGTGAGGCGCTGCTGGCGCTCGGTCCCGATGCCGTCGTCGTCACGGGCGGGCACGCCGAGGACGGCGCCGACCTGCTCGTCGAGGCGGCCGGCTCGCTGCGGATCGACGGCCCGCGCTACCCCGACGGCGCCTCGCACGGCTCCGGCTGCACGCACTCCTCGGCGCTCGCGGCGTTTCTCGCCCGCGGCGAGGAGCTCGCCGACGCGGCCCGCTGGGCGCGCGAGGTCGCCTCGGAGGCGGTCGGGCACGGGCTCCGCGGGCTTGGCCGTGGCCCGGGGCCGGTGGACGTGTTCGGGATCGCCCGCCAGGCATAATCGCTCGGGTGAAGCTGGTGCGGATGAAGGCCGGACACGGCGATGTTCTGCTCGCCGAGGGCGATCCCGAGCTCGCGGAGGACGAGGAGCGCCTCGTGGCCGAGTTCCGCCGCCAGCTCGAGCTCGGCCTGTGGGCGGCGGTGCCGACCTCCGAGCGCGGCCACCGCGAGGCGGTCATGGTCCGCGACTTCGGCCAGGTCCCCCGCGACGCCGAGCGCGTGATCTTCTTTCCACCGGCAGCCGGCGGATGAGCGAGCCCGCGAGGGGAGCGGTCGCGGCGGAGCGCCGGGCCCGCGAGCTGATGCGAACGGTGATCCCGGCCGAGGAGTGCCGCGCCTACGAGGAGCTCGGGTTCATCAGCGTTCCCGGCCGCGGCGATCCCCGCAGCGGCTACGCCTACCTCGTCTACCCGCATCGCCCCCTGGTCGCCTACGAGACCGAGACCGGGCGCCTGCTGAGCGAGTACTGCGTCGGCTTTCGCGACGGCGACGAGCGCCTTCCCGACGCCGACGACGTGCTCGCCAAGTGGATGGCCCTCCGCGGCACCGAGCGCGAGCTGATCTTCACCGCCAACCACAACCCGCCGGGCCACCAGATCGATCCCGGCCACCTGCGCCGCGATCTCGCGCGCCTGAGCGCCTGGCGGGATGCCAGGATGGCCGCATGAGCGCCGCCAACGACCTTCCTCGGCCGCGCTCGGCCGCGGTCTTCGACGGCCCCGACCGCGCCGCCGCGCGCGCCTACATGAAGGGCATCGGCTACGACGACGACGCGCTCTCGCGGCCGACGATCGGGATCGCCAACACCTGGACCGAGGCGATGCCCTGCAACTTCCACCTGCGGGCGCTCGCCGGCCCGATCAAGGAGGGGGTGCGCGCCGCCGGCGGCACCCCGATGGAGTTCAACACGGTCGCGATCTCGGACGGGATCACGATGGGGACCAAGGGGATGAAGGCCTCGCTGGTCAGCCGCGAGGTGATCGCCGACTCGATCGAGCTGATGGCGCGCGGCTACCAGTTCGACGCTCTCGTGGCGCTCGCCGCCTGCGACAAGACGATCCCCGGAGCGGTGATGGCGCTGGCGCGGCTCGACATCCCGTCGGTGCTGCTCTACGGCGGTTCGATCGCTCCCGGGAGGTGGAACGGCAAGGACGTGACGATCGTCGACGTGTTCGAGGCGATGGGCGCCCACAACGCGGGCAACATGTCCGACGAGGACCTGCGCTCGCTCGAGGACGTGGCCTCTCCCGGCGCCGGGGCGTGCGGGGGCCAGTTCACGGCCAACACGATGGCCTGCGCGTTCGAGGCGCTCGGGATCTCGCCCGGCGGCGCGGCCATGGTGCCCGCCGAGGACTCGGAGAAGAACACGGTCGCCGAGCAGGTGGGCGAGCTGGTGATGCGCGTGCTCGCCCAGGACCTGCGGCCGAGCGCCGTGATCACCAAGGACTCGCTGGAGAACGCGATCGCCTGCGCCTGCGCCTCCGGGGGCTCGACCAACGTCGTCCTGCACCTCCTGGCCGTCGCCCGCGAGGCCGGGGTCGAGCTCGACATCGACGACTTCGAGCGCATCTCGCAGCCGCACGCCGCTGCTCGCCGACCTGAAGCCCGGAGGGCGGTTCGTCGCCACCGACCTCTATCGCGCCGGGGGCGTGCCGCTGGTCCTCAACCGGCTGGCCGAGCTCGGGCTGCTGAACGCCGACGCGATCACGGTCACCGGCCGGACGATCGGCGAGGAGGCCGCCGACGCCGTGGAGGCCGACGGCCAGGAGGTCGTGCTCCCGGCCGACGCGCCGCTGAAGGCCCAGGGCGGGCTGGCGATCCTGCGGGGCAACCTGGCCCCCGACGGCGCGGTGATCAAGGTCGCCGGAACCGAGCGCATGGGCCAGACCGGCCCGGCGCGCGTGTTCGAGTCCGAGGAGGACTGCTTCGCCGCCGTGAAGGCGCAGGAGATCGAGCCCGGCGACGTGATCGTGATCCGCAACGAGGGCCCGGCGGGGGGCCCCGGGATGCGGGAGATGCTCCAGGTGACGGCGGCGATCGTCGGCGAGGGGCTGGGGGAGGAGGTCGCGCTGCTCACCGACGGGCGCTTCTCCGGCGCGACCCGCGGGCTGATGGTCGGGCACGTCGCGCCCGAGGCGGCCAAGGGCGGCCCGATCGCGGCCGCTCCGCGACGGCGACCGGGTGACGATCGACGTCGACGCGCGCGAGCTCTCGGTCGACCTCTCCGACGAGGAGATCGCGGAGCGGGTCGCCGCCTACGAGCCGCCGCCGCAGGAGCACGAGACCGGCGTGCTGGGCAAGTACGCCAGGGGCGTCGGCTCGGCCAGCCAGGGCGCGATCACCAGCTGAGGCCGGCGCGCTGCCGATGAGGACCCCGTCCCGCCCGCACCTGCCGCGGATCGCGCCGGCAATGCGCGAGTCCGAGCAGGTGACGCCGCTCGAGCTCTTCTTCGACCTCGTCTTCGTGCTCGCGCTGACGCAGTGCACGCAGCTGATGTCCGACCACCCGACCTGGTCCGGGGTCGCCGAGGGCCTCCTGATCCTCGCCCTGGTCTGGTGGTCCTGGGTGGGCTACTCGTGGCTGACCAGCGTCATCGACCCGGAGGAGGACGCGGTCCGGATCGGGATCTTCGTCGCGATGGCCGGCCTGCTGCTGGTCGCGCTCTGCGTCCCGGACGCGTTCGGCGACCTCGGGCTCGCGTTCGCGCTCTCCTACGCGGTCGTCCGCGCCGCGCACGTCTGGCTCTTCCTGATCGCGAGTCGCGACGAGCCGAGCCTGCGCCGGTCGATCTGGGGCTTCTCGATCAGCACGGCCATCGGCGTCGCCCTGCTGGTCGCCGGATCGACCCTCGACGGTGCGGCCCAGGGAGTTCTCTGGACGCTGGCGCTGGTGCTCGACATGGCCGGCCCCTACGTCTCGGGGGCCGAGGGTTGGAAGATCGTGCCCGGCCATTTCGCCGAGCGCCACGGCCTGATCATCATCATCGCCCTGGGCGAGTCGATCGTCGCGATCGGGGTCGGCGTCGGCGGAGCGCTCAGCGTCGGCCAGGGTGTGGCCGCCGTGGCGGGGGTGGGGCTGGCGGCGGCCATGTGGTGGATGTATTTCGACGTCGTCGCCCTGGTCGCGGCGCGGCGGCTGGAGCGCGCGGCCGTCGGGCCGCGAGCAGAACGAGATGGCGCGCGACTCCTACTCGTACATGCACTTCCTGATGATCGCCGGGATCATCCTGGTCGCGCTCGGGATCAAGAAGACGCTCGAGCACGTCGACGATCCGCTGAAGACGATCCCCGCCGTCGCGCTGCTCGGCGGCATGGCCCTCTACCTGCTCGGTCACGTCGTTTTCCGCTACCGCCACATCCACACGATCAACGTCCAGCGCACCGTCCTCGCGCTGCTCCTGGTGGCCGCGATCCCGCTGGCACTCGAGGTCTCGGCGCTGGCCACGCTGATCGGGGTCACCGTGCTCAGCTGGGCGCTGATCGTCTACGAGACGCGGGGGTACGGCGAGACCCGTTACCAGGTCCGCCACGAGGACTACGCCCACGAGCCCGAGGCGGCGGCGGGCTAGGACTCGTCGAGGAAACCTTCGAGCACCCGGTTGAAGCGCACCGGGCGCTCGGCCATCGGCACGTGGCCGCAGCGATCGAAGACCTCGAGCCGGGCGCCGGCGATCCGGTTCGCGTAGCTCGAGCGCGTCGGCGGGCGGCACGACGTGGTCCTGGCAGCCCCAGGCGATCAGGGTCGGGACCTCGATCTCGGAGAGGCGGTCGAGGAAGTCATAGCCCGCGAGGCTGGAGAGCGCCTCGACGAACGACTCCGCGCGTCTTCCCGCCGTCCCAGAACTCCCAGACGAGCTCCGGCCGCAGCGCGCCCGGGTCGTGGAAGATCATGCGGAACGCCAGCCGGCGCGCGCGGCGGCGGCCGAACGAGTGGGTCTGCGCCTGGAACACCAGCGGCGCCCCGACGGCGAACGCCCGCGCCGCGACGGCGGTCGGCTCCCGCCGCAGGCGGGCGCTCGAGACCCCGGCGGCCGAGACGAGCACGAGCTTCTCGAACCGGTCCGGCTGGGCGATCGCCGCCTCGGCGGCGATGAAGCCGCCCATCGAGTTGCCGACCACGACGCAGTCCGTGACCCCGACCGCGTCGCAGAAGTCGAGCAGCAGGCGACCGTAGGCCGTGATCGAGATCTCCCAATCTGGCGGTGGGGACGAGCCGAAGCCGGGCAGGTCGAGGGCGAGAACCCGGTGGCGGCGGGCGAAGTGGGGGATGTTCTCGAGCCAGTTCTGCCAGCAGCCGCCGAGCCCGTGGACGAACACGATCGCCAGCGGATGCTGCTGCTCGGGCTCGGGCGGACCCATCTCGACGTAGTGGACGCGGGTGCCGCCGACGTCGATGTCGCGTTGGTGCTCGCGCCAGTCGATCCGCAGCCACTCGGGATCGGGGTCGCCGTAGGGATCCGGGCCGTTCGCCGGCGTCGGCCCGGGGCGGGGGCGGAAGGGCTGGATGCGCCGCTGTACCTGCGCCTCGCGTGCTCACGCGTACCCCATCCGCTCGAGGATCGGGATCTCGTGGATCTGCGGTGGCTGCAGGTGGTCCCAGAGGATCCCGCGCGGGCGCGGGTAGGCGCGCTCGACCTCGACCACCGCGCGCGGGGTCGCGATCAGGTCGACCGGGAGGTCGTGGGCGATCACCGGCAGGTTCTCGCGCAGGATCTGGATCGGGTGGCAGGTGGTGGCGACCACGGTGTGGTCGTCGATCTTTCCCGCCTCGATCAGCAGGCCGTACTCGATGTCGGAGAAGCCGCCGCCCTTTCCGATCCGCGCCCCCTTGAGATTGACCGCGACCGAGCCGCAGAGGACGAGGTCGATGTCGGGCAGCTCGTCGTCCGCGACCACCCGCCCATGGCGGAGCATGCCCTTGATCGTCGCCGCCTCCTTGACCTGCGCCGCGCTGAGCTCGCGCGGGTCCAGCAGCCGGAACGGGTGCTGGTCGCGCAGCCTGGGGACCGCGGCGACGATGGTCTTGCCCTCCTCGAGCGCCCGGCGGCGCGCGTGGGTCTGGGGCGAGTCCGGGTTTGCCTTGATCACCCTCGCCCGCTTCCAGGTCCGGTGCCCGGCGAGTTTCGCTGCGGCGAGCTTTGGCGCCGGCGAAGTTGGGGATCCTCCCTTCGGCGCCCGGGAACCGAGAGACCCCCTCGCGGTCCATCGCCTTCCAAACCGCCCGCCTCGCCTGGTCCTTGGACCGCATCGGCGCGGATACTATGACCGACTTGGCCGAGCAGCGGACATCCCTTTCCCACGCGCCCGAGGAGCTCGCGGCGGAGGCCGAGCGGACGGCCGGCGCGCAGCTTCCGGAGCGTCGCGGGGCCGAGGCGATGCGCGATCTGCTGCCTGCGATCGAGCCCGAGCGGCGGCTCGACGACTGGGGTCGCTCGGAGCGGGTCGAGGGCTTCATGGACCAGACCCTCATCGAGTTCTTCTACCGCTACTGGTTCCGCGCCGAGGTCGAGGGGATCGAGAACGTCCCGTCGGAGGGCGGGGCCCTGCTCGTCTCCAACCACTCCGGGGCGCTGCCGCCCGACGCGGCGATGATCCTGAAGGCGATCCGCGAGGAGCATCCGAGCCCGCGGCCGCTCTACCTCACGGTCGAGCACTTCTTCAAGGGCTATCCGGGCTTCTCGATGCTGATCCCGAAGATCGGCGGCGTCGCCGCCCACCCGGCCAACGTCCACCGGCTGCTCTACGACGAGCGCCAGCTGGTGCTGGTCTTTCCCGAGGGCCGCAAGGGCACCGAGAAGCTCTACAAGGACCGCTACCGGCTGCGGCGCTTCGGGCGCGGAGGCTTCGTCGAGGCGGCGATCCGGGCCGAGGCGAAGCTGGTCCCGCTGTGCGTGGTCGGGGCCGAGGAGGCGGCGCCGATCTTCGCCCACGTGCCCGCGATGCAGAAGCTCACCGGGCTGATCTACTTCCCCCTCACGCCGACGTTCCCCTGGTTCGGGCCCCTGGGGATGCTCGGCTACCTGCCGGCGAAGTTCAAGATCCGCTTCCTCGAGCCGATCGACACGGTCGAGCTCGGCGGCCGCGAGGCCGTCCACGACAAGGCGCTGGTGCAGACCGTCTCGCAGGAGATCCGCGCCCGGATCCAGGAGAACCTGCATGAGATGCTGGCGAAGCGCAAATCGGTGTGGTTCGGATGAGCGGAGAACTGGTCGCCCCCCCGGAGACCAGGCGCGTCCTGCTCACCGGGCTCTCGACGTACTGGGGCGGGCGCCTCGCCCAGGCCCTGGAGGGCTTCGAGCAGATCGAGGCGATCGTGGCGGTCGACTCGCGCGAGCCGACCCTCGAGCTCGAGCGCACGGAGTTCGTCAAGGTCTCCAACCAGCACTCGCTGATCCAGCGGATCGTCCGCGCGGCCGAGATCGACACGGTGATCGACACCCGGATGATCGTCAACTCCCTCGCCGCCCCGGTGCGCGAGACGCACGAGAACAACGTCATCGGGACGATGAACATCCTCGCGGCGTGCACGGGCTCGGACTCGCCGGTGCGCAAGTTCGTCTTCAAGAGCTCGACGCACTACTACGGCTGCGAGCAGGACGACCCGGCGTTCTTCACCGAGGGAATGAGCCGCCCGCACGCCCCCGGCACGCTGCTGGAGCGCGACATCGTCGAGGCCGAGCGCGCCGTGGCCGAGTTCGCCGCCAAGCGGCCGGAGGTGACGGTGACCATGCTTCGCTGCGCCAACGTGCTCGGCCCCGACGTCGAGACCGGGTTCACGCGGATGCTCGCCCTGCCGCTGGTGCCGATGGTGCTCGGGTTCGATCCGCGGCTGCAGTTCGTGCACGAGGATGACGTCGTCCACGCCCTCGAGCATGCGACGGTCAACCGGCTCCCGGGCACCTTCAACGTCGCGGCCGACGGCGTCCTCGCGCTCTCGGAGGTGATCTCGCTCGTCGGCCGCCGCGCTTTGCCCGTGCTGCCTCCGTTCGGCTCCCGGATGCTCGCGCGCCCGCTGCGCCGGCTCGGCTTCCGGATCCCGGACGAGATGGCGAACCTGCTGCGCTTCGGGCGTGGGGTCGACAACCGCCTCTACAAGGCGACCGGCTTCGCCTACGGCTTCACCTCGCGCGAGGCCGTGATCCGCCTCGGCGAGCACATGCGCCTCGAGCCGATCCTGCGCGGCCGCGCCCGCGACGAGGGTTACGTGTACGAGCGCGAGGTCGAGGAGTTCCTGCGCTGGAGCCCGCATGTGCGCCGCGAGCGCGAGTCGGAGGGCGTCGGCGCGGATCGGGAGCCCCTCGGAATCTGAAGCGCCGATTGCATCTCGGCCCGAACCCGGCGGAATCCGGGAGCGCTCTCCCTACACTTCAATCTCCGTTGGCACGGAAGCTTCAGATAGCAGTCGTCTTCCTGGTCGCGATCCTCCTCATGGGCGCGGTCGGCGCGTACGCGTGGGATTCCTCGCGCTCGGATGAGATCGCCGACGGCGTGACGATCGGCGGCGTCGACGTCGGCGGCATGAACGCCGACGAGGCGACCAAGGCCGTCGACCGGAAGCTGGTCAAGCCGCTGCGCAAGAAGGTCACGGTCACCTACGAGGGCGTCAAGTACCAGCTCAGCGCCGAGAAGCTCGAGGTCGACTCCGACGTCGACGGGATGGTCGACCGCGCGCTCGAGGAGAGCCAGGAGGGCGGCCTGCCGACGAGAGTCTGGCGCTACGCGACCGGGGGCGAGGTCGATGTCGCGATCGCCCCCCAGGTGAGCTACTCCAGTAAGGCGATCGACGAGTTCACCACCAAGGTCGCCGCCGAGGTCAACCGCGACGCCGTCAACGCGACGATCGAGCCGACGACCGTCTCGCTCGAGGGCGTCGCCGGTCACGACGGGGTCACGGTCGACGAGTCGGCGTTGCGAAGGCGGATCGAGTCCGTGGTTCAGCGCCCCGACCACCGTACGGTCGCGGTCCCGGTCGACATCGTGCACCCGGACGTGACCAAGGCCGATCTGGCGGCGCAGTACCCGACCTACCTGACCGTGGACCAGTCGAGCTTCACCGTGACCCTGTGGAAGGACCTCAAGGTCGCGAAGCAGTACACGGTCGCGGTCGGGCAATCGGCCTACCCGACGCCGACCGGGCTCTACTCGATCGAGAGCAAGCAGGTCGACCCGGTCTGGAGCGTTCCGAACTCACCCTGGGCCGGGGAGCTCGGGGGAAGCACGGTCGCCGGTGGGTCGGCGGAGAATCCGCTCAAGGCGCGCTGGATGGGGATCACCGACGGCGCCGGTTTCCACGGCACCGACGATGTCGCCTCGCTCGGCACCGCGGCCTCGCACGGCTGCGTGCGGATGGCGGTTCCGGACGTGATCGAGCTCTATGACCAGGTGCCGGTCGGCACCCCGGTCTACATCGCCTGAGGCGGCTGCCGCGGGCGGTTCCGTTGCGCCGGCAGGCGTGGCGAACGCGAGGGAGAAGCTAGCGGCCATGGGAGATCGAACCGCGCTGCCGGCGCCGGCGGCCTCGGAGCTTGAGGCGAGCCCGGCGTGGGAGGCGGCACTGGCCTCGTACGCGCGCGAGCTGACGACCCGCGGGGCGTCGCCCGCCACCCTGCGGGCCTACGGCCGCGACCTGCTCGAGCTCGGCGCCTGGGCGACCGCGCGCGGCACCGAGCCCGGCCGGCTCGCCTACCGCGACCTGCGCACCTACGCCGCGGCCCTCTCGGAGCGGCGGCTCGCGAAGTCGTCGATCAGCCGCAAGCTGGCCGCGGTCCGCGGCCTGCACACCCACCTGGTCGCAACCGGCTCGGCGACCAGCAACCCGGCCGACCTGCTCCCGGCGCAGAAGCGGGGCTCGCGCCTGCCGCGTGTGCTCGGCCGCGACGAGGTCGCGGCCCTGCTCGACCGGATCCCGGCGACCAATCCGCTCGAGGTCCGCGATCGGGCGCTCTTCGAGCTCGCCTATTCGTGCGGGCTGCGCGCCGACGAGATCATCTCGCTCGACCTCGGCGACGTCGATTTCGACTCCGAGACCGTCCGCACCACCGGCAAGGGGAGCAAGACCCGCCTGGTGCCGATCGGCGAGCCCGCGCAGCGAGCGTTGCGGCGGTACCTGGAGTCGGCCCGGCACGCGCTTGGGCCGGCCCGCGACGAGCTCGCGCTGTTCGTCTCCAGGCGCGGACGCCGCCTCTCGGCCTCCGACGTGCGCCGGCGCCTGGACAAGTGGGTGCGCGAGGCGGCGGTCGCGGGACGCCTTTCACCACACACCCTGCGCCACTCGTTTGCAACCCACCTGCTGGAGGGCGGCGCCGACCTGCGCTCGATCCAGGAGCTTCTGGGACACTCGAGTGTCTCTACGACGCAGATTTACACCAGGGTCGAGCCTTCGCGTCTACGTCGGGAGTACGCAAAGTCTCACCCGCGCGCCTGACCGCGCGCCGATAGCCTTCCCCACCCGGCGGAAAGTTCCGAATCACCCCAATGGAGACCAACGTCAAGGCAGTCGAGCTCCGCGAGCTCTGGCGCCTCTACAAGACCGAGGGGGACGAGAAGGCGCGCGAGCGCCTCGTCGTCGCCTACTCGCCCCTGGTGAAGTTCATCGCCGGGCGGATGGCCTCGGGCCTGCCGTCGCACGTCGAGGAATCCGATCTGATCTCCTACGGCCTGCTCGGGCTGATCGGCGCGATCGAGCGCTTCGACACCGAACGCGAGATCAAGTTCGAGACCTTCGCCGTCGCCCGGATCAAGGGCGCGATCATCGACGAGCTGCGCTCGCTCGACTGGGTGCCGCGCTCGGTCCGCGCCCGCGCTCGCGAGGTCGAGAAGGCCCACCAGAAGCTGGAGGCCAAGCTCCAGCGCGCGCCCACCGACGAGGAGATGGCGAAGGCGCTCGAGATCACGGTCGAGGAGTTCCAGGACGTGCTGCTGCAGATCGCGAACTCGTCGGTGCTGGCGCTCGACGACCTCTGGACCTTCGCCGACCCCGAGGGCGGCAGCCAGATCTCGATCCTCGACACGATCCAGGACCCTCGCGGCGTCGACCCCGAGTCCGCGGCCCAGGCGTCGGAGCTCAAGGACCGCCTCGCGGACGCGATCGAGGGCCTGCCCGAGCGCGAGCGCCTGGTCATCGCCCTCTACTACTACGAGAACCTGACCCTCCGGGAGATCGGCGAGGTCCTCGGGGTCACGGAGTCCCGCGTCTCGCAGCTGCACACGAAGGCCGTGATCGGCCTGCGCTCGCGCTTCGCGCCTTAATCACTCCCGCCACGTCCTCCGCTCTCGCTCGAATGAATGGTCCGCGGCTACGCCGCGGACTTTTTCTTGAGCTTCCGCGTCCGGGCGTGCGGGGTGCCAGATCGACCAACGCCCAGATCGATCTATAGATTGCGTCCATGCCCCACAAGGCTCCTGACCGGATCCGCAACGTCGCCCTCGTGGGCCATCGCGGCAGCGGCAAGACGAGCCTCGCCGAGGCCGTGCTGTTCGAGTCCGGGGTGATCAACCGCCTTGGCCGGGTCGAGGACGGGACCACGGTCTGCGACTTCGAGCCCGACGAGAAGGAGCGGGGGATGTCGATCGGCGCCGCCGTGACCTCGTTCGAGCACGACGGACGCAAGGTGAACATGATCGACACGCCCGGCGAGTCGAGCTTCGTCGCCGACACGCTCGCGGCGCTGCGGGTCGTCGACGCCGCGGTCTTCGTCGTCAACGGGGTCATGGGTGTCGAGGTCCATACCGAGCGGCTGTGGCGGCGCGCCGACGAGGAGGGCCTGGCGCGGCTGGTGTTCGTCAACATGCTCGACCGCGAGCGGGCCGACTTCTTCCGCTGCCTCGAGTCGCTCAAGAGCGCGTTCGGCCCGCACGTGGTCGCGACCGAGATCCCGATCGGGTCCGAGCACGAGGTCCGCGGCGTGATCGACCTGATCGACATGACCGCCTTCGAGTACACGGGCGACGGTCGTGGCAACGCGAAGCAGATCGAGATCCCCGACGAGCTCCGCGACCAGGCCGAGGAGTACCGCGAGAAGCTCATGGACGAGGTGGCCGAGAACTCCGACGCGCTCATGGAGCGCTACCTCGAGGGCGAGGAGATCTCCCACGAGGAGCTCGTCACGGCGCTCAAGCTGGGCGTCAGCGAGGGTCACCTGTTCCCGGTGACGTGCGGCGTGGCGACTCAGAACCTGGGCACCAACCGGCTCCTGGAGGCGCTGGTCGAGGACCTGCCCTCGCCGGCGATGCGCGGCGCCGTCGCGGCCACCGACGCCGACGGCGAGCCGATCGAGATCGAGCCCGACGAGGACGGCGAGCTGCTCGCCTACGTGTTCAAGACCACGGCCGATCCCTACACGGGGCGGATCAACATGCTGCGCGTCTACTCCGGCGTCCTCGCGTCGGACTCCCACGTCCAGAACGCGACCCAGCGCCAGAAGGAGCGCATCGGCCAGCTCGCCGCACCGGAGGGCAAGGAGATGACCTCGATCGACGAGCTCGGTCCCGGCGACATCGGCGCCGTCGCGAAGCTGCGCGAGACCCGGGCGGGCGACGTCCTCGCCACGAAGGACGTCCCGGTGCGCTTCCCCGCCCTCGACCTGCCGGCGCCGGTGATGGCGTTCGCCTACGAGGCGAAGTCGAAGGGCGACGAGGAAAAGGCGGCGACCGCGATCAGGCGGCTCTCCGAGGAGGACCCGACGCTCGACGTGCACCGCGATTCCGAGACCGGTGAGCAGATCATCGCCGGGCTCACCCAGATCCACGTCGAGGTGATCGTCGACCGGATCAAGAGCCGCTTCGGTGCCGAGATCGAGCTCCATCCGCCGCAGGTTCCGTACCTCGAGACGATCCGCAAGCCCGCGAAGGCCCACGGGCGCTACAAGAAGCAGACGGGCGGCCGCGGCCAGTTCGGCGACTGCCACATCGAGATCTCCCCGAACGAGCACGGCGAGGGGTTCGAGTTCGAGAACGCGATCAAGGGCGGGGTGATCCCGGGCGGGTTCATCCCCGCGGTCGAGAAGGGGATCGTCGAGGCGATGGCCGGTGGCGTGCTCGCCGGCTACCCGATGAAGGACGTGAAGGTGCGCCTCTACGACGGCCAGGCCCACTCGGTCGACTCCTCCGAGATGGCGTTCAAGATCGCCGGCTCGATGGCCTTCAAGCAGGCGGTGGCCGAGGCCGACGCGTACCTGATGGAGCCGATCATGCGGGTGACGATCTCCGTCCCGGAGGACGCGGTCGGCGACGTGATCGGCGACCTCAACTCGCGCCGCGGGCGCCCGCTGGGCATGGAGCCCAAGGGAACGGCGACCGAGATCAAGGCCGAGGTGCCCATGGCCGAGGTGCTCGACTACGCGCCCGATCTGCGCGCGATCACGGGCGGCCGGGGGGACTACACGATGGAGTTCCTGCGCTACGAGGAGGTCCCGGGACACCTCGCCCAAAAGGTCGTCGCCGAGGCCAAGGCAGAGGCCGAAGAGAGCGTCGGCGCCTAGACTGGCCCGCATGGACGGGTCGAACGGCGAGTGGGACCAGTGCGCCGTCTGCGGGCGGACGATCCTCCGCGGCGAGCGCGCGTCGTTGTACGTCGACGACGAGGGGCTGAAGGCGGAGGTATGCCCGCTGTGCAAGCCGCGCGCCGAGGTCCTGGGCTGGCTGCCCGAGGCGTTCGCCGCCTCGCGCCCGCAACCGGCGCCGCGCCGGCGCGGGGCGACCGCGCTGCGCGAGCGGATCGCCCGCACCGTCGCCACGGTCACCGACAGCGACCTCCCGCCGGCCGAGCCCGGACCGCCGCCCACCCCGCCGACGCCGCTCGAGGTCTTCAACTCCAGCCCGGAGGTGCGCAAGGTCGCGGGGCTGCAGAAGTCGCTGGGGGCGCCCCGGGTATGCGTGCGGCCCGGAGGGCGCGGGGAGGGCGAGCTGATCACGGTCGCCTGGGACCTCTCCTGGTATCGGTGGAGCGTCCAGGGCCAGAGCGTCAAGCAGCTCGCCAAGGGCAACGAGATCTCCGAACTGCCCGCCGCGGACCGGGGCTGGAACGCGACCGCGGCCGAGGATGGCACGCTCAGCCGTGACGACTGAGCGGGTCGTGGTGAACGTCGACGGCGGCGCGCGCGGGAACCCCGGGCCGGCGGCGATCGCCGCCGTCGTCACGACCCCGGACGGCGACCCGGTCGAGAGCACCGGCAGGGCGATCGGGCGGGCGACGAACAACGTCGCCGAGTACCGCGCGCTGCTGCTCGGGATCGAGCGCGCCGACGCGCTCGGAGCGCGCGAGGTGGACCTCGTCGGCGACTCCGAGCTGGTCGTCAAGCAGGTCAAGGGCGAGTACCGGGTGAAGGACCCCGGCCTGCGTCCGCTGCACGCGGAGGTGCGCACGGCGCTCGAGGCGTTCGACCGCTGGTCGATTCGCCACGTGCGCCGCGAGCACAACGAAGCCGCCGACCGCCTCGTCAACGAAACGCTTGACGAGGCGGCCGGCTGACGCGTTTGACGCTTACTCGGTCGCGGCCTGGACCAGGTTGACGCGACCGAAGCCGAAGCTCGAGTCGCGCCCCGCGGCGCCGAGGTCGTCGACCGCCCCGTCGAGCTTGGCGACGATCTGTGCCGCGGTCGCCGACGGGTAGCGGGCGCGGATCACCGCGGTGACGCCCGCGGCATGCGGGGTCGCCATCGAGGTGCCCGAGATCGTGTTGTAGCCGCCGTCGTTCCAGGTCGAGGTGATGTCGACTCCGGGTGCGGCGACCTCGACGTCGGCGTTCGCGTTCGAGAAGCTCGCCCGCGCATCGCTGTCGTCGGTGGCCGCGACCGACACCACGTTCGGGTACGCGGCCGGGTAGTTGAGCGTCGCGTCGCCGTCGTTGCCGGCGGCCGCGACGAGCACGCTGCCGCCCGCGCCGCCGTTGGCCCACGCGTAGTCGACGGCGCCCTTCAGCGTCGTCGAGGCGCCACCGCCGAGGCTCATCGAGATCACCTTGGCGCCCTTGTCGTGCGCCCAGGTGATGCAGTTGGCGACGTCGGCGGTCGAGCCGCTCCCCAGCGGCCCGCCGAGCGCCTTGCAGATCGACAGGGGCGAGTTGAACGAAACGCCGGCGACGCCGATCCCGTTGTTGGCGTTCGCCGTGATCGTGCCGGCGACGTGCGTCCCGTGCCCGTTGTCGTCGGCGCAGGTGCCCTCCTCGATCGTGCCCGAGAAGATCGGCAGCAGGCCCTGCGAGCGGGCGCAGTCGGCGACCTTGCCGGCGAGGTCCGGGTGGTTGGCCTGGATCCCCGTGTCGACGATCCCGACCTTCACCCCTCCGGTCGACGGGAAGCCGCCGAGCCCGGCCGCGTCCCAGCCCTCGGGGGCGTCGATGTCGGCGTCGGCGGTGCCGCCGGTCTGGCCGGTGTTGTTGAGCCCGTACAGATCGCCGAAGAGCGGCGTCGTTGGGCGTCGCCTCGGTGCGCAGAGTGCGGTTGGGCTCCGCGTAGACGACCAGCGGCGAGCGCTCGAGGCGCGCGGCGACCGCGGCCGGCTTGCCGGCGACGGCGACCACGTCGGCGCCCAGGCGCCGGACGGAGCCGATCTGGCGGCCGAGGCCGGCCGCGTCGGCGAGGTTGCCGACCTGCGCGGCTCCGGCTGCGGAGCGGTACTTGACGATCACCGACGAGGCGTCGGCGGAGGCGGCTGCCGGAGCGAGGGCGCAGAGCGCCGCCGCGAGTCCGAGCAGCCCGAGCGTGAAGGCACGTGACATCGGATTAATCCCTTTCCCTGTAAACCCCTTTACTGCTGCTTGACTACCCCGACGATGTCGGAAGCCAAACCCGAGAACCCCATCGATCCCGGCGCCGACATCGGGCACGTCCACCTCAAGGTCTCGGACATCGACCGGGCGCTCGATTTCTACTGCGGGGTGCTCGGCTTCGAGCTCCAGCAGAGGATCGGCGACGAGGCCGCGTTCGTCTCCGCCGGCGGCTATCACCACCACATCGGGCTCAACACCTGGCAGTCACGCGGCGGGTCGCCGCCGCCCCCCGGGACCACGGGCCTCTTCCACACCGCGATCCGCTATCCGACGCGGCGGGCGCTCGCCGACGCGCTCGTCCGCGTGCGCGATGCCGGGATCGTCCTCGACGGCGCCTCCGACCACGGGGTGAGCGAGGCGCTGTACCTCCGCGACCCGGACGAGAACGGGGTGGAGCTCTACTGGGACCGGCCGCGCGAGGCTTGGCCGCGGGATCCGGCCGACCCCGACAACCGGGTTGGGATGTTCACCGCGCCCCTCGACGTCCAGGGCCTGCTCGCCGAGCTCCGCAGCTAGACTCAACCGCCTTGCGGCTGTAGCTCAGTTGGCTAGAGCGTCTGCTTGCCATGCAGAAGGTCGTGGGTTCGAATCCCATCAGCCGCTTCCGTGTCCAATTGAAATCTCAGTCGGGGGAATTGAAATGTCTGTCGGGAACCGTCCAAACAAGAGGGCTCGGGCCCGGAGCGCGGTTGTCGCGATCCTCGTCGCAGCGGGTCTGCTGGCGCTTGCGGCACCAGCCAACGCCACACCCGTGCCGGGTGAGAACGGTCGCATCGTCCTCACGAGCTACCAGAACCTCGGTCAGGCGCGCGCGGAGCTGTTCCTGCTCCCGGTCCCGTTCTCGTCGGGTGGGGGCACCCTCAGCCCGCCGGTCGCCACGTCCGCCACCGAGCGTCACCGCCACCCGACGTGGTCGCCGGATCGAACCAAGATCGCCTACGCACGCGGGGTCTCGGCGGCGAACACATACGACATTTTTGTGCTGGACCTGACGCAGCCCGTGGACGCCTCGAATCCGGTCAACATCACGCAGTCGGCCGGCTCGAATGAGGACCGGCCCGCGTGGGCCCCCAACGGCACGCACATCGCGTTCGAGAGAGATAGCGGTGTCCCCGCCAACCGGGACATCGTCGTCTCGCTCACCAACGGGGGTGGCCAGACCAACATCACGAATACGGTCGGGGCCATCGAGGGCAAGCCGGCTTGGGACCCGACCTCGTCGACCATCTACTACGAGAAGGGGAACGCACAGAACCCGGCCGTCAACACGGACATCGTCAGGCGGTCGATCTCCTTCTCTGGTGGGGTACCCACGGCGGGAGCGGAGACGCTCGCGGTGGCGGACGACGCCAACCGTCCCGAGATCCAGCCCGCGATCTCTCCGAACGGCGACAAGATCTGTTACGGGACCGGCTACCCCGGTTCTCCCACTACCGACATCAAGGTCGCGGCGCTCACGGGCGCGCCTGCCAGCGGGTCGAAGGTCTCGCTGAGTACGACCGCCTACTACTGCACCTGGTCGCCCGACAACACGATGGTCGCCTTCACTGCCGGCGCCGGCGCCGCGGGGGACCTGGTGATGGTGCGCGCGGATGGCTCGAGTCCCCTCGAGATCCCGCTCGCGAGCGGGACCGACATCCAGACGAACCCCGACTGGGCGCCCGACGGCCGGCCGGAGTGTCCGAACCTCGCGATCACAACGACGCGCGGGCAGCCCGTCTCCATCCCCGTCGCCTGCGACGACACCGGGCCCGGAGTACGAGCGCAGCGACGTGCGTGAGTTCATCACCGAGGAGCCGCAGAACGGGACTGCGGATCAGGAGCTGGCAGGCGATCCTGTCACCTACACGCCGAACGCCGATTTCGTCGGCGTCGACACCTTCGAGATCGGCAGCTTCGACGAGTTCGGATTCGGAAGCGACCGCGGCACTGTGGTGGTCACCGTGAAAGACGATTCCGGTGGCGGTGGCGGTGGCGACACGAAGCCGCCTAACGGCACTCTCGCCGGCAAGGGCAAGCAGGACGTCGACAAGCTGAAGCTGACCGTCGGTTCCAACGAGGCCGCGACCGCCAGGGGACAGGCCACGGTGAGCGCGGCCGGCGCCAAGAAGGCGTTGAAGTCAAAGACCGCAACCGCCACGATTTCCGCCAATGGCACGGCCAAGCTGAAGTTCAAGTTCAACAAGAAGACGCTGAAGAAGATCAAGAAGCAAATCGAGAAGGGCAAGAAGCCCAAGGCCGCGATCGCGGTCACGTTCAGCGACGCCGCCGACAACAAGGCCACCGACAGCAAGACGGTCAAGCTGAAGGATTGACAGGAGTCCCTCGGCTCAGTGGCGGGGGTCCGTCTGGGCTACCTAGCTCAGCTCCCGGTTTCGAAGGGCAGATGCCATGCCCGTTCAAACCCGCGCGAATACGATGATCGATGCCGAGATCCATCGCGGCCACGAGGCGTTCCGTCACTTATGGGGTGAGTGGCTCACCTTTTGGGAGGAGCACCGTTTTGAGATCACCGAGATCGAGGAGCGAGGCAACTCGGTTCTCGTCCTCGGCCACAACCGGTTTCAGGGTCGTGACGGGATCGAGCTCGACTCGGAGAACCAGGCGATCTTCACTCTGTCCGGGGGCGGGTCACTCACTACAGAGACTTCCTAGACGCTCGGTCTGCGTGAACGAGCAGGTGTCGCCGTAGGGGGTCGGTTCGTAGCCACGTGGCGATCGGTCGTCGACGTGCCGCTGAGCGAGACCACCTTGAACTTCGCCGAATCGCGGGCCAGGGCGTGCGGTGCGAGGGCCAGCATGATCGCCGTCAGGCCGATCACGCCCACTCCGATCGTCCTTCTCGGGTCCACGCGACTCCCTTCTCGCCCCGCGCCCCGGGAGGCGTCCGACTGAACCGACCTTAACCGGCCGGTTGCGCGACGACAACCCTCGCGGGCGTCAGTGCCGGCCCGGCAGCGCATCCGGGTAATCCCGAAGAAGCTGCTGACCGTCCGCCCGCGGCGACCGCGCCGTCGGGCGCTAGCCTCGGCGGCGCACTTTCCACTTGAAGGTGGCCGCGGTCTCGTCCTTGTTTCCGGCCGCGTCGCTTGCGGCGACCTCGAAGCGATGCTTTCCCGTCTTCACCTTCTTCGTGAACGGTGAGGTGCACGCCGAGGTCTTGCGGTCCAGCGTGCAGGTGAAGCTCGACCCGGCCTCCGTCGACGTGAACTCGAACCTGGCCTTGCGCTTCGTCGTCTTCTTCTTCGGGGACTTGGTGATCTGAGTATCAGGCGGTGTCGGTGTCGGCGTCGGCATCGGCATCGGCGTCGGCGTCGGTGTCGGCGTCGGTTCGCAGTCGGTCAGCGAATCGAGCGCGTCGAAGGTGCCGGGGTCGGTACCCGTCGAGCAGTCGACGACGTCCGCCTCGCCTTCGTCCGCGGCGAAGGAGTCGTCGCCCGCGCCGAGCAGCATCGTGTCGCTGCCGGCACCGCCGACGACCGCGTCGTCCTGCGTCCCGCCGCTGAGCAGGTCGGCGCCGCCGGCACCACTCACGCTGTCCTTACCTGCGCCGCCGTCTAGGACGTTGGCTGCGCCGTTGCCGACGAGGCCGTCGTCGCCCGGGCCACCCTCGAATCCCGTGATCGAGTTGGGCGGGAGCGCGCCGGTGAGCGTGTCGTCGCCGCTCGTGCCGCGGACGGTCTCGATCGAGCTGAATGTGGTCACGCCGGGCAGCACGCCGGTGCCAGCGTCGATCGCGACCCCCCCGGTGCGGTCCTCGTAGGAGACCGTGTCGCTCCCGCTACCGCCGGTCACCTGGTCGGTGACGCCACCGCCGCCGATCAGCACGTCGTCGTTCTCGTCGCCGCTGAGGCTCGCGTCGTCGCCTCCGCCGCCGTCGAGCACGTCGTTCCCGATGAACCCGTCCAGGGAGTCGACTCCGCCGAGGCCGTCGATGTCGTTGGGCCCGGCGTCGCCGACGATCGTGTCGCCGAACGGCGTCCCGGTGACGTCCTCGAACCCCTCGTCGTCCTCGCCGCCGTCAACGCCGGTGCCGCCCACGCCGAGATTGAACGCCACCGGGCCGGGGCGACCGTCGTCGAAGGAGATCCGGTCGCGGCCGCCCCCGCCCTTCGGGACGTCGAGACCGGCGCCCGGTTCGATGAAGTCGTCGCCCGGCCCGCCGGTGAGCGAATCCGCGCCGTCCTCGCCGAACAAGTCGACGCCGACGGGCACCGTCGAGCCGACCGACACCGAGTCGCCGAGCGGGCCGGCAAGGACCTCCATCCGCATCGAGCGGCCGGCGACAAGCCGCGGGCAGCTCACCGACGTCGCCGACGGCTTGCTGCAGCCGACGCCCATCGCCCCGGCGGTGAGCGTGATGTCGCCGCCCACGACGCTGAAGAACTCGAGCGTGTCGGCGCCGATGCCCTTGTCGAGGAAGACGTCGTTCACCGTGCTCGACGTGTCGGTGAGCCGGTAGGCGACGACATTCCCGGATCCGTCGAAGACGCGGTCGACCGTTGGGGCGGCGATTGCGTCGGTGGTGAGACAGCAAGTGGCGAGCAGCGTCATCCAGATAGCCACAGCAGGTCGTGCCACGATGACGAGCCTATCTCGCAGCGGGCCGTATCCAGCGGTGCTATCTAAGTGGAGCGAGATGCGCGCGCTACGGCTGTACCCGCAAGGACTCGTGTTGGAGGAGATCGCGCGGCCCGAGCCGGGTCCCAGCGAGGTGCTCGTCCGTGTCCAGGCGGCGGCGATTACCCGTGACGAGCTGACGTGGGCGGGCGACCGGCTGCCGGCGATCCCGTCCTACGAGCTCGCCGGCGTCGTCGAAGCGAGCGGCGAAGAGGTGATCGCGCTGACGCCGTTCGACCGCGACGGCGTCGCCGCAGACTACGCGGCCGTGCCCGAGACACTGCTTGCTCCGAAGCCTTCCGACCTGAGCCACGAGCAGGCGGCGGCCCTACCGATGCCGGCGCTCGCCGCGTGGGAGGGGCTCGTCGTCCACGGCGGGCTGGAGGCGGGCGAGCGCGTCCTGATCACAGGCGCGCGCGGCGGCGTCGGGCATGTCGCGGTGCAGCTCGTCCGCGCGCTCGGCGGCGCGCTCGTCGGTGAGGGCGAGCCCTGCGACCTGCTCTTCGACACAGTCGGTGGGGAGGCGCTCGCGCGCAGCGCCGACCTGGCCGGGCGCGTTGTCACGATCGCAGCGGAAACCCCGGGCGCCGAGTATTTCGTGGTGGAGCCGAACGGCGCGCAGCTCGCCTCAATGCCCGAGTTGCGGCCGGAGGTCGACTCCGTATTCGCGCTGGAGGATTTTCGCGCAGCGTTCGAGCGCTTGGCGGCGCCAGGTAAGCGTGGGAAGGTTGTCCTGCTTGTCGCCGACTAGCCGGCGGATCTCTGGGCCTGGGCCGGGCCTCGAGCCGTCGACTAGTCTGTGGTGTTGATGCGTCGCCGATGGTGATCCGGGTCGGTGTACGGCGTCAAATTCGCCGGCGCGGAACGCGGCGACTTCTCTGGGCATTCGTAGCGTTGGCTGCCCTCGGCGTAGCGCCATCCTCGGCGGATGCGAGCTTGCACTACCACGGCAGCGCCCTGCTCTTCCCGAGATTGCTCGGCAACGGCGTCGCCGTGAACTCGGTCACGCACCTCGGCTATGTCTACAGCCTCGGTGTCGGTTGGCAGGTGCACGTCGTCGACATGCGGACCGGCACGCCGACTGGGGTTTCGATCAACGTCGCGGGCGCCGGCTCGCTCGACGTGAACGGGGATACCACGAACATCGCCGTCGACTCCGTTCGCAATCGCGTCTACGTCGCCGACTACGACGACAACAAGCTGATCGCGATCGATGGAGCCTCGAACTCCGTGGTCGGATCTGAGTCGATCCCGACTCCGGGCCATGTGTACGGTGTCGCCGTCGACCAGTCGACGAACCGCGTGTATGTCTCCGCCGAAGGCTCTGGCGACGCCGGGTGGCTCTATCAGTACGACGGCACGAGCTTGGCCCGGCTGGGTCCCCGCGTAACGGTCGGCGGGATCGAGCAGGAGATCGCGGTCAACCCGGCGACTCACAGGGTCTACGTTGCAGGCGGGCAGACATGCACCCTGCACTCTGTCGACTACTCGGGCGCCGGTCCGGAGGTGACGGAGTTCCATCCGCCGTTCTCATGCGTCCACGGGCTCGCGGTGGATCCGCGACGCGACCGCGTCTTCGTAGGCAATGCCCCCGCCACGAACGCGATCGCGGTTCTGGACGGAAGTTCCGGCGCGCTGATCCGAACGCTCACGAGCAGCATCGGCAGACCTCTGGGGCCGATCGTCAGCCTCGCTGTCGATCCCTCGACAGGCCTGCTGTACATCGGAGGGCTGGGGCTCTCGGTCCCGCCGAGCGCCTTCAACTGGCAGCGAGGTTGGGTGCAGGTCGTCGATCCCACGACCGGGGTGGTGGTCGACGACGCGATCGGGTGTATCTACAGCGGCCGCGGCTGCATGGGCGTCGCCTTGGACACGTCGCTGCACCGCGTGATCGTGGTCGAGCCGTTCGGTCGTTTCGTCGTATTCGACGATCCGCGCCCGCCGCCGCCACTCCCGAACGCACCGGCGAACATCAGGGCAACCGCCGCGAGCACGCAGGCCACGGTGAGCTGGGACCCGCCGCCGCCGAGCGCGGCCGCGCCCACGCAGAGCTACTCCGTCGAGACGACGCCCGGGGGGATCATCACGACCTTCGACGCGCCCGCAACGACCGGAACGATCGCCAGCCTCGGGAATGGCACGCCATACACGTTCCGCGTGCGCGCGAACAACACGGATGGCCACGGGCCCTGGTCGTCGCCCTCGGCGCCGGTCACGCCGACCGGACCGCCCGGCACGCCGACCAACGTCGGCGCTGTGGTGACCGGGCCACGGTCCGCTTACGTCGCCTGGGACCCTCCCGTCGACCTCGGGGGCGAACCGCTCTCTGGTTACGAGATCATCGTCACCAACCCGCTCCTCTCCTTTCCGGTGATCGCCCCGCCGACGGCGACCGGCTATGAGGTCAACGATCTGCTCTCCGGCGAGGAGAATCGCTTCGCGGTCAGAGCTCTGCACGAGTCCGGTATCAACGGGCTGGCCTCGGCTGTCAGCCCGCCGGTGACGCCGTCCGCGATCTCCGGTGCCCCCCGTGGGGTTCGCGCGACTGCGCTGGCGAGCTCGGCCCTCGTGCGCTGGCTCCCCCCGGCAGCTGACGGGAGCGGCGGCTCGATCCTGCGCTATCGGGTGTTCCCACACCCGGCGACGACTCCGCCGCAGACCGTCTCGTTCGATGAACGGTCCGCGACGATGCCGGGGCTCGACAACGGGCGCAGATACACGTTCACCGTCCAGGCGATCTTCGATTCCGGGCCAGGGCCACAGTCGCTCTCCTCGCCGCCGGCGACGCCCGCCGCGCGCCCACCAACCGCACCCAGGAACGTCTCCGTGTCGCTCAACGGTCGTGTCGCGAGTCTCACCTGGGACCCGCCAGCCGACACCGGAGGGAGCGAGATCGTCAGCTACGCGGTTCGCCGAGGGCC
Organism: uncultured Solirubrobacterales bacterium; assembly: GCA_963729065.1. GTDB lineage: Bacteria > Actinomycetota > Thermoleophilia > Solirubrobacterales > 70-9 > WHSW01. The sequence goes on from CAVSMS010000004.1 coordinate 381,169, forward strand.
GGATGGCGCGAGCCAGCTGGTGCCGGCGTTTGATCGGCGCGCGACCTTCACGCTGCAGTACCGCCGCTCCCACACGTTCACGATCCAGGCCGCCAACACCGCGTTCTCCGGGCCATCCTCCGAGCCGACCGAACCGGTCTCGGCGGACGTCGTCTCGTCGTTTGTGGACCGCCTCGAAGTGTCGGCGCTCCGGCTCGGAGCGCTGGTCTCGTGGCACGCGCCCCCCAGCAACGGGGGATCGAAGATCGACCGCTACATCGTGAGGTCGATCCCGCCCGGAGCCGAGGTCATGGTGAAGGGAGACGAACGCGTGGCTGAGCTGCGCGGGCTGAAGCGGGGTACGGCCTACACGTTCAGCGTCCGTGCGCGCAACGCGGCCGGCATCGGCGAGCGTTCGCCTCGCAAGTCGGAGCCGCTCACGATCGCGGATATCCCGCGACGCCCGACGCAGCTCGAGGCGGCGTGCGAGGCGGGGAAGGTGGTCCTCAATTGGAAAGCGCCCCACGACGCCGGTGGCTCGCCGATCCTTGGCTACTCGGTGACGTCCGAGCCAATCGGTGGGTTGGCCCCGGTCGACGGCACGTCCACCAAGTCGAAGGTGGTGCACCTGAAGGCCGCTCGCACCTATACGTTCGAGGCGCGAGCCCTAAACGAGATCGGACTGAGCGGCCCATCCCTGGCTTCCGAGCCGATCGTCCCTGGTCAGTGCCAGAACCCGTGACGGCCATCGTCGGGCCCCGGGACCATCGAGCACCTCCCGGGAGCGTCGGCTAGGACTCGACCGCTCAGCCGATCTGCTCCGCCAGGCCGATGATGATGCCCTCAGGGCCGCGCATGAAGCAGAGTCGGTAGATGTCCTCGTACTGCGTGATCTCGTCCATGAGCTCGCCGCCGTGATCGCGCAGGCGGGCGACGACGTCGTCGATGTCGTCGACGGCGAACATGATTCGACCAATACCCAGCGTGTTCGCCGGCGCGTTTGCCGGCTCGGCCCTGACCGCGGGCGGCGTGTGGAACTTCGACAGCTCGATCCCGCCGTGGCCGTCCGGAGTCCGCATCATGGCGTTCGTCGCACGGACGCCGTTGAGCCCGACGGTCTTGTCCACCCAGGGTCCCTCGACCGTCGTCTCGCCCTCCAACTCCATGCCGAGTTCGGCGAAGAACGCCTTGGCGGCCTCGAGGTCCTCGACGACGATGAGGACGTTGTCCATCCGTTTGAGTGTCATGCGCTCACCTTCTGTTCGTCCAGATACTCGTCCGTCGGAATGACCCGCGGCGTCCCGTCCTTGGCGACGTAGGCCAGGCGGGTCAGGTCACGGGCCAGAAGCTCCTGACTCAGCGGACGGTTCAGAACCTCGCTGATCTCGTTCGGTTGCACTACTTCCTCCTCCGTTTCGTTAGGTGTGTTGGGCGAGCGACGAGCCCGCCATCGTGGGGTACGTAAAGGTTCCGCCCGCTGTCGTGGCATGCCGCTCCGCACGCGCCAACGCCCGGGTCAGGCCTGCGGAGACCAGCAGCGAGCCCAGCGCGAGCAGGGCGATCGTGACGCCTGGTGCAGCCACCTCCGCGAGGCCTCCGGCCAGTATCGCTCCCAGGCCCTGGCAGGTCACCCGGGCTGCCGCCTCGGCGCCGAGCACCTGGCCGGACAGCGCCGCGGGGGTGAGCTTCACGAGCAGCTCCTGCTGACCGAGCGAGGCCGCGTAGCCGATGCATGCCATACCCGTCAGCAGCGCCGCGAGCGGAACGTCCGGCTGCCAGACGAACGCCAGAAACGGCGCCGCCACCAGGAGGCGCAGCCACCTCGTGGAGGCACGCCTGCGGCTCGGAGTGAGCACGCGCCCGACAATCACGTCGCCGGCAAGCATGCCCAGCGCAGCGGCCACGAACAGCGCGGCAGCTTGGTCGCCGGCATACGGCACGAACAACGCTTCGCATCCGGCCACCAGCCCGTTCGGGATGCACAGGGCGACCACCAGGGCCCGCGTCGACGGCAGCCCGAGGAGCCTCCTGTTGCCCAGCCACGTCTCCCGGATTCCGGTTCGCCCGGCCCGTCGGGGCGCGTGGGCGCCGATTCCGGCCCAGGTGATCGGGACGGCGAGGGCCGCCAGCACCGCGGCGAGCCAGAAGATCTGGCTGACGGGGAGGACGTGCAGAAGAAGCCCGCCCGTCGCGAAGCCGACGATCTGCATGACCCCGACCGAGACGTTCATGGCCGAGCGGCCGAGGGCGTAGTCGTCGGCGGGAAGGATCTGGGACAGCAGGCCCCACCGCGCGCCGCTGCCAATGGAGAGGAGGTAGGCGGCGGCGAGGACGATCGCGAGTCGTGATGCCGGCGCGAGCTCGAAGAGCGCCTGCGCGACGAAGGTCAGCGCCATGGCCGCGGAGAGGGCGACCAGCAGTGGGCGCGGGCGGGCCGTATCGGCGGCAGACATCAAGGTGCTGGCGCCGACCACCTGGATGAGCGAGGGGCCGAACATCGCGACCGCGGTCAGGAAAGCCGAGCCCGTCTGCGCGTAGACCAGCGTGCCCAGGGTCAGGCTCGACATCGTCGTGGCGGCGACCGCCAGCGCGTTGCCGGTCCACAGCGCCCGGAACTCCCGCTGCCGGAACAGGTCGATGTAGTTCGTAGGAGCCATGGCTGCGAGTCTTCATCAGATCGACCTATAGGTCCAATGCCGATTTTCGAGACGATTGTTCGATAACTTTGATGCGTGCTCGATCTGGTTCGGCTGAACGTGCTGGCAGCGGTGGCGCGCCACGGCTCGGTGACGGCAGCGGCACGAGAGCTGGGCTATGCCCAGCCTTCGGTGAGCCATCACCTCTCACGACTTGAGGCGGAGGTGGGGCAGCCGATGACGCGACGCGCTGGGCGCGGCATCCGGCTGACACCTGCAGGTGAGCTGCTGGCTCAACGCGCGGCGGAGATTCTCGGCCGAGTCGAGTCTGCGGAGGACGAGCTGGCCGCCCTCGGGGGCCTCCGCGCAGGGCGGGTCCGCGTAGCCGGCTTTCAGTCCGTCCTCAGCACCGTGGTCACGGACGCCGCGGCGAGCATGCGCGCCTCGGCGCCGGGCATCGATCTCAGCCTTGTCGACCTCCATCCGGACATCGCCCTGCAACAGCTGCGGGAAGGCCTCATCGACGTGGCCGTCGTCTTCCGCTACGACGACGCGGTGCCCGATGACATCCGCTCCACGCACCTCTTCGACGACCCGCTCCACCTGCTCAGCACGGAGCCTGAGCAGACTCTTGCGGACCATCGCGAGTCCCCGTGGATCGCGGGCTGCGAACGATGTCGAGGCGAGCTCGTCGACGCCTGCGAGGCCGCCGGGTTCACCCCCCGGATCACGTACACAACCGATGACCCCCTGATCCAGCAATCGTTCGTCGCAGCGGGTCTCGGCGTCACCACGGCTCCTGGCCTCTCCCTCGCCACGCACCGGGTGGCGGGAATCGAGGCCACGGAACTGAGCGACCCTCGCCGACGCATCTACGTTGCGACCTACGGTGACCCGCCCGATCCGCCGGCGACGGCCGCGTTCGTCCAGTCCGTCATTGACGCGGGGGCTCGGCTGGCGAAAGGGCGGCCGAGCGCGTCCTAGGCCGCCCGTATCGAGTAGGTACGAGTCTCGCGGCTCGCAGCCATAGGCGTCGCCCGTCGTCGGGCGCAATACTCCCGCGACGATGCCCGAGGAGCCCACGACACCCGACCCGGCTGAGCTGACGCGGCGGGCGTTTGAGGCTGTGAATCAGCGTGACATCGACGCGGTAATGAGCTTCTTCGCTCCCCATGCGGTCCTTGACGGGCGGGCGATCGGGGGCGTTTACGAAGGCCGAGCGGCAATTCGTGGCTTCTTGGACGACTGTCCTCCTTCGCATGGAAGTCGAAGAGTTCGTCGTCCTCGACGACGGGGTCGTGCTTGCGGTGGTAAGCCAAGAGGGTCGTCCGGTCGGCGTCGATGGTCAAGTCCATCAGCGGGAGGGATGGGCCATCTGCTGGTCGGCCGATGGCCTCCTCGTGCGATTGACGACCAACAGCGACATCGACGAGGTCCGTGCTGCCGCCGAACGGCTCGCCGATTGAGGCGGTAGTCGTGGCGAGCCGGGTGGTGAAGCCCGGGGCTAGAGTCCCGACCATGACCGAGCCACAGGCGCTTCTCGCCCCAATTCAGCAATATCTAGCTGCGCCGCGCTGTTGTGTTTTGTCGAGTCTCACGAAGAGCGGCTCTCCCCATCAGGCTGTCGTTCACTACGTTCCCGAAGCCGACGCCGTCTGGGTCAATGGTGACGCTGACCGGGTCTGGGTGAGAAACCTCCAGCGCGATCCTCGGGCATCGATGGTGATCCACGACTCCGCTGATGACCTTCACTGGGTCGGCATCAGGGGCGAGGTCGTTTCGACGAAAGGCGGAGGCGATGCCGCTGCGGACGCGATGACGATGGCCCGCCGCTACGGAGAGGATCCCGGCGACTATGAGCAGCGCGACCGGGTGAGCCTTCTGATCCGGCCCAAGCGCGTGTTCGAATACGGTCGCTGACGGCTGATCACGTCTCAAGAGCGGACCACCCTTACGGCAGACGCTTCGCCTCGCGCCGTTCGGCTGTGGCGAACGGCGCTTGGTCGTGGTCACGCGGCGCGGCATCTTTGGGGACGACAGCGTCGATCGGAGGGCAGTCTCGTGCGCATCATCATGGTCGGAGGCGCCGGAACCATCGGCACGGCCGTGGTCGAGCTCCTCTCGGCTCGACATGACGTCGTCGTGGCCGGCAGGCAGTCCGGCGACGTGCAGGTGGACATCAGCTCGCCTGATTCCGTGCGGTCCATGTACCGCCGGATCGGGAGCTTCGACGCGCTCGCATGCGCGGCCGGCGAGGCGCACTTCGGCCCTTTCGAGACCGTGACCGAGGAAGAGCTCGCGCTTGGCGTTCACAGCAAGCTCCTCGGGCAAATTCGCCTCGTCCTCCTCGGCAGGTCGCTGATCTCCGAGGGAGGCTCATTCACGCTCATCTCCGGCTACATCCTCGACGATCCGATCCCGGAGGCGACCAGCTTCGCCGTCGCGAACGGCGGCGTCGAAGGCTTCGTGCGCGCTGCCGCCCTCAGCCTCGAGCGGCGCGTACGAATCAACGCCGTCAGCCCCGGGATGGCGCAGGACAGCTATGAGCAGTTCGGGCCCTTCAATCCCGGCCGTGTCCCCGTTTCGATGCTGGAGATCGCGTCCGCTTTCCAGCGAAGCATCGAAGGATGGCGGACAGGAGAGATCATCCGGGCGTGGTGATCGGGCTACTCTTTTTCCATGCCCGCAAGCGTCCACAAGGCGGCCCTGGTGCTCGATCTCTTCTCGGTCGAGCGGCCGGATTGGGGGCCGACCGAGGTCGCAGATGAGCTGGGGATCGCCAAGTCCACCGCGCACGCGCTGCTGGGAGAGCTGACCAGCGCCGGGCTGACGGAGCGGCTGCCGTGCGGGCGCTACCGGCTCGGCTGGCGAACGCTGGGACTCGCGCGGACGAAGCTGGCCACGAGCGGCTACCGCGAGGAGATCACGCCGACGGCGCGCCGCCTGGCGAGTCACTTCGGCGAGACGGTCCACATCACGGCATTGGAGCGCGGCCGCGTGCTGTACGTCGCCAGTCAGCGCCCGCCCGGCGGTGTGCCCGCACCGGCGGAGCCTGTTGCCGCGCCGCTGACGCCGCCGGGCACGGTGCTGCTCGCGGAGCGAGCCGGCGGCGCCGGCAGCGGGGTCGAACCCGGCGAGCTCGAGCGCACGCGCCGACGGGGGTACGCGGTCGGGGTTCAGCGCGCCCTCGAAGGGGTGGATTGCGCAGCCGCTCCGGTACGCACGAGCGACGGACAGGTGACAGCTGCCCTCGCGCTGTGCGCCCCACGTGACCGGTTCCAGGCCCGGCGCGACGAGTACACGCGCGCGATCGCGGGCGCCGGCCAGCGGATCGCTCGGTCCGTTCGGCGGTAGCGAACGGGCCTGGTCGTGGCCGCCGGGCGGCGGCAGGTCTCAGCCCTGACACCGACGACAGCAGCGCCACGTCCTACGTTGCGTACTCCGGGCGCCCGGCCGGCCGGTAGACCTGGATGATCAGTCCGTCGGTCGTGACCTGCGACTCGGCCAGCTCGAACGCCCTGTCCGGACCGGTCTCGGGGAACAGCCGCGTGCCCTGGCCGACGACCAAGGGATAGGTGAACAGGTTGATCTCGTCGACGAGGTCGTGGTCCATGAGCCACCGGATCAGGGCGCCGCTGCCGTGCACCTGCAGCTCGCCTCCCGGCTTGGCTTTCAGCTCGCCGATGGCCGCCGCGACGTCTCCGGAGAGGACGGTCGTGTCGGCCCATTGCGGGTCGGTGAGCGTGGTGGATGCCACGTACTTGGGCGTCGTGTTCAACGCCACTGAGATCGGGTTGTCGCCCTGATTCTCCCCCCAGGAGCCGGTTCCCCAGGAGCCGGCAAAGATGTCGTAGGTCTTCCGGCCGAACAGGAACGCGTCGGCGCGCCCGAAGACCTCGCTCAGGAACGCCTCGGCCTCGCTGTCGAAGAGCGGAATCGCCCATCCGCCGCGCTCGAAACCGCCGCTGCGGTCCTCGTCCGCGCCGCCAAGTCCCTGCATCACCCCGTCGAGGGACACGTGCGTGATGGTGGTCAGCTTCATGGTCCGGCCCTTTCTCTATTGCTTCCATCGTCGTAAGTCGAGACCGCGCCGCACCACCGATCTCATCGGTCGGATCTCCGTAGGATCGGCGCGTGGCCTTCGCGCGCACGGGCCCGATCCGCCAAGAGCTCACCGCAGCGTTGCCCGAGCGGCCGTTCTCGATCGAGTTTTGGGATGGGAGCCGGGTTGATTCGACTGAGGACGGCGGGCCGACCTTCCTGTTCCGCTCGCCGCGAGCGGTAGCTCAGGCACTCCGGGCCCCCGGCCAGCTCGGCCTCGGTCGCGCCTTCGTCTCGGGGGATCTCGAGGTCGACGACATCGACAAGGTGATCGTCCTTGCTCGACAGCTGGAAGCCCCCACCGCTCGAGCGGCGCGCCCGTCTGCGGCTGCTCTTCGCCGCAGTGGCGGCCAGCGGGATGACATTGCCCCCCTCGCCGCCGCAGGCGGAGCTTCGGCCCCGAGGTGCACGCCGCTCGAAGGCTCGCGACGCGCGCTCGGTCCGCCATCACTACGACCTGCCACCCGAGTTCTTCGCGCTCTTTCTCGATCAATCGATGACCTACAGCTGCGCGATCTTCTCGCGCGGCGCCGATTCGCTCGAGACGGCCCAACGGGCGAAGCTCGACCTGGTCTGCGACAAGCTTGCCCTGGCACCGGGCGAACGCGTGCTCGACGTCGGCTGCGGCTGGGGCAGCTTCGCTGTCCACGCCGCCACCCGCGACGGTGTCGAGGTCGTCGGCATCACGCTTTCGGAGCCTCAGGCGCGGTTTGCGCGCCAGCGGATCGCCGCGGCGGGCCTTGGTGATCGGGTCGAGATCCGCGTGATGGACTACCGCGATCTGGCCGGCGAGCGCTTCGACGCGATCGCCAGCATCGGCATGGTCGAGCACGTCGGGGCGGAGCGGATCGACGCCTACGCTCAGGGTCTCGCAGCGCTGCTGCCACCGGGCGGGCGGCTTCTCAACCACGGCATCGCCCGCCTGCGACACACCGACCCCGAAGCCGGGCCGTTTTCGGAGCGCTATGTGTTCCCGGATGCCGACCCCCTGCACCTTTCCCGGGTTCTGCTCGCGCTCGAGCGCTCAGGCTTCGTCACCGCTCACGTCGAGGGCTTCGCCGACGACTACGCGGCGACCCTCCGGCACTGGGCAAAGCGCCTCGACGACCATCGGGACGAGGCGGCACGCCTCGCCGGCGAGGAGCGATTGCGCGTTTGGCGGCTCTATCTGCGCGCCGCCCGCAACGGCTTCGAGACCGGCTTCACTTCGATCTACCAGGTGCTCGCCCGCAAGCCGGTCCATCGGCGATGAGTTTCAGGCCGATCGCCCGTCTTAGTTGATACACACGGGTCAAACAACCGAGGAGATCACCATGCCCGACCACGAGATCGGAAGCCGCGAGGAATGGCAGGAGGCTCGGGACGCGCTCGCGAAGCTCGAGGCGCAGCACGCGGAGCTCAACGAGGAGATCAAGAAGCAGCGCCCGGCGCTCCCATGGGTCCCGGTCGAGAAGGACTACGAGTTCGACACCGAGGAGGGGAAGAAGACCCTGGCCGAGCTGTTCGACGGCCGCTCGCAGCTCCTGGCCTACAACATCATGTACGGCCCGGATTACCAGGTCGGGGCATGCCCCGGCTGCACGAGCCTCGGCGATGAGTTCAGCGGCTCATTGATCCACCTGAACAAGCGCGACGTCACGTTCCTGTGCTTCTCGCGCGCGCCGATCGACCGGCTCGCCGCATACAAGGAGCGGATGGGCTGGGAGTTTCCCTACGTCTCGACGTACGAGACCGACTTCCCGTGGGACTTCGGGCTCGCGATGACCGAGGATCAGGCGGAGCAGATCCCAGAGGTCAAGGAGATGATCGAGAACCCGCCGGAATGGCTCCAGGAGTGGTCCGAGCAGGTTGGGGCCGAGCTCAAGGACGGCCTCCGCGAGGGCCCGGGCTACATCGCGTTCGCGCGGGACAACGGGACCATCTACCACACCTACACGGTGACGGCCCCCGACCCGTTCGTCGCTCCCCACTTCAACATGCTGCTCGAGCGGACCCCGAAGCCGCAGCCGGACGAGCCCCGCTACTGGCGCAAGGACGAGTACCCGGACTGAGGGGCCGGACGTTGGAGGCGGCCAGGGTAAGTCCTCGTTCGGGGGCGGCTCGGCTCGACCGCGCCCAGCTCGTCCTGCTCGGGGCGCTGCTGGTCCTCGCCGTCGTGGCCTGGCTGGTCACGAACGAGCGGATGGGGGCGATGGAGTCGATGCCGGGCATGGACCTCGGGGCCCTCGGCTTCTTCGTCACGGTCTGGGTGGTGATGATGGTGGCGATGATGTTCCCGGCGGTCGCTCCCACGGCGCTCGCCTACGACCGGCTCCGGGAGGGTCATCGAGCAGTGGCCGACGCGACGCCTCTGTTCGTGGCCGGCTATCTGGTCGTGTGGGCGCTGGCGGGCCTGGCCGCCTATGGCCTGTACGAGCTGGTCCGCGCCATCGATCCCGCCTTCCTGGCCTGGGATGAGGCGGGCCGGTACGTGGCCGGAGGCGTGATCGTCGCCGCGGCCGTCTACCAGGTGACGCCGATCAAGCGGGCCTGCTTGGCCAGGTGCCGCACGCCGATGACGAGCCTCGCCGAGCGCTGGCGCGACGGCCGCGCGGGCGCGCTCGGGCTGGGGATCCGATACGGCACCTGGTGCCTCGGGTGCTGCTGGGCGCTCATGGCAGCGTTGTTCGTGCTGGGCCTCATGAGCCTCGGCTGGATGGCGCTGATCACGATCTTCATCGTGGCCGAGCGGCTGCTGCCATGGCCAACCGCGGCGCGGGGGGCTGTGGCCCTGTCGCTGCTCGTGCTCGGGCTCGGCGTGGCGTTCTTTCCCGCGGACGTCCCGGGGTTCGCCGAGCCGGCCGGCGGCGGCATGCACGGGGGCGACCGTGACTCCATGCAGATGATGCACTGAGCGAGTGCGCGAGTAGCCTGGACGGATCGATCCCCCGATCCGGCTCCGCCTGCGCGCGCTCCGCATCGGCCGTCTGACCACTGCCGCCTGCGCGACGATGGCGCTCGGCTTTGGGGCGGCCGAAGCGGCGAGCGGGGCGACGCGGATCGTCGCCCCCGCGCACAACCAGCTGATCAAGGATGGGCGGTTGCGGGCGGTGGTCAAGCTCGCCTCCGGCTCCGCGTCGTTTCGGGCCTGGGTCGACTCGAAGGAGGTCACGCGCAGGTTCAGCGGCGGCAAGCGGCGCGTCGCCAGCCTCGGCACCGGCGGGCTCGGCCGGGGCACGCACTTCCTCTACGCGCAGACCGAGCGCTCCGGGAGCAGCAAGCAGTTCCAGTCGGCCAGCTTCGTCGTCGGCAAGCGCGAACAGACCCTGCTCGGCGCCTCGCGGCCGCGCGTCGGTGCGCGCGGGGCGCCCGTGGTCGTCTCGGCCTCGCATGGCGCCGGCTCCCGCCTGCGCGCGACCCTGAACGGGGAGCGGGTCGACGACGCGTTCGTCCACAGCCTCGGCGACACGCGCAAGGGACGCCTGGCGGCCAACGACGGGGTTCGCTACGGGGAGAACCGCCTGCGACTGGTCTCGGTTCACGAGGACGGGACCTACGACGTCGAGCACCAGCGATTCACCCTCACGCGTCGCGCGCCGGTGGCGAGCGCCGGTCGCGATCGGTCGACCATCGTCGGCCAGGCGGTGCCGGCTCAACGGCCGCGCCTCGAGGCTTCCCCGGACGGGGCAAGCGCACCTATCGCTGGCGGGTCGTCGGCACGCCCAACGTGGCGGCGGCGAGCGGCGCGGCCAAGCGGCTGCGCGGGCCGCGCTCGGCCCGGCCTGAGTTCGTGCCGCGCCAGGCCGGCACCTATCTGATCCGGGTCGCGGTCCGGACGCGCGGGCGCGCCGCGACCTCGCGCGACACGGTCGTGGTCGATGTCGCCCCCGCGGACCCGCCGATCGGCGCGCCGATCGAGACGATCGCCGACGCCGCGGGACACATGACGGTCGACGGCGCCAACGTCGACGGGACCGGGACCGGCGGGATCGCCTACACCATGCTGAACCGGACGACGCGAAAGCCGCCGACCCTGTGCAGGAGCACGATCGCCTACTCGGGCGCGGTCGAGGCGTCCGTCGCCGGGGTCCAGAAGCTCGAGCAGCTGGTCGCGGATTGCAACGATCCCAAGTACCTGCTGGCCCTCGGCGCCGTCAGCGGCGTCCCCGCGGGGACCGTGGGCGAGGTCCGCACCCTCGCGGCCAGCGTCGGTGGCACGTTGAGCGACGGCGACCAGTCGATCATGCGACAGGGCGCTCCGTTCTCGCTGATCGGGATGCCGACCGCGCCCAACGACTCCGCCTTCCTCAACATCGGCGGCATCCCCGGGACCGGGATCCAACTCGGGGCCCTCTCCGGCTATCTGCAGGTGAACGGCGCGATTGGCGAGTACGGGTTCGTCTTCGGCCAGTTCGAGACCTTCGACACGGCGCCAGAGTCGACGGCCTCTTCGCACTCCGCGATCCAGGTCGGCCCAACGACGCTCGACCACGAGGTCGCCTCTGGCTTCAAGGGCTTCCAGGTCGCACTCGTCGACCGCTACTCGCTAGCCGTGGTCAAGGACCAGATCGTCGCGACCAACACCGGCGACTCGGCCACTGACGCCGCCAACCTGAACGCGATGGCGAGCATGATCTCGCCGCCGTACTTACTCCCCTACGAGCTCGTCCTGATCCGCAGCTACGGCGCCGTGGGGCCGACCACGCCTGCCTGGGACACCGTGGCCCAGGCGATCAATAGGCTGGGCGGGACACGAACCGTCTTCAATCGGCTCGAGGCCTCGAAGATCACCACCGAGCCGGGCTACTCGTTCGTCGGCGCGCTGGACGACGTCGAGGCTGCCCAGGCTAGTCAGCCGCTCGGCGACGCCGACGGGCGCCTGGCGGGCGTCATGGGTCGCAACCGGACCTCCCGCTTCGACCCGACGCTCGCGGACCCGGCCGGGACGGCGGATCCGGACCTGGTCTCGCTCGTCTACCAGTCGCCGCAGGCGTTTCCGGCCTTCGGTACCGCCGGGGTGCAGGGCGCGAACGCCTACATCACGCGGAAGCTGTTCACGGATGCGGTCTCCCCACCGGACCTCCGCGCGCAGTACTGGCTCAACTGGAGCGCGGACTGGAACAACAAGCGGACCACGCTCACCGGCCTTGCCTATCCGGGGGAGTCGGCCTGCACCTGCTCGGCGGACGAGTTCACCACGGTCAAGACGCAGCTCGACTCCGAGGTGGCGAAGTTGATCGACGTCAAGACCTGGATCGCGTCGATGCAGGCGACTCTGGACCCAACGAAATCTGCCTTCGACCTGGTGAAGATCGCCCACGACATCCAGGTCGCCGTCAACCCGCCACCCCAGAACACCGACGGCGATGCCTCGCAGCTGATCAACGCCGGGTTGGGGATCGCCGGCGCGCTGCTCGAGGGCCCGCTCGGGGTGACCGCGAACCTGACCGCGACCGGCCTCGGACTGATCGCCGGACTCCAGAGCGGGGCCGACGGCTCGGCGTTGCTCGGCGACATCGAGACCAAGGCGACCTCGCTCAACGCCGAGCTGTTCACGCGCTTCCAACTCGCCCGCAGCGCGCTCACGGGCATGGGGAAGATCATGGTCAGCGATTACGGGAAGCTGACCGACGCGGCCGCCCACATCAACAGCGACTGGGCGTGGCCCGCCGACGATACGCCCGTGCGGACGACGATCAACAAGGGCACGAAGCAGTGGTTCTACTCGGAGCTGATGCCCGTCGCCTGGCAGCGATGGTGGATCCGGGGGGCGGCGAACGCCCGTGACTGGGTCTGCGGCGAGCCGCACACCCGTTACTACAAGGCGATCTACCCGTTCCGCGGGGTGCCGGACTCGTCCCAGTACAACGCGGTCGTGGGCTTCACCGGGAACCCGGTCACGCCGAGCACCAACCTCTACAGCCTCGGTGTCCGGAGCACGTTCAACGGCGCGTGGGAGGCCTGGAACGCGCTCGCGCCCCCGGCCGAGATGACCGACGCGCTGTTCAAGCCGCTCACCCTGGATCTGAACTCGAACGCGCTCGGGCTCCACCCGCAGACGTTCTTCGAGGACAATTTCGAGACCAATCAGACGCCGGTCGAGAACGACCGCTCTTGCCCGGATTGATTGGCGCGAGCGGGTACCCATCTTGGGCCGCAACGCGATCGATAAGGTCCTTCGCTCAGCCCGCCGACGCGATAGGAGCCTCACAATGCCGATCGATCCGAAGCGCACCGCCGTGGTCCTGATCGAGTTCCAGAACGACTTCACGTCGGAGGGCGGGGCCCTGCACGAGGCGGTCCAGGGGGTGATGGACGACACCGGGATGCTCGAGAACACCCGCTCGCTGGTCGAGGCGGCCCGAGCCGCCGGGGCGACGATCGTCCACGCGCCGATCACGTTCGCACCCGGGTACGGCGAGATCGCGGCGGAGCCCTACGGCATCCTCAAGGGAGTCGTCGACTCGACCGCGTTCGTCAAGGGCGAGTGGGGAGCCGAGATCGTCGACTCGCTGGCGCCCCAGGAGGGCGACGTGGTGGTCGAGGGCAAGCGCGGACTCGACACGTTCGCGACCACGAACCTCGATTTCATCCTCCGCGCGCGCGGGATCGACACGATCGCCCTCGGCGGGTTTCTGACCAACTGCTGCGTCGAGTCGACGATGCGCACCGGGTACGAGAAGGGCTACGCGGTGATCACGCTCTCCGACTGCGTCGCCGCGACCTCGCCCGAGGAGCACGCGAACGCGATCCAGTTCGACTACCCGATGTTCTCGACCGTGATGTCGGCGTCGGCGCTGAGCGAGGAGCTTGGCGGCGTCCCGAGCGCTGCCGGCTGAGCTCGCTACTCCGCGAGCCCGGGCGGCTTCGAGGGCCCGGGTGAGCAAGCCTCCGGAGTGAACCGGCGCCAGCGCGCAATCGTGCTCGCGCAGGCGGGCGCCGTGTTCCTGATCGGCCTGGACTCGACGGCGACGTTCGTCCTCGTCACGCCGCTTGAAGACGGCCTCGAGATCGACGTCACGACCGTCCAGTGGGTGATCGCGGTCTACATGCTCAGCCTCGCCGCGGTCGTCGTCGCTGCCGGGCGCCTGGCCGACATGCTCGGTCGCAGACGGATCCTGCTGGCCGGCCTTGCCACGTTCGGGATCGCGTCGCTCTTGAGCGGGCTCGCGCCCAACGCCGCCTGGCTGATCGCGGCGCGAGCGATCCAGGGCGTCGGGGCCGGGATGATCATGCCGGCGGCGATGGGGATCGCGAACGCCGCGGTCCCCCCGGACCGGCGGGCGACCGCGATCGGGGTCGTCGTCGGAGCGATCGCGGTGGGCGACGCGATCGGTCCCGGCCTCGCGGGCGGGCTCAACGACCTCTCGAGCTGGCGGCTCGTCTTCCTCGTCGGCGTCCCGGTGACCGCGGCGGTGGCATGGCTGAATCTTCGCGTCGTCGACGCGGACGAGCCGACCGGAACCGACCAGCGCATCGACGTTCGCGGGGCCCTCCTGATCGCGGTCGCGGTCGCCGTGTTCCTGTACGGCGTTGATCGCGCCACGGAGTGGGGCTGGACGTCGATCGAGATGCTCGGCGTGCTTGCCCTCTCGGTCGGGCTGATAGCGGTGTTCGTGGTCAGCGAACGCCGGGTGCGAGATCCGCTGGTGCCGCCCGAGATCGCTCGCAATCGCCAGTTCGTCGTCGTCACGTGCATCGGCAGCGCTGCGCTGACGGTCCTGATCAGCGTGCTCTTCTTCTTGCCCCAGTTCTTCGACAAGTTCTTCCACTACACCGCGCTCGAGGCGGGACTCGCGCTGGTGCCGCTGACGCTCGCCTACGGCGTCGCGTCGCCGATCGCCGGCCGCTTTTACGATCGAGCCGGCCCCAGGCTCGTGATCTGCGTCGGTCTTCTGATTCAAGCGGGCGGCTGCATCGGGCTCACCTTTGTCGACCCCGGCGGCGGGTACCTCGCCGCGGTGCCGTGGCTGCTCGTCTTCGGGGTCGGCGCGGGGGTGTCGCTCGCGTCGAGCTCGGCCGCGGTCATCGGAGCCGTCGACGAGGCGCTCGCGTCGGCCGCCTCCGGGCTGTTCGTGATGCTGCGAACCGCAGCGGCGGCGGTCGGCCTGGGGATCGCGACAACGATCTACGTGACCCGCGGAATCGACGTGCTGACCGAGGAAGCCGCCGACGTTTCAACGGCGCTGACGGTCGACCAGGCGGTCGAACTGCAGGGAGTGCTCTCGGGGACGGAGTCGGGCGCTGCCGCGGTCGCGAAGCTTCCGGACGCCACCGCCGCGGACGTCGCCGTCGCCATTGATCCCGCCTACCTCGGCGGCCATGACGCCGCGATGCTCTTCACGGCCGGGCTCGCGTTGGCTGCCGCCGCGGCGACTCTGGCGTTCGTCCGGCGCCCGGCCGGCAGCGGCTGAGCGCCGGCGCCCGTCAGGCGGGGATGCCGCGGGCGGTGTATCCGTCGAGCCTCAGCGTCTCGGCCGAGGTGAGGACGGCCGAGGGGACCGTCGTCGGCGCGATGAAGTCCCGCTCGCCGTAGGTCCGCAGACGGTCGACCTCTCCGACCATCATCGACAGCACCCGCTCGAGCGGGATCCGGGTCTGGAGGTAGTCGTAGAAGCTCCTGCGGTGGGCGCCGATCGTCGTCACCCGTGCCGGCCAGTTCTTGCGCGCCGTCGCGATCGCGCGGCGCTCGCAATACGGCTTGGTGACGATCACGGCGCTGTCGATGGCCAGCCCGTGCTCGGCGAAGAGCTGGTCGGTGAAGCGGAAGTTCTCACCGCTGTTCGTGGCGCGGTTCTCGAGCAGCGCCATCGCCGGCGGCACTCCGCCGGCGATCAGGACCTCCGCCAGCTCCTCGGCCTCGGAGGCCTGGACGCTTCCCCGCTCCAAGATGCTCGGCGGGTTCACGATCCCGCCGGAAACCGCGACGACCGGAGCGATGCCCTGGCGATACAGCCTCGCCGCGTGCTGGGCGACGCCCTTGTCGTGGCCGCCCATCACGAAGATGCAGTCGGCCGCCTCCGGGGCGGCGTCGAGGCAGAGGTAGTCCCAGAGCACCAGCGCCGACCGAAGGGCCGTCTGGTTGACATTGAGGACGCCGACTGAGGAGCACAGCGCCTCTAACTCGCGCTCGAACTCCTCGTAGTAGTACGGCCGCCCGTCCTCGGCTGACCTGGCGTTCGCGAACGGTGGTGTCGACAGTGCTCTCCACTAACCCTTGGATCGACACTTACGGAGAAGGCCATTAGCTCTTCGCCTCCGGCAGCTTGCGTCCGCTGATCACAGATTCAGGCTCCTCTGCCGCCACGTCGGAGCCCGGTCGCGCGTGCTCGTCCTTGCGCTTGATCAGCAGCCACTGAGCCTTTTCCCCACCGCGGGTACGTTGGAGTGCGAAGCCGCCCCTCAGCTTCTCGCCGTGGAGGACGAAGACCGCATGGCCGCGGTCGAGCGCCTCGGGCCACGGAACGCGACCGCCCTGCTCGTAGGTGCCGCGGTCCCAGACGATCACCGAGCCCTCCCCGAGCGCACCCTCGAAGTCGTTGTGCTCCTTGCCGTGATCGGGGACCTGGATCGCCATCCGCTTGACGGCGGGGTCCATCGAAGGACCCTTGGGGACGGCCCAGGAGCGCATGACGCCGTCGACCTCGAGCCGGAGGTCGAAGTGGTGTGTGCTCGCCTGATGCTCCTGAACGACGAATGCCCCGGCGCTGACGCCGCGGACCGCGAACTGCTCGTGGCCCTCGGCCTTCACCTCCTCGACCTCGACACTCGTCACCTCGGTGCCGGCAGGGCCTTCGCGGAGGAATGTGACCAACTCCTCGACGGCGGACGCCGGACCTTCGGCGTGTGCGAGCACCGAACCGTCCTCAGCCTCGCGGACCCACCCGAGCACTCCGACCTCGCCCGCCCGCCTCACTACCGCGTCGGTGATGCCGGTGCCCGCGAGCGCGCCCTCGGCAACGGCCCGCACTGCGCGCTCTGGGCTCTGTTTGCTCACAGCGGCATTACACCAGCGCCCGAGGGCTGAGCACTGTCGCACCCAAGGGCTCGTCATCATCCGTCTGGTGGTGAGGGCGGCCGTCCAAAGCGCGGTGACGGCTGCGGTCTCTGTGGCGACCGAGCAGGGGCTTCGGGTGGGCGAAGCCGTCCCGATCGGGACCGGCAGCAATGTGATCGTTCATCTGCGGCCGAACCCGATCGTGGGCCGGGTCATGACCGGCACCGTGGTTCTGCATCCCGACCCGCGTGCGTGGCTGACGCGGGAGATCGATGTCGGGGCGTTTCTCGCCGAACGCGGGGCCCCGGTAATCGCGCCCACGACGATGGTCGATCCGGGTCCTTATGTCAGCGGGAACCTGTGGCTGTCGTTCTGGGAGCACGTCGAGATTCGCCAGACGCCACTCGAGGCGGCGGAGATCGGGCGGGCGTTGCGGTCCTTGCACGACGGGCTCGCGGGGTATCCCGGGTCCTTGCCACCGCGGTCCGCTGTCCTGGACGAGATGGACTGGATGTTGGATGAGCTTTCGGGTGAGGACGGTGCGACCGAGCTGTCCGCCGAGAGGGACCGCCTGGCGGAGGTCATGCTCGAGCCCGTCGCGGACCCCCAGCCACTCCACGGGGACGCTTCGTTTTCGAACCTCCTGCCGACCAGCAGCGGGCTGCGCTGGAACGACTTCGAGGACGTGTGCCTGGGCCCGGTCGCATGGGACGTCGCGGGCGTGCTGTCCGACGCTCGGGCCGCGCACGGCGATGCGTTCAGCGCTGAGGTGCTCAAGGCGTATGGGCGCGAATGCGACCCGGCGGCTCTGGCGCGCTTCGATCAGGTGCACACGCTGTACGGAACCCTGTGGCGCCGGTATCGACGCCACGTCGCCGGTCGAGGCTGAGATCAGGCGATCGCGTCGAGCAGGCTGGCGCATGCCTGCTCGCAGCGCCGGCAGGTCTCAGCGCAGATCCGACAATGCTCGTGGTGCTGGGCGTGGCGCTCGCATTCCTCGGCGCATGCCGAGCACGATCGCCGGCAGCTCTCGACCTGAGCTCTCGCGGTTTCCGGCTCGAAGTGGGTCTGACGGCTGACCACGCGTCCCGTGGCGTAGCAAACGTCGGCGCAGTCGAGGCACAGGCGAATGCATCTCCGCATCTCGGACACCTCCTCCTCGGCGAGGTCGGCGTCCGCGCACGCCGTGCAGCTGCGCGCGCAGTCGAAGCACGCAGCGATGCAGCGGGCAAGGGTCTCGCGGTCGACCTCGCTCGGTGCTGGGTGGGTGGCGAGTAGCTGGGCGACGTCAGATGCGGAAGCCATGGGCTCCTCCTCAGGAGGTGGGGGAGAGGAGCGTACGCAGGTCGTCGATCGTGTCGGCCTCCGCTGCGCTCTTGTCCGGGCGGTAGCGCTTGACCCGCGCGAAACGCAGCGCCACCCCGCCCGGATAGCGGGTCGAGGACTGCACGCCGTCCAGTGCGATCTCGACCACGAGCTCCGGGCGCACGAGCACCGCGATCCCCTGTCGGTCGGTTTCGCGCGCGAGCAGCTCCGTCGTCTGCCACTCGAGGAGCTCGTCCGTGAGCCCCTTGAAGCACTTTCCCACCATCACGAACTCTCCGGTGCTCGGGTCGCGGGCCGCGAGGTGGAGGTTCGAGAGCCAACCCTGCCGCCGCCCGTGGCCCCACTCGGCGCCGAGCACGACCAGGTCGTACGTCCGCACCGGCTTCACCTTGCGCCAGGCCTTGCCGCGGCGGCCCGCCGAGTAGAGCGACGCGGCGTCCTTGACGACCACGCCCTCGTGCCCGGCGCGCAGGGACTCGTCGAGGACGCGCTGGGCCGTCTCGGGGTCCGACGTGATCACGCTGGGGACCTTGAGCTGCGGCGCGATCGCTTCGAGCCGCGCCGAGCGCTCCTCCAGCGGCGTGTCCAGCAGGTCCTCCCCCTCGACATGGAGGACGTCGAAGAGGAACGTCACGATCCCCTCGGGTGGCGCCTCGCTGTCGATCTGCGAGACGGTCTCCTGAAAGGCGGCCGGGCCCTGCTCGCTCATCCACAGCGCCTCGCCGTCGAACACGGCTTGGGTCACCGGCAGGAGGCGCACGGCGGCCACGATCCCCGGCAGCGTGTGCGTGATGTCGTTCAGGTTGCGCGTGTAGATGCGGATCTCGTCCGCGCGGCGATGGATCTGGACACGGATCCCGTCGAGCTTCCATTCCACCGACGACCGCTCGAAGCTCTCGACCGCCTCGGACACGCTCGCGGCGGTGGAGGCGAGCATCGGAAGGACGGGCCGGAAGATCTCGAGCCCCAGCGCCCGAAGCCCGTCCTCGCCCTGGGTCAGCGCGACCTCGGCCGTCAGCGTCAGATCGCCCGACAGCATCAGCGCCCGGCGCGCGAGCTCGCGCGAGACCCCAGCCGCGCTGCGCGATCGCGTCGACCATCAACCCGGCGAGCGCGCCCTGGCGCAGCTCACCGGTGAACAGCCTCCTGACGAAGTCGGCCTCCGGCTCGGTCGCCCTGCCGAGGAGCTCGCCGAGCATCTGCTTGCGCTTCGCCGCCGATCCGCTGCCCGTCGTCCCCTGGACCTCGGTGATCGCGCGATCGAGGTCGTCGATGGTGAGCGACGCTTCCCGGGCCGGTGCGCTCTCGATCCCGTAGATCGTCGAGTAGCCGATGCCGACTCGCCCCTGACGGGGCACGCCCGTGAGGAGACCGACCGCGACCGCGACCTCACTCGCGTCGAGCTGCCCCAGGAGCGCGGCGAGGATGCGGACCTTCTGCGAGCGCGAACTCGTGTCGGCCAGGTCACCCGAGGCTCTGACTACGTCGGCGAGCAGTGTCATCGCTGGGTCGGTAGCTAAGCAACCCATCAGGTTGCGATAGACACCGGGTATGAGGACGAGCCGCCAATGCCGCTGATCGACCTCTCGGCGCCGATCCGCCCGGATCCCCCCGAGCTCCTGGAGGTCCTGCGCACGGACATCGCCTACGAGGACCACGCCGCCGGCGCCGCGACGATCGAGTCGCTGTTCGGCGTCGGCTCGGAGCTGCTTCGCGACGGCGAGGGCTGGGCGACCGAGACCTTCCTGCGCTTCGGCACCCACAACTCGACCCACGTCGACGCTCCCTGGCACTACAACTCGCAGATCGCCGGCGAGCCGGCGCAGACGATCGACCAGCTGCCACTCGACTGGTTCTACGCCCCGGGCGTCGTCATCGATGCCACCGACCGCGAGGACGGCGAGTCGCTCGGCGCCGCCGACGTCGAGGCCCGCCTCCCACGCCCGCTGGCCGAACGCGACATCGTGCTCGTCCACACCGGCCGCGACGCGTTCTACGACGAGCTCGACTACATCGCCCGCGGGCCCGGCGTCAGCGCCGAGGCCACTCGCTGGCTCTACGAGCAGGGGGTGCGGGTGATGGGCATCGACGCCTGGGGCTGGGACGCGCCACTACACATGCAGGCCGAGCGCGCCAAGGCCTCGGGTGAGCCCGGGGTCTTCTGGGCCGCTCACCAGGTCGACCTGGCCTACTCCCAGATCGAGCGGCTGACCAACCTCGCCGCCTTGCCCTCCCACGGCTTCCACGTCGCCTGCTTCCCGCTTCGGATCGTCGGCGCGAGCGCCGCTCCGGCGCGGGTCGTGGCGATCGTCCCCGAGTGAGCGTCCGCTAGATCTCGGATCGCCGGCGGGAAGGATCGGCGGGACGCCGGCGTCTTTGGGGTCGAGCCGATCCACCCCGAACGAAGGAGCCCTCCGTGTCACCCCCGATTCGTGCGCGCTTCGCGATCAGCCCAACGGCCGCCCTGGCGGCGCTCGCGCTTGGGCTGCTGGCGCTGGCGCTGACCGCGACGCGGGCAAACGCGATCGTCGCTCTCGAGCAGTACGCGGACCCGGGCGCCGCCTCGACCGAGGGGCAGCTCAACCAGCCCTCGGGCGTCGTGGTGGCTCCAAACGGCGACGTCTACATCGCCGAGGACGCCACCCGGCGGGTCTCGGTGTTCGCCAACGACGGCTCCTTCCTGCGCGCCTTCGGCAAGGACGTCGTCCCCGGCAACGCCCAGACCGGCCTCGAGACCTGCAGCATCGACTGCAAGGAGGGCGAGGCCGGCGGCGAGGCGGGCGCCCTCGACGACCCGCACGGCATCGCCCGCGACTCGGCAGGCAACCTCTACGTCCCCGAGACGACCAACGCGCGGGTCTCGGCGTTCACCGCCCAGGGCGCCTTCCTGCGCGCCTTCGGCAAGGACGTCGTCCCCGGCAACACCCAGACCGGCTTCGAGATCTGCACAGCGGCCTGCCAGGCGGGGTCCCTCGGACAAGGCGCGGGTGAGTTCACCTTCCCGGCCGGGGTCACGGTGCATGGAAACCTCCTCTACGTCGGCGACTTCGGCAACTCGCGAGTCGGGGTCTACACGCTCGGGGGCGCGTTCCTGCGCGCCTTCGGCAAAGACGTCCTGCCGGGCAACCTCGACTCCGGGTTCGAGGTCTGCACCAGCCTCTGTAAGACCGGCGTCGAAGGCGACGGGCCCGGTGAATTCGAGGCGCCGCTCGACCTCGCCACGGACGTCGCCGGGAACGTCTATGTCGCCGATTCGTTCAACAACCGGATCTCGATCTTCTCGCCGCAGCCCGCCTTCCTGAGCGCGTTTGGCCGCGATGTCGTCCCGGGCAATCCAGGGGGCGGGTTCGAGGTCTGCACGACTGCCTGCCAGCGAGGGAGCGGCGTCGCCGCGGCGGGCGCGCTCACTCTCCCGCTGGGTGTCGCCGTCGGCGGCACCGCCCCGATTTACGTCGGCGACCAGTTCAACAACCGCGTCTCGGTCTTCCGGCGCACACCGTCGTTCTCGCAGGCGTTCGGCGCCGACGTCGTCCGGCAACGCCCGGCGCAACTTGGAGACCTGCGTCGGCCCGTGCAAGTACGGGCTCGACGGAACCGATCCGGGAGAGCTCCGCCTCCCCGTCGCGGCTGGCGCTCGACTGTCGCGGCGCCGTCTACGTCGTCGACCCCGGCAACCACCGGGTGCAGAAGTTCGGCCGCCCCGGGACGGCCTCGCCACCGTGTCCGGCGAGCTGATTCGCACGCCCGCCGCGCTCGTGTGCGCCGTGGCGGCGGCGCTCGCGCTGCCGGCGGCGGCAACGGCAGCGGTCTTCCACGTCGACGACGACGCCTCCGCGCCGCGCAACCCCTGCACCGACCCGAACCCGGCGCGGGCCTGCACGTCGATCTCCGACGCCGTGGAGCAGGCCCGGCTGCTCTCGGGCGCACCCCACACGATCCAGGTCGCGCCCGGGCGCTACGTCGAAGAGGTCGAGCTCGAGGAGCCCGAAGACGCCGGGATTGAGGATCGAGGGCTCGGGCGCCGGCGCAGATCCGAGCACCCAGACGATCATCGAGCACGGCGACGACGACGGCTTCAACGACGGGGCGCTCGACGTCGACACGCTCGCTTCCGGCGTAGTCGTGCGCGACCTGCGGGTCGCGGTGCCGCCCGGCGCCAACTTCCTCAACGACCCGGCGGTCGAGGTCAACGGACCCGACGCCAGCTTCGAGCGCGTCCGGGTCGTCGTGCGCGAGCCGAGCGCCGGGAACGGCGCTCTTCCTCGACGGGGCCAGCCCGCTCGTGCGGCGCGTCGTCGCCACCGCCGCGACACCGTCCAGCAACGCGCTCTTCGTCGCCAGCGCCGCCGACGGGGCTGTGATCCGCGACTCCCGAGCTGACAATTCGGCCGGCCGGGCCGCAACGGTGTCGGCCGTCGACGCCAGGATCGAGCGCAGCGTCTTCTCCGCCCCGGACACGGTGGAGAACCTCTTCGTCGACAGCGGCTCGCTGACGCTCGTCTCCTCCCTGATCACCGGCGGGCGCACCGGCCTCGACGTCTTCGCGGGCACGGCGACCGTGCGGCACACGACCGTCGACGCCGGGGACCCCAAGGTCGCGGACCCGGACGACGAGGGCCTGTCGGCCCGCGCCGACATCGGGACGGCGCGGATCGGGCTCTTCGACTCGATCGTCCTCGAGCGTCAGGCGCTCTGACAGGGTGGCGACAAGGTGATCCTCTGCACCCGCAGCGACGTTCCGCACCAGGTCGAGACCGCGGGGCAGGGGACGGGCTCGATCAGATGCCCCGCGACCGCGGGCAACGCGCGCGGCAACCAGACCTCGACCGTCGGCGCGCTGTTCGTCGGCAGGGCCGCCGACTGGCACCTGCGCCGCGGCTCACCGGCCGTCGACCGGGGACGTCCGCCGTCCCCGCCGGCGCCCTCGACCTCGATCGCAACAGCCGGATCGCCGACGGCAACGGCGACGGCGTGACGGCGACCGACATGGGCGCCTTCGAGCTCCCCGCTCTCTCTCAACGTCCTGCGGCGCGGGTTGAATATAGTCGCGCTGCTCGTCCGCGTCCGAACCGGAGGTTCACTTGATTTCGCTCCGGATCCGCCGCCTTTTGATTGGCGGCTTTCTCGCCGTCGTCCTTTCGCTCGGTCTCGTCGCCTGCGGCGACGATGACGACGAGGGGGAGGCGGCACCACCTCGGCCGACGGCGGGCGGCGACTGGCGGTGAGGTGACGATCTACACGAGCCTCCCGCTCCAGGGAGCCTCGCGGCCCACCGGGCTCGCGATCCAGAACGGGATCGAGCTGGCGCTCAAGGAGGCCGGCAACAAGGCCGGCGGCGTGAACATCAACTTCGAGCCGCTCGACGACTCGACCGCCCAGGCGGCGCGTGGACGCCTGAGGCCGAGTCGGCGAACGCGAAGCGCGCCGCCCAGGACGACTCGGCGGTCGCCTATCTCGGCACCTTCAACTCCGGCGCCGCGGCGATCTCGATCCCGATCAACAACGAGGCGGGCCTGGCGATGATCTCGCCGGGCAACACGGCCGTCGGCCTCACCTCCGACGAGCCCGGCGCCGACACCGACGTCGGCGAGCCGGACATCTACTACCCGACCGGCGAGCGCAACTACGCGCGGATCGTGCCGAAGGACACCGTCCAGGGCGCCGCGCTGGCCAAGATCATGGACGAGGACGGATGCACCTCCGTCGGCGTCCTGCACGACAACGAGGTCTTCGGCGAGGGGCTGGCGACCAACGTCGAGCTGGCGGCCGAGAACTACGACTACGAGCTGACCAACGCCGGTGGCATCGACACCAAGGCGGCCAACTACCGAGCGGAGGCGGAGGACCTGGGCGAGCCAGGGCATCGACTGCTTCTTCTTCGGCGGCATCACCGCCTCGAACGCGGTCCAGCTGTACAAGGACATCGCAGCGGCGGTTCCGGACGTGAAGCTCTACGGCGACGATGGCGTCGCCGACTCGGACTTCTCCGGGGGGCTCCCCGAGGACGTCGCGGCGAACACCAAGGTCACCGTCGCGACGCTCTCCGAGGAGGACTACGGGGCCGAAGGGCGCCAAGTTCTACAAGGACTACGAGGCCAAGTACGGGAAGGCCGAGCCATACGCGATCTACGGCTATGAGCTCGGCCAGCTGATCCTCGACGTGCTCGAGCGCGCCGAGGACCCGACCGACCGCGCCTCGGTGATCGAGGCGCTGTTCGCGACCAAGGATCGCGAGTCGATCCTCGGGACCTACTCGATCGACGAGAACGGCGACACGACCCTGACCGACTACGGCGTGTTCAGGATCGACGGCGGCGAGCTCGTCTTCGACGCGAAGGTCACGGCTGAGTAGCGAGGTGGAGCACCGGCGTCCGGCGACTGCTCCCGCCGGACCTGGAGCGCCGCCTTGACGCGGCTCCGCATGACGCGGCTCTCGGCGATCGGCTCGAAGCGGCACGTATCGCGCGTCGGCGACTCCTGATCGTGCTGCTGCTGGCGATGCCGGTCGCCTTCGGCATCCACGACCTCGAGCACCGACGGCAACCTCATCCGGCTGGGCAACAACCTCGTCGACGGCGTCTCGAACGGCGCGATCTGGGCCCTGATCGCGCTCGGCTACACGATGGTCTACGGGATCATCGAGCTGATCAACTTCGCCCACGGCGAGGTGTTCATGATCGGCTCGTTCGTCGCCTTCGCGTTCTGGACCGCGCTCGGGCTCGGGCTCGCGACCGCGGCCCCGCTCCTGATCGCCGGCCTGCTGCTGACCCTGGTCGTCGCCGCGCGTGGCCAGCGGCAGCGCTCAACGTGATGATCGAGCGCGTCGGCTACCGGCCGCTTCGCGACGCGCCGAAGCTGGCGCCGCTGATCACCGCGGTCGGGTTCTCGTTCATCCTCCAGAACGTCGGCCTGCTCTGGATCGGCGGCTCGCAGAAGAGCGTCCCGGACCTGATCGGCTCGCAGGACACGCTGTTCTCGATCGGCGGGGTCGAGGTCACCAACGGTGACGCGCTCGCCGTCCTGGCGACCGCGCCGCTGGTGGTCGCCCTGGTCATGTTCGTCGCCCGCACCCGGCTCGGACGGGCGATGCGGGCGACCGCCCAGGATCCCGACGCGGCGCGGCTGATGGGGATCAACGTCGACACGACGATCTCGCTCACCTTCCTGATCGGCGGCCTTCTCGCCGGCGCCGCCGGCCTCATCTACGCGCTCTACCAGACGACCATCTGGTTCTTCCAGGGCTTCACCGCGGGGCTGATCGCGTTCACGGCCGCGGTGATGGGCGGGATCGGGAACCTCCGCGGGGCCGTGCTCGGCGGCCTGATCATCGGCTGCATCCAGCAGATCGCCGACAACAGGATCGGCTCCGAGTGGACGCCGGCGGTCGTCTTCGCCTACCTCATCCTGATCATGGTCGTGCGCCCGCGCGGCCTGCTGGGCGAGGAGACGAGGGAGGCCGGATGAGCCTCCTGCGCTCGATCTCCGGTCGAGCCGCGAGCGCGCTGGCGGCGTCGCGGTCGTGGTCGGCGCGATCGCGCTGCCGTTCTTCTTCGAGACCGGCAGCCCGTTCATCGACGACGCGGTGCTCGCGCTCGCCTACGTCGTGCATGGCGCTGGGGCTCAACATCATCGTCGGCTTCGCCGGGCCTGCTCGACCTGGGCTACGTCGCCTTCTTCGCGATCGGCGCCTACACGATGGGCTGGCTCGGCTCGAACTTCTTCTTCGGCGTCAACGACGGCGAGGGCCTGCACGTCCTGGTCACCGGCGCCGCCGCCGAGCTGCCCGGGATCCACGTCAACTTCCTGCTCGTGATCGTGGTCGCGGTCGTGCTTCACGACCATCGCCGGGATGGCGATCGGGCTGCCCGACGCTGCGCCTGCGCGGCGACTACATCGCCGTCGTCACGCTCGCCTTCGGCGAGATCATCGGCCGGATCGCCGCCAACGGCGACCAGATCCGGATCGGCGGGATCTGGGACGCGACCGTCGGCAAGGTCCCGGGCGTGCCCGAGATCGGCAGCGAGGCGGTGCTGACCCGCGGCAAACAGGGGATCACCCCGATCGACAAGATCGACCTGCCGTTCGTCGAGCCGTTCACGTCGCTCAACCTGCGCTCGTGGTACTTCGTCGCGCTCGGGCTGGTGCTGATCGTCCTGTTCGTCAACTTCCGGCTGCGCGACTCGCGGCTCGGGCGGGCGTGGGTCGCGCTGCGCGAGGACGAGGTGGCCGCGTCCAGCATGGGGGTCCCGATCGTGCGAGACGAAGCTCCTGGCCTACGGCACCGGGGCGGCGTTCGGCGGGGTCTCGGGCGCCTTCCTCGGCTCCTATCTGAACACGGTCAACGCCGACCAGTTCCAGTTCTCGTTCTCGATCTTCATCCTCGCGATGGTCATCCTCGGCGGGCTCGGCTCGATCTGGGGCGTCGTCCTCGGCGCGGTGGCGCTGTCGTTCATCAACAGCTACCTGATCCCCGACGTGCTCAACGGGATCCCGCGCGACATCGGCCTCGACTTCGACCTGACCCAGCTCAGCTACGGGATCTTCGGCTTCCTGCTGGTGATCATGATGGTGCTCCGGCCCGAGGGGCTGATGCCGGAGCGGCGGCGAAAGCTCGAGATGCACGGCGTCGGCGCCGGGGAGACGCGCCGGCGCCGGCACCGACGTCGAGCTGAGCGAGGACGAGTCCGCGATGAGCGTCGGCTGCTGGCTCACGGCCGAGTCGGTGAGCAAGCGCTTCGGCGGCCTGGTCGCCGTCGACGGGCTCGACTTCGAGCTCGCCGAGGGGCAGATCGCCTCGGTGATCGGGCCCAACGGCGCCGGCAAGACGACCTTCTTCAACATGCTCACCGGGCTCTACCGGCCGATCCGCGGGCACGATCAGCTTCGAGGGCCGCGAGATCTCGCGCGCCCGGCCCGACCGGATCACGGCGATGGGGATCGCCCGCACGTTCCAGAACATCCGCCTCTTCCCGACGATGTCGGCGCTCGAGAACGTGATGGTCGGCCAGCACGCCCGCATGCGCGCCGGGATGTTCGGCTCGATCCTGCGCCCGCCGTGGGTGCGCGCCGAGGAGCGGCGGGTGCGCGAGACGGCCCGCGAGATGCTCGCCTACGTCGGGCTCGCCGAGACGCTGTTCGAGCAGACGGCGGCGAACCTCTCCTACGGCGACCAGCGCCGGGTCGAGATCGCGCGGGCGCTGGCCTCCGAGCCCGAGCGTGCTGCTGCTCGACGAGCCGACCGCGGGGATGAACCCGAAGGAGTCCGCGGCGCTGACCGCGTTCATCCGCAAGGCCCGCGACGAGCGCGGAGCTGACGGTCCTGCTGATCGAGCACGACATGAAGGTCGTCATGGGCGTCTCCGAGCGGATCACCGTGCTCGACCACGGCGTGAAGATCGCCGAGGGCACGCCGGACGAGGTGCGCAACGACCGAACGCGTGATCGAGGCCTACCTCGGCACCGGGGCGGGGGAGGGCTGAGCGATGGCGCTGCTCGAGGTCGACGACATCCACACCTACTACGGCTCGATCGAGGCGCTGCGCGGCGTCTCGCTCGAGGTCGACGCCGGCGAGGTGGTCACGATGATCGGCTCCAACGGCGCCGGCAAGTCGACCACGCTGCGCTCGATCTCCGGGCTCAGCCCGCCGCGCAGCCGGCTCGATCCGCTTCGACGGGCGCCGAGATCACCGACGATGCCGCCGAGCCGGATCGTCGGGCTCGGGATCTCGCAGGTGCCCGAGGGCCGGCGCTGCTTCCCGCGGATGACCGTGCGCGAGAACCTCGAGCTCGGCGCCTACCTGCGCCCGAGGGACGACCTCACCGAGGACCTCGAGCGCGTCTTCGAGCTGTTCCCGCGGCTCGAGGAGCGCGAGACGCAGAAGGCCGGGACGATGTCCGGCGGCGAGCAGCAGATGCTGGCGATCGGCCGCGCGCTGATGGCGCGCCCGCGGCTGCTGCTGCTCGACGAGCCCTCGATGGGGATCGCGCCGCTCCTGGTCGAGCGGATCTACGAGACGATCGCCGAGATCAGCGCACGCGGGGACGACGATCCTGCTCGTCGAGCAGAACGCCAACTACGCGCTCGGGGTCTCGCAGCGCGGCTACGTGCTCGAGACCGGGCGCGGTCGCGCTCGCCGGCGAGTCGGCGTCGCTGCGCGAGAACCCCGACGTCCAGAAGGCGTACCTGGGCACATGACCGTGATCGCCCTGATCGGCGCCAAGGCGCTCTGGCTCACCTACCTCTGGCTCGCGTCGGCGATCGCCGCCTCGTGGATCTCCGAGCGCAAGGGCTACGGCGAGCGCGCCGGGCTGGCCGCCGGGCTGCTGCTGAGCGCGATCGGCGTGGTGGTGTGGCTGCTGTGGCCGGCGCGCGCGGATTCGCGCTGGAAGCGCGAGGGCCCGCTGCCGCGGCGGCGGGGCTCGAGCCGGCGGTGTTGCCGACCCCCTGGTAGCCGGCCGCCCGCGCCGGTTCGAACCGGCGACGGGCGCACGGCCTTCCTGGTAGGTTCGCGACTTAGGTGACCCTAATTAGGGTCACCTAACTCGTCTCGCCCGCGTCGAAGGAGGTCCCAGCTGGCATCGCAACTCGGTTTCCGCCCGCAGCGGCGGAGACGGCGCCGGACGAGGATGAGCGAACGACCGGTCGGCGACGGTTCGCCTCGGTGGGCCGGCGCGCGCGCAAGTTCCTCGTCGTCACCCACCGCTGGGTCGCGTTCACCGCCGGGATCGCGCTGCTGCTGGTGGTGCTCAGCGGCGTCGTCCTCACCTACGGCCCGGAGATCCACCAGCTGCTCAACGGACAGGCAGTACGCGGGGACCGAGACCGACGATCCGATCTCACCGACGGAGGCGCGCGCGGCGCTGAAGGAGGAGATGCCCGAGTTCAAGGGCCGCGGACGTGATCTACGACGACGGCGTCTACTCGATCTACGACTCGACCTACCTGCAGCGCGCGTACGTCGATCCGGCGACGGGGGAGGTCCTCGGCGTCGCGCGCGAGGACACCGGCTTCATGGGCTTGATGCGGAACATCCACTTCTGCGCGCTCTCGTGCGAGGACTACCCGGGCTACGTCCCGTTTCTCAACGAGAAGGTCAAGCACTCGTTCGTGCCCACCTTCGGCAACAACGCGATCACCTGGGGCGGCCTGCTGCTCGGGCTGCTGGGCCTGGTCCTGATCTTCCTCAGCCTCGGCGGGCTGTGGTTGTGGTGGCCGTCGATCAAGCGGTTCTCGCGCGGCTTTCGGATCCGGCGATCGACCCGCTACAAGTTCAACTACGACCTGCACAAGGTGGTCGGCTTCGCCGCGATCCCGTTCCTGATCATGTGGGGCTGGACCGGCGCCGGGTTCGAGCTCAAGCAGATCGAGGACCTCTGGTACGCCGTGCTGCCGGGCGACAAGATCGACGGAGGAGACGCCCTTCCTCGAGTCCGACCCCAAGCAGGAGCGCTCTTCGAGCCCGAGGCGGCCGACGGAGCCGTCACCCCGACGAGGCGCAGGCGATCGGCGAGCGGGTCGCCGGCGACGACGCCCGGATGACCTCGATCCTGGCCGCGTCGGGGAAGACGGGCGTCCACGACCTGTGGTTCGCCGACGCCACCGACCCCTACGAGTACGGCTTCTGGCCCGGGGATCTCGAGGTCCAGGTCGACCGCTACTCGGGCAAGTCCCGGATCGTCTACCCGGCGGTCGATGGACGGGCACCTGAGCCAGACGATCTGGCAGGACTGGAACTACAGCGTCCACGCCGGCTTCTTCGCCAACCCCGGCTGGCGGATCTTCTGGCTCGTGTTCGGGATGGCGGTGCTCCTGCTCGCGGTCACCTCGGTGATCACGTGGCTGATCCGGCGGCGCCGGCGCAAGCGCAGCGGCCGGGACGCAGGCGCGAAGCTCGCAGCCGAGGCCGCTGATTGAGCGAGAGCCTCGCGGCGACGATCGCGGCGTACTCGGGGGCGGTTGCGCTGTGGGCGTGCGTGCATGCCGTCACGAGGCGCGGCCTGAGCCGGGGCCAGATCGGCGCCGTCGCCGTGGTCGAACTGGCGGCCCTCGTCCAGGTTGCGGTCGCCGCCGTCGGGCTGATCGGCGGCCATGACCCCTCCGAGCCGGGGGTCCTGATCGCCTACCTGGTGGCGTCGGTGGCGATCCTGCCGCTGGTCCTGCCGCTCGCCTCGGGCGACGACTCACCCTGGGGCGCGGTGACCCTCGCCCTCGGCCTCGCTGCGGTCGCCGTGGTTTCGCTCCGGGGGGTCGCCGTGTGGCAGGGCTGAGCTCCCTGGCCCCGCCCGGGCCCGGGCGCACGCTGGCGGTCGCCTACGCGGTCTTCGCCCTCGCGGCGGGCGCGCGCTCGATCGCCCAGATCGCGACCCGGTTCGCCGAGGCGCCGCTGCCGTATCTGCTCTCGGCGCTCGCCGCCTGCCTCTACGTCCTCGCCGCGCTCACCGTGGGCAGCACCGATCCCGGCCGGATCAAGGTCGCCCGGATCGTCTGCACGTTCGAGCTCGCCGGTGTGCTCTCCGTCGGGGCGCTGGGGGCGATCGATCCCGGCGCGCTGCCCGACGAGACCGTCTGGTCGGGCTTCGGGCGCGACTACGGCTTCCTGCCGCTCGTGCTTCCCGTGCTCGGGCTGGTCTGGCTGGCGAGGCCCCGCCGAGGGATCTGAGTCTGAACCAGGACGGACTCCGCGGCCACCTGGTCCTCGAGCCCGGCGACGCGACGGAGCTTCGTGCCGGTGCGCTCACGCTGGCGGATCTCGAGCCGGCGCGAGAAGCGTGAGAGGGCAAAGTTGACGCAAAAGAAGAGGAGCCCGACCATCAGATAGACCTGGAGGAGCGGCGCCTGGACACCGCCGAGGAACGCCGATGAGCTCGTGATGCTGCCGGCGTGGCCGATGACCTCCGCGATCCCGATGATGCTGACCAGCGTCGTGTCCTTGTTGAGCGTGATCAGCTGAGAGACCGTTGCCGGCACCATCCGCCGCAGACCCTGGGGGAGGATCACGAACCGCATCTGCTGCGTGTAGGTGAGCCCGAGAGAGGCCGCCGCCTCGAACTGTCCCCGGTCGAGCGACTGGATGCCCGAGCGCATGATCTCGAGAGGACGGCGGAGATGTAGAGGACGAGCGCGAGCAGGGCGCCCAGGACCAGCTCGTCCTGGAGCGCCTCGGGGAAGAATCGGGGATCGCGTCGCTGTAGGCCTGGCGCCACGAGGACTGGGGACGGCGAGCGCGAGGTAGAGGATGATCAGGATCAGCGGCAGGTTGCGCCAGACGTCGACCCAGACGCCGGCGGGGAAGCTGATCCAGCCGTCAGCTTCGAGATCCGCATGAACGCCAGCAGCGCAGCCGAAGATCAGCGAGAAGACGATCCCGATCAGCGGCGATCTCGAGGTTGATCAAGAAGCCCTCGAGCAGGAACCTGAAGTTGTTTCCGGTCCAGACCCATTCCCAGTTGTCGGGGCTGAAGAGATAGCTCATCGCACGCCTCTCATCGCCGGATCGCGAACCGGCGCTCGAGGTAGCGGAAGACCAGCGTCGCGGTGATGGTCAGCAGCAGGAAGCCGACGGCCCCCCAGAAATAGACCTCGTCCGGCTGCGCGGTGTCGGCCTGAACCTCGCGGGTCTGCTTGAGCAGATCGGGGAGGGCGACCAGCGAGCCGCCGACGATCGCCGAGTTCTTGATCATCGCGATCACCAGGCTTCCGAGCGCCGGGATCACCGTGCGGAACGCCTGCGGGAGGATGATCCGCCGCATCGTTCGCGGATAGGTGAGGCCGAGCGAGAGGGCCGCCTCGATCTGTCCCTTGCCGACCGCGAACACCCGGAGCGCAACGCCTCGGCGATGTAGGCGGCGGTGTAGAGGCCGAGGCAGGCGATGCCCGCGACCCACTGCCCCACCGGCACCCCCGCCCGGCGGAAGCCCGGAGAAGGCGATGATCAGGAGAACGAGCAGCGGGACGTTGCGGAACGTCTCGACGTAGATGCCCCGAGCCGATTCAGCCACCTGACGGGCGCCACCCGCATCGCGGCGACGAGCGGTGCCGACCACCATCGCGATCACGAACGACGACCGCGACCAGCCGGAAGGTGACCCAGAGGCCGGAGGCTGAACTCCGGGAAGTGCTCCGTGAGCACCTCCCAGAGCCCGCTCACGCCCGTCTCCTCGACTCAGGGACGCCGGCCTCCGCTACTCGAGCGGGAACAGCTCCAGCCCTCCTTGCAGGGTGATCGTCCGGCGGACCCTGCTGCTGGTCCTCGGCGATGTACTGGCCGACCCATTCGTCGTAGGCCGCCTGCCAGCCCCGCGTCGATGTACTCGGCTACCGACTCGTCGACGAACTACTTAATTCGGTGTCGCCCTCGGGGATCCCGATCGCCGTACGGCTCGGTCGTGTAGTCGAGGCCCAGCAGCTCCAGCGTGTCGTCCTGGATCACCATCCCGGTGAGGATCACGTTGTCGGTCGAGACCGCGTCAACGGCTCCCGTCTGGATCTGGTCGAGGCACTCCGAGTACAGGTCGACCAGCCGCAGGTCGGCGTCCGGCGCCTGCTTCGCGATCGTGTCGGCGTAGGTCGAGCCCAGCGCCGTGCAGACCCGCTTGCCGTTCAGGTCGTCGAGGCGTCAGCGATGTCGGAGCCGCGGGCACCAGGACGTCTCCGTTGGCGACGTAGTACGGCTCCGAGAAGTCGATCTCCAGATCGCGCTCCTCGGTGATCGTCATCGTCGACAGGATCAGGTCGATGGTGCCGTCGACGAGCAGCGGAATCCGGTTGTCCGAGGTCGCCTCGCGGAAGCTCGCCTCGACCCCGAGGCGTCGGCGATGTAGTTGCCGAGGTCGACGTCGAAGCCCTCGACCTCACCGGTCTGCGGGTTGTTGAACCCGAACGGCGGGACGTCGTACTTGACGCCCGATCGTTGATCTCTCCCGCCTCCTGGATCTTGCCCATGGTCGTGTCGGCCGGGAACTCCTCGACCTCCCGCCGGGGCGTCTCCTCGCCGTCGCCCTCGTCATCGTCGTCCCCACACGCGACCAGCGCCAGTCGCGGCGAGCACGAGCGTCGCGATTGCGATCAGACGCCATTCGTTCCGGTCCTCATTTCCTGTCTCCCGCATCTCCCCCGGTTGCGTCGACGAGTGATGGATGATCTTGTCGACAAACTCCTTCGCTCGCTCACTCGTCGTGTGGTTGAAGAACTCGTCCGGGCGTGCCCTGCTCGACGATCCGGCCCTCGTCGATGAAGACGATGCGGTCGCAGACCTCGCGCGCGAAGCCCATCTCGTGGGTCACGACGATCATCGTCATGCCGTCGCGGCGAGGTCGCGCATCACGTCGAGCACCTCGCGGATCATCTCCGGGTCGAGCGCCGAGGTCGGCTCGTCGAAGAGCATCAGCTTCGGCTCCACCGCGAGCGCGCGGGCGATCGCGACGCGCTGCTGCTGGCCGCCGGAGAGGTCGGCGGGATAGACGTCGGCCTTCTCCGGGATCCCGACCCGCTCGAGCAGCCGCGCGCGCGCGCGTCCTCGGCCTCTTCGCCGGGTCGCGTCCTCGACCTCGAGCGGCGCCGAGGGTGATGTTGTCGAGCACGGTCATGTGCGGGAACAGGTTGAACTGCTGGAAGACCATCCCGATCTGGGCGCGGATGCGCGTAGATCTCGCGCCCGGTCGACTCGACTGGCCGCCCGTCGAAGTGGATCGTGCCCGCAGTCGATCGGCTCGAGCCCGTTGATGCAGCGCAGGATCGTCGACTTGCCCGAGCCCGACGGCCGGCGATCACGATCGCGGCGCCGCGTTCGACCTCGAGGTCGATCTCATCGAGAACGAGGTTGTCGCCGAAGCTCTTGCGGACGCCGTCGAGTTGGACCAGGCGCCCATCCTGCGCTATCTCCATCGCCGGGCGGACTCTATCGGCAGGGACGGAGTCCTCGCCCGGAATCCGGGCTGCTCCTCAGAGCGCCTGCGCGGTCGGCCTGATGAGGATCTCGTTGAGCGTCATCCGCCGTGGCCGGCCGACGGCGAACGCGATCACCTCGGCGATGTCCTCGGCCGTGATCGCGGTCTCGGCGTAGAACTTCTCGATGCCCTGCTTGGTCTCGGCGTGGGTGATGTGGTCGGTCAGCTCCGTAGCGACGGCGCCGGGCTCGATGATGATCACGCGCACGTCGGGCTGCAGCTCCTGGCGCAGCGCCTCCGACCACCCGTTGAGGCCCCACTTGGTCGCGTTGTAGACCGAGGAGCCCGGCCGGGCGGTGCGGCCGGCGACGGACGAGAGGTTGACCAGGTCGCCGCCGCCGTCGCGCAGCTGGTCGAGGAAGACCTCGGTCGTGGTCATCGCCCCGAGCAGGTTGGTCTCGACCATCTGGCGGATCTCGTCTCGCTGGTCGGAGCTGAATGGCGCGAGCAGCATCACGCCGGCGTTGTTGACGAGGACGTCGGTGCCGCCGAGCTCGCTCTTCACCCGCTCGGCCGCGGCGAGCATCGAGTCGCGGTCGGTGACATCGGCCTCGATCGCGATCGCCCCCTCGCCGAGCTCCGACGCGAGCTCTTCGATCCGGTCGACGCGGCGCGCGAGCAACGCCAGCCGGTGGCCCTCGGCGGCGAGGGCGCGTGCCGTCGTCTCACCGATTCCCGACGAGGCTCCGGTGATCACTGCGACGGGGCCTGAATCTCGATCGTTCATGGAACTCCTTCGGGTCGTGCACCTTGAGGCTAGGAGGATGCCTGGGCGCCAGCCAGCCGGCGTCGCGGCGCAGTTGGGCCACGTATGCCTCCTCGACCAGCAGATCGCGCGTTGCCATGCGGTCCATCACGCCGCTGCCCGCTCGGGCTCGGCGGCCTGACCCGGGTGGGGGAGGATGGCGGCTCGCGCGCGGCGACGGCGCGGGACGGCGATCGCGAAGCCGAGCGCCGCGACCAGCGCCACGAGGCACATGGCGAACGCGAGCTCGAAGCCGTGATCAGTCGGGAGCCCGCTGGCGGCAAGGCTGCCGGCGAGCAGCGTCGCGGCCACCTGGCCGCCGAACGCGCCGCCGAGCGTCCGCGTCACCGCGTTCATCCCGGTCGCGACGCCGGTCTGGTCCTGCCGGACGTTCTCGACGATCAGGTTCGCCATCGCCGAGAACGAGAGCCCGATCCCGATCCCGAGCAGCCCGGCCGCGACGTAGACGTCGACCTCCGCGCTGCGATCGATCACCAGCAGGGCGTAGGCGGCAAGCGCGAATCCCGCGCCGCCGATCAGCGCGCCGCGCGAGCCGATCCGGCGCTCGATCCTGCCCGCCATCTGGCCGACGACCGTGATCGCGATCGTCGCCGGCAGCAGGAAGAGCCCGGCGACGGTTGCCGACGCGCCGAAGCCGTAGCCGGTGCTGGTCGGCTCCTGGACGAACTGGGGCAGGAGCACGAACGACGAGTACATCCCGACGCCGATCAGGAACGCGACGGTGTTCGTCGTCCAGACGCCGCGGATCGCCATCATGCGCATGTCGACGAGCGGCTCGCGCGAGCGCAGCTCCTCGCGCACCCACGCTCCGATCAGGAGCAGGCCGCCCGCGAGCAGGCCGAGCGTCTTCGGCGAGCCCCAGCCCCAGGTGCTGGTCTCGGTGATCGCCAGCAGGGTCGCCGAGATCCCGAGCGTCATCAGGCCGGCGGCCTTGTAGTTGATCTCGGCCGGGGTCTTGACCGGCGACTCCGGGATGTGGCGCCAGGTGAGCAGGGCGGTCACGACGATCATCGCGAGCGGGAACCAGAAGAGCCAGTGGTAGGAGAGGTTCTCGGTGACGACGCCGGCGAAGACGACGCCCGCGCCGCCGCCGATCCCGAGCAGGGAGGAGACGAGCCCGATCCCGCCGGCCACCCGCTCGCGCGGGAGCTCATCGCGGATGATCGAGAAGGCGAGCGGGAAGATCCCGCCGCCGACGCCCTGGACGACGCGGCCCAGGAGCATCAGGCCGAGCGAGGAGGCGACCGCCGAGATCAGCGTGCCGACCGCGAGCAGGACCAGGACGATCATGAGCAACCGCTCCTTGCCGTAGATGTCGCCGAGGCGGCCGACGATCGGGGTCGTCACGGAGGCGCTGAGGAGGAAGGCGGTCAGCACCCAGCCGACGGCGCTCTCCGAGGTGTGCAGGGAGTCCTGGATCTGAGGAAGCGCCGGGACGACGAGCGACTGGAGGAGGGCGTAGGCGATCCCGCCGAGCGACAGGACGGCGAGGATCACGCGGGCGCTCGGGCGTTCGCTGGGATTCACGGTCGCTGACGATAGCAGATCATTTGTTGACACAAAGTATTGATAGATGGTAACTTTTGACGCATGACAACCGAAACGGATGCAACGACACCGGTGGGGATCACCCAGCGATGGCCGACCCTGCTGATGATCAAGTTGGGGCGGATCACGATGCACCGCTTCACGGAGGCGCTGGCCCCGCACGGCCTGCGGCCGCGTCACCTCGCCGCTCTGATCGAGCTGCGCGACCACGGTGAGCTCAGCCAGCAGGCCCTGTGCAGCAACCTGCACGTCGACCCGACGAACCTGGTCGAGATCCTCAACGAGCTCGAGGACCAGGGATTCGCCTCCCGGCACCGCGACCCCGAGGACCGCCGCCGTCACCGGGTCCAGGTCACACAGCCGGGGCTGGATCTGATCGACGAGGTCAGCGCGGCGATGGACTCGGTCGAGGACGAGCTGCTCGCCGACCTCGAATCCGGCGACCGCGCCGAGCTCGAGCGCCTGCTGCGTTCGGTCTGGGACCGCGCCGGAGGCTACGAGGCCTATTCGAAGGCCGCGGCCGAGGCGGGCGACAAGGGCTGACCGCCCGCCGCGGCGCGTTTTCGGCTCCTCCGTGACCGGCGCTCGCGCCCGTCCCCTGTGCGAGACTCGCGGCCGCGTGGGGCTGAACGAGATGAAGGGCTTGCGCACGCTCTGCGTGGCACTCGTGGCATGCGCGATCACGGCGCTCGCCGCGGCACCGGCGAGCGCGCGCTCGCACGCGCCGCGGATCCAGGTGCTCTCCAACCGGGCGGACCTCGTGTCGGGCGGCGACGCGCTTGGTGCGGGTCGCGGTGCCGGGTGGGGCCAAGGCCAAGCGGCCGCGGCTGGAGGCGGGGCGCCGCAACGTCTCGCGGGCGCTGAAGCGGGTGGGCAAGCGGCGTTTCGAGGGCGTGGTCAAGCGGCTGCGCGAGGGGCGGACCAAGCTCACGGCCCGGGCGCGTGATGGCGCCACCGCGCGCCTCGTCGTCACCAATCACCCGATCGGCGGCCCGATCTTCGCCGGCCCCCAGATTCAGCCGTGGACCTGCCAGGCGGGAGCGCAGGACGCGCAGTGCAACCAGCCGCCGACGTTCCAGTACCTGTACCTCCCGCAGGGCGCTCCGACCGACGGCGCAGCGCTGCCCGGCATCGGCGGCAATTCGCCCGGCGCCGGCCCGTTTCAGCCGTACGACCCCGAGAGCCCGCCGCCGGCGGAGAGCATCGCGACGACGACGACCACCGAGGGGGTGACGGTCCCGTTCATCGTCCGGCTGGAGACCGGCTACATCGACCGGGACCAGTACGCGATCGCGACCCTCTTCGACCCGGGCGAGCCGTGGAAGGCGACGGCGCCCCAGCCGCAGTTCAACCGCCGCCTCGTGATCACGCACGGCTTCTCGTGCGACACCGAGTACAAGACCGGCGAGTCGCCGAGCGTGCTCGTGCCCAAGGTCCTCGGCGCCGGCTTCATCGTGATGTCGAACGCGCTCGACCACGCCGGCCACAACTGCAACCTGCTGACCCAGGCCGAGTCGCTCGTGATGACCAAGGAGTACGCGATCGACCATTACGGGACGGTGCGCTGGACGATCGGCAGCGGCTGCTCCGGCGGCTCGCTCGCCCAGCAGCAGGTCGCCAACGCCTATCCCGGCGTCTACCAGGGGATCACGCCGCAGTGCTCGTTCACCGACGCGTGGTCGTCGGCGATGCAGTACGAGGAGTACTACTTCGGCCTGCAGTTCCTCGCAGAACCCGGGACGCTGGGGGCCTGGCGTGGTCTACGACCCCGCGGCGATGACGTCGTTCTTCGACCACCCCAACATCGCCAACCCGATCACGTTCACGACGGTGATCCCGAACTCCGGCGACCCGTCGCGAAGCTGCCCGGGCGTCCCGGCCGAGCAGGTCTATGACCCGCAGACGAATCCCGGCGGCGTGCGCTGCACGCTGCAGGACTACATGGTCAACGCCTTCGGGCGCGACGAGCGGGGCTGGGCGCGGCGCGGGTTCGACAACGTCGGGATCCAGTACGGGCTCAAGGGGCTGCGCCAGGGCCTGATCTCGCCGGCCCAGTTCGCCGACTTCAACGCGAAGGTCGGCGGCGGCGACCTGGACCTCAACATCACCGCGGAGCGCACGGCGGCCGATCCGATCGCGCTGCGGCGCCTGTATCGGACGGGGGCGATCAATTCGGCCAACAACCTCGACGAGGTCGCGATCATCGACCTCCGCGGCCCCGATCCCGGCGCGTTCCACGACGTCTACCGCACCTACGCGATGCGGGCGCGCCTCGAGCGCAACTTCGGCACCGCTGCCAACCAGGTGCTGTGGCGGGGCCTGATCCCGCTCATCGGCGATCCCTCGTTCGCGGACGACGCCGTGTTCGCCATGGACCGTTGGCTCGCCCGCGTCGACGCCGACCGCCGCGAGATCCCGCTGGCGCGCAAGATCATCCAGGACAGGCCCGAAACCGTCGCCGCCCGCTGCACCGACGGAGCGGGCGCCGACCTGCCGTCGACGGTCTGCGACCAGACCGTGTCCGCGTACGGCACGCCGCGCATGGGCGCCGACGAGCCGCTGACCGACGACGTGATGAAGTGCGAGCTCAAGCCGCTGCGGCGCGAGGACTACCCGGTCACGTTCACCGACGCGCAGTTCGCTCAGCTCCAGGAGGCGTTCCCCGCCGGCGTCTGCGACTACAGCAAGCCCGGCGTCGCCCAGCGCGGCGCGATCCCATGGCTCACCTACCAGGACGAGCGCGGCAGGGTCGTCTACGGGGGCCGGCCGATGGGCGAGCCACCGGCGTCACGCCGCGTCAAGCCTCGCCGCCGCTGAGGCGGTGCGAACGATTAGTTTTGCGGCTTCCGCCGGTCTCAACGACATGCCGGCGAACGATCGGAGGAGCCGAGGTTGAACGAGAACGGAGGCCCGGCCGTCCTGGCCGAAGGCCTTGTCAAGCACTACAGCGGCCGCGAGGGGACGGTGGAGGCGGTCCGCGGCGTCGACCTGCGGATCCGCACGGGCGAGATCTTCGGCTTCCTGGGGCCCAACGGGGCGGGCAAGTCGACGACCGTGCGCATGCTGACGACCCTGCTGTCGATCACCGACGGCCACGCCGAGGTCGCGGGCGTTGACGTCGCCCGCGATCCCGACGCGCCCGCCGCCGGATCGGCGTCGCGCTCCAGGAGGCCGGCCTCGATCCGCGCCAGACCGGCCGGGAGCTGCTCGTCTTGCACGGGCGCCTGTTCGGCCTCGGCGCGGCCGAGGCGGAGGAGCGCGCACGGGAGCTGCTGGCCCTCGTCGAGCTCGACGACGCGGCGGACCGGGTGATCAAGGGCTACTCGGGCGGCATGGAGCGCCGGCTCGACCTCGCGGCCGCGCTCGTACACCAGCCGGAGGTCCTGTTCCTGGACGAGCCGACCACCGGGCTGGATCCGGCGAGCCGGCTGACCGTGTGGGAGGAGCTGCGGCGGATCAACGCGCACGGCACCACCATCTTCCTGACGACGCAGTACCTCGAGGAGGCCGACCAGCTCTGCGACCGCCTCGCGATCATCGACGACGGCGTGATCGTGCGCGAGGGCACGCCCGGCCAGCTCAAGGCCGACCTGCGCGACCGGCGCGGGGGTGGGGAGGAGCCAACTCTCGACGACGTCTTCCTCGACGCGACCGGCCGCACCCGCGACCGCGCCGCCGGCGAGGTTCAGGAGGTGTCCGCGTGAACGCCACGATCGCTCTCGGACGGCGCTCCCTGCGCGAGGCGGTGCGGCAGCCCGACGCGCTGTTCATGACCCTGTTCATCCCGGTCTTCTTCCTGATCGTCAACACCGGCCAGGCGGCGGAGATCTTCCCCTCGGAATCGACCGGGTTCCTCGAGGGGCAGGGCTACGGCGCGTTCCAGCTGCCGATCACGCTCCTGCTCGCGGCCTCGTTCGGGATGGCCGCCCTGTTCCTGGTCGAGGAGATCGAGGGCGGCTACTTCGACAAGCTGCGGGCGATCCCCATCCCGCGCTACTCGATCGTGCTCGGCCGTCTCGTCGCCGAGGGCGTCAAGTGCGTCGCGATCGCCTCGGTGATCGTGCTCCTCGCCCTGCCGTTCGGGATCACGATCGCGAGCGGGCCGCTCGGCTTCGTGCTGCTCGTACTGCTGAGCGCGCTCTGGGGAGTCGTCTACGCGGGCTTCATGCAGCTGATCGCCCTGAAGACGCGCAGCGCGGCGGCGACGAACTCTGGCGGGCTGATCTTCTTCCCGCTGCTGTTCCTGACCCCGAACTTCGTGCCGCGCGACCTGCTGACCGAGCCGATGGAGGTCGCCGCCACCCTGAATCCCGTCACCTATTTGATGGAGGCCCTGCGGTCGCTGATCCTCGTCGACCTCGCCTGGGAGGACATCCTGCCCGGGTTTGCGGTGGTCGCGGCGCTGGGGGCGGTGATGCTGTTCCTGAACGTGCGCATGGTCCGCAGCTACGACTGAAGCCGTAGCCGGGAGCCCTACAGCGCGCCTTGACCTTGAGGTTGCCGACCACGCCGACCCGGAAGCCGAGCCACGGGTAGGTGCGCTTGAAGAAGCGGTTGTCCTGGGGCTGGGGGCCGATCGCCGAGAGCCAGAGCTGGTAGGCGGAGGCGTTGGGGACGCCCCCGTGCAGCCGCCGCCAGACCCGCCCGCCACTGCGGCCCGACGGGGGCGGGGTGATCGTGTCGGTCCACTCGACGGCGTTGCCGCCCTGGTCGAGGGTGCCCCACGGCGAGCGCGTCAGCGCCTGACCGACGGTGCCCAGGCTGCCCTTGTAGGCGGCCTGCGTAGGTCGTCGGATCGAGGCCGAACGGATTGGCGCTCGAGCACGTGTCCGGCGGGATGGCAGCCGGGCACCAGCTGGGTGCCGCGACGCCGGCGTTGTAGGTCGCCACCGGCTGGGTTGCGGCGTTCGTGACGTCGCCGGTCGTCGGGTTAAGAGTGGTCTGGGTGGGTGCGTCCGTGGTGCCGTCACCGAAGACGCCGGCGTTGGTCGGATACTTCCAGTAGGAGTAGGTGCCGCCGCCGGTGGGGTCGTAGTAGGCGGCCTTGATCCACTCGTCCTGGCTCGGGATCACGAAGCCGCGCTTGCTTTCCCGGGTCGCGCCCGTGCGCTTGTGGCGGTTGAGGTCGTACATCCCGCGGCTCGTCTCGCGCGAGAGCCGCACCCTGTAGCGTGACGAGACCCGATGACGGGTCGGCGTTCTTGGAGAGCAGGCGCCCGTTGTAGAGCGAGTTGACGAAGCGCGCGGCGCGCAGGAAGTTCGCGAACCCGTAGGGCTTGTCGGCCCACTCGGGATAGGCCACCGAGTAGTGCTGGCCCTTTCCGGCCTTACCGGACTTGTTGATCTGGCCGTACTTCGGCCACGCGGACGAGCTCTCGGTCGCGTCGTAGAGGTCGTGGCGGTCCGTGGCGCCGGGATCGGCGGTGTTCAGGAAGGCCACGTACTGCTTCACGGTGGTCTCCAGCTGACTGATGCGATACGGGTAGTCGACCCCGCCAACCGTCTGGCAGGCGGGTGTGCGTGCCCTGGGCGTCGGCGCAGGACTGATAGATGGCGTCGGTGAACGGGACGATCCCCACCGACGGGTTTCCGGGGGCGCCGACCTGGACCGTCTGCACGGTGACCACCGCGCGCGGGCCTGCTGCCGCGGCCGCCGAGGCCAGGCAACGCTGATGATCGCCGCGATCGGGACGGCTAGAAGCCCTAGCGCCGAGCGGGCGCGTTTGGTGCCGGTCATGTCCGATG
The DNA here is from genome assembly GCA_963729065.1 of uncultured Solirubrobacterales bacterium. Taxonomy (GTDB): domain Bacteria; phylum Actinomycetota; class Thermoleophilia; order Solirubrobacterales; family 70-9; genus WHSW01. The sequence goes on from CAVSMS010000004.1 coordinate 423,191, forward strand.
CCGGTCGTCAGCTGGCGGGATTCGGCTTCATCCGATCGATTGCGATGGGTCCACAGTAGAGCATTACTCCAAATCGGGGAGGAAGATATGCTCTCACCACACCGGTGTCCTACGAGCTCAGCCGCCCGTGGTGAATCGCCCGGCGCCATGCGCTCGACCCGCTTCAAGCCCTCTCCCGCCTCGATGGCGCCCTGCGCGCTGATCGTGGCCGCCGCGCTTGCCGCTCCGGCCGGGGCGCTCGCCGCCGACGCAGGGTCGAGCCGTGCATCGGGGTCGGCCCTCGGAAAGCTGGTGCAGCTACGCGGGCCGAGCGGGTGCGTGGTCGACCGCTCCGAGGCCACCCGCCGCTGCACGGCCGTGCGCGCGCTGCGCGGGCCGGCGCCCTTCCTCGGCTCGAACGCGGTCGCGATCAGCCCGGACGGAAAGAACGTCTACGTCGCCTCTTCTGAGAGCGACGCGATCGCGATCTTCAAGCGCAAGCCGAAGACCGGCAGCCTGTCCCAGCGCCAGGGGACCGCGGGCTGCATCTCCGCCAAGGGCGCGCGGCTGCGCGACGGCGCTCGGGCTCGAGCACCCCAACTCGGTCGCCGTGAGCGCCGACGGTGCCAACGTCTACGCCACGTCCTTGGAGAGCAACGCGGTTGCGACCTTCACCCGCGATCCGTCGACCGGCGCGCTCTCGCAGGCCGACGACGGGAGCGGCTGCATCACCAACGCCGCGACCTCCGGCTGCACCACCGGCCGCGCGCTCGACGGACCCGACGTCGTCACCGTCAGCCCCGACGGCAACAACGTCTACGTGGGCGCGTTCTTCGGCAACGCCGTTGCGGTCTTCGCCCGCGACCCGTCGACCGGCGCGCTCACGCAGCCGTCCGGCGCGACCGGCTGCCTCGTCAACGCGCCGACCGACGGCTGCACCACCGCGCTCGCGCTCGCGGCGCCCGAGGGCATGGGGATCAGCGCCGACGGCAACAACGTCTACGTCGCAACCGCCGTCAGCAACGCGGTCGTGGTGCTCACCCGCGACCCCTCGACCGGCGCTTTGACGCAGGCGACCGACGGCACCGGGTGCATCGTCAACGCTCCGCTCACCGGCTGTACGACCGGCATCCAACTCGACGGCGCGAACGCCGTCGCGGTCAGCCCGGACGACGAGCGACGTCTACGTCACCTCGCTGATCAGCAACAGCGTGACCAGCTTCAGCCGCACCGCGACAACCGGGCAGCTCACTCAGAAGTCCGGAACGTCGGCCTGCGCGATCTACCTGCTCGCCGTCGGCTGCTCGCTCGGCCGGACGCTGAGCGCGCCGGAGGGGATCGCGGCCTCGCCGGACGGCGCCAGCGTCTACGCGGCCGCCTTCGACTCGAACGCCGTCGACGTCTTCAACCGCGACGCGGATTCGGGCGGGCTGATCCAGAAGTCGCGGCGCGCCGGCTGCGTGACCACGAGCAAGACGCCGGAGTGCACCCGCGCTCGGGCGCTGGTCGAGACCGGCTCGCTCGCCATCAGCCCGAACGGCAAGCAGGTCTACGCCGGGGCGTTCGGAAGCGACGCGGTCGCGATCTTCAAGCGGGTCGGGGTGGGGGGATGAGCCGCGACAGGGGCGACACGAGAGGAACCGGGATGCAGAGACGCGAGGACGGCGCCGACGACGGTGGGATCACCCGCGGCGAGCTGCTGAAGACCGCCGCCGTCGCCACGCCCGGACTGCTGCTCGGCGGGGGCGCGACGGCCGCCGCGGCGAGAGTGCGCCGCAGGGCGCCGGACCGCCAGGTGGCGGGGATGAACGTGCTCGTCTTCATGACCGACCAGCAGCGGGCGATCCAGCACTTCCCGCCCGGTTGGGCGAAGCGCAACATGCCCGGGCTCAACCGCCTGCGTAGGCACGGGCTCGAGTTCCCGAACGCGTTCACGAACGCCTGCATGTGCTCGCCGGCGCGCTCGACGCTTCATGTCCGGCTACTTCCCCGCCCAGCACCAGGTCAAGTACACGCTCGAGACCGACATGCCCTCGCCGCAGTACCCGTACCAGGTCGAGCTCGCGACCAGCTTCAAGAACCCCGCCACCGTGGTCGCCGCCGCCGGCTACACGCCCGGTCTACAAGGGCAAGTTCCACTGCGTCAAGCCCGCGAACGGCACGACCTACGTGCCCGAGGACGTCAACCAGTACGGCTTCACCCGCTGGAACCCGCAGGACGCCGGCGCCAACCAGGACATCTCGGAGGAGGGCGGCGGGATCTACGACAACGACGGCCGCTTCATGAACTCCCAGGGCACGCCCGAGGACGGGCACCGAGGGCGATCCTCCAGTACCTGAGCTCGGTCGCGGCCCAGCAGCAGCCGTTCTTCTGCGTCGCCTCACTGGTCAATCCGCACGACGTCCTCTTCTACCCGTCGACCTACGCCTCCGGCGGCTACGACGACTCGTGGCTGCAGGGCGAGATCGAGCCGCCGGCGACCGCGAACGAGGACCTGTCGACGAAGCCGCGGGTGCAGCGGCAGTTCAGGCGGATCTTCAGCCTCACGGGACCGATCCCGACGCAGCAGATGAAGCGCAACTACGTGAACTTCTACGGCAACCTGATGAAGGCCTCCGACGCCTACCTGGTGAAGATCCTCGACACGCTCGACGCGGCCGGCCTGCTCGAGAACACGCTCGTGATCGTGACCGCCGATCACGGCGAGATGGGCACCTCCCACGGGGGCATGCGGCAGAAGAACTTCAACTTCTACGAGGAGGCGATCCGCGTCCCCCTGGTCTACTCGAACCCGCGCCTGTTCGAGAAGCCCGAGACGAACCGCGCCCTCGTCTCCCACGTCGACTTCCTGCCGACGCTCGCGAGCCTCGTCGGCGCGCCCCCCGACGCCCGCGACGACCTGGGAGGGCGTCGACTACTCCGATCAGATCCTCGAGCCGTTCGCCGACGCCGCCGCCGCAGGACTACACCGTGTTCACCTACGACGACTTCCAGTCCGGCCAGTCGCGCGGCCCGTACCCGAGGCCGCCGAACCACATCGCCAGCATCCGCGAGCGCCGCTGGAAGCTCGCCCGCTACTACGACGTCAACGGCAAGCGGCGCGACGAGTGGGAGATGTACGACCTGAAGACCGATCCGCTCGAGCGCACGAACCTCGCCTACAAGCACTACAAGCGCACACCGGCAGCAGGAGCGCCAGTACCGGCGGCTTCGGCGCAAGCTCGCCCGCGTCGAGAAGACGCGCCTGCAGCCGCTTTCCTGAGGGCGTGACCCCGGCCCGCAACCGCGTCACCCCGATGGGCGAGATCGAGGCGTTCCCGCTCCGGGGCGCCTGGACGGGCAACCGCGGCATCCTTCACCGCGGCCGGGAGATCGTCCGCTTCCACGCGAGCGACCTCTGGATCACCTGCGCCCTGGAGTTCCGCGGACGGTGGCAGGAGCAGTGGCGGCCGCATCACTTCACCTGGCTGTACTTCCACGACGAGGCGGTTTCCTTCGCGGCGGGACACCGTCCCTGTGCGGAGTGCCGGCGCGAGAGCTACAACGCCTACCGTTCGGCCTGGGCCGAGGGGCTCGGGGTCGACGCGCCGTCGGCGAAGGAGATCAACCGCCGGCTGCACGGCGAGCGCATCTTCCGCGGGACCCACCGCCGTCGCCTTCACGACCTGCCCTGGGACGGGCTGCCCGACGGTGCCTTCGTCCTGATCGACGGGTCCCCGGCGGTCGTGCTGGGCGACGAGCTGCGCGAGTGGACGCGCGAGGGGTACCGCGGCCGCATGGCTCGACCCCGGAGCGCCACCGCGAGCGTGATCACCCCGCCGTCCACGCTCGCCGCACTCGCCGCCGGCTATCCGGTGCAGATCGACGTCCGCTAGCGAGCCCCGCCCGAGCGGGCGCCGGTCGATCGACGACGGATCGTCGACGCCTCGAGCGCGCGCTCCGGCCACCCGCGTGCCGTCGAGAGTCATCTAGAGCACGTATGGCGTGGTTCAGATGACACTCGGCGATCGACAGAGCGGGGCCATCGTTCTGTGGCAATCGAGTTCCGACTGTCGGAACCAGATCTCCACAGTCCAGGTCGACGTCCGCTAGCGAGCCCCGGCCCGAGGCGGGCCGAGCACCGGCTTGAGGTCGACGATCGGGGTGCCGTCGACGGCCTCGAGCCCGCGCACCCGCACCCGAGCGCCATCGATCGAGAGGATCTCGACCTCGTGCAGGCCGATCGGGTTCGGGCGGTCGGCGGAGCGGGTGCCGAACACCCCGCGCTCGGGTCTCGTCGCGGTCGTCGCGCGGATGTACCCGGAGGACGTCGCGGCGCGCGCGGTCGAGCCAGGTGAGGACGATGACGCGGTCGCCGGCGGCGATTCCCTCGAGGCCGGGGAGGACGGCGGCCTCGAGCACGAGCCAGGCGTCGGGGGCTCCCTCGTCGCCCTGCTTGGGAGCTGCGGCCGGATCGGCGAGTGGCGATTCGACCGTCCCGATCGGCGTCAGGGTGAGGTCGTCGTTCACCATCGGCCCGTCCGTTTGAATGTCTGCATCGCGATCGCGCGAACCTAACAGCCGCGAGACGGAGGGCTCCCAATGGATCAGATCGTTCAGGTACTCGGCTCATTGCTGATCCTCGCGGCCTTCGCGGCCGCCCAGCGCGGGTGGATGTCGACGACGTCGCGGTGGTATCTGCTGCTCAACCTCGTCGGCTCGGCGGTGCTCGCGGTGCTGGCGGCCCACGAGCGGCAGGCGGGCTTCCTGCTGCTCGAGGTGGTCTGGGCGGCGATCTCCGGGTGGGGCCTCGCCCAGGCGCTCCGCGGCCGGGTGCCGGCCGCGCCCGGCCACTGACCCGGGGCGCTCGTTTCGGCGCGCGCGCGGCCGGGTAGCCGCCCGGCACGCCGCACACCCGCGGCGCAAGGGAAGGAGACCCAGTTGGCGCACCCGATCTGCAGGGGGGTTGGAGGCGCGGCGGTGTGGTTGTCGCTGCTCGTCGTCCTGGCCGTCTGCGCAATGGCGCCGAAGGCGGACGCGAGGGCGCAGGCCCCGGGCGCTCCCGGCGATCCGCACACCTGGGCGCCGGCCGACAAGCACGGGTTCGGGACCGCGACCGACGCTCGCCAGCAACGTCTGGTTCACGCTGCGCGACGCGGAGCTGAGCGAGGCCTACTACCCGGACCTCGGGACCCCGAGCCTGCGCGGGCTCGAGTTCGCCGTCACCGACGGGCGCACCTTCCTCGATCGCGAGACCGGCGCCGGCAGTGAAGGCGCAGGTGCGGCCGGTCGCGGGCTCGCTGACCTTCCGCCAGATCACCGAGACGCCCCGCTGGCGACTGACCAAGACCTGGATCTCGGACCCGCAGGGCGACAGCGTGCTCGCCGACGTGCGCTTCGTCTCCCGGACGGGGAGGCCGCTGGCGCTCTACGCGCTCGCCGACCCGGCGCCCGGCGACGACGGCAACGACGATCTCGCCCGGCGCCTCGGCGACGGGCTGCTCGCCCACGACGACACGGTCGCCAGCCTGATCGCGGCCCGCCCGGCGCTCGGCAGGCAGTCAAGCGGCTACGCCGGCACGGCCAGCGATCCGTGGCGGGACCTGCGCGACGACAGGGACCTCGACGGCTCGTTTACGGCCGGCCGACCCGGCAACGTCGTCCAGGCCGCCCGCACCGAAGCTCACCGGGCTCCGCGGCGACCGCCGGCTGACGCTGGCGATCGGCTTCGGTGCCTCGCCGAGCGCGGCCGACCAGACCGCCGGCGCCGCGCTCGCCCGCGGCTTCGCCTCGGCCGCGCAGCGCTACGCCGCCGGCTGGCAGGAGTACCTCGACTCGCTCAGCGAGCCGCCGGCGAGCGTCGCCGGCGGACCCGCAGCTGCTGCGCGCTCTACGACCAGTCGCTGATGGTGCTCGAGGCTTCGGAGGACAAGCTCAACCGCGGCGCCGGCGTCGCCTCCCCGACGATGCCCTGGGTCTGGGGAACGCTGACCCTCGAGGACCGCGAGGACTCGGGGCCGTACCACCTCGTCTGGCCGCGCGACCTCTACCACGTCGCGATCGCCCAGGAGGCCGCCGGCGACGGGGCGGCCGCCCGGCGGCAGCTCGACTTCCTGTGGCGGGTGCAGAAGCCCGACGGCTCGTGGTGGCAGAACACCGAGGTCGACGGCACCGTGCGCTGGGACAACACCCAGCTCGACGAGGTCTCGCTGCCGATCGTGCTCGCCTGGCAGCTCGGGCGCACCGGGGCCGGCCGACTGGCAGCACGTGCGCAGCGGCGGCCGACTACGTCATGGCCAACGGCCCCGACACGCCCCAGGAGCGCTGGGAGAACCAGAGCGGCTGGTCGCCGAACACGATCGCGACCGAGATCGCCGGCCTGATCTGCGCCGCCGACATCGCCCGCGCCAACGGCGCCGCGGCGCGCGCGGCCGCCTACGAGGAGACGGCCGACCGCTGGGAGCGCCGGGTCGAGAGCTGGACCGCGACCGACAACAGCCCGTACTACGGGCCGCGGCCGTACTACCTGCGGATCACCAAGGACGGCGACCCGAACAACGGCGACACCTACGAGGTGGGCGACAACTTCCCGCGCCCGGTCGACGAGCGCGAGGTCGTCGACCAGAGCTTCCTCGGGCTGGTCCTGTTCGGCGTCAAGCCCTGGGACGACCCGACCGTGCTCAACTCGCTCGCGGTCGGCGACCGGCTGCTCGAGGTCGAGACCCCCAACGGGCCCGTCTGGCACCGCTTCACGTTCGACGGCTACGGCGAGACGCGCGACGGGGACCAGTGGGACATCTTCGACGAGCCGCTGCGCCAGACCCTCGGCCGCGCCTGGCCGCTGCTCACCGGCGAGCGCGGCGAGTACGAGCTGCTCGCCGGCGGGGACGCGAACCCCGCACCTGGCGACGATCGCCGCCACCGCCAACGACGGCCTGATGCTGCCCGAGCAGGTCTGGGACGGCCGCCCGCCGACCGGGACCGCCGGCAACGAGTTCGGCGAGGGGACCCGCTCGGCGACGCCGCTGGCCTGGACCCACGCCCAGTTCATCCGCCTCGCCTGGTCGATCGACGCGGGCGAGCCGATCGAGCGGCCGGCGATCGTCGCCTGCCGGTACACGGCGAGAGAGCTGCTGACGCGCCTCGCGTAGGCTCTGCGCCGTGCCCGAAGTCGAGGACGCCGTCAAGCTCGTAACCGACCCCGCGAACGTCACGCGGTTGGGCGCGACCGGACCGCAGCAGCGGTTCGCGGTCAGGTCCAACCGCGTCCTGCGGGCGCTGCGCGCCGAGGGCGCGGGCAAGGCCGAGGCGCACGAGCTCGCCCTGGCGGCCCTCACGGAGGTGGGCGGCGGGGCCGAGCTCGAGACCAGCCGGGGATCCCAGGGTGGGGCGCGCGGCGAACGCGAGATCGAGAGCTGGTGGATTCCCGCCGACGCGGTCCGGTTCTAGCCGGGCGCGGGGGGCTCGGGTGAGTACGGGGGGCACATGCGGCTGATCCTCAACGTCATCTGGCTCGTCCTCTGCGGCTTCTGGATGGCGATCGCATACCTGCTCGCGGCGCTCGTGATGTTCATCCTGATCATCACGATCCCGTTCGGGCTGCAGGCGGTGAAGATGGCGAGCTTCGCCTTCTGGCCCTTCGGGCGCACGCTGGTCAAACGACCGGACGCGGGAGCGCCCTCGGCGATCGGCAACGTGATCTGGCTCATCCTCGCCGGCTGGTGGCTGGCGCTCGGCCACCTGATCACCGGCGTGCTGCTCTGCATCACGATCATCGGCATCCCGCTGGGGATCGCGAACTTCAAGCTGATCCCGGTCTCGTTGCTGCCGTTCGGCCGCGAGATCGTGCCGATCGACGAGGCCTACGAGGGCGAGGCGGTGACCGTTGCCGAACCGGCGCTGAGCGGCCCCTCAGCGCGGCGGGATCGACTGCGCGAAGCGGAACAGGTTCTCGGGGTCGTAGCGGGACTTGACCCTGCGGAGGCGGCCGAGGTTCTTTCCGTAGTAGGCGCGCTTCCAGCCGCGGAGGTCGCGGTCGATGTAGTTCTGGTAGGCGGAGCCGGAGCGGTAGGGGCGCACGGCGTCGTAGAAGCCGTCGGCCCACTCGAGGTTCGCGTCGACGACCTCCCGGGGGCTCTTGCGGTGCCAGCGCGCCTGGTATTGGGCGACGAAGAGGTTGTCGCGGTGGACGAACGCGGTCGCGTCCGGTGCGAGCGAGTTCACCGCCCCGTCGGCCGCCTCGATCAGGACCTTGCCGATCGTGTGGGCGGGGGAGAACTTGCGCGGGGTCAGGGTCCGATCGCGCTGGCGCCTTTCCATCCAGTCGATCAGGGTCAGCAGGCCCTCGCGAGGCCAGGGCCCCGAGGCGACGTCGGACTTCGAGTAGAAGGCCGAGCGCGGGTACGCGCCCTTCGGCGACTTGCCCGCCAGCGTGCACTCCTTCCGGCGCAGGCCCTTGCAGTAGAAGTTGTGCTCGACGTCGATGAACGGGCCCGAGTCCGAGACGACGGCGGCCGGAGCGACGCCGATGGTCCCGAGCAGGTCGGCGACGACCGCATCGGCCTCGGCCTGTGCGCCCGCGTGCACGACCTCGATCTCGACGGTCGGCGTGTCGGCGTCGCGGGGATCCTGGGTGAGCAGCTCGGCCGCGCTCCAGGTCTGCGGCGGCGAGGTGGGCAGCCAGTCCTGCCAGGCCGAGAGCACGCGCTCCGCCGCGCTCCAGGGAAAGACGTATGCGGTCGCGGTGAACGGCGTGTCCACCGGGACGAGCTCGAAGGTGAGCGCGGTGACGATGCCGAAGTTGCCGCCGCCGCCACCCCGGATCGCCCAGTAGAGGTCGGCGTTGTGCCGCTCGTTCGCCCGTCGAAGGCGCCCGTCGGCGGTCACGACCTCGACCTCGGTCAGGTTGTCGCAGGTGAGCCCGTGGTGGCGCGAGAGCACGCCGAGGCCGCCGCCCATCGTCACGCCCGCGACCCCCACGGTCGGGCAGGTGCCGCCCGAGATCGCCTTGCGGTGAGGCCACAGGGCGCGGTAGGTCGGCAGGGTGGTGGCGCCCGCGCCGATGCGCGCGCGCTCGCCGCCGCGCTCCACCTTTACGGCGGTGAGCCGGCTGAGGTCGACCACGAGGCAGTTGCCGGTCGCGTAGCCGGCGAAGCTGTGAGCGCCGCCGCGCGCCACCAGCCGCAGCTCGCGCTCGCGCGCGAAGTCGACGACCCGGCGGACGTCCGCGGCGTCCGCGGCCTCGACGACGGCGCTCGGACGGGCGGCGTCGTAGCGCGCGTTCCACACCAGCCGCGCCGCCCGGTAGTCGTGGTCGCCGGGAACGACGACGCGCCCGCGCAGGGTCCGCGCCAGATCGGCGACGTTCACCGACCGCGCGGCCCGAGCCGGTGCCCCGCTCCCGTACGCGGCCAGCAGCCCGCCGCCGGCGATCGTCCCGGCGAGCGCGGCGCCTCGCGTGAGCAGCTCGCGACGGTCGAGCCGCCCGCGGGTTATTGGGTCCACTCCCTGCCTATCGTCACGATCGCAGGCACGCTGGAGCCCGGCGCGGCAGATCGACCGGTTCGATGCGGGGGGCGCGGGTAGTCGGTCCTTCGCCCCTACGAAAGGAATCGAGCATGAGCACGGTCGCAATCGTCCTGATCGTCATCGCCGTGATCGTCGTGATCGCGCTGATCGCCATGGCCTCCCGCAGGCGCAACGAGCGTGTCCGCGAGGAGCGGCGCGAGGTGGCCGGCGCCCACCGCGAGGAGGCGTCCGCGCGTCACCTCACGGCCGAGAAGGAGTCGGCCGCCGCCGAGGAGCAGGCAGCGCGCGCACGCCGCGAGGCCGCCGAGGCCGAGGAGCGCGCCGCGGCCGCCGAGCGCGAGCGCGAGACCGCCGTCGCCCACGAGGAGCACGCGGACAGGCTCGACCCCGACGCGGACCGCACCGAGGACGCGGACCGCACCGAGGCCGAGCGCACCGACGACGCGGAGCGCGCCCGCACCGACGTCCGCTGACCGCTCAGGAGGACTTCGACGACGCCACGAAGCCGCGCACGTCTGCCGCGGGCTCGGAGTAGGCGTCGCCGAGGTCCTCCTCGACCGCGGCCATGTACTCCTCGGCCCAGGCGGGGAAGTCGTAGTCGATCGCGCGCAGGAACTCGAGCGTCGCCGCCAGCCGGATGTCGGCGATCGTCGGCGCGTCGCCGCCGATGAACTTCCGCCCGTCGAGGAAGAAGGCGTGGTAGGCCTCGAGTGGCTCGGCGAGCGCGGCCTCGGCGTCGCGCTGGGCCTGGGCCTTCAGGTCGTCGCCGGCGTCTGAGGTCGCCACCTCGCCCGGGTACTGCGGGAAGCCGAGCGCCGGATACGTGGCGCGCGCGACGAGCGGATAGAGCGTGCCGATGAGATAGAACATCGCGCTGTCGTTCATCGCCCGCTCGGCCGGGTCGGTGGGATAGAGCCGGTCGAGGCCGTGCTTGTTGCAGAGGTACTGCATGATCGCGCAGCTCTCCCACAGGGATCCCCGCGGCAGGCCCTCCTCCTCGAGCAGGGGCGTCAGGTGCGCCGGGTCCTTGGCGAGGAACTCCGGCGTCGTGGTCTGCCCCCAGACGTCGACCTCCTCGAACTCGAGCCCGGCGGCGCGGACGAAGACGCGCGCGGTGAGGTTGTTGACGCTCGGCATCAGCACGTTGAGTGTGTTGGCGGCCATCGGCGGTTCCTCCTAGCTGTAGGGGTCCTTGGGGGAGCGGTCGTCCGAGAGCGACTCGCGCGAGCGCTCGGTGAGCCTCTCGATCGCGTCGGCGAGGTGGATCTCGGCGATGTTGTAGTCGTCGCGCTCGGTGCGGATCCGGTGCGCCTCGAGCAGCACCTCGGCGTGGGTGAAGCCGTGCGGCGGCTCGAACCGGTACGAGGCGAGCTCGATCAGCAACCCGAGCGGGTCCTCGAAGTAGATCGAGTCCATGAAGCCGCGGTCCTTGACCCCGCTGTGGCTGATCCCGCGCTCGTCGAGCCGTTCGACGGCCTGCTTGAAGGTCGCCGCAGAGAGGGCGAAGGCGAGGTGGTGGACGCAGCCCGGGTCGGTCGGCGTGCGCTCCGGGTCGGCCTCCCGGTCCTCGTTGGTGAAGATCGTGATCAGCCGGCCGTCGCCGGGGTCGAAGTAGAGGTGGCTCTCGGACTCGTTGTCGAGGTTCGGCTGCTCGAAGACGAACGGCATCCCCAGCACGCCCTCCCAGAAGTCGATCGACGTCCGCCGGTCGGCGCCGACGATCGTGATGTGGTGGACGCCCTGGGTCTGGAGCTTTCGCATCGGCTCTCCTCCTTCGCTAACGATCGACCAGCTTCGACTTGTACTCGCTGCGCTCGAGGCTCTTGTACGGGACCAGCTCGACCTCGGTCTGGACGACGAGCGCCTCCCGCAGTCTCGCGCGGATCGCCTCGGCGAGCCCGGCGTCGGGCCGTGGCCTCGGAGCCCAGCTCGACGCTCACCGGCAGCGGCGGATCCTGCTTGACGCCCGGGGCCCGCGGCCGGACCAGGACCTGGCCGCTCACCTGGGGGGCGAACGCGTACACCACCTCTCGCACGGCCGACGGAAAGACGTTCACCCCCCGGACGATGAGCATGTCGTCGGTGCGCCCGATGCACCGCACGCGCGGTCCGGTGCGGCCGCACTCGCACGGGCCCATGTGGACCTCGACGTGGTCGCGGGTTCGAAAGCGAAGCAGCGGCGCGGCGCGGTGCTGCAGATGGGTGAGGACGAGCTCACCGGTGGCGCCGTCGTCCAACTCGACCGCGTCGCCGGACTCCGGGTCGATCAGCTCCGGGTGGACGAAGTCCCGGGCGCCCAGGTGCATCCCCCGCTGGTGCTCGCACTCGCCCCAGAGCGAGGGGCCGATGTCGCCGATCCCCATCGCCTCGGTGACCCGCGCGCCCCAGCCCTCGCTCGAGCTGAGCCCGGAACGCGGGCTCGCCGCCGCCGGGTTCGCCCGCGACCATCACCCGCTCGACGCTCGATCGGCTCAGGTCGATGCCGCGCTCCGCCGCCCACTCGACCAGATACGCGGCGTAGGAGGGCGTGAGCGCGGCGGCCTCGGGGCGCAGCAGCTCGACCGCCTTGACCAGGCGCTCGGTGTTCCCGGTGCCGATCGGGATCTGGGCGAGCCCGATGCGGTCGAACGCGGCGAGCGCCGCCCCGGCCACGAACGGCCCGGCGTTGTAGCTGCACACGAGACGCTCGCCGGCCGCGACCCCCGAGGCGGCGTAGCTGCGCGCCGAGCCGGTGATCCAGTTGTCGAGGTCGCTCGCGGTCAGCGGGATGTAGCTCGGCGTCCCGGTGGTGCCGCTGGTCGAGTAGATGCGGGCGATCTCCCGCGGCTCGGCGCAGAGGTGCGAGCCGAACGGGTTCTCGGGCGTCACGGTCGCCCGGAGCTCGGGCTTTTCCGTCAGCGGCAGGCGCGCGATCTCCGCCAGCCCGCCGGCGTCGCCCGCCGCGCCGAGCCCGGCCGCGCCGAGCTTCTCCCGGTAGAAGGGCGAGCGCTCGAACAGGTAGGCGAGCTGGGAGCGGTAGAGCTCGCCGTCGAGCGACGAGCTGCTCCTCCCAGGGCCGCGTCTCGACCTCGGGGGCGAGCATCACCCGTCGTCGTCTGGGGGCTCGTAGGAGACCGCTTCCTCGGCGGCGGCCGCCATCGGGAAGCCGAGCGGCCGCTCGCGCTCCTCGGCGAGGTGGGCGAGCAGGCTCGCGGTGCGGGCGAGGATCGGCACCGACTTCACCGCCGACGGCTCGAAGCCGAGGTCGAGCATCACCGCCGCGATCGGCATCGAGACGTTCATCGTCAGCGGCCTGCCCCAGACGGGCTCGACGGCGTCGCGGAAGCCTCGCGCGAGCTCGACGTGCGGGCCGCTCACCCCGCGCTCGTCGGCGAGCTCGAGGATGCGCTCGGCGCGCGGGTCGAGCGGCCGGTGAACCGGGTGGCCGAAGCCGGGCAGGCGCTCGCCGGCGCCGTGGACCTCCCGCGCCAGCCGATCGGCCACCGCGCCGGGCTCGTCGCCGGCCGCAACCTGCGCCTGGGCCCGCTCGAGCAGCCCGGCGCACGCCTCGGCGGTGCCCAGGATCACCGGCCCGGCGCCGAGGATCCCCGCGGCGACGGCGCCGTGCAGCGATCCGGGATCGGCGGCGAGGGTCATCCGCGAGGCGACGTTGGTGGGCATCATCCCGTGCTCGGCGATCGCCACCAGGAGCAGATCGAGGAAGAAGCGCTGCTCCGCGCTCGGCTCCCGCCCGGTGAGCAGCAGATGGAAGTACTCGGTGAACGTGAGCCGTCCCATCAGGTCGCCCGTGAGGTCCCGTCCCCGCACCTCGACCCGGTCGGGATAGGCCTGGCTTAGGTGAGTGACGGCGCTCCCGGCCCGCGACGGCATTCCGGCGACGCTATGGACCGCGCCGACGGCTGTCAAGAGGCGTACGGTGAGGGCGTGGAAGGGCGAGCCATCGATCCCGATGCCTTCAATGCCTTCGAGGCGGCGAGCTGGGACGCGCAGGCCCCCGGATACGACGGCTTCCTCGGCCGGATCACCGGGCGCCTGGTCGAGCCGCTGCTCGACGCCGCCGGCGTCGGCCCGGGCACGCGGGTGCTCGACCTCGCCACCGGACCGGGCTACGCGGCCGGCCGCGCCGCCGAGCGGGGCGCCTCGGTGGTCGGGATCGACATCGCTCCCGCGATGCTCGAAGTCGCGGGCCGCCTTCATCCCGAGCTCGAGCTCCGCCAGGCCGACGCGCACGAGCTTCCCTTCGACGACGCGTCGTTCGACGCCGTGGTCGGCAACTTCCTCATCCTCCACCTCGGGCGTCCCGAGCAGGCGGCCGCCGAGTTCGCCCGCGTCCTGCGGCCGGGCGGCAGGCTCGCGTTGACGGCGTGGGACCTCGCCGAGCGCGCGCGGCTGTTCGAGCTGTTCCTCCAGGCGGTCGCCGAGGGCGGCGCCGTGCCTCCCCCGATCTGCCCCAGGGACCCGACTTCTTCCGCTTCTCCCACGACGCGGAGTTCGACGCGCTGATGCGCGATTGCGGGCTCGAGGACCGCACGGTGACCACGATCGCCTTCGCGCATCGCGCCGCCACTGCCGACGAGGTCTGGGACGGGATGCTCGCGGGCACCGTTCGGACCGCGGCGATGATCAGCCGCCAGTCGCCCGAGACCCAGGAACGGATCAGGGAGGCGTTCGACGTCCTCGTTGAGGCGTACCGGGACGCCGACGCGATCGAGCTGCCGATCTCGGTCAAGCTCGCGGCGGGCGTCAAGCCGGCTCCGCACGCCTGAGGATCGGGATCGGCGACGATGGCGGAGATGGATCTCCGCGTCCGGGCAACGCTCGCTCGCCGTCGGCGGTCGCGGCCTCGGCCGCCGCGGTCGCCCTGGTCACGATCGCGATCTACGGCCTGCGCGAGGTGATGCCGGTCGCCGGCGCCGGGGTCCTGTACCTGCTGCCCGTGCTGCTCGCCTCGCGCTGGGGGATGTGGCTCGGGATCGCCACGGCGGTCGCCAGCGCCGCGGCGTTCAACTGGTTCCACATTCCGCCGACCGGCAAGTTCACGATCGCCGACGAGCAGAACTGGGTCGCGCTCGGGGCCTTCCTCGTCGTCGCCGTGGTCACGAGCGGGCTCGCCGACCTCGCCCGAAGCCGCGCCGAGGAGGCCGAGCGCCGGCGCCGCGAGGCTGACCTCACGGCCGAGATGGCGCGGGTGCTGCTCGGCAGCTCCGACCTCGAGGACTCGCTGCGGGTGGTCGGGCAGCGGATCGCGCGCGCCTTCGACCTCGCCGGCGGTCGAGCTGACGACCACCTGGAAGGACAGCGACAACCGCTCGCGGGCGCTGCCCATCGTGGTCGAGCGGCGACCGCGCCGGGACGATCCTCGTCCCGCGGACCACGGACGCCGGAGGTGATCGAGGCGATCGAGGAGCGGGTGATCCCGAGCCTCGAGACGCTGCTCACGGCCGCCCGGCGAGCGGGGCGAGCTCGAGGCGCAGGTGATCGAGACCCGGGCGCTGCGGCGCTCGAACGTGGTCAAGACCGCGCTGCTGCGCTCGGTCTCACACGACCTGCGCTCGCCGCTGACGGCGATCACCGCGGCCGCCGGCGGCCTCGGGTCGCCGACCCTCGACGACGCCGCCCGCGCGGAGCTCGTCTCGGTGATCTCGACCGAGGCCGAGCGGCTCACCCGCCTGGTCGCCAACCTCCTCGACCTCTCGCGGATCCAGTCCGGCGAGATCGAGCCGCGGACGGAGCTCTGCACGGCCGAGGAGCTGATCAGCGCGGCGCTCGACTCGGTCGACGCCCCGCCCGAGGCGTTCGACGTCGTCATCGACGCCGACCTGCCGCCGATCCAGGCCGACGAGGCCCAGCTCGAGCGGGCGCTGGTGAACGTGATCGAGAACTCGCTCCGCTACGCCGACGGACTCGCTCGCGATCCGCGCCCACCTGATCGGCGACCGGCTCGCGATCGGGATCACCGACCGCGGGCCCGGGGTCGCGCACAGCCGAGATCGAGCGGATCTTCGAGCCCTTCTATCGCGGCGCCGACGACGGCGCCGGCGGCTCCGGGCTCGGGCTGGCGATCGCGCGCGGCTTCGCCGAGGCGAACGGAGGCACGCTGCGGCTGCGCTCCGCGCCCGGCCAGGGCGCGACGTTCACGTTCCAGTTCCCGGCCGCCGAGGCCCCCGCGGCGGTGGAGCGATGAACGCCCGCACCCGGGTGCTGATCTGCGACGACGAGGCGCAGATCCTGCGCGCCCTCCGGGTGATCCTCGGCGACGCCGGGTTCGAGGTGATCCCGGCGCTGACCGCGCAGGAGGCGCTCGACGCCGCCGCGGTCCGCCGCCCGGAGGCGGCGATCATCGACCTCGTGCTGCCCGACGGCGACGGGGTCGACGTCTGCCGCTCGATCCGCGAGTGGAGCGAGATGCCGATCCTCGTCCTCTCCGCGGTCGGCGACGAGCGCGAGAAGGTGCGCGCGCTCGAGGCCGGCGCCGACGACTACGTGACCAAGCCGTTCGGGCCCGACGAGCTGGTCGCACGCCTGCGCGCGGCGCTGCGCCGGGTCGCGCCGACCGCCGATCAGGAGCCGGTGCTGAGCGTCGGCGAGGTCGAGATCGACCTCGCCGCGCGGCGGGTGACCAGGAGCGGGGAGGAGGTCCACCTGACGCCGACGGAGTTCGAGCTCCTGCGGCTGCTGGTCCGAAACCGCGGTCGCCTGCTCACCCATCGCGCCCTGCTCAAGGACGTCTGGGGGCCGGGCTTCCAGGACGACACCCAGGTGCTGCGCGTCCACATCGCCAACCTGCGGCGAAAGATCGAGCCGGAGCCGGGCAAGCCGAGCCTGATCCGCACCGATCCCGGCGTCGGCTACCGCTTCACCGCCTAGCGGTTCCGCGGAACCGCCCTGGCTCTTCACGCGTTCTTTATCCCGCCGCGCGCGAATCTTTGCGTTCGCTTGATGCGAGCCGCGGCACGCTGAAGCGGTGGATCTGATCGCCATCGTCATCGCCGTCGTCTTCTTCGCCGCCATGCTGGCGCTGATCGAGGGGCTCGACCGCGTATGAGCTTCGCCGAGATCGCCGGGCTCGTGGTCTCGGCGCTGCTGGCCGCCTATCTGATCTACGCGCTCCTGCGGGGCGAGCGGTTCTGAGCTCCGATGACCGCGCAGGGGTGGCTGCAGATCGCGATCTACGTCGGCGTGCTGACCGCGCTCACGCCGCCGCTCGGCGCCTACATGGCCCGGGTCTACACGGGCGAGCGGATCTTCCTCACCCGGATCCTCGGGCCGCTCGAGCGCGGGCTCTACCGGCTCTTCCGCGTCGACCCCGCGCACGGGCAGGACTGGAAGGCCTACGCCCGCTCGATGCTCTGGTTCAGCGTCGCCTCGTTCGGCGTCCTCTACCTCGTCCTGCGCACCCAGGACATCCAGCCGTTCAACCCCGAGGGCTTCGGCTCGGCGCCGTGGGACGTCACCTTCAACACGACCTCGTCGTTCGTCAGCAACACCAACTGGCAGTTCTACGGCGGCGAGACGACGCTCAGCTACTTCTCCCAGATGGTCGGGCTGACCGTGCAGAACTTCGTCTCCGCGGCGGTCGGGATGGCGGTGCTCGCGGCGGTGATCCGCGGCTTCGCCAGCCGGGGGGTCAAGGAGCTCGGCAACTTCTGGCAGGACCTGGTCCGCACCCTGCTCTACATCCTGCTGCCGCTCTCGTTCGTCGGCGCCCTGATCCTCGTCTCGCAGGGCGTGATCCAGACGCTGGACGGCTCGGAGACCGTGACCACGCTGACCGGCGGCCAGCAGACGCTCGCCCTCGGCCCGGCCGCGTCGCAGGTCGCGATCAAGCAGCTGGGCACCAACGGCGGCGGCTTCTTCAACGTCAACTCCGCCTTCCCGTTCGAGAACCCGACCGCGTTCTCGAACTTCGTCGAGGTGCTGTTCATCCTCCTGATCCCGGCGGCGCTCACGGCGACCTTCGGGCGCATGGTCGGCAACCGGCGCCAGGGCTGGGCGCTCTACGCGGCGATGGCGGTGATGCTCGTCGCCACGATCGGGATCGGCTACGCGGCCGAGCAGAACGGCTCGCCGGCGCAGAAGGCGGCCGGGCTCGACGCTCGCCTCGGCCGACGGCACCACCGGCGGCAACCTGGAGGGCAAGGAGCAGCGCAACGGGATCGTCGCCAGCACCGAGTGGGCGGCGGTCGACCACCGCGGCCTCGAACGGCTCGGTCAACTCCGCGCACGAGTCCTACACCGGGATCGGCGGCGCCGTGCCGCTGGTCAACATGATGACCGGGGAGGTGATCTTCGGCGGGGTCGGCTCGGGCCTGTACGGGATGCTGCTGTTCGCGATCCTGACCGTGTTCATCGCCGGGCTGATGGTCGGGCGAACGCCCGAGTACCTGGGCAAGAAGATCGACGCCCGCGACGTGAAGCTCGTGGTGATCGGGACGATCGCGGTGCCGATGCTGGTCCTCGTCGGCGACCGGGCTCGCGATCGCCCTCAAGTGGGGCGATCCCTCGATCTACAACAAGCTCAGCCCGCAGGGCTTCTCCGAGACGCTCTACGCCTACACCTCGCAGGTCGAACAACAACGGCTCGGCGTTCGCCGGCTACACCGGCTTCGTGCAGCCGAACGCGCCCGGCAACGTCGGCGCCTACGGGATCACGTTCGCCGACCTGCTCGGCGGCGTCTCGATGCTGATCGGCCGCTTCGTGCCGCTGCTCGCCGCGCTCGCCGTGGCCGGTTCGCTCGCGATCAAGCGCGTCTCGCCGGTCGGCGCCGGAACCTTCCGCACCGACTCGCCGACCTTCGTCTTCCTGCTGATCGCCGTGATCATCATCGTCGCCGCGCTCACCTTCTTCCCCGCCCTGCTCCTCGGCCCGATCGTCCAGGGCCTGACGACCCAGTTGTTCTGAGATGAAGCGCGACCTCAAGAACGACCGCGATCATCGCGCGATCCGTCGGTCCTCACCGTGATCTTCGGGGTCGCCTACCCGCTGGTCACGACGGGGGTCGCCCAGCTCGCCTTCCCGGACCAGGCCGACGGCTCGCTGGTGGAGGTCGACGGCGAGGTCGTCGGCTCGAAGCTGATCGGCCAGCCGTTCAAGCGCGAGGCCGGCAGGGTCCGGGCTCGAGCGCGATCCCGCCTACTTCCAGCCGCGCCCCTCGGCGACCGGCTACTCCGGCGACGTCACCTTCTTCAACAACCTCGGGCCGAACAGCCTCGCGCTCAGCCGCTTCTTCGCCAACAAGGCCGAGGCCTACGTCGCCCGCGAGGGCCGCTACGACCCGGGGCTGACGGTCGCCGACGTGCCCGTCGACGCGGTCACCACCTCCGCCTCCGGGCGTCGACCCGCAGATCTCCGAGGCGAACGCCCGGATCCAGGCCAACCGGGTCGCCGCGGTCCGCGGCCTGCCGCTCGACCGGGTGCTCGACCTCGTCGACGACACACACGACCGGCAGGGCGCTGGGGGTGCTCGGCGAGCCGGGCGTGAACGTGCTCGAGCTCAACATCGCGCTCGACCAGGAGGAGGGAGCGACACCGATGAAGATCGACTCGCACGCATCTTGCGGGCGGCTCTCCTCGCCAGCCTGGCCAAGCTCGACCCGCGCCACCAGGTCCGCAACCCGGTGATGTTCGTGGTCGAGGTCGGCGCCGTGATCACGACGATCGGCTGGCTGATCCAGGCCTTCGGCGGCGAGCCCGCTCGGCGGCGGCGACGAGCCCGCGTGGTTCACGCTTCACGGTCGCGCTCTGGCTCTGGCTGACGGTCGTCTTCGCCAACCTCGCCGAGGCGCTGGCCGAGGGCCGCGGCAAGGCCCAGGCCGACGCGCTGCGCGCGATGCGCACCGACACGGTCGCCCGCCTGCGCGACGGCCGCGAGGTCCCGGCCACCGAGCTGCAGCCCGGGCGACGTGGTCGTCGTCGAGGCCGGCGAGGTGATCCCCGGCGACGGGACCGTGATCGAGGGCATCGCCTCGGTCGACGAGTCGGCGATCACCGGCGAGTCGGCTCCGGTGATCCGCGAGTCGGGCGGCGACCGCAGCGCGGTCACCGGCGGCACCCGGGTGCTCTCCGACCGGATCGTGGTCGAGATCACCCAGGAGCCCGGAAAGAGCTTCCTCGACCGGATGATCGGCCTCGTCGAGGGCGCCGAGCGGCGCAAGACCCCGAACGAGATCGCGCTCAACATCCTGCTCGCCGGGCTCACCCTGGTCTTCCTGGTCGTCGTCGTCGCCCTGCGCCCGTTCGCGGACTTCGCCGTCCACCGACGTCTCGGTCGCGACCCTGATCGCGCTGCTCGTCGCCCTGATCCCGACGACGATCGGGGCCCTGCTGTCGGCGATCGGGATCGCCGGCATGGACCGGCTCGTGCGCCGCAACGTGCTCGCGCTCTCCGGGCGCGCGGTCGAGGCGTCCGGCGACGTCGACGTGCTGCTGCTCGACAAGACCGGCACGATCACGCTCGGCAACCGCGAGGCGACCGAGTTCATCCCGATGCCCGGCGTGAGCGAGGTCGAGCTCGCGGAGGTCGCGCAGATCGCCTCGCTCGCCGACGAGACCCCGGAGGGCCGCTCGATCGTCGTGCTCGCGAAGCAGTACGGGATCCGCGAGCACGAGTTCGCCCAGGACCAGGCGACGTTCGTGCCGTTCACGGCCGAGACCCGGATGAGCGGCGTCGACCTCGACGGGCACCGGCTGCGCAAGGGCGCCGGCGACGCGATCCTCGGGTTCGTCGAGCGAGCAGGGCGGTCGCGTGCCCGCCGGAGCTACAGGGCGAGGTCGACCGGATCGCGCGCGAGGGCGGCACGCCGCTCGCGGTGGCGCGCGACGAGCAGGTGCTCGGCGTCGATCTACCTCAAGGACGTGGTCAAGGAGGGGATGCGCCAGCGCTTCGACCAGCTGCGCGCGATGGGGATCCGGACCGTGATGGTCACCGGCGACAACCGGCTCACCGCCGCGAAGATCGCCGACGAGGCCGGCGTCGACGACTTCCTCGCCGAGGCGACCCCCGAGGCGAAGCTCGAGCTGATCCGC
This sequence comes from uncultured Solirubrobacterales bacterium, assembly GCA_963729065.1. Taxonomy (GTDB): domain Bacteria; phylum Actinomycetota; class Thermoleophilia; order Solirubrobacterales; family 70-9; genus WHSW01. The sequence continues at coordinate 443,704 of CAVSMS010000004.1, forward strand.
GACCAGCAGGACGACGGCCGGATGGTCGCGATGACCGGCGACGGCACGAACGACGCGCCGGCGCTGGCCCAGGCCGACGTCGGCGTGACGATGAACACGGGCACCCAGGCGGCGCGCGAGGCGGGGAACATGATCGACCTCGACTCGAACCCGACGAAGCTGATCGAGGTCGTCGAGGTCGGCAAGCAGCTCCTGATCACCCGCGGGGCGCTGACCACCTTCTCGATCGCCAACGACGTCGCCAAGTACTTCGCGATCCTGCCGGCGATCTTCGCCGCCACCTACGCCGTGGCGTCGTCGACCAGCGGCTCGTTCGGCGACGGGCCCGCTCGACAAGCTCAACATCATGGACCTGGGCACGCCCGAGTCGGCGATCATCTCGGCGATCGTCTTCAACGCGCTGATCATCCCGCTGCTGGTGCCGCTGGCGCTGCGCGGGGTCACGCTACCGGGCGGTCGGCGCCGCGGCGCTGCTGCGCCGCAACGTGCTCATCTACGGCGTCGGCGGGCTGATCGCCCCGTTCATCGGGATCAAGCTGATCGACCTCGTCGTCCACAACCTGCTCGGCGCGTGATGGACAATTCGACGTCCATGGCACGCGCCGGCCGAGGCCACTTCAAGATCTTCCTCGGCATGGCCGCGGGGGTCGGGAAGACCTACCGGATGCTCCAGGAGGGCCGCGCGGAGGCGGAGGCCGGGCGCGACGTCGTGATCGGATACCTCGAGCCGCACGGACGCGCCGAGACCGAGGCGCAGGCCGAAGGGCTCGAGCGGATCGCGCGCCGGCGGGTCGAGTACCGCGGCTCGGCGCTCGAGGAGATGGACCTGCCGGCGATCTTCCGTCGCGCGCCCGAGCTCTGCCTGATCGACGAGCTCGCCCACACGAACGCCCCCGGCGTCGAGCACTCCAAGCGCTACGAGGACATCGAGGACGTGCTCGACGCCGGCATCGACGTCTTCTCGACCGTCAACGTCCAGCACCTCGAGACGCTCAACGACCAGGTGGCCGAGCTGACCGGCGTTCGCGTCCGCGAGACGTTCCCGGACTCGGTGCTCGCCGCCGCCGACGAGGTGGTGCTGATCGACCTCACGCCTGCAGGCGCTGATCGAGCGCCTTCGCGACGGCAAGATCTACCCGGCGGAGCGGATCGAGGCCTCGCTCAACAACTTCTTCCGCATCGAGAGCCTGGCGACGCTGCGCGAGCTCGCCCTGCGGCAGGTCGCCCAGGAGGTCGAGGCCAAGCAGCGCGCGGCGAGGCCCGAGCAGCCGCTCGGGACCCGCGAGCGGGTGATCGAGGGGGCGCCGGCCGCGGTCGGCGAGCGGGCGCTGGCGCTGGTCACCCCGCGCACCAGCTCGCAGCGGCTGGTGCGCCGGGCCTGGCGCTCGGCGCAGCGCCTCGGCGCGCCGCTCGACCTGCTGTACGTCCAGGAGCCGGGCAAGGCGCTCGACGCCGAGGAGCGCGAGCAGCTGCAGGCGCTCGGCAAGCTCGCCTCGATCCTCGGCGCGCGGATGATGATCGAGGAGGGCGACGATGTGGCCGAGGTCGCCGCCGCCGTCGGAGCCGAGCGCGGGACCACCTACGTCCTGATCGGACAGCCGCCGCTGCGGGCGGGGCTGGCCCGGCTGCGCGAGTCGCTGCCCGAGCAGCTGATCCGCAGGATGCCGGGCGTCGACGTGCGGATCGTCGCCGACCGGGCGAAGCTGCCGGAGGGCGAGCGGTGAGCCGGATCCTGTTCCCGTTCATGGGCTCGGCCCTCTCGGAGCGCACGCTCGACGCGACCCTGCGGCTCGCCCGCTCCCAGGACGCCGTGCTGATGCCGGCGTACGTGATCGTGGTCCCGCGGACGCTCTCGCTCGAGGCTCCGCTGGGGGCGGAGTGCGACGAGGCGCTGGCGCTGCTCGAGGCGATCGAGCAACGCGCGACCCGGGCCGGCGTCGAGGTGGACTCGCGGATGGTGCGCGGGCGCACTCCGAGGCAGGCGATCGAGGAACTGATCGGCGACGAGCGCTTCGACACCGTGGTGATCCCCGCCCGGACCGGCGGCAGCGACGGCTTCGATGCCCGGGACGTCGCCTGGGTGCTCGAGTCCGCTCCGAGCGAGGTTCTCGTGCTGCGTCCGGGGCAGGCCGCTGGCGCCGCCGCGGCGATCTGAGAAACTGCGCGCGATGTCGTTCCGAGGCCGTCACGTCCACGCGCTCGTCCTGCTCGCGATCGGGTTCGCGATCGGCGCGATCACGGTCGGCGGCGCGGTGGCGGCCCGCTACATCACTCACGGCGACACCGAGGTCACCTCGATCAAGCTCACGGGCGGCGGGCTTCCCGATCTCGGCGCCGAGTCGACCTACGGGGTCGCGGAGCTGCCGGGCACGATCCGCGCCTACCACGACTCGGGCCTCTACGACCAGGAGATCGCCACCGTCGCCACGAAGGCCAAGCAGGCGCTCACCAACCAGCTGCGGCGACTGCGCAACTCGCCGGGGCCCGGTCGCTACTCCGAGTGCAACCGCAAGGGGCGCAAGTGCGTGAGGGTCAAGCCGGCGATCGTGCTCGACATCGACGAGACCTCGCTCTCCAACTACGAGGGGCTCAACGCCGCCAACTTCAGCCAGAGCGGCCTCGTCCCCGGGGCCATCGCGGGCAACGACCCGGTCATCGCGCCGACGCTCGAGCTCTACCGCTTGGCGCGCAAGAAGGGCGTCGAGGCGTTCTTCATCACCGGGCGGCCCGACGTCGTACGCACGCCGACCGAGACCAACCTGAACACGGTCGGCTACGACCAGGGCTACACGCTGACGACCAAGCCCGCGGAGGCGCACTCGACGATCGAGTACAAGAGCGGCGAGCGGGCGCTGATCGAGGAGGAGCTCGGCTTCACCATCCTCGTCAACGTCGGCGACCAGGACTCCGACCTCGCCGGCGGCCACGCGCGGCGCGCGTTCAAGCTCCCGAACCCGATGTACTTCATCCCCTAGCGGGGACTACTTGGTCTGCGCCGCGGCCCAGTCGCGCAACCGGTCCGAGAGCTCGGTCGACGCGGCGCCGACCTCGACGACGGCATCCACGGGGATGTCGGCCCGCTCGGCGGCGGCGACGATCGCGTCCGCGGACGGCGCCTCGTAGAGGCAGTAGGTGCGCCGGCGGTCGGCGCTGAGGAACGAGAACACCCAGCGGACGCTCTCATCCGCGTTGATCTCGTCGATCTCCTTGACGTCCTCGTCCGTGAGCTCGAGCTGATCCGCGAAGGTCCGCTCGATCATGTAGACCGGCATGGTTCGCGGATCGTAGCGCGCGGCCGCGAGGTGCCTAGATCTCGGCCTCGGCGAGCCCGTGGCGATGGGCGTAGCCGGCCGCCTCGGTGCGGTTCGCGCACCCGGTCTTGCGCAGGATGTTGCGGATGTGGTTGGCGGCCGTGTGCTCGCTGATGAACAGCGCGCTCCCGATCTCGCGATTGCTGAGGCCGCGGGCGACCAGCGCGAGGATCTGCGCCTCGCGCGCGGTCAGCTCGTCGGGCAGCCCGGGCTGCTGGCACCCCGGTCCCCAGGCCCCGGATGCGCGGCTCCAGCGCGGCCATCCCGATCGTCGCCGCGAGCTCGCCGGCCTCGGCGAGCAGGGGCGCCGCGCGCTCGCGTTCGCCGCGGCCGAGCAGGTGGCGGCCGTACTCGTAGGCGGTGTGGGCGAGCCAGGTCGAGGCGCCCATGTGCCGGTTGAGCTCCATCGCCCGGTCGAAGTGGCGCTCCGCGCGCGCGTGCTCGCCGAGCGTCGAGGCGAGCATCCCCAGGTAGCGGTCGGCCGCCCCGTAGTAGGCCACGAGGTGGCCGATCATCACGTTCGCGCCGGCCAGCGGCTCGAACTCGGGATAGACGATCGCCGCCATCTCCCGATGGCCGAGCGCGGCACAGGCGTCGGTGAGGTAGCTGAGGGACGCGACCCACAGCGACTCGCGGAAGCGGTCGAGGCCCTCCGCGGCGATCCGCGAGAGCTCGACCTCGGCCTCCTCGTTCATCCCGAGCTCGACCAGCAGCGAGACCAGCCCCGGCCGCCACGGCCCGTGCTCGTGGCCCTCGCCGGCGAGCATCCGGATGACCGGGGCGAGCTCGGCCAGCCGGCCCTGCTCGCGCACGATGCTGAACATCTGGACCCCGTGCACGCCGGTGGCGTCGCGCCCGGTGAGCAGCCGGCTCCACTCGTTCGAGCGCCGCTGGCGGGCCTCGGCCTCCTCGAGCCGCCCGTCGCCGAGCGCGATCGCCGAGCCGTAGTGCTCGGCCACGTGGAGCATGAACGGCTGCGCAGTCTGCTCGGCCGTCTCGCGCACGACCGCGATCTCGCGGCGCGCCGACTCGAGGTCGCCGAGGGCGACGAAGGCGGGCACCCTCCAGGCCATCGCCTCGGCCCGGATCTCGGTGTTGCCGAGCTCGTCGGCGAGGTCGCGCGCCTCCGTGAGCATCTCGAGGATCTCCTCGAGCGTGGCCGCGCCGCGAGCCCAGTAGGCGCGCATCAGCACGGTTGCGAGCCCCGCCCGGTCGCCGAGCTCGCGCGCCATCTCCACCGCCGCCTCGCGGACGACCGCGGCGCGATCGTGCTCGCCGCGGAAGTCGAGCGCCCGCGCCAGCCCGCCGAGCAGCCCCACCCGCAGCTCCGAGCGCTCTTCGCCGAGTGCGATCGCCGCCTCCTCGAGCATCTCGACCGCGCCCTCGTCGGCGATTCCCGGTCGCCAGCAGGCCTCCTCGTAGCCGATCGCGGCCCGGGCCAGCAGGGGCGCATCGGCGAGCTCGCGCCCGATCTCGGCCGCGGAGCTGAAGGCGCGCAGCGCGGCGCCGGCGTTCCCCGCCCGGTGGCTGGCGGTTCCGAGCTCGAGGTAGACCTCGGCGCGCTGGGCCGGGTCGTCGATCCGCAGCTCGAGCGCGGTGCGCAGCCGCGCCGCCGCCTCGTCGAACGCCAGTCCGGCGCCCGCCGCCCGCGCGGCGAGCACGTTGTACTCGACCCCGCGTCGCGAGCCCCCGATCGGGCCGGTGGCGGCGAAGTGGTAGGCGAGATCGGCGAGGGCCCGGCCCGAGCGGCCGGCCGTGGCCTCGAGGGCCTCGCCGACCCGCAGGTGAAGCTCGGCCCGGCGCAGGGCGCTCAGCCGGTCATAGAGCGCCCGCCGCACCAGCTCGTGCGTGAACCGGTAGGTGAGCCCGGGTGCCGGGCGCTCCTCCAGCATCCCGGTGCGGACGGCCTGGTCGAGGGCGCCGAGCAGCTCGCGCTCCTCGAGCGCGGCCGCCCGGCGGATCGTCTCGAGCTCGAACTCGGCCCCGGCGGTGGCGGCGAGCTCGAGCAGGTCGCTCGTGCCGGGCTCGAGCCGCGCGAGCCGCTGGCTGACCACCTCGCGGACGCTCTCGGGAGTGCCGAGCTCGGTCGGCGCGCGCGTGAACCGGATCGTCCCGCCGGTGGCCTCGACCGCCTCGGTCTCGATCAGGGCGCGCCACAGCTCGCAGACCAGGAACGGGTTGCCGCCCGTGAGGTCGCTGATCGTCCCGGCGAGCTCCGGCGGGCCGGAACCGAGCTCGCCGCCGGCTGCGTCGCGGACGAACTCGGTCACCTCGCCGGCCGAGAGGCCGCCGAGGTGCAGGCGGACGACGTCGTCGGAGCGCCGCAGGTCCGCGAGCGTGTCCGAGAGCGCGTCCGGGACGTCGGCCTCGGTGTCGCGGAAGGTCGCGACGACCAGCAGGCGGGCGCCGGCTCCGGCGCGGGCGAGGTGGCGGAGCAGGAGCAGGGTCGGCGCGTCGGCCCAGTGGCCGTCCTCGAGCACGAGCAGCAGCGGCCGCTCGGCCCCGAGCGCGGTCAGCAGCTGGGTGACCGCGGTGTGCAGCCGGTGGCGCTCGGTGTCCGGGTCGGCCTCGACCGGCGGAGGCAGCTCGCCCACCCGGGCCGGCAGGTTCGGGATCAGCCTGGTGAGCTCGCCCCCGCCGGTGCCGAGCGCCGCGCGCAGCTCGCCGGGCTCGGTGACCCGGGCGAGGTGATCGAGCGCCTCGACGAAGGGGCCGTAGGGGGTGCGCACCATCGCGTCGCAGGCGCCCGAGAGCGCGAGGACGCCGTCGGCCGCGGCCTCGGCGGAGAATTCGCGCACCAGCCGGCTCTTGCCCGAGCCCGGTTCGCCGCCGACCAGGACGACCCGGCGCCCTTCGCCCTCGGCCCGCGGCAGCAGCGCCCGCAGGGTGTCGAGCTCGGCCGCGCGGCCGACGAACGGAAGCGTCGAGACGAGACCGAGCGAGCCGGGGAGTTCCTGCATGGCGCCGTTGCCCACCATAGTCAGGTCTGACTATGCGCGCTCGCGGCCGGCGGGCGTGGGCCGGGCGAGAAATGGGTCAACTCGGGTCATGACAGGGCCACGGCGGGCGCTTAGGGTCGATCCAGGACGATCTGGAATCCACTTCAGAAGGGGAAGCATGAGCACGACGACCACACCCGCCGAGGCCGCAAGCCAGGAGCTGAGCGGTTTCGGAGGCGAGCTGATCGGTCCCGACGACGCGGCCTACGCCGAGGCGAGCCCCGTCTACAACGCGATGATCGACCGCAGCCCGGCGCTGATCGCCCGCTGCACGAGCCCGGACGACGTCGCCAAGGTCATCCGGTTCGCCACCGAGCACGACCTGCCGCTGGCGATCCGCGGCGGCGGCCACAACGGCGGCGGCCTCGGCACCGTCGATGACGGGGTCGTGATCGACCTCTCGCCGATGAAGACGATCCAGGTCGACCCGGAGGCCCGCACCGTCCGCGTCGGCGGCGGCTGCACCTGGGGCGAGGTCGACGCCGCCACGAACGAGCACGGCCTCGCGACCCCGAGCGGGATCATCTCGACCACGGGCGTCGGCGGCCTGACCCTCGGCGGCGGCCTCGGGCACCTGACCCGCAAGTGCGGGCTCTCGATCGACAACCTGCTCGCGGCCGAGATGGTGCTCGCAAGCGGCGAGCGCGTCCGCGCGAGCGCCGACGAGAACCCGGATCTCCACTGGGCGATCCGCGGCGGCGGCGGCAACTTCGGCGTCGTCACGGAGTTCGAGTTCCGTCTCCACGACGTCGACACGGTCGTCGCCGGACCGACGTTCTGGTCGGTCGAGCAGGGCCCCGAGGTGCTGCGCGTGTACCGCGACTTCATCACGGCGGCCCCGCGCGAGCTCAACGGGTTCTTCCTCTACGGATCGGTGCCCCCGGGCGACCCGTTCCCCGAGGAGCTTCACCTCCGCCAGGTGAGCGGGATCGTCTGGTGCTACGTCGGCGACGACGAGGAGGCGGCGGCGAAGCTGATGGCCCCGTTGCTCGAGGCAACCCCCGAGCCGCTGTTGCACGGGCCGCAGGCGATGCCGCACCCGGCCATCCAGGGCGCGTTCGACGGCGTCTACCCGAAGGGCGACCAGTGGTACTGGCGCGCCGACTTCGTCAAGGAGATCCCCGACGAGGCGGTCGACGTGCACGCCAAGTACGGCCCCGAGATGCCGACCTGGAAGTCGACGATGCACCTGTATCCGATCGACGGTGCCGCGCACGACCCGGATTCCTCGGACACGGCGTGGGCCTACCGCGACGCCAACTGGGGCTCGGTGTTCGCCGGCGTCGACCCGGATCCGGCGAACGTCGACGCGATCCGCAACTGGAGCGTCGGCTACCAGGAGGCGCTGCATCCCTACTCGGCCGGCGGCGCCTACGTGAACATGATGATGGACGAGGGCCAGCGAGCGGGTCCGCGCGAGCTACGGCGACAACTACGACCGGCTCGCCCAGATCAAGGCGAACTACGACCCCGACAACCGCTTCAGGATCAATCAGAACATCGAGCCGGCGGCGGCCTGATCGGCCCCGGTGGATACGGGCGGGCTCGCCGCGAACCGGCGAGCCCGCTGTGCGGCCGGAACGATTCAGATCGCACGGTTCACCACCACTGGTGTTCGGAACCCGGCATGTGGGGTACCAACTCCACATGAGTGGCGGGTTTTGGAGTAAGGCGGTATCGGATGCCTGCCCACGATCAGGTGAGGAGCCGGGCCGTGGGTGAGCGCCCTCCCGGGTACGCCGAGGCGGCGCCCCCGCAGGCACCGCCGTCCTTCGTCCGCAGCCTGCCGGGTGCCCCGGAGGCCACGGATGAGCTCAACTTCGACCGCACGCGGCTCAGCGCCGTGCGGCAGTTCGTCGGCGAGGCCGCGGAGCTGGCCGGGGTCAGCGGCGGGAGGCGGAGCGACGTCGTGCTCGCCGCGAGCGAGCTGGCGGCGAACAGCATCCTCCATGGCGGCGGCAGGGGCCGGGTGCGGGTGTGGGCCGAGCCCGACGCGTTCGTCTGCGAGGTGGCAGACCGAGGGCACATCGACGACACGTCGATCGGTCGCCGGCGTCCGAGCCCCGACCAGATCAACGGGCGCGGCCTCTGGATCGTGAGCCAGGTCTGCGACCAGGTCCAGGTGCGAACCGGGGCCGACGGCAGCGTCGTCCGAGTGCGTATGAACCTCAACTAGCGGCGACTCGGGCCCCACGATTCTCCGTTTGTCGGCGCTTGGGCGCTGGTACTCTGCGCCGAGGCCAAGAGCAGGGCCATGGCAGAGCAAATCGAGCATGGAAGCCGACCCGGACCCCCGCCCGCGATCGCGCGGGTTCGGCACAGCGGTTGGGTGGCCGCGCTGGCGGCCTGCGCCATCGTCGGCCCGGTCCCGGGCGCCGCGCTCGCGATCGGCCCGACGCAGGCCCGCGACGGGCGCGCGGCCTACGACGTGCGAAGCGCGCCGGCCAATCGGGGCCGTGAGGCCGCGCAGCCGCAGGGGCGGGCGCAGGCGACCGCGACGCTGGCTCGCGGCCTGGGGCCGCTCGGGGTCGTGGACGTCGATCCGGTCACCGGGACTCCGCGCCTGGTGGCGAAGCTCGACGGGTTCCTCACCGGGGCAAGCGACCGGCGGCCGCCGGCGATCGCGCTCGCCTACGTCCGCGAGCGACCGCGGGTCTTCGGGCTCGACTCGGGCGATCTCGCGGCGCTGCGCCTGACCCGCAGCTACCGGGATGTCCTCGGCACCACCCACCTGACCTGGGCGCAGACCGATGGCGGGATCCCGACGCTCGACAACGGGCTGCGGGCGGCGGTGAGCGCGAGCGGGCGGCTGGTCAACGTCGGCGGATCTCCGGAGCCCGATCTCGAGCTGCGCTCGACCGAGCCGGCGCTGAGCGCGAGCCAGGCGCTCGCGGCGGCCCGCGACGATGCGGGAGCACGCGGTCCGGCGCCGCGGGCGACCGAGACACGGCCCGGCGCGCGGCAAGCGACCGAGTTCGCCGGGGACAACGCCGCGCGGCTGACGATCTTCACCGGCTTCGGCGGCCCGCGCCTTGCCTGGCGAGTGCGGGTCGAGAGGTCCTCGACCCAGATCTACGACTACGTCATCGACGCTCAAAGCGCGGCGGTGCTGCGCCGCCACAACACGGTCGAGTTCGCCACCGGCCTCGCCTGGGATTACTTCCCGGGCCCGCTGCCCCTGAACAACTCGGGGGTCGCCACCAGCCGCGACTTCACGGCCCCCGGGTGGCTGGCGTCGGCGGCGACAACCCTCTCCGGCAACAACGCCCACGTCTACTTCGACTTCCTCGACGACGACTCCGCGGCGGCGACCGACGAGGTTCCGCCGAGCAGCGGGAGCAACTGGAACTACCCGCTCACCGCGTTCGACGGTTTCGCGTGTCCCGACACGACCAACTTCCCCTGTTCGTGGGATTCGTTCACCGCCAACAGCTGGCAGACGAACATGCGCCAGAACGCAACCCAGCTCTTCCATTTCGTCAACCGGTTCCACGACTGGCTGGCCCAGAGCCCGATCGGGTTCACCGAGGCCGCCGGGAACTTCCAGGTCACGAACTCGAGCGGTGAGGGCCAGGGGGGCGACGCGGTCCGGGCCGAGGCCCTCGACGGCGCCAACACCGCCGCCGGCTTTCCCGACGGCGATCACTTCAACACCGCGAGCATGGAAACCGCTCGCGACGGCGCGCCGCCGCGGATGCAGATGTTCCTCGACACGGGCCTGGCCCCGAACGGCGGCGACGCAAACGCCGGCGACGACGCCTCGATCGTCTACCACGAGTACGCGCACGGGCTGTCGTCGCGTCTGGTGACCGACAACGACGGCGACCCGGCGCTCGCCTCGCAGCAATCGGGTGCGATGGGGGAGGGGTGGAGCGACTACTACGCGATGGACTTCCTCGTCGCGCAGGGCTTCGACGTCGACAATGCCGAGGTCGGCGACGTCAACCCCGGCTACTACGTCGCCGGAGGTCCCGGCCTTCGCAGCCAGCCGGTCGACTGCCCGGTCGCGGTCACGAGCGATCCGTGCGTGAACTTCAACGGTGCCGGCAACGGCGGCTATGGCTACGACGATTACGGCCAGGTCGCCGGAACGCCCGAGGTCCACGGCGACGGCGAGATCTGGGGGCAGACCCTGTGGGAGCTGCGGCAGGGGCTGATCGCGAAATGGGGTGCGACCGCCGGCCAGACCCGCGCGGCCACCTACATCACCCGCGCGATGGAGCTCTCGCCGCCGACCCCGTCGTTCCTCGACATGCGCAACGCGATCCTCCAGGCCGAGACCGTCGCCACGGCCGCCGGTGGCCCGTTCGCCGGCAGCGACGACACCGACGCGCTCTGGGCCGTGTTCGCGCGCCGCGGGATGGGCTACTTCGCGGGCACGCTCGACGGCGACGACGTCGACCCGATCGCGAACTTCTCGCCCCCGCCCGCACCGGGCGCGCCGCGCGGGACGCTCCACGGGACGGTGACCCGCGTCGACGGCGGCGGGCCCGCCGCCGGGGCGAGGGTCGAGATCGGCGGCCACGGCACGGGCTTCGCCGGGGACCTGGCCGACACCGCCGACGCGACCGGCGCCTATTCGATCCCGAACGTCCCGAACGCCACCTATCCCTACGTGTTCGTCGGCGGGCCCGGTTATGACCGCGTCGTGGCCACCAACGTGTCGGTCAGCGGTTCGACCACCCGCAACTTCACCGTTCGCCGCAACTGGGCCCAGGCCGACGGCGGCGGCCAGGTCAGCTCGTTCTCGCCGCCCGATCTGAGCTCCAGCGGATGCGGCCCAGGCGGCGCGATCGACGGTTCACACGCGGACGGGCTGGAGCAGCACCTCGCCGACGAGCTCGCAGGGACCCGGCGGGACGAAGCAGATCACGATCCAGCTTCCCCAGGCGATCAACCTGACTCAGTTCGCGGTCGATCCGGGCGCCGTCTGCGGCGACGACGACAACGCCTCGGTCGGCTCCTACCGGATCGAGACCTCTCCCAACGGGACGCGCCTTCACCCAGACGAACACGGGCACCTTCACCGCCTCACAAAACCACCACCTGAACCTGCTCACGCCGTCCGGCGGGACGGCCGGCGTCCGGTTCGTGCGCTTCACGATGCTCGCCCCGCAATCGAGCGCGGGCAGCGGCGCCGACTGGATGGACATGGCGGAGCTCAAGGTCTACGGCGCCCCCGCGCCCGATACGACCAAGCCGGTCGCGCAGGCGCCAACGGCGACGCTGCGCGCCGCGACGCAGCTCGGCACCAACACCTCGGCGCCCTCGCTGCCCGTGCGGATCAGCTGGCCCGCGGCGACCGACAACGTCACACCGCAGCGCCGGCCTCCGCTACCGCCTGCAGGAGCGGGTCGGCGGCGGCTCGTTCCTCAACGTCACGAGCTGGCAGGCGTCCAGCGCTGTCCGACCGCGTCCTGACGCCGGGAACGAGGTACCGCTACCGGGTGCAGGCGCGCGACGCCGCCGGCAACATCAGTTCCGCCGCCCTGGGGCCGCAGTTCGAGACGGTCACCCGCCAGGAAGACCACGCGCACCGTCGGCTACACCCCCGGATGGTCGGCGCGCGTCGCGCGGGCGACGGCGTTCGGCGGCTTCCTGATGCCGACGACGACGGCGGGAGCGACCGCGACGAGCCGCTTCCAGGGTCGGGGACTCGGGGTCGTGATGCCGCTGGCGAACAACCTGGGATCGGCCCGTATCTGCGTCAACGACCTCACCGCCGGCGTCGTGGTCCGCTGCCAGACGATCGACCTCAGCCCCGGCACCGTGGCACCTCGACGGCTCGTGTTCGTCGAGTCCGGTCTCAACCCGGCCAAGAACTACCGGGTCACGGTCAGGGACGTCTCCGGCCGAGCCGAGCTGGACGCGCTCGTCGTGCTCGAGTAGGGCGAGTAGCTCAGCTGCCCAGGAAGGCGGCGATCTCCTTCGCGCAGCGCTCGCGGTGCTCCTCGATCACGAAGTGCCCGGCGCCGTCGAGCACCACCAGCTTCGAGTCCGGGATCTCGCGCTCGAACCGATGCGCGGTGGCGAGCGGGGCGAACTCGTCGTTGCCGCCCCACAGCACGAGGGCCGGGACCCCGAGCTCGCCGAGCTTGCCCTGCCAGGGACCGAGCTTCTCGAAGTCCATCGAGCGATAGAAGTCGAGCGTCGCCCGCTGGCCGCGCCCGTCGGCGAACGGCCGCCAGTAGGCGTCGATGTCCTCGTCGGTGAACGCGTCCGCGCCCGAGGAGCGCAGCAGGGCGGCGAAGCCGTCGCGATCGATCCCGGCGACGATCTGATCGCCCTCGGGCGACCGGATCGCCTCCGCCATCCCGTGCCACTTCCCGTCCGCGAAGAAGCCGGCGGCCGAGATCACCAGGCCGGTGACATCGTCGGGGTGGTCGCACGCCCAGGCGAGGCCGAGGAATCCGCCCCAGTCGTGCACGCAGACGGCGACCTCGCCGTAGTCGAGGCCGTCCATGAACTCGGTGAAGGTCGCGAGGTTGGCCTCGAAGGTCTGCGGGCCGGACGACTCGGAGTCGCCGAGCCCGAAGAGGTCCGGCGCGACCACGCGCCGGCCGGCGGCCTCGAGCGCCTCCATGACCGCGATCCACATCCGCGAGCTCTCCGGGAATCCGTGCAGGCAGACCACCGGCGGGCCCTGCTCGTCGCGGTCCGGGACGATCTCCCGGTAGGCGATCGGCCCGGCCCTGCGCTCTTGGATCTCCGCCATGCGTTCCGACCCTAACGCGTGCGGGAGAGTATGGGGGTCCAGCAACGAAGGGAGAGAGCCCGATGCTCCGCAACGTCCTTGCCCACCTGCGCGCTCAGTGGATGGGAGCGCTCGCCCTGGTCGTGGTGATCACCGGCGGCACCGCCTACGCCGCCGACACGGTCTTCAGCTCCGACATCGTCGATGGCGAGGTGAAGACCGCGGACCTCGGCCAAAGCGCGGTGCGGTCGTCCAAGATCGCCACCGGTCAGGTGCAGACCGTCGATCTGGGCGACGGCGCGGTGACCGAGGCCAAGCTCTCGCCGGCGGCGCAGCTGATCGTTCCGGACCTGCTGGCATGCACCAGCCCCAGCGGCCTGGGCAATTGGACTTCGGACGACGTCGGATATCTGAGGGATCGAGACGGGATCGTCCATTTGCAAGGGTCGGTGGCCTGCATCAGGAACGGGACCCCGAGACCGATGGATTCGAAGAGCCCGATCTTCAAACTGCCACCCGGCTACCGCGGCGCGGCCACCGGGCTCAACGCGTTCGTCGCACGGTCCGACACCCTCGCCACCCCCCGGTTCGTCAACACGATCGTCGTCACCAACCTTGGCTTCGTCGCGGCCGATACCGCCGCCCACCGCGTCTACCTCGACGGGATCAGTTTCCGCTGCAGGCCGTCCGGCAGCGACGGGTGCCCGTAGGGGCCCCCGCGGTTCATTCTCAGCCTACGAAGGGAGGAGTCCCCTCATGCGTCGCACCGTCCTCGCTCACCTGCGCGCCCAGTGGATCGGCGTGCTCGCGCTGCTGATCGCGCTCGGCACCGGCAGCGCCTACGCCGCCAACACCGTCTTCAGCTCCGACATCGTCAACGGCCAAGTCAAGTCCGTCGACGTGCGCGACGACACGCTCCCGAACGGCGGGTTGACCGGCAAAGACATCGTCAACCAGAGCGGAGTCGATACCTGCACCCACGGCACCATCCGGATCGGTGAACTCTGCGTTCGCAACACGAACTCCAACAGCCAATGGCTGGGCGCGCACCAACTCTGCGATTCGATGGAGCTGCGCGTGCCGACGCTGGGAGAGGCCCTGGTGGCCGCAAACCACACGATCCCCAACCTCGACCCGGACGAGCGATTTTGGACCGAGGAGTTCTACACGGCGGCCGGCACCGGCACGGGTTTCTTCGCCATGGCGGTGACGGGCATCGGCCCAGCGGTCGAAGTGTCGTCCACGAACAGCTCGGAGGTGGTCTGCGTAACGACTCCGACTAACTGAGCCCGGTTCGGCCAGGCCCGGGCCAGGTGCTCGCCCAGTCGGGCCCTAGCCGATCGAGCGCAAACGTAGGCCCGAGCCGCGGACGGCGCGCCGGTACGCTTGCGCCCTTCCGCGGCGCCTTGGCGGAGTGGTTACGCAGCGGCCTGCAAAGCCGTGTACGCCGGTTCGATTCCGGCAGGCGCCTTCACTCGAGCGTGAGTGACGTCCGCGCAGGCGCGGTCAACGGACGTCGCTGGCGCATAGATTGGCGCACCACTCGGATGCCACAGGCACGGGGGTAGGGGCCAAGAGTTCTCCTTTGCATGGGGCGTAGACCTTTTGGGTGGGCCCTCGCTGGGCGGGCGAGTGGAGAGCGCGGCGTCCACGGTGACGCGAACCCGCAGCCTGATGCACCGGGAGCCCGGCTCGGCGGCCGGGCTCCCAGACGCCTGACTTACGCGACGCGCTCGTCCTCGCCGAAGACCACGATGCCGTGGACAACGAACACGCAGAGCGCGAACACGCAAAGCGACCACCAGGGGTTCGCCCCGCCGACCGAGAACAGCGCGCCGATTGCGCCGAGGCTGCCGGCGGTGATACCGATGACCCGTCCATACGTCCGCCCGCTCATCAGCGAGAAGCCGGCGGTCAGCTCGAGCACACCCAGGAGGATGAGCACCCACCCGAGGGTGTTGAGGTCGTCGAGCACGAACCGGGTGTCGCCGGCGAAGTAGTTGGCATCGTCGAGGGCGCCGATCCCATAGACGATGTTGAGCGTGCCGACGATCAAAAGGACGATCGCCGCGAACATCATGCGACCCGCACCTCTCATTGTCGATTCCTTTCTCTTGTCGAGGGACGCGTTTACGGCGCCGCTCGGTCGTCTGAGTGTCCGGCGAATCCCATCATTGGCCGACCCGGAGCACACCGCCCAGATTGGATGAAATTCCCAGACCTACGCGGGAGCGGCCAGAACCCGGTCCGGGAACTCGCGGGTCACCTGGCGCCGCAGCACCTCGGTCCCCAGAACCGCAAATGCGATCAGCAGCAGCGGCGGCACGAGCCGGCGGGTCGCGATCACGGGATCCCACCAGAAGACCAGCGCCAGGGCCGCCGCGAGGCCGCCGTAGGCGTAGCTCGGCTCGCGCAGATACGGGGTGACCGTGTGACGGGCCGAGGTCGCCCAGCGGCTGGGGCCCGCGAGCCAGGTGGCGAGCACGATCACGATCCCGTAGGCGACGATCGAGTGGCCGGTCTCGAGCATCAGCGAGGTCCCGATGTCGAACGTCGCCCTGACCGCGGCGTCCGGAGTCACCCACGAGGTTGCCGCCGGCACCGCGGGCGAAGAGGACGACCGCGCCGACCACGATGAAGCCGAAGCCGACTGCACGCAGGGTTGCGCGGCGGCGGTCGCCGGCGAGGAAGATGGCGAGGGCGTAGAGGAGCAGGACGAGCGCGGTCAGCGCATAACCCAAGGTCGGTAGGACGTTGAGGCCCGTCTGCGCGGCGTCGAGCTCGCTCGATTTCATGATCTCGATCGAGCTCGCCTTGGCCGGGAGCTCGGCGACGAGCTCCGACCCGATCCCGAGTTGCTCGGCCACGGCCTCGAGCAACGACCTGAGATCGAGGCTCACCACACCGCCGGTCGTGGCGACGAACTCGCCCTCGTCGTCGATCAGCGCGATCAGCTTGCTCTGCGCGGCGGCGCTCGCCTGCACCCAGAGCGCCTGGACTTCCGGTTGCTCGAGCGCCTCGTGGGCGACGTCGTCGGCCGCGCTGCGCAGCGCTCCGGCCGCTGGGCCTGCAAGCGGTGCGAGCTGCGCGGGCAGGCGGTCGGCGAGCTCGGCCTCGACGTCGACGTGTCGAAGATAGCGGTGACGATGAAAGTTGAGAGCGCGTCCTGAATCTCGGGCTGCTGGGTAGCTCCTCGCTGGTGGTGCTCTAGGTCTCGGTCTCCAGCAGTTGGCGCTTGGCCCAGAGGGCGAACACGGAGACGATCCCGACGATCGTCGCGAGGACGACGAGGGTGATCGGCAGCGCGCGGCGGCCGCTTTTCACCTTTCCCTCGCTCACGTTTTAACCCTTTCGGTGCCCATGAAGGCGACCGTAGTCACGTGCCTGCCGCACGTCCCCATACCGATCGGGTGAAATCGAGCACTGGCGAGCGCCCGGCCGTCTCGAACGCTGGCATAGCATCTGGATCGCGATGGCCGCCGCGGAAGTCCCCTTCGATCTCGCGGAGGTCAAGCTCGCGGCGCCCCAGGCGCGGACCGGTACCGTGGCGAAGGCCGAGGTGATTACGCGGCTCCGCGAATCGCAAGCCCCGCTCGTGACCGTGATCGCGCCCGTCGGGTATGGCAAGACGAGCCTGCTCGCGGAATGGGCTGAGGCTGATCCGCGTCCATTCGCTTGGGTGGCGTTGGATCGCCGGGACACGGACCCCGTGGTCCTCCTGCGATATGTCGCGAGTGCGATCCATCGGGTCGAACCGGTCCCGAGCGCGGTGTTCGACGCGCTCTCCGGCCCAGGGGGATCCACCTGGTCGAAGCGTGTGCCGCGGCTGGGGCGCGCCCTGGCGGAGGTCGACCGGCCGCTGGTGCTGGCGCTCGACGATCTGCACGCCGTGGCCAACCCGTCGTGCATGGACGTACTCGCCGAGCTGTTCGACTATGTGCCCTCCGGCTCTCAGTTCGCGATCGCCAGCAGAGAGGAGCCGGCGCTCCCGATCGGCCGCTGGAGGGCGCAGGGATTGGTCGAGGAGATCCGCACCGCCGAGCTGCGACTGGACGAACAGGAGGCTCAGTCGTTGCTGGAGGCCGCCGGGGTCGAACTCGATGCAAGTGAGCTCTCAGAGTTGATCGAGCGCACCGAAGGCTGGCCCGCCGGGCTTTATCTGGCGGCGCTTTCGATGCGGGCCGGGGCGCCGAGCGAGGCAAGCGCGGCGGCCTTTTCCGGCGCCGACCGCTTCGTCGCCGATTACTTCCGCGATGAGCTGCTCTCTCGCCTGCCCCCGGACGAGGCGCGCTTTCTCACCCAGACGTCGGTGCTCGACCGGCTGTGTGGTGGTCTCTGCGACTCCGTTCTCCAGACGACGCGGTCGGCACAGACGCTCGAAGGCCTCGAGCGCAGAAACGGCTTTGTCATTCCGCTCGACCGACGGGGTGAGTGGTACCGATACCACCACCTGTTCGCGGCGTTGCTGCGAGCTGAGCTCGAGCGCGGCGAGCCCGATCTTCCGCCGGCGCTCAACCGTCGGGCGATGGAGTGGTGCATCGCCAACGGCCTGACGGAGGCAGCGGTCGTCTACGGACACGCCGCGGGTGAGACCGACACCGTCGCGGGTCTGGTCGACACCCTGGCGCTCGGCCTCTACTACGACGGCCGCATCGGGACCGTCGAGGAGTACCTGAGCTGGTTCAGCGACGACGAGCTGAGGAGGTACCCCGCGCTTGCGGTCCAGGGAGCCTGGATACGCGCGCTGACCGGGCGACCGGCGGAGGCCGAGCAGTGGCTCGCGCTCGCGGAGGGGACGAGCTCGACGATCGCGCTCTCCGACGGCAGCGCCACGATCGAACCCTGGGTTGCCAGCCTGCGTGCGTGCATGATGCGAGACGGGGTCGAACCGGCGCTTGCCGACACCGAGCTGGCCCTGGACCTGCTCTCGCCGGAGAGCGGTTGGAGGTCGGCCGCGATCGCGATCCGCGGTATCGCGCACGCCTTGGGCGGCACGTTTGATCGAGCGACGGAGGACCTCACGGCCGCGGTCGAGATGGGGCTCGCGAGCGGCGGGACGGACGTCGTCTTCGTCGCTCAGTCACAACTTGCCCTCCTGGCCGCGGGGCAGGGATCCTGGGCGGGCGCGGCTGAGCACGCCCGAGCAGGGCAGGCGCTGATCGAGGAAATGGGCCTGAGCGACTACTCGACCAGCGCTCTGGTGCACGTGGCGACGGCGCGGGTCGCCCTCCACGAGTCGCGGCAGGACGATGCGCGCACCGCGATCGCCAGCGCTCATCGTCTGCGGCCGATGCTCGACCACGGCCTGCCATGGCTGACGATCCAGGTCGGGCTCGAACTCACCCGCGCTCATCTCGCCCTTGCGGAGGCCGGCCCGGCCCGCACGATCCTCGCCGAGACCGAGCAGGTTCTCGAGCGCCGGCCGCACATGGGGCGTTTGGTCGACGATGCGCGTGAGCTGCACGAACGTGTCGCGGCGACCTCCGGCCCGGACGGTGCCTGGGCGATGAGCCTTACCGGCGCGGAGCTTCGGCTGCTCCCATACCTGGCCACCCACCTCACGTTCCCGGAGATTGCAAGCAGGCTGTTCATCTCGCGCAATACCGTCAAGAGCGAGGCGGTTGGGATCTACCGCAAGTTCGGCGCCTCCTCACGCAGTGAGGCGGTTGAGCGCGCGGTCGGCTTCGGACTCCTGGAGAGCTCGATCTACCCACCCCGTGAAGATCTCATCCCGAATGGATGATGCGCCGGCCGGCCTCATCCGGTCAGATACGTCAGGCCAATGGAGGAGTACAAGCAGCACCTGCGTCGGCTCGCCGTGCACGACGATGCCCTTCTCAAGGGGGTCGCGGTTGACGGGAGCTCGTTCGCGACGTCCGTCATTGACGCACGGACGGCGGCGCTCGTTCGGGTCGCGGCGGCAGTTGCCGTGGATGCGCCCCCGACTTCATTCCAGCACGCGGTCGAGCGCGCCCTGGCTGCGGGGGCGACGAAGGACGAGGTGGTCGCCAGCCTCGAGGCCGTGACCCCGGTGACGGGCGCCGCGCGAGTCGTCGGGTGCGTGGCGAAGGTCGCCCTCGCGCTCGGCTACGACGTTGAGGCTGCGCTCGAACGACCTGAACCGGACGAGCTCAGTCGCCGCGATCGGTCATCGCGTCGACGCAGACAGTGATCGCGAGGGTCAGCCCCGCGTCGTCGTTTTGCATGGAAGCGCAACTCCCGGTTGAGCCAGGATGCCGCGCGGGTTCGATGGGCAGCCCGGCCTAGTCGCGCATGAACCAGGCCCGGACCTGAGCCTCATGGTCGATGTATGGCTCTCCCGATACGTCGACGACGACCTTGTCGATCGTCCCGCCGGTGAACCGAAATGGGGCCGTGTAGTCCGGGGTGACCGGAGAGGCGCTGTCGCGCCCGACGCAGATCCCGTCACCGACCAAGCAGAAGACGCCCGGCTGGGTGACGATCTCGGTGCTGCCGACCTGCTCAGCGTCCATAAAGAGGTTGAGGAAGCCGGCGAAGCCTGGCATCGCGGGGTCCTCGTTCTTGCCCGGTCATCGAGAACTCCGCCGAGTAGATGTGCTGGCCAGCGGCGATATCGCGATCGGCGACGACGTCCTGGATGTGGGTCCCGACCCAGTTGAACGCGTAGCGCAGGCGGCCGTCCTTGACGTAGAGGCTATGGCCGCCGGCAACGCCCCCATGGGCGAATATGACGCCCTCGGGCATCGGCCGAATCGATCTTGACACCGGCCGCGATCGTGTAGGAGCGCCCGGTGATCCGCACGCCGCCCTCCTCGGGGACATCGGCGCAGTCGGGGAAGTACATCGTACTGCTCGCGGTCCTTCCCGGCGTGAGGCCGCTCGGCGAGGACCTGTTCGAGCGCGGTCCGGTCGTCGAGCGGGAGCCCGTTGTAGATCCCGGCGTAGTAGAACCACAGACTCTTCAGCTCGGCTCAGGCGTACGGGCTCCTGGGCGGCAAGGTCAGTCGACTGCGCTCGATCCTCGTTGAGGTTGTAGAGCTCCCAGACGTCCTGATCGAACTTGCCCCATCCGCTGAGCGGCGGGTGGAGGGTGCAGGCGAGCCAGCCCTGGTGGTAGATCGAACGCTGGCCGAGCATCGCGTAGAACTGGGTTTCCTTGCCTGGGGCATCAGCGTCGGTGAGCGACGCGGCGAAGCTCTCTCCCTCGATCGGGCTCTGCGGGTAGCCCTTGATTACCTCGGGCGGATCGATGCCAAGCAACTCGTAGATCGTCGGCACGATGTCGACCGCGTGGATGTACTGGTCGCGAGGCTGAGCCTGGGGCTCGATCTTTGCCGGCCAGGCTATGAAGCACATGTCCGCGACCCCGCCCTCATAGCCGGCCCAGCGCTTCCAGTAGGGAAACGGCGTGTCGAAGGCCCAGGCCCAGCCGGTCGTGTAGTGGTTGTAGGAAGCCGGGCTGCCGAGCTCGTCCATGTGGGGAATGGTCAGCTCGGTGGAGTCGGCGATTCCGTTGAAGAAGCGCCACTCGTTGAAGGAGCCGTTGGGTCCGCCCTCGCCGCTGCCGCCGTTGTCGGAGACGACGACGATCAGCGTGTTGTCGAGCTGGTCTGATTCTTCGAGGTAGTCGAGGACTCGCCCGAGCTCGTGGTCGGTATAGGAGATGTAGCCGGCAAAGACCTCGGCCATGCGCGAGAACAGACGCTGTTCGTCGGCGCTCAGCGAATCCCAGGGCCGCACCGTGTCCAACGCCGGCCAGGGCTGTCCGTCGGGCCCGGTGACGTTCGGCTCGCCGTGCGGGTTGATGACCGAGAGCTGGGTTTCCTCGGGCAGCAGGCCGAGCTCCTTCTGTCGCTGGAGGATCTCTGCTCGGATCGCCTCGTAGCCCTCATCGAACTTGCCCTTGTAGCGGTCCGCCCACTCCTTCGGCACGTGGTGCGGTGCGTGGCCGGCCTGGGAGGCGAGATACAAGAAGAACGGCTTGTCCGGGTCGACGGCCTTGGCGTCGCGGATGAACTCGATCGCCTTGTCCGAGAGGTCCTTCGAGAGGTGATAGCCCTCCTCGGGCGCCGCCGGGGCGTCAATTTGGTGGTTGTCGTAGACGAGATCGGGATACCAGCTGTTCGACTCGCCGCCGAGGAACCCGTAGAAGCGCTCGAACCCGCGGCCGAGCGGCCAGCGGCCCTTGAACGAGGCGAGCGTGGTCTCGTCGCCCGGCGTGAGATGCCACTTGCCGACGCAGTAGGTGCTGTAGCCCTGCTCGGCCAGGACCTCGGAGATCAGGCCGTTCTCGAACGGGATCCGAGTGGAGATCCCGGGGAATCCGGAGCCGAATTCCGCGATCGTCGCCATCCCGTTCGAGGTCGCGTTGCGTCCGTTAAGCAGCGAGGCTCGGGTGGGCGAGCAAAGCGCCGTGGTGTGGAAGTTCGAGTAGCGCACCCCCATCTCGGCTATGCGGCGCATGTTCGGCGTTTCGACCGGGCCGCCGAAGACATCCATCGTTCCGTAGCCAATGTCATCCCAAGACAGCAGGAGGACGTTTGGCGCGCCCTCCGGTGCCTTGGGCGGCAGGAACGGATCCCAGTCGCCCTCCGAGTCGCGGATATCGAGGGAGATTTTTCCCTTGAAGCTTTGTGCCATTGATGCTCGGGGCCTTTCTGGTTGGTCAGAGGGGACGCGGCGGTCACCCAAGCTCTCAGATCGCGCCTGGGGAGTCGTCACCCAGATCGGATGGAATGTGGCCGAACGGCGAAATATCGGTTTGGGCGACGAGTGGAACAGGTCAGGAGTCTTCGTCTGACTCACGGATCACGCCCATCTCCTTGAGGGTGGCCATGATCTCGTCGGCGTTCGCTGGTCGTCATCCGGATCCACCTCGACGGACGCGGCCGAGATATCTGCGCCGCCCGCGCTAGCCAGGGCAGATCAACTTCTGACTTAGCCTCTCGCGCGGCGCTGATCGCTGCAATCAGTGCTCAGCCGCCTCGCGCGGGAGCGCTTCGGGCGACCGGACCTCCTGCTTCGCGGATCCCGATTTCAGGATGACCCGAACGCGGACCTTCGGTGGCTCGAGAGACACCGCTCGAGCCCTCATCGAGAAAGTCTCGCTCCTCGTCCGTGGCGGCCTGAACTGGCCGTCGCGGCTCGGGATCTCGCTCCTTATTGCCCGCTCGCCACCGGCGCCCAGGGTTTCGCGACGGGCTCCATGCGAAGCGCAATTGTTCCGAAGCGTCGACGCCCAGCGGCTCGCTCAACCGGCGTCACTGGCGCATGGACTGGCGCACAGCCCCCGAATCCGGCTTGAACAAGCCAAATCCGACCCCCCATGCGCGGCCTGCAAAGCCGTTTACGCCGGTTCGATTCTGGCAGGCGCCTTCGGCTCTAGCACGCGAATCCGGCCTTGGAGCCGTTTGCGTGTTGAACCGCTCAAGCCGCCTAAAGGGGCAGTCAAGGGGGTGCCACTGGGCACAGACTGCCGCATGGATTTCGGGCAACGGATCACGATGTCCGGACGGGAACGTCACATGCCCAGGGCGGCACGTGGGCGCCGATTGTCGGCCTCGCTTCGCCGCGCTGGTCTCGTTCGACTGGCTCGACGCCTGGATCGCGATGGTGATCATCGCCCGAGAGCTCGCGGTCACCGGTCTGCGCGGGGTCGCCGCCTAGCAGGGCGTCGTGATCGCCGCGAGTTGGCTCGGCAAGGCGAAGACCTGCTCCAGGTCGCCGCGATCATCTGCCTGATCGCCTTCGACCTCCCCCGGATCTGGGCCGACCTGCTGCTCTACGCCGCCGTCGCGATGACGGTGACCTCGGGGGTCGACTACTTCCTCGGGTTTCGAAAGCGAATCGAGGAGCACCGGGCGAAGCCGGCGACACGGCAGTCGCCCGGGCCGGCTAGCCCGTGAGTTCGAACGGAGGCGTCCGCGACGCGTCGCCACCGGCAAGGGGGCTGTCTTCGAACCCCAGTGGCAGCTGCTCGCTTCGCCCCAGATCGAAGCTCACCTTGGTGCCTCCGCGCGGTCGCGACTCGGCACGGATCTTGCCGCCGTGAGCGGCAACGATCCTGCGGCAGATCGCGAGTCCGAGCGCGGCATCCGGCTGTCCCTCCGATCGCCGACCGAACGCCCGCTCGGCAACCTCGGGGGCGATGCCGGTCCCGTTGTCCGCGACCTCGAACCGCCATCGTCGCCCCTGCGGCGTCGCGCTGATGCGGATCCGAGGTGCGCGTAGCGGATCCCGGAACTTGAGTGAGTTCGCCAGCAGGTTCTGGAACAGACGCGTGAGCTGGTTTGCGTCGCCGGAGACCCACGGGAGCGGCTCGGCGACTACAGCAGCGCCGGTCGACACGACCCGGGCCTCGACGCTCGAGATCGCCTCGCGCAGGATGAGGTTGACGTCCACCGGGTCGTCCCGCCTGGGTCCGGGCGGGGCGCTGACGCCCTCGAGCGTCCCATCGATCAGCGACCACATGCGCGCGATGCCCGCCTTGATCCCGTCGAGGTCGCGGGCCGCGTCGGAATCGACCTCGTCCGCGAGGTGCACTGCGAGTGCGTCGGCGAATAGCGCGATCGTCCCCAGTCCCTCGGCGAGATCGTGCGCGATCACGTGGGCGAACGCCTTGAGTTCGGCGTTCTCACGCTCAAGCTCCAACGCGTAGCCCCTGCGCTGGGCGACGGTCACGGTCGGCGCCCCGCCAGTTCGGTGCAGACCGTCAGGCCGCGCAAAGCACCGCGCGCCCGGTTGCCATTCCCTGGCTCTGAGCTGGTTTCCTTCATCGCGCGTCCCTCCGCGCCACCAGACTGTAGAGCCGTTGGCCGCACGATGCAACAATGCATCAAGGCCGTGAACATCCGGGTGCTGATCGTCGACGACTTCTCGCTCGTTCGCGAGGGGATTGCTAACGCACTCGCCGAGCATCCGGAGATCGAGGTGGTCGGTCGCGCGGCCGACGGGCGCGAGGCTCTCGAGCGCGGTCACGAGTTGCACCCAGACGTCGTTCTCCTCGACCTGGGGATGCCTGAGCACGGGGGCATGGAAGCCCTTTTCGCCTATCGCCGGGAGCTTCCCGAGGCCCGGGTCCTCGTCCTTACCGCCAACGAGAACCCGGAGGTCCTGCTGGACGCGGTCACCGCCGGGGCCGTCGGTTATTTGACCAAGCGAGCCACCGTGGAGGAGCTCTGCGAGGCTGTGGTCGCCGTGCATCACGGGGGCTCGGTGGTCACCCCATGCCTCGCGGCGCATCTGATGCGCGAGTACGCCGCAGCGTCACGCGGGGAGGCCTCGCCGCTGCGGCCGAGGCTGACCGGGCGAGAGCGCACCATCGTGCATCTAGTGAGCCGGGGTCTGACCGACAAGGAGATCGCCGAACAGCTCTTCGTTTCGCCGCGGACGGTCGGGTACCACCTGACGAAGATCAGACAGAAGACAGGGGTATCGCGCCGATCGCAGATCGCTCGCTGGGCGGTCACGCACTCTTTGGGCTGAACTCAGCGGCGACGAGCCTCTGTCAGGGTTACGGGGTACCGATCGCTCGGGAGCCGCACGCATCGATCTCAGCGTCCTCATCGTCGATGACTTCCCGCTTTCCCGGCAGGGGCTCGCGCTCGCCCTGGAGGCCGACCCGGGGATCCGCGTGGTTGGTGAGGCCGGCAATGCGAGCGAGGCGATCGAGCTCGCGCGCGAGCTCCGCCCCGACGTGGTTCTGCTCGACCTGCGGCTGCCCGATGGCAACGGCATCGGCCTGATCGAGCGGCTACGCGCGGAGGTCGAGGGACTCTCGGTCCTCGTCGTGACGGCGGTGGAGAAGACGGACAGCATGCTCGAGGCCGCCAGCGCCGGAGCCGCCGGATACGTGACCAAGCGGGTAGGCGCGCGGGAGCTGCGAAGTGCGGTCGTCACCGTGTACGGAGGCGGCACCGTGTTCGAGTCCTCGACCGCGACCGACTTCGCCCGCGACTACCCGGAGATCTCGCCGGGCAAGTTGGGGGCCGTCCGCGGGCTGCTGACGGGCCGCGAGAAGCAGGTTCTTGCGCTCGTTGCCGAGGGTCAAACCGATAAGGAGATCGCCACACAGCTGTCGCTCTCGGTGCGCACGGTGCAGAACCATCTTTCCGCAATACGCGGTAAGACCGGCGTCCATAGGCGCCCAGAGCTCGCGAGCTGGGCCGCCAGGCACTTGCTCGACTGAGCCGATCGCTACGAGTTCTCGCGGAGCACCGGCCGTGGTGCCTCGGGCACCTTGTAGTCGGCGAGGACCATCCTCATCGTCGTCCCTCCTCCGACTCGCGGAGCGGCGTTCGCAAATCCCCCATGCGCCTCGGCGATCGCCTTGACCATCGCCAGGCCGAGGCCCGTGCCGTTCCTGGCTCCGTTCCCCGACGGGTGGCCGTGCCAGAAGCGATCGAAGACGCAGTTGAGATCCTCCGGGGAAATGCCGACTCCGGTGTCGGACACCTCGAGAATGGCGGTTCGTCCGGTGGGGCGGAGCTCAACCGTGATCCGGTTGCCGTCCTCGGTGGCCTTGACGGCGTTCTCGATCAGCGCGTCGAGGGCTGCCTCGATCCGCTCGCGGTCGCCGACCAGGGTGCGGTCGCCCCGTATTTGGACCTCCCAGTCGCGATCCTCGGCGGCAGCCCAGCGCCGCGCTGTCTCCTCGACCAGTCGCTTCAGATCCACTGGCCCGGGGGCCAGAAAGTTGCCGTGGTCGGCCATCGCGAGGATCAGCATCCGGTCCGAGATCCGTGCAAGCCGGGCCAGCTCCTCCAGGATCACGTTCGTGTCATCGGTGACCTGGGGGTCCGAGGTGTGGAGCTGGATCAGCTCGGCGTGCCCCCGCGCGAGGCTGATTGGGGTCCGAAGCTGGTGCGACGCGTCGCGGGCGAAGTCGTGCTCGCGCATCGCCGAGCGATGGAGCTTGTCGACCGCCGCCTGGCGGCGTTGCGCGTGCCAGACCACGGCCAGGAACATCGCCGCCATCATCGGCACCTCGGCCAGCTCGTCGAAGTGCCCATCCGTGACCGCGAGGTTGTAGGCGAGGGCGCCGCCGGCGACCAGGCAGACCGCTGCCAGCGCCCCGAGCGCGGCGCGCAACCCCCAGAGCCGGTAGCAGTAGACGAACGTAAGGCTCACCCAGATGAAGTGGAAGGGGATCGTCTCGCCCTCGAGCAGCAACACCATCACCGCCACGTTCGCGGCGGCGAACAGCCCCCAGCCGATCTCGGGCCAGTGGCTCGTTACGACCTCGGGCAGGTGGCGCCTAGACACAGAGCGCATAGCCGACGTTGCGCACGGTTTCGATCGTGAAGGCGCCCAGCTTCGATCGCAGCCGACCGATGTAGACGTCGACGACATTCGTGCCCGGGTCGAACGAGAACCCCCAGACCTCGGTGAGAATCTCCTCACGGGTGCAAACCTTGCCCGGGTGGCTCATCAGGTACCTGAGGAGAAGGAACTCGCGGTTTGACATCTGCCGCGGCCCTTCCCCGGCGTCGGCGACCCTCCGCTGCACGTCGAGGCGGATGCGCCCCGCAGAGAGCGTCCCGGCCGCAGCGGACCCAGTCCCGTTTCCGTTCGCGGCCAGAGTCGCCTTCATACGCGCCTTCACCCTCGCGCGGAGCTCGGCAAGGGCGAACGGCTTGGCCAGGTAGTCGACCGCACCGAGCGTGAAGCATCGCACCTTCGTCTCCGCGTCGGAGAGGGCGGAGAGGACGAGCACCGGCTGGCCGGGACGCTCGGCCAGGGTTCGTTCGAGCACCGTCGTCCCGTCGATGCCGGGCATCAGCAGGTCGAGGATGATCAGATCGAACCTCCCCGACAGCGCCAGCTTCAAGCCGCTGTCCCCCTCCGTCGCCCCCTCGGTTGAGTGCCCGTCCGCATCCAGCGCCCTGCGGACCATGCTGACCATCCTCGGCTCGTCGTCAACGACGAGCACGGTGCTCATACACCGCAATTTGGGCCGAACCAACCGTTTTCGCATGAGTAGATCGCGCCAATCTGCTGTGCGAAACCGCGCAAGGAATGCTCGCCGACCAGTTGTCGCCCGCGGTCCCGGGCGGGGATGAACGCGCGGTGACGATTGGGTGACAAGTCCGTCACGAATCGCGGCAGCAGCCAGGGGTGGGGCTAGTTTCGCCGCAGTCCCGATCAGCGCCAACTCGGAGAGCAAGAAGCACCTTTGAAGACAGCAAGGAAGCAGAACGACATCGCCTTGACGAGGTCCGGGGCAAAATCTCATCGCCACCGGCTTCTGGTTCGCGCTCTCGCCCTGATCGTGCCGATTCTCGCCGGCATCTCCCTCGTGGCCGATCCGGCGGCGGCCGATGCGGCGACGATCACCGTCCAGCCCTACGACCTGGCGACCGACGCCAACCTGGCGGAGTTCAAGTACCTCGTCAACGACGACAACGCGCACGACCCCGCCGATCCCGACCCGCTGCAGCGGCCGAGCATCGCCCCGACCGAGAGCAACAGCCCGGTGGTCGCGCTCGGAGACGAGGCGGATCCCAGCGCCGATCTGGCCGACGGCAAGTACCTGGTCTCGGTGGAGTCCGGCGGCCACAAGATGTGGGGCAAGCACATCCAGCTGCCCCAGGACGCCGGCGAGGTGCGGATCGGGATGCGGGCGACGCCGAACCCGCTCGGCAAGATCAGGGTCTTCGTCTTCGGCGACACCAACTGGACCAACAGCGCGCCGGACGAGGGCGAGACGGGGCTGGGCGGGTTCCACGTCACGATCGAGGACCAGATCCGTGACCAGGTCACGGTCGACTACTTCAACGATCCGCTCTGCGGGGGCGATTGCGTCACCGAGCCCGACGGCTTCCTCGAGATCAACAACCTGGCCCCAGGCACCTACTACATCAGGGTCACCCCACCCGACGGCTCGGACTACATCCAGACCTCCACCTTCGAGGGCGGATTCGAGGTCCGCGCGGGCGTCGAGGAGGGAAGCGACGGCTCCGGCGCCCCCGGGGAGGGGCTCTGGGAGCCGCTTGACAGGCGAACCGGCTTCTTCTTCGGCTTCGTCCAGCCGAAGGACTTCGACTCGCCCGGCACCGGCACGATCAGCGGCGTCGCCCGCAACTGGGTCGGCTGGCCGCCGTTCGACAACCTGCTCATGGGCGACCCCGTGGCCGACCCCTACATCGCCCTCAGCGACACCTCGAACGACGCGCAGGTCTACACGGCGCGCGGTGACGGCGACGGCAACTTCACGATCCAAAACGTCCCCGCCGGCACCTACACGCTCGCGATCTGGGACGAGCAGCTGACCCACATCATCCGCTTCCTCAACGTCATCGTCGGGCCGGGCGAGAACGTCGACCTCGGCGACGTCGGCGTCTCGCGCTGGTTCGGCTGGGTCTCGGGTGACGTCTACACCGACGACGACGGCGACGGCATCGAAGAGCCCACGGACGGCAACGGCGTCCGTGACCCGGGCGAGCCCGGGATCGGCAACACCGACCTCGACATGCGCTGGCGCGACGGCTCGATCAAGGAGGCGACGTTCACCGATCCCACCGGCCACTACGAGTTCCCGACCGCCGAGGGCGGGTCGTTGGGCAAGTTTTACATCGGCGAGGTCGGCTTCGGGCGCTTCTCGACCACAGGTCCCTCGCTGCACGACGAGTACGACCCCTCGCAGGTCGCGCCGGTGCCCCAGGAGCTGGGCGGCGGGCTGCTGACGAACCAGAGGTCCGTCGAGGGACACCGCTCGGAGGTCGACTGGGGCAAGAGGCCCTATGCCGACGGCGAGGTCGGGCAGATAACCGGGATCGTCTTCCACGCGACGACCCGAAACGAGCTCGACCCGCGCCTCGCCGCTGCCGAGAACTACGAACCGGGGATCCCCGATGTCACCGTGCGGCTCGAGGGCCTCGGCCCGGACGGCGATCCGAACACCCCTGACGATCCGATTCTCAACGAGTACGCCGGGACCGACCACTACTCGGCGCCGACCGACTGCGCCGTCACCGACTCGGCGGGGAACCCGCTCGTCTTCCCGGACGTCAACCCGCTGATCGGCCCCAACTGCCTCGAGGTGCCGACGACCGGCGACGAGACCAAGGACGGCGCCTTCGACGGCGGCTACGCGTTCGCCGACATGTGCCCGCTCAACCCCGACGGATCGAGCACCTTCCCCTGCGCCGAGGAGGACCTGGTGCCGCTCGAGGCCGGCGACTACATCACCCACGTGCTGATGCCCGAGAACGCCAGCGGCGATCCGATGTACCAGATCGTGCGCGAGGAGGACGTCAACGTCGACAACGGCGAGGACTTCGTCCCGGCGATCCCGCCGCCGGAGTGCGTCGGCGACCCGCACTTCGTCGACCCGGCTCTCGTCGTCGAGCGCAGCCCCTACGGCGGTCAGACCCGCCCGCTTTGCGACAAGCGCCTGGTCAGGCTCCAGGACCAGCAGAACCCGGGCTCGGACTTCTTCCTCTTCCCGAGGAACGGAATGGAGACCGGCGGCCGGCTGATCGGCCTGGTCAGCGACGACATCTACTTCGAACGCGACCCGCAGTCGATCTGGTACGGCGAGGCGCGCCCGCTCGCCGACATCCCGATCGGCATCCGCGACTACAACGACCGCCTGATCACGACCACGAAGACCGACACCAACGGTGCCTACGAGGTCATGCTGCCCTCGACCGACACGATCAACTGCCCGACCCCGCAGGGCATCTGCCCCGGGATGTACCGGGTCGTCGTCAACGACCCGGGCGACAAGAGCGCCCCGAACCCCAACTACAGCCCTGACCACCTCACGGCGACGCTCGCCTGGGAGGTCTGGCCCGGCCAGACGACGCAGCTCGACACGCCGCTGGACCCGATCTCGGGCACCGGGTGCGAGCTGCCGCTCAACATGCCCGAGCTGCTCGAGGTCTCGAGACCGTACATGGGCGCGAACGCCACCGGTAACGCCCGCCGGATCGTGATCAGGGGCGACTGGTTCGGCACTCCGGCCGGTCAGGTGACGCTCGCGCGCAGCGGGCAGCCGACGGCTACCCTGGCGACCGGCAACGGCGGGATCGTCAGCTGGACCGATCGCCGGATCGTGATCAGCGTCCCGACGACGGGCGCCGGGTTCCCGGCCGGCCCGAAGCAGCTCGAGATCACGACGGCCGCGGGCAATACGACCAGCAACGGGCTCACGCTCCACGTCTTCGGCTCGGGCTACGGGCGGCCGATCGTCAACGTGCAGGCGCCGACCGCCAACCCACACGCGATCCAGGACGCGATCGACGCGGCGGCGCCGGGGAGCATCCTCGTCCTGCAACCGGGCGTCTACCAGGAGAACGTGATCCTGCACAAGCGGCTCACGCTCCAGGGCCTCGGCCCCGGCGGCATCGTCGGCAGCCCCGAGATCGGCGGCCGGGACCCCGATGACCCCCGCTTCAACATCCAGGGCACCTCCATCGACGGCCGCTTCATCGCCGACAACGAGGCCTACTGGAGCGCGAAGCTCGCCTCGCTGAGCTTCGACGGCCACCAGGCCGTGCCGATCGGCGGCGACATCACCGTCGTCGCGAGCAACGGTGAGTTCCTGGCCGGTTTCAATGCCCCGCGGATCGACGGCATCGGTTTGGCGACCGGCCACGGAGCCGGCGCGGGCGGCGTCCAGGTCAATGCCTTCGGGCGCAATCTGGAGATCACCAACAACGTGCTCGAGAGCAACGGTGGCGGGACCGCCGGCGCGATCGGGCTCGGCAGCCCCTACGTCGGCGACAACCAGAACGACAACGTCAAGATCAGCCAGAACCGCGTCATGGGTAACGGCGGGCTCGTGCGGGCCGGCGGGATCGGGATCTACAACGGCGCCAATCGGTACTCGATCGACAACAACATCATCTGCTCGAACTTCGCCAACGAGTACGGCGGCGGGATCTCGCACTGGGGCCTGAGCCCGAACGGCACGATCACGCGCAACCAGGTCTACTACAACGCCTCGGTCGACTCCGGCGGCGGGATCGCGCTGGCCCAGGAGCTTCCGCAGCCGGCCCCGGGCCCCACCGACCCGCCCGGGCCAGGGACGGGCAGCGTCAACGTCACCCGCAACCTGCTCCAGATGAACTACTCCGGTGACGACGGGGGCGGGATCTTCGTCCTCGACGCGCATACCACCCGCGTCGGCATCGTCAACAACATGATCGTCGACAACGGCGCGGCCGAGATCGGCGGCGCGATCACGCTCGACGACTCGACCAACGTGACGATCGTCAACGACACGATCGCCAACAACGTCTCCACCGCCTCGGGGGAGGGCTCCGACGGCACGCCGCACTCGGCGGGGCTCGCGGCCGAGGCGAACAGCGACAGCTTCCAGAACTCGCTCACGGGCCCCAACCAGCCCGACTTCTCGAGGCCGCGGGCACTGTTCAACAACATCTTCTGGGAGAACGAGGCGTTCACGATCGAAGGCACCACGGTGCCGCCCAGCCTCGTCTCGCAGGGGTTCATCGACTTCGAGGTCTTCGGGACGACCGTGCCGAGAACCTTCACCCCGCGCTACTCGCTGCTGACCGCCCCCCACGGGCCCCCGAACCAGGGCAACATCGTCGGCCAGGACCCGCTGTTCGTGAACCCGTTCACGCTCGAGCTCGTGGTGTCCGGCTCACGGCTCGACCCGCAGACCCGGGCGGTGACGATCGTCGGCCAGGACCCGCCGGTCGGGCTTCAGGGCGACTACCACCTGCAGGGCACCTCTCCCGCGATCGACGAGGGCGCGCCCTTCTCCAACTTCCCCTTCCCGCCGGTCGCCACCAGCCCGAGCCCGAGCTCGATCCTGGCGCCCAGCGACGACTACGACGGCCAGGCGCGCCCGCAGGGCAGCGGCCTGACCCCGTTCGACATCGGGGCCGACGAGGTCCCCGCACCATGAGCGCGACCCGGCGAGAGTTCCTGCAGGCGACCGGGGTCGGCGCGGCCGGGGTCGTGGCGACGGGCGGCTTCCTCGCCGCCGGCCCGCTCGCCGGTGCCCAGGGCCCGCCCGCCGACCAGGTCGGGCTGGTGGCCACCGACGGCCACATCACCCTGCCCAACCGCCCCGGCGTCCCGCCGCGCCCGCTCTACATCTTCGGCTTCACGCCGGTGCCGTTCGGTGACTCGGTCTCGAGCCTGATCAACAACTACAAGGGCGAGGCCCAGACACCGGCGCCGATCCTCGACTTCGAGGCCGAGGTCGACGTCAATATCAAGTTGACCAACCTGGGCCTCGTCGCGCGGCCCGACCTCGCCGACTCGCACACGATCCACTGGCACGGCTTCCGCACCCCCGCGGCGCTCATGGACGGCGTGCCCGAGGTCTCGATCGCGGTCCCCCCCAGCGCCAGTTCACCTACTTCTATCGCCCCCACGACCCGGGCACCTACATGTATCACTGCCACTTCGAGGACGTCGAGCACGTGCAGATGGGGATGACCGGGATCGTCTTCGTGCACCCGGCCGGCAATCCCAACCAGGCCTACGACGACCCCTCCACCGCCTTCGACCGCCAGTTCGCGCTGCTCCTAAACGAGATCTGGTCGGTTCCCCACGACAACCTCGAGGACATCCAGGAGTCGCTGTGGACCGACTATGACCCCAACTACTGGACGATCAACGCGCGCGTCTATCCGCAGACGATCCTGCCCAAGGACGATCCCTCGATCCCCTCCCAGCCGATCTCCTCGCTGGTTCAGTGCAACGGCGGCGACCGGGTGCTGCTGCGACTCGCCAACCTCGGCTACCAGCAGCACTCGATGCAGCTCTCGGGCATCCGCCTGCGGGTGATCGGCGAGGACGCGACCCTGCTGCAAGCCTCGGGCGGCGCCGATCTCTCCTACCTCACCAACACGCTTTACATCGGCCCCGGCGAGGCCCGCGACGTGCTCTTTACCGCGCCCGACTTCAGCGCCCTGAACGCGACCGCCAACGACCCCACCCTGGGCGACTACAACACCTACCTGTTCCGCAATCGCGACGCCTCGCGGCTGACCAACAACGGAGCATCCGGCCTTGGCGGGATGGCGACCGAGGTCCGCGTCTATGCGGACGCGCTCCCGCTGCAATCTCAACCGAACGAGACCTATGGCTGAGCACGGAACACCCCCCATCCGTCACGCGGTCCGGCTGTTCGGCGCCCTCGTCGCCGCGCTCGCCGCCGCGGTGGTGCTGGTCGCCCCGGGCGCGGCGGGGGCGGCGCCGATCGGGATGGTCTGCACCAACGGGCCGACCTTCAACCTGACCGCCAAGGACGGCTACGTCCTGACCCCCGACGGCAACAGCATCTACATGTGGGGCTACACCCGCTCGGGCGGCGGCGCCGTCTTTCAGATGCCCGGGCCGACGCTGTGCGTCAACGAGGGCGACACGGTGACCGTGCGCCTGCGAAACAACCTCTCCGAGCCCGTCTCGGCAGTCTTCCCCGGCCAGGAGGCTGTCAGCGCCAGCGGCGGCAGCGCGGGGCTGTTTACCCGCGAGGCGGCGCCGACCGGGCGCGTCACCTACACCTTCACCGCCTCCGAGCCGGGCACCTACCTCTATGAGAGCGGCACCGATCCCTCCAAGCAGGTCGAGATGGGCCTCTACGGGACGCTGGTCGTGCGCCCGGCCGGCAATCCCGACTGGGCCTATAACGACGTGCGCACCGCCTTTGACCCCGAGCGCGAGTACCTGCAGGTGTTCAGCGAGATCGACCCCGAGCTCCACCACGCGGTCGAGACCGACCAGCCCTACGACGTCAACCAGCTCCACAACCGCTACTTCGAGATCAACGGGCGCGAGTTCCCCGACACGATCCAGGACAACAACGTCTCCTGGCTGCCGCACCAGCCCTACGGCGCCCTGGTCAAGGTGCAGCCCTACGACGCGGTCGAGAACCCGCTCCCGGCGCTGGTCCGGGTGGTAAACGCCGGCCTGCTCAACCATCCCTTCCATCCGCACGGCAACCACTCCAGGGTGATCGCCCACGACGGGCGCCTGGTCCTGACCTCGGGCGGAGCCGACGCCTCGACCGAGCACTTCGCCGAGACCGTCCCCTCGGGGTCGACCCAGGACCTGCTCTTTAAGTGGAACGACCAGGACTCCTTCTCACCCCAGTCGCCGATCCCGGTCAGCGTGCCCAACTATCGCAACCTGGCGTTCAAGGACGGCGACACCTACTACAGCGGCAGCCCCTACCTCGGCTACAGGGGCACCCTGCCGACGACGGTGGCCTCGCAGAACATCTGCGGCGAGTTCTACTTCCCCTGGCACAGCCACGCGCTGATGGAGTTCGCCAACTTCGATGAGGGCTTCGGCGGCATGGCCACGCTGCTGCGCCTGGACCCGCTCGGCGGCTGCTTCGCCGCCCCCACGGCGACGACGATCGTCTCGGGCTCGCTGCGCTCGGGAGGCTTCGCCAACCTGGCCGCCGACGACGCCGCCACCTACCAGGTCAACTCGACCACGACGGCGCCGCGACGCACCAGCTGGTACGGGACCTTCACCAAGGTCCCCGCGGGGTGGCAGAACCCGAAGGTCACCTATAGGGGCGGCAACTCGCTCAGCTGCTCGCAGCGGGTCTCGATCTTCCGCTGGACGACGAGCACCTGGGTCCAGCTCGACAGCCAGAATGTCGGCCCGAGCGAGGTCTTGATTTCGAATCTCGTCCCGCCCGGCAACGTGTCGAACTACGTCGGCACCGGCTCGAACGCCGGCCGGGTCCGCGTCCGCGTCTTCTGCGATGGCCCCGCCGCCGACTTCTTCTCGAGCGGAAACCTTCTCAAGCTCGTCTACGACGCACCATGAGGTCAGGAGAGCCGATGCCCGCGAGCACCCACATGCGCACCCGGAGGTTGATCGCCTTCCTCGCCGCGGTCGCCGCCCTGGCGGCGCTGGTCACCCTGCGCACGGTCGCCTCCTCGACGGCGCAGGTGACCCCCGACGTGACCATCGACCTCTGCGCGAAGGCGGGCACGGTCGACCTCCCCGGCAATCCCTCGGTGCCGATCTGGGGCTTTGTCAACAAGCCGACGGGCGTTCCCTGCAGCGACCCCGGCGTCGAGGCCGCGATTCCCGGGCCGGTGCTCGAGGCCACCGACGGCGAGGTGGTCGCCGTCAACGTCACCAACGAGCTCGCGGGCCCGGTCTCGGTCGACTTCCCCGGCATCGACCTCGACCCGGGGGCGACCGAGGCCGCGCCGGGCGCCACCGTGACCTACACCTTTACCGCCGCGCCCGGGTCCTACGTCTATGAGAGCGGCGCCGACGCCGGGCGCCAGGCCGCGATGGGCCTCTACGGGGCGCTGGTGGTCCACCCGACGACGCCCGGTCAGGCCTACGACGATCCCTCGACGGCCTTTGACAGCGAGACGGTCGCGGTCCTGAGCGAGATCGATCCCGACTTCAACGCCGACCCCACCGCCTTTAACCTGCTCAACTGGAAGCCGACCTACTGGCTGATCAACGGCGAGGCGCATCCCGACACGAACACGATCCCCGCCGCGGCCGGCGACGACGTCCTGGTCCGCTACGTCAACCCGGGGCCCGAGAACGTGACCATGACGATGCTCGGCCTGCGCGCACGCCTGCTCGCCACCGACGCCTTTGAGTCCAGCTCCCCGTTCGAGTTCGTCGCCCAGACGCTGGCCGCCGGCCAGACCGTCGACGCCCTGGTCAGGGTGCCGGCCTCGGCCGCGGTCGGAGCTCGCTTCCCGGTCTATAACCGCCAGCTTCACCTGACCAACGGCTCGCTCGCCAATCCCCAGTACTACGCGCCCGACGGCGGCGGCGGCATGCTCACCTTCATCGAGGTCCAGTGATGTTGATCGCGGCCCAGGCGAGCGGTCCGTGAGCGATGGGATTGCGCTTCGCAGGCCCCGCGGGGGTCCGGGCGCTCGGCCTGCTGACCGGTGTTGCGCTGGCGCTGACGCCGCTGTTGGTGCTCGCGGCGCGCTCTGAGCCCTCGGCCAGCACCGAGGCCTCCCATCCGCTTCCCGAGCTGGTCTCCGCGGCCGGCCTGATGGAGCGCACCGGGGTCCGGATCGAGCACCTGGCAGCGACCGGCGGCGGTGGCCTGCTCGACCTGCGCTACCAGGTCGCCGACCCCGGCAAGGCGGCCACGATCCACGACCCTGAGACCCCGCCGGCGCTCGTCCACGAGCCGACCGGGGTCGTGATCGACGGCCTGTTCATGGGCCACAACATGGCCGGCCGGACCAAGGCCGGGGTGATCTACCCGCTGATCTTCTCCAACCCGGGCACGCTGGTGCGGCCCGGCGACCGCGTCTCGGTCGTCCTCGGGGACGCGCGCGTCGGTCAGATCCGCGTTCGGTGAGGCCATGAGGCGCAACGGCGTCCTCGTCACTTTGGTCGCGCTCCTCGCCTCGGCGGCGCTCGCACCCTCGGCATGGGCCCACGCCGACCTCGTGCGCTCCGAACCGGCGGTGGGTTCGAAGCTGGCGAAGCCGCCCTCGGAGCTGCGCCTCGAGTTCAACGAGGACGTCTCCCAGGCGCAGGTCCGGCTACTAGACGGCGACGGGCGTCTGGTCGGGGGCACCGACCTCACAACCGCGGAGGGGAGCGCGCTCGTGCTCGCGATCCCGCACCTGCCGCGAGACAGCTACCAGCTGGATTGGCACGTGCTCTCCGCCTACGACGGGCACGTCAGCGACGGGATTCTCTCCTTCGGAGTGCGCACGGCGGCGGAGGCGACCGGGGGATCGCGCTCGGCGGGCGACGCGGGCTCGCCGCTCGAGGCGACGCTGCGCTGGCTCGACTTCCTCTTGCTGGCCGGAATGGTGGGTGGAATCGCGATCGCCGCGGTGCTCTCCGCCGCAGCGGCGGCCAAGCGTGCGCCGACCGAGATCGCCGCCGCCGCCCGGCACAGGGTGCTGAGGCTCGCCGCCGCCTGCGCGGGTCTCGCCCTTGCCCTCGGGGGCCTGCTCTTCGTTTGGGAGGCGGTGGATCTGCGGTCCACGCTCGCCGCGGATGAGTCGCTCATGGGAGGGGCTGCGACGCTTCTCTCGGAAAGATGGGGCGCGCTCTGGGTGGCGCGCGAGTTGCTTCTCGCCGCGCTCGCGTCCGGGCTGCTGCTGGCGCGGCGCCGGTCGGCGTCGGGAGCGCGCGGGCGCGCCGGCGCATGGCTGGCGGCCGGTCTGTTGCTGGCGGTCTCCGTGGTGCGCGCGGCCGCGGGCCACGCAGCGGCGGCTGGGGACGATGGCCTCGCGATCGGCTCGGACGCGCTGCATCAGCTCGCCGCCGGCGCTTGGATCGGAGGCGTTTTCGCCTTCGTGGTCGCGGTCTGGTCCGCAAACGGGTTGCCTGGCACCTCTGCGACCCAGCTCGCGCGCGCCTGCTGGGGTCCGTTCGCCGTGCTCGTCGGGCTAAGTGTCGTCGTCGTCGGGATCACGGGCCTGCACGCGGCCGGCGTCGAGGTGGCGTCGGTGGACGGGCTGTTGACAACCTTCTACGGTGGCACGCTGATCGCCAAGACGGCGCTCGTCGCGCTGGTCGCGGTATTCGGCGTCGTCAGCGCGCTGCTGCTTCGCAGGATGGCGCGCGGCCGCGCGGCTGTGGGCCTGCTGCGCCTGCTGCTCGCAGAGGCCGCGATCGGGGTGATGATCCTCGTCGGCGCCGCCCTGATGACCTCGTCCTCGCCTCCGCGCGGGCCGGAGTTCTCCGCGCCGCGCGCGGCGCCGACCCCGACGCTCTCGGCGCCGGTCGGCGACCTCCTGGTCTCGGCGACGGCGCGCCCGAACCGACCCGGGACCAACATCCTCACCGTGCTCGCGGCGAGCTCGCGGCGGCCGCCTCCAGCTCCGATCGATCGGATCACGGCGCGCCTGCGGCCGGCGGGGCCGGGGGCCGGCGATCGAGTGGTACCCCTGACCAAGTTCGCTCCCAACCGCTTCTCCGGCGGCACCCGCCTCGCGCGGCAGGGCCGGTGGCGGATGACCGTGGTCGTTCACCGGTCCGGCGAGCGGCTCGTCTCGCACTTCGGCTGGGCCCTCGCGCCCCCGGATCCAGCTCGCCCGATCGAGGTCTCCGCGAAGCCGCTCGCGCCCGTGCTCGACCGCGTGGCGCTGTTCGGCCTGATCGGGCTCGCGGCGCTGGGTCTGTCGCTCATCGTCGTCCGCCGACTGCGGCGGAGGGCCAAACCCCAGGTCGACTCGGGCATCGCGCGCGCCGACCGGGCGGCGACGGCCCGATGAGGGGCGCGACGCGAGCGCGAGCGGGCCGAACGCCGGCGAGGCTGCTCGGCGCGACCCTGCTCGTTATCGCCGCGCTGACCGGGTCGGCCGATGCGCGCGCCGGACCGAGCACCGACCGCCCGCCGGGCGCGTCCGCGGCTCGCTTGTCTGCAGAGCTCGACCGCACCTTGGCGTCGCTACCCCGAGGTGAGCGGCTGACGGTGATCGTCACCATGCGCCCACAGCGCGCCCCGGGGCGGCGGTCGGCGCTTTCGCGCAGCCGACGTGTGCGCCGCGCGGTCGCCCGGCTGCACCGCGAGGCGGCCCGCACGCAGCGCGCGATCCGGCGGCAACTCGCTAACGGTGTCGCGCAGGGCGGCGTGCGTCGCTTCGAGTCGCTGTGGATCTTCAACGGCCTGATCATCAGGGCGGACGAGAGCACGATCCGCGAGCTGGCGGCTCGCCCCGACGTCGCGGCTGTCGATGAGAACGCGAGGCTCGCGGCGCCGGCCGCAGAGCCCGGGAGCTCGGCGCCGGAGCCCAACATCGGGCTCACCCGAGCGCCCGTGCTGTGGGAGCAGGGGATCACAGGCGAGGGGGTCGTCGTCGCCAGTCTCGACACCGGCGTGGACGTGGCCCACCCGGATCTGTCCGCGCGGTGGCGCGGAGGCACG
The DNA here is from genome assembly GCA_963729065.1 of uncultured Solirubrobacterales bacterium. Classification (GTDB taxonomy): domain Bacteria; phylum Actinomycetota; class Thermoleophilia; order Solirubrobacterales; family 70-9; genus WHSW01. Next base: position 482,515 of record CAVSMS010000004.1, read on the forward strand.
AACAGCTGGTTCGATCCCAGTGGGGAGCATCCGACCACTCCGGTCGACGTCAGCGGTCACGGGACCTCGACGATGGGCGTGATCGTCGGAGGCGACGCCGGCGGGACGGCGATCGGTGTGGCGCCCGGGGCGAAGTGGATCGCTGCCAAGATCTTCAACGATCGTGGCGTCGCGACCAGCGCCGGGATCCATCAGGCCTTCCAATGGGTCCTGGACCCGGATGGCGATCCGGCGACGGCGGACGCGCCGAACGTCCTCAACAACTCCTGGCTGCTGGGAGCTCCCGGCTGCGACCTGAGCTTCGAGCTCGATCTCGAGAACCTGCGAGCCGCGGGCATCCTGCCCGTGTTCGCCGCCGGCAACTCCGGCCCGGGAGCGTCGACGAGCGTCAGCCCCGCCAACAACCCGGCCGCGTTCGCCGTCGGAGCGATCGACAACGAAGGTGCGATCGCCCCGTCGAGCAGCCGCGGCCCGTCCGCGTGCGGCGAGCCCTCGACGACCTCTCCCGAGCTGGTCGCGCCGGGGGTGGGGATCAGAAGCTCCGACCTGTTCGGGGGTTGGCACACCGACAGCGGGACGTCGCTGGCCGCCCCGCACGTCGCCGGGGCGCTGGCGCTGCTCGCGGAGGTCCAACCCGGCCTGAGCGCGAATCGGCAGACAGCGGCGCTCGAGGGCGGCGTGGTCGATCTCGGGGAGCCCGGCGCCGATAACGATTTTGGCTGGGGCGCGCTCGACGTCTCCGGCTCCTATGAGTGGCTCGCCGCGCCCCCCGACTTCGAGCTGTCGGCCTCGCCTGCGTGGGCTCGCGCCTGGCCCGGGGGGAGCGCGGAGTACACGGTGTCAGCCGATGCGCTGCACGGCTTTGACCACGACGTCAGCCTGTCGCTCAGCGGCCTGGATATCTCGGAGGCGAGCTGGGGGTTCTCGCCCGCGACGATCGCCGGCGGCGACGGCAGCTCCCAGCTCGTCGTCAGCCCGGCGCCGACCATCGCGCCCGGCCGGTACCGGCTCGGCATCAGTGGCACCGACGGCGAGTTGATCCGCGGCGCGGAGGTGATTCTCAGGGTGCCCGCGCCCCGGGACTTCTCGCTTTCGGTGGCTCCGAGGGACGCGAGCGTGGCCCGCGGCGAGTCGGCCTCCTTCCAGGTGACCGTCATCGGCCTGGGACCGTTCCCGGGGCGCGTCAGGCTCTCGGCCTCGGGGGTGCCGCCGCTTGCGAGGGCCACCTTCTCGCCCAGGCGGTTGCGGGCGGGAGAGTCGAGCACGCTGACCGTGAGGACGAGGCGGAGGACGCCGACCGGCTCCTACGTGGTGGAGATCACGGGCACGACGCCGGGCGTGGCCCACCGACAGGAGGTCACGCTGACCGTCCGTTGAACCGGACGGCTCAGCGGGGCTACGCGCAGGGCTCCTCGAGCCACTCCCGTGTGGTCGTGTGGTGTCGCGAGCGCTCGCCGGTCTCGAGCTCGGCGACGATCTCGGTCAGCATCCCGGAGCGCTCCGCGACCACCGAATGGCGGTACGCCGGTTCGATTCCGGCAGGCGCCTTCGGCCTTAGCGGCGCAACAGCCTTGCTAGAGCCGTTTCTGCCCGATTCGCGGCCGCTCGGCGACCCGTTTCAGGTCGTCACCTCGTACTTGAGGTGGGTGACGCCGGGCGCCTCCACGGCCCGGACCTGCTCGAGCTGCACCTGCTCGGGGTCCCCGAGGTTGTCGAGGAGGCGAGCACCGTCACCGAGCACCAGTGGAACGACGTGCAGCTCCAGTACGTCCAGTAGTCCCGCTGCCAGGTACTCGTTCACGACCTGGGCGCCGCCCCAAAGCGCCACGTCTTTGCCGCCTGCGGCCTCCCTTGCCTGTTCGAGCGCGGACTCGATTCCATCGGTGACGAAGTGGAACGTGGTCCCGCCCTCCATCTCCACGGGATCGCGCGGGTGGTCGATCACGTGCGCTAACGCCGCAGAGAGCGGTGCCGAGGCTGCTCCCGTTGGCCGGAAATATTGGCTGGCTCAACCGACGTCACTGGCGCATGGACTGGCGCACAACCCCCGAATCCCGCTTGAACAAGCCAAATCCGACCCCCCATTCGCGGCCTGCAACGCCGTTTACGCCGGTTCGATTCCGACAGTCGCCGCTACGAGGACCACGTGCGCGCAGGGTGGTCAGCGCCGGCGGGGGATCCTGAACCGCTTCCTCGCCGGGCTCGTGTCGGTGCCGCCCGGGCCCACGGCGCGTGCCGCGAACGTGTACTTGCCCGGCTTCAGGGGCTTGTAGGTCTTCGGCGAGTTGCAATCCGTGAACCTCGGTTGCGTCTGCGCGTGCTTTCGCTTCAGCTCGCATTGAAAACCGGTGGCTTCCCCGAGCGCTTCGAACTCAAAGCTCGCCTTCGAGTGCTTGGCGTTGACCTTCGCCTTGGTGATCGTCGTGTCCGGCGGGCTCGGCGGCGGTCCGGCCGGCGTGGCGTCCGCCCCCGAACAGTCCTCGTCGATGCCGTTGCCCGGGACGTCGGTCGCGCCCGGGTGCACCGACGCGTTGTCGTCGTCGCAGTCCGCCGGGCGATCGGACCCGTCGCCGTCGACGTCGAGGTTCTCGGTAAAGGTCGTGTTCAGCGTGACGTCGTCCTGCTCCCCTAACGCGCCGCCGACCTGGAGGAAGTACGTGCCGGGCGTGACGGTCGCGGAGACGAACGAGGGGCCGATGGGCTGGCCCTGGATGTCGTCGTTGCAGGTGAGCGGCTGCGTCTCGTTGCCGCGGTAGAGCTGGAGCACCGAGTCGAGCTGCCCGTTCGACGTGATGAAGCTGAGCGTGCCGGGCGCGGTGACCTCGTACTTGAACCACACCGTGCTCCCGAGTTGCACGCCCCCGCAGTCGAGGTCCTCGCCGCCCTCCTCGGTGGCACCAAGGTTGTCGCGCAGGGCCGAGCCGCCGGACAGGGCCGCCGCGGCGGCGCGGGTGTCGTTGGCCGGCGGCGCCGAGGCGAAGATCTTCAGCTGCTCCGGACCGTACCCGTCCCGCGTCCCGACCTGGACGAGGAAGCCGAAGCCGGCCTGCCCGGCGAAGGTCACACGGCTGCCGGTCGAGAAGGACCCGGCGTCGTCGTTGCAGCCGAGCATGTTGGTATCGCCACCGTCGGCGTCCGGCGGCGGATTCCCGGGCGTGCCGGTGCCGTCCGTGTTGTAGACGGCGATGATCGTGTTCGTCGTCGAAAAGAGCGTGTGCACCGAAAACGGCCCGTTCGCGGACGGGGTCACGAGGAACCAGACCGTGTGCGTCATCTGCGTCGGCGGGGTGCCCGGGCAGGCGAGGCCCGATGGTGGCGTCAGCGGCTCGTCGTTGGTGGGCGCCACCGTCGCCTCGGTGTTGTTGGCGGTCAGCTGGGTCTCGAGCGGCAGGGTCGTCGGCGCGGTGTACACGTCGTTGGCGGGCGGCGCCGCCGACGCCCCCGGGGCCGCGATGAGGCACCCGGCGAGACCGACGCACGCAGCGATCAGCTTCACGCGCACCGCGGAGAGGAGTCCATTCCGTCTCACAGGATCACACTACAGCCACAGCGCTAACGGAGCACGATTCTCAGGGCCCTCATCCAGCGCCCGGATCCACTCGGCAAAGAATGGCTCCGAGATCCGGTAGTCGCGGCCGGGGTGACCCAGGACGGCCGGCGCGCCTCCAAGAAGCGAGCCGAGAATCGGTCGCTCACTGGCGTCACTGGCGCATGGACTGGCACACAGCCCCCGACTCCGACTTGAACACGCCAAGGGCGAGCCCATGCGCAGACAGCAAAGCCGTTTACGCCGGTTCGATTCCGGCAGTCGCCGCTACGAGGACCGCGTGCGCGCAGGCCGGTCAGCAGTGGCAAGCTGGTCCTGGAAGCCTATTCGGCGTAGCGCCACCAGGAATCTGGGATGGACGGAGCGGCCGTCGCCGCGCATCATTGGGGATCCGGCCAACGACCGACGCAAGGAGCCATCGATGACGGCAACTACATACGACCCCGTCAGCCGCGTTCGCATGAGCTTCGAGCCCGAGGGCGAGAACCTGATTGTCGACCTCTGGCTCCAGCCTGGCGGCGGGCTGCCCGCCCACGTGCACCCAAGGCAAGAGGAGCACTGGTCGGTGGTCGAGGGCCGCGCCCGCTTCCGCCACGGCGACACCGAGCGGGTGATCGGCCCCGCCGACGGCGAGACGCTGGTCGCGCCGGGGACCGTGCACGGGCTCGCCGGCTCGAGCGACCAAGAGGCTCACCTGCGATGCAGAGTGGTTCCGGCGCTGCGCCTGCAGGAGTTCCTCGAGGAGAGCGCGCGAGCAGCTCGCGATGGGCTGTTCACGTCGCGGGGACTGCCGCGCGGCCTGCGCGGCGCACGCTGGGCGGCGCGCTTCTTGAAGCGCTATCGCGACGAGACCGTCTTCGTCTCACCGCCGCAGATCGTCCAGCGCGCCTTGTTCGCCCTGTTCGCCAGAGATGTCTGAAGCTTGCGCACCCTGTCGGGAGCGGATCACAGGCCCGCTGCTGCGAGGGCCTCGCTCCGCTCCAGGAACCACTGGGTCCGGACCCACCGCCCCTGATCAAACGTGTGCACCCCGTACAGCTTGAACTCGATCTCGTCCACGCTTCCTCGGCCATGCAGCGGAGTCCGTTGGCAGGCGAAGACCCGTTCGCCGGCGTCGATGCACTCGGCGGTCTCGAACTCAGCGGTCTCGTAGAGCTTGCTCCCCGTCATCGTTTCCCCGAACCGTCGGTAGAAGTCCCAAGCCGCGTCCGGGCCGATGAGTGGACCGGGTTCGGGGAACTCCGGGACAGGGAGTGTTTCGAGTTCGGGGTCCATGAACTGCGCCCAGCGGTCCTTGTCGCCGAGGTGGTAGGCGTCCATGGCCTCCCGCACGATCTCCACGTTCTCCTGCGACATCGCCCGCTCAGCTACTCCCGCAGCCCCACGGCTTTAAGGGCATCAGCGTGATCCCAGAAGATGTCGACGCCGATGATCTTGCCCTCCCGGAGAGTGAAGACGCGGGAGAACTCCATGTCCGCGTCGGGTCCTTGGCCCGTCCCACTCCAGGCATCTCGGACGACGACGCGGTCGGCAGCGGCGATGGGGTCCGTGACCGGCTCCAACGTGTCGCCCGTCCAGGCGTCGCGAATCTGCTCCCACTGGCGCATGACCGCCTCCCGACCCACCGAGGGGCCGGGCTCCGGCCAGCCTTCGGGATGATGCATGACCACATCGGGGTCGCAGAGGTCGCGGAGAGCGGTCGGATCTTCGGCGTTCCACGCGTCATAGACACGGCGGACCACCTCGATGTTCTCCTGCGACATCGCCCGCCCAGTATCTCGCGCACAGCGCCGCCTTCTTTACATCGCCAGTGGGAGCGCGGTCGAGGACGTCCGCGCGCTGCTCGTCGAGCGCGCCTTGCGCTAACCACGCCCGCGGTCCATACTCGGCCGATGCGAGCCACGCGGGCCGCTGAGGTGCTCGAACGTGACCACGAGCTCGCCGCGCTCAATGAGCTGATCGAAACCGCGAGTCGCGGTGCCGGGCGGCTCGCGATCGTCCACGGCCCAGCGGGGATCGGCAAGACCGAGTTGCTCCGGGCCGCCATCGAGCGACCTCGAGACCCGGGCGTGGCGGTCCTCAACTGTTCAGGCGACCCGCTCGAGCGCGATTTCCCGTTCGGTGTCGTGCGGGCGCTCTTCGAACCGGTCTTGACCGGCGCCTCGACGGCGCGACGCAGCGAGCTGCTTGCCGGCCCCGCCGGGGCGGCGGCCACCGCGCTCGGGCTCGAGCGAGCCGGCGAGTTTCCTGCTGACAGCGACGCGAGCACGTTGGCTGCGCTCCACGGCCTCTACTGGCTGACCGCGAATCTCGCCGCCGAGACGCCGCTGCTGATTGTCGTCGACGATGCGCAGTGGGCCGATCCGGCCTCGCTTCGGTGGCTCGCCTACCTCGGCCGGCGACTCGCGGATCTTCCTGTGCTGCTCGCGCTCGGAGTTCGCTCCGGAGAGCCGGAATCCGCTACGGACCTGATGGCGGCGATCATGGCTCAGCCCCTCGCGCGACTGATCCAGCCGGCGCCGCTGACGGAGGCGGCCACCAGCCAGCTGGTCGGCGCGGCGCTTGGCGCTGAGCCGGAGGAGGCCTTCGCTGCGAGCTGCCAGCGTGCCACAGGCGGCAATCCGTTTCTCGTCGGACAACTCGCGAGCGCGCTCGCCGCGGATGGGGTCAGTCCGACTGCGGGCGAGGCGGAGCGGGTCATGGCCCTCGGTCCGGAGACGGTCGCGCGGGCCCTGGTCTTGCGGCTCGGACACCTACCCGCGGCGTCCACGGCCCTTGCCCAGGCCCTCGCCGTGCTCGGTCACGGCTCGGACCTGCGGCTCGTGGCGGAGCTGGCCGGCTGCGATCTCGACGAGGCCGCCGATGGGGCGGACGCCCTTGCCCGCATCGCGATCATCGACGATGCACGTCCGCTCCGCTTCGTCCATCCGATCGTCCAGGCGGCCATCCATGAGGACATCGGTGCCGGTCGCCGTGCCCGGCTTCACGGTGAGGCTGCTCGTCTGCTCGCCGCGGCGGGGGCGGAACCCGCGCGGATCGCCTCTCACCTCGTAGCGGCGGAGCCCGCTGCCGATTCCTGGGTCGTTGAGACCTTGCGCCAAGCCGCGCAGGATGCCCGCCACCGTGGCGCTCCCGACGCTGCCGTCGCCTACCTGCGGCGAGCCCTCCGTGAGCCGGTTGCAGCCAACCAACGGACGCCAGTCCTGATTGAGCTCGGCCTGGCCGAGGGACTCATGAACGCGCCCAGCGCCGCCGAGCATCTGTCTGAGGCGTACGACCGGATCACGGATCCGCTCGAGCGCGGCATGCTCGCCAGCCGGCTCGCACGTGCGCTGCTCAACACCGGTGCGCCGGCCCGGGGCGCCGCGATCGCTCGCTCGGCGGCCGCCGAGTTGCCGCCCGGGTTCGACGACCTGCGCCGGGCGCTCGAGGCCTTCGATCTGATCGCGATCCTCTTCGGAAGCGGCAGCCCGGACGAGCAGCTGCTGCGCCTCGAGTCGCAGGTGCAGCCTGGCGAGGCCGAGGGCGTCGGTGCCAGGATGCTCACAGCGATCGCCGCGCTCGTCAGCGCCTACGCCGCCCGACCCGCCGAGGATTGCGTCGAGCTCGCGCTCGAGGCGCGTGCCGGGGGGCACGGGGTCTCAGCCGACAACCCTGTGCTCTCGATCATCGCGATCATCCCGTTGGCGCTCGCCGATCGCGACGAGGCGATCGCCGCGTGGAGTGAGGCGCTCGCGGATACCCACCGCCGGGGCTCCCTCTACTCCCTCTCCACGATCCACCTCTGGCATGGCTTCACGCTCCTGCGCCGCGGTGAGGTCGCGGAAGCCGAGCAGATGTTGCGCAGTGGTCTCGAGGGCGCCGAGCTTTACGGCTTCGACCCTGTGGTGATCGTCTACTACAGCGCCTTCCTCACTGCGACCCTGCTCGCCCGCGGCGACCTCGAGGGGGCAAGGGCGGCACTCGAGCGAGGCAAGGACGCTCCGGAGGGAAGCGACGGCAAGCGCTGGTGGCTGGCCAGCCGTGCGGAGCTGTTGCTGGCTGACGGCAGGACCGAGGAGGCGGTGGCGGTGGCCGAAGAGCTCGAGGCCGCCTGCGGGTGGGTCGCGAACCCGGCCGTGGCCCCGTGGCGCTCACTCAAGGCCCAGGCACTCGACCGTCTCGAGCGGGACGGAGCCATCGCGCTCGCCGAGGAGGAGCTCGCCCTGGCACGGGGTTTCGGCGCATCTGGAACCGTAGGGCGCTCGCTGCGGATCTTGGGGATGCTCGAGCGCGAAGACGGGCTCGATCACCTGCGTGAGGCGGTTGAGGTTCTCAGCGGTTCGCCCGCTCGGCTCGAACACGCGGAGGCGCTGACAACGCTCGGAGCGGCACTGCGCCGCGGTCGCCGGCGCCGAGAGGCGCGCGACGTTCTGCGCGCGGCGGCTGACCTGGCGCATCGCTGCGGTGCCGGCGCCCTGGCGCAACGGGCCCGCGACGAGCTGCTGGCGGCCGGCGCACGCCCGCGGCGGCTCGAGCTGAGCGGCCCCGAGTCGCTGACGGCGAGCGAACATCGGGTCGCGCGAATGGCGGCGGCAGGGATGAGCAACCGCGAGATCGCCCAATCCTTGTTCGTGTCGGTGAGGACGGTCGAGACCCATCTTGGCCACGTCTATCGAAAGCTCGATCTGGGCTCGCGCGCTGGGCTCGCCGCCGCGCTCGACCCGACCGGTGAGGGCGATGCGCGGCAGGCTGCGCTCGCTGGAGAGCCGGCGCGGTCGACCAAAGATACGTAGTCACCTCCGACGCGGTGAGCTCGACGAGCCGCGAGAGTCACAGGCATGAACCGGCGCCGCCATGTCGAGCTCCGGCTCGAGCTCGAACTCGACGCCGAGCCAATCGCGGGCCGCGTGCGGCTCGACGGTGACGCCTCTCGGCGCTTCGACGGATGGCTCGATCTGGCGGTCGCGCTCGAGGGCGCGCTGAGAGGCGGCCGGCAGACGCTCCAGGGCGCCCGGCCGGTTCCGGTGGAGGGCGGCACGCCAAAGATACGTAGCGGTCCCCGATGCGGAGTGGAACCCGTGCGATGAGACTCGCAATCGATGTCGGTCGCGTCGAGAAAGGGAGGCAGGATGAAGGGATCAGGGGAGAAAACGCGGCTGCGCCGGCTTTCGAGCACGGCGAAGCTCGTCGCCGCCCTCGGCGTCGCACTCAGCGTTGGGTTCGTCGCCGCGGTGTACGCAGCCGACCCACGGCTCGAGCAGGCGGACGGCGCGCTGGAGAAGGCGGAGGCCCTCGTGGTCGCCTCACAGATCGACGTTGGCGTTCCGCCGCAGGTCCAGGAGCGGTTCGACCGACGCCGCGAGCGCGCGATCGACCTGATCAATCGTGCGCGGGTACATGTGGCAGCGGCGCAACGCGTGGTCGACCAGGCGATCGGCCGCGACTCCTCCGCGGCGTCTCCGGCCGCCGCCGGACCGCACGTCAAGCCGATCGCGATGCGCGGCGGCGGGTGGGTCGCGGGGAACGACCGTACGCGGGCCCACGTGCGGGCGCTCCTGCCGTGTCCGGGCGAGGACGGCGGCTTCAACCCGCAGCCTGATCCGCCCGCCGGCCTTGCAATCCGGGTTGGGCGCGACCGGTACGTGCTCGACGAGATCACCACGTCGAGCTGCGCGATCGGCGCAGGGCGCGGCCCGCCGCGGAGGAATCCACCAGGGCTCCGGCCTCGCCAGCTGCGGCGGCGAGCGCGGATACATCATCGACTGGCGCCTCACCGACGGCGGGGTCGATCCGAACAACCCGAACATCCCGACCGACACCGCCGAGGTTGGGATCGACGGCCCGGGCGAGACCGCGGCGTGCACGAACAACCTCCACATCGGCGGCTCCGTCCGCGGCAACCTGGTCATGCGCCGCGCCCGCACGTCCCAGGCGCGCTGATGGCCAACCGCGCGTGAGCGGCGCCGGCATGCGCTGGGGCAAGACGATTGGCACCGCGGGGGTCGGCGCCCTCGCCACGCTCGTGCTCGCGGGGGCTGCGGCGCCGGCGTCTGCGCAGACCCCACCGCGCCACCAGCTGTCGGTGCTCGTCGCGGGGCCGGGGACCGTCGTCGGTCAGGGCATCGACTGCGGGCGTGACTGCGTCGAGATCTATCCGACCGGTACGCGCGTCGATCTCTCCGCAGTGCCCCAGCCGGGGTACGAGCTCGCGACCTGGGGCGGCGACTGCTCAGGTGCCGGGCCATGCTCGGTGACCATGTCAGCGGACCGGCGAGTCACGGCGCAGTTTCGTCCCGCCACTCCGCCCCGCCACCGGGCAGCCAACGCCTCGAGGTGAGTGTGTACGGCGGCGGCGTCGTCAGGAGCGCGCCCGCCGGGATCGACTGCGGCAGCGCGTGCAGCGCGACCTTGGGGGTTGGAACGCAGATCACGCTCACAGGCACCCCGCACCCGGGGTTTCGCTTCGCCGGCTGGAGAGGGGGGTGCAGTGGGGCGGCGCCCACTTGTGCCTTGACGCTCGACGCCGACGCGCAAGTGGAGGCGGGGTTCGTGCCAGACCGTCCCGCGAGCGGTCCGCTGCACCGGCCCGGCCTGATCGTCGGCACGGATGGCAACGACGTGCTCGAGGTCAGCGGCCGGGAGGACACCGTGGTCTACGGGTTGGGTGGCGACGACAGGCTGATCGGTGGTGGGCGGAGCGACGTCCTGATCGGCGGGATCGGCGAGGACCACATCGTTGGCGGCGACGGGCGGGATGTGCTCCTCGGGGACTCGGGCGGCGACGCCCTTGCCGGGAGTGCTGACGGGGACACGCTCGTCGGAGGAATCGGCCGCGACCGACTGGAAGGCGGCAGTGGCGGGGACAAGGTCGTTCCCGGTTCGTCTGCCGAAGCTGTCGCCGGCGGTGCGGGCAACGACACCCTCGTGGTGAAGAAGAAGCCTTCGCTCAGGAAGCTGCGCGAGGCAAGCTTCACGCAGGCGATCCCGTACGGCCCGCCGATCGCCTATGCGCACGGGCCATTCTCGGCCGGCAACGAGTCGGTGTGGCGCCTTGAGATCGGCGCTCCCGGCGATCTGCCCGCTGAAAACGAGAAGGTCACCCCGTTCGGCGGGCGCCATCCGTCGTGGTCCCCCACCGGACTACAACTCGCCTACCAGGTCTTCGAGAGCGGAGGCCTCGACTACGACATCGCCAAGATCGGCCACACCGGAAACGGCTACAAGAATCTGACCCAAGGCAACGGGGCCGACGACGTCGAGCCCGCCTGGTCGCCTGATGGCAAGCGGATCGCGTTCGTGCGCGACGGGATCCTGCACACGATGAAGGCCAACGGCTCCGAGGTTCAGCAGCTGACCCCTTCCCCGTACGACGCCAACCCCTCCTGGGCGCCCGACGGCCAGAGCATCTACTTCGCCCGGAACATCGACCTCGGCGACCTCGAGCTCTGCTCGATCAAACCCGACGGCTCGGGATTCGTTCAGCTCACGGGCAACGAGGTCCACGACGACCATCCGGAGCTTTCCCCGGACGGGGAGTTTCTGGCCTGGGACGCCGGGGTGGGGGGCGGCCCGGGTGAGCCCGACCAGCCAGCCGAGATCATTCTCCAGCACCTGGAGTTCCCCTTCCCACTCCAGCCGGCGCCCCACCCGGAGCCCGACGTCGAGCCGACGTGGTCACCGAACAGCAAGCGGATCCTCTTCCACAGCCAGCGCGGCGGATATGACCTCTGGGTCGTCAACCTCAACGGAACCGGGTTGCAGGACGTCACGAGCCCGGGATACGCCGTGCCCGGTCACGACATCGACCCGGACTGGGGACCATGGTGAACGCCGGGCCGCTCCTCAGCAGGGTCCGCCGGCGCGCGACGTACGCCAACGCAACCGCCACCCTCGCCCTGTTCGTCGCGCTCGGCGGAGGTGCCTACGCCGCGGTCAAGATCGACAGCGCAGACATCAAGAACCGCGGCATCAAGGGCGCCGATGTGGCCAGAGACTCACTCGGCGGCGTGCACGTGAACGAGTCGAAGCTCGGGACGGTGCCGAGTGCCGCGACCGCCGAGAACGCCGCGGCGGTCCAGGGCAGCGGGTTGAGCGCGCTCAAGGTCCACTGCCCGCCGGACACCGACGCGCACGCCGGCGTCTGCTTCGAGCGCGTCACCCGGGTGGACGTCTTCGACCCGTACATCAAGGCTGTTCGAGACTGCGGCATGGACCAGCGACGGCTGCCGACGGCCCCGGAGCTGGCCGGCTATCTGCTCGAACCGGGCGTCAAGAGCAACGGCATCGAACTAACCGGCGATCTCTTCGAGGATCGTGATCAGCAGTTGCACGTCCTCACGGTTTTCGACAGTCCCGCAGACGTCATCTCGGTCGGCGATCGGAGGGCGCGCTCGGATTTGGCGGAGGAGATGCCCCAGCTGATCTACCGCTGTGTCGCGCAGCCGTCGAATTGATTCCGCCTAGCCCCGCTTCGCGGCCGGTAGTTCCACCGTGACGCGGAGCCCGCCGGCGTCCCGGGGGGTGAGGGTGAGGGTTCCGTCGTGGGCTTGGGCGATGCTCTTGACGATCGCCAGGCCGAGGCCGACACCGGCGTGGTCGGTGCGTACGCGTTCGGTGCCGCGCTGAAACGGCTCGACCAGCGTGGCAACCAGTTGCGGGGCGAGCTTCTTGCCGGTGTTTTCGACGGCGAGCATCACCGTCTCGGGGTGCACGCTGGTCGTGACCCACACGGTGCCCTGTTCGGGCCGGTTGTGGACGATCGCGTTGTGTACGAGGTTCGTGGTCATCTGCAGCAGGAGCGCGTGCGAGCCGATGGTGGGGGCCAGGTCGCCGGAGGTCTCGATGGTGAGGCCGCGGTCCTCTGCAAGGGGGAGGAGCGTTTCGGTGGCTTCCTCCGCAATGAGGGACAGGTCGACTCGTTCTCGCGCGAAAGACCGCTGGTCGGCCCGGCTGAGCACGAGTAGCGCTTCGGTGAGGTCGATCGCTCGGGTATTGACGACGCTGAGGCGTTCGACGAGCTCGCCGCTGTCGCGATTCGGATCGTTGCGGGCGACGTCGAGAAGCGTCTGCGTGACCGCCAACGGGGTGCGCAATTCGTGGGAGGCGTTGGCTGCGAATCTCTGCTGTTCGGCGACCTGTGCTTCGAGGCGCGCGAGCATGGTGTCGAACGCGTCGGCGAGTTCGCGGAACTCGTCTTGACGGCCTTCCAACTGGATCCGGTGGGAGAGCGACCCGGTCGCGGCCATGCGTGCGGCGCTCGTGATGCGAGTCAGAGGGGCGAGCATCTGGCCGGCGAGAAGCCACCCGCCCAGGAGCGCGAAGACGAGCAGGAAGGCCAGCATGATGGCCGCCTTCGGAACGAAAGCGTCCAGGAGGTCGGAGCGGTCGGGACCGACGGGGCCGCGTCCCACCAGGACCTCGGGTACGTAGCGCAGGAGGAACAGCCACACGACGGCGAGCAGCAGGGCACCGGCGAGCATGACGAGGCCGACGTAGCTGAGGGTGAGTTTGAGGCGAACGCTCATGCCGGGGGCTCTATCCACGGTTTTCATCCTCGCGCCCGGTGTCTGACCGCGTGTCGATGCGGTAGCCGGCGCCGGCCACGGTGGCGATGATCCAGGGCTCGCCGAGGCGTTTGCGCAGTGCCGAGACCGTGATGCGCACGGCGTTGGTGAACGGGTCCGCGTTCTCATCCCAAGCCCGCGCCAGCAACTCTTCAGAGCTGACGACGCCGCCTTCGGCAGCGACGAGGACCTCGAGCACCGCGAACTGCTTGCGGGTCAGCGCGACGTAGCTGCCGTCGCGGTAGACCTCGCGGCGAAACGGATCCAGCCGCAGGCCTGCGATCTCTCGCACGGGTGGCCGGTTGTGGGCGCGCCTGCGGTCGAGCGCTCTGAGACGGAGCACGAGCTCTCGGAGCTCGAACGGCTTCGTGAGGTAGTCGTCGGCGCCGAGCTCGAACCCGGTGGCCTTGTCGTCGAGACGGTCGGCGGCGGTGAGCATGAGGATCGGCATGCCGCTGCCGGAGTCGACGATGCGTTTGGCGATCTCGTCACCGGTAGGTCCGGGAATGTCTCGGTCGAGGACGGCGATGTCGTAGGCGTTGACGCTCAGCAGCTCCAGAGCGGTGTCGCCGTCGCCTGCGATGTCCGCCGCGATCGCTTCCAGGCGTAGGCCGTCGCGGATGGCTTCCGCCATGAAGGGTTCGTCCTCAACGATCAACACACGCATGCTCCGAGGCTACGAACTGCCGCATATCGTCGGCATATCGAAAACCGCATACGTGCTGGCAACCCCGCGCTGCCTTGACTGGCGGCATGACGATCTACCGACCAGCACGAACAGCGACCGTCGGATCATCTTGGCCGGCCTGTTAATCGTGGCGATCGCCCCGGCCTACCAGTGGTTGGCGTCCTCGTTCTCGACGGCGTCAGCCCCCGGCGACGCCGCTCGCCGCGAGCATCATGGTCCGCGTCCGGCCATAGCCAACCTCGATCCAGCCCTCCTCGGCGCCCTGCGCCAAGCGGAAATGGACGCCGCCGGTGATGGGGTCGAATTCTCAATCAACAGTGGCTGGCGTTCCTCGGGGCGTCAGGAAAAACTGCTCCAGGAGGCCATCTCCGAGTACGGCTCGGAAGAGGAAGCCGCCAGGTGGGTCGCTACCCCGGAGACGTCTCCTCACGTGTCGGGGGACGCGGTCGACATCGGGGCCTCGGATGCCACGGCGTGGCTGTCCGAACGCGGCGCCGAGTACGGGCTATGCCAGATCTACGGCAACGAACCCTGGCACTACGAACTGCGTCCGGAGGCCATCAATGAAGGTTGCCCTCCCATGTACGCCGACCCTACGGACGATCCAAGGATGCAGCAATGAGCTCGGCTAGGAACCCAGGGCCGCCGGCCGCCCGTGCCCGCATCGTCGCGCCTAGGACGGGATGGTCGTCGTGGTCGTCGTCTGCTCAATCGTCGTATCCCCGGGCGCATCGTCCTCGACGCTGTCGAGCTGTTTTGCGGCCCGAGAAATACGAGAACCACAACGATGAGCGCGATCGCGACGACAGCAAGCACCCGGAGGTTCATCCGGGCGACTACCCGCACGGCCGCCGCTTATCGGCTCCAGCCCGGACGGCGGCGCTGCCCGCGCACTACGACACCGCGGACAAGCGGCGCGCTGCCCGGTGGTCGAGCGGCAACGCCGGCCAGCGCTCCTCGACCAGTTCGGCGACACCGCAGCGGGCTTGACGGCCTCCGCCGACGGCGATGAGGTAGTCGCGGCCGGGGGCCGTGCACGGAGCTCGCGCGTCACTTCGAGCGCGACGCGATCCGGCCCATTGCCTGACCTCGATGATCTGGTCGTCCGGCCTGCGCGCAGGAGTTCCATCGATGAGACCGTGTCGAGCAGCTCCGAAGGACTGTTCGCTGTCCCGGGGACTGCCGTCCCGGCCTACGCGGCTCACGCCGAGTCGGTGCGAATCTGAGAAACTTGCGCGAGAAGCGACCGTCGATCCCGTCGGCCCCGCTTGCTTCGATGTCGTCGAAGCTCTTGATTGCGTAGCCGGAAGCCGATACGACGAATCTGGTCGAGCTGGCGAGCCGGCCAGGCTCCGCGGGCTACCTTCGCCGCGCTGCTCTCGCTCCTCGCTGCTGGCAACGCCCGCCAGCGCGAGCACGAGCCGCTACCTCGACCGGATCCGCGATTTGACGGAATCAGTTTCAGGCCGGACGAGTAGCGGGCCAGGCACCCTGTTAGAACACGGGACGTGGCGAGCGACAGGGCGGTGCCGAATATCAGGTCGGATCGGCCCGACGAGTCGCGGGACTTCTTTGTGGAGCTGCTCGGCTTCGAGGCCGTGATGGACCTGGGCTGGATCGTGACCGTGGCTTCGCCTACCAACCCCTCCGCCCAGGTGAGCATCATCAGCAACGACGATCCCGCCGCGCCCGGCATCTCGGTCGGGGTGGACGACGTCGACGCCGTCCACGCCAAGGCGGTGGAGCGGGGGCTCGAGATCGCCTATCCCCTGCGCGACGAGGAGTGGGGAGTCCGGCGCTTCATGCTGCGCGAGCCGGGCGGCACGATCGTGAACGTCGTCTCCCACCGGTCCGACTGACCGACCCGAAGCGCGGTTCCGCGGAACCGCTAAGGCGCTACCGACCGGCGATCCGCGTGCAGATCCACGGCGCCCAGCCGCTCGCCCGGAGGTCGGCGGCGAGCGCGTCGCGCTGGGCCGCCTGGGCCGGAGTGGGGGCGACCGGCGCGGTCACGCCATCGGTTCCGGGCACTCGGCCGGCGGGCTCGGGCGCCCCGGGGACGTAGTGCGCGCCCTTCCATCGCAGGATGTCGATGCCGCGCAGGTAGTCGATCGAGTAGAGGACGTCGTCCTTCCCCGCCCATTTCGGCGACGACGATGAGCTGCCGAGGGAGAGGAAATATCCCTGCTCGACGATCGAGCCATCCCGCTTGATCTGCAGGAAGCGCACCCCATCCTCGTACTCGGAGATCGCCACGAGCCCGCCGTTGCGGAAGGTCGGGTGCTCCTGGAACCAGTGGACCGAGCAGCCCAGGGCTCCGGCAACCGGCTTGCCGTCCGCGTAGAAGCCATTGCCTGCCGGCGGGACCTGGTCGAGCGGCCCGTCGAACGTGGTCGAGTCGCCGCGCAGCACGTCCCCGGCGCTGTAGGTCGAGAACTCGCTGTTGTTGAGCTCGCAGCGGCCGGTGAAGTTCTCCTCGCCGCCCGTGAGCACGAGCTTGTCCCGGCCGCTGCGCGGCCAGCGGGCGGAGTGGACGAACTTGGCGGCCTCCCCCGTGTAGAGCACCTTCGGATGCCGCGGCGAGCCGCCGTCCTTCGCGAGCAGTGAGATGACCGCGAATGGCTGGCAGGCGGTGAGCAGGACCCCGGGACGGATCTCCCTGATGTGGTGGCAGCTGGCCTCGTCGACGCCCTGGTCGCCGAGGTCCTGGATCCAGTTGCCGATGACCCGCGGCGGCGTGCCGTTGAGAATCCCGCGGGCGTCGATGATCGTGCCCTCCTTGCCGTAGAAGTAGCGGCAGTCGAGCACGCACTCCACGGTGTGGTTGGCGACCGGGATCGTGCCGACGGGCTTGATGTTCGCCGGATCGCGCACGTCGAAGAACTGCACGCAGCCGGTGGGCGCGAGCGCCGCGAGGCACTCGGGCACCACCGAATAGAAGTCGCTGGCGACGGCGAGCACGCGGCCGTTGGTCGGCACCTCCTCGTTCTCCCAGGCGACGTTGGTGTAGAGCCCACCGAGCGCCCGCGGCGAGGCCGGGTCGGAGATGTCGTAGATCGAGATGTTCTTGCCGGACGTGACGAACATCCGGTCGCCGACGATCTTCGCGCCGGTGGTCAGGCCGACGTCCTGCTTGATCGAACCCAGGTACTCGACGTTGGGTGACATGACCGCGTCCGGAAGCGGAGGTGCCGGCGGCTCCGCGGCGGCAGGGGCAGCGGCGGTCATCGCCACCAGGCCGGCGAGCGCTGAGACGCACGTGATACCGATTCGCGACACGAGCCCCATCCCCAGGGCCAACGTAACGAACGGGTTCGCGGGATGCGCCGGTTCTAGGACGGCTCGGCGCGCCCGAGGACCACGTCGACGTTCTCGCGATGGACGGCCTCGTACGGCGCGAACCAGGTGATCCAGCCCTCGGCCAGCGGCCCGGCGATGAGCTCGTCGAGCGCGGTGTCGCTCCAGCTCGGGCCGGTCGCGCAGGCTGAGCAGCGACGTCGATGTACTGCTGGGTCGCGTCGATCAGGCCCGGCCCGTAGCCGCCGTTCGCGATCACCTCCGGGTCTCCGTGGTTGGGGAGGATGCGCTCTGGCCCGAGCTCCC
The DNA here is from genome assembly GCA_963729065.1 of uncultured Solirubrobacterales bacterium. Taxonomy (GTDB): domain Bacteria; phylum Actinomycetota; class Thermoleophilia; order Solirubrobacterales; family 70-9; genus WHSW01. The sequence continues at coordinate 499,898 of CAVSMS010000004.1, forward strand.
GCAGCCGGTCGAGCTCGGCGCGGTGGGTCGCGAGCCCGTCCGGCTCGGCGACGTAGGTGACGGTGTCCTCCATCGTGTCGCCGGCGAACAGCAGCGCGTCCTCCGCGCGCCAGAGGACCGTTGCGTCGTCGCTGTGGATGTCCGCTTCGATCAGCTCGATCTCCGTCGCCCCGACGCCGGAGGCGCTCGCGGCCGCTGAACGTCCGCGTCGGCATGACCAGCGGGTCGATCGCCGGCGGCCCGGATTTCGTCCCGGCCTCGATCGCCGCCCGGTGCTCGGCCAGCAGCTCGGCGGTCCGGTCGTTGGCGATCACCTCGCAGTCGGCGAAGACCTCGGTGCCGGCGATGTGGTCGAGATGCCAGTGGCTGAGCACGACGGTGAACCTCTCGACGCCCTCGGCGACCAGCGCCTCCCGGATCCGCCGCGCGTGCGGCGACCGAGACGCTGGTGTCGTAGACGAGCGCTTCGTCCCCGTCGACGATCGCGTAGCTCGCGACCCCGACCTCGAGCGCGCCCTCGTCCACCCAGTTCTCGTGCTCGGCGAACCGGTACCCCTCGACCCGTCCGTCGTAGAACGCGAGCACGCCGGGAGCGGGGCGGAGGATGCGGAGCTGGTCGATCTGCGGATCCTAGGCGGGCCCTGAGGCCGCCGCCAGCAGCCCGTCGAGCCCGCGCTCGCAGCTCCTCGGTCTCGGGCCAGGCGAATCCGACCCGGAACGAGCGCCGGCTCTGCTCGAACCAGTGCCCGGGGCCGACGTAGGTGCCGTGCTCGGCGAGCAGGTCCGCGTAGAAGCGGTCGACGTCGACCTCGACCGCCGTCGCGAAAGCGCGGCATGCAGACGACGCCGGCCCGCGGCTCGACCCACTCGAACGTCGTCCTGCGCCGCGAACCAGTCGCGGACGATCGCCGAGGTGGCTCGCGATCCGCTCGCGGATCGGCCGGCAGGATCCGCGGCCGCGCCTCGAGCACCCGCGCCGCCATCTCCTCGTCGATCGCCGAGCCGCAGATCAGGATCTGCTCCTTGGCCGCGAGCAGGGTCTCGGCGAGCTCCGGGTCGCGGCACGCGATCCAGCCGATCCGCAGGCCGGGCAGCCCGTAGGTCTTCGACATCGACGAGACGCTGAGCGCCCGCGGCGACAGCGACGCCGCGACCGGCAGCGGGTCGCCGTAGGCGAGCTCGCGGTAGGTCTCGTCGACGAGCAGGCGCGCGCTCGCCGTGGCGCTCGACGATCGAGACGAGGCGTTCGAGCGTCGCGGCGTCGATCATCGCCCCGGTCGGGTTGTGGGGATAGGTGACGCTGACCAGCCGCGTCTCCGGGCGGAGCATCGACTCGAGCCGGTCGAGGTCGAGCTCCCAGCCGTCCTCGAAGCGCAGCTCGACGGTCTCGACGGTCGGCGCCGAGGCGTCCGAGGCGTCTCCAGGTTGGTGGCGTAGTTCGGGCTCGTCGACCAGCGCGTGCTCGCCCTCGGCGAGCAGCGAGGTCGCGATCGCGAACAGGGCGGACGCCGCGCCGGCGGTGACGATCACCTCGTCGGGCGAGAGCGGGGAGGAGCCGGCCGCGATCTGCTCGCGCAGCCGCGGGAGGCCGAGGTGGTCGCCGTACTGGAGCAGGAGGCCCGAGACGTCGCCGTCGATTCCGTAGTCGGCGAGCCGCATGTCCGCGAACGAGCTCTCGGAGAGGTTGTTGGCGATCGCCTCGTATCCGAGCTCCTCGGGCGACTCGATCTCGATCGGCATCCGGCGGTAGCGCATCGCCGGGAATCTAGTCGGAGCCGAACGCGCGAACGGCCCGCTCGCGGGATCGAATAGCTTGCCGAGCATGGGTGAGGCGATCGGCGAGGTACTGCCGCTGGCCATCGGCGTCGCCCTCAGCCCGATTCCGATCATCGCCGTAGTCCTGATGCTCGGCACGCCTCGGGGGTCTACGAACGGGCCCGCCTTCCTGCTCGGCTGGGTGGTCGGGCTCTCGGTCGCGGGGGCGATCATCCTGCTGATCTCCAGCGGCGCCGACGCGACCAGCCAGGGCGCCCCGGCGGACTGGGTGAGCTGGCTGAAGCTGATCCTGGGCCTGCTCCTCCTCTCCATCGCGGTTCGGCAGTGGCGCTCGCGCCCGCGTCCGGGAACCGCCCCCACGCTGCCGAAGTGGATGCAGACCATCGACCGCTTCACCGCCGGGGCGGTCAATCGCGATCGGCGTCGCGCTCTCGGTGATCAACCCCAAGAACCTGCTGCTGACGATCGCCGCCGCGGCGGCGATCGCGCAAACGGGGATCAGCGGCAGCAGGCAGGCGGCGGCGCTGGCCGTCTTCGTCGTGATCGGGACGCTGGGCCCGGCACTGCCGGTCGCGATCTACTTCGCGATGCGACAGCGCGCGACGAAGCTGCTCGCCGAGCTCCAGGGCTGGCTCGCGGCGCACAACGCGGCGATCATGGCGGTGCTCTGCCTGGTGATCGCGGCGAAGCTGATCGGCGACGCGATCTCCGGCCTATCAGCGTGATCGGAAACCAGAGCTGCAGAAGGAGGAACGAATGATCGAGCCACTTGAAGGGCTGCCCGAGGGAACGATCGGCTTTCGAGCCACCGGCCGGGTCAGCCGCGACGAGTACCGCGACGTACTGCTCCCGCCGATGCGGGCCGCCGCCGAGGCGGGGGAGGTGCGGATGGTGTTCGCGATCGGCCCCGGGTTCGAGGGGTTCGAGCCCGGGGCCCTGGTGGAGGACACGAAGGCCGGGGTCACGCTCGGCATCGGCCACCCGCACGCCTGGAAGCGGACGGCCATCGTCACCGACGTCGAGTGGATCACGAAGACGATCCACATGTTCGGCTGGATCACGCCGGGCGAGCTCATGGTCCGCGACCTCGACGGGCTCGAGGAGGCCAAGGCCTGGGTCGCCGGCTGAGCCGGAAACGCCGATTCGGGGGGCTCAGCTCCCCTCGGCGAGCACCCCGTAGATCTGACGCCGCGTCTCGTCGAGCAGCTCGCGCACGCGCTTGCGCTGCTCGTCGTCCGCCGCGTGGAAGACCTGGGCGATCGAGTGGTTGAGCTTGACCGTCGAGTGCTTGAGCTTCGCGACCTCGGGGTCGGTGCCCGTGGTCACCTCGTCCCACGGTGACTCGCCGTCGCGCTCGGTCGCGGCCTTCGAGCCCTCCTCGGTGAGGGTGAACCGTCGCTTGCCGTCGGCGTCCTCGCCAACGATCAGGCCCTCTTCCTCGAGCAGTTGGAGCGTGGGGTAGATCGAGCCCGCGCTCGGGACCCAGGCGCCGCCGGTCCGCTCCTCGAGCTGCTTGATCATCTCGTAGCCGTGCATCGGGCGCTCGCTCAACAGGGCGAGGATCGCCGCGCGCACGTCGCCTCGCCGCGCTCGCGGGCCGCCGCGGCCGTAGCGCGAGTGGCGTGAGCGCGACAGGTGCTCGCGCAGGTGGCTGTGACGCTGGTGTTGCTTGCGGTGCATCGCAATCTCCTCGTATATCGGTGAATAACGCGATATATCGTAACAGCACGCGTTAGCGCGCTCTGGAGCTCGGTAGCCGACGACGCTCAGAAGCCGATCGACTCGAACGCCCGCTCGCGTTTCGGGTCCTCGTCGTAGCGGAAGCGATCCGGGCTCACGCCCCGGGCCTCGGCGAGGTCCAGGGCGATCCGCTGGACCACGCGCCGTGAGCGCGAAGACCGAGAGCGGCTCGCCGAGGTCACGCTCGGAGAACGTCATCACCTCGGCTCCGCCCACCGCGACCGCCGAGGCGATCGCCTCGACCCGCTCCGCCGCCGGGCCGCCGCCGTCGAGGACCACCAGCGTGTCGCGCTCGTCGAGGGCGACGCTGGGACCGTGGAAGAACTGCTCGGCCGACAGGCCCTCCGCCGCCACGTATGAGGCCTCGCGCACCTTGAGCGCGCCCTCCTGGGCGGTCCAGCCGTTGGGCCCGGCCCCGGTGAGTTCGAGCAGGCGGCGCGGCTCGGCGACCAGCGGCTGGGGCCGGCCGATCACGGCCTCGACGCGCTCGGGCACGGCGCCGAGGTCGCCGAGGTCGGCGCCGAGCTCGGTCGCGATCTGGGCGAGGCGGAGCAGCGCGGCGGTGTGGCTGGCGGTGTAGGCGTACGAGCGCTCCGGCTCGACCGTCTCCAGGTCGCCGCCGGCGCCGATCGCCGAGATGCTCACCGTCGGCACGCCGGCCTCCGACGCCCGGCGCCGCATCTCCGCGGTGTAGCCGGTCGCGCCCGTGTGGCTCAGGAGGATCGCGGCCTCGCCCGTCGGCGAAGCCGGCGCCGTAGGGCGCCAGGTCGCCGGCGTGCTCCGCGCGTCGCCGCGACGCCGGCCTCGCCGAGCAGCCAGGCGCCGTGGTGGGCGGCGTGCCAGCTGGTGCCGATGCCGATCAGGCGCACCGGATGCCCGCGAAGCCGCTCGGCGGCGGCGCGCGCCGGCTCGGGGTCGGCGAGCAGGCGGCGCAACTCGGCGGGCTGCGACCAGATCGCGGCTCGCATCGCCGATCCCTGCCCGGCGGCAGGCGCGCTCACTACGCGCCCCCGATCAGTCGTCGATCGCGATCATCACGTCCGAGGCCTTCACGATGGCGACGACCTCGCTGCCCTCGGAGAGGCCGAGCTCGTTCACCGCCTCGACCGTGATCGACGAGACGATCCGCTGTCCGCCGGCGTCGAGCTCCACATTGGCGATCGCCTCGCCGCGGGTGATGGCGACCACCTTCGCGGGCACGCGGTTGCGGGCGCTGAGCTTCATCGAGACCACTCCTTCGTTGCTTGCGTCGCTTCGCCGCCAGCGTATCCGCCGGGTTCCGGCGATCCGGCTCCGACCCTATAGTCGGCTCGATGGAGCGGACGATCGAGATGCCGGAGCGGATCGCGGGAGACCGCGTCCTGCTGCGGCCGCTCGAAGCCCGCGACGTGCCGGCGTGGGCCGAGGCTTTCGTCGACGACCCGGGCCTCGGTCCGGCCTGGGGCGTCGAGGAGGATCCCGGCGAGGAGGAGCTTCGGTTGCGGATCGAGCGGGCGGTCGAGTGGTCGCGCGAGGGCCGCGGGGTCGAGCTCGCGATCGCCGACCGCTCGAGCGGCGACCTGCTCGGGACCGTGATCCTGCACTCGATCGACTGGAAGCACGAGCGCGCCGAGGTCGGCTTCTGGCTCGTCCCCGACCAGCGTGGCCGCGGCGCCGCGAGCGAGGGTGTCGGGCTGCTGGTCGAGTGGGCGTTCACGGAGCTCGGCCTGCACCGGATCGAGATGATCACCCTGCCGGCGCTGCCGAATTTCGAGCGCGTGCTCGCGGTCGCGAAACGGCTCGGTTTCCGCCAGGAGGGGGTGATGCGCGAGCGCAACCTCGAACGCGGCCGGCGCTACGACACGATGATGCTCGCCGTGCTGCGTGACGCCTGAGCACCCTCCGATCGAGACGCTGGGCGCCGACGCGCTCGATCGGGTCGTCCGGCTGCTGCTCGAGCTCGGCGAGGACGCCGCCGACTCCGACCCCTTCCACGACCGGATCTGCGAGGCGGTCTGCGAGCTCACGTCGCTGCAGCGCGCCGTGCTCTTCCTCTACGACCCCGCGCGGCGCCTGGTGGTGCCGGCCGGCAGCCACGGGGTCGAGCCCGAGATCCTCGCGCATGCCTACGGGGGCATCGAGGAGACCCCGATCGCGAGGCTGGCGCTGGAGGAGGACGAGGTGATCGTGGTCGACGAGCTCGCCGGCCACGTGCCCGAGCGCTACGCCGACCTGCCGGGAATCGCCGGGATCGCCTGCACCCCGGTCGCCGCCGGGGGTCGCTGGCTCGGTGTGATCTTCGCCGAGCGCAACGGCGAGCAGCTGAACCTGGCCCTGGACGAGCGCCGCACCCTCCACGCGCTCGGCCGCACCGCGGCGCTGGCGACGACCGTGCACCAGGCGGCGACCGGGCGCGAACGCGACGCGCTCCTGCTGGAGCGGATCGAGCTCGCGCGCGAGGTGCACGAGAGCGTCATGCAGCGGCTCTTCGGGGTCTCGATGGTGCTCGGCTCCGGGCGCGAGCTCAGCGTCCGCGACGCGAAGCGGACCGCGTCGGAGATCGAGGCCGCGCTCGGCGAGCTTCGCGACGCGCTCGACCGCTCGCTGGCGCCCACCTCCGAGCCGTCGCGAACGACGCTGCGCGCGGAGCTCGCGCGGCTCGATCGCCAGTACAAGTCGGTGCCCCTCAGCGTCTGGTGGGAGGACGGGGTGGAGGTCCCGAGGGGGCTCGAGCCGCTGGCCGTCTCGGTCCTGGGGGAGGCGCTTCGCAACGCCGAGAAGCACGCCCGCCCGACGGAGGTGCGGATCGCGATCACGAAGGTCGACGGGGCCTTCGCGCTCGAGGTCCGAAACGACGGCCTCGGCGGGGAGGTCGGCGGGAGCTCGGGCGGCCTCGGACTGCGGCTTGCCTCGTACGAGTCGCTGCAGCGCGGCGGGATGCTCGAGTTCGGCCTCGACGGCGACCAGTGGCGGGTTCGCCTCGTGCTCCCGGCGAGCGACGTCGCGAGCGTGGTGGGGGAGGGGACCTGATGGCCGAGCGGCCGCTGAAGGTGCTGATCGTCGACGACCACGCCGTGGTGCAGTGGGGATTCAAGATCCTCCTCGGCCGCCAGCGGTGGGTGGAGCGCTGCGTCGTCGCGTCCAATCCCGAGGAGGCGCTCGAGGCGGCCGCGCGGATGAAGCCCGACGTCGCCCTGGTCGATCTCTTCCTCGGCGAGCGCTCGGGCGCCGAGCTCTGCGAGGCGCTCCGCGGCGTCTCGCCCGAGACCAGGATGCTGCTGATCTCCGGTGTCGGCTGGATCTCGCCGCAGGCGGCCAGGACGGCCGGGGCATCGGGCTTCGTCTCCAAGGACTGGAGCGCCGACGAGGTGGCCAGCGCCGTGCGCATGGTGGGCCGCGGGATGTCGGTGTTCGGTCGCCAGGAGGAGGGGCCCGCGACGCCGCTCACCGAGCGCGAGCGCGAGGTGCTGACGCTGATCGCCTCCGGGGCGACCAACAAGGAGATCGCGGAGCGCCTCTTCCTCTCCCCGCACACGGTCAAGGAGCACGCCAGCTCGCTCTACCGGAAGCTCGGGGTGAAGAACCGCGCCGAGGCGGCGCGGCGGGCCGAGCGTCTCGGCCTCACGCGCTGAAAGTCCCGCGCTCACCCCCCAACGCACGCCGCCTTACCCCCCCGGTCGGGGGGTTGAAGGCCGTTTTGCCTTAACTCCGGTGCCACTTCGGGGAAGGATCCGTAGCGATGCCCACGGCAATCCTCTTTCCCGGACAAGGCAGCCAGACCGACGCCATGCGCGAGCTGGTCGAGCGCCACGAGCCCGAGCTGGCCGAGATCGCGCTGGCCGAGGTCGGCGACGACCCGTTCGCCCTCGCCGGCGAGGGCACCGCCTACGCCCAGCCGGCGATCCTCTGCGCAAGCCTCGCCTCCTGGACGCGCGCCGGCCGCCCCGAGGCCGCTTTCCTCGCGGGCCACTCGCTCGGGGAGCTCAGCGCGCTGGCCGCGGCCGGCGCGATCGATTTCCCCGACGCGGTGCGGATGGCCGCGCTGCGCGGGCGGCTGATGCAGGAGGCGGCCGGGCGCGAGCCGGGCGGCATGCTCGCGGTTCTCGGCGACGCCGACCGTGCGCGGGCCGCGGCCGCCGCGGGCGAGGTCGTGATCGCCAACGACAACGGCCCCACCCAGCTCGTCGTCGCGGGCTCGCCCGACGGGCTCGAGGCAACGGCGGCCGCCGCGAAGGAGAACGGCCTCCGGACGATCCCGCTCGCCGTCCGCGGCGCCTTCCACACCGAGGCGATGGAGCCGGCCGTGGCCCCGTTTCGCGCGGGCCTGGCCGAGATCGAGATCGAGCCGCCGGACGGCCCCGTGTTCTCCAGCGTCTACGCGACCCTCTTCGGCTCCACCGCCGACCGGATTCGCGACCAGCTCGCGGCCGCGCTGATCAGCCCGGTCCGCTGGCGCGAGACGCTCGAGGCCCTGCACCGGATCGGCGTCCGCCGGTTCGTCGACGCGGGCCCGGGCAAGACGCTGGCCGGCATGGTGCGCCGCGCCTTCGACGACGTCGAGGCCGACGTGCTCGGCCGGCGGGAGGCCGCCCATGCCTGAGCTCACCGCCCCCCGGATCGGGATGGCGCCCGTCGGCCCCCCGCGCGCGCCGCGCGGCGCCGCGGTCAGCGGCATCGGCATCGCCGTGCCCGAGACCGTGGTGGGCAACGACGAGGTCGCCGCCCGCGCCGGGGTCACGGAGGACTGGATCGTGGTGCGCACCGGCGTCCATGAGCGGCGCGTGGCCGCCGCCGGCGAGGTCCTGGCCGATTACGCGGCGCAGGCAGCGGCCAGCAGCGTCGAGGCCGCCGGGATCGAGCCGATCGAGGTCGACCTGGTCCTCGTGGCGACGATGAGCCACGAGGAGCTGAGCCCGAGCGCGGCCGCCCTGGTCGCCTCGCGGATCGGCGCCACCGGCGCCGGCGCGATGGACGTCAACGCGGCGTGCTCCGGGTTCGTCAGCGCGCTCACCCTCGCCGCGGGCCAGGTGGAGGCCGGCCGTGCCCGCACCGTGCTCGTCGTCGGCGCCGACCTGATGACGCGGCTCACGGACCCAACGGATCGCGGCACCGCGGCCCTCTTCGGCGACGGCGCCGGCGCGGTGCTCGTCAGCGCCTGCGCGGCGCCCGGCGGCGTCGGCCCGGCCGTGCTCGGAGCGGACGGCACCCGCGGCCACCTGGTCGCCGCCTCGCGCGAGGAGGCGATCCTGCGCATGAACGGCCACGACACCTTCCGCCAGGCGGTCGACCGGCTCTCCGAGTCGACGCTCGCCGCCGTCTCCGCAGCCGGCAGGTCGCTGGACGACATCGACGTCTTCGCGTTTCACCAGGCCAACGGCCGCATCCTCGCCGCGGTCGGCGAGCGGCTCGGCCTCGATCGCGAGCGGGTCATCGACTGCATCGACCGCTACGGCAACACCTCGGCCGCGACGATCCCGCTGGCGCTCGCCGACGCGCACACCGCGGGGCGGCTGGAGGCCGGCTCGACCGTGCTGCTCGCGGCGTTCGGCGGCGGGCTCACCTGGGCGGCGACCGTCATCGAGTGGGAGGCCCCCGGGCGGGAGGCGATCACCGATGCGTGAGGGCTGCGCGATCGTCACCGGCTCCGCGCGCGGGATCGGCGCCGCCACCGCGACGGCGCTGGCCGGCGAAGGCTGGCCCGTGGTCGTCAACTACCGCTCCGACGCCGAGAGCGCCGAGGCGCTTGCCGGCCGGATCGCGCGACGACGGCGGGCGGGCGGTCGCAGTGTCCGCCGACGTCACCGACCCCGAGCAGATCGACGCGCTGTTCGAGCGCGCCGAGAGCGAGCTCGGCCCGGTGCTGGTGCTGGTCAACAACGCCGGCATGCGCGCCGACGGGCTCGCGCCGCAGCTGGCCGCCGAGCAGTGGCAGAGCGTGCTCGAGACCAATCTCTCGGCCGCCTTTCACACCACCCGCCGGGCGCTGCGCCCGATGCTGCGCGCCCGCTACGGGCGGATCGTCAACGTCGCCTCGATCGTCGGCACGCGAGCCAACGCCGGGCAGTCCAACTACGCCGCTTCGAAGGCGGGCCTGATCGGGCTCACGAAGACCGTCGCGGTCGAGGTGGCCCGGCGCGGGATCACGGTCAACGCCGTCGCCCCCGGGCTGGTCGAGACCAAGCTCACCGAGGGGGTCAACGGCTTCGCCGACGAGATCCCGGCCCGGCGTCCGGGGACGCCGGAGGAGGTCGCGGCATGCGTCCGCTTCCTCGCCTCCGACGAGGCCGGCTACGTCACCGGCTCGGTGCTCACGGTCGACGGCGGCCTGAGCGCCTAGAGCAACCAGCGAATCAACGAAACAAGCACGACAAAGGAGAACCAGATGCCCACCCAGGAAGCAACCAAGGAATCCGTCGAGAAGGTGATCACCGACGGCCTCGAGGAGATCGGCGCCGAGGGCGAGATCACCCGCGAGGCCACGTTCGAGAGCCTCGACGTCGACTCGCTCGACCTGGTCGAGCTGGCGCAGATCGTCGAGGACGAGTTCGGCGTCGAGCTCGACGGCGACTCGGTCAAGGACGTGAAGACGGTCGGCGACGTGATCGATCTGGTGGTGTCGCGAGCATCGTGACCCGCCGAATCGTCATCACCGGCGTCGGCGCGGTGACGCCCCTGGGCGTCGGCGCGACGACGCTGATCGAGCGCTGGGCAGCCGGCGAGTGCGGGATCAGCGACGGCTTCGGCCGCTGCTCGGATTTCGAGGCCACCGACTTCCTCTCACGCAAGGAGGCGCGGCGCGCGGACCGGTTCACCCAGCTCGCGATCGCCGCGGCCGACGAGGCGGTCGAGGCCGCCGGCTGGGCCGATGAGCTGCCGTACGCGTCCGAGCGTGTCGGCTGCGTGATCGGCACCGGGATCGGCGGGCTCGGCTCGCTCGAGCAGCAGCAGGACGTGCTCCGCGATCGCGGGGCGAAGGCCGTCTCGCCGCTGGCGGTGCCGATGCTGATGGGCAACGCCGCCGCGGCGGCGGTGGCGATGCGGCGCGGGATCCGCGGCGGGTCGTTCGGCGTGATGTCGGCCTGCGCCGCGGGCGCGCACGCGATCGGCCAGGCCCAGCGGATGATCGCCAGCGGGGAGGCCGACGCGGTGGTCACCGGCGGCGCCGAGGCGGCGCTGACCGACGTCGCGACCGCGGCCTTCGCGGCCATGGGAGCGACCTCGAAGAGCGGCCGCTCGCTGCCGTTCGACGCCCGCCGCGACGGCTTCGTGATGGGCGAGGGCGCCGGGATCCTGGTGCTCGAGGACGCCGAGCAGGCGCGAGGAGCGCGGCGCCGAGGTGCTCGGCGAGATCCTCGGCTACGCGGCGAGCTCCGACGCCCACCACCTGACCGCGCCGGAGCCGAGCGGGCGCGACGCGGGCCGCGCGATCGAGCTCGCGCTCGCCGACGCCGACCGCCGGCCGGATCAGGTCGACTACGTCAACGCGCACGGGACCTCGACTCCGCTGAACGACCGCACCGAGACCGAGGCGCTCAAGCTGGCGCTCGGCGAGCGGGCCGGCGAGGTGCCGATCTCCTCGACCAAGTCGGCGATCGGGCATCTGCTCGGGGCCGCCGGGGCCGTGGAGGCGATCGCAACGGTCGAGTCGCTGCGTCGCGAGCTCGCCCCGCCGACGGTCGGCTGGGCCGAGCGCGATCCCGACCTCGATCTCGACTACGTCCCCGGCGAGGCGCGGAAGCTGGAGCGCCGCGCGAACGGCGCCGGCCCCGAGCCCCTGGTCGCGATCTCGAACTCGTTCGGATTCGGCGGCCACAACGCGGTCCTCTGCCTCGCCGCATGAGCACGCTCGTCGTCAACGAGCCCGCCCCGGCCCTGGCCCCGGTCGAGCGCCTCGAGTCGCTCTGCGACCCGCAGAGCTTCGCCGCGATCCGCACCGCCGTGCGCTCCGCGCGGCTCGGCGACCGCTCCGGTCCCGGCGACGGCGTCGTCGCCGGCGCGGGCCGGGTCGGCGGTCGGCCCGTGTTCTGCTACGCGCAGGACTCGGCCTTCATGGGCGGCTCGCTCGGCGCCGCGCACGCCGACTCGATCGTCCGCGTGCTCGAGCTCGCCGGCCAGTCCGGCGTCCCCGTGGTCGGCTTCGTCGAGTCGGGCGGCGCCCGGCTCCAGGAGGGCCACGCCGCGCTCGCCGGGTACGGGCGCATCTTCCGCGCGAGCGTCGAGCTCTCCTCGCAAGGTCCCGCAGGTGACCGTGGTCGGCGGCGTCGCCGCGGGCGGCGCCGCGTACTCGCCGGCGCTCACCGACTTCATCGTCATGACCGAGTCGGCGCGCATGTTCCTCACCGGGCCGAAGATCGTCGAGGCGGCACTCGGCGAGCAGGTCTCGATGGAGGACCTGGGCGGCCCCGCCGGTGCACTCGGCCAACGGCGTCTGCCAGCTGGTCGCGGCCGACGACCGCGACGCGGCGCACCTGGCGCGCCGGCTGCTGGCCCTGCTGCCGTCGAGCTTCGGCGGCCAGGCGCCGCTCGCGCCCGCGGGCCCGCCCGGCGCGGAGGACCCGTCGCTGCCCGTCCCCGAGGCGGCGCGGAAGGTCTACGACATCCGCGAGGTCGCGTCGGCGATCGCCGACGAGGAGAGCGTGCTCGAGCTGTCCCCCGGCTGGGCGCGCAACATGGTCACCGCGCTCGCGCGGATCGAGGGCCACCCGATCGCCTTCATCGCCAACCAGCCGCGGCGCTTCGGCGGCGTGATCGACAGCGCCGCCGCCGAGAAGGCGGCGCTCTTCGTCAACTCCTGCAACCGCTTCGGCATCCCGCTCGTGGTGCTGGTCGACACGCCGGGCTTCATGCCCGGGTCGGGACAGGAGCGCGCCGGCGTGATCCGCCATGGCGCCGGGTTGCTGCACGCGTTCGCGGGCGCCCGGGTGCCGAAGCTGACCGTGGTCCTGCGCAAGGCCTACGGCGGCGCCGTGATCACGATGAACTCGCGCGACCTCGGCGCCGACATGGTCTTCGCCTGGCCCTCGGCCGAGGTCGGGATCATGGCCGCGCGCCAGGCGGTCGGGATCGTCCACCGGCGCCGGCTCGCCGACGCCAACGGCGACGCGGGCGACCTGCTCGCCCAGCTCGAGGACGCCTACGCGGCCGAGCACCTGAACGCCGACGCCGCGGCCGCGGCGGGCTTCGTCGACGAGGTAATCGAGCCGACCGAGACGCGGCGGCGCCTGGCCTGGGCGCTGCGAGCCCTGGAGGCGCGATGACCCGCGACCCGTTCGCACTGATCGCCGAGACGATGACCGCGCAGGACCGCGCGCCGGAGGCCCGCGAGTCCCAGCTCTCGCTCTACGCCGCGCTGGGCGACAGCTTCACCGCCGGCACCGGCTGCCCGGTGGGCGAGGCGTGGCCGGAGCGCCTGGTGGCAGGGCTGCGGGTCCACAACCCCGGGCTCGCCTTCCGGAACCTCGCGGTCGAGGGTGCGACCAGCGAGGAGGTGCTGGAGCAGCTGCCGGAGGCGATCGAGCTCGAGCCCGACCTCGTCACGGTGGTCTGCGGCGCCAACGACGTCCTGCGCACCACCCGCCCCGACGCCAGCGCCTACGCCCGCCGCCTCGGCTCGATCTTCGGCCGCCTGCAACGCGCGAACCCGGCCGTCCGCCTGGTCACGGCGACCTCGCCCGAGCGCTGGGACTTCCTGGAGCTCGGCCCGAGGACGCGCGACCGGGTAGAGCGCGGCATCAGCCGCGCCAACCGCGCCACCCGCGTGGTCGCGGAGGCCTACGCGGTCCCCTACCTGGAGGTCGCCGGGCACCCGGGCCTGTGCGAGCCCGAGAACTTCAACGCCGACGGCCTGCACCCCTCGCCGCTCGGACACCGGCGCGCAGCGCGCGGGTTCGCGGAGCTGATTCGCGAGCGGTGCGGGATCCCGATCTCGATCGAAGGAGGAGCGAGATGACCCAGACGACCGAGCTCACCCCCGAGGTCGGCGCCGAGCTGACCACCCGCGGGCGCACGATCACCGAGGCCGACCTGGTCTCGTTCTCGGCGCTCACGGGCGACTGGCACCCCCAGCACGCCGACGCCGAGTGGGCCGCCGCCGGGCGCTTCGGCGAGCGCGTCGCCCACGGGATGCTCGTGATGTCCTACGCGGTCGGCCTGATGCCCTTCGATCCGGAGCGGGTCGTCGCCCTGCGCGGGCTCGACTCGGTGACCTTCAAGCGCCCGGTGCGGATCGGCGACACGATCCGGGTCCGCTCGCAGGTCGAGCGGGTGCGCCGGCTCGACGACGAGCACCTGCTGGTCGCGCTGGCCTGGCGGGTGCAGAACCAGGACGACCGCAGCGTCGCCCGCGCCCGGGTCGAGGCGCTGTGGCGGACGGCTGCCGCGCCGGAGCCCGAGCGCCTCGAACGGTGCCGCCGAGGACGCGGAGCTCCCCGAGGGCGCCCCGGTGCTGCTGTGATCCTGGCCGAGAAGCGGATCGTCGTCACCGGGGTGGTCAACCGCCACTCGATCGCCTACGCGATCGCCGAGCGCGCCCAGCAGCAGGGCGCCGAGGTGCTGCTGACCAGCTTCGGCCGCGTCCGCCGGATGACCGAGCGGGCCGCGAAGAAGCTCCCCGAGCCCGTCGACGTGCTCGAGCTCGACGTCAACAACGACGAGGACCTCGCGGCGCTCACCGGTGAGCTCGGCGAGCGCTGGGGCCGCGTCGACGGCGCCGTGCACGCGATCGCGCACGCGCCGGCAGACGCGCTCGGCGGTGAGTTCCTCTCAGCCCCGCGAGCGAGCGCCGGAGCCGCGTTCGAGACCAGCGCCTACTCGCTGAAGGCGCTCGCCGGCGCGATCGCGCCGCTGATGCGATCCGCGAACGGCTCGGGCCCGAGCGGCGGGAGCATCGTCGGGCTCGACTTCGACGCCTCGGTCGCCTGGCCGGCCTACGACTGGATGGGCGTCGCCAAGGCGGCCCTCGAGTCGGTCTCGCGCTACCTGGCCCGCGACCTCGGGCCCTCGGGCGTTCGCGTCAACCTGGTCTCGGCCGGCCCGGTCTCGACCCCGGCGGCCTCCGGGATCCCCGGCTTCGAGACCCTGGCGGGCGCCTGGGCGGACGGCGCCCCGCTGGGCTGGGACAGCTCCGACGCGGGCGCGGTCGCCGACGTCGCTCTCTTCCTGCTCTCCGACCTCGGGCGCGCGGTGAGCGGCGAGATCGTGCACGCCGACGGCGGCTTCCACGCGATCGGGGCGGCGGGAGCGGTCACGCCCGCCGTCAGTGAATCACCCACTTGAGCGCGGCGAGCATCAGGCCGAGGCTGCCGGCGGCGAGCCCGGCGCGCAGTGAGATCCAGGCGGTGCCCCCGGCGATCCGCCGCACGACGGCGCCCCAGACGAACAGCAGGACCACGTTGACTCCGGTCGCGACCCACAGCGCGGTTTCGATCTCGTAGACGTCGACCAGCGCGAGGGCGACCACGGCCGAGGCGGGCAGCGCGGCCTCGACCATCGGCCACTCGTGCTTGATCCCCGCGGCCACGTCGGCGCGGGTCACGGGCACGCGGTCCTTGGCGCTGCGCGCGAGCACGTGCGCCCACGCGTGGGCGAGGGCGAAGACGAGCGCCGTCACGAGCAGCGCCGCAATCACGATCGCCGGGCGCTCGGCGCCCGGCAGCGTGGCGATGACCGACGTGGCGAGCACGGTGCCGTAGAGCGTCGCGGCGAGGTTCTCCCGCGGGAGCAGGGTCCGCAGCCGGCCAGCGCGCACGCGCGGATCCTATCCCGGGGTGGTTCATCATCTGTGGTCGTGCTGCTTGCGCTTGCGATCGCCGGCCTGTTCGTGCTCCCGGACCCGTGGCGGATCGTCGCCGTCGTGGTCGCGGCGGTGATCGAGGTGGGCGAGATCTATCTCTGGATTCGCTTCCTGCGCCGCTACAAGGTCACGACCGGCGCCGAGGCGATGATCGGCGAGCGCGCCGAGGTGATCGGGCCCGGGCGGGTGCGGGTCCGGGGCGAGATCTGGAACGCCCCGGGAGCGACGAATGCGGGGTCGACCGTCCGGATTGCGCGGGTCGACGGGCTCACGCTCGAGGTCGAGCCCGACACGGCCGCGGTAACCGGGCTGCAACACGGTCGTCGGCGGCGCGGAGTAGGCTCGCAATCGGCATGGGCAGGATCGGGATCGGGCTCTGGGTTGCGGCGCTGGCGGTGGGAGCGCTCGCGTCCGTCGCGATCGCCGCGGGCAGTCACGGCTCGGCGCGCGCGGATCGCCTCGTCGGGACCAAGGCGGGCGACGAGCTCAAGGGCCTGCGGGGGCACGACGTGCTGATCGGCGGGCGCGGCGTCGGACGTGCTGATCGGCGGGCAAGGGCCCCGACAAGCTCCGCGGAGGCCCGGGCCGCGACGGCTTCAACATGCGCGACGGCGTGCGTGCTGGCCGCGCCCGGGCGCGACACGATCGACGCCCGCGACGGTCGCAACGACGAGATCAACTGCGGTGGCGGCAACGACGTGGCGATCGTCGACTCGATCGAGGACGGCGTCTACGACTGCGAGGTCGTCAGGGAGCCGGCGCCGTGAGCGGCCGCCCGGCCGACCACAGCTCGAGGCTCGCGCGCGGCGAGCTGTGCCGACCCCGAGGCGGTCGAGCGCGCTCGAGAGCGCCGACCGCGAGTCGCTGCTGCGCCGCCGCGACTTCCTCGGCCGCACCGCCGCGCTCGCCGGGCTCGCCGGGATGGCGAGCGTGCTGCCCGCGGAGACGCTGGTCGCCGAGGCGGCCAAGCACGCCGCGCGCAAGCCGTTTCCGAAGCCGCGCGACCTGCCGATCGACACCTTCGTGGTGCTGATGATGGAGAACCGCTCCTTCGACCACTACTTCGGCTGGCACGAGCGGGCCGACGGCAAGAACGCCGGGCTCTCCTACCCGAACCTCGACGGCTCGCAGACCTTCCCGACCCATCGGCTCACGCCCGACTTCCAGGGCTGTGACTTCCGCGACCCCAACCACGGCTGGGACGGAGGGCGCTTCCAGTACAACGGCGGCGCCCTCGACGGCTTCTACAGCGGCAACGCCGAGGGCACCGGCAGCGACGAGTACGCGCTCGGCTACTACCTCAAGGACGACCTGCCGTTCATCCCGCACGTGGCCGAGGCCTTCCAGCTCTACGACCGCTACTTCTGCTCGATCATGGCCTCGACCTATCCCGAACCGCCACTACCAGCTCGCGGCGCAGAACGGCGGGCCAGAAGTCGAACGTGTTCCCGACCGACCCGAACGGCTTCCAGTGGGAGACGATCTTCGACCGCGCGCTCGCCCGCGGGCTGCGGGTCGGCTACTACGTCTCCGACCTCCCGGTCCCGGCGCTCTACGGACAGCGCGGGCTGACCTGGGTGCGGCCGATCTCCCAGTACTACGCCGACGCGGCCGCCGGGAACCTGCCGCCGATCACCTTCGTCGACCCTCCGTTCAAGGACGGCGGCGGCGGGGACGGGATCTCGGCCGACGAGCACCCGCACGGCGACGTCCGCCTCGGCCAGGCGTTCATGTCCGACGTCGCCCACGCGTTCATCGCCTCACCCCACTACCGGCGCGGGGCGATGTTCATCAACTACGACGAGTGGGGCGGGTTCTTCGACCACGTCAAGCCGCCCCATGTGCCCGACGACCGCGGCAACCTGGCCGACCTCACCAACGACTGGTCGCTGGCCGGCTTCCGGGTCCCCGCCGTCGCGATCTCGCCCTACACGCGCGCCAAGCGCCGCAAGGGCGGGCGCGTGAGCCACATGAACTGCACCCACGAGTCGATCCTGAAGCTGATCTCCTACCGCTACGGGCTCGGGACGCTCAACAAGCGCCACCGCTACGCGTCCAACATCGGCCGGAGCTTCGACTTCTCCAAGCGCAGCTTCGACCCGCCGGCGCTCCCCGACCCGGCCGCGATCGCGGCGACGCCGTGCGCCCTGGGCGGCAGCGGCGAACGGCCCAAGCAGCACGACCTCGTCGGGCTCGAGACCTCGGGGCTGCTCGAGCGGCTCGGCTACGAGGTTCCGAAGGTCACCTACGACTCGCTGTTCCGCTACCCGGACAGGATCAGGCGCGCGTTCGCGGCGGGCAACCGCCGCTGAGCCCGCCGCGCCCGGGAACGGAAAAGGGCCCCGGTTACGGGGCCCTTGGTTCCGAAAGGACGTACCACCAGCGAATCCCGCCGCTGGCTCGTCGGTCCTTCAGCTTTCAAGCCTTGTCGACGACGCCTGCGCCTACCTTAACACTCGATTTCATCACTAGTTACGGTTCCCGCCTCAGCGCGGATCATGCGCGTTAGCGGGAGTTTTGCCATCCCGTACAAGCGACGGTGCGGTGCTTGTACGCATGCCTCAACGGGCACCCCGATTTTCTCGCCTCCGCGCGCCCGGCGCATCCGTAGTTCCCCGCGATCTTGCTCGTCGGACGCCCGTTGGACGCCCGTGGCGGACGATCCTCGCGTGATTGCTTCCTCCCTCCGACACCTCCGCCTGCCGCTCGTGCTCCTGGCGGTCGTCGCGACGCCGGCCTCGGCGAGCGCCGCGACGACCTTCGGGGCCAACCTCGACCGCGTCCCGGACAACCCGTACACCTGCCCGACGGTCCCGGGCCAGTTCTTCCCGTCCGCGACCTGTTCGGCGGAGTCGATCCAGCTGGTCACCGGCGAATCCGGGCTGCCCCCGGCCGGAGACGGCGTCATCAGCCGGGTCCGAGTCCGCGTCGGCCCGATCACCGGCCCGATGCAGATCGTCCAGGAGCAGGCCCTGCGCCAGGACAACCCCGGCGATCCGGGACACCCGATCTACGTCTGCTGCAAGGCCGTCGACGCGAGCCCCGTCTTCACGCCGGCGGCGAACGCGGTGACCACGGTCAACGTCAACTTCCGGGTCAAGCAATCGCTGGCGCCCGAGCCGAGCGGCTACTACGTCGACGACCATCTCGCGCTGTCGGTCCTCGACCCGAACGTGCCGATCCCGGCGAACGTCGACCCGAACGCGAGCGTCGGCCTCTGGTTCCCCGCGTGGCGGGTCGGTGAGGAGCGGGCCGGCTCGTTCGGCACCTCCGGCGCGGTCATCCTCTTCAACGCCGACTGGGATCCGGCCGGGCGCCGTCCCCGGCGGGGGCGGAGGAGGAGGCGGCGCAGGCGCCGGGGCACCCGTGGCCCTCGGGGGAAATGCGGCCAAGGTTCGCAACGGACGCGCCCTCCTCGACCTGCTGTGCAACCTGGCCGTCCCCTGCTCCGGCGACCTGCTGTTGCAGAACCAGCAGGCGGCCCAGGCGCGCCCCTACCTCGCCAAGGGCAAGCCCAAGGGCCGGGTGACCTACGCGAAGTCGAGCTTCGAGATCCCCGCCGGCAAGACGAAGCAGGTGAAGGCAAAGCTCAAGCGGGCCGGCAAGCAACTGCTCGCGAAGCGCAAGCACGCGAAGGTGTGGGCGAACGTGAAGCTCGACGACTCGGCGGCCGTCGTCCCTCCGGTGCGGATCAAGCTCAAGCGCTGAGGGCGTCGAGCTCGAACCAGACGTCGCTCGACGGCGCGTCAACTCCCCAGCGGGAAGCGAGCGCATCGACCAGTCGCAGTCCGTAGCCGCCGTTGCGGCCGTCGTATGGCGACGCGATCTCCACCGGGCCCATGCCTCGATCCCGGACGGTCCCGCGCGTCAACCCGCCCGGCGCCACCTCGATCGCCACCTCGATCGGCCGACCGCTGCCGTGGACAACCGAGTTGTTGACCAGCTCCGTGACGACGATCCGCAGGTCGCGGAGGGTTCCGGCCGGAAGGCGGTCGGTCAGCTCGTCGATGTGCCGCCGCGCCTTGGAGCCGGCACTCGGGGCACTCTCGAGGACGACCGCGAAACCTGACGAACTCTCGATTCGCGTCCACGGCGCCGATCCCGTATTCATTTGTCTCCCTTCGGAGGCAGCCCCACCGCCCGCAATCCGAGCCGTGGCACTCAGCCTCGTCTATGTGGAGCGAGGAAGCTGAGCCGCGCAGGGCGGGAGCAACCTTGCCCAGTCCTGCTGGTACCCGAAAGTGGTCGCCACACACCCGCCATGTTGTGGTGACGCCTTCGATGCGCGAGGGTGGACGGCCACCAACCAAGGAGTCAAGGATGATCCACACCGCCCTCGCCCACCTGCGAGCTCAATGGATGGGCGCTCTGGCGCTCTTTCTCGTGATCGCCGGGGGGACCGCCTATGCCGCGAACACAATCGGCAGCGCCGACGTGATCAACGAGTCGCTTCTGAGCGAGGACATCCAGAACAACGGGGTCGCCAGCATCGACCTCGATAACAACCGGGCGGTCAAGAGCGCCGACGTTGCCAACGGCCAGCTCAACGACGAGGACATCGCCCAGGGCACATTCGTCAATTTCGATGCCGATGTCGGCAACGTCCCGCCCCACTTCTGCCTCGCGAACCCGATCAGCGGGGTCGGCGCCAGGGGAGACCACCTGCTCGTGACTCCGAGTTCGGAAGACGCGCGTGCCGATCTCAGCTACTCCATGCAGTATCCAGCCAGCAGCGACACCGCCGTGCTGCAGGCCTGCAACCCGACCGACGACTTCATCAACGAGGGCCACGCGCACTTCAACCTGCTGGTGATCGACGCGCAGTAGGTGGAGAACCCCGGAACGCCTGCTGCCAAGCGGGTAAACTCGCCACCCCCGGGCGCTTAGCTCAGTTGGGAGAGCGCCAGCTCGACAAGCTGGAGGTCACTGGTTCGAGCCCAGTAGCGCCCACTTCCTGAATCCCCTGCAAGGCGGGGGATTCGGTCGTTTCGGGGGCGCTGGGGTGGCGGGGGAGCGGAATGGGCACTAGTGCCCAATGCGCCCAATCTGGACCCTCGACGAGCGCCCGCGGACGATCGCGTTCGCCATCGCGACGACTCGTGAGGTAGACGCGGAGAGTTATGCGCGGGTTCGAGTGCCCGAGTTGGGCCATGACGTACCCGGCGGGGCGAGCGTCTTTAGCGAGCGGGCGTCGGGCATGTGAAGAGGGCCTCCTTTGGAAGCGCTTTGTTGGTGACACGACTGAGCGTCTCACCAACGGGGCCCTTCTTCATGGCAGTCCAAAGCGGCAGGTCGGCCGCCCTCGAGTCACGGCGGAGGGCCTCCGCTGTCACCCATTGCGGACCGAAACGTCTCAGGTTTCGTCAGGTGCCCCAGGCGATCAGGCTGCCGCTGGCGAAAATGGGCCGGTCAGAGTCGTTACCTGAGGAAAAATCGTAGCCCTTGCAGACAACGTTCACGTAGTAGTCGCCGGAGTTGGGGACCGTTAGTCCTCCGGTCAGAGAGATCGGCCCCCTTTTGTACTGTGGGATCTCCACCTCGACGGGCTGCCCGAACGAGATCCGTGAGCCTCCGGGTCGGACGAGCCCAAGCTCGCATGTAACTAACGCGTCCCAGTCCGCGGCGCGCAGGTTCAGGCTGGCAGACGCCATGACGATGCCCGGGACCGGCACGTGGATCAGAGGGTCTCCGTGGTAGCCGTCGCCGGTGTAGATGACCTGGGCGTACGAGCCGTCGGCCGGCAGCTTGAAGTTTGGGGGGTCATGGGTGGCGAACGCCGGCGAGTAGGCGACGCCGTCAAGCAGCGACTCGTTGACGTCGGCGCCGCCGATCGTGTCGTCCTGGATGTCGTGCCCGGTCAGCGACTCGTCGAGGACCTTCCCGTGCGGACCCCGTTGGCGGCGAGATCGGCGAATCCGACCTGACCGTTCTCACGTCCCGCGAAAGGATCGAATCGTCGATGATGTCCGTGCTGCCGATCGTGTTCGCGGCAAGGCGACGCCGCCGGTCAGGACTAGAAAGAGCGAGAGCAAGCCCGCCCACTGATTGCGGATGTGGGAGCCCAGTCTGCGCATCTTCTCCTCCAGTCGGGGCGAGGGAGTCGCACACCCCCGGCGCGCGTTTTCCGAAATCGTTCGGCCCCCTCGGGTCGGGTGGTGGGTCGAGCCTAGACGTGGACCGCGGCTAGAGCAAGCGAAGCGATGACTCACTGTCGCCTACTCCGACAGCCCAGCCGCCTCGCGGGCTTACTTCGTGCCGGTGTATAGAGCAACAACGGCAATTCTAGATGCACCACACCCCGGCTTGTGCGGCCAGGGGCAGACAGAAAGCAACAGTCTCGGGGCTAACCGGTCGCGAGCGCGACTCGCGGCCCATCCCCCGCGTCACCGTGGGCATCGGTGATGCAAGTCCTTACATCTCCCCGGGCCAGGCGAGAGGGTGGGGGCGACCACTCTCGGAGGGAGATCCCATGCGCAACCGTCTGACCTACGCGAACGTGATGGCGACGCTCGCCGTCTTCATCGCTCTTGGTGGCGCCGCCTATGCGGCGAACACTGTCGGTAGCTCGGATGTGATCGACAACTCGCTGCTCAGCGCCGACCTCAAGAACAACCAGGCCGTCAAGAGCGCCGATGTGCAGGCCGAGGCCCTGACCGGTGCCGACATAAAGAACCAGAGTGGCGTCGACACCTGCGTCTTGACCGTCAGGATCGGTCAGCTTTGCGTTAGGGCGGAGAACTCGTACCGCACCTGGCTTGAGGCAGTCCGGCACTGCGCCAACCTCGACCTGCGTGCACCAACGCTCGCCGAGGCTCTGGAACTGGCGCAGACCCATGACATTCCGAACGTCGACGAGAACGAAAATTTCTGGACGGGCGAGCGTTACTACCACTCGGCCGGTGTAGAGCGCGCGAACTACTCCACGGACTTCGGTGTCATCGGCAACGGGCCTACCGACTTGGAGATGGAGACTGTCTGCGTGATGAATCCGACGAACTGAGGCTAATCCTGTACGGCGACCCCAAGCGGCCCGACGATCCCGAGAGCTCTGCCTGACCGGCTCCTTGCCTCGAGATGCCGGGCGATCGCCGAGGCAGTGCACTTGACCCGATCTCTTGCGCCCTCGCCAGAGCGCGCGCAGCACCCCTCGCCCCGTAGCCCCCTCGCAAACCGACTGGCCCCGCAGTCGATTCCGTTTGCCTGAGAGTGAGATACCTCGCCGCGTTGCTCGCGTGTCGGCGTAAGAGCGCTCGTCAGGCCGAAACTGTTGGCCGCAGGGCCAGCGCAATCCAGCTTACTCCTCTGAACCCGGTCGAACGAGGGAGTTTCGCCGGACCCGGCTAGCGGAGCGCGGTCCGCTACTGCGTGCGGGGCAAGTGCTCGCGCCAGTCGGGCGCAATCCGTTCGAGCGCCGCTACTCCGAGCGGGCCCGAGAAGCGGAGATGCTGGACGCGCGGATGTCCCAGGACGACGTGGAGATCGTCGAGGAGTTCACGCGGCGCTTCGCCGCGGGTGGCCATGTGACCGACGATTACTTCGATCCGGAGATCGTCTGGGCACATCGGCGAGCGGGCTTCCATCGGCCGGCGTCTACAACGGCCGTGAAGGAGTGCGCCGGTTCTTCCGCGACTGGCTCGGCCCCTGGGCCGACTACGAGATCGAGGCCCGCGACTGCATCGACGCCGGTACTGCGGTCGTGCTCGCTTCCGACAGGCGGGGACGGGTCGCGGGAGCGGGATCAGAATCGAACGCGACTTCTTCGGCCTGGGAGCTGGAGAACTCGAGGGTGGTGCGCTTCCGGCTCTTCGCGTCTCGCGAGCAGGCCTTCGAAGCCGCACGGATGTCGGCGTGACCACGCGCCAATAGGTCCAGGGCGGCAGCGCCGCTCATCAAGTCGGTGACACCTGCCGATGAAGGGTTTGGCAGGAGGCATCCGCTTCGCCGGGCTTAACAAGCCCCCATTCCTTGAAAGGGAGCTAATTAATGTCCGGTCTCTCAACTCGTCGAGCGAAGGTGCGCTTCCTCGGCATCCTCGCCGGCGGCCTGCTGATCGCAGGCGTCGGCCCTACCTCCGCCTTCGCCGCGCCGACGCCCATGGTCGACCTCGGCCAGGCGTCGACCTACGCTGTCTTGAGCGGTGCCTCTGTCGGTAACACCGTAAGTGCCGCAGGCGCGCCTCACACCACACTTCGTGGGGACCTCGGCGTCAAGGCGAACACCCAGCCGACTGGCTTTCCGCCGGGCGTCGTCACCGGCACGACCCGAATCGGCAGCGCCGCCGATCAGGCGCACGCCGACCTCGTCGCGGCCTACACCGATGTCGCCACCCGGACAGGCGGCGCCCCGCTTGCCGGCGCGCTCGCCGGCCAGACAGTGACGCCGGGGCTACACACGATCGCCGGCGCCGCCTCGAACACGACGACGGTGACGCTCGACGGCGAGAACAATCCAAACTCCGTCTTCGTCTTTCAGGTCGGCGGCGCGCTGACCTTCGCCGCAGGAAGCGAAGTCAAGTTGATCAACGGCGCCCAGGCGTCACGGGTGTTCTGGCAGGTCAACGGTGCCGGCTCCGTAGGCGCTAACGGCAAGTTCGCGGGAACGCTGATGGCGCTCGACGCGGTCGCCATGGGCAATGGGACGGTCGTCAACGGCCGGGCCCTCGCCCGCACCGGCGCCATCGGGCTCGACAACAACCAGTTCTACAGCGCCCCGCCCGCAGTCACGATCGCCGGCGGAGCCACCACGAGCACGACCGATACGACCCCGACGATCAGCGGGACGACCGACGTCGAGGCGCCGGGCATCGTCACCGCGACGATTGCCGGCCAGACCCTCACCGCGACCCCCTCGAACGGCACATGGTCGGTGACCTCGGCGATCCTGGCGAACGGCGACTATCCGGTCGTCGCCTCCGTCCAAGACGGCGCGGGCAACACAGGCACCGCCTCCCAGAGCCTGACCGTCGACACGGTGCTGCCCGCCGTCACCCTTGACGGCGGAACGTCCGTGACCACGAACGACCGCACCCCAACGATCTCCGGTACGAGTGACGTCGCGGTGAACTCGGTTGTGCGCGTGACCGTCGACTCGCAGACCCTGCGCCCGCGCGTTCAATCGGGCGGAACCTGGAACATCAGACCGACCGCGCTGTCGGATGGGACCCACACCGTCACCGCTTCGGTTCGCGATCCCGCCGGCAATCGAGGGCACCGACAGCCAGGCCCTGACCGTCGACACCGTCGCACCCGCGGTGACGATCCGGGGTGGAGCGAACGCGCTTACCAAGGATGCGACACCCCGCATCTTCGGGACCGCGGACGTCGCCGCGTGGCACGGTCGTGAAGATTGCTCTCGCTGACGAGACGCTGACCGGGCGGGTTCGCACCGGCGGGACCTGGTCAGTGACCGCATCCGAGCTCTCAGACGGCCCGCATCGCGTCATCGTCCGCGTCTCAGACACGGCCGGGAACCGGGGCCGCGCCACTCAGTGGCTGACCGTCGACACCGTGTCGCCGGTGGTCACGATCAACGGCGGGGCGACCGCGCACACCAACGACGTCACTCCGACGATTACCGGAACCTCTGACACCGCACCCGGAACGACCGTCACGGTGTCGATCGCGGGCCAGACCATGACGACGCTGGTGCAGGGCAACGGCAGCTGGAATGCGACTCCGAGCTTCGTCGGTGAGGGCGTTTGGACCGTCGTCGCTTCGGCTCCTGATCCTGCCCGCAATCTGGGCAGGACCACGCAGAGGCTCACCGTAGGCGGCCCCGGGCCCGGCTAGCGATGCGCCGGCGAACTCTCCTGGCTATGCCCTGCTGGCTCGCGGACCGTGAGGGGCGAGGGTGGGCTGACCACTCACGGAGGGAGACCCAATGCAGCAAGGTTCGTAGCCGCCTGACCTATGCCAACGTCATGGCGACACTCGCGTTCTTTATCGCCGTGGCGGGCGGAACCGCCTACGCCGCCAACACGATCCTCAGCTCGGACATCGTCAACGGCGAGGTGAAGTCGGTCGACATCGGCACCGGCGAGGTCAAGTCCGCCGATCTGTCGGAGGACTCGGTCAACGGCGCCAAGCTGCGCGACAACTCGACCGGGACGCTGCACGTGATCGACAACACGCTGCGCAGCGTCGACGTCCTCGACAACAACCTCACCGGCGCCGACCTCGCCACCGGCTCGGTCGGAACCGACGAGATCGCCGACCAGGCGGTGACGGGCGACGACCTCGCGGGCACGGGATTCGGCGACGACGGGTTCAACGGCGACGAGGAGATCCTCGACGGGACGATCGGCGGGTTCGACATCGGCAACGACCAGATCGGTGCGAACCACATCATCGACGGATCGCTGACCGCCGGCGACACCTCGAACGTGTTCGACGCCGGCTACGCCAGCGACGCTAGTTGCAACGACGACGACCAGGACGGCGAGGCCTGTGCCAGCATGACGCTCGAACTCCACACGCCCGGCGTGCTGCTGGTCAATGCCACCGGCGAGTGGAGCACCGCAAACCCCGGCGGGGACGGGGTCGAGATGAACTGCGTGCTCCGGGTGGACGGCTCGGACATCGGGCTCGCGCAGAGCTTCGGCGAAGGGGGAGCCAACCACCAGGTGCCGCAGAACGGGACGATGGCGCTGACCGCCCTCAGCCCCCAGTTGGAGGCGGGCTCGCACACCGTGCAGACGTTCTGCACCGAGGTCAACGAGGACATCGATCTGCAGGACAACCAGATCACCGCGGCGAGGGTCGACCTCTAGGAGGCGCTGAAAGCTCCGGGCTTCGGGCCGGTCCCCAGCGCGGGGGCCGGCTCCGGCCCGGCTCTCGTGCCCTGCCAGGTCGGGCGCACCACGAAATCACCCGGGAGAACCTCTTGGAGCGCCTCCATGATCCGCGCCATGGCGTGGACCCGGTTCGGGGCCTTGACCTCGACCTTGAGTTGCGAGGTGGGGCGAGACTCGGTGAGGGTGCCCGGCACCGGCTCCTCGGTCCAGACCTCCACGTCGCGTAGGCCGGCGGCGCGGGCACGTTCGCGCGGACTCGTGGGTCGGCTTGTTCACCCGAACTCGAGCGGTGTAGAGGGACTCCTCACTCATCGGTTCCAGTATGACCCGGCCGTCGGCCCCCAACGCCGGTAGGTTCAGTCGGGGAAGGTGCCGGGAGGCCCGAGCACCTCGATGCCGGCGCGCGCGCCCGCCGCGGCGAGATCCGCCGGAGCGGGGAGGACCTCTGCGGGCGCGTACCCGTCGTCTTCAGCGGGGACCGCCACCTCGGCGACAAAGGCCGCGAACTCGCCGGAGGTGGTGGCCACGAGCCAGCGGGCGCCTTCCTCAGACTCGACGCGATAGGTGTGAGGGATATCGCGGGGCGCGAAGGCCGCCTGCCCGGGTTCGAGGTCGATGCGAGAGCCAGGTAGGTGGATGCTCACCCGGCCGCTCAGCACATAGAAGACCTCGTCGTGACCGTGGTGCACGTGCAGCGGCGGCATGTCGCCCTGCCGGGCTTCCTCCTCCATCAGCGAATAGGTGTCCTCGCTGACCAGGATCCGCGCGCGCGTGGTGGTGAGCGCGCCAGCTATGTCGCGCGACAACCTCACCCTGATCTCCTACACCGTGCTCGTGCTGATCGGGCGTCACGGCGCGAGCCCCCACGACCTCGTCCGGAATGTGCGCGACGGGCGCATCTACCACGCCGCAGCGCCCAGCCAGTACTACGCCGAGCCGAAGCGCCTGGAGCGCCTCGGCCTGCTCACCTCCTCCAAGGAGCCCGGGCGCACCCGCGAACGCACCGTCTACCGGCTGACCGACGCGGGGGTCGCGGCGCTCGAGGAGTGGATCGGCCGCCCGTCGCCCTTTCCCCTGCTGGCCGGAGAGCCACCTGTCCGCATCATCTCCGCCGATCTCACGGGCGAAGGGTCGGTCAAGGAGAGCCTGCTGGCAATGCGAGCCGAGATGGCCGAGCTGCGCGCGGACGCCGAAGAGCAGGAACGGCGGGCGAGCACGATCCCCCACCGCGAGAAGTACCTGGTGCTCAGCGCTCGGCTGGCCAAGCATGTCCTCGACGCCTACGACCGCTGGCTCGACGAAGTCGACCAGGAGCTCGACTCGGACGAACCCCGGGCGCGAGCTTGACCGCGGGAACCTCGGTCGTAGATACTGCTGCGGATGTTCACCACGGTGGCGGTCGGGACCGACGGATCGGCGACGGCGGGCGAGGCGGTCAAGGAGGCCACCGAGATCGCCCGGCGCTACGACGCCAAGCTGGTCCTCCTCAGCGCGACGGAGGAAGGCCGCGCAAGGCCGGACGAGGACATCGAGCTGCAGTGGGCGACCAACTCCTCGGCGCGGGTGAAGTCGATGCTCGAGCGGCTCGAGCGCGACCTGGCCGGCGAGGGGATCGAGGTCGAGACGCGCGCCGAGGCGGGCGACCCGGCCGAGGTGCTCGTCCGGCTCGCGGAGGAGGCCGGGGCCGACCTGCTCGTGATCGGCAACAAGGGCATGCAGCGGCGCGTGCTCGGCAGCGTCCCGAACACGGTCACGCACAAGGCGGCCTGCTCGGTCCTCGTCGTCAAGACGACCTGAGCCGAGAACAGGGTTCGCCATGCCCACCCGCGACCGCGTGCAGCTCGCCCGCGACGTGTACGGGGCCTACGTGAGCGGCGACCGGAGCGTCGTCGAGGAGCTGCTCGCCGACGACTTCGTCTTCTACAGCCCGCCCGACCCGGGGATCGACCGCGAGACCTACTGGGAGCGTTGCTGGCCGAACTCGGAGACGTTGACGGCGTTCGAGTTCGTCCGGCTGATCGAGCACGGCGACGAGGTGATCGTCACCTACGAGGGCACGAAGACGGACGGCCGGCGCTTCCGCAATACCGAGGTGCTGACCTTCGACGGCGCCAAGCTCAGCCGCGCCGAGGTCTACTTCGGCTGGGACGTCGAGTGAGGGCTGCGGGCACGAACATACGTTCGATATGCTGGCCGGCGTGCCGTGCGATTTCTGCCGCAGCCCCAGGGTCAAATGGCGCTATCCGTCAGCCGACCGGCAGTGGCTCGCGTGCGAGCGCTGCCACGCCGCGATCGCGCGCGACGACCGCGAGGCGCTCCTGGAACGGGTCCTGTTCGCGCCGATCCCGCGCAGCGTCTCGGACCGCTACGCGCCGCTGATCCGCAAGCGGGCGCGGGAGCTCCACGAGGCGTTCTGGGAGACGCGCGAGGGCCCGCCCACCCTCGCCTGAGCGCCGTTTGCGCCGAACCGCCCCGGGTAAGTGCTCCGACCGAGGCCGCAAGGAGACGGCCCGGAAGGAGGACGAGACATGTACATCGGCATCGGAACGCTGATCGTCATCATCCTGCTGATCATCCTGCTGACCTAGCGGGACCGTGGACCGCGATCATCGCGCCGATCACGGTGAAGATGATCATCCCGAACACGATCCACTCGGCAACGCTGTCGAGGTCGAAGGCCGCCGCGTAGATCAGCGCCGCCAGGACCAGAACGCAGGCGACGGTGAGGATCCTGAGGTGAGCCCGCTGCCGCGCCAGCTTCCGCTCGTGCGGGAGCGCCGAGGTCGGCGTGTGGTGCAGGTGGTGCTCGCGCGGGTTCCGGGGCTCCTCGGCCATGGATCTAGCGGTGCCCGTCGAACGAGATCACCTGCTGGATCCCGCTCGGGCGGTTCGCGTAGCGCATCGTGGTCTCGAGGAGACCGGGCACGAACTCGATCCGCTCGCGCACGGCGTCGGAGCGCCACAGCGACGGGTCGGGGGTGCCCTGCTCGGCGGCGATCTCGCCCCCCGCGGCCGCGATCGCGCCCCAGATCGCCTCCTGGCACGCCTTGAGCTTGCCGTTGCCGCAGTAGCTGTTGTTGAACGGCGACTTCACCTTCTTGCCGAGCAGCGCGCGGATGTCGCGGTCGAAGTACTGATACCAGCCGTTGTACTGGCCGCCGGGCGGCAGGTTGAAGCGCGAGAACAGGCTGTCGAGCTCGTCGAGCTGGTCGCCGAGCTTCGGCGCCATGAACGCGTCGGCGATCGTGTTCCAGGAGCCGTCCATGACCGCGGCGCCGGGGTCGTCGATGAAGCCGTCGAGGTCGCGGTCGAGGCGGCTGCCGCCGCGCTGCTTCCAGGCGATCATCAGGTCGAGCATCTGCTGCGCCTGCGGCGTCGGCGCCGTGGTCCCCTTGAGCAGCCGCTTGAGCAGCGGCACGGTGTCGATCGCCCGCACGTCCTGCGTCGCGGCCGCGTTCATCGCCGAGGTCACCGAGGCGAAGCTCCACTTGCCCTTCTTCGACGCCAGGCGGTCGAGGTTCTTGTTGAGCAGGTCGATGCGACCGACCGAGCCGTTGTGGCCGTACTCGTTGTCGGCGGCGGCGAAGCCCTTCGCGGTGGTCTGGTTCCAGTTCGTGATCGTGCCGTCCTTCGGGTCGACGCCCTGCGGGTGGCCCGCCTTGTCCAGGAAGCCGGTCCACTCGTACTTGCCGGTGCCCAGGGTCGGCAGCCCCGGATCGACCTTCTCGTTGCGGATCGGCAGCAGGCCGGCCGTGTACATCGCGATGTGCTTCTCGTCGATGTAGAACGAGTTGAACGTCTGCGGGGTCAGCGAGGCCGCCTTCATGAACGACTTGGCGCTGTGCACCTGGCCGTTGGAGAGCCGGCGGTTGTAGAGCAGGTCGAGCGAGTCCTTGCCGTAGGAGGAGCGCTTGGAGGAGATCGCGACCTTCTCGCCGCCGACCGTCGCGTAGCCGACGACCGGGCCGTGGACGGTGGTCTTGAACGAGACGGGCTCCCCGTCGAGGGTGCCCGCGTCGAAGGTCCCCATCTCCAGGCACTGGCCCTTGTACTCGTACGAGGTGTCGCTGCCGTTGCAGAGCCTCTCCACGTACTGGTCGATGATGTCCCCGGAGGCCGAGGTCAGGGTGTGGGCGAAGTCCTCGCCGCGCCCGATCAGCACGTAGCCCGGGAACGGGGCCGAGGTCACCCCGCGCCACTGGAGGTCGCCGGCGTGCATGTCGATCTCGTAGGTGAAGCCGGGGTAGAAGTAGCCGATCTGCGGCCCGCCGACCATCAGCGGGTCCCCGGTCTTCGAGCGGTCGGCCGTGATCATCAAGGTGTTGGACGCGTGGGTCGGCGCACCGGCCGGCTCCCGCGTCGGCCGCGCGTTCGGCGCCGCGGGCGTCGGGGTGAAGCTGTCCGGGTCGAGCACGACGCTGCCCTTGGGCTTCTTGGGGATCGTCCCGTACGGGAACCGCCCGTCGACCGAGGTCGCGAGCTCGCGGTTCTTGAACTGGCGCAGGTCGTTGAACACGCTCAGGCCCTTCTTGGTGCCCAGCCGCTGCTGGAGCCCGCCGAGGAACTGCGAGCGGCGCGCCTCGTCGCCGCCGCCCTGGCCGACGAACTGGCCCTTGAGCGCGTTGAGCGAGAAGACGTCGTTGCGCGTCCAGGGCGCGATGCTCGAGCCCTGCGCGGCGCGGTAGTCGTTGATCCCCGAGATGAAGACGTCGATGTCGTGGAGCACCGCCTGGCCCTCCGGCCCCGCGGCCTCGAGGACCCCGCTCTGCTTCGCGACCTCGGCCTCGGTCTGGGCGCTGGGCACGAAGCTGCGCAGCTCGCTGATCAGGCTCAGCGCCGTGACGTTCGGCACGCCGATCGCCGCGACACGGGCGTTGTAGCGGGCCTGCTCGAGCAGCAGCCCGCGATCCTCCGCGGCGATCCAGCCGGCCGCCCAGACGCCGTCGTCGTGGGTGGCGCCGGTGACGTGCGGGACGTTGTAGGAGTCGCGCTCGATCGTGACCCCGGGACGCGGGACGGCCTCGACAGTGCTCGGCGTTGCCGTGTCGACGCCGAACTTCTCCGACTTGAAGTAGGTGGTCAGGTCGCCCTTGGTGACGTCGTCGAAGAGGGGCGTGAGCCCGTCGTACATCTTCGCCTGCACGTCCGCGTCAGGGCGCACCGGCACGCCGCCCCACTGGCCCGACGGGATGATGTTCAGCGCCGTGTCCGCGTAATCGGTCTGCGCCATCGCCGGCGCGGGCAGCGCGAGCCCGACCACCACTCCCGCCACTGCCACCGTGCGTCGCATCCGGCCGCCTCCTCCTCGTCGCGCCGAAGATCACGCCGACCCCCGCCTCTCTCTGGGCAGAACATACCCCGGGTCCGGTAGTTGCGCCGCTGAGCTCGCATCTATGCTCGCCGCCGATGTCAGGGCTCCTCGGTACCTACGGCGCCCTCCTGCTCTGCCTCGGCGCCGCGGCCCTGGTCGGCGCGGCGATCCTGGTCGCATGCGGGCGGCGCCGCTGGTCGCGGCTCGGGCCGGCCGTGGGCCTGGCGGCGCTCTGCCCGCTGGCCTGGTGGGCGGTGCGGCTGCCGGGGGAGGGGACGACCGCGATCATCGTGCTGGCGCTGGTCACCGCGGCCGCCGCCGCGTACGCGCTGCCGCGCGTCGAGGATCTCGGCGGCGCCCTGAGGCGGGGCCTGCCGCTCGAGCTCGCCGCCGTCGCCCTCGCCTCGCTGCCGTTCGTCGTCGAGCAGCGCTTCGGGATCCTCGGCACCGGGCTCAACCCCGACATGTCGCAGCACCTGTTCGCGGTCGACCGGTTGGCCGCGGGCGGCAGCGAGCGCCTGATCGAGGCCGGCTACCCGCTCGGCCCGCACTCGATCGTCGCCGCGATCTCCTCGATCGGTCCGAGCACGGTCCAGGCGTTCGACGGGCTCTCGATCGCGATCGCGGTCGCCACCTGTCTCGTCGCGCTCGCCCCGCTGGAGTCGCTCTCGATCCCGCGGCGGCTCGCGGGGGCCCTGCTCGTCGGCTTCGCCTATCTCCTCGCCTCCAACTACGTCCAGGGCGCGTTCAAGGAGGGGATCGAGGCACTGTTCGTGCTCGCCTTCGCGGTCGCGCTCGGCGAGCTGGCCGCGGCGTGGCCGCTCGCGCGGCGCCCGGGACCGCGGGCCCTGCGCGCGATCCCGCTCGCGGTGCTCGCGGCCGGGGCGCTCTACGCGTACAGCTTCCCCGGGCTCCTGTGGCTCCTCGCCGCGCTCGGCGTCTGGGGGGCGATCGAGCTCGCGCGAACGGCGGCCGCCGGCGGCCTCGGACGGGTCCGGGCGGCCGTGCGGGGGGCCGTCCCGGCGACGCTCGTCGGGCTCGGCCTGCTCGTGGTCGTCGCGGCGCCCGAGCTCGGGAGGATGGTCGACTTCGCGCGCTTCGAGACCTTCGATCCGGCGGGCGCGGGCCTCGGCAACCTGTTCAACCGGCTCTCGCCGCTCGAAGCGCTGGGGATCTGGCCCTCCGGGGACTTCCGGGTCGAGCCCGGCGACGGGGCGATCCCGGCGATCGCCTTCTACCTCGGGGCCGCGCTGGCGGCCGGGGCGCTTGCCTTCGGCCTGCGCTGGTGGTGGCGCGAGCGCGAGCGCGCGGTGCCGGCCGCGCTCGCCGCGGCGGCGGTCCTGTGGCTCTACTCGCTGGTCGCGGGGACCCCGTACCAGGAGGCGAAGGCGCTGGTCATCCTCGCGCCGCTGGTGATGCTGGTCTCGGTCCGGGCGCTGCTCGAGCGGGCCCCGACGGTGGCCGAGGCGCGCCGGATCCTCGGCAGGCGCGCGGTCGCCTACGCCTTTCCCGGTCGGGCGCGGGTGGCGAAGCTGCGCCTCGCGGGCGGCATCGCGACGATCGCGTTCCTGATCGGGGCCGGGGGATCCAGCCTGCTGGCCCTCGCCAACGGCCCGGTCGGGCCGAGCGGCTACTCGCCGGGGCTGGCCGAGCTGCGCACCGCGCTGCCGCCGGACTCGATCGTGGTCATCGCGCCGCAGTCGCTGCTCGACGAGCACGGCCGCGACTACCTGGCCTGGGAGCTGCGCGGGAACCGGATCTGCGTGATCGGCGAGGGGGAGACGCCGCCGCGGGGGGCGGGCATCCTGTTTGCGGTCGAGGTGGACGACGACGGCGCGGTCGTGCCGACGGAGCTCCTCCGCAACCCCCACGCGCTCGGCCCGGGGCCCTGTCCGCTGATCCCGGACGCCGCCCGCGCCGATCCCAGCGCGGACGGCTGACCGGGGAACCGGCGACTACCCGGAGCTCGGCCCGACCAGCTCGAGCTGGCCCCGAACGGCCCCGTCCGGGTAGGCCTCGGTGTGGATGTTCGCGTAGAACTTCTCCGGGTTCGCCGCGACCTTCTTGAGCAGCTTCTTCTTGACCTGCTTCACGCAGCCCTCGTAGGAGCCGTCGCCGCTCAGGCCCTGCGGATCCTCGAACAGTCCGATCTTCACCGGGCCGTCGTCGTCGGGCCCGCCCTTGTGGATGTGGCCCGCGATCAGCGGATCGAGCTTCGAGACCGTGAAGTCGTAACAGAGCTTGTTCTGCGTGGGCTTGACGAACACGTGGATCTCGCCCTTGCCCTTCGGCGAGCCCGGCCCCGGGACCTCGTTCTTGCCCTTGAGCTTCGCCTCGAGCTCGGTCGTGTTGCGACCGGCGAGCGACGCCGCCGGGATCGCGAGCGCGACGATCGCGAGCACCGCGAGCGCCGGGCTCAGTCTTGGCTTGCGCATTCCCTACCTACCTTCCGTCGTAGCATGGCCGCCTTGGCGGCGATCACGGTAACGCTTCCCGATGGCACCGCGCTGGAGCTCCCGGAGGGGTCCAGCGGCGCCGACGCGGCCGCGGCGATCGGGCCGCGGCTGGCCAAGGACGCCCTCGGGATCAAGGTCAACGGAGAGCTCCGCGACCTCGGCGCCCGGCTCGAGGACGGGGCTGAGATCCGAATCGTGACCGCGCGCAGCGAGGGCGAGGACGGCGACGACGCGCTCTGGCTCGTCCGCCACGACGCCGCGCACGTGATGGCGACCGCGGTGCTCGAGCTCTGGCCGCGAGACCAAGGTCTCGATCGGGCCGCCGATCGAGGGCGGCTTCTACTACGACTTCGAGTTTCCCGAGGGCGAGCGCCCGAGCGAGGCGGACCTGGAGCGGATCGAGGCCGCGATGCGCGAGCACATCGCGGCCGACGAGCCGTTCGAGCGGACGGAGCTCCCCGCCGCCGAGGCGATCGAGCGCTTCCGGTCCGAGGACCAGCCCTACAAGGTCGAGCTGATCGAAGACCTCGTCCGCGACGAGGGCGTCGAGACCGTGTCGCTGTACCGCAACGGCCCGTTCACCGACCTCTGCCGCGGCCCGCACGCGCCGTCGACCGGGCGGATCGGGGCGTTCAAGCTCAACTCGCTCGCCGGCGCGTACTGGCGCGGGGACGAGAACCGCCAGATGCTGACCCGCATCTACGGCACCGCGTTTCACACGCAGAAGGAGCTCGACCGCCAGCTCGAGCTGCTCGAGCTGGCCCGCGAGAACGACCACCGGCGCCTCGGCCCCGAGCTCGACCTCTTTCGCTTCCGCGAGGAGTCGCCCGGGATGCCGTTCTGGCTCCCCAACGGGACCGTGCTGCTGCGGCTGATCGAGCGCGAGGTGCGCGAGCAGCTCGCGAAGGGCGGCTATGAGGAGATCAGGACGCCGCGCGTGCTCGACGAGGAGCTCTGGCACCGCTCCGGCCATTGGGACAACTACCGCGAGAACATGTACTTCGTCGAGCCCTCGCAGCGTGAGGGCGATCAGCGTCGCTTCGCGCTGAAGCCGATGAACTGCCCCGGCGCCTGCCTGGTCTTCGGCTCGGTGCGCCACTCCTACCGCGAGCTGCCGCTGCGGCTGGCGGAGTTCGGCGACGTCTCGCGCTACGAGCGCGAGGGGGTGCTGCACGGGCTGCTCCGGGTGCGCGCCTTCACCCAGGACGACGGTCACGTCTACTGCACGCTCGATCAGGTCGGAGAGGAGGTCGACTCGATCTGCGCCTCGATCGACGAGCTCTACGCGCGCTTCGGCTTCGACGAGGTCCGGGTCGAGCTCTCGACCCGGCCGGAGAAGTCGGTGGGCACCGACGAGCAGTGGGAGCGGGCGACCGCGGCGCTGCGCGAGGCGCTCGAGCGCCAGGGTCGCGCCTACGACGTGAGCCCGGGGGAGGGCACCTTCTACGGGCCGAAGATCGACTTCCACGTCACCGACGCCCTCGGGCGCTCATGGCAGCTCGGCACCTGCCAGCTCGACTTTCAGATGCCCGAGCGGTTCGAGCTCACCTACCAGGGCGAGGACAACGCCGACCACCGGCCGGTGATGATCCACCGGGCGCTGCTCGGGTCGATGGAGCGCTTCGCCGGGATCCTGATCGAGCACTACGGCGGCCGCTTCCCGGGCTGGCTGGCGCCGGTGCAGGCGTCCGTGCTCCCGGTCTCGGACCTCCACCTCGACTACGCGCGACAGGTCGCCGGCGAGCTCGAGGACGCCGGCCTTCGGGTCCGCGTCGACGAGCGCTCGGAGTCGGTCGGCCGGAAGATCCGCGACGCGGAGCTCGCGAAGCTCCCGTACATGGTGATCGTCGGCGAGCGCGAGCAGGGGGACGGCAGCGGCTCGGTGCGCTCGCACGACGGTGGCGACCTCGGCGCGGTGCCGGTCGCCGAAATCCCGGCGCTGATCGTTTGAGCGGATTCCCTGCGGGAACGGGGAGGCGCAGCCGGAACCTGGGGTGAAGGCCGACTGCGGAGCTCCCCTGTCGACCTCCATGTCTCGACCGCGGAACCAAAATGCACGGTGGTTCCACGGCCACGGCCCAGACTACACACGTGCCTCTATACTGCGCCCCAATGGAAGGCGCACAGAACCGGCCACGGCGATAATCGTTGCGCCCCTGCCCTTCCCATCGTTTCGCTTACGACCCCAGGTACCGCAGGTAGCTTGACGCTCCTCGCCAGCCCGAATCAGTAGTGCCGGTCCCGAGGCGGTTCGACCGGCAGCCCCCGGAGCGCGACCAGACGCGGATCAATGAGCGGATCCGCGTCTCGGAGGTGCGCCTCGTCGACGAGGACGGGAGCCAGATCGGGGTCGTGAAGACCGACCAGGCCCTCGCGATGGCCGCGGAGCGCGACCTCGACCTGGTCGAGGTCGCCCCTGACTCCCGCCCGCCGGTCGCCCGCCTGCTCGACTACTCGAAGTACAAGTACGAGCAGGAGCAGAAGGCAAAGGCCGCCCGCAAGCACCAGCAGCAGGTCAACATCCGCGAGATCAAGCTGCGCCCGAAGATCGCCGACCACGACTACGAGACCAAGAAGGGCCACGTCGAGCGCTTCCTGCGCCACCAGGACAAGGTCAAGGTGACGATCATGTTCCGCGGGCGCGAGCAGGCCCACCCCGAGCGCGGCCGGGCGCTGCTCGAGCGGCTGTTCGAGGACCTCGGCGAGCTCGCGACGATCGAGCAGCATCCGCAGCAGGAGGGCCGCAACATGCACATGATGCTCGCCCCCTCGCGGCAGATCGCCGCCAAGGCGCGTGAGGAGCGCGGCGCGGCCCAGGAGTCCGACTCCGGCGACGAACCGGCTGCGGCCGCCTGAGCACCCTCCGCAGTCCCCGCGGGGTCTGCTTCAATAGTCGGCTCCGATGCCGAAGATGAAGACCCATTCGGGCGCCAAGAAGCGCTTTCGCAAGACCGCCAACGGCAAGCTCCGCGGCCGGCGCGCGTACTCGAGCCACATCCTCGAGAAGAAGTCGCCGAAGCGCAAGCGCAACTTCCGCAAGCCGGTCGAGATCTCCGAGCACGACACGAAGAACGTCAAGCGGCTGCTTCCCGGTGGTGCCGGCCGATGAGCAGGGCGACCAACGCCGTCGCGCGCAAGCGGCGCAAGAAGAAGGTCCTCAACCAGGCCAAGGGCTACTGGGGCCGCAAGCACTCGAGCTACCGGCTCGCCAACGAGCAGGTCATGCGCTCGGGCAATTACGCGTACCGCGACCGGCGGCGGCGCAAGCGCGACATGCGGCGCCTGTGGATCGTGCGCATCAACGCCGCCGCGCGCCGCGAGGGCATGAGCTACTCCGAGTTCATCCACGGGCTCGACGCCGCGGGCGTCGAGGTCAACCGCAAGATGCTCGCGGACATCGCGGTCCGCGACCCCGAGACGTTCCGCCGATTTGCCGAGCAAGCCCGGGAGGCCGTGGCGGCCTGAACCAGGATCCGCCGCAAGGAACTTCACCGGGCGCCACGCAGGCGCCCTTTTTTGTGCGCACAGACCGATGATCACAAGCAAGGACAACGACAAGCTGAAGCTCATCCGCCGGCTGGCGGAGCGCAAGCACCGCGAGCGCGAGGGCCTGTTCGCCGTCGAGGGGGAGGACCTGGTCGCGGCCGCCGAGGCCGCCGGGATCGAGCCCGCGTTCGTGCTGCGCGCCGGGGTCGACGTGGAGCCCGAGCTGCTCGATTCGGTCTCGTCGCTGGGCTCGGGGACGCGGGTGATCGGCGTCTACCCGCAGACCTGGGGCGACGGGCCGCGGGGCTTCGGGGTGCTGCTCGACGGCGTCGGCGATCCCGGCAACGTCGGCTCGATCATCCGCACGGCCGACGCGCTCCTGGGGGCGCTCGGTGGTGCTCGGGCCCGGCTGTGCGGACCCGTTCTCACCCAAGGCGGTGCGGGCGAGCATGGGCTCGGTGTTCGGCCGCCCGCCGCATCGGGGTGGGGTGGAGTCGCTCACGGCCCCGGTCGTCGGGCTGGTCGCCCACGGCGGCGGGGCGCCCGACGACGAGCCGGTCGGCGGACTCTGCCTCGGCGGCGAGCGGGAGGGGCTCTCGGAGCGCGTCGCGGCCGCCTGCGACCGCCTGTGGACGATCCCGCTGCGCGAAGGGGTCGAGTCGCTCAACGTGGCCGCGGCGGCGGCCGTCGCCATCGGACGGATATCGTCGGCCGCCGCCTGATGATCGAGCGGATCGAAACCCTGCGCGCCGAGGCCTCCGCGGCGATCGCCGCGGCGGCCGACACCGGCGAGCTGGAGGAATTGCGGGTCCGCTTCCTCGGCCGCAAGTCGGAGCTGACCTCGATCCTGCGCGGGATCGCCGACCTCGATCCGTCCGAGCGCGGACAGGTCGGATCCGGGGCGAACGCGGCGCGCAAGGCGCTCGAGGCGGAGCTCGCCGCGCGCGAGGGCGAGCTCGAGGCCGCGGAGCTCGAGAGCTCGCTGGCGGCGGGGGCGATCGACGTCACGATGCCGGGCGCCCCGCCGGCGCCGAGCGCGGCCCAGAACCTGCTCGTGCGCACCCAGCGCGAGATCGAGGACGTCTTCGTCGGCCTCGGCTACCGGGTGATGGAGGGGCCCGAGGTCGAGCTCGACTACTACAACTTCACCGCGCTCAACCACCCGCCCGGCCACCCCGCGCGGATGGCCCAGGACACCTTCTACGTCGACCCGGCGACCCTCTCTACGAGCCTCGAGATCGATGGGCTCGCGCCGGGGCCCGAGGACGTCGTCCTGCGCACGCACACCTCGCCGATGCAGGTGCGCTCGATGGAGAGCCAGGCCCCGCCGATCCAGATCATCTGCCCGGGGCGCTGCTATCGCTCCGACCCCTTCGACGCCACCCACAGCCCCGTCTTCCACCAGGTCGAGGGGCTGGCGATCGGAGAGGGGATCACCCTCGCCGACCTCAAGGGGACGCTCGACGCGTTCGCCCGCGCCGTCTTCGGGCCCGAGCGCGAGACGCGCTTCCGGCCCGGCTTCTTCCCCTTCACCGAGCCGAGCGTGGAGGTGGACGTCTCGTGCTTTCGGTGCGGGGGCACGGGGAAGCTCCCCGACGGCTCGCGCGACCCGCTCTGCAAGGGCGTCGGCTGGATCGAGATCCTCGGCTCCGGGATGGTCGACCCGAACGTGTTCGGGTTCGTCTCGGAGATGGGCTACGACCCCGAGCGCGTGCAGGGGTTCGCGTTCGGGATGGGGATCGAGCGGATCGCGCAGCTCAAGCACGCGGTCCCGGACCTGCGCAAGTACTTCGAGAACGACGTCCGCGTGCTGAGGCAGTTTCGATGAAGGTCCCGGCGAGCTGGCTCAACGAGTACTGCGACCCCGGCCTCTCGGCCGAGGAGATCGGCGAGACCCTGGCGATGCACAGCATCGAGCTCGAGCGGATCTCGCGCGTCGGCGCGCCCAGCGGCGAGGGGTTCGTCGTCGGCGAGGTGGTCTCGGCCGAGCAGCACCCGAACGCCGATCGGCTGCGCGTGTGCGAGGTCGCGACCGGCGACGGCACGAGGACGATCGTCTGCGGAGCGCCGAACGTCGCCGCCGGCCAGACGGTCGCCGTCGCGCTTCCCGGAGCCGTGATGCCCGACGGCACCGAGCTCGGCACCGCGAAACTGCGCGGGGTCGAGTCGAACGGGATGATCCTCTCCGAGCGCGAGTTGGGCATCGGCGACGACGAGGATGGGATCCTCGAGCTGGCCGCGGGCCCGAAGGCCGGCGAGCCCCTGAGCTCGGTGTTCGCCGTCTCCGACCCGGTGCTGGAGCTCGAGCCGACGTCCAACCGGGTGGACTGCTTCGGCGTCTACGGGGTGGCGCGCGAGCTGCACGCGGTCACCGGCGCCGAGCTGGCCCCGGCGCCCTGGGAGGGCGATGCCGAGGCGACCGGCGAGGGCACGGTCGCCGACTACGCCTCGGTCACCGTCGAGGTCCCCGAGCTCTGCCCGCGGTTCAGCGCCCGCGTGTTCACCGACGTCCGCATCGGCCCCTCGCCGCCGTGGCTGAAGGCGCGCCTGACCGGCCGCCGGGATGCGGCCGATCAACAACGTCGTCGACATCACCAACTACGTGATGCTGATGACCGCTCAGCCCCTGCACGCCTTCGACCTCGACAAGGTGCCGGGCGGCGAGATCATCGTCCGCACCGCGCGCGAGGGCGAGCGGATGACCACGCTCGACGGCGTCGAGCGGCGCTTCGACACCGACGCGGTCCTGGTCTGCGACCGCGACGGGCCGACCGGCGTCGCCGGGATCATGGGCGGCCAGGTCTCGGAGGTCAGCGACTCGACCACCCGCGTCCTGCTCGAGGTCGCGACCTGGAACGGGGTCAACATCCTGCGCACCTCGCGCAAGCTCGGGCTGCGCTCCGACGCCTCGAACCGCAACGAGAAGCAGCTTCACCCCGACCTTGCCCTGCGGGCTCAGCGGGTGGCGGCGCAGCTCATGGTCGAGCTCTGCGGCGCCCGGCTGGTCCCGGGGACGATCGACGTCACCGGCGAGATTCCCGACGCGCACCGTCTGCGGCTGCGCTCCGGGCGCGCCGAGCGGGTGCTCGGGGTCGCGATCCCGTTCGAGCGCCAGGTCGAGTACCTGCGCCGGCTCGAGTTCGAGGTCGCCGAGGACGGTGCCGACCTCGAGGCGACGGTCCCCTTCCACCGCCACTACGACGTCACCCGTGAGATCGACCTGGTCGAGGAGGTGGGCCGGATCCACGGCTACGCCGAGCACCTGCCGACGACGCTGCCCCCGGCGAGCGCCGAGGGCGGCAGGCTGACCCGCGAGCAGGGGCTGCGCCGCCGCGCCGAGGACCTCGCGCGCGACCTCGGCTTCGACGGGATCGTGACCCTCAGCCTCACCGACCCCGGGCAGCCGTCCCGGCTGCGGATCGGTGCCGACGACCCGCGCGCGCGGACGATCGGGATCTCGAACCCGCTCTCGAGCGAGCACTCCGTCCTGCGCACGACGCTGCTGGGCGGCCTGCTCGACGTCGCCCGCTACAACCTCGCCCACGGCGCTCGCAGGGTGGCGCTGTACGAGTCCGGACGCGCCTACCTGCGCGACGGAGAGCCCGGGGGAGGAGGCACCCTCGGCGGCACCTTCCCGGGGCAGCGCGCGGCGCCGGCCTACGAGCCCTGGCGGCTCGCCTGCCTGGCGAGCGGCAGCCTGCCCGGCGGGGGGTGGCGGGGCGAGGAGCTCGCGCCCGATTT
This sequence comes from uncultured Solirubrobacterales bacterium, assembly GCA_963729065.1. Classification (GTDB taxonomy): domain Bacteria; phylum Actinomycetota; class Thermoleophilia; order Solirubrobacterales; family 70-9; genus WHSW01. Next base: position 540,970 of record CAVSMS010000004.1, read on the forward strand.
CTACGCGCTCAAGGGCGCGCTCGAGGCCGTCGCGACCGGCCTCGGCTGTTCGGTCGAGGTCGAGGCGGCCGACGAGCCCTTCCTGAGCCCCGGCCGCGCCGGCCGCGTGGTGCTCGAGGGCGCGCCGATCGGCTGGCTGGGCGAGATCCATCCGCTGGTCTGCCGCGCCTGGGACCTCGATTCCGCAGCCGGCTTCGAGCTCGATCTCGGGCCCCTGGTCGAGGCCTCTCCCGTGGGCGCCGAGCAGTACGAGGACGTGATCACCTATCCGGCCGTCGAGCAGGACATCGCCGTCGTCGTCGACGAGGCGGTGGAGGCGGCGCGGGTTCGGGCGGTGGTCGCTGAGGCGGGCGGCGCGCTGCTGCGGTCGATCGAGATCTTCGACCTCTACCGCGGCGAGCAGCTCGAGCCGGGGCAGAAGAGCCTCGCCCTGCGACTCGAGTTCCGCGACCCCGAGCGCACGCTCACCGACGCCGAGGTCGGCGCGGTCCGCGAGCGGATCACCGCGGCGCTGGCGGAGATCGGCGGAGCGCTCCGTGGCTGAGGACAGCAACGCGGGTGATCGTCGCCGGAGCCTCCGGCTACGCCGGGGCGCTGGCGGCAGAGCTCTGCTGGCGCCACCCGCGCCTCGAGCTCGTCGCCGCGACCTCGCGCAGCGAGGCGGGCACCCGCCTCGACCGCCTCTATCCGCGCTACCGGGTCCCGATCGAGCTCACCGAGCTCGACCTCGAGCTGCTCGAGGAGGGCGACGCCGCGCTCGTGGCCTACCCCCACGGCGCCGCGGCGCCGGTGGTCGCCGAGATGCGCGGCCTCGGGATCCAGGTGGTCGACCTCTCCGCGGACTTCCGGCTCGTCGACGCCGCGATCTACGAGCGCTGGTACGCGCCGCACGGCGAGCCGGAGCTGCTCGACAACGCGGTCTACGGGCTCACCGAGCTCGGCCGCGAGGGGATCCGCGACGCCGACCTGGTCGCCAACCCCGGCTGCTATCCCGACCGCGGCGCTGCTGGCCCTGGCGCCGCTTGCCGAGCGGGGGCTGATCGCCTCGGCGACCGTCGACGCCAAGTCCGGCGCCTCGGGAGCCGGGCGCGGCGCGGGCGAGCGCAGCTCGGTGCCGAACCTGACCGAGAACGTCGTCCCCTACGGCACCGAGGGCCATCGCCACCTGCCCGAGATCGAGCAGGAGCTCAAGCGGCTCGGCTCCAGGGCGCCGGTCTCGTTCATCCCGCACCTGCTGCCCATCGACCAGGGGCTGCTGGCGAGCTGCTACGTGGACCTGACCGAGCCGGTCGAGGGGATCGCCGACCTGTTCGCCGAGCGCTACTCCGGCGAGCCGTTCGTCGAGGTGGTGGAGACGCCACCGGGTGTCCGCGAGGTCCGCGACTCGAACCTGTGCCGGGTCTGCGCCGTGTCGCTAGGCGAGCGTCGCGCGGTCGTCTTCGCGGCGATCGACAACCTCTGGAAGGGCGCCGCCGGCCAGGCGATCCAGAACCTCAACCTGATGCTCGGCCTCGACGAGACCGAGGGACTGCTGTGAGCTCCTTCGCCTCGCGCTGGGTCGAGGCCCCGCCCGGCGTCGAGGAGCTCGACCCGGCGACGCTGGCGCCGGGATTCCGGGCCGGTGCGGTCGCCTGCGGGCTCAAGGGCGGGGGGGAGACCGACCTCGCGCTGCTCGCCTGCGACGCGCCGGCGGTGGACTCGGCGCTGCTCTTGACCCGCAACGCCGCCGCGGCCGCTCCGGTCCGCGTCTGCCGCGACCACTGCGACGCGGGCGCGATCCGCGCCGCGGTGGTCAACTCGGGGAACGCGAACGCGGCCACCGGGGAGCGGGGCATCCGCGACGCGCTCGCGATGCGCGACGCCGCCGCGCGCGCGGTCGACGCCGAGCCGAGCGCCGTCGCGGTCGCCGAGACGGGCGTGATCGGGGTGCCGCTGGCGATCGACGACGTGCTCGGCGGGATCGAGGAGCTGCCCGCGGCCCTCTCGGCGGCCGGGGGCACGGCCTTCGCGGAGGCGATCATGACCACCGACCGCGGCCCCAAGGCGTGCACGGTGAGGGCCGGCGGGGCGACCGTCTCGGCCCAGGCGAAGGGCGCCGGGATGATGCAGCCCGGCTTCGCGACCATGCTCTGCTTCGTGCAGACCGACGCCGAGGTGGCCGACCCCGACGCCGAGCTCCGCCGGGCGGTCGCCGGCTCGTTCGAGCGGATCAGCGTCGACGGCCAGATGTCGACCAACGACACCGTGCTGCTCCAGGCGACCGGTGAGGCGGCCTGCACGCTGCCCGCCGGGCTGCTCGATGCCGTCCTGCTCGCCCTGGCGCTCGAGATCGTCGCCGACGGCGAGGGAGCGACCCGCGTCGGCCGGATCGAGGCGCGCGAGGCGGCCGACGCCGGCGAGGCCGACCGCGTCGCCCGCGCGATCGCGAACTCGCCGCTGGTGAAGACGGCGCTCTACGGCCGCGACCCGAACTGGGGCCGGATCGCCCAGGCGGCCGGGATGGCGCTCGCCGGGGAGGAGCTCGCGGAGCTCGGCCCGGAGTCGATCGACGCCGAGGCGCTGGCCGGCGACGACGCGGAGGCGGAGATCGAGGTCAGGCTGGGCCGCGGCGAAGCTTCCGCGCACATGTACTTCTCGGACCTCAACCACGAGTACGTGCGCATCAACGCGGAGTACACGACATAGACATGCCGGCCACGTCCTCAGCTCCCGCATCGAATCCCTGGTCCGCGGCTACGCCGCGGACATCTGATGCCGCTCCCGCCTCCGGGCGTGCCGGGTGGGTCTCGTGACCGCTTCAGTTGAGACTCTTCTCGAGGCGCTGCCCTACATCAGGGACTTCCACGGGCGCACCGTGGTGATCAAGTACGGCGGCGCCGCGATGACCGAGGAGGCGCTGCGCGACCACTTCGCGACCGACGTCGTGCTGCTCAAGTACGTCGGCCTCAAGCCGGTGATCGTCCACGGCGGCGGCCCGGACATCACCCGCTACATGGAGCGGCTCGGGATGGAGGTGAAGTTCGTCGAGGGCATGCGCGTCTCCGACGCCGAGACGGTCGAGGTCGCGAAGATGGTCCTGCTGGGCAAGGTCAACGCCGACATCGTCATGCGGCTCAACCGCCACGGCCAGCCGGCCGTCGGCCTCTCGGGCGAGGACGGGGCGCTGTTCGAGATCCAGCCCCACGCGCGCGCCGAGGAGGTCGGGTTCGTGGGCGAGATCGAGCGCGTCGACGTCGACGTCCTCAACCACATCGCCGCCGACTACATCCCGGTGATCGCCTCGGCGGGCGTCGACCGCGACGGCCGCTCCTACAACGTCAACGCCGACACCGCGGCGGGCAAGGTCGCGGCCGCGCTCGGCGCCTTCAAGGCGATCTTCCTCACCGACGTCCCCGGCTGGCTCGCCGACCCCGACGACGAGTCCTCGCTCAACTCGAGGGTCACGGTGGACGAGGTCGAGGCCGCGCTCGGCTCGGTCGCCGGCGGCATGCGGCCGAAGCTGGGCGCCTGCGTCGAGGCGGTCCGCGGCGGCGTCGGCTCCGCGCACATCATCGACGGCCGCCGCCCGCACTCGCTGCTCCTCGAGCTGTTCACGGATGCGGGCATCGGAACGATGGTGACCCCGTGAGCGTCGAGGAGCTCCGGGCGCTCGAGGGGCGCTACGCGATGGACACCTACGCGCGGGCCCCGGTCGAGTTCGTGCGCGGGGAGGGCGCGACGCTCACGGACTCCGAGGGGCGCGAGTACCTCGACTTCTTCGCCGGGCTCTCGGTCCACAACGCCGGCCATTGCCACCCGCGGATCGTCGCGGCGATCACCGAGCAGGCGGCGCGCTTCGCCGGGAGCTCGAACCTCTACTACTCCGAGCCGGCGATGCGGCTCAGCGAGCGGCTCGCCGACTCGAGCCTCGGGGGGCGCGTCTTCCTCTGCAACTCCGGCGCCGAGGCGAGCGAGTGCGCGATCAAGCTGGTCCGCAAGCGCGCCCACGGTCGCGGGATCGCCGAGCCCGAGATCGTCACCCTCGACGGCGCCTTCCACGGCCGCACCCTGGGAGCCCTCGCCGCGACCCCGCGCCTCGCCCGCGACGACCTCTTCGGCCCGCTGCCGCGGGGGTTCGTCGCCGTGCCCCGCGACGACCCCGACGCGCTGCGCGCCGCGGTCGGACCCGGGACCGCAGCGGTGATGATCGAGCCGATCCAGGGCGAGGCGGGCGTCTTCGCGATCGCCGACGAGGTCCTGGTCGCGGCGCGCGAGGCGTGCGACGAGGTCGGCGCGGCGCTGGTCTTCGACGAGGTCCAGTGCGGGATGGGGAGGACCGGGACCCTGTGGGCCCACGAGCAGGTTCCCGTGCGCCCCGACCTGATGACCGCGGCGAAGGCCCTCGGCGGTGGCCTGCCCGTGGGCGCGGCGATCACGAGCCCGGACCTCGCCGAGGTGCTCGCGCGCGGCGACCACGGCTCGACCTTCGCCGGGGCCCCGATCACCGCTGCCGCGGCGCTCGCGGCCCTCGACGTGATCGACGATCCGGCGCTCCTCGGCCGCGTGACCGCGCTCGGCGAGCGGTTGCGCGCCGGGCTCGAGCGCCTGGACGCGGTGGAGCAGGTGCGCGGCCGCGGTCTCATGGTCGGCGTGACCCTCGCCGAGGGTGTCGACGCCGCGGCGGTCGCCGCCGACGTCCTCGACCGTGGGTTGGTGCTCAACGTGCCCGGCGAGCGGATGCTGCGACTCCTGCCCCCGCTGATCATCGACGAGGCGGACGTCGACAGGGCGCTCGCGATCCTGGGCGAGGGGCTCGCGTAGCGGTGGATCGCTCGCCGGACGGCGGCCTCGCCGCCGCGCCCGACTCGGGCGCGAGGCCGGTCGCCGAGGCGCTCACCTGGCTCTGGCGACTCGGCCCGGTGGGCGACGTCCCGCATGCCGGGGCCATCGCCCTCGGCACGGTCGCCGAGGTCGGCGCGCTCACCGCGGCGGTGCGCTCCGGAGCGGCGGCCGGCGCGATCGTGCTCGTCACCGAGCCCGGTCCCGAGGACGGCCCGCTGCCCGAGCGCCGGCTGCGGACGGGCACCGCCGGCTTCGCTCGCGGGGCGCGCGTGCACGACGACTACATCGTCTTCGGCGGCGGCCGCTCGGTGGTCCGCACGCGGGTGGGCGACCACGCCGTGCTGCTCGGCGACCGTGTGCTCGCGCTCGGGGCCGACCTCGCCGGCCGCTGGGGCTACCTCGGTGCCTACTGGGCGCTGTCGGAGATCGAGGAGTTCGCGGTCGAGGTGCTCGCGAGGCCGCTGCTGAAGCTGCCGGCGATCGGGTCGGTGCGGCTGGACGACGTGCCCGGGACGATCCAGCTCCAGCTGGAGGGCCGCGCGAAGGGGGACGATTTCGCGCACAAGCGGGTCGGTGAGCTGCATCGCGACTACCGCCGGGCCGGGGGGAAGCTGAGCGTCGCCGTCCCGGCGCGGGCCATGCACGACGGCGAGCCCGTGCCGCTCGAGCAGGTCTGGCCGCAGGGCGTCGCCGCACTTCGCGCTGCGATCGAGGACGGCACCTTCGAGTCCGTCTGCCACGGGTGGCTGCACTACGACGCGCAGGCAAGCGGCCCCGGACGGGTGGAGCCGCGCGAGTTCCTGGGCCTCGACGAGGCCGAGGCCGGACGGCGGATCGACGCGGCGATCGCCTGGCAGACCGAGCAGCTCGGGGCGCCGGGCACGTTCGTCGCCCCGGCTTGGGGCTACAGCGAGGGCGCCCGCGCGGCGCTCGCGAGCCGCGGGCTTCCGGCGTGGCACCGCGCGGCTCCCGAGCCCCTGATCGTGGACGGCAACCCACGCGAGACGCTGATCGGAGCCGGCGCCATCCGGGGCGGCGTCTACCGCCTCGACTACGGGTCGCTGCGACGGCTCGCCGACGCCGGCCTGCCGCCGACGCCGGTGCTGCACGGCAGCCTGCTCGACGACCGCCGCACCGCCCCGATCGCGAGCAACCTCCTGATGTACGCGAGGCTCACGCTCAAGCGCGACTCCGTCCGCTTGCCGGCGATCGGCGGGCGTCCGGTGGCTGGGCGCCGCCGAGCTGGTCGAGCGCTACCGCGCGCACGACGAGAGCGAGGTCCTGGGGCGCGAGGCGATGCTGCCGGACGGTGCCGAGGCCGTCCTGCGCGACGCGGACGGCAGCCGGGTGGTGCGCGGCTAGAGCGTCGGGAGGCGGCTCTATGCTCCCGCCCCGTGCACGAGGACCCCACGCGCCGCATGGACGTCCCGCCGCCGGGAGGCTCCGGCGGGGGCTACGGGGACGAGCCGCCCCGCCAGGGCATGAGCACCGGCGTGAAGGCGATGATCGCCGTGCTCGTCGCGCTGGTCGTCGGGCTCGGCGCGGCCCTGGCAGTGGTCAGCGCCGGCGACGACGACTCGACGACCTCGAGCGCGAGCACCACGACCCCCTCGACGACGACCCCGACCACCACCGCGAGCTCGACCACGACAACCAGCACGGCGACGAGCACGACGAGCACGACCACGGCGCCGCCGACCACCACCACGACGACGCTCGAGTCGAGCACGACCACGGTCCCGACCACGACCACGACCGACCTCGGGACGGTCACCGAGGGCAGCGGCGGGACCGAGTCGCCGTAGCCGTTCGCCGTCGGGGCCGTCCGGGCAGTGAGGGGCTGGGAGCGGTGCACCGTTCGTGACGTTCGTGACGCTCGCGCGCGCTACGGCAACACGCAGTTCGCCGAGTGTCATCTGAACCACGTATAGCGTGGTCAGGATGACTCTCGGCGATCGATGGACCAACGACGTAGGGATGCGGTCACGCCCGCGGGACACCCCGCTCGCGTTCCGGCGCACCGGCCCCGTGCACCACCCCTAACCAGCCAAGCCCCGGCTCAGGGCCTCGCGGCCCGATGCGGTCAGCCACATGAACGCGGCGACCGACGCCGCGCCGGCCCCTAGCTCCGCCGGGCGACGTAGTGCAGCTCGGACGAGCTCGGCGCGAGCTCGCCGCCGTCGACCGGCTGGGCGTCGAGGTCCAGGACCTCGATCAGCTCGAAGCCATGCTCGGCGAGCTGGCGCTCCTGGTCGTCGCGCGAGATGTAGTAGTGCAGGAGCGCGTAGTGGTGCGCGGAGTCGTTGACGATCGAATAGTCGGCCCCGCTGCGTTCGAGGCGGCGCAGGCGGCGGTGGTTGGCGAAGCGCCGCGGGAAGCGCACGATCCCGGCGGCGACGCTGCGCATCCTGCCCTGGCGCAGGTGGGCCAGGAGCTGGCGCCCCGGCCCGTACACCGAGGACGCCGCGCCGCGATTGTGCGATGAGAAGATCAACAGCCCGCCGTCGGTGAGCACCCGGGCGAAGCCGGCGAGGGCGGTCGCGCGGTCCTCGTGGCTCGAGCACGTCGATGACGTTGAACGGCGCCAGCAGCGCGTCGAAGCTGCCGGCCTCGTAGGCGCCGAGATCGCGCATGTCGCGCACCGAGATGGTGGCCTGCGGGTAGGCATCCGCGGTGTGGCGGACCATCGCCTCGGAGATATCGATGCCGTGGACCTCCTCCGCGATCACGCAGAGGTGGCCCGTGATCCTGCCGGCGCCGCAGCCGACCTCGAGCACCCGGGCGGAGAAGGCGGAGCGGTGACGATCCAGCAGGACGCGCTCGACGGGTCGCAGCTCGCGGCGGTTGGCGTAGGCGGCGACCAGGTCGCTCTGGGCCCAGAAGGCGATGCTCAGGTCACGGTCAGGTCCGGCTGCACCTGAGTGGAACTCGGTGCGCATCTACTCAAGAGTACGTACGTCGACCCCTCTCCGGCTCAGTTGCGGCGTCCGTGCCGAGTTCCCGGTCGAGCGCTCGCCCGAGGACCGTGTGGACGTAGTGCTGGGAGCGGATCGGCCGGAAGCTGTGGTCGTTCCCGGGCAACAGCTCGAGCTGCATGTTCGGCCATTGGTCGAGCTGGGAGAGCCGGCCCTCGCGCTCGAGCTCGTCGTGCAGCGGCTCGTTGCCGCCGAAGACCAGCAGCAGGCGCGTCCCACTCTCGCGCAGGCGGACCAGGGCGTCGTCGAGGTTGTGGCGGCGATCACGCCGGATCTTGGCGGCGGCCCGGGCGCGGAACGGCGCCACGACGGCCTCGCGAACGATCGTGAGCATCCGCGCCGGTGAGACCTTGCCACGGAGCACGTGGCGCCACGACGACCCCTGCAGCGCGCCGCCGATCTTGCGTGCGACGCGCTCGCGGTCGAGCGACTCGTCCCAGATCAGCGCCCGCGGGTTGAGCAGGAAGGTCGTGGAGACGCGACGGTCGCGCAGCGCCGCATGGAAGGACCAGTACGCGCCGGCGCAGAGCCCGGCGAGCAGAAAGCGGCGCCCCAGCCCGCGAGCCTCGAGCTCGTCCATGGCCGCGAGCACCTGGTCGACGAGCGCGAGCGTGTACAGCGCCCCGGTGTCGGCGTAGGGGCTCGAGTCGCCGTCGGAGTCGCCGAGCCCCTCGAGGTCGATCCGCAGCGTCGGCACGCCCCGCGCCGCCCAGTCGCGCGCCAGCTCGACCCACAGCCGCCCCGGGCCGATTCGGCGCAGGGCGCCCGCGTTGAGCAGGACGGCCGCAACTGGCGCCGTCGGTCCGTCGATCGGCTCGCAGAGCACGCCCCAGAGACGCCCGCAGGGCTGCTCGATCGAGATCGGCGTCTCGCGCACCCGGGCCTCGCCGTGGGCGATCTCGGCCGTCTCGGGAGCGTCGCCCGCGCCGGGCGCCGCCGGCGTCGCCCGGCCCCGCGACCTTCCCGAGCCAGTCGGCGACGACGGCGAACTCCTCGGTCGGTGGCTTTGCCTGCTGTGGGTGGGCCATCATCCTGCCGAAGCCCGGCCCGGGGGCGACGCTCACCTCGACTCCGGAGCTCTCGAGGTGCTCGCGCAGGCGCCGGTCGACGTCGATCCCGTCGCGCTCGATCATCAGGGCCCGCCTCGAGGACCGTGCCGGGAGCGCGAGCTTGGTCAGGTCCAGCGCCTCGAGCGCGCTCACGGTCTCGGCGTCGAGCAGGAAGCCGCCGACCTCCAGCGAGCCGTCGGCGAGCGGCGGAGGCTCGGGCATCGCGGGACGGTCGAGGGCGTCACTGGCGTCGACCTCGGTGGCGTTGAGGCGGGCGAAGACCCGCAGCTCCCGCAGCAGCGTCCGCCCGCGTGCCGGCACGGCCCAGAGGACGAGGTCGTCGATCGCCGCGCCCGCGGCCATCGCGCGGCAGGCGACCAGGCCGCCGAGCCCGATCCCGATCGTCGCCACGCGCCGGCAGCCGGTCGACTCGCGCAGCCAGGCGGCGGCAGCGGCGACCGCGGATGTCCATGCCTCGAGGCGGGCGGGGTCGTCGGGGTCGCCGCCGCTGTCGCCGGTCGCGGGCAGGTCGATCCGCAGCGCGGCGTACCCGCCGGCAGCGAGCTCCTGCGCCCAGGCGAGGCGGCTTCGATAGGAGCAGAAGTCCTCCCAGCCGAAGGGCGGGCAGATCAGCACCGAGACGTCGCGCGGCTCGCCGCCGGCGGGGTGAAAGAGGCCGAAGGTGGGGTCGGGCGAGGTCTCGAGGTAGAGCCCGCGAACCGGCGGGGCGGCGCTCATCGCGCGCCGTCCTCCACCACGGCCGCACGGATCCTGCCCTCGAGGTTGAGGGCCGTCAGCCCGGCGCCGTCGATGGCCGCGCCCGCCTCGCGCGGGCGCAGGACGACCTCCCTGGTCGCCCCGGGCTCGATCGAGAAGGCGTCGTCGTCGGGCGCGAACCCGGGCGCGTGGATGCGGACGCCGTAGGCGAGCCGGCGGCTGGTCACGCGCAGCAGGGCGGTCCCGTCGCCGCCGGCGGCGAGCGTGGCCTCGAGCCCGAGCCGGGCGGCAGGCTCGGTGGCCAGCGGGCGTCCCGCGGGGAAGCGGACGGACTGCGAGAGCAGCTCCGTCGCTCCGTCGTCGAGGTCGCGCTCCAGGCTGGCGACGATCAGGTCCTGCGCGGGCGGCCCGAAGCGGTAGGCCCAGGCCGCGTCGACGAAGCGCCCCAACATGGTCTCGACGTTGCGCTCGGCGACCTCGTGGGGAAGCACCTCGACGATCTCGCTCGCCTCGTCGAGTCGCTGCTCGAAGTTGCCGTACAGCGCCACGCGCAGGCGCGCGCGCAGCGGCTCGGGCCGGTCGTTGGCGAGGTGGACGGCGATCCCGCCGAGGCCCTCGTCGGTGGTCCAGACGGCAACCGGGGCGAGGGCCCGCCGCAGGTGGTGGAAGGCGACCTTGGGCTCGCCGCGGTTGTCGAACAGGCCCCAGCCGGCGCCGGGAAGGAGGTCGCGCAGCCAGAGCACGATCCCGCCCCCGCACGGGGAGGCGGCCCGTCGCCACTCACCGAAGACCTCGGCCATCACCTCGCCGCTGACCGCCCGGGACAGCTCCAGGTAGCGGTGGGGCTCGACGCTGCGAAGCTCGCGGGGGTCGACCGCGAACAGCGTCTCCAGATAGTGGTCGCGCACGTCGTCGAAGTCCCAGCCGCTGCCGACGTCGCGCGGCACGCCCGTCTTCCAGCGCGGGCCGCCGACCGCCGCGTCGCTCGGCGGTCCCCCCAGCAGGTCCTCGATCGCGGCCTCGTCCGGGACGTTGGCGAAGGCGAGGCACTCGGAGGCGAACCTGACCTCGGCCAGACGCGCGTCGCTGAGCGGGCGCAGGTAGGCGCCGACGCCGAAGTAGTTGGCGACGCCGCGGTCGGTGCGGAACGGCAGCCGGCCGCCGCACGGCGCCGAGGGCAGGTAGACGGCGTCCGCCTCGGCGGCGCGGACGGCGGCGGGGAGGAGCTCGCCGAAGAGCTCGCCGCGGCCCAGCTCGGGGTCGAGCCCGAGCATCGCCACCTGCTGCTCGACCTCGCTGTTGCCGCAGAGCACCGCGAGGCTCGGCCGGCCTGCGAGCCCCTCGAGCACCTCGCTCGCCTCCCGCTCGACGGCGGCGCGGAAGCCCTCGTCGGCGATCGGGTAGTCGAGGTTGGCGAACATGAAGTCCTGCCAGACGAGCATCCCGAGCTCGTCGCAGAGATCGTGGAACGCCTCGCTCTCATAGGCGCCGGTGCCCGCGATCCGGAGCATGTTGATGCCGCCGTCGCGCGCCGCCACGAGGGCCGCGCGCAGCTCGTCCTCCGAGGGCGCGAGGCCGATCGGGTCAACCGGCGTCCAGATCGCGCCGCGCGCGAACACGCCAACGCCGTTTACGTGCAGGTCGAGGCCCGCGGTCTCGGCATCGTGGCGGTCGCCGGGCCCGCCGGTGAGGGCGCGGAAGCCGACCCGGCCGGCGTCGACGGCCACCGCCTCGCCGTCGCGGTCGACCAGCAGCCGGGCCTCATACAGCGCCGGCTCGCCGTGCGTGTGCGGCCACCACGCGGCGGCCCCGGGAACCTCGAGCGTCCCCTCGGCCACCGTGTGCACGCCGTCCTCGCGCAGTTCGAGCGTCGTCCGGGCGCTCTGATCGCCCCGGCGGACCTCGACCTCCACCGCGCTCGGGCGGCGCTCGTCCAGGCCGCGCAAGCGCGCCCGCACCGCCAGCAGCCCCTCGCCGTCCACCAGCCGGGGGCGCAGCCGCAGCTCGTCGACGACGAGACCCCGGCGGCGCTCCAGCCACACGGGGCGCCACGGTCCGACCGGCGCGGGGCCGGGGGCGAAGCCCGGGGCCCGGCCGAGCATCGTGGTGCGGAAGAAACGCAGGTTCTGGTTCGCGACCACCCGGGTTCGCCACCGGGCCCGCGGGCGGCGGCGCTCGCGCAGCAGCGGGTCGAGGGCCCGGCAGCGGATCGCGAGCTGGTTGTGATCCCGCAGCAGGTCGCCGACGTCGACCGCGTGGGCGGCGAACATCGACCCGCTCTCGAGCACGAGCTCGCCGTTCAGCATCACGTCGGCGATCGTCGCGATCCCGTCGAGGCGGAGCAGGACCTCCTCGCCGGCGGCGGCGGGCTCGGCGGCGAACGAGGTCCGAAACCACCAGTCCTCGGCGTCGAGGTCGCGCCCCTCCGTCGACCGTCCGGCGTCGGCGAGCGACGCGGCCGCGGTCCCGGGGACCCGCGCCGGCTGCCAGTCGAGCCAGTCGAGCTTGGTCGGATCGGCGCCGGCGGCGCCCGCCGCCTCCCACCCCTCGGTCAACTCGACCGCGGCGTGGTCGGAGACACGTGCTCGCCCAGACGCCCCCGGCACCGCTCAGGCGACGGCCGCGTCGAGCGCGGTCATCGCCTCCTCCCACGCCTCGGCCAGCGACGAGACGATCGGCTGCGGGTCGAACTCACGGCGCCGGGCGAGGCGCAGCGAGAGCACCTTCGACCCGTCGACGATGCGTCCCAATGCCGCGGAGGCCACGACGCCGTCGGCGCCCAGCAGCCAGTCGACGTGCGACGCGGTGATCTCGAAGGCGGAGCCGAACATGCGCACGGTGGCGAAGGCGTAGTCGTGGTAGCCGGCGGCGTCGCCCGCGAGCAGGTCGGGCAGGTCGTGGGCGAGCTGCTCGCCGAAGCGCGCGAACGGGTTCGTCGCCGGCCGCCGCCGGAGGTGCCCGGCGCAGCAGCCGCGTCGCCGCTTCGCGCAGCTCCTCGCCCCGCAGCCGGGCGCCGTCGTCGAAGCGGACGAGCTCGGTGTAGGGGGGGAGGACGTCGTCGGAGAACGCGCCGGCCCTAGCCGGAAGACGCCCCGGTAGTCCTCGCCGTCGAGCTCGTGCAGGCTCGTGTTGTGGAAGTAGCGCAGTCGCTCCGCCTCGGGATCGATCGCCTCGGCGATCACCGAGGTCTTGACGTGCTCGTTTCGGTAGCTGGTCGACGCCGTGTCGGGCAGGTACCAGGAGTCGAGCTCCACGATCATCGTGCGCCCGGCGGAGAGCTGCTCGGCGATCTGCTGCGGCAGCGGGCGGTACGGCTGCATCTCGTGGATGTCGATCGCGAACAGCTCCTCGAGGTCCTCGGCGGGCGGCTTGAAGAAGGTCCACTGGTCGCCCTCGAAGTCCATCCGCACCGTGAACCCCATGACGGCCAGCGGCTCGTCGCCGCGCGCGTGGACGAGCTCGATCAGGATGTCGCTGTAGCAGTTGGTCTCGGTGTAGGTGCGCTCGCCCGGCGTGTGCAGCGCGTGCGGCACGTAGGTGGCGGGGTCGAGGCCGAAGAGGCTGACCATCCCGGTCGTCGCCGTGCTCATGCGGGCCAGAGCCCCTCCCTGACCTCGCCCGGCCAGGCGTCCGGGTCGAGCCCGTGGGCGCGGAAGAGCGCCATCGCAACCCGCTCGAGCCCGAAGCCCAGGCAGGCGGTGTGGCCGACGCCGCCGTCGGCGAGCTCGATCCCGAAGGCCTCGGCGAAGTGGGTCTGGTGGTAGTTGAAGGAGGCGACGGCGGTCGGCTCCGGCCCGCCGATCGTGACCTCGATCTCGAACTTGAGCGCCTGCTCGCGCTGGCTCGCGGCCATCATCCGCCCGCTGCGGCCGAAGAACGGGTCGGTCGCGACGTCGAACTCGGCGTCGAGCCCGAGGCCGCGCAGGAGGTCGACCGCGCGGTCACGCCACATGTCGCGCCATTCGGCGACGGCCTCGGGCTCGCCGATGCGGACGATCTCCCGCTGGTGGAACATCTGCAGCCGCGCCGGGTCGCCGGAGGGCTCGCTGCGGAACACGTAGGCGCCTCCGGCGTCGACGATCACGCCCGCCGGGGGCGAGCGGGCCGCGGGCGGCGATCGCCGGATAGACCGGGTAGCAGGCGGCCGGCACGAGCACCAGGTCGCTCATCGTCTGGAACTCGCTCCAGTCCTCGTGGCGGCTGGCGCGGTCCTGCTGCTCGAGCGCCTCGGCCTCGCTGCCGTCGAAGTCGAAGATCGTCCCGGCGAGGTGGGGGAAGGACTTCAGGTAGCCGGTGTCCTCGAACTGCGTCCGGGGCACGACCGGCGGAAAGCGCAGCCGCTCGGCGCCGTCGTCGGCACCGACCCGCGTCACGGCCCCGTCGAAGGCGTCGCGGACGTCCTCGAAGGCGCTCGACCGGCCGTAGACGCCGGGGACGCCGCTGGCGATCAGCAGTCCGGCGTCGAGCAGGTCGGCGAGGAACGCCTGCTGCTCGGCGGTCGCGGCCCGGAACTCCGCCATCCGCTTAGACCTCCTTGGCGATCAGCAGCAGGCTGGCGTTGGTCTGGTGGATGCGCTCGTTGGCGACCATCAGGCAGGCGGACATCGTGTCGCGCAGGTGCCGGCCGACGCTGAACGGCGTGTCGTTCTTGAAGCCCATGATCCCGCAGACGCCGAGCGCTCCCTGGCAGACCCGGGGCGCCTGCTCGGAGGCGGCGATCTTGAGGTTGTTGAAGCGCAGCGCCGCCGACATCGTCATCAGGCGCTCGCGGCCCGGCTCCTCGGAGGCCTCGCAGAACTCGCGCAGCGCCAGCCCGACCTCGGCCCGCAACGGCGCCAGCTCGCTCATGAGCTGCGAGAGGCGGTGCGCGGACGTCGGCGTCTCGCCGGGCTTGCGCTTCGCCGCGGCCTGGACGAAGGCGCGCGCGCGGTCAAAGGCGTCGGTCGCGATCCCCAGCCACAGGTGCGACCAGAGGATGTGCGACACCGGGACCATCGACTCGGCGGCGACCCGCGAGAACGGCGTGCTCAGCACCTGCTCGGCCGGGAACCGGGCGCGGACGACGTAGCCGGGGGAGCAGGTGCCCCGCATGCCGAGCGGGTCCCACGTGCCGGTCTGCTCGAGCGAGTGCTGGTCCCGTCGGGTCAGCGCCAGGACCTGGTCGCCGGGCTCGGCCTCCGGGTTGCGGCGCAGGGTGGTGAAGAGGTCGTCGGCGTACTCGCCGTAGCTCACCGTCGGGGCCTGCTTCTCGAAGCTCGCGCCGCCGTCGTCCTCGGGGGTGACGGCCGCGACCGAGCGACCCATGTCGCCGCCGGTGCCGACCTCGGAGGTGACCGAGGCGACCAGCCGCTGGTCGGCTGCGATCTCCCGCAGGTAGCCCTCGAACCAGTCGGCGTCCTCGAAGTGGCGCGCGATCGTCACCACCTGGATCTGGTGCATCGCGAAGACCATCGCGCTGGCGCCGCAGTGGCGCCCGAGCTCGAAGCACGCGCGGGCGATCGCCTCGAACGAGACGCCGCCGCCGCCCAGCTCCTCGGGCACGAAGGCCGAGAGCGCCCGCTCCGCCCGCAGCGCCTCGATCGACTCGCGCGGGAAGCGCGCGTCGCGATCGACGTCGTCGGCGTTCGGGGCCGACACGTCGGCGGCGATGCGGCTGACGGCGTCAAGGAACGCCTGGTCTCGGTCGACGGCGATGCTCATGCGGCCTCCTCGGCTTGCAACTCGGTCAGGGCGGCGTTGATTGCGGCGACGCTCTCGAACACGTCGCGGCGCAGCATCCGGTCGGGGAACTCGACGTCGAAGGCGTCCTCGAGCGCCAGCATCACGTTGACGCTCGCATGCGAGGTCATCCCGGCCTGATAGAGGTCGGCGTCGACCGCGAGCTCGTCGACGTCCACGGGCAGGCGGCCGTGCTCCTTGACGATCTTGCGGATCTCCTCAACCACCGGCGCGGCTCCCGCCGTCGGCGACCTCGGCGACCACGACCGCGGCGGCGTACTCGGCCTCGTGGGTGAGGCTCGCGCTGAGCTCGCCGAGGCCGGCTGCCGCGGCGAGCTCCGCGGCGCGGCCGCTGAGCTCGATCTCGACGGTTCCCGACGCGTCCGGGTGGCGGACCTCGATCGTGTTCCACGGCACGGCGTCGTCCTCGGCCGGCCGCAGCACCTTCATCGCCGCCTCCTTGACGGCGAACCGCGCCGCGAGGCGCTCCGCGTCGAGCCCGGCGGGCGAGCGGCACTCGGCCAGCTCGTCGCCGGTGTAGACGCGATCGAGGTAGTGCTGGCCGTGCGTGTCGATCGACTCGCGCACGCCCGCCACCGAAGTCAAGTCGATTCCCACTCTGGTTGGCATAGCTCGGAAAACCGGAGCGCAAACTGTAGTGCGAAGACGGCGACAGACCCGGGCGCGGCCCGGCCGGCGGACGAAAGCCTGCGAGTCGCGGGCCTGGGCGCGTGCGCCCGGCGCCGCGGCGACCAGGGGGATCCGGCACGGCAGCACGTAAGCTCTGCGCTGCGTGCGGGACACCCTCGTCCTCTGCTATCACGGCGTCAGCGACGACTGGACGTCGCAGCTCTCGGTGAAGCCTGACCAGCTCGAGCGCCAGCTCGCGTGGCTCCTGCGTCGCGGCTACAGCGGCTCGACCTTCACCGACGCGGTGCAGCGGGCTCCGAGCGACCGGGCGCTCGCGGTCACGTTCGACGACTCGTTTCGCTCGGTGATCGAGCTCGCGCGCCCGGTGCTGCGCGAGCTGGGCCTGCCGGGCACCGTGTTCGTGCCGACCGCCTTCGCCGGGGACGATCGGCCGATGGAGTGGTCGGGGGTCGGCAACTGGCTGGGCGGCGCGCACGAACGCGAGCTGCTGCCGATGTCCTGGGAGGAGCTCGGCGAGCTCGTCGAGGAGGGCTGGGAGATCGGGTCGCACACGCGGACCCATCCGCGGCTGCCGACGCTCGACGCGACTGCCCTGCGCGACGAGCTCGCCGACTCGCGCGCCGAGTGCGAGGCCCACCTCGGCGCCTGCCGGTCGATCGCCTATCCGTACGGCGACTACTCCGAGCGCGTCGTGGAGGCCGCGGCCGCGGCCGGGTACGCGGCCGGCGGGGCGATGGCGGGTCGGGTGCCGGACCCTGGCCCGCTGGCGTGGCCGCGGGTGCCGATCTTCCTCGCCGACGGCGACGCGCGGTTTCGGCTCAAGGTCTCGCCCTCGACCCGGTGGCTGCGCACGACGCCCGTCTGGCGCGCCCGTCTGGCGATGCGTCGCGAGCCGTCGTGAGCACGTCGTCGCCGGTGATCATCGTCGGGACGGGTCGCTGCGGCTCGACCCTGCTGCACCGGCTCCTCGCCCGCCACGACCAGCTGGGATGGCTGTCGACCTTCAACGAGGTCTTCCCGGGGCAGACGTGGCTCTCCTTGGCCTCGGGGCTCTACCGCCTGCCGCTGCCCGACAGGCTGCTGGAGCGCGAGGGCCTTTCCGAAGCCGTTCGAGGCCTACCGCTTCTGGGAGCACTACCTGCCGGGCTTCTCGCGGCGCGACCGGCCGCCGGCGGCGGCGGACGTCCCCGAGGGGGGCATCGCGCCCGTCCGCCGCGCGACGGCGCGGATCCTGCGCTTCCAGCGCCGCCCGCGCCTGCTGGTCAAGGTGACGGGTTGGTCGCGCATCGCCTACTTCGACCGCATCTACCCGGACGCCGTCTTCGTCTCCCTGACGCGCGATCCCCGCTCGGTGGTGAGCTCGTGGATCAAGGCCGGCTGGCTCGACGTGACCAGCCCGCCCGACAGCCCGGACTGGCAATGGGGCGAGGTGCCGCCGCGCGACCTGACCGCCTGGCGCGAGCTGGGGGGCGACCGGCTGCTCTCCGCGGCGCTGAAGATCCGGCTCGACGTCGATGACATCGCCGCCAACGGCGCGCTGGTGCCGGAGCGCTTCCGCGAGCTCTCCTACGAGGAGCTGATCCGCGAGCCCGAGCCCACCCTGCGGCGACTGTGCGAGTCCTGCGGCCTGGAGTGGACGCCGCGGTTCGAGTCGGTCGTGCGCGAGACGGAGTTCTTCGACTCGACCCGGACCTGGCGCAAGCACCTCAGCGAGGAGGACGGCGAGCGGGTGCTCGAGTTCATGCGGCGCACGGAACCGAGCGCCGCACCCGCGGATGAGGGCGCTGGTCCTGACGCAGCACTTCGCCCCGGAGGTGACCGCGGCGAGGTTCCGGCTCGAGGCCTTCGTCGAGGGCCCTGGTGGCGCGGGGCCACGAGGTCGACGTCGTCTGCGCGGTCCCGAACCACCCGCGCGGGGTCGTCGATCCCGAGTTCCGCGGGCCGGGCTCCTGGTCCGCCGCCGCAGCGGCTCCCTGCGGGTCAGCTACGTCTGGGTCAGCACCAGCCCGGCGAAGACGATGCGAACCCGGCTCGCCTACTACGCCTCCTACGCCGCGATGGCGGCGGCCGTCGGCGCGGCGCTCGGCCGGCCCGACGTGATCCTCGCCAGCTCGCCGCCGCTCTCGGTCGGCGCGGTCGGGCGCGTTGATGGCGGCGCGGCACCGGGCGCCGTGGGTCTTCGACGTGCGCGACCTCTGGCCGGACGTCGCGGTGCGGGTCGGGGAGCTGACCGACGCCCGCGTGATCCGCATGACCGAGCGGCTCGAGCGCTGCCTGTACGCGGACGGCGACCCGCGTCGTCACCGTCAACGAAGCCTTCGCCGAGCACATCCGGGCGCGGACGCCGAGCGCCCTGGAAGGTCGACGTGATCCCCAACGGCACGACCCGCAGATGGCTCGCGGCGGGCGAAGCGGAGGTCGACCGCGCGCCCCTCGGGCTGCCGGAGGACCGGTTCGTCTGGACCTACGCGGGCAACCTCGGGCTGTCGTTCGGGCTCGACTCGGTCCTGGAGGCGGCCGGGCGTGCTCGCCGGCGAGGGGTTCCGTCTGCTGGTCATCGGCGAGGGGCCGCTGCGGGCCGAGCTCGAGCGTCAGGCGGCGGGGCTGCCGCCGGGAGCGGTGGAGTTCCGCGGCCTGATGCCCGCCGAGACGCGGCGCGGCACCTGCGCGCCTCGGACGCGCTACTGGTCCCGCACCGGCGCGACGCTGACCAAGGTCGTGACCTCGAAGCTGTTCGACTTCTGCGCCGTCGGGCGGCCCGTGATCCTCGCCGCCGACGGGGAGATGCGGCGGCTGGTCGACGAGGCCGACTCCGCGCTGGCGGTCCCCGCCGAGGATCCGGCCGCGCTGGCCGGACGCGCTGCGCCTGCTCCGGGACGGACCCGGGTCTGCGGGCTCGGCTGGCGGAGAACGGCCGCCGCTTCGCCGGCCTGCAACCTGCGCGAGCGCGAGTCCGAGGCCCTCGCCGAGACGCTCGAGGCAACCGCGGGGTAGATCGAGTCATCCGGCGAGCCGAGGGGCGCGAGCGGCTACTCTGTTCGTGGGGTGACGTGCATCTGCTGACTCGGCCGCTGGGGTGGCTCGCCGTGCTCATGCT
Organism: uncultured Solirubrobacterales bacterium; assembly: GCA_963729065.1. Taxonomy (GTDB): domain Bacteria; phylum Actinomycetota; class Thermoleophilia; order Solirubrobacterales; family 70-9; genus WHSW01. The sequence goes on from CAVSMS010000004.1 coordinate 559,998, forward strand.
CACCGCTTTGGTGGTGTTCGTGGCGACGTGCGGCTTCGGGCTCAGCCAGGTCACCGAGCGGATCGGCGCCAGCGAGCGCATCGGCTCCGAGCGGCCGCGCATCTGCGACAAGGTCGCCAAGCGCAAGGAGAACCCGCGTCATTTCGTGAGCTCGCTGCACGCCGGGCAGACGGGTTGCCTGCGGGCGGGCGCTGTACCGGTCCCGGTCGCGCCCAATCGTCTTCTCAAAGCCCGGGGTGACCCTGACCAGCTACCCGCGGCAGCGCGCCACGATCGTCGGGCGGATCGTGATCGACCCCGTCGGCGGAGGGCGCCACGGTCCGCAACCTGAGCCTCAACGGCCGCGACTTCACCCGCCACCTCAGCCCCCTCATCTACGCCGACGGCGCCGTGCTGCGCGACAACGAGATCACCAACCACCACAGCGAGATCTGCGTCCACGTCACCGCCTATCCCGGCGCGGGGCCGCCGCGCGGCGTCGTGATCGAGGGCAACCGGATCCATGACTGCGGCAGCCTGCCGGCCACCAACATGGACCACGGCATCTACATCGGCGAGGCCCGCGACACCGTGATCCGCGACAACTGGATCTACGACAACGCCGACCGGGGCATCCAGCTCTATCCCGACGCCGACGGCACCCTGGTGACCGGCAACGTCATCGACGGCAACGGCCAGGGCGTGGCGATCGGCGGCTCGGGCTCGCAGACTTCCGACAACAACCTCGTCGAGCACAACGTGATCACCAACTCGACCATCCGCTACAACGTCGAGGGCTCCTGGGGCTCGAGCGTCGGGACCGGCAACGTCGTGCGTGAGAACTGCACCATCGGCGGCGCCCGCGGGGGAGACACCGGCGGCATCCAGACCCCCGCGGACGGCTTCGTCGCGAGCGACAACATCGTCGCCGACCCCGGGTACGTGGACGCCCGCCGGGGTGACTTCCGATCCGACTCCGGGTCGCCCTGCGCCGCCGTTATGGCCGGCGGCCCCCGCTAGCGCCAGCACGCACCGAAACCGCTCTCACTGGACGCCTGTCCGACTCGCACTGGACGCCTGTACGAGGGTGACGCGCCCCTGCTCTCCCTGCCCTGCCGATCCACCGATCCGGCCAAAGGATGGCCACGAAGAGACATACGAACGGACTCGCGGACGGCTTCGGCCGCATTCGACCGGCGCGGTCGCCTCGCGATTGCCCGCAGGCGGGTCGGGCTGTTCGCCGCGTCGCTGGTCGTCGCCGGACTCGCCGCCTCGGCGGTCGCCGGCTCCGCGAGCGCCGCGGTCGCCGGCTGCGACCGCGTCGCAGCCACCAACGGTTCGGACGCCGCGCCCGGGACCACCGCCGCGCCGTTCGCAACTCCCCAGAAGCTGATCGGCTCCCTCGCGCCCGGCCAGACGGGCTGCCTGCGGGCCGGCGTCTACGTCTGGAGCGGCGACCTCTCGATCCGCACCCCCGGCGTCCGCGTCGCCAGCTTTCCCGGCGAGCGCGCCACGCTCCAGGGCCGGCTGCGGATCGAGGCGACGGCCGACGGCGCCGTGGTCGAGGACCTGACGCTTGACGGCCGCAACTCCAACAACAACCTCAGCCCCCTCATCTACGCCGACGGCGCCGTGCTGCGCGACAACGAGATCACCAACCACCACAGCGAGATCTGCGTCCACGTCACCGCCTATCCCGGCGCGGGGCCGCCGCGCGGCGTCGTGATCGAGGGCAACCGGATCCATGACTGCGGCAGCCTGCCGGCCACCAACATGGACCACGGCATCTACATCGGCGAGGCCCGCGACACCGTGATCCGCGACAACTGGATCTACGACAACGCCGACCGGGGCATCCAGCTCTATCCCGACGCCGACGGCACCCTGGTGACCGGCAACGTCATCGACGGCAACGGCCAGGGCGTGGCGATCGGCGGCTCGGGCTCGCAGACTTCCGACAACAACCTCGTCGAGCACAACGTGATCACCAACTCGACCATCCGCTACAACGTCGAGGGCTCCTGGGGCTCGAGCGTCGGGACCGGCAACGTCGTGCGTGAGAACTGCACCATCGGCGGCGCCCGCGGGGGAGACACCGGCGGCATCCAGACCCCCGCGGACGGCTTCGTCGCGAGCGACAACATCGTCGCCGACCCCGGGTACGTGAACTCGGCCGCCGGTGACTTCTCCCTCAAGTCCTCCAGCTCGTGCCTGAACCCGGAGCAGCCCGGGGCCGCCCCCGGCCCCAAGTCCAACCCGGACCGCTGCGACGTGGTCAGCGACGGCACCGGCGACGACGACGTGCTGAACGGCAGCGGCGACGGCGACCGGATCAACGGCCGAGGCGGCGACGACGTGATCGACGGCCGCGGCGGCGAGGACTGTCTCGCGGGCGGCGCGGGCCGCGACAAGGTCAACGCCAAGGACGGGGACCGTGACGTGGTTCGCTGCGGCGACGGGCAGGACCGCGCCCGCGTCGATCGCGAGGACCGCGTGGTCGGGTGCGAGCACGTGCGCGGCGCCGCCAAGCGCAAGTCGCGCCACTCCTAGCGGCCGGCCCCCGAGCCGCCTACTCCCAGACCACCGGCAGGTCGTCCTCCAGCCTCGGGGTCCGGCTTGATCTCGTCCTCAGGCGTCGAGCGCCTCGCGGTCCGCAGCAGGCCGACGAACTCCCGGAGGGCGCCGGGGGCGAGCAGGTGGATCACGCCCACGTAGATCGCCAGGCCGAGCGCGGCCTCGCCGGCCAGCAGGAGCAGCCCCAGAGCGGTGCCGTGGCTCGCGGCGTCGATCACGAGCAGCTCGAGCGGCAGCAGGACGGCCGCCATCAGGATCCCGGCGACCAGCGGTGGCCAGATCTCGCGCCACATCGGCCGTAGCGGCAGCCCCATCACGCGCTGGGCCTTCCAGAAGGAGTAGACGGCCCGGACGATCACGGCGAACGACGCCGCGATGCAGATGCCGACGAGGCCGGTCGGCAGCAGGGCGATCATCGCGACGGTCCCGAGGACGACCTCGACGAGGTTCATCCGCACCACCACGTCGGGCCGGCCGTCGGCCTTGAGCGCCTCCACGATCAGCGACGTGAGCGCCCGGCCGGCGGTGAAAAACGCCAGCGCCGCCGCAGCCGTGCCCGCCTCCTCCCAGACCTCCCCGAAGACCAGCGTGGACAGCGGCCGGCCCAGCGGGATCAGGATCAGGCCGCCGAACACGGCCATGATCGCCATCCACCGCAGGGAGCGCAGGACCGCGGCCCGGAAGCGCTCGGGATCGTCCGAGATCCGCGCGAGGGCGGGGAAGAGGACGTACGAGGCGGCGGCCATCACCGTCGAGAGCGGCAGCCCGGCGATCCGGATCCCGTATCGGAACTGCCCCAGTGCGGCCGTCCCGGTGAAGCGGCCGAGCAGGAACACGGGGATCTCCTGGCCGACGCGGATGATCGTCGTCGCGACGAGCGCGTGGCGCCCGTAGGCGATCAGCTCGCGCCACATCCCGTACGAGGCGAGGCGGAGCTGAGGCCGCCAGCGCACGAGGCCCCAGGCGAGGCCCGCCTCGACGACCACCGATGCGTACTGGCCGATCACCAGCCCCCAGACGCCGAGGCCGTTCGCCGTCAGGACGACCGCGGTGACCCCGAACGCGATCGCCGCGGCGGGCTCGACCACGAGCCGGCGAAAGAACGAGAACCGGCGCTGCAACAAGGCGTCGGGAACGACCGCCAGGGTGCGGAAGAAGAGCACGCCGGAGACCGCCGCCGCCACCTCGCCGACCGTGTCGCTCTGGAAGTAGAGGCCGAGCAGCGGCGAGACGGCCAGCGCGGCAAGCGAGAGCCCGAGACCCGCGAGGAAGGTCGAGACGACCGCGGTGGCGGCAGCCTCCTCGATCCGGTCCCGGCGGTAGACGAGCGCCGAGAGCATCCCGCCCTCGGTGTAGAGGAGCGCGATCCCCACCAGGGCCATGCCGGCGGCGAGCTGACCGAACTCCTCCGGGGTGGCGAGGCGGGCGAGGGCGACGTAGAAGCCGAGGGTGAGAACCTGGGTGAAGACGAACCCGCCCCCGGCAAGCGACACCCCCCGGAGGACCGTGCGGGTGAGGCCGTGGGTCGAGATCCCTTCGTCCTGACCCTGGTCGGGGGCCGCCGGGCTCATGGCCGGAGCCTAGATAATGGTCGGGAGGTCCCCGCCACGCGTGCGGCAACCGTGCAGCCGGCTTGCAGCGCGGACCCCGTCGGCCGCCCCGGACCCGTCGCTATAGTGCCGCGCCGTGGCGATCAAGCGGCAGGCGATCGTCGTGTCGTTTGCCGGCGGCGCCCCCAACTCGCCGCGCGCCCAGCGCGCGCGGATGATTGCGACGGCCTTCGAGCGGGACCTCTCGCTGCCCGTGGAGCAGATCCCCGCGCCGGGCCGCCCGTACGCGGTCGACGCGGGCATCGCGCCCGGCGCGACCCTCCCGCGCCGGGCCGCCCTCAAGCTGCTGAGCCCGTTCGTGCTCGACCAGTACGAGCCCGGGGCCTTCCGGCTCTTCCGCCGCTGGACGCCACAGGGGCTGGGTGCGGTGCTGATCGGCTGGCCGTTCTCGCCCCTGTTCTGGGCCGCGCGCCGACTCGTCGCGGCCGGGGTTCCCTACGTGCTCGACGTCGGCGACCCGTGGGTGCTGACGCCCAAGGAGGACACGCAGGAATGGGGCCGCCTCTCTGGACGATTGGCGGGGGCCGAGTCCTACCTCTGGGAGCACGCCGCGGGCGGGGTGGTCACCACCGCCGGCCAGGCGGAGGCCCTGGGCGCGCTGTTCCCGCGCCTGCGGCTCCTGCGCCGTCCCGAACGGCTACTTCGACGTCCGCGCCGACGCCCCGTGGCCGGACCCGCGCCCGGCGGCCGGCCGCGAGCTGCGCCTGGTCCAGTTCGGGTCCGTGTACCCGGTTCGCCTGGCGATCGGCGATTGGCTCTCGCGCCTGCGGCGGGAGGGCGGCTTCGATCGGGTTCATTTCGTCAACTACGGTGCCGTCGGGTGCGCCCGAGCTGCTCGAGTCCGACGATCCCGGAGTCGTCGTGGAGGTGCGCGCGCCGGTGGAGTTGCGCGAGACGTGGCTGGTCGCCCGCGACTTCGACGCGGCCGTGGTGACCGGCAACAAGGACCCGGCCCAGCTCCCGAGCAAGGCGATCCAGTACCTGACCCTGCCGATCCCTCGCCTGGGGCTCACCGCGGATGACGGCCACGACGAGCTGACGCGCTTCGCGGGCAACAAGCCCGCGTTCCTCGCCGTCGACATCCGTTCCGCGGACGGGCCGGCACTGGCGCTCGCGCACCTGAGGCGGCCCTGGTCCGAGCGGGAGCTGCGGCCGCCGGCGTCCGAGTCGTGGCCGGCGGCGGCGCGCGAGGTGGTCGAGTTCGCGGTCGAGCGCTGGCGCGAGTCGGAGCGGGGCGATGACCGGGCGGCGATGTCGAACGGGGCCGGCGCGGGGAGCGCGCTCGATGCGGACCGCGCCTGAGAACGGGGGCGGCTCAGGGTCCTGACCCTGGTCGCCGGCCTGGGCTCCGGTGGCGGCGGCGCCGAGAAGCTCGCGCGCCAGATCGCCGTCCGCCTCGACCCGGCGCGGTTCGAGCGCACCGTGTGCGTGAGCCGGTGGCCGCCGAAGGAGGGCATCACGCCCGACACCGAGCGGGTCCTCGACGAGCTGCGCGCGGCCGACGTGAGCCTCGTCGGTCTCCCGCGCCGCTCGCGCGGCCAGGTCGGCGCCTGGCGTCCGCTCATGCGCATGCTGCGGCCCGCGCACACCGACGTGCTGCACTCCCACCAGTACGGATCGAACGGGTGGGGCGCCGTCCTCAGCCGGATCGCCCGCACACCGGTGGTCGTCGCGCACGAGCACTCCTGGTCGTTCGAGGGCGATCCGCTGCGCCGGTTCGTCGACCGCGAGATCGTCGCCCGGCGGGCCGATGCCTTCGTCGCGGTCTCCAACGCCGACAGGCGCCGCATGATCGAGGTCGAGGGGATCGACGCGGCCAAGGTCGTCGTGATCCCCAACGGGATCACGACCCCCCGGCGCTGGCGGGGCGGGACCTGCGCGGGGAGCTCGGGATCGAGCCGGGCGCCCCCGTGATCGGGACGGTGAGCGTGCTGCGGGCCGAGAAAGCGCTGCCGGTGCTGATCCGGGCGGCGGCCCTGTTGCGCGAGCGGTTCGGGGGGCTGCGCGTGGTGATCGCCGGGGAGGGCCCCGAGCGCGGCCACCTCGAGCACCTGATCGGGTCGCTGGGCCTCGGCGAGACGGTGAGCCTGCTCGGGCGCCGGCTCGACATCCCCGACCTGCTGCGGGTGATGGACGTCGCGGTCTGCTGCTCGGAGTTCGAGGGCTGCCCGCTCTCGGTGCTCGAGTACATGGAGGCCGGGCTGCCCGTGGTCGCTACGCGGGTCGGCGGGCTGCCGGAGCTGATCGACGACCGGGGCAACGGCCTGCTGGTCGAGCGCGACCGCCCCGACGCGCTCGCCGCGGCGCTCTCGGAGCTGTTGGCGGATCCGGCGCTCGGCGCCGACGATGGGGGAGAGGGGCCGCGAGCGGCGCCGCGCCCACTTCGGCATCGAGCTCATGGTGCGGCGGGTCGAGCAGCTCTACGAGCGGCTCGCCGGCGAGCGTGGCGTCGCGCCCGCTACGCAGCCTCAGGCTCGGGGTCCGCTCGCGACGCCTTCCTAGAGAGGGCGAGCAGGACCGGACCCATGGCGAGCAGGAGCCAGAGCAGCTTGCTGAGCTGAGCCGAGACGAAGAAGTCCGCGGCGAGGACCCCGGCGAGCGCGACGACCAGCGCGCGCGAGAGGATCTCCATCTGCGTGTCGCCGGCCCTCGCGAAATTGCCGGCGGCTCGCAGCGCGCAGAAGATCGGGAAGATCAGGATGCCGCCGAAGAGGATCGCACCGACGATCCCGAGCTCGGCGAGCGTCTCGAGGTAGATGTTGTGGGCGACCTTTGGCGTGTCGATCACCTCGTCGCTGCGCGCCAGCGTCCCCGGTAGGAGCACGTAGTTGATCGAGGCCGCCTGGAAGCTGCCGAGCCCGACCCCGTGGAACGGCTTGTCCTCCACCATCCGCCAGCCGACCTGCCAGATCGTGGTCCTGCCCTCGGCGGCGGTGTTGACCTGTCCGGGCACGGTCTGGGCGATCCGTTCGCGAATCGATCCGGGCGCGAACGCGGCGAAGAAGATGACGGCCGTGACCGCGACCGCGACCGCGGTGACGGCCGCCATCGGCGCGCCAGCGGCGACCCGCCACGAGCACGCACGTGATGATCACGACGACGAGCGAGATCACCCCGCTGCGCGAGCCGGTGAGCACGAACGAGAACATGGCGAGCAGCACGGTCACGCACCCGGCGAGCCGCAGGATCGGCGCGTGACGGGCCGTGGCCGCAAGCGCGAGCGAGAGCACGATGCCGGCGACGAGGATGGCGGCGAACTCGTTGGCGTCGCCGACCGAGCTCTCGAGCCGAGCCGTCTGCGCGGCGTCGGTGGTCGGCGCGTCGATCAGCCCGTAGATCGCCGTGAACGCCGTGCCTGCCATCCAGGCGATGAAGAACCAGATCGCGTAGCGCCGACTGCCGATCGCGGTGTAGGCGATCACCAGCAGGGTGAAGTTGAGCAGGTAGCGGGAGACCGTGATCAGGGTCTCGCTCGCGTCCGGCGACCAGGTGACGCTGAGCACGCCCCAGCCGAGGTAGGCCAGCAGCAGGTAGGTGATCCCGGGAAAGGCGGTGAGGAAGGTGCTCTCCCGCCCGTGTGCGGTCGCCACCCGCGCCAGCCAGGCCATCGCGAGCAGCAGGCCGGCGCCCTTGCTCAGGGCGACGGCGGCGCCCGACGGGACGGCGAACTCGAGGAAGGCGAGGAAGCTGAAGACGACGACCGCGGCTGCCAGGTTGGTGAAGGCGAGCAGCGCGAAGACGAGGCCCAGCGCCGCGCCGATCGCGAGCGCCGGGTCGATGCCCGCGATCAGCCCGATGAGCGCCGCCAGCCCGGCGAAGCCGGCGGTCCCCACCCAGAGGCCGAGATCGACGTCCGACAGGCGGCCGAGTCGGGGCCCGCCCCCCGAGCCCCACCCGGCGGGGACCGCGCGTGGCTCTGCCGCCCGCGTGCTCACCGAAACGCGCTAGCTCGACGTCCGGTCGCCGACGGGCGAGGGTGAATCGCGCCGCAGCTTGCGCTCCTGCTGGTAGTAGTAGCCGCGGCTGCGCGTGCGGGCTGCCGACGAGGGCGAACCCGGCCGGCGTGATCCCGTTCTCCGACAGGAGCTCACCGAGCTCGGCGATCTGCCGCACCCGCGTGCGCCCGAGGAGCACGACGAGCAGCACCTGGTCGACCGAGGCGGCGAGCGGGAGCGCGTCGACCACCTCGCTCAACGGGGCCGAGTCGATGATCACGTAGTCCGCGAGCTCCGTGGCGTTCTCGATCAGGTTCCGCGAGCTCGCCAGCGAGAGGATCTCCGAAGCGAACGGGGCGGCCTGCTCCGCGAGCAACAGCTTCAGGTCGGAGCCGAAGAGCGGCGACTCGACCAGGGCGTCCTCGAGCTTCAGCTCCCCGAGCAGGACCCCGATCACGCCGCGGTCGCTGCTCAGCCCGAGGGTTGTGCCGATCTCCGGCTTGCGCAGGTCGCACTCGATCAGGATCACCTTGCGCCCCGAGAGGGCGAGGGACTCGGCGAGGTTGATCGCCGTGGTCGTCTTGCCCTCCGACGCCGACGGGCTCGTGATCAGGATCGAGTTCGAGCCGCCGTCGTCCATCGCGCCACGGGCTGCCAGGGTCGCTCGCAGCGTCCGGTAGGCCTCGACCGACGGGGGCGAGAGTCTCCGCGGGGAGATCGGCCTGCCCCTGCCGCCCGACTCCTTCGGCACGCGCGCAAGGATCGGCAGCCGGAATGCGTCGCGCAGCTGCTCCTCGCGGCGCAGGCGCGGGTCCAGCGCCTGGTAGGCGAAGGCGCCGCCGATGCCGAGGACGAGCCCGGCGATCAGCCCCGCGGCGATGCTGATCAGCTTCCGCGGGGACACCGGGGTCGTGTTCGGCTGGGCCTCGGTGGCCACCTGGAGCGTCGGGTCGGGCCCGGCCGCGAGCAGCTCGAGCTCGGAGATGTCCTGTTGCGACCCGGCCCCGCTGTCCCGCAGCTGCTGGAGGCGCTCCTCGACGCGCGTGTGAAGCTCATCGGTGCGCTCATCGACGGTCGCGTCGACGAACGCGTTGGCGATCGCGGCTGCATCGTCGGGATCGCTCGCGCTGGCGGTCACCGAGACGATGTTGCTCTCGGCGACGGGCGTGACGTCGACGTGGGCGAGCAGATCCTCCGGCGAGCCGGACGCCTCTGGAACGCCCTTGAGGCTCTGCTGGGCGCGGCTGGCGACCTCGGTGGTGCTGATCAGGCGGGCGACCGTCTCGACCGCGCGCAGCGGGTCGACCGAGCCGGAGAGCAGCCCGACGCTCACCGCCACCTCCGAGGACTCCGACACCGGCGTCACCAGGATCCCCGCCTCGGACTCGTAGACCTTGTCGGCGCGGAGCACGTAGACGATTGCGGCCCCCGTCGTCAGGACGACGGCGAGCAGGACCAGCCAGCGACGCTCGCGCAGCGTGCGCAGGTAGCCGCCCAGGCCGCGATCCTCCGAGCGCGGTTGCAGCCAGTCGGCGTTGCCGCGGCTCGTCTCTCTCTGGTTCGGCGTCGGCACGAGGTGGTGGGCGCGGATTGTGACAGCCCATCCCGCCAGCGCCACCGGCCGGTCGCCGTGCATGCGATCTGGCATCCCGCCGCCGAGCGTCCGCGGACGGATTGCCCACTAGGCTGGCGCCCCGTGCGGGTGGCCGTGTTCACCGACTACGTCTACCACCAGCGTGGCGGCGAGCTCTGGGCCGAGCGCGCCTTCGCGCTGTTCCTGGCGCGGCTCGGCGGACTGCTCGATCGCCTCGTCCTGGTCGGTCGCTTGGGCCCCGGGTCCGAGTCGGCGAAGTACCGGCTCCCGAGCGAGGTCGAGTTCGTCGGCCTCCCGTACTACGCGAGCCTCGGGCCCGCGACCGCGATTCGCGCGCTCGGTGGCGCGACGCGGCGGTTCTGGCGCGCGCTCGACGAGGTCGACTGCGTCTGGCTCCTGGGCCCGCATCCGTTCGCGCTGCCGTTCGCCGCGATCGCGCGGTTGCGTCGCCGGCGGGTCGTGCTCGGCGTCCGCCAGGATTTCCGCTCTTACATCGCCAGCCGCCATCCCGGCAGGCCGGCGTGGAGGCTGGCGGCCGTCGTCCTCGAGGGGCTCTTCCGGCTCCTCGCCCGCCGGTGCGCGGTGGTCGCCGTCGGGCCGGACCTCGCCGCCCAGTACCGCCACGCCCAGGACCTGCTCGAGATCAACGTCTCGCTGGTGACCGAGGACGAGGTCGTCGACCCCGGCGCCGGCGGTCTCTCCTACGAGGGCGAGCTCCGCCTGATCAGCGTCGGCCGGCTGGAGACGGAGAAGAACCCGCTCCTGCTCGCCGAGGTCCTGGCCCTGCTCGCGCGCGACGGGCGCGACTGGAACCTGACCGTCTGCGGCGAGGGCGAGCTCGCCGGGGCCCTCGCGGACCGGCTGGCCGAGCTCGGCGTCGCCGATCGGGCCCGAGTTGCTGGGCTACGTGCCCTTCGGCGAGCCGCTCGCGGAGCTGTATCGCGACAGCCACGTGCTCCTGCACGTCTCATGGACCGAGGGTCTGCCGCAGGTGCTGCTCGAGGGGTTCGCGGCGGCGACCCCGGTCGTCGCCACCGACGTCGGCGGCGTCGGCGGAGCGGTCGCCGGTGCGGCTCTGCTGGTCCCGCCGGGCGACGCCGAGGCGGCCGCCGAGGCGGTCCGCTCGGTGGTCGACGACCCCGCCCTGCGCGAGCGCCTGCGGGAGGCCGCACACCGCTATGCGCTCGCGCATACGGCCGAGGCGGAGACCCTTGCGGTGGCCGAGTTCCTGCGGCGCGGCGGTGGGGTAAGCGGTTACCATCCGCCCCCCCACGAGAGGCAAGGGGCCTAACGAATCGGAGGACCGGTCTGCATGCGCATTCGCCGCGACAAGGACAGCCCTGAGAGTGAGATGGAAGCGGGTGCGGAGCCCGCATTGCAGCCGCCCGGGCCCATCGACGTCCACGAGGCGCTCTCGGGCGTCACGAAGCAGATCGAGGAGATCACGGCGTCCGCCGAGCGCGGCGGCGTCGGAGATCCGGGCCGAGGCCGAGGCCGACGCTGAGCGGACCCGCGAGGAGAGCCGGGCCGAGGCCGAGAAGCTGCTCACCGAGAGCCGCGCCGAGGCCGACCGGCTGCTGAACGAGAGCCGCGCCGAGGCGGAGACGGTGACCAGCGACAGCCGCGCCGAGGCCGAGAAGGTGACGAGCGAGAGCCGCGCCGAGGCCGAGAAGGTGACGAGCGAGAGCCGCGCGGAGGCCGAGAAGGTGACGAGCGAGAGCCGCGCCGAGGCCGAGCGCCTCGCGACCGAGAGCCGCGCCGAGGCGGACCGGCTCGTCAGCGAGAGCCGCGCCGAGGCGGAGCGGATCGCCAGCGAGCGCGAGGCCGAGGTCAACCGCCGCGCCGAGGAGCGCGAGCAGACCGCCGCGGACGCGGTGGCGCGTACCCGCAGCGTCGTCGACCAGGTCGGAGCCGCCGTGGCAGGACTTCGCTTCCGCCTCGACGAGGTCGGCGACCAGTTGCGGATGGCGACCGCGGCGATCGACGAGAAGCAGGACTCCGACCAGCAGGCGGTTGCCGCGGAGTCGGCCGATGGCGCCGGCCCCGAGGCCGAGGCCGCGCTCGCAGGAGGGGGAGGCGGAGGCCGAGGCCGCCGCGGAGACGGCGGAGGACGCCGAGGAGGCGGAGGCAGAGGACGACACGGCGGAGAAGGCCGAGGACGCCGAGACCGAGGAGCCCGAGGCCGAGGAGCCCGCGCTCACCGACGGGGCCGAGGCGCCCACGGAGCCGGTCGTCGCCGGAGCCCGCGCCCAGGGCTCCCAGGCTCGACCGCTCGTCCGAGCCGTGCAGATGGCGATGGCCGGCGCATCGCGGGAGGAGATCGGCGACGTGCTCCGCGACGAATACCGCGTCCAGGACCCGGCGCCGATCATCGACGAGGCGCTCGGGCGCCGCGAGTGACCCGTCAGCCCCCGGCGTTGGCGGGGGCGCCGCTCGAGAGGCTCTCGATCCGCTCCAGCTTCGCGAACACCGCCCACCGCTGGGCGGCGCTGTACAGCGGATGGCAGGCGGTGAGCACCAGCCGCTCGTAGCCCACGTCGTCGACGATCTCGACCTGGCTCGGGTCGACGATCTCGTGCTTTTGGACCGTGTACACGAACGTGCCGTACGGCATCTCGAGCGTGATCTCGTCGCCGTCGGCAATCTCGTTGATCTTCCGGAACGGCGCCAGGTAGGTGGTCCGGTGGCCGGCGATCCCGATCGTCTTGCGCTGGCCCGGGAAGGCCGTGTCCGGGTAGTGGCCCGGCCCCTTCTGCAGGCTTGCGGTGTCGGTGCCCTGGACGACGACGATGTCGAGGTCGATCGATGGGATCTGGATCCGCCCGATCCCCTTGCCGGTCTCGACCCTGTCGGCGAAGTCGTCGGCGAGCCGGCGCGCGCGGTCGTCGACGTCGCGGCGCGGCTCGTTCTCCTGGACCTGGGCCGGCGACGGGAACTCGCGCTCGAGCTGGTCGAGCTCGTCGGCGGCCCGGCCCTGCTGGATCGAGCCGTAGACGGTCGACAGCGGCTCGCGCCACGCGAGCGTCATCGCGACGTCGATGCCGATCACGAGCCCCGCCGTGATCAGCGTGACCGAGAGGATGTAGAGGGCGCGGTTGATCGGGCCATGATCCACCATCGCGCGGCCGCCGCGGTCCGCTCTAACCTACGCCCGACCCGCAGCGAGCCCGATGGAAGCCGAGTCCTCAAGCCGCCAGGCACCCGCCTCCGGCCCCGCGCAACCCGGGGCGCGCGTGCACGAGGCGCTCTCCGGGGTCACCGAGCGGATCGAGGAGATCACCGCGGCGGCGGAGCGCTCGGCGGCCGAGGTGCGCGCCCGGGCGCGGGCGGACGCCGAGGAGCTGCTGGAGCGCAGCCGCGAGCAGGCGCAGCGCATGGTCAGCGAGCGGGTCGAGCTCGCCGACCGCAGGGCGGCCGAGCGCGAGCAGGCGCTCGAGCGGCGGATCGCCGCGCGCGAGGCCGCCGCGGCCGAGGCCGTCGCGCGCACCGAGCTGGCGATCGAGCGCATCGGTGCGGCGATGGGGACGATCCGCGACCAGTTCGAGACGGTCGCCGCCGAGCTCCGGGCCGCGGCGGCGGAGGTGCAGCGCAGCAGGCTCGGCGCCGACGCACGGGTCGAGGAGCCGCGCGAGGGCGTGCCCGACGCCGACGGCATGACGGCCTTCGAGTTCCCGCGCGCCGAGTCGCGCACGCGGTCGCGTCGCCGACGCGCCGGCTGAGCGCCCCGCCGCTTCGCCGCGCGGCTACGTGGCAGACTTGCGCGCCCATGAGCGAGGACTCGGCGCCGCGTGTGGCCTCCTACCAGGCTGATCCCGAACAGATCGGGCGCGTCCTGCTGCTGTACTCCGGCGGGCTCGACACCTCGGTGATGCTCCACTGGATCCAGGAGCGCTACGGCGCGGAGATCGTCACCCTCACGGTCGACCTCGGCCAGCCCGGCGAGGACTGGGACGTGATCGTCGACAAGGCCCTTCACCTGGGCGCGGTCGACGCGATCCGCGCCGACGCCCGGGAGGAGTTCGCGAGCGAGTACGTGCTCCCGGCGATCAAGGCGAACGCGCTCTACGGCGGCGGCTACCCGCTCTTCACGGCGCTCGCCCGCCCGCTGATCGCCAAGCTCGCGGTCGAGCACGCCCGCGCCGCCGGCTGCGACACGATCGCCCACGGTTGCACGGGCAAGGGCAACGACCAGGTGCGGATCGACGGCACGATCGCGACGCTCGGCTCCGAGCTGCGGGTGCTCGCGCCGGTGCGCGAGTGGAAGATGGGCCGCGACGAGGAGATCGCCTACGCCCGCGAGCACGGGATTCCGATCAAGGGCGCGAACGAGGCCGCCGCGCCGTACTCGATCGACGACAACCTCTGGGGGCGCTCGTCGGAGGGCCGCACGATCGAGGACCTGGCGGCCCCGCCGCCCGACGACGTCTTCCGGCTCGTGACCCTGCCCGAGGAGGCCCCGGACGAGCCGCAGCTGGTCACGGTCGGGTTCGAGGCCGGCATGCCCGTGTCGATCGACGGCGAGCGCCTCGGCCTCGTCGAACTGCTCGAGCGCGCGGCCGAGATCGGGGCCCGCCACGGCGCCGGCATCGTCGACCACGTCGAGGACCGGATCGTGGGGCTCAAGGTGCGCGACATCTACGAGGTGCCGGCGGCGGCGATCGTGATCCCCGCCCACCGCGAGCTCGAGAAGCTGGTCTCGACGATCCATCAGAACAACTACAAGCTCGCGCTCGAGGACAAGTGGGCGTACCTCTGCTACGCGGGCCTCTGGTACGAGCCCCTGCGCGAGGACCTCGACGCCTACATGGAGTCGGCCAACCGCTTCGTCACCGGCGAGGTGACGATGAAGCTCTACAAGGGCTTGGCCTCGGTCGTCGCGCGCAGCTCGCCGTACGCGCTGTACGACCAGGCGCTCGCGTCGTTCGGCGAGTCCGGGGGAGAGTTCAGCCAGGACGCGAGCCCCGGGTTCATCGAGCTGTTCACGCTGCAGAGCCGGATGGCACACCGGGTTCGCGAGCGCGACCTCGGGGTAGACGCCTAGAGAGAGAGAGAGATGACTTCCGCGATCTATGAGTACATCGGCCGCTTCATCGTCCGGCTGGCCTGGTTTCGCTTCGGGCGCCAGCTCAAGCTCGCCGGCGGCGTGCTCGCCGGGCTGACGATCGTCGCCGGCTACCTGATCGCCAAGCGCGAGCCGCCCGAGGGCTGAGCGCGCGCGCGCTCAGCCGGCGCACTCCCAGGCGGCGGCGCCCGAGTCGGCCCAGATCTGGGCCGCGATGTCGGTCTGCTCCTGAGGCGACGCGTCCTCGGGGTCGCCCTCGCCGCCGTAGAGATCCCAGGTCGAGGGCAGGATCTGGTACGCGCCGCCGGCCCCCGAGGTCGGGTTGACGGCGCCGAAGTTGCCGCCCGACTCGCACTGGACGATCGACTCGGGGATCGCCCAGTCGCCGAACCAGTCGGTGACCTCGCCCTGTGCCTGACGCGCCGAGATCCGCTCCAGGCGCTGGACCTCCGAGGTCCAGCCGCTGACCTTCGACTGCAGGCTCTCGACCGCGGCCTGCCGCTCGGCCCGTAGCGCCGCGAGCTGCTGCGCCCGGGCCTGGGCCTGGGCGCGCACAGCGGCGATCCGGTCGCGGGCGGCGGCGATCTGCTCGTTGAACTCCTGCGCGCGCTGCTCGGCCTCCTCGACCGCCGCCAACCGGCTGGAGACCTGGTCGCGCAGCGAGCGCACGCTCGAGACGAGTGACGCGTCGGCCTCCTCGATCCGGCGCAGGTACTCGGCCCGCGTCTGGAGGTCGTCGAGCCCGTCGGCCTCGAGCAACAGCATGGTGGCGTCGGGCGTCCCGCTGCGGTAGATGTCGACGAGGCGGCTCGAGAGCGTGTTCAGCGAGCGCTGCAGCTGGGCGCGCGCCAGGGCGAGCTGCTGGCGGGCGACCGTGACCTCGCCCTCGAGCCGGCGCTCGCGCTCCTCGCCGGCGGCGAGCACGGCCGAGAGCTGAGCCTCGCGCTGAGCGGCGACGATCGCCTCCTGCTGGGCGGACGCCAGCTCGGCGGAGGTGGCGTCGATCTGCGCCGCGAGACCCTGCGCCTGGTCGCGCGCGGACGCGATCCGCGAGTTCAGGTCGTCGATCGACTGGGCCGCGAACGAGGGTCCGACGCCGAGCGCCAGGGCGGCTCCGGTCGCGAGCGTCCCGAGGCAGGCGGCCCATCGCGCAAACCGGTTGCGGCTGGGGGCGGGGCTTTTTCGGTCTCGATTGCCCATCGGCGCGTGCCTACGGGGTTAGCTGACGGGCTCGCGCCATGGGCTGGCGCTACGCGGGCGCGCCGCGATTCGCCCCTGGTGGCGAAGAGCAGGCCACCCACGGGTCCCCCGATTCCCGCATTCCGCCGCATTTGGCGGCGATTTGCAGGGAACTCGGCGAAGCGGAGACTAGCGAAGGGTTAACGGCCGGTGAGCAGCGTGCGCGAGGATCCTTCTCCTGCAACGGAACTTGCACCGTTGGCCGCCGGCCCCTGCTCGAGCTCCGGGGCCCACGGGGTCCGGCGCAGCGTCACGGCGGCGAGGACGAGCACCGCGAGCACCCCGACGCCCGCCACGGCGTAGCTCGTCCGGGGGTCGAAGATCGTGGCGACCGCGCCGCCGATCAAGAAGCCGGCGCCGGGCATCGCGCTGGCCAGCGCCTCCAGCAGGGCCAGCACGCGGGCCTGGTAGCTCGCCCGGGTGAGCTCCTGGACCGCGGTCACCAACGCGATCCACTGGACCCCGTTGCCGATCCCGCCGATCGCCGAGGCCGCGCAGGCGACGGCCAGCGTCGGCGAGACGGAGGTGGCGAGATAGGCGAGCCCGATCGCGAGCGTCGAGATGCCGAGCAGGAGGGGCAGCGGAACCTTGCGCAGGCCGGCGAAGATGAGGCTGCCGACGACCATGCCGACGCCCCAGCTGGCGAGCAGGGCGCCGTACCCGGCGTCGCCGGCGTCGAGGGTCTCCTTCGCGAACACGACCTCGATCGGGATCACGAGCGCGAAGAAGATGAAGGCGAGTGCCTGGGCGGCGAGCAGGCGCCGGAGCGCGGTCCGCCCACGCACGTATTCCAGGCCGCGACGCAGGCGCACCACCCAGCCGGTTCGCTGCGTCGCGCTCGTCGGGAAGCCGCAGGCGCGCGACGGCGAGCACCACGGCGACCGCCAGGAAGGAGACGGCGTCGGCGATCAGGGCGGTCTCGATCCCGGCCCCGGCGACCACCACGCCGGCGATCGCCGGACCGCCCGCGGCGCCGACGGTGAAGGCGATGTTGAGCAGCGCGTTTCCCTCGCGGAGCTGGCCGGCGGGCGCCAGCGCGGCAGCGGCCGCCGCCCGCGTCAGGGCGCGGGCGGCGGAGGCGAGCGAGCCGTCGAGCGTGGCCAGGGCGAGCACGGCGACGAGCACGAAGTCGTCGACGAGCAGCGCCAGGATCGCGAACGCGACGGCCTCGGCGGCGTACAGCAGCGGCAGGGCGACGCGAACGGGCAGCGTCTCCATGAAGCTGACGAGCGGGGGGCCGAGCAGGGCGGGGGCGAAGTGCATGCCGCAGAACAGCGCCGCGGTCGCCATGGGGCTGCCGGTCTGGTCGTAGACGAGTACCGCGAGCGCGATCTCCCCCAGCCAGTTGCCGAGCTCGTTGACCAGATACGCGAGGCCCAGGTTTGGAAAACCCGGCAGGCGTAGGGGGCGCAGCGCGGCGACCATCAGCGGCCGAACTTACTCCAGCGTTTCCAGATCCGCTGCGAGATCAACGCCCGCGGGTACAACTTTCTTAGCCGCGTAGCAAGTTTGTGCAAGTTTTTGTAGACTGCCGTGTTCTCTCGCAAGTTCCGCGGCCATGAAAGCCGGGGATACAACCGCTAAGGAGGGTGCTGTGGGCTACCGCAAGGGTTAGAACCCAGCAGTGACTTGACAGGCGGGCTTCGGCCCGGCTGAGTGTTCGGGGCAGACCCCGAAAGCTTTTCCCTAAGGGGCCGGGGGGCCGCTCCGTGGGCCGTCCGGTGCTGTCTGAACGTAATCGTGGATCCGGCGGTCGAGCGCGAGTTCGGCCTCGAGGTCCGCGTCCTCTCCGTGCCGGTAGGCGAGATCCTTGCCTTCCAGCACCTGAACCAGGGCCTCTACGAAGCGTGGGTCGAGCTGTGTGCCGGAGATCCGGCGCATCTCGATCACCGCTTCGTACGAGCTCACCGGCTCGCGATAGGTGTCGCGGGCCGTCATCACGTCGTACGTGTCCGCGACGGCGACGATCCGCGCGAGCTCGGGGATCTCCTCGCCCTCGAGGCCGCGGGGATAGCCGCGGCCGTCGAGCCGCTCGTGGTGCGCGAGGATGATGTCGCCGATCGGCTGATAGCCGTCGATCTCCGAGACGATCCGCGCTCCCTCGGCGGGGTGGGTCTTGATCGCCTCCCACTCGACGTCCGTGAGCCGGCGCCGCCCCGACTTGAGGATGCTGTCGGGAAGCACGAACTTGCCGATGTCGTGCAGCAGCCCGGCCGAGTGGACGAGATCCTGGTCGGTGGCGGGGAGCCCGGCCTTGGCGGCGATCTCGCGCGAGTAGCGGGCGACCGCGGCGCTGTGGCGCGCGGTCATCCGGTCGCGCAGGTCCAGGGTGCGAAGGAGCGCCGAGAGCAGCGCGACCTGGAAGCCGGCGAGCTGGCGAGCCCGGAGCTCGAGCTCGTCGGCGCGTTCCTGGGAGACCAGCAGCGCCCCGACGAGGTACTGGAAGATCAGGATCACCGCCCCGAACAGGGCCATCGCGGCGATCCCCAGCTCCACGTAGGCGAGCGCGACGGCGACCGTGAGCAGTGCCGAGGCGAGCTCGGACGGCAGCAGCGGGACGAGCGCGCGGCGGACCTTCGTCCCGAAGCGCGAGCGCTCGACGTAGCACGAGTAGCCGGCGATGAGCACGAAGTCGATCGCCAGCGAGATGACGAAGATCGCGAACACCAGCAGGTAGAAGCCGTCGGAGCCGCGGTCGATCCCATAGCCGTCGGAGACCGCCTCGAAGACCAGCCCGGCCACGAGCGGAAAGACCGCGTAGGTGACCAGGTTGATGAGCAGGAAGTCGCGCTGGTAGCGCTCCCGTGCCCAGCTGGCGAGGATCGTGAGGACGCCGATCAGGATCGCGGGGGTGACCCCGGCGAGCACAGCGGCGAGGACGATCGCGAGGAAGCTCGCGGAGACGAAGATCCGGTAGGCGCGCACCTCGATTCGCAGCAGGTCGCTGGCGACCCCGAGGACGATCAGCGTGCCGAGCAGGGGGAGGTTCCAGTCGGCGTCCGGCGCGCGGAGGATCGCGACGGCGGCCACGACCGCAAGGGCGATCAACTGGATCGCAATCGCGAGGCGGGTCGGTCGCTCGTTCATCTGGTCACGCGGTGCGAGGTCGTCGTGTCGGAGTCAGTTGCTGATCGAGTCGGGGTTGCGCCCGTACCGGGGCACGGCGGAGCCACCGAGCGCCGGCTGGCGCATCGAGGCGAGGAACTGCTCCAGATCGCCGGGCGAGTACCGCCGCTGACCGCCCGGCGTCCGGTAGACCTGGACGATTCCCTGGTCCGACCACTTGCGTAGCGAAGCCGCGCTGACGCCGAGAAACTCGGCGGCCTCGCTCACGTTGAGAAACCTTTGACTTGCTTCCATGATCCCTTCTCGGCTCGTAGATCTGCCGCAAAACGACAGAAACCTGCCCATGTCGAGGACCGTTGGTAGCCGTGCGAAGGGTTGATGGCAACGACCAGATGATCAATGTGCAAGTGATGTGCAACTTCCCCGCCGTAGAACCTGTGTCCTGGCGCCTAACTTACGCAAACTGAGATCGAAGTTGCAAACCCTGCTCCGCGCTCTCCCCGGTGGCAGTACGCAGAAGCAGGTAATCAGGCTCGGCGGCGGCACGCGCCGGTTCGATCGTCGGAGACTGGAGTCTAGATCCCGGCCAGCAGGGCGCGGGTCGCCTCGCCCGGCTCGAGGCCGAGGGAGGGAACGCCGTCGCGCCCCGCGACCAGGCGGGCGGCGCGATATCCGTACAGCCGGGTCTTGACGTCGCGCGAGCGCAGCGTCCGCAGCGGCCCGCCGAGGACGTCGAGGCGCGCCTCGGAGCCGCAGATCACGACCGCGCTCGGTCCGAGCGCGCGCAGGGCGCTGCGGAAGCGGCCCTCCGCGAGCCCGTGCCGAGAGGAGCAGGACCCGGAAGCCCGCGCGCCGCAGGAACAGCTCCAGCGCCTGGGTGTGCACGGCCTCGACCCCGAGCGGCGAGCCCGAGTCGAGCAGCAGCACGCCCTCGTCGCGCGTCGCGCTGGCGGCGAGCCGGCGGGCGCCGTGGAGCCAGCCGGTCGCCCAGCGGCAGGCGTGCTCGAGCTCGGCGCCGGCGCTGATGCGGCGGGCGGCGAGCTCGAGCGCGGGGAGCAGCAGCTCCGAGACCGTGCGCTCGACCGAGCGCACCGCGAGGCTCTGCTCGAGCTCGCGGTCCGCGGCGCTCTCGTCGAAGCGGTCGAACGCCGCCACGAGCCCGGCCGAGGACGCCGGTCCGCGGCCCCGCAGGCGCGCGACCTCGACCGCGCTGGAGATGTTGTGGGTCTCGCGCAGGGCCGTGCGCAGGGCCTCGACCTCGTCGAGCTCGTAGAGGCGGTGGTTGCCGGGGGTGCGGGCGGGGCGGGGGTAGCCGAGCCTTCGCTCCCAGCTACGCAACGTGCTCGCGCTGACGCCGAGCATTTCCGCGGCCGCGTTGATCCTGATCCCACTCAAGGAGCCCTCCGGACCGAGGATGTCAGCAGGTTCTCGGAGCTTCTACAAGGCTTTGCCCGGGGCCGCTACGTATCTTGCACGCCGGTCTGGGTGCCGGCCGAGCTGCGGCCGACGGCGACCCCGGCCGCCTTGGCTGCGTAGGTCGCCTCCGCCGCGCTCTCGAGCAGGCGCTCGGCGCTCGACCCGTCGGTCGGGCAGGAGACGACCCCGGCCGCGATCGCGATCCGCGGGCCCTCGTCCGCCTGCGAGGTCGTGATCAGCTCCGCGATCCGGTTCGCCAGCGGGACCAGGCCCGCGGCGTCGCTGTGCGGGGCGAGGATCGCGAACTCGTCCTCCTCGAGGCGGAAGGCCGCGTCGACATCGCGGAGCTGCCGCCGCAGGACGCCGGCGACCGCGGCCAGCATCCGGTCGCCGGTCGGCCGGCCGTGGGCCTCGTTGATCCGCGACGAGCCCGTCGACGTCGACCAGCGCGAGCGCGAACGGGTGCCCGTAGCGGCGCTGCTCGGCCAGCAGCACCCGCAGCCACTCGTCGAGCTGCACCGGGCCGGGCAGCCCGGTCACGGGATCGTGGGCGGCGCCGCCCGAGCGGCTCTCGACCAGCGAGCGGGTGACCTCGCCCTGGATCGAGCCGAAGACGTCGACCAGGCGCCCGGCGGCGCGCGCGAAGTCACCGGGCTCGCGCTCCGGGATCTCGCGGCGGACGACCTCGAGCAGCAGCCGCTGGAGCGTGGCCAGGTCGCGCGGGATCTGAGAGGGGGCGCGCGGCCCGTCGCGCAGCGCGGCGAGCGTCTCGGCGCGCCGCCGCTGCTCCGGCTCGAGCTCGGTCGCGGTCGCCTCCTCCGGCTCGGCGAGCGCGCGGAGGATGTTCGCGATCAGCGGCGGGGCCTCCTCGACGACCCACGGGACGGAGAGCTCGCCGACCTCGGGCAGGGGCGTGCGGTCGATCATCTGCATCAACCACTCCTTGGCGAGCTGCTCCCGCTCTTCCTGCGAGCGCGGGATCTGGCTTGCGTCCGCGGCTTCCACGCGGCCTCACGGTAGAGGCCGGCCCGGTCGGCAACGCGCTGCGACAGCGCTCGTTCGCCGGCTCCCAACGCGTCGTGGTTTGCCTGCGCGACCACTAGACTCGGCGGCGCCGTGACGGCCGATGAGACACCAGGCGGTGCGGGCGGCGTGGTCGGCGGCGCCCCCGCTCGCGGTGGCGATCACATCATCGGCGCGACGCTCGAGGGGCTCAGACGCGCCGCGGAGGAGGTCGAGCACGTCGCGGCGGTGGCCGAGACCCTTCAGCGCAGCCTGCTCCCGGAGCGCCTGCCCGAGCTCTCCGGGCTCTCGATGTCCGCGCGCTACGTCGCCGGCAGCGCCGACGCCCAGGTGGGCGGCGACTGGTACGACGTGATCGCGCTGCGCGACGGCCATGCCGGGATCGCGATCGGCGACGTGGTGGGACACGGGCTCGACGCCGCCGCCCGGATGGCGCGCCTGCAGAACGCGCTGCGCGCCTACGCGCTCGAGGGATTGCGCCCGTCGCTGGTCCTGGAGCGCATGAACGGTTTCGCGCGCGAGGTCTCGGGAGGGCCGATGGCGACCGTGCTCTACGGCGTCATCGATCCGGAGGAGGGCCGGCTGCGGCTGGCCACCGCGGGCCATCCGCCCGTCCTCGTCATCGGCCCGGGCGGCGACGCCTACTTCGCCGAGGGGCCGGCCGGCAGCCCGCTCGGCGTGGTCCCGTTCCCGACCTACGAGGAATCGACGATCCCGCTGGAGCCGGGCTCCACGGTGCTGCTCTACACCGACGGCCTCGTCGAGCGCCCAGAGTCGCCGCTCGACGAGGGCCTCGAGTGGTTGCGCGGGCTCGCCGCCGGCGTTCCCGCTCATCCCGACGAGCTCTGCGGCGCCCTGCTGCAGACGCGGTTCCGCGACGCACCGCCGCGCGACGACGTCGCCCTGCTCGCCGTCCGGCTCGAGC
The DNA here is from genome assembly GCA_963729065.1 of uncultured Solirubrobacterales bacterium. GTDB lineage: Bacteria > Actinomycetota > Thermoleophilia > Solirubrobacterales > 70-9 > WHSW01. The sequence continues at coordinate 582,421 of CAVSMS010000004.1, forward strand.
CGGTCTCGGTCGAGCGCATCGACCTCACCCTGCGGGCGGAGCCCGAGTCGCTGGCCCAGGTGCGCCGCGGCGTCGGCCGCTGGCTGCGGGCGGCCGGTGCCAGCGACGCCGAGACCTACGAGGCGCTGGTCGCCTGCGGCGAGGCGTGCGCGAACGCGATCGCCCACGCCTACCCGCCGGGCGAGGCCTCCTACGTGGTCGAGGGCCGCAGCGGCGACAGCGCGGTCGAGTTGCGCGTGCGAGACTTCGGCAGTTGGCGGGCGCCCCGCTCGGGCTCCCAGGGGCGGGGCCTGAGCCTGATCGAGGAACTCATGGACGAAGTCGAGATCGAGCGGGGCGCGACCGGGACGACTGTGCGCATGCGCAAGAAGCTCACCGCCGCCGCCGAGGTACAGGGGGTACCGGGATGAGGGACCGAATCGCCGGTTTCGAGGTCGAGCAGCGCGACGGCATCCTGATCGCCCAGATCGACGGCGAGATCGACAGCTCGAACGCGGCCGAGTTCCGCCTGGCGCTGTCCGAGCGCCTGCCGAGCGCCTCCAGCGCCCTGGTGCTGGATCTCACCGAGGTCACCTACCTCGACAGCTCCGGCATTCACCTGCTGTTCGAACTCGGGCGCCGGCTCGCGGCCCGGCGCCAGGCGCTCCGGCTGGTCGTCCCCGAGAGCTCGCCGATGCGGCGGGTGCTCGAGCTCTGCGCGGTCGACGCCGTCGCCCCGATGGATCCCGAGCTCGAGGCCTCGCTGCGCGCGCTCGCCGAGACCGAGATCTGAGCGCCGGATCTAGCCGAGCCGCGGGCCCGCCGACCACGAGGCGCGGAAGCGGTCCATGGCCCGCACGAGGCGCTCGTCGACGTCGACGCCGGCGACCAGGATCTCGCCGACCCGGTTCGCGAACGCCTGCAGCAACAGCAGCTCGCTGCGTCCGACCGGGCGACTGACTCGGGCGACGAGCGCGATCACCCCGATCAACCGGTTGCGGCCGATCATCGGCGCCGCGATCAGCGACCCGCGGCCGGATGCGCTCGTGCCCTGAAGGAGCTGGGCGCGGCGCTCGAGCGCCGCCCGGCCGAGCGCCCCGTCGCCGAGCGCGACGTGCTCGGCGAGCTCGGAGATCGTGGCCCCGGCCGCTGCGGTGCGTCGCAGCGAGAGCCCGTCCTCGTCGGCGAGGTAGACGCCGCCACCGTCGACGTCGTAGAGCGCCACCAGGTTCTCGAGCATCGGGACCAGGGCGGCCTCGGGGTCGGCGACCGGCGGTGCCGGCTGCGAGGCGGTCGCGCTCGGCGCGTCGGAGACGATCTGCTGCTGCTGGAGGGCGAGCGCCACCGCCTGCGAGCGGGTGGAGGCGCCGAGCTTCGCCATCGCGTTACGGACGTGCGTGCGGACGGTCTCGGGAGAGAGCACCAGCTTCTCGGCGATCTGCGCCCCGCTGAGGCCCTCGGCCAGGCGGCTGAGGATCTCGCGCTCGCGCCGCGTCAGCGGCGGCCGGTTGGTAGCGCCTGCCGGGGCGCGGCTGGTGTCGTCGGGAACTTCGATCCGGTCATCCGGTCGGGGTCATCGCGCAGTCTAGGACCGTCGTCGGCGCAGTTGGGAGCGGGCGTCGGCGAAGCGAATCTACCACTCCCCGATTTGAGGTAATGGGCACAAGTATTCTCGGTAATTATCCGTTCAACGTGTATCCGAGGTTTTGGAGGCCTGATAACAGGTACATGCTACGCACAGCGGCCAAGACTGTCGCCAATGACCGCTCGCCCGTGGCAGGACGCCGGCGGAGTGAGTCAAACTAGAACCACATCGGGGTTAGGGTGATCAATATTTCCATGCACTACCGGAACCGCGGCAGGAAGCCGCTGCAGCTCACAGTAATGGCGACCGCGATGCTCGCGGTCGCGGCTGTGGCGCTGCCGGCGGCGGCCGTCGCGGCGTCCGATCCGACCGCTGCGCAGTACGACTCCACGCTGCAGGTGGTGTCCGCGGGCTCCGAGGGCCCCGGCGGCTCCGCCGGCAGTCCGTCGCAGAGCACGCCGGCCGCGCCCTCCGCAACGCCGGCCGCCGGCGCTCCGAGCGCCAGTAGCGCCGGGGGCAGCGCCCTGCCGTTCACCGGCCTCGACGTCGCGCTGCTCGCGGCGGTTGCCGGCGCACTCGGCCTCGCCGGCTTCATGCTTCGCCGTCAGGCGAAGGAGGAGGCGTCGGACACGCGTTGATGAACTCGGTCGAATTGCAGAGCGCCCATCGCGGCGCAGCGCACCACGTCTACCGCGGCCTCCGCGCTCTCGAGGCGCAGCGGATGATCGATTGGTTCACGCTCAGGCTCGGGCCTTCGGCGGCCGCGGGCCTGATCGCCTACCTGCACATGGGGGAGCTCGGGCCGGGGCTGATCGTGTTCGCCTGCGTGCTCGTCGCCACGCAGGCGATCGAGCGCTCGCAGCTGCCGCTGCACGTGATGCCGGCGAGCCGGGTCCTGCTCGGCCTCGCCGCCCCGGTCGCGGGCGCCGCGGCCGCATATCTGATCGCGCTTGCCGCGGGTAGCGCTCACGCGGTCTCCGAGTACGAGGCCGTCGTTCTCGGCGCCTGGCTGGTGACGGCGCTCGGGGCGTGGATCAAGACGCGGATGGAGGAGGGCCTCGAGGCGCGGATCGCGGTCGTCGGGCCGCGCGAGTTCGCGGCCGACTTCGTCGCCGAGCTCGATGCCGCCGGCGTCCGCACGTACGACGTCGTCGGCTGGATCAGCCCCGAGGGCCCGGCCGAGTACCGGCGCATGCGCTGGCTCGGAACCCTGGAGGACGTGCGCGAGGCGGTGATCGCCGAACGCATCGATTTGATCGTTTGCGGCCCGGGGGTGGGGGACGCCGAGGGCACTCGGGTGGAGAGCATCTGCGCCCGGGTCGCCGACGAGTGCCTCGACCTGCCGGTGCGGCTGATCGCCGCCAACCAGCTCTACGAGGAGACCTTCGGCCACGTCCCCGTCGGGATGATCGACGCCGCCTGGTACCGCTACATCATGCATCCCGCGGTTCCGCGCCGCGGGCCCGTACTCGAAGCGGGCCTTCGACCTCGTCGTCGGGACGATCATGGGGATCGCCTTCCTGCCGTTCGTGATCGCGGCGGCGATCGCGATCAAGCTCACCGATCGCGGTCCGATCTTCTATCGCCAGCGGCGCCTGGGTGAGTTCGGCGAGGAGTTCGACATCCTCAAGCTGCGGACGATGCGGACCGACGCCGAGGCCGATGGCCCGCAGTGGTCGGCCGCGCAGGACGAGCGCGTGACCAAGGTCGGCCGGATCCTGCGGCGGACCCACATCGACGAGCTGCCCCAGCTGTGGAACGTGCTCCGCGGCGACATGACCCTGGTCGGGCCGCGCCCGGAGCGCCCGGAGATGGTCGCCGAGCTCGAGCGACGCTTCCCCCACTACACGCGCCGGCACCTGATCCAGCCGGGGATCGCCGGCTGGGCGGCGCTCCGCTGCGGCTACTCGGGCTCCGACATCGGCACGGCGTGGAAGCTGTGCCACGACCTCTTCTACATCAAGCGCCGCTCGATGCTGGCCGACGTCCTGATCCTGGCCGAGACCGGAGTCGAGGTCTTCCGAGACGCCCACCGCGCGCTGCGCGCTCCGGGCGACCGGTTCCTGCTCGGCGACGAGCGCAGTGCCTGAAGCGTCGAGCGCCTACTCGCGCACCGAGACCCATCAGATCGCGGGAAGCTCTCAGGCGGTCCTGGTCGTCGACGACGACGGCGTCTGCATCGAGGCCAGCCTCGGCGCCTGCCGGCTCCTGGGGGCCGCCCGGGCCGACGTGGTCGGGCACCTGATCGCGCGGCTCTTCGAGCCCGCCTCGGAGGAGCGGTTCGCCGCCGCCTGGCCGGCGCTGCGCGCCGGAGCGGGGGAGTCGGGGCCGTTCGCGCTCGAGGCTCCGGCGAGCGCGCTCGAGGTCCGCGTCCGGGTCACGGCCGGGATCCTTCCGTCGCGGCACCTGGTCACGCTCGACCCGGCGCGCGGCGCGGGCGGGAGCGACGTCGGCGGCCCGCGCGTGGGACTGCGGGCTGTGCGCGAGCCGTCCGCTCGCGAACGCGAGGTGCTGGGGCTGCTCGCCGACGGCGCGACCGACAGCCAGATCGCCGTCCGGCTCGAACTCTCGCCGGCAACCGTGCAGACCCACGTCCGCAACGCGAAGGCCAAGCTCGGCGCGCGCACCCGCGCGCAGGCGGTCGCCCTCGCCCTGCAGCGCGGGCTCATCGGCACCACCTAGGACCGGCTCGTCAGCCCCCCTGCTCCCGGTTCGGCGCCACCGCGCCGGTTTCCGGATCGAGCCCCGAGCTGCTCGGCGAGCTCGTGGATCGTCGCGTCAAGCGGATTGAGCTCGAGCGCGATCCGGATCTCGTCGCGAGCCCGCGCGAGGTCGGTGCGCGCCTGCAGCTGGGCGAGCAGATAGTGCGTCGCCCACTCCTCGGGGCGTTGCTCGGCCGCCTCGCGGAAGGCGCTGAGGGCGATCCTGGCGATCGCCGGCAGCGTTCGCGATCGACCCCTTCGCGAGCAGCGGCAGGTCGTTGAGCCGGTTGAGCGAGCGGGCCCGGTCGAGGTCCTCGTACGCGCGGTCGAGGTCCGTGCGCCATTCCGCGTAGGCGTCGTTGACGTAGCGCTGCGAGAGAAACGGCGCCACCGTCGACAGTGCGAGCGCCGCGAGCGCGGCGATCAGGAGCCACCGAACCAGCGGCCGGCCGCGATTGCGCGCCTGGACGCGCACCGCCGGAGCGCAGGCACAGCCCAGCAGGGCGAGGGTCGGCGCGGTGATCGCGGGATAGGGCCAGAACCAGTCCACCGAGGTGTGAACCAGCCAGTAGCTGGCGCTGGCGAAGGCGATCGCGCCGAGCCCGGCGGCCGACGGCCCCAGCCGCCGGGCGCGCAGCACGCCGACGAAGGCCGCGACCAACGCGGCCGCGAAGAGGAGGAAGCCGACGAGGCCGAACTCCGACAGCAGCTCCATCTCGACGCTGTGCGCATCGCGCACGTCCGTGGGCTCGCGCCGCTCGCGCAGGTACGCGTACTGGTAGCCGCCGCCGCCGACCCCCTTCACCGGATTCTCGCCGAGCTCGTGCAGCGCGACCCGCCAGGTGTCGTAGCGGTTCGAGCCCAGGTTCACGACGAAGCGGCTCGACTGGTCCGAGAGGTCCGGCGAGCCCGCGTGCTTGAACTCGTCGTAGCGGTCCGAGAACCACTGGCCCGGGTTGCCGACGGCCGCGACGAAGCCGACGGCACCGACGACGGCGAGGACGGCGAGGCCGTACGCGACGGCCCGGTTGCCCCTCGCGCCGGTGCTCCCGATCACCGGGATCCGCCGCTCGAAGCGCGCCGCGACCAGGCCGAGCGCGAGCGCCGCGAGCGCGGTCAGCGCGCTTGCCGTCATCGCCCCGTGCATCTCGTCCACGACGCCCAGCAGGCGCTCGCCCGAGTCGCCGCCCGCCTGGTAGAGCGAGGTCAGCGCCGGCACCGTGGCGATCGCCGGGAGGGCGGCGAGCGCCAGCCAGCCGAGAGCCCGGACGCGCTCGGGCGCGGCGATCGTGTAGACGACGAGCGCGACGACGATCGCCGGTGCCGAGGCCCGACTCTGGGAGAGCAGCGCCAGGTCGAGACAGAGGGTCGCCGTGCCGAGCGCCAGCCCACGCAGGCGCCAGTCCAGGTCCCGGTCCGAGGCCAGGCCCAGGGCCGGGAACAGGGCGATCGCGAAGAAGGCGGCGTTGGCGTTGCGGTAGCCCAGCGGATAGTCGAGGGTCCCGTCGCGCTCGAGGAAGTCCAGCGGGGTGTCGCCGCCGGAGACGGCGATGATCGTCGCCACGCCGGCGAACAGGCCGGCGAAGGCGAGCGGCACCAGCGAGAGCTTCATCCGCGGCCCGAGCAGGTTGCAGAGCCCGACGCCGAGCCCGAACGCGAGCGCGTAGACCGCGATTCGCTGGCCGTCGCCGACGGCGATGTCGGGCGCCGGGCTCCAGAGCGCCGACAGGGCCGCCCAGGCGGCCAGCGCGACCAGGGCCACCAGGGCGACGACGACGGGGGGCGAGAGCGAGAGGCGCAGCCGCCACGGCGCGAAGGCGACCAGCAGCCCGGCGCCGAGGCACAGGACGATCGTCCCCGGGAGGATGACGACCGGGAAGTAGGCGCCGTCCTGCCACGCCCACCATGCCCACAGCACCGACAGCAGGACGAGCGCGAACAGCGCCGCCGCGCCCGGCCTCGACCGCCGCTCCTCGGCGCCGGCCCCCCGACCCGCCTCCGGCTGTCCGGCCTCGGCCATCGCCGCAAGGTAATCCACCCGCGCGGACGACTGCCGCGACGGCGGACGCGGCTGGGCCGAGCGCTTCGCCTAGTCCGAGGCCCGCGCGATGCGGCGCAGCTGGCCCGGCCGCAGCAGCGAGAGCAGGGCCGAGTCCTCGATCGCGGCGAGCCCGCCCTTCTTCATCTCCGCGTGGGCGCCGGTCGCGGTCTGGAGCGCGCGCGAGAGATCGGGCTCGTGGCCGACGAGGAGGACCTCGCCGCGCCCGGCCGCGAGCTCCCGGGCGTCGAAGTCGCCGCCGCGCAGCGCCGCGGCCACCTCGGGCTCGACGCCGAGCGGCTCGCAGCGCGAGCCGGGCGGTCTCGAGGGCCCGGACCTTGGGGCTCGTGAGGCAGGCGTCGATCCGCACCTCGAGCTGCGGCCAGGGCGGCCCCGGCGGCCCGCGCCTGGCGCTCGCCCTTCGCCGTCAGCCGGCGCGAAGCGTCGTCCTGCGCGGAGTCCTCCGCGTCACCGTGGCGCAGCAGCCAGATCACAGCCGGGATCGTCGCAGTTAGCGAGTTGGGAGGTCGATGGCGACCGACCCGGTTGCGATGATCGGATGGTGAGCGGGAGCGTGGTTCACCTGCACGTACACAGCGAGTACTCGCTGCTCGACGGCGCGTGCAAGATCGACTCGATGGCGGCGCGCGCGGCCGAGCTCGGCATGCCGGCGCTGGCGCTCACGGACCATGGGGTCATGAACGGCGCGGTCGAGCACTACAAGGCGTGCCGCAAGCACGGGATCAAGCCGATCCTCGGGCTCGAGGCCTACCTGGTCGACGACCGCAAGGCAGAGGGCCGGGTGGAGCGCAACCACCTGACCCTGATCGCGGCCGACGACCGGGGTTTCCGCAACCTGGTCAAGCTCACGTCGGCCGGCTTCCTCGAGGGCTTCTCCCGCGGCCGCGCGAACGTCGACCTGGAGCTTCTCGACCGCCACTCCGAGGGGGTCATCGCGCTCACCGGGTGCCTGCAGTCGCGGTTCTGCCGCCGGCTGGTCGAGGAGCGTCCCGCGGACGCGCGCGCCCACCTCGACGACCTGGTCGGGGTCTTCGGCGCCGAGGACGTCTACTTCGAGGTCCAGGAGAACGGGATCCCCGAGCAGGCGAAGGCAAACGAGGGCATCGCCCGCTACGCGCGCGAGCTCGGCCGGCCGCTGGTCGCGACCGCCGACGTCCACTACCAGCGCCGCGAGGACTACGACAACCACGCGGCGCTGCTGTGCGTGCAGACGAAGTCGACCCTCGAGCAGCCGAAGCTGACCTTCGACACGAACGAGTTCTTCCTCAAGAGCACGCCCGAGATGGAGGAGTCGTTCGCCGCGTGGCCGGAGGCGGTGCCGACGACCCTCGAGATCGCCGAGCGATGCGAGGTCGAGCTCGAGCTCGGCAAGCTGCTGCTGCCGCGGTTCCCGACCTCCGACGGCGAGGATCCGCGGGCGATGCTGCACCGGCTCGCGCGCGAGGGCCTCGCGCGCCGTTACGGCGACCCGCCGCCCGCGGCGGCGCTCGAGCGGCTGGAGTTCGAGCTCGGCGTGATCGGGGAGATGGGCTTCGACTCCTACTTCCTGATCGTCTGGGACTTCGTCCGCTACGCGAAGCAGAACGGGATCGCGGTCGGGCCCGGGCGCGGCTCGGCGGCGGGCTCGATCGTCGCCTACGCGCTCAACATCACCGACCTCGACCCGCTCGCGAACGACCTCCTGTTCGAACGCTTCCTCAACCCGGCGCGCAAGTCGATGCCGGACATCGACATCGACTTCTCGGTTCGCGGGCGCGAGCGCGTGATCCGCTACGTGCAGGAGAAGTACGGACGCGAGTCGGTGGCACAGATCATCACCTTCGGCAAGATGGCCCCGCGGGCGGCGACCCGCGACGCGGCCCGGGTGCTCGGCTACGACTACGCGACGGGCGACCGGGCGGCGAAGCTGATCCCCGATCCGATCATGGGCCGCAGCCCCAGCTTCGATGACTGCCTGAAGCCGGGCCAGGACCTGAAGCGCGCCTACGACTCCGACGGCGACGTGCGCAAGATCGTCGAGGTCGCCAGGGGACTGGAGGGGATCGTCCGCAACAACTCGATCCACGCCGCCGCGGTGGTGATCGCCGACCGGCCGCTGGACGAGATCGTGCCCCTGCAGCTGGCCGAGGACCGCGGGGCGCCCGCCGCCCAGGGGGCCAACGGCAAGCCCGCGCGCCAGTACAAGATCGTCACCCAGTACTCGATGGGACCGATCGAGGAGATCGGGCTGCTGAAGATGGACTTCCTCGGGCTGCGCAACCTCGACGTGATCGAGGACGCGGTCGAGATCATCCGCCGCTCCCGCGGCGTGGAGGTCGAGATGGAGTCGATCCCGCTCGACGACGCGACGACGTACGAGATGCTCGCCCGCGGCGATTCGGTCGGCGTCTTTCAGCTCGAGTCCGAGGGCATGCGGGAGGCGCTGAAGCAGATCCGCCCGACGGAGTTCAACGACATCGTCGCGATCGGGGCGCTCTACCGCCCGGGCGCGATGCGCTTCATCCCCGATTACGCCCGCGGCAAGCGCAACCCGGGCTCGGTCACCTACCAGGACCCGCGCCTGCGGCCGATCACCGAGGAGACCTACGGCTGCTGCATCTACCAGGAGCAGCTGATGGAGATCGCGAAGCAGCTCGGCGGCTTCACCCCGGCCGAGGCGGACGACCTGCGCAAGGCGGTGGGCAAGAAGAAGCGCGACCTGATGGCGACGATGGAGGGCAAGTTCATCGACGGCTGCTCGACCTCCGGCACGGCCCCCGCCGTCGCCAAGGACCTCTGGTCGCTGATGACCGCCGCGGCCGACTACTCGTTCAACAAGTCCCACGCGGCCTGCTACGCGCTGATCTCGTACCGCACCGCCTACCTGAAGGCGAACTACCCGGCCGAGTACATGGCCGCGGTGATCTCCTCGGTGATGTCGACCAAGGACAAGGTGCCGTTCTTCGTCAACCGCTGCGAGGAGATGGGGATCGAGGTGCTGCCGCCGGACGTCAACTCCTCCGACCACGGCTTCGTCGTCTCCGGCAAGTCGATCCGCTTCGGCCTCGACGCGGTCAAGAACGTCGGCCACTCCGCGGTCGAGACGATCATCGCCGCGCGGGAGTCCGGGGGGCCGTTCGAGTCGATCTGGGACTTCTGCGAGCGGGTCGACGCGCGGGCGGTGAACAAGCGCGCGATCGAGTGCCTGGTCAAGTGCGGAGCGCTGGACTCGACCAAGGCGCCGCGGCGGGCGATGCTCGAGGTGCTGGCGCACGCCCAGTCGGCGGGACAGCAGGCCCAGGAGGACTCACGCCGTGGCCAGGGCTCGATCTTCGACCTCGGCGGGTCCGGCGACGCCGAGCAGTCGCCGTCGGGGCTCGCCGCCCCGGCGCACCGGCCCGTGATCGGCGAGGAGTTCGACCAGCGCGAGCTGCTGCGGCTGGAGAAGGAGACGCTCGGGACCTTCGTCTCCGCGCACCCGCTGGCCGACGTCCGCGACGCGCTGCGGGCGCGGGTCGAGCGCCCGCTGGCGGCGGTCGCGTCGCATGGCCGACGGCGCCTGGGTGACGATCGGCGGGATCGTCGCCGAGGCGAAGAAGGTGCGAACCCGGCGCGGCGGCTACGTCATGTTCGCGGCGCTCGACGACCTCGAGGGCAGGCTGGAGCTGTTCGTCCGCGACGCAGCCTCCGAAGTCGCCGAGGTCCTCGAGGTCGACCGCGTCGTCGTCGTCCGCGGCCGGGTCGACAAGGGGGAGGGCGGCAAGCTCAGCCTCGTCGTCCACGAGGCCGAGGCGTTCGAGCCCGGCGCGAGCGAGCTCGCGGCGGCGCGGGAGAAGCTCCAGCGGGCCGCCGAGCCGCTGCTCCTCCGGGTCGACGCGGCCGCCTTCGGCGCCGGGTTGATCGACGACCTGAAGGCCGTCTTCGGCGACTTCCCGGGCGAGAACGAGGTGCTGCTCGAGATGCGGACCCGCGAGGGGGTGCGCCGGCTGCGCTTCGGCACCGACTACCGGGTGAGCCCATCGCCGGCGCTCCGCGCCGAACTCGATCAGCTCCTCGGCCCAGCCGCCCTGGCGGCATGAGCCGCGATCGCCGTCACCGGGCTGCGTCATCGGTCGCTCGCGTGCAGAGCACGCCACGCTCCCTGCTTCCTTGCCCGGCTCGGCGCTCCCGGCTGGCCTAGACTTCATCCGTGGCAACTGTCCAGCGATCGGGAACGCAGGCGAGCGAGTGCCGCCGCTGCCGCGCCTTCTGCGACAAGCTGATCGAGCCCCGGGGCTGCATCGAGCTCGGGTGCCGCTTCCTCTACAGCTACGAGGACGAGCTCACGGGGGCTCAGTTCATGGGTTGCCTGCGCAAGGTCTTCCGCGCCGAGATCGACGTCGACATGTTCGAGCTCGCTGAGGCCACGGGCGGCTTCGGCGGAATCAAGATGACGGGCGATCCGCTGCCGCAGTGTCAGTTCCGGGTCGAACCGGCCTACGAGGGCGCCGGCTCCGGCTACTCCTGCGTCAACCCCCGGTTCTTCGACTGCACCGACGGGGGCCCGGAGGGCATCCGGGCCTTCGACCTGCGCAACGCCCTGCCGTAGCCCACCGCGTTCGCGGCGGCGGCCATTCCTGCCGATGTAGGTATGGAAGCCATGACCAGCCCCCCGCGAACCCGCCGGATGAGCGCGCTGCGCGCTCAGCGCACGCTGGAGCTCGGCTGCCTCGAGTTGGCCCCGGCGGGCGGCGCGGGCGCGGTCGCCTTCGACCACCTCGGCCTTGGCGCTGCCGCCGTCGTCGGGATCGGCGTCTTCGCGTGTTCCTGGGCGCTCGGCAAGGGTGGCTATCCGCTTCAGGTGATGCCGTTGGGTGGGACACTGGCGCGGGCGCTGGCCGTGCTCGCCGGCATCCTCGCCGCCTGGCTCGTCTCGCTGGCACTGGCTCCGCTGGCGCTGGGCGAACTGATCGTGCCGCTGCTCGCGGCCTGGCTCCTGCTCGCGCTCGGCATGGCGATCGTCACACGGCTCGAGCGCCGGCTCGCGGTTCGCGTCGCGGTCGTCGGCTCGCCTGCAGCTCGGCGCGGCGCTCGGCGAGGAGCTCGAGCTGCTCGGGCTCCACCGCTGGCGGCTGGTCGGCTGGGTCGATTTCACCGACGATGGCCTGCCCTGCCCTCCGGGGAGCCCGCAGCTGCTCGGCTTCGCCGCATCAATGGAGGCGATCGTGGCCGAGCACGACATCGACCTGATCGTCTTCGGCGTCCGCGAGTCCGAACGCGAGGCGGGGGAGTGGCTCGGCGCCTCGTCGATCGGCGCGCTCGAGCGGGTGGTCGAGGCCTGCGTCGGCCTCGACGTGCGCGTGATCGGCGCCGACCAGTTCTTCGAGCAGGCGCTCGGGCATGTCCCGATCGCGGCGATCAACGCTGCCTGGTTCCAGTACGTGATCCACCCGCGCTTCCGCGCCAGGCCGCGGCTTCAAGCGCGCCTCTTCGACCTGGTGTTCGCGCTCGGGATCGCGGTCGTGCTGGCACCGCTCTTCCTGCTGGGGATGCTGGCGGTCAAGGTCGCCGGTGGTCCCGGGCCGATCTTTCACGTCCAACGCCGGATCGGCGAGGGTGGCCGCGAGTTCGTCTTGCGCAAGCTGCGCACGATGCGCGAGCACGCCGAGGCGGACGAGAGCCCGCTCTGGTCGGCGCAGGGCGACCCGCGGCAGACCCGCGTCGGGCGGGTCCTGCGCCACAGCCACATCGACGAGCTGCCGCAGCTCTGGAACGTCGTCCGCGGCGAGATGTCGGTCGTCGGCCCGCGCCCCGAGCGCCGCCAGTTCGTCCAGGACCTCGAGCGTGCGCTGCCCTTCTACGATCGGCGCCTACTGGTCAAGCCCGGGCTCACCGGCTGGGCCCAGGTCAGCTGCGGCTACGGCGGCAGCGAAACGGGCACGGCCTGGAAACTCTCTTACGACCTCTTCTATCTCAAGCATCGCTCCGTGATCTTCGACCTGCTGATCGGAGTCGAGACGCTCGCGGTGCCGCTACGGGATCTGCGTCACCCGCAGCGGCGCGGCGACGGGGCGCTGGTCCTGCCTCGTCATCTGCGCTGCGAAACCGAGCGCCTGGCGGCGCTGCCCACCGAGGCCGTCGAGCCGGTGGAGCCCGCTCAGGCTCTAAAGCGGTAGCCGACCCCGCGAACCGTCTCGAAGCGGTCCTGGCCGAGCTTGCGGCGCAGGTAGCCGACGTAGACGTCGACGACGTTCGAGCCGGGGTCGTAGTCGTAGCCCCAGACCCGAGCGAGCAGCTGCTCGCGGCTCAGGACCTGGTTGGGATGCTCGAGGAACGTGCGCAGGAGCTCGAACTCGCGCGCGCTGAGCTCGATCCGTCTCGCCGTTGATGCTCGCCCACCTGGTGCGCAGGTCGAGGCTGACGCCGCCGACCCGCAGCTGGGCCTGCTCGCTCGGGGCGCTCTCGTCGCGCAGCCTCGCGCGGATCCGCGCCACGAGCTCGTCGAAGTGAAACGGCTTGGGCAGGTAGTCGTCCGCACCCGTCTCGAGGCCCTCGATGCGGTCGTAAGGATCGCCGCGGGCGGTGAGCACGATCACCGGGAGCCGCTGGCCCGCGGCCCGGAGGTCGCGGAGCACGTCGAGCCCGTCCTTGCCGGGCAACCCGAGGTCGAGGATCAGCAGGTCGAAGTCCTCGTCGCTGGCGACCGCGTTGACGCTGGGGCCGTCGCTGACGATCGTGGTGGTGAAGCCGCTGGCCCGCAGCCCCTTCTCCAGGAACGACGCCAATCGGGCCTCGTCCTCGGCGATCAGGATCCGGCTCAAGGCAGCGGGCTCGCCGGGAGCACGATCGTGAACGTCGAGCCGATCCCGAGCCGCGAGTCGAGCTCCACGCGGCCCCCGTGGGCGTCGGCGATCGCGCGCACGATCGAGAGCCCGAGGCCGGCGCCCTCGGTTGGGCGCGAGTTGGTGCTGGCCCGCGCGTAGCGGCCGAAGATCCGCTCGCGGTCCGCGGGATCGACCCCGGGCCCCTCGTCGCGGATCCAGAGTCGCGCCTGGTCGCCGACCATCGAGCTGCCGAGCCAGATCGGCTCCCCGTCGCGGGTGTGGCGCACGGCGTTGTCGGCGAGGTTCATCACCGCCTGGGTGATCCGCTGCGGGTCGGCGACCACGATCCCGACCCCGGTGCCGTCGATCCGCCAGTCGCGGTTGCCGAGGCTGCGGGCCTTGGTGAACAGATCGTGGGTGAAGAGGTCGAGGTCGATGGGCCCGAGGCGCAGGAAGTCGGGCCGCGGCGCCTTCGCCAACAACAGCAGGTCGTCGACGTACCGGCTCATCCGGTCGAGCTCGTCCTGGATCACCGCGGTCGCCTCCTCGCGCTCGCGGGGAGAGTCGCTGAGCGTCTCGAGGTGGCCGCGGATCACCGTGATCGGGGTGCGGAGCTCGTGCCCGACGTCGGTGAGGAAATCCTTCTGGTCGGCGAAGGCGATCTCGAGCCGGTCGAGCATGCCGTTGAAGGTTCGCCCGAGGTCGGCGATCTCGTCGCCGCCGCTCACCGGGATCCGCGCCGAGAGGTCGGTGTCCGAGATCGTCTTCGCGGTCCGCGAGAGCGCGTGCAGCGGGGCGATCGCCCGGCCGGCGGCGAGCCAGATGAACAGGGATGCGAGCAGCAGTACTACGAGCGAGACCCCGACGGCGACCCGGACGGCGCTCTCGACCTCGTCGCGGGCCGCGGCGGTCAGCGAGGCGACGACGAGCACCCCATTGGTGTCCCCGATGCTGACCGGGACGGCGAGGTAGCGGGTCTCGCCGAGGGGTGTGTCGAGCTCTCCGCCTCCCGGGGACCGGGTACCGGCCAGGCTGTTGAACGAGGTTTGCAGGGCCTGGTCGCTCGGGTTCGCCACCTTCGACAGATAGCGGTCGCCGGCGATGAAGGAGATCAGCGCTCCGTCCGCGGGCGCCGAGGTCTGCTCCATGTAGCTATCGAAGAGCTCCTGGACCCCCGAGAACGGCTTTCCGCTGCCGGGCTCACCGCGGGCCGAGAGGTCCCGCAGGGAGTTGACGTCCAGGGCGAGCTCGCGTTCCACCTGGTCGCCGATCCGCGACAGCAGGAGCTGGCGCAGAACGAGGACCGAGGCCGCCGTGGAGACGATCAGGAGGGCCAGGAACGAGACCAGCACCCGGGTGCGGACGCCTGCGAGCAGCGACCTGCGCTCGCCCGCCTCACCCGCCTCGGCCGCGGCAGCGCGGGCCCGAGAATCGATCAACACTCCGAGAATGTAGCCGGGATCACGGCGCGTAGACCGCACTCCCCGCGCGGGCGGCCTGGCCGCAGGCCCGGATCAGACGCGGTCAGCGAAGCGCCGCTGTGAGCCTGGACAGCGTGTCCCCGTACTGATCGTCGCTCGGGTCGTCGCCGGGCGGCGGCGGTTGACCCGCCGGCGGCCCCCCGCCGCCTCCGCCGGGGGAGTCGCCGGCGGGCGCCGAGGTAGGCGTGCCCGGGACCGCGCCGGGAGCGGGGACGCCTGGGGTGCCCGCTCCGCCCGCGTTGGTGCCCGTGACGCCGGTGCCGGAGCCCTGCGGACCCCGCTGGCCACGCGGGTGCTGCGGCCGCTGTGGCGGCTTGTGGTGGCTTCGTGGCTGGTCCGTGGGCCGGTTCACGACCGCGCCGGGCGCTCCGGGGGCGGTCACCCCACTGACCGGTTGATCGTCGTCCGGTCGGAGGATCGTGAGATATACGACAACCAGAAGCACGCCGACGACGCCGGCTTGCAAACTGACGATGCGCGAGCGACGGGTCACCCGCGCACACCCTTGGGCGAAGGGGGGCGCATCCACCAGCAAGCCTTACGCGCGCGCATGAGATGCTGATGAGAGCCCGATGAGACAGGCGTGAGCGCCCCCTTAACCGACCGTCAGTATGAGAGCGGTTCTCATCCGGGGCTCACGTTAGTCTCACCCGACCGGCCTACTCTCGTCCTCGTTCATCTCCCCATCTCTCGAAGGAGAACCGTTCCTTGAGAATCACCAATCTGCTGAAGACCAAGCTCGCTGGACTGTTGGTCGTCGCGCTCTGCGCGACGGTCGCGGCGCCCGCGCTTGCTGGCGCCCAGCAGGTCGACCCGACCACGAACCAGTACGGGGATCAGCTTTCGCAGATCAACACCGGCGGCAATAGCAACACGCCCTCCAACACCGGTTCGAGCTCAGCGCCCTCGGAGTCTCCGAGTGGCACCGGTCTCGGCGGCAAGGTGGGTCCGCTCCCGTTCACTGGCTTCGACGTAATCGCCATGGCGGCGGTTGCACTGGCGGTCACCGGCCTTGGCCTGGCCCTGCAGCGCGCGGTCTCACGTGAGCCCAGCGACCCGCTGACCTAAACCGACCGTTCTGACGATCTAGCGCGTCAGCGCTTCGATCGCCGCCCGCCTCGTCGGCGGGCGGCGATTCCGCGTTTACGCAGCTTCATGGCGAGCTCCACGTCGCCCTTCCCGGGCGCGCCGTCGGTGCCCCCGGTCTCGATCAGGGTGGGGAGCTTGTCGAAGCGTGGCTCGGAGAGAAAGACGCCGAGGCCGCGCTCGCCGATCTCGCCCTCGCCCAGGTTGGCGTGGCGATCACGGTTGCCCCCAAGCGGGGTCTTCGAGTCGTTGAGGTGCAGGCAGCGCAGGCGATCGAGCCCGACCTTGGCGTCGAACTCGTCGACCACGGCTCCCAGCGCCTTCGCCGTGCGGATCTCGAACCCGGAGGCCAGCAGATGGCACGAGTCGAGGCAGATCCCGACCCGCGAGTCGCCGTCGAGCAGGTCGAGCAGCTCGGCGAGCTCGTCGAAGTTGCGCCCGAGCGGGCCCTGCGTGCCGGCCGTGTTCTCGAGCAGCACCGGGCACTCCTCGGAGTCGGCGAGCGCCTTGGCGATCGCCTTCGCCGCACGCTTCATCGACGCCCGATGCGGCTCGCCCTTGCGCGCCCCGGCGTGCAGGACCACGCCGTGGGCGCCGATCCCGTAGCCGACCCGCAACGCGTGGGTCAGCGACGCGATCGACTTCGACCGGATCTCCCGCTCCTTGCTCGCGCAGTTGATCAGGTAGACGGCATGGATCGTCGCCGACTGGATCTCGGAGGCGTCCAGCGCCTCGCGGAACGCCGCGAAATCGTCCTCGCCGTAGCGGGTCGGCCTCCACATCCGCGGGCTCTGGTTGAAGATCTGGATCGCCTCGGACTCGCTCTCGACGCCGCGCTCGACGGCGTTCACGAGCCCACCCGCCGTCGAAACGTGGCAGCCGATCAGCATCCGCGGCGCAGCCTATTGACGCGACGAGGCGGCCGCCCGGGGGGCGGCCGCCTGTCGCTGGTCCGTGTCCGCGGTGCCTAGGCGCGCCAGCCGTTGACGGCGATGTAGACGGCCGTGCCGCCGTTCGGGTGCACCACGATCACCGGCGCCAAGCAGGTGTCGGGCACGTCGAACGAACGGTCGCGGATGCGCCCGTCGCCGTCGCGCGAGAGCGAGGCCGAGCGGGTCGTGTCCGCCGGCGCCGTGTCCGCGTCAGCGCCGCAGAACAGGGAGGCGCTGATCGTCTTCACCGGGCCGGCGGTTCCGTCGCCGACGGGCTTCGGGATCACAAGCCCCTCGACGCGCACCTCGAGCTCGTCGTCGCCGAGCCGAACCTCGCCCCGGTCGAGCACCCAGGGCGCGCCACCCGGGGCGACTCCGTGGAAGTCGGGATCGTCCGGCATCGAGGGCGCGAGCGACCCCTCGAGCTCAGGTTCGCCGGCGTCGTTCCCGCCGGACTTGTCGGCGCCGCTTGCGGCGACCGCCACGGCCATCGAGAACAGCGCGGCCACCGAGGCCAGCGCGAGGACCAAGACCCGCTTGGAGATCCACATCTGTCCGCTCCCTTCGTTGGGGTTGTCAGTCACGAAACCCCGGCGGGCGACGAACATCACGCCAGGCGAGGGCGAGGAGTCCCCCTCGCCGACTACGCTGCGTCTGTGACCGACCCGGACACGGAGCGAACGAAATACCGGGCTCTCGTTCGCAGTGCGGTCGAGTTGCTCAACCAGCGTTCCGAGGACACCCGAGTGCGCATCGAGGAGCTCGTGGACGTCGACGAGCACGTCGTCCTCATCGGGACGCTCGAGGACCTCGATCGGCGAGGAGTGACCGGCCGGCCGCTGGTCTTGTTGTGGGTCTTTCTCGCGGGATCGGTCGACAGCGTTCTTGAGTGCCGAAGCCGTGAGCACGCTCTGCAGCTCGTGAGCCGACACGCCCAAAGCGCGGAGGAGCGCGATGCCACGGCGGCCGAGCGCGACGCCGCCGCGGACCGGCGCGACGATGAGGCCGGGTTGCGTGACCGTGACGCGGAGCTGATCGAGACCGCGGTTGCCGGTCTCGAAGGGCGATCAGTGACCGCACCGCGGCCGCGGGTGACCGTGAACACTCGAAGAGCGATCGACACATGGCGGCGCGGGACCGAGCGGAGGCCGCAAAAGACCGGGGTTTGACGGCGGTCGACGAGCTCACCGGGACGCAGAGCCGGCTCGCCGGCCTGCGTGACATTGAGCGTGAGATCCATCGCGCGCGCCGCACGAATGGGCAGTTGGTGGCGGCGTTCGTCGATGTCGAGGGGCTCGAGGGCGTCAACGACGCCCAGGGTCATCCCGCCGGCGACGAGCTGCTGATCGCGGTTGCCGAGACGCTGAAATCGTCTCTGCGGCCCTATGACGTGGTCGCTCGATTCGGCGGCGACGAGTTCATCTGCGCGCTCCCGGACATAGCCTGCGAACAGGCACGCGAGCGGTTCGAGGAGATGCAGAAGATCCTCGTCGGTCGCGGCTCGATATCGGTCGGCTTCGCCGAGATCCAGGCCGCTGACGTCGTCGACGATCTGGTCCGACGCGCCGACGAGGATCGAGCGAGAACGCGCAAGGGTTCGTAGCGCTGCCCCCGACCGGACAATCCCCGAGAGTGCGGTTCGCCCCGTCCCCGACCGGTGCACTGCACATCGGCGGAGCGCGCACGGCGCTCTACAACTGGCTCGTCGCGCGCGGCTCGGGCGGGACGATGGTGCTGCGGATCGAGGACACCGACCGCGAGCGCTCGACGCCGGAGAACGTCGAGCAGATCCTCGACGCGCTGAGCTGGCTGGAGCTCGACTGGGACGAGGGCCCGCTCAGCCAGGCCGACCGCGCTGAGCGCCATCGCGAGCGGATCGCCGAGCTGGTCGACGCCGGCCGCGCCTATCCGGACCCGGCGACCGCCGACGACGTGCGCGCCTACAAGCAGGCGCACGGCAACGCCGGCTACCGCGGCGAGCCGCGGGCGGGGGAGGGTGCTGCCATCCGGCTCCGGGTCCCCGACGAGGGCGAGACCGTCGTCGAGGACGTGATCCGCGGGCCGGTGACATTCGAGAACCGGCTCACGGACGACTTCGTGATCGCGCGCGGTGACGGGACGCCGCTCTACAACTTCGCGGTCGCCGTCGACGACCTCGAGATGCGGATCAGCGACGTCATCCGCGGCGACGACCATCTCTCGAACACCCCGAAGCAGCTGCTCGTGCTCGAGGCGCTGGGCGGCGAGCCGCCCCGCTACGCCCACCTGCCCCTGCTCCACGGCCCCGACGGCAAGAAGCTCTCCAAGCGTCACGGCGCCGCGTCCGTGCAGGAGCTGCGCGACGCCGGCTACCTCCCGGCGGCGCTGCGCAACTACCTCGCCCTGCTCGGCTGGGGGGCGGAGGACGACGAGACCATCCTCTCGACCGAGCAGCTGATCGAGCGCTTCGACATCGAGCGCGTCGGGCGCTCCTCCGCGATCTTCGACGAGCGCAAGCTCCGCTGGCTCAACGGCCGCTACATGCGCGAGCTGCCGCCCGACGCATACGTCGAGGCCGCGGCCGCGGCGCTCGAGCGCGAGGGCCACGCCGAGGCTGCCGCGGATCGCGAGCGGCTCGCGGGGGCCTGCGCGATCGCCCAGGAGAAGGCGCAGACCCTCCAGGAGCTCTGGCCGCTGATCGCCTTCCTCTACGAGGAGCCGGTCGACGACCCGAAGGCGTGGTCGAAGGTGATGGCGCGCGACGGCGTCCGAGAGGCCCTCGCGTCGTCGCTCGAGGTCGTGCGGGCGGTCGAGCCCTTCGACGCCCCGGCGCTCGAGCGCGAGCTTGGCGCCGTCGTCGAGCGGCTGGGGGCCAAGCCCCGCGACGTCTATCAGCCGCTGCGCGTGGCCATCACCGGCACGACCGTCTCGCCCGGGATCTTCGAGTCGCTCGCGGCCCTCGGACGCGAGCGGTCGAGCGCCCGGATCGAGGCCGCGCTGGCCCGGCTTTTGAGTTCGCCTGCCGGCGAAACGGCCGATCCGGGCTAAACAAGCCCGGGGATATGCCGATCTAAATGAATGAGGCCGCGTATGCGCGCGGTCGCAAGATGGGATTTAGACGATGACCCAGGCCACAAAGGCGGCCCCCGAGCGGCGAGCCGGAATCGGCGGACGACGGCTCGCGGACGCTTTCGAGACCGTTTCGGGGATGCCCGCGCTGTACGAGGCGCGGCGTCGGCTGCTGGGCGCGTGCGACCGCCAGGCGAGCTCTTCGAACGAGCTCGCCGACGCGATCGAAGCGGACGCGATACTCGCGATCGCGGTCATGCGGGCCGCCAACAACGGGACGGGGCCCTCGGGGCGCGCGGGCGGGGTGCGCGAGGCGGTCGAGGCGCTGCATGTCGACGGCGTGCGCGACCTCGCGTCGGGGATGGAGACCTATGACGTGCTTGCGACGCCCGGCGTTGCCTGCGAGCGGGCTGAGCGATTCCGCCGCCATGCGGTCGCCGTACGGATCGGCGCCGAGCGGGTCGGCGTCGTGGCGCGGCTCCCGCAGCGCGACGAACTGGCTGTCGCCGCGCTCGTTCATGACGTGGGCAAGCTCGTGCTCGACCAGCTTTACGGCGACAACCCTGCGGGCGATCCCCGCGACGAGTCGCCCGACGATCGCGCCCGTCGCGAACGGCGTGAGTTCGGCATCGACCATGCGCTCGTCGGCGCGGTCCTGGTGCGCCGCTGGGGCCTGCCGAAGATCGTCGCCGCGGCGGTGGAGCGCCACCACGCGCCGGATGCCACCGGCCATGCCGCAGCGATCAGGCTCGCGGACATGATGGTTCACCACGCCGCCGGCGATCCGGTCGCGGTCGAGGCGATGCGCATGCCTGCCGCCGCCCTGGATCTCGACGACAAGGCGCTCAGTGGGCTGTTGTTCGAGTTCCCCCACGCCGGCGAGACGCGCGTACGCGCGACGGAGCCGTGTCCGCTCTCGGTCCGCGAGATGGACGCGCTTCGGGGCCTGGCGGAGGGGAAGGTCTACAAGCAGATCGCCCAGGACCTCTCGCTCTCGGTC
The DNA here is from genome assembly GCA_963729065.1 of uncultured Solirubrobacterales bacterium. Lineage (GTDB taxonomy): Bacteria > Actinomycetota > Thermoleophilia > Solirubrobacterales > 70-9 > WHSW01. Next base: position 603,075 of record CAVSMS010000004.1, read on the forward strand.
AGCACCGTCCGCACCCACCTCCACAACGTCTACAAGAAGATCGGCGCGATCGACCGGGCACAGGCCGTGCTCATGGCTCGGGACCGCGGCTGGCTCTGAAGTAACTCCCGCCACGTCCTCCGCTCTCGCTGGAATTACCGGTCCGCGGCTACGCCGCGGACTTTTTTTTCTGCTTCCGCGTCCGGGCGTGCGGGGTGTCGTCTCGGCCGAGAGCTACTCGATGAGTGCGGACCGGAGGCCGATTGCGACCGCGTGGGTTCGGTCGCGCGCCTCCAGCCGGGCGAGTACGGCCTTGGTGTGGGTGCGGATCGTCTCGGTGCTGAGCCCGAGCTCGCGAGCGGCGACCTCGGTCGAGTGGCCGTCGGCGTAGAGCTGGAGGATCTGGCGCTGGCGGCGGGTGAGCCCGCGCCTGCCGGAGCCCCGCGCGGCGGGATCGACGAACGTCTCCGCCTCCGCGGCCGCGTCGACCGCGCGCGCCAGTTGCAGGGTCGGCGAGCTCTTCGCGACGTAGGCGGTCGCCCCGGCGTCCATCGCCTCGGTGGCCGCATGGTGCTCGGGGCGGGTCCCGTGGGCGACGATCCCGAGCCCCGGACGGGCGCGGTGCAGAGCGCGGATGGCCGGGATGCCCAGCAGTGAATCCGCCGTGCCGTTGGCCGCGAGGACGAGCTCGACGATCGCGACATCGAAGTCGCCGATCGAGCTGATCAGCTCGAGCGCGTCCTGCCCGTCGCTGGCCTCCTCGACCTCGTAGCGGTCCGCGAGCAGGCCCCTGACACCCAACCTGACGGCAGGCTGCTCATCAATTACCAGGCAGCGTCGTTCCTCGTTCATTCCTATGCCCCGACCCGGGGCCGAGCACCCCGGTAAGACGCACCGGCATCGAAACCGCCGGCTCGCGGCAGCCCCTCAAGGCCGCGGAGTCATCCTAGCCAGCCCGGCGGGATGGAGGCGTCGGCGGCTCGGTACGAGCGAGGTTTTTCGACGCACATCCGCTACAACGTGGCGGCGATGGCGAACGAGTACGAGCGACGACGTTGATCTCGGTGACCTCGAAGTCTCGGTATGCGGTCGTCGCCATGGCCGAGCTCGCCCGTTCGGGCGAACGCCCGGTCCCGATCGCCCAGATCGCCGAGCGGCGCGGGATGCCGGTTCAGTTCCTCGAGCAGTTGTTCTCCACCCTGCGCCGCGACGGTCTGCTGCTCAGCCAGCGCGGCGTGAAGGGCGGGTACACGCTCGCGCGGCCGCCGGAGCAGATCACCGTGATCGAGGTCGTCCAGGCGCTCGACGGCAAGGTCGGCGCCGAGGCCGACGAGGCCGGCGGGATCTGGAAGGACGGCGTCGAGGCGTTGCGCGACGTCTTCAGCCGCACCACCATCGCCGACATCGCCCGGCGCGAGGCCGACGAGGTCGGCGCCGGCATGTACCACATCTGAAGGGCGTCGCATGGGGGAGGGGGATATCGCATGCCCATGCGGTTCTGCCTTCGGCTGAGGACGGTGGAGAACGGTGGAGACTGGGGGTCACTGGGGCGCAGGCACGCGCGTTTACGTGAGTGGCTGCGGGCGCGCGGAGTGTCGGCAGAAGGACCTGAGGAGTGTGCGGAGGTTCGACCTACGAGAGCGATGACACCGACATTCGGTAGAGGCGTTATCTCGGCCGACGAAGGTCAAGGCCCCGCCGCCGCTCCGATGCACGCTGAGCTACTCCGACAGCCCGGCGGCTTCGAGGGCCTGCTGCTGGTCACGGAGTATCTCGCGCGTCGCTAGCGCCCGATCGCCAAAGAGCAGCGACCCCGCGCGGATGACTCGCACGGGGTCGCTCGTGGCTCGCGCCGATCTCGATAACCGGGCCGAACCGAGAGGCAGGCTTCCCGCCTACCCCGCTCCTCCCCGATCCCGCCGGCCCCCGTGGGTGTGGTACGGAGGCGATCGAGGAAGCATGAAAGGTCGCCTAGCCGGGTCGAGAAGGCGGATCGCCGCCGTAGCTGTTTCGCTCGCTGATCGTCCCGTCCTGCTTATGGATCAGATGCTCGACTTTGCGCAGGATCGCCATCTCTCGCCCACGCTTCTGGGCCGCGCTCTTGGTCTTGTGGGTGCTCGAAACGCGAGCGTTGCCCTCGACCTTGTTGGCCCAGCCGTCCTTGTGCGGCTCGGTGTGAACGTCGCCCTTAGTCAACTCAGGACCACCTCCTCCGTAGCGAAAGAACACGGTCGGCCTCTACCCGCGCACGGCGCTCGAAAGCGCCCACCGGCGGGGTCGCCCAGAAATAGAATCCGGCCCGCGGATGGACGAGGACGGCTGCGGGGCCGCGCTCGATCGGCTAACACCCGACTGGCGCGAGCACCTGGCCCGCGCCTAGCCGGGTCGCCTTCAGTTGGTCGGAGTCGTCACGCAGACGGTGTCCCACGAATCGCCATCGTCGTTGGCGCCCCAATTGGCGTCTTCGTCGACGGTAAACGGTCGAAAGCTGTCGGCGGAAAAGACGGAGTCGTCGGTCCAGAAGCTGTCGTCGAACCCGACTGTGGGCACGTCGTAGACGGTGGCCAACGCCAGGGCCTCACCCAAGGTGGGCGGCCGCAAGCCCCTGGCCCTACAAGTGGTGAGCGCAGCCACCCAGGTCTGCTCCTGGCCGGTGCCCAGGACACAGAGCTCGCCGAAGCGAGCCGTACCATGCGTGCAGGTGTCGACGCCGCTTTGATCCTTGACGTCGGCGCCGGTCAGGTGCTCGTTGCGCACGTCGGCGGTCAGGACCTGGTTGTTGCCGATGTCAACCGCCTTGACCTCTCCGTTGACGATGTCCGTGCTGAAGACCGTGTCAGCGGCATATGCCGTGCCTCCCGCGATGACCAGAAACAGGGCCAACAGACCGGCCCACTGGCCGCGTACGAGCGCGGCGAGCCGGGATCGAATAGATGGACGCATGGGGCCTCCCTCCGTGAGTGGTCCGCCCACCCTCGCGCCCGACGGCCCGCAATGCAAGTAGAGACCTGCGCCCGACTGGCGCGAGCACTTGGCCCGGAGGCAGTAGAGCCTCGGCTACCCCGGGTCGATCACCAACAGGTTGAAGTCAGTGATGGCGTCCGTCCACCGAAGTGTCGGTTGGATTGCAGACGAGCTGATTTCGATGCGCGCTCAGCGGAACGTGACCACCCTGGTCGGGATGCCGCTGATCGCGGCCGAGGGCGCGCCGCTCAGGTTGCAGACCTTGATGTGGACCGCGTCGGTGAGGGCGCGCTGCGCATAGATGACCATTCCGTTTGGGATGCTGCCATTGGTGGTCAGGATGGCCGCGTCGCCCGGCTGAGCGCCGCTGACGCTGCCGCTGAACGTCGTGCAGCGTCCGTTGGCCAGCGCGCTCACCGAGATCGATCCAGAGACACTGGCGCCGGCGACGTCGTCGGTGGTCAGCGAGTTGTTGCCCACGTCGTCGGTGGTCAGCGAATTGTTGGCCACCTCGGCCGAGCCGACCCCACCCGACGCGATGTCGTTGGGGCCGAGCGTGTTGAGGGCCACCTCATCTGTGTACACGCTCGAGACCTGGAGTTCGCTCCTGGCGACCGAGTCGTCGCCCAGGTCACTTACGGTGACGGAATCGCGGACGATCTCACCGGAGTCGACCGAGTCATCGGCGATCTCGTCCGCGCTCACGGCGTTGGGGGCGATCTCAGTCGGGCCGACCGAGAAGGCCGAGAGGTCGAACGCGTGCAGCGACTCGTCGAGGACCTCGCCCGAGCGGACCGCGTTGGCGGCGATGTCGGGGGACTTCACCTCCCCGTTGACGATGTCGGTCGAAAAGACCGTGTCGGCGGCGTAGGCGGTGCCTCCGGCGAGCACGAGGAAAAGGGCGAGCACGCCGATCCACTGGGCGCGCAGGTGGGCGATGACTTTGGACATGGGGCTCCCGATGGCTCGGTGCGCGTCGGTGCGCTTGGACGAATGCACCGATCGTCCCCCGGCCCGCGCTTCGGCGCATCGGTAAGGCCCACGTATTTCAGTCAAGGCCGCGTTGCACGAGGAAGGCCCAGACTGCGCTGCGCCATCGCCGGTTAGGAGCGGCAGCGGTGTCGCGCTGGGGGGACCGACACCCCGGGGGCCTGCTGGATCGGGCGCATGCCCTGTGCCTGCCGGCCCTCCTCATGACCCAGGAATCTCCCTGCACTGGGGCGCAGCGTGGGGCGCAGCCATCTTCGAGCCTCGGCATCTGGCTTGATCATGCGGTGCCTGTCCGAGAAGGGAGGCATGTACCACATCTGACCGGGCGCGGGACGTTCCTCTAGGAAGGGGCGCCCGGAAAGCGAATCTCACTACCGGGGAGCCGGTGCCGCCAGCCCCTTGGCCGCGAGGTCGTCCATCGCCTTCCTGAGGTCGCCAAGCTCGAGCCGGCCATCCGGCACCGACTCGACCCGATACGTCGTGGCCGGCGAGACGCCGTGGAAGGTGAAGGTGAAGCGGAACGTGCGCCGGTGCTGTGGGTCGAACTCGGTGATCTGGGTTGGAACCGCACCACCCCAGTCGATCAGCCATCCGCCCCCGGGGAACATCTGGGCGGAGCCGCAGCAGAATGAGCCGAGAGCCTCGGGATCGGCCTGGGAGTCGACAAGCGTTGCGGTCCGTGCCTGGCTGTTGATGCGGTACGCGACTCCGCGTGGAGGCCGGTTGAGCGCGGATCCGTTGTCATGAGCCGCAATCACGTCTCCAGGGAGATCGCGCGCGTCGTGCTGGGCGCCCAGGGGGTAGTCGCCGAGCGGGTCGTTTTTCACTGAAAGGCTCCTGGAGGTCTCCGTACCGCCGAGCTTCCACTGGATGTCCCCGGTCGAGCGGCGGATCATCAGGATCGCGTCGAGGTGGCGCAGCGAGAGGAGGACCGACTTGCCTACCGGCTCGATCGAGTTCGCGTGCACTATGTCGTATGCAGTCCTCCCGTCCGGCAGCTGTGGATGAAAGAGCGGGTTCGTCAAGATCGCCGGCCACCAGCGCCCGGTCTCGGCGAGCGAGACGTGGTCCTTGCTGTTCCACCTCCAGACCAGCTTGCCTTTGGGCGTGACCTGCTGGACCTCTGCGTCGACGACGGTGGCGTCGGATGGCCCCCCGTAGGGGGAGAGGTCGACGTGATCGCGGGGCTTGTAGGCGATAACCAGGTAGTCGCCGTTCGGCATCTGCTGCATGTCATGGCCGTCGGTCGTCACCCCCACCGCTCGGACCGATCGCTGACGAGTGCCGTCCAGTCGATAGCGCTGGTAGTACTCGTCCTCGTCGACGGTGAATGCCCCCAGGCCAGCGTACGACCAACTCATCGTGTCGTCGGGCAGTAGCTTCGCGTCGAACAGCGGTCGGGGGGTGTGAATCCACCACACGGGTGTTCCTCGACGGTCGAAGATCGTCACGTAACCATCCCCCACAGGCTGCACGCCGCTGGGCACGATGTAGAACTGCTCATGCGGGCGCCGCAGCCGCTCGAAATCCCAATCCAGGAACTCGGTCGGCAGGCAGCGGATGTTGTAGCGCTCGACCTTCCCTCGGTGTGGCCGTTTGATCGCCACGACTACTCGCGCGCCCGCCCGCTTCCGCACCGTTGAGTTGACCGGGCCCCTTCGATAGGGCTTGCCGGCGATCGAAGCGGTCTTGCCCGACAGGTGTGAGACGTTCACCTTCACGTCGCCTGCGCAATGGCTGACATAGTCGTGAACGCGTGGGGTGAAGTCCGGGTAGAGACCGTCGTCCGTGCGAATCGTGGTTGCCGTGGACGGGGCCGGCAACGTCAGGAGCGCAACGAGCAGGCTCGAAAGCGCGAGAAATCCCCTGCGCAGCGGCACTGCGCGATTATCGCGCTTCGGATGAGAAGTGCAGCTATCCCAACGATGACTACGTCACCTCGTCGTCCCCAGGGCGGCGACGTAGATGGCGGCCGGGTTACCCGGTTCCCACTCGGGGAACTCGTCGATGCAGTCGATCTGCGCGAAGCCGTGGCGCTCATAGAAGGCGTTCGTCGCTTCATACGGTGCGTAGTCCGCGGAGCGATCGAGCGTCTTTACTTCGACCAGGGCAATTCCCTGATCGCGTAGTGCGCCGAGCGCGTGCTCCAGCAGCCGGGTTCCGTAGCCCGTGCCGCGTCGAGCGGGCTCCACGGCGATCCACAGGATCTCCGCCGCCTCCGGCGAGCGCCGATCGACAACGACGAACCCCACAATCGTTTCGGCGTCGACGATCACCCAACCGTCGTGCCGCTCGAAATCGCGCTGCACGGTGGTGGGAACATCCTCGGTGAAGAAGTCCGGCAACGCACGGACGATCTGGAGACACGCCTCAAGATCATCGAAGCGAGCCGTGCGCACCTGATCGCTCGCGCCTTCGGCCATGGGTGTCAGAACCGTAGGTGCTCGTCGGGGAGGCCGCCGCCCGGCAAGGGCCGCCCTGCGGACTAGTCCTTTGGATATAACGGTCCACTCGTCTACGAGAGCGAGGGATCGATTGATGGTTGGCGCAGGCCAGGGGGAAGGCGGAGCCGTCGAGCGGTCGCCAGAGCAGCGCAAGAGAGCGCGGATCGCGGGTTGGCTGATGGCCTCCACGTTCGTCACGGCGATCGGTGCGGTCGCCCTCTACGACCCGGTGCTGAACGACACCGACTACATCCTCGGGCCAGGGGACGACACGCGCATCATCCTGGGCGCCTTCTTGGAATTCCTCCTGATGATCGGCAACGTCGGCACGGCGGTCGTCATGTTCCCGATCCTCAGGCGCTACAGCGAAACGCTCTCTCTGAGCTACGTCGCTTCGCGGACCATCGAATCCACGATCATCGGCGTCGGCGCGATCAGTGTGCTCTCGGTCGTGACCTTGCGCGACGACCTCGCCGCTGGAATTGGCCCAGATGGAACCTCGCTCGACATCGCCGGCCAGACCCTGGTCGCGGTCCATGACTGGACCTTCCTGCTTGGTCCGGGCTTCTGCGTCGGGGTCAACGGCATCCTGCTGGGCTGGTTGATGTACCGAACCGGCCTGATGCCTCCGGGCCTTGCGATGTTGGGAGTGGTTGGAGGTCCGCTGATCTTCGTCTCGGCAACCGCCGTTCTACTCGGCGCGTACGAGCAAGACGGCCTCCACATCCTCTTTTCCGTTCCAGAGGCTCTGTTCGAGGCGGCCTTTGCGATCTACCTCATCGTCAAGGGGTTTCGGCCTTCGCCGGTTCTGGCTCCTGAACCAACCACATAGCCGCCCCTGCTCAGTTCGTCGGGGTCGTCACGCGGGTCGAACAGGCCGCACTCGTCGATCGTCTCGCAGCCGCACGCCTGCGCGGTCTCGAGCCAGGCCCGCATTGCCTCCGCGCGGGCGATGAGCGCCTCTACCTCGGGCAGCTTCTTCGCCGCGAGCTCCTGCAGCCGCTCGGAGACCGGCGCCGAGCCGGCGTCGACCAGCTCGCGGATCTCATCGAGGCTGAGGCCGGCGCGCTGCGAGACGTCGATGACGGCGAGCCGGCGCAGGATGCTCGGGTCGTAGACGCGCTGGCCCGAGACCCGCTCGGGCTTCGACAGCAGGCCGATCTCCTCGTAGTAGCGGATCGCGCTCTTGCGCAAGCCCGCCCGCTCGGCCACCTCACCGATGCGCAATTTGCCGTCGCTGGGAGAAATCACTTGACCTCAAGTCGGCTTGAGGGTCAAGAGTAGATGCACACCGCCGCAAAGGAGCCTGAAATGCCGACCACCATCCCGATCGCCTGCAGCCTCGACCGGGCCGCGTTGCCCGAGCGCGGGGCCCAGATGGCGCAGCTCGGTCGGGCGCTGACCGCGGTCCGAGCGGAGGGACTCAGCGCGCGCCTGCGCTTTCCCCTCGACCGGCGAGCCGAGGTCGAGGCCTTCGTCGCGGCCGAGTCCGACTGCTGCCCCTTCTTCGCCTTCGAGCAGGCTCCGCGCGACGGGGAGATCGAGCTCACGGTCAGCGCTCCCGAGGGCGGCGAGTGGGCCGTCCGGGGGCTGGTGGCCGGATTCGTCGCCGGCTGGGAAGCCCTGCGCACTGGCTGACCTGAACCTTCACGCCCGCGCCTGCGGAGTTGCCGAAACCGACCGGCTCGCGCGCGGTGTTTCGGGCGTACAGTGACCGCCCTGCGCACGCTCCGGCTCACCCTGCTGGCCGCGCTGACGGCCGGCACCGTCTTCGCCGCTCCGGCATCGGCGGGGTCGGGGCAGTTCGGGCTCGTCACCCAGGGCCGGCTCTCACCGTCGGACCTCGCCCAGATGAGCGCCGTCGGCGCCGGCGCGCTTCGCCTCACCGTCACCTGGGCGTCGGTCGAGCCGCATCCGGGGGAGTACGACCTCGGATACATCGACTCGGTCGTCGGCGCCGCGGCCGAGCACGGGATCGCCGTGCTGCCGACGGTCTACGGCTCGCCGGCCTGGCTCACGGGCTCGGCGGACCGTCCGCCGATCTACCACCCGACCGAGCGCCGGGTGTGGAGCGACTTCCTGCGCACCCTCGTCGAGCGCTACGGGCCTCGGGGCGAGCTCTGGGAGGAGGTGAACGGTTACGAGCCGATCAGGTCCTGGCAGATCTGGAACGAGCCCAACATCCGTCCCTTCTGGGACCCGCAGCCCTCGGCCCGCGGTTACGCGCGGCTGCTGCGCGTCTCGTCGCGCGCGATCGCGGACGTGGACCCGGACGCCGAGATCGTCCTCGCCGGCCTCTCGCCGGCCGGCAACCGCTACAGCGCGACGAAGTTCCTGCGCGACCTCTACCGGCTCGGGCGCGTGAAGCCGTACTTCGAGCGCGTCGCGCTGCATCCGTACGCCGCCGACGTCAACGGCGTCGCCGATCAGGTGAAGCGGGCGCGCCGGGTGATGCGGCGCTACGGCAACGACAGGGCGGAGCTCGACCTGACCGAGCTCGGCTGGGCCTCCGCCGGGGACCCGCGCATCCCCCTGGTCAAGGACGAGGCGGGCCAGGCGCAGATGCTGGAGCGGGCCTTCGACCTGCTGGCGCGCAAGCGCGAGCGATGGAAGATCGGCCGCGTGTACTGGTTCGCGTGGCGGGACCTCGAGGCCGAGCAGGACACCTGCGGGTTCTGCCGCTACAGCGGCCTGCTCACGGCCGAGGGCCGGCAGAAGCCCGCGTGGTCGGCGTTTCGCCGCCGGGCGGCGGTGCCCGGCGGCGAGCCGTAGGCCGTTACTGGCCGGCGCACTCCTTGCCGGCGTCGAAGCCGGCGTCGATCAGGTCCTGGGGCGGCTGGCCGGTGTTCGCCGCCTCGACGATCGCGTCCTTGAGCTCGTCGTCGGAGACCGAGCTCTCCAGCTCGTCGATCGCGCACTCCGCTTCGGACTGAGTCAGGTCCTGCTGCGTCGTCAGCACCTGGAGCAGCTGCTGGTTGAAGGCGTCGCGCAGCGCGGTCGCGTCGAGCGAGTCGGCGTCGGTGCGTGGTGTCGTCGGCCGACGTCTCGGTGGTCGTCGACGTGGTCGAGGTCGCCGCCGTCGACGTGTCGTCGCTGTCGTCGCCGCCGCAGGCCGCGAGGCCGAGGATCGAGGCGCAGCCGAGGGCCAGCGCGAGGGCGCGCACGCGAGTGGTCGTGCGTGAGTTGAGCATGTGTGTTTCTCCTCCCCGGCGAGTTCGGCCGCCGGTGGTTTCGCGGTCGAGAGGGCCGGGGGAGCGTAGATGATCCTCAGGCGCGAATCGCTGATGCACTCAGTACGGTGATCGTGATGAGTGCGCCCTCCGCACCCCGGACCGCAGCCGGTGCGGTCGCCGCCGAGGCCTCGGCCGTGATCGGGAACACCCCGCTGGTCGAGTTGCGCCGGCTCGGCGAGGGCCTCGAGGGGGAGGTCGTGGCCAAGCTCGAGTACCTCAACCCCGGCGGCTCCGTCAAGGACAGGATCGGCGTGGCGATGATCGAGGCGGCCGAGCGCGACGGCGAGCTCGAGCCGGGCGGGACGATCGTGGAGCCCACCAGCGGCAACACCGGGATCGCGCTGGCCATGGTCTGCGCCGCCCGCGGCTACCGGCTGGTGCTCACCCTGCCCGAGGGCATGAGCCGCGAGCGGGCCAAGCTCCTGCGGGCATACGGCGCCGAGGTCCACGAGACGCCGTCGCTCGGCGGGATGGCGGAGGCGATCCGGCTCGCGGAGGTGATCGTGGCCGAGCGCGGCGCCTTCATGCCGCAGCAGTTCTCGAATCCGGCCAATCCCGAGGTCCACCGCCAGACCACCGCGGAGGAGATCTGGCGCGACCTCGACGGCGAGGTCGACGCCGTGGTCGCCGGCGTGGGCACCGGGGGCACGATCACGGGGGTGGGCGAGGTGCTCAAGGCGAGGCGTCCCGGCTTCCGGGTGGTCGCGGTCGAGCCGGCGACATCGGCAGTGCTCTCGGGCGGCGCGCCGGGGCCACACAAGATCCAGGGCATCGGCGCCGGCTTCGTGCCCGAGGTCCTCGACCGCGAGCTCATCGACGAGGTGATCACGGTCGACGACGAGACCGCGCTCGCGGCCGCGCGCACCGCCGCCGAGCGCGAGGGCCTGCTCGTGGGGATCTCCGCCGGAGCCGCCTTTCACGCCGCGCTCCAACTGGCGGCGCGCCCGGACATGGCGGGCAAGCGGATCGTGACCATCGCCCCCGACGGCGGCGAGCGCTACATGTCGCTGCCCTTCTTCGTCGCCGACTAGACCCGTGCTCGGACTGGGGACACTGCGCCGCGTCGTCCAGGAGATCGGCTCCGACGTCGCCTCGGCGCGCGACCGCGATCCCGCGGCCCGCGGGGTCGGCACGGTCGAGATCCTCTCCAGCTGGGCGGGTGTCCAGGCGCTGCTGGCCCATCGCGTCTCGCACGCGCTGTACGAGGCCGGCCTGCCGCTCGCGCCGCGGACGATCGCCTTCGCGAGCCGGGCGGTCACCGGGATCGAGATCCACCCGGCGGCGACGATCGGCCGCGAGTTCTTCATCGACCACGGATCCGGCGTGGTGATCGGGGAGACGGCCGAGATCGGCGACCGGGTCACCCTGTACCAGGGCGTCACCCTCGGCGGCACCGGGTTCGCGCGCGGCAAGCGCCATCCGACCCTCGACGACGACGTCACCATCGGCTCCGGGGCGAAGCTGCTCGGGCCCGTGACCGTCGGCCGCTGCGCGAAGGTCGGGGCGAACACCGTGGTGATCGAGGACGTGCCGGCGAACTCGACCGTGGTCGGCAACCCCGGGCACCCGGTGCGGGTCGAGGGCCGCAGACCCGAGGGTCCCGACTTCGACTGGATCCACCTGCCGGACCCGATCGCCGACGCGATCAAGGCGCTCGCCGAGCGGCTCGCGGCGGTCGAGGCGCGCCTCGCTGAGCTCGACGGCAAGCCGGCCGATGCCGAGGTCAAGGAGCTGCGCCCCCGCCGCGGTCCGACCTCGGCCGGCGGCTGAGCCGGCGGCTTCTCGGGCGCCGAGCCCGCGACTATCCTCGCTCGCATGAGCGCTGAAGCGACTCACGGAGCGCCGGTTGCCCCCGGCGCCGACCCGGTCGAGCGCCTGCTCGCCGACCTCAACCCGCCCCAGCGGGAGGCGGTCACCCACGGCGAGGGGCCGCTGCTCGTGCTCGCCGGAGCGGGCTCGGGCAAGACGCGGGTGCTCACCCATCGGATCGCCTGGCTGCTCGCCACGGGGCGAGCGCGGCCGATGGAGATCCTCGCGATCACCTTCACCAACAAGGCTGCCAACGAGATGCGCGAGCGGGTCTCGAGTCTGATCGGCGGCATCTCGCGGGCCATGTGGGTGATGACCTTCCACTCGGCGTGCGCCCGGATCCTGCGCGCCGAGGCGCCGCGCCTCGGCTACAAGCGCGCGTTCACCATCTACGACGAGGCCGATTCCGTGCGGATGGTCAAGCGCTGCCTCGACGAGCTGGAGATCGATCCGAAGCGCTACGTCCCGCGCTCGGTCAAGGCGGCGATCTCGGCGGCGAAGAACCAGCTCACCGACGCCGCCGACTACGCGAGCGCGGCGCAAACGGACCGCGAGCAGGCCATCGCCGACGCCTACAACCTCTACGAGCGCCGCATGGTCGAGGCGAGCGCGATGGACTTCGACGACCTCCTCGTGCGCACCGTCAACCTGCTCGAGCTGTTCACCGACGTGCGCGAGAAGTACCGCAGGATCTTCCGCTGGGTCCTCGTCGACGAGTACCAGGACACCAACCGCGCCCAGTACCGGATGCTCCAGCTGCTGACCGAGGAGCACCGGAATCTGACGGTAGTTGGCGACGACTTTCAGTCGGTCTACAGCTTCCGCGGAGCCGACATCCGCAACATCCTCGAGTTCGAGCGCGACTTCCCCGACGCGACCACCGTGCTGCTGGAGCAGAACTACCGGTCGACGCAGACGGTGCTCGACGCCGCCAACGGGCTGATCGCCCACAACGAGAGCCAGAAGGAAAAGCATCTGTGGACCGACGGGGCGCGCGGGGACCCGATCGTGATCGGCGAGTTCGACGACGAGCACGCCGAGGCTCGCTACGTGGCGTCGGAGATCAACCGGCTGGTCGAGGAGGGCTACTCGCGCGACTCGATCGCGGTCTTCTACCGGATGAACGCGCAGAGCCGGGTGCTCGAGGACACCCTGGTGCGGTTCGAGATCCCGTACCAGGTGATCGGGGGGACCAAGTTCTACGAGCGCGCCGAGATCAAGGACGCGATCGCGTACCTGCAGCTGCTCGCGAACCCGGCCGACGAGATCTCGTTCACGCGGATCGTCAACTCGCCGCGGCGCGGGATCGGCCAGCAGACCCAGGCGCGGATCCTCTCGCACGCGAACACGCTCGGGGCCGACGTGCTCGACGTGCTCGCCCACCCGGCCCAGATCCCGGCGCTGGGGCCGGCCGCGCTGAAGGCGGTGACCCGGTTCGCCGAGACGATGGCCGCCCTGCGTGAGCGCGCCGAGCGCGCCGGGCCCGGTCGCGGAGCTGCTCGAGGCGACGCTGCACGACACGGGCTATCTCGAGGCGCTCGAGGCCGAGCGCACGGTGGAGGCGGAGGGCCGGATCGAGAACCTCGAGGAGCTGGTCGGCGTCGCGGGTGAGTTCGACGCCAACCGCGAGCTCGAGGGTGAGAGCGAGATGACGCCGCTCGAGGAGTTCCTGGCGCAGATCTCGCTCGTCTCCGAGCAGGACAACATCCGCGACGAGGAGAGCCTCGCGACCCTGATGTCGCTGCACAACGCGAAGGGCCTCGAGTACGACGCCGTGTTCGTGATCGGCTGCGAGGAGGGCGTCTTCCCGCACTCGCGCTCGCTCGAGGAGGGCAACATCGAGGAGGAGCGCCGGCTCGCCTACGTCGGCGTCACGCGCGCCCGGGAGCGCCTCTGGCTCACCTACGCGAAGCGGCGCGCGCTCCACGGTGGCGCGAGCTGGAACCTGCCCTCGCGCTTTCTCGCCGAGCTCCCCGAGTCGCTGATCGAGCGCCACGTGGCGACCACCTCGACCGGCTGGGCGCTGGGGGGCGCGGACGCCCGCCGGCGCGCGACCGGGTTCGGCGAGGGCCGCCGCGGCGAGGGTTTCGCCCCGTCCCGAGCCGAAGCAGCCGGCCCCGCCGCCGGTTCCATACTCGGTCGGGGACGACGTCGTCCACGCCAGCTTCGGCGAGGGCGTCGTGACCGCGGTCGAGCCGGGCGCGGTGGTCGTGATCCGCTTCGCGGGAGACGGCGCGGAGCGCAAGCTGATGGCCGACTACGCGCCGTTGAAGAGGGTCGCGTGAGCGCCCGCCTGATCGACGGCAAGGCGGTGGCCGCCGAGGTGCGCGAGCGCGTCGCCGCCGGGGTCGCCGAGTTCGCGGAGGCGCATGGGGGAGAGGTGCCCGGGCTGGCCACGGTGCTGGTCGGCGACGACCCTGCCTCGCACGTCTACGTCGGCAACAAGCGCAAGCAGACCGAGCAGGTCGGGATGCGCTCGATCCACCACGGGCTTCCGGCCGAGACCACGACCGCGGACCTCCTCGGGCTGGTCGAGGCGCTCAACCGCGACGGGCTGGTCGACGGGATCCTGGTCCAGCTGCCGCTGCCCGAGGGCGTCGACCAGGACGCCGTGATCTCGGCGATCGACGTGGCCAAGGACGTCGACGGGCTCACCGCCGCCAGCGCCGGGCTGCTCGCCCAGGGGCGCCCGCGCCTCGTCCCGTGCACGCCCCAGGGCGTGGTCGAGCTGCTCCGCCACGCCGGGGTCGAGCTCGAGGGCGCCGAGGCGGTGATCATCGGCCGCTCGATCCTCGTCGGCCGGCCCCTCGCCTCGCTGCTGCTGGGCGAGAACGCGACCGTGACCGTCTGTCATTCGCGCACCCGCGACCTCGCCGCGGTCTGCTCGCGCGCCGACGTGCTCGTCGCCGCCGTCGGCTCTCCCCGGCTGGTCGGGGCCGAGATGGTGAAGCCCGGGGCGACCGTGATCGACGTCGGCACCAACCGAACCGACGACGGCCTGGTGGGCGACGTCGACTTCCACGCCGTCAGCGAGGTGGCCGCCGCGATCACGCCGGTGCCGGGCGGAGTCGGCCCGATGACCATCGCAATGCTGCTTGCCAACACCCTCCGTGCGGCCCTCGGACGTCGGCCGTAGCTGTGTAGGCTGCCCCGCGGAATCCACTCCCCAGCGCACTAGGAGCTATATGGACTCGGGACGACTTGGTAGAGGTGAAACGATCGCCGGCGTTTGCGCCGTGGTGCTCTTCATCGTCATGTTCTTCGGCTGGTTCGCCCTACCCGAAGAGATCAACGGAGCCCCGACGGGGGTGGGCTTTGCGGAGTCGCTCGGCGTCGACACGTCGGCCAACGCCTGGCAGTCCTACGACTTCACCGACCTCCTGCTGCTGGTCACGATCGTGGTCGCCGTCGGCGGGGCGATCGCGACCGCGATGGCGCGGGACGTCGCGCTGCCGGTCGCGGTCAGCGCGCTCACCGCCGGGCTCGGGATCCTGAGCTTCGTCTTCGTTGTCTTCAGCATCATCAACACGCCGTCCGAGGGCCCGATCGACCTCGACCGGGAGTTCTGGGTGTACGTGGGCGCCCTGCTGACGGCCGGGATCGCCTACGGCGGCTGGATGAGCATGCAGGAGGAGGGCACCTCCTTCTCAGGCCAGGCCGACCAGGTTCAGGACCGCGCGTCGAGCCGGCCCGACCACGCGGCGGCGACAGCGCTCCTCCGCCCCCGCCACCGCCTCCACCCTCGTCCGGAGGCACGGCGTCTTAGAGAACCTCGAGCTTTCAGGCTCGGAGGAGAGGTGAACAACGGCGGCCGCCCTCGGGCGGCCGCCGGCTGTTTCAGGTCCTCTGCGCGAGCGCCGAGACGACCGCGGCGCAGGTGCCGGCCCCGAAGCGGAAGGTGACGGTCGCGTCGAGCATCCGCTGGAGCCCGAAGGTGTTCGCGCCGACTCCGGCCTGCAGGTCGAGCCTCCTGATGTCCTCCGACGGTGTCGTGCTGAAGCCGATCGAGTCGCCCGTGTTCAGTACCTCGTCGTCGACGAACGACTGCGAGTTCAGGTCTGCGTACAGCTCGAGGCCGTTGCGGTCCGACGACGATATTGCACGGTCGTGCTCGACGGCCCGCAGTCGAGGTTCAGGTGCAGGAGCCCCGGGATCTCGAGGAAGGTCGAGGTGCCGCCGCCGGCCGGGGTGCTCACCCGGTTGAAGTACGCCCTCGCGTCGGAGTTGCCGAAGGCGCCGGCCACGGCCGGGCCACCGCGCACGAAGCGGGTCGCGTCGAGCCTGTCGAGCGTGTCGGCGTCGCGGACCTTGCCGAGGCTCGACTCGGCGACGTCGGCGCCGCGGACGGTGTCGTCGCGCAGGTCGGCGCCGGTGAGCGACTCGTTGACGATGTTCGCCCCGGTCCACTCGTTGGCGGCATAGGCGGTGCCGCCGGCCAGCACCAGGATCAGGGCGAGGACGCCGGACCACTCCCGCAGACGACCGAGGGCGCGCATGGTTCTCCCTTCGTTGGACCGGGGCCGATCCTCTCCCAGACCAACGACCGGCGCAAGCGCCGATTTCCAGCGCCTCAGGCGATCCGGTCGGCTGCCTGGCGCGCCACCCGGGAGGCCATGGCGATGATCGTCATCATCGGGTTGACGCCGATCGAGCTCGGCAGCAGGCTCCCGTCGGCGACGTAGAGGGCCTCGGCGCCGTGCACGGCGCCGTCGGTGCCGGTGACCCCGCGCCTGGGGTCGGCGTCCATCCGCGCGGTACCCATCGGGTGAAACGCCTCCAGGCGCATCGCTCGCCGGCGCGGGGGGGAGGATTCGAGCTCGGCGATCCGGCCCCGCGGCAGGACCGGGATGCCCGAGATCTGCGGGAAGACCTCGCGGGCGCCGGCGGCGTAGAACAGCTCGGCCGCCCGCGCGATCCCGAAGAGCAGCCGGTCGGCGTCCTCGCGGGTGAGCTGGTAGGCGATCCGCAGCGAGCCGTCGGAGCCGAGCCCGACGCGCCCGGCGGACTTGTCGGAGAGGTGGACCCCCGTCGAGGCCAGGTTGCCGAACTCCAGCAACCGCTGCTGGTGCTCCACCCCGGTGCCCGGCAGCCACTGTCCGCCGAAGGCCAGCGGGGTGAAGGTCGCCTCGAGGAGCACGCCGCGGTCCTCCCACTCGTCGACCGCGTAGCTCTGCATCACGCCCTCCCAGCCGCGGACCGGATCGTCGAAGGCGGCCCCGACCCAGCAGGCGGGGTGGATCCTCAGGTTGCGCCCGAGCTCGCCGCCGGGGGAGCGAAAGCCGGAACGCATCAGCAGCTCGGGCGTCCCGAAGGCGCCGCCCGCCAACACCACCGCCCGCCGGGCGCGGACGGTGAAGGGGCGCGAGCCGCCGTCCGCCGACGCGACGCCGGCGCGGCATTCGACGCCGGTCGCCCGGGTGCCGTCGAACACGATGCGCCGTGCCTCGACTCCGGCTCGCAGGCGGGCCCCGGCGGCGACCGCCCGGGGGAGGTAGGTGACGTGCATGGCCCGCTTTGCGTCGAGACGGCAGCCGATCGGGCACGAGCTGCACTGGACGCAGGCGCCGGCGTTGCGGCGCAGCGGCGCGTGGCTGACGCCGAGGGCGTCGGCGCCCTCGCGCAGCAGCTGGCCGTTGCGGCCCATCCGCTCCGGGTCGACCGTCGCGCACGTCGAGCATCTCCTCGGCCTCCGCGTAGTCGGCGTCGAGGCGCGCGGCCCAGTCGATCCCATGCTCGGCGACCCACCGCTCGAGCACCGGCTCGGGGGTGCGGAAGCAGGTGCCCGAGTTGATCACGGTCGTGCCGCCCACGGCCCGGCCGACCGGGGTCGGGATCGCGGGGCGGCCTTGGGCGACCGTCAGCCCGCCGTCGCGGTAGAGCGCGATCAGCGCCGCGAGCGGCTCCTCCGGGTAGCCGGCGCGGTCGATGTGCGGACCGGCCTCGAGCACGACGACGTCGAGCCCGGCCTCGGCGAGCACGGTCGCGGCGACCGCGCCCCCGGCGCCGGACCCGATCACCACCACGTCGCAGTCCTCGCCGGCCCCGACCGGCTCCAGGTCTCCGAGCGCGGCGGCGTCGCTGACGGGCGGGCGGGCCTCCGGCGCCACCGCGCAGCTCGCCCGGTAGCCGACCGCCGCCTGGACCCGCAGGTCGTTGCCGTAGCCGAGCCCGGTGAGCACCTTGAGGAACAGGGCCAGGTCGCGCTTGGTCGCCGAGGGCGAGGCCTCGATCTCGCGCAGGAAGTCCTGGCGGGCCTCGAGGCTGGCGCGCGAGAAGCGCCACGGGAACGGCAGCCACTCGAAGACCCGGAGGCCGAGCTTCAGGGCCAGCACCGCGCGCCGCGGGAGCGCCGCCAGCAACGGCTCGAGGTGCGCGACTGGGTCGACCCGGTCCGGCGCCGGCTCAGGGCCGGCGGCCGCGGGCAGCGAGCCGACGCCGGGCGCCATCGCCTCGGCGAACGCACGCAGCGTCCTCTTCTCGGCGGCGCTGAGCCCCGGCGCGCGCCTTCAGGTCGCGCCCGCCGGATCGCCGACGCGCCCGGCGAGCGCCCAGAGCAGCACGCGAGATGCCGACCAGGAAGCCGTCGACGAGGAAGTTGAGGAGGTAGGCGAAGACGTCGTCGTCGAACAGGTAGAACCCGAGCGCGGTCAGCGAGGAGGCCGCCTTGCCGGCGGCGAGCACCAGCAGGAGCGGCCGGTAGCGGACGACGTCGGTGGAGACCACGAGGCAGATCCCCGTGATCACGGTCATGTAGGCGAAGCCGAGGGCGAGCCACAGCTGCTCGGTCGTCTCGGGCGCCGGGGAGAAGGTCCCGAGCGGCAGCCAGTCGCCGAAGTCGTCGAGGGCGCTGAGCGTGCCGTCGGGGGCGATCAGGAAGAGCAGCCCGACGGTCGCGAACGTTGCCGCGAGCAGTCGCAGGCTGAGCACCACGAACCGCTCGGCGGCGTCCCCGGTCATCGCGGGCGGCATCCTAGTGAGCGCGAAGCGAAGCCGAAGCGCGAGGCGCCTGCCTAGAATCCGGCGCATGATCGATCGCGAGCAGGTCCTGCACGTCGCCCGACTGGCGCGGCTCGAGCTCTCCGAGGCCGAGATCGAGACCATGGCCTCCGAGCTCTCGGGGATCCTCGAGCACGTCGACCGCATCTCCGCGCTCGATCTCGACCAGGTCGAGCCGACGACGCACGTGGTCGAGCTGGAGAACGTGCTGCGACCGGACGAGCCCGAGCCGAGCCTCCCCCGTGAGGTGGCGCTCGAGCCCGCGCCCGACCCGGCCGACGGCGCCTTTCGCGTCCCCTCGCCCCAGGCGTAGCCGAGATTGGCTTCCGAGCTGCTCGAGCTCAGCGCGGCCGAGGCGATCGGCCGGATCGAGGCCGGCGAGCTGGGCGCGGACGAGTACTTCGACGCCTACGCCGAGGCTGCCGCCGGCGACGAGCTCAACGCCTACCTGTGGCGCGCCGAGCCCGGCGCGGGTGGCGCCGGCGGCGAGCCGCTGCGCGGCGCGCCGATCGCGGTCAAGGACCTGTTCTGCACCGAGGGCATCGAGACCACCGCCGGCTCGCGGATCCTCGAGGGCTACCGGCCGCCGTACACGGCGACCGCGGTGCGCCGGCTCGCCGACGCGGGAGCGCGCCTGCTCGGAAAGACGAACATGGACGAGTTCGCGATGGGCTCGTCGAACGAGAACTCGGGGTACGGGCCGGTGCGCAACCCGTGGGACCGCGAGCGGGTTCCGGGCGGCTCGTCGGGCGGCTCGGCCGCGGCGGTCGCCGGCCGGCTTGCGCCCTGGGCGATCGGGACCGACACCGGCGGGTCGATCCGCCAGCCGGCGTCGCTCTGCGGGATCGTCGGCATGAAGCCCACGTACGGCGCGGTCTCGCGCTTCGGGATGATCGCCTTCGCCTCCTCGCTGGACCAGTGCGGACCGCTCACCCGGACGGTCACCGACGCGGCCCTGCTGCTGCGCGAGCTCCAGGGACGCGACCGCTACGACGCGACCTCGGTCGGGATCGAGGCCGGGGTGGAGCTGCCGTCGCTCGACTCGCTCGAGGGGCTGCGGTTCGGGGTCGCCCGTGACTTCTCCCACCACGCCGAGGGCGTCGAGGACGGGGTCGCCGAGGTCTTCGAGCGGTCGCTCGGGGTGATCGAGCGGCTGGGCGGCTCGCTCGAGGAGATCGCCCTGCCGAACGCCGAGCACGGGATCTCGGCGTACTACGTGATCGCGCCCGCCGAGGCGTCGGCAAACCTGGCCCGTTACGACGGCGTCCGGTACGGGATCCGCGAGCCCGCCGACACCCTCGACGAGATGTACGAGCGCACCCGCTCCAAGGGGTTCGGTGCCGAGGTCAAGCGCCGGATCATGCTCGGCACCTACGCGCTCTCATCGGGCTACTACGAGGCCTACTACGGACAGGCGCAGAAGGTCAGGACGAAGATCGCCGAGGACTTCGCGAGCGCCTTCGAGGCGGTGGATCTGATCGTCACCCCGACCTCGCCCACGGTCGCCTTCGAGCTCGGCGCCCGAACCGCCGACCCGCTGGCCATGTACCTCTCCGACTACTTCACGGTGCCGATGTCGCTCGCCGGGATCCCGGCGATCTCGATCCCGGCCGGGACGGCGCCGCCCGCCGGCGGGGGCGCCGAGCTGCCCGTCGGGCTGCAGATCGCGGCGCCGGCGTTCGCCGAGTCGAAGCTTCTCGACGCCGCGCACGCGATCGAAGGGGCGATCGGATTCGACGAGAGGCCCGGGACATGACCGAGGAGGAGGTCCGCGTTGCCGCGGTCGAGGCGCTCGACGCGCTGCCCGAGTGGGTCCACAAGGAGCTCGGCGACGTCGTGGTGATCGTCGAGGAGTCGCATCCCGCCGGGCTCATGGGCATCTACGACCCGGTCGGCGGCCTGCGGCGCATCGTCGTCTTCCGCGCCGCGAACCCGAACGCCGAGGAGGTCCGCCGAACGGTCTGGCATGAGATCGGCCACCACTTCGGCATGACCGAGGATCGCCTCTGGGGGGCGGGCTATGGCTCGATCGTGCGGAGCCGGTCATCGGGCTCGAGATCCACGTCCAGCTGAAGACGCGGACGAAGATGTTCTGCGGCTGCGAGCTCTCCTTCGGCGACGAGCCGAACGTGCACACGTGCCCGATCTGCCTCGCCCACCCCGGGACGCTGCCGGTGCCGAACGAGCGCGCGATCGAGCTCGCGCTGCAGATCGCGATCGCGCTCGGTTGCGAGATCGCCCCCAGCTCGATCTTCCACCGCAAGAACTACTTCTATCCCGACAACCCGAAGGCGTACCAGATCAGCCAGTACGACTTCCCCCTTGCCACCGGCGGCCGCCTCGGCGAGGTCCGCATCCACCGCGTGCACCTCGAGGAGGACGCGGCGAAGCTCGTCCATCACTCCGAGTCGGGCCGCATTCACGGGTCCGGAAGCTCGTATGTCGACTTCAACCGCGGCGGCACGCCGCTCGTGGAGATCGTCACCGAGCCCGACCTGCGCGACCCCGCCACGGCGCGCGAGTGGCTGGGGCTGCTGCGGACGACGATCCGCCAGATCGGCGCCTCGGACGTGAACATGGAGGAGGGCAGCCTGCGCTGCGACGCGAACGTCTCCGTGCGGCCCGCCGGCAGCGAGGAGCTCGGGACGAAGACCGAGCTCAAGAACATGAACAGCTTCCGCTTCATCGAGCGCGGGATCGCGGCCGAGATCGAGCGCCAGGTCGCGACCCTCGAGGCCGGCGGGCGGATCGAGCAGGAGACCCTGCACTTCGACCCGCGCTCCGGCGAGCTGACGCCGCTGCGCTCGAAGGAGTACTCGCACGACTACCGCTACTTCCCCGAGCCCGACCTGGTTCCGCTCGCCCCGACCGCGGAGATGCTGGAGGCGGCGCGCGCGGCGCTCCCCGAGCTCCCGGCCGAGCGCCGCGAGCGCTACGAGTCCGAGCTCGGCCTCGGGGCGGAGCCGGCGACCCAGCTCGCGTTCGACTCGGAGCTCGGCGCCTACTTCGAGCGCGTCGCGGCGACGGTGCCCGATCTCGACGCGGCGATCGTCGCCAGCTGGGTCACCGGCGAGCTCACCGCCGCCATGCAGGCGTCGGAGTCCGATGCCTCGAGGCCCCGGCCCGAGCACATGGGCGCCACGATCGCCATGGTCGAGGCGAAGCGGATCACGCACGGGGCCGCCAGGCAGGTGCTCCGCGCGCAGGTCGTCGAGGACGTGCGATCCGGCCGAGATCGTCGAGCGCGAGGGGCTCGGTGGGATCGAGGACTCGAGCGAGCTCGAGGCGATCGTCGATCGGGCGATCGAGGCCGAGCCCGAGGCCGCGGCCCGGGTCCGCGACGGCAACGCGAAGGCGATCGGGCCCCTCGTGGGCCAGGTCATGCGCGAGACCAAGGGCCGCGCGGACGGGGGAGAGGTCACCCGCCTGATCCGCGCGCGGCTCGGCGCCGGCTGAGCCGCGGAGCTCGAAAGGGGGGTTGCCGGGTCCACCCCCAGGGTGCCTAGCCCGGATGGCAGTGGGCGGTCGAACATCGAGACCGCAAGCAACCACTACCCAGGGAGGCACCCATGGCCACTCAGACCAAGTTCCGAAATCGCATCACCTCGCATCTGCGGCGCAACGTGCTCGCCGTCGCGGCCCTGTTCATCGTCCTCGGCGGCACCGCCGTCGCGCTGCCGGGCAAGAACACCGTCGACTCGGGCGACATCCGCAACAAGACGGTGAAGACCAAGGACATCGCGAAGCAGGCGGTGACCGAGAAGAAGCTCGCCGACAACGCGGTCACCGGAGCGAAGGCCGACGAGGCCAGCTTCCAGGGCCTCGTCAAGGGCGACGGCCGCCAGCGGACGGTGAGCTATACCGTCGACGCGGTCGGCTTCCTGCCGCAGTCGATCACCCTCGCCGAGGTGCCGACGATGGGCGTCGTGGAGCTGATCGCCTGCTTCCCGGAGACGGCGGGATCGGGCGCGGACATCCGCACCCGCCTGCTGAGCTTCGACGACGCACAGCCGTTCTTCGGGGCCGGCACCGTGATCGGCGGCGCCAACCCGCAGGGGACCGGTGACGGCACGAAGACCGAGCAGATGGCGGGGATGTTCTCCGCCGGCGGCGGCTCGCCGTTGATCGCCGAGGGCCCGAACGGGCACGGCCGGGCCGGTTGGCACCAGCGCCTACTGGGACTGGCAGATGTCGCGCGGCAGCGGCGACGACACCGTCGGCGCGCACGTGAGCATCGAGGGCTACAACAGCTCCACGACTCGGCAGCCCCGGTCAGTGCACGGTCACGGCGACGACCGAGTACCAGGACTAGTCAGGGCCTCGGGCCCACGCAGGCGCAGGCGCCCCGGCGGTACGCCGCCGGGGCGCTTCGCGCTTCGCCACAATCAGGGCCATGGCCTGGAACGTCGTCATCGCCGGAGGCGGGTTCGCCGGTTCCTCCGCGGCCCGCCGGCTGGAGCGGATCCTGCCGAAGCAGTCGGCACGGCTGATCCTCGTCAACGACGTCAACTTCATGCTCTACACGCCGTTCCTGCCCGAGGCGGCGGCCGGGACGCTGGAGCCGCGCCACGTCGTCACCCCGCTGCGCGACATCCTCAAGCGCACCAACCTGCGGCTCGGCGCCGTCACCGGACACGACCCGGAGGCGCGCACGGTCGAGCTCCAGTCCCAGGGCGGCGACACCGAGACGATCCGCTACGACCAGTTCATCGTCGCCCTCGGGTCGGTCTCGCGCTCGCTGCCGATCCCGGGGCTCGACCGGTACGCGATCGGCTTCAAGAGCCTCGCGGACGCGATCTGGCTGCGCAACCACGTGATCGAGACGCTCGAGCAGGCGAACGCGGCCGAGGATCCGCAGCGTCGCGAGGAGCTGCTCACCTACGTGTTCGTGGGCGGCGGCTACTCGGGCCTCGAGGCGCTCGCCGAGCTCCAGGACTTCGCCGCCGACGCCATGGACCGCTACCCGCGCGCCCGGCTGCACGGGATGCGCTGGATCCTCATCGAGGCCACCGATCGGGTGCTCCCGGAGGTCCCCGCGGACCTGGCCGACTACGCGCTGCGCCAGCTCCGCGGGCGCGGGATCGACATCCGGCTCGGCACGCGGATCGAGGAGGCGGCCGCCGACTCGGTGCGGCTGTCGACCGGGGAGCAGGTGCCCACGCGGACGCTGGTCTGGACCGCGGGCGTCAAGCCTCACCCGAGCCTCGCGTCGCTCGCGCTGCCGCTCGACGACGGCGGACGGGTGAAGGTCGACGAGCAGATGCGGGTCGAGGGCATGCGGGGCGTCTGGGCGATCGGCGACTGCGCCGCGGTGCCGTACCCAGGAGGCGGTCGGCAGGCGTGCCCGCCGACGGCTGCGATGGCGGTCCGCCAGGGGCCGGCGGTGGCCCACAACGTCGCCGCCGAGCTGGGGGTCGCCAGCCGCCCGCGCACGTTCCGGTACCTCGGCCGCGAGGCGTTCGTGAACCTCGGCCGCTACAAGGCGGTCGGCAAGATCGGCCGCCTGAAGTTCCGCGGCTTCGTCGCCTGGTGGATGGCGCGGACCTACCACATGAGCCAGATCCCGGGCCGGGCGCGCAAGGTCCGCGCGGTCGTCGACTGGACCGTCGGGCTGCCCTTCGGGCGCGACACCGCCGAGGTCGGCTCGATCGGCCATCCGCGCCCGCTGTCGGCCGACGTCTACGCCCGCGGCGGCACCCACCGGCCCCTCGACTGAAATGGGCGGGGCGGCCTACGTCCTGATCGCGGTCACCTTCGGGCTCGCGACCGCGATCATCGGGCGCGCGAAGGGGAGCTCCTTCTGGATCTGGTTGCTGGTCGGCACCGCGCTCCCCGGGCTCGGGCTGATCGCCGTCGTGCTCTATCGCAACGAGCGCATGGAGCCCGAGCGCCGGTGCCCGCGCTGCGGCGCCGTGCACAAGATCCACGTCCAGGTCTGCTCGCGCTGCGGGCTCGACATGGACCTGCCGGACCCCGAGGACGTGCGCCCGGGCCCCGCCTACCGGTCCTAGGCGCTCAGCCCCAGTCGCCGCTCTCGGTGCAGCCCGACCCGCCCGGCGGATCGCACGTGCGCTCGGGCGCGCCGCCCTGCTCGCCGTCGACCGAGAACGTCGTCCCGGATCCCGAGAGGACGGTGAGCGTGTACGAGCTGTCGGTCGAGACGACCTCCAGGTCGCCGGAGGTCAGGCCTGGATCGATCTTCGAGAGCTCCGTCGCGCTGGCGCCGGCGTACGAGCCGTTGTTGTCGACCGCGTAGGTCTTGATCGCCGTCTGCGCCTTGCTCGCCGTGGCCTGTGCCTTCGAGTTCAGCGCGTCGTCGCCGCCCGACGACTGGCTCCCGCCGGTCGACGACGTGGAGCTGTTGTCGTCGTCGCCGCAGCCCGCCGCGAGGGTCAGGGACGCAAGGACCAGCATCAGCGCAAGAGCCTTCACGTGCTCGAGCCTAGCCGTCAGCGCAGCCAGGTGCGCACGATCGCGTTCGCGAAGCCCATCCCGTAGCGCACGACCGCGGGCTTCTTCGAGTGCCCGGAGAGGCGGCTGACCACGGTCACGGGCACCTCTTTCGCCGGCACCCCGCGCTTGATCGCCTCGATCATGAACTCGGAGGTGTGGAACTGCTCCTGGCGCAGGACCAGCTGCGGGAGCACGTCGGCGCGCACCGCGCGGTAGCCGTTGGAGCAGTCGGTGACGTGGGTGCGGGTGATCAGGGAGACGAGCTTGTTGAAGAAGACGATCCCGGCCTCACGTGCCGGGTGGTTGCGCTCGGCCTCGCCGAGCACCCGCGAGCCGTGGGCGAGCGCGACCTCGCCCGTCGAGCACCGGCTGGACGAGCCGGGCCATCTCCTCGGGCAGGTGCTGTCCGTCGGCGTCGAGGGTGACGACGATCGAGGCCCCCGAGTCGGCGAGCAGCCGGTATCCGGTGCGCAGCGCGGCGCCGCCGCCGCGGTTGATCACGTGCCGGGCGACGGTCGCCCCGTGCGCGGCGGCCACCTCGTCGGTGCCGTCGCGGGACCCGTCGTCGACGACCAGCACGGCCGTCTCGACCCCGCAGACCTCCGGCGGGATCCGATCGAGCACCGCGCCGACGTTGTCGGCCTCGTTGTAGGCGGGAACGAGGACCGCGACCTTGTCGCGAAAGCGCTCCGGGTGGCCGGCGACGCGGAATTGCTCCCAGGCGAGGCCCTCGAGCACCCCGGAGAGCTCCCGCGTGATCCGCGAGCCCTGGCTCAGCGCCCGCAGCACGAGCAGGAACAGCACGATGATCGCGAACACCGCGACGCCGACGATCCGCGTCCCGTTCTCGCGCTCGAACGAGAACGCCGACAGGAGGGCGTCGGGGATCTCGCTCGCGGCGACGATCAGGATCCCGAGGGCGATCCCGAGCAGGATGAGGACGTCGGCGTTGCGCAGCTGCCGGCGGCGCCAGATCGCATAGCCGCCGATCAGCACCGCCACGACGACCCCGACCGCGCGGATCGCGGTCAGCTCGGGAGGCAGGATGTCGGCCGTAGGCGCCATCGGGCCGGCCGAGGATAGGGCCAGCCGGGCCCGGAGCCGCCGGCGCTAGAAGGCCGGGAAACCGATGTTGTCGAAGAACCAGAGCGAGCTGGTGAGCCAGATCACGACCAGGGCCGTGAACACCGAGCCCCCGGCCACCGGCAGCAACACCCCGGGAAGCGAGGGCGCTCGCAGCCAGAGCATCTTGGCCACGAAGGCGCCGTAGAAGAAACAGCCGGCGAGCGAGTGGATCAGCACCCGTGTGGTCGTGTCCTGGAATCCGAGCGCCCAGAGGCAGTGGTAGACGACCGGGAGCGAGATCAGGAAGGCGAGCGTGCCCGACACCTTGTGCGCCGTCGGCACCCACCCGGGCGGGGTGGCGGAGCCGAGCTTGCCGTACATCCACGAGGCCGTGAACACCTGCAGGCAGGCGAGCAGAACGACAGCGGTCGCCAGCCACGCCTTCATGTTCAGCGTTCCGCTGAAGAAGAGCCCGTCGCCGAGGATCGACGAGCCCGTCGGGTCGTGGACGTTGCCGTAGACGCCGAGCGCCACGGCGACGGCGGCCCCGACGAGGGCCGGGCCGACGAGCCAGCCTGGGGAGGCCGACGGGCGCGCAGCCGCCTCCATGGGCCGATCCTAACCGCGATCCGGCCGGCGCGGCCGATCATCCTCCGGCTCGCTACCCTCGCGCGCTATGCGGATCCTGATCCTGGGCGGTGACGGGTATCTGGGCTGGCCGACCGCGATGCGCTTCTCGGCGCGCGGCCACGACGTCTCGATCGTCGACAACTTCTCCCGCCGCCGCTGGCACACCGAGCTCTCGACCGACTCCCTGACCCCGATCCGCTCGCTCACGGACCGGATCGAGGCCTGGCGCGAGGTCTCCGGCAAGGAGATCAAGCCGTTCGTGGGCTCGATCGAGGACTTCAGCTTCCTCGACGCGGTGATCGCCGAGACGCTGCCGCAGGCGATCGTCCACTACGGCGAGCAGCCGTCGGCGCCGTACTCGATGAAATCGCGGGAGACGGCGGTCGAGACCCAGTACACGAACGTGATCGGGACCCTCAACCTGCTGTTCGCGATCCGCGACCGGGTCCCGGACTGCCACCTGGTGAAGCTCGGGACGATGGGGGAGTACGGGACCCCGGACATCGACATCGAGGAGGGGTTCATCGAGATCACCCACAACGGGCGCACCGACACGCTCCCGTTCCCGAAGCTCCCGGGCTCGCTGTACCACCTCTCGAAGGTCCACGACTCGCACAACATCCACTTCGCCTGCCGGATCTGGGGGCTGCGCTCGACCGACCTCAACCAGGGCGTCGTCTACGGGGTCGAGACCGACGAGTCCGTCGCCGACGATCGCCTCGTCACCCGGTTCGACTACGACGAGTACTTCGGCACGGTCCTGAACCGCTTCTGCGTCCAGGCGGTGATCGGCCACCCGCTCACGGTCTACGGCGAGGGCGGCCAGACTCGGGGCTTCCTCAACATCCGCGACACGCTGCAGTGCGTCGAGCTCGCGGTCGACAACCCGGCCGACCTGGGCGAGTACCGCGTCTTCAACCAGTTCACCGAGCAGTTCTCGGTCGCCGAGCTCGCGGAGCTGGTCAAGCGGGCCGCCTCGGAGGTCGGGATCGAGGTGGCGATCAAGCGCTTCCCGAACCCGCGGATCGAGGCCGAGCAGCACTACTACAACGCGACCAACACCAAGCTCCACGACCTCGGGCTCGAGCCGCACCTGCTCGGCGAGGAGCTGGTGACCTCGTTGCTGGGGATCATCGAGCGCCACCGCGACCGGGTGATCGAGCGGGCGATCCTGCCGCGGACCCGGTGGAAGCCGGGCGAGCTGGTCGCCGAGGTGGGCTCGAAGGCCGGCTCGTGAGTCCCGCCGCCCCGACGCAGCCGTCGGCGGGGCGCGCAGCGCAGGGCGCCGAGCGCCGAGCCGTGATCCTCGCCGCCACGGTGCGCATCCTGCGCGCGCGCGGGCCTGGCGGCGGTCACGCACCGGCGGGTCGCCGAGGAGGCGGGCGTGCCGCTGGCGGCGACGACGTACTACTTCAGCTCCAAGGACGAGCTGGTCAGCGAGGCGCTCTCGATCCTGGTCGAGGACGAGATCGACCGGCTCTCGAGGCGCGCGGCCGAGCTGGGCGTCGGGCTGCGCTCGCCGGCGGACTCGGCCGCGGCGCTCGCCGACGTCCTCTTCGGCGGCGATGACGCCGCCGGTGCGCTGCTGGCCCAGTTCGAGGTCTACCTCGAGGCGGCCCGGCGCCCGAGCCTGCGACCGACCGCCGCCCATTGGCGGCGCGCGTTCACCTCGCTCGCCGAGTGGTCCCTGACCCTGGCGGGGGCGGGCGAGCCGGCCCGCCTGGCGCCGCTGCTGGTGGCCGGCGTCGACGGCATCCTGGTCCACGAGCTCTCCGACGGGATCACGGGCGACGGCGACCTCGACCGCCTGCGGTCCCGGCTCGAGCAGCTGTTCGCGCTCCTGCTCGAGGGCTGAGGGTCGACGTGACACGTTGCGCCGAGGCGACTCTGGTCTCGGCTATACGGAATCACTTGCGGCGGGCTTCGCCCGCCTGACACGCTGCTGCCGAGACACTTTGTGTCTCGGCCCTAGAATCACTGCCCATGCGCGCGGCTGACGCACTTTTCCAGGCGCTCAAGGCCGAGGGGGTCGAACACGTCTTCGGCATCCCCGGCGGCGCCAACCTGCCGACCTACGACGCGCTCTACGACGCCGACCTGACCCACATCCAGGCCCGCCACGAGCAGGGCGCGGGACACGCGGCGGAGGGGTATGCCAAGGCCTCCGGGCGCGTCGGCGTGGCCCTCGCCACCTCCGGGCCCGGCGCCACCAACCTGGTGACCGCGATCACCGACGCGATGATGGACTCGGTGCCGACCGTGTTCATCACCGGCCAGGTGCGCACCGACCTGATCGGCACCGACGGATTCCAAGAGGCCGACATGACCGGGATCACCCTGCCGGTGGTCAAGCACTCGATGCTGGTCACCGATCCGCGCAAGATCCCGGAGTACATCCACGCGGCCTTCCACATCGCCTCGACCGGCCGCCCCGGCCC
Source organism: uncultured Solirubrobacterales bacterium (assembly GCA_963729065.1). Classification (GTDB taxonomy): domain Bacteria; phylum Actinomycetota; class Thermoleophilia; order Solirubrobacterales; family 70-9; genus WHSW01. The sequence goes on from CAVSMS010000004.1 coordinate 632,076, forward strand.
GGTGCTGGTCGACATCCCGCAGGACCTCTCGCGTGCCGAGATCGACTACACGCCGCCCGAGGGCCTGCCGAACCTGCCCGGCTACAAGCCGCCGACCGAGGGCAACATCAAGCAGATCCGGATCGCGGCGAAGGCGCTTGCCAACTCCCGCCGGCCGGTGATCTACGGCGGCGGCGGGATCATCAACGCCGGCGCGTCGGAGGAGTTCCGCGAGTTCGCCACCTCGGACAAGCTGCCGGTGACGCTGACCGTGATGGGCCTCGGCGCCTTCCCGGCCCCGCACGAGCAATGGCTGGGAATGCTCGGCATGCACGGGACCCGAACCGCGAACTACGCCATGGACGAGGCCGATCTGATCGTCTGCGTCGGGGCGCGCTTCGACGACCGGATCACCGGCAAGCTCTCGGAGTTCGCGCCGCGGGCCAAGTTCGTCCACATCGACGTCGACCCGGCGGAGATCTCGAAGAACGTCCCCGCGCACATCCCGATCGTCGGCGACGCCAAGGACGTGCTGCCGAAGCTCAACCGCGAGTACCGGGCGCTGAACGCGGACTCCTCGCGGCTCGACGGAGTGGTGGGAGCGCATCCGCGAGTGGCAGACCAAGTATCCGCTGCGCTACGAGGACTCGAAGGACTCCGAGATCAAGCCGCAGTTCATGATCGAGGCGATGTACGAGGCGACCGAGGGCGACGCGATCATCACCTCCGACGTCGGCCAGCACCAGATGTGGGCGGCGCAGTACTACCACTTCAACAGGCCGCGCCGGTGGCTCAACTCCGGTGGCCTGGGGACGATGGGATTCGGCCTCCCGGCGGCGATCGGGGCCAAGGTCGCATGCCCTGACGAGACCGTGGTCTGCCTCGCCGGCGACGGCAGCCTGATCATGAACGTGCAGGAGTTCGCGACCGCGGCGCACCACGAGATCCCGGTCAAGGTCTTCCTGATGAACAACGGACACTTCGGCATGGTCCGTCAGTGGCAGGAGCTGTTCTGGGACGAGCGCTACCAGTCGGTCGAGATGGGCGCGAGCCCGGACTGGCCGAAGCTCGCCGAGGCGTTCGGCTGGACCGGGATGCAGTGCACCGACAAGGCAGACCTGCGCGAGCAGATGCGGGCGGCGCTCGAGGCCGACGGTCCGGTGCTGCTCGACGTGCACGTGACCAAGGACGAGAACTGCTACCCGATGATCCCGGCCGGGCAGGCCGCGCGGGACATGGTCGGCTGATGGGCGAGCCCGGGACCCAGGACGTCGTCCGGCTCGAGGACCTCGAGGCCTCGCGCCAGCTCACGGGGCGCAAGCACATCCTCTCGCTGCTGGTCGAGAACCGCCCCGGCGTCCTGGCCCGGATCGCCGGCCTCTTCAGCCGCCGCGGGTTCAACATCGACACGCTCGCCGTCGGCCCGACCGAGGACCCCGACACCTCGCGGATCACGCTCACCCTCGACGGTGCCGTGCATCCGATCGACCAGGTGACCAAGCAGCTGCACAAGCTCGTCAACGTGATCAAGATCCGCGACATGGAGCCGGACGGCACCGTCGCCCGCGAGATGGCGCTGTTCCGGGTCAACGCCTCGGTCGAGAGCCGCGCCGAGATCATGCAGTTCGCCGAGATCTACGAGGGCAAGATCGTCGACGTCTCCCGCCGCTCGCTGACGATCGAGGTCACCGGGGCGCAGGACAAGATCGACTCCTTCGAGCGCATGGTCCGCCCCCACGGGCTGATCGAGATGGCGCGCACGGGCGAGGTCGCGATCACCAAGTCGCGGCCAGAGCACTAGGCCCGGGGCCGTGCTCGAGACGACGACGGCCCTCGAGCGGCTCGAGGAGGCGCTCGCGCGGGCGCCGGCCGGGCGCCGGACCCTCGTCAGCGCCACGGTCGAGGCTGAGATCCGTGATCCCTCGGCGCTGGTCTTCGCCTCGCGGCTGGCGGCCGACCGCTGGTTCGCATGGGAGCAGCCCGACCGCGACGGCTTCGCGCTCGCCGGGCTCGGCTCCGCCCACGAGGCGGTCTCGCGCGGCCCGGACCGGTTCGCCGACCTGATCGCCGACTGCTCCGCGGTCACCCGCGACCGGATCGCGAGCGAGCCGGCCGGGATGCCGGCCGGCGCCGGGCCGGTGTGGACAGGGGGCTTCGCGTTCGCCCCCGACGGGGCCTCGACGCCTCCCTGGTCGTCGTTCCCGCCGGCGCTGCTGGTGCTCCCCGAGCTCTCCCTCCTGCGCCGCGGGTCGCGAACCTGGCTCACGCTCGCCGCGGTCGTCTCCGCCGGCGGGGACCGGGACGCCGTGCGCGGGCGGCTCGAGCGCCGGCTGGCCTCGCTGCGCGAGGAGCCGCTGGCGATGCTCGACCCGCATCCGCGCGGGGAGACGACGATCCGCAGCGTCAGCCCTCCGGGCCGCTACGAGACGATCGTCGCCGAGGCGACGGGGCGGATCCGCGCCGGCGAGCTGGACAAGGTCGTGCTCGCGCGGGAGGTCGCGGTCGACGCGCCCGCGGCGCACGACCCGGCGCCGGTGTACGGCGCCCTGCGCGAGGTCTTCGGCTCCTGCTTCTGCTTCTGCGCCGGCTCCCCTGAGGGCGCGTTCATCGGCGCCAGCCCGGAGCTCCTCGTCCGCCGCAACGGGGCCAGCGCGGCGACCGTCGCGCTCGCCGGCTCGACCCGGCGCAGCGCCGACCCTGCGGTCGACGACCACCTCGGCGAGCAGCTGCTGCACAGCGCCAAGAACCGGGTCGAGCATCGGATCGTCGCCCGGCGGATCGAGCGCGCGCTCGCGCCGCGCTCCGTGTGGGTCGAGGCCGAGCGGGAGCCCGAGCGTGATCAAGGTCGCCAACATCCAGCACCTGGCGACCGCGGTGCACGCCCAGCTCGCGGAGCCGCTGTCGGCGGTGGAGCTCGCCGCGGTCATGCACCCGACCCCGGCGGTCGGCGGCGAGCCTGAAGGGACCGCCCTGGGTCTGATCGCGGACCTCGAGGACCTCGACCGCGGCTGGTACGCCGGCCCGATCGGCTGGATGGACGCCGCGGAGGACGGCGAGTTCTGCGTTGGCCTGCGCTCCGCGCTGCTGCGCGATCGCACCGCCCACCTCTACGCCGGCGCCGGGATCGTCGGCGACTCCGACCCGGAGGCCGAGCTGGCCGAGACCGAGCTCAAGCTCGAGGCGCTGCTGCCACTGCTCGCCGGTTGATCGGACCGGGCAATCCATTTAGGGTCGCTGCACGTAGTCACAGGCGAGTGGTGCGGGTCCGGGATGGGCCCGGGCTCATGGCGTGTCTGGTCGGAGAAACGAACGGGAGGACAGGATGAGGCCGAGTCGAGTCGTGTTGTTGGTCGTCCTGGCGAGCGCCTGGTTGGTGGCCTTCGGGGTGCCGTCCGCGTCAGCCGGGATGAAGTTCGCGAACATGACCGGAGCGCAGGAGGCACCCGGGCCCGGTGACGCCGACGGCACGGGCGTGGCGCTGCTCAACATCAAGGTCCCCGACGGGCAGGTCTGCATCTCCCAGCGGCACAACAACATCGCGACGCCGACCCTGATGCACATCCATGCGGGCGCGGCCGGCGTCGCGGGGCCGATCGTCGTCAACCTCACCCCGGTGATCAACGGCGGCTGCGTGACCGCGCCGGTCGGGCAGGTGCGGACGATCGACCGCAACCCGGCCGACTTCTACGTGAACATCCACAACGGAGATTTCCCCAACGGCGCGATTCGCGGCCAGCTCGATTCGAGCCTCGTGGGGAGCTCGATGCCGTCGACGGTGGGACCCACCCATCTCTTCGGCCGCATGAGCGGACGCCCAGGAGGCGCCCGGCCCGGGTGACGCCGACGGCCGGGGGTCGGTGTTCATCGACGTCAAGCCGGGATCCGGCCAGGCCTGCGTCGACGAGCGCTACGCCGGAATCGCCACGGCGACGCTGATGCACATCCACGACGGCGCCGCCGGCGTCCCCGGTCCGATCGTGGTCAACCTCACTACCGCGCTCAATGGCGGTCCGAGGTGCGTGAACGCCGATCCGGCGGTTCTGCGGCAGGTTCGCCGCAACCCGGCCGAGTTCTATTGCAACATCCACAACGGCGCCTTCCCGAACGGCGCCATCCGCGGCCAGCTCGAACCGAGCTCGTAGGGCGGGACCGCGCGGGCGGCGCGGAGGTCCAGCCCCGATCGCCGGGGCTGGGCCTCCACGCCCGCGCCTACAGGGCGGCTTGCGCTGCGGCGGCGAGGCGCCGGTGCAGGGCGACGTTCGCCGTGCGGTCCACGGGGACCTCGATCAGTCCCGTGCCGGCGGCCAGCGCCTCGCCGAGCTCGGCCAGCGACTCGATCCGCCGGTGAGGTAGGCCGAAGAGGCTCGCGGCCTTCGCCGGATCGAGGCCGCGCGGGGTGGTGAGCAGGGCCTCGAACTCGGCCTCGCCGAGCTGGGAGGCCTGGGGCAGGAAGTCGAAGATCCCGCCGCCGTCGTTGGCGACGACGACGATCCGCACCGGGGCCGTCGCCTCGGCCACGGCCGCCAGCCCGCCGAGGTCGTGGAGCAGGCCGAGGTCGCCGGTGACGATGATCGTCGGGCGCCCGCTTGCCGCCGCGGCGCCGATCCCGGACGAGACGAGACCATCGATCCCGTTGGCGCCGCGGTTGGCGAGGAAGAGCACCTCGGCCGTCGCCGCCCGGGAGGAAGGCCTCCTGGTCGCGAATCGGCATGCTCGAGGCCGTGTAGACGAGCTCGCCGTCGGCGTAGAGCTCCCCGAGCGCCGCCTGCAGCCCGGGCTCCGAGGGCTCGGCGACGCCCTCGAGCTCCGCGGCGACCGCCTCGCGAGCGCGCCGATCGGCTTCCAGCCATGAGCTCGCCCACGACTCGTCCGCCGGCGGCGCCCTCGAGCTCGGCGGCGACGGCGCGGGCAAGCGGTTCGGGCTGCGCGCGGACCATCGCGCCGGCGATCCGGCTCGGCTCGTTCCAGCCGTGGGCGGGGTCGACGACGACGTGGGGCAGCGTCGCCGAGCTCGGCTAGCCACTGGCGCAGCGGCTTGCATGTCGGCAGCTCGCCGAAGCGCAGGGTGAAATCCGGGGTCAGCTCGGGCGGTCGGCTGCGGGCGACGGCCTCGTAGGCGGAGACGACCAGGCCGCGGTCGTGGGGTCCGAGGCGGATCTGGGAGGTCGGCTCGGCGAGGATCGGAAAGCCCGTGGCGCGGGCGAGCTCGGCGATCGCCGCCGACGCGGAGGCGTCGGGCAGGCGGCCGGCGAGGATCAGGCCGCGCCGCGACTCGCGCACCCGCTCGGCGAGCGCCTCCACGAGCGCCCCGGCCGGCACGGGCGGCGCCGGCGGCACCGTCGTCAGCGGCAGTCCGCCCGGTCGGCCCTCGAGCGCCAGCGGGGCCGAGGCGGTCACCTCGCCGGGGCGCGGCTCGGGTCCGAGCGGGTCCCGCCACGGGACGTTCAGGTGCACGGGGCCCGGACGGGGGTCGCCGACGGCGGTCCAGTAGGCGCGGCAGGCGACCGAGCGGAAATGCAGCAGGCCGGCGTCGTCGGCGTCGTGGGTCCCGACCTCGCAGAACCACCGCACCGCCGAGCCGTAGAGCTTCAGCTGGTCGATCGTCTGCCCGGCGCCGATCCCGCGCAGCTCCGGCGGCCGGTCGGCGGTGAGCACGATCAGCCCGACGGCCGACTCGTCGGCCTCGCAGACGGCCGGATGGAGGTTGGCGGCGGCGGTGCCCGAGGTGCAGAGGACCGCCGTCGGGCGACCCGTCGCCTGTGCGGCGCCGAGGGCGAAGAACCCGGCCGAGCGCTCGTCGACGATCACCCGCGCCTCGATCGACGGCTCGCGCCAGAGCGCCAGCGCCAGCGGCGTCGACCGCGACCCGGGGCTGATCACCGCCTCGCGGACCCCGCAGCGGGCGAGCTCGGAGACCATCGCGGACGCGAGCGCGGTATTGCGATTGGTCGGGTCCACGCCGCGCCTAACGCTAGAGCCGGTGCGCGGCCAGCGCCTCCTCGTCCAGCTCGACACCCAGGCCCGGACCGTCGGGAACGCCGCAGCAGCGGTCCTTCGAGCGTGCAGGCCCGGGTGGCGATCGACCCCGCGAACAGGACCTGGGTCGCGAGCCCGTGCGCCAGGCCGTCGGCCGGACCCGAGAACGGCAGCGCCTGCGCGGCGTGCGCGGCGGCGGCGATGCCGACCGGGCCATCGAGGGCGCTCGAGAGGTAGATCGGAAGCTGCCCGGCGATCCCGTTCGCCTCCCCGATTCCGCCGACCTTGGAGAGCTTCACGGTGGCCAGGTCGCAGGCCCGGTTCCGCTTGGCCCGCTCGGCGTCCTTGACCCGCTCGACCGTCTCGTCGGCGGCGATCAGCGTCGACACCGCGGCGGTCACCTTCGCCATCCCGGCCGCGTCGGAGACCGGCTGCTCGACCAGCTCGATTCCCAGGGGCTCGATCAGCCGCAGCACGCCGAGCGCCTCGTCGACGTCCCAGGCCCCGTTGGCGTCGACCCGGAGCTTCGCCTCCGGCCCGAGCCGCTCGCGCACCGCCCGCACCTGGGCGACGTCGTCTCCCGTGCCGAGCTTGAGCTTGAAGGTCGTAAAGCCGCTCTCGGCCCAGCGCTCGGCCTCCTCGGCGACGGCTCTGCGGCGCACCGCCGACCAGGGTCGCGTTGCAGGGCACGGGGTGCGCCGCGCTCGGCGCCGAGCAGCGACCACACCGGCCGCCCGGAGGCCTTCCCGGCGAGGTCGAAGATCGCCATCTCGATCGCCGCCTTCGCGGGCGCCGGGAGGCGGCGGCCGGCCGCTGTGTGGATGAAGGCGTCGACCGCGGCCAGCAGCGGATCGCTGCCGGCGAAGTCCGAGAGGTCGGCGCGCTTCAGGCGACGGGTTCCCTTGAGCAGCCCGCGGAAGACGGAGCGCATGTCCGCGCCGCCGCGGAGCGCGAGCGGTACCGCCTCGCCCAGGCCCTCGATGCCCTCGTCGGTGAGCAGCCGCACCAGGTAGACCTCGCGGCGCTCGAGGGACCCCCGCGCGGTCACGTACGGGCGCGCGAACGGAAGCGCGAGCGGGATCAGCTCGACGTCGGTGATCCTCATCGGCTCAGGACGCGAGCAGGAGCCCGAGCGAGACGAGGAGGCTGAAGGCGGCGAGGAGCGCTCCGGTGCCGGCGAGGGCCCCGTTGAGCGCCGGGCCGTCCGTCCGCTCGAGCACCGCCCGCAGCGGCTTGATCGCCAGCGGGGCGGCGAACAGGCCGATCAGCGCCGCGAGCGGACCGTCCGCCGCGACCAGGCCGACGACGAGGACGACGAAGGCGCCGCCGACGCAGGCCTCGTACAGAACCCGGGTGCGCTCGCGGCCCAGGCGGACCGCGAGCGTGCGCTTGCCGGCGCGGCGGTCCGTCTCGATGTCGCGGACGTTGTTCACGACGAGGATCGCGGTGGAGAGCAGCCCGACCGAGACCGAGAGCCAGAAGGGGAGCCAGTCGAGCTCCTCGAGCTGGACGTAGTAGGAGCCGTTGACCGCGACGAGGCCGAAGAACAGGAACACGAACAGCTCGCCCATTCCGGCGTAGCCGTACGGCCGCGGGCCCCCGGTGTAGAGGACGCCGGCGAGGATCGAGGCGGCGCCCACGACGATGATGATCGGGCCGGCGACGGTCGCGAGGTAGATCCCCGCGATCACCGCGATGCCGAAGGCGAGCCAGGTGGCGTACAGCACGCGTCGCGGAGCGACGAGCCCGGCCGAGGTGACCCGCACGGGGCCGAGGCGATCGGCGGTGTCGGCGCCGCGCTTGGCGTCCGAGTAGTCGTTGGCGAGGTTGGTGCCGATCTGGATGAAGATCGAGCCGATCAGGGCGGCGAAGAACGCGCCCCAGCGGAACGTCGGGTCGCAGAACACCAGCACGTAGCCGGAGCTCGGGACGGCGTCCGCGACCGACTCGCAGGCGTCGTTGGCGGCCCACCACGCCGCCGCCGACCCGACGAGCACCGGCGCGATCGCGGCCGGCAGCGTCCGCGGGCGCGCCGCCATCAGCCAGATGCGCGGGTTCACGGACGCCGGGGGTACTTGGAGAAGTCCGGGCGCTCGTGGCGCTTGTAGGAGTCGCGGCCCTCCTGGCCCTCCTCGGTCATGTAGAAGAGCAGCGTTGCGTCGTGGGAGAGCTGCTGTAGCCCCGTGAGGCCGTCCTCGGCGGCGTTGAAGCTCGACTTCAGCAGCCGGAGCGCCAGCGGCGAGAGCGCGGCCATCTCGCGCGCCCAGGCGACGTACTCGCGCTCGAGCTCGGGCAGCGGGACCACCGCGTTGACGAGCCCCATCTCGAGCGCCTCCTCGGCCGAGTAGAGCCGGCAGAGAAACCAGATCTCCTTCGCCTTGCGCACCCCGACCGCCCGCGCGAGCAGGCCGGCGCCGAAGCCGCCGTCGAAGCTGCCCACGCGCGGACCGGTCTGGCCGAAGACGGCGTTCCCGGCCGCGATCGACAGGTCGCAGACCAGATGCAGGACCTGACCGCCGCCGACGGCGTAGCCGGCGACGGCCGCCAGCACGGGCTTCGGCAGGCGGCGGATCTGCAGATGCAGGTCGCCCGCGTCCAGCCGCCCGACGCCCTGGCGGGCGACCTCGTCGTCGCCCATGTAGCCGTCGTCGCCGCGGATCCGCTGATCGCCGCCGGAGCAGAACGCCTCCTCGCCCGCGCCGGTGAAGACGATCGCGGCCACGTCGATGTCGTCGCGGGCCCGGCGGAAGGCGTCGCGCAGCTCGGCCAGCGTCTGCGGCCGGAAGGCGTTGTGGACCTCCGGCCGGTTGATCGTGATGCGCGCGATGGCCTCCGCCCGGTCGTAGAGGACGTCCTCGTACTCGGCGGCGGCGGTCCACTCGATCGGCGCATAGAGCGCCTCGCGCGGCGGTGCGTCCTTGTGCGGGGTGGGCACGGCTCGCAACAATGCCACAGGGGCCAACCTTCTCGTAACGTTCGCGCGGCACAGATGCTCCTCGACAATTGGCTTTCTCAGCGCGCCGAGACCTGCCCCGATCGCTACGCCCTGATCGCCGGCGGGTCCGCGATGACCTACGCCGAGCTCGAGCGCGACGCGACCGCCGCGGCCCGGCGACTCGCAGCCCGCGGGGTGCGCCGCGACGCCACCGTGGCGCTGATGCTCGATCCCGGGATCGAGTACGTCGTCCTCCTGCACGCCCTGATGAAGCTGGGGGCGGTCGCGTATCCGGTCAACACCCGCCTCCCGGCGCCGGAGCTCGAGGCGGAGCTGGCCCGGTCGCATCCGGCGCTGACCGTCCACGGCACCCCGGACCTGGGGCTCACCGAGGCCGATCTCCCGCTGCTCGGCGAGCACGACCTGGACGCCCTGCACTGCCGGATCCTCACCAGCGGCACCTCCGGGAGCCCGCGGCCGGTCGGCCTCACCTACGGCAATCACCTCTGGAGCGCGGTCGGGTCGGCCTTCAACCTCGGCGTCGAGCCCACCGATCGCTGGCTCTGCTGCCTGCCGCTGTTCCACGTCGGCGGGCTCTCGATCGTCATGCGCAGCGTCATCTACGGGACCGCGGTCGTCGTGCACGACGGCTTCGACGTCGACCGGGTCGCGGAGTCGCTCCAGGGCGACGGCGCGACGCTGATCTCGGTCGTCGCCACCCAGCTGATCCGGCTGCTCGAGGCCGAGGTCGACCTATTGCCGCTGCGCGCCGTGCTGGTCGGCGGCGGCCCGGTGCCCGAGGACGTGCTCGAGGAGGCGCTCGGGCGCGGGGCCACCGTGGTCCAGACCTACGGGCTCACCGAGGCGGCCTCGCAGGTGACGACGCTCTCCCCGGGCGACGCGCGCCGCCGCCTCGGCTCGGCCGGCCGCTCGCTGCTCACGACCCACCTGCGGATCCAGGAGGAGGAGATCCTCGTCCAGGGCCCGACCGTGGCCCCCGGCGTCGCCGACCAGGACGGCTGGCTGCACACCGGCGACCTCGGCCGGATCGACGACGACGGATTCCTCTACGTCACCGGGCGGCTCGGTGACGTGATCGTCTCCGGCGGCGAGAACGTGATCCCGAGCGAGGTCGAGGCGGTGCTCAAGCGCCATCCGGAGGTCGCCGACGCCGCCGTCGTCGGTCGCGCCGACCGCGAGTGGCAGGAGGCGGTCACGGCCGTGGTCGTGCTCCGCGCCGGACCGGGGCCGAGCGCCGACGACCTGCGGGCCCACTGCGCCTCGGCGCTCGCCGGCCACAAGGTCCCGAAGCGCTTCGAGTTCGTCTCCGAGCTGCCCCGGACCGCATCGGGCAAGCTCTTGCGCCGGGAGCTGCGCTGAACTAGCCAGAGACCCGGCGCACGGCGAGCGCCACTCGTGCGTACTTCGCGGTCACGCTTGCCCCATGTCCTTCCAGAGTGCGCGAACGGACGCTATCCGTCCGAAACTGCGGACTCGCGATCTCGACCGCCGAATCGCCGAGCTGGCGGAGCGTCAGCACGGCGTCCTGGCCCGCCGGCAATTGCTCGCCGAAGGCGCCTGCGATCGGGCGATCGGTCGGCGGATCGAGCGCGGGACGTTGCGGATCGTCCACCGCGGAGTGTTCGCCCTCGGCCACCGCCTATTGACCGAGACCGGTCGCTTCATGGCGGCCGTGCTCGCCGGCGGGACGGGCGCCGCGCTCAGCCACATCTCCGCCGCACGGCTGCGAGCCCTCCCGATCGGGCCGGCGTTCCCGCTACACGTGACCGCCCCTCGGGGACTCCGCTCAACGGCGGCAATCGCCTTTCATCGATCGCGGCTTCCGCCGGACGAGCTCACCGAGATCGACGGGATCCCGGTCACCACGACGGCGCGCACCCTCTTGGACCTGGCCTCGTGCGTGCCCATCCATCGACTCCGGGCGGCCTTCGACGAGGCCGAGTACAGGCGGCTCTGCGGACGTCGTGCCGCTCGCGACCCTCGTCGAGCGCTATCCGGGCCGCCGCGGCGTGCGCGCGATCCGAGCTGTCCTCGCGGAGAGCTCGCTCGGCACGAACCGGACGCACGATGAGCTTGAGGCGCGGTTTCGCGAGTTCTTGATCGAGCGCGACCTGCCGCGACCGAGGTTCAACCATCCCCTGACCGTCGCCGGGCAGCCCATCGTCGGCGATTGCGTCTGGATCGACCAGCGGGTGATCGTTGAGCTCGACAGCGTCGCAGCGCACCTGCGACGGAAGAACTTCGAGAGAGCGACCGCAGAGCGCGACCTCCGCGCCCTCCTGGCCGAAGACGCTGTTCCGGACGGATAACGTCCGATCGATCACTTTCGAGCGAGGAGGATCCGAGTTGACCAAGGAGGCCGTCGATCGCTGGCTCGACGCCTACGTGCGGGCGTGGAAGAGCTATGACCGCGACGAGATCGCGGCCCTGTTCAGCGCCGACGTCGTCTATCGCTACCACCCGTACGACGAGCCGATCGAGGGGCGCGAGGCCGTGGTCGAGTCGTGGCTCGGCGAGGGCGACGAGGACGACGCCTCGACCCGCGACCCCGAGGGCACCTACGAGGCCGAGTACAGGGCGGTTGCCGTCGACGGCGACGTCGCGGTCGCCGTCGGCACCAGCAGCTACGCGGAGGTGCCCGCCGGCCCGGTGACCCGGGTGTTCGACAACTGCTTCGTGATCCGTTTCGACGCCGACGGGCTCTGCCGCGAGTTCACCGAGTGGTTCGTCGAGCGACCGGACATCTAGCATGCGCTCGCCATGCCTGACGACGGAATTTTCTACGAGGCCGATGCCAACCCCGACGCGCTGAAGGGCAAGACGATCGCGATCCTCGGTTACGGGTCGCAGGGCCACGCGCACGCGCTCAACCTGAAGGAATCCGGCCACGACGTCGTCGTCGGCCTGCGGGCCGACTCGTCGAGCCGGGCGAAGGCCGAGGCGGCCGGGCTCGAGGTGATCGACATCCCCGACGCCGCCAGCCGCGGCGACGTGGTGATGGTCCTGTTGCCCGATGAGAAGCAGGCCGAGGTCTGGGAGCAGGAGATCTTCGACGGGATCGCCCCCGGCGACCTGCTGATGTTCGCCCACGGGTTCTCGGTCCACTTCGGGCAGATCGACCCGCCGGCCGGCGTCGACGTCGGCATGGTCGCGCCGAAGGGGCCCGGCCACCTGGTGCGGCGCCAGTACGAGGAGGGCAAGGGCGTCCCCTGCCTGATGGCCATCGCTCAGGACGCGACCGGCAACGCGAAGGATCTGGTGCTCGCCTACGCCGCCGGGATCGGCGGCGGCCGTGCCGGGATCATCGAGACGACGTTCAAGGACGAATGCGAGACCGACCTCTTCGGCGAGCAATCGGTGCTCTGCGGCGGCGCGACCGAGCTCGTGCAGGCGGGGTTCGACACCCTTGTCGAGGCCGGCTACGACCCTCGGCTGGCGTACTTCGAGACCCTGCACGAGCTGAAGCTGATCGTCGACCTGATGTACGAGAAGGGCATCCAGGGGATGCGCTATTCGATCTCGAACACGGCCGAGTACGGCGACATGACGCGGGGCCCCAAGGTGATCGGCCCCGAGGTCCGCGAGGCGATGAAGCAGGTTCTCGCCGACATCCAGTCGGGCGAGTTCGCGCGCGAGTGGATCGCCGAGAACCGCGCCGGGGCCGAGAACTTCCAGCGTATGCGCGACGAAGCGGCCGGGCAGCAGATCGAGAGCGTCGGCAAGGAACTGCGCTCGATGATGCCCTGGATCGACCAGGAATTCTGAGCCGGACCTAACGTTCGTCGCAGTGCGCGACCCGGCAGCGGGGGTTAGCGGTCTCGAGGGGGGCCAGATGGAAGCCACCACTCCTCCGCCGCCCCCGCCAACCCCCGAGCCCGCCGCCGTGACCGCGGCCGGCGACTACCCGGTCCGCCTCTACGCCGAGCGCCAAGAGCGCTACCAGCCGATTCCTGCCGCTCGTCAAGTGGCTGATCGCCTTCCCGCATTACATCGCTCTGATCTTCGTCGGGATCGGCGCCTTCTTCGCGATCATCGGCGCGTTCTTCGCCGTCCTGTTCACGGGCCGCTTCCCGCGCGGGATCTTCGACTTCCTGCTCGGGGTGATCCGGTGGAGCTACCGCGTCACGGCCTACGTGTACCTGCTCACCGACCGCTACCCGCCCTTCTCGCTCGACGAGGAGCCGGACTACCCGGTGCGGGTGGACATCGACTACCCCGAGCACGTGGAGAACTGGCGGCCGCTGGTCGCCTGGCTGCTCGCGATCCCCTACCTGTTCGTCGCCGGGGTCCTGGGCACGGTCGCGGGCATCGTCGCCTTCGTCGGGATCTTCGTGATCCTGTTCACCGAGGAACTGCCCGAGGGCATGTTCGCGCTCATCTTCGTCCCGCTGAGGTGGCTGGTGCGCGGCCACGCCTACGCGACGTGGATGGTCACGAAGTACCCGCCGTTCAGCTGGGACGAATAGCGGCGGCTACTCGCCCAGGACCTTGATCACGAGCCGCTTCGGGCGGCGGCCGTCGAACTCGCAGTAGAAGATCGCCTGCCAGGGGCCGAGGTCGAGCCGGCCGGCGGTCACCGGCACGATCACCTGGTGGTGGGTGAGCAGGTTCTTCAGGTGCGCGTCGCCGTTGTCCTCGCCGCCCCGGTGGTGGCGGTAGTCGCCGGGGTCGGGTGAGAGCTCGGCGGCGACGTCGTTCGCCGGCGGCTTCCACGACGGCGGCGCGAGCTTGTCGAGCCACTCGAGCGTGTCCGCCTGGATCCCGGGCTCGTCGTCGTTGATCCAGACGCCGGCAGTGATGTGCATCGCCGAGACCAGCGCCATGCCCTCCGCGATCCGCGACTCGTCCACCGCGGCCTGGACCTCGTCGGTGATGCGGACGAACTCGCGGCGCTCGTCGGTCTCGAACGTCAGATAGGCGGTATGGGCCTTCAACCGTTGTCCGCGTCAGGGATCTGACGCGAGCGGCCGTCCTCGCCCTCGGGCAACTGCCCGTCGCGCCCGACGTAGCCGCCCTCGCCGCCGACGACGACGTAGACGGCGTCCTCGGGGCCCCGGTTGCGGATCGAGCGCACGGTCGCCGCGTCGACCCGCGCAATCCCTCCCGGGCCGAGCTCGTAGGCGCTGCCGTCGCCGAACTCGATCTCGATTCGGCCGCTGTGCAGGAAGTAGAGCTCCTGCTGGCGGTCGTGGTAGTGGCCGCCGGTCTCCCAGCCGGCCGGAAGGACGATCGCGTTGACGCCGAACTCGGTCACGCCGAGGTCACGACGGACCTTGCGGAACCCGTAACCTTCGCCCAGGCCATCGAGGCTCGCGACCGTGTATCCGGCGCCCTCGATGGGCTCCCTCGCCTCTTCCAAGCTCACTCCGAGCACCCTATCTGCTCAGACTTCGATGACCAACGCAACCCCTGCTCGCATCCCCGATGACCTGCGTCCCGCCGACGGCCGCTTCGGCTGCGGCCCCTCGAAGGTCCGCCCCGAGGCGCTCGCGCGACTCGCCGACGCGGCGGGGGTGATGGGCACCTCGCATCGGCAGCGGCCGGTCAAGGACCTCGTGGCCCGGGTCCGGGCCGGGATCGCTGAGCTGTTCGCCGTGCCCGAGGGCTACGAGGTCGCGCTCGGCAACGGCGGTACGACCGCGTTCTGGGACGCCGCCGCGGTCTGGCTGGTCCGCGAGCGCCCGCTGCACCTCAGCTACGGGGAGTTCTCGAGCAAGTTCGCGAAGGCGACCGCGGCGGCGCCGTTCCTCGCCGAGCCGATCGTGATCGAGGCCGATCCGGGCGACGCCCCGGCTCCCGCCGCCGACCCGGCGGCCGACGCGATCGCCTGGGCGCACAACGAGACCTCGACCGGCGTCATGGTCGCGGTCGAGCGCCCCGCCGGCGCCGGCGACGCCCTGGTGCTCGTCGACGGGACCTCCGGGGCCGCAGGCCTGCCCCTCGACGCGTCCCAGGCCGACGCCTACTACTTCGCGCCGCAGAAGGGCTTCGGCTCCGACGGCGGCCTCTGGCTGGCCCTGCTGAGCCCGGCCGCGATCGCCCGGATCACGGAGCTCGACGGCGCCGACGACCGCTGGCGGCCCGCGTTCCTGTCGCTTGCCACCGCGCTCGAGAACTCCCGCAAGGACCAGACCTACAACACGCCGGCGGTCGCCACCTTGTTGCTGCTCGCCGATCAGCTCGACTGGATGCTCGACTCGGGCGGGCTCGACTGGTGCGTGGAGCGCTGCCGGGCGTCGTCGGGCCACCTCTACGGCTGGGCCGAGGCCAGCGGGTTCGCGACCCCGTTCGTCGCCGACCCGGCGAAGCGCTCCGGCGTCGTCGGCACGATCGACTTCGACGAGGGCGTCGACGCCGCCGCTCTCGCGGCGACCCTGCGCGCGAACGGGATCGTCGACACCGAGCCGTACCGCAAGCTGGGCCGCAACCAGCTGCGGATCGGGATGTTCCCGGCGGTCGACCCGGCGGACGTCGAGGCGCTCACCGCGTGCATCGACTGGGCCGTCGAGCACGCCCCCGACGTGCGTCGCTGACCCAGTCGGATTTCGACCCACGGCGCGGGGTAGGTGCCGCCCATGAGCGGCTGGAGAGAGCTGTTCGCGACCAAGCCGGTCGACGACCTGATCGCCGAGTCGGAGGGCGAGGGCGGGCAGACGCTGCGGCGCGCGGTGGGTGCCGTGGACCTGACGGCGCTCGGCATCGGCGCGATCATCGGCACCGGGATCTTCGTGATCCTCGGCGAGGCGGTCGCGTTCTCGGGCCCGGCGATCGTGCTCTCCTTCGTCCTTGCCGGCGTCACCTGCGCCTTCTCGGCCCTCTCCTACGCGGAGCTCTCCTCAAGCATCCCGGTCTCCGGCAGCGCCTACACGTTCGGCTACGCCACCCTGGGCGAGTTCGTCGCCTGGATCATCGGCTGGGACCTGATCCTCGAGTACGGGCTCTCGGTCGCCGCGGTCGCGGTGGGCTGGGGCGGCTATCTGCAGGAGCTGCTCGGCTCGCTGTTCTCTATCGAGCTCTCGAAGTCGATCGCCGCACCGCCGGGGGAGGGCGGTGAGGTAAACCTGCCGGCCCTGTTCCTGGTCCTCGCTGTCGCGGCGGTGCTGATCGCCGGCGTGCGTGAAAGCGTCCGCGCGAACTCGTTCATGGTCCTGTTCAAGGTCCTCGTCCTGCTCGTCTTCATCGCGATCGGGGTGACCGCATTCGACTCCGACAACCTCACGCCCTTCTTCACCAACGGCTACGCCGGCGTCGAGGAGGCCGCGGCGTTGATCTTCTTCGCCTACATCGGGTTCGACGCTGTCTCGACCTCGGGCGAGGAGGCGAAGAAGCCCGGGCGCGACCTGCCGATCGCGATCATCGGCTCGCTCGCGGTCGCCACCGTGCTCTACATCGCGGTCTCGATCGTCGCCACGGCGGCGGTGCCCCTCGAGCAAGCTCAAGGGCTCGGACGCCCCCCTGGCGGTCGCGCTCAGCGAGGGAGCCGGGATCGGCTGGGCCGCCGACCTGATCTCGCTCGGCGCCATGGTCGCGATCACCAGCGTCGTGCTGACGATCATGTACGGGCAGACGCGGATCGGCTTCGCGATGAGCCGTGATGGCCTCGTCCCGGCCTGGATCGGGAAGCTCTGGGAAGCCCGTAAAACCCCGGTGGTGCTGACGCTGCTCGTCGCCCTGCTCGCGGGGGTACTGGCCGCGTTCGTGCCGCTGAAGAGCCTCGCCGAGCTGGTCAACATCGGCACTCTGTTCGCGTTCCTGGTGGTCAACGTCGGCGTGATCGTGCTCCGCCGGACGAGACCTGAGCTCGAGCGCGGCTTCCGGGTTCCGTTCGTGCCGGTGTTCCCGATCATCGGCGCAGCGCTCTGCGTCTACCTGATGACCAAGCTCCCGTGGGAGACGTGGGAGCGGTTCGGGATCTGGCTCGCGATCGGCTTCGCCCTCTACTTCCTCTACGGGCGCCGGCACTCGCGACTGCGCGCTGGCTAACCTTCCGCGGCCGTGGCCCCGGAACTGACCCTGACCGAGCCGATCCCGCGCGTGCTGGTGAAGGAGAAGATCGCCGACGCCGGGGTCGAGCTGCTGCGCTCGGAGTTCGAGGTCGAGCTCGGGCTCGACTGGGACCAGGACGAGCTCGAGCGCCGGATCGGGGAGTTCGACGCGATCCTGATCCGCTCGGCGACGAAGATGACCCCGGAGCTGATCGCGCTGGCCGGGCGGCTGAAGGTGATCGGCCGCGCCGGCACCGGAGTCGACAACGTCGCCATGGACGCGGCGACCGAGCGCGGGATCATCGTCGCCAACGCGCCCGAGTCGAACTCGATCGCGGCCGCCGAGCACACGCTCGCCCTGGCCCTCGCGCTCTGCCGCAACGTGCCCCAGGCGCACGGCTCGCTGGTCGACGGGGAGTGGGCGCGCTCGCGCTACGCCGGCAACGAGCTCTACGGCAAGACGCTGGGGGTGATCGGCTTCGGCCGCATCGGCCAGCTCGTGGCCCAGCGGGCGCAGGCGTTCGACATGGACGTGGTCGCGTTCGACAAGTTCGTCGCCCCGGAGCGCTTCCGCGAGCTCGGCGTCGAGGGCGTCGGCTCGAGCGAGGAGCTCTACGCGCGTGCCGACCTGATCACGATCCATCTCCCGAAGACCCCGGAGACGGTCGGCTGGATCGACGCCGAGGCGATCTCGCTGATGCGCGACGGCGTGCGGATCGTCAACTGCGCGCGCGGGGAGCTGATCGACCTCGACGCGCTGCTCGCCGGGCTCGAGTCCGGCAAGGTCGGCGGCGCGGCGCTCGATGTCTTTCCCTCCGAGCCGTTCACCGAGCATCCGCTCTTCGAGCGCGACGACATCGTCGTCACCCCGCACCTCGGGGCATCGACGGCCGAGGCACAGGACCGGGCGGGGATCGTCACCGCCGAGCAGGTCAGGGCGGCGCTCAACGGCGGCGTGGTCACCAACGCGGTCAACATCGCCGCCGTCCGGCCCGAGGCGATGGAGGCGCTGGCTCCGTTCGTGCCCCTGTGCGAGAAGCTCGGGCGCCTGGCCCAGGGGCTCGGGGACGGGTCGATCGACCGGGTCGAGGTCGCCTTCCACGGGCGGATCGCCGAGCACGACACGCGGCTGCTCGGGATCGCGGTCCTGGTCGGGATCCTGTCGGGCCACACCGAGGAGCCGGTCAACCTCGTCAACGCCCCGGCGATGGCGGAGGACCGGGGCATCGAGCTCACCGAGCTCAAGGAGGCCGCGTCAGAGGACTTCACCGAGCTGATCCGGGTCCGCCTCGGCGGGGTCGAGGTCGCCGGGACCGGGGTCGGGCCGCGCAACGTCCCCTATCTGGTGGGGGTCTGGGGGCACAGCTTCTACATGCCGTTCGCCGACCACCTCGCGGTCTTCCGCTACGCCGACCAGCCCGGGATGATCGGCCGCGTCGGTACCGCCTTCGGCGAGCACGGCGTCAACATCGTCTCGGCGGCCGTCGGCGCCGAGGCGAGCGGGGACGAGGCGGTGATGGCGATGACCACCGACGCGCCCGTCTCCGATGAGGTGATCGAGCAGATCGCCACCGGCTCCGGCTTCTTCGCCGGGCGCGGCATCGACCTCTAGCGGCGAGCCGGGAGTGGGCCGTCTGTAGGATCGGCCGGTGCATCGGAGCGGGACGATCGTCGTCATCTGCCTCACGGCCCTGGCCTGCGTCCCGAGCGCCTCGGCCTCCGCAAGCGCCGAAGGCTCGGCGGCCGCCTGGCATCGGATCTCCGCTGAGCGCGCGTCCGCTCGCAGCGACGCTCGCCTCGCCGTCCAGCCCGCCCGCTTCCAGGCGCTCGAGCTCGACCGCTCCTCGCTCGAGGGGGTGCTCTCCGGGGCGCCGAACGAGCTCGCCGCCGGTGTCACCGCCGGCCCCTCGCTGACGATCTCGCTGCCCACGCCCCGCGGCGACTTCGAGCGTTTCGCGATCCGGCGGTCCGCGGTGATGGAGCCCGGGCTGGCCGCGCGGCATCCGGAGATCTCCACCTACTCGGGAACCGGGATCGACGTGCCCGGCTCCACCGTCCACCTGGACCTCGGCTCGCTCGGCTTCCACGCCTCCGTGATCGGCCCCGAGGGGGCGTGGTACGTCGACCCGTACTTCCATCGCGAGCAGACCGCGTACGTGAGCTACTTCGGTCGCGACCTGCCCAACCAGCACGGGAGGTTCGTCGAGCGGGGCGGCGTCGACGAGCCCGACCCGTTCTCGGACTTCGATCCGCAGCCGCGGGCCGTGCCGGCCACCGTCCCCCTGCGCATCTATCGACTCGCGCTGGCCAGCGACCCCCCGTACGCGGCCTACTTCGGCGCCGCGAACGTGACCTCCGCCAAGGTCGCGCTGATCAACCGCGTCAACCAGCCGTACGGGACCGATCTCGGCATCGAGCTCAGGCTGATCGACGACAACGACCTGCTCAACCTGAACACCCAGGCGCAGATCACCGGCCCGAACGGGCCGTGCGGGTCGGCGCCCTGTTTCAAGCCGGGCCAGGTCGCGTTCTGCTCCGGGGCGACCCTGGTGCGCAACGACACGGTCATCGGGCAGATCGTCGGAGCCGGCAACTACGACGTCGGCCACATCGCCCTCGGCGTCAACGGGGGCGGGATCGCCGCGCTCGCCGTCGTGGGTCGCCGGCACAAGGCCGAGGGCTGCACGGGGGTCCCGACTCCGGAGGGCGACCTGTACGCGATCGACTACGTCGCGCACGAGATCGGCCACCAGTTCGCCGGCAACCACACCTTCAACGGCAACCAGTTCAACTGCGGGTTCGGCAACCGCAACCCGGGCACTTCGGTGGAGCCCGGCAGTGGCTCGACGATCATGGCCTACGCCGGGATCTGCGGGCAGGACGACCTCCAGCCGCACAGCGATCCGTACTTCTCCCAGCGGAGCATCACCGAGATCGGGACCTATACGAGCTCGCAGCGCCCGCGGGTGAGCGAGGTCCAGAGCGTCGCCCTGCGCGGCTTCCACACGGACGGTGATTCGTTCACGCTCACGTACAACGGGGTCACCTCGGACCCGATCGTCCGCGGGACGAACTACGACGCGGGCTCCATCGAGGACGCGATCGAGCAGATCGCCGGAGGCACCGAGACGGTCGTCGGCTTCGGCGGCGTCGGCGAGCCGAGCGACGACGGGTTCCAGGTCACCTTCGGCGGCACGCTGACCAAGCGCCCGGTCGCGCCGCTCGCCCTCAGCGACACCTCGGGCACGACCGGGTTCGTCGGCGAGATCGTCGCGGGCGGTCCGGTCCAGAACCAGGGGTCGACGATCGTCGACAGCGGCAACCATCCGCCGGTCGCCAGCGCCCCGGCGCTCGTCCGGATCCCGACCCGGACGCCGTTCAGGCTCACGGGCAGCGCGACCGACGCCGACTTCGACCCGGTCACCTACACCTGGGAGCAGAACGACATCGGCGGTGGCAACGGGACGGCGCTGGTCGACAACACGAAGCGCACCGGGCCGCTCTTCCGCCAGTTCGGGACCGCGGCGATCGTCGACGACTCCGGCACCCTGATGTCGCCGTCGCCCGGGCGAGAACGCGGCCGGCACCGATCCGACCCGCGTGTTCCCCGACATCGCCCAGATCCTCGCGGGCCGCACGAACGCCGCCACCGGCAGCTGTCCGCAGGCGCCACCGTCCGGCCCCGTGCCCCCGGCGACGGTCGACTGCTTCTCGGAGTTCCTGCCGACCACCGACTGGGTCGGGGTCGAGCACGACCGGACGATGCACTTCCGGCTCACCGCCCGCGACGGCAACTCGGTCGCGGGCGGGGTTGGGCACGCCGACACCGCGGTCAGGATCGTGCCCGCGGCCGGGCCGTTCCGGGTCACCTCGCAGGCGTTCCCCTCAACCGTGATCGGCGGCAGCCAGCTTCCCGTGAGCTGGGACCCGGCGGGCACGGCAGCGCCTCCGATCGGCGCCTCCCAGGTCGCCATCAGGCTCTCGATCGACAACGGCGCGAGCTTCCCGCTGGTGCTCGCGAGCGCGACGCCCAACGACGGATCGCAGACCGTGACGCTGCCGAACGTCACCGCCCAGCGCGCGCGGATCAAGGTCGAGGCGCTCGGCAACTTCTTCTTCGACGTCTCGCACGCCAACCTGAGGATCGCGGTGCAGGACGACAACGACGGCGACGGGGTCCTCAACCAGAACGACGGGTGTCCGTCGGTGCCGGCGTCGACGCCGACGGGTTGCCCGACCTTCTCCCGCGCGGTTACCGCCCGCTACTCCGGCGGAGCGTTCCGGGGCAGGGTCACGGCCGGCGACGACGCCTGCAGGATCGGCACCCGGGTGCGGATCTTCCTCAGCGCCCCGGGCCCGGACGAGAAGATCGGCGGCGAGGACACGAACTCGAACGGCTCCTACGTCGTCCCGGCGGCGGCGCCCGAGCCCGGGGACTACTACGCCAAGGTGGCTCCGAACACGATCTTCGGCGTCGCCACCTGCGGCGCGGCGCGCTCGGAGACGGTCACCGTCCCCTGACGCAGCCCTGCGCCTGCGGTTAGGGTCTGCGCGTGAGGGCCGTTGTCATCACCCGCCACGGTGGATGCGATGTGCTCCGGGTCGAGGAGCGACCCGAGCCGTCGGTCGGGGCGGGCGAGGTGCGGATCGCGGTCCGGGCGGCCGGGATCAACTTCGCCGACCTCATGGCCCGCACGGGTGTGTACCCGGACGCGCCGCCGACCCCGTGCGTGGTCGGTTATGAGGTCGCGGGCGAGATCGAGAGCGTGGGGGAGGGGGTCGAGGGCCATGCGGTCGGGGACCGCGTGCTGGCCGGAACGCGGTTCGGCGGCTACGCGGAGCGGGTGACGGTCCCGGCGGACCAGGTGCTGCCGCTCCCGGAGGAGCTCAGCTTCGAGCAGGGGGCCGCGTTCCCGGTCAACTACGGCACCGCGTACGCGGCGCTGGTGATCATGGGCGGGCTCAAGCCCGGCGAGCGGGTGCTGATCCACGCCGCGGGCGGCGGGGTCGGGATCGCCGCGACCCAGGTCGCGAAGAACATCGGGGCGGAGATCTTCGGGACCGCCTCGCCCGCCAAGCACGACGCGATCCGCGCCCAGGGCGTCGACCACGCGATCGACTACCGCAACGCGGACTTCGCCGAAGAGGCGATGCGGATCACCGGCGGCGTCGGGCTCGACCTGATCATCGACGCGATCGGCCCGACGAGCTTTCGCAAGGACTACGGCATCCTGCGGCCCGGCGGGCGCCTGGTGATGTACGGCCTCTCGGAGGTGCAGACGGGCGAGAAGCGAGACATCCCGGCGGTCCTGCGCGGGCTCGCGCGGATGCCGCTGGCGACGATGCCCTGGTGGCGCAGCCTGCAGATGATGAACGAGAACAAGGGGGTCTTCGGCCTCAACATGCTCAAGTGGTGGGACGACGAGGGGCTCGACCGGGTGCTCCAGCCGCTCGCCGCCGGGCTCGCGGGCGGCGAGTACGTGCCGGTGGTCGCCGAGGCGTTCCCGTTCGAGCGGGCCGGCGACGCCCACCGGATGATCGGCGAGCGCGCCAACGTCGGCAAGGTCGTTCTCACTCCCTGAGCCGCTCCAGCCCGCGTCTCCGGGCGCCGATACCTTCACCGAGATGACCACGGTCCTCGCCACCATCGGCACCGAGTTCCATCGCGAGATCGTTCACAGCGGCCGGCTCTCGGCCTTCATCTTCTTCATCTTCCTGCTCGGCACGTTCGGCTTCATCCGCACGAGCACGTGGATGATCCGCAAGCAGGTCAGCTGGTGGCCCGGCAACGTCGAGGTCGGGGGCACCCATGTGCACCACCTCGTCTGGGGCATCTGCGCGATGATGATCTTCGGCTACGTCGGGGTCGTCCACCAGCCAGGCTCGCCCTGGTGGGAGATCGTCACCGCGTTCTTCGCCATCGGCATGGGCCTGGCGCTGGACGAGTTCGCGCTCTGGGTCGAGCTCAAGGACGTCTACTGGGAGAAGGACGGGCGCAAGTCGATCGACGCGATGATCATCGCCGCCTGCGCCGCCGGGGTGCTGCTGGTCGGCCTCAGCTCCTGGGCGACGCTGGCCGACTCGGTCGAGAACGAGGTCTTCTTCAGCGCCGGCGCCTTCGGGGTGGTCGGGATCGTGGTCGGGCTCGTCAACGCGGCGAAGGAGAAGCTCTGGTGGGCGCTGGCCTCCGTGATCTTCTGGCCGGTCGCGATCCCTGCCGCGGTCCGGCTGGCGAAGCCGCACTCGCTCTGGGCGCGGCGCCTCTACCGCAAGGGCGACCGGCTCGAGCGCGCCAAGGAGCGCTACGGCGTGACCGGCGCGGCCTCGGGACCGCCGCCGGCGACCCCGGCGCCCGACCCCGAGCCCTCGCCCTCGGGCTCCGGCCCCTCGGCGTCCTGACCGTCGTCGGGCTTGCGCGGCCAGAGCTCGTCGAAGATCGCGCCCAGCGCCGCCGCGGTCGGGATCGCCAGCAGGGCGCCGAGGATGCCGGCGAGCTGGGCGCCGGCGAGCACCACCAGGACCGCGACCGCGGGCTGGATCCGAACCGCGCTCTTGTAGAAGATCGGCTGGATCACGCGGTCCTGGAGCTGCTGGTAGACGATGAAGAGGATCGCCCAGATGATCAGCGCGGTGGGGAAGTCGTGCAGGGCGGCGACGACCGCGACCAGGAGCCCGCCGACCGTGAAGCCGATCAGCGGCACCAGGTCCAGCATCGCGACCAGCACCCCGAGCGGCACCGCGAGGTCGACCCCGAGGATCGTCAGAGCCAGCCACGTGAAGACGCCGGCGAGGACGGCGAGGAAGAGGTTGACGGTGACGTAGGAGCGGACGATGCGGGCGATGCGCTCCCCGATCCGGCGCGCCATGGCCCGGTCGTGCGCGCGCATGCGCGACGTGAGGCGCTCGAACAGCTCCACGCCGTCGAGGAGCAAGAAGAAGGCGAGCGTGAGCACGACGATCGCCTCGACCAGGTTGTTGAGGAGCCCGACGGTGACCTCCTTCAGCGCCCCGGCGGCGTCGCCGAGCTTCGAGGGCAGCTGCTCGGCCTCCTGGGTGAGGAGGTGCGTGATCCCGTACTTCTGGTTCAGCTCCTGGAACTGCTCGTTGTTGTTCGCCCAGTGCTGGAAGTCCTTGACGTAGGTCGGCAGCTGCGTCGCGAGCTGCTCGACCTCGCGCACGATCGGCGGGATCACGGCCAGGACCAGGAAGGTCAGCGCGGCGAAGAAGAGCAGGTAGGAGACGAGGATCGCCGCCCAGCGCGGCAGCGAGCGCTCCCGGATCCGGGCCTTCGACACCAGGTCCACGAGCGGGCTCAGCGCGAGGGCGAGGAAGATCCCGGCGCAGAGCCAGCGGATCGTCGTCTTGATCTCGACGATCACGTGGTTCAGGAGCACGGCGACGCCGACCGCGACGATGACGATCGCCACGACCTTGATCACGGTCCGGGACTGGATGCCGATGGCCTCCATGTGCGTGCCTGCGCCCCTGTTCAGCGCCGAACGGCGAGACCCTGCACCCGGCGCCGGGCGTGCGATACGCTTCGCCGACCGGTGAACCTCCGGCTCGACAACCTGGCGCTTCTCCTTCTCCTCCCCCTTCGGGGGGAATAGCGCTGGGCGGCGCGACAGCCGCGAGATAGCAAGGTTCATCAGGTTTTAAGCAGAAGGAGAAGGCCACATGGCCGAACAGGTCCACATCTTCGACACCACCCTGCGCGACGGAGAGCAGTCGCCCGGGATCTCGCTCAACACCCAGGAGAAGGTCGAGATCGCCCAGCAGCTCGCGCGGCTCGGCGTCGACGTGATCGAGGCCGGCTTCCCGATCACCTCGCCGGGCGACTTCGAGGCGGTCGAGGCGATCGCCCGCAGGCGTCGAGGGCCCGGTCGATCTGCGGGCTGGCGCGCACCCACAAGGCCGACATCGACGCCGCCTGGGGCGCGATCAAGGACTCCGAGCGGCCCCGCATCCACACGTTCATCTCGACCTCGGACATCCACATCACCCACCAGCTGCAGACCACGCGCGAGGACGTCAAGGGCCAGGCGAAGGCGGCGGTGGCGCTGGCGCGGTCCTACTGCGACGACGTCGAGTTCTCGCCCATGGACGCGACCCGCGCCGACGTCGAGTTCACCGCCGAGGTCTGCGCGATCGCGGTCGCCGAGGGCGCGAACGTGATCAACATCCCCGACACGGTCGGCTACACGACCCCCGAGGAGTACACGCGCTACTTCGCCCGCCTCTACGAGCTCGTGCCCGAGCTGCGCGGGGTCGAGCTCTCGGTCCACTGCCACGACGACCTGGGGCTCGCGGTCGCCAACTCCTACGCGGGGCTGCTGGCCGGCGCCCGCCAGGTCGAGTGCGCGATCAACGGGATCGGCGAGCGGGCCGGCAACTGCTCGCTGGAGGAGATCGTGATGCTGCTGCGGACCCGCCGCGACGAGCACGGGCTCGACACGGGGCTCGACACGCGCGAGCTGGCGCGCACCTCGCGCATGGTCACGCGGTTCACCGGCTACGCGGTGCAGCCGAACAAGGCCGTGGTCGGGCGCAACGCCTTCGCGCACGAGTCCGGCATCCACCAGGACGGGGTGCTGAAGGAGCGCACGACCTACGAGATCATGGATCCGAGCGACGTCGGCCTCGAGTCGAACTCGATCGTGCTGGGCAAGCACTCCGGTCGCCACGCGCTGCGCGACGCGCTCGAGCAGCTCGGCTTCAAGGTCGAGGGCAACGCGCTCAACCAGGCGTTCAAGCGGTTCAAGGCGATCGCCGACCGCAAGAAGCAGGTCACCGCGCTCGACCTCGAGGCGATCGTCTCCGACCAGGTTCGCGAGGGCACGGCGAGCTACGAGCTCGCCTGGTTCGACGTCGAGGCCTCGAGCCGGCGCGAGCCGGCGGCGACCGTCGCGGTGACGATGCCCGACGGCACCGAGGCGGTGGGCGAGTCGGGCGGCGACGGACCGGTGGACGCGATCTTCGGCGCCGTCCGCGCCGCCACCGGGGTCGAATCCGAGTTGCGCCAGTACACGGTCTCCGCCGTCACCGAGGGCGAGGACGCGCTCGGCGAGGTGACCGCGATGGTCCGCGCCCACGGCCGCCTGGCGAGCGGCCAGGGGGTCGCCACCGACATCCTCGAGGCCTCGGCGCGCGCCTACATCCGCGCGATGTCGAACGCGCTCGAGGGGGCCGCGGTGCGCGAGGCCGAGGGCGTCACCGCC
The DNA here is from genome assembly GCA_963729065.1 of uncultured Solirubrobacterales bacterium. Taxonomy (GTDB): domain Bacteria; phylum Actinomycetota; class Thermoleophilia; order Solirubrobacterales; family 70-9; genus WHSW01. Next base: position 658,190 of record CAVSMS010000004.1, read on the forward strand.
GACGCGGCGACCGAGCCGGCGACCCCGGGGCCCTGACATGGAGCTCCAGGCCGCCTATCCGGTCGTCGTCACCGACAGGATGGCTGCCTGTCGCGATTTCTACACCCGCGTCCTGGGGTTCTCGGTCGTCTTCGAGGCGACGTGGTTCGTCTACCTGATCAGCCCTGACGGCCCGCACGGGATCGCGTTCATGGCGCCCGACCATCCGTCGCGGCCCCCGGGCCCGGAGGCGTTCTCCGGCGACGGCGTCCTGCTCACGCTCCAGGTCGAGGACGCGGCGGCCGAGTTCGAGCGCCTGCGGGCGCTCGGGGTCGACGCCGACCATCCGCTCACCGACGAGGCGTGGGGCCAGCGCCGGTTCGGCATCCGCGACCCGGCGGGCGTCTGGGTAGATGTGGTGGAGCAGATCGAGCCGGCGCCCGGCTTCTGGGAGCAGTACGCGACCTCGCCGGGATAGGGTGGGGCCGATGGCGGGATCGCTGCAAGGACGCAGGGCGCTGATCACCGGAGCCTCGTCGGGAATCGGCGAGGCGACCGCGCTGGCGCTGGTGGCCGAGGGCGCCGCGGTGGCGCTCGGGGCGCGCCGGAAGGACCGGCTGGACGACCTCGCCTCGCGGATCGACGCGATCAACGAGATGCTCGTGCGGCCCAGCGGCGAGACGCGCTGACGCTGTCGACGCTGCAGACCGACCGCCTGACGCTGCGCGCGTTCCGGCTCGACGACGTCGACGACCTGTTCGGCGTCTACTCGGATCCCGAGGTGATGCGGTACTGGAACTCGCCGCCCCACGCCGACGAGGCCCGCACCCGGGAGGTGATCGAGATGATCATCGGCGAGGTGGAGCGTGGCGAGGTGTTGCAGTGGGCCGTCGAGCGCACCGAGGACGGGCGGGTCCTGGGATCGATCACGCTGATGACCGAGGAGGACCAGCCCCGCGCCGAGATCGGCTACATCCTCGGGCGCGAGCACTGGGGGCGGGGCTACGCAGGCGAGGCGCAGCGCCGCGTCGTCGCCCACGCCTTCGACGATCTCGGCCTGCACCGGCTCGAGGCCGACACGCACCCCGACAACGCGGCATCGAGCCGCTCGCTCGAGCGCCTCGGCTTTCGCCGCGAGGGCCTGCTGCGCGAGCGCTGGGAGGTCGCCGGTGAGTTCAGCGACTCGGTGCTCTGGGGACTGCTCGCGTCGGAGTGGCGGCGAGTCAACATACGAGCGTCCGTGATAACGTACGCAGCGTGGTGGCGGTCGCGGCTCAAACCGGCTCACTCGGCGCTCGGGTCCGGGCTTTGCGCGAGGCGATGGACCTCTCGTTGCGCGACCTGGCCGAGCGCAGCGGCGTCTCGGCGCCGATGCTCTCGCAGGTCGAACGCGGCGAGACCAGCCCGACGCTGGCGATCGCCGAGCGGATCGCGGCCGGGCTCGACCTGACCCTCTCGCAGCTCCTGCGGCTCGACGAGGGCGGTCACGTCATCGTCACCCGCTCCGCCGAGCGCCGGGTCCGCTCCCGCGCCGGGCACCGGACCGAGGAGCTCACGCCTCCGCTTCCCGGCCAGCGCGCCGACGTCTCGCTGCACGAGCTCCGGCCCGGCGCCTCGACCGGCCGCCCGGGCGACCCGCCGCTGCACGAGCCCGGCGCCCGCGAGACGGCCGTCGTGCTCGCCGGCGAGCCGACGCTGATGATCGACGACGAGCGCCACGATCTCGAGGCCGGCGACAGCGTCACCTTCGACGCCGACCTGCCCCACCAGCTTCATCAACGACGGCGACGTGCCGGCCGAGTTCCTGGCCGTGGTCGCCGCCGGATTGCGGAGGAGCTGAGTGCCGGAATCAGGCGCCTCAACAACGGCGCGGCTCGGCTACGCCTCGCAGACGATGTTCGACAAGATCTGGACGGCGCACGAGGTCGACGAGGGACTGATCTACATCGACCTGCACCTCGTCCACGAGGTGACCTCGCCGCAGGCCTTCGACGGGCTGCGGATCGAGGGGCGCAAGGTCCGCCGGCCCGACCGCACGGTGGCGACCGCCGACCACAACGTGCCGACCGACGGGACGCTCGCCGCGAGGCTGATCGCCGACGAGCTCTCCCGCGTCCAGGTCGAGACCCTGGAGCGCAACTGCGAGGAGTTCGGGGTCCCGATCTACTCGCTCGGCTCCGACCGCCAGGGGATCGTGCACGTGATCGGCCCCGAGCTCGGGCTGACCCAGCCCGGGCTGACGATCGTGTGCGGCGACAGCCACACGTCCACCCACGGGGCCTTCGGGGCGCTTGCCTTCGGGATCGGCACCTCCGAGGTCGAGCACGTGCTCGCGACCCAGTGCCTCCCCCAGCGGCGCCCGAAGACGATGCGGATCTCCTACTCGGGCGAGCTCGGCAACGGGGTCGCCGCCAAGGACCTGATCCTGGCCACGATCGGCCGGCTCGGGACGGGCGGGATGGTCGGTCACGCGGTCGAGTACGCCGGCGAGACGATCGCGGGGCTCTCGATGGAGAACCGGATGACGATCTGCAACATGACGATCGAGGGCGGCGGGCGCGCCGGCATGATCGCCCCCGACGAGACCACCTTCGAGTGGGTCGACGGCCGCCGCGGCGCCCCGGCGGACTTCGAGGAGGCGGTGGCCCGGTGGCGGGACCTGCCGACCGAGGACGGCGCCTCCTTCGACACCGAGGTCGAGGTCGACTCGGCGTCGATCGCGCCGATGGTCACCTGGGGCACCAATCCCGGGCAGGTCGTCGAGGTCACCGGGGAGGTCCCCGAGCCGAGCACCGAGCCCGAGGAGCGGGCGCTGCGCTACATGGACCTGGCTCCCGGTCGAGCGATCCGCGAGATCGAGCTCGATCGAGTCTTCATCGGCTCGTGCACGAACTCGCGCATCGGCGACCTGCGCGAGGCGGCCTCCATGGTCGACGGCCGCAGGGTGGCGGGCTCGCTGAGCGCGATGGTGGTCCCGGGATCGGCGCGCGTGAAGGCCGAGGCGGAGGCCGAGGGGCTGGACGAGGTCTTCCGCGCCGCGGGCTTCGACTGGCGCAGCGCCGGCTGTTCGATGTGCCTGGGGATGAACCCGGACGTGCTCAGCCCCGGCGAGCGCTGCGCGTCGACCTCGAATCGGAACTTCGAGGGTCGGCAGGGCAAGGGCGGGCGCACCCACCTCGTGAGCCCGAAGATGGCGGCGGCCGCGGCGATCGAGGGCCGCTTCGTGGACATCAGGGAGTGGGACTGACGTGGAGCCGGTGGAGATCATCCAGGGCAAGGTCTCCGTGCTCGACCGCGCCGACGTCGACACGGACCAGATCATCCCGAAGCAGTTCCTGAAGAGGGTTGAGCGCAGCGGGTTCGGCGAGTTCCTCTTCTACGACTGGATCCGCGACGGCGAGATCGAGCTCGAGCCCAACCCGATCCTCGTCGCCGGGCCCAACTTCGGCTGCGGGTCGTCGCGCGAGCACGCCCCCTGGGCGCTCCAGGACTTCGGCTTCGAGGCGATCGTCGCGCCCTCGTTCGGCGACATCTTCTACGCCAACTGCACCAAGATCGGGCTCCTGCCGGTGATCCTCGACGCCGACCAGTGCCGGGCGGTCGCCGAGGCGGGCGAGGCCCGGATCGACCTCGACGACCAGACGGTCGACTCGGCGGCCGGCGTGGTCCGGTTCGAGATCGACGAGGAGGTCAAGCACCGGCTCTTCAACGGCCTCGACGACATCGGGGTGACGCTCCAGAACGTGGCCGCGATCGACGCCTTCGAGGCGGCCGGACACGCCGACCGCGCGCCGACCACCACAACGCTGTGAGCGTGGATCCCGCCAACGGGCCGGTCGAGTGGGACGCGCGGACCTACCACAAGGTCGCCGCGCCGCAGGAGGAGTGGGGCCGGGAGGTGCTCGCCAGGCTCGAGCTCGCGGGCGACGAGACCGTGCTCGACGCCGGCTGCGGAAGCGGCCGGGTGACGCGCCTGATCTGCGAGCGCCTGCCCGAGGGCCGGGTCATCGGCGTCGACGGATCGCAGCAGATGATCGAGCACGCGGGCGAGAACCTGGCCGAGTTCGGCGACCGCGTGCAGCTCATCGTCTCCGACCTGCTGGCGCTCGAGTTGCCGGGCCCGGTCGACGCGGTCTTCTCGAACGCGACCTTCCATTGGATCCTCGACCACGAGCGGCTCTTCCAGCGCCTGTTCGCTGTCCTGCGGCCGGGGGGCGTGCTCGAGGCGCAGTGCGGCGGCAAGGGCAACGTCGAGGAGTGGCAGCGCGTGCTCGAGTCGCTCCAGGGCGACGTGCGCTTTTCCGACTACCTCTCCGGGATGCCGTCGGTCTCGAACTTCGCCTCGGTCGGCGACACCCGCGACCGGCTCGAACGGGCCGGCTTCGAGGTGCAGCCCACCGGCGTCTGGCTGGAGCGGCGGAGGGTCGAGCCGCCCGATCCGCGGGCGTTCACCAGCGCCGTCGGCCTCTCCAAGCATCTCGTGCGCCTGCCCGCCGAGCTGCGCGACGAGTTCACCGACGCGGTCCTCGAGGCGATGGGCCGGCCGTTCGTGCTCGAGTACGTGCGCCTGAACATCTCAGCGCGCAGGCCCGGCTGACGTGAGCCCGGCGATCGTCCTGCTGCCGGGCGACGGGATCGGCCCGGAGATCGTCGGGGCCGCCCGCCGGGTGCTCGACGCGGTCGGCGAGTTCGATTACACCGAGCACCTGATCGGCGGTGCCTCGATCGACGCCCACGGCACGGCGCTCACGGACGAGGTGCTCGACGCGTGCCGCGGCGCCGACGCCGTCCTGCTCGGGGCGGTCGGCGGGCCGCGCTGGGACACCACCGACCCCGACGAACCGCGTCCGGAGCAGGGGCTGCTGGGGCTGCGCAAGGGCCTCGGCCTGTACGCGAACCTGCGACCGGTGAGGCCGATCGAGGCGCTGCTGGACGCGAGCCCGCTGCGCCGCGAACGGATCGCGGGCACGGACCTCGTGGTCGTCCGCGAGCTCACCGGCGGCATCTACTTCGGCGAGAAGACCCGCACCGAGACGAGCGCCAGCGACACCTGCGTCTACACGGTCGAGGAGATCGAGCGCATCGCCCGGGTCGCGTTCGAGGCCGCCCGCGGACGCCGTCGCCACGTGACCTCGGTCGACAAGGCGAACGTGCTCGAGACCTCACGCCTCTGGCGCGCGACCGTCGGGGCGATCGCGCCGGACTACCCGGACGTCGAGCTCGACCACCTGCTGGTCGACAACGCGGCGATGCAGCTCGTCTCGGACCCGACCCGCTTCGACGTGCTGGTGACCGAGAACATGTTCGGCGACATCCTCTCCGACGAGTCGGCGATGCTCACCGGCTCGCTGGGGATGCTGCCCTCGGCGAGCCTCGGCGGGGACGGCCCCGGGCTGTTCGAGCCGGTGCACGGCACGGCCCCCGACATCGCGGGATCCGGCATCGCGAACCCCCTGGCGACCCTGCTCTCCGCGGCGATGCTCCTCCGCGACGGGCTCGGGATGCCGGAGGAGGCGAGCCGGGTGGAGCGGGCGGTCGATGCCGCCCTCGGAGACGGCCTTCGCACCGCCGATCTGGCCACGGGCGCCCCGGGCGAGGTCGAGGCGGGCACGACGGAGATGACCGACGGCGTGCTCGCCCGCCTCGCGGCTCCGGGCGCCTGAGCCCGGGACCGCGCGGGTCATGAGCCCCACGGTCGTGCACCTCGCCCACTACGGCGGCCCGTACCCGGGCTCGTTCATCCCGATGCTGCTCGCCGCGGCGCGCGCGGTTCGCGACGCGGGGTGGGGCTTCGACTGCGTCTTCGACCCGATCGCGCGCGGACGCCAGTGGCTCGAGGGGCTCGCGCAAGAGGGGATCGAGCCCGCCTTCGCCGCGATCGACGACCGCGGGGCGCTCACGAGCTGGATCGAGGGGCGCGTCGCGCGAGCTCGACCAGCCGGTGATCCTGCACGCGCACTTCTCCGGCTTCGACGTCGCCGCGGCCGCGGCGGCTCGCGAGGTCCCATCCGCAGCGGCGGTCTGGCACGTGCACAGCTTCCTGCGCAGCGATCCGCTGCGGGTCCTGCGGGCCGCCTACAAGCTCCGCGTGCTCTCGCGCGGGGCGACGATCGTCTGCGTCAGCGACGCGACAGCCGATGCGATCCGGCGTCGCGGCGCGCCCGCGGGTCAGATCCGCGTCGTCCGCAACGGGATCGACACGGCGAGGTTCCCGCTCGTCGACCGGCCGCCCGCGCGAAGGCGAAGGAGCGGCTCGGCCTGCCCGACTCGGTCCGCGTGCTGCTCCATTTCGCATGGAACTGGACGGTGAAGGGCGGCCCGCTGTTCAGCGAGACGCTCGCGGAGCTCCGGACCCTCGGCCACGAGGTCGTCGGCCTCAGCGTAGGCGGCGGGGAGGAGGCGCGGGCGGCCGCCGCCGACCTCGGCCTCGAGGGCGTCCTGCGTCCGGTCGATCAGTCCGACGATCCGCGGCCGCTGTACGCGGCGGCGGACGCGTTCGTCGCCTGCAGCGCCGGCGAGGGCGCCCCGTTCGCCATGCTCGAGGCGCTCTGCTGCGGCGTCCCCGTGGTCGCGACCGACACTCCCGGCCACCGGCTCGCGCCGCGGCCGCCCGCCGCGCTGCGCCTCGGGGCGCTGGAGGCGGGCGGCGCTCGCCCGCCTGACGGCGGACGTCCTCGGGCGGTCGGAGGCGGAGCGGGAGGCGGAGGCCGACGGGGCCCACCGGTGGGTGCGCGAGAACCGCAGCCTCGACGGGTGGGCGAGCGAGATCATGGGGATCTACCGCGAGCTCTTCGCCCGGGAGGACGGTTGATGGATCGCGCCCCCGCTCTGAGTCATACTTCCCTCGACCAGCCAGCGACGCGGAGGCAGATGTGGAGAAGTCCGAGTGGATTTGGATGAACGGGGAGTTCGTGGCCTGGGAGGACGCGAACGTCCACGTTCTCAGCCACGGCCTCCACTACGGCACCGGCGTCTTCGAGGGGATCCGTTGCTATGAGACCGATCGCGGGCCGGCGGTCTTCCGCCACCGCGAGCACCTCGACCGGCTCGCCGCGTCGGCCGAGCTGTATTACCTGCAGCTCGACTACGAGCGCGAGGAGCTGCGCGCGGCGACGCACGAGCTGATCCGCCGCAACGGGCTCGACAGCTGCTACATCCGCCCGCTCGCCTTCCGTGGCTACGGCGAGATGGGCCTCTACGCGCACGACCGCCCCGGTCGACGTGATCATCGCCGTCTGGCCCTGGGGCGCGTACCTGGGCGAGGAGAGCAAGCGGCGCGGCGTCCGGGCGAAGGTCTCGTCCTGGCGGCGGATCTCGCCCGCGGGCTTGATCCCGCACGCGAAGGCATCCGGCCAGTACCTGAACTCGATCCTGGCGAAGACCGACGCCGCCCAGTCGGGCTTCGACGAGGCGATCATGCTCGACGAGAACGGGCTCGTCTGCGAGGGCTCCGGCGAGAACGTGTTCGTGGTCCGCGAGGGCGAGCTGGTCACCCCCGGGCACACCTCCTCGATCCTCGACGGGATCAGCCGCAAGTCGGTGATCCAGATCGCGGGGGACCTCGGCTACAAGGTGGTCGAGCGCGACCTCGCCCGCTCGGAGCTCTACCTCGCCGATGAGGTCTTCCTCTGCGGCACGGCGGCCGAGCTCGTCCCGGTGCGCGAGGTCGACGGGCACGAGCTCGGCGACCCGGGTGAGGCGACGATGCAGATCCAGGCGAAGTTCGAGGACGCCCTCCACGGGCGCGCTCCCGAGTACGCGGAATGGCTGGACCTGGTGGACATACCGAGTAAGGTCAGCGGCTAGCGATGCCGCATTTCGGGGACATCGAGCGAATTAGCACCGCCGCGACCGCCTAGCGGCCCGCGGCCTCGCGGCAACGCCGCGATCCACTCGCTCGCCTCCCCGAACCGAAAGGCATCCCGTGACCCAGGTACACCTCTACGACACGACCCTCCGCGACGGCATGCAGGGCCAGGGCATGTCGCTCTCGGCGCCCGAGAAGGTGCGCGTCGTCCAGGCGCTCGACCGGCTCGGCGTCGGCTTCGTCGAGGCCGGCTTTCCGAGCGGCAACCCCAAGGACGCCGAGCTCTTCCGCCTGCTCGGCGAGATCGAGCTCGAGCGGGCGCAGGTCTGCGCCTTCGGCATGACCCGCCGGCGGGGCATGGCCGCCGAGGACGACCCCGCCCTGCGCGACCTGGTCGCCTGCGCCGCCCCGGTGGTCACGTTCGTCGGCAAGACGTGGAAGCTTCACCTGGAGAAGGTCACGCGGGTCTCGCCGGAGGAGAACCTGGCGATGATCGTCGACTCGATCAACCTCGCCCGCGCCGAGGGCAAGCGGGTGATCTACGACGCCGAGCACTTCTTCGACGCCTGGCGCGACGACGCCGGCTACGCGCTCGAGTGCCTGCGGGCGGCGGTCGCCGCCGGGGCCGAGAACGTCACGCTCTGCGACACCAACGGCTCCAGCCTGCCGGTCCAGGTCGCGGCGGCGACCCGAGCCGTGGTCGGCGAGCTCGGCGAGCGGGCCGGGGTCGGGATCCACACCCACAACGACGCGGAGTGCGGGGTCGCGAACTCGCTCACTGCGGTCGAGGCCGGTGCGCGCCTGGTCCAGGGCACGGTCAACGGCTACGGCGAGCGGTGTGGCAACGCGAACCTGGTCTCGGTGCTCCCGGCGCTGCAGCTGAAGCTCGGGTACGAGTGCGTGCCCGCCGACCGGATGCGGCTGCTCACCGAGACCGCCCACCTGGTTGACGAGCTCACCAATACGACCCCGGACCCCGACCAGCCCTACGTCGGGCGCAACGCCTTCGCCCACAAGGGCGGGATGCACGTCGCCGGCGTGCAGGCCGACGCGCGCACCTTCGAGCACCTCGACCCGGAGCTCGTCGGCAACAGCCGCGACGTGCTGATCTCCGAGCTCTCGGGCAGGGGCTCGGTGCTCTCGCGGGCCGAGAACGCCGGCATCGACCTCAACGCCGACGCCGCCAAGCGGGTGGTCGAGCGCGTCAAGGAGCGCGAGCATCGCGGCTATCACTACGAGGCCGCCGACGCCTCGTTCGAGCTCCTGCTGCGACGCGAGGCGGGTGCCTACCAACCCCTCTTCCGGCTCGAGGGCTACCGGGTGATCGTGGAGAAGAACGAGAACGGCTACGTGGACACCCAGGCGACGATCAAGCTCTGGGTCGACGGGACCCGCTACCTGCACACGGCGGAGGGCGACGGTCCCGTGAACGCGCTCGATCGGGCTCTGCGCGTCGCGCTCCAGGAGCATCATCCGGAGCTTCCCCACATCGAGCTGACCAACTTCAAGGTCCGCCTCATCGAGGGGGCCCACGGCACGGGCGCGATCACCCGCGTGCTGCTCGACTCGACCGATCACGAGCGCGAATGGGGCTCCATCGGCGTGTCCGAGAACATCATCGAGGCTTCGTGGGAGGCCCTGGTGGACTCGCTCGAGTACGCCTTCCAACCGCAGCACGCGCGGGTTTCGTGACCGAGCGGATCCCCCTGGCCAAGCCGGTCCTCGGCGAGCGCGAGGAGGAGCTGATGCTCGAGGTCCTGCGGTCGGGGCGGCTCTCGCTCGGGCCGGTGCAGGAGCGCTTCGAGCGCGCCTTCGCCGACCATCTCGGCGTCCCGGACGCGGTCGCGGTGTCCTCCGGGACCGCGGCCCTTCACCTCGGTGTCCGGGCGCTGGGCTGGGGGGAGGGCGACGAGGTCGATCACCTCGCCGTTCAGCTTCGTCGCCTCGGCCAACTGCCTGCTGTACGAGGGCGCGACGCCGGTCTTCTGCGACGTCGACCCGGTGACCCTCAACCTGGACCCCGAGGCGGCGGCCGCGGCGGTGGGCGAGCGCACCGCCGGCATCCTGCCCGTCGACATCCTCGGGTACCCGGCCGACATGCCGGCGTTCGAGCGGCTGGCGGCCGACCGCGGGCTCGGGCTGCTCGAGGACGCCTGCGAGGCGCTGGGCGCCGTCGACGCCGGCGGTCGCGCGGCGGGCTCGAGCGGCAACCTCGCCACCTTCGCCTTCTACGCCAACAAGCAGCTGACGACGGGCGAGGGCGGGATGCTGGCCGTGGCCGATCCCGAGGTCGCGGCCCGGCTGCGCAGCGAGCGCAACCAGGGCCGGGCCCCGGACATGGACTGGGTCGATCACGACCGGCTCGGCTTCAACTACCGGCTCACCGAGCTCCAGGCGGCGCTCGGCGTCGCCCAGCTCGAGCGCCTCGACCAGGTGCTCGGCGACCGCGCGCGGGCCGCGGCCATGTACACCGAGCGCCTCGCGGCGCTGGACTACGGGGCGCCCGCCGGCGAGGGCGACGCCGCGGGGCTGGTGCTGCCCTGCCGCGACCGTGCCGAAGAGCGCCGCAGCTGGTTCATCTACCCGGTCCGGCTGCCCGCGGCGGCCGACCGCGACGCGGTGCTCGCCGACCTCGCTCAGCGGGGGGTGGAGGCCAAGGCCTACATGCCGAGCATCCACCTGATGGGCTTCTACCGCGAGCGGTTCGGCTATCGCGAGGGCCAGTTTCCGGTCGCCGAGGACGCCTCGGCGCGGCTGCTCGCGCTGCCCTTCTTCGCCTCGATCTCCGAGCCGGAGATCGACCGGGTCTGCGAGGCCCTGGCCGAGGCGCTGCGCGGCGACTGGACCTGACCTCAGGCGGCCGGGCCGCGTGCGCGGCAACCTCGTTGGGAGCCCCTTCACCGAACGGAGCTCGGACGCGGAGCGTTCGTTAGCCTGTGGCTGTGCCGTCGACGGCTCTCACGTCCGCCGAGATTTCGCTCCCCGGCACGGCTGACGCTGGCCGGGTGCGCGAGCGGATCGCAACGCTGGCCGACACCGTGGACCTGGTCGGCCTGACCGACAATCACGCCGGACAGCCGCGGATGTCACCCCTGGCTGCCGTCGCCCTAGCCAGAGAGCAGGGCGTGGGAACGGTCGTCCACGTATCGTGCCGCGACCGCAACCGCTTGGCGTTGCAATCCCAGGTCCTGGGGGCTGCGGCCCTCGGGTCCGAGGGAGTCCTGTGCATCCACGGTGACCCGGTCGAGGGGGTCCCCCGCGTCAAAGACCTCAAGGCCACGTCGCTCATCGCGGCCGCCAAGCAGTGGGCCGAGCCGCACCAGCTTGAGATCGGTGCGGTCGTCAACCCGTTCGCGCCCGATCTTGACCGAGAGTTGGCCCTGCTAGAGCGCAAGCTCGCGGCTGGAGCGGACTTCGTCCAGTCGCAGATGATCTTCGACCTCCCGCCGCTGGCCGCATTTCTGGACCGGGCGGCCGATTTGCTCGCCGGGGTGCGCTTCTATGCCGGGGTCGCCCTGTTGCGAAACGAACGGATGGCCGAGCGCGCCCGACGGCTGCCGGGCTGCCTGCTCCCGGACCGTGCGTACCGGCAGATCAGCATGGGCGGCGGTGTGGCGCTGGCGACCGAACTGGCGACGGAGCTCGCCGGCACGCCTGGGGTCGACGCCCTGCACATCTATCCGCTCGGCGCGGAGCCAGCGACCCGCGAAGTCGCCGGGGCATTTCGCGCTTGCCGCGGCGTTCCAGCGCAACGGCGCTGAGGGTCGCCGGCCCGGGCTCTCCCTTTGCGCGAAACCCAGAAGCTCCCGGCCGAGTTAGAGCACGCTTTAGGCGCGAGGCACGCGGAAGCGGAGCATGGTGACGGCGCCCGACTGGGTGTTGCTGAATGGTTCGAGGTCGATCCTGTGGAGGGTCGGGGTCGAAAAGCGGACCCCGTCGCCCAAGAGCACCGGTAGGACATAGACCAGGATCTCGTCGACGAGCCCTCGCTGCAGGCACTGGCTGGCCAGGTCGGCGCCGAGGATCTCCAGGTTCTTACCGCCCGCGGCCCTGAGCGCCGTGGCGACGGCTTCCGCGATGTCACAGGTGAGGAATGTGACGTTCGGGTCGGGCTTGTCGGGAGGCTCGTGGGTGAGGACAAACTCGGCTCCGCCCTCGTAGGTGCGCTCCTCGTCGGGCATCTGCTTGGCAACCTCGTAGGTACCCCGGCCGATAAGCATCGCACCAGTGGCCGCCATGACTTCAGGGAATGCGTCCGCTGTCAGGAAATCGAAGATCCAGTCCATCGTGTGGCCGGGACCGGCGATGAAGCCGTCAAGCGACATCGCCCTGTTCACGACCACCTTGCCAGTGTCGGTGCTCATAACTCGCGCTCCTTTCCAGAAGCTTGGGGCCCCGAGGGTGAACCATAAGTCCGGGGCGGTGAGCTGGGCGAGGGCGAGCCTGAGTGCGGCGAGGGCGATGCCGGTGGGGCGCCCGGGTGACGCTTGGGGAGCGTGCATTTCCGCGAGATACTGCGTAGACGATGTCGCAGGAGAACGTGGAGCTTGCCGCGGCCTTCTTCGATGCCTACAACGCTCGCGACAGCGAGGCGGTGGATGGGCTGCTCGACCCCGAGGCGGAGATCACCACGATTACAGGGAGAGCCGGGCTGCCAACCGGGTGGAGTCCAGGAAGGACGAGGCATTATTTCGAGCAGCTCGATGAGACGTTGGCGGACCTCCGCATCGAGATCGAGGCCTACCGCGAAGTAGGGGAGCGCGCCGTGGCGCTCGGGGCCATACGAGGCTCTGGGAGGATGAGCCACGTCGAGGTTGCCGACGCTTTCGCAGTCGTGTTCCTGGTCAGGAACTCGCGATTCCTCCGCGTCGAGACCTACAACGCATGGCGAGCAGCCCTCGAAGCCGCCGGGCTATCGGAGTAGCTCAGAAGCATCGCTTGGACGAAAAGCGCAGCTTTCGCTGTGCACAGAGGCTGTCGCACAAAGGGTCTCCGCGAGAGGCACCACTATGGACGTTCAGACCACGATCACGCCGAGCAACCGGACGGCTCGCGGGACGAGCGCCCGATCTCCAAGGGACGAGGCCTGCCCTGCCGCGAGGCTCAGGGGATCGGCTCTCCGAACTCGGGGTCGAACGGCACCCGGTCGGACGGGCAGACGGTCCCGCGCGGCGGGGTGACGAGGTCGACGACATACCGGCCGACGGCGTCCTTAACGCAGGCGCTGGGGTCCGCGCTGCTGAGGTGGCCATAGCCGTCCTGGGTCAGCAGGACACCCTTGCCGAGCCGGCGGGCGACGCGCCGCGCGTTTCGGAACGGAGTCGAGGGGTCGAACCGAGGGCCGAGGACCAGAATCGGATTCTTGGTCTCGGCATCCCACGGACCCTCGTAGCGGTCGGCGCCCTGCACGGGCCAGGAAGCGCAGGCGGCCCAGAGCCACCAGGCATAGGGCGGCCCGCCGATACGGCTCACGGCAGACAGGCGGTCGACGACGTTCGGCCACGCTCGGGGGCCTTGCCGCGACGGGCTGTCCGCACAGACGATCGCTCGTGTCGGGTCGGAGTCGTAGAGGCTGTCGAGCCCTTCTCGGGATCGCGTCTCGAGGCGTGATGCATCGCCCTCGACAGCCGCCTCGAGGTCCTCGGCCAGCTGTGGCCACTCGGCGGGGGTGTCGAGCGCCAGTGTGATCGCGGTCAGTGTTTCGCCATATGTCAGCCTCCCAGGCGGGCTTGCGGATGCCGCCGCGAGAGGCCCGCGTCGCAGTCGCTTCAGGAGCCGGTTCACGCGCCGTGCAACGGAGCCGTGTCCGGCCAGCGCGCAGTCGGCCGGTCCGGCGCTTTCGCAGAGCGACTGGAACTTCTCGAAGACCTGGTCCGTGTAGCCTCGAAGATTGGCGATCGACGCCTGGGTGCCGGCGGTCCACGGGAGGGGATCCACGACGCCATCGAGGACCATGGCGCGGACCCGGTTCGGGAACATGCTCGCGTAGGTCTGTCCCAGGAACGTGCCGGCTGACGCCCCGTAGAAGGTGAGCTCGCGGTCACCGACGAGGCGGCGCAGGTAGTCCAGATCGCGGACCGTGTCGGTGGTCGAAATGTGGGCGAGGAGCCTGCCGTTAAGCGCACCGCATCGCCGAGCGAACGCGACCGTCTTTGGCAGGTAGCGTCGCGCACCGCGTTTCGTGGTCGGAAACGGCCGCCCGATCCCAGAACTTCGCCCGCTTCCTCTCGCTCTTGAAGCAGCTCACGGCCGCGCTTTCGCCGGAGCCGCGGATATCCCAGCTGACGATGTCGAACCTGCCCTGGACGAGCCCGTCGAGCGCCTTGCCTCCTCTCTGACGGCGTCGACGCCAGAGCCGCCGGGACCGCCCGGGTTGATGAACATCGAGCCGATCCGCTCGTCGGGCCGGCTGGCGAGGTGGCGGATCACCGCGAGCTTGATCTTGCGCGCACCCGGTTTGTCCCAGTCGAGCGGCACCTGCACCTCCGCGCACTCGAGCTGCTCGCCGCAGCTTTTCCAGTCGATGCGGTCGTTCGCGAGCCCGGCTAGCGGGCTCGATCCCTGCGGAGCGGCTGCCGCCGCGCTGGTCGCGATACCGGTGGCCAGGAGCAACATCCCCACGAGCGTCGAGAGACCGACAACCCGGGACCGGAGAACCCTCGAGCCGCGCGCGAGGGCGCGGTCCTCTTGGGTGAGTATCCCTGCGGGAGGACAGGCCGCAAGGCGCGTCCCGAGTCCTCCTCCACGTCCCTGCGTGTGCGCCATGCGCTGCCACCTTTCTACGGTTGGCTCTCGGCCGGTGCCGCTACGCAGGGACTAAGAGTTCGCGATCGGGCCTCAACGGTAGCCGCCTAGGGCGACGCACGGAAGCGTAGAACGCCGCAGAGTTGTGCCGAGCGGGACGTTGATGTCGACTGGGCGATCAGCTTCGCCGTCAAGACGAGCCCGATCAAGGAGTGCTGGTGGGCATAGAAATGCGCACCTTTGGCCGGATACTGTGCGGGCGATGTCGCAGCAGAACCTGGAGGTCGTTCACCGGGCTATATCCGCCATCAACGAGCGGGATGTCGATGCGTACCTCTCGGTGTGCACTCCCGATTTCGAGTTGATCAATCCGATCGCGGCGATCGAGGGCCCCAATCGGGGCGAGGAGGGAGTCCGGAGCTTCTTCGAGGGCATCAGCGAGGCGGCGAGTTCGAGCTGGAGGTCGAGCGCCTCGAGCCACTCGGGGGCGACCGCGTTCTGGCTCGGCTCACCCTGCACCTGGAAACCAAAGGGGGGCCATCTGCAGAGACAGCCGATCACGAACCTCTATGAAATCGAAGACGGTCGACTCTCGCGCGTGAGGGTCTTCTTCGACCGCGCCGAAGCCCTCGAAGCCGCGGGGCTGTCGGAGTAGCGCTCTGGACGGCGAGTGGCACTAATCGTCTGTCCGAGCCCAGACCTACAATCGAACGTATGTTTGCCCTCCATGGACACCAGTCCCGGTGCCGACTCGAGGGCTCGCGCTCGCC
The DNA here is from genome assembly GCA_963729065.1 of uncultured Solirubrobacterales bacterium. GTDB lineage: Bacteria > Actinomycetota > Thermoleophilia > Solirubrobacterales > 70-9 > WHSW01. The sequence goes on from CAVSMS010000004.1 coordinate 673,490, forward strand.
GGCGCGGGCAGGCAAACGCGGTTCCGCGGAACCGCTTCCCCACCAGTAGTACTCGCCTTCCGACGCGGTGCTTCGGCGCTACTCCGACAGCCCGGCGGCTTCGAGGGCCTCGGCTCGCTTCGTGAAGTCGACCTTGCGAACGCACTCGCCGTCTCGGAAGGTGTGGACCTCGAACAATCGGTCGCTGACCTCGACCCCGCTGCCCCGCCCACGCCCTCGGTAGCGGATTGCGACGACGACGTTGTCCCCGGCGTCGAGGAACTCATCGGCGACCGTCTCGAGGTCCTCCCATTCGTTGTCCCAGCGCTCCCACAAATCGCGCACCGCGGCCGGGCCATGGGCGGGCACCTCCTGGCCGACCTCCCAGACGACGTCGGGCGCAAGCCAGGTCGACGCCGCTGCGTAATCGCCGCGACGGTAGGCGTCGAGACTCAAGCGCACGCGTTCGACGTTCTCCCGCGACATCGTTCGCGGAGTATCTCCCAAGAAGTCGGGCTCTCCACGCAAGGCGGAGCGCTCGGCGCACGCCCAGGGAGCGAGAAAGCGGAGGTGACTAGGCGCGACTAGGCGCGCGGTGGCGCGGCCTCGGTCTCGCGCAGCTCGATCCACTCGACGGTGCGCTCGACGCCGTCACGCCACGGGGTGAACTCGATCCCGAGCTCCTCGCGGGCCTTGGAGCTGTCGGCCCGTGCCTCCCAGAGGAGGAAGGTCAGCGCTCCCCTGCCGATCAGCGGCGGGCGCCGGATCACCCGTGAGACGCCCTCGCCGGCGGCGGCGACGAAGCGCGCGAGGGCCGCCGGCATCCGCGGCGGAACCCGGCCGCGCCCGCCCGCAGCGACCACGGCCGCGGACAGCTCGCGCATCGAGGCGTAGCCGTCGGCGAGGATGTAGCGCTCGCCGGGCCGGCCGCGGTCGTAGGCGGCGAGGTGGCCGGCGGCGACGTCCGTCGACGTAGACGAGCGTCATCCCCCCGGGCGGGACGGCGGGCAGGCGCCCGCGGAGCAGGTCGCGAAACGCCGGGTCGAGCCCCGCCTCGGCCCACGGCCCGGGGCCGAAGACCGCGGCCGGGTTGCAGATGACGACCTCGATCCCGCGCTCGGCCTCGGCCAGCACGAGCTCCTCGGCGCGCTGCTTGGAGCGCTCGTACGCCGTGGGCTTCGGCCCGCGCGCCACCAGCGCCTCGCTCACGGTGCCGCCGCGGGCGGCCTCGAAGACGTCGAAGGTCGAGGTGTGGACGACGCGGGCGGCGCCCGCCTCCCTCACCGCGGCGACCACGTTGGCCGCGCCGACCGCGTTGACGCGCTCGAACAGGCCCGGGTCGGGCAGCCACTGCTCGAAGATGCCCATGCAGTTGAAGGCGCCGTCGACGCCCGTGGCGGCGGCACGCAGCGAGGCCGGGTCGGTGACGTCACCGCGCGCGAGCTCGACCCCGTCGGGAAGCTGCTCGCGGGCGCGGTCGGGATCGCGGACAAGCGCGACGACCTGGTCGCCGCGCTCGTGCAGGGCGAGGGCGACGGCGTTGCCGACCTTCCCGGTGGCGCCTGTGACCAGGTAGCGCATCAGAGCTCGGCGCCCGCGCCGCCGGGACCCCGAGCCGCTGACCCTATAGTCACGGCGCCATGTCCCGCTTCTCCGAGCCGCAGGACCCGCTCTTCGCGCGTCTCAACGCCTCGATCGGCTTCGACCTGCGGCTGTGGCCGGAGGACGTCGAGGGCTCGCGCGCGCACGTCCGCGGCCTGCACCGGGCCGGGATCCTCGACGAGGACGAGCGCGACGCGCTGCTGGCGGCCCTGGACGGCGTCGCGGCCGAGCTCGAGCGGGGCGAGTTCGAGGTTCGCGACGGCGACGAGGACGTCCACATGGCGATCGAGCGCCGCGTGACCGAGCTCGCCGGGACGGTCGGCGGCAAGCTGCACACGGGCCGCTCCCGCAACGACCAGGTGGCGACCGACCTGGCGCTCTTCGTCCGCGCGCGCTCGCGCCGCGCCGTGGAGCTGGTCGCCGGGCTGATGGCGCGCCTGCTCGAGCTCGCCGAGGCGCACCGCGACTGGCGCATGCCCGGTTACACGCACCTGCAGCGCGCTCAGCCCGTGTACCTGGGCCACCACCTCCTCGCCTACTTCTGGATGCTCGAGCGCGACGCGATCCGCTTCGACCTCGCCCGCCGCTCGACGATGGCGATGCCGCTCGGCTCCGGAGCGCTCGCGGGGCTCAACTGGGAGCTCGACCGCGACGCGACCGCGACGGAGCTCGGGTTCGCACGGCCGTCGCCGAACTCGATCGACGCCGTCTCCAACCGCGACTTCGCGCTCGACTACATGTACGCGGCGACCGTCTGCGCGACCCACCTGTCGCGGCTCGGCTCCGAGGTCGTGATCTGGTCGAGCCGCGAGTTCGGCTTCTGCGAGCCCGCGGACGACTTCTCGTCCGGATCGAGCCTGATGCCGCAGAAGAAGAACCCCGACGCGGCCGAGCTGCTGCGGGCGAAGTCCCCGCGGGTCGCCGCCTCGCTGGCGACCCTCGCCGGCGTGCTGCACGCGCTCCCGCTGGCCTACTCGAAGGACCTCCAGGAGGACAAGGAGGCGCTGTTCGACGCCGTCGACACGGTCGAGCTCTGCCTCGAGGCGGCCGAGCGCCTGCTGGCCGGCCTGCGCTTCGACCGCGAGCGGCTCGCCGCCGCGGCGGCCGACGAGATGGTGGCCGCGACCGACGTCGCGGACCTGCTGGTGCGCAAGGGGATGCCGTTCCGGGAGGCCCACGGGGTCGTCGGCGGGCTCGTGCGCACGGCGCTCGAGTCCGGGCGCTCGCTCTCGGAGCTCGATCGCGACCAGCTCGCCGAGCACTCCGAGCTGCTCGACGACGACTACTACGAGGTCCTGCGCGAGGCGAGCTGGCTCGACTCGAAGCTGTCGGCCGGCGGCACCGCGGCGGTGCGGGTGGACGAGCAGCTCGAGCGCGCGGGCGCGGTCCTGGCCGAGCTGCGGGCCGGCGACCGATGAGCGCCCTGGGCCCGGCCTTCTTCGAGCGGTCGGTGCACGAGGTCGCGCGCGACCTCATCGGCTGTGAGCTCCTGGTCGACGGCGTGGGCGGAGTGATCGTCGAGACCGAGAGCTACGAGCGCGACGACCCGGCGTGCCACGCCTACGTCGGGCTCACGCCGCGCACCGCGCCGCTCTTCGGCCCGCCGGGCCGCGCCTACGTCTACCTCTCCTACGGCATCCACAGCCTGCTGAACGCCGTCTGCGAGCCCGAGGGCAGCGCCGCCGCGGTCCTCATCCGCGCGCTCGAGCCGACCCGGGGGATCGACCTCATGCGCGGCCGCCGCGGGCGCTCGGACGTGCGCGAGCTCTGCTCCGGCCCCGGCAAGCTCACCGACGCGATCGGGATCGGCCTCGATCACAACGGCGCCCGGCTCGACCGCGCCCCGTTCGAGCTCCGGGCGCGCTCCGGGGCGTGGCGCGAGGTCGACGTGACCACCGGCCCGCGGATCGGGATCAGCAAGGCCACCGAGCTGCCGTGGCGCTTCTGCGCCGCCGGCAGCGACTTCCTCTCCCGCCCGCTGCCGCGGGTTGCGGCCGGGGAGCGGGAGGCCGCCTAGCCCGGCGAGACGCCGCCCGCGCTGCCCGACGACGGCGCCGCGGGCGCGGCGTCCGGTGCCGGCGCCCGCGTCGCCGCCGGCGTCCTCGGCCGGTGCCTCCGGGGCCGAGCTCTCCTCGGTCTCCGGAGCCGGCGCGCTCTCGGTTGAGGGCTCGGTCGACTCGACCGCGCCGGACGTGTCAGTCGGCTCGGTGGCGGTGGCGGGCGCGCCGCCGGCCGCGGAGTCGATCTCGTCGGTGCTCGCCTCGACGTCCTCGCCCTCGTTGCGGGAGGCCAGGATCGCGTCGTAGGCGTCGATCACGCGGGAGAAGATCAGGGCGGGGAACGTGCCGCCATCGACCGGCGCGCCGCCGAACTCGGTCTCCATCGGGGTCACCGTGTCCGGGAAGCCGACCCAGACGCAGGCGGTGACCTTGGGCGTCGCGCCGCAGAACCAGGCGTCGCCGTTGTCGTCGGTCGTCCCCGTCTTGCCCCAGGTCGGGTCGCTCGTCTGGGCCAGGTGGCCGGTGCCCTCGGAGACCACGGTCGAGAGGATCGATCTCGTCTCCTCGGCGACGCCGGCGTCGATCACCGGCTTGGCGATCACCTTGTTGACGCCGTTCGCGCCGGTCCCGTCGGGGACGGGATCGCCCTGCTGGTAGCAGTCGGTGCCCCCCTCGTCGATGCAATCGCCGCCGTCGTAGACGTCGAGGATCCCGAGCGGGCCGCCGGCGCTCGAGGCCATCGAGCCCGAGATCCGCTGGCCGCCCGCGGCGAGCGTGTTGTAGGCGTGCGCCATCTCCAGCGGCGTCACGCCCGACCTCCAGCCCGCCGAGGATCAGCGCCGGGTTGTAGGGCTCGAACGGGCCGTCGGCGATCGAGTACTGGGTCTTGGTCGAGAGGTCGGTCTCGACGCCCATCGCCGCGCGCCGTCGCGGCGACGTTCTGGGGGCCCACCTGGGTGCCGAGCTGCGAGTAGACCGAGTTGTCCGAGTACGTGGTCGCGGTCGCGATCGAGGCCGAGCCGAGGTAGGAGTCGTCGTAGTTGTTGACCTTGAACAGCTCGTTGACGACCTTGTCGCCCTTGCCGTTGTTCTTCGGGAGCTTCGCCCGGAACGGGATCTCCTGCGGCGCGGAGGCGAACACCTCGGCGCTCGAGCGTCCCTGCTGCGAGCGCCGTGACCAGGGTGAACGGCTTGAACGAGGACCCAGGCTGGCGGTGGCCGTTGGTCGCCAGGTTGAACGGCGCGTCCTGGTAGCTCGGGCCCGCCGACCATCGCCAGCACGCCGCGCGGTCTGGTTGTCGAGCACGACGACCGACGCCGTCGGCCCGAGCCCGCTCAGCGTGGAGCTGACGATGCCCTCGGCCTGGCGCTGGAGCTCGAGGTCGAGGGTGGACTTGATCTGCAGGCCGCCGCCGAAGGCCTCGCCGGCCCCGTAGCGGTCGACCAGCTGCTGGCGCAGCCAGGAGGTGAAGTAGGGCGCGGCGGAGTTCTCGGCCGGCGGCTGCGATCTCCTTCGCGGTCGGGATCGCGGTCGTCGCCCTCGTCGGGGGAGTAGCGGTCGTACTCCTCCTGGGTTATGTAGCCCTGCTCGACCATGTTCTGCAGCACCTGGTTGCGCCGCGCGAGCGCGTTCTCGGGGAAGTTGCGGGGCGAGTAGGCGCTCGGCGAGGAGATCATCCCCGCGAGCAGGGCGGCCTCCCACGGCAGGAGCTCGGACGCGCACGGGTCGCCGCCCTCGCCGCAGCCGGGGTGGTTGTAGCCGAAGTAGGTGCGGGCGGCCGCCTCGATCCCGGTCGCGCCCTCGCCGAAGTAGATCTCGTTCAGGTACTCGGTGAGGATCTTGTCCTTCGGCCACTGGCGCTCGAGGTGGTAGGCGAGCGCCGCCTCGCGCAGCTTCTGGAACACGGTCCGGCTGTCCTGCGCGGCGAGCGCGTTCTTGACGAACTGCTGGGTGATCGTCGAGGCGCCCTGCTGGGCCGAGCCGGAGCTGACGTCCTGCCACACGGCGCGGGCGATGCCCTGGAAGTCGACCCCGCTGTGCTCGTAGAAGCGCTGGTCCTCGATCGCGACCACCGCCTCCTTCATCACCGGGGCGATCTCGATCGGCGTCGACGAAGACCCGGCCCTGGTTGTTGGTCAGCGTCGCCAGCTTCTGGCCGTAGGCGTCGTAGACGACCGAGTTCTCGGCCCGCTTGTACTGCTCGCGGCTCTCGAGCGCGGGCAGGTCCTGGGCGACGGCCATCATGATCCCGAAGATCCAGGAGACGAAGGCGAGCAGCGTGAGCCCGAGGACGACGAAGGCGAAGCGCAGCTTGCGCAGCCGCGGCCGGGTGCGCTTCTCGGCGTCGTCGGCCCGGGCGGCTCGGGGAGCATGTCCCGGCGGCGCCGCAGGCGGCGCATCGGGCGCATGCGGCGGCCGCCCCTCGCGGGCTCTTGGCGCGGCGACCAGCGCCGTTGCCGGAGTCGTGTTCGGGTCCGGAGTCCATCTCGAAGACTGTTGCGCGGGCGACTCGCCGGTCGTTGGGCGACCCGGCTCACCGAGGTGCGGTTCGGTCGTCGCCGGCTGCCTGCATGGGCGCCCTTCGCCCACATCTGACCTCCGGCCGCATCGGAAGAGCGGAGGCAACCCCTTTCGAGCCGGCGCGAGAGTCTAGCATCGGCCCCATGTCGCCCCCGCAGCCCGACGCCGTCCGCGAAGGGCCCGAGACCCTGGCCAAGCTGCTCGCCGGCGCGGTCGACGCGCTGCCCGCCGGGCGGCTCGCCGAGCAGCTCGAGAGCGGCCGCCCGCTGCGGCTGAAGCTGGGCGTCGACCCGACCAGCCCCGACATCCATCTCGGCCACTGCGTGGTGCTGACCAAGCTGCGCCAGTTTCAGGACGCCGGGCACCTGGTGGTGCTGATCATCGGCGACTACACCGCGCGGGTGGGGGA
>CAVSMS010000005.1:0-136007 GCA_963729065.1 uncultured Solirubrobacterales bacterium
GGCCGAGCAGGCCGAGGAGCCCGCGGCCGAGGAGCCCGCGCCGGCTGACGAGCCTCCGGCCGAGGAGCCCGCGCCGCCCGCGCCGGCCGCAGCCGCCCCTGCCGACGACGCCGAGCCCGAGGAGCAGCTGACGCCCAAGGAGCGGCGCAGGCAGGAGCGCTCGCAGCACACCGGGGATGCCCGGCCGGAGCGCGATCCCTCGCAGCGCGCCACCGAGCGCGCCGAGCGCCGCACCAAGGCCGCGGCCGCCCGCCGGCGGTCCCGCGCCCGCGCGCGCTCCAAGCACGAGCCGGGGGAGGGCACCCCGCCGGCCGAGCGCGAGCCGGGCTCGAAGAAGGTGCGGCAGGGCACGGTCGTCTCGAGCAAGGCCGACAAGACGATCACGGTGCGGATCGAGGTCGTCCGTCGCCACCCGGTCTACGAGAAGGTTGTCCGGCGCTCGGCGACGATCCACGCCCACGACGAGTCCAACGACGCGAGCGCGGGCGACATCGTCCGCGTGATCGAGTCGCGGCCGATGTCGCGGACCAAGCGCTGGCGCCTGGTCGAGGTACTGGAGCGTGCTCGCTAGATGATCCAGCAGGAGTCACGACTCAAGGTCGCCGACAACTCGGGTGCCCGGGAGATCCTCTGCATCCGGGTCAAGGGCGGCTCGCACCGCCGCTACGCCGGCGTCGGCGACGTGATCACGGCGACCGTCAAGCACGCCACCCCGCACGGCGGCGTGCGCAAGGGCGAGGTCGTGCAGGCCGTCGTCGTCCGCACCCGCAAGCAGCTCGGGCGCGCCGATGGCACCTACATCTCGTTCGACGAGAACGCCGCGGTGCTCATCGATCCGCAGAACAACCCGCGCGGCACCCGGATCTTCGGGCCGGTGGCCCGCGAGCTGCGCGACCGCAACTTCATGAAGATCGTCTCGTCGGCCCCGGAGGTGCTCTAGGATGGGTAAGGCGATGCACATCCGCCGCGACGACACCGTCGTCGTGATCGCGGGCAAGGACAAGGGCAAGACCGGCCGCGTGCTGCGCACCGAGCCGGGCCGCCGGCGCGTCTACGTCGAGGGCCTCAACATCCACAAGCGCCACACCAAGCCGCGCTCGGTCAAGGACACCCAGAAGGCGCAGTCGAGCGGCATCATCGACCAGGAGGGTCCGCTCGACGTCTCGAACGTGATGCTCCTCGACCCCACCGACAACAAGCCGACCCGGGTCGGCGTGCGCGTGGGCGACGACGGCGGCCGGGCCCGGTACTCCAAGCGGACCGGCAAGGTCATCGAGTAGGAAAAGACGATGGAAGCGACGACGATCCCAGACGCACAGCAGGCGGCCCCGCCGCCCCGGCTGCGCGAGCGCTACGAGGCGGAGATCGTCGGCGGGCTGACGGAGAAGTTCGGCTACTCGAGCCGGATGCAGGTCCCGCGCCTGCTCAAGATCACGCTCAACATGGGCGTCGGCGACGCGAAGACGGCGACGCCGGTGCTCGAGGCCGCCACCGAGCAGCTCGCGACGATCACCGGCCAGCACCCGAACGTCCGCCGGGCGCGGAGGTCGATCGCCAACTTCAAGCTCCGCGAGGGGATGCCGGTCGGCGTCTCGGTGACGCTGCGCGGCGCCCGGATGTGGGAGTTCCTCGACCGTCTGATCACGATCGCGATCCCCCGGATCCGCGACTTCCGCGGGCTCAACCCGCGTTCGTTCGACGGCCGCGGCAACTACTCGCTCGGCGTCCGCGAGCAGCTGATCTTCCCCGAGATCGACTACGACTCGATCGACGAGGTCCGCGGCCTGGACATCGCGATCACGACCACGGCCGCGACCGACGAGGAGGGCTTCGAGCTCCTGCTCAGGCTCGGGATGCCGTTCGCCGCCGAGGGCCGTCCCGGCGCCGTCGACACGGCGGCCGAGGACGAGGAGGAGCGCCGCAAGGAGGAGGCCCGGCTGCGGGCCGAGGCCGAGCAGGCGGCGCTCGAGCAGCTCAAGGAGGAGAACCCCGAGGCCTACGCCAAGCCGGAGCGCCCCGAGGAGGGCGAGGAGGACGCGGAGGCCGGCGAGGGCGGCGAAGAGACTTCAAGCGACGAAAGTTCCGAGGACTGATCCGTATGGCTAAGACGTCACAGAAGGTCGCCCAGAGGCGGGCGCCCAAGTACAAGACCCGCGGGTACAACCGCTGCCGCCGCTGCGGCCGCTCCCGCGCCTACTACCGCAAGTTCGGGCTCTGCCGGATCTGTCTGCGCGAGGCCGCTCACAACGGCTACGTGCCCGGCATGAGCAAGTCGAGCTGGTAAACAGAACGACCTCATGCTCACCGATCCCATCTCCGATTACCTGACGCGCGTCCGCAACGCGCTCGCCGCCGACCACACCTCCGTCGAGGTGCCGGCGTCGCGCCTGAAGAAGGAGCTCAGCCGGATCCTGCGCGAGCAGGGCTACATCACCGACTTCGAGGTCGAGCCGACCCCGAGGGGCGAGGTGATCCGGATCGAGCTCAAGTACACCGACGACCGCCGCCCGGTGATCGCCGGCATGCGCCGGGTCTCGCGACCGGGTCGCCGTCGCTACGTCACCCACAAGGACGTCCCCCGGGTCCAGGGCGGGATGGGGACCTCGATCGTCTCCACGTCGACCGGCGTCATGACCGGCCACGAGGCCCGCGCCAAGGGCGTCGGCGGCGAGGTCGTCGCGTACGTCTGGTGAGCCGACGATGAGCCGAATTGGAAAGAAGCCGATCCCCGTTCCCGAGGGCGTGAGCGTCAGCCTCGGCCCCGGCCGCGTGAGCGTCAACGGCCCCCGCGGCGAGCTGGAGCAGGCGGTCTCGACCCGGATGGAGATCGTCGAGCAGGACGGCACCCTCGTCGTCAGCCGGCCGACCGACCGCGGCACCGACCGCGCCGTGCACGGGCTCACGCGGAGCCTGGTCGCGAACATGGTCGAGGGCGTCACCCAGGGCTTCGAGAAGCGGCTGGAGATCCAGGGCGTCGGCTACCGGGCGAAGCTCGCCGGCAAGGCGCTGGAGCTCAGCGTCGGCTACTCGCACCCGGTCACGATCCAGGCGCCGGAGGGGATCGAGTTCGAGGTCCCGCAGCCGACCCAGGTGACCGTGCGCGGGATCGACAAGCAGCTGGTGGGCGAGATCGCGTCGCGGGTTCGCCGCGTGCGCCCGCCCGAGCCCTACAAGGGCAAGGGCATCCGCTACGCGGGCGAGCACGTCCGCGCAAGGTCGGAAAGAGGGCATAGGCATGAGCGTCACCACCAAGCCCCAGCAGCGCCTGCGCCGCCGCAGGCGGGTGCGGTCGAAGATCACCGGCACCGCCGAGCGGCCCCGGCTCTCCGTCTTCCGTTCCAACCGCGGCGTGTTCGCGCAGCTGATCGACGATCGGAGCGGCACCACGGTCGCCGCCGTCTCCTGGATCGAGCCCGAGCTGCGCAAGCTCGACCCGATGGACCAGGCCAAGCGGGTCGGCGAGCTGGTGGCCGAGCGCGCGAAGGCCGCCGGCGTCACCGCATGCGTCTTCGACCGCGGCGGTTACCGCTTCCACGGCAGGGTGCAGCGCGCTGGCCGAGGGCGCCCGCGAGGGCGGCCTGGAGTTTTGACTCGCTACCTTGAGCGGCTGAGATGAAGACAAACCACGACATCGAGACCGTGAGCCCTCAGGGGCTCGACCTGCAGGAGCGGGTGATCGAGATCAACCGCGTCGCCAAGGTGGTCAAGGGCGGCCGCCGGTTCTCGTTCACGGCACTGGTCGCCGTCGGCGACGAGGACTCCGTGGTCGGGATCGGCTACGGCAAGGCCCGCGAGGTCCCGCTGGCGATCCAGAAGGCGGTCGAGAACGCGCGCAAGAGCCTGATCCGGATCCCGAAGTACGGGCAGACGCTTCCGCATCGCACGATCGGCCGCTTCGGCTCGGGACACGTCGTCCTGCGCCCGGCCAGTCCCGGTACCGGCGTGATCGCCGGTGGCGGCGTGCGCGCGGTGCTCGAGCTCGGCGGGGTCCGCGACGTACTGACGAAGTCGATCGGGACGCAGAACCCGATCAACCTCGTCAAGGCGACGATGGAGGGCCTCACCGGCCTGCGCCGGCCCCAGGACGTGGCCAAGCTGCGCGGCCTCTCGGTCAAGCAGGTGCTCGGCCTCGACCTCCAGGAGGAGGCGGCGAAGGCGAACGCGCCCGCCGAGCCCGAGCAAGCCGACGCCGGCCGAGCCGGTCGAGCCCGTGGCGGTGGCCGCGGAGTCGGCCGACACCCCGGCCGCCGAAGCCCCGCCCGCCGAGGCCCCGGCCCCCGAGGCCCCGGCAACCGACGCCCCGGCCGCCGAGGACCCATCCAATGGCTGAGGTCCAGCTGCGCCAGGTCCGCTCCGCCAACGGGATCAGCCCGAAGCAGCGGGGCACGCTCGAGTCGCTGAAGCTCGGACGCATCGGCCGCACCTCGACGATGGAGGACACGCCGCAGCTTCGCGGCGCGCTCGACCGCGTGGCCCACCTGGTCGAGGTCGAGGAGAAGAGCTGATGGCACGCCTCGAACCGGAGGAGATCGGGCTGCACACGATCCGCCCCAAGCCCGGCTCGCGCCACCCGCGCAAGCGGCTCGGCCGCGGCAAGGGCTCGGGCACCGGGAAGACCGCCGGCCGCGGCCACAAGGGCGCCGGCGCCCGCGCGGGCGCCAAGGACAAGCGCAACTACGAGGGCGGTCAGAACCCGATCCACATGCGGATGCGCAAGCTGCGCGGCCCGAACAAGAAGATGTCGATGCCGTTCGAGCAGTTCCGCACCCACACCCAGCCGGTGAACCTCTCCGACCTCGAGGCCCGCTTCGACGCCGGCGCCGAGGTCACCCCGGAGACGCTGCGCGCCGCGGGGCTGGCGAAGCGCACGGCACCCGGTCAAGGTGCTCGCCCGCGGTGAGCTGTCGAAGAAGCTCACCGTTCGCGTGCACGCGTTCAGCGCCGCCGCGAAGGAGAAGATCGAGGCGGCGGGCGGGACCGCCGAAGTGATCGAGCTCACCGGCCGCGGAGGCGGGGCCGAGCAGCCGGCGGACTAGTTTGCTCCAGACGATCGCCAACGCCTTCGCGGTCCCGGAGATCCGCGCGAAGATCTTCTTCACGCTGTCGATGCTGGCGCTCTACCGGCTCGGGGCCTACATCCCGGCGCCGGGGATCGACATCGACACGCTCGACTCGATCGAGGACAACTTCACCGGCAACAACGTCCTCGGCTTCCTCAACCTGTTCTCGGGCGGATCGCTGCAGCGGCTGTCGCTGTTCGCGCTCGGGATCATGCCCTACATCACCGCCTCGATCATCCTCCAGCTGCTGACGGTGGTGCTGCCGGCGCTCGAGCGCCTCCAGAAGGAGGGCGAGGTCGGCCAGCAGAAGATCACCCAGTACACGCGCTACCTCACGGTCGGGCTCGCGTTCGGGCAGTCGATCGGCTACGTCTTCCTCTTCGAGAGCTTCCAGAACAGCGCCGGCGAGAGCGTCGTCGGCACGCTCACCTTCTCGAAGGTGTTCCTGATCGTGATCTCGCTCACGGCCGGCACGGTGCTGCTGATGTGGCTCGGCGAGCTGATCACCCAGCGAGGGGTCGGCAACGGGATCAGTCTCATGATCTTCGCCTCGATCGCCTCCGGGATCTTCCCCGGGCTCTCCTCGTGGTGGAACAACCCCGACCAGGTCTTCGTCGTGATGATGCCGTTCATCGCCCTGGCGGTGATCGTCGGGATCGTCTTCGTCCAGGAGGGCCAGCGCCGGATCCCGGTGCAATACGCCAAGCGCGTCGTCGGGCCGCCGGATGACCACCGGCGGCTCGACCTACCTGCCGCTGCGCGTGAACATGGCGGGCGTCATCCCGGTGATCTTCGCCGCCTCGATCATGGCCTTCCCGCCGACGATCGGCCAGCTGCTCAACACGCCCGCCGCGCTCGACTTCGCCGCCTTCTTCAGCCCCTCGAGCTGGGCCTACGTGGTCGGCGAGGTCTTCTTCATCGTCGTCTTCACCTACTTCTACACCGCGGTCACCTTCAACCCGGTCGACCAGGCCGACAACCTGAAGAAGTACGGCGGCTTCATCCCCGGCGTCCGGCCCGGGCGACCTACCGCCGAATACCTCGACCGGATCCTCTCGAGGCTCACCTTCCCCGGGGCCCTCTACCTGGGCGCGGTCGCGGCCCTGCCGACGATCCTGATCAACCAGACCTCGGCCAACTTCTTCTTCGGCGGCACCTCGATCCTGATCGTCGTCGGCGTCGCGCTCGACACCGTCAAGCAGCTCGAGGCGCAGCTGATGATGCGCAACTACGAGGGCTTCCTGAAGTAGTCGCGTCGCGGCCGCGATCGGTCGGGCATCCCTCGATGGCCGAGCTGAATCTCGATCCTCCTCGGCCCGCCCGGGTCCGGCAAGGGCACCCAGGGCGAGCGCCTCCAGGAGGACTTCCACCTGCCCTACTACGCGACCGGCGACATCCTGCGCGCCGCCGTGCGCGACGGCACGGAGGTCGGCAGCGAGGCCAAGGAGTACATGGACCGCGGCGACTTCGTCCCCGACGACGTGATCGTCGGCGTGATCGCCGAGCGGATCGTCGGGCAGGAGGCCGAGGACGGCTTCATCCTCGACGGCTTCCCGCGCACCGCAGCCGCAGGCCGAGGCGCTCGAGGCGAAGCTCGCCGAGCTCGGCCGCGAGGTCTCCGCGGCGATCCTGATCGAGGTCCCCGACGAGGAGGTCGTGCGCCGGCTCGGCGGGCGCCGCACCTGCGCCCAGACGGCCACATCTTCCACGTCGAGTTCGACCCGCCCGAGAAGGAGGGCGTCTGCGACGTCTGCGGCGAGCGAGCTCGAGGTCCGCGACGACGACAAGCCCGAGGTGATCCGCCACCGCCTCGAGCAGTACCACGAGAAGACCGACGCCGCTGATCGAGCTACTACGAGTCGCGCGGGCTGCTGCAGGCGCGTCGACGGCGACCGCCGCCCGGAGGAGGTCACCGACCGGATCCGGGCGCTGCTGGCGACCTTGCGATGGAGGAGGAGGCGTAGGCCGATGTATCGCGGCGGGATCATCATCAAGACGCCCGGAGCAGATCGAGCGGATGGCGGCGGCCGGCGCGATCCAGGCGCGCTGCCTGAAGATGCTGCGCTCGAAGGTGCCGCCCGGGGGTCGACCACCGACGAGCTCGACCTGGCCGCCGAGCGCTTCATCGCCTCGCAGGGCGCCGACGCCGTCGTTCCTCGGCTACCGCGGCTTCCCGGGCTCGATCTGCGCCTCGCCGAACTCGATGGTCGTCCACGGGATCCCCGGGCCCTACGAGCTTCGCCGCGGCGACATGATCTCGCTCGACGTCGGCGTCACCCACGACGGCTGGGTCGCCGACGCCGCGATCACGGTCGCGCGTCGGGCGAGATCTCCGCCGAGGCCCAGCAGCTGCTCGACGACCACAGGCCGGCGCTGTTCGCCGGCGGTCGAGCAGGTCGCGCCCGGCAACCACCTCGGCGACGTCTCGCACGCGGTCGCAGAAGCGCGGTCGAGACCGAGGGCCTCTCGATCATCCGCTCGCTCGTCGGCCACGGGATCGGGCGCGACATGCACGAGGACCCGCAGGTCCCCAACTACGGCGAGCCCGGGCCGCGGCCCCGAGCTCGAGCCGGGGATGGTGCTCGCGATCGAGCCGATGGTCAACGCCGGCGGCCCCGAGGTGCGCCTCGGCGACGACAACTGGGCCGTCTACTCGGCCGACGGCTCGCTGGCCGCCCACTTCGAGTTCACCGTCGCGGTGACCGAGGACGGCCCGCGGATCCTCACGCCCTGGCACCTCGACGACTGACGCCGCACTCGACCGGTCTACCGGATGCTCGCGGTGCGTCGCCTCGACCTCCGGCGTCGCTGCGCTGAGCCCTGCTGCGGGGGTCGGCGACGGAGTTCGCCGCCTCGGTCGCGCACGAGGGCGGCGACACGACCGACCGACGGATCTACTTCACGGTCCCGCGGAAGCTCGACGTCGAAGGCCGACCTCGCCCAGAGCCGAGTGCCGGCCACGATCGGGCGGCACGCTGACGGAAGAGCCGCTCACGGCGCAGACGCGCAAGCTCGTGACGGGCGCAGAGCGCAGGACGACGGGTGGTACACGGTCGACGACGCGACGAGGACGATCGCATCGGCACAGTACTACGCGCAAGGTCGCCAAGCGCGAGTACCGACGCGGGCCTCTGCGCACGGCGACCAAGTCCGGTACCACCACCATCACCCCTTAGCGCCGCGCCCTGGGCGCTGCTATTATTCTCCGTCGGCCCAGGGCCGTTTTTGTGCCCGCGGACCCGATTCATGGGGTCGCGGGCCTTCTCATGAAGTGATTGGATACGAGGCCGCGAGAGCGGTCAAGAAGGGCCGATGAAGGTACGAGCGTCCGTAAAGCCGATGTGTGAGCGCTGCCGGGTGATTCGGCGGCGCGGCGTCGTGCTGGTCATCTGCTCGAACCCCACGGCACAAGCAGAGGCAGGGCTTGAGGCAAGCAGATTCTGATGGCACGAATCGCAGGAGTCAACCTTCCGCTCAACAAGCGGATCGAGATCGGGCTCACCTACGTCCACGGCGATCGGCCGCTCGACCGCCAACAAGATCCTCGACAAGGCCAAGCGTCGACCCGAACACCTACGTCAAGGACCTGACCGAGGACGAGACGGTCAAGCTGCGCGACGCGGTCGAGGACCTCGAGGTCGAGGGAGACCTGCGCCGCGAGCGCTCGCAGAACATCAAGCGCCTGTCGGAGATCGGCTCCTACCGCGGCCTGCGCCACCGCCGCGGCCTGCCGGTCCGCGGCCAGCGCACGAAGACCAACGCCCGCGGCCGCAAGGGCCCGCGGCGGATGAGCGTCGCCGGCAAGAAGAAGCCGCCGGCGAAGAAGTAGGAGGAGCTAGATGCCGCAGCCGAAAGAAGGGCAAGGGCCGCGCCCGCCGCCGGGTCAAGAAGAACGTCCCCTACGGCGATCGCCCACATCAAGACCAGCTTCAACAACACGATCGTCACGATCACCGACCCCGAGGGCAACGTCGTCTGCTGGGAGTCCGCCGGCTCGGCCGGGTTCAAGGGCTCGCGCAAGTCGACGCCGTTCGCCGCTCAGGTGACCGCCGACGCCGCCGCCCGCAAGGGCATGGAGCACGGCGCTCGAGCGGGTCGAGGTGCACGCCAAGGGCGCCGGCTCCGGTCGCGACACCGCGATCCGCTCGCTGCAGGCCGCCGGGCTGCAGGTGACGACGGTCAAGGACGTCAGCCCGCAGGCCCACAACGGCTGCCGGCCGAAGAAGCGGACGGAGGCCGCTAGCGATGGCTCGCGACACCGGACCCCAGTGCAAGCAGTGCCGCCGCGAGGGCCAGAAGCTGTTCCTCAAGGGCGAGCGCTGCCTGACCGAGAAGTGCGGCGTCGAGCGCCGCTCCTACCCGCCGGGCGAGCACGGCCGCGGCCGCGTGCGCGCCTCGGAGTACCGCAACCAGCTGCGCGAGAAGCAGAAGGCCCGCCGCTTCTACCGGCGTGCTCGAGCAGCCAGTTCGCCGGCTACTACGAGAAGGCCTCGCGCCAGGAGGGCGTCACCGGCGACAACCTGCTGCGCATGCTCGAGCGACGCTTCGACAACGTCCTCGTCCGCCTCGGCTTCGCCGCCTCGCGGCGCCAGGCGCGGCAGCTGATCAACCACGGCCACTGGCTGATCAACGGCCGCCGCGTCGACATCCCCAGCTACCAGGTCCGCCCCGATGACGTGATCACGATCAAGCCCGAACTCGGGCGCCGCCGACGTCGTTCGCCAGGCGACCGAGCTCACCGCCGCGGTTCCGCCGTGGCTCCAGGCCGACCACGATGCCCTGACGGCGAAGGTGCTGCGGCTGCCGGAGCGCGAGCGAGATCGCCGCGCCGATCCAGGAGCAGCTCATCGTCGAGCTCTACTCGAAGTAGCGCTCACCCGTACCCAGACCCGCAAGTGAGGAAGCAATGACCACCCTGCCCGAGTTTCAGATTCCGAAGATCTCCAGCGAGGACGCCGACGACGACCACGGGAACGTTCGTCGTCGAGCCCCTCGACAAGGGCTTCGGCTACACGTACGGGAACTCGCTCCGGCGCGTGCTGCTCTCCTCGCTCGGCGGCGCCGCGATCAAGAGCGTCCGCATCGAGGGCGTCGCGCACGAGTTCTCGACCGTCCCCGGGGTCAAGGAGGACGTCACCGACATCGTCCTCAACCTCAAGGACATCGTCATCCGCATGCACACCGACGCCGACGAGGTCGAGGCGCCGCTGGTCGCGACCGGCCCCGGCGAGGTCAAGGCCAAGGACATCGACCTGCCCGCCGGCGTCGAGATCCTCAACCCCGACGCGCCGATCGCGACGCTCGAGAAGCGGACCAAGCTCGAGCTGTACCTGACGATCGGCCGCGGCCGCGGCTACTCGCCGGCGGAGGAGAACAAGACCGAGGATCAGCCCATCGGCGTGATCCCGATCGACTCGATCTTCTCGCCGATCCGCCGCGCGTCCTACGAGGTCGACTCGGCCCGCGTCGGTCAGCGCACCGACTTCGACAAGCTCACGCTCGAGGTCGAGACCGACGGCTCGATCGAGCCCGGCTCGGCGCGTGCGCGAGGCGGCCGAGATCCTGATCAAGACGATGGCGATCTTCACCGACGCCGACCGGGTCGAGGAGCTGACCGCCCGCGACGCGCTCGGCCGTCGACGGCGACGGCGGCGTTCGCCCGGCCGCCCGGCGCGACCGAGGGCGACGATCGCCTGATCGAGGAGCTCGAGATCGGCGTCCGCGCCTACAACTGCCTCAAGCGGGCCGGCATCCAGACCGTCGGCGACCTCGTGCAGCGCTCGGAGTCGGAGCTGAACGCGATCCCGAACTTCGGCAAGCGCAGCACCGAAGAGGTCATGGAGGCGCTCCACGCGCTCGGGCTGAACCTCCGCGACGAGTAGCGTCCCTCGCCGAGTCCGACCATGCGCCACGGCAAGCAGCGCAACAAGCTCAGCCGCGACACCGCCCACCGGCGGGCGCTGATGCGCAACCTCTGCCGGGACGTGATCGAGCACGAGCGGATCACGACCTCGCAGGCGAAGGCCAAGGCGGTCAAGCCGAAGCTCGAGAAGCTGATCACGCTCGCCAAGCGCGGCGACCTGCACGCGCGGCGCCAGGTGCTCGCCGAGCTCGGCCAGGACAAGTTCCTGGTCCACAAGCTGTTCGAGGAGGTCGCGCCGCGCTACGCGGAGCGCCCCGGCGGCTACACGCGGATCGTCAAGCTCGGCCCGCGGCGCTCGGACTCGACCGAGATGGTCTTCCTCGAGCTCGTCTAGCGCAGGTCGGCCGCGGCGGCTCTCGGACCGCTGCCAAGGAACGGGAGCACCTCGCGCATCCCGGTGATGTCCAAACGCGGTCGACGTGCGGATGGACCGCGACGATCCGCAGACGATCGCCATTCTCGCGTGAGCGTTGTGATCGCTTGGAGCAGGCATTCGAGCGCCGATCGACTCGATGAACTGGAGCTCGGATAGGTCGAGGATCACGCTCCGAAGTTCAGTCGACGCCAGCAGCCGATGAAGCTGGGCGTCGAGGACCGGGGCATCGGTGCAGTCGAGCTCCCCGGAGATCACAGACCAGGCAGATCTCGAGCTCGGGGCCGAGCTCGATCTTGAGCGGCCCCTCGGTGATCGTGCCGAGCACCGAGGTGACTCGTAGAAGCGGACATCAAACTCTCCCGTCGGTCGTCGCCTTTGGGAGTCGGCGTCGCACGCTCCCTGGTCGCCGTCCTCGAGTAGGGAGACGTCGGCCGTCGCCACCGCGTCCAGGACCGAGGCTACTGCCCACGGCGTCGTCCGTCCGGTCACAGCGACGATTGCCTCGCGGTGAGCCCAGTCGACGGCCAGCGGGAGCCGTCAGTCGTAGGAGACACGGGCGTTGTCTAGGCTCGGGCGGTGCCGACCGCCCGCCTGCTGATCGCCTACGACGGCTCGCGCTTCGCGGGCTGGTCGGCGCAGCCGGGCCAGCGGACGGTGCAGGCCGAGGTCGAGTCCGCGATCGAGCGGATCGTCGGCGAGCTGGTCGAGCTCACGGTCGCCGGGCGCACCGACGCCGGCGTGCACGCGCTCGGGCCAGGTGGCGAGCTTCGTGCACACGCGCGAGCTTCCTGACCGCCCCGCGGAGCGCCTCAACGCCGTCCTGCCGCATGACGTCGCGGTGCTGGAGGTCAGCGCCCGCCCCCGACGGCTTCGACGCTCGCCACTCGGCAACCGCGCGGGTCTACCGCTACCGCGTCCTCGCCTCGCCGTCCGCGACCCGTTCGAGGAGCGGCGCGCGCTCTGGTGGCGTATCCCGTCGACCGCGAGCTGCTCGACGCCGCCGCCGCCGCCATCGTCGGCAACCACGACTTCACCGCGTTCACGCCGACCCAGACGGAGCACGTGCTGTTCGAGCGCACCGTCGACGCGTGCGCATGGGAGCAGGAGCGCGAGGACCTGCTGGCGCTGCGGATCGAGGCGCGGTCGTTCATGCGCAGCCAGGTCCGGGTGCTGGTCGGGACGATGCTCGAGGTCGGCGGCGGCCGCCGCTGGCTCGACGACTTGACCGCCCTGCTGGCCGGCGCGCCGCGCGACGCCGCGGGCGAGACGGCGCCGCCGCACGGGCTCTACCTGAGCGAGGTCCGCTACAGGCGACTTCTTCAGCCAGAGCGATCGCCGCCTCGGGCGTCTGCGCGTACGCGATGTACTCAGCCAGGGGTCGTTCGATAAAGCCTTCGCTCGACATCCGATCAGCTGGGTCTTCAGGCCGTCGTAGAAACCGTCCGTGTTCAGCACGATCAGCCGCTTCTCGTGGGCGTCGCGCTTGCGCACTCGAGGATCTCCGAGAGCTGATCCAACTCCCGAGCCCGCCGGCAGCGCGACGACGGCGTCGCTGCGTGCCAGCAGCATCGCCTTGCGCTCGCCGAGGTCCTTGGCAATGACCATCTCGTCGGCATCCGGCCGCGCTCGCTCTTTCAGGATCTCCACCGAGATCCCGAAGATCTTGCCCCCGCCGGCCTGGACGCCGTCGGCCATGACCTTCATCACGCCACTGTCAGAGCCACCCCACACGAGGTTGTGCCCGTGCTCGGCGATCAGCGTCGCGAGCTGCCGTGCTGGGCGAACGTATCTCTCCGCCAGGCTGCTGGCCGAGCAGAACACGCAGACGTTCATCGGGCGGCAGGCGCTGGTCAGTCGCCGGTCGGGCCGGCGAGCTCGGTGTCGGTCCCGAGGCTCGCCGGACGGCCGGGGAGGTACATCGCCGTCCCCGTGGCGAGCATCACCGGCTTGCCGTCGGCGTTCTCGAGTCTGCTCCGCGAGATCGTCAGCGTGCGGCCGGTGTGCTCGACCACCGCGCGGGCGGTGAGGTCGCGGCCGTCGCCGGAGACTGGCCGCAGGAAGTTGGCCTTCAGGTCCAACGCCGCGATCGCCGTTCCCGCCGGCGCCGTGGTGAGGACGGCGATCATCATCGCGGCGTCGGCGAGCATCACGATCGTCCCGCCCTGCAGCCGTCGGCCGGGCTGTTGAGCCACTCGGTCGCCGGCATCCGCACGGTCGCGGTGCCCTCGCCGACCTCGGCCGGCTCGATCCCCGTGAGCAGGTTCAGCGCCGGCGGCGGCAGGTCGCCGGCGATGTGGCGGCGCGCGATCTCGAGCCCTCCGAGCTCGTCCCAGACCTCCTGCGGCAGGACCGCGTCGGCTGGCGGAGTGCGCTCGTAGCGGGTCGGGACCGGGCTGCTGCGGGTGCACGAACGGCTCGCCGGGCGTGGCCGGGAGCCCGTCGTCGATGCGCGGCAGGATCGAGAGGCGGGAGGTGCCGTGGGCGACTAGCGCGTCGCGCGCGTCGAGCACGAACACCTCGGTGAGGCCCATCGAACGGCCGACATGGATGGTCTGTCCGCTCGCGATGAGTCGTCGATCCCGGTCGGGCCGGGCGCAGGAAGGTGAGCGAGAGCTCCGCCGTCGTGAACGGGACCGGGGCCGGCAGATGGGTCTCGAGCGCCGACCCCGAAGGCGATGTCGGCGAGGATCGCGAGCGTGCCGCCGCACGAGCAGCCCTGCGTCGTTGGCCAGCCACGCGTGGCCGGCATTCGCGCCTCGGCGGTGCCCTCGCCAAACCCGGTGGGCGTCGCGCCGGTCAGCCGGGCGAGCGGTGGGGCGGGCGAGCCGCCGTTGCGAAATCCCGCAGGCGCTCGCTGCCCGGGTCTGGTGATAAGCCACGGGTCCGGATAGCCACCGCGGACCGGCTCGCGCCAGATCTCGGCTCGGGCGCGGCTCAACGCGTCTCGCGCGGCAGGATGTCCGTCGGCCCGTCGACCCAGGCCCGGACGCGGTCGCCCTCGTGCCAGGCGGGGAAGCCCAGCCGCCGGGAGCGGACCGTGCGGCCGGAGCCGAGGCGCAGCTCGACCAGCTGATCGTGGCCGAAGAAGCGCCGGCCGACCACCTCGGCGCTGGCGGCGCCTCCGGGCCGCTGATCCCGATCGCGATCGACTCCGGGCGGATGAGGACGTCGACGGCGCCGTCGACGCCGTGCTCGGCCGAGAACGAGCCCAGCTCGCACTTGACGCGGCCGGCGCTCGCCTCGCCGGGCAGGACCTCGACCTCGCCGAGGAAGCCCGCGACCCAGCGCGCCGCCGGACGCGAGTAGATCTCCTCCGGCGTCCCGACCTGCTCGATCACGCCGTCGCGCATCACGGCGACGGTCTCGGCGATGCTCAGCGCCTCGGCCTGGTCGTGGGTGACGAAGAGCGCGGTGACCCGGGCGCGGGCGAGGATCTCGCGCACCTCCTGGCGCAGCCGGTCGCGCAGCCCGGCGTCGAGGTTCGAGAACGGCTCGTCGAGCAGGATCAGCTCCGGGGTCGGCGCCAGGGCCCGGGCCAGGGCGACGCGCTGCTGCTGGCCGCCGGAGAGCTCGTGCACGGGCCGCGAGGCCTCGTCCGCGAGCCCGACCAGCTCGAGCACCTCGGCGACCCGCGCGCGGTCGGGCCTGCGGCCGAGCCCGTAGCCGACGTTGCCGGCGACGTCGAGGTGGGGGAAGAGGGCGTAGTCCTGGAACACCATGCCGATCCGGCGGCGCTCCGGGGGCACGAACTCGTCGTCGCCGGAAAGCACCCGGTCGCCGATTCTGATCCGGCCCGCGTCGGGGCGCTCGAGGCCGGCGATCAGCCGCAGGGTCGTCGTCTTGCCGCAGCCGCTGGGCCCGAGCAGGGCGCAGATCGAGCCCGGCTCGACCTCGAGCTCGACGCCGTCGACGGCGGTGACGTCGCCGTAGGCCTTGCGCAGGCCGTCGAGGCGCAGCGGCGCGGCGGTCTTCGTCTCCGCCACGCTCGAATAAGGCGCCTCAACAGCGGCGCGGCTCGGCTCCGCTTCGCTCCGCCTCACGACGAGACCGCCCCGCGCTCGGAGAGCAGGTAGAGGGGCACCGCGGCGACCGCCAGCAGGATCAGCGACGGGATCGCGCTCGCCTCGTAGAAGCCGTAGGTGGTCTGGTTCCAGATCTCGGTAGCCAATGTCCGAAAGCCGATCGGAGCGAGGATCAGCGTAGCCGGAAGCTCCTTGATCGCGTGCAGGAAGAGGAGCGCCGCGCCGGCCATGATCCCGCCGCTCACGAGCGGTGCGGTGATCGTGCGGAAGACCTCCATCGGTCGCCTCCCGAGCCCCCTGGCCGCCTCCTCGACCCGCGGTGAGACCTGCGCGAGCGAGGCGCTGATCGGCCCGATCGCCAGCGGCAGGTAGTGGACGGTGAGGGCGAAGATCAGCAGCGTCAGGGTCTGGTAGACGACCGGCACCGCGCGGGTGGCGAAGAAGACGAGCGCCAGTGCGACGATGATCCCCGGGAGCGCGTAGCCGGCGTGGCCGACGCGCTCGATCGTCCGCGTCACCGGGCTCGGGAAGCGGCCGACGAGCAGGGCCACGACGAGCGCCGCGATCCCGCCCGCGATGGCCGCCCCGACGCCGGTCATCAGCGAGTTCGCGGCGAGGCCGAGCGCGAGGTCGGTCGACATGCTGCCCGAATAGATCCCCTTGGTCGCCCAGTAGAGGAGCA
Organism: uncultured Solirubrobacterales bacterium; assembly: GCA_963729065.1. GTDB lineage: Bacteria > Actinomycetota > Thermoleophilia > Solirubrobacterales > 70-9 > WHSW01. Next base: position 16,064 of record CAVSMS010000005.1, read on the forward strand.
CGCCGACCGGAAGCACGAGGGCGATCAGCACCAGCGCCGAGCAGAAGCCGAGCGCCGGCCAGCGCCAGCGGCCGAGCCTGTAGGGCTGGGGGGGACGCGCCGCGCCCGGGGCCGAGCCGGTGCACGGCGCGCGCGTTGCGAAAGCGCGAGTTGATCCACAGCAGGACCAACATCACGCAGACGAGGACCATCCCGAGCCCGGCCGTGGCGCTGCGGTCGAAGCTCGACTTGTACGAGAGGTAGATCTCGCGGGTGAAGGCGTCGAAGCGCATGATCGAAACGGCGCCGAAATCGCTCATCACGAACAGCGCCACCAGCAGCCCGCCGACGGCGAGCGCCGGCCACAGCTGCGGCATGACCACGGTCCTGAAGGTCTCGAACGGGCCGCGTCCCATCGCCCGGGCGGCGTCCTCGAGTTGCGGGTCGATCCGCTTCAGAGTCGCCCGTACCGGCAGCAGCGCGAGCGGATAGGTGAACAGCGTGAGCACGATCCAGGCACCCCAGAAGCCGTAGATCGACGGCAGCTGGTCGACGCCGAGAGCGTCCTGGAGCAGGCCGTTGGGGCCGAGCGCGGAGACGAACAGGTACGCCCCGACGTAGGTCGGGATCACCAGCGGCAGCGTGCAGAGCGTCGCCCACAGGCGCCGGGCCGGGAGATCGGTGCGCACGGTGAGCCAGCCGACCGGGAGCGCGATCGCGATCGAGGTCGCGGTCACCGCCGCGGCGAGGCCGAGCGTGTTGATGAGGATCTGGAGCGTGCGCGACGAGGTCGCGGTCTCCCAGGCGTGGCCGAAGTCGCCGGCGAAGACGATGATCAGGTAGGCCGCCGGCAGGATGACGGCGGCGCCGACGATCAGCCCGAGCCCGAGGAGCGCGAGCGGTGGGCGCCTGCGGCCGAGGACGCCCGGCACCGGGAGCCGGGGTCGGGCGGGCCCGGCGCGACCGCCTCGCCGGTCGCCGTGCTCATCAGAGCGCGCCGGCTTCCTGCATCAGCTGGATCGTCGCCTGGGTCGCGCCGATGTCGGAGAGGTTCCCGGGCGAGGGCGGGATCTTCGACAGCGGCACGGTCAGCGACGGATCCGCCGGCACGCCCTTGGCGAGCGGGTACTCCTTCGAGCTCGAGGTGAAGAACGTCTGCCCCTTCTTCGAGAGCAGGCTGCGGACGAAGGCGAACGCCTCGTCCTTGCGGTCGGACGACTCGAGTACGCCGACGCTGGTCAGGAGCAGCAGCGAGCCGAGCCCCTTGCGGCGGGAAGTAGACCTTGACCGGGTAATCGGGGCCCTCGGCGGCGACGGCCTGGGCGACGTAGTAGTGGTTGATCAGGCCGACGTCGATCTCGCCGTTGGCGATCGCGTCGCGGATCGAGACGTTGTCGGGGTACTCCTGGGTGTCGTTGTTCGACCATTTCCCTGACCCACTCCTCGGCGACGGCGTCGCCGTAGCGCAGCCGCATTGCGGTCACGTACTGCTGCAGCGAGTCCGAGGCGGGCGACCAGCCGACGCGCCCGTTCCACGTCGGGTCGGTGAAGCCGAACGGCGAGTCCGGCAGCTCGGACCTCTTCACGTCCGGCCCGTACGCGATCACCCTGGCGCGGCCGGTGACCCCGACCCAGCGCCCGTCCGGGTCGCGGTACTGCGGCGGCACCCGGTCGAGGATGTCCGTGCGGCAGCTTCGCCAGCAGCCCGCGGTCGGCGACCGCGCCGATCGCGCCGGGCTCCTGGGCGAAGAAGACGTCGGCGGGGGAGTTGTCGCCCTCCTCGACCAGGGTCGCGGCGAGGTCGCCGGTCTCGCCGTAGCGGACCTGGACGTCGCGGTCGGCCTCGGCCTCGTACATGTCCACCGCGCCGCCGATCGCCGCGGGGATCCGGCCCGAGTAGAGGGTGATCCCCTCGGTCGAGGGCTCGGCCGGGCCCCCGCCGGAGTCCTCCGAGGTCGCGCTGCAGCCCCCGGCGGCGAGCGCTGCAGCGGCGACCAGGGCGATGATCAGCTGGTTTGGTCTCAGGCGCATGGGCTTTCGCGAGGGTCCCGTCCCGCCAAGTTAGGGAAGCCTAATCTTAGGGAGTGACCGGGTTCCGGACCGCCGTGCCGATCGCGATCGGCGTGCTCGCCGCGGCGACCCTGCTGGCCCCCTTCGCGCCCTTCTACGACCCCTGGGGCTGGCTCGTCTGGGGCCGCGAGGTCGCCGCGCTCGACCTCGACACCGGCGCGGGGCCCTCGTGGAAGCCGCTCCCGGTGCTGGTCGCCGCGCTGCTCTCCCCGGCGGGCGACGCGGCCCCGGCACTGTGGCTCGCGATCGCTCGCGCCGGCTGGCTGGCGGCGGTCGCGCTCGCCTTCCGGCTCGCCTGGCGCCTGGCCGACGGGCCGCACGCCACACGGGCCGTCGCCGGCGCGATCGCCGCGCTCGGCGTCGTGCTCCTGTTCGACCCGTTCACGTCCTGGATCCGCCAGTTCGCCGGCGGGCTCTCCGAGCCCCTGCTGGTCGCGCTGGTGCTCGGGGCGATCGACCGCGGCCTGGCGCGGCGAGCCGGCCAGGCGCTGGTGCTCGGCTTCGCGGCGGCCCTTCTGCGGCCGGAGGTCTGGCCGCTGCTCGCCGTCTACGCCGCCTTTGCCTGGCGGCGCGAGCCACGCTTGCGGGGATGGCTGATCGCCGGCGCGTGCGCCCTGCCCGCCCTCTGGCTGGTGCCCGACCTGCTCGGCTCCGGAGACCTGCTCACCGGCGCGGAGCGCGCCCGCGAGGCGAGCGGGGCTCCGCTGCCCGAGGCGGTCGAGTCGGTGGGGCGCTCGCTCGAGCTGCCGCTGGCGGCGCTGTGGGCGGCGGCGGCGATCGCGGTGGTCGCGGCGTGGCGCGACGACGACCGCGAGATTCTCGTGCTCGCCGCCGGGACGGTGGCGTGGATCGCGATCGTCGCCGTGCTCGCCGCCGCGGGATACGCCGGCCTGCCGCGGTTCGCCGCGCCCGCCGCCGCGGTCGCGTGCGTGCTCGGCGCGGTCGGTCGTCGCGCGGCTTCTGAACGCGATCCGCCGGGCGCGACCCCGGCGTGCGGCCGCGATCGGCCTCGCGGGCGTGCTGCTTGTCGCGCTCGGTGCGCAGGGCGCGGTGCGCGCGTCCGAGATCCCCTCCCAGCTCGAGGAAGCCGCCGACTACGGCGATCGAATCGATCGGCTCGAGGCCCTGGTCGCGCGCGTCGGCAGCGGGCGGATCGTCGGTTGCTCGCCGGTCACCTCGACCGACTTCCTCAGCGAGACGGCGCTTGCCTGGCGCCTCGACCTGCCGCTCTCGGCGATCCACTCGCGCTTCCGGACCGCGCCGCCCGCCGGGACGGCGATCGTCGCCGACGACGACCCCGACCCGGCCACGCGGGCGATCGAGGCGAGTGCGACGTCGATCGGGCGGCTCGGGGAGTGGTCGGCCTACGAGGTCTCCTGCGCGACCTCGGCCGCGAGCGACCGCGCCATCGCCGGGGTCTCCGGCGCATCGCGATACGGCGGCTCGGCGAGCTCGCCCTCCTCGAGGTAGGCGTCATCCGCGTTCACCGCCCAGATGTCGTGCCCGCGCCCGTCGCACAGGTTCTCCACGGCGCGCATCGCGGTGAGCATCGAGTGGTCGGAGTTGTTGTAGCGGTGGAGCCCGTTGCGCCCGACCTGCACCAGGCCGTCGAGCCCGTCGAGCCAACCCCGCAGCGTGCCGCAGCCGGCGCTCGTAGCCCGAGTCGTAGATCGGGTAGGCGCGCGGCACACGGACCACGTGTCCGGTCACCGGCGTCGTGTCGCCCGCCAGCCCGAGGCGCCCGAGCTCGTCGGTCGCCCGGGCGACGAGCTCCTCGTCGGAGGCGCTCCAGAGCTCGTCGCCCTCGAAGCAGAAGTACTCGAGGCCGAGGCAGGTGCGCCCCGGCTCGGGGACGAGGTCGGGGCTCCAGGCGCCGAAGTTCTGGATCCTGCCGACCCGGACGTCGGGCTCGTGGATGTAGACCCAGTTGTCGGGGAACGGCTCCGGGCCGTCGAGGACGAGGGCGACGCAGATGAAGTCGCGGTACCGGAGCCCGGCGGCCGCCTCGAGCACGTCCTCCGGGGGCCGCGGCTCGACGATCGCGGCGAGCGTGCGCAGGGGAAGGGACGAGATCACGGCGTCGGTCGTGCGCCGTTCGCCGTTTGCGATCACGTCGATGGCGCCGCCCGAACCGAAGCGGATCGCGCTCACCGGTGCGTCGAGCACGACGTCTCCGCCCGCGGCGGCGGTCTCGGCTGCCATCCGCTCCCACATCTGCCCGGGGCCGAGGCGCGGGTAGTGGAACTCCTCGATCAGCGTGCGGAGCTCGCCGCCGCCGGCGCCGAGGGCCGACCGAGCCGCCCGCCAGAGGGAGAGCCCGCGGATCCTCTGCGCGGCCCATTCGGCCCGGATCTCCGAGGTCGGCACGCCCCAGACCTTCTCGGTGTAGGAGCGGAAGAAGAGCTCGAACAGGCGCCTGCCGAAGCGTTGCGAGACCCATTGCTCGAAGGTCTCGGCCGGCGCGCGCGGGCGCATGCGGGCGGCCGCGTAGGAGGCCCCGGTGCGGACGACCTCGACCGGGCCGACCTTGCGTGCCACGTCGCCGACTCGCAGCGGGTAGTCGATCAGCCGCCCGCGCCAGTAGATGCGCGAGAGGCGGCGCCGGAGGAGGAGCTCGGAGCCGAGCAGCTCGAGCCACAGCGACTCGACCTCGGGGCTCTTGGTGAAGAACCGGTGCCCGCCGAGGTCGAACCGGTAGCCGTCGCGGACCTCGGTGCGCGCCAGCCCGCCGACCATCCCCGATGCCTCGAGGACGGTGACCGGCTCACCCCGGCGCGCGAGCAGGTAACCGGCCGTGAGCCCGGCCGGTCCCGCCCCCAGGACCAGGTGGGGCCGACCGCCTCTAGCCTTGCCGTTCTCGAACCCCGACCTCAGAAGTTGGGATTCTAATTAGGTATGCCTAACTCTCGCCGGCCCAGCCTCGCGGTGATCGTCCCCGCGACCGATCGCCCGCCCACCCTGGGGCGCTGCCTCGCGGCCCTCGCCGGGTCCAGCGAGCCGCCCGACGAGCTGATCGTGGTCACCGATCCGCCCGGCTGCGGGCCGGCCGCGGCGCGCAACGCGGGCGCCGCCGAGGCGGGCAGCGAGCTCGTCGCGTTCGTCGACGCCGACGTCGCCGTCGCGCCCGAGGCGCTTGCGCGCCTGCGGGCGCTGTTCGCCGCGGATCCCGGGCTCGACGCCGCGTTCGGCGCCTACGATGACGCCCCGGCCGCGCCCGGGCTCGTCTCGGTGTTCCGCAACCTGCTTCACCACCATGTGCACGCCGAGGCGGCGGGTCCGGCGGAGACCTTCTGGGCGGGCCTCGGCGCGGTCCGGCGCCCGGCGTTCGTCGCCGCCGGCGGGTTCGACTCCGAGCGCTTCGCCGTCGCGTCGGTGGAGGACATCGAGCTCGGGATGCGGCTGCGGCGAGGGCGGTGCCGCGATCGCGCTCGACCCGCGGGTGCGCGGGACCCACCTGAAGCGCTGGTCGCTGGGCTCGATGGTGAGCACCGACCTGCGACGCCGCGGCATCCCGTGGATGCGGCTGCAGCTCGAGGCGGGAGCGCTCTCGGGAGCGCTCAACCTGGGCTGGCGCCACCGGCTCAGCGCGCTGGCCGCGGTCGCGGCGGCGCTTGCCGCGATCCTGCGCCGCCCGGCCGCCGCGCTCGCGGCCGCCGGCGCGATGGTGGCGCTCAACCTGCGCTTCTACGCCCTGCTCCGGCGGCGCGGCGGCGCGCGGCTGGCGCTCGCCGGGGTCCCCCTGCACCTCGTCCATCACCTCACCGCGGCCGGCGCGGCGATCGCCGCCGTCGTCGCCCACGCGCTCGGCGGGGAGCGCGGAGGGCGCCCGTGAGCGCGCCGCCGCTTCGGATCGGCCTCGTGGGCTGCGGTCGCCTGGCCGAGCTCGGCTACGTCCCTGCGTTCTCTCGCGCCGAGGAGGTCGTGCTCGCCGCGGTCGCCGACCCGGTGGCCGGCCGCCGCGACCGGATCGCCGGCATGGCCGCAGCCCGGGGGGTGCGGCCCACCAGCCATGCAGAGGCCGGCGAGCTGCTCGCCGCGTCGGACGTGGAGGCGCTCGTGATCGCCAGCCCGCCGGTCGAGCACCTGCGCCAGGCGCAGCTCGCGGCGGGCGCGGGCCTGCCGACCCTGGTCGAGAAGCCGCCGGCGCTCGCCGGCGCCGGCGCCGAGCAGCTCGCGGCGCTGCGCCCGGCCCCCTGGATCGGCTTCAACCGGCGCTTCCAGCACGGGGCGGGCATGCTCGCGCGGCTGCCCGCCGACGGCGCGCTCGAGCTCGAGCTCCAGCTCGACTACCGGCGCCGATCCTGGCGGCCGCTGACCGTCGACGAGGACGTGCTCACCGACATCGGCCCCCACCTCGTCGACCTGGCGCTGGTGCTCTCGCGCGCGGACGGCGCCCGGGTGACCACGGCGCGGATCTCGCGGGCGCGCGCCGAGCTCGAGCTCGAGACCTCCCGCGGCCGGGCGCGGATCCGGTGCTCGAACGACCGGCCCCACCGCGAGCGCGTGAGCGCCCGTGGAGAGGGCGGCAGGCGGCTGGCGACGATCAGCACCGGCGGCCCGGTGGCGGCACTCACGAGCCGCCTGCCGGGCCGCGCACACCCGCTGGTCGAGTCGCTGTGCGACCAGCTGGCGGCCTTCGCGCGCGCGGTGCGCGGTGGCAGCCCGGGGCTGCTGGCGAGCGCCGAGGACGGCGCGCGCGTGATGCGGCTCATCGACGATGCCCGCACGATGGGCCAGGCGCGGCCGGCGACGTGATCTGCGTGCTGCAGTTCGACGCCGCGAGCGTCGCGGCGCTCGGCCGGCTGCTCGACGCCGGCCGGCTGGCGAACCTGGCGGCGCTGCTCGAGCGCGGGCGGAGGGTGGAGCTGACGACCCCGGCGGCCGACTTCGCCGCGGGCGCCTTCTACACGCTCTACAGCGGGGTCGAGCTCGGCGACCACGGGATCTTCTATCCGTTCCAGTGGTCCGCGGCCGACCAGCGGGCGCGCTACGCGACGGCGTTCACGGCGCCGCCACCGGTCTGGGAGCGGCTCGCCGAGTCGGGCCTGCGCACGCTGGCGATCGATCCGTACGAGAGCCGACCGCCGCGCCGCGCCGAGGGGGTCTTCGTCTGCGGCTGGGGCTTCGCCGACCGGGTCGTGCTCCCCCGCTGGTCGCGTCCCGCGGACGCCGGCCGCCGCTTCGCGCGTCGCCACGGCCGCGGTCCCGAGGCAACCGAGATCTTCGGACGGCCGCGGGCACGGGACCTGGTCGCCCTGCGGGAGAAGCTGGTCGCGGCCCCGGGCCGGATCGCGGGGCTGGCCGAGGAGCTCCTTGCGCGCGAGCGGTTCGACCTCGCCTGGCTCACGTTCAGCGCCGCCCACCTCGCGGGCCACCAGTTCTGGGACCTATCGCAGCTCGACGTCGAGGCCCTCGACCCCGGCACGCGAACGGCGCTCGAGACGGCGCTCGACGATGTCTACGCCGCCGTCGACGACGCCCTCGGCCGGGTGCTGGCGGCGCTGCCGCCGGGCGCCGACGTGCTCGTCACCTCGCCCGTGGGCATGGACGTGAACACGAGCCGCGCCGACCTGCTGCCCGGGATGCTCTCCGCGGTGCTCGCCGGCGGCCCGGTCGCCGCCAACGGCGCCGGGGCGATCTGGCGCCTGCGCGCGGCGATGCCCGCCGGCCTGCGCGGCGCCGTCGCCAGCGCGATCCCGGACCGCGCGGCGCTCGCGCTCACCGCCCGGCTCGAGCTCCGCGGGCTCGACTGGGAGCGGACGAGGGCCTTCGCCCATCCGGCCGACAACCAGGGCTACGTCCGGCTCAGCGTTCGCGGCCGCGAGCGCAACGGCATCGTCGACCCCGCCGATGCGGACGCCCTGAAGGACGAGATCGCCGCCGGGCTCGCCACGTTCACCGACCCCGACGGCGCCCCGGCGGTCGCGGGCGTGGTCCGGGCGAGCGACCTGTACCCGGGCGCGCACGCCGACCGGCTCCCCGACCTCGTCGTCCGCTGGTCCGACCGCGCCGCGACCACGCTCACGACGCTCTCGTCGCCGCGGTTCGGGGAGGTGCGGCGCGAGGGGGCCGGCTCGGGGCGCTCCGGGAACCACACGCCGGGCGACGCCTGGGCCGTGGTGGTGCCCGGGGCGAGCTCGTTCGCGGAGCTCACGCGGCCTGCGCGGCTCGTGGACGTCGCGGCGACCGTCTGCGAGGTCACCGGCGCGGACCGTCGCGGCCTACCCGGGGAGCCGCTGCTGCGCCGGGCGGGTTCGGCTGGGTAGGGGAGGGGTGGCGGCGTCGGCGCTGCGCGCGGATCCGGGCGCCGCTCGTCGACGCCAGTTCGCTACCGAAGTCGGCCGCTATGTCTTGCCACCTCAGCGCCGGCCTCTGCCAGGCCGCTCGGCCGCCACCCCCGCCGCGGTGGCCGCCTGTGCGGCCACGACCAGCGCGCCGACGGCCGGTCCCTCGGCGAACCCCCGACGCACCAGCCCCGCGTAGAACCCGGGCCGCGCCAGACGGCGGCCCGGATCGCCGGCCCGGTACCGCACGGCCCCACGCCCGTATCCGTACTGCTGCCGGGCGAACGCGCCGACCCCGAGCGCCTGGCGGTGCACCACGACCGCCTCGGGCACGTACACCGGCCCCAGGCCGGCCCCGCTCGCCCGGGCGCTCCAGTCGCGGTCCTCGCCGGCCGCCGCCGGGAACGACTCGTCGAAGGGCAGCCGCTCGAGCGTCGCCCGGGCGAGCGCCAGGTTGCAGCTCGGGGCGAAGCCGAGCCGGCCGGCGGCCGGGTCGAGCGAGGCGAGCGTGAGCTCGGCGACGATCGCCTGCGACGCGCGCACCGTCGCCGGCGCGCCGGCCGGCGCCACGGTCCTGCCGGCCGCCGCTCCGGCCTCGGCCGCACGTTCGGAGAGCGTCTCCGCCCAGCCCGGCGCGGGCTCGCAGTCGTCGTCGACGAAGCAGACGATCTCGCCCGAGGCGGCCCGGGCGCCGAGGTTGCGGGCGGTCGCCGGGCCGTGTCCACCCGCGCGCACCAGACGCGCGGCGGGCGTGCCCTCCAGCGCCCGGGCGAGAGCCGCGCGGTCGCGCGAGCCGTCGTCGACCACCACGACCTCGTGCCGATCCCCGAGCGCGGCGACGCAGCGGGCGAGGGCGGCGGGCCGGTCGCGGGTCGGGACGACGATCGAGATCTGCATCGGGATTGACGTTATTGCCGTCGGTAAAGTCGGCGGCCGATCGACTCTGTACTCAGATGCTCGTCCTGCTGACAAACGACGACGGAATCGGCGCCCGCGGGCTCCACGAGCTGCGGCGCGCGCTCGGCGAGCTCGACTCGGTCGAGGTCAGGGTGATCGCCCCGCACACCAACCGCAGCGGCACCGCGCGCAGCATCACCACCCGCTCGCCGATCTGGGTCGAGGAGGTCGACTTCGACGATGGGACCACCGGGTTCGCCACCGAGGGCACCCCCGTGGACTGCGTCCGCTTCGCCGATCTCGGCCTGCTCGGCGGGCGGCCCGACCTGATCGTCTCGGGGATCAACCACGGGTCCAACCTGGGCGACGACGTCACCTACTCGGGCACCGTCGCCGCGGCGTTCGAGGGGATCATCCTCGGGATCCCCTCGGTCGCGGTGTCGCAGCAGGCCGGCATCGGCGGCATGGGCTACGCGGGGCGCGAGTTCGACTTCACCTACTCGGCGGGCGTCGCGCGCGAGGTCGTCCGCAGGGTGATCGACACCGGGCTCTCGCCCTCGACGCTGATCAACATCAACTGCCCCGCCGGCGAGCCGAGCGGGATCGAGATCGCCCGGCTGGGCAAGCGCCTGTACGACGACGAGCTCAAGCTGGTCGAGGAGGGCGACGGCAACCGCCGGCGCTACAAGATCTACGGCTTCGAGCCCTCGCACGAGGACGAGGACGGGACCGATCTGAACGCGGTCGCCGCGGGCCGGGTGGCGATCACGCCGATCCACTTCGACCTCACCGATCACGGTGAGCTCGAGCGGCTCGGCGCCTGGGACCTCGAGGAGCTCGGGGCCGGGCTCGGGATCGCCACCACCTGATGAGCGCGCCCGCCGAACGCGCCGCCGAGCTTCGCCGGCTGCTCGCCGAGGCCGACCACCGCTACTACGAGCTCGACGACCCGACGCTTGGCGACGACGAGTACGACGACCTGCTGCGCGAGCTGCGGGCGCTCGAGCAGGAGCACCCGGAGCTCGTCACCCCGGACTCCCCGACCCAGCGGGTCAGCGGCCGCGCCACCGACCGCTTCCCGCAGGTTCGCCACGTCGAGCAGATGCTCTCGCTCGGCAACGCCCGCGGCGCCGACGAGTTCCGCGCCTGGGAAACGCGCCTGCACAACCGGCTGAAGCGGCTCGACATCTCGCCCGAAGAGCTGCGCTTCGTCGCCGAGCCGAAGATCGACGGGATCGCGATCTCGCTCCTCTACGAGCGCGGCGAGTTCGTTCGCGGGGCGACCCGCGGCGACGGCGTGATCGGCGAGGACGTGACCCCGAACCTGAAGACGATCAAGGCGATCCCGCACACGATCGACGACGCGCCGGAGCTGATCGAGGTCCGCGGCGAGATCTACTTCCCGCGCTCGGGCTTCGCCGAGCTCAACGAGCAGCGCGCCTCAGAGGGCCTCTCGACCTTCGCCAACCCGCGCAACGCGACCGCCGGCACGGTCCGCAATCTCGACGTCTCGGTGACCGCCTCGCGCCCGCTGTCGATGTGGAGCTACGGGATCGGCGGCCGCCGCGGGATCGAGTTCGCGAGCCATTCGGAGGAGCTCCGGTGGATGCGCGACCGCGGCTTCCGCGTCAACGACGACATCTCCGAGCACGAGGACGTCGACGACGTGGTCGAGCGCTGCCTCTGGTGGGAGGACCGCCGCGAGTCGCTCGACTTCGAGATCGATGGGGTGGTGGTCAAGGTCGACCAGATCCCGCTCTGGCGCGAGCTCGGCGTCACCGGGCGGGAGCCGCGCTGGGCCGTGGCCTGGAAGTTCCCGCCGATCACGGCGACGACGACGCTCAACCGGATCGTCTGGAACGTCGGCCGCACGGGGCGCCTGCTGCCGTTCGCGGAGCTCGAACCGGTCCATGTCGGCGGGGTCACGGTCTCGACCGCGACCCTCCACAACGAGGAGGACCTGGCGAAGAAGGACGTGCGGCAGGGCGATGAGGTCGTCGTCACCCGGGCCGGCGACGTGATCCCGCAGGTGATCGCCCCGCTGATCCAGCGCCGCGAGGGCAAGCGGCTGCGCAAGGCGAAGCCGCCGAAGAAGTGCCCGATTTGCGGGACGCCGACGGTGAAGCCCGAGGACGGCGTCTGGACGATCTGCCCCAACCGCCGCGGCTGCCCGGGGCAGAACTTCCAGCTCGTCAAGCACTTTCGGGGCGCGATGGACATCGAGGGGCTGGGCGAGAAGAACCTCTATCGCTTCCTCGACGAGGGCCTGATCACCGACCCCGCCTCGATCTACGACCTGCAGGCGGAGACGATCGCCGCGCTCGAGGGGTTCGGCGAGACCTCGGCGAACGCGCTGATCGGCGAGATCGAGCGCTCCAAGCAGAGCCCGTTCGGGCGCGTCCTCTACGCCCTCGGGCTGCCCGGGATCGGCTACGTCAACGCGAACTCGCTCGCCGAGCACTTCGGCTCGATGGAGAAGCTGGCCGCGGCCGAGCCCGAGCAGATCGCCGAAGCCGAGGGCATCGGCCCGGTGCTGGCCGAGTCGCTGCGCGAGGAGCTCTCCGACGAGGCCATGGTCGCGCTGATCGAGCGCCTGCGCGAGCGCGGGCTTGCGGTTCGAGCTCTCGGCGGCCGAGCGCGCCGCCGAGGAGGGACCGCTGAGCGAGAAGACCTTCGTCCTCACCGGCACCATGCCCAACCTCTCCCGCGACGAGGCGACGCGGCTGATCCGCGCCGCCGGCGGCAAGGTCACCGGCTCGGTGTCGAAGAAGACCGACTACCTGGTCGCCGGCGACAGCCCAGGCACGAAGCTCGCCAAGGCCGAGGAGGTCGGCACGGAGATCCTGGACGAGGAGGGACTGCGGGCGCTGTTGCCGTGACGGATCGCCGTCTCGGCCGTAGAGACGGTGATGAACAGGTTTCCGCAGAGACTCGTGGTGTCGGTGGGCGCGCTTGCAGTGCTCACCGTTGCCGCCCTTGCGCTGCTCGGCGGGGGCGGCGGCGGGTCGGCTGAGGCACGCGCCGCGGGGCCGGGGCTGCGCGCGTTCGGATCCTGCGACGGGCTGCGTCTCCACCTCGCCCGCCACCGGGAGCCGCTGAGCTCGGCGCCGTTTCCGGAGGCTCTTGCCGACTCAGCAGCGGCCCCGGCCGCCGGAGCCGAGGACGCCGGACCGAGGGCACGCGCGACGAACGTCCAGGAGGCCGGCGTCGACGAGCCCGACATCGTCAAGAGCGCGGGCTCGACGCTGTTCACCGTGGACGGCAACGTCCTGCGCGCGGTCGACACGAGCGGCGGGGTGCCGGTTCTGAGCGGCTCGATCGAGCTGCCCCGCGGCCCGGCGAACGCCACGGGTCGGCGACTACCAACTGCTCGTTGCGGGCGACCGCCTGCTGGCGATCGGCTCCGCCTACGGATATGCGACCGGGATCGAGGGCGACGTGATCGCCCCGGACGTCGCCTATCCCGGTCGGCCACGCACCCTCCTCGCGGAGGTGGACGTGTCCGATCCGGCGGCGATGGCCGTGCTCGCGCACGATGGCATTCGACGGGTCCTACGTCAGCGCCCGGCTCACCGGTTCGACCGTTCGCCTCGTGAGCTCCGACTACCCGTGGGCGGGGTCCGCGGAGTCCGGCCACGGCCGCGCCCTGGTGCCGAGGATGACGATCCGCGATCGGTCGAGCGGCGCGCAGCGGCGCGGCCGGCTCGTCGGCTGCGACGACGTGCGGCGACCGGCGCGATTCGCCGGCACGGGCATGCTCTCGGTGCTGACGATCGACCTGCGGCGGGGCCTGCCCGCCGTCGACACCGACGCCGTGCTGACCGACGGCCAGATCGTCTACGCCTCCCCGACGGCGCTCTACGTCGCCACCGAGCGCTGGGACACCGCGGCCGGGCTCGCGGGCTCGCAGGTGCGTACGGAGATCCATCGCTTCGACACCACCGATCCCGAGGCGACCGGGTACGTCGCCAGCGGCGCGGTCGCAGGGCACATGCTGAGCCAGTGGTCGATGTCCGAGCAGGACGGTGTGCTGCGGGTGGCGAGCACGACCTCGCCGCCGTTCGACGCGGCGGGCGACCAGCTCGGCAGCAGCGAGACCTTCGTCACCGCGCTGGCGCCCGACGGGGACCGGCTGCGCCGGGTCGGGCGGGTCGGCGGGCTCGGCCGCGGCGAGCAGGTCTACGCGGTGCGCTTCGTCGGCGACACCGGCTACGTCGTCACGTTCCGCCAGGTCGACCCGCTGTACGTGCTGGACCTCTCCGACCCGACGGCGCCCCGGGTGACCGGCGAGCTGCAAGATCCCGGGCTACTCCGCCTACCTGCACCCCGTCGGTCCCGGGTTGCTGCTCGGCGTCGGACGCGACGCGACGCCCGACGGCGCCACCGGGGGAGTGCAGGTCTCACTGTTCGACGTCTCGGACCCCACGGACCCGGTGCGGCTCGACCGCGAGTCGTTCGGAGCCGCCGCCAGCTCCGAGGTCGAGTACGACCACCACGCGTTCTCCTGGTTCGCCGACGCAGGGACTGGCGACCCTGCCGATCGACTCCTACGTCGGCGCGCGGGTGGCCCACTCGGCCGTCGGCCTGCGCGTCGCGCCGGGCTCGGCGGACGTGCTCGGGCGGGTGGCCAGGCTCGCCGGCGGGACCTCGTACCGCTCCGCGATCAGGCGCACGGTCGAGCTCGGCGGTCGCGTCTACGCGGTCGCGGCCAACGGGGTGGACGCCTACGAGCCGGCGACGCTGAGGCCCCTCGGGTCGCTCGCCTATTAGGCGTGGATCGCTCCCGGCACGCCTGAAAGAGGACGAAAGTACCGTTGATTTGGCCCCCGAGCCCGTGAGATGGTTGCCCGGGCGGGGTCGAGGCTTCGCCGCGGCCAGCAGGCTGCGTCGAACGGGCGGGAGGGTCCTTCCTGGGGGGAGGCCCTCTCGTGGGGGCTCGGGCCGGTAGTACGCGAGTCCACAGTTGTCACGGGCGTTGGTTCGTGAGAGGGTGGGCGTCCACTCAGAGAATCAGCATCGAATAGGGAGGTCTGGACAGTATGAGAACGCAACGAGGTCGCCAGCCGACGGTTGCGCCGGGGAGGTGGCGCCGGCAAGGCCATCGCCGGCTTCGCGCTGCTGCTCGCGGCGGTGATCGTGCCGGTGGGCGGCATCCGCACAGAGCAGTGTCGGGACCGGATCGATCGCTCGACTCGAACGTCATCGACGGCAGCTACATCGTCGTCTACAACGACTCGGCGGAGTCGGTGGGCGCGGCTACCGACGCCCGCGAGGCCGAGCTCGGCTTCAAGAGCACGCACCGCTACCGCGCGGCCGTGAACGGCTTCTCGGCCGAGCTCACCGACGCCCAGGTCGACGCGCTCTCGAGCGACCCGGCGGTCGACTTCGTCCAGGCCGATCGCATGGCGCACGCCTCGGCGTTCGTTCCCCGCGTCGCCGGCGAGCCCGTGTCGCCGACGGGCATCCGCAGGATCGTCGCGGCAAAGGGCAATCTCGTCCGCCAGAAGGCGGTCGACAACGTCGCGGTGATCGACTCCGGGATCAACCTCAGCCATCCGGACCTCAACGCCGTCAACGGCAAGGACTGCGTCGATCTGGGGACCCCGGCCGAGGACGGCAACGGGCACGGGACCCACGTCTCCGGCACGATCGGGGCGGAGAACGACGGCGCCGGCGTCACCGGTGTCGCTCCCGGTACGAGGATCTACGCGGTACGAGTGCTCAACAACGCCGGCAACGGATCGTTCGCGCAGATCATCTGCGGGATCGACTGGGTGACCGCCAATGCCGCGACGAAGAACATCGAGGTCGCGAACATGAGCCTCGGTGGGGCCCTCGGCGGGGCGCAGTCGGCCTGTCCCGGGACGTCTGATGCCATGCACCTGGCGATCTGCAACGCAACGGACGCGAACACCAACGTGACCTTCGTGGTCGCGGCCGGGAACAGCGCCTACGATTTCGACTTCGTGCCGAATCCCGACGTGCCCGCCGCGTACAAGGAGGTGCTGACCGTCACCGCGATGTCGGACTCAGACGGCAGGCCGGGTGCGCTCGGGGCGCCTCCGAGCTGTCGCAGCGACGCGTTCGACGATCGGGAGGCCCCGTTCTCGAACTTCGCCCACACGGCGGCCGGCCGGGCGCACACGATCGACGCGCCGGGCACCTGCATCCGGTCGACCTGGCTCGCGGGCGGGTACAACACGATCTCCGGGACGAGCATGGCTTCGCCGCACATGGCGGGCATCGCGGCGCTCTGTCACCGTGAGCTCGGAAGCCCGAACGGACCGTGCCAGGCGAGGACGCCCGCGCAGAACATCACCTATCTGCGCAGCCAGGCGGACACGTACAACACGGCGAACCCGAACTACGGGTTCCTGCACGACCCGATCTCGTCCCCGTTCGCGGGGGTGTACTTCGGGTTCCTGAGCAGGGCCCCGAACCCGCTGCCCTAGCGGCGACGCAAGCACGCTGCGAGAGGGCTCTCCCTGCCGGGGAGGGCCCTCTTCGCCTGCCGGCCTACGGCTGGTAGCGCGCGATCGCCGCGGCCATCGCGTCCTGCGCGTGGTGGGCCGCGTCGATCGAGACGTCGTTCATGAGGATCGAGAAGGCGATCGTGTGGCCGCCGGCGGTGCAGTAGCCCGAGAGCGCCGAGACGCCGCTGAGGGTCCCGGTCTTGGTCGCGCAGTTGCCGCCGGCCGCGCTTCCCTCCATCCGGTCGCCGACCGTGCCCTCCTGGCCGGCGACCGGCAGCGAGTTGCGGAACGCCCGGCCGTTCTCGGGGTCGCGCGCCATCTCGACGAGCAGCTTGCCGACCTCGTGGGGCGAGACGGCGTTGCGGCGCGAGAGGCCGGATCCGTCGACCGCCTGCACGTCGGTGCCGATCGAGTGCGCGAAGCGCTCGACCGCCCCGGCGCCCGCGACCCGCGACCCGCGCTTGCCGCTCTCGGCGGCGAGCCGCTTGAGCAGCATCTCGGCGAAGAAGTTGTTCGAGGGCACGTTCGTCTCGTCGATCAGCCTGCTCACGGTGGGCGAGGCGACCGAGGCGAGCGGCTCGCGCTCGAGCCGGCGGTCGGACAGGTCGGCGCGCCCGACGCGACCGTCAACCGAGACGCCGCGCTTGCGCAGCGCCTTCTTCAGCGCCTCCGCGGCGACCAGCTCGGGGTCGTGGGCGTAGCCGCCGCCGTCGTAGCCGTCGTTGAAGGAGAGGCCCGAGAGCGGGCTCAGGTCGGGCCCCGCGCGGCGCTCGCGATCGAAGATCGTGTCGTCGGCGAGCACCCTGCCCGTGATCCTGCGCACCCCGGCGCGGGCGACGTCGCGGGCCAGCTCCGAGACGCGGGTCACGGGCTGGTCGGCCGCGCGCGCGAAGCGCGCCGTGCCGAAGGCCGGGTCGCCGTCGCCGACGATCACCAGGTCGCCCTTCAGCGTCGTGCGCCGCTGGCCGGAGAGCTTGCCGTCGGCGTAGGCGCGCGTCTGCAGCCTCGCCTTCGGGCCGAGCGCGTCGAGGAACGCGGCGGTGGTGAACAGCTTCTCGTTCGAGGCCGGGATCCGGCGCTTGTCGGCGTCGTTGCCGAACAGCTGTCCGTCGCCGTTCGCGTCGACGTCGAAGACCCAGGCACCGCTCGATCCACCGGCCCCGGCGAGGTCGTCGGCGAGCGCCGAGCGGAGCTCCGACGCGGAGAGACCGCGCGCGAAGGCGCTCGGAGCGGTCGCGGCGACCAGCGCGGCGGCGACGGCGAGCAGGCGGAGCGGGCGTCGGGACATCATCCGAATGGGGCGGTACCACCGTACCGATTGGAATAATCCCCTGGGCGATGGGCAAGGTGGTCGATTTCGAAGCCGCCGGGGAGGGCCACGGCCCTCGCCGCGGGCGCGGGCGCCGCCGGCCGTCGAAGACGGCCCTGGTGCTCGGGGGCGGCGGGTTCACCGGCGGTGTCTACGAGATCGGCGCCCTGCGGGCGATCGACCTGCTGGCCACGAACACGACCGTGAACCAGTTCGACGTCTACGTCGGGACCAGCGCCGGCGCGTTCGTCTCCAGCCTGGTCGCCAACGGCGTCACGCCGGAGGAGATGATGCGGGTGCTCAACCGCGACCTGCCCTCCCCGATCCGCGACATCGACCTCGCGACCCTGCTGACGCCCAACTACCGCGGCTTCGTCAAGGGGTCGCTCACCTTCCCCTTCAAGCTCTACGCGCTGCTGCGGGAGCTCGCGACCCACGTGGGCGAGGTCTCGGCGGTCGACCTCGCGACCGGGCTCGCGACCCTGCTGCCGAAGGGCCTCTACTCCGGCCGCGGGATCGAGCGTTACGTCGAGGAGGTGCTCTCCGACCCGGACCGCAGCAACGACTTCCGCCTGCTCGAGCGCGAGCTCTACATCACCGCCACGGACCTCGACACGACCGAGCGCGTGATCCTCGGCGAGGGCGAGTGGGCCGAGGTCCCGATCTCGGCGGCGGTCGCCGCCTCGGGCGCCCTGCCCGGGGTCTACGAGCCGGTCGAGATCGCCGGCCGCGAGTTCATCGACGGCGGCATCCTCTCGACCACCAACGTCGACGTCGCGGTCGAGCGGGGGGCGAAGTTCGTGGTCGTCATCAACCCGCTCGTCCCCTACATCAACGACTTCCGCAAGAACATCCCGACGATCACGGGCTCGCGCGCGCAGCGGATCTCCGACATGGGCATCGGCGCGGTGCTCAACCAGACCTTCCGGCTGCTCTCCCACGACCGGCTGCATCGCGCGGTCGAGATCTGGGAGGAGCGCTATCCGGGCGTCGACATCATCCTGATCGAGCCCGAGCTCGACGACGAGCTGATGTTCGGGACCTCGATCCTCGACTACCGCGAGCGCCTGCAGATCGCCAAGCACGGGTTCGAGTCGGTGACCCTGAAGCTGGCCCGCGACTACGACCGCTACAAGGCGATCGCCGAGCGCCACGGGATCGAGATCTCGGCCCGGCGCGTCCGCCACGTGCTCGACCAGGTCGAGCGCGACCGGGAGAAGCTCTCCGCCTGGCGGCGGGTGCTCGAGCAGACGACCTCGGCCCTGTTGCGCTCGTCCGGGCCCGGCGACGCCGACGCCGACGACGAGCCGACGGCCGAGGAATCGGCCGACGCCTGATCCGGGCGAGGCCACGCTCAGCGACAGATCCGCACCCGCTTCTGGACGCTGAACTCGCGCCCGTCGACGAGCTCGGCCACGGCGCGGACCTCCGGGCGGGGCTTGCGACGCAGCAGCCTCGGCCTGATCCGGCGCTTGCAGCGGCGCGCCGCTGTCGCGGCCCGCGAGCTTCGAGCCCACGCGGAAGGTGACGAAGGACACCGATTTCGCCCCGCCGCCGCGGACCTTGGCGACGAAGTCTCGCGGCTTGCGGCAGGAGCGCCCGTGCCCGCGCACCGACCGGGGCAGCTTCAGCCGCAGCGCCGGCTTCGACCGGCAGCTCCCGCCCGAGCAGTCGCGAAGCACCGCCAGGCGGGCGGCCAGCGCTGCTTCGGCCGTCGCGAAGGCCGGCGAGCCGTGCAGGTTCTGTAGCTCGTACGGGTCGGCCGCGAGGTCGTAGAGCTCGACCTCGCCGTCCCCGTATTCGACGTACTTGTAGCGCGACGTGCGCACGGCGACGTAGTTGACCCCGGGCTGGCCCTCCTCGTCGGGCGCGTTGGCGAACTGCTCGATCAGCAGCTCGCGCCCGTGGCGGCGGGCGGGGTGCTCGGCGAACGGGATCAGCGACTCCCCGTCCTGGACGCGGCCGGGCCTGGCGTCGGCCGCGTCGAGGATCGTCGGCGCGAGGTCGGCGTTGATCGCCAGGTCGTCGACCTTCACGCCCGCCGGGATCGCCGGGCCCGCGGATCAGCAGCGGGACCCGGATCGCCTCCTCGTAGACGCGGTTCTTGCCGGTCTTGAGCCGGTGCTCGCCGGCGAAGAAGCCGTTGTCGGAGGTGTAGATCATCAGCGTGTTGTCGAGCTCGCCCTGGTCGCGCAGCGCGTCGACGATCCGCTGCACCCCTTCGTCGACGGCGAGCAGCGATTCGAGCTGGCAGCGGTAGATCCGGGCCAGGTCGTCGACCTCCGCCGGGGTCAGCGGGGTGCGGTCGGCGATCGAAGCGGGCTTGTCGGAGGCGTCGGCCTCGTTGAAGCTCGGCGGCTGGGGCAGGGGCTCGGAGGCGAAGGCTCCAAGGTGGCGGATCGCCGGCTTGGCGGTGCTCTCGCACCGGGTCCCCGGCTGGTGCGGGCCGCCGCTGTGCGGGGCGAGGTAGGCGACGTAGAGGAAGAACGGCGCCGGCGCCGGCGCCCGCTCGTCGATCACCTGCACCGCCTTGTCGGTGAAGAGGTCGGTCGAGTAGGTCTCGGGCCGGGCGGGGTCGTCGGGGTTCTCACCCGGCGATGCCGTAGGTGCGGATCTCGCCGTCCTCGAGAAGCTGCGCGCCGTAGTAGTTGTAGGTGCGCTTGGTCCCGTGCCACTCCGACCACCCGGGCGGGACCGCCGACGCCGCTGTTCTCGTAGCCGTTCAGGTACTTGCCGACAGGGCCGTGTAGTAGCCCGAGCGCTGCAGCCACACCGGGAGCGTCTCCGAGCCGTCGAGGCGGTTGAAGCCGCCGAACGGGGGCTGCGTTGCCGAGCACCTGGTGGTTGTGGGCGTACTGGCCGGTGAGGAAGGTGGTCCGCGACGGGCAGCAGAGCGGCCAGTTGGTGAAGCTGTTGGCGAAGCCGGCGCCCTGGCCGGCGATCAGCGCGTTGGTGTGCTTCATCACCGCCTGCGAGGCCGCGGCCTGGTCGTCGGACATCAGCACGACGACGTTCGGCCGCTTCTGCCCCTCGCCGCCCCTCTGCGCGGGAGCGTCGGCCCCGCCCGCCAGCGCGCCGAGCGCGACCACGGCGAGCGCAGCCACCCCCGCGTGGCGCAAGCGTCCCATCGCCGTTCTCAACCCGGCAGCGCGCGCGAAGTCGCGTTCGAGCAGCTGGCGGCACAGGCCGCCGCTAGGCGGTGTACATCCCCTCGATCTGCCGCTCGTACTTCTCGGCGACCACGTTGCGCTTGACCTTCAGCGTCGGCGTCAGCTCGCCGCCCTCCTGGGAGAGGTCGCCGGGGAGGATCTCGATCTTCTTCACCTGCTCGACCCTGGCGAACTTCTTGTTGATCTCGTCGACGTGGGCCTGGATCGAGGCTCTGACGTCCTCGTTTGCGGCCACCTGCGCCGGATCCGTCGGCAGCCCGCGGTCGCGCGCCCAGGCAGCCGCCTCCTCGGGGTCGAGGGTGACGAGGGCGACCAGGTACGGGCCGCCGGTCGCCGATCACCACGCACTGCGAGACCAGCGGGTGCTGCTTGATCTCGGCCTCGAGGTTCGCCGGGGTGATGTTCTTGCCCCCGGCGGTGATGATGATGTCCTTCTTGCGGCCGGTGATCTTCAGGTAGCCGTCCGCATCGATCTCGCCGATGTCGCCGGTGTGCAGCCAGCCGTCGACCAGCGTCTCGCGCGTCGCCTCGTCGTTCTTGTAGTAGCCCTGGAAGATGTTCGGGCCCTTGGCGAGGATCTCGCCGTCCTCGGCGATCTTGATCTCACATCCCGGGAACGGCTTGCCGACCGTGCCGACCTTGAAGTCCTCGGGCGTGGCGATCGTCGCCGCGGTCGAGGTCTCGGTCATCCCCCAGCCCTCGAGCACGAGCACCCCGGCGGCGTCGAAGAACTCGAGGATCTCCGGGTTGATCGGGGCGGCGCCGGTGACCGCGAGCGTCAGGCGGCCTCCGAAGAGCCCCCTGATCTTCGAGAGGACCTGGCGGTCGGCGATCGAGTACTGGGCGGCGAGGAGCGGACCGGGCCGGCGGCCCTGGCGCTCGATCCGGCGAACCTTCTTGCCGACGTCGATCGCCCAGTCGAAGATCGTCTTCTTCAGCCCGCCCTCCTTCTCGACCGTGGCCGTGGCCGAGGTGTAGATCTTCTCGAAGATCCGCGGGACCGAGGGGAAGTAGGTCGGCTTGACCTCGGCGAGGTTGGGAAGGATCTTCAGCGGGTCGCGCTCCCAGTAGGCGAGCGTCGCTCCGAGGTCGAAGGTGCCGAGCTGGATCAGAAGCGCGAACGAATGCGCGAGCGGCAGGAAGAGGTAGGTGATCTCGTCCGAGCCGAGCACGCTCACCGAATGGACCATGTCGAGCATCGAGCGGTAGTTGCCGTGCGAGATCACGCATCCCTTCGGCGGCCCCGTGGTGCCCGAGGTGTAGATGAAGGTGCAGATGTCGTCGGGCCCGACGGTGCTGTAGCGCCGCTCCCAGTCCTCGTCGGTGCCCGAGGCACCGCGCTCGGCGAGCTCGGCGAGCGAGATCGCGTCGCCGGACCGCCCGGTCATGCGGATCACGTGCTCGAGCTTCGGGCAGCGGTCGCGGACCCGGCGGACCTTCTCGAGCTGCTCGTCGTCCTCGACCACGACCGCGACGGCGTCGGAGTTCTCGAGCACGTACTGGCATTCCTCCGGCGAGTTGGTCTGGTAGATCGGCACCACCGTCGCTCCGGCCGAGAGCGCGGCGAAGTCGAAGTAGGTCCACTCCGGACGGGTGTTCGAGAGGATCGCGACCTTGTCGCCCTTCTCGATCCCGAGCTCGATCAGCCCGAGGGACAGCTTGCGGACGATCTCGCCGACCTCGGCGTAGGTCTTCGAGGCCCACTGCCCGTCGTCGGACTTGTAGATCACCGCCCGCTTCGAGCCGTGCTTGCGGACCGCCGCCGGCAGCAGGTCGGCGAGCGTCGCCGAACCGGTCGCGGCGTCGGTCGCGGGCTTCTCGGCGGTCGCCGTTTCCATCACTGCGTCTCCCTCTCAGATAGGCGAAAGCTCTCCGGGCGCGCGGCGCCCGGAGGAAAGCTACCTGAGTGTCCGCCGCGCTACGCGGCGGCCTGGGGACTGCCCGCTGCCTTACCGAGCTGGCGCAGGTTGGAGAGGAAAAGCGTCTTGTCGATCCGGCCGTTGAAGATCGGCACGTTCATCTCCATGCACTTCGTGATCACGTCCCTGCGCTTCATGTTCATCTCGTCCGCGAGCTCGGTCGGCGTCAGGTGATTGGCCACGTATTACTCCTCTCGGCTGGTCATCCGGACCCGGAGTGTTATCGCTCCGCCCGGACAT
Organism: uncultured Solirubrobacterales bacterium; assembly: GCA_963729065.1. Lineage (GTDB taxonomy): Bacteria > Actinomycetota > Thermoleophilia > Solirubrobacterales > 70-9 > WHSW01. The sequence continues at coordinate 38,405 of CAVSMS010000005.1, forward strand.
TTTCAAGCCCGTTTGATGCTCCTAGCGTGTTCTCGGGGCGCCGTCGCCGACCGCCTACGATGTCGGGCGATGGAGGCCGGCGGCACTGACGGCGGGCGCGGCGAGTTCCTCGACTCGCTCATGGACACCGAGCTCTACTCGATCGGCGCCTACTTCTGCGACGAGCACCCGGAGCTCGTCGACGAGGTCCTGGCCCGCAGCGAGGAGATCGAGCGCGGCGGCCTCGAGGCCTTCGCCGGCGCCGACGGCGCCGGGCTCGAGGAGACCTTCGAGACCCTCCTGACCGGGCTCGCGGTGCGCTACTACAAGGCGGTCGCGGGCTAAGTGCCGACTCCCGCGAGTGCGATCTGAGCGCCTGGGTCCCCCGCGCGCTGCTGGCGCTGGGGCTGATCGGCGTCGTCGGGGCGGTCTACTCGATCGCTGTCGGCTCGGGCGGCCCGCAGCCGCAGGACATCGGCGGCGTCAACGACGTGCAGCGGATCTTCGGCGGGATCCCCCAGAACGCCGCCTACCTCGGGCCCGAGGACGCCGAGACCACGATCACGGTCTTCAACGACCTCCAGTGCGGCCCCTGCGCCGACTACGAGATCGACACGATCGACCCGCTGGTCGAGAAGTACGCCCGCACCGGCGAGGCGCGGATGGAGTTCCGCCACTTCTCGCTCGCCCCCAACGACACCACCCTGGCGGCGATCGCGGCCGAGGCCGCGGGTGCGCAGGAGCGGCAGTGGCAGTACCTCGACACCTTCTTCCGCAACCAGGACTTCGCCCGGGCAAACGGGGTCGACAAGGAGGTCCTGCGCGCGGTCGCCGAGGCCGTCCCGGAGCTGGATCCCGATCAGTGGGCCGAGGACTTCGACGATCCGGCGAGCCAGGACCGGGTCCGCGACGATGCGATGCTGGCGGCGGAGCTCGAGCTGCCCGCCGAGCCGTCGGTGGTCGTCTCGGGGCCCGGGGGCCAGGTGGAGCTGACCGATCGCCCGTCGACCGCCGAGATCGAGGACGCGATCGCTCAGGTATCGACCTCGGACTGACCGACCCCGCGGACGCTCCCGGTCCAGCGCCGGTGGAAGTACCGGGTGAGCACCAGGAGCGCGACCAGGACGGCGGCCCCGAGCCACAGGATCGGGTCCGTGAGCGACAGGGTCTCGAGCCTGCTGCCGAGGTAGACGAAGATCGCGGTCAGGGGCAGATAGCCCACCGCGGTCGTCCACAGGAACGTGACCATGTCCGCGCGCGCGGCGCCGGCGGCGATCGAGAAGAGGCTGAACGGGATCACCGGGACGAGCCGCATCCCGAGCAGCAGCGTCACACCGCCGGCCTCGACCATCCGCTCGAGCCGGTCGAACCGCTCGTGGCCGATGAAGCGGTACAGCAGCGGTCGCGCCGCGTGGCTGCCGATCCAGTAGGCAAGGACCGCATTGAGCATCCAGCCCGCCATCACCAGCGGGAGCCCGACCCAGAACCCGTAGACGTAGCCGACCGCCGCGTCGAGGATCTCGGCCGGGTACCAGACGACGACGTGCACGAGGGCGAGCATCAGCGTGATCAGGCCGCCGCCGACCCCGAGCCCGCGCAGGTCGTCGCGGAGGTCCCCGGTGTCGCCGGTGACTGCGTCGCCGACCCCTGAGCGCAGCGGCTCGATCGTCAGGATCAGGATCGCCAGCAGCGCGATCCCGCCAACGGTGACCGCGATCCCGGCGACCGGCACGGGCTCGTGGCCGCCCCGCCCGTCCACGCCTCTTTCCGGCGGGTTCGCCTGCACCCGGACCAGTATGGCGTCCGCCTGGCGGGCCTCAGGCGGAGCGGGGTGATCGCCGGCGCGTTTCGCAATACTGGGGCCCTCGGGGCGTGGCGCAGCCTGGTAGCGCGCACCGTTCGGGTCGGTGAGGTCCCCGGTTCAAATCCGGGCGCCCCGATTTTTCAAGCCGATCGCAACACGTCGGGGCCGGAGGGCCATGAGGACGCGGGTCGCCGAAGCGGGCGCGGCGTGACGACGCCAGAGCCGCTGGCCGTCACCGCGCGGTTCTTCGAGCTGGTGGTCTCTTCCCGCGACTCGGCCGCCATCTCGGAGCTCGTCGACCCGGAGGCCGTCTGGTATGGCACGCGGGGCGGCCTCGACCAGGATCGCGTCGTTCGCGGTCCGGCGCAGTGGCTCGAGTACATCGGCGAGATCCAGGGCACGTGGGAGGGGTTGGAGATCGAGGTCGAGCGGGCGATCGAGGTCGGCGACCGCGTGGTTGCCCTGACCCGGGAGACCGCGCGAACGCGAGACGGCGCCCTCGAGGTCCGAAGCGAGACCGCCGTCGTCCTGCGCATCCGCGAGGGCAGGATCGTCGAGGCGAGGGGCTACCTCGACCGCGACGAGGCCCTGCGGGCGGCGGGGGCCACGAACTAGCGCGGGCCCAACGACGACGGGCGGCCCGCGGGCCGCCCGTCGCTCACGCGTTTCAGGCCTCGGTGGCTACGGCCCGGTGAAGCCGCCGTCGTAACAGGCCTGGCCGTCGCAGGTGTCCGTGATCTGGCTCGCCGCGTCGGGTTGCAGGAAGTCGGAGACCATCTGCTGCTCGCCCGGCTCGCGGCGCGGCAGGCCGTGCGGGTCCTCGCCAGAGGTGTTCGGGACGTTGGCGAGCGGCGGGACGTCGGTGCCCAGGACCTCACCCGGGTTCATCGGGTCCGGGCGCACCGGGCCGCCGTCCCAGTACACGATCGCCGAGCCCTTGAACGGATAGGCGTCGATCCGCGGGATCCCCCAGGCCACGTCGACCCCGGGCCAGCGGCCCTCGTAGACGACCGGGCTGTGGATGCTGGCGCCGATCGTCCGCGCCTCGACGTCCGCCTGCCAGTTGGTCACCTGGTGGTCGCCGAGGGCGACGTTGAGGAGCACCTCGTGCGGCGGGGTGTTCGGCAGCGGCTGGGTCGTCATGCGATGGGCGTAGCCGTTGGGCTCGCCGCGGTCCCAGAGCATCTGGATCAGCGACAGCGCCAGCGGGCGCGAGAGCTCGTTCGGGTACGCCGGGTAGAGGATCGACGAGTAGGCGTCGAAGTCGATCGACCGCGTCAGCAGGGTCGAGTAGCCGATCGCCGGGACGCCCAGCGACGCCCTGGTGAAGTCGGGCGAGACGGCGGTCAGCGCGCCGCCGAGGATCCCGCCCTGGCTGTTGCCGTTGTAGTAGAGCTTCGACGTGTCCAGCACGGGCGGGCTCCCGAGCGTCGTCCCGTTCGCGTGGAACGCCACATCGCTGAGGAATCCGCTCGGGTTGTCCATCAGGCGGCCGAGCAGCAGCTCGTTGAGCAGACCCTGCTGGGTCCTGTCGGTGAGCTGCGGGAACTTGCCGAGGTCCTGGAGGATCCCGATCGTGTTCGGGATGTCCATCTCGGAGAACCCGATCTCGTCCGTGGCGCAGAAGACGAAGTTGTGCTCCTGCGCGAGCGTCCGCTGCGGGGCCGAGCCGACCTCGTCGGCGGCCCCCAGCAGGCCGTGGCCGTAGAGCGACGGCCGCGCGGGCTCCGCGCCCGGATCGTCCACCGCGGCGTGGGGGATGATGCAGTCGAAGTTGGCCGTGTAGGTGCCGTGCTGGACCGGGTTGCCGTTCGCATCCAGGTCGAAGACGGCCGGCGGCTCGCAGTTGTTGGTCAGATAGCAGGGGACCTCGAAGGTGCCGACCACCCGGCGGGCGATCTCGGGATCGGGGTCCGTCGTGACCGTGTCGACCGTGAACTCCGGCGTCCCGCCGTCGACCACGCCGTCGCCGAGGTTCGTGTCGCCGAGCTGGGCGAACGCGTCGTCGCGGATGTGCAGCAGGCGCTGGGCGATGTTCTCGTCGCTCGAGACCGTGAAGTCCCAGGCCAGGTAGAGGCTCTTGCGCTTGATCTTGACGCTGCGCAGGGAGCGGAAGATCTTGTCGAACCGCTTGCGCTGGTCGTTGATCGCGGCATCCCCGGAGGGCAGGTCGTCGCGGTAGTAGCGGAAGCCCTCGGGCGCCGCCAGCTTGGTGCCGCTCGCGTCCTTCAGCTTGCGCATGGCGACGATGTAGCGGTGCCCTGACTCGAACTGCTTCGCCGGGTGGATCAGCAGCGCCCTGCTCGCGGGCGTGCTCGCGTTCGAGTCGAGCTCGACCCAGATCGGCACCCGCTTGCCGCTCTCGGCGTCGATCACCACGATCGGCTCGTTGGAGTCCTCGGACTCGTTGCGGCTCAGGTCGTTGAGCGGGATCGGATCGGTCTTCGAGAACGCCTCGGGCGTGTCGAGGCCCGGGACGCGCAGGGTGATGACCTGGCCCGGGCTGAAGCCGTCGTTGAGGTTGTAGGGATCGGCGTCGATCGGGGTCCCGTCGACGTTCTGGGGCATGCCGGCGTCATGCAGGGCGACGCGCCTGCCCGTCGCGGACGACTCGTCCTTGACCGTGTAGTAGTCGTCGGGGAACGGCAGGAGACAGAGCGACCCCTCCTGCGCTCCGATGAAGTCGCAGTCGGCCGCGCGGCTGAGGTCGATCGGCTTCGGCGCGCACTCCTCGGTGTCGCGCACGAGCTTGGCCTTGGCCTTGCCCGCGTGCTTGGCGCTGATCACCATCTTGCGCCCCTGGCAGCTGGTGATCCGCTGCTTGCCCTTGGCGGTCAGCCGCAGCTTGACGGTCTTCTTCTTGCCCGCCTTGACCTTCTTCGGCTTGGCGAACTTGAGCAGCTTCTGCTGGTCGAAGGTCGAGGACTTGGCCTTGATCTTGACCTTGCCCTTCTTCAGCCCCTTGACCTTGACCTTCACGCCCTTGCGGAGGATCTTCGACTGGCTGTCGCTCTTGAGCTTCAGCGTCGCCTTCTTGCCGGCGGCGCCGGCGGCCGGCGCGGACGCGAGCGCGATTCCAACGGCGATGACCAGCATCGCCACGAACAGCTTCCTCAACCCTGTCACGAATCTCCTCCTGTGCGCGTTTTTCGGCCCTGCCAGGCCGATGTGCCCACGGCTCCCTGGCCGAGGGCGGACCTTACCACCGGAAAACAACCCGATAGAGGCGGCTCAGTTGCGATACAAACGCTGCAAGATGCGTGTCTTCGTGGCCGGAGCGAGCGGGGTCATCGGACGAGCGCTGCTCCCTGCGCTGGTCGCCGCCGGGCACGAGGTCACCGGGATGACGCGGCGCGAGGATCGCCGTGGCGGGATCGAGGCGGCCGGCGCCACCGCGGTGGTCTGCGACGTCTTCGACTCCCAGCAGCTGACCACGACCGTGATCGAGGCCCGCCCCGAGGTCGTCGTCCACGAGCTCACGGCGTTGCCCGCGAAGCTCGACGTGCGCGAAAAGGGCGTCTACGACGCCAACAACCGGATCCGCACCGAGGGCACCAGCGAACCTGGTGGCGGCGGCGCAGGCGGCCGGGGCGCGCCGCATGGTCGCGGAGAGCATCGCCTTCGTCTACGCGCCCGTGGGGGGCCTGGTGAAGTCAGAGGACGACCCGGTGATGGAGGTCGAGGGGGAGTACGGCGCCGCGGTCGCGGCGGCGATGGAGCTCGAGCAGCGCGTCCGTGAGGCCGAGGGACTCGAGGGCCTGGTGTTGCGCTACGGATTCTTCTACGGGCCTGGCAGCTCGTACGCCGCCGGCGGACACCAGGCCGAAGAGGTGCGCCGGCGCCGCTTCCCGATCGTCGGCGGCGGTGAGGCCGTGTTCTCGTTCGTGCACGTCGACGACGCCGCTGCGGCCACGGTCGCCGCGTGCGAACGGGGCGCGCCGGGGGTCTACAACGTCTGCGACGACGAGCCGGCCGCGGTGCGCGACTGGCTGCCGGCCTACGCGCGGGCGGTCGGGGCAAAGCCGCCGCGGCGGGTCCCCAAGTGGCTCGCGCGGATGGTCGCGGGCAAGGAGGCGGTCGCGTTCGCGACCACGCTTCGCGGGGCCTCGAACGGGAAGGTCAAGCACGAGCTCGGGTGGGAGCCCGCGTATCCGAGCTGGCGTCAGGGCTTCGCTCAGGCGCTCGGTTAAGTTCTGTGAGAGATCCAAACGAGGAGGAAAAGATGGCTTACGAGGTCCCGGACCTTCCGTACGGCTACGACGCGCTGGAGCCGCACATCGACGAGGCGACGATGCGCGTGCACCACGACAAGCACCACCAGGCCTACGTCGACAAGGCGAACGCCGCGCTCGAGGGCACCGAGTGGGCCGACAAGCCCGTCGACGAGGTGCTGCAGAACCTCGACTCCCTGCCCGCCGACAAGCAGGGCCCGGTCCGCAACAACGCCGGCGGCCACTCCAACCACAGCTTCTTCTGGCTGATCATGAGCCCGGACGGCGGCGGCGAGCCCTCCGGCGGGCTGGCGGACGCGATCAACGACAAGTTCGGCTCCTTCGACGCCTTCAAGGAGGAGTTCAAGAACGCGGGCGTCAGCCGCTTCGGCTCCGGCTGGGCCTGGCTCGTCCACGACGGCTCCGGGCTCGCGGTGACCAGCACCGCAAACCAGGACACGCCCGTCTCCGACGGCCAGACCCCGTTGCTCGGCGTCGACGTCTGGGAGCACGCCTACTACCTCAAGTACCAGAACAAGCGCCCCGACTATCTGGACGCGTTCTGGAACGTCGTCAACTGGGACGAGGTCGCGAGGCGGTTCGAAGCCGCAGGCTGAACCGGTGGTATGTTGATCGCCCCCGGCCCTCGTCCGGCCGGGGGCGACAGGATGTCGGGCAGCGAGCACAGAAATCGATGGAGGGTCGGCGCAACCGCGCTCACGATCCTGGTCGCCGTCGCGCTGCCCGCGCTCGCCTACGCGCACCTCGAGCGCCCGTCCTACTGGCCCGACCCGGCTCCCGATAGGTCCGTCAGCCCGCCGGCGGGCGGCGAGGTGCCGGATGCGCGGTCGCTCGAGTCGGCGGTCACCGGGAAGGGCCCGGGCGAGGTCCGCGTCGTGTGCCTGGGCGCGAAGGGCTCCAAGTCGCTGAAGGTCCTGCGCGACTCGCTGCGCAAGGCGAAGAAGAAGGGCGTCAACCTGCGTCCCGAGCCAGCCGCCGCTCAAGTGGTCGGACGCCAAGGCGCGCAAGAACCTCGACCTCAACGAGGCGCTCGCGAAGCAGTGCGAGTACCACGCGATCCAGGAGGCGGTCAACGACTCCGGCAACAACGACCGGGTCGTGATCATGCCCGGCCGCTACCGCGAGCCGGACTCCCGCAAGGCGCCCCTCAACGACCCGAAGTGCGCCGACCTGACCCAGCAGGACTCGAGCGGCGCCCTCACGCCCAGCTACCGCTACCAGGTCACCTGCCCCAACGACCAGAACCTCGTCTACGTCCAGGGGCGCAAGGTGCCGAAGGAGCCGGCGCCGAGCCCGCCGCTCGCCGACCGCCACGGGATTCCCGACGAGGGCGCGTGCGTGCGCTGCAACTTCCAGATCGAGGGCTCGGGCCCGAGCCCCGACGACGTGCTGATCGACGGCGGCAGCGGCTATGAGTCCAAGGGCATCGAGGCGAAGCCCGGCGGAGCTGAAGAAGCACGTGATCCTGCGCGTCGACCGCGCGGACGGCTTCGTCGCCCGCAACCTGCTCGTCCGGGGCGCGCTCGAGCACGGGATCTACATCGAGGAGGCCGACGGCTACCGGCTCGAGCGGGTGAAGTTCTTCTGGGCCGCCGACTACGGCAACCTCACCTTCACGTCCGACCACGGGCTCTACAAGAACTGCGACGGCTTCGGCTCGGGCGACTCCGTCGTCTACCCCGGCGCCGCGCCCGAGACCGGCTCGCAGGCGACCGACTTCTATCCCGACGCGCCGCGCTTCAACACCGTGGTCAAGAAGTGCGACATGCGCGGCTCGGCGCTGGCCTACTCGGGCTCGATGGGCAACGCGGTGCGGATCACGAAGAACAACGTCTACGGCAACGGCTCCGGGCTGTCGACGGACACGATCTCGGCCTCCGGGCACCCCGGGTTCCCGGCCGACAGCGTCCAGATCGACCACAACCTGATCTACTCGAACAACCTCAACCTGTTCGTCGACGATCCGCCCGTGGAGCCGGTCGTCGGCGTCCCGGTGGGCGTCGGGATCCTGTGGCCGGGCCACAACGACGGGCGCGTCTTCGACAACTGGATCTTCGACAACTGGCGCCGGGGGACGATGCTGCTCTCGATCCCGGACGCGATCGTCGGCCTGACCCCCGAGGGCAGCGTCGATCCCGGGGTCTCCTGCCCGACCGCGCCCAGCGTCACCACGTCCTGCAACAACCACTACTACGACAACCACATGGGCCAGGCGCCCGCCCGACTTCACCAAGCGGGCCTGGAACGGGCTGCGGTTCGGCACCCCGCACGGAGACCTCGCCGATCGCTCGCTGCCCAACGGGGTCGACTTCTGGTGGGACGAGTGGTCGGGCAACACCGGCAACTGCTGGTTCGACAACACCGGCACCGACGGGACCGCGGCGAGCGTCACCGGCCCGGGCGCCGGCTCGCCGCCCGAGGTCCTGCCGTCGGACTGCGCCACGTCGAACGGCGGCGGCGACGCGGCGAAGACCGCGGTGCTGCTCGACTGCTCGATGTGGGAGCGCGGCCAGACGGCCGCCGACCGCCCGGCCTGCGACTGGTTCTCCAGCCCGCCGGAGCCCGGGACGGCCGCCGCCCGGCGCGAGCAGGCGCGCACCGAGCGCGAGCTCGACGGACTTCATGCAGACCGCCGAGGCCCAGCGGCTGCAGCGAGCGCCTCGCCGGCTACTCGTCGCCCGACGCGCGACGGTCGCCCGCGCCCGCGCGGCTGACCCGGTCGAGCAGGGTCCGGAGGACCTGCTCGGCGCGCAGCCGCTCGGGCCGGTGACCGACGGGCTCGGTCGCGCGCCTCGCCCAGTGCCGCGACTGGCGCGCCGGCGACCGGGCGCGGCGGATGGCGACGATCTACGACGTCCGCTCGCAGATCAACCTCGAGGACGGCTCGGTCGAGATCCCGGCGCTCACCGACGACGAGGCCTACGAGCTCTTCCAGAGCGCCTGCTCGAACGACTTCGCGCGCGGCTTCCGGCTCTACAAGATCTACGCCCGCGCGACCGGCTACGCCTACCTGGCGCGCCCGTAACCCACGCGCCTGCGGCGGCCACGGGCGGGGAGTGATCGCCGCCGCCGAGGCGCGAACTGCACGAAGTGGCACGTATAGCGACACTTCGTGCAGTTGGCCGCTGGCCGCGCACCAGACACGCCACCACCGTCACGTAAGGCCGACAGGGCTCCGCACCCCCGTTGACGAGACCCCTCTGAGCCCGCTTCGTCGGCCCTCCGGCCGTTTGTGAGCGGACGCTTAACGCTAACTCAACGAGAAATCGGGCAATAGCGCATGGAGATGCGGATCCCGGAGGGTCGGTTGTCCTTTGACACCGCACAGTAGGGGTCGGTAGAAACACTGAGAGCGGGGAACGTCCCCGAGGGACTGGGGGTTAGGGACTTTGGAGAGCCAGAGCAAGTGAGAGCTCGCTCGTGATCGGCCGCATCGCGGCTCTGATCGCGTTGGTGATCGCGGTGGTCGCCGTCGTCGTCCTGCTCACGCGCGGGGGCGAGGAGTACGAGGTCACCGCCGAGTTCCAGAACGCCGGCCAGCTGGTCAAGGGCAACGAGGTGGTCGTCGGGGGGACGAACGCGGGCACGGTGAAGGAGATCGAGCTCGGCCCGCAGGGCCAGGCGCTGGTCACGTTCACGCGTCGAGGAGGACTTCGCCCCGCTGGCCCGCGGCACGGTGGCGACGGTGCGCTCGCCCTCGCTCTCGCAGATCGCCGGGCGCCAGGTCCAGCTCACCCTGCCCGCCGACAACACCGCCGGGTCGGAGATCCCCGACGGCGGCACGCTCGAGCGAGGCGGAGACGGTCTCGGCCGTCGACCTCGATCAGCTCTTCAACACGCTCTCGCCGAAGACGATCAAGGACTTCAAGCACGTGATCCAGGGCCTCGAGCTCTCCTACGAGGGCGTCGGCCCGCAGGCAAACCGCGGCCTGAAGTACCTGAACCCCTTCCTCTCGACCTCGAGGCGGGTCTTCGGAGAGCTCAACTCCGACCAGCGACGCCTTCGAGAGCCTGATCGTCGACTCATCGCAGCTCTCCGGGCGCGCTCGCCGAGCGCTCCTCCGACATCTCGGCCCTCGTCGGGAACCTCAACTCGATGATGAACGCGATCGGCGATCGCAAGGAGCGCCTCGCCGAGGCGATCTCCCTGCTGCCGGACTTCCTGCGCCGCGCCAACACCACGTTCGTCAACCTGCGCGCCGCCCTCGACGACCTCGACCCGCTGGTCAGCGCCTCGAAGCCCGCCGCCCGCGAGCTGCGCCCGTTCCTCGCCATCCTGCGCCAGGCGGCCGCCGACGCCGTGCCCACCGTCCGCGACCTCGACGCGATCGTCGCCCGGCCGGGCCCGACAACGACCTGGTCGAGCTCACGCGCCTCCAGCCCACGCTGCCGAGCGGGCCGGGGTGGGGCGCGGGCAGCCCGGACTGCGGCCCCGGGCAGCGAGGACCCCGACGACCTCGAGGTGGCCGCCGACGACGACTTCTCCCAGGGCGCCTTCGGCGAGTCCGTCTGCGCGCTCTCCAACGGCAACCCGACGCTCGCGTTCTTCCGCGCCTACACGCCCGAGCTCGTCGGCTGGTTCGACGACTTCGGCCACTCGGGCTCGGTCGACGCGGCGAGCGGGATCGGTCGCGTCGCCACGCTGTTCAACGCCTTCAGCGTCTCCGGCCCCGCCGGCACCCCCGACTTCACGGATCCGCTGTCCGCCGGCGAGCTCGCCGCCGCGCTCACCACGGGCCAGACCCGCCGCTGCCCGGGCGGCAACGAGCGGCCGATCAACGACGTCGACCCCTCCGACGACTCGGTGCCGTTCACCGACGGCGGCGCGCTCACCGACGGCGTCGCCGGCGACTGCGACCCGAGTCAGGTGCTGCCGGGCCCGTGAGGCGGATCGCACTCATCCTCGCGCTGATCGCCGCCCCGGTCGCCGGGCTCGCGGCGACCGCCGGCGCCGACGACTCGCACACCTACGAGATCGAGATGTACAACGCCTTCGGCCTCGTGCCCGGGTCCGACGTGCGGATCGCCGGCGTCAACGCCGGGCGAGGTGACCGACCTCGACATCAACGCCGCCAAGCGGGCGATCGTCACGGTCGAGCTCACCGGCGAGCTCGGCACCCTGGGCGAGGACACGCGCTGCTCCTCGGAGCCGCAGTCGCTGATCGCCGAGTACTTCATCTCCTGCGAGCCGGCCGGGCCGCCGATCACGGAGGACGACGACACGGACGACCCGGATCCCGACGTCCCCGCCAGCCACGTCGAGCAGACGGTGCAGACCGACCTCGTCCAGAACACGCTGCGCGAGCCCTTCCGCCAGCGCCTGTCGCTGATCATCAACGAGTTCGGGACCGCGCTCGCCGGCAACCCGGAGAGCCTCAACGAGGCGATCCGGCTCGGCAGCCCGGCGCTCACGCAGCTGCGCAAGGTGACGCAGATCCTGGCGAGCCAGAACCGGGTCATCCGCGACCTCAACGCCAACTCCGACCAGGTGATCGGCCGCCTCGCCGATCGCCGCGAGGACGTCGTGCGCTTCATTCGCGAGGCGCGCGACACCGCGGAGGCCTCGACGGCCCGCCGCGAGGACCTCTCGCGCGACTTCGAGATCCTCGACGACTTCCTGGCCGAACTGCGGCCGACCCTCGCCGAGCTCGACAACCTCGCCGTCGAGCAGACGCCGCTGCTCACCGACCTGCGGGCCGCGGCCCCCGGGCTCAACCGCCTGGCGGTGAACCTGCCGCCGTTCAACAGCGCCACGGAGGCCTCGCTGCGGAGCCTCGGCGGGGCGTCGCAGGTGGGCGAGCAGGCGCTGCGACGCGGCCGCGACGAGATCCACCAGCTCGCCCAGGCCGGCGCCAAGGCGCCGGAGACGGCCGAGATCCTCGCCGACTTCCTGCGCGACATCGACGACCCGCGCCGCGCGGTCGAGATCGACGACCGCGTGACGGCCGACACCGGGCGCACGAACCCGAACCCCGGGACCGAGAACACCAAGGGCTACACCGGGCTCGAGGGCCTCCTCAACTACGCCTACTACCAGGCGGGGGCGGTGAACCAGTTCGACCAGATCGGTCACCTCCTCCACTTCAGCCTCTACAACGTCTTCACCGGGCCCTGCGGCAACTTCGTCAGCGGCCGCGAATCCGCAGACCGGCGAGCCCGGCGTGCCGGCCGACGGCGGCGGGACGACCACCAACATCCTCGAGGCCGAGGACTGCGTCTCCTGGCTGGGCCCGAACCAGCCGGGGATCAACGAGGACCTGGGGCTGCCGCCGTACGACCCGTCGGTGTGCCCGAACGGCACCGCGCCCGCGGCCGCCCAGGAGCTCTGCAACCCGGAGGGCCAGCCGAACGCGCGCGCGAACGCGGGCGGGCGTTCTCCGCAGGCCGGGCGTGGCAGCGGCGGCGCGCAGCAGCAGCAGCCAGCCCGAGGACACCGGCGGCGGCGAGGGCGGCGAGGGCGGCCAGGCGCCGGCGCCCTCCGGCGACGACGGATCCAGCCCCCCGCAGGGGCCGATCCCGAACGACATCCTCGACCAGATCCTCGATCTGCCGCCCGAGGCGCTCGACCAGCTGCCCGACGACCTCCAGGACCAGCTCGGCGGCAACCAGACCGCGCCGCAGCCCGGCGGCGGCGCCGGGGCGGCCACCGACGACCTCCTCGACTTCCTCTTCAACTGATGACGGCGCGCTCGACATCCCCGGCGGCGGAGGCCTCGCGATGAGGAACCGCGGCCCGATGGCCACGATCGCCGCCTCGCCGACGATGGTCGGCGCGGTCACGACGCTGATCGTGATCGTCGCCGTCTTTCTCGCCTACAACGCGAACGCCGGGCTCCCGTTCGTGCCCGTCTACCGGGTCTCGATCGAGATCCCCGACGCCTCGCGCCTGACGCCCAACAACGAGATCAGGATCGGCGGGCACCGGGTGGGCGTGGTCGAGTCGATCGACGCGATCCAGTCCGACGAGGCGACGGCGACGGCCCAGGCGAGCGGCGGGAACGAGGCCGTCGGCCAGACCGGCGGCGTGGTCGCGCGCCTGAACCTGAAGCTCGACAAGACCGCCCAGCCCCTGCCCAAGGACTCGGTGTTCAGGGTCCGGTACAGGTCCTCGTTCGGGCTCAAGTACCTGGAGATCATCCGCGGCGAGGGCGAGCCGGCGCCGGAGGGCTTCGTCTTCGACGGGCTCGACGACGAGGCCGAGAGCGCCAGCGCCTGCCCGCTCCCCGGCGACCCGCAGTTCGCGAGCGCGGACAGCGCCCAGAACGGCTGCTTCGAGCCGCAGACCGAGTTCGACGACATCAACAACACCTTCGACACGCAGACGCGGACCAACGCCCGCGTCAACCTCGAGGGCTTCGGCAACGCCTTCGCCGGCCGCGGGCACCTCGCTCAACGACGCGGTCAACAGCCTCGAGCCGCTGTTCACCGGCCTGCGACCGGTGACCAAGGTCCTGCTCGAGCCCGACACGCGGCTGCGGCGCTTCTTCCCCGAGCTCGGCGACGCCGCGCGGATCCTGGCGCCGGTCGCCGAGCAGCAGGCCGACGTGTTCACCAAGGGCGCGATCGCCTTCGCCGCGATCTCCTCGGACCCGGAGGCGCTCGGCGAGACGATCTCCGAGGGCGTGCCGACGCTCGAGGAGGGGATCGAGCTGCTCCCGCGCCAGCGCCCGTTCCTGCGCGACTTCGCCACGCTGAGCCGCGAGCTGCGCCCGGGCGTCACGGACCTGCGCGCCACCCTGCCGGTGCTCAACGACGCGATCGTCGTCGGCACGCCGGTGCTGCGGCGCTCGACCGACATGAGCCGCAAGCTCGAGGGAGCGCTGCGCTCGCTCGACCGGCTCGTCACCCAGCCGACCACCGGCGTCGCGCTGCAGCGGCTCGAGGAGACGTTCGACGCCGCGAAGCCGCTCGCGAAGTGGGTCGCCCCGGCGCAGACCGTCTGCAACTACTTCAACTACTGGTTCACGTACCTGCCGAACGGCCTCTCGGACCGCGACCAGGTCGGCTACGCCTTCCGCCAGATGCTCACCAACATCCCGGGCTCGTTCATGGCCGAGGCCTCGAGCGCCGGGTACTCCGGCCTGCAGTCCAACGGGAGGGACCCGACCGGGGTCTTCAAGCCCTTCGAGATCCCGATCCTCAACGCGCACGCCTACCAGCCGACCGGTCAGCGCAACGCCGACTGCCAGGGCGGCCAGTTCGGCTACGCGCTCGGCCAGGGCCTGCTGCCCGGCCAGGGGGTCGACAACCCGGCGTACGGCGTCCCCGACCTGCCCGGCTCGCGCGGGCCGACGACGCTGTTCACCAACGACGCCGGCGACCGCGAGCTCCGCGACACGCGGATCCCCTCGCGCCAGCCCGAGACCTGGGGGCGCGGCGGATGAGGAAGCGCGACTCCCGCCGCCTGCCGAGCTGGGTGATCGGCCTCGTGATGGTGATCGTGATCGCGATCGCCTCCTACCTCGCGTTCACCAAGGAGCTGCCCTGGAGCGACGCCTACGAGGTCAAGGCCGTCTTCAGCTCGGCGCAGAACATGCGCCCCGAGTCGCCGGTGCGGATCGCCGGGGTCAACGTCGGCAAGGTCACCACGGTCGAGCACCTCACCAGCGCGGAGAACGAGGACCTGCGCGCGCAGACCGGCGACGACCCGGTCGCGACGACCGAGGACCGAGTCCCGGGCGAGCAGGCGGCGGTGGTGACGATGGAGCTCAACGAGGACGCGCTGCCGCTGCACGAGGACGCCACCTTCAAGCTCCGCCCGCGGCTGTTCCTCGAGGGCAACTACTTCGTCGACGTCAAGCCGGGGAGCCCGAACGCGCCCGAGACGTCCGAGGACCACACGTTCCCGATCAACCAGACCTCGTACTCGGTGCAGCTCGACCAGGTCCTGACCACGCTCCAGGGCGACGTCCGCACCGACCTGCAGACGTTCCTCGAACCAGTTCGGCAACGCGCTCGTCAAGCACGGCGGCGCGGAGGGCTTCCGCGAGCTCTACCGGACCTCGGCGCCGGCCGGCAAGTACACCTCGCAGGTCAACGAGGCGGTGCTCGGGACCGAGCCCGGCGACCTCACCGGGCTGATCCGCGGCCTCGACCGGGTCGTCCGCGCGCTCGGGCGCAACGAGGGCACGCTGCAGAACCTCGTCACCAACTTCCGGGTCTTCTCCGGCTCGTTCGCGGCCGAGGACGTGGCCCTGGGCCAGGCGATCGAGCAGCTCCCGGCGACGCTCGAGGCCGCCCGCCCGGCGTTCGCGAACCTCAACGCGGCCTTCCCGCCGCTGCGCGCGTTCGCCCGCGAGGCGCTGCCCGGCGTGCGCTCGACGCCGGACACGCTGCGCGCCGCGACGCCGTTCATCGAGCAGGTCCGCGAGCTGGTCTCCGAGCGCGAGCTGCGCGGCCTGGTGGCCGACCTGCGCCCGACGATCCCCGAGCTCGCCGAGCTCGCCCACCGCACCGTTCCCTTCCTCGACCAGGCCCGGAGCCTGTCGTCGTGCTTCAACGAGGTCGTGATCCCGTGGTCCAACGACACCGTCAACCCGGTCGCCCCGGAGGGCCAGTACCCGCATCAGCCCTTCGGCCGCGTCTTCGAGGAGACCGCCTACGGGCTCAGCGGGATCGCCTCGGAGAGCCGCTCGGGCGACGCCAACGGCCAGTACATCCGGGTCCAGGCCGGCGGCGGCCCGAACACGGTGAAGATCCCCGATGCGATCCCGAGCCTCACCGGCGGCGGCCTGCAGGACGCGGTCGCGCTCCTGCAGTTCCCGATCCTCGGCGCGATGCCGCGGATCGACGACTCGGCGAAGACCCCCTTCAAGCCGAACAAGCCGTGCGAGCGCCAGGAGCCGCCGGACCTCTCGGCCGGCCTCGGTGAGGGCCCGCCCACCGCGGGCGCCCCGGCGAGCGCGCCGGACGCCGAGTCGCTGCTCTCGGCGCTACAGCCGCAGGAGATCCGCAAGGGCGCCGAGGCGCTCGGGCTTCCCCGCCGACGCCGCCGAGGGCCTGGCCGAGCTCGGCGACTCGGGAGGGGAGAACTAGATGGGCACCGCGATCCGCAAGCACCTGCGCGACTTCGTCGCCGTCGCCGCCCTGCTCGTGGTCGCGCTCGTGGTCACCGTCTACATCGTCGAGAACCAGCGCCTGCGGATCCCGGTGTTCGAGGAGAAGCCGTTCGAGCTCAAGGCCGAGTTCGAGACCGCGCAGGCGGTCGTGCCCGGCCAGGGCCAGACGATCCGCGTCGCCGGGGTGAGGATCGGCGACGTCTCCGACGTCGCGGTCGAGGACGGCGTCGGCGTCGTCACCTTCGAGATCGAGCGCAAGTTCCTGCCGGTCTACAAGGACGCGACCGTGCTCATGCGGCCGACGACCGGGCTCAAGGACATGTTCTTCGAGCTCGACCCGGGCAGCGCGAAGGCGGGCGAGTTCGACGAGGGCGACACGATCGCGGTGTCGAACACGGCCCCCGACGTCAACCTCGACGAGATCCTCGCCGCGCTCGACTCCGACACCCAGGCGTACCTGAAGCTGCTGCTGGTCGGAGCCGGGAAGGGGCTCGACGGCCGCGACGAGGACCTCGGCAAGCTGCTCGGCTCGGTCGGGCCGATCAACAGGGACCTGGCGGAGCTCAACCGCGAGGTCGCCCAGCGCAAGGAGAACCTGGCCCGGCTGATCCACAACTTCAACCTGCTGACGACGACCGTCGGCCAGTCCGACCAGGACCTGACCGAGCTCGTGTCGGCCTCCAACGGCGCCCTCGGCGCGATCGCCGAGCAGGACCCGAACGTACAGCGCGCGGTCAGCCTGCTGCCGGGCACGCTCACCCAGGCGACCGAGACGCTCGACAACACCGCGAAGCTCGCCGCCGTGCTCGGCCCGGCGGTCGACGACCTGCGGCCGTTCGCGCGCAACCTCGACCAGCTCAACGGCTCCACCCGCCAGCTCGCCGAGCAGGCGACCCCGGTGCTCCAGAACGAGATCCGCCCGTTCGTGCGGGCCGCGCGGCGCCCGGTGCCCGACCTGCGCAAGGCCGCCGCGCGCTACTCGGCCGCGACGCCGGGCCTGACGACGGTGGGCAAGAAGATCAACCGGCTCGGCAACATGGCCGCCTTCAACCCCAACGGGGCCGAGCCGCTCGGGACGAGGGATCGCGACGAGGGCTACCTCTACTGGCTCGCGTGGCTCGGCCACAACGGCGACTCGGTGTTCTCGGCCGGCGACGGCAACGGCTTCTTCCGCCGCATCTACTTCACGATCGGCTGCGACCAGATCTCCGAGATCGTCCGCTCGACGCTGCCGTTCGAGGAGACGCTGCGCGAGATCGTCACCGGGCTCACCCCCGACAACCAGAACCTGCTCTGCCCCGGCCTACCCACCTCCCCGAACTCGGACTGAGCGATGCAGAAGTCAGCGCCATCGATCGGACGCGTCCTCATCGCAGTCGGCTTCACGCTCTCGTGCTTCGGCCTGATCCTCTTCCTCTGGATCGCCTTCGGCGGGCCGATCCCGCTGAAGCCCGAGAGCTACCGGATCACGGCCTACTTCCCCGAGGCGACCCAGCTCGCCCAGGAGTCGGACGTGCGGATCGGCGGCGTCTCGGTCGGCAAGGTGAAGTCGATCGAGCTGGCCCCGCCCGATCAGCGGGTCAACGGCAAGGACACGACCGAGGCCGAGATCGAGATCGAGCCGGACTTCGCGCCGATCTCCACCGACGCGCAGGCGATCCTGCGCCAGAAGACGCTGCTCGGCGAGACCTACGTCGAGCTCACCTCCGGGACCGAGCCGGGGGAGCGGGCGGCCCCGGTGTCCCTGGGCGCCCAGGCCGGCGTCTCCGACGCCGAGTCGGACGAGATCGAGTCGGTCCCCGAGGGCGGCACGCTGGGCGTGAGCCGCACCGAGGAGGCCACCCAGATCGACGAGATCTTCAACGCGCTCGACGAGGAGACCCGGACCTCGTTCCAGCGCTGGCAGGCGAACGCGGCGACCGCGATCCAGGGCCGCGGCCTCGACCTCAACGACGCCTTCGGCAACCTCGGGCCGTTCCTCACCGACGCCTCCGACATCATCGACGTCCTCGGCCGGCAGAAGGTGGCGCTCAAGGGCCTGGTTCGCGACACGGGCCAGGTCTTCGAGGCCCTGACCGAGCGCGATCGCGAGCTGGCCGGCGTGGTCAGCGGCACGGACAACACCTTCGACGCGCTCGCCTCCCAGGACGAGGCGCTGGCGCAGACGTTCCAGATCCTGCCGACCTTCCAGCGCGAGTCGCGGGCGACGCTGGAGCGGCTCGACCGCTTCCAGGTCAACGCGCGCCCGCTGGTCCAGGAGCTGATCCCGGTCGCCCGCGACCTCTCGCCGACCCTGCGCTCGGTGCGCGAGCTCTCCCCGCACCTGCGCAACCTGTTCGTCGACCTCCGCGGGCTCGAGGACGCCTCGCGCAAGGGCCTGCCGGCGCTGCGCGACTTCCTGGGCGGGCTCGTCCCGGTGCTCGACAAGCTCGATCCGTTCCTCGCCAACCTGAACCCGGTGATCCGCTACCTCGAGTTCCAGAAGGCCTCGGTGACCGACTTCCTCGTCGGTCCGGCGGCGGCGCTCTCGGGCAGCTACGAGCCGGTGGCCGGCGACCCGGCCCCGCGCCGCGGCCTGCGCCAGCTCGGCTACATCGCCCAGGAGGCGCTCGCCGTCTGGCCGAGTCGACTGCCGAGCAACCGCGGCAACGGCTACCTCGAGCCCGGGGCCCTGACCGGCTACACCTCGGCCAAGAACGGGATCTTCCCCAACTTCGACTGCAAGAACACCGACTACGCCGCGGGTGGCACCCCGTCCTCACAGGATCCCGACGAGCAGGAGATCGTCAACGGCCAGACGGTCGAGGGCCTCAACAACGACGAGCCGCCCGGCGTCGCCTACGCGCCGTGCTTCATCGCCGGCGACTTCGAGAACTCGAAGCTCGGCAACTTCGGCGACGACCGCTTCCCGCAGCTGTTCCAGGACCCGTAGGCCGGGCGATCAGTCGCTCGCGTGCGCGAGTGCCGACGGGCTCAGGCGACCGACGATCGCCGGAGCCTCCTGGACGAGCTCTTCGTCGCTCAGGGCCGCCACCATGAAGAGCGCGAAGTCGATGCGACGCGTCAGGTTGCTCTCGAGGATCGGGTCGCCGACGTGGCGGCTCCAGACCGGCAGGCCCTGGCTCTCGCCCTCCTCGAGGTCGCTGCCGCGGACGACGGTCCAGCGGGTGTCGCTGGCGAAGATCCGCCGGCAGGCCTCCACCTGGTCGTCGAGGTCGGCGTAACGGGCGAGGCGCGCGAGGGTGCCGAAGACCCGCACGAACGCGCGGAGCTTCCGCGTGTACGTGTCCTGGCCGTCGCGCGTGATGTGCCAGCCGCACGAGAACACCAGGCGCGCGCCCGGCTCGGCCAGGTCGAGCACGGCCTGGGCCGTTCCCGACGCGTAGTCGTGCACGCCCCAGGGCGCCAGGACGACGAGCACCCCGTCGCACCCGGCGACCGCCCGGCCGATCACGTCCCGGTCGTCGGTCGCGCCCGGCACGACCTCGATCCGCCCCTCGAACGGGGCCAGCTTTTCCACGCTTCGCTCGCGGCACACACCGACGACCTCGTAGCCGCGATCCAGCGCGTGCTGGACCATGTAGGTCCCGAGCTTCCCGGATGCACCGACGACGCAGACCTTCATCGAAGGTGTCCGAGCCTAGTCGTCCTCCGCGGATCTACGGGAACCGAACGCGAGCGACGCGGAATGGACCGGTTCGCGGGGCGGTCCCACGGGCCCGAGGCTCGGCGCGAATAGGATTCTTCCCATGGCCCTGTTCAAGGATCCCCAGGAGGTCTACGACACGCTCGGGCGGTTGTTCGTCGAGCTGGCGAGCGACGAGGAGCTGGCGCCGAAGTTCCGCAAGGCGAACACGATCGTCCGCTACCAGTACTCCGATCCCGAGTCGGCGATCACGGTGCGCCTCCAGGAGGGCCAGCCGGGCGACGTCGACTTCGGCGAGTCGGAGATGGAGCCGGAGGTGACGATGACGATGGAGGCCGACACCGCGCACCGCTTCTGGCTCGGCCAGGTGAACGTCACCGTCGCCCTCGCCCGCGGCGAGATCAAGGCCAAGGGCCCGGTCGCGAAGATCCTCAAGCTCGTGCCGCTGGCGAAGCCGGTCTTTCCCCGCTACAAGGCGCAGCTCGAGGGGCAGGGGCGCGAGGACCTCGTGAGTGTCTGAGCGGCGGTCGCGGTGAAGGCCGAGGAGTGGGCCGGGATCGTCCGCGACCTGGCGGCCAAGCGAGAGGTCACCTACGAGCCCGTCGGGGGACTGAACCCGAGGGGCGGGCCGGCGGCGCTCTGCCCGGGCGGCACCAACCGCATCACCGGTCAGCTCGCGAGCGAGTTCTGGGGCGCGTCGTGCGACGCCGACGAGCACGAGACCGGCGGCCTGTTCTCCAAGACCGTGCTCCCGCAGGCGATCCTGGCGAAGGCGCACATGCCCGACCTCGCCCAGGTGGTGCCGATCTTCAACGTCGAGTCGGTCGAGCCCGGCGAGCGGATCGAGCAGCTCGCCAGCCGGCGCAAGGTCGAGTTCGAGTCGATCGACTTCAACCGGCGCTACCTGGCCACCGTGCCCGCCGATCACGATCCGATCGCCCTGCGCGAGCTGTTCAGCCCCGGCTTCCTCGACTGGGCGGCGCAGATCCGCAACGAGGTCGAGTTCGGGATCACCGACCGACAGCTCTACTTCGCCTGGCAGCTCGGGGAGCTGAGCGCGGCCGAGTACGGCGCCGCCCTCGACACCGCCGCCGGCCTGTTCAAGCGCCTGCGCAACGAGATGGAGGAGTCCGGGATCCACACCTACCAGCCCGGGCCCTGGCACGCGGGCCTGGAGCCCTTCCCGGGCGGCTAGCGAGCGCGGCTCAGGGCGGCAGGGCGTCCGTGTCGGCCGCGGCGTCCTCGTAGCCCTCGTCCCACGGGAGCAGGACGCGGGGCTCCGCGCGGGTGCCGACGACGCGAGGCAGGATCGGCTCGATCTCGCGCCCGCGGGCGGCCTCGACCACGGCGCCCGCCGTCTCGTGCTCGAGCAGCGTCTCCAGCGTCTTGATCGTCGGGAAGACCAGATCGAGCTCGCCCGCAGCGTGGGAGTCGAGGGCCGCGCGGGGCTCGAACCAGTCGGCGTCGGAGACCTCGACGCCGTCGGCCTCGGGGCTCGCGTGCGCGCCCGCCAGGGCGACGAAGAAGTGGGTGTCGAAGCGGACCGGGACCGCCTCCGGGGTGATCCACCGCGACCACTCGACCAGCTCCGCGTCGGCGCCGAGCTCGATCCCTGTCTCCTCGGCGAGCTCACGAGCCGCGCAGACGGCGGCCGTCTCGCCCTCCTCGATCATCCCGCCGGGAAAAACCCAGACGCCGGGCATGAACGAGGCCTCGGTCGAGCGCCGGACCATCAGCACCTCGACCCCCGAGTCGCCGTGACGCGCTCCCTTGCGCAGCAGCAGGATCGTCGCCGCGGGGCGCGGGATCGCCGGCTTCTCGCTCACGCCCGGACGATAACCTGCCCGACCGTGGAGGCCACCAAGCAGCTCTACATCTGCAGCTCGTGCGGGTTCATCTACGACCCCGACGAGGGCGACCCCGACGGCGGCATCCCGCCCGGGACCGTCTTCGACCAGATCCCCGACACCTGGTTCTGCCCCGTCTGCGGCGCCCGCAAGGCCGACTTCGAGCCCTACGACGGCTAGGCGCAAGCAAGCGGCCAGCGCAAAGCAAGCGGCCGATATGGCGCCGCGCACGCCCGGACGCTGAAGAGGCGCAAGCAAGCGGCCGATATGGCACCGCGCACGCCCGGACGCGGAAGCAGAAAAAATGTCCGCGGCGTAGCCGCGGACGATTGATTCGAGCGAGAGCGGAGGACGTGGCGCGAGTTATTCAACGTCCGGCGCCACGCCCGCTTGAGCAACGCACCCTCCGGGCGTGCGCGGTGGGCTCGATGGCTTAGGTGTCCAGCGCTTGCTCTCGCGCGCGGCGGCGTGCGCGGCTGATCGTGAAGGCTGCGAGGGCCGCGATCAGGGAGAGGGGGAGGAGGACCGCGAGGCTGATCAGCGCGATCCCGCCGATCACCTCGAGCACCCGGCCGGCGTCGTCGAGCGCGTCGCCGAGTGTCCAGCCGCCGTCATCGTCGTCGGAGCCCGGGCTGTCCGAGGTCACCTCGACGCCGACGGTGGCGAACCGGCCCTGGCGCTTGACCCCGTTGAGCGCGGTCTGCTCGGCGTCGGCGGTTGCCTGCAGCGAGTCGATCCGCGACTTGATCACCAGCCGCTCCTCGCGGGTGTCCGCCTGGATCAGCTCGATCCTCGCCTCGCGGATCCCGTCGAGGGTCCGGGCGAGGTCCTTGCGGGCCCGGACCGCGCGGGCGGTGATGTCCTCGCCGCCCTCGGTCCGCGCGATGACGTCGGCGAGGCCGGACAGGTCGGTCAGCGCCGCGTCGAGATGCTTGTAGGGGATCTCGAGCTCGAACGAGGCCCGGGCGCCGCCCTGGTCGCGGGTCACCTGCGAGGTCGAGACGATCCCGTCGTAGCGGTCGGTGACCTCGACCACGCCGTTGGCCACGTCCTGGACGTCCCCGGCGTCGGCGCCCAGCGTCAGGCGCGCGGTCGCGTCGAAGATCCGGTCCTCGGTGCCGCGGGCGACCGTTCCGCCGCCGGCGGCGCCGGAGTCGAAGTCCGAGGCCGCCGGCGCGGTCGGCTTCTCACCCGCCCTTGGAAGCTCGAGGCTGTACTCCTCCGCCGCCCCGGCCGACGGCGCGGCGGGGGCGCTCTGGTCCTCGAGCCGCGCCCCCGAGCCGCCGCTCCCGCCCGCGTCGGACCCGGCGCTCGACGAGCTCGTCGAGGCCGAGTCGTCGCCGGAGCCCGAGCCGATCCGATCGACGTTCGAGACCACGACGCCGGCGATCACCACCGCCGTCGCAACCGCGCCCGCGGGAACCAGCATGCGACGGGGCGGGGTGGAGGAGATCCGGTCCCAGATCCGGCGCAGCGCGCCGGCGCGCGCCGCGTTGCCGGGGCCGAGGCCCCGGTCGCGCGGAAACCCGGCCTCGGCCCACTCGTCGAGTCGCCGGGCGAAGTCGAGCTCCGGCTCCGGCCGCTCGGCGCGCAGCTCGCGTTCCAGCTCTTCAAGCCTCATCGCATGCCTCCCTCAGCTTCTCCATCGCCCGGTGCAGCCGGGTGCCGGCGTTCGACTCGCTGACCTCGATCACTTCGGCGACCTCCGCGTTGGAGAGCCCGGCGAAGTACTTGAGCGCGATCAACTCGCGCTCGCGCGGCGAGAGCTTCGCCAGCGCGGCGCTCACCGTCGAGCGCCGCAGGGCGGCCTCGGCGGCCTCCTCGTGGGCGCCGGCCGACTCGGTGTCGACCGGTTCGGTGGTCAGCTCGGCGTGGCGGCTGCGACGCCGCAGCTCGTCGAGCGCCGCGTTGCGGGCGATCCCGAACAGCCAGGCGCGCCGGCTGCCGCGATCGGGCTTGAAGCTCGCCCGTCGCCGGTAGGCCCGCTCGAACGCCTGCGCCGTCACGTCCTCGGCCGCCGCCCGGTCGCGCAGCAGGCCGCAGACGTAGCCGTAGACGTCGTCGCGGCTCGAGCGGTACAGAGCCTCGAACGCGGTCTCCGCCTCCGAGGGAGCCTCGATCGCGGGTGCGACGAGCGTCTCGTTCATGGCCGTACTACGGCGACGGCCGAGCTTCATCACACGTCAATCGTCGCCGAGCTGCGCCGCCTCCGCGCGGGCCGCCTCGAGCTCGGCCTCCTTCGCCTCGCGTTCGGCGAGCGCGCGCTCGCGGGCCTCGATGGCGGCCTCCACGTCGCGGCGCGCCCGGTCCAGCCTGCGCTCCGCCTCCTCGGCCTCGGCGGCGGCCGCGTCGAGCGCCCGCTCGGCCCGCCGGACGTCGGCCGCCGCGCGCCTTCGCTCCTGCGCCGGCGCGCGCCGCCGTGGCTTGGCGGGCGCCAGCGATGCCGGGACGGCGCCGCCGAACCCGACGGCCTCGCGATCGCGGACCACCTTCCCGGCCTCGAACTCGGCCCGGAGCTCGTCGTCGCCGGCGACGGCCCTGAGGGTCTCACGCGCCCGGTCGAGGTTCGACGCGCCGGCCGCCGAACCGAGTGCCTCGGCGACCGGGCCCATCATCCGCTCGACGGCCTCGCCGTGGGCGGCGACCGCCTCGCGCAGGTCCCCCGAGGGCGAGCCCGAGAGCATCGCCTCCTGCGCGCTGGCCAGCCGCTCGCCCGCGGCGACCAGGGCCTTGGCGGCCTTGGCGTCGGCGCGCGCCGCCTGGTTGACGGCCCAGGCGGGCACGGTCGGCTTGCGCAGCTTGCGCACGTCCGCCGCCGCCTCGCGCTCGCCCGCGGCGCGCAGCCGCTTCGCGAGCGCGTCCCGCTCGGCCGTGAACCGGTCGAGCGGCAGCCCGTAGAGGGCGGCGGCCTCCTCGCCGGCGGTCCCGGGATCGGGTTCTGCCATTGCCCGGGAGGACTCTAGGCCGCGCGGCGCAGTACGACCGGCTCGGCGGGCCCCTGGGCCGACTCGTACGCCGCACGGATCGACGCCGCCGTGATCTCGACCAGGCGCCGCAGGTCCTGCTTCGAGATCGCCAGCGGGGGCATGAGGACGACCGTGTCGCCGAGCGGGCGCACGATCGCGCCCCGCTCGCGGGCGGCGAGGGTCACGCGGTGGCCGAGCCGCAGCGCCGGATCGTGCTCGCCGAGATCGATCCCGACCATGAACCCGCGGCCGCGCACCTCCGCGACCTCGGGCATCGCCGCGACGTCGGCCAGGAGCTCGCCGAGCAGCCGCATCTTGGGCTGGAGGTGGAGCAGCGTCTGCTCGCGCTCGAACGCCTCGAGGCTCGCGAGCGCGGCCGCGCAGGCGAGCGGGTTGCCGGTGAACGTGTGGCCGTGAAAGAAGGCGCGCCCGTCCTCGGGGGCTGCCAGGAACCCCTCGTAGACGCGCTCGGTGGTCAGCGTTGCCGCCAGCGGCAGATAGCCGCCGGTGAGGCCCTTGCCGAGGCAGAGGAAGTCCGGGGCGACGCGCTCCTGCTCGCAGGCGAACATCGTTCCGGTGCGGCCGAACCCGGTCGCGACCTCGTCGGCGATCAGCGGCACGCCGTGCTCCTCGGTGAGCTCGCGCGCGCGCCGCAGGAAGCCGGGCGGCTGGACGCGGATGCCCGCCGCGCCCTGGACCAGGGGCTCGACGATCACGGCGACGATCTCGCGCGCGTGCAGCTCGAGCACCCGCTCGAGCTTGCGCTCGTCGCCGGGCGCGACGCGGTAGGTCTTGAACAGCAGCGGGCCGTAGACGCCGTGGAAGAGGTCGATGCCGCCGACCGAGACCGACCCGAGGGTGTCGCCGTGATAGGAGCCCTCGAGGGTGACGAACCGGGTCCGGCGGCAGAGGTCGCCCTCGCGCTGGTGCCAGTACTGGAAGGCCATCTTGAGCGCGATCTCGACCGCGGCCGACCCGGACTCCGAGAAGAACACTCGCTCGAGCCCGGGCGGCGCGATCCCGGCGAGCCGGCCCGCGAGCTCGGCGGCGGCGGGGTGGGTGAGGCCGAGCATGGTCGAGTGCCCGACCCGGTCGAGCTGGTCACGGATCGCGTCGTCGATCAGCGGGTGGCCGTGGCCGTGCACGTTGCACCACAGGGACGAGACGCCGTCGATGTAGCGGCGCCCGTTCGAGTCGATCAGGTCGGTCCCCTCGGCGCGCTCGATCACCAGCGGCTCGCTGGCACACCACTCGCGCTGCTGGGTGAACGGGTGCCAGAGGTGGGCGTGGTCGAGCTCTGGGATCGACTCCGACATCGGGCACCGCCGACCCTAGACCCGGCCCCGGAGGGAAAAGCCGGCGCACCGCCGGGCGCTGTTTGCGGCATGTGTGACCCACGTCACACTACTTTCGCTTGCGAAAAGGTTCCAAAATTGCAATCATTTCGTCTATGGAACCTAGTTCGACCCTTCCCGAGGAGGCCGCGCACGCGCCCGTCAGCGACGCCGACCGCGAGCTCGGCTACCGCCTCGGCGCGGTGATGCTCCGTTGCCTGAGCACCGACGGTGGCTCGGCGATCCGCGTCATCGACGAGAGCGGCCTCACCTTCACGCAGATGAAGGTGCTGATGACGCTCGCCGGCGCCCGCGAGCAGGCCCCGTGCCTGAAGCCGGTGGCCGAGGGGCTCGGCCTCTCGCTGCCGTCCGCGAGCCGGGCCGTCGACGGCCTGGTCAAGCGGTCGCTCGTCGCTCGCACGGAGGATCCCGACGATCGCCGCCAGCGGCTGCTGGCCCTGACCGACGACGGCCAGGAGCTCGCCGACCGGATCATGCACGCGCGGCTGGAGGGGCTCGGGCAGTTCGCCGCCTCGCTCGGCGACGAGGAGCGGCGGCGCCTCACCGAAGCGCTGGAGCTGCTGCTCGACCGCGAGGAGATCGCGGACATCTACCGCCAGTACAGAAGGCACGCCGACCGATGACCCGATACAGCCACCTGATCACCGACGCCAACTCCAAGTGGTGGACGCTCGGAGCGATGTGCTTCGCCCTGTTCATGATCATGCTCGACAACACGGTGGTCAACGTCGCCCTGCCGTCGATCCAGGACGACCTCGGCTCGAGCCTCTCGAGCCTCGAGTGGACGATCAACGGCTACACGCTCAGCTTCGGCGTCCTGCTCGTCACCGGCGGGCGCCTCGGCGACATCTTCGGCCGCCGCCGGGCGTTCCTCGTCGGCGTGACGATCTTCGCCGTCTCCTCGGCCACCGCCGGGCCTCGCCACGGGCACCGCGACGCTCGTGGCGAGCCGCGTCATCCAGGGCGTCGGCGCGGCGCTGATGATGCCCGCGACGCTCTCGATCGTCACCAACGCCTTCGAGCCGCACGAGCGCGGCAAGGCGATCGGCACCTGGGCCGGCGTCTCGGCGCTGGCGCTGGCGATCGGGCCGGTCCTGGGCGGCCTGCTCACCGAGCACGTCTCCTGGCGCGCGATCTTCTACCTCAACATCCCGGTCGCGGTCGGCGCCGTGGTCGCGACGCTGTTCGCGGTCCGCGAGTCGCGCGACGAATCGGTCGGGCGGCGGATCGACTTCCTCGGCGTCGGCACGCTCACCGCCGGCCTCACGGCCCTCGTGCTCGCCCTGATCGAGGGCAACGCCTGGGGCTGGGGCTCACCCGCGGTCGTCGCCCTGTTCGCGCACCTCGGTCGCGATGACGATCGCCTTCTTCGTGATCGAGCGCCGGGTGCCGGCGCCGATCATCGAGCTGCCCCTGTTCCGCAGCCGCAACTTCATCGGCGCGAACCTGATCGCGCTCGTGGTGACGTTCGCGATGCTCTCGCAGTTCTTCTTCATCACCCTCTACCTCCAGGACGTGCTCGGGTACTCCCCGGTCGAGGCCGGGCTGCGCTTCCTGCCCGCGACGCTGATGATCGTCATCTTCGCGCCGCTCGCCGGCCGGCTCACCGACCGGGTCGGGCCGCGGTGGCTGATCGGGACCGGCCTCGTCCTGGTCGCCGTCTCGCTCTACTGGCTGACCACGATCGGCGTCGGCACCGGGTACGGCGACATCTGGCCCTCGTTCGTCCTCATGGGCCTGGGGATGGCGCTGGTGATGTCGCCGATGTCGACCGCGGCGATGAACGCCGTCTCGGTCTCCAAGGCGGGCGTCGCCTCCGGGATCCTGTCGATGAACCGGATGGTCGGCGGCACCCTCGGGATCGCGGTGATCGGCGCGGTGTTCGCCTCCCAGGCGCCCGCGGGCACCCGTGATCCGGCCGAGTTCGTGCACGCGTTCACCACCTCGATGTGGGTGGCGACCGCCGTCGCCGCAGTCGGCGCCGTGATCGCGATCGCCCTGCTGCGCGGCCGGGCGGCGCCGGCAGCCCACCGTCGCCGAGTCCGAGGCGGCGGCCACGTCGCCCGGCGAGCTCGCGGCCGGCGAGCTGCGCACGGCCGAGCACGCCGCCGCTCTAGGCGCGCGCGGCCGGCATCCCGAGCGCCGGCCAGCCCGCCGGCTCGGCGAGGTCGAGCCGCGGGAGGACCTCGACGGGAACCGATCCCAGCGCGGCGATCGCGGCCCGGTTGGACTCGTGGATCGGCTCTGGTCGCTGCGGCCACGGCGTCAGCACCACCATCGCCGACCTCGAGCCCCGCCGCGCGCACCGCCTCGATCGTGAGCAGCGAGTGGTTGATCGTCCCGAGGCCGGGGGTCGCCGCGACCACCACCCGCAGACCGAGGTCGCGGGCCAGGTCGCGGACCAGGTAGGTCGGGCGTCAGCGGGACGAGGAAGCCGCCGACGCCCTCGACCACGAGCTCGTCCGCGTCCCGGGCGGCGGCTCGCGCGGCCGCTTGGAGGCGCTCCGGGTCGATCGGCTCGCCGGCGAGCTCGGCCGCCAGATGAGGCGAGACCGCCGGCCCGTAGCGGTACGGCGCGATCTCGTCGTCGCTCTGCGGCGAGCCGGCAGCGCGCCGCAGCAGTTCGTGATCGGGCTCGGCGCCGGCGAGCTCGTCGAGGCCGCTGACCGCGGGCTTGAACACGGCCACACGCCGTCCGGCGTCCGATCGCGTGCGGGCGAGCGCCGCGGCGACCACCGTCTTGCCGACCTCGGTGCCGGTACCGGTGACGAAGACGCCGCTCTGGCTCACCGGCTGCAGGCTAATCGCCGCTAAGGGGTCGGGGCCGCCGGCGTAAGGGGTCGGGCGCACGAAGTCGCTGCAAATGCCCGATGTGGGCCCGCGGGCTCAGCCGTAGCTTGGACTCATCGTCGAGGAAGAAAGGAAACGCAATGAATCCCCAGGTATTGATGCAGCTCGGACAGGACCACGCCGATGAGCTCCACCGCACCGCCGCCCGCCGCCGCGCCGGCCGCGGGCGTCGGCGGCGCTCGCTCCGCGATCGGCTCGGAGGGCGATACTTCGAGCGTGGTCGTCAGCGTCAGCAGCAGTCGCTTCATCGGTCGTCGCCCAGAGCTCGCCGAGCTTGAGCGGTCGCTCGCCAAGGCCTTCGACGGGAAGCCGTCGATGGTCTTCGTCGCGGGCGAGTCGGGGGTCGGCAAGACCCGCCTGCTGCAGCGAGCTGATCTCCGTCGCCGAGGGGCTGGACGCTCGCGTGCTGGGGGGCGCATGCATCGAGATGGGCGAGGACGAGCTTCCCTACGCCCCCCTGGTCGCCGCGCTGAGGCCGCTCCAGCGCGCCGGCGACCCGGTGCTCGCCGAGCTCCCGGATTCGACTCGCGCCGAGCTCGCGCGGCTGATCCCCGAGCTCGGCGAGGTGCCCGGCGAGCCGGAGACCGAGCGCGGCGAGGCCCAGCGGCGCCTCTTCGACGCCTTCCTCGAGCTGATCGCGAGCCTCGGCGCCGAGCAGCCGGTGCTCCTGTGGATCGAGGACATCCACTGGGCCGACCGCTCGACCCGCTCGTTCCTGCGCTTCCTCGAGGCCAGCCTGACGAAGGAGCCGGCGGTGGTCGTCGCCACCTACCGCTCCGACGAGCTGCACCGCCGACATCCGCTGCGCCCGCTGCTCGCCGAGCTCGAGCGCAGCCCCTGCGCCGAGCGGGTCGAGCTCGAGCGCTTCGACCGTGACGAGCTCGCCGACCAGCTCGCCGACATCCTCGGGTCCGCGCCCGACCGGGAGGTGGTCGACCGGATGTACGGGCGCAGCGAGGGCAACCCGCTGTTCACCGAAGAGCTCCTCGCGGCCGGCGTCGACGCCCGCGCCGCGCTGCCGCCGAGCCTGCGGGAGGCGCTCCTGCTCAGGGTCGAGCGCCTGCCGGCCGACAGCCAGCAGTTGCTGCGCCTGCTCGCGGTCAGCGGCCGGACGAGCCACGAGCTGCTCGCCGACGGAGCGGGGGTCGCCCCCGCCGAGCTCTCGGTCTCGGTACGCGAGGCGATCACCGCCCAGATCGTCGTCGTCGACGACACCGGGCGCTACACCTTCCGCCACGCGCTCCTGCGCGAGGTGCTCTACGACGATCTGCTGCCCGGCGAGCGCTCGGAGCTTCACCTGACCGCGGCGCACGCGCTCGAGCGGGCCGCCGCGGGGGGCGACGGCGCCTGGACCGCGACCGGGGTCGCCCACCACTACTACTCCGCCGGCGACCAGCCCCGGGCCTTCTCCGCGGCGCTCGCCGCGGCTCGCGCCGTGCAGCGGGTGCACGCCTACGGCGAGGCGGCAGGGCTGCTGGATCGCGCGCTCGAGCTCTGGCCTCGCGTTCCCGACCCCGAGCGGCTCGCGGACGCCGACCATGCCGAGGTGCTGACGCGGGCCGGGCGCGCGCACTACCTGGCCGGCGACGAGGAGATGGGCGCGGCGCTGTACGAGACCGCGGTCGAGGAGATCGACGAGCGAGGCCGAGCCCGAGCGGGCCGCGCGAGGTGCTCACCTCGCTCGCGACCTGCCAGTGGTCGCTCGGCCTCGCCGAGCGCAGCCGGGCGACGCAGCGCCGCGGGCTGGAGCTGGTACCCGCCGACCAGGACTCCCCGGCCCGGGCCGAGCTGCTCGCCCAGCGGGTGCGGTTCCTGCTCCTCCAGGGCCGCTTCCGCGACGTGCGCGACGAGGCGCCTGAGGCGCTCGAGGCGGCGGAGCGGGCGGGGCTCGGACCCGATCCCGGGGTCGTCAACCGCCTCGGCTGCGCGCTGTTCTCACTCGGCGACGAGGAGGGTGCGCGGGCGCGGCTCGACGAGTCGATCGAGCTCGCCCTCGCGCAAAGGGACGAGCGACAACATCGCGACCGCCTACCTCAACTACGCCGACGCGCTCCACATCGCCGGTCAGAGCCGCGAGGGCCGAGAGGTCGCGGAGCGCGGCATGGCCGAGGTCAGCCGGCGGATCGGCGGCAGTGGTGCGAGCCGGTCGCTGCGCTGGATCAGGCTCAACCTCGCCGAGATCGAGTTCGACCTCGGCGACTGGGAGGAGGCCGACAAGCAGCTCGCGCCCGCGGGCACGCCCTATCGCGGGGTGGCGCTCGCGCACGCCCTGCTGCGCCGCTCCCAGCTGTCGCTCGGCCGCGGCGAGCACGACGAAGCCCGCCAGGCCCTCGACCAGGCCGACCAGCTGCTCGCGAACGCGCTCGAGCCCCAGTACATCGCCCTGCTCGCGGCCATGCGCGCCGAGCTCGAGCAGCGCGGCGGCGACCTCGACGCCGCCGCTCGCGAGGTCGATCGCGGGATCGACCGGATCCAGTTCTGCAGCGACGACGGGGCGCGCCTGGCCCTCGTCGCCGCCGCCGGGGCGTCGATCGCCGCGGACGCAGCCGAGCGCGCGGACGACCTCGGCGACATGGACGCGGCCGACGCCGCGGTCGCCAGGGCGGAGTCGATGGTGGAGCTGGCCCGGGCCGCGGTCGAGGACGGCGCGCGGCCGGTCGAGGCCGCCACCCTGGCGAGCGCCGAGGGCGATCTGGCCCGCGCCCGCGGCGCCGACGACCCGCAGCTCTGGGCCGCCGCGGCGCAGGCGTGGGAGCGCGTCGACCGCCCGTACCCGCGGGCGGTCGCCCGCTGGCGCCAGGCCCAGGCGGAGCTCGCGCGCGGTGATCGCGACGCGGCGGCGCGCTCGCTGGGCGACGCGATCGCGGGGGCGAAGGAGCTCGGGGCCGGGTGGTTGCTGGGCGAGGCGGAGGGGTTCCGCGCCCGCGCTCGGCTGAGCCTCGCCGCGCCGGGCGCCGACGGCGACGAGGCGACCTCGCCCGAGGCGCCCGATCCGGAGCCGTTCGGCCTCACGCCGCGCGAGCGCCAGGTCCTCACCCTGCTGGCGTCGGGCGCCACCAACCGGGAGATCGCCGGCGAGCTCTACATGGCGGAGAAGACCGCGAGCGTGCACGTCTCGAGGATCCTCGGGAAGCTCGACGTCCGCAGCCGGACCGAGGCCGCCGCGGTCGCCCATCGCCACGGGCTCGGCGCCGGGACGGAGGCGAGCCGCGAGAACGGCGCCGAACGCGGCTGAGGGCCGCCCCGGCTAGGCGGCCCGGCGCAGGGTGGGCCCGGCGGGCGTCGCCGACGGGGGCCGCAGGCCGAGCTCGCGCGACGCCCTCGCGATCGCCTGCGCCGCGCCGTACAGCTCCTCCGCGCGATGGTTCGCCATCACCGTGAGCCGCAGCCGCGAGCTCCCGGCCGGCACCGTCGGAGGCCGAATCGCCTGCGCGAAGACGCCGGCCTCCAGCGTGCGCTCGCAGAGCGCCATCGCCCGGCGGGCGTCGCCGACGATCACCGGCACGATCTGGGTGCGCGAGCCACCCGTCTCCAGGCCCTCGGCCGAGAGCGCCTCGCGCAGCGTGGCGGCGTTGCGGCGCAGCTGCTGGACCAGCCCCTGGCGCTCCTCGAGCAGGCCCAGGGCGGCGAGCGCGGCGCCGACCGAGGGCGGTGGCGGCGCGGTCGAGTAGATGAACGGCCGCGCGGTGTTGATCAGCAGCTCGACCAGCTGGCGCGAGCCGCAGACGTACGCGCCGTACCCGCCGAGGGCCTTGCCGAGGGTGCCGACGATCACGTCGACCTCGTCCGCGAGGCCGGCGGCGGCGACCGCTCCGCGCCCGCCGGGCCCGAGCGCGCCGGTCCCGTGCGCCTCGTCGACCGCGAGCGTGCAGCGATGGCGGCCCGCGAGCTCGGCGAGCTCACCGAGCGGGGCGACGTCGCCGTCCATCGAGAAGACCCCGTCGGTGACGATCAGGCGCGCCCGCGCCCCGGCCTCGCGCAGCCCCCAGGCGAGGTGCTCGGTGTCGCGGTGGCGGTACACGAACGTCTCCGCCCGCGAGAGCCGGCAGCCGTCGATGATGCTCGCGTGGTTGAGCTCGTCGGAGAAGACGACCTCGCCGCGCCCGGCGAGCGCCGACACGATCCCGATGTTGGCCAGGTAGCCGGAGCCGAACAGCAGCGCCGCCTCGGCGCCCTTGAACGTCGCCAGCCGATGCTCGAGCTTGCGGTGCAGCGACATCGACCCGGAGATCAGGCGCGAGGCGCCCGCGCCGGCGCCGTAGCGCTCCGCCGCCTCGCCGGCGGCCGCCCGGACCCGCGGGTGGTCGGCGAGACCGAGGTAGTTGTTCGAGCACAGGAGCAGGACCTCGGCGCCGTCGAGCAGCACCCGCGGCCCCTGGGCGCCCTCGATCAGTCGCAATCGCCGGTAGAGCCCCGAGCGCCGGAGCTCTGCGAGCCGCTCCGCGACGTCGCTCAAGCCGCCCGCTTCGGGTACGCCGGCACGGCCCCCTTCTTCTTGATCACCCGCAGCTGCGTCGACGGGTCCCAGAAGTTGCCCTCGGCCTGGCGGTCGATGAGCTCGTCGACCGGCGTCCGGGGCGTCTCGCCGTCGAGCCAGCCGGAGCGGTTGTCGGGCCGGGGGTTCGACCCGTTGTCCGGCTGGCGGGCGACGTTGAGCCCGAGCTCCTCGAAGCTGGCGCGGTCCTCGCCGGGGTCGACGCCGAGCGTGGTCAGGAAGTTGCCCATCATCACGCCGTTGAGGCCCGCCTTGACCGCGAGCGGCTGCAGCTCGCCGAGGTTCTCGACCCGCCCGCCGCAGAGGCGGAAGAGGGCGTCGGGGAGGATGAGCCGGAAGATCGCCACCCACTTGACGACCTCCCACGGGTCCATGAGCTCGCGATCGCCGAACTTCGTCCCGGTGCGCGGGTTGAGCAGGTTGATCGGGACGGAGGTCGGGTCGATCTCGGCGAGCTCGAAGGCCATCTCGACCCGCTGGCGCGGCGTCTCGCCGAGGTTGAGGATGCCGCCGACGCAGGTCTCCAGACCCGCCTCCTTGGTCGCGTCGATCGTCCGGATCCGGCCCTCGTAGCGGACCGTCGTCGAGACCTCGTCGTAGTAGGAGCGGGCCGTCTCGACGTTGTGGTGGACGCGCTGAATGCCGGCGTCGGCCAGCTTGTGCGCCCGCTCGACCGAGATGTGCCCGACCGACGCGCAGCGCTTGAGGTTGGTGTGCTCGGCGACCAGGCGGGCGCCGGCGAGCACCTTCTCGAAGTCGCGCTTCGAGAGCCCCTGGCCCTGGGTGACCATGCAGAACCGGTGCGCCCCGGCCGCCTCGGCCGCCCTCGCGTGCTCGAGCATCTGCTCGGGCTCCATCATCGCGTGCATCGGCGTGTCGGCCTCCGCGTACCGCGACTGGGCGCAGAAGCCGCAGTCCTCGGCGCAGCCACCCGACTTCGCGTTCACCAGCGAGCAGAGGTCGGTCGAGTCGCCGAAGCGCTCGCGGCGGACCTCCCAGGCCCGCTCGACCAGAGCCGCGATCTCGTCGCGGTCGGAGATCGCGCCGAGGGCGAGCGCTTCCTCGAAGGTCACCAACGGCGGCATTCCGGGCCAATCTAGGCCCGGTGCCGGACGGCTTCTCAGTTCAGCGACGGATCGATCAGTCGCGGCAGGACGGTCGGAAGCGCCGTCCGGCGCAGGCCCCGCGGAACGCGGAGGCGGTGCAGCGTGGGCTGGAAGGTCGGCTCGCGCGCGAATCCCTCCTCGTCGGCGACCACGCGGACGGCGGCGTCGACCACCCGCGGATCGAAGGCGCCGCCCGATTGGGCGGCCAGCGCCAGGATCGCCTCGGACTGCGGCAGCTCGAGCGTCCCGCGCGCCGTCAGGGCGGCCCAGGCGTCGGCGACCGCGAGGATTCGGCTGCCCCGCGGGATCGCCTCGGCCGGCAGGCCGGCGGGCCAGCCGCCGCCCGACCAGCGCTCGTGCGCGTGCAGGGCGAGGATCGTCGCCTCCGGGGCCTCGGCGAGATGGGGCGCCGCGGCCCCGTTCGGCTGGTCGACGAGGCCCGCCGCGCAGGCGACCTCGCGGCGCTCGGTGCGCGGCAGCGCGAGCACGTCGCCGATCGCGGCGGCGTAGAGCCGCGTCGCCTCGACGCGATCGAGCTGGGCCGCCGACCCGGAGGCGGCGAGCCGCTCCAGCGCAGCCTGGGGGACGAGGATCGCCAGAGCCAGCGGCGCGAGCGCGAGCACGCCGATCGCGTCGACGAGCAGCGCCGCGACGACGCCCACGACGAGCATCCCGAGCACCGCCGGGCCGAGGGCCGCGAACTCGTCGCGGATCAGGGCCGCCGGGCGGTACCCCTGGTAGAAGGGCGCGAAGGTCAGGCGGGCGAAGCAGAAGTTGGTCGCCCACATGGCGACGCCGCACGCGTACAGCGCCGGCGCCACCGCGGTCCCCGAGGGCGAGCCGGCGAGCTCGAGCAGCTCGGCGCCGACGAGCACCGCCAGGGCGTAGCTGCCGACGTTGGCGACGAAGCCGGGGCTGAGCTTCTGCTCGGTGCCGAGCACGAAGCGAGTGATCAGGTCGGGGACCAGCCAGACGATGAGCGCCGGCACCGGGCCGGCGATGTCCAGGGCGACCAGGGCGATCACCAGGTTGGCGCCGAAGAAGGCGCGGTTGGCGGCCTTGAGCCGCGCCTCGGCCGCGAACGCGATCGCCGATGCGGCGGCGAGCGCGGCGATCAGCACCGGCTGGCTCCAGTCGGAGGCGGGCGCCAAGAGGGCGAACCCGGCGGCGGCGACGAGAAGGGGGGCGAGGTTCAGCGAGATCGCCGTCAGCTCGCGCCGGCGTGAGCCGTCGCTTCGCCGCCAGCGAGAAAAAACGCGCATCGGCGAGCGCACCCGACCATCCGTGGCCACAGCCATTGGGCAGATCCTAGCCTCTAGTTCCGGCGAAGCGCCAGAGAAATATGCGTCTACTGACTAACCGTTGCGATAACCCACGGCTGAACTCCTTCTCATCGGGGGCTGTTTTGGGACCTCGCAAGGCCTCAACCAACTTGCCCAAACTTCATCGGGCGAGATCGGGCGGTCAGATCGGCTCATTTGCGAGGCTCTCCCAAAGGTAGAGGGATGCGAGCGACCGGTGCGGTCTCCATGCGCTCCCCGATCTCCTCCAATTCGGCCTCGGTGGGCATCTCGTCGAGCCCGTAGGCGCGTTGAGCGGCACGCCGGATGCCCAGATCGCCGGTCGGCAGAACGTCCGGGCGCTCGCAGAAGAAGATCAGGAACATCTGCGCGCTCCAGGGGCCGAAGCCGCGGATCGCGGTGATCTCGGCGATGATCTGCTCGTCCGAGAGCTCGTCGAGCCGCTCGAGCTCGAGCTCTCCGGAGACGACGTGCTCGGCGAGGTCGCGGACGTACTCGACCTTCCGCCACGAGAGCCCCACGTCGCGCAGCTGCTGCGGCTCGATCTCGAGCAGCTCCTCCGGGGCCGGCGTCCGGCCGCCGAAGAGCTCCAGGACCCGGTCGTAGATCGTCGCCGCGGCCTTCACCGAGAGCTGCTGGCCGATCACGCTGCGCAGGAGCATCCCGTAGGCATCGACGGGCGGCCGGCGCCGGCGCCGGGCCTCGATCGAGAGGTCGCCCAACTCCGAGATCAGGCCCGCGATCACGGGATCCGACGAGGCGAGCTCGGCCTGGGCGCTCACGCCCAGACGGTACGCCAAATCCAGGGCCGCGGCCACCCCTCGCTATCCTGCCGAGCCGCGTCGGCCCTACGGCGCCGCGACTTGCGGGTCGCGGGCGTGTTTTGACGCCGACGGGCAGAGGACCCTCATCTCTCTCGTCTTGGATTCGATCCCCCTGAGAGTGTTGGCCGAAGCGTTCAACCACCGAATTTCCGGGCGGCCGCGATTCGCCGCCGTCGTCGCGCGCTGCTCGTGATGATCGCAACGCTGGCGGCGGTGCTGCTGTGGCCGGCCGGGGGCCCGCCCAGCGCGAGCGCTCAGACCTTCGGCGCGAAGCCGAACATCATCGTCCTGCTCACCGACGACCAGGAGACCCGCTCGATGCGGGTGATGAAGATCGTCGGCAAGGAGCTGAAGCGCAAGGGCGTGACGATGAAGCGCTTCTACGACAACTTCCCGCTCTGCTGCCCGGCGCGGGCGACGATCTTCACCGGCCAGTACGCGCACAACCACCACGTGCTCTCCAACGTCCCCCCGGACGGCGGGTACGGCGTCTTCAACGAGCTTCACGGCGACAACTACCTGCCGCTCTGGCTCCAGGGCGCCGGGTACCAGACCTCCTACATCGGCAAGTTCGAGAACGGGTACGCCGAGCCCGACGAGTACGGGACCGTGCCGAGCGACGTGCCGAAGGGCTGGAACGACTGGCACGTGCTCGCCCCCTCGCGCGCCCAGTACTTCAACTACACGCTGAACCAGAACGGCGTCCTGAGCCAGTACACGGACGCCGAGGAGGACTACAGCACCGACATCTTCACCAAGAAGGCGAAGCGCTTCATCCGCACCAACGCCCAGGCCGCGACGCCGTTCTACCTCGAGCTCGGCTACGCGGCCCCCCACGGGGGCGGCGGCGGCGACCCGGGCCGGTCCTGCAACCGCGCCGCCGTGCCCGCGCCGCGCCATCTCGGGACGCTGAAGAAGAAGGCCAAGGGGAACCTGCCGCCGTCGTTCAACGAGGCCGAGATCTCCGACAAGCCGACGCCGATCGCCAACAACGCGTCGCTGACCGATGCCCAGATCTCCGACACGCTGCGCAAGCGCCGCTGCGCCTGGGAGTCGCTGCTCGCCGTCGACGAGAGCGTCGGGACGCTCATGAACGAGCTCAAGCGCGACAAGGTGCGCCGCAACACCTACATCTTCTATCTCTCCGACAACGGCTTCATGCGCGGCGAGCATCGAATCCGCGGCGACAAGCGCTTCCTGTACGAGGAGTCGGCGCGGGTGCCGTTCATCGCCCGCGGGCCCGGGATCCCGCATGGCGAGAGCTCCAACGACGTGGTCGTCAACGCCGACCTCACGTCGACGATCCTCGAGTTGAGCGGGGCGCAGGCCGGGCTGCTCCAGGACGGCCAGTCGCTGATCCCGAGCCTCCAGGACCCGACCCTGGAGCGCGGCCGCGCGATTCTGTTCGAGGCCTACGCCGGCGAGCCGATCCTCGGGGTGCGGACCTCGCGTTACACCTACGCCGAATGGGACACCGGCGGGCCGCAGCCCGAGAAGGAGCTCTACGACACCTACCTCGACCCGTATCAGCTGATCAACCTCGCCAACTCCGACTCCTACCAGGGGGTGGTGGCGGAGCTCGGTGCCGAGCTCGACGACCTGATCGACTGCGCCGGCGAGAGCTGTCGCGGGGCGCCGACGGGCCAGCTCACCTTCACCACGGGCGGCGGCAAGAACGGCTGCGTGCTGCCGCCGGTCGTCGCCCGCTACGCCACGTCGGCCGACAGCCGGGTGGTCGGCGTCTCCTTCCGGGCCGGCAAGGCGTCGCTGGGCACGGACACGGTCGCGCCGTTCGAGGTCGCGGTGCCGGAGTCGGCGCTGCGCGACGAGCTGCCGGACTCGGCCGAGGTCAAGGCCGAGGCGCTGTTCACCGACGGTAGGCGCCTCGCGAGTTCTGCGAACCTCCGCGCGTGCAGATAGCCCGCGCCCGCCTGGCGGCGCTGGCCGGCGTGGCGACGTGCGCCCTCGTCGTGGCGAGCGGCTGCGGGGGGGAGGACCCGAACCCGCCGGTGACCCCGGACCCCGCGTTCGGCGAGCAGCCGAACATCGTCTTCGTGCTCACCGACGACCAGGACTACACCTCGTTCAACCGGCGGATCATGCCCCACACCTTCCGCCTCGTGGCCGACCCGGGCACTCGCTTCACCAACTACTACGACGCCACGCCGCTCTGCTGCCCGGCGCGCGCCGCGCTGCTGACGGGCCAGTACGGCCACAACAACGGCGTGCTCAACAACGTTCCCGGCTACCCCACCCTCGAGCAGCCCGACAACGTGCTGCCCGTCTGGCTCCAGCGCGCCGGCTATCAGACCGCGAACGTCGGCAAGTTCTTGAACGGCTATGAGAACGCGGTCGACGACAAGGACGACGTCGCCCCCGGCTGGGACCGGTGGTCGGTCGAGATCGGCAACGCCCGCGGCTACTACGACTTCACCCTCGCCGTCGACGGCAAGCAGCGCAAGGAGCACTACCAGGGCGAGTACCTCACCGACGTGCTCAACCGGCGGGCCGACGAGTACGTGCGCGACCTCTCCGGGGAGCAGCCGTTCTACCTCCAGCTCTGGCAGAGCGCCCCGCACGTCGAGAACCTGAACGCCAACAGCGGCGGCCCGTGCGGCGGGCAGGCGGTGCCGCCCCCGCGCGACCTCGGCCGCTTTGCCGACGAGCAGCTCCCCCGCATGCCGGGCGTACTCGAGCGCGACGTCAGCGACAAGCCCCCGATCGTCAGCGGCCAGCCGCGCGATCGATGCCGCCCGGCGCGCCGTGCTCCGCGATCGCTACCGGTGCCGGGTCGAGACCCTGCCGGCGGTCGACCGGGGGGTGGCCGGGCTGGTGCGGACGCTGCGCGAGACCGGCGAGCTCGACGACACGATCATCGTCTACGCCTCCGACAACGGCACCTTCGACGGCCAGCACCGGCTGCCCGGGGGCAAGGGGCTCGCCTACGAGGAGGCCGCCCACCTGCCGTTCGCCATGCGGGTGCCGGCCAAGTTCCGCGGCGGCGCCCGGGCTCCGGCGATCGTCGACGAGTTGGTCTCGAACATCGACTACGCGCCGACGCTCGTCGACTGGGCGGGCACCGAGACCTGCCCGGAGGTCGGCGACTGCCGGGTGATGGACGGCCGCTCGCTGCTCCCGCTCGTCACCGGACGCGACCAGGAGTGGCCGCCCGATCGCGCGCTCGGCACCGAGCTCGACCTGCAGAAGGAGGAGGTCCAGCCGGGGCGCGGGATCTCGTGCGCGTTCCAGGGCGCCCGCCAGGGAACGCTGGCTGTTCATCCGGCACACCTCGCTGCCCGACCTCAGCACCGGCATCTGCGAGCCGGCGGACACGATCGAGCTCTACGACCATGCCCGCGACCCGTACGAGCTGCGCAATCTGTTCCCGGCGCCGCCGGGCTCGCCCGACGCGGCCGCCGAGCAGCGGATGGCGGAGCTGACCGACAGGCTCTCCGACTGCGCCGGGATCGAGGGGCGCGACCCGGAGCCCGCGAGCGGCAATTACTGCTGAGGGACAGGTTCTAACCTCGGTGCGTGACCCTGCTCGGCCTCCTGGTCGCGTGCATCATGTTCGCGCTGTTGGTGCGCGTGTTCGTGCAGTCCTACGGGGAACGGCCCCCGGCGAACCCGAGGCGGGCGGAGTGGCCGGACGACCCGCGCCTGCTGACCGTCGAGGAGGTCGCCGCGGAGCTCGAGAGCTCGCGGGCGGAGGTCATGGAGCTGGTCGAACGCAACGCGATCCCGTTCTTCGTCGTCGACGGGTTCCCGCGCTCGAGCGCCGAGCGGTACCGGTTCGACCGCGACGAGATCGACGACTGGGTGATCGGCTAGATCCGCGCCTAGCGCCCGCGCCACTCGGGCTTGCGCTTCTCGCCGAAGGCGCGGATGCCCTCGCGGAAGTCCTCGGAGGCAAAGCACGAGCGGCGGAGCTCGATCAGCTCTCGCTCGACCTCGGGCGCGAGCCGCGCGGCGCGCGCGATCGCCTCGATCGCGCGCTTGTTGCCGGTCATCGAGAGCGGCGCGTTGGCGGCGATCTCGGCCGCGAGCTCGAGCGCGGCCGCCTCGAGCCGCTCGCCGTCGACCACCTCGTTGACGAGGCCGATGCGCTCGGCCCGCTCGGCGCTCAGGTTGCGTCCGGTGAGGAAGAGCTCGCGCGTGCGGGCGATCCCGATCACGTCGACGAAGCGCTCGAGGCCGGTGTGCGAGTAGATCAGGCCGAGCTTCGCCGGCGGCATGCCGAGCTTCGCCGGCGCGGCGCAGACCCGCAGGTCGCAGCGCACCGCGAGCTCGAGCCCGCCGCCGAGGCAGTGCCCGTTGATCGCCGCGAGCACCGGATAGGGGTGGGCGCTGACCGCCTCCATCGCGGCGTGGAACGGGTGGGCGACCAGCGCCTCGGCGTCCTGCTCGAAGCTCGAATCGCCGATCGCGCCGATGTCGTACCCGGCCGAGAAGGCGCGCCCGGTGCCCGTGATCACCACGCAGCGGACGTCGATCCCATCGGCCAGTTCGGGGAGCGTGGCCGCGAGCGCGTCGAGCACCTCGTGATCGAGCGGGTTGCGCTTCTCGGGGTTGTTGAGCCGGAGCCGGGCGACCGCCTCGGCCGGCCGGTCGAGCAGCAGCTTGCCGGAGGCGAGCTCGGTCAACCGCTACTCGAGGACGACGAGGACGTCGCCCTCCTGGACGCTCTGGCCCTCCTTGCAGCGGATCTCGGCGACGGTGCCGTCGTCCTCGACCTCGACCGGCATCTC
Organism: uncultured Solirubrobacterales bacterium; assembly: GCA_963729065.1. Taxonomy (GTDB): domain Bacteria; phylum Actinomycetota; class Thermoleophilia; order Solirubrobacterales; family 70-9; genus WHSW01. The sequence goes on from CAVSMS010000005.1 coordinate 79,616, forward strand.
CATCTTCATCGACTCGAGGATGACGACCGTGTCGCCGTCGGAGACCTGGTCGCCGACCGCGACCTCGACCTTCCAGACGGTGCCGGTGATGTGGGCTTCGACCTCCACGCTCATGCAGCGCGAGACAATATCCCGGCTCGATGACGAAGGTGTTGGCGATCGTCGCCGCCCGGAACGAGGCGGACCGGATCGGGGCGACGCTGGACGCCCTCGCCGCCGCCTTCGATGAGGTCGAGCTCTGGGTCGCCGACGACGCCTCCGACGACGGCACCGCCGAGGTCGCGCTCGCCCACGGCGCGCGTGTGACGAGCCGCCGCCGCCCGCACGGCAAGGGGGCGAACATGACCGCCGCCGCCGAGGCGGCGCTGTACGGCGCCCCGCCCGATGGCGCCACGGTGCTCGTGTGCGACGGCGACCTCGGGGCATCGGCCGGCGAGCTGCGCGGCCTGGTCGACGCCGTCGAGCAGGGCCGGTGCGACCTCGCGGTGGCCGCGTTCCGGCGCCGCGTCGGCGGCGGCTTCGGGGTCGCGCTGCGGTTCGCGCGCTGGGCGATCCGCAGTCGCAGCGGCTACGTGGCCGCGGCGCCGATCTCCGGCCAGCGGGCGATGCGCCCCGAGGTCCTGCGCGCGGTGCTCCCGTTCGCCGCCGGCTACGGGATGGAGGTCGGGATGACCGTCGACGCGGTCAGGGCCGGCTACCGCATCGCCGAGATCGAGCTCGACCTCGAGCACCGGGCGACCGGGCGCACGCTCGGCGGCTTCGTCCACCGCGCGGCGCAGCTGCGCGACTTCGCCCGCGCCTGGTGGGCGCGCCGATAGCGTCCCGCCGATGATCCTCGCGATCGACCAGGGGACGACCGGCACGACCTGCCTGGTCTTCGACGGGGACGGCCGGATCCGCGGCCGCGCCTACAGCGAGTTCCGCCAGCACTTCCCGCGCCCTGGCTGGGTCGAGCACGACGCGAACGAGATCTGGGAGGTGACCAGGCGGGTCGCCTCCCACGCCCTCGCCGACGCGAAGGCCGACCCGGGCAGCCTCGACGCGATCGGGATCACCAACCAGCGCGAGACGGTCGTCGCCTGGGACCCCGACACCGGCGAGCCGGTCCACAACGCCCTCGTCTGGCAGGACCGGCGCACGGCCGCTCGCTGCGACGAGCTGCGCGAGGAGGGGTACGAGCCGCTCGTCCGCGAGCGCACCGGGCTCGTGCTCGACCCGTACTTCTCGGGGACGAAGATCGAGTGGCTGCTGCGCAACGTCGACGCCGCCGCGGGCGCGGTGTTCGGGACGATCGACTCCTGGCTGGTCTTCAAGCTCACCGGGCGCCACGCCACCGACCTCACCAACGCCTCGCGGACGATGCTCTTCGACATCCGCGAGCGCCGCTGGGACCCGGAGCTGTGCGAGCTGCTCGGCGTCGAGGAGTCGAGGCTCCCCGAGCCGCTGCCGTCGGCGGGCGTGTTCGGGACGACCTCGGAGTTCGGGGGGGAGGTGCCGGTGGCCGGGATCGCCGGCGACCAGCAGGCGGCGCTGTTCGGCCAGGCCTGCCAGCGCCCCGGGATGGCGAAGAACACCTACGGCACGGGCAGCTTCGTGCTCCTCAACGCAGGGAGCGAGGTCCCGGACCCCGCCGAGGGACTCCTGACCACGGTGGCCTGGGGGCTCGGCGACGAGGTCACGTACGCGCTCGAGGCGGCCGTGTTCGTCACCGGCGCCGCGGTGCAGTGGCTGCGCGACGGGCTCGGGCTGGTCGCCGAGGCGGCCGAGACCGAGGGCATGGCCGCCTCGCTGGACTCCAACGACGACGTCTACTTCGTCCCCGCGCTCACCGGCCTCGGCTCGCCGCACTGGGACCCGTACGCGCGCGGGACGATCGTGGGCCTCACCCGCGGCACCTCCCGCGCCCATCTGGCGCGCGCGGCGCTCGAGGGGATCGCCTACCAGACGGTCGACGCCGTCCGCGCCCAGGAGCGGGCGGCGGGCGAGCAGCTCTCGGAGCTGCGCGCCGACGGGGGCGCGGTCGCCAACCGGTGGCTGATGCAGTTCCAGGCCGACGTCCTCGGCGCGCCCGTGATCGTGCCCGCGATCGCCGAGACGACCGCGCTCGGCGCCGCGTACCTGGCGGGGATCGGTGCCGGGCGCTGGACCGCCGAGGAGGTCGCCGAGATGTGGCGCGAGGCGGCCCGCTACGAGCCGCGCGATGGAGATCCGGCGAGCGGGAGCACCTGCTCGGACGCTGGGCCGAGGCGTTGGACAGGGCCCGCGGCTGGGCGAGGCCCGAGCGCGTAACCCGCCCCGGCAACGGGGGTAGGAGCGCGTGCGGGACCCCGTCCCGAACGCGACCATGGCGGAGCTCAAGACGCAGCGATACAAGGACGACCGGCCGGCGGAGACGTTCATGCCGGTCCACGAGTGGTCGCGCACCCACGAGCCCGGGTGGATCTACGAGCTCGTGCGGCTGATCCTCACGCCGATCGCGGTTCTCCTCTACCGGGCCCGGGCGATCTCCACCGCCAACGTCCCGGCCGACGGGCCGTTCATCCTCGCGCCGAACCACTTCTCGAACATGGACCACTTCTTCACGGCCGTCCACCTGCGCCGGAAGGTCAGGTTCATGGCCAAGTCGCAGCTCTTCTTCCGCAACCCGGTCCTCGACTACATCTACCGGGTCGGCGGCGTGTTCCCGGTCCGTCGCGGCCACAAGGACGAGGAGGCGTTCGTCACCGCGCACTCGATCCTCGACCGCGGCGGCTGCGTGCTCATCTACTGCGAGGGCGGGCGCTCGCGGACCGGCAAGCTCGGCGAGGCGAAGCCCGGTCTCGGCCGCCTCGCGCTGGAGTCCGGCGTGCCGGTCGTTCCGGTCGCGATCCACGGCTCGCAGAGCGTCCGCGCCTGGAAGCGGCTCGTCTTCCCCAAGGTCACCATCCAGTACGGCGAGCCGATGAGCTTCGAGCGCGTCGCCGAGCCCACCCGCGAGCAGCAGCTGGCGACCGCCGGGCTGGTCTTCGACCGCGTCAAGGCGATGTACGCGGTGCTCGAGGAGCGGGGCCGGCGGGGCGCGATCGAGGCGCTGCGCGAGGGCGCCGCACCGAGCGCTCCACCGAGCGCCCAGCCTCACTCGATAGCTCTTCTCCACGGTCTTCCAGTGCTCCGGGTCGTGGCCCGGCAGGATCACGGCCTGCGGGTAGGTGCGGGCGAAGTGCTGCAGCTCGCGCATCGAGCGGCGCCAGTTGTGGAGGTCCAGCGGCCGGGGCGGCTCCGGCGCGTCGCCGAGCTGTCCGATCGTGTAGATCGCGTCGCCGGCGATCACCAGGTCGCGGTCGCGCAGGCGGCAGATCACCGACTGGTGGCCGGCGCTGTGCCCCGGCGTCGAGGCCAGCCGGACGCTGCCGTCCCCGAAGAGGTCGAACGTGCGGCCGAAGGTCCCGTAGGAGCGGATCGCGTCGGAGTCGTAGCTCAGCGTCCGGTAGTCGAAGGCGTAGTCGAAGTGCTCGGGCCGGTAGCCGCGCAGGAACGGGCGCGAGTCGTTCGCGGCCGCGATCCACTCCTCCTCGCTGACCACGAACGTGGCGCCAGGGAAGTCCGACATCCCGGAGGTGTGATCGAAGTGCATGTGGGTCATCACCACCAGCCGGATGTCCTTGGCCTCGACGCCGCGGCCGCGAAGCTGCGCCGGCAGGTCCTCGCCGGGCTTGATCTTCGGCCGCGAGAAGCGGGTGATCGCGCGGCCGAGGTTCGCGACCGGCTTCGCGGCGACCGAGGCGTGCAGGCCGGTGTCGACCAGGAACGGGCCGGCCACCGGGTGGCGGATCAGGTAGGCGGGCACGGGGAGGTCGAGCCACTTCGAACGCGGGGTGCCGACCCCGGCCATGCGCAGCGTGGCGGCGACACCGGCGCTCTCGATGAAGGCGCGCGGCGCCTCCATCGTCCCGGTGAGGATCGGTTCGACGATCACGCTCGTGCCCTCGCGCCCGCCGGAAATCGGCGCGCGGAGGGGCTTCGTATCGGCTCTGACGCCCATCGCGGGGGGCACTGTAGCCGTATAGCCTGCGGGCGCCATGGCGCTCGAGAGCTCGCGAATCTTTGCGCCCGGCCTGCTCGACGGACGCGTCTGCGTCGTCTCCGGAGCCGGCAGCGGGCTCGGCAGGGAGACGGCGCTGGAGCTCGCGCGGCTGGGGGCGACGGTCGTCGGCTGCGGCCGCCGGCTCGAGCCGCTGGAGCGGACCGTCGCGGACACGGGGCCGCTCGCCGGGAGCGCCGAGGCGGTGGCGATGGACATCCGCGACGACGAGGCGGTGGAGGCGCTCTTCGACGGCGCGCTCGAGCGCCACGGCCGGATCGACGTGCTCGTCAACAACGCCGGGGGTCAGTTCCTGAGCCCCGCCGAGGCGATCTCGCCGAAGGGCTTTCGCACGGTGATCGAGCTCAACGTGGTCGGCACCTGGCTGATGACCCACGCCGCGGCGACGAAGGCGTTCATCCCGCAGCGCGAGGGCAAGGTCCTGAGCGTGACCCTCTCGCCCCACAACGGGATGCCGGGGATGGTCCACTCGGGAGCCGGGCGGGCGGCGGTGGAGAACATGATGCGCACGCTCTCGGTCGAGTGGGCGCGCTTCGGCGTCCGCTGCTGCGCCGTCGCCGCGGGGCAGTTCGACACCGAGACGCTGCGCACGAAGTACCCGCCGGAGGTCGTCGAGGCCGTCCCGGCGACGGTGCCGCTCGGCCGCCTCGGCACGGAGGAGGAGATGGCGTGGCTGATCGCCTTCCTGGCCTCGCCCGCGGGCGACTTCTTCTCCGGAACGACGATCACGATCGACGGCGCCCGCGACAACTGGTTCGGGCTCCTGGCCGCCCGGGGTCTACGGGGACAGCGGCGAGCCGCCGATAGAGGAAAGGCGCCCCCGTTCGTCGTAGACCTAGACCCTGAACTCACACGCCGAACAAGCGCCTCGTCCTCGCCGCGATGGTCTTCGCCGTCGCGATGACGTTCATCGACCAGACGATCGTCTCGATCGCGGTCCCCGACATCCAGAAGGACCTCGACCTCTCGGCGACCGGGGTGCAGTGGGTCGTCAACGGCTACCTGCTGTCGCTGTCGGCGCTGTTCGCCTTCGGCGGCCGGATCGCCGACATCGCGGGCCACAAGAGCATGGTCCTGCTCGGCATCGCCGTGTTCACGATCGCGTCGGCGCTCTGCGGCGCGACGCCGACCGGCTCGCTGGCCGAGCCGTGGATCATCATCTTCCGGGTCGATCCAGGGCGCCGGCGCCGCGATCATGTTCCCCGCGGCGCTGGCGATCGTCGTCGCCGCCTACCCGGTCAACGAACGCGGCAAGGCGCTGGCGATCTTCTTCGGCGTCGCCGGCGGGCTGACCGCGATCGGCCCGATGGCGGGCGGCGTGCTCGTCGAGTGGACCTGGCGGGCGATCTTCTGGGTCAACGTGCCGGTGGCGGTGATCGCCACGGTGCTGACGCTGAGGTCGAAGCCCGACAACATCAAGCGCCCGGCGCCGCTCGACTACCGCGGTGCCGTCCTGATCGCGCTCGGCATGGGCCTCGCGGTCCTCGGCCTGCAGCAGTCGAGCACCTGGGGCTGGGGCGACCCGGCGACCTGGGGCACGATCGCCGCCGGGCTGATCTTCCTCGTCGTCTTCGTCAAGGTCGAGCTGGCCACGAAGTACCCGCTGATCCAGATGCGGATCTTCAAGATCCGCGCCTTCTTCGTCGACAACGCCGTCCTCTTCTTGATCTCGATCGCGTTCGTGCCGATGTTCCTGTTCGCGAGCGAGTACGCCCAGATCTCGCTCGGCTACGCCTCGGGCGAGGCGGGCCTCTACCTGCTGACCTTCTTCGCCGGCTTCGCGACCGCGGCCCAGTTCGGGGGCCGGATCCTCGACCAGCGCGGGGCGCGCCCGGCGGTCGTCGCCGGCTGCGCGATCTCGGCCGTCGGCTTCCTCCTCTGGGCGCGACAGCTACCCGACCTCAACTTCAACAACCAGTGGTATTGGGTGGTCGTCGCCGGGGCGGGCATGGGGCTCGTGCTCGGGCCGGCGAGCACCGACGCCGTCAACCGCGCGCCGAAGACGAGCTACGGCGAGGTCACCGGGATCACCCAGACCGTGCGCAACTTCGCCGCGAGCTTCGGCCTCGCCCTGCTCGGGACGATCCTGATCGAGCAGAACAAGTCGAACCTCGAGTCCTCGCTCTCCCAGTTCGGGATCCCGACCGAGAAGGCCGACTCGATCGCCGCCGCGCTCAGCGGCTCGGGCGGCGGCGGGCCGTCGGGGGCGTTCAGCGAGCACGCGGGCCGGGCGGCGCAGAAGGTCTTCGACAAGGTGCAGTACGACTTCGCTCTCTCCTGCCGCACGGTCTTCTACGGGATGGCGATCGCGATGGCGATCGCGTTCGTCGTCGCGCTGGTCGCGATGCCCTCGGGGCGCGTGACCCAGGTGTTCGACACCGCCGAGGACGCTGCGGCCGACGAAGCCCCGGCCTGATTAGGCTCTCGGGTGAATCACCCGGCGATCGAGAGGGGACCCAGATGAGCGAGAGCGCGACCGAGCGCGGCGAGCCCACCGCGGAGGCGCCGCTGGACGAGGTCCTGATCGGCGACCGCGAGCACTGGGTCGACGGCCCCCCGTACGAGCTCTTCGCGCGCATGCGCGGGGAGTGTCCGGTGCACCGGTCCGAGGAGATCCGCGACTACCCCGAGGAGGACGGGTTCTGGTCGGTGACCCTCGCCGACGACGTCCACGCGGTGAGCCGGGATTGGCAGACCTACTCGTCCGAGCGCGGCGGGATCACCGCGCTGACCAACGCGATCATGCCGCTGGAGCTGATCCAGGCGATGTTCATCGGCATGGACCCGCCCAAGCACGACCGGCTCAAGGCGCTCTTCCAGCGCGGCTTCACCCCGAAGCGGATCGCCGAGCACGAGCCCGAGATCCGGGAGATCACGCTCGGCGTCCTCGACCGGCTCGAGGGGCGTGACGAGTGCGACCTGGTGACCGATGTCGCCCAGCCGGTGGTCGCGCGGGTGATCGGCAGCTTCATGGGGATCACGCCCGAGGACGACATCGTCTGGGCGCGGCTGATGAACAACACCCTTGGCGCCGGTGAGCGCCAGGGCCCCGAGGACACGGCGCTGATCATGGAGCAGGACGTGCCCGAGATCTTCGAGCGCTGCCGCAAGCTGATCGCCGAGCGCCGCGAGACGCCGACCGACGACCTCACCAGCGTCCTCGTCCACGCGGAGGTGGACGGCGAGCGCCTGGAGGAGCACGAGATCGTCATGGGCTTCTTCCTGCTGATGGCGGCCGGGAACGACAGCACCAAGGCGACCTACTGCAGCGGGATGCGGGCGCTGATCGAGCACCCGGCCGAGCGCGAGAAGGTGGTCGCCGACCCGTCGCTGATCCCGAGCATGGTCGAGGAGTCGCTGCGGATGTTCCCGGCGTTCGCGCACTTCCGCCGGACCGCGATGGAGGACACCGAGATCAACGGCCAGGCGATCCGCGAGGGCGAGAAGGTGGTGATGTGGTACGTGTCGTCGAACCGCGACGAATCGCGCTACGACGATCCGGACCGCTTCGACGTCGAGCGCAACCCCGAGCACCAGGCGTTCGGCGCCGGCGGCCGTCACTTCTGCCTCGGCGCGGCGCTCGCACGGCTCGAGCTGCGGATCCTGTTCGAGGAGACCCTGAAGCGCTACCCGGCGATGGAGCTGGCGGGCACGCCGCAGTACGCCCAGAACCCCTTCGTCAACCAGATGACCACCCTGCCGGTGCGCCTGAACGCCGCGTAGGCGTAGCGCCGCACTCCCGCCACATTTCGCGCACCACCCGCGCGGTCCGGCGAGCCATCCTGGCCGCCATGCCCGCCGAGTCGCACATTGACCCCGCATACGGGGGAAAATGCGCGACTCGAGCTTCCGACCGGGATATCGCCGTGCTCGCGGGACGGCAGCACGGAGTCGTGGCGCGCCGTCAGTTGCTGGATCTGGGTTTCGGCTCGCGGGCGATCGAGCAGCGGTTCGCGGCTGGACGGCTCCACCGTGTGCATCGCGGCGTCTACGCCGTGGGGCACCGAGTGCTGACTCAGCGCGGCCGCTGGATGGCAGCGGTGCTCGCCTGCGGGCCTGGCGCCGTGCTCTGTCTGCGCTCGGCCGGATCCCTCTGGGGGCTGCGCGGATACTCGGGGCGCCATGAGGTCGCCGTGACCACCCGTCACTGCCAGAGCCGAGATTCGCACACGCGAGCTCGCCCTCGCCCCCGATGAGATCACCACCGAGGACGGCATCCCCGTGACCACGGTCGCCCGCACCCTGCTCGACCTCGCGTCCGTCCTCGACCACGACCGCCTCGCTCAGGCAATCGGCGCAGCCGAGAAGCGCCGGCTCACGGACTCTCCCTCATTGCCGGTCCTGATCGAGCGCCATCGCGGAGCGCGCGGCCTCGCGACGCTGCGGACGATCGTCGCCGATGCCCGCCTCGGCCTCGACGTCCCCGCCAGCGAGCTCGAGATCGAGTTCGCGGCCTTTGTCCGGCGGCGCGGCCTGCCCTGCCCGGAGGTCAACGCCTGGCTCGAGGTCGACGGCACGTGGTTCGAGCTCGACTGCCTCTGGCGTGAGCGCGGCTTCGCCGTCGAGCTCGACTCGCGCGAGCATCACGCCAACGACGACTCCTTCGAGCGCGATCGCGCCCGCGACACGGCGCTGCTCGCGGTGGGGATCCGCACCGCTCGGGTCACCGCGCGGCGGTTGCGCGCCGACCCGGACGGCCTCGAGCGTGAGCTCCGCGCCGCGCTCAGCGGGTCATGGTCCGGGCGATGACGAGGCGCTGGATCTCGTTCGTGCCCTCGTAGATCTGGGTGATCTTGGCGTCGCGCATCATCCGCTCGACCGGGTACTCGTTGACGTAGCCGTAGCCGCCGAGCACCTGCACGGCCTCGGTGGTCACCGCCATCGCGGTGTCGGACGCGATCAGCTTCGCCATCGCCGAGTACTTGCCCATGTCCCGGTCGCCGGCGTCGACCTTCGACGCCGCCCGGTACAGCAGCTCGCGCGCGGCGGCAGTCCTCGACTCCATGTCGGCGAGCTTGAACTGGATCCCCTGGAAGCTGGCGATCGGCTTGCCGAACTGCCGGCGCTCCTTCGCGTACTCGGCCGCGTAATCGGTCGCGCCCTGCGCCAGGCCGACGGCCTGGGCGGCGACGCCGAGGCGCGAGCGGTCGAGCGTTGCCATCGCGACCTTGAACCCCGCGTTTTCCTCGCCGATCAGGTTCTCGGCCGGGACGCGGACGCCGTCGAAGATCGGCTGGCCGGTGGGGGAGCCCTTGATCCCCATCTTCTTCTCGAGCTTGCCGACGCTGAAGCCCGGGCGATCGGCCTCGACCACGAAGGCGGAGATCCCGGCGGAGTGGCCGGCCTCGGCATCGGTGACCGCGAAGCAGATGTAGAAGTCGGCGATCCCGAGGTTGGTGATCCAGTTCTTGGCTCCGTCGATCACCCACTCGTTGCCGTCGCGGACCGCCCTCGTGCGCATGCCGCCGGGATCGGAGCCCGCGTCGGGCTCGGAGAGCGCGAACGCCGGCGACCACTCGCCCGATGCGCAGCGCGGCAGGAAGCGCTCCTTCTGCTCGTCGGTGCCGAAGAGGTTCAGCGGCAGCGTCCCGAGCTCCTGGATCATCAGGATCAGGGCGCTCGACGCGCACGCCTTGGCGACCTCCTCGACCGCCATGTTGAGCATCAGCGTGCCCGTGCCGGTGCCGCCGTGCTCCTGGGAGAAGGGCAGGCCCATCAGGTCGTGGGAGGCGAAGAGCTCGCGGATGTCGCGCGGGTACTCGGCCTTCTCGTCGATCTCCTGCGCCCGCGGGGCGACCCGCTCGACGACCATCTTGCGAATGGTCTCGCGGAAGTCCTCGAACTCCTCGGGGATGGCGTAGGCGGGCTGGACTGCGGTTTCGACGCTCATCGTCCTGAGGCTAGATGATTGATTGCCGTGCCCGTCCGTCGTCCGCAGAGGCAGCCGTTCGAGACCCTTGACGGCTCGACGGTGCGCGAGCTGATCCAGGTGGGCGACGGCGCCCGCAACCAGTCCCTCGCGGAGGCCGTGGTCGCGCCGAGCGGCGAGACCATCGCTCACCGACACCGCGAATCCGAGGAGATCTACCTGTTCACCGCCGGCTCCGGGACGATGCGCCTCGGCGACGAGCAGTTCGAGGTCGCCGCCGGCGACAGCGTGCTGATCGCGCCGGGCACGCCGCACAAGCTCTGGAACCCGGGCCCGGGGCCGCTGGTGTTGCTCTGCTGCTGCTCGCCGCCCTACAGCGACGCCGACACCGAGCTGCTCGAGTAGGCCGGCGGCCCGAGCGGGCTCGTCGAGACCCAGCCGTAGTTGCGCCGGAGCAGGATCGCGAGGCCGATCAGCCCGGCGAGCGCCGAGAGCATCCCGGCGTAGGCGAGCGTCCCGCGGGCGCCGATCGCCGTCACCAGGAGGCCGCCGCCGCCGAACGCCGCCAGCTCGGCCGTGTTGCGCAGGCCGTTGAAGGCGGCGAAGGCGCGGCCGTGCAGGCGCTCGGGGACGCGCTGGTGGATGAGGCTGCGGAACATCACGTTCTTGACCCCGTGGGCGACGCCGCCGGCGAACGCGCACACGAGGAAGAACCCGAACCCCAGCCAGACGGCGGGCAGCGCCAGGCCGAGGCCCTGGACGACGACGGCCAGCAGCGCCGTCGCGGCGACCGCGGCCATGGCGATGCGGCGGGAGATGGCCAGGGCGCCGAGCGCCATCCCGGCCGTCCAGATCGAGAACATGAGCCCGTAGGCGACGTCGCCGCGGCCGAGCACGTCCTCGACGAAGAAGAGCTCGGCGACCCAGACCGCGGACATGAACAGCAGCGAGCTGAAGGCGACGATCATGACCAGCCGCAGGACGCGGTCGTTGAGCAGGACCGCGATCCCCGCCCGCGCCCGGATCGGAGCGCCGTCGCCCGCCTCGCCGGGAGCGCGCCTCACCCGCAGCCGGGTCGCCGCGATCGCGACGAGCGCGAACGTGAGCGCGTCGATCGCCATCGCGAGGCCGAGGCCTCCCGCCGCGAAGGCGACGCCGCCGACCAGCGGGCCGAGGCCGAAGCCGATGTAGCGCGCGGTCTCGACGTGGCCGTTGGCCTCCTGCGCGCGATCGCGGCCGGAGAGCAGCGGCACGAGCGCGAACTCCGCCGGCTGGGAGACGGCGAAGATCACGCCGAGCAGCACCGTGAGCGCGAGCAGCGCCCCGAGCGCCGAGCCGGCGAAGAACCCGGCTGCCAGCGCGACCGCGGCGCCGATGGCCGACACCACCGCCAGGAGGCGGGTGGTCTCGACCCGGTCGACGAGCAGCCCCGCGTGGGCGGCGAGGGCGACCGACGGCCCGAAGAGGCAGATCCACAGCGCCGCGACCTCGAGCCCGGCCCCGGTCATCTCCTTCACCTGCAGGCCGAGCGCGACGATCGCGACCCAGTCGCCGAAGGCCGAGAGCCCGACCGAGCCCGCGACGAGGCGGAAGTCACGATCGCGCAGCAACTTGGCATCCGTGCCCATGGTCGACCAAGCGTGACCGACCGCACCACGGCGTTGCGTGACCTTGGTCCCCTCGCGCGAAGCGTCCGGGCGCGGCGTTTTACTCGGCGCGAATGCTCGCGGGCTTTCGGGACTTCATCACCAGGGGCAACCTGATCGAGACCGCGGTCGCGCTGGTGATGGCCCTGGCGACCGTCGCCCTCGTCAACTCGCTGATCGAGAGCCTGATCACACCGCTGATCGGCGCCGTGGTCGGGGAGCCGAGCTTCGAGGACCTCACCTTCACGATCAACGGCAGCGAGTTCTTCTACGGCTCGTTCATCAACGCGGCGATCACCTTCGTCTCGATCGGGGCCGCGGTCTACTTGTTCGTCGTCCGCCCCTACGCGGCCTACCAGGCTCGTCGCGGGGTGCGGGCGGAGAAGAAGCAGTGCCCGCAGTGCCTCTCGTCGATCCCGGTCGACGCGAGCCGCTGCGCCCAGTGCACCCAGCCGGTCTAGCGCGCGATCAGCCCCCGTCCCGGGTCGAGCGCCAGGCGACGCAGAGGTAGGGGACCTCGAACTCCCTCGCCGGTGCCAGGACGCGGATCCGGTCGAGGATCTCGCGCCGCCGCTCCTCCTCGGCGAGGATCGAGGTGCTGCGGGAGGCCACGTTGGCGATCAGGCCCTCGGCGTCGGTCGCGTCCAGGTGCCTGACCGTGGTCCCGGTTGGGTCGGCGAGCCCCTCGACCCCCGCGAACGGCGGCGCGAGCTCGCCGGCCAGGCTCGCCCGATCCTCGGCGTCGAACGCGTCCGCGACCGCCGCGACCCAGGGGACGCCGTCGTCGAGCAGGTTCCAGAGCAGCCCGAGCGACCCGCCCGGTCGGAGAACGCGCACGATCTCCGCCAGCGCCGCGGCCTGGTCGAACCAGTGGAACGCCTGGCCGACCGTCACGGCATCGACGCTCGCGTCCTCGAGCGGGATCGACTCCGCCGAGCCGTCGAGCGCCTCAGCCTCGGCCGGGATCCGGGCGCGCATCGGCTCCAGCGGCTCGACCGCGACCACCTCGTGTCCGAGCGCGAGCAGCTCCGCGGTCAGCTTCCCGGTCCCCGCGCCGAGGTCGAGCACGCGCTGCGGCCGCTCGCCGATGCAGAACTCGATCGCCGCCCGCGGGTAGCCCGGCCGCCCGAGCTCGTAGGCCTCGGCCTCCGCGCCGAAGGCGCGAGCGCGCCGGGCCTCGTCGCCTGCGGTCAGCCCCGCTTGACCGTGATCGAAACCTTGGCGTTGCTCTTGGCGCCGCTCGCGCCCGTGGCCTTCACCTTCGCCTTGGCCTTCGCCTTCCAGCCGTCCTTGAGCAGGCCCTGCAGCTTGCGCTCCTTGGACTTCGCCAGCTTCAGCCGCAGCTTCGCCGAGCCGTTCGCGTCGGCCTGCGCCGAGACCCGCTTCGTCCGGAAGGTCTTCTTCGCGCCGGCCTTCCCGCCGCCCGGGCTCTTGGCGACGATCTTCGCCTCCGCCGACAGCTCACACGCCTCGCTGCCGCAGGTGCCGGTGACCGCGAGCTTGGAGAGCTTCTGCTTCGCCTTCGCCTTCGCCTTCACGCCGCCCCCGCCCGTGACGCTGACGGAGATGGCCGAGGTGTCGGTTGCGCCGAAGATGTCCGTGGCCTGGACGACGAACGAGTCCGCGCCCGAGTAGCCGGCGGCCGGCGTGTAGGTGAGCGCCGCGCCGCTGCCGCTGAGGGTGCCGTGATCGGGAACGTCGACGTTCGCGTACGTGAGCGCGTCGCCGTCGGGGTCGGTCGCGCTCGCGTCAATCGCGACCGCCTGGCCGGCCGGGGTCGACACCGCCCTGTCGGGGGCCGACGGGGGGCCGTTTCTGTAGGCCGCCGTGGCGTCCTGCAGGCGATCGACCTGTCCCGGCGTGAACTCGTCCATGCACGCGTCGTCGCTGTAGTCCATGAAGTTCTCGACCGGGTCGAGGCCGGGGGACGGGCAGGTGTTCGGCGCCCCCGGCGGGTTGCACGGGCCGAAGTACGGCTCCGCCTCGTACGGGGTGTCCTCGACGAAGTCGCCCGGCGCTGCGCAGCCACCCTCGAAGGTGTGGAAGAGGCCGAGCCAGTGACCGACCTCATGGGTCCCGGTGTCGCCGAGGTCATAGGGAGCCGCCGAGCCGCCGGGCAGCGATTCGTTGAGCACGATCACGCCGTCCATCTGCGGGTTGCCGGCGTACTCGTCCGGGAACGTCGCCCAGCCCAGCAGGGTGCTGAGATCGAGGATGTAGAAGTTGAGTGCCCGGGCCCCGCCCTCGCGAAGGGCGGTCTTCATCTCCGTCTCCTCCGGGTCGGCGTACTCCATCGGAGTCCAGCTCGCGTTGATCGTCACGTCGATGTCGATCAGCTGGAACACGACACCGGCGTTCGCGCCGCCGACCGCGCCGCCGTCGAAGGAGTCGTTCATGACGTCGATCTGGTCGACGATCCGCTGCTGAGGCACGGCGCCGACCGTGGCGTTCTCCTGGATCACGTGGACGTAGACGGGGATCCGGATGGGGCCGGTGGCGCGGGCTTGACGGCCCAACCGCGCGCGGCTGTCGAGCGCGCGCTCGTAGGCGGCCTCGACATTGGGCTCGACCACGCCAGCCGCCGCAGCCTCCTCCGAGACGCGGCCGGCGGCCGGCGCCTCGGCGCCGAGCGCGAACGGGTTGCAGTCGAGCACGCCCGGCGCACCGTCCTCGCCGCTGGCCGCGGTGGGCGTGAGCCCGACGAGTGCGATGGAGGACACCAGGGTCGCGAGGAAGGCCTTATTGAGTCTCATCGGCCGATCCTATCCGCGCCCGGCGGCGGGTCAAGGGGCGGGCCGGAGAGGCGTCGCCCTCGCCCGCCGGCTGCAGCGACGAGCGGCGAGCGACGAACCTAGGTGTACATGCCGCCGAATTGGCCGCCGGTGACGTTGAGCGTCTGGCCGTGCACGTAGTCGGCGAGCGACGAGCAGAGGAAGAGCACCGGGCCGGCGGCCTCGTCCGGCTGCGCCGGGCGACCGAGCGGGATCACCATCGTCGCCATCGCCCGCATCTGCTCGGGGATCCCGAGGTCGACCATCTCGCCGGACGACGTCTCCAGCTGCTCGCCCTTCTCCTTCGCCTGGGTGAGCCTGGTCTCGACGAAGCCGAAGGCGACCGCGTTGCAGTTGATCTTGAACTGGCCCCACTCCTTGGCCAGGGTCTTGGTGAAGCCGACGACTCCGGCCTTCGCGGCCGAGTAGTTGACCTGGCCCGCGTTGCCCATCGTGCCGGAGATCGACGAGACGTTGACGATCTTGCGGAACCGCTCCTCGCCCGCGCCCATCTCGGCCTTCGCCGCCTCGCGCCAGTGGGGGGCGATGGCGCGCACGACCCGGAAGGGCACGACCGTGTGGATGTCGAGCATCGCCTGGAACTGCTCGTCGGTCATCCGGTGGACGACCCCGTCCCAGGTATAGCCCGCGTTGTTGACGACGATGTCGACCTCGCCGAAGGCCTCGATCGCGGTCTTGACCAGCTCGTCCGGAACCCCGGGCTCGGTCAGGTCGCCGGCGAAGACCGCCGTCTCACCGTCGATCTCGCCCGCCGCCTGCTCGGCGACGTCGCCGTCGATGTCGTTGATCAGGACCTTGGCGCCCTCGCTCACGAACAGCTCCGCGGTCGCCCGTCCGATGCCGCGCGCCGATCCCGTGACGATCGCGGCCTTGCCCTCAAGCAGTCCCATGTTCTCGTTTCACTCCCAGTCTCGTGTCGAAAAGCAGCCCGGGACTCTATTCAGAGACAGCGGCCTCAACGGCGGCCGGGCTCGCTTCGGCCTTCGGCCTCCGCGTCACAGACCGAGCTGGCGGCCGAGGATCTCCTTCATCACCTCGTCGGTGCCGCCGCCGATCGGGCCCAGGCGCGCGTCGCGCAGCGCGCGCTCGACGCCGTACTCGCGCATGTAGCCGTAGCCGCCGAGGATCTGCAGGACCTCGTCGGCGACCTCGACGCAGGCGCGCTGGGTGAACAGCTTGGCCTTCGTGACGTCGGCGATCACGTCCTCGCCACGGGCGTACCGGCGCAGCGCGTGGTAGGTGAGCGCCCGCCCGACCTCCGCCTTGACCCCGATCTCGGCGATCTTGTGGCGGATCGCCTGGAACCCGCCGATCGGGCGGCCGAACGCCTCGCGCTCGCCGGCGTAGGAGATCGCGACCTCGAGCAGCCGCCGCATCGCGCCGACGGCGCCGAGGGCCATCAGCAGCCGCTCCCAGGCGAAGTTCTCCATGATCAGATAGAAGCCGCGGTTCTCCTCGCCGAGCAGGTTCGCGTCGGGGACCTCGACGTCGGTGAACGAGAGCTCCGCGGTGTCAGAGGAGTGCCAGCCCATCTTCTCGAGCTTGCGGGTGACCTCGTAGCCGGGCATGTCGCGCTCGAGGATCAGGAACGAGATCCCCTGGTGCCCGCCCTCCGGGGTCGTCTTGACGGCGCAGACCAGGAAGTCGGCGCGGACGCCGTTGGTGATGAAGGTCTTCGAGCCGTTCACGACGTAGCCGCCGTCGACCCTGCGGGCCTCGGTGCGGATCGAGGCGACGTCGGAGCCGGCGCCGGGCTCGGTGATCCCGAGCGCGGCGATCTTGCGGCCCGCGATCGCCGGTCGCAGGAAGCGCTCGTGCTGCTCGGGGCTGCCGAACCTGAACACGGGCGGGGTCGCGATCCCCGTGTGGGCGCCGAGCCCGGCGCCGACCCCGCCCGAGGCGCCCGCCGCGGCGAGCTCCTCGGCCCAGACCGCGTCGTGCACGCAGTCGCCGCCCTGGCCGCCGAGCTCGACCGGATACTTGAGCCCGAGGAAGCCGAGCTCCGCCGCGCGGTCGTAGAGGTCGCGCGGGAACTCTCGCGCCGCCTCCCAGTCGTCGACGTGGGGCGCGATCTCCTCCCGGACCCAGCGGGCGATCGTCTCCCGCAACTGCGTGTGCTCGTCCGTGAACGGGGGCAGGATCGCCCGCTCGCCGGCGTCCTTGATCACCGCCATCGAGTCGTGCAGGCTACCTCCCCGGGCACCCGCCGGAACATCGCGGTGCCTAGCCTGTTGAATACCCGGGATGGCCTCTCCAACCGACCAGCAGGCCGCTCCCGCTCAGGAGGGTGCGGGCGAGAAGTGCGCCAACTGCGGCGCGCCGATGGCCCGCGACCAGCGCTACTGCCTCACCTGCGGCACACGGCGGGGGGCGCCCCGGGTCCCGCTCGCGCCGACGCCGGCCGAGGGGACGCCGGCCGAGGCCTCGCCGGCCGAGCAGGCGAACCGCCCGGCAGACGTCTCGCCGCTGGCGGCCGTGATCGGGATCGCCCTGCTCGGCGGGATGCTGCTGATCGGCGTCCTCATCGGCCGCGGAGACACGAGCGACGAATCACCCCCCGCGGCGACCATCCAGGTCGGCGAGGGCACGGGCAGCACGACCACCGCGTCGACGACCGATTCGGGCGGCGGCTCCGCCGCGACTCCATCGGCCGTCACCAGCGAGTGGCCCGCCGGCACCGACGGCTTCACGATTCAGATCACCACCCTGACCAAGTCGGACTCGACGCCGGAGTCGGTCGACTCGGCGAAGCAGAGCGCCCTCGACGACGGCGCGCCGGGCGCGGCGGTCCTCGACTCCGACCTGTACTCCAGCCTGCCGCCGGACGAGTACGTGATCTACTCCGGCGTCTACGCCTCGGACAAGGAGGCGCAGGCGGCGCTCAAGGACATCAGCGACGACTTCCCGGACGCGACCGTGGTCGAGGTCGCGGGCTCCACGGGCGCCACCTCGGAGGACGAGGTCACTCCGGAGGATCTCAACACGACGGACGGGCGGGACTCCAGCATCCCGGGCCTGACGGTGCCGTCGGCTCCGAGCGGGGGCGCCACGGAGCCCGACGGATGAGCGCGAAGGTGATCGAGCGGCTGAAGCCCTACTTCAAGCCGCGCCCGCGCAACCGCCCGCCGGCGCCGGGTGCCGCGACACCGCCCGCTTCCGCGCCCGCGACCCCGCACGGCCCCCGCGACCCGGGCGCGCCGCCCGCCGCCCCGGGCACTGTCCCGGCGAGCCCGGGCGCGACGCCCGCCGCCACCGCCGGCACCCAGGCGGCGACGCCCGCCGCCGCAGCCCCGGCGGCCGCTCAGGCCCCGGCGCCTGCGCAGCCCCCGGCGAAGAAGCCGCGCCGCGGCCTTCGGCGGCGCCAGAAAAAGGCAAAGGCAGCCGCGACCGCTCCGGCCGCCGCGACCGCCCCGCCGACCACGCCGGTGGTCCAGGCGCCCCAGGCGCCGCCCCCCGGCACGCCGCCCGCGTCCGACAACGCGATGCTGGTCGGGCGCCGCGAGCAGCTCGCGCGGCTCTACGCGGAGCTCCAGTCCGATCTCGGCGGGCTCGTCTACGAGATGGCGGTCCGCGACCAGTTCCGCCTCGACCTGGTCGCCCGGCAAGCTGCGAAGCTTCAGGCTGTGGATGTGGAGCTAACCGCCGTCGAGCGGGCGCTCGGGCTCGCGACGAGCGATCCGGCGTCGAAGTGCCCGTCGTGCGGTAGCCCCGCTGCCGTGAACGCCGCGTACTGCGGTCGATGCGGGGCTCCGCTCGCCCGCAGCCTGCACGACCTCATCGCGCCGGCGGCCCAGCCACCTCCCGGCGCCCCCGCGGTCGCTCCCCCGGCGCTGCCCCCGCCCCGGCCGCCCCGGCTCCGCCGCCCCGGCCTCCGGCCGCCGCCCCGGCGCCGGCGCCTCCTGCACCGGGAGCGATCGACACGCCCGACCGGCCTGCGCCCGCGGCCGGCGATCCGTCGCCGCCGCCGGCGCCCGCAGCCGAGCCCAAGCCACCGGCGTCGGACGCTGACGGCGCGACCGAGTCCCCTTCCACCGCGGCGGAGCCCGCGACCTCGCCGGCACCCTCCGAGACCCCGGCGCGCGCGGCGGCCGAGGCGCCGACGCGGGTGACCCCGGCGACCTCCTCCTCCGCCGCCCCTCGACATCCCGAGGAGGGCCGCTCGCGATGAAGCTCCCCGGGAGGCTCGTTCGCGGGCGGATCCGCCCCGACCGCCGGACCGCTCTGCGTTTCGCCTCGCTGCGCTGGGCGGCGCTACCGGTGGTGGACCGGCGCTGGACCGCGCCGCTATCGGCGATCGCGCTCGGCTTCGGCCTCTTCGTCGGCGTCGCGATCGGGCCCGGTACCCAGGGGAGCCTGGGTACGACCACCCCGATGGTCGTCCGCGTTCCGAGCCCGGACACCGAGGCGGGAACGAAGCCGTCCACGGCCGGCGAGGTTCCCAGCCCGAAGCCGCCGAAGCCGACTCCGACCGACAGCGGGCCCTCGCCCGATCCCGCTCCGACCCCCTTCACGCCACCGTCCGACTCGTCCATCCCGCCCCCGCCGGTGTCGACGCCGCCGTTCATCCCCTCCCCGGTCACCCCGACCCCGACGCCGACGTTCGACGACCCGGCGACCGATACCGACGAGACGACGACCGACCAGACCGACGAGGACACGAACACCGACGAGACCACGGCCACCCTGCTCGCCGGCACCGTGGTCCACCTGAACCCGAAGGCGGGCAGCTACTCGATCGCCTCAGACGACGGCCAGCTGACCGCCATCCACACCGGCAACGCGCCGGACATCGGCCAGCGGGTCGAGGTCGAGGCCCGCCTGCTGGCCAACGGCACCTACTCGGAGGACGGCAACCGCAAGCGCAAGAGCAAGCGCGGCCAGGCCGAGTTCGGCGGCACGGTCAGCTTCCGCGACCCGGAGACCGGCATCTACACGGTGTCGGCAACCGGCGCCTCGGTGCTCGTTCGCGGAGGCGCGCAGCGAGTTCCGCCGGAGCTCGGCGAGTCGGTTCAGGTGAAGGTGCGGATCGCCGACCATCCCGACGAGCTCGAGGTGAGCCCGGCCGGCCAGGAGGGTTGCGGAGCGCCCCCGGCGCTGCCCAAGCCGCCGCCTGTCGCGCTCGAGCAGGTCGGACTCGAAGCGGCCGACTCCGCGACCGACGAGACCACGACCGAGACCACGGAGACCACCGAGACCACCGAGACCACGGAGACCACCGACGAGACGACCGAGACCACGGACGAGACCACCAGAGACCACCGAGACCGGTGAGACGAGCGTGGCGACGACCCCGATCGAGGCGATCGTCGAAGGCGTCTGCCGCGGCCCGCGCAAGCTGATCGTCTCCGCCGACGATCTCCGCGAGTCCGGCCAGGACATCGGCATCCAGGTGCCCGACGAGCTGCGGATCGCGGACTTCAAGCCCGGCCAGGTCGTCAAGCTCGGCGCCGAGATCCGCGACAGCGGCCTCTACAAGCTCACCGCGTCCGCGTCGGACGAGCGCCGCCAGGGCGCCGACGACGCGAAGCTGATCCAGCCCTAGACGCCCTCGTCGAGCGTCGTGTAGCCGCGGCTCGCCGAAGTCGAACCCGAGCAGGTCGCCGCGGGGGTTCTGTGCATCACCGTGGTGGTAGGCGCGGACCTCGGCGATCCTGCCGCCGTCCAGCCGGAACCACTCGGTGCCCCGGTTGAGCCGGCGCTCGCCGGATTCCGGCGCCCGCCAGGTCATCGTCCACTCGATCACCGCCTCGTCGCCGTCGGCGATCCCGTGCTCGTAGATCCACCGGCCGTCCAGGTGGTCGATCGCCCAGCGGGCGTTCTCGGCGATCGCGCGCCCGTGGTGCGGCCCGAGCCGGGTGTAGTAGTGGGTCGCGTCCTCGGTGAAGTGCGACGCGACCAGGTCGACGTCGCCGGTGTTCAGGGACTCGTAGTAGCTGCGGATGTGGGCGAGGCTGTCGATCTCGGGGCCCTCCGTTCGTCGTTAGGGTGAGAGCGGCCGCAGACGGCGGCCGCCCGAGGCCAAGGAGGCACGAATGAAGTACATGCTGACGTTGATCGGCGAGGAGGGCGGCTGGGAGGACGTGACGCCCGACCAGATGAAGGCCCAGATGGGTCGCTGGGAGGCCTACACGCAGGAGCTCGTCGACGCCGGGGCGTTCCTCGCCGGCGAGGGCCTGCAGGACAGCCCGACCGCGACCACGGTCAGGATCGGTGACGGCGATGAGCGGATCGTCACCGACGGGCCCTTCGCGGAGACCAAGGAGCAGATCGGCGGCTTCTATCTGATCGAGTGCGACGACCTCGACCAGGCGCTCGAGTGGGCGAAGAAGGTGCCGCTCCCCGCCGGCGCGATCGAGGTCCGCCCGGTGATCGACTACGAGGCGTACGGCGCCGAGGCACCGGCCGCCGCCGCGGAGGCGAGCTCGTAGACGATCAGGCCGTCGTCGACCGCCTGTTCCGGCATGAGTCGGGACGGGCGGTCGCGTCCCTGATCCGGGCCCTCGGCGACTTCGACGCCGCCGAGGAGGCGGTGCAGGAGGCGTTCGTCGTCGCGCTGGAGCGCTGGCCGCTCGACGGCGTGCCCGCCAACCCGGGGGCCTGGATCACGCGCGTCGGCCGCAACAAGGCGATCGATCGCCTGCGCCGTGAGCGGACGCTTGAGGCAAAGCGGCCCGAGCTCGAGGCGCTCGAGCGGCTCCGGGTGCCGGAGGCGGAGGAGGAGGGGGCGGGGGCCGCGCTGCCGGATGACCGCCTACGGCTGATCTTCACCTGCTGTCATCCGGCGCTCGCGCCGGAGGCGCGGGTCGCGCTCACCCTGCGCACGCTCGGCGGGCTGACCACGGCCGAGATCGCCCGCGCGTTCCTCGTCGGCGAGGCGACCATGGCTCAGCGGCTGGTGCGGGCGAAGCGCAAGATCCGCGACGCCCGGATCCCCTACGAGGTCCCGGACCCGGAGCACCTCGGCGAGCGGCTCGGCTCGGTGCTCGCCACGCTCTACCTGATCTTCAACGAGGGCTACATGGCCTCAGGAGCCGAGCTCCTCGTCCGCGCGGAGCTCTGCGCCGAGGCGATCCGATTGGCGCGCGTGCTGCGCGAGGTGCTGCCGCGGGAGCCGGAGGTGATCGCGCTGCTGGCGCTGATGCTGCTCGTCGACTCGCGGCGCGAAGCGCGCACCGACGCGCGCGGCCGGCTGGTTCTGCTCGACCACCAGGATCGCTCGCTCTGGGACGCCGAGCAGATCGCCGAGGGCCTCGCGCTCGCCGAGGAGGCGCGGCGCTCCGGGCCGAGCCCGTACGTGATCCAGGCGTCGATCGCCGCCGAGCATTCGCGCGCCGGGCGCGCGGAGGACACCGACTGGGCCCGCATCGTGCGCCTCTACGCCTGGCTCGCGGCGATCAGCCCTTCGCCGGTGGTCGAGCTCAACCGCGCCGTCGCCGTGGCGATGGCCGAGGGCCCCGCGCCCGGGCTGGAGCTGATCGAGGCGATCGACGGGCTCGACGGCTACGGGCCGTACCACGCCGCGCGGGCCGACCTGCTCCGCCGGCTCGGCAGCCCCGACGCGGAGGGCGCGTACGAGCGCGCTACCGAGCTCGCCGCCAACCCGATCGAGCGCGCCTACCTGGAGGGGCGCCTCGCCGCGCTGCGAGCCGACTAACCTGCCGCCCGTGCGCACGATGACCGAGGCGCGCGAGGAGATCCTCGCCGAACTGCGAATCGCGATCGACCGGATCGGGCTCGCGCTCGCCTGCCTCGGCCAGGCATACGAGCTGCTCGACGAGATGACGGGCGATCGGCTGGAGGCCGAGCTCTTCCGGCCCGTGCAGAAGTCGTACGCGCGGGCGAAGCGGACCCAGGCCGCGTTCGCCGCGCGGGTCGAGCTGCCGGTGGCGCCCGCCGCGCAGCCCACGGCCGGGCTCGCCTCGCAGGGCGTGAGGCGGTTCGTCGAGCGCGGCGGCGAGGCCGCCGCCGATGCCGACCGCAGGCTCGCCGAGCTGCAGGACTCGATGCTGCCGATCGAGGCCGGCGACGCCGAGCTGCGGGCGGGGCTGGCCGAGGTCCGCGAGCTGCTCGGCGCGGTGCCGCCGGCGGTGCGCGAGTTCGTGCGCACCTTGGGGCGCTAGCCGTGAGCCCCGTGGCGCCGACGATCTCGTTGGCGGGGCGCGAGCTGCGGCGCATCGGGCTGGGCACCAACCGGCTCACCGACACGCCCGAGAACCACGAGTTCCTGCGGGCCGCCGTCGCCGCCGGCGTGCAGATGATCGACACGGCGCACCTCTACAGCGGAGGCGAGAGCGAGCGGGCGATCGGCGCCGGGCTCGCGCCCTTCCCGCCGGAGCTCGTCGTCGCGACCAAGGCCGGCTACCACGGCGGCGGGCCCGACCGGCTCCGGAGCGAGATCGAGGAGAGCTTCGAGCGCCTGCGGACCGATGTGATCGAGCTCTACTACCTGCACCGGCTCGACCCCGAGGTGGCGCTGCCGCGGACGCTGGAGGTGCTCGCCTCCTACCACCAGGAGGGCCGGATCCGCAACGTCGGCCTCTCCCAGGTCGGCGTCGAGGAGATCCTCCTCGGGCGCAGCGTGGTCCCGATCGCCGCGGTCCAGAACGAGTACAGCCTCGAGCAGCCGCAAGCACGACGAGGTGGTCGACTTCTGCGCCGACGAGGGCATTGCCTTCGTCCCCTTCTTCCCGCTCCGCGGCGGCGGCAAGACCGTCGACGAGATCGCCGAGCGGCTTGGCGCGACCGCGCAGCAGGTCAAGCTCGCCTGGCTCCTGCGCCGCTCGGAGGCGATGCTGCCGATCCCGGGCACGCTCTCGGTCGAGCACCTCGAGCAGAACCTCGCCGCGCTCGAGATCGAGCTCACCGACGAGGAGTACGAGGCGCTCTAGTCCCTAGTAGGAGCGGGGCAGCCCGAGCGAGTGCTCGGCGACGTAGTTGAGGACCATCTCGCGCGAGACCGGCGCGGTGCGGGCGACCCGAGCGCCCCAGTACATGTCGGTGAGCCCGTACTCGAGCGCGAAGCCGTTGCCTCCATGCGTCTGGATCGCCTGGTCGACGCAGTGGATCGCGGCCTCGGCCGCCGCGTACTTGGCCATGTTCGCGGCCTCGCCCGCCGGCGCGCCGGCGTCGTAGAGCGCCGCCGCCTTCTGCGTCATCAGCCGCGCCAGCTCGAGCTCGATCTTCGCCTGGGCGAGCGGGTGCGAGAGGCCCTGATGGGCGCCGATCGGCTGGCTCCACACGACCCGCTCCCGGGCGTAGCCGGAGGCGAGCTCGAGCGCCCGGCGCCCGGTGCCGGCGGAGAGCGCGGCGCCCATGATCCGCTCCGGGTTGAGCCCGTCGAAGGCGGCCTTCAGCCCGACCTCCTCGGATTCCCCGATGAGCCGCTCGGCCGGGACCTCGACGTCGTCGAAGTAGAGCTGCCACTGGCGGTCGGCGCCGCGGACGGCCATCGGGATCGGTTGCTTCTCGAGCCCCGGGGAGTCGACGTCGACGATCAGCAGCAGCGGCAGGCCGAGGTTGCCGTCGTCGTCGCGCTTGCGGGCGACCACCAGGATCGCCTCGGCGTCCTCCACCCCGGAGATGTAGTACTTGGTCCCCCGCAGGGAGTAGGCGCCCGAATCCGGATTGCGCCGCGCCGCGGTCGACAGGTTGTGTGAGTTGGTCCCGGCGTCGGGCTCGGTGATCGCGAACGCGATCCGGGTGGAGCCGTCGGCGATCCCGGGCAGCCAGCGCTCGCGCTGGGCCGCGGTGCCGTGGCGGACGAGGATCGAGCCGACGATCGCCGGCGAGACGACGATCAGCAGCAGCGAGCAGCCTGCGGCAGCGATCTCCTCGCCCACCGTCGCCAGCCCCGCCATGCCGAGCCCGCCACCGCCGTGCTCCGGCGGCAGGTTGACGCCGAGGTACCCCTTCTCGGCGAGCGCGTCCCAGAGCTCGCGCGGCGGCTCGGCCGCCTCGACGCACCGCTTGATGTACGCAGGCCCGAACCCGTCGCAGATGCCGCGCACCGTCTCCCGCAGCAGCCGTTGCTCGTCGGAGTCGACGAGCGCCAGGGCCGGCTCAGAGCCCATACGAGCGGCCGATGACGTCGAGCATGATCTCGTCGGTCCCGGCTCCGATCCGGTTGAGGCGCTGGTCGCGGTAGGCGCGCTCGATCTCGTACTCCTTCATGTAGCCGTAGCCGCCGTGGATCTGCACGCACTCGTCGGCGACCTCGTGGCAGACCCGGGTCGCGTAGAGCTTCGCCATCGTGATCTCGCGCACCGGGTACTCGCCGTTGGCGAAGCGCCAGGCGGTCGCGTGGACCATCTGCTTCGCCGCCTCGATCTTGGTCGCCATGTCGGCGAACTTGTGGCGGATGACCTGGAACTTGCCGATCGAGCGCCCGAACGCCTCGCGCTCGCGCGCGTAGTCGAGCGTGCGCTCGAACATCCGCTCGCAGGCCGCGTAGCACCCCGCCGCCGCGACCAGCCGCTCGCCCTGGAGCTCCCAGCTGATGTGGTAGAAGCCCTTGCCGATCTCGCCCAGGACCGCGTCGGCCGGGACGCGCATGTCCTCGAACGCGAGCTCGCCGGTGTCCGACGCGTGCATGCCCATCTTCTCGAGCTCGCGCGAGACCGTGAACCCGGGGACGAGGTTGCCGTCGTCGTCGCGCAGGTCGACGACGAAGAGCGTGATCCCGTCGTGGCGCTTCTCGGGATCGGTCTTGGTCACGAGCACGCAGAAGTCGGCGCGCGGGCCGTTCGTGATGAACGTCTTGGCGCCGTTGATCACGTACTCGTCGCCGTCCCGGATCGCCGTCGTGCGGATCCCGGCGACGTCGGAGCCGGCGCCCGGCTCGGTGATCCCCAGGCTGCCGATCCTCTCGCCCTTGATGCCGGGGACGAGGTAGCGCTGCTTCTGCTCCTCGGTGCCGAGCAGGTGAACCGGCGGCAGGACCATGTCCGTCTGGACCGCGAAGCCCATGTTGGTCCCACCGGAGCCCGAGTAGCTCATGCACTCGGCGCGGACCAGGGAGTAGAAGTAGTCGCCGCCCTGTCCGCCGTACTCCTCCGGAAAGCAGAGCCCGAGGTAGCCGAGCTCGCCGGCGCGCCGCATGACCTCGCTCGGCCAGTAGGTGTCCTCCCACTCGTTGCGGTGGGGGTACATCTCCTTCTTCACCCAGGCGCTCATCGACTCGCGCAGGTCGAGGTGCTCGTCGCTGAACAGGAAGTGCTTGCGCTTCGCACCGTGCTCGGGCTTGATCACGCTCTCGGTCGCAGTCGCCACCTGGGCTCTCCTCGGTCGCTCGACAAAAGTAGTGAGCGAAGAGTAATACTTCCTACTCTTGGCTGCGTACGAGAAGATCCGCTACGAGGTCGCCGAGCAGCGTCGCCACGATCACGCTCGACGACCCCGAGACGCGCAACTCGCTCTCGGACCAGCTCCTGCGCGAGCTGCTGGACGCGCTGCGGGCGGCGAAGGCGGACGACGAGGTGCGCGTCGTCGTGCTCACCTCCTCGCACGAGAAGGTCTTCTCCTCGGGCGCGAACCTGGGCGGCTTCTCCGCCGACGCGCCGACCGCGCACAAGTACCTCGGCACCGCGGCCTTCCCCGACGTCTTCAAGGAGCTGGGCGAGCTCGGCAAGCCCTCGATCCTGGCCGCCAACGGTCACGTGCTCGCGGGCGCCCTCGGGATCGCCCTCGCCTGCGACCTGATCGTCGCCAAGGAGGGCGCCGGCTTCGGCACGCCCGAGATCAACGTCGGGCTGTTCCCGTTCATGATCATGGCCCTGATCTACCGCAACGTGCCGCGGAAGAAGACGACCGAGATGCTGCTCCTGGGCGAGCGGCTGACGGCGGAGGAGGCGCGCGAGGCCGGGATCGTCAACAAGGTCGTCCCGCCCGAGGAGTTCGACGCCGCGGTGGCCGAGTGGGCCGCGAAGCTCGCCTCGAAGTCGCCGCTGATCATGCGGCTGGGCAAGGACGCGATGTGGCGCCAGCTCGACATGCCGCTCGCCGACGCGCTCGACTACCTGCGCTCGCAGCTGACGATCGAGCTCTCGACCGAGGACGCGATCGAGGGCGTGACGGCCTTCTTCGAAAAGCGCGACCCCGTGTGGAAGGGCAGATGACAGAAGCTGAAAAGGTCGCCGCCGCCGCGAAGGAGGCGGAGGCACCGGAGGCGCCGCCCGCGACGAGCGGCAAGCTCAAGGATCTCACCGACGACCTGCACGCTCGCCGCGAGAAGGCGAAGCTCGGCGGCGGCGAGGAGAAGATCGCCAAGCAGCACGCCGCCGGCAAGCTCACGGCGCGCGAGCGGATCGACCTCCTGGTCGACCCGGGCACCTTCGTCGAGCTCGGAATCCACGCCGGGCCTCACTTCGCCCAGCGGGCGATGGACGGCAAGGAGGCGCCGGCCGACGGCGTGATCACCGGGTGGGGCGACGTCGACGGCCGCCCGGTTGCGATCGCCGCCTACGACTTCACGGTGATGGCGGGCTCGATGGGGATGACCGGCGAGCTCAAGGTCGGCCGCCTGCGCGAGCTGGCGCTGCAGAAGCGGATCCCGCTCATCTGGCTGCTCGATTCCGCCGGCGCCCGGATCCAGGAGGCGGCCGGGTCGCTGTTCGCCGGCTCCGGGCATCTGTTCCGCGAGGAGGTGACGATGTCGGGCGTCGTCCCGCTGGTCGCCGGGATGCTCGGGCCCTGCGCGGCCGGGACCGCCTACATCCCAGGCCTCTCGGATTTCGTCCCGATGGTCGTCGGCCAGGGCGCGATGGCGCTCGCCGGCCCGCACCTGACCAAGGCGGTGACCGGCGAGGAGATCTCGATGGAGGACCTCGGCGGCGCCAGGGTCCACTGCCGCAAGTCGGGCGTCGGCGATCTGGAGTGCAAGGACGACGCCGAGTGCATCGAGGCGATCAAGACCTACCTCTCGTACTTCCCCTCGAACTGCGAGCAGAAGCCGCCCGTGCGGGAGACCGACGATCCCGAGGACCGGATGTCGGAGAAGCTGCTCGACATCGTCCCGGAGTCGAACCGCCACCCGTACGACATGTACGAGCTGATCCGGGAGATCGTCGACGACGGCGAGATCTTCGACATCAAGCCGCGGTTCGCGAAGACGATCATCACCTGCCTCGCCCGCTTCGGCGGCATGCCGGTAGGGATCGTCGCCAACCAGCCGAAGCACCTCGGCGGGATCCTCGAGAACGACTCGGCCGACAAGGCGGCGCGGTTCGTCAACCTCTGCGACGCCTTCAGCATCCCGCTCGTCTTCCTCCAGGACGTGCCGGGGTTCATGGTCGGCTCGAAGGTCGAGCACGCCGGGATCATCCGCCACGGGGCGAAGATGCTCTACGCGGTCTCGCGGGCGACGGTGCCGAAGATCACCGTGGTCGTCCGCAAGGCCTACGGCGCCGGCTACTACGTCATGAACGGCAAGGCCTACGAGCCCGACCTGATCGTCGCCTGGCCGAGCGCGGAGATCTCGGTGATGGGCGCCGAGGGCGCGGTGAACATCATCGGCCGCTCGGCGATCGAGGCCTCCGACGACCCGGACGCCACCCGCGAGGCGATGCTCGAGCAGGTCCGCAAGCAGATCGACGTCTACATCGCCGCCCGCAACGCGACGATCGACGACGTGATCGACCCACGCGAGACGCGGCCGACGATCATCCGCGGCCTGCGCATGGCGGCCACGAAGAGGGTCGAGCGACCGTGGCGCAAGCACGGGGTGATGCCGGTATGAGCGGCGGACAGCCCGACGAGGTCGTGCTCGCGGAGCGGCATCGTCAGCTTCGACGGCCGAGTGCTCGAGTTCTTCGGCCAGGGCAACCCCTCGCGGCGGATTCACGTGGCGACGATCGAGCGGCTCGAGGCATCCGATGGGCGATTCACGGGATCGACGCTGAAGATCGAGGTCCGCGGCGAGCCCGACACCTACTACAGCCTCGGGGCCGACGACGCCCAACGCGCAGAGCTCGAGGCGCTGCTCGCAAAGGTGAATGCAGCACGATCGGCAGGAGAAGGCGCATGAGCCGCTTCGAGGACCCGGTGATCATCAGCTGCTCGATCTCCGGCGCGATCGCCAACCGCGACCAGTGCCCGGCGATCCCGTACACCCCCGAGGAGTACGCGGCCGAGGCGCGGCGGGCGGTCGACGAGGGCGCCTCGCAGATCCACATCCACGCGCGAACCACCGACGGCGTGCCGAGCTACGAGATCGTGGACTTCCGCGCGATCACCGAGGCGATCCTGGCCGAGGTCGGCGACGTGATCGTCAACTACTCGACCGGCGCGATCGGCGTCCCGATCGCGAAGCGAATCGCCTACCTGCGGGAGCTCCGCCCGGACGTCGCGGCTCTCAACATGAGCTCGATGAACTACGCGAAGTACTCGCGGCGGCGCAAGGACTTCGTTTTCAAGGCGGTGTTCGAGAACTCGTTCGACACGATCATCGAGTTCCTGACCGCGATGCGCGAGCTCGGCATCAAGCCCGAGCACGAGTGCTTCGACGCGGGCCACGTCGCCAACCTCGATC
Organism: uncultured Solirubrobacterales bacterium; assembly: GCA_963729065.1. GTDB lineage: Bacteria > Actinomycetota > Thermoleophilia > Solirubrobacterales > 70-9 > WHSW01. Next base: position 108,528 of record CAVSMS010000005.1, read on the forward strand.
CCCTGATCGACATGGGACTGATCGACGAGCCGCACCAGATTTCGCTCGTGATGGGGGTGACCGGCGGCATCCGGCCGACGACCCGGAACATCCCGTTCATGGCCGAGCAGATCCCGGGTGGCCCCGACGGCAGCCGGCTCAACAACGCCGGAACTTCGCCTTCGGCTCAGAGCGGCGCCAACTGGCAGGTGATCGGGGTCTCGAGGGCGCAGTGGAAGTTGCTCGCCACGTCGCTGACCCTCGGGGGCAACGTCCGCGCCGGGCTCGAGGACAACCTCTACCTGCCGGACGGCGAGATGGCCCGCTCGAACGGCGACCTGATCGCGAAGGCCCGGCGGATGGCCGAGGACGTCGGCCGGCGCGCGGCGACGGTCGCCGAGGCGCGCGAGATGCTCGGCGTCCCGAAGCGCGCGGCGACCGGGGCATGACCGGCGCCCTCGAAGGCGTCCGCATCCTCGATCTCAGCCGCCTGCTCCCCGGCGGCTTCGCCAGCCTGCTGCTGGCCGACCTCGGCGCCGACGTGATCAAGGTCGAGGACACCGGCATGGGCGATTACGTCCGCTGGGCGCCGCCGCTGTACGGCGACGACGACCAGCAGGCGCTCGGCACGCGCTCGGCGCTCTACCTCTCGCTCAATCGCGGGAAGCGCTCGATCCGGATCGACCTCAAGTCGGACGCCGGGCGCGAGGCCTTCCTGCGCCTGGCCGAGGGGGCGGACGTCGTCCTCGAGAGCTTCCGCCCCGGCGTCCTCGACAAGCTCGGGGTGGGGTACGAGCGCCTGCGCGAGCGCAACCCGGGCCTCGTCTACTGCGCGATCACCGGCTACGGGCTGGACGGGCCGAACACGGCCCGGGCCGGCCACGACACGAACTACCTCGCGCTGAACGGGCTGCTCGGGCTCACCGGCGCCGCCGGCGGCCCGCCGGTCTCGTCGGCCGGCCAGGTTGCCGACCTGGGCGGCGGAGGGCTGATGGCGGTGTTCGGGATCCTCGCCGCGCTGGTCGAGCGCCAGCGCTCCGGCGAGGGCCAGCTGGTGGACGTCTCGATGACCGACGGGGCGCTCTCGTGGCTGGCGATGGTCGCGGCCGCGTTCCTGCGCGACGGCCGCGTGCCCCATCGCGGCGGCGAGATGCTGAACGGCGGGGTGGCCTGCTACCTGCCCTACGAGTGCGCCGACGGCTGGGTCAGCTGCGGGGCGCTCGAGCCGAAGTTCTGGCAGGCGTTCTGCGCCGGCAACGAGCGCCCCGACCTGCTCGAGCACCAGTTCGCGGCCCCGGGCTCGCCCGGCCACGCGGCGGTGGCCGAGGTCTTCGCCTCGAGGACGAAGGCCGAGTGGGCATCCTTCAACGACGAGCACGACTGCTGCGTGGAGCCCGTGCTGGACCTCGACGAGGCGCTCGACTCCGAGCTCGTGCGCGCCCGCGAGATGGTGGTCGAGGTCGAGCAGCCCGAGCTCGGCCCGGTGCGCCTGCTCGGCCACCCGGTGAAGTTCGCCCGCACGCCCGCCGACCCCACGCGCCCGGCCCCGGCGCTCGGGGAGCACACGGAGGCGGTGCTCGCCGAGGCCGGCCTCTCCGCGGACGAGATCGCAGCCCTGCTCGACTCGAGCGCGGTCGCCGGCCTCAACGTTCAGGCCGAGCAGGAGCCGTTCCTCTCGTGAGCGCGCCCGCTCAGGAGCTCCTCAAGATCTCAGAGCTCGCGGAGCTCGCCGAGGTGCCCGTCGCCACGGTGCGCCACTACCTGCGCGAGGGCCTGCTCCCGGAGCCCGTGAAGACCTCGCGCAACATGGCCTACTACCCGCCCGAGTTCGCGGAGCGGATCAGGCTGATCAAGCAGCTCCAGGAGGAGCGGTTCATGCCCCTGCGGGTCATCCGCGAGCTGCTCGACGCCGCGGGCGGCGATCTCGACCGGCTCCGTGGGTTGGCCGAGACCGGCGACGTGCTCGTCGCCCGCGCGCTCGCTCCGGAGCGGGAGCGCACTTCCGAAGGGGAGATCCTGGAGCGGTTCGAGATCCCGGTGCGCGCCCTGCGGAGGCTCTCGGAGCTCGGGGTGCTGACGCCCGACGAGGACGGCTACTCGACCACCGACATGCGAATCATCGAGGCGGTCGCCCGCTTCCGAGCGGCGGGCTGGAACGAGACAACCGGCTTCGGCGCCCGCGACGTCGCCCGGCTGATGAACGGGCTCCAGCCGGTGATCGCCGACGAGCTCGAGCTGCTGGTCGAGCGTTTCTCGGCTCTGGGGGCCGACCGCGCCGAGGGGATCATCGAAGGCGGCGCCTCACCCTTCCCGGCCCTGATCGGCGCCCTGCACGCAAAGCTCCTGACGACCGAGCTCGAACAAGCCCGCAGCTCGGCCGCGGCGGCCGATCAGCCCGCGGCCAGCGCAGCGAGCCCGTCGGCGCGCGAGATCACCGGCTCGTAGCCGAGCTCCTCGCGGGCCTTGTCGATCCGCAACGTGCACTCCTGCGAGGAGAGCCAGAGCGCCAGCCGCGTGAGCGGTGGCTCGCCGCGGAGGCGCAGGATCCGCCACACGCCCTCCGAGCCCGCGGCGACCGCCGCCGCGAGCGGCGCCGGGACCGATCGCGTCGGCGGCTCGACGCCCTGGGTGCGCAGGAGCTCGGAGATGAACTCGCGGAACACCACGGGGTCGCCGTCGCTGACGAAGTACGCCTCGCCGCCGCGTCCGCGCCCGGCGGCGAGCACCAGCCCCTCGACCACGTTGTCGATGTGGGTCGTCGCGGTCAGGTGGCCGCCGCCGCCGATCCACGCGAACCGCCCGGCGTTCACCGCCTCGACGATCGCCGGGAGCAGCGTCGTGTCGCCGGGCCCCCACACGAGCCGCGGGCGCAGGACGAGCGCCTCGAACCCCTCCGCGGCTCGCGCCGCGCACGGCCTGGTCGGCGAGCGCCTTCGTGGACGCGTAGAGCGCCTTCGAGTCGGGTCGCACGGGCGCCGTCTCGTCGACGGAGCGCAGCGGCTCTCCGGCCAGCAGGGCGGCCTCGGTCCCGCAGTGCACGAAGCGGCGCACCCCGGCCTCACGGCAGCCGGCCAGGGCGTTCTCGGTGCCGGTGACGTTGGCGGCGACGAACTCCTCCCGGGTGCCCCACTGGCCCAGGTGGGCCGCGAGGTGAAAGGCGGTCGCGCAGCCCGCGGCGCCGGCGGCGATCGCGGCGGGGTCGGCGAGGTCACCGCGGACCGGCTCCGCTCCCAGCCGCTCGACCGCCTGCGCCGACGCGGTCGAGCGCGCCAGCGCCCGCACCCGCCGGCCCTCGGCGCTCAGGCGCCGCAGCAGCGCGCCGCCGATGAACCCGGAGCCCCCGGTGACGAAGACGTCGCCCTCGATCTCGACCACCATCGGCAGCCTAGCCAGCGGGCGCCGTCACGGAACGGCGACGAACCCCTCGTAAGGGGCTCGTCGCACACCACTCAGAGAGGGATCAGGACACTCCGCGCGTGAAGCGCGGGCACTTCCGAGATTGGGGGGTTAATCCCGGTCGTTCCCTGGTCCCGCGCTCAGGTTACCCAGAGTGCGCGCGGCGAAACACCCCGCCCGCAGGATGATTGGATCTTGACCCGCTCGGGTATCCTTCTCTTAACGCCCAAGGGGCCATCTCTTCAAGCAGGGGTGGCCACTAGCGAGAAGCTGAGGGCGATCAAGCCGCAGGGACGCAGTCCCGTCTCCATGCCGGAGAACGGTTCGTCGCTCGTTCGAACCTCAACATGCAGGAGAGCGAGTTTGAAGGGGATGCCGCCGACCGGCGACGCCAAGGAAGGTCCCAGCGACGGAGCGGCGCGAGCTGCCGCCCGGCGCGCAATCCGAGGAAGCGCTGGTGCGCCGCTACGCGGCGGAGCGCTCACCGGAGCTCCGCGACGAGGTCGTGCGGCGGTTCATGCCGCTGGCCCGCTCGCTGGCGATGCGCTACCGCCGGCAGACGGAGTCGCTCGACGACCTGGTGCAGGTCGCCGGGCTCGGGCTGGTGAAGGCCGTCGACCGCTACGACCCCAGCCACGGGCGGGGCTTCGCCGCGTTCGCCGTCCCGACGATCCTCGGCGAGCTCCGCCGGCACTTCCGCGACCACGTCTGGAACGTCCGCCTGCCCCGCGGCCTGCAGGAGCTGACGATGAAGGTCGACGACGCGACGAGCTCCCTGACCGAGGAGCTCGGGCGCTTCCCCACGCCGACCGAGATCGCCGACCGTCTCGGGATCACGGTCGAGGATGTGCTCGAGGCGCTCGAGGCCGGGCACGCGCGCCGCACGCTCTCGCTCGACGCTCCCCGACGGACCGACGAGGACGACGCGGCGAGCGCCGTCGAAACCCTCGGCGACTCCGAGCCGGGCTACGACCGGGTCGAGGCCGAGCTCGCCTCGAACGTCGCGGGGCTCGACCGGCGCGAGTGGCAGGTGCTGCGGATGCGGTTCGTCGACGAGCTCACCCAGCAGGAGATCGGCCAGCGTCTGGGCGTCTCGCAGATGCAGATCTCACGCATCAGCCGGCGGGCGCTGTGGAAGCTGCTCGCCGCGGTCCGCGGGGAGGACCGGGAGGGCCCGGTCCCGCCGTCGACGAGCCGGACCGCCGAGGGCGACCCGATACCCCGCGGCCCCGGGTTCACGGGCGATGTAGCGGGTAGCCCAATGGTGAACGAGAAACGAGCCGAAAGGAGAGCCGGATGAGCGAGCGCATCGAAGGCAAGAGGGTCGCGTTCCTGGTCGCCAACGAGGGCATCGAGCAGGTCGAGCTCACCACCCCCTGGGAGGCGGTCGAGGACGCCGGCGGGACGCCGGAGCTGATCGCCCCGGAGCCGGGCGAGGCGCAGGCCTTCAACCATCTCGACAAGGCGGACACGTTCGACGTCGACCGCACGGTCGCGGACGCCGATGCCGACGACTACGACGCGTTGGTGCTCCCGGGCGGGGTCGCGAACCCCGACATCCTCCGCACGGTGCCGGAGGCGGTCGAGTTTGCGCGGGCCTTCTTCGAGGCCGGCAAGCCGGTGGCCGCGATCTGCCACGCACCCTGGACCCTGGTCGAGGCCGGCGTGGTCGACGGCCGGACGCTGACCTCGTGGCCGAGCCTGCGGACCGACATCCGCAACGCCGGCGGCGAGTGGGTGGACGAGGAGGTCCACGTCGACTCGGGCCTGGTCACCAGCCGCAAGCCGGACGACCTCGACGCGTTCTGCGCGAAGGCGATCGAGGAGATCGCCGAGGGCGTGCACGCCGAGCAGCGCGAGGCGACGGTCGGTTCCTGAGCCGAGGCGGTCGGGGCGGCGCCGGGCGGTGAGCTCGTCAGGCGGGCGAGCCGCTCGAGAGCGCCGCCACCGCCTCGTCGCGGGTGTCGAACAGGCCGACGGCCTTGTCGATGCCCGTGAGCTCGAGCAGCCGGCGCACGTCGGCGTCGGGACAGCAGACGCCGAAGCGCGCGGTCGTCCTCGGTCAGCCGCCGCTTCGTCTCGACCAGGAGGCTGAGCCCGGTCGAGTCGATGAAATTGCAGTCGCTCAGGTCGACGAGGACGCCCGTTGCGAGCTTCGCCGACGGCCGAGCTCAGGGCCGTGCGCAGCTCCGGGGCGGTGCTCTGATCGAGCTCCCCCGCGATGCTGACCGTATGTAGAGCGCTGCTGGACTCAGCGCTTACTTTGAATGGGGCGGTCAAGCGAACGTCGATCTTAATGCTTATCCGCGCGGAGGCTGGGCGGTAGATTGGTGGCGCCCGGCTGGTGTGTGCGTTGGAGGTGCCGGGCTCAAACATGTTCGAGTGGCTCCGAAGACTCCCGAGTTGGCGTCCCGGGCCCGCAGGGGGCTTGGCGGACGATGCCGCCGGCGCGATCGCCGGGCTGCTCACCCTGGCCGCGTGCGTGGCCGCGGACATCGCGCTCTCGAACGAGTCGGCGGCGATCGTCGGCACCTTCGTCGCGGCGCCCTTCTTCGCCGCGATGCTGGCGGGCCCGGCGGTGACTGCCGGGATCGCTCTGCTGGCGCTCGGGGCCGCGGCTGCCAGCCCGCTGTGGAACTCCGACAGCGGCGGCGCGGAGCAGGTCGTGCGCCTCGTCGTGATCGCGCTCGGCGGCGGGCTCGCGGTGGGGGGCGCCTGGTTGCGCGCGCACTGGGCGGGGCGATCCGAGCGCCTGGGCCTGCTCGACTCGGTCGGCGCGGTCGCCGACGGCTCGCTGCCGCTGGCCGAGACCCTGCGCCGGGTCACCGGGGTGATCGTGCCCACGTTCGGCGACATCTGCATGGTGGATGCCATCCACGATGGTCGCGTCAGCCGGATCGCGGTTCGGGCCGGCGGCATCGAGGACGCGAACGCGGTCGAGGAACGCCTGCGCCGGCGGCCGCCGGCGCTCCCGGACTGGCTCGTCCGCGGCGAGCGCTCGTGGCGTCACATCCCGCAATGGCGCCCGCACGTCGCCGACGAGGAGCTGCGCCGGATGGCGCAGTCCGACGAGGACCTCGAGTTCCTGCGCCAGATCGATCCGCGCTCGTGGATCGTGGTGCCGGTCCGCGCCCGTAACCGCAACCTCGGCGCGCTGACCCTGATCACGGCATGGTCCGGGCGCAGCTACGGCACCGAGGACGTCCGGTTCGCCGAGATCCTGGCCAGCCGGATCGGGCTGGCCCTCGACAACGCCGGCCTCTTCTCCGACCTCGAGAGCATCGAGCGTCGCATGGACACCGTGATGTCGATCCTCGACGAGGCGATCGTGATCCACGGTGCCGACGGCGAGCTCGTCTACGCGAACCCGGCCGCCGCGCGGATGCTCGGCTATGAGACCTCCGAGGCCGCGGTCGCCGCCTCGACCGCTTCGATCCGCGACCGCTACGTGATCCGCGACGAGCAGGGACACGAGGTGCCGCCAGAGGCGCTCGCCGGCCGCCGGGCCCTGCGCGGCGAGCCGGCGGAGCCGCTGACGCTGCGCGCGATCGACCGCAAGACCGGCGAGGAGCGCTGGACGCGGACGAAGGCGCGCGGGATCCAGGGGGCGGCGGGGGAGATCCTCTACTCGGTGACGGCCATCGAGGACGTCACCGACGTGAAGCGGGCGGAGTTCGCGAACAAGCTGCTGGCCCGCACCGGGGAGCTGCTCTCGCACTCGACCGACTATCGCGGCACGCTCGAGCGTGTCCCTCAGCTCATGGTCCCCGAGTTCGCCGACTGGTGCTCGATCGAGGTGCCCCGCGACGACGGCTTCCTGCAACGGGTCGCGATGGCGCATCGCGATGCGTCCCAGCTTCCGCTGCTGCGCACGCTGCGCGATCTCTACCCGCTGCGCGCCGACGAGCCCTCGCGGATCGGCGACGTGATGCGCATCGGCGAGCCTCAGCTGATCCAGCCGAGCGAGGAGTGGCTGCGGACGATCGCCGCCGACGCGCGAGCACCTCGAGCTGCTGCGCAAGCTCGAGATGGGCTCGGTGATCTCGGTCCCGATGACCGCGGCCGCCAAGGTCGTCGGGGTGCTCGTGTTCGTGAACGAGGTCGGCTCGCGGGTCTTCGACGACAACGACGTCGAGATCGCGAGCGAGGTCGGGCGCCGGGCGGCGCTGGCGATCGAGAACGCGCGCATCGCGGACGAGCGCGCGCGGGTCGCCGACGCGCTCCAGCGCGAGCTGCTGCCGCCCAGCCTGCCGCGGATGCCCGGCTGGGAGGTGGCGACGATGTACGAGCCGGCCGGCGAGATCAACGAGGTCGGCGGCGACTTCTACGAGGTCTTCCCGGTCGATCAGGGATGGGCCGTCGTCCTCGGCGACGTCTCCGGCAAGGGAGCCGCCGCCGCCGCGGTCACCGCGGAGGCCAGGCACACGATCAGGACCGCCGGGACGCTGGTCGCCGATCCGGTCGCGGGGCTGCACCTGCTCGATTCGGCGCTCCGCGGCCGAGACGACGTCGCCCTCTGCTCGGTGGCGATGGTCGTGCTTCCGGACGCCCCGGCCGCGACGGCCGAGGTGCTCGTGTACCTCGCGGGCCATCCGCACCCGATCCTGCTCCGGGGCGGCCGCGCCGAGCCGATCGGCGAGCCGGGGCCGCTGCTGGGGGTCGTCGACGAGCCGACCTGGATCCCGTTCGCGGTGAAGATCGAGCCCGGCGATCAGCTGGTGCTCTACACCGACGGGGTGATCGAGGCACGCGGCGACGGCGGGGAGCGCTTCGGCAGCGACCGATTGCGCGACGGCCTCGCCGGCTGCGAGGGCCCCGAGCTCACGGTGGAGCGGGTGCGCCGTGCGCTCTCGGCGTTCGGCGCCCACGCTCGCGACGACGATGCCGCCCTGGTCGCGATCCGGCGCATCTCGCCCGAGCCGGAGCGTCTCGGTCCGCCTCGAGGCCGGCGCCCTGCCGGCGGCTTCGGCGCGCTCCTGATGGACCAGGCGCCGGCCGCCGACGACCGCCGCCCGTACCTCTTCCTGCTCGCGGGAGTCGGGACCGCGCTCATCTCGATCGCGCTCGCGGCGATCGCCGGCCCGCCCTACCTGGCGCTCGAGTCACTGAGCCCGTGGATCGTCACCTTCGCGATCGGGGTCTTCGCGGCGCTGTTCGCGACCCCGTTCGTGATCTTCGGACGGCTCGGCGGCATCCTCGAGTCGGACGCGCGCTGGGAGCGCGCCGTCCTGTGGTGGGCGGCGGTCGCCGTGGGTCTCCTGGTCGTCGCCGGCCTCTGCGGGCTGGCGACCGGCTTCGACGCCGACACGCTCGGCGGCGCGCTCGCCCTGGTGGCCGGCACCGAGGCGATTCTCGTGCTCGCGACGCTCGTCCTCTGGCTGCTCAGCGGCTGACCGCGCAGCGAAGCGGCCGACCGCGCCGGCCGCTAGATTGACTGGTCAGTCAATCGGCCCCCGCCGGCCGCCGGGAGGGGCAGGAGAGGCGTTCTCGATGCGCGCCGCCGCGATTCAGCTCAACGCGAACAACGACAAGGCCCGCAACCTGCGGGTCGCGGAGCGACTCGTCGCCGAGGCCGCCGCCGACGGCGCCGAGTTGATCGCCCTGCCGGAGAAGTGGAATCTGCTTGGCGGGGCGGAGGATCTCGCCGCGGGAGCGGAGGACCTCGAAGCGGCCCGTCGCTGAGCGCCGCCCGCGAGTGGGCGCGCAAGCACCGCGTGCACCTGCTCGCCGGCAGCCTCACCGAGCGCCGTGCGGACGCCGACCGGTTCTCCAACACCTCCTGTCTGCTCGGGCCCGACGGCGAGACGCTCGCCACCTACCGCAAGGTGCACATGTTCGATGTCGACGTCGGGGGCGTCAGCTACCGGGAGTCGGACCTCGAGGAGCCCGGCACCGAACTCGTCGTCGCCGAGGCGGCCGGCGTCGAGGTGGGCCTCAGCGTCTGCTACGACCTCCGGTTCCCCGAGCTCTACCGGATCCTCGCGGTCCGCGGCGCGCGCCTGCTGACCGTCCCCGCGGCGTTCACGATGGCCACCGGACGCGATCACTGGGAGGTGCTCCTGCGGGCCAGGGCGATCGAGAACCAGGCCTTCGTGCTCGCCCCGAACCAGTTCGGCACCGCGCCGCCCCACTACAGCTCCTACGGGCGGTCGTCGATCGTCGATCCCTGGGGGGTCGTCCTCGCCCAGGCCCCCGACGGGGAGGGCTTCGTGGCCGCCGAGCTCGACCTCGCGCGCCTCGACGAGGTGCGCTCCTCGCTGCCGTCGCTCGCCAACCGCCGCCCCGACGCCTATCGCTGGCCCGAGCACGCCGAGGCGGTGCGCTGATGGCCAAGGCTCCGCCGGTCGACCGCCGCCGGCAGATCCTCGACGCGGCGATCAGGGTCTTCGCGCGCGAGGGGTTCAACGCCTGCCGGGTCTCCGACATCGCTCGGGAGGCGAACGTCGCCTACGGGCTCGTCTATCACTACTTCAACTCCAAGGACCAGGTGCTGAACGAGCTCTTCGTCGAGCGCTGGTCGCTGCTCCTCCTCGCGATCGAGGAGGCCGACGCGCGGGAGATCCCGGCGCGCGAGAAGCTCGACGCGGTCGCCGGCTTCATCATCGGCTCCTACCGCCACGACCCGGAGCTGATGAAGGTGATCATCATCGAGGTCACCCGGGCGGCGAACTCGTTCACGCGCACGCACCTGCCCGAGATCCGCCAGGCCTACGACCTGATCGCGAAGATCGTCCGCGACGGCCAGGAGGAGGGGGCCTTCCGCGGCGACGTCGATCCGGAGTTCGCGTCGATGTGGTTCTACGGTGCGGTCGAGCAGCTGCTCACAGGCTGGGTCTTCGAGATCATCCCCGACCAGGAGAGCGACTTCGAACGCGCCCGGACGATGCTGGTCGAGACGATCTGCCGCGGGCTCGAGAACGGCCGCGCGGCCGCGTCCGCCTGATGGTTTACTCCCCGGGTCGCGCCGGGTAGGCGCGCGGAGACGAACACCATGGACAACGAGATCGTCAAGCGACTGATGTGGACCGGGCTCGTCGCCGGAACCGGCGCGCTCGCGAGCGTCGTGGCGATGCGTGTCTCGGCCCTGATCTGGCAACGGGTCTTCGGGGAGGACCCGCCCGAGTGAGTTACAGCCCCCGCGCGAGCCGAAGGAGGACCGCTCGGTCGGCGAACTCGTCTTCGACGTCTCCGAGCAGGTCTCGACCCTCGTCCGCGAGGAGATCGAGCTCGCGAAGACCGAGGTCTCGGAGAAGGTCTCGAGCCTGCTCCGCGGCGGCGTCGTCGGGATCGCGGCCGGCACGTTCGCCTTCCTCGGCCTGATCCTGCTGATGCACTCGATCGCCTGGGCGCTCAACGACGCGTTCTTCGGCGACCACTTCTGGGTTGGCTTCCTGATCGAGGCGGTGATCTTCTTCATCGTCGCCGCGATCGCCGGCCTGGTCGCCAAGCGTGCCGTCGAGGCAGGGGCGCCGCCGACCCCCGACATGGCCATCGAGGAGGGCAAGCGGATCAGGCAGACGCTCGAGTCCGGGACCACCCCGGCCGCCAAGGAGCCGCCGACCCCGGCGCCCGAGCCGCCGCCTGCTCCGGTCAAGGAGCCCAGGGCGTGAGCGGCGAGCCCGAGATCTACAGCGGCGCCGGGGAGCCCGTCGCCCAGCGCGCCGCCGGCGCCCCGGGACGCACCTCGGCGGAGATCCGCGCCGACATCGAGCGCCAGCGCCAGGAGCTCTCGCACTCGGTCGAGGCACTGCGCGGCCGGGTCACCGAGCTCACCGACTGGCGCCGCCAGGTCCGCGAGCACAGCCGCGAAATCGTGATCGGGGCCGCCGTCGTCGGCTTCGCGGTCGGCGGGCTGATGATGCTGCGCCGCGGCCGGCGCCGCTAGCCCCGCTCAGTCGCGCAGCAGCTCGGTCCGGATCCCGCCGACGCCGAGCAGGCCCGGGCCGACGTGGGCTCCGATCACCGGCCCGACCTCGGAGACGAAGATCGGGTCGCTGCCGAAGACCTGGCGGCATTCGTCGACCAGCCGCCTGGCGGTGTCGGGGTCGTGGATGTGCTGCACCACCCAGGCGCCGGCGCCGGCCGCCTGGCGATCGCGAGCGAACTCGACCATGCGCTCGAAGGCCCGCCGGCGGGTGCGCACGCGCTCGACCGGCGTGATCTCGTCCTCGAGCGTCAGGATCGGCTTGATCTGCAGCGCCGAGCCGAGCCAGGCCTGCGCCGCCCCGATCCGGCCGCCCTTGCGCAGGTACTCCAGGGTGTCGATCGCGAACCACATCTTCAGCGTCTCGCGGGCGCGCTCGACCGCGGCGAGGACCTCGGCGCCCGACGCCCCCTCCGCGGCGGCCCGGGCGGCGACCAGCGTCATCATTCCCTGGCCACCGCACCCGGTGCGGCTGTCCCAGATCTGAATCCGCTCGCCCCCTGAGCTCGGCGAGCTGCTCGCGCGCCTGGAGGGCCGAGCCGTAGGTGCCCGAGATCCCGGCGGAGATGTGGATCGAGACGATGTCACGCCCCTCGGCGAGCAGCGGCTCGTACAGCGCGACGAAGTCGCCGACCGAGGGCTGGGAGGTGGTCGCGCCCTGGTCGCTGCGCCGCAGTCGCTCGTAGAAGTCGCCGTACTCGGCCGGGCCGATCTCGCTCTCGCGGAGCTGGACTCCGTCGAGCGTGACGTAGAGGCTGATCCGGTGGATGCCGTGCTCGGCCGCCAGCTCGTCCGGCAGATAGGCGGTCGTGTCGGTGACGACGGCGGTTCTGGCGCCCGAGCCCACTGGCGGCCCTTCTTATCAGTTCGGCGGCGACCGGATCGCGGAGATCGCGCTCTAGGATCAGCCGGAATGGCGGGCAAGACCCTGGTCACAGGCGGCAGCGGCTTCCTCGGCTCGCATCTCGTGCGGGCGCTCGCCGCGCGCGGCGACGAGCTCCGCCTGCTCGCCCGGCGCGGCTCCGACCTCGGCCATCTGGGGGACATCGAGTTCGAGCGCACGACCGGCGACATCGCCGATCGCCGCGCGGTCCGCAGGGCGATGGACGGCGTCGACCGCGTCTTCAACGTCGCCGGCAGGACCTCGCTGCGGGCGGCCGACCGCGAGGCCGTCTTCGCCGCCAACCTGCGCGGCGCGCGGATGGTCTTCGATTGCGCGCTCGAGGCGGAGGTGACCCGCGTCGTCCACACGTCGAGCGCCGGGGCGATCGGGGCCGCGAAACCGCATGGCACCGCCGACGAGTCGACCCCGTTCGAGATCGGGCACCTCGGGATCACCTACGTCAACTCCAAGCACGAGGCCGAGCTCGAGGCGTTCCGCCACGTCGCCAGCGGGCTCCCGGTGGTGATCGTGAACCCCACCTTCGTCCTCGGGCCCGACGACCCGACCCGGACCTCGATGGGGCTGGTGCGCCGCTTCTGCCTCGGGCAGATCCCGGCCTACGTCGAGGGGGCGCTCAACATCGTCGACGTCCGCGACGTCGCCACCGGCCACCTGCTCGCCGACGAGCGCGGCGAGCCCGGGCAGCGCTACATCCTCGGCGGCCGCAACTTCACCTTCGACCGCCTGTTCGCCGACCTCGCGCGCATCTCCGGCGTCGCTCCGCCGCCGCTCAAGCTGCCGACGAGGGTCGCGATCGCCGGCGCCGAGGCGGCCACCCGCTTGGGCCTGAGGGCCCCGAGCCCGCCCGAGGAGATCGTCTCGGCCTCGCAGTGGTGGACGTACCGCAACGCCAAGGCTCGGCGCGAGCTCGGCTTTGCCCCCCGCCCGCACGAGGAGACGCTCGAGGACGCCGTCAGCTGGCAGCTCGCGGAGCTCGGCGGCCGCCGGCCCGGGCAGGAGCCCCGAGCGCCTGGCGCTGCGCGCTCTCGGCCGGGCAGCGCGGGTGGTCAGCGGATGATCGTCCTGTACCGGTGCCCGACGCCGACCAACCTCCTCTGCCCCTGCGGCGCCGTGGAGCGCCGGCTGCGCAAGCTCGGGCTCGAGCACGAGACGGAGCGCGTGCCCTACCGCAAGTCCGCCCGGCCCGAGATCGAGGAGCTCACCGCACAGCGGCGGGTGCCCGTGCTGGTCGACGGCGAGGAGGTCGTTTCGGACTCCAAGCGGATCCTCCAGTACCTGGACTTTCGCCACGCGAATCACGACGGCGAAAAAAACGCGTGACCACCCTTTAGAATGTGAAGCCATGGATACGCCCGACACAGCGGTGAAGGTCACGGACATCGCCGCGGAGAAGATCCGCGACCTGGTCCAGGCCAACGCCAACGACCAGGCGCTGCGCGTCGCGGTCAAGGGCGGCGGCTGCTCCGGGTTCCAGTACGCGCTGGCGCTCGACGCGCCGAAGTCCGACGACCACGTGTTCGAGCACAACGGCGTCGCCGTCGTCGTCGACAAGGTCAGCATGCAGTTCGTCTTCGGCTCCGAGGTCGACTACGTCGAGGGCCTCCAGGGCGCGGGGTTCACGGTCAACAACCCCAACGTCGTCGCGGCCTGCGGTTGCGGCTCGTCGTTCCAGGTCCGCGAGGACGCCGCCGAGCAAGCGGCCTCCGTCTAAGCACCGGCAGCCTTGCCCGATCATCACGGCCGCCGGCCTCGTCAAGCACGTCGGCGGACGAACTCTGTTCGCGGACATCTCCTTCAAGCTCGACCGGCGCGAGCGGATGTCGCTGTCGGGCCGCAACGGCTCGGGGAAGACGACCCTGCTGCGCGCGATCGCCGGCGAGATCGGCCTCGACGCGCGGCACGCTGGCGTTCGACAAGGGCGTCCGCGTCTCCCTGCACGATCAGCGCCCGCCGCGGACCGACGTCGACGCTGAGGGCGTACGCGACGGCCGGCCTCGACTGGATCGCGCGGATCGAGGACGAGCTCGAAGGGCTGGAGCAGGCGCATGGCCGACGGGGTCTCGGACGAGGCCACGCTCTCGGCCTACGCCGACGCCCAGGCGCGACTCGAGCACGCCGGTGGCTACCGGTGGCGCGACGGGATCGACGTCGCCCTGCACGGGCTCGGGTTCGCCGACGACGAGCTCGACCGGCCGCTGGCGAGCTTCTCGGGCGGTGAGCTGACCCGGGCCTCGCTGGCCCGGGCGCTCGCCTCGCGGCCCGACCTGCTGCTGCTCGACGAGCCCACCAACCACCTCGACATCGGCGCGCTCGAATGGCTCGAGGCCTACCTCGTCGACCTCGACGCCGCGGTGATCCTCGTCGCCCACGACCGCTGGTTCCTCGAGTCGGTCGGCACCTCGGTGCTCGAGCTCGAGGCCGGCCGCGGGCGCTACTTCAAGGGCCCGTGGCACGCGTGGCGCGCCGAGCAGGCCGCGCGCGAGCTGGCGGCCGGGCGCGACGCGGCCCGCCGCGAGGCCGAGATCGCCCGCATGGAGCGCTTCGTCGAGCGCTTCCGCTACAAGGCGACCAAGGCCCGCCAGGCGCAGTCGAAGCTCAAGCACATCGACCGCCTGCGGCGGGACGCGATCGAGCCGGACCCGCGCGACGGGCGCTCGCTTGCGTTTCGCTTCGGCGCCGCCGAGCGCACCGGCCGGGTCGTGCTCGAGCTCGGCGAGGCGACGATCGCCGCCGGCGACCGGACCCTGATCGCCGACGCCGACCTCTGGCTCGAGCGCGGCGAGCACGTCTGCCTCGTCGGCGCCAACGGCTCCGGCAAGAGCACGCTGGTCGAGACCCTGGTCGGCCGAGCGCGATGCCGGCGGGGCGAAGCTGCGGCGCGGCCACAACGTCAAGCTCGGATACCTCTCCCAGCACCCCGAGGCCACCGGCGGCCCCGAGGCCACCGTGCTCTCGCACGCCCAGCGGGACGACCGGGCTCTCGGAGGCGAAGGCACGGGCGCTGCTCGGGCGCTTCCTGTTCTCCGGCGAGGAGGTCGAGAAGCGGCTCACCGAGATCTCGGGCGGTGAGGCCCAGCGTCTGGCGCTGGCGTTGCTGACCAACTCGGACGCCAACCTGCTCGTCCTCGACGAGCCCACCAACCATCTCGACCTGGAGAGCCGCGAGGCGCTCGAGGACGCCCTCACCGCGTACGGAGGGGCCGTCCTGCTCATCTCCCACGACCGGGCGCTGCTGGAGGCGGTCGGCTCGCGCACCCTGGTGATCGAGGACCGCGCGCTGCACAGCCACCCGGGAGGCTGGGCCGAGTACCGCTCCGCGGCCGAGGCCGAGGAGGCCGCGGGCGCCGAGAACGCGCGCGCGCCGAAGGCCAAGCGCCGGCGCGCCGCCGGGCCGAGCAAGAACCGCAAGGCGGAGCTCGCGCGGCTCGAGCGCGAGGTGGAGGAGGCCGAGGCCGTCGTTCAAGCGGCTCGAGGACGAGCTCGCCGACCCGGTGCACTGGTCGAGCCCGGAGCGCTCGGCGCGGTCGTCCGCGCGCCACGAGCGGGCGCGTGCGCGGCTGGACGAGCTGATCGCGCGCTGGGAGGAGGCGGCGGAGCGGGTCGAGGGCTGAGCGCCGCCTTCGATGTGCACGGCTCGCCCGGGGCGGGGGCCGTGTACATCCGCGCACGCCCAGGCGAGCTCCGATGTGCCCGGCCGCCCAAGGGCAGGGCCGTGTACATCCAGCAGGCCGCCCCGTGCGGCTCGGTCGTCGTGGCGCCGGGCCGCTCAGTCGAGCGGCATCGGCGGGCTCGTCTGCGACCCGCCGGGGAGGATCCGCTGCGGCTCGGGCGCGGCGACCTCGGCCGGCTGCTCGACTCCGAGCAGCTCGCCGAGCTCGCCGGAATCGAGCATCTCCTCGACGATGTCGGCGCCGCCGACGAGTTCGCCCTGCACGTAGAGCTGGGGGAAGGTCTGCCAGTCGCTGAGCTCGGCGGTCACCTCGCGCAGCGGCTGGAGCGCCGGGAGCACGTCGATCGCCCCGTAGTCCACGCCGAGCTGCTCGAGCACGCCGACGACCCGCATCGAGAAGCCGCAGCGCGGCATCTCCGGGGTCCCCTTCATGAACAGGAGCACGCGGTTGTCGGCGATCGCCTGCTCGACCTGCTGCTTGAGGGCGGGATCGGCTGCCATGAGCCCAGGGTAGCGAAGCGGCCCCGGGGGATCGGCTAGCGTCAGCCCCGATGCCCGAGGCCCGCGGAGAGGTGAGCGTCGACGACGACCGGCTGCGCGTGACGACGTGGACCTTCGACGGGCCCGGGTCCGCCACGGGCCACCACCGCCACGAGTTCGACTACCTCGTCGTGCCGGTCACCGGCGGCACCTTCGAGGTCGTCGAGCTCGACGGGTCGGTGCGGGAGATGAGCCAGGTCGCCGGTTCGCCGTACCTGGGCAAGCTCGGCACCGCCCACGACGTCATCAGCGCCACGGACGGCCCCGCGGTCTTCGTCGAGATCGAGCTCAAGCGCTGAGCGCGGGCGCTCAGCTGGACCCGAGGACCGTGGTCTCGATCGAGAGCGCGTGGATCGAGCCGTCGTCGAACCGCGAGCGGACGGCGTTGCGGACCGCGCGGTGCTGGTCGATCCGCTTCATCTGATCGAACTGGGGCGCGGCGACGATCGCGCGCAGGTGGTCGCCGCCGCCCTCGTCGAGCACCTCGACCTCGGCGCCCGGGAGCGCGCCCTCGATCAGCGCCGCGATCTCCGCCAGATCCGCCATCGGCGCAGATCATAGGTACGGCCAACGTGCGAAACGTCAGGGGGCGACCGCGCTGGCGCTGCGCGCGGCCTCGACCATCTCGTGGACGCGGCAGAACTTCACCCGCGGGCGGCCGTGCGGCTCGCCCGCTGCCACCTCGGCCCGGTCGATCGCCTGCCAGCCCACGTAGGTGACGTGGTCGCCGCCGCGCGCGTCCAATAGCTCCGCTATTGGCAAACTCCGCCACGTCCTCGGCTTCGCCTGCGGGCGTGCGGGTCTGCGCTGGAGCTCGGGAATGCGGCCGTTCTCGAGGTCGGCCAGGAGCGTGGCGACGGTGTCGAGCGCGTCCTTCTTGTTCGTCCCGATCACGCCCGACGGGCCGCGCTTGATCCAGCCGACGGCGTAGTGGCCCGGGACCTGCTCGCCCGTCTCGGGGTCGGTCACCCGCCCGGAGTCGTTCGGGATCAGGCCGCGCGCGGCGTCGAACGGGATCCCCTCGAGGCCGGTGCCCTTGTAGCCGATCGAACGCAGCACCAGGCCGCACTCGAGCTCCTCGCGCTCGCCGGTGTCGCGGGCGCGGATCCGCCCGGACTCGTCGGTGTGGAGCTCGTTGCGCCCGATCACGATGCTCTCGACCCTGCCGTCGCCCCGGATCTCGACCGGCGAGCAGCAGAAGCGCATCACGACCCGCTTCGGCTTGCCCTCCGGCGGGCGCTGGGAGAAGTCGGTGAAGATCTCGACGTTGCGCCGGTTGGTGGGATCGCAGTCCTCGGAGTCGACGTAGGCGCGGCTCGCGTCGTCGAGCTCCATCTCCGCCGGGTCGATCACGATGTCGGCGTCGGTGAGCTCGCCGAGCTCGCGGACCTCGGGGTTGGTGAACGAGGCCTGGGCCGGCCCGCGGCGCCCCAGGACGACGATCTCCTCGACCCCGGAGCCCGCGAGCTGCTCGATCGCGTGGTTGGCGGTGTCGGTGATCGTCAGCTCCCCGTGCGGGAGGGCGAGCATCCGCGCGACGTCGGCGGCGACGTTGCCGTTGCCGATCACGACCGCGCGCTTGACCGTGAGGTCGAAGTCGTGGTCGGCGAAGTCGGGATGGGCGTTGTACCAGTTGACGAACTCGGTGGCCGAGTGCGAGCCGCGGAGGTCCTCGCCGGGGATCCCGAGCTGGCGGTCGACGGCGGTCCCGTAGGCGGAGACGATGGCGTTGTAGTGGCGCTCGAGCTCGGCGACCGTGACGTCGGCGCCGATCTCGACGTTGCCGAAGAACTGAAAGCCCTCCCGCGCCGCGGTCTTCTCGTAGACCCGGATCACCGACTTGATCTTCGGATGGTCGGGGGCGACCCCGGCGCGGACGAGCCCGAACGGGGTCGGCAGCCGGTCGAACATGTCGACCTCGACCGTCACGTCGTCGCGCTTGAGCAGGTGCTCGGCGGTGTAGAAGCCCGGCCGGGCCCGAGCCGACGATCGCGACGCGGAGCGGGTTTTCGGGTGTTCCGAGGGGTGCCATCGGACCGCAAGGATAGGGTGGCGAACATGAAGCGACTCGCCATCTCCACCGTGCTCGCCGCCACCGCGCTCGCGCTGATCGCGCCCGGAGCCTCGGCGGCGAAATTCAAGTTCTTTCAGTCACCCAGCGGCAACATCGGCTGCGTGATCTCCGGCGGCGGCGTCCGCTGCGACATCCAGGACCACTCCTGGCCGACGCCCCCGAAGCCGGCCTCGTGCGACGTCGACTACGGCAACGGCGTCCAGGTCGGCAAGCACAAGCGCGGCAGCTACGTCTGCGCCGGCGACTCGGTGTTCTCCCCCGATGTCCGGGTCTTGGGCTACGGCGAGAAGATCAGCAAGAAGCGCTTCCGCTGCGCGAGCAAGCAGAAGGGGATGCGCTGCGTCAACCGCCGCAACGGTCACGGGTTCTTCCTCTCCAAGCAGGACGTACGGCTGTTCTAGGCGAGGGCGGCGCGTGAGGTGGCGGCGCCGTCGAGCGCGTCGAGGGCGCGGCCGACGGACATCGCGACGCACGTGAAGATCGGGGTGTCGCGCAGGGTGTAGGCGCTGGACTCCGAGCCGCGCAGCTCCTGGACCAGGTCGAGGAACTCGCCGGGGTCGTCGCATTCGAACGAGACCACGAACTCCTGGTCGTCGAGGCCGAAGCTGTACGCGGTGTTGATCGTGATCTCGGGGTAGCGGCGACCGATCGCGATGTGCTCGGCCATCACCCGGCGGCGCTCCTCCAGCGAGAGCCGGTACCACTCGCGCTTCTTGTCCAGCGGGTAGACGATGCAGTACTTGCGGTCCGAGGTGCAGATCTCGGCCCGCGCCTGCGACTCCGAGTAGGGCGAGGGCTTGGTCATCGCCAGGTAGGAGTGCGGGATCGACATCCACTGCGCCAGCCCGCTCTGGGCGAGCACGACGTGGAAGGTGTGGATGTCCTCCAGCACCGGGCTCTGCGCGAGCAGCATCAGATCCGTGTCGCCGCGAGTGCCCACGGTCGAATAGGCGCGCAGGCTGCGGTCGACGCCGTAGTCCTCGCAGGCGGCCAGGAACTCCCGTTTATCCTCCGCCCGCGCCTCCGGGTCGCGACGCTGCCAGGCGGGATCGAGCGCGAAGAAGGTGAACTTGGCAAACGTGCGGTCGCCCATCGTCGCGATGCTAGCGCCACTCCTCGGTGTCCTCGCCGTGTGGGCGGCCGCCGCAACCGCGGCCCCGCCGGCCGCCACCGCGGCCACGCAGGCGACCCCGAGCGCCGTGATCGCGGTCCTCCCGTACGGGACCACGGTCGAGCAGATCGCCGCCGTGCCCGAGCTCGCCCCCGGCATCGTCAGCGCCGGGCTCGGCACCGTCCCGGTCGCCCAGACCAACCTGGACATCAGCCAGGGCAACCGGCTCAACGAGGACCTCTACGACGAGCCGCTCCCGCGCCTGTACGTCGAGGACGGGCGCGTGCCCCCGGGGCGCTGGAAGCGGGTCACCGAGCGGGCGGAGGCCGCTCCCGCGCGGATCGTCCCCGGGCTCCTGGCCTCGACCCTGGAGGATGCCGGCGTCCCGGCCGTCGTCGAGGCCGACAGCGGGCTCGTCCTCGCTGATCGGCGTCAACCGCGAGGGCGTGGCGAGGATCACCGAGGCGCCGGCCTGCGCGGCCGGCTGCGCCCCCGGCCTGACCGTGAGCCGGCTGCGGCTCGGTGAGCTGGGGCCGCTCGTCGACCGGCTGGGCCCGGACGACCTCCTGATCGCGTTCGCCGCCGGATCGGGGACGCAGCAGGAGCTCCTGCCCGCGGGCGTCGCCGGGCTCGGCGACGGCAACCTGACCTCGCCCTCGACCCGCACCGACGGCGTCGTGATCACCACCGACATCGCGCCGACGGTGCTCGAGCGATTCGGGCTCGAGACGCCGGACGAGGTCACGGGCAGCGTGATGACGACCGAGGGCGATCGCGATCCCGAGGCGGTCGCCGAGCGCCAGTCGCGACTCGACCACCGCCCGAGCCGCGACGCCGCGGTCCTGGCGCCGCTGGGCGACCTGGGTGCTGGCGACCGCGCTCGCGGCGCTCCTCTGGCGCCGGCGCGGGGCGAGGATCGCCCTGCGGCTGCTGGCCCTCGCCGCCGCCTGGGCCCCGCTGATCCTGCTCGCTCTCGCGGCGCCCAACGCGGGACCGCTGGCCTCGGCCCTCGCGGTCGGCTTCGGCGCGCCGCTGCTCGCGGCGGCCACCGACCGGCTGCTGAGCCCCTGCGCCGGCCTCGCGCTCGCCTGCGGGCTCACCGTTGCCGCCTACGCCGTCGACGTGGTCGCGGGCTCACCGCTCACCGCGCTCTCGGTGCTCGGTCCCAACCCCGGGGCGGGGGTGCGCTTCTTCGGCATCGGCAACGAGCTCGAGGCGATCCTGACGACGCTGACCCTGATCGGCGCCGGCGCCTGGCTGCAGACCCGGCCCGGGCTCGAGCCGCGGCGGGCCGTGGTGTGGTTCGTCGCCATCGGCGTCCTCGCGGCGGCGGCCTTCGCGCCGGGTCGCTTCGGCGCCGACGTCGGCGCCGCGATCGTGCTGGGGGTCGGCACCGCGACCGCCTCGGTGCTCGCGCTGCGGCTCGAGCCGCGGCGGGCGGCGCTGATCGTCGTCGGCGGCGGGGCATTGGCGCTCGGCGGCGCTGTTCGCGATCGACCTGGTGCTCGGCGGCGCGCACCTGAGCCGCTCGGTGCTCGGCGCCGGGGAAGCCGGCGACGTGCTCGACGTGCTCGACCGCCGCGTGACCCTGATGGTGCACACCTTCACCCATCCGGTCTATCCGGAGCTGCTCGCGGTCTGCGCGGTGCTCCTGATCGCCGCCGCGGTGCGACGCCAGGACGTCCTGAGCTGGTTCGGCGACCGCTGGGCGGCGCGCAGCGGCTACCTCGGGGCCCTCGCGGGGGTGCTCGTGGGCACGATCGCGAACGACTCCGGCTCGGTCCTGCTGGTGATCGGGACCATCTACCTCGCGGTCGTGGCGGGATTCTTCTGGGCGTCTCGAAACGACGGTGCTTCCGGCGGCGCAATGGGTACCATCGACGAGTGCGCGTAGCCATAGTCACGCCCTACTCCTGGGCATATCCGGGGGGCGTGAACGGACACGTCGACGCCTTGGCCGCCGAGCTCATGAGCCGCGGTCACGAGCTTCGCGTGCTCGCCCCCCACGATCCGCCCGACCGCGTCAGCCGGGTGCTTCACCGTGCCGTGCCGGAGCGGACGGAGCTACCCCCGCACGTGATCGAGCTCTCGCGGACGAAGGCCTTCGGCGCCAACGGCTCGGTCTCGAACATCGGCATCTTCCCCGACGGCGTGACGAAGATGCGCCAGGCGCTGCGCGAGTTCGAGCCGGACATCGTCCACGTGCACGAGCCCCCCGCCGGCCCGGTGAGCTGGGACGCCTGCTCCTACCCGGGCGCACCGGTGATCGCCACCTTCCACGCGTACTCGACCAAGCCGCTGCTCAACCACGTCGCGACGCTCGCCGGCATGCGCCGCAAGCTCAACCAGCTCTCCGGCCGGATCGCGGTCTCCGAGGCGGCGGCGTGGACCGGGCGGCGCTGGTTCGGCGGCACCTACGACGTGATCCCGAACGGCGTCGACATCGACGCGGCGCCCGCCGGCCCGAAGCCGACCGCCTCCGAGCTGCGCCTGATCTTCGTCGGCCGCCCCGAGGAGCGCAAGGGCCTGCCCGTCCTGCTGACCGCGTTCGAGGCGCTGGTCGAGCACGAGGACGCCCGCCTGGTCGTGATCGGCGCCGAGGCGCCCGAGGTCGGCCGCTACGTCTCCGAGCCCGAGACGCTGGCGCGAATCGAGGCGCTCGGCCGGGTCGGCGACGCAGAGCTCTGGCGCCGGCTGGGCGAGGCGGACCTGCTCTGCGCGCCCTCGCTGGCCGCCGAGAGCTTCGGCATGGTGCTGACCGAGGCGTTCGCGGCCGGGACCCCGGTGCTGGCCTCCAACATCGCCGGCTACGCCGACGTGGTCAGCGACGGCCACGACGGGATCCTCGTCCCACCGGCCGATCCGCAGCGGCTCGCCGAGACCCTGCAGGAGCTGAGCGGCTCTCGCGAGCGGCTCGCGCGGATGGCGGTCGCCGCCCGCCAGTCTGCCCGCCGCTACGCCTGGCCGCGGGTCGCCGGCGAGGTCGAGGCCGTCTACGAGCGCGCGCTCGAGGTGCCCGGGCCGCAGACGACCGGCGACCGGGTCGCGCGCCGCATCGGGGTCACCCCCTCGGACGGCAAGCCGCCCGTTCGGGCGCGGCGCCTGCCCTCGCTCGACCCCGAGCCCGCCCGCAACGGCGACCGCCACCGCACCGCCCGCCGGGTGGGCGTCGGCGTCGCCGCCCTGATCGGCCTCGGGCTCACCTTCATCGCCGCACGCCGGGTCGGCGTCGACCAGGTGGTGACCAACATCGTGCGCTCCGACGCCACCTGGGTGCTGGTTGCGACCGGCCTGATGATGGCCTCGATGTTCCTCCGCGCCAGCTCCTGGTACTCGATCGCCCGGGCGGCGCTCCCGCGCAGCCCGCTGCGGCGCCGCGACGTCGCCTCGGCGACCATGGTCGGGGTGCTGATGTCGGCGACCCTGCCGGCGCGCCTGGGCGAACCGGCGAGGGCCATGGTCCTCGCGCGGCGCACGGGCCGGATGCGCGAGACCCTGCCGGTGCTGCTCGGGACCCTGGTCTCGCAGTCGGTGCTCAACCTGGTCGCCCTGGTCCTGCTCGGCGCGCTGATCGTCTCCTCGACCGAGCTCTTCCACTCGAGCTCCGAGCGGCTGTTCATCTTCAGCCTCGCGCCGCTCATTCTGCTGATCGCCGTGGTGCTCGCGCCGGCCGTGGTCAAGCGCAGCGGCTCCGGGCGCGTCGCCCGGCTGATCGCCGCGGTCCGCGACGCGCTGATCAAGGTCCGTCGCGGCCTCGTCGTCTTCCGCGACCCTCGCCGCGGCTCGGCCGCCACGGTCGCACAGCTCGGCGCCTGGGGACTGCAGCTGCTCGCCTGCGACGCGCTGTTCACCGCGCTCGGGCTCGACGGCCGGGTGGGGATCGGCGCCGCCGCCGCGGTCCTGTTCGCGGTCAACGTCACCGCGGTGATCCCGGCGACGCCGTCGAACATCGGCGTCTTCCAGCTGGCGACGATCAGCGTCCTCACCACCGGCTTCGGCATCAGCACCGCCGACGCGCTCGCCTACGGCGTGATCCTGCAGGCGGTCGAGATCGCCACCGCGGTCGCCCTCGGCCTGCCCGCGCTGGTGCGCGAGGGCGTCACCTGGCAGGACATGCGTTTGCGCGCCCTCTCCGCCTCCTCGGTGCGCCTGCGACCGGCCGGAGCGGCCGAGAACGGCTGAGCGGCCGAGAACGGCTGGAAACGCCCAACGCCGCTATCCTTGGCGGACCATCTGGAGCGGCTGAGGGACCCGGACCGCAGAAGCCGCCGCAACCACCGAACTCCCCGGAGCAAGGCACGGTGCGACAGCCGGGATCGATGGAGGTGACTCGACTGGCAGCCACAGACAGAGACTTTCTCGCCGCGATACGCGAACGCGTCGTCGTCTTCGACGGCGGCATGGGCGCGACCCTGGAGCAGTTCGACCTCACGAGCGAGGACTACGGCGGGCTCGAGGGCAAGTGCCACGAGGCCCTGGTGCTCAATCGTCCCGACGTGATCGAGGGCGTGCACACCTCGATGCTCGATGCCGGCGCCGAGGTGCTCGAGACCGACACCTTCCAGGGGTCGCGGATCAAGCTCGACGAGTGGGGCCTCGGCGAGCACACGCTGGAGATCAACACGAAGGCGGCGGAGATCGCCCGCCGGGCCGCGGGCCCGGAGCGCTTCGTCGCCGGGTCGATCGGGCCCACCGGCTACCTGCCGGCCTCCGACGACCCGACCCTCGGAGGGATCTCGTTCCGCGAGCTCGTCGACGTGTTCGCCGAGCAGGCCCGGGGCCTGGTGGCGGGCGGCGCCGACCTGATCATCATCGAGACGGCGCAGGACATCCTCGAGGTCAAGGCCGCCGTCTTCGGCGCCCGCGAGGCCTTCGAGGAGGCCGGTCGCACGCTGCCGATCCAGACCTCGGTCTCGCTGCTGCCGCAGGGCGGCAAGATGCTGCTGGGCACCGACATCCAGGCGGTGCTGACGACGCTCGAGGCGCTGGAAGTCGACGTGATCGGGCTCAACTGCTCGACCGGTCCCGAGGACATGCGCGACGCGATCCGCTTCCTCGGCGAGCGCTCGCCGCTGCCGGTGCACTGCATCCCGAACGCGGGCCTGCCGCTCCAGGGCCCGGACGGCGAGACCATCTTCCCCGAGACCCCCGAGCAGATCTCGAAGGTGCTCGGCGAGTTCGTCGAGCGCTACGACGTCTCGATCGTCGGCGGCTGCTGCGGGACGACGCCGGATCACATCCGCGCGCTCGCCGAGCGGGTCGCCGGCCGAGTGCCCGCGAAGCGCCCGGAGCCAGGGCCGCCCGAGGTCTCGAGCATGATGACCTCGACCCCGCTGGCCCAGGAGCCGGCGCCGACCCTGGTCGGCGAGCGGGTCAACTCCCAGGGCTCGCGCAAGGCCAAGGAGATGCTGCTCGCCGACGACTACGACGGCCTGCTGCAGGTCGCCGAGGACCAGGTCACGGGCGGCGCCCACGTGCTCGACCTCTGCGTCGCGCTCACCGAGCGCCAGGACGAGGACGAGCAGATGGCGGAGGTGGCGAAGCGGGTCTCGCTGACCCAGCCGGCCCCGCTGCAGATCGACTCGACCGAGCCCGACGTGATCAAGGCGGCGCTCGAGCGGACCCCGGGCCGGGCGATCGTCAACTCGGTCAACCTCGAGGCCGGGCGCGACAAGCTCGACACGGTCGTGCCGCTCGCCCGCGCCCACGGCGCCGCCCTGATCGCGCTCACGATCGACGAGGTCGGGATGGCGAAGACCGCCGAGCGCAAGCTCGAGATCGCGCAGCGGATCAAGGAGCTCGCCTGCGACGAGCACGGGCTCGATCCGGAGTTGCTGATCTTCGATGCGCTCACCTTCACGCTCACCACCGGCGACGACGAGTGGAAGCCCTCCGCGGTCGAGACGATCGAGGGCATCCGCCGGATCAAGGCCGAGATCCCCGGGGTAAAGACCTCGCTCGGGGTCTCCAACGTCTCCTTCGGGGTCGGCCAGCCCGCCCGGGCGGCGCTCAACTCGGTCTTCCTGCACCACTGCGTCGACGCGGGGCTCGACCTGGCGATGGTCAACCCCAACCACATCACCCCCTACGGCGAGATCCCCGAGAACGAGCGGGAGCTGGCCGACGACCTCGTCTACAACCGCCGCGAGGACGCGCTCGAGCGCTTCATCGAGCACTTCGAGTCCAAGGGCCCCGAGGAGGCCGACGAGGCCGAGGACCCGACCGCCGACATGGAGCCGGAGGAGGCCCTTCACTGGCACATCCTGCGGCGCAAGAAGGAGGGGGTCGAGGCTCAGATCGACGCCTCGGTGGAGAAGATCGGCGCCGTCCCGACCCTGAACGGCGTCCTGCTCCCGGCGATGAAGGAGGTCGGCGACAAGTTCGGCGCCGGCGAGCTGATCCTGCCGTTCGTGCTCCAGTCGGCGGAGGTGATGAAGCGCGCCGTGGCGCAGCTCGAGAACTACCTCGATCGGATCGACGGCCACACCAAGGGCAAGGTGGTGATCGCGACCGTGTTCGGCGACGTCCACGACATCGGCAAGTCGCTGGTCAACACGATCCTCACCAACAACGGCTACACGGTGGTCGACCTCGGCAAGCAGGTCCCGATCGACACGATCATCGACGCCGCGGTCGAGCACGACGCCGACGCGATCGGGCTCTCGGCGCTGCTCGTCTCGACCTCGAAGCAGATGCCGGCCTGCATCCAGGAGCTGCACCAGCGCGGGCTCGAGTTCCCGGTGCTGATCGGCGGCGCGGCGATCAACCGCGACTTCGGCCGGCGCGTGCTCTACCCGCACGGCAAGGAGTCAGAGGAGGTCTACGAGCCCGGGGTCTTCTACTGCAAGGACGCCTTCGCCGGCCTCGACACGGTCGACGCGCTGATCGACGAGGCCACCCGCGAGTCGCTGGTCGCGAAGATGCGCGACGAGGCGCACGAGCTTCGCAACCGCCCGGTCGTCGAGGACACCGGCCCGCCGGTCACCGACGACTCGGTGCGCTCGGCGGTCGGGACCGACAACCCGGTGCCGTCGCCGCCGTTCTGGGGCGCGCGCGAGGTCGAGGTCGATCTCGACGAGGTCTTCCCGTATCTCGACCGCCACGTGCTGTTCAAGCTCCACTGGGGCGGTCGCGGCAACAAGGGCGAGGACTGGCGGCGGATCGTCGAGGGTTACGACGGCGAGGAGGGCTTCGCGCCGAAGCTGGAGCGCATGTGGCGCGAGCAGGACTACCTGAACCCGCGCGTCCGGCTCGGCTACTTCCCCTGCAACGCCGACGGCAACGAGCTGGTGATCTTCGACCCCGACGACCACGACCGCGAGATCGAGCGGCTCGTCTTCCCGCGCCAGCCGCGCCACGACCGGATCTGCCTCGCCGACTTCTACCGCCCGATCGACAGCGGCGAGCGGGATGTGGTGGCGCTGCAGGCGGTCACCGTCGGGCCCGAGGTCACGGAGCGCATCTCCGAGCTCGAGGCCGAGGGCGAGTTCGCCGAGCAGCTCTTCACCCACGGGCTCGGCGTGCAGGCGGCGGAGGGCCTCGCCGAGTGGCTGCACGCCGAGGCCCGGCGCGAGCTCGGCATCGACCCCGACCAGGGCCGCCGCTACTCGTGGGGCTATCCCGCCTGCCCGGAGCAGTCCGAGCACGAGAAGGTCGAGCGCCTGCTCGGCATGTCGGAGATCGGGATCTCCCTCTCCGGGGGCTACGCGCTCGAGCCCGAGCAGTCGACGGCGGCGATCATCGCCCACCACCCGCAGGCGGTCTACTTCGGGATGAAGTCGGGCTTCGTGCCCGCGGAGAAGAAGGGCGACGAGCTGATCGCCGGCACCGACCGCGGGGGAGAGCTGCCGCCCGACGTCGACCCCGAGGGCGACGGCACCAT
>CAVSMS010000006.1:0-36405 GCA_963729065.1 uncultured Solirubrobacterales bacterium
ATCCGACCCGGGCGAGCGAAGATTGCAACGACCGTTGTGACCACGTGTTGCTGCTCCTGAGCAGTTACGTTCCATGTCCGAAATGGGTGGCCCAGCCTTATTATCGTCTGCAGTTCTCCGACTACACCCACCAGAATCGCGAGGATGTGCTCCACAGTTTCGGCCTGTCTATTGGCTGGATCTGCAACAAGTATTTTAACGTGCGGGGCTTCGTCGGGTATGACGTTCTGGAAAATCGTCCGACGCCCAAGTGGCGGATTACCGTGCCTTCAATGCCGGAGGCGGGCTCAGTCTGAACTTAAAGTTTTAGCCGCGCATCACCGCAAGAGGTGCTCTCGCAGGAAGAGAATGGTCGAAAGGAACTGGAAGTCGGCGTTTTTCTTCTTCGCAAAGCCGTGGCCTTCATCCTTCGCCATCAGATACCAGACTGTGCCGCCGTTTTCGCGGATGGCTTTGACCATCTGCTCCGGCTTCGGTGACGGGCACGCGCGGATCGTTCTTGCCCTGCACGACGAAGAGCGGCTTGGTGATTTTCTTCGACGTTGGTCGGTGGGCGAAATCTTTTCCAGGAAGTCGCGCCATCTTCGGATCGCGCTCATCGCCGTATTCCACGCGGCGCAGATCGCGGCGATAATCCTGGGTGTTCTTGAGAAAGGTCAGAAAATTGGAAATGCCCACCACATCCACGCCGCAGCGCAGTCGGTCGCTGAAATGGATCATGCGACGCGAGGACCATGTAGCCGCCATAACTGCCGCCGATCACAGCGATGCGCTCGCCGTCCAGCTGCGCGTCCGCTTGAATCCAATCGAGAATCGCGCCGATGTCCTTCACCGAGTCCTCGCGCTTGAAGCCATTGTCGAGCGTGAGAAAGTTTTCCCGTAGCCGCTGGAGCCGCGCACGTTCGGGATACACGATGGCGATGCCCAGTTCGTTCAGGTAATAATTGTTCCGCGCCTGAAAACCGGGCCGCGACTGGCCTTCCGGTCCGCCATGAATATTCACGAGGACCGGGCGTTTGCCGGGAAACTTCTTCGGGTCGGGCCGATAAACGAACGCGGAAATGTGCAGTGCCGTCGAAGCTTTTCAACTTGACCAATTCCGGCTCGACGAACTGTTGCGGATTCAAGCCGCCCGTCTCGCTCTCCGTCCAGCGCTCGACCTTGCGGGTCTTCACATTCAAGCGAATAGGCGTCGGTCGGCGACTGCGCGGAACTCAAGTTGAAGCCGAGGTCGCGCCCGTTCTCATGCCATTCCAGATCCGGAGGGAATGCCGAGCGGCAGTTTGGGCGCTGGAAGTTCCGGCCGGTTTTCGCGTTCATCAAGTGCAGCACGCCGACGCCATCTTCGTTGCTGATGAAGGCGAGCGTCCGGCCATCCGGCGAAAGATCAAACTCATCCACGTCCCATGGAAGTTGTCGGTGAGAACGGTGAATTGCCGCGCTCGCCAGATCGAAGCGGTTCAAGACGCTGGAACTCCGAATCCTTGTCCGTCGTGACGAAAATGCGATTTGCCATCCTTGGCAAATTGCGCGCTCGGCCATAGGCGACCGGTTGTGCGCGCCTTTGGGAGTGATCAACGTTCCTTGGTCCTGTCTTCAGGTCGGCCAGATGCAGATGGCTTTCGTTGACCGAAATGTATTCGCACCAGGATCATTTTCGTTTCGTCCGGGCGACCAATCCGCGACGCCCCAGCCGCCGCCCGCCACTTCCAGGAACAACCGATCGCTGTCGGGCTGCAGTGGGATCCATCACATAAATATCATTGTCCTTGCCGTTGCGGCGCGTGGAAGTGTAGGCGAGCCATTGCCCGCTGTGGGCCCAACGCGCGCCGGTGTTGCGCGATTTGCCATCGGTCAACAAGCGTCACTTCGCCCGTCCGCCAGGTCGTAGCGATAGAGCTGATAAAATTCCCCGCCGCCGGTGTCCTGCGAAAACACGATGCAATCGCCCGTCTTCGGCTGGAACGCTCCGCCCGCCACCGGGTCGGTAAAGAAAGTGAGTTGCTGCCGCGCGCCCCCGGGCATCTTGACGAGATGCAACTGCGGTGGAGTCGGCAAAGCGCGTGGTGATGAGCATTTCGCGCCGGAGCGGGTGCCAGCTGTTGAAAGCCGCGCAGCGGAATTCGAGGTAGCGGCCCAGCTCCTTCTTCAATTCGGCGGGGATGGGGGGAACGCCTTCGACGACGAGATTGTCGGGCACTTGGGCCTGCGAGGAGAGGAGGGCCAGGTTGAAAAGGGCGAGGGTGGTGAATGTCGGTTCATGTCAGATCTCGTCTATTTTGTTTCTGGTTGCCAGATCTTTATTGGGTTCGTCATCGGAAGATGGTTCGCATGAACTGCTGCAGACCGCGGGACCGATTCAGGTTCTCGCTCGGGTCGAAAAAGCGTCGTCGGGTGCGATCCAGATCGAATTGGAGCAAGAAACTGACGCTTTGGGCGCCTCGACCGTCGCTGCGAATGGCGTCGAATCCGTAGCCATAGGCCAGGGCCAATTGCCAGGAATCGGAGGGCGAACGGTAAATGAGGCCGCCGCCGAGACCGGAATGCCAGTGTCCGGGTTGAGTCCAGGCCTTCCAGATAATCGACGTAGGCCGTTGTCGCCGTAATGTTCATCAGCCAGCGCTGTTTCGTATCGAGAGGGATATTGTAGCTGCCTCCTAGCAGAACGAACGATCGAGCACTTAATTCCTGAAAGTAATAGCCGGGCAGCGACAGCGGAAATTCGGAATACAATGGCAGGTTCCCCCCGAGACGATAGGCGCTGAACCGGTCCAAATCCGGCGCCAGCTGCCGCCGTCAGGTTCACACCGAAATTGTGTTTTAATTCCGGCAGCGTGTAGGTGAGCAGCGCGCCGAGCCCAGAACCAATGTGAATGATCCTTAACCTCCCGGTCGCATTGAAAGCCATATTCATTTGGATCGGCGCGGAACTCGCCCTCGTACCAAGCAGAGACATTCCATGGCCAGATCGGGAAGCATCACCGGTTCGCGTCCGCCCCATCGCAGGCCGGCGCGCACGCGGAAAGTAGTTTGGTCTTCCGGTAACGTGAAATCGTCGTCCGTCTCGTTGTCGTCGTCGTAGGCTGAATAATGCACGGCTCCCCGCAAAACTCCGTTGAGCGGAATTCGTCTGGCTGGATTGAAACAGATGATACACGCTGGAGGAAACTTCGCCGCCGTGCCCGGTGAACGATTCTCCTTGGAGATACTTCCCTTGCCGCACCTCCGAATAGCTGTCGGCAAAACCGCCCCCGGCCAATCCCACGCCCAAATCGGTGTTCGCCCCCAGCGCGCGACTGATGCCCAATTCCGAGTCCAGGTAAACAGGGGCCACGGCCAGGCGCAGCGTCAGGTTGGTGTGCTGAAGATAATTCGGCGCATTCAGATAGTAGAAACCATAAACAGCCAGCGGGCCGTGTCCTTCGATGGGTTGGTTGTAACCAAGCTGGATCAGTTCGCGTTTGGCCGAATCGATTTGCGCCTCCGAGGCCAACAAGCCGCAGAAAAAAAGGGCCCCGGCCAGAGTCGTGCGTGATACGCCCATAAATGCTGCGGTATAGCTATCGTAAAAGCTGCGCTCAGTGCAACTTTGATTTGCTTTTCGCCGCTCTTTCCATAATCGCAGGTAGGATGGGTCACTCCGACGCGTAATTTGGCCATCGCGACCACCACTTTCGGCGCGCACGGGGCGCATCCTGACACTGCCACAGAAGAGTAGCCGGCAGCCATCTTGGCTGCCGTAGAGGGCGCGCATCCTTGCCGCCCGGAATCATCGGCTCCCATGCACCATACTCTGGAAACAATCCGCGCCCTTTCCGACTGGCTGGAAGCCTCGGCTCTACGGCAGGCCAGATGCCTACCGCTACACGGTGGCAGTGTCCAGAGCACGATCACGACAATCTCAGGCTTGGACTCCGAAATTTCGTGGCCTATCCTGCCGGCATGAAAACTGTCGAAAAATTTTGCACACCCGTTATCGCGTGAACGATTTGGAAAAGACCGTCCAATTTTATCAGGAGTCCTGGGCCTGGAGGAAATCCGTCGCCACAAATCGCCGCGCGGTTCCGAGCTGGCCTTTCTCAAAGCGCCCGAAAGTGAGGAATTGATTGAAATCTGTCATTACCCTTCC
Source organism: uncultured Solirubrobacterales bacterium (assembly GCA_963729065.1). Classification (GTDB taxonomy): domain Bacteria; phylum Actinomycetota; class Thermoleophilia; order Solirubrobacterales; family 70-9; genus WHSW01. The sequence goes on from CAVSMS010000006.1 coordinate 4,130, forward strand.
AGCGGACCGGTGCAAGTCCAGCCGGACCTGACACATCTGGCCTTCGAGGTGGACAGCCTCGCCGAATTCGGCCAAGCACCTGGCCGCGCTCGGCCTGAAATACTCTGACGGGCCGCATCTCAAGGAGAACGGCAGCGGTTTTGCGTTCATCGATGCTCCCGAAGGTTACGAAATCGAGCTCATGCAACCGGCGAAAGCCGTTGGGACAGTACCATTCAGCGGCCGGCCCGTTCCGGTCCCTATATTTTTCCGAAGGACGAGCGCTGTGAATTCCGATCCTTTGCCGTGAACCTCGTAGCGTCGGCATCCTTGCCGGCGGGTTCGGGCGGCATCCCTGCCGCCCGTTCGAACTGCGGGCAGGGATGCCCGCCGACCCGCAGCCAGAGATGGCTGCGCTACGGGCGCAAGATTGACAGTCTCCCCCCCACGCCAGATAGTCTGGAGCGTGGTGCGCATTTATGATCTGGTCATGACCCACAAGCTGGACGCGGATGATTATTTCATCCATTGCGTCCAGCAACAGTGCGCTGCGGCCCGGCTGAATTTTTTTCTCGTAGAACCGCTCTGGGTGGAACTCTTTTACGAAAGCCTGCAAACGGGGCGGCTTTGGCCGCGCGTCTTGTTGAACATGCACAGTGAGCATCACCAGCCGCAGGACATTTTCCATCGTCTGGTCCGGCTGGCCGCGGAACGAAACACTCAGGTGATCGACCCTCTGGACCGGGCTCTGGCAGCGTTTGACAAGGGCCGGTTGCATCCCCGGCTGGTGGCGGCAGGCATTCCCGTGCCGTTTACCGTCGTGGTGCCAAACGAACAGGCGGCCAGCTTCGAGTTAAGCGAAGCGGATCGCGCCGCCCTGGGCGCGCCCTTCGTCATCAAGCCGAGCATGGGTTATGGACGGCGCGGTGTAGTGATGGATGCGACCAGCGAAAGCGAACTCGCGAGTTCTGTGGCCGGCTGGCCGGACGGGAATTATCTTTTCCAACGCCGCATTTCGCCGCGCGATCTCGAGGGTTCGCCCGCTTATTTTCGCGTCTATTACGTTTTCGGCTCCACCTGGTGTGCCTGGTGGAATCCCAGACAACGACAATTATCGCTGGTCACCGCAGAAGAGATGACACATTTCTCTCTGGCGCCACTTTGCGAAACGATTCAAAAGATTGCCACGTTGACCGGCATGAGTTTTTTCTCGACCGAGATTGCCCAGACCGAGTCGGGAGAATTCGTGGTGATCGATTATGTCAACGACCAGTGCCACATGCTCAGCCAGACGGCCAATCCCAGCATAGGCGTGCCGGACGCGCTGGTGGCGGCATTGCCAGACGATTGGTCGAAGCGGCCAAAACGTTGATTGCCAAAACTTGAGCTGTCAAAATGCAAAGTGCCAATTCCAGGGCCGCAGGTGGCGGCAGGCATCCTGCCTGCCGTAGAGGGCGCGCATCCTTGCCGCCCGGATCACAGGTCCCCAACGCAGCACGCTTGGAAAAGCCCGACCGAGTTCCGCCGGGCTGGAAGCCACGGCTCTACGGCAGGCAGGATGCCCGCCGCTACGTGCATTGACGTCGGATGATTCTGCGTGCCCGAGAATTTCAATTTGCTTTCCCACGCCCGGCCTGGTGATGGGAATCGTCAACGTGACGCCGGATTCATTTTCCGACGGCGGAGAATGTTTTGAGACCGCAGCAGCCGTGGAACGCGCCCGGCAATGATCGACGAAGGAGCTGACATCATCGACATTGGCGGCGAATCGACCCGTCCCAAATGCCATCCCGGTCAGGCCGGAGGAGGAAATGCGGCGGGTCATTCCGGTCATCCAAAACTGGCTGGCCCAGGCGAGCGTGCCGATATCCATCGATACGCTGAAGCCGGCGGTCGCGCGGGCCTGCCCTCGAAGCGGGGGCCAGCATCGTGAACGACGTCGGCGCCAATCGGACGGATCCCGAGATGTGGCAGGTGGTGGCGGCGGCGGGCGCCGGTTACATCGTCATGCACATGCAAGGCACTCCTCAGACCATGCAGCGCCATCCGAGTTATCAGGATGTGGTCAGGGAAGTGGACGACTTTTTTGCGATCGATTGGCGCGAATCGGAGCGGCGGGAGTGGCTTCCGAGCAGGTCATTCTGGACGTGGGGATCGGCTTTGGCAAGACGTTGGAACACAATTTGCGGTTGCTCGCTGCACTGAGCGGCTTTACAAAATGGGATCGGCCGTTGTTGTTGGGAGTGTCGCGCAAATCCTTCATCGGAAGGATGGCGGGCGGCGCTGCCGTCGCCGCTCGTTTGCCGGGTTCCCTGGCCTGCGCTTGTTGGCGCGCGGGAGGGCGTCAATATCATGCGCACCCATGATGTGCCGGCCACGCGGCAAGCGATGCGCATGACGGAAGCGATCCTCGCCCATCGAAGTGCATGAATCTGTTCGAAATCTTAGAAAGAAATTTGGCGGCCCGGCCGTCGAGATGCTCATCCTCGCGGTGGCCATCTACTATATCCTCACCTTCGTCCGGCGCACGCGCGGGTTGTCCGTTTTGACTGGTTTTCTGGTGGTGCTGCTGACGCCTGGCCATCATGGCCACTTTCCTGAACTTGAAGGTGTTGCGCTGGCTCCTCGGCACCTTCTCTTCTTTTTTCGCGGTGGCGGTGCTGGTCATTTTTCAGCCGGAACTGCGCCGCATGCTCGCCGGAATTGGGCAACATTCCCTTGTTCAACACCATGCGGGAAGAGCGCGAGAATATCGAAGTGATCGTGCAAACCTTGGAACGGTTGTCCGACGTCCGTATTGGCGATGCTTGATCGCCATCGAACAATCCATCCAACTGGCGGAAGCGGTCGAGTCCGGCATCACCGTCGATTGCGTGGCGACCCCCGAGATGCTGGAGACCATTTTCTTTCCCAACAACGCCATCCACGATGGCGGGGTCATCATCAAAGGGGACCGGATTGCCCAAGCCGCCTGCATCTTCCCGCTCACGCGGCGGCAAGACCTCAACAAATCGCTGGGCACACGTCATCGGGCGGCCATCGGCTTGAGCGAGGAAACCGACGCCGCGATCGTGGTCGTTTCGGAGGAGACCGGCGCCATCTCCTATGCTTACAAAGGCGAATTGGAACGGGGCGTGACTCTGGAAGAATTGCGCGATTTTCTCAGCTCCATCCTGATCAAGGGGTCCAAACCCCGCAATCTCTTCGAGACGGTCTTCCGGGCTTGGTCGGGCAACCTCCTACCGCGATCAAGCCCGCGCCCACCGCCATCGCCGCCAAGACCGAGACCGGAAACTGAGCCATGTCCTTGCGCGATTTCATCCTGAACAATTTTTGGCAGAAGATTTTTTCCCTGGTCCTGGCCATGCTCATCTGGTTCGCCATCGATTCGAACCTGGAAAAGAAAACCATCTTCCCGCACAATCCGCTCCGTCCCACGCATACCCGCGATTTCCGCCGGCCGATCAAGATCCTCACCTCCGCCAACAATACCGCGCGCTTTTAAAATCGATCCGAACGAAGTCGATGTCCGGATCAGTGGCGAGGCCGGACAAGGTAAAGCGCTTCAACCCCGAAGACATCCAAGTTACGTCGAACTGCGTGACGGCGCGACCAACGGGTTCGTTTCCCGATCAAGTTGACGCCGCCCCGCGATGTGGCTGTCGATCAATGGATCTGGCCAACCATGTTTATGTCGAACCTCACAGGACAATGATTCCCGAAACCGTAGATCAATATGATCCTGTGAAAAAAATCTTCGGCACCGATGGCGTTCGCGGCACCGCCAATGTCGAACCTGTCACCGCTGAAACCGCGCTCCGACTGGGCCGCGCGGCGGCGCACGTTTTCAAAAACCTCGAACCGCCAGCAGCGCGGGCTGGGCCGGCATAAGCATCGTCATCGGCAAGGACACCCGGCTCTCCGGCTACATGCTGGAGAACGCGCTTTCCTCCGGCATTCTTTCCATGGGCGTGGACGTGCTGTTCATCGGACCGCTGCCCACGCCCGGAGTGGCGTATGTCACCCGCAGCTTGCGCGCCGACGCCGGAATTGTCATCACCGCCTCGCATAATCCCTACGATGATAATGGCATCAAATTTTTCCGCGCCGACGGTTACAAACTCGACGACAACATCGAAGGTCGAATCGAGCAACTCGTTTTCAGCGGCGAAATCGAAAACATCCGTCCGACCGCCGGGCGCGATCGGCAAGGCCGTTCGCATCGACGATGCTCTGGGGCGTTACATCGAATTTGCCAAAGCTTCCTTTCCCGCGGGCTGACCCTCGAAGGCATGCGCATCGTCGTCGATTGCGCGCATGGCGCGGCTTACAAATCGACTCCTTGCGTGCTGCGGGAGCTGGGCGCGGAAGTCATCGTTTATGGCAATCAACCCGACGGGCATGAACATCAACAAAGGATGCGGTTCCATGCATCCGGAGCTGCTCTGCGCCAAGGTGCGCGAACATCGCGCCGATATCGGCATCGCCCACGATGGCGATGCTGACCGCGTGATTGCTTTGCGACGAGACCGGCGATCTGATCGACGGCGATGACATCATGGCCATCGCCGGCCTGGACATGCTGGTGCAAGGACGACTCGCCCAAAAAACTCTGGTCACGACGGTGATGAGCAATGCCGGCCTGGCTGCCGCGATCCAGCAGGCGGGCGGACAGTCGTGCACACGCCGGTGGGGGACAAGAATGTCATCGATGAAATGCTGCGCAATGGATTTAATTTCGGCGGCGAACAAAGCGGCCACTTGATTTTCGGCGATTACAGCACGACCGGCGATGGCCTGGTGGCCGCGTTGCTGCGCTACCTCCTCCTCCCCGTCGCCCGTGTGGTCGTGCTCCGGGTAGGCGTCGGTATGCGGAGGAAATCGGGAGGATCTGCATCCCGAACGAGCTCACGCCGAGGCCGGCGCGTGCCTTGAGCATCCCGCCCCTGAACGTCGTCAAAAGGTCCTCCGTGCGCCTCACGGTGACGTCGGCCATGGACCCACCCTACCGCCGCGCGGGCGCCGCGGCCAGGGGACGAGACGTGTGAGATCCGTCACTCGGCGACCGCGAGCACGGCCGAGCCGGGCGAGTGGCCCGCGCGCAGGTCCTCGAGCGCCTCGTTGGCGCGTTCGAGCGGATAGAGCGTGGTCCGCGCCCGAACCGGGACCCGCGGCGCCAGCTCGAGGAAGCGGTTGCCGTCGTCGCGGGTGAGGTTCGCCACCGAGCGAACCTGGCGTTCGCCCCAGAGGATCTCGTAAGGGAACGAGGGGATGTCGCTCATGTGGATCCCCGCGCAAACCACCACGCCCCCCGGCGCCAGCGCCCGCAGCGCCGCCGGTACCAACTCCCCCGCGGGGGCGAAGATGATCGCCGCGTCGAGCTCCTCCGGGAGGGCGTCGATCGTCCCGGTCCACTCCGCCCCGAGCTCGCTCGCCAGCTCCCGCTTGGCGGCGTCGGGATCGCGGGTGACGGCGAACACCCGGCGTCCCTCGTGCGCGGCGACCTGGCAGATGAGGCTCGCGGAGGCGCCGAAGCCGAGCAGCCCGACGCGCTCGGCGTCGCCGCACATGCGCAGCGCCCGGTAGCCGATCAGCCCCGCGCAGAGCAACGGCGCGGTCTCGCTCCCGGCGTCCGCGGGCAGCTCCAGGCAGTAGCGCTCGTCGGCGACCGCGACCTCGGCGTAGCCGCCGTCGACGTCGTAGCCGGTGAACTTCGCGTTCGGGCACAGGTTCTCGCGCCCCGAGCGACAGTAGCGGCACTCGCCGTCGGCCCAGGCGAGCCACGGCAGCCCACCCGGTCGCCGGGAGCGAACCGCTCGCTGCCCTCCCCCACCCCGAGGACCTCGCCGACCACCTGGTGGCCCAAGACGAGGGGGAGCTTGGGCTCGGTGAGCTCGCCGTCGAAGATGTGCAGGTCGGTGCGGCAGACCGCGCAGGCGATCACGCGAACGCGACCTGACCCGGCCCCGGTTGCGGCTCTGGGAGCTCCGCCGGCTTCAGCGGCGTTCCCGCGGCCTCGAGGACCATGGCGCGCATCGGCTCATGATTGCGCTCGATCGCTCCGCGCGATCACCCGGTAGCGCCGCCCGAGTGAAATACTCGTCGTGATGGCGCGGGATCCCAAGATCCAGCGGCTCGCGGAGGTGCAGCTGTTCTCGACCTGCAACCGGCGCGAGCTGGCCAAGATCGCGGCCCTGACGGTCGAGGTGGATGTCCCGGCCGGGAGGGTGCTGATGCGTCAGGGCGAGCCCGCCCACGAATGCTTCGTGATCGAGGCGGGAACGGCGCGTGCTTCGATCCGCGGTCGCAAGAGCAGCAAGCTGGGACCGGGCGAGTGCTTCGGCGAGATGGCGCTGATCGACTCGGCCCCGCGGTCGGCGACGGTGACGGCCGAGACCGATATGAGCCTCCTCGTGCTGAACTCGCGCGAGTTCTCGACCCTGATCGATGACGTGCCGAGCGTGGCCCGGAAAGTGCTCGCCGTCGTCGCGGAGCGGCTCCGCGCCGCCGAGCGCCCCCAGGCGCATCACTAGCCCTAGTAGGTCTCGACGAGCTCGTACAGGGTGGTGCGCTGGGCGGGGGTGCGGCCGGCGGCGCGAGCGGCGGCGATCAGCTGCTCGGGCTCGAGCCTGACGCCGTGCTGCGAGCCGGCCATGCGGGAGATGTTCTCCTCCATCAGCGTGCCGCCGAGGTCGTTGACACCCCAGCGCAGGCTCTCGGTCGCGGCCTCGAGGCCCATCTTCACCCAGCTCGCCTGAAGGTTGGGGATCGTGCGGCCGAGCGCGAGCCGGAAGACGGCGGTGTGCTTGAGGTTCTCGGCCGCCGAGATCTCCTCGATCCCGTGCGTGCGCCCCAGCAGGGTCTGGAACGGGATGAAGGAGAGCGGCACGAACTCGGTGATCCCGCCGGTGCGCTCCTGGAGCTCGCGCACGACGCGCATGTGCCGGGCGAGCTCCCAGGGCTCCTCGATGTGCCCGAACATCACGGTCGAGGTCGAGCGCAGGCCGACGCGGTGGGCCGCCTCGATGATCTCCACCCAGCGCGCGGCCGGGAGCTTGTTCGGCGAGATCCGGCCGCGCACGCCGTCGTCGAGGACCTCCGCGGCGGTCCCGGGCGTCGACCCGAGCCCGCATTCGAGCAGGTAGTCGAAGACCCGCTCCGGGCTGCGCCCGGAGCGCTCGCACATGTAGTGGACCTCCATCGGCGAGTAGGCGTGCAGGTGAAGCTGCGGCGCCGCATCCTTGGCGAGCCGCAGCCAGCCGCCGTAGTCCTCGAGCGTGTACTCGGGGTGAATGCCGCCCTGCATGCAGATCTCCGTCGCCCCGAACTCGACCGCCTCGGCGACCCGCGCCTGGAAGTCGTCCGGGGTCACGAGATAGGCGTCGGGCGAGCGCTTGCCCTGCCCGAAGCCGCAGAACGCGCAGCCGACGATGCAGACGTTGGTGAAGTTGATGTTGCGGTTGACGACGAAGGTCGCCGTCTCGCCGGCGAGCTCGGCGCGCAACCCGTCCGCGGCCGCCCGCATCGCCTCGATCACCTCCGGCCGGCGCTCGGCGAACAGGGCGGTGAGCTCGTCCTCGCTCAGCGGCTCGCCCGCGCGGCCGCGCTCGATCGCCCGCGGCGCCAGCTCCGGATCGATCTCGCGCTCGGTCCGCCGTCCCGACCCGCGGCGGGGGATGAAGCTCCAGTACTTGAGCTTCACCGCGTCGAGCACGCCCTGCTCGATCCAGTCCGGGTCGAGGTACTGCGGGTAGGCGCAGAGCCGCTCGGTGAGCGCGTAGCCGCGCGGCGCCAGACGCTTGCGGACCTGGTGCGGGCTCGGGAACGCGTGCTCCGGAGAGATGTGGTCGCCGTTGGCCGACAGGCCGCCGAGGTCGGTCGCCCCGGCCTCGACGAGGTCGACCCACCAGTCCGAGAGGTTGGGCGGAATCTGGATCCCGACGTCGGGCATCAGGTCGCGTGCGGTCGCCACGAGGCCCTTCATCTCGGCCAGCGTGACCTCGGAGGCCCAGTCGGGCGCCGGGGCCTCATCGCCGAGCGGCGAACCGTCGCCCGTCCACCGCTCCTCCGTCGCCCGGTCGGCGATCTCGGCGACCTCGCGCCCGTAGTAACGCGGGTGCGGGACGAAGTTCTGGAGGATCACCTCCTGGATGTGGCCGAACTCGGCGTGCACCGCGGCGAGCGCCTCGAGCGCGGCGACGCGGTCGTCCGCCGACTCCCCGATTCCGACCAGGATCCCGCTCGTGAACGGGATCCGCAGCTCGCCGGCGGCCCGGATCGTCTCCAGGCGACGGGCCGGGTGCTTCGTCGGCGAGCCCTGATGGACGACCAGATCCGGGTTGGTGGACTCGAGCATCAGCCCCTGCGAGGCGGTCACCTCGCGCAAGCGGGAGAGGTCTCCGGCGGAGAGCACGCCGAGGTTGGTGTGCGGGAGCATCCCGCGCTCGAGCGCCCGCTCGCAGGCCCAGACCACGTAGGAGACGAAATCGTCGTGGCCGTACTCGGCCAGCCGCCCCGCCACCTCCGGGTTGACCTCGGGCAGCTCGCCGGTGAGCACGAGCAGCTCCTTGGCGTTCCGCCTCACCGCCTGCTCGAGCCGCTCCTCGACCTCCTGGGGCGAATAGAGGTGCGGCCTATGCGTCGCGAACGCGCAGTACTTGCAGTAGCACCGGCACGTGCGCGACAGCGAGAGGGTGTAATTGCGGGAGAAGGTGACCCGGCGCACGGGTCAGACGCTAGCGCGACCTACTTGTTGCGCTCGCGTACCTCGGCGTCCTTGACCGCCTGGGCCACCCCGCGGACGTCGGTCGTCGCCGGCTCCGGGCCCTCGGCGTATTGCGGCCCCGCGATCACGAAGCGGTAGATGAGCACCGCGACCAGGCCGCCGACGATCGGGCCGATGACGTAGGGCCACGAGTCGCTGAAGCCGTTAAACGAATCGCCGATCAGCGCCGGGCCGAACCAGCGCGCCGGGTTGAAGGAGCCGCCGGTGAGGGGGCCGAAGATCATCACCGCGAAGCCGAGCGTCGTGCCGATCACGTACGGCGCCCACTCCTGGCGCGCGCGCGGGTTCATCGCCACGGCGCAGACCGCGAGCACAAGGAGGAACGTTCCCAGCCCCTCCACGCAGGCAGCCGCGAACGACCCGCTGATCAAGGGACTTATCGCCGCGGCCCCGTAGTTGGACGCCTGCCCCTCGTCGAGCAGGATCGCCTTCACCAGCAGGGCGCCGAGGACGCCGCCGGAGAGCTGGGCGAGGATGTAGACGACCGCGTCGATCGGGTCGATCCGCCGCATCACCGCCGCCGCGATCGTGATCGCGGGGTTGAAGTGACCGCCGCTCACCTGACCGAACGCGATGATCAAGAGGAACAGCACGAACGCGTGCACCAGCCCGACAACGGCGTAGTCCGAGCCCGTCTGGGACGTGTCGCTGGTCGCGATGAAGAGCGTTACCACCACGCCGATGACAAAGACCAGGAACAGGGTCCCAATCAGCTCGGCGATGTACGCAGCCAGCCCTCGATCCTGCACTTGAACTAATCCTCCTCGGTCGGGTCCTCGGTCGGGTGCAGCGCGGCAGTCTATACAGGACGGCCCGTCGACAAGCGGGCTCTCCCGCCCTCAGCTGCGCCGTGGAGCGTCATGGTCCATCTGCAGCCGGCGTCCGTCGGCGATCACGTCGAGCGCCTCCTCGCGCGAGCGCCAGCCGTCGACCTCGACGTCCTTGCCCTCGAGCTGCTTGTAGACGGAGAAGAAGTGGGTGATCTCCTGCTGCATCGCCTTCGGGATGTCCTCGAGCGTCTTTGCCGTGTTCCAGCCCGGGTCGTGTGTCGGGACGCAGACGACCTTGTCGTCCTCGCCCTTCTCGTCGCGCATCTTGAACAGCGCGATCGGCTTCACCGGGATCACGCAGCCCGGGAAGGTCGGCTCCGAGACGCAGACCATCGTGTCGAGCGGGTCGCCGTCGCGGCCGCGGTGGCCCATGAGGAAGCCGTAATCGGTCGGGTAGACCATCGAGGAGGAGAGGAAGCGGTCGAGGACCAGCTCGCCGATCCCCTCGTCGTACTCGTACTTGTTGCGGCTGCCCTTCGGGATCTCGATCAGTGCGAGCAGCTCGTGGGTCACCGGGTGCTCTTCGGTGAGGTGGTCGACCACGCGCGCAGGCTATCGCCACGGCCCCGGCTAACCTGCGCCGCGCAATGCGATGGCTTGCCGCGCCGCTGGCGGCCGCCCTCGCCGCGCTCGCCCTCGGGGCCTGCGGCGACGGCGGTGCTGAACCGGGCGCCTCGGACGAGGCGACCCTCGTGCTCGACTTCCAGCCCAACGCAGTGCACGCCGGGATCTACCGGGCGCTCGCCCGGGGCTACTACGCGGACCGTGGCCTCGAGCTCACCGTGCGGGAGCCCTCGTCGTCGGCCGACGCGCCGAAGCTCCTCGCCTCGGGCAGGGCGGAGTTCGCGATCCTCGACATCCACGACCTCGGCCTCGCCCGTGAGCGCGGCATCGACGTCGTCGGCGCCTCGTCGATCGTCGGCCGGCCGCTCGCCGCGGTGATCGCGCGCGACCGCGCCGCCGTTCGCGCTCCCGCCGACCTCGAGGGCGGGGAGGTCGGAGTGACCGGCCTGCCGTCCGACGAGGCGGTGCTCGACTCGGTGCTCGAGGCCGGCGGTGCCGACCTCGACTCGGTGGGCCGGGTGACGATCGGCTTCGACGCGGTCGCGGCGCTGACCGCGGGCCGGCTCGACGCGGCGACGGCGTTCTGGAACGCCGAGGGGGTGGCGCTGCGCGAGCAGGGCGTCCCCACCCGCGAGTTCAGGGTGGACGACTACGGGGCCCCGCCCTACCCGGAGCTGATCCTGGCCACCTCCGCCGAGACGCTGCGCGAGCGCCCGGGGCTGGTCGAGTCGATGGTCGAGGCGACGGACGCCGGGTACACCGACCTCGACGCCGACCCCGAGGCCGCACTCGCCGACCTGCTGGAGGCGGTCCCGGAGCTCGACGCAGCCGAGCAGGGCCGCCAGCTCGACGCGCTGACCGCCGCGGACGCGTTCCGCGACGCCGGGCGGCTCGACCGCGCGACGCTCGCGGCCTGGGCCCGCTGGGATCTCGAGCACGGGATCCTGGCCCGTGAGATCGACCTCGAGCTGGCATTCCCTGCGCTCGCCGGCGACCCATGAGGCGCCAGGCGGCTTAAAGGCCCGCCGCGGAGGCGCCGATGGGAGGCCGAGGGGTGCAAACCCCCGGCAAATGCTCGGCAGAGGCTCGAACACGGCTGACCCGATCCCGACCCGCTCGCGGGCGCTGATCCCTGCCGCCCTCGCCTGCGGGCTGCTCTGGGTCGGGGCCGTGATCGTCGCCGCCCTCGGGCTCGACGGGCCGGTGCTGTTCTTGCTCGCGGCGGCCGGAGTGATCGTGACCGCGGCGCTGCTGGTGCTGATCCAGCAGCAGCACAGCCGCCTGCGGAGCCTCGCGGGCACCGACGCGCTCACCGGGCTCGCCAACCACCGCCGTTTTCACGAGACGCTGGCCGCCGAGCTGGCCGGTGCCCGCGAGCGCGGCGACACGGCGGCGCTCGTGGTCCTCGACCTCGACAACTTCAAGCCCGTCAACGAGGCCCACGGGCACCCCTACGGCGACGAGGTACTGCGCGGGGTCGGGGCGGCCCTGCGAGGGGCTCTGCCGGAGGGCGGGCAGGCAGCCCGGATCGGCGGCGCCGAGTTCGGGCTCATCCTCCCGGGCAGCGATTCCGAAAGCGCGTTCGAGGTCGCGGAGCGCGCCCGCGCGGCGGTGGCCACGGTTCCGGTCCACGGGTTCGAGCTCAGCTGCTCGGCCGGGGTCGCCGCCTTCCCGATCGACGCCGAGGATCCCTCCACGCTCTGTCAGCTCGCCGCCAGCGCGCTGTACTGGGCCAAGCGCGGCGGCAAGCGCCGCACCAGGCGCTTCGACCCCGAGCACTCGCCGGCGACCTGGGACGAGCGTCAGCGGCTCGAGGTCGAGGAGCTGCTCAGCCTTGACCGTCCCGTGATCCCCGCCTACCAGCCGGTGATCAGCCTCGCCTCCGGTCGGGTCATCGGCTTCGAGGCGCTGGCCCGCTTCCCGGGGGAGCACGGCCGCTCGCCCGACGTCTGGTTCGCGCAGGCACACGGCTGCGGGCTCGGCGCCCAGCTCGAGGCCACCGCGATCCGCGCCGCGCTCGAGCCGCTCGGGCGCCCGTTCGACGCCCACCTGGCCGTCAACGTCAGCCCTTCCGCTCTCGGCTCGGACGAGGTCCAAGCCGCGCTTGCCGGGAGCCTCGAGAGGATCGTCGTCGAGATCACGGAGCACGAGTTCGTCCCCGACGACGACCGGCTCTCGAGCGCCGTGGCCGACCTGCGCGACCGGGGCGCGATGATCGCGATCGACGATGCCGGCGCCGGCCACGCGGGGCTCAAGCAGCTCGTTTCCGTGCGCCCCGACATCGTCAAGCTCGACAAGGCACTGACCCGGGGCATCCACAGCGACGTCGCGCGCATGGCCCTGGTCGAGTCGTTCGTGCGCTTCGCCCGCGACGTCGGCGCCACCGTCTGCGCGGAGGGGATCGAGACCCTCGACGAGCTCGCGGTCCTCGCCGACCTCGACGTGCAATGGGGCCAGGGCTACGCCCTCGGGCACCCCGACGAGCCCTGGCCCGAGGTCTCGCCCGTCGCCGCCGAGGTCTGCCGCCTGGCGCTCGCCGAGAGCTTCCACTCGCTGCCGACCGAGCACCAACCGGTTGGAGCGAGCGACCGCCGGCTCGTCCACCTGAGCGCCAGGCTCGCCGCCGCAAGCACACCACGCGACCTCGAGGGAGCGCTGGCGCTGATCGCGGCCGAGCTCGGCTCCTCGAAGGTCTGCCTCTCGGCGTATCACCCTGACGAGCAGGTGATCGAGACCCTCGTGGAGAACGGCGAGTACACGCCCGAGAAGGTGTTCAAGCTCGCCGACTACCCGCTGAGCGCGAGTGTGCTCCGCGACCAGGTGCCGGTGCAGACGCTGGTGGGAGATCCCGACAGCGACCCGCAAGAGGCGGCGCTGCTGCTCGAGCTCGGGGAGCGCTCGGTACTGATGGTCCCGGTCGTCAGCCGAGGCGACAGCATCGGGATCATCGAGGCCTACCGCAGCGACGAGCGCGCCTGGACGCGCGCCGAGGTCAACCGCGCGCGGGTGATCGCGAACCAGTTCGCGTCGGTCATCCCGACCCTGTCGCGAGCGGGCTAGGTGGCTATAGCGAGCGCCGGGCGCGGAACTCGCGCCGTACCGACTCCGGTCGGCCCCACATCTGGACTACCTCGGCGCGCCCCTCCTGCACGTCGCGGACGATCATCTCGCCGCCGATGCCCTCCTGGTCGAGCAGCGCCAGGGTGCCGGTGACGGTCTCCGCCGCGGCCGCGTGGCCGAAGCTGTGGGCGACGTTGATCCGGAAGTGCCACTCCGCCTTGGAGTAGGGCTGAGCGTTGACCTGGGTCAGGAGCACGGCGGCGTCGATATAGCGGTTCTCGTCGGTGAGCCGCAGGTCGCAGACGATGTCGGTCCAGTCGGCCGGCAGTGCGTCGAGCAGTTGTCCGAAGTCCTCGGCGAGTGCCATCGCCGGGGAGCCTACCCCCGCGGCCCGCTAGCCGAAGAAGACCTGCTCGAGCAGGAACACGTTCAGGGCGATGATCAGGCCGGCGAGCACGGCCGCGATCGCCGTCAGCCAACCCGGGTTGACGAGCGACCCCATGACCTCGCGCCGGCGGGCGATCAGCAGCAGGGGCACGAGGGCGAACGGGATCCCGAAGGAGAGCACCACCTGGCTGATCACAAGCGCCTTGGTGGGATCGATGCCGAGCGCGAGCACGATCAGGGCCGGCGCGAGGGTGATCGCGCGGCGCAGGAAGATCGGGATCCGGCGCTGGATGAACCCCTGCATCACCACCTGCCCCGACATCGTCCCGACCGACGAGGAGGCGAAGCCGGAGGCGAGCAGGGCGATCCCGAAGACCGTCGCCGCGTTGTCGGAGACGGCGGTGCGCAGCCCCTCGAAGGCGCCCTCGATGCTGTCGATACCGGTCAGGTCGCCGACGTTGAACAGCGCCGCCGCCATCACCATCATCGAGAGGTTCACGACGCCGGCGATCACCATCGCGATCACCACGTCCACCTTCTCGAACCTCAGGATCTTCCGCTTCTCGTCGTCGTTGCGCCCAACCACGCGTCGCTGGGTGAGCGCCGAGTGCAGGTAGACGACGTGCGGCATCACCGTCGCGCCGATGATCCCGGTGGCCAGGAGGATGCTCTCGGTGCCGCTGAACCCGGGGACGAGCAGGTGCCCCGCGACATCCGGGACGTCGGGCTTCGCCCAGAAGATCTCGAGCCCGAAGCACACCAGTACGACCCCGGCGAGCGCCGCGATCGCGGCCTCGAGGCGGCGGAAGCCCCGCTGCTGGAGGGCGAGGATCGCGAAGGCGCCCGCCCCGGCGATGAGGGCAGCCGGGAAGAGCGGGATCCCGAACAGCAGATTGAGGCCGAGCGCGGCGCCCACGACCTCGGCGATGTCCGTCGACATCGCCACCACCTCCGCCTGCACCCACAGGCCGCGTGACGTCCGGCGCGAGAAGCGCTCGCGGCAGAGCTCAGGCAGGTTCTTGCCGGTGGCGATCCCGAGCTTCGCCGACTGGGTCTGGATCAGCATCGCCATCAGGTTCGCCGCGACCACGACCCAGAGCAGCAGGTAGCCGAACTGCGCCCCGGCCGCGATGTTGGTCGCGAAGTTGCCCGGGTCGATGTAGGCGACCGCGGCGATGAACGCCGGCCCGAGGAACGGCCAGAGCCGCGCCGGCCCGCGCGTTTCGCCATCGAGCGACCGTCGGGCGGCCCGGGCGACCGCCGCCTCGCCCGGGAGCGCGGCCTCGGCCTCCCGGTCGGTGGCGGCCTCCGCGGGCTGCCGCGTTCGCGGCTCGGCCGTGGTCTTCTCGAGCAGCCTCAACCGCGTGCGCGCGAACGCGTGACCCGCATCGCGCGGGCGAGCCGGAGACCGAGCACGTGCTCCTCGCCGGAGACCTCGACGAACAGCGGGCCCTCGAACGGGTCGCGGGCGCGGATGCGCAGGCCGCACCCAGGTCTGATCCCGCGCCGGTCCAGGAAGCGGAGCATCTCGGAATCGCGGTCCGAGACGCGCTCGAAGGTGCCCGAGTCGCCGGAATCGAGCTCTGCCAGCGAGACGGTCTCGTCGGCGGCCATGTCGAGCTCGGCGCTCGGGATCGGGTCGCCGTGCGGATCGCGGCTCGGGTCCCCGAGCTTCGCCGCGATCCGGCGCTCGAGGTCCTCCGAGATGTAGTGCTCGAGCACCTCGGCCTCCTCGTGGACGCGATCCCAGGGCATGTCGAGGGCGTCGGCGAGATAGGACTCGATCAGCCGGTGGTGGCGGATCACCTCGAGCGCGACGCGCTCGCCCGAGTCGGTGAGCGCGACCCCGTGGTAGGGCTCGTGGTCGACCAGGCCGAGCTCGGCCATCCGCTTCAGCATCGCCGTCACCGTGCCGGGCGAGACCCCGAGGCCGTCGGCGAGGGCCGAGGTGCCGACCGGTCCCTGCTCGCGATTCGCGAGCGCGTAGATCGTCTTCGCGTAGTCCTCGATCGCCTCGGTCGTGACCGCGGCCCGCCCTCGCTTGATCCTCGCGTGGCCCATCAGATGATCAATTCCACGGCCTCGCGTGCGCGGGGGCGCGAGGGACCGAGCCGGGCGTGGATGGCGGACGAAGCCCGTACTCGTGAGTACGGGCGAGGACGACGGGCGCGATCCGGGGACGGTATCCGCGCGTCATCCGCGTGCGTGAAGTCGTGGGATTGCTCATCTAAACGCTCACCAGGAGGCCGGTCGCGTAGAGGGCGAGGATCCCTGCCACCAGGCCGACCACCGCCTGGGGATGCAGCAGCGTGTGGCGCTCGTCGCGGATCTGCGGCACGAGCTGCCAGACGACTTGGACGATCGCCCCGACGCCGACGCCGAACAGCAGCGCCGCAAGGCTCGGGTTGTAGGCCGCGGCACCGATCCAGGCGCCGAGGATCGCCGGGCCACCGGCGATCAGCCCGAGCGCCGCGAGCCGGCCGAAGCTTGGCCGGCTGTCGCCGAGCGGGGCGACGATCGCGAGGCCCTCAGTCGTGTTGTGGATCGCAAAGCCGACGACGAGGAAGGCCCCGAGCGCGAGCGCTCCGGCCGCGTAGGCCGAGCCGATCGCGAGGCCCTCCCCCAGGTTGTGGAGGCCGATCCCGATCGCGACCATCAGCGCCAGGTACGGGCCACGCGCCGCGCCGGCCGCCGCGGCGCGGGCGCGCCGCTGACGCAGGTAGGCGTCGACGCCCGAGAGCGCCAGGAAGGCGATCAGCGCCCCGAGGAAGACCAGCTCCGCGCCGCCGAAGGCCGACGGCGCGGCGGCGGCGATCTCGAGCCCCTCGAGCGCCGCGTCGACCGCGAGGAACGCGAGCAGGCCGACCGTGAACGCGATCAGCGCCCGCAGCCAACCGGCGCCGATCCTGCGCGTGAACGGAAGCCACAGGAGCCCGAGCGAGACCGGGATCACGCCGACGTAGAGGCCGAGCAGGCCCATGAGGCCGAAGAAGCCCGCGTCGGCCTCCGGGGTCTCGGAGGCGACCGGGATCTCGTGCTCGATCGTGCCCCCGGTCGAGGTCAGGAGCGAGACCGTGTAGGCCTCGCCCTCGATCCAGGGGTAGGCGATCGCGAGCGTGGTCGAGCCGAGCCGCCCGATCTCGCGCCCGTCGCTGGCCACGAACGGGGCGTAGCCGTCGTTGACCACCACCTGCGCGATCTCGACCGGGTCGGGGCCGTCGTTGCGGACCGCAAGCTCGATCTCACCGGGGTGCAGCGCCGTGCGCTCGACCGTCAGCTCCTCGACCGGCGGGCCCGGAGCGCTCGCCGAGCCCGGGGCCGCCGAGCGCCGCGAATACCGCGATCAGGATCGCGATCGCGAGCAGCGGCAGCACCCCGAGCACCCAGGCGGGAACCCGTCCGAGCGCACCGCGCCGGGTGGTGGCGGTCGCCTCCATCAGCTGACTTCGAAGAAGCCGGTCCACCCGAGCTCGGCGAACTCGCTCACGTGCGCGTGGAACATGTACTGGCCCGGATACGGGAAGCGGAGCTCGAGGATCCCGCGCTGGCCCTGGCCCTGGATCACCGTGTCGGTGAACTCGGTCGGCTGCAGCGAGGTCCCGGTCGGGAAGTAGTGGAAGAAGTTCGCGTGCAGGTGGAAGGAGTTCAGGGGGTCGAACTCGAGCACGTTGACCAGGTAGATCCGGACGAGCTGGTCGCGCTTGACCCGAATCGGGTCGGCGACGTGGTGGAAGCCGACGGTGTTGACGGCGTAGACCTCGTTCGAGCCGTCGAAGTTCGTATCGAAGCCGTTCATCACCATCACCATCTCGTCGGCGTCGGCGCGGCCGTCCTTCGGGTCGATGACGAAGGCGCCGTAGAGCCCGCGGGAGATGTGCGAGGCAAGCGGCGAGACGTGGCAGTGGTAGAGGTGGACTCCGAAGGGGCTCGCGTCGAACTCGTAGGTGAAGGTCTGGCCGGGGTCGATCGTCCCGCCGCCGCGCTGCTCGCCGATCCCCGGCATGCCGTCCATGAAGGCCGGATGGATGCCGTGGAAGTGCATCGTGTGCGGGTGCTCGGAGCCGTTCGCGAACTTGATCCGCAGCAGCTCACCCTCGCGGCACCGCAGGGTCGGGCCGGGGACCCGCCCGTTGTAGGTCCAGGCCTCGTAGAAGACGCCGGGCGCGACCTCGATCTCCTTGTCGATCGCGACTATCTCCCACTCGCGGAGGACCCGGCCGCTCGCGAGCCTGCGCGTGGTCCCGTAGTCGAAGTCGCGCAGGACGTCGGTCGGGTTGAAGCCGTTCGCCGCGTGGTCGACCTCGCGCCCGGCCGAGAACGCGGCATGACCCCCGGTGGCGTGGCCGGCGTCGGTGAAGTGCATCCCGTGGCTGACCGTCGCCGCCTCGGCGCTCGCCGTTGCTCGAGAGCGCGTCGTGCAGGCCCTGGTGCGGCACCGTCTCGTGCAGCAGGGCGAGCGTCGGCGCGGCGACGACGCCGCCGGCGAGCAGTCGCCTGCGGCTGATCCCGCGGTCCTTCTTGTCTTTTCGCTCACCCACAAGCGATATTTTGACAAATCAAAACCTTGAACTCAAGGTTTGGGTGTTCTGGCCTCTTGATGCGAGCGCCCCGGCCGTTGCGAGGGCGCGGGCCGTTGCTTGGCAGTAAGGGGTGGAGGTGTGTGGCGACGCGGGCGTTTGTGCCTCGATCGTCGCGCGTGGGTGTGGCGCGGGCGCTACGGGATCGGCGGTCGACGGCCGACTGGCGGATTTCGCTCAATAGTCCATCGTTTTCGGCCACTCACGGGCGGTGGGCGCCTTTCGTCCTCGGCGCAACGGCCTCGCACGCCACAGGGAGAGCCGAGTCGCTGCGCCTCGCTGTCACAATCGAAGCAGCGATGGAGACCGCGATCGAAGCCGAGCTTGATGCCCAGTACCGGGTCCTGCGGGAGGCGGCGGGGGTGCTCGAGCGGCCCGATCGGCGGTCGCTGTGGGTGTCCGGGCCCGAGGCCGCGGACTACCTCCAGGGCCAGCTGACCAACGATGTCGAGGCGCTCGCTGCGGGCGAGGGCTGCTATTCGGCTCTGCTCGATCGGAAGGGCCACCTGCAGGGCGACATGCGGGTGCTGCGCCTCGAGGACGGCCTGCGGATCGACACCGAGGCAATCGCCGGCGACGCGGTGCTGCGCCATCTCGCGATGTACAAGGTCGGGCGCGACGTCGAGGTCGAGGAGGCCACCGGGGAGCTCACCGTGATCTCGGTGATCGGCCCGTCGGCGGAGCAGGTGGCGCTCGGCGGCCCGGCGGGGCCAGAGAACTCCCACCGGACGGCGACCCTCGGGCGGCGTCGAGTGCATCGCCGTGAGCACCGATCTCGGGGTCGACCTGCTGGTGGCGCGCGACGCCGCCGGCGCGGTGCTGGCGGCGCTCGCCGAGGCGGGCGCCGAGCCCGTCAGCGAGGCCGCGGCGGAGATCGCCCGCGTGGAGACCGGCCGGCCGCGCTTCGGGCACGAGATGACGACCGCGACGATGCCGCAGGAGGCCGGGATCAACGACCGCGCGGTGAGCTTCACCAAGGGCTGCTACATCGGCCAGGAGACGGTCGCCCGCCTCCACTACAGGGGCAAGCCCAACCGCCACCTCCGCGGCCTGCGGCTGTCCGCGCCGGCCGCCGAGGGCGATCCGGTGCGGCTCGGCGAGCGCGAGCTGGGGACGATCGGGACCGCCGTGATCTCACCCGCGCGGGGGCCGATCGCCCTCGCGATCCTGCGCCGCGAGGCGGAGCCGGGGACCGCCGTCGAGGTCGGGGCCGGGACGGCGGCCGAGGTCGTCGAACCACCCTTCTGAGCGACCCGCCGCGGCCCGGCGACGGGCCCGCAGGTGAGGCGAGGCGCCGGAGCGGTGAGCTAGGGTTGCGGCAACGATGGGCGCCCGCAGGAGGATGATCGCGCCGATCGCGGCCTTGCTCGCCGCGCTCGCGGTGTCCGCCTGCGGTTCGGAGGACTTCGAGAACAACCCTCGGCCGCCGGCGCCGATCCAGCTGAGCGCCCGGATCGGCGACAGCGAGGTCTCGCTGAGCCCGAGCGCCGTCGGGGCCGGCCTCGCGACGATCACGATCTCCAACCAGACCAACGACCCGACGGCGCTGCTGCTGGAGGGCC
The DNA here is from genome assembly GCA_963729065.1 of uncultured Solirubrobacterales bacterium. Taxonomy (GTDB): domain Bacteria; phylum Actinomycetota; class Thermoleophilia; order Solirubrobacterales; family 70-9; genus WHSW01. The sequence goes on from CAVSMS010000006.1 coordinate 23,874, forward strand.
CGGTCGACAGGGAGAGCCCCGAGATCGTCCCCCAGGGGACCGGCGACTTCAGGCTCAACCTCGAGCAGGGCGACTTCGTCGTCTCCGCCAAGGACTCGAACGCGCGCGAGGACGAGCTCGCGGTCGGCCCCGAGCGCGCCAGCTCCCAGAACGAGCTGCTGCTGCCCTAGTCGGCTTCGGCTTCCGCTTCGGCCTCGGCCGCCTCCTCGGCGACCAGGCAGTCGATCCGCTCGAGCTTCTCCTCGAGCGCGGCGATCATCGAGTCGAGGCCGGCACGGGCCTTGTCGGAGCTCGTCTTGATCCCGGTCAGGGTCGAGCGGATCGCCTGCGCCGAGCGCAGCAGGCTGACCGCCTCGGCCGCCGTGTCGCGCACGGCGATCGCGTCGACGCGCAGGTCGCGGTCGCGGGCCATGGCCACGCGCGCGGTCGCCAGCCGGTAGGCGAGCGCCAGCGCCGACCCGGCCGGCTCCTCGCGGTCGACCGCGACGATCAGCTTGTTGCCCTCATACTCGGTGAGCGTGTCGCGCCCCGAGGGCACGTTGTCGTCCCCGGCGACGACGAGCACGGCGAACGACGCGGCGCGAGCCGCCATCGCCTGGTTGAGCTCGGTCCAGGCCTTGGGCTTGGAGAGCTGCTTGTCCTTGGACTCGAAGACGATCCGTCCCTGGGAGGCGCCGTCGCAGGCGCCGATCTCGACCAGCGTGTCGCCCTTGCGCCCGCCGCCCTCGGCCTGCTCGGCCCCGGTGTGCGTGGCGAGGTCGCCGCGCGAGCCGGCGATCGCCTCGATCGCCGCGTGCACGCGCTCCTCGAACGAGACCCCCTTGCGGGTGCCGGCGGCCTCGGCCTCGGCGACCCGCTCGTCGGCGTCGTCGCGCTCGAGCAGCCGGGCGATCTCCTTGCGCAGGTCGCCGACCTGGCCCTGCATCGCGCGCGCGTCCTTGGTGTGGGATTCGCGCAGGCGCTCGACCTCCGCCCGGTGGCGCTCCTCGGCCTCGAGCATCGCCTTGCCCAGGCGAGCCTGGATGGCCAGCAGCGGGTTGGAGCCGTCCTCGGCGGTGAGGGTGCGGAGCAGGTCGTCGCGGTGCTGGCGCGTCTCGGTGCTGACGATCTCCTTGATCTGGGCCTGCACCGAGTCGTTGCGATCGGCGCCGAAGGCGGCGGCGATCTGGGTCGCCAGCGCCTCGGCGCTCTCCTCCAGCGTGTCGCCGAGGCGCGTGTCGAGCTCGCCGAGGCCCTGCTCGAGCTCGCGGCGCACGTAGTCGACGTTCGCCGCGGTCGCCTCGCTGTCGAGCACCCGGCTGCCGATCTCGATCGCCTTGCGCACGGTCTCGGGCGCCGCCCGGCCGGCGGCGGCCCGGTCGCGCACGAGCCGGGCAGCCCGCGCGTCGTTGACCTCGAGCCGCTCGATCACCAGCCGGTCGTCGAGCGCCCGAACGGCGGCGTCGCCGGCGGTCTCGTCGAACGGCAGCTGTGGTCTTTCGGATGCTTCCATGTGGACTCTCGAAGGTAGTCGGGCCCCCGGACGCGAAGCTGACAGTGCAATGAGCCAACCACGACCCGCCCCTCCCCCCACCCTCGGCGAGGAGATCATCTGCGCCGAGCAGCCCGCCGTGGCCTCGACACGCACCGACGCGGAGCGCCTCGCACTGGTCGACAAGGAGCTGCGCCAGGGGTTCGAGGCACTCGCCGACCTGGGGCCGGCGGTCTGCGTGTTCGGGTCCGCCCGGCATGGGCCCGAGCACCCCCTCTACGCCCGCGGGCGGGAGATCGGGAGGGCCATCGGCGAGGCGGGGTACGCGGTGATCACCGGCGGCGGCCCGGGGCTGATGGAGGCCGCCAACCGCGGCGCCCAGGAGGCCGGGGCGACCTCGGTCGGCCTCAACATCCTGCTCCCGCACGAGCAGGCGCTCAACCCGTACGTCGACATCGGGCTCACGTTCGACTACTTCTTCACCCGCAAGCTGATGTTCGTGCGCTACTCGCACTCGATCGTCGCGCTGCCCGGCGGCTACGGCACGCTCGACGAGCTGTTCGAGGTCATGACCCTGATCCAGACCGGGGAGGCGATCGACCACCCGGTCGTGCTCGTCGGCGCCGACTACTGGTCGGGGCTGCTCGACTGGGTGCGCGCGGAGCTGCTCGACGCCGGCCGCATCTCCCCGGCCGACTTCGAGATCCCAACGGTCGCCGACGCCACGGCGGAGATCGTCGCCATCGCCTGCGGGGGCACGGACGTGGCCGGGTAGCGGCCGCGTACCGCGTCGACGAACGCGGCCATCCGGTCGGCCAGCTCGGGATCGCGGAGCTCGAGCACGTTCTCGGCGTTCATCTCTCCCGAGCGCGAGAGGTTGAAGGAGCCCACGAAGACGACGTCGTCGGCGACGGTCACCTTCGCGTGCATGAAGTCGTGGACGGTCCCCGGCCCCCACGGGGTCGATCGCTTGCCCGAGAACGGCAGCAGGCTCAGCGTCTTCGCCAGCAGCGGGATCTTCCATGCGGACGTGCCGTTGGTCGCCCACTGGCCGTAGACCGCATCGGTCTGCGGCTCGTCGATCACGCCGGCGACGTCGACCCCTCCCCGCTCCCCGAGCTCCGCCAGGGTCGCGAGCACGGGCGCCGAGGTGATCACCGGAGAGGCGATCCGCACCCGCCGCCGCGCGCAGCCGATCGCGGTCGCGATCCGCTGTGAGAGCTGCTCCCCGTGCCCGGGGGTGAACCAGGGGCGCGCCGTCCGCCCGCCCTCGAGCTCGACCGGCGCCGGCTCAACGCGCCCCGAGCGCCCGACGTCGGGGCGCTCCCAGAGCTCGTCGAAGTTCGCGGCGTAGGCGGCGGCGAGCGGCGCCGAGTCGAGGGCGACGACGACGTTCTCCTGGCGCGTCCATGAGTCCGTCGTCCAGTTGGCCGACCCGGTCCACACCGCCTCGCGATCGCGGACGACGTACTTGTGGTGCATGAGGTCGGGGATCCCGGGCACCGCGCGGTCTTCGATCGGGAGCTCGTGCAGGAGCTCCGGTCTCGTGCTCGGCGGCGGCTGGATCGCGGGCGGGCGGTTGGAGTCGACGTTGTAGAGCAGGCGCACTGCCACGCCGCGGCCCGCGGCCGCGCGGAGCTCGTCGGCGACCAGGTCCCCGGCCTGCCCGGGCAGGCGGATGTCATAGAGGGCGAGCTCGAGCGTCCGCTTCGCGGGGCGCAGGAACGCGGCGACCAGCTCCGCCACCTCCTCGGCTCTCTGGCCGCCGTCGATGAGCTCGTGGACCTGCATTCCATCCGGGTTCTATCGCGAGTACGTGCTCTAGCATGCGCCGCCTCAGATCCCCAAGACAGGAGTTATCCGTTGGCCGTAGACGTAACCGAGGTTTCGAAGCTCGACACAGAGCCCGGAACGCTGCCCAAGACGATGGCGGCGTGGGTGATCCGGCAGGACCGCGAGGGCGAGCCCAAGGACGCCTTCCAGATCGAGGAGATCGAGGTTCCGGAGCCCGGCGCCTTCGAGGTCATCGTCCGCGTGATGGCCGCCGGCGTCAACTTCAACAACGTCTGGGCGGCGCTCGGCAAGCCCGTCTCGGTCTTCGGCTACGGCGACCACCCCGAGTACGGCCACCACATCGGCGGCTCGGACGCCTCCGGGATCGTCTGGAAGGTCGGCGAGGGAGTCACCCGCTGGCAGCCCGGCGACGAGGTCGTGATCCACTGCAACCAGGCCTCCTACGAGGACGTCGAGGTCCACGGCCTCGACCCGATGGCGGCGCCGAGCCAGGAGATCTGGGGCTACGAGACGACCTGGGGCTCGTTCGCCCAGTTCACCAAGGTCCAGGCGCAGCAGCTGCTGCCCAAGCCGCGCAACCTCTCCTGGGTCGAGTCCTCGGCCTACGGGCTCACCTACTTCACCGCCTACCGGATGCTGATGGACCGCTGCAAGCTCCAGGCCGGCCACAACGTGCTGATCTGGGGCGCCGCCGGCGGGCTCGGCGTCTTCGCCACCCAGCTCTGTGCCGCGGCGGGCGCGAACGCCGTCGGCGTCGTCTCCTCCGACGAGAAGGGCGAGCTGGTCAAGCAGCTGGGCGCCGTCGACTACGTCAACCGCAACGAGTTCGCCGAGATGATGCGCACCGACGCCAACCATCCCGCCGTCGACCGGGGGGCGGAGAAGGAGCGGTTCGCCGCCTCGCGCGGCTTCGCGAAGAAGGTCAAGGGGATCCTCGGCGACGCCCCCGACATCGTCTTCGAGCACGTCGGCCAGGCGACCTTCCCCACGTCGGTCTTCACCGTGAAGCCGTTCGGCAAGGTCGTGATCTGCGGCGCCACGTCCGGCTACACGCTCGACTTCGACGTCCGCTACCTGTGGATGAAGCAGAAGGAGATCCTCGGCTCGCACTTCGCCAACGCTTACGAGTGCACTCGCGCCAACCAGCTGATGGCCGAGGGCAAGATCCGCCCGGTGCTCTCGCAGGTGATGGAGTTCGACGGCGTCCCGGAGGCGCACCAGATGCTCCACGAGAACCGGCACTCGGGGAAGATCTCGATCCGCGTCGGCGCCACCGACGACGCCGAGGGCAAGCACGAGGACGGCGAGGGCGCGATCTGGGCCGAGGTCGGCGCCTAGCGCGCCACCCCGGCACGGTCAGGCGTCGGAGAGCGCGACCGCGACGACCTGCCCTCGGTGGTAATAGACCGCTCCGTGGTAGGGGTCTTGGTTGCAGTCGACGCCGACGGTGTGCGTGCCGGCCGAGAGGACGGGCGTCACCGCGTTCACCGGGACGAGGTGGATCCCGTAGGTCGTGTCGCCGGCGTCGACGAACCTGAAGTCGGTGGTCGAGGAGTAGATCGGCCCCGAGGTCGTGCCGATGCGACACTGCGCCCGACGCGTTGTTGGCGCCGAGCTCCGTTGTCGCCTCCACCGTGCCGATGACGAGCAACCGCGCCGGCGCGGCGAGCGAGATCTGGACCGTCCCGCAGGAGACGAACTCGTCGGTCTCCGGGTCGCAGCCGCCGCTGGAAGCGTGGCGCCCGCGCCCACCCTGCAACGCGGTCAGCGCTGAAGGCACCTGGGCGAGAGTCGACTCCGCGATGTCGGCACCCTCGAGGCTGCCGTCGATTACGTCGGCGCCCCGAACTCCGACGCCGTCCCGGAGGTCGTTGGTGGTCAGCGCGTTGTTCCTGACGCTTTTCGAGATGACGCTGTTGTCGGGCGCCGTGACGGCGAGCGCGGTGCCGCCGGCGAGCACCAGGAAGACGCCCAGGGTCGACATCACGTTGGCGTAGGTGAGCTTTTTCACCGCTTTGCCCTCACCCGGACCGTTTTCGTAGCGGCGTTCCCAGCGGCGTCGGTGGCCGTTGCGGTGACGGTCAGCCGCGGTGCCTTGCCCGCGCGGAGCGCCCGCTTGACCTTGCGCCGCTGAGCCTTGGTCAGCGCCAGCGCGACCTCCTGCTCGGCGCCGGCGGGGACCGTGGCGGTCACCGGCCCGAGCTTCAGGCGTCCGCCACCGCGGATCTTCCCGCCCGCGCTGGCCGTCGCCGTGCACGCCTCCAGCGGGCAGGCCACCCGGACGACGACGGCACGCCGCCGGGCGATCCGCTGCTTGGCCTTGGCGGTGAGCGTGAGCTCGATCGCCTCGTCGCGAAGGAAGTCGACCGTCTCGCAGTCGGCGTCGACCGTGTCGAGCGTCTGGAGGTCGGCGGTCGCGGTGTCGAGGTCTGAGCCGCAGCTCGCGATGTCGGCCTCGCCGTCGCGGACGTCGACCGTGTCGGCGCCGGCGAGAGCGCTGATCGAGTCGGTGCCGCCGAGGCCGACGATCGAGTTGTCAAGCGCGTTGCCGGTCAGCGTGTCGGCGAACGGCGAGCCGACGATGTTCTCGAGATCGACGAGGCTGTCGGCGCCGGCGCCACCGGTGGCGGTCCCGGCGGTGAGATCGGCGACGACGCCGGTCGGCGCCTCCTCGAAGGAGACCACGTCGGTGCCGGCGCCGCCGATCAGCGAATCGGCGCTTGCGCGGCCGTCGAGCGTGTCGTCGCCGCCGCGCCCGGCGAGGTGGTTGGGGCCGCCGTCGCCGATCAGCGTGTCGCTCGCGTCGGAGCCGTATGCCTGCTCGACCTCGCTGATCGCGTCGAGCCCGTCGCCGGTGTTCTGCTGCGTGGTGCGGCCCAGGTCGACGGTCACGCCCGCGGGCGCATCGCTGAACTCGACGCTGTCGGTCCCGACGCCGCCGACCATCGTGTCGTCGCCGGGCCCCTGGTCGAGCCGGTCGTCGCCGGCGAAGCCGCGCAGGGTGTCGTCGCCCTCGTCGCCGATGAGGGTGTCGCCAGGGGCGAGGAACGCGGTCGTGCTGTCGCCGCCCTCGAGCGTGTCGTCGCCCGGGCCCCCTGAGATCTGGAGCGGCGCCGCGGTGAACGGCGCCCCGACACCGGGCCCGCCTCGGGCACCGATCGCGTCGTCGTTGTCGGCACCGGCGAGCAGGACCAGCTCGGCCCCCTGGGAGGTGATGTCGGCGTCCGGAACCGGATCCGGTGTCTGGGCGTTCCAATCGAGACCGCCGTTGCCCAGCCTCCACGTGCTGGGCGGATCGTCGCCCCTGACCTCCAGGGTGTCACCCATGCCCGCGCCGAAGTTGACCTGGATCTCGATCTCCGAGAACGACGGCGCTGCCCGACTCGAGCGTCTTCCCCGGGGCGAAGAAGGCGGGTCGGAAGACCTTCACCGACACCTCCCCGTCGGTCGTGGCCGGTGTGGCCGGGTTGTCGGAGTTGTCGTTGACGATCACGACGTCGGTGTTCGTGACCGTCGCCGGCCCGCCCGCTCCGGGGCAACCGAGGTTGCTGTTCAGGCTCCGGTCGATCACCTCGAGCTCGGGCGTGCTCCCCACCGTCAGCTCGAGCGCGTCGCCGGACTCGCTCATCTGCACGAACAGGACCCCGTTCAGCGTGCCGGCGTCGTAGCTGCAGGTGATCGTGGCGTTCGCGGACGTCGCTGCAAGCAGGGCGATCGCCGCGCTCATGACCAGCACGCCGAACGCTCTGAGGTGGCCGGCCATCACTTCGCTGGTCCCTTCGCGCGCACGGTGAGTGCCCGCGTCGTGTCGTTCCCGGCGACGTCGGTCGCCGCGACCGTGATCGCCAGCTTCGGCGGCTTTCGCCGTCGCGAAGCCCGGCCTTCAACGCTCGCCGGCCCTTCCTCGTCAGCCCCAGCTCGAGCGGCCGGCCGATCCCGGCCGAGAGCTCGACCGTGTCCGGCTTCAGCGCTGCGGGCGCCCTGCGTCCGCGGCCTTTGAGCCTGGCCGTCGCGGTCACGGTGCAGGCCTCGAGCGGGCAGCTCGCCTCGACCACGACGCCGCGACGCTTCAGCACGCGCTGCTTGCGCTTGGCGGTGAGCTCGAGGCGAAGCTCCCCGTCGTCGGCGGCTCCGCGTCGGCCGGCAGGAAGTCGATGGCCTCGCAGTCCGGATCGACCGTGTCCAGCGTCTGCTGATCGGCCGTGGCGGTGTCGATCTCGGAGCCGCAGCTCGCGGTGTCGGCGCTCGCCGTCGCGGACGTCGACCGTGTCGGCGCCGGCGAGGGCGCTGATCGAGTCGGTGCCGCCGAGGCCGGTGATCGAGTTTGACCCGTCGGTTCCCGACCAGGCGATCGTCGAACGGCGAGCCGATCACGCTCTCGACCTCGGCGATGCCGTCGTTGCCGTAGCCGGTGCCCGAGCTCGCGCTCAGGTCGACGGTGACCGCTCCCGGGGCGCGCGCGTAGGTGACGGCATCGTTGCCGTCCCCGCCGGTGATCGCGTCGTCGCCGGCCGCTCCGTCGAGCAGGTCGTCGCCCCCGTTGGAGATGACGTAGTTGAACCCGGCGTTGCCGGTCAGGGTGTCGGCGTGGTCGGTCCCCTCGATGTTCTCGATCTCGGCGATCGTGTCGACGCCGGCGCCGCCGGTGTCCTGGGGCCCGGCACGACCCAGGTCGACGGTCACGCCCGTTGGGGCTCCGAGGTAGGAGAGGTCGTCTTCGCCCGCGCCGCCGTCGACCACGTCGTCTCCCGCTTCCTCTTCGACGCGATCGCTGCCGCCGTGGCCACGGATCCCGTCGTTGCCGATTCCACCGTCGAGCTCGTCGTTACCGGAGCCACCCGAGATCGTGTCGTTGCCGCTGTCGCTGGAGATGTCCAGCGATCCCGTGAACTCGGCACCGGTCCCGGCGCCGCCCTGGGCGCTGACCAGATCGTCGCCGGCCCCGGGCGCGAACACCCACCTGTCGAACTGCGAGAAGGTGACCAGGTCGGCGTCGGGGGCCGGGTCGGGCGCGCCGGCGTTCCAGTTGACGCCGGACGTGCCGATCACCCAGCGGTCCGCCGCCGCCGTGCTGTTCCCGACGACCTCCAGCCGATCCGCCGCGCCCGCACCGAGGTTGATCGCGAACTCGATCTCGCCGAGGCCCGCCGCCCTCGCCGTTCAGCGTCGCGCCCGGCACGAACGCGGAGGGCTCGACGATCTCGACCCTCGTCGTGCCGTCGGTGGGCGCGGGCGTCGACGGCGCGTCGGAGCTGTCGACGATCGCCACGGTCTCGGTGTTGGTCACGGTCGGTGGGCCGTCGGGGCCGCAGATGACCGGGCCGCTCGCGCCGTCGACGAGGATGACGCCGCCGCCGCCGATCTCGAGGTCGGCGATGTCGCCGTCGGCGCTCATCTCGACGAAGAGCAGGTCGCCGTTGAACGAGCAGGTGGTTGCCGCCTGCGCTCCCGCTGGCAGAACCAGCGCAGTCGCGACGCCAAGGGCCATTACCAGCATCCGGATGAGACGGTTCGAATCGATCATGCGCCCAGGATCTCCCGGTCCGCAGCTCCTGGAAAGGCCAAAATCTGGACCTGAGCAGCGCGCCCCCGTCGGCGTGGTGGGACACTGGAAGGGTGTCGATCGGCGACCCGTACGGCCAGTACTTCTGCCCGATCACGCGGGCGTCGGAGATCCTCGCCACGCGGTGGACGCCGATCATCGTCCGCAACCTGCTGCTCGGCGCCGACACGTTCAGCGAGCTCCAGCAGGGCGCGCCGGGGATCCCGCGCAGCCTGCTCACCGAGCGCCTGCGCCAGCTCGAGTTGGCCGGGGTGATCGAGCGACGGCCGAAGCCGAAGGGCCGCGGCTATCTCTACGAGCTGACCGAGCAGGGGCGTGAGCTCGAGGGCGTCTGCGAGGCGATGGGCGTCTGGGGTGCGAGGTGGCTCGAGGCAGCCGTGGAGCCGCTCGACCCGTCGGTCCTGCTCTGGGGAATCTGCAAGTCGATGGACCGCGACCGAATGCCCGACGAGCGCGTCGTCGTCCGCTTCAGCCTCCGGGACGCGCCGAAGCAGCGCTTCTGGCTCCTGGTCCAGCGCCCCGAGCCGGAGGTCTGCATGAAGCCCCCGGGCTACGACGAGGACCTCGTCGTCACCTCGGACACCGACTCGGTGGCGAGGTGGTACATGGGGCGCATGTCGCTCGGGCAGGCGATGAAGGCGCGCCGGATCGAGATCGAGGGTCCGCGCCACCTCGTGCGGGAGTTCGCCACCTGGGGCGGCCAGAGTCCCTTCGCCTCCGTTGAGCCGGCGCGGCCGGCGGCTTAGCCTCGCGGTCATGATCAGTAGCTGAAGACGGTGGCGTCGCCGTCGATCCAGTCGAAGAGGCGGCGTCGCGCCGGCGACCCGTGCGTTGTCGACGAGATCGTCCGGATCCAGCTTGCGGGCCTCGAAGCAGACCGGGCAGGCGTAGAGCTCCCCGCCGGCGTCGGCGAACTGCTCGAAGAGCCCTGCGACCGGCGGCGCGCCGGCCGACTCGGCCGCCGCCGCGTAGCCGGGGAGCCCCACCCGGACCGCCTCCTTGGTCAGGAACATCACCACCGCGCGACCGGCGGACTGCGCCGCGGTGGCGACCAGGAACGCCACGGTAAGCCGATCGGAGTCCTCGTGGCCCGTGGTCAAGTTGACGACGACCTTCCCGTTTTCACTCATCGCTTCCTTCCAAGCTCGAGGTCGCGACGAACGTACGGCGGGGTCCCACCTGGCGCATCGGGAGGCCGTCCCTATGTCGGCTCGGAGCCCTCCCCATCTTGGGCTGGATTCTTCGGCTGGATTGCCGTCTGCGCGCCGAGGCCTTGAGATGCTGGGACTTGAGCGCGTCGTTCTTGACGCTCTTGGACTGGACGCTGTTGCGCGGCGCCGAGAGGCGAGTTCGGTACCGCCGGCGATCACCAGGAAGAGCGAGAGCAGGGCGAGGTGCTGCTGGCGGAGGTAGGTGATGAGCCGGGCGTCCATACTCAGTAGCTGAGGACCGGGGTGTCGCCGTTCATTGGGGGTGATCTCGTGAGTCGCGGGTTGCGGATCCTGGGGGATCCTGCGCTTAGGGAGGCCTCCCCGCTTCGCCGTTTACGGCCATTTCGAGCGGCTGGCCGGATCCGGCCATGCCCATGTGCAGGGTGCTAACCGGGCTAGATCAGACCGTCGCGAGCGGCCTGGGCCGCGGCGGCGGCGCGCGAGGGCTGGCGCAGCTTGGTGCGGATGTTGGCCACGTGGCGGTGAACCGTATGGGGGCTGAGGTAAAGCTTCTTGGCGATCTCGTTGTCGCTGAGGCCTTCGGCGACATTGCGCAGGATCTCGAGCTCCCGGGCAGTTAGTTCGCCGTCTGCGCCGCCGGCGGCGGCTGACAGCGGCGAGTCCATCGCGGCCGCGTCGATGGTCGAGCCGACCTCGGCGAGCATCGCGCGTGCCGCCTCCAGCTCGCGGTTGGCGTCGGCCTCGCGACCGGCCGCCCGCAGGTTGCGGGCGAGCGCGACCCGCGCCCGCGCGGTCTCGAACGGCATGCCGACTGAGGTCCAGCTGTCGATCGCGTCCTCCATCGACCGGCGGGCCTCGGCATCGTCCGCGGCGCTCAGGCCGCTGGCGTACGCCGCCGCGGCGCGCGATGCCTCGGTGGACGCGAGGTCGGTCAGGCGCCGGGCCGCCTCCTGGGCCGGGCCGCGCTCGCCGGCGGCGGCGTGGACCCGAACCGCCAGGTCGAGTCCCGCCAGGTCCGAGCTCGCGACCCGTTCGGGCTGCTTGCGGTTGCGGCGGTCCAGCAGCTCGCGGGCCCGAGCCGCGTCGCCGGCGTCCCATGCCAGCTCGGCCGCGCACAGAAGCGAGGCGTGGTGGGCGGGATAGCGGTCGCAGATCGCCGCCGCCTCGTCGATGCGTCCCTGCCGCCGGCGAAGCTCGGCGAGCGCGAGCTCGGCCTCGGAAGCGGCGCCCGGCGCCGCCGCCGCGAAGTCGTCGGCCGCCGCCGCGAGCTCCCGCTCGGCCTGCTCCCACTCGCCGCGGGTGGTCAGCACCCCGGCGTAATGCGTGCGGCAGTAGCCGAACAGCGGGCGGTGCTGAAGCTCCTCCGCGCGCCGGCGGACCGTCGCGCACCACTCGCCCGCGCGCTGAACGTCGCGCACTCGCTGGCAGGCGTAGATCAGATAGCACCAGACGCGTCCTGCCTCAGTCGCCGTCAGCTCGCCCGCGATCGCCGCCGTCGAGGCCGCGTCGAGCTCGCGCATACCTCCGCTCACCTCGCCGAGCGTCACCGACGCCAGCCCGCGAAGCGCGTGACCGTTTTGCTCCAGGTCGGCGTCGCCGTGCTTGCGGCCGAGCTCGATCGCCGTCTCCGCGCGCGCGAGCGCGACCACCGCGTCGGCGTGGTCGAACAGCGCATGGTCGCCCTCGCGCACCGCGAGCCAGCCCCGCTCGGGGACATCGTCGAGGCCCTCGAGCAGGGTGTGGGACCGCGCGTACCAGCCGGCGGCGAGCGCCTCGTCGCCATGCACGATCTTGGCGTCCTCGCCGAGCCACAGGGCAACCCCGGCCGCCTTCGCGCGGTCGCCGCGATCACGATAGAGGGCGTAGGCCCGCTCGCGCGCGCTGCGGGCGACCTCGGGGTCAACGAGCCACCGGGCGGCGTGGCCGAGGCCCTCGAGTGCCTCGGGGGTCTCCTCGAGCTCGAGCGAGCGTTCGAACGCCTGGCGGGCACGCTGGTAGCGGCCCGCCGCGAGCTCGGTTCGGCCGAGCCCGGTCAGCTCCACGACTTCCGTGCCTCCCATGGCGAGAACTTAACCGGCGGATGCGCCTACACCGAGCTTTCCCAGCACCGCCGAGACATGGTGATCGACGGTCTTCGCCGAGATCACCAGCTTCTCGGCGATCTCGGCGTTCGTGGCGCCGGAGGCGAGTAGGCCGAGGACCTCGAATTGCCGGCTGGTCAGGCCCGCCGGCAGGGCGCGGGTGGCAGGGCGCGGCCCACGCGGGATCTTGCGTAGACCTCGCTCACGAAGCTTCCGCAGGAGCCGGTCGGCGACAGGGGTCGCACCGAAGCGATCGAACTCCGCCAGCGCACGCAGCATCGACTCGTCGTCGTCGGCGAGGCTCAGCGCTTCGGCAGGCCCGATCGAGCTCGCCCGCGAGCCAGAGCAGGAACGAAAGCCTGCCGCGCGTCCAGCGGTCGGGAGCCGGAGACGCGTCGTCGACGACTCGCAGAAGCGGATTCTCTGCTTCAACGCCGCCAATCCCAATCCG
>CAVSMS010000007.1:0-114530 GCA_963729065.1 uncultured Solirubrobacterales bacterium
AGCCCGGAACGACAAGAGGGGCGGCTTTCGCCGCCCCTCTCTGCCGTCAGGCCCTGAGTGCGCGGGCCTTGAATCCGGTCAGCCGCCCTAGGTGCAGGGCTGGCTGTCGTTCGCGCGCATGGACGGCGGTGAGCCGGCCGCGTACTCGAACCGCGCGGTGTAGTCCAGGTCACCGTCGCCAGTGCAACTCGCCTTGACGAACGCACCGTTGTTGACGTTGACCGCGAAATCCGTGATCGCGGCGGCGCCCGGGGCGGCCGGCGGGATCAGCGGGACGGGCACGTCGAGGCGCTTACCGCCTGCGAACTCGCCGGGCTGGTTGGAGCTACGCAGCGTCCCCGTGAGGACGACCGTGAGCGGACCGACCGACGTGTGATCCGCGACGCCCTGCATCAGGAGGGTCGGCTGCGGATTGTTCGGGCCGTGGTAGGCCGAGACCTGAGCGTTGACCACGCCGAGGTCGCAGGCCGTGCCGGGGCCTCCGAGCGCTGCGCAAATCGTCGCGTAGCCACCGCCGACGTACGCGTCGCCGCATGCCTGCATCCCGGCCTGCGTCGTGCCCGTGAGGGCGTTGTTGCAGATCGGGACCGCGCCCGGGGTGAAGACGATGTCGTTATCGAAGCTCACGTCGACGTTCGTCGTCGGGACGGGCTCCTTGAGGGGGTTAGTCGGGGTTCCGGGGCTGGCGCTGCGGTGCAGGGTCGTGGCCTCGACGAACAGGCCGCCCTTGGTAGCCGTGGCGCCCGGGTTGTCCGGGTTGAACTTGGCGTCGATCGTCGAAACGTTCGGCGGCGCCGCCATGGCTACCCCGACGTTCGCGAAGGCCGCCGTCGCCGCTACTGCCGCAGCGACGATCAGATACTTGCGCATCTGCATATTCCTCCTTGATTGTTGCTCGCGGGCGACCTCCCGGCCCGAGACGGGTCGGCAGGGCACCTCCTTGGGCCGACCCTACCACGGATTTCTGGCCGCACCGGGGAACTCGAGACGGCCGGGCCAGGCGCCCGACCTAGCCCTCACCCGGCCCCGGGGCGGCGCCGGGCCAGCTCCTCCACCGCTCGCGCATCGGCGGCATCGGGGTGATGGGTGGCGAGGTAGCCGACGAACTCCTCCCCGGACGGCAGCAGCACGTCGACGAGGTCCATGGAGGCGCTCTGGAACTCCTGCTCGAAGGCGATCGAGCTGCCGTCCGGCGGTTTCACAGCCAGGATCCGCAACAGGTCGCCGCCCAGCTCGCGGGCGCGCTCGACCAGCCAGTCGTAGCCCTCGCCGGCGGGCGGCCTGACGTTCAGGATCACCTCGCAGTCGCAATGGCCGCCCTGGCCGGCGAAGTAGCGAAGGCTCTCGCGCAGGTCGCAGTCCGGATGGTGCTCGCGCAGGATCGCCTCCACGGCCCGGGTGTCGTTGTGGCACCGCCAATGCCCGTCCTCCCCGAGGCGGCAGCCCTCCGGCCCGCCGAGGCGCTCCACGAACGCGGGCCAGTCGGGATGGGCAGGCGACATGTAGGTCACCCGCCCTGCATTGGTTCCGTGAGTTCGCCTGAACATCGGCATGGCACATGTACCCCCTAGCGTCGTACGGCCACCCTGCCCGCGCGGCTGTCCCGCAACCCGCGGCGCAGATCCACGAAACACGATCGAGCCCGGGTTGTTGCGCACCCGCCGGCCGGAGCGGCTCAGGCGGCGACGACCGCCGCGGGGCGGCCGCGGATCAGGTCCGCGGCCCGCTCGGCGATCATGACCGTCGCGGCGTTGGTGTTCCCGCCCGGGATCACCGGCATCACCGAGGCGTCGACGACCCGCAGGCCCTCGATCCCGTGCACGCGCAGCTCCGAGTCGACCACGGCGTCGTCGCCGTCGTCGCTCATCCGGCAGGTGCCGACCGGGTGGTAGATGAGCTCGAGGCGCTCGCGCAGCGCAACCTCGAGGCGCTCGCGGCCGTCCGCGTCGGCGCCGGGCTTGAGCTCGCGGACCACCACCTCGGCCAGCGGCGAAGCGGCGGCGATCTCGCGCGCCATCTCCATCCCGGCGACCATCGACGCGACGTCGTCGGGCTCGGCGAGCGAGTTGGTGACGATCCGTGGCTTGGCGAGCGGGTCGGCGGAGCGCAGCCACACCTGGCCGCGGGCCTGGGGGCTGACGAGCACCGGCGCGATCGTCATCGCGTGGCCGTCGAACTCCTCGGCGCCGTGGTCCTCGAAGTACAGCGCCCCCATGTGGAACTGGATGTCCGCCGCCGGCAACCCGGGCCGCGTGCGGACGAAGGCGACCACCTCCGCCGCGGTCGAGGTGAGCGGGCCGCTGCGTCGCAGCAGCCACTCGAGCATGTACTTGGGCTTGTCGGCCCCGTAGAGGGTCCGCTGATCCGAGACCTCCCACAGCATCGTCAGGTACGGATGGTCCTGGAGGTTGCGACCGACGCCCGGGAGCTCGTGACGCGGCTGCACCCCCGCCGCGCGCAGCTCGTCGCCGTGGCCGATGCCGGAGAGCATCAGGATCTGCGGCGAGCCGATCGCGCCGGCGCAGAGGATCACTTCCGCCGTCGGCGTGCGCCGTCGCCGGCCCCGAGCGCCCGCGCCGGTAGCGCACGCCGGTGGCCCGGTCGCCGTCGAGCTCCAGCCCGAGCACGGTGGCCCCGGTGACGACCTCGAGGTTCGGGCGCTTCGCGGCGGGGCGCAGGAACGCGTCGGCGGCGCTCCAGCGCCTGCCGTCCTTCTGGAAGACCTGGAACATCGAGGCCCCGTCCTGCTCGGGCCCGTTGTAGTCGTCGATCCGCGGGATCCCGATCGCGGCGCTCGCGTCGAGCAGCCGGCGGTCCAGCGGTCGCGGCGAACGCTGCTCTGAGATCCGCATCTCGCCGCCGGCGCCGTGGAACTCCGACGCCCCGCGGACGTTGTCCTCCGAGCGCAGGAAGTACGGCAGCACGTCCTCCCAGCCCCACCCGGCCGCGCCCTGCTCGCGCCAGAGGTCGTAGTCGAGCGGGCGCCCGCGCACGTAGAGCATCGCGTTCATGGAGCTCGAGCCGCCGAGCGACTTGCCGCGTGGGATGTAGAGCGAGCGCCCGTCCACCGCCGGCTCGGGCTCGGTCCAGTAGTCCCAGTCGAGTCCGGTGTGGAACTGGTTCGCGAACGCGGCCGGGATCTTGATGTTCGGGCTGCGGTCCTTGCCCCCGGCCTCGAGCAGGAGCACGCGCGCCGAGGGATCCTCGGTGAGCCGGTTGGCGAGGACGCACCCGGCCGAGCCGGCGCCGACGATCACGTAGTCCGCGGTCACGTTGCGCCGATCCTATGTGGGCGGCGGTGCCGCCGTTTTGCGGTGAGCTCAGCCGGGCCCGGCTCCAGCACCCGAAGACGAAGCGCCGGCCGCGGCCGCGCTCTGCGACGCTCCGGTGCCCGCCTGGAACTCGACGTCCTCGATGCCCACGAAGGAGAGCCCGCCGGATCGGCCGTGGCAGCGTGAGACCCTCCGCGATCACGGTCCCGTCTGGCGCAGACCGTGAGGAACCCGATAACCGTCCGTCAGCGTCACGCCCGGGAACTTGGTCGTCGTCGGCCGGAACTCGGCCGGCAGCGTGAAGGGCTGGTCGGTGGTTCCCGACGCTCGGTCCACCGAGCCGATGAAGTGAACGACGTCATAGGCGTCCTTCCAGACCGACGGCGTCGCGGAACCCGAATCCGGCTCCCAGCCCGGTGTTGAGCGTCAGCGCGACGACGTTCTTGCGGAAGGTCGGATCCGGATAGTTGCCGCTCAGCGCTCCGCCGGCGGGGCCCGCGGCCGTGTCGGCGTGGGCCACGCTGAGGCCTGGAGCCGCCTTCTTGATCTGCTTCTTGGCGATCTTCTTCACCTTCGACTTGCTGACCCCCTTGTTGAGGGTCGAGGTACCGGCAACGGCCGAGCCGACGAGCGCCAGCGAGAGCGCGACGACGGCGACGACCATCGCAGGGGAAGGCGTACGCAAAAACCTGGTCATGTGGTCCTCCAATGCGAGTTGTGGTGTCCCGCGGGCCGAGTCACCCCCCGATGCTCGACCGGTGGACCCTGCCGAATCGCCCGGACGAAGTCAAGGTGGCCCCGGGGATGGCCCGGCGCCGGCCTGGGTAAACGATGGAGAATGGATCCCCTGGCACAGGACCGCGAACAAGCCCCGGCGATGGTCGGCGAGTCGAGCGAGTACGAGCCCACCTCGGGGTTTGTCGACGAGCTCTTCGCCGGCCCGGGCACGCCCCGCGAGCACGCGGCGGGCCTCGTCTCGACCCTGGACGGCATGGGCCGGGTGACGATGGTCGATCTCGGCCGCCGCCGTGACGAGATCTTCCGCCAGCAGGGGATCACCTTCGCGCTCACCGATCCCGACGGCTCCAGCAACCAGGAGCGCCCCTTCCCCCTCGACCTCGTGCCGCGGATCATCCCGGCGGCCGAGTGGGAGCAGATCGAGCGCGGCCTCGCCCAGCGGCTGCGGGCGATGAACACGTTCATCGACGACGTCTACCACGGCCGCGAGATCGTCCGGGAGCGAATCGTCCCCTGGGAGCTGGTCCTGGGCTCGCCGCAGTTCCGCCGCGCGGTGCACGGCGTCCGCCCCCCGGGCGGCATCTACTGCCACGTGTCGGGTTGCGACCTGGTCCGCGACGCGGACGGCTCCTGGCGCGTGCTCGAGGACAACTGCCGCACCCCCTCCGGGATCTCCTACGTCCTGGAGAACCGACTCGCGATGACCCGTCTGGCACCGGAGCTGTTCACGGGCTACCGCGTGCGGCCCGTCGACCACTACCCCCAGCTGCTGCTCAGCGCCCTGCACGAGATCGCGCCGGCGGCGGGGCGCGACCCGACCGTGGTCGTCTGGACCCCGGGTCCGGCGAACAGCGCCTACTTCGAGCACTCGTTCCTCGCCAGGCAGATGGGCGTCGAGCTGGTCGAGGCGGGAGACCTGGTCGTCCGCGACGACATCTGTTACATGCGGACCACGGAGGGCCTGGCGCGGGTCGACGCGATCTACCGCCGGCTCGACGACGACTTCATCGACCCGCTCGAGTTCCGCCCGGACTCGCTGCTCGGCGTCCCCGGCCTGATCCGCGCCTATCGCGCCGGAACGGTGGCGCTCGCGAACGCCGTCGGCACGGGGGTCGCCGACGACAAGGCCGTCTACGCCTACGTCCCGGAGATGATCCGGTACTACCTGGGCGAGGAGCCGCTGCTCGACAACGTGCGCACCTATCTCCTGCGCGACCCCGAGCAGCTCGAGTACGCGCTCTCGCGGCTCGACACCCTGGTCGTCAAGCCCACGGGCGAGTCGGGCGGCAAGGGCGTCTACATCGGTCCGCGCGCCACCGACGAGGAGACCGCCCGCCAGCGGCAGCTGGTCGGCGCGGCCCCGGAGCGCTGGATCGCCCAGGAGGTCGTGTCGCTCTCGACCACGCCGACCGTGACCCCGCGCGGCGAGCTCGCCCCGCGGCACGTCGACCTGCGGCCCTTCGCGGTCTACGGCTCGGAGCTGCGGATCGTGCCCGGTGGGCTCACGCGCGTTGCGCTCACGGAGGGCGAGATGATCGTCAACTCCTCGCGCGGCGGTGGCTCGAAGGACACCTGGGTGCTCTCCGAGGGCGGGCCGGAGCCGGTGCCGTCGAGCCCCGACGCCGGCCGGGCGCTCCCCGACATGCCGGCGATCCCCCACGCGAGCTGGACCGGCCAGGCCCAGCAGCAACAGCAGGCGCGCGGCTGACCATGCTCGCCCGGATCGCGCACGAGCTCTACTGGATCGGCCGCTACGTCGCGCGCGCCGACGACACCGCGCGGATGCTCGACGGGCTCTTTCGCGCCAGCCTCCAGTCGCCCGGCGGCCCCGACGGCGCCAGCCTGCCCTGGGAGGCCGTGATGGCGGCGCTCGGCGCGCCCTCCGCCGACGAGGCCGTGCCGGTCGGGACCGACACGGCCGTGCGCACCTTGACCCTCGATGCCGACAGCCCGGCCTCGGTCACTGCCTGCGTCGAGCGCGCCCGCGAGGGCACCCGGCGCGTTCGCGACGTGGTCTCGCGGGAGATGTGGCAGTCGCTCAACACGCTCTATCTCGAGCTCGACACCAGCGACCTCGGCTCGGCGCTGCGCACGGGCCCCTACTCGGTCTACTCGTACGTGCGCGAGCGCTGCGCGCTGTGGTGGGGGCTCGCCGACGAGACCATGCTCCGCGACCAGGCCTACGCCTTCCTCTGCGCGGGCCGCTACGCCGAGGGCGCGAGCATGATGCTGCGCATGCTCCGGGTCTCGATCGTGCCCTCGCTCGGCGAGCGGCCGGCCGAGGGCGGCCCGGCCGCCGCCCTCCTGCAGGCGATCGGCGGCCTCGAGGCCTTCCGCCGCTCGGTCCCCGGGCCCGCGGACGCCTACCCGGTGGCCCGCTTCCTGCTCTTCGAGCCCGGCTATCCGCACTCCGTGGCGGCAGCGCTCGAGCTGCTGCACGCGAAGCTCACCGACGCCGATCCCAGCTACCGCACCGCCCCTCCCCTCCTGCGCCTCGCCCGGCTGCGGGCCGAGCTCGAGTTCCACCACGGCGCCCTTGCGATCGAGCCGGGCGAGCGGCTCGCGGAGCTGCTCGAGCACGTCGGCGACGAGCTCTCCGAGGCCGACGTCGAGATCGAACGGCGCTACTTCGGCGGCGCCGCCGCCCAGCCCCACGTGGTGGCGCAATGAGGTTCCAGATCACCTACACGACCGGGTACGAGTACTCGGAGCCCGTCCGCGACAACCTCAACGTGCTGCGGGTCAAGCCGGCGACCACCCGCCACCAGTCGGTCGAGGACTTCAGCTTCCGCGTCGACCCCGAGGCCCGGCTGCACCAGTACCGCGACTACTTCGGCTCCGAGGTGATCGAGTTCGGGGTCACCGAGCCGCACGAGCGGATCGTGATGGAGGCGCGGATGCGGGTGAGCACGGTCGAGCAGGAGGTGGACCCGAGCGAGCCCTGGGCGGCGATCGAGTCCGAGGACTACCGCGCGGCGGCGGGCGAGTTCCTGCTCCAGTCCGAGCCGCAGCCCGCCAACGGGCGCCTCGCCGAGCTCGCCGCGGAGGTCCGCGGAGCGACCCCGGTGGAGACCCTGATCGCGGTCGCCGAGGCGATCCCGGAGCGCTTCGAGTACCGCTCGGGCGCGACCTTCGTCGGCTCGACGGTCGCCGACCTGCTCGCCGGCGGGGCCGGCGTCTGCCAGGACTTCGTCCACCTCGGGGCGATGGTCCTGCGCAGCCATCGGATCGGCGCCCGCTACGTCTCCGGCTATCTGTTCGCGGCGCCGGACGGCGGAGCCGAGTCGATCGAGGTCCAGACCCACGCCTGGCTCGAGGGCCTGATGCCCGACGCCGACGGCGAGCGGCGGTGGATCGGAGTGGACCCGACCAACCGCGGCCGCGCCGGCGCCACCCACGTGAAGGTCGGCCACGGACGGAGCTACCAGGACGTGGCGCCGATCCGCGGCGTCTAC
Organism: uncultured Solirubrobacterales bacterium; assembly: GCA_963729065.1. GTDB lineage: Bacteria > Actinomycetota > Thermoleophilia > Solirubrobacterales > 70-9 > WHSW01. The sequence goes on from CAVSMS010000007.1 coordinate 7,466, forward strand.
CGTGGGCCGGCGACCGCCGAGCTGGTCGCCGGGGTGCAGATGCGCCGCCTCAACGGCGACGCGTGACCGACGCGCTCAGCTCGACCTTGTCGAGCGCCTGGTTGAGCTCGTCGACGCTGAAGGCGCCCTCGATCCGGGTGGAGATCGTGCCGTCGGAGTCGACGACGAACAGCCACGGCTCGGTCCGCAGCTTGTAGGCGGCCGAGCTGCGGGCGCAGGCCCTTGCTGATGTCGTTCTGGTTGTAGATCTCCATGTGGATGTAGGCGGCGTCGTCGGGACGGTCGCGCTTGACCTGCTCGGCGACGTCGACCACGGGGCCGCAGACGCGGCTCACGCAGAGCGCGGGCGTCGCGAACAGCAGCACGGCGGGCTGCTTGCCGACGACGTCGGCGAAGTCGACGTCGTGCATCGTGTCCGGCGGGACCCGGGTGTCGATCTGCTGGATGTTGCCGACGTCGTCCGCGGTCGGGGTGTCGATCTTCGGCGCCTGCTCGCCGACCTCGGGGATCGCGTCCTGCGGCGGCGCTGCGGACCTTGATGCTCTGCACCCGCACCGACGGAGTAGTTGCCGTCCGCGCCCTTGACGAGCGCGATCAGGCGCCACTCGCCGGGCTGGTCGAACGGGATCTCGGAGACGTACACGGCCTTCGCGGCGTCGGGATCGCCGGAGGTCGTCTGGGCGGTGAACGCGGGCTCGGTCGCGAGGCTCTCGACCTTGGCCGGGTAGGGGCCCTCGGCCTTGCCGGTGGGGCCACGGGCGGCGTAGATCGCGACGTCGGCGTCGGTGATCTGGGTGCGGTCGGGCTCGAACACGGCGAACGCAAAGCGGTTCTTGCCGACCGTGTACACCGAGCCGGCCGGGGCGACGACGAGGTCGTTGGTCTGCTGGCCGTCGGCGAGGACGTCCTCGAGCGACCCGCCGTCGGTGGCGGGGAAGGAGGCGGGATCGGGCGCGGCCTGGGTGCTCTCGTCGACCGCCGGCTCGTCCTTTTCGCCGCACGCGGCGACGCCCAAGGCGAGTAGCGCGATCGATGCGAGAGCCCCTGCCCTCGTGACGCGTAGGCGTCGCATCGGCGCCATCGTAGAGAGAGCAGCTAATCGGCGGCTAAGCGGCGCGGTCGCGAGCGCGGGTCCCCGATAGGGTGGCCCGCCAATCGATCGTCGACGAAGGAGGCGCGCAGTGGCGGAGCGGGCGGCACTGGTTACCGGTGGCTCGAGCGGGATCGGGCTCGCGATCGCGCGGGCGCTGGGTGAGGACGGCTACGGGGTGACGGTGTCCGCCCGCCGGCCGGACAAGCTCGCGGCGGCGGCCGACGGGCTCCGCGGAGAGGGGCTCGACGTACACGTCCATCCCGCCCAGATGACCGACGAGGCCGAGATCACGGCATTGGTCGCCTCGCACCGCGACCACTACGGGCGCCTCGACGTGCTCGTCAACAACGCCGGCGTCGGGATCGGCGAGGCGATGCACGAGATCACGGCGAAGAAGCTCGACATCCAGATCGGCGCCAACCTGCGCGGGGTCATCCTCGCCACCCGGGAGTCGCTGCCGATGCTGCGCGAGGCCGGTGCCGAGCACGGCAAGGCGCTGATCGTGAACATGGCCTCGATCGCCGGGAAGACGGGCCAGGGCTGGCTCTCCGTCTACTCCGCCACCAAGGCGGGCGTCGTCGGCTTCAGCCAGGCGACCCAGAAGGAGAACGACCGCGAGGGGATCCAGGTGACGGCGTTCTGTCCCGGCTTCGTCGACACCCCGATGACCGAGTTCGTCAAGGGCCAGGTCCGGGCTGACGAGATGATCCGTCCCGAGGACATCGCACAGGCCGTCCGCTTCCTGCTCGGGCTCTCGCCCGCGTGCCGGATTCCCGAGATCGTCTTCGCGCGTCCCGGAGAGGGGCTCTAGGGGCCGGTCAGCTCGCGCTCGGTCGCCGTCAGCAGATCGCTGCTCGGCGCCCGGCGGTGAATGCGGATCGGGCTCGCGTCGGGCTCGGGGATCGAGACCGGCTCCGGAGCCGGGAGCTCGATGTGCCCGGCGCGCTGGCGGCGCTCGGCGCGGATCTGGTCGGCGAGGATCGCGATCGGGACGCGGTCAAGCGAAGTGTCGAGGTCGAGGCTCGCCTCGAGCAGCGAGCGCAGCGTCGAGACCTCGCGCCGGCTGGCGCGGCGCGGCCGCCGGGCGTCGGTGTACTCGTCCCAGGCGCGGGCGAACGCGGCGACGTCGGTGCGGCCGCCGTTTCGGTGCGCGGCGAGCATCGGGCAGACGCCGCCGGAGGTCGGGTCGACGTAGGCGCCCACGATGATCCGGTTGCAGTCGATGCCGCGCAGCATCGCCTCCTTGGTCCGCCGCGGCAGGCGCTCGACGGCGAGTCGCAGGCGGCGGGCGGGGTCTCGCGAGCGGCGGCGCATCGCGACAATGGTGCGCCACATGGGGCCGGTCGTCAAAGCGCGCCGCGAATCGGGAAACGGATCTTGCAAGTTCCTGGTCGCCGCCTTCGGCGACGCCGGGCACGCGTTCCCGGCGATCGCGCTGGCGCGGGCGCTCTCCGGGCGCGGGCACCGCGTCACGGTCGAGACCTGGGAGCACTGGCGCGACGCGGTCGAGGGCGCGGGCGTCGCCTTCACCGCCGCGGAGGAGTACGAGACCTTCCCCCCGCCGCCGCCCGGCTCGGACACGGGCCCCTCGGCCGCCGACGCCGCGCTCGCCCTGCTGCCGATGCTCGAGGCGGAGCGCTTCGACGTCGTCGTCAGCGACATCCTCACGCTGGCGCCGGCGCTCGCGGCCGAGCGGGCCGGCCTCCGGCGGGCGACGCTGATCCCGCACGTCTACCCCGTCCACGAGGAGGGCCTGCCGTTCTTCGCGATCGGCGCGCTGGAGCCGCGAACCGCCCTCGGGCGCGGGCTCTGGCGGCGGGCGCTGCCGGTGCTTCTCGGAGGGCTGCGGCAGGGGCGCGAGGAGCTCAACCAAACGCGGGCCGCCGGTCGGGCTCGGGCCGCTCGAGCGCTTCCACGGCGGCATCTCGGAGAGCCTCGCGCTGGTCGCGACCTTCCCCCAGCTCGAGTACGGACGGCGCTGGCCGGCGGCGGTGCGCGTGGTCGGCCCGATGACGTTCGAGCTGCCGCATCCCGACGTCCCGCTGCCGCCCGGCGACGACCCGCTCGTCGTGGTCGCCCCCTCGACGGCACAGGACCCCGACGGGCGGCTGGTGCGGGTGGCGCTCGAGGCGCTCGCGGGCGAACCCGTCCGGGTCCTGGCGACGACCAACCGCCGCGGCGCCGACGAGCCGCTCCCGCGGGCGCCGGAGAACGCGGTCGTGGTCGACTGGCTCAGCTACTCCCAGGCGATGGCGGTCGCCGATCTGGTCGTCTGCCACGGCGGGCACGGGACGGTCGCTCGGGCGCTCGGCGCAGGCGTGCCGGTGCTCTGCTGCCCGGCCGTCGGCGACATGGCCGAGAACGGGGCCCGCGTGGCCTGGTCGGGGGCGGGGCTGATGCTCCCCTGGAGGCTCACGAGCCCCCGGGCCCTGCGGCTTGCGGTGCGCAAGGCCCTCGCCGAGGCGTCTCTGGGCACACGGGCGGCCGAGATCGCGAGCTGGGCTGCCTCGAACGACGGCGCCGAGCGCGGCGCGGAGCTGGTCGAGGAGCTGGCGCTCAGCCGCTGAGCTTCACGGAGCCCGAGGTCCGGGCGAGGCAGGTGTTGCCGGAGGAGCCGCCGAGCTGGGTCTGCTTGACCTTCGCGTAGTACTTGCCGTCCTTCGGCGGCCCGTTGCCGAGATCGATCTCGAACTTGCCCTTCTTGTTGGTGTGGTCGCCGCCGAGCTTCTTCGTCTTGCCGCTCTTCTTGCCGGAACAGCTTCACCGGGCGGTCCTTCACGCAACCACCCTTCGAGGAGTCGATCTTGCCGATGAACGTCGCGACTCCACCGTCCAGCTCGTACTTGAACTTCGTGAACACGGTCGGGTACTCGGCGTCGGCGGCCGCGGCGCGCCGTTCGCTCCGAACGCCATGAGCGCGACCGCGATGAACGCGGTGAGCCAGAACGCGGATCTCATCTCGACGGTTGGGATAGAAGGTCACGCCGCCTCCCTTCGCCAGTCCGCCGCCGTCGTAGACGAACTCCATCCGGACCTGATGCTCCCCGGCGGGAACCGGCTGCTCGCCCCGGACCTTGGTCTGATGAGGCCCGAACGAGGTTGTAGCAGTAGACCGGCCGCCGCCCTATGAGGTAGAGGCTCCAGCCGCCGAACGCTCCGCCCTGGGCGACGAGCACGCCGTTGGCCCCTTCGTCGGGCACGACGATCTGCGCGGTCACCGAGTGGGACTTGTTCTTGATGTTGAGGACCGTGTTCTCGGTCAGCCGTCCCATGCCCTCGAACAGGAGCTGCGTGTTGCCGTGAATGAGCGTCGGGCGACCGGCCAGATCGGGGTTGAAGCGCTCCACGCGCCGGTCGTCGAGCGGCAGGACGCCGTACCGGGTCGCCTCGATCAGGAAGAGCCGCTGCAGCTCATGAAAGCTTGTCGGGGTTCTCCTTCGAGAGGTCCTTGGTCTGGGTCCAGTCGTCGGGTCCGTAGAGCTCCCACACGTCGTCGTCGTATGCCGGCAACTCGCGCTCATCACCCAGGGCGTGCTGTGGCGGGTGACGGCGGTCCAACCCCGGTGGTAGATGCCGCGGTTGACGAACATCTCGAAGTACTGGGTCTCGCGGTGCTCGGGCGCACCTTGTTCGGCGAAGCTCGGAACCATGCTCCTGCCGTGCAGCGGCATCTGCTGCACGCCCTCCACGGACATCGGCTCGGGCAGCCCTGCCGCGTCGAGGACGGTGGCGGCGATGTCGATCACGTGGCTGAACTGGGAGCGCACCTCGCCCTTGGCCTCGATTCCGGCGGGCCAGTGGACGATCGTGCCGTTTCGAGTCCCTCCCCAATGCGAGGCGACCTGCTTCGTCCACTGATACGGGGTGTCCATCGCGTGCGCCCAGCCGACCGCGTAGTGGTTGTAGGCCTCGGGCGTGCCGAACTTGTCGATCACGCTCGGCCATGAACTCCGGGGTCTCGAGGGCTGACGGCGCCGTTCATCATCAGCATCTCGTTGAAGAGTCCCGTTCACGGTTCCCTCAGCCGGAGGCCCCGTTGTCGCCGACGATGTAGTAGACGAGCGTGTCGTCGAGGACCTCGAGGTCGGCGAGCGCGTCGACCAGCCGGCCGACGTGGTGGTCGGTGTGCTCCATGAAGCCCGCGTAGACCTCCATCTGGCGCGCCAGCACCGGCTTGAGCTCGTCCGGCGTGTCGTCCCACGCCGGGATCTCCTCGTGGCGGGGCGGTGAGCTCGGCATCCTCGGGGATCGACGCCGAGCTCCTTCTGGCGGGCGAGGATCTCCTCGCGCAGCGCGTCCCAGCCGTGGTCGAACTTGCCCTTGTACTTGGCCGACCATTCCTCGGGCACGTGGTGTGGAGCGTGGGTGGCCCCGGGCGCGTAGTAGATGAAGAAGGGCTTGTCGGGCATCAGCGCCTTCTGCTGGCGAACCCAGGCGATCGCTCGGTCGGTCATGTCCTCGGTGAAGTGATAGCCCTCCTCGGGCGTCCTGTCGGGCTCGATCGGCGTCGTGCCCTCGTAGATCGCCGGGGCGTACTGGTTCGTCTCGCCCCCGAGGAAGCCGTAGAAGTGCTCGAACCCGCCACCCTTGCTCGGCCAGGCGTCGAAGGGGCCCATCGGGCTCGTCTCCCACACGGGCACCTCGTGGCACTTGCCGAACTGGGCCGTCGAGAATCCGTTCAGCGTCAGCGTCTCGGCCAGCGGGGCGGCGGTGTTCGGGCGGATCGAGCTGTAGCCGGGGGCGGAGGTGGCCAGCTCCGAGATCGTGCCCATGCCGACCGAGTGGTGGTTGCGGCCGGTGAGCAGCGCCTGGCGAGTCGGGGCGCAGAGCGCGGTGGTGTGGAACCGGTTGTACCTGAGCCCGTTGGCGGCGAGGCGCTCGGCGACCGGCGTGTTGCAGGGTCCGCCGAACGCGCTCGACGACCCGAAGCCGGCGTCGTCGATGAGGACGACCAGGACGTTGGGTGCCCCCTTCGGCGGGCGCAGCGGCTCGATCGGCGGGAAGGACGTGTCGGGGTCCTTGGCGTCGTAGGTGATCGGCCCGGTATGCGGCCGGTCCGGGATCGGCAGGCTCGAACGCGCACTCCGCTCGTTGGTCTCGCTCAAGGGTTCTCCTCGGTGGTGTCGTTGTTCAGGCTTGTCCCCGGCGCATCGGAAGCCGGTGTGGCCGAGCGAGCTGTCCGGGGTGTTGGAGCTCCGAGCCGCGACCCGATACCGATCGCAGTAGGAGGGGTGGCATAGGTATGAGCCGCCCCGGATCACCCGCGCCTCGGCGGCGGGCTCGAACCGGTCGGCGCACCATTCCCAGACGTTTCCGCTGGTGTTGTGGAGGCCGTAGCCGTTGGCCGGAAACTCATCCACGGGGCAGGTGCCGAGGTAGCGGTCGTCGAGGGTGTTCTCGCCGGGAAAGCGGCCCTGCCAGACGTTCATCACGTGCTCACCGCCTGGCTGCTGCTCGTTCCCCCATGGAAAACGCTGCTGCACCAGGCCGCCGCGAGCCGCGTATTCCCACTCGGCTTCCGTCGGCAGCCGTAGCCCCGCCCACCGGCAGAACGACTCGGCGTCGCCCCAGGAGACGTGGACGACCGGGTGCTCCATGCGCTCGTCGATCGACGAGTGCGGGCCCTCGGGATGGCGCCAGGTCGCGCCCGGCACCTGTCGCCACCAGGGCGCCGCGGCGACCCCGCGGGTGTCCGGGAAATTGTCCGGAAGGAGACCGCCGAAGACGAACGACCAGCCGTAGCGCTCGGCATCGGTGACGTGGCCGGTGGCGGCCGCGAACTCGGAGAAGCGCTGGTTCGAGACCGCGACGCATTCGATCGCGAACGGGCTCACCTCGACCTCCCGGACCGGGCCCTCGCCGTCCTCCGGATAGCCGCCCGGTTCGTCGGTGCCCATCAGGAACGTCCCGCCCTCCAGCGCAACCAGCTCGGCACCGGATCGCTCGCCGTTGGCCGGCTGCGCGGGGGCCTCGGGCGCGCCGCGCTCCAGCGTTGTGACGGAACCCGCAGAGCGCGGCGGGGCGCAGCACGGGACGGCAGCTCTCGAGCTCATCGTGCCCAGGCTCCCACCGGCGCTGGCCCCCCGCATCACACCGATGGGGTGATCACGTCGGCTCGGGACGGAACTCCGGGGGAGGGACTCGAACCCTCAACCTATCGGTTAACAGCCGATCGCTCTGCCATTGAGCTACCCCGGAAATGGGCTGCCACGCCGAGGCGCGACGGCGCGCCCAAGGCTACAACGGGCGGCTACGACTGCGCCCGGGCGATGAGCTCGGTGAGCTCGGCACGGCGCCGCTGCATCTCGACCGGGGGCGGGCCGCCGTTGGCCTCGGCGGCGGCGATCTCGTCGTCGATCTTCGCGCGCTCGAGCTCGAGGAAGCTGAGCTCCATCGCCTCGGAGCTGGCCGGCTCGCGCTCGGCCTGCATGACGACCTGGGTCACGTAGGCGACCAGCTCCTCGTCGTCGCGCGGCAGGTCCTGAGTGGGGTGCTCGAGGTGCCCGCGTAGCCACGATCGCGCCCGGACGGCCACCGGCGACGACAGGTGGCCGTCGGTGAGGCGGTCGAGCACCTCGGCGCCCTCGGCCGGCAGGCGCACGCACATCGCCAGCAGCGCGAGCTCGCGGCGCTCGTGCGAGCTCAGCGGCCGCGGGGCGGATGCCTGCTCCGCAGTCTCGGGCTGCGGGCCCGGGATCCTGCTCGTACGCCGGCGCGGCCCGCCCGCTCCGCCCGGCGCCCGAGACCCGTCGCGCCACCAGCCCCGGGTCGGCCTCGAGGCGGCCGCCGATCTCGCGCATCAGCTCCTCGCGTGAGATCGAGTCGGGCATCGCCGCCGACCACGCCGACGACCTCGTCGAGCGCCCGGTCGCGGCCCGAGGGCGAGGAGAGGTCGGCGTCGTCGAGCAGCGTGTGGACGTGGAACACCGGCAGCTCCTCCGCGGCCTCGATCGCCGTCCGGAACGCGTTCTTGCTCGCGGCGTCGCCGCCCGCGAGCAGGTCGGCCGGGTCCTTGCCCTCCGGCATCCGCGCCACCCGCAGGCGCAGGCGCCTCCCTCCCACTGCCTGGGCGCGCAGCATCGCCTCGCGCCCGGCGCGGTCGGCGTCGAGAGCCAGCACCGCCTCCTCGGCGTAGGCGGACAGCAGCTTCACCTGCTCGGGGGTGATCGCCGTGCCCATGATCGCCACGGCGCCGCCGATCTGGGCCTGCTCGCAGGCGAGCACGTCGGTGTAGCCCTCGACGACCAGCGCGCTGCCGCTCTTCACGATCTGCGGCCGCGCCCGCTCGATCCCGTAGAGCGTGCGCCGCTTCGAGTACAGCTCGCCCTCGGGCGAGTTGACGTACTTCGGCTTCTGGTCTGGAAGCAGCGCCCGTGCCCCGAAGCCCTGAACGCGCCCGCGCGCGTCCCGGATCGGAAACACGATCCGCGAGCGGAAGCGGTCGTAGTGCCCGCGGCCCTTCTGGCTGCGCAGCACGAGCCCCGCGGCCTCGATCTCCTCGACCGAGTAGCCGGCCTTCTGGCCGCGGATCAGGATCGTGTCCCAGGTGCCGGGCGCGCAGCCGACGCCGAACGCCTCCAGCACCTCGGCGCCCAGTCCCCGCCCGGCGAGGTAGTCGCGCGCCCGCCTGGCCTGGGGCGCGTCGCGGAGGAAGCTCGCGTAAAAGGAGGCGGTGCGCTCGAGCAGCTCGCCAAGCCGGGCGCGCTTGCGGCGCAGCTCCTCCGCCCGCGGGTCCTCGGCCTCGCGCTCGAGCTCGACCCCGTACCGGTCGGCCAGCGCCTCCACCGCGTCGGGGAACGCAAGCCCCTCCTTCTCCTCGACGAACTTGATCACGTCGCCCCCCACCCCGCAGCCGAAGCAGTGGTAGAGCTTGTCCTGCGCGTTCACCGAAAAGGAGGGCGTGCGCTCGTCGTGGAACGGGCACAGGCCCGTGAACCGCACCCCGGAGCGCCGCAGGTCCGTGTAGGCCGAGACCACCTCGACCACGTCGCTCGCCTCCTTGACCCGCTCGACGCTCTCCCGCGTGAAGCTCACAGCCGCGATTCCTCGGGCACCGCGACGCGCCTGAAGGTGGCGATCGCGTACCGGTCGGTCATCCCGGCGATGTAGTCGACCACCGCCTGCTCGTCTCGGCCCTCCGCGAGGTAGTAGTCGAACAGCCCCGCCACCGTCCGGTGCACGCGGTCGTGCTCGCTGCGCGCCGCCGGGCCGAGGTAGACCTGCGTCGAACATGAACTTGCGCAGGCGCAGCATCGCCCCGCCGATCTCCTTCGACTGGGTGATCTCGTCGCCGTCGCGGGAGCTGGCGACGATGTCGCGCACCAGCGTGTCGATCCGCGCCGATCCGGTCGGCCCGAGCAGGGCGATCTGCTTCGCCGGCAGGTCGGACTCGGCGAGGATGCCCGCGCGGACGGCGTCGTCGATGTCGTGGTTGATGTAGGCGACCCGATCGACCAGCCTCACGACCTGGCCCTCGAGCGTCGCCGGGCGTGTCGGGCCGGTGTGGTTCAGGATCCCGTCGCGCACCGGTTCGGTCAGGTTGAGCCCCTCGCCCTCGCGCTCGAGCTCGTCGACCATTCGCAGCGAGTGCAGGTTGTGGCGAAAGCCCTCGGCGCCGCGCTCGCGCAGCGCCTGGTCGAGCGCCTCCTCGCCGATGTGCCCGAACGGCGGGTGGCCGAGGTCGTGCCCGAGCCCGATCGCCTCGGTCAGGTCCTCGTTCAGGCCCAGGGCCCTGGCGACCGTGCGGGCGATGAAGCAGGTCTCGAGGGTGTGGGTGAGCCGGGTTCGGTAGTGGTCGCCCTCCGGGGCGATGAACACCTGCGTCTTGTGCTTCAGGCGCCGGAAAGCCTTCGAATGCGCGATCCGGTCGCGATCGCGCTGAAACGGGGTCCGCACGGGGCTGTCGGGCTCCGGTACCCGGCGCACCGCCGGATACGAGCGGGTCGCGCGCTCGCTGAGGAACTCGGCCTCCCACCGCTCGACCCGTTCTCTGAATTGATCGTCCGGCTGGATCTTCGTCCGGCTCACTGCTGTTTGAGCATAGGGGCGCCCGAGCCCTCCCCCGGCGTCTCCGAATCGGTCCTCAGCACCAGGTACGAGAGCCAGATGGCGACGAGGAATATCGGCAGTCCCATCGCCGTCTTCGCGATCCCGAGCGCGAGCACCGCCCCGGCCAGGTACAGCGGGAGTTGCACGGCGAGGCGCAGCGCGAACACTCCGACCCAGATCCAGCTCGCGCGCGAGTAGCGCCGCAACCGCTCGGGGTCCTTCCGCCAGCTCATGCCCTCGCCGCCGATCGGCCCGAGGATCACGCCGAGCAGCGGCCAGCGGATCGCGATCGAGATCAGGTACGCGGCGGCGTACGCGGCGTTGAGCAGGAGCCCGGGAAGGAAGAAGTCCTCGGCCCGGCCGGTCCGGTCGGCGATGAAGGCTGCCAGCGCAACGCCGGCGAAGCCGGCAAGGACGTACTGCAGCGGCTCCCGCCGCACCACCCGCACCGCGGCCATCAGCGCCCCGACGCCCACCGCGATCCAGGCCGCGAGGCTGATCTCGTTGCCGCCGGCCGTGTAGGCGACCACGAACGCGAGCGCCGGCAGGCTCGAGTCGGCGATCCCCTGCGGTCCGCCGAGCGCCTCGAGAATGTCCGAGCGCTGATCGTCCGAGCGCTGATCCTTCACGCCCGGATCATCGCCGACTGAGCCGTGTGCGGACCGACGGGCCGGTTCTAGGCCGCGGCGCGAAGCTGCACGTGGGCGTGATGCTCGAGCGTCTCACCGATCGCGCGCTCGGCCTGGCGCAGCGCCCGGTCGCTGGCCGCCGGCGCCTGGGACAGCGGCCGCCCGAGCGCCTCGACCATGAACCCGTGGGCCTCGCCCGAGAACGCGAAGCCGCCGCAGGCGTCGCAGACGACTCCGCCGGCGGCGCCGGAGAAGCCGGCGAGCCCGTCGCCCTCCCCGCAGCGCGCGCACGAGCCGAGCTCGGGCGCGAACCCCGTGGTCAGCGCCAGCTTGAGCCGGAAGGCGATTGCCGTCGCGAGCCCGGCGGCGCCGTCGCCGGCGCCGTCGCCGCCCACCGACTCCGAGCCGTCCAGGATCGCGAGATAGCGGCAGAGGAGGTTGTAGGCGGCCGGGTTCGCCTCCTCGACGTCGCAGAGGCGAAGGACCGCATCGCAGGCACGGGCGGCGGCGTTGAGGGCGGCGCCGTCGGAGCGCAGGTTCGGATGCGCGGCGATCGTGTGGGCCGCGGTCACGGTCGAGAGGTCGCCCCGCCCCTCGTGGAGGACGAGGTCGAGCCGGAAGAAGGGCTCCAGCCTGCCGCCGAAGCGCGAGCGGGGCCGCCGCACGCCCTTCGCGATCGCGCCGATCCGCCCCCGCGTGGCGCTGTAGAGGTGCAGCACGCGATCGGCCTCGCCGTAGCGGATGCTCCGCAACACGATCGCCTCGGTCTTGAACTTCCCTGCCACCCGCCAAGCCTTCCGTACCGGCCGGACGACAACCAGGTGCGCCGGCTCCGGTCCGGGTCGACCTGCTACCGTCATCGCGCCGCGCAGATCGCGTCGGCTTTATCTCGTGCCAGCGTCGCAGTCGTTGCTCAACCGCATCCTCCGCGCGTTCGCACCGAACAGTGGAGGATCGCAATGGCAACTGGAACCGTTAAGTGGTTCAACGACACCAAGGGCTTCGGCTTCATCACGCCCGATGACGGCTCGAAGGATCTCTTCGTCCATCAGAACTCGGTCACCGCAGGCCACACCCTCACCGAGGGCACCAAGGTCAGCTTCGAGTCCGAGCAGAGCGACAAGGGTCCGCGCGCCGCGAACGTTCAGGCCGTCTAGAGCCCACGGAGATCACAAGCGGTCAGTAAGACCGCCGCTACGAGGCGTACGTGTCGGCGCCGAGGAAATGGACCGACACGTACGGCTCGTCGCCGACCACCCAGCTGTCGTGGTCGGGCGGGACGGCAAAGACGTCGCCCGGCCCCATCACTTCCTCGTAGTCCTGCCCTGACACCGCGGCCCGGCCGGAGATCACGATCCCGAGGTGCTCGACCTGGCAGCGCTCGTCGGGGTCCGAGCCGACGTGCTCGCTCCAGCGCCAGCCGGGCTCATACGTCGCGCGGCCGAGCGTCATCCCGCCGACCGCGGATGAGCTCGAAGCGCCCGAGCGGGAACTCGCGTACCTCGTCGGGGTCCTCGAACCGGCGGAGGATGAACTCGTCGATCGCCATCGCGGCAAGCCTATGGGCCGCTCGCGCCGGCGCGCGCCGCGTCGCGGATCGCCGCCGCGGTCACGGTGGCGGCGAGCGCTCCCGTGGCGATCGAGACGAAGCGATCCGCCGGCCCGTCGAGCCTGCCTGAGGCGAGGCAGAACGCGACGTCGCCGTCGACGCTCGAGAACACCGGGTCGACGGCGCGCGCGACCCCGCCGCTCGCCATCCGCGCGACCCGCGTGCACGCCGGCTTGTCGAGCGGTGCGTCGGTCATCACGCAGACGAGGGTCGTGTTCAGCTCTTCGACCCGGCTCCAGTCAGGGGCCTTGGTCATCGTCGTCAGGGTCTCGGCGGTCGACACGTTCTCCCCGTCGTCGCCGCGCGGGCCGGCGAGCACGGTGCCGTCCTCGGCGATCACGTCGCCGAACGCGTTCACCACGGCGATCGCCGCCACGGTCTCGCCGCGCCCTGAGCGCGCCGCCGCGTAGCCGACCCCGGCCGGCCGCCCTCGCTCGCGCCCGAGGATCTTGCCGACCGCCGCGCCGGTTCCGGCGCCGACGCGACCGCGCTCGGGGACCCCGTCCGAGGCCGCCTCGCAGGCGGCGTAGCCGGCGGCGGCGTCCGGGCGCGCGCTCGGGTCGCCCTCGACCAGGTCGTAGATCACCGCGGCGGGCACGATCGGCACCAGGCCTCCGGGCGTCGCGTAGCCGCGACCGCGCTCCTCGAGCCAGCGCATCGCCCCGTCGGCGGTCCCGAGGCCGTAGGCGCTGCCGCCGGTGAGCATCACCGCGCTCACCTCGGCGCCGCCCGACAGCGGCCCGATGATGTCGGTCTCGCGGGTCCCGGGTCCGCCGCCGCGCACGTCGACGCCGGCGCGGCTCCCGGGCGGCGCGATCACCGCCGTGCAGCCGGTGACCCCGGTGCGGTCGCTCCAGTGCCCGACCGCAAAGCCCTCGGGCGGGGCCGGCGGCTCGCTCACGCCCGCGCCTTGCGCCGCCGCCGCGGCCGGGCCCGAAGCCGGCGCTGGCAGCCGGGGCAGAAGTAGGTCGACCGGCCGGTCACGACGATCCTGCGGATGACCCCATCGCAGCGCAGGCAGGGCTCGCCCTCCCGCGTGTGGACCAGGAACTCGTCCTGCATCCCCCCGCGCTCGCCGCGGGCGTCGCGGTAGTCGTCGATCGACGAGCCCCCGAGCTCCAGCCCGGCCTCGAGCGCCTCGACGATCCCCTCGGCGAGATCCTCGCAGTGCTCGAGCTTCATCGAACCGGCGGGCGAGAGCGGGTGCAGCCGAGCGCGCCACAGCGCCTCGTCGGCGTAGATGTTGCCGATCCCCGAGATCCGGGTCTGGTTCAGCAGAAACGACTTCAGCGGCGCGCGGCGATCGGCTGCGAGCCGGCACAGGGTCTCGCCGGTGAGCTCCCCGTCGAGCGGCTCGATGCCGAGCCGGGCGGCGAAGTAGTCGTCGATCTCATCCCCGGCGAGGACGACCCCGTGGCCGAACCGGCGCGCGTCGGTGAACCAGAGCTCCCCGCCGTCGTCGAGCACGATCCGCGCCCGCAGGTGCCGGGCGTCGGGATGGGACTCATACAGGCGCGGCCCGCCGAGCCGGTCGGACTCCATGAGGTCGGCGACCAGGTCCGTCCCGGGCTCGCGCAGCAGCAGGTTGCCGGTCATCCGCAGGTGCATGATCAGCGCTGCGCCGTCGTCGAGGCGCACGATCAGGTACTTCCCCCGCCTCCCGACGGCCTCGATCCGGCGCCCGGCGAGCGCCTCCTCGGTGGCCGCCGGCGGCTCGGGGCGGGTCCAGCGCTCGTCGAGCACCTCGGCGCTCTCGACCGTGCGCCCGACGAGCTCGGGCTCGAGCTGGCGGCGAACGGTCTCGACCTCGGGGAGCTCAGGCACGCCCCCATTGAAGCGGGTGGCCTTGCATCCAGGGCCTCGAGGCGAGGGCTTACTTATGCGCGTCCGTCGCCCGCGGGTGGGCGCGGAAGTAGACCTCCTTGATCTTCTCCCGCGAGAGGTGGGTGTAGAGCTGGGTGGTGGCGACGTCGGCGTGGCCGAGCATCTCCTGGACGGAGCGCAGGTCGCAGCCGCCGCTGAGCAGGTGGGTCGCGAAGGTGTGGCGGAGCGTGTGCGGGCTCATCTTGCCGTCGAGCCCGACCTCCTTCGCGTGGCGCTGGATGATCTTGTAGAGGCCCTGTCGGGTGAGCGCGCCGCCGCGGAAGTTGACGAACAGCTTGCGCTCGATCCGGGCGCCGACCAGCTCCGGGCGCGACGAGCGCAGGTAGCGCTCGGTCGCCCGCGCCGCCTCGCGGCCGAGCGGCACGATCCGCTCCTTCGAGCCCTTGCCGTGCGGCCGGACGAAGCCGCGGCGCAGGTCGACGTCGCCGATCTCGAGCCCGATCGCCTCCGACGCGCGCAGGCCGCAGCCGTACATGACCTCGAGCAGCGCCCGGTCGCGGAGGCTGATCGGGTCGGCCTGGTTGGCGCTGTCGAGCAGCATCGTCACCTCCGCCTGGCTGAGCACCTGCGGGAGCTTGCGGCTCTTGGTCGGCGGGCTCAGGGTCGCGGTCGGGTCGTCGACGATCAGCTCCTCGCGGCGCAGGTGGCGGTAGAAGGAGCGCAGGCAGGCCGTCTTTCGGTTGACGGTGGACGGCGAGCACGCCGGCCGGCCCCCGTTGCCGTCGGCGTCGGGCGGCGAGCCCGGTGGCGAGGTCGGCGAGGAAGTCGGCGACGTCCGCGCGCACGACCTCGATCGCGTCGCGGTCGCGGGCGGCGAGGAAGGCTCCGAACTGCAGCAGGTCCGTGCGATAGGCGTCGAGCGTGTTGCGGGCCAGGCCGCGCTCGAACTCCAGGTAGGCGAGGAAGTCCAGCACCAGGGCCTCGAAGCGCGCGGTCGCGGCCGCTGGCCTCCGGAGGTGGAACGGCGATCGCCATGACCCCAGCTTCTTCGCGATGGCGGCGGCCCCCTGCCGGTGCAACCGCGCCTGCGCGTGCCCTCAGCGCAGCGATTGGCGCAGGAGCAGCAGCCCGATCAGGGACTTCGAGTCGAAGCACTCGTCGATCGCCCGGTCGAGATCGGCCAGCGGCCAGGGCACCAGCTCGATCCTCTCCTCGGGATCGGGCTCGTGATCGGGGATCTCCTCGAGGCCGGTGGCGACGTAGAGCGTCACCTCCTCCTGGGCGAACCCGGGCGAGGTGTAGAAGCGCTTGAGCTCGGTCCAGTCGGCGGCCCGCATCCCGATCTCCTCGCCGAGCTCGCGCTGCGCGCACTCCAGCGGCGACTCGCCCTCGACGTCGAGCTTGCCCGCCGGCAGCTCGAGCAGCGCCGGCTCGTCGACCGCCTCGCGCGGCTGGCGCACCAGGTAGACCGTCTCGTCGTCGTGGGCGACGATCCCGACCGCCCCCGGGTGGACGACGATCTCGCGCTCGGCGGTCTCGCCGTCGTCGTAGCGCGAACTCGTCGACGTGAACCTCGATGATCCGGCCCTCGTAGACGGTCTTCGACCCCATCCGCTCCATCGCGCCCTCCCTACCCCGCGCACGGCTGCGGCCAACGCCCGTCCGGCGGCGAGCGGCGCGGCGAAGAACAGCGGGTCCTGCTCGATCGTCCGGCCCATCGTCTTCGCCGGCAGCCCGCTGGCGGCGTAGCCGGAGAGGTCGATGGGCTCGACCGCGAGGTCGTGGTGGCCGGTGCACAGCTCGATCAGGTCCTCGAGCGCCGCCTGCGCCGAGCCGCCCACCGGCACCCCGCCCTCACCGAGCAGCGGCCAACCCTCGAGCTCGGCCTCGGGCACCGGCACCCGCACCGGCGCCAGCAGCAGCTCGAGCACCGAGGCCGTGTGATGGCTGAGCCCGCGATGGCGCTCGCGCTCGTCGCTGCTCGACATGCGCGGGCAGAGCATCGTGGGCAGGCCGAGGGCGAGCGCCGCATGCGCCGCGTCGAGCGCCGCCATCCCGCCGTGACCGAGCCGGGTGGCCGAGCCGAGGATCCCGGGGCCCGGGCCGACGACGATCGCGTCCCAGCCGAGTCGCCGCGCGGCCGCGTCGAGCCCGCCGACCAGGCTGATCGCCTCCTGCTCGCCGCCGTAGGCGGGACCGGCCGTGACGTGCCCGCAGAGGAGGTCCCGGTCGCGCAGCTCGCGCACGTCGCGAGACAGCGATCCCGGGCAGCGCGGCGCCCGCGCCCTGGATGAAGCCGAGGCGCAGCCCCGGTCGAGCCTCGGCCGCGGCCCAGGCGATCGGCGCCAGGTGGCCGTGCAGTGAGATGACCACGGTCGGGGGCTTGGGTCCCAGGTCGGGTTCGCCGTGTTCGATCTCGACCGGCTCGACCGGGTGCTGGAGCGACGTGTAGTTGAGCTTGATCACGTGGATCCGCTCGGCCTCGCCCCCGTAGAGCCCCCGGCTGAGGTTGACGTGGACGACGTCGAAGCCGCCCGAGCCGAGCCCGAGATCGCGCGCCTGGGTGTTGACCACGACCTCGTCGCCGAGCTCCACCCCGCCGACCATGGCCTCGTCGGCCCAGGCTGGGCGATGCTCGCCCCCGACCTCGACCGTCAGGGGGTCGACGGCCACGACGACGCCGCGGCGCAGCTTCAGCATCGGCGCCTCATTCCTCGGCGGTCGCGGCGAGCTCGGCGATCGCCTCGCAGACGGCGAGCATCTCGACCAGGCGCGCGGCGCCGACGCTCTCCTGCGGGGTGTGGTTGGCCTCGGTGCCGTTCGCGAGCAACACGCAGTCGTAGCCGCGTTCGAGCAGCGCGTTCGCGTCGCTGCCGCCCCCGGTGGCGACGTCGCGTGGCTCGATCCCGCAGCGCTCGAGCCCCTCGCGCGCGAGCCTCATCGACCGCGAGCCCGGGCGCTGGCGATAGCCACGGAAGATCTCGGTCAGGTCGACGTCGACGTCGCAGCCGTGCTGGCCGGCCGCCCAGGTGCAGGCGTCGAGCATCGCCTGCCGTCGCCTCGGCCACCTTCGCATCGTCGAGCGAGCGCGCCTCGCCCTCGACCCGGCACCGTCCGGCGACCACGTTCGAGGCCGACCCGCCCGAGATCACTCCCACATTCGCGGTCGTCTCGGCGTCGAGCCGTCCGAGCCTCATCGCCGCGATCGCCGCGGCGGCGGCCTCGATGGCCGAGTGGCCGTCCTCGGGCCGGATCCCGGCGTGCGCCTCGAGGCCCTCGAACTCGGCGATCAGCCGCTGGTACGTGGGCGCGGCCGCGATCACCTCCCCGATCGGGCTCGCGTGGTCGAGGACGTATCCGAACCTGGCCCGCAGGCGGTCGAGGTCGAGCTCCTTCGCCCCGCGCAGGCCCTCCTCCTCGGCGACCGTGAACACGAGCTCGAGCCCGCTCGCCACAGGCGACCTCGCGTGCCGGGCGGCGAGCTCGACGAGGACGGCGACGGCCGCCTTGTCGTCGGCGCCGAGGATCGTCTCGCCGCGGCTGCGAAAGACGCCGTCCGCGAGCTCGACCTCGACCTGCCCGCCCTCGGGCACGGTGTCGAGATGGGCGAAGAAGGACACCCAGCGCTCGCCGGCGCCCGGGACGCGCGCGATCAGGTTGCCGGAGCCGGCCCCTGCCCGCCCGGCGGCGTCGTCCTCGACCACGTCGACCCCGAGCGCGCGCAGCTCGGCGACCACGTCGTCGGCGACCGCGCGCTCGTGGCCGGTCGAGCTCGGGATCTCGCAGAGGCGGGCGAAGCGCTCGTAGAGACGCCCGTCGGCCTGGTTGGAGCCGTTTCTCACCGCTCGTCCTCACCGGCGAGTGCTGCCTGGGCGGCCGCGACGCGGGCGATCGGGACGCGGTAGGGCGAGCAGCTGACGTAGTCGAGCCCCACCCGCTCGAAGAACAGGATGCTCTCCGGGTCTCCCCCGTGCTCGCCGCAGATCCCGAGCCGCAGGTCGGCCCGCGCCTCGCGCCCGCGTTCGACCGCGATCTCGATCAGCTGGCCGACCCCGGGCGTGTCGAGCGATTCGAACGGGCTTCGATCGAGCAGCCCCCGTGCGATGTAGACGTTGAGAAAAGCGCCCTCCGCGTCGTCGCGCGAGATCCCGTCCGTGGTCTGCGTGAGGTCGTTGGTGCCGAAGCTGAAGAAGTCGGCGTGCGCCGCGATCCGGTCGGCGACCAGGCACGCCCGCGGCAGCTCGATCATCGTCCCGATCTCGTACGGCACCCGGCTGTCGCCCGATTGCAGGGCGCCCTCGACCGCGGCGACGATCGACTCGCGGACGCGGCGCGAGCTCGGTCTCGTAGGCGACCAGCGGCAGCATGATCTCGACGGTCGTGCCGTCGTCGGTGCCGACGTCGCGCACCGCCTCGACGATCGCCTTCGCCTGCATCTCGTAGATGGCCGGATACATCACCCCGAGCCGGATCCCGCGCAGCCCGAGCATCGGGTTGGTCTCCTCGAGCTCGCGGGCGAGGGCAAGCCGGTCCCGCGCCTCCTCCGCGTCGGGGCCCTCCTCGCCGGCCTCGCGCAGGGCGCCCTCGAAGAAGGTCACCGGGAGGAACTCGTGCAGGGGCGGGTCGAGCAGCCGCACGGTCACCGGCAGCCCGGCCATCGCCCGGAAGATGTCGGCGAAGTCCGAGCGCTGCAGCTCGCCGAGCCGGTCGAGCGACTCGTGGAAGGCCGCCTCGGCGTCGCCCGCGGCACCGGCGCTCGCGTCGTCGTCCGCCCGCGCCGCCGCCCGGCGCCAGCGCTCGCCTGCGATGAACATCTCGCGCACCAGCTCCTCGCGATCCTCGCCGAAGAACATGTGCTCGGTACGGCAGAGCCCGATCCCCTCGGCGCCGAACGAGCGTGCCCGCTCGGCGTCCTCGGCGAGGTCCGCGTTCGCGCGCACGCCGAGCCGGCGGATCTCATCGGCCCAGCCGAGCACCTGGTCGAACTCCTCGCTGATCCGGGGCGGGATCAACTCGACCTCGTCCTGCGTCACGAGCCCGGTCGAGCCGTCGATGGCGATCCGCTCTCCGGCCGAGATCTCGGTCTCCCCCACCTTCAGGGTCCCGTTGGCGGCGTCGATTTCGAGGTCCGAGGCGCCGGCGACGCAGGGCCTGCCCATGCCCCGGGCGACCAGCGCCGCGTGCGAGGACTTGCCGCCCTCGGCGGTGAGGATTCCCCGCGCGGCGTGAAAGCCGGCGACGTCCTCGGCCTCGGTGAACCGTCGCACGAGGATCACGTCGTCGCCGGCCTCCGCCCGCTCCACGGCCTCGTCGGCGGTGAACACCACCGCGCCCTGCGCCGCGCCCGGCGAGGCCGGCACCCCCCTGGCGAGCTCGGTGTACTCGTGGTCGGGGTCGAACGCCGGGGTGCAGGAGCGCCTCCAGCGACCCGGCGTCGATCGTCGCGATCGCCGCCTCGCGGTCGAGCAGCCCCTCGTCGACCGCGTCGCATGCGAACCGCACCGAGGCCTGGGCGGGGCGCTTGGCGGCTCGCGTCTGCAAGAGGAAGAGCTCGCCGTCCTCGACCGTGAACTCGACGTCCTGCATGTCCCCGTAGTGGCTCTCGAGCGTCTCGAGCACCTCCATCAGCTGCGAATGCACCTCCGGCAGCCGCTCCGCGAGGCCGTCGAGCCCGTCGGTGTTGCGGATCCCCGCGACCACGTCCTCGCCCTGGGAGTTGAAGAGGAAGTCCCCGGACGGCTCGGGCTCGCCGGTGGTCTCGTTGCGTGAGAAGGCGACCCCCGAGCCCGAAGTCTCGCCCCGGTTGCCGAAGGCCATCCGCTGCACGTTGACCGCCGTCCCCCAGTCGTCGGGAATGCGCTCGAGCCGCCGGTAGGAGCGCGCACGCCGGCCGTTCCAGGACTCGAACACGGCGACGACCGCCTCCCGCAACTGCTCGCGCGGGTCCTGCGGGAAGGGCTCGGACGCGGCAGCGATGATCTCCTTGAAGCGCTCGCAGAGGCGTTCGAGGTCCTCGGCGTCGAGGTCCGTGTCGAGCTTCGCCCCGGCCGCCTCGCGGGCCTCGCCCAACGCGTCCTCGAAGTCGCTCGAGGCGAGCCCGCGGACGACGCCGCCGAACATCTGCAGCAGGCGCCGATAGGAATCCCAGGCAAAGCGCGGGTCGTCCGTGCGCTCGGCCAGCCCGCGGACCGCCTCGTCGCCGAGGCCGAGGTTGAGCACCGTGTCGAGCATCCCCGGCATCGAGACGCGCGCCCCCGAGCGGACCGAGACCAACAGGGGATCGCTTGGGTCGCCGAGCCGCTTCTCGGCCGCACGCTCGAGCCGCTCGAGGGCCTCGTCGACCTCCTGCTCGACTCCATCCGGCAGCTCGCCGTCGCGCAGGTAGGCGACGCAGGCCTCGGTGGTGATCACAAAGCCGGCCGGCACCCGCTCGGGGCCGAGCACGCGGGTCATCTCGGCGATCCCGGCGCCCTTGCCGCCGAGCAGCTCGCGCATCTCGCGCGAGCCGTCGGGGAAGTCGACGACCCAGCTCAAGCCGCGGCGACTTCCGCCGGTCCCGCGACTACGCCCTCCTCGTAGAGCCGCCCGATCTCCGCGTCGCCGAGGCCGAGCAGCTCCGAGAGCACCTCGTCGGTGTGCTCGCCCAGGAGCGGCGCGCGGCGCGGGCGCAGTCGCTCGACCCCGCCGAAGTCCAGCGGGGAGCCCGGGACCAGGTAGGTGCCGATCCCGGGCTGCTCGACCTCGTCGAACATCGGGTTGTCCGTCGAGCACCGCGGGTCCTCCTCGACCAGCTCGCGGAAGGTCTGGTACCGCCCCCAGGAGACGTCGTGGGCGTCGAAGATCGCCGCGATCTCATCGAAGGTGTGGCTGATCGTCCACGGCTTCAACACCGCTCCGATCACCTCGCGGGCGCGGAATCGATCCCCCTCCCGGCTCAGGTCCACGTCCATCAGCTTCTCCAGGGTGTCGAACGCCTCGTGCAACTCCGTCGCCTCGACCAGGTTCTCCCACTGACGCCCCGTCAGGGCGACGATCATGATCCGCCGCCCCTCGCTCGTGAGGAAGTCGCGGCCGAACGCACCGTAGAGATAGTTACCGTCCTTGCGCCGCTCGCGCTGCAGCACCTGGGCCTCGGCGATCTTGCCGAGGTTGCCGACCATCGCGATCGCCACGTCGGACAGCGCGACCCTGACCAACTGCCCCTCCCCGGTGCGCGCCCGGTGGCGCTCGGCGGCGAGCACCCCGGCGGCCGCGAGCGTGCCGGTGATCGCGTCCCACGCCGGGAGGAGGTGGTTGAAGGGCACCGAGAGGTGCCGGGGCCCGGTGGCCCACGGAAAGCCGGTCGACGGGTTGACCGTGTAGTCGACCGCCGAGGAGCCGTCGTGGTTGCCGACGATGCTGACCATGATCAGATCGGGGCGGCGCTCGGCCAGGCGCTCGTAGTCGAGCCAGCCGCGGAGCGGGAAGTTGGTGAGCACGATGCCGGAGTCCGGGCCGGGAGCGGTCATCAGGTCGGTCAGCACCTCGCGGCCGCGGTCGGAGCGCAGGTCGACCTGGATCGAGCGCTTGCCCTTGTTGAGGCCCGCCCAGAAGAGGCTGGTGCCCTCCTCGTTGACCGGCCAGCGGGTGCGGTCCAGCCCGCCCCCGATGGGATCGAAGCGAATCACGTCGGCCCCCAGCTGGGCCAGGGTCATCCCGCCCAGTGGCGCGGCGACGTAGGCCGAGCCCTCCACCACCCGCATGCCCTCGAGGATTCCGTTCATGCCAGCTCCTTTCCGGTCAGCACATCACCGCGACTGCCCGCCAGTCGAGCACCGGCTTCGGCTCCTCGCCGGCGCCGCGATCGGCGCTGACGAGCATTCGCAGGTCCACGAGCCCGGCGTCGAGCCCGTCGAGAGCCTGCGTGCCCTCGACCTCCACCGTGGTGCTCAGCACGTCTTGTTCGAACACCGGCCCCAGGTGGTCGCAGCCGCGCCAGGCGACGATCGTCGCCAGCGCCGGGAGCGCCCTGCTCAGGTGGGCCGCGGCGACCGAGATCGTGTGGCCGCCGTAGACCAGCCGCCGCCCGTGGACGCTGCCGCCGGCATCGGTGTGCGCCTTGGCGACGTTGAGCGTCAGCCGCGCCAGCTCCGGGGCGGCGGTGATCGTGTCGCGGCCCTCGACCTCGTAGACGACCCCGGGCTCGAGGTCGGCGAAGCGCTCGCCGGGCACCGCATCGCGCATGGGCTCGAAGCGCCACCGCGACGGGACGGCGCCGGTCACCTCCGAAGGATCGAGCTCGGCCGGGATCGCGTCGAAGCTGTCGGCGTGCCCGGTGGTCGCGGACGGGTCGCGCAGCGGGATCATCGGGCAGCGCCAGAAGTCGAGCACGGGCTCGTCGCGCTGGTTGCGGGTCCGGATCCGCAGCACGACCAGCCCGGTCGCGGTGCCGTCGTCGCGCGGTCGGTTCTGCTTCAGCGCCACGACCTCGGTCCGGGTCCGCAGGGTGTCGCCGACGAACACCGGGGTGAGCAGCACCAGCCCGCGATAGAAGAGGTTGCCGAGCACCCGCTGCGTCGGCCCGGTCGACTGGCCGATCGCGACATCGCAGACCAGGTTCGGGTGGGCGAGCGGCTGCTCGGCGCCGGTCACGGCGCGGCTCAGCTCGGCATCCAGAGGCAGGCGCAGACGGTCGCCGGTGAGCGCCTGGTGGACCGCCGCGTGCCCTGCGGTCAGGGTCAGCGCGGGCGCGTCCTCGAACACCTGGCCGTGTTCGAAATCCTCGAAGTACGGCCCGGAAACCGCAATGGTTCCGCGCGCTCGCACGCCTTCGCTCCTCCTCATGCCCGGCGTAAAGGCCCTAAAGCGTATCCTCGAATCGCCGTGAGGGCCCGTCGCGCCTGCCTCTCTGTTCCCGCCCTGCCCGCGTCGATGCCCGAGAAGGGCCGCGCGATCGCGGTCGACGAGGTCGTTCTCGACCTCGAGGATTCGGTACCGGCCGACCGCAAGGACGAGGCCCGCGCGAGCCTGATCGAGGCCCTCGCCGCGGGCGATTGGGCGCCGCGGTCGGTCGCGGTGCGGATCAACGGGACGGACAGCCGGTGGTTCGGCTCCGACGTCTCGGAGCTCGTCGACGGGGCGGGCGCGACGATCGACTCGATCGTCGTCCCGAAGGTCGAGGACGCCGACCAGCTCCGCCTCCTCGATCGCCTGATCGGCGAGCGCGAGCCCCCGGCCGCTCGGAGCCGATCGCGCTTCAGGCCCTGATCGAGACGGCGGCCGGCCTGCGCGCGATCGACACCGTCGCGTCTTCGGTGCCGCGACTGGAGGCGCTGATCCTGGGGCCGGCCGACCTCGCCGCCTCGCTCGGACTGCCCGACGGCGACCCGGAGGCGCGCGACGAGGCGCTGTCCTTCGCCCGCTCCACCCTGCTCGTCGCCGCCCGCGCCGCCGACCTCGCAGCGATCGACGGGCCCTATCTGCGGATCGACGACGAGCCCGGGCTGATCCGCTCGGGCGAGCGGGCGCGAGCGCTCGGCTACGACGGCAAGTGGGCGCTTCACCCGCGCCAGATCCAGCCGCTCGAGCGGCTCTTCACCCCGAGCGCCGCCGAGGTGGAGCGGGCGCGCTCCGTCCTCTCCGCGCTCGACGGCGACAGCCGCGGAGCCGTCTCGCTGGACGGCGAGATGGTCGACGAGGCGAGCCGCAAGCGCGCCGAGGGAGTGCTCGCGCGGGCCGCCCCGACCGAGTGACCGGGCGGCGCTCGAGCTCGCCGCTACCCTGCTCCGCCCCGATGCGCGCCTTCGCCTGTCACAACTGCGGCCAGCTGGTCTTTTTCGAGAACGACGCCTGCCTCAACTGCGGCTCGGCGCTCGGCTTCGCCTGGCCCGACGCGCGAGCTGATCACCTTCGCCGAGCCCCCGCCGCGCTGCGCGAACGCCGGGCTCGCGGCCTGCAACTGGCTCGTCGACGGCGAGGGCGAGCTGTGCTTCTCCTGTGCCCTCACCCGGACGCGCCCCGCCGACTCGGACGAGCTCGGGCTCGGCGAGCTCCGCGTCGCCGAGGCGGCCAAGCGCCGGCTGCTGTTCGAGCTCGGCGAGCTCGGGCTGCCGATCGAGCCGCGCCGGGGCGACAAGGGGCTCGCCTTCGACCTGCTCTCGAGCGCCCTCGAGCCGGTGACCACCGGGCACGCCGACGGCGTCGTCACCCTCGACCTGGCCGAGTCCGACGACGCCCACCGCGCGGCGATGCGCGAGCAGATGGGCGAGCCGTACCGGACGGTGCTCGGCCACCTGCGCCACGAGGTCGGCCACTACTACTTCCCGCTGCTGGCGCCCGACGGACCGGCCCTCGAACGGGCGCGCGAGCTCTTCGGCGACGAGCGCGCCGACTACGGGGCGGCGCTCGAGCGCCACTACGCGGAGGGACCGCCCGCCGACTGGCGCGAGCGGTTCGTCAGCGCCTACGCGACGCATGCACCCGTCCGAGGACTGGGCCGAGACCTTCGCCCACTACCTGCACATCCGCGACGCGCTGCAGACGGCCGCGGCCCACGGCGTCCGCGTCGACGGCCCGGAGGCGCCGGCCACCGCCGAGCTCAGCGCCTCGCCCGCCGAGCAGCCCGGCCCCGACTTCGAGGCGCTGCTGGAGGACTGGCTGCCGCTGACCTACGCGCTGAACGCGATCAACCGCAGCATGGGCCGCGCGGACCTGTACCCGTTCGTGCTCCCGGGGCCGGCGGTCGAGAAGCTCGCCTTCGCGCACGAGCTCGTCCGCGACGCGGGCTGAGCCCTTCAGGCCTCGCCGCGGACGCCGAGCGCCCGCGGCTCACTCGGCGACGACCACGTGGGCGACCCCGTTGACCCCGGGGCCGGCGAGCAGCTCGTCGATCCGCTGCGCGACGGCGTTGCGGACCTCGTCGCGCTCCTCCGGCGGAAGGCCGTTCACGGCCTCGGCTATCGGAGCGGCGAGCTTGAGCGTCTTATCCCAGTGCTCGGCGGAGTCGCCGTACCCCCAATCAACCGGAACCTGCTCGATGCTCGGCTCGGCGAAGCCGGCCCCCGTGACCAGCTCGCTGATCCGACCTGGATCGGCCAACGCGAAGATCCCGGGCGCGCCCGGCTCCGGAGCCGGAAGCTGCCCGCGCTCGACCAGGGCCATCCCGGGGACCGCAGCCCACAGGTTCTGGTCCGGGGCGCCCCAGACCGCGAACGAGAGCCGCCCCCCGTCCCTCAGCACGCGCCGCGTCTCCGCGAGCGCCGCGGCCGGATCGGCCATCAGCATGTACCCGAACCTGGCGATCACGCCGTCGACGCTCGAGTCGTCGAGGTCCATCCGCTCCGCGTCGAGGACCCTGAACTCGAGGTTCTCCAGCCCGAGCTCCCTGCCGCGGCGGCGCGCGACCTCGACCATCGCGGGTGCGAAGTCGGTCGAGATCACCCGTCCCTGACCGCCGACGCGCTCGCCTACGAGAAAGCCGGTATCGCCGGTCCCGGAGGCGAGCTCGAGCACCTTGTCGCCGGGGCTTGGGTCGAGCCGCTCCACCAGCCGCTCGCTGACCGGGCGGGTGTGCTCCCAGAGATAGTCGTGCTCTTCGTCCCAGTTACCCGAGACCCGATCCCAGGCCTCTCGCGAGTCCTGGCGATACCGGTCGAGGTCCACCCGACCACCGTAACGCGATTAGCGGGGCTAGGCCTCGCGGCGGACTCGGACGTCGTCGGCGCCCTCGGCCTCGACCGCGGTCTCCTCGGTCGCCGGGCCGTCGCCGCGCTCGGCCGCTCGCCTTGAGGCGGCGCCCACGAAGTCGCGGAAGAGGGGCTCGGGGCGCGTTGGGCGCGAGTTGAACTCCGGGTGGAACTGCGAGGCGACGAAGAACGGGTGGTCGGGCAACTCGATGATCTCGACCAGGCGCTCGTCGGGCGAGGTGCCGCCGCACACCAGGCCCTCGTCCTCGAGCCGGCGGCGGAGCTGGTTGTTGACCTCGTAACGGTGGCGGTGGCGCTTGTAGATCACTGCCTCGCCGAAGATCTCGCGGGCCCTGGTTCCGTCGTGGAGCTTCACCGGGTCGGCGCCGAGGCGCATCGTCCCCCCCATGTCGGAGACCTCCTTCTGCTCCGGCAGGAGGTCGACGACCGGGAACGGGGTCTCGGGGTCGAACTCGGTCGAGTTGGCGCCCTCCATCCCGGCCACGTGCCGGGCGAACTCGGCGACCGCGATCTGCATCCCGAGGCAGATCCCGAGCAGCGGGATGCCGCGCTCGCGGGCGAGCCGCGTCGCCTCGATCTTGCCCTCGATCCCGCGCTCGCCGAAGCCGCCCGGAATCAGGATCCCGTCGGCCCACTCGGCGATCGCATCGGGGTCGAAGTCCTCGGAGTCCACCAGCTCGACCTCCACGTTGGTGCCGTGGTGGTAGCCGCCGTGGGTCAGCGCCTCGATCACCGACTTGTAGGCATCGGCGAGCTGCACGTACTTGCCGACCAGGGCGATCCGGGTCGTGCCCTCGCAGGCGTCCGCGCGGCGCATCAGGTTCTCCCACTCCTCGAGGTCGGGCGGCGGGGCCTCGACCGCGAAGTGGTCGAGCACCAGGTCGTCGACGCCCTCGGCGCGATAGACGAGCGGCACCTTGTAGATGTTGTCGACGTCGCGGGCCGAGATCACGGCCTCCTCGGGAACGCTCGCGAAGAGGGCGATCTTCTTGCGGATGTCGCCGCCGAGGCCCTGCTCGGACCGGCAGAGCAGGGCGTGCGGCTGGATTCCGATCCGGCGCAGCTCGTTGACCGAGTGCTGGGTTGGCTTCGTCTTCAGCTCGCCCGCGTGGCCGATCCACGGAACCAGGGTCAGGTGCAGGAACATGCACCGCTTCGGCCCCAGCTCGGCGTAGAGCTGGCGGATCGCCTCGAGGAACGGCAGCGACTCGATGTCGCCGACGGTGCCGCCGATCTCGGTGATCACGAAGTCGACCGCCTGGCTTTCGGCGACGATCAGGATCCGCTGCTTGATCTCGTCGGTGATGTGCGGGATCACCTGCACGGTGGCGCCGAGGTAGTCGCCCCGGCGCTCCCGCCGGATAACGGAGTTGTAGACCGCGCCGGCGGTGACGTTCGAGGACCGGGTCGTGTTCTCGTCGGTGAACCGCTCGTAGTGGCCGAGGTCGAGGTCGGTCTCGGCGCCGTCCTCGGTGACGAAGACCTCGCCGTGCTGGAACGGGCTCATCGTCCCCGGGTCGATGTTGATGTAGGGGTCGAACTTCTGAAGCTGGACGCGGAATCCGCGGCTGACCAGCAGGCGGCCGATCGAGGCCGCGGCGATCCCCTTGCCGAGCGACGAGACCACCCCTCCGGTGACGAAGATGAAGCGCGTCTCGCCCGGCTTCATCGGTTCGCCATCCTGTTCTTCACTCTGCCGAGCGAGTCTAGCCAGCGCAGTGGCGGAACCGACTCGATCGTCTTCGAGATCGACCGAAACTCCCCGAAGATCGTCAGGGCCACGATCAGCGCCAGGGCGATCCAGCGGCCGGTCTCACCGAGCGTCACGAGCAGGGCGATCCCGGCCAGCGCCCCGACCAGGTTCGAGCCGGTGTCGCCGAGCATCGCCCACTCCCGCAGCGTGAACGCCGCCCCGATCACCACGGGGCCGATGAACAGCCCGAGCAGCTCCAGCGGCGCGATCGTCCAGGCGCCGAGGCAGAGGCCCACGAGCAGCGCCACGAACAGCTTCTCCACCCGGCCCGGCCGCAGGTCGATCAGGTTGAAGAGGTTGGTCGCCAGCAGCAGCAGGGCCAGGTCGGCCGCGTAGTCGATGCCCTCGCGGCCGCGGCCCGAGACGGCGTAGGCGGCGAGCGCCAGCGCCCCCACCGCCTTGATCGCCCCGGTCGAGAAGCCTCCGGCGAACACCGTTCGCGCGTGCCCGCGCCAGCCTCGGGGCGTGTCGGCGTCCGCGCCGCGCCCGAGCGCGTCGTCGAGCAGCCCGAGCATCGCCACCCCGAGGACGTAGACGATCCACCGGCGCAGCTCGGGGTCGAGCACCTGCAGGTCGGCGCGGTCGTTGACCACCGCGAGCGGCACGAGGGCGATCAGCGAGCAGGCCACGAGCGCCGCCCCGGCCGGGAACGCGACCCGCCGGCCGGCGTAGTTCGTGCGCGCGAGGCCGCTGTGCAGCATGTCGGGCAGCCACGAGCGCAGCACAAGCGCCGCGACCAGCGACGAGAGCACGAGCCCGGAGAGCACCTCGGTCAGCCCCCGTCGGCGCCGCCGGCCTGGCCGCCCTCCGGGGGACCGGTGCCGCGGTCGGGCGGGAGCAGGTCGGGCAGGAGGCTGTCGGCGGTGTCCTTCACGCCGAAGTTGCCGCTCACCTCGCCGCCGAGCGCGTAGACCATCGCGACCCGGCCGGAGACGAGATCGATGCTGTCGACCGTGGGCACCCCGCGACCGTCGTAGAAGATGATCGAGGACGATTCCGAGTCGCTGCGCTCGACCCCGACCGTGGGCGCAGCGTCGGCGAGCCCGGAGAGGAGGCCGTCCTCGAGCTGCGCGTTCGCCGCCTCCTCATCGGGGTTGAGGTCGTCGGGGTGCTCGCGGACGACGACCACCGCGTCGATGTTGCCCGGCCGGCCGCTGTACCGGCTGAGCAGGGTCCCGCGGAGCTCGTCGAAGCTCTCGCTCCCGTGCACCAGGGCCCGGCCCGAGCGTTCTCCGAACCGGTTCAGCTCCTCCTCGCCGCCCCGCGCCAGGGCGCGTGCCTCGCTGCCATCGATCGTCGACGCGAGGGCCTCGGGGTCGGGCGGAGCCCGGACGACCGCGACCTGAGCGATCCGCCCCCCGGCCGGCTCGACCGCGTCCTCGACCGCGTTCGCCGTCGCCTGGTCGAGGCCCCCGAGCGCGATCAAGGCGATGCGCTGCTCGCGGAGGCGGTCGCTGACCACCGCGGGGTACACGGCCTGGTCGAAAGCCCGCTCGGCGTCGAGCTCGTTCTCGAGCGAGTCGATCTGCGCCGACCTCTCCTCCAGGTCGGATTGCAGGCTGCGCTCGAGGTCGTCGGCGGTGCCGCTGACGAGGTCCGAGCCGAACCCGACCCCGACCAGGATCCCGATCGCGAGCGCGAGAAAGACGGCGGCGAGCGAGGCCGCGTGGTAGCGAGCCGAGTAGCCCATCAAATAAGGCGCCTCAACGGCGGCGCGCCTCGGCCCGCATTTCATGCTCCGCCTCAGAGATTCAGGGCGACCTTGATCTTCAGCCAGACGAGGTCGAAGAACTCCGCCAGGGCCGGCGAGCTCAGCACGACGATCACGATCAGGGCGAGGGAGACGGCCAGGAACGCCCACATGTGCCAGCCGCGGACGCCCGGGTTGTAGAGGCGGCTGACGCCCTTGGCGTCGATCAGCGTCTCGCCGATCCGCAGCCTGGTGAGGAAGGTGGAGGACATGCCCGCGCGATTCTTGTCGAGGAACTCCGTCAGGTTGAAGTGAGCGCCCACGGAGACGATGAGCTCGGCGCCGTTCTCGTGCGCGAGCAGCATCGCAACGTCCTGGCTGGTGCCGATGGCCGGGGCGATCACCGGATCGAGGCCGAGTGCCTCGAGCCGCTCACGGCCGGGCGCGTGGCCGTCGGCGTAGGCGTGGACGACGACCTCGGCGCCGCAGGTGAGCACCGCATCGCTGGCCGAGTCCATGTCCCCGAGGATCATGTCGGGGTCGAAGCCCTCCTCGAGGATCGCGTCGGCGCCACCGTCGACGCCGACCAGCACGGGGCGGGTGTCCTCGATGTACGCGCGCAGGGTGCGCAGGTCGCGGCGGTAGGTCGTCCCGCGAACCACGATCAGGGCGTGGCGGTCGCGGAAGTGGGTTCGCACGGGCGGCAGCTCGATCCTGCCGACCAGCAGCTCGCCCTCCTCGCGCACGTGCTCGATCGTGTTCATCGCGAAGTCGGCGAGCGCCTCGTTGATCCGCTCGCGCTGGCGTTCGATCTGCTCGGTCGCCGTTTCGAGGTCGATCACCTTCCCGGTCGCGAGCACCGTCCCGTTGGCGCGCACCGCGCCGCCCTCGACCACCACCCCGTCGCCGTCGGCGAGCTCGTCGAACAGGGGGGCGGCCGGGACGTCGACCAGCACCACGCCCGCGCGGGCGAGGATGAGCGGGCCGGGGTTCGGGTAGCGGTCGGTCGACGACTCGGCGACGTTGATCACCGCCTCCACTCCGCTCGCCGCCAGGTCCTCGGCGGCGATCCGGTCGAGGTCGGCGTGGTCGATCACGGCGATGTCGCCCGGGCCGAGCCGCTTGACCAGGTCCTTGGTCCGCCGCCCGAGCCTCGCGCGGCCGGCCACCGACGGGACCTCGGACGGCTCGAGCTGGATCTCTGGACCGCGCAGCAGCGCGCGGGCCCGGCTGAGCAGGGCCATCCGCTGATTATCGCGGGACCACGGCCCCGAACGCCGGCTAGGCGGCCTCGAGCAGCTCGCGGGCGTGGCTGCTGGCGGCGGCGTCGTCGCGTTCGGCCCCGAGCATGCGGACGATCTCGGCCACGAGCTCGTCGCCCGCGACCCGCTCGACAGTCGCCCGCGCCTCGCCGCCCGCGGCGTCCTTGGAGATCCGGAAATGGGTCTCGGCGAGCGCCGCGACCTGGGGCAGGTGGGTGATGCAGATCAGCTGGCGCCGGGCGGCGAGCGCCCGTAGCCGCTCGCCCACCGCGCGCGCCGTGAAGCCGCCGATCCCCGCGTCGATCTCGTCGAAGACCAGCGTGCGGTCGCCGGTGCGCGCGCCGAGGCCGATCAACGCGAGCATGATCCGCGAGAGCTCGCCGCCCGACGCGGCATCGCGCAACGGCGAGGTCGGCATCCCGGGGTTGGTCGCGATGAGCAGCTCGACGGTCTCGGCGCCGCCGGGCCCGAAGCCGTCCGGGTGCGGCTCGAACGCGACCTCGAGCCGCGCGCCGTCCATCGCCAGCTCGGCCAGCTCGGCCGCGACCCGCTTGGAGAGCCGCTTCGCCGCGGCGCGGCGCTTCGCGGTGAGCTCGGCCGCGAGCTTCGCCCGCGTGGCCTCGGCCGCCGCGATCCGTCCCTCGAGCTCCGTCGCCAGCTCGCCGGCGTTCTCGAGCCGCTCGATCTCCTCGCGGGAGCGCTCGCCATGGGCGATCACCGCCTCCAGCGAGCCGCCGTGCTTTCGCTTCAGCCGGTCGAGCGCCTCGAGCCGCTCCTGCAGCGCCTCCAGGCGTCCCGGCTCGGCCTCGACGCGGTCGAGGTAGCCGCGCAGGTCGCGCGCGACGTCGTCGAGCTCGACCGCGGCCTCGCGCAGCCGGCCGGCGAGCGCGTCGAGCTCGCCGTCGTAGCCGTCGACCGTGGCGAAGCCCGCCTCGGCGCCGCCGAGGGCCGACCGCACCCCGTCGCCGTCCTCGGCCGCGCCATCGAGCGCCGCCAGCGCCCCGGCCGCTGCCGAGCGCAGGCCGTCGGCATGGCGCAGGCGGGCGCTCTCGGCCTCGAGCTCGGCCTCCTCCTCGGGATCCGGGGCGGCGGCCTCGATCTCGGCGAGCTCGAAGCGCAGCAGGTCGAGGTCACGCTCGCGCGAGCCCTCGCGCTCGCGCAGCTCGGCCAGCTCGCGGGCGAGCGCCGCCGCCTCCGCGTGGGAGGCGCGGTAGCGCTCGCGAAGCTCGAGCACGGGCTCGCCGGCGAACCCGTCGAGAACCTCGAGCTGGGTCGAGGCGAGCGTGAGCCGGCGGTGCTCGTGCTGGCCGTAGAAGGCGAGCAGCCGCGAGCCGAGCGCGCGCAGCTCCGCGGCGGAGGCCGAGCGCCCGCCGATGAAGGCGCTCGTTCGTCCCGAGACCCCGATCCGGCGCCCGAGCACGACCTCGTCGGCGCCCTCGGGCAGCCGCTCGGCGATCTCGGCCAGCTCCGGATCATCGAGCGTGGCGGGCGGGAGCGCGAACACGCCCTCGACCCAGGCCTCGTCGGCGCCCGGGCGCACGATCTGCGGCCGCGCCCTGCCGCCCATCAGCAGGTCCAGCGAGTGCGCGAGCACCGTCTTGCCCGCCCCGGTCTCGCCCGTGATCGCGTTCAGGCCGGTGTCGAGGCGCAACTCGGCGCGCTCGATCAGCAGCAGGTTCTCGATCCGCAGCTCAAGCAGCACCCGCCCGTTTTAGCGCCGGGCGCCGACGGATTCGCCCCGCCTAGCCGAGCGGGCGCCGGCTCAGGCTCGACCCGGGGCGGGCGCCTGGGCACCCGGCAGGGCGACCATGTCGCGCCCGCGGACCAGCAACCAGCCGGCGATCCCGCCGACGAGCGCGATCGCGGCGCCGACGAGCAGGATCTCGTTCAGGGCGCTGATGAAGGCGGTGTTGGCGGCGTCGGCGGCCTGCTCGCGGAACTGCGCCGGCACCGATGCGAGCGCGCTCTGCGCGGCGCCGGAGGCGACAGCCTCCGAGAACGCCGGCGGCGCCTGCGGCAGCAGCTCGCCCAGCTTCGAGCTGATCTGCGACTGGAAGATCGCGCCCAGCCCTGCGGTGCCGGTCGCGATCCCGACCTGGCGGAAGGTGCTGTTGATCCCGGAGGCCATCCCGGCCCGGGCGGCGTTGACGACCCCGATCGCGACCGAGGCGATGCCGGGGTTGGCCAGCCCGATGCCGATCCCGGCGGCCACCGACCCCGCGAGGATGGTCGTCCAATCGTCTCCGACGTCGATCCCGTGCATGAGCAGCAACCCGAGCGCGACCAGCATCAGCCCTGTGCCCATGATCGCCCGCGCCGGCACCCGGTTCAGCAGCCGGCCCGAGATCGGCGCGACGATGAACGAGAGCACGGTCAGCGGCAGGAAGCGCAGGCCCGCCTCGAGCGGCGAGTAGCCGAGCACGCCCTGGATGTAGAGGGTCAGGTAGAGGAACATCGCGAACATCCCGGCCGAGAGCGCGAAGGCGACGATCGAGACGCCGGTGAACGAGGG
Source organism: uncultured Solirubrobacterales bacterium (assembly GCA_963729065.1). Classification (GTDB taxonomy): domain Bacteria; phylum Actinomycetota; class Thermoleophilia; order Solirubrobacterales; family 70-9; genus WHSW01. The sequence goes on from CAVSMS010000007.1 coordinate 40,570, forward strand.
CTTGCGGAACAGGGAGAGGTCGAGCATCGCGTTCACGCGCCGCGCCTCGATCACCAGGAAGGCGACCAGCAGCAGCACGGCGGCGCCGAGCGAGAGCACGATCGGGGCGCTGCCCCAGCCCTCCGGGTTGCCGCGGATGAGCCCGAAGATGAGCAGGAAGAGGCCGCCGGAGAACGTCGCCAGCCCGGGCCAGTCGATCGGCTGGGGGTCGGTGGCCTTGACGTTGGCGAGCTTGGCCTCGGTGAGCACGATCGCCGCGATCCCGACCGGCACGTTGACGAAGAAGATCCACTCCCAGCCGAGGTGCTCGGTGATCAGCCCGCCCACCAGCGGCCCGATCGCGACCGAGCCGCCGACGGTCGCCCCCCAGATGCCGATCGCGTTCGCCCGTTCGCGACCTTCGAACTCCTGCGCGATCAGCGCCAGCGCGGTCGCGAACATCGCCGCTGCGCCCACGCCCTGGACTCCGCGGGCGAGGTTGAGCACGGTCGCGTCGCCGGAGATGCCGCAGGCGAAGGAGGCAACGGTGAAGAGCGCGAAGCCGAAGCTGAACACGAGCCGCCGGCCGATCCGGTCGCCGATCGACCCGGCGACGAGCAGGAACGAGGCGAGGGTGAGCGCGTAGGCGTCGATCACCCACTGCAGGCTCGAGAAGCTGGCGTCGAGGTCGCTCTGGATGTCCGGCAGGGCGACGTTGACGACCGTGATGTCGATCAGGAGCATGAACGTCGCAGTGCAGACCGCCAGCAGGGTCCACCACTTTCGTTCCATCCGCGCCGATCTCCTAACGCTCAGTTGCCGCGATTGTCAGGCTCCCTGACGTTCAGCGTTGTAGCAACTTCGGCTGCCTGAGCGTGATCGCCTGCTAGTAAGCCAGCCGCCCGAACTTGTCGCGGATTCGGCGGTAGAAGTTCGAGCCGGGTAGCTGGGCCAGGCGCCCGACCCCGTTGCGGAAGCGGACCTCCATCTCGGCGCCGCTGGCGAGCTCGCCGACCGGCTCGCCGTCGAGGACGATCTCGACCGGGTCCCGGCCGGCGGCGTTGGTGACCGAGAGCACGTCGTCGGGCGCGACCACCAGCGGGCGCGCGGTGAGCGTGTGCGGGGCGATGAAGCTGACCACGTAGCCCTTCACTCCCCAGGCCAGGATCGGGCCCTGGTTGGCGAGGTTGTAACCGGTCGACCCGGCGGGGGTCGCGGCGACGAGCCCGTCGCAACGCACGTGGCCGACCTCCTTGCCGCCGAGCCGGTAGGCGAGCTCGGCGACCCGGCTGTGCTGGCGGCGGATCAGCGAGACGTCGTTGAGCGCCAGCGGCGGGTCGACATCCACCGAGGCCTCGAGCCCGGGCATCTCGATCACCTCGTAGTCGCCGCCGAAGGCGCGGTTGAGGACGGATTCGAGGTCGTCCGGGTCCGCCGCGGCGAGGAAGCCGACGGTGCCGTAGTTGATCCCGAACACCGGCACTCCCCGGGTCCCGTGCTCACGCAGGCCCTTGAGGATCGTCCCGTCGCCGCCGAGCACGAGACAGAGGTCGATCGCCTGCTCGCCGTCGTAGCGGGGCGATCTCCGGGGCCGACTCGCCGCGCTTGAAGAGCTCCTCCGGGTCGGCGACCAGCGACCACCCGGCTCGCTCGGCCGCTGCGACCACCGCCCGCAGTGCTGCGGATGTCTGCTCGGGCTGCGTGTGAGTGAGGACGACCGCGGTGCTCACGGCTCGACCGCCCCGATCGCCGCCTCGACGTCGCCGAGCGCCTCGCCGCCGCGGCGGGCGTGGATGAAGGTCTCGCGGTTGCCCTTCGGGCCGGGAAGACCGGACGAGGCGAAGCCGCGCACGGCGAGCCCCGCCGCGGCCGCGGCGCCGGCGGCGGTCCGCAGCGCGTCGCGCCGGGCCTCCGGATCGCGGACGACCCCGCCCTTGCCGACCCGCCCGCGCTCGAGCTCGAACTGGGGCTTGACGAGCGCGAGCAACTCACCGTCGGGTGCGAGGCAGGCCGCGACCGCCGGGAGGACCTTGGCCAGCGAGATGAAGGACACGTCCACCGTCGCGAGCGCGGGAACGAACGGCAGCTCGGCCGGGTCGAGCGCGCGCGCGTTGCGGCGCTCGATCACCTCGACCCGATCGTCGTTGCGCAGGCCCCAGTCGAGCTCCCCGCGGCCGACGTCGAGCGCGATCACCCGCGCCGCGCCGCGCTGGAGCAGGCAGTCGGTGAAGCCGCCCGTGGAGGCGCCGACGTCGAGGCAGTCGAGCCCGGTGACGTCGAGGCCGAGCGCCTCGAGCGCGTTCTCGAGCTTGAGCCCGCCGCGCGAGACGTAGCGCGGCTGCTCGATCAACAGCAGGTCCGCCTCCTCGGCGATCAGCTGCCCCGGCTTGGTCGCGATCGGCCCGTCGCGGCCGATTCGCACCCGGCCGGCGCGCACCGACTCGGCGGCGCTCGTCCGCGAGCCGGCGAGCCCGCGCTCGGCGAGCAGGGTGTCGAGGCGCCGCTTCGGCATGGCGGGACGGTACCGGCCCGACCGCCATGGCCCTCGGGCCAGGCGTTTAGGATCGCTGACGATGAGGAGCTTCTTGGTCAATGTCGTCTCGTGGCTGCGGCGCTGTGTCGCGGCCGTCGGCCGTCGGCCAGCTCGCTGCAACCGGTCCGACGGAACTTCATCTCGCTCGGCACCTCGGTCCCGCCGTGGGCGAGTTCCGCGGCGCGGTGACGTACATCCGACGTGATCCAGTGCATCAAGCACCGCAAGGTGCGGATCGTCCGCGCCTCGGGCCCCGATGTCCGCGTCGGCAAGGGCTACACGAAGCGAAACGGTCACTTCGACATTCAGACGGCGGAGAGCAGCGGCGACTGGTACGCCAAGGTCAAGCGCGAGCAGGTCGGCCCCGTCACCTGCGCGGGCGCCCGCTCGAAGATCCGCTCGGCCGGCTAGGGGCGCAGGGGAAAGGACCCGGCTCGGCAGTCGGATCCATCCCCCATCTCTCGGGGAGCGGAGGTGTGACGCTCCCTGGCCGGGGAAGCTACCCGGAGCCACCTCCGCGGGCGCCGGCATTTCCGCAATTTGCGAAATCCGCTCAGCTCGTCGGCGTCGTCACGCGGGAAACGACTCTTGCGGGAGGCCCAGGTCGGTATTAGCCTTCGTGCCTGCAGAGAGGCACAAGGTTTTCGACGATCGAGAGGGGTGCAGACCGTGGATCTCATTGACCAGCATCTCAGCGACGGGACGATCGAAGTCGCAGTCGAGGGAGAGATCGACCTCGCCACGGCGCCCGAGCTGCGCGAGTGGCTCCTGCGATCGATCGAGCTCGAAAAGCGGCGTGTCACGCAGATGGATTTCGCCCGCTGCACCTTCATCGACTCGACTGTCCTGGGTGCGATCGTCGAGGCCGCGCACCTACTGGAGGACGAGCTCCAGACGCTGCGGATCACCAACCTGGGCGGCCAGCCGAAGCAGCTCATCGAGCTCACCGGCGTCGACTGCGTGGTCGGGCTCGAGCTTGAGATGGCCGGCGCGGGCGAATCCCGCGCGCTGGCAAACGACGGCTAGTACGCAGCGGAATACGAGCGCCGGCGCTCCGCACTCCGGAAGGCGCTTCTGGGCTCGCCATAACGGGTACTAGACGGTCGTGGCGGAGCAGCTCTACGTGCTGTGTCGGGCCTGCGGTTTGATGATCGAAGCGCCTGAAGCGCGTCGCAACGGCGGGTTGCTGTGCCCGGATTGCCTCAGAAACCGACGGTCGATCGTGATGGAGCCACAGCGCATCTTGTACAGCGACCCCCGTCGGCCCGACCGTCCCCAGAGCTCTGCCTGATCCGGCGCCAGGCGGTGTTTGCATCGCCGGGCCTGGTGCGGGAGGGTCGGTGGACACCGACCAAAGGAGGCCAGGATGGTCCGCACGCTTCTCGCCCACATCCGAGCCCAGTGGATGCCGCGCGCGCTCCCAGTGTTTCTCTCCGGGAAGGCAGAACAGGCGTGCACCCCGAGCGGGACGCAGCGGAAAAGGGGATCGATAGGCGCGCGGCGGACTACGCCGAGGGTGAGGCGCACGCCTACGGCGTCGCGGAGGGCGAGGTTCGCGACGCACAGAAAGCGGCCGACGGGGAGTAGCCGTTACGCGCCTAATCAGGCGCTCGGCAGCGAGGACATCATCAACGGCCAGGTCAAGTCCGCCGATCTGGCTGCCGACTCGGTCAATGGCGGGAAGCTGCGCGACGACTCGACCGCCTCGCGCCACGTACTGGACAGCTCGCTCGAAGGCGAGGACATCCTCGATGAGTCCCTGACCGGCGCCGACGTCGCCGAGTCGACGCTCGGCCAGGTGCCGTCCGCTGCGCTCGGGGGCATCGGGCGCTCGGCGTGTCGGCGGCCAGTGCGATCCGGAAGGGGCGGCGTTCCTCTCCTGCGCCTTCAGACCATCGTTCTCCCCGCCCCGAGTCGGATACTGGTGATCGGATCGGTGAAGGCCCAACCCGAGGCGGGGGCAGACCTCGGCACCGGCCAGTGTCGCCTCGCTACGAACAATGGACCCATCGCAACGTCCGGATTGAACGCCGTCGGGCGGAGCTACAACGACAAGTTCGTCCCCCTGATGGCCATCACCGATGCCGGTCCCGGCCCCTTGGATTTCGGAATCGAATGCAACGAGCTTGACGGGTACCTCAACTTCTTCGACGCCCGGGTCATCGCGGTGGCGCTCTCGTCGAACTGATCAGCCGCTCGGCCGGAACGTGATCCCATCGAGGGTGACGTCGCTACCCGATGCGCTGCAGTCGGACGTCGCCATCCGAGGTGCCGCAGCCCTGGACGAAGGTGACGAGACCGTTCCGCTGCACGTCCACCCGCCCCTGGACCACTTCCGCGTCGCCGAAGCCTCCGACGCTCGCAAAGACCCGTCGCCTGTCGGGCCGGTAGTCCGCCGGCAAGCGGAAGATCGGGTAATCGGTCACCTCCGACCGGCCACCCGCATTCCCGTACCCGACGAGCCCCTTGAGGTGGACGACGCCGACCTGGTCCTTGTAGAACGCCGCCGATGCGAACGCGCCGCCGTAGTTGTGCCAGGGGAAGAAGATGTCGCCGCCGGAGCTGTGAAACACGTCGCTGCAAAAGACCGCGGTCACGCTCGCGTCGGCGCAGCGGTCGCCGGTCGACGATCCCGCGGCGACTGTATGCCACGCCTCGGCCGGTCCGGAGCCGAGGCCGCTGAGCGTCGACTCGTCGATGTCGGAGCCCTTGAGCGAGTCGTCGAGCACGTCACGGCCCGCGAGCGTGCCGTCCAGAACCTTGGAGCTCGTAACCGCGCCTTCGGCGACCTTGGCGGTTATGACGGCTGCGTTCGCGAGGTCGACAGTCTTCACCTGGCCGTCGACGATGTCGGTGCTGGACACAGTGTTGGCGGCGTAGGCGGTGCCACCGGCGATGACGAGAAACAGGGCCAGCAGGCCGGCCCATTGTGCGCGTACGAGTGCGATGAGCCGGGATCGAATGGACGGGCGCATGGGATCTCCCTCTGTGGCTGGACGCGGGACCCTCTCGCCTCAAGGCTGCCAATGTCAAGTCGGGTCGGGTGGCGAGCGTGCGTCGGCGCGAGCACCTGAGCGCCGCCCGTTAGCTCTCCCGTTACTGCGCGTCGAAGACGAGCAGGTTGAAGTGCGCGCTCGCCCGGGGTGATCGCGTTCGATGTGGGTTGCAGGACTCGAGCCATGCAGCCGAGATGAACGGGTCGTCAGACAGCTCGTGTAGACCAGGCTCTGGCCGGCGTCGAACTGCGGGGTCACGAGCAGATGGTCCCCCTGTGCGTCGTCGACTCCGTTGATGCATCCATGCGGCAGCCGTGTGCGCGGAAATCGGGCCGATGTTGGCCTCAAAGTTGACGAACGTCCCTGGGTGATGTCCTCGTCGTTGAGCTGCCCGTTGGCGATGTCGGCGCTTCCGAGCCCGCCGTTCGCGAGCGTGTCGTCGCGAACATCGACCGACTGGACCTGGCCGGTGCCGATGTCGGGGGACTTCACCTGGCCGTTGATGATGTCCGAGCTACCGATCGTGTTGGCGGCGTAGGCGGTTCCTCCGGCCACGGCGATCGACGAGCGCGAGCGTCGCCATGACGTTCGCGTAGGTCAGGCGGCTCGAACCTGCGCATGGGGTCTCCCTCCGTGAGTGGTGCGCCCACCCTCCCGCCCGCCCGTCGGAAGGGCAAGGACTGGCGTCACAGAACGTCCCAAAGAGGCCGCGGTCGCTGGTTTCCGCTGATCCTGGCCTCGCCGATGGACCCGCCCATCGGTAGTTGCCACATGTATTGGCCCGTTCGACTCGCCTGGCTGGCGGCCCGCGAGCGGATCCCGACCCGGGAACACGGTCACGCACTGCGGAAGGCATTGGAGCGGCCCCTTCAACCCTCGCTGCCGCGACCGCCGTGAGCGAGGATCGGCCTGCGATCGGCGGAGTCGGACGCGGATGCTGCCCCGAGCTACTCCGACAGCCCGGCGGCTTCGAGCGCTCCTCTCGCTCTTGATAGAGGGTCATCCGCACACAGGCGCCGTCGCGGAACGTCCAGACCCAGACGCCGCGAGCCTGGATCTCGATTCCATCGCGGCCCCGCAGCACGTTCGTGAACGGCATCACCACGTCCTCTCCCGCGTCGATCAGCTCGTCGGCACCGATCGTGAAGGACTCCCAGGTTTCGGTGAACGTGGCCAGCAGGTCTCGGAACTCGTCGAGGTTGAACCTGCCCCGGTCGATGCCGAGGGCCCGCGTCTGGTCGTACTCGAAATCCGGAGCCGCGTCCTTGAACAATGCGTCGACATCCCCCCGGTTGTGGGCGTCGATTGCGGCGCGAACGATCTCCACGTTCTCCTGCGACATCGCCCGCGGATTACTCGCGCGCGTCGCTAGCGCCCGATCCGAGCTGCTCGCTACCGTCGCCCGCGGTGTCGACCACCCTGACGCTCAGCCCGCTACGGCGGCGAGCTACGGGAGCACGCCGTCCTACACGCCTCACATTCCCGCCCGCGGCTTCAAAGTCGGTTGTTCAAGCCGAACGCCGAAACGCCCCGCACTTTGCGGGGCGTCTCAGGTACAGGGAGGAGAGATATGTGTGTTTTTTGTCTGTGGGAGGAAGGCCGGCGTTACTAGGCCCCGCGGGGCGCGCTGAACCGCGTTGCCGCGGCCAGGAGCGCTAGTGCGGCACCAATGCCGACCAGAAAGCTTGTGGCGACCCACTCGCCCGACAGGAGACCGATCGCCAGGCCGCCTGCGGCGGCGCCGGCGGCGAGCGTGTAGTCGAACCCCGCGTGGGCGGAGATCGGAATCGACCGGCTCGGGCCCTCGAGCTGGAGCGCCAAGCCGAGCAGCAGCGCGCCGAGGGTGACCGAGAGCGCGGTGGCCGCGGGGTCGAATCCGAACAGGAAGGGAGCGACCATGATCGCGGGTGCGGCGACGACTTCGATCGCGCCGTGGATGGAGAGTGGGATCGCCTTGGACCTCATCGTGCTCCACAGGGTACGAACGTATGTGCGATTCCAGTGTGATGACGGTCACACTGCACTTTCCATCGTGAGGACGGCCGCATCTGGACACAGTCGATCCGTCTTGCCGGAGGGCATAGGATCGGGTCGGTGGTCGGGCATCCCCTCGATAGCTGCCCCCGCTGCGGGGAGAGGCTTCTGATCGAAAGCGTGCCGGGTGCGGACGGCCCCGCCCGGGCCGAGTGCATGGGCAGCCCGCAGCACGTCTTCGATGTCGTGAACGAGGGGACGAAGGAGCGCCCGCGGTACCGCCTCGGCGACATGCTCGACCCGCCCGCTCCCTAGCCGCCCCGCCGGCACGGGGACGGCGCAGCGGATACCTTTGGCGCCGGAATCCATCCAAGGAGGGCCTGATGTCTCGGATGCGCAATACGGCGCTGGGCGCGACCGCCGCGATCCTCTGCTCCGCCGCAATCTCGGCGCCGGCCGCGAGCGCCGACGTGATCGTTCCGTTCAACGACTTCCGCGTCGGCGGGTCGCTGACCGTAAAGAAGCTGAGCCAGTCGGTCGACCTGCCGCCCGGGTCGACGTTCAACGGCAGGGCGAACCTGACCACCCAACGGCTCCGGGGCAACGTCTTCATCCCCGAGTTCACGTCGACCCTGGACATCCTGGGGGTCCCGACCCAGGTGACGACCGAGCTCGAGCAGGTGCGGCCGGTCATGGGCACGCTGGCGATCGGATCGACCGGCACGAGCATCCACGCGACCACGTCGGCGATCCTCCACCTGCGCAAGGTGCGGATCGGGCTCCTGTCGGTGCCGACGACCTGCCGGACGCGCGAGCCGATCGTCCTCAGCATGGACCACGAGGGGCCGCTGACCTACCCGGTCCCCTTCGACGGCACGACGACGATCCCGCGGCTGCGCGGATGCGGCCTGCTCGGCCCGACGCTGAGCGCGCTCATGTCCGGGCCGGACAACCCATACCACCTGACGCTGGCGCCGCCGCCCCCGGCGCCCTGAGCTGAGATCAGCCCGAGACGGTGTCGCGCGCGGCCAGGGCCGCCGTGACCCGCTCGGCGACCGCCGCACCGGTGAGCCCGACCTCCTCGCGCAGGAGGCCGGGCTTGCCGTGGGTGACGTAGCGGTCCGGGAGCCCGACGCGCATCACGCGGGCGCGGTCGCCGTCGAAGGCGTCCTCGACGTGCTCGAGCACCCCCGAGCCGAAGCCGCCCGCGAGCACGTTCTCCTCGATCGTCACGAGGAGGTCGTGCTCGGCGGCGAGCCGCTCGATCAGCGCCTCGTCGAGCGGCTTGGCGAAGCGCGCGTCCGCGACCGTGACCGAGAGATCGTGCTCGGCGAGCAGCGCCGCGGCGTCGAGCGCCACCCGGACCCCGTAGCCGTAGCCGAGCAGGGCCACCCGCTCGCCCTCCCGCAGCACCTCGCCGGTGCCGATCGGGATCGCGCGGGCGCGGTCGGGCAGTGGCACGCCCTCCGCCGTCCCGCGCGGATAGCGGAACGCGATCGGGCCGTCGTCGTGGGCGAGCGCGGTGCGCAGCATGTGGCAGAGCATCGCCTCGTCGCGCGGCGCCATCACCACGACGTTGGGCAGCGCGCGGAAGTAGGAGACGTCGAAGGCGCCGTGGTGGGTGGGGCCGTCGTCGCCGACCAGCCCGGCGCGGTCCATGGCGAAGACGACGTTGAGCTTCTGCAGGCAGACGTCGTGGACGAGCTGGTCGTAGGCGCGCTGCAGGAAGGTGGAATAGATCGCGCAGACCGGCTTGGCCCCCTGGATCGCGAGCCCGGCGGCGAACAGGACGGCGTCCTGCTCGGCGATGCCGACGTCGTAGTACTGCTGCGGGCACTCCTTCTCGAGCGCCGCGAGCCCGGTCCCCCCCGCCATCGCCGCGGTGATCCCGATCACCCGCGGGTCGCGCTTCGCCTCGATCACGAGCGCGTCGCCGAAGACCGACGTGTAGGCGGGCGGCGGCTTCGCGGCCTCGTCCGGGCGCGCGCCCTCGCTCATCTCGCCCCGGGTCAGCGGCGGCCTGGAGGCCGGCTTCTTCGGCGCGGGCTTGCCCTCGACGATCGAGCCCGGCTTCGCCGCGTGCCACTTCTCCATCCCCTCGAGGCCGCCCTCCTCGGCCGGCTCGAACCCCTTGCCCTTGACCGTGTGGATGTGGACGACCACCGGGCGGTCGGCGTCCAGCGCCGCCTCGAGGCTCGAACGCAGCGCGGTCACGTCGTGGCCGTCGATCGGCCCCATGTAGGCGAGGTCGAGCTCCTCGAAGAACAGGCCCGGGGCGGCGTAGGCCTTGATCGCCGACTTGATCTCCGGCCCGATCCGCCCGATCGTCTCGCCGAGGCCGAGCGGCAGGCGGGTGAGCCTGGTCTCGACCTCCTCGCGGGCGTGGTAGAGGCGCGGGTTGGCGCGCAGGCGCTGGAACGAGCGCGCGATCGCGCCGACGTTGGGCGAGATCGACATCCCGTTGTCGTTGAGGACGATCACGATCGGGGTCTGCAGGCCGCCGGCGTTGTGCAGGGCCTCGAACGCGACGCCGCCCGTGAGCGCCCCGTCGCCGATCACCGCGACGACCTTGCCGTCCTCCCCGATCCCGTGACGCATCGCCTCCTTGAGCCCGACCGCGTAGCCGATCGAGGTCGAGGCGTGCCCGGCGCCCATGATGTCGTGCTCGGACTCGAACACCGAGCAGAATGGCGCCAGCCCCTCGTACTGGCGGATCGTCTCCAGGCGGCCGGCGCGCCCGGTGAGCACCTTGTGCGGGTAGGCCTGGTGGCCGACGTCCCAGAGGATCTTGTCGCGCGGCGAGTCGAGCAGCGCGTGCAGGACCGTGGTCAGCTCGCAGGTGCCGAGGTTGGCGCCGAAGTGGCCGCCGATCTCGCCGATCGTGTCGATGATCAGCTCGCGGACCTCCTGCGCGATCCCGGCCAGCTCCTCGTCGGAGCGGTCGTGGAGGTCGGCCGGGCCCTCGATCGAGTCGAGCAGCCGCGCCGTGTCGTCGTTGTCCGCGGTCGAGCTGGTCATCGAGGGCAGCCGGATTGTCGCAGCCCGCGCGCCGTTCTCAGGCCTGGCGGGTGCGGATGAAGTCGGTGATCCGCGCCAGGTCCTGAGTCTCGCCGGCGACCCGGGCGAGCGCCTCGCGGGCGTTCGCATGCGACTCGGCGGCGAGCTCGCGCGCCCGCTCGAGCCCGAACAGGCTCACGTAGGTGACCTTGCCGTGGCGCTCGTCCGAGCCGTGGGGCTTGCCCAGCTCCTCGTCCGAGCCGGTCACGTCGAGGATGTCGTCGACGATCTGGAACAGCACGCCGAGCTCGTCGGCGAACCGCCGGTAGGCGTCCATCTCGGCCTCCGCGAGCCCGGCGACGATCAGCGGCACGGCGACGCTCGCCGCGATCAGCCGCCCCGTCTTCAGCATGTGCAGCTCCCGCAGGCGCTCGGCGTCGAGCTCCTCGTCGGCGGCAACGTCGACGTACTGGCCGCCGACCATCCCCCCGGCCCCGGTCGCGCGGGTGAGCTCGGCGAGCGCCGCGAGCACGCGATCGGGCTCGCCGCGCTGACGCTCGCAGAAGAGCCGGATCGCCTCCGCGAAGAGGCCGTCGCCGGCGAGGATCGCCACCGCCTCCCCGTAGACGACGTGGGACGTCGGGCGGCCTCGACGCAGCTCGTCGTCGTCCATCGCCGGGAGGTCGTCGTGGATCAGCGAGTAGGTGTGGATGAGCTCGATCGCCGCCGCGGCGGGGAGCACGTCGTCCGGGTCGGTGCCCGCCGATCGCGCCGCCGCCAGGCAGAGCACCGGGCGGATCCGCTTGCCGCCGGCGAGCAGCGAGTAGCGCATCGCCTCGTCGAGCCCGGCCGTGGCCGCCGCGTCGGAGAAGTCGAGCCGCTCGAGGTACTCCTCGACCAGCCCCCGCAGGTCCTCCGGGTAGTCCGCCATCGACCCCCGCCCCCGATCAGCCTTCGTGGTCGCCGGCCTCGCGCAGCGCGCGGTCGATCTCGTTCTGCGCCTCGCTGACCAGGTCCGCGGCCTCGCGCGCGAGCTCGGCCGCGCGCTCGTCGCCGACCTCGGGATCGCGGAGCTGGTCCGAGAGCTCGCCGAGCTTCGCCGCCAGCTCCCGCACGCGGGACGCCGGATCGCTCACGAAGGCGCCTTGGAGAGGTCGCGGGCGGCCGAGCCGAGGATCCCGTTGACGAACCCGGGCGCGTCGGCGCCACAGAACTCCTGCGCCAGGCCCACCGCCTCGTCGATCGCCACCTCGACCGGGACCCCGGAGCGCATCTCGTGGAGCGCGACCCGCATGATCGACCGCTCCAGCGCGGCGATCCGGTCGAGCTCCCAGCCGCGCGAGAGCCGCGCGATCTCCTCGTCGAGCGCCGGCAGCTCGGCGTCCACGCCCTGCGCGAGCGCGCGGGTAAAGGGCTTCGCCCCGTCCAAGAGCTCATCGAGCGACCGCCCGGTCACGTCCCGCTGGTAGAGCGCGAACACGGCATCGCGGCGTTGGTCGGACCGTCTCATCGTGCGGAGGCTACTGGCGCGCCCGCGGCGCGGAGGCGCGCGACGGTCTCGCGGCGTCGAGCGACCACCTGGTGCCAGGTAGCCCGGATCACCCGCTCCCCGCGTGCCTCGAGGAACGCTTGGCGCTCGGCGTCGTCCTCGCGAGCGAGCGGATCGTCGTGCCAGGCGCGGCTATCGGCTTCAAGGATCAGTCGCTGCTCGGGCCAACGGAAGTCCGGGACGATCCTGCGGCCGCCGATCAGAAGCGGCTTGTTGACGTCCGGGTGGGCGAAGCCGGCGTCGAGTAGCAGCTGAAGCGTCACGTCCTCGAGTACGGATCTGGTCGGCGCCGGCCCGGACGCGATCAGAAGGGCCAGTCGCCGGCTCCCGCGCCGCGGCCCGAGCCGATCGACGATCTCGAGCAGCTGTCGCACATGGACCCGCCGCTTGCCCTGCGCGGTGCGCACCGCGCGACGCGCAACCTCGGAGCCGGCGACGGCCGCCAGGTCGAGCAGGGTCCGCGGCGCCGCGGTAATCGGGACCCCTCGGTGACGCGCTCTGTCGCGGGGGTCGAGCGCCGCCGTCCGGTGTGCGATGACTCCCGGAACCGACCGGGTCGCCTGGCCGACGACGGTGACGTGCGGATGGCGGTCCTCCTCGTCGATAAAGCCCCACAACTCGGCCGCCGACCAGTGGCTGAGCACGGCCCCCGGCCCACAGGCCTTCACGGCCGCAAGCATCCGCCCCTCGTACGGAGGGTTCGCGTGGCCCACCGCCCAGACCCCCGTGTAGAGCTGGTGTAGCTGCCCGCGAGCACGGCGCGTGGTGATCGCACTCCGCGACAGCCCGCACTCCCGCAGCTCCGCCGTCGACAACACGCCCCACTCCTCCGCCGCGCGCCGGGCCACCGCCCGATCGCACCGAGAGTCGACTCGCTCCCGATATTCAGGAGGAACTCGACGCTCGCCCGGCATGGCACGAGGGTGGCGCGCGTGGGCGCGCGGGTGGCGCGCGGGGTGTGGCGGAAGGCGCGCGCGGGTGTGGCGAGCTCGCTCGCGCTACGCGCGGGAGACGTACTCGCCGCTGCGGGTGTCGACGCGGACGCGGTCGCCCTCGTTGACGAAGAGCGGCACCTGGATGACGACGCCGGACTCGAGCGTCGCGGGCTTGGTGCCGCCGCCGGAGGCCGTGTCGCCCTTGAGGCCTGGATCGGTCTGCGCGACCGCCATGTCGACGGCGCTCGCGACCTGGACCCCGCTCGGGCGTTCGTCGACCAGCAGCAGCTCGAGCGTGTCGTTCGGGAGCACCCAGCGCATCTCGTCGGCGATCGAGTCCTTCGGCAGCTCGAGCTGGTCGTAGGTCTCGGTGTCCATGAAGACCGCCATGTCGCCGGAGTCGTAGAGGTACTGCATGCGCTTGGTCTCGGTCCGCACCGGCCGGAACTTCTCGCCCGCCCGGAACGTCTTGTCGACCACGTTGCCGTCCTCGACCCGCTTGAGCTTGGTGCGCACGAAGGCCCCGCCCTTGCCCGGCTTGACGTGCTGGAAGTCCATGATCCGCCAGATCGTCCCCTCGACCTCGATGTGCGCCCCGTTCTTGAACTGGTTGGTGCTGATCATCGGCGTCGGAGGGTAGCGGCCGCTTGACCGGATCCCGGCCGTTGACTAGGGTCGGCCTCAGTGGAGGGGGAAGGCAGCACCAGGCGGAGATTCCTTCAGCGCGGAGCCGGGCTGGCCGCGGCCGCCGCGGTCGGGACCGCGGGGCTGGAGGTGCCGCGGGCGCTCGCGCAACGCAGCGACGGCATCGACGCGTTTCCCGGCGAGCTGCGCCTGTTCGCGGGCGACTGGGTGCCTACCGGATGGCTGCCGTGCCGCGGCGGCGAGTTCGATCGCGACCGGTACCCCGACCTCGCCAAGGCGATCGGCAACGCCTTCGGTGTCGCCAACGACGGCCAGTTCGACCTCCCGGACCTGCGCGGCCGGGCGCTGCTCGGAGCGGGCGACCCGCCCGGGGGACAGGGCCGGCGGATCGGCGAGGACGGTGACGGGCTCTGCGCCCGCGCCGAGGGGGACAACCCGGCGACGCTCGCCCTCACCATGCTCATCAGCCCGAAAATCCAGACCGGCCGGCAGCTGATCGGCGAGATTCGCCCGTTCGCGCTCGGGTTCGCGCCGAAGGACTGGTTCGTCTGCGACGGCTCGCCGCTGAAGATCGGAATCCAACCCGGCCCTGTTCTCCGTCTGCGGGTTCAGGTTCGGGGGCAACGACCGCGACATCTTCGAGCTCCCGGACCTCCGCGGGTTCACCCCGGTCGGCGCCGGTGACGGCCCCGGCCTGCCCGCAGCCCCGCCCGGCGTCGCGGACGCGGGGGCTCGCGCCGGAGGGCGGCGACCGTCCGCCGCGGCTTCACTTCACCCACTGCATCGCCGCTCGCGGCGACTACCCGGGGCGCGACTGATGCCGTATTACGTCGGCGAGCTCCGGGCGTTCGGCGACGGCGAACTGCCGAGTGACTTCCTGCCCTGCGACGGGCGGGAGCTGAGCATCGGCCGCTACCTCCCGCTGTACTCCGTGATCGGAGCCACCTACGGCGGCGACGGCGAGAGCACGTTCGCGCTCCCGGACCTCAGGGGCCGGGTCGTCGCCGGCGCCGCGCCTGCCAACGGGCAGCCCCCAGATCAGGCGAGCGGTCGCGACGGCAAGGATCCCGACGAGATCCCCTGGACGGCGGTGCGCTGGGGGATCGCTGTGTTCGGCATCTTCCCGCAGCGGGACTGACCGCTCAGCTCACCGGGGCGCGCGCAGGATCTCGCGTGCGTCGTCCGCGTCCCGCGGGCTGACCATGATGTCGTGTGCCCCCACGGTCCCCAGGCCGTCGCCGGCGCCGGCCCCGCGATTGGTCAACCGGGGCAGGCACTCGATCCCGGCGCTGCGCAGGACGGAGCAGAGCAACTCGGCCTCGGGCTCGCTGCCGGCGACCTCGACCGTTACCCATTCGTCGGGGCGATTCATCGCCGGCCTTCTACCCGAACGTGAACACGTACGCCTCGGCGCCGGGCTCGAGGAAGGTGATCTCCAGCGTGCGCTCGCGGACCGCGTCGTGCTCGCGCACGAGCTGGTAGAGGCGGCCGTCGCGGAGCAGGCCGTTCCCGTCCTCGTCGACGTCGACGCCGTGTGACGGGCCGGGAGCCTCGCCGTCGAGGAGCACGCGGAAGGGGATCGGCTCTCGCGCTCCGCGGCGACAGCACGAGATGCGCGTCGCGCGCGTGGAAGCGGAAGGCGATGCTCCCGCCGGCCTGGTCGAGCACGACGTTCTCCCGCCCGATCGTCCACTCGCCGGCGAGGGCCCAGTGGTTGAGGGGCAGGCGCTCGGGGAGCTCGTAGGCCGGCGTTCGTCGAACGCGGCGCGGCCCGGTGACGCGAAGTGCTCGCTGCGCCCGTAGCCGAGATAGGTCTCGGGCGTGCGCAGGTGGTCCCAGTCGGCCTCCGCCTCCACGCCGAGCCCTTCGACGGAGACGAGGCTCGCGCTCGACGCCGAGCAGCCGCTGGATGACGCGCTCGGACTGCTCGTAGCGTCCTTCGCCGAAGTGGTCGTCGCGGATGATGCCGTCGGCGTCGACGAAGTAGAGCGCCGGCCAGTAGTGGTTGTCGAACGCGCTCCAGACCGCGTAGTCGTTGTCGACCGCGACCGGGTAGTCGATCTCTCGCTCCTTCGTCGCCTGCCGCACGCGGTCGATCTCGTGCTCGAACGAGAACTCCGGCGTGTGGACGCCGATGACGATCAGCCCGTCGTCTCGGTAGGCCTGCGACCACGCGCGGACGTACGGCTCCTGGCGCAGCCAGTTGATGCACGTCAGCGTCCAGAAGTTCACGAGCGACGACGTGGCCGCGCAGCTCGGCGGGGTCGAGTGGCTCGGAGTTGAGCCACCCGGTCGCCCCGCCGAGCGGGGGCATGTGCACACGACTGAACAGGGCCACCTGACGACTCATCCTAAGACGGCCTGAGGGCTCTGACAAGCCCGCCGGCCGGACGGGTTAATCCTGTGGTCGGACCACGAGGTCGGCGGGCGTCGGCCGTGAGAGGGTCACGCTTCCAAACATCGAGAGGAGCCTCATGAACCGCGTTCTCTACATCCTCGTCGCGATCCTGGCCGCCGCCCTCGTCGCGGCGCCGGCCGCTGGGGCCGGCAAGCACAAGCCGAAGACCAAGAAGTTCAGCGCCTACGCCATGGTCGACTCGGCGGCGATCGACGACCGCGATCCGCAGGGCGACTCGCAGGGAGACATGATCACCTTCACCCAGAAGCTGTTCACCGACTCGTCGATGACGACGCAGATCGGCAGCGACGAGGTCTTCTGCGTGCGCACGATCGTCGGCGCCTCCCGGGTCTGCACGGGGATCTTCAGCCTCAAGGGCGGCGAGATCATGATCACCGGCAGGGAGAGCCTCGCGAAGCACTCGCTCGCGATCACCGGCGGCACCGGCAAGTACCGCAACGCGCGCGGCGAGATCGTGCTCGAGCCGGTCAGCGTGGTCGCCGACCAGATGAGCTTCAAGATCACGCTCCGGCCGTGACCTTCGTCGTCCAGCTCGAGTTCGATCCCGAGCCGGAGCCCGACGGCGAGGCGCGGACGATCCAGGGAAGGATCGTCCGCGACGGGGAGCCGGACGAGCGGTTTATCGGCTGGCTGCAGCTGCTCGCCGGGCTCGAGGGCGCGATCCGCACTCAGTCGGGCGGCTCGTAGGCCGCCAGCGCCGGCCCGAGCTCCGCTCGCGAGCCGATCTCGAGCTTGCGGTAGACGCTCGTCAGGTGGGTCTCGACGGTGCGCAGGACCACGAACAGGGCCTCGGCGATCTCCCGGTTCGTCATCCCGTCGGCCGCCATCCGGGCGACCCGGGCCTCGGACGCCGTGAGCGCGTCGCGGCCGCGCAGGGCGTCGCGACGCGGCCTCGCGCCGGCGGTCCGCAGCTCCTCCGACGCCCGCTCCGAGAGCGCGTCGGCGCCGCAGCGCCGAGCCTGATCGAGACCGTCGCGAAGCACCTCGCGCGCCTCGCGGTTGTGTCCCTGACGGCGCAGCGCGGCGCCGAGGCCGACCGTCGCCCGCGCCCGCTCGAGCCGCGCCGGGGAGCCATCCAGCACGTCGACCGCCTCGCGCAAGAGCTCGATCTGCGCGTCGCCGCGCGCGACGACGGCGAGCGCCTGCAGCGCGATCGCGATCGCCCGCGGCGCCCCGAATGCCCGCGCTGCCTGGAGCTCGGCGGTCGCCAGCTCCTCGGCCTCCTCGGGATCCGAGCCCGCCAGCGCCCGCGCCAGCAGCGACCGCCACCCGAACGCCGCCGGGTTGAGGATCGTCTGGCGCTCGAGCCGGCGGCCGAGCTCGCGCAGGTCGTCGGCCGCAGGCCTCGGGTCGGCCGAGCGCCAGGTGCAGCTGCGCGCGGCTGAAGAGCAGCGGGTTGTAGCCCTGGCGCCCGGGCAGCTCCGGGTCGTAGCCGCTCGTCTCGAGCACCCGCTCGGCCTCCTCGGCCCGCCCGCGCTCGACCAGCGCCTCGCACAGGAAGGCGGCCGGGTCGGGCGGGGTGAGGTCCCAGAGGTCGGCGGCCGCGCACGAGTCGCGGGCATGCTCCTCGGCGGCCGCGACGTCGCCCATTCGCAACGCCACATGGGCGCGAAAGCAAGCGGCGAACGCGACCCAGGGCCGCTCGCCGGCCCGCCGGCCGACGGTGAGCGCCTCGTCCCAGAGCGCCGCGGCCTCGTCGAGCTCGTCGGACCAGACCAGTGCGGCGGATGCGAAGCCGATCGCGGGCGTGCGCTCGGCCATCAGCCAGCCATCGGCGAGCGCCTCCCTGGCCAGCTCCGCGCCGGGCGCCCCGGCGGCAACCGTGCCGAGCGCGAGGCAGGCGCGGATGATGTCGTCCGCGGGGCCGCCGTCGCCGAGCTCGCCGGCGGCGATCGCGAGCTGCTCGAGCGCTCCGGGGAGGTTGTCGGAGTCCTGGAGCCCGGTGTAGATGTAGTGGGCGCGCATCAGCGCGCCGCGCGTCGTCGGGGCCGCCGTCGAGCGCCTCGAACGCGTCGCGGTAGACCCGCGCGGCGAGCGGATGGTTGCCGACCGCGTGCAGGGCCCGGCCGTAGTCGAGCGCCGCGGTCATCAGCCGGTCTGGATCCGAGGTCGCGGCGACCGCCTCGGCGAGCGACGTGAGGCCGGGCCCGCCCCGGGCGGCGAAGTCGGCGCGCCCGAGCTCGAGCAGCAGCGCGGGGTCGTCGGCCGGCTCGACCGCCTCCTCCCGCGCTCGCCGCAGCAACCTCGCCGCCAGGTCGGGCGCCCCTCGATCGAGGGCCGTGTTGCCCGCCTCGCGCAGCGTGTCCCGAACCCAGGGATCGCTCGAGGGTCGCGCCTCGAGCAGGTGCGGGACCACGTCGGAGGCCGCGGCCCCCGAGTCGGCGAGGATCCGCGCCGCGCGCTCGTGCCGGCGGGAGCGCTCCGCCCCCGGAAGCTCGCTGTAGATCGCGTCGCGGATCAACGGGTGGACGAAGCCGGGCGCGGGCTCGGCGGTGAGGATCCCGGCCTCGGCGAGGGCCTCGTGGGCGTCCGCGGCCGCCTCGGGGTCGAGGTCGGCCAGGGCGCCGAGCTCGCGGGTGTCGTGCCCCGGACCGAGCACCGCCGCCGATCGCGCCAGCGCCGCCGCCGAATCGGGCAGGCGGGCGAGGCGGAGGAGCACCGAGCGCGAGATCGTCGACGGGCGCAGGCTGGACACCCGCCCGGCGTTCTCGTCCGTGGGGGCGATCCGCTCGGCGGTCAGCTGGCTCACGAGCTCCTGGAGCAGGAACGGGTTGCCGCCGCTCGCCTCATGGCAGGCGGACACGAACCCGGGCTCGGGAGGCCCGCCGGCCGAGTGCTCGATCAGGCGCGTTGCGGCGTCGATGCTGAGCGTCCCCGGCTCGACCCTCACCACGCCCGGATCGGCCTCGATCTCGAGCAGCGGCGGGCGCCCCGCGCCGGCGTCGCCCGTCCGCAGCCCGGCGACGATCGCGGTCGGCAGGCCGGCGACCCGCGGGGCGAGGAAGGCGAGCCACCGCAGGCTCTCCTCGTCGGCCCAGTGCACGTCGTCGACGATCGCGACGATCGGGCGATCCTCGCCGAGGCCGACCAGCACCCAGTAGAGCCCGTAGGCGGCCGAGGCGAGCGTCGCGGGCTCAGCCGCCGGCGGGCTGGCGCCGAACACGGACCTCGCGAGCTCGCCGGCGCCCTCGAAGAGCGCCTCGCGCCGGTCGCGATCGAGCTCGGCGAGGGCCGGGTCGAAGAGCTGCCGGACGAGTCCCCAGGGAAGATCGCGCTCGACCGCCCCGCCGCGCGCGTGCAGGATCCGCGACCCGCCGGACGCCGGCGAGCGCCGCCGCCTCGCCCAGAAGCCGGGTCTTGCCGATCCCCGCCGCCCCGGCGACGAGCAGCATCGACCCCTCCCCCGCGCTCGCGGCCGCCACCGTCTCGCGCACGACGGCAAGCTCGCGCTCTCGCTCGAGCAGGGGAGCGAGATCGCGTCCTGCGCCCACGGCCCCAGTCTCGCGCAGAGCCCGGGGGCCGTGACCTATGGCTTGATCTCCTCGATCACCTCGTAGACGCCCTCCAGCGGGATGTCGTGGACGAATTTCGCCATCGCGTCCTGGCGCCGCAGCTCGGCGTCCTGGTCGCCGCGAATCGCCGCGGCGGCGTCGGCATCGCCCTCGAAGATCCCGAAGGAGATCACCTCGTCGGGATCCTTGAGGTTGCGCGCGTGGTAGACCGCGACCACGCCCGTCCGGCAGGTCCTCCTCCTCGTCGCCCGGGCTCCAGGCCTCGCGGAACTCGTCCCACGTACCCGGCTTCAGGCGACGGCCACTGAAGAACACCAGCATCGAATCTCCTCTCCTCGATCTACCGGTCGCACGCCAGCTTACGCCCGCCTCGGGCCCGGCCGGTGACGATTCAGCCACTAGGCTGCCCCGATGGCATCGACCCCTGAACTTCTCGAGAAGCTGCTCACCGCGCCGTCGCCCTCCGGCTACGAGGGCCCCGCGGCGGCCGTCTGGCGAGAGGCCGCGACCTTCGCCGAGCTCGAGACGGACAAGATCGGCTCGACCATCGCCCGCGTCGCCGGCGAGGAGGATGGCCCGCTGGTCGCGATCGTCGGCCACATCGACGAGATCGGGCTCGCGATCACCCACGTCGACGAGTCCGGCTTCGCCTACTTCACGCCGATCGGCGGCTGGGACGCCCAGATCCTGGTCGGCCAGCGGGTCACGATCCAGACCCGCGACGGCGCCGTCCCCGGCGTCGTCGGGCGCAAGCCCGTGCACCTGCTCAAGGACGACCAGAAGAAGAAGGCGGTGGAGCTCGAGGGCCTGCACATCGACCTCGGTGCCGCCGACCGCGACGAGGCCCTGTCGATGCTGCGGATCGGCGACCCCGTGGTGATCGCCGCCGAGCCGCTGGCGCTCGCCGGCGATCGGCTGGTCTCACGCTCGATGGACAACCGACTCGGCTCCTACGTGGCGCTCGAGGTCGCGCGCCGCTGCCACGAGCGCGGCGGCCACCGGGCCACGGTCGCCGGCGTCGCCGCGGTCCAGGAGGAGATCGGCCTCTACGGCGCCCGCACCTCGGCGTACCTGCTGCAGCCGCAGATCGCGGTCGTCGTGGACGTCACCCACGCCACCGACGCCCCCGGGATCGAGGAGAAGAAGATGGGCTCGCACCATCTCGGCTCGGGCCCGGTGATCGGCCGCGGCGCGACCCTCTCGCCGGTGGTGTTCGAGCTCCTGGTCGAGACGGCCGAGGGGCTGGAGCTCGAGCACACGATCGAGACCTCGGGGCGCTACTCGGGGACCGACGCCGACGCCTACCAGGTCTCGCGCGCCGGGATCCCGACCGGGCTGGTCTCGATCCCGCTGCGCTACATGCACTCACCGGTCGAGCTCGTCGACCTGCGCGACGTCGAGGCGACGATCGAGCTCCTGGTCGCGTTCGCGAGCTCGATCACCGGCGACGAGGACCTCTCCCGCTAGCTCATCTAGAGCATCTCGGCGTTGAGGGTGTAGGTCGAGACGATCTCGCCCTCGTCGAGCACGTGGCCCTCGATCGCGTCGCGCACGTCCTCGAGCTTGAACTCGCCCTCGAGCCCGAGGCTGGGAACGTCGAGCGCGTAGACGGTGAAGTGGTAGTGGTGCAGGCGCTCGTCGTTGAACGGCGGGAACGGCCCGTCGTAGTGGCCGTAGGTGCCGCCCATGTCGGGATCGTCCGCGAGGAAGTCGGTGTAGCTGTTGACGCCGCCGATGCCGTGCTCGGTCGGTCCGGGATCCTTGCCGCCGACGACGATCTCGGTCGAGCCGGCCCCCTCGGGGAGCTCGGTCACCTCGGGCGAGATGTCGACCAGGAGCCAGTGGGCGAAGTCGGCGCGCGGAGCGTCCTCGGGCAGCGTCTTGCCCTCCTGGTTGACGTCGGTCGCGTCCGCGGGCACGTCGGGGTCGTAGACGACCACCGCGAACGACGCGGTTCCCTCGGGGTGGCCGGACCAGCGCAGGTGTGGGCTGCGGTTACCGCCCTCGGCGGCCGCGCCGCCCTCGCCGTCGGGAACGCCGAACGAGTGATCGTCGGGGACCCGCCCGCCGTGCTCGATGCTGTCCGACTCGACCCGAAGCGCCATCTCTTCCTCCTGTCTCGTGCCTGCGATCGCGGGCCAGTCTAGGTACTGACTTCCGCGGATGCGGACCGTTGAAAACGGGTATGGGGATAATCGACAATGTCGTTGACGAGCAAGGGGGCGGACAGGCGGATGCCGGTCCGGGCGCACGATCAGGAACCGCGCGACGAGCGGGATCTGACGCGGCGGATGACGCGCGGCGACCGCCGAGCGTTCGCCGCCGCCTTCCGGCGCCACCACCGGGAGCTCCACCGCTACTGCCGCGCGATCCTGGGCAACGCCGAGGACGCCGAGGACGCCCTGCAATCGACAATGGTCAAGGCGCTGCGCGCGCTCCCGGGCGAGACCCGGGAGATCGCGCTCAAGCCGTGGCTGTTCCGGGTCGCGCACAACGAGGCCATCGGCCTCCTGAGGGCCCGGCGGCCGAGCGTCGAGCTCGACCCCGACCAGGTCGACCGCGCCGACGGGATCGACGAGCAGGCCGAGACCCGCGAGCGCCTGCGCCGGTTGGTGGGCGACCTGGGAGAGCTGCCGGACCGCCAGCGCGGAGCGCTGGTCATGCGCGAGCTGAACGGGATCGGCTTCGCGGAGATCGGCGCCGCCTTCGGGATCTCCGAGGCCGCCGCCAAGCAGACCGTCTACGAGGCGCGGACCTCGCTGCACCGGATGGCTGAGGGCAGGGAGATGGCGTGCGAGCCCGTCCGGGAGGCGATCTCCTCCGAGGACCGCCGGCGCCTGCGCAGCCGTCGTATCCGCGCCCACCTGCGGGAGTGCGCGGACTGCCGCGACTTCGAGTCGTCGATCGCCCAGCGACGGGCCGACCTCGCGGTCCTGGCCCCGCCGATCGCCCTTCCGGCGGCCCTCGCGGCACTCCACGGAGCGCTCGGAGGCGGCGCGACGGCCGGAGGCGGCGCGGCGGTCGGCACCGGCGCGATCGGCACGGCCGCCGCCGCCAAGTCGGTCGCCGCGGTGCTGGCGACGATCGCGATCGCCGGCGGCGCCGCCGAGATCACGGGCCTGGTCAGCTTCGGTGGGTCCCGCGGGGGGCCCGATGACGGTGCGGCGGCGTCGAGCCCGCAGGCGCCCGCTCACCAGGGACAGCCAGACGTCGCCGCACGGCCACGCGCCGCAGCCCACCCTGGGGGCGATCGCGCAGTCGAGCCGGGCCGAGGCCCGTCGCGCCCGCGGGCAGGGCGAGGGCCAGGGTCGCGGCGACCGCGCCGAGCCGGGTCGATCGGGCGACGCGGAGGGGGCGCTCGGACGACGCGCCCGGCCAATCGGACGCCGCCACCCGGCCAGGCCGAGACGCCGCCCGGGCAGTCCTCGACTCCACCGGGGCAGTCCTCGGTTCCACCGGGACAAGCTGAGACACCACCCGGCCAGTCCTCGACGCCCCCGGGCCAGTCGTCGACTCCCCCGGGCCAGTCCGAGACTCCGACCAGCGGGTCGGAGACGCCTGCCGGGCCAGTCCGCGACCCCGCCCGGCCAGTCGCAGACGCCGCCGGGTCAGGCCCAGACCCCGCCCGGCCAGTCGCAGACCCCGCCGGGGCAGGCCCAGACCCCGCCGGGCCAGGCGGCGTCGCACCCCGCCGGGGCGCCCCGGTCAGGTGGCGACCTCGACGACGCATCCCGTCGCCGTCGCCCAGCGGCAACGCCAACGGGCATTCGAAGTAGGTCCTTACCGCCGGCGCGTCGGACCGTTTGTTGGTCGAAGGGGGTCATGCGGCCCCGCAACGAGATCGACCCACAGGAGGTTCGGATGACGAAGCGACTGCTGATCGGCGCCACCTGCGCGACCCTGTTCGTGGGGGCGTCGGCGGCCGGCGCCAAGCCCCACGACGACAACGGACACGGCAATCACGGATCGAGCGCCGCGGCGAAGCTCTGCGCGGCCGAGAAGAAGGCCGACCACGCCGCCTTCAAGGCCGTCTGGGGCAAGCACGCGATGCGCGACTGCATCCGCGCGAACCGCGACGCCGAGCCGACCGCCGTCGAGGAGCAGACGACCGACTTCGTCAACGCCGCCCAGGAGTGCCGGGCCGAGCGTGACGCCGATCCCGCGGCGTTCGAGATGACCTACGGAACGAACGCGAACCACCGCAACGCGTTCGGCAAGTGCGTTTCGGCGAGGGCGCAAGAGCCGGAGGAGGGCGACGGGACGGCATGACCGCCCGACTCCGCACCGGGATGGCGGCCGCAGTTTGCGGTCGCCATCCCCTTCGTACTCATCCCGGCGGTCGCGTCGGCGGCGACCGCCGACCTCGGCATCGCCGTCTCGGACAACCCCGATCCGGTGACGGCCGAGACCGAGCTCGCCTACGCGGTCGAGGTCAGCAACGCCGGGCCCGAAGCGGCAACCGAGGTGGCCGTCGCCGATGACCTCCCGAGCCAGATCCGCTTTGTGTCCGCGACGCCCTCGCAGGGCTCCTGCGGCCGTCGCGGCGGCAAGCTCAGCTGCCCGCTCGGAACGCTCGGGAGCGGAGACTCGGCGACGATCGAGATCCGCCTGGTTCCCCGCAAGCCCGGATCGCTGACCAACACGGCGACCGTGTCGAGCGCGGACACCGACCCCGCGCCGGACAACGACACCGACACCGAGACGACCACGGTGCTGCCGGCGGCCCCCAAGCCGACCTGCGGCGGCCACGTCGCGACCGTGTTCGGCACCGAGGGAGACGACCAGCTCACCGGCACCGCGAAGCGCGACGTGATCGCGGCGCTCGGCGGAAACGACGTTGTGGACGGCCTCGAGGGCAACGACTTGATCTGCGGCTCGGCCGGCGACGACACGGTCCGCGGGAGGGCCGGCGGCGACCTCCTGCGGACCGGATCGGGGCGCGACACGGTCCGCGGCGGCGGCGGCGCGGACACCCTGCGCGCGGGCGGCGGACCCGACCTGCTGCTCGGCGGAGCTGCCGGCGACCTCCTGAGAGGTGGTGGAGGCGCTGACAGATGTGTCGGCGGCCCAGGCCGCGACACGAAACGGAGCTGCTGACCGCAGCTCCCAACGGCGGGGCGCGCATCCAAAGCGGCATCGGTCGGCCCCCGACGGCCGGCCGGTGTCGCGCCCCGCCGTCTCACGACGGGACGGCCGCGAGCGCGGCTCAGACGACCCGGAGTGCCTTGGGCAGCGAGCTCAGGTTGCGGTGGCCG
Organism: uncultured Solirubrobacterales bacterium; assembly: GCA_963729065.1. Lineage (GTDB taxonomy): Bacteria > Actinomycetota > Thermoleophilia > Solirubrobacterales > 70-9 > WHSW01. The sequence continues at coordinate 65,364 of CAVSMS010000007.1, forward strand.
TCGTCGGTGACCACCACCAGGTCCTCGATCCGGATCCCGAACCTGCCGGGGACGTAGACGCCCGGCTCGACCGTGACCACCTCGTTCGCGGCGAGCACGTCCTCCGAGCGCTTGCCCAGCCGGGGCGCCTCGTGGATCTCGAGCCCGACGCCGTGGCCGAGCCCGTGGCCGAAGTGGTCCTCGTGGCCGCCGTCGCGGATCACCGCGCGGGCGGCCTCGTCGGCCTGCTCGCCGTCGATCCCCGGCCGGATCGCGTCGAGGCCCGCCTGCTGAGCGGCCTCGACGAGCTCGTAGGCCTCGCGCGCCTCAGCCTCGGGCTCGCCGGCGGCGAACGTCCGGGTGCAGTCCGAGCAGTAGCCGTCGACCTGCGCCCCCATGTCCCAGACGACGAGCTCACCGGCACCGATCTCGCGCTCGGAGGGCTCGGCGTGCGGAAGGGCGCCGTTGGGGCCCGCGGCGACGATGGCCGCGAACGAGGGCTCCGCGCCGCGCTCGCGGATCGCCGCCGCGGCGGCGAACGCGACCTCGCGCTCGGTCCGGCCGGCGAGGCCGTCGGCGAGCACCGCCTCGTAGACCTCGTCGGCCACCCGTGCGGCCTCGGCGATCGCCTCGAGCTCGCCGGCGTCCTTCTGCCGTCGCAGCTGCTCGACCAGCCCGCCTGCCGCCACCAGCTCCACGCCCTCGCCGAGCTCGCGCTCGAGCTTGCCGAGGTTGGCGACGCTGGTCGCGGCATCGTCGAAGCCAACTCGGCCGTGCAGGCGCGAGGCGAGCTCCGGCAGCAGGCGACTCTCGGCGATCGCGCGGTCGAACGCGTCGCCGACCTCCTTCTCCGCGCGCTCGGTGTAGCGGAAGTCGGTGATCATCGTCCGCGCCTCGGGCCCGATCAGCGCCAGGCCGCTGGTGCCGGTGAAGCCCGTGAGCCAGCGGACGTTGGCGATCGCGTCCGGGCCCGAGTCGCCGGGGCGCACCAGGTCGCCGACGATCAGCAGGTCGAGCTCGCGCTCGGCGACCAGCGCGGCGAGGCGGTCGGCGCGGTCCGCGCGGTCGGCGCTCATACCCCGAGCTCCTGGCTGAGCAGCTCGAGCGCGTCGCGGTAGCCGTCGGCGCCCTTGCCGGACACGGTCCCCACGACCAGCCCGTCGAGCACCGAGTTGCGCCGCCAGGCCTCGCGCTCGGCGACCGCCGAGAGATGGACCTCGACCGCCGGCACCCCGGCGCTCTCCAGCGCATCGCGGATCGCGTAGCTGTAGTGCGTCCAGGCGCCCGGGTTGAGCACCGCGGCGTCGGCCACCTGGGGCAGGCGGTGCAGCCGCTCGACGTAGTCGCCCTCGTGGTTGGTCTGAAAGAAGGCGACCTCCAGGTCGAGGTCGCGGCCGAAGCGCTTGATCTTCGTCTCCAGCTCGGGCAGCGTCTCCTCGCCGTAGTGCTCGGCGGGGCGTTTGCCGAGCATGTCGAGGTTGACGCCATGCAGGACCTCGACCCGGTTGTGGGCGGTCAGGCTCATCAGGTCGGCGAGCTTCTCCACGGCGCCCCTGAGGCTATCCCCATCGACCCTCGCCCCAGTGACCGCCTCGCCCGGGCGCGCGCAGAGCACGAACGCGACCCCCTCGGCGTCGCGCTTCTTGTCGAGCTCCACCGCCGCCAGGACGTCGTCCACGGAGACCGCGCCGGCGAGCCTCGTCGGCAGGCCGTGACGCGCGAGGATCGCCTCGAGCTCGTCTCGCAGCGCGCCGGCGCCGGAGAGCTCCAGCGCCGCCAGCAGCCCGAGGCCGACGGCCTCGCCGTGGCGGTAGCGCGAGTAACCCGTCGCGGCCTCGATCGCGTGCCCGACCGTATGCCCGAGGTTGAGCACCGCCCGCCTGCCGGCGTCGCGCTCGTCGGCGGCGACGATCTCGATCTTCACCCGCGCGCAGGCGAAGATCAGGTCGTCGAGCTCGCCCGGCTCGAGCCGCTCGAGCGCCCGCGCCCGCTCCCAGAGCTCGCCACCGGCGATCAGGCCGGTCTTGAGCACCTCGACGAAGCCGGCCGCGAGCTCCGCCGGCGGCAGCGTCTCGAGCGTCGCAGGGTCGGCCAGCACGGCTCGTGGCAGGTGGTAGGCACCGACGTAGTTCTTCGCCTGCGGCAGGTCGACGCCGGTCTTGCCGCCGTAGGCGGAGTCGACCTGGCCCACGAGGGTCGTCGGCAGCTGGACCACGCCGATCCCGCGCTGGTAGACCGCGGCGCAGAACCCGGCCAGGTCGCCGACCACGCCGCCGCCGAGGGCCAGCAGGTGGTCGGCGCGCGTCACGCCCAGGCTCGCCAGTTCGCCCAGCAGGCGCTCGGCCTCGGCCATGGTCTTCGCCGTCTCCCCCGGCTCGACCTCGAGCCGGCCCGCGAGCGGCTCCAGCCGCTCGGCGTAGAGCGCCGCGACGCTCGAGTCGCTGACGCAGAACGGCCTGCCGTCGACCCCGATCGCGCCCAGGGCGCCCGGCGCCGAGCCGAGCCCCCCGCGGGCGACGAACGCCGGATATTCGCCGGAGCTCGAGCTCGCCCACAGCATCCGCGCGCCCGGCGGCAGCTCGCGGAGCGCCAGCAGCGCCGGCAGCGCCCTCGCCGGAGCGTCGTCGCGCCCGGGGACGATCGCGTCGGCGAGCTGCTCGTAGATCGGAAGGCGCTCGGCGAGCAGGGCCTGGAAGCGCTCGCGGTCGGTGGCCAGCGGTCGCCGCCCCGCGACCCGCTCCCAGGAGGTCTCGTCGTCGACCTCGAGCCAGACCACGGTGTGGCGGTCGAGCGCCGCGCGAACCCGCTCGGAGAGCACGCTGCCGCCGCCGAGCGCCACCGCCGCGACGTCGCCGCGGGCGAGCAGCTCGACCACCGCCGCCTCCTCGCGGCGGCGGAACTCCGCCTCGCCCTCGGCGGCGAAGAACTCGCCGACCGTGCGTGCCGAGCTCGGCCTCGAGCAGCTCGTCGGCGTCGACGGCCTCCAGTCCGGCGCCGCGCGGCAGCCCGCAGGGCGCGGGTCTTGCCGGCGCCCATGAACCCGATGAAGACGAGCGCCCCGTCGCCTCCCGCTACCGCCGCCAATCGATCCGCTCCCGGTACGCCTCGGCGGCGGCGAGAACGTCATCGATGTGGTCGCCGCCGAACTTCTCCAGGTAGCAGCCGGCGAGCACCAGCGCCACCATCGCCTCAGCGACCACGCCGGCCGCGGGCACGACGGTCGAGTCGGTGCGCTCGCGCATCGCCTGGGCCGGCTCCTTGGTCACGGTGTCGACCGAGCGCAACGGCTTCGTCAGGGTCGAGATCGGCTTCAGCGCCCCGCGGACGACCAGGGCCTCGCCGTTGGACATCCCGCCCTCGACCCCGCCGGCCCGGTTGCTCTCGCGGTGGTACCCGCGCTCCTCGGACCAGAAGATCTCGTCGTGGGACTCGGAGCCAGGGAGGGCGGCGACCTCCCAGGCCTCGCCCACCGAGACCCCCTTGACCGCCTGGATCGAGACCACCGCCTGCGCCAGGCGACCGTCGAGGCGGCCGTCCCAGCTCGCGTACGAGCCGAGCCCGGGCAGGAGCCCGAAGGCCCGCACCTCGAACACCCCGCCGAGGCTCTCGTTCGCCTTTCGCAGCCGGTCGATCTCGGCGACCATCGCCACCTCGGCATCGGGGTCGAGGCAGCGCACCGGCGAGTCGTCGACCGTCGCGAAGTCCTCGGGGCGCAGCTCGTCGCGCTCGGCGGCGGCGACCGACGCGATCCGGAGCACGTGGCTGTGGACGCTGACCCCGAGGGCCGCGAGCAGCTCCTTGGCGAGCGCGCCGGCGGCGACCCGTGCCGCGGTCTCGCGAGCGCTGGCGCGCTCGAGCACGTTGCGGACATCGCGGTGGCCGAACTTCTGGGTCCCGACCAGGTCTGCGTGGCCCGGCCGGGGCAGGTGCGATTCCTCGACCTCCTCGTCGACCGGCCACGGGTTCATCCGCTGCTCCCAGTTCGCGTAGTCGCGGTTGGCCACCAGGAGGGCGATCGGGCTGCCGAGGGTGCGCCCGTGACGGACGCCGGCGCGGACCTCGACCGTGTCGCGCTCGATCTTCATCCGCCCGCCGCGGCCGTGGCCGAGCTGGCGCCGCGCCATCTCGCGGTCGATCCGCTCCCGGTCGAGCTCGAGCCCCGCGGGCAGCCCTTCGACGATCGCGACGAGCCCCGGCCCGTGCGACTCGCCCGCGGTCGTGAAGCGCAGTGCGGCCATGCGGCCGCCCAATCTAGAGGGCGTGCCGGGTCAGGTGCCGGTCGCCGATCCGCGCGGGACCGTGATGCTGGGCGCGTGCTACCCGGTGAAAGTGTCCAGGTACCAGTCGACGATGTCGTCGCCGAACCACAGTCCGACGACGCCGCCGACAGCGAGGAAGGGACCGAACGGGACCGCCTGCTTGCGCGCCCCCGAGCCCTGCCTGGCAATGATCGCGATCCCGACCGCCGAACCCGCGATCAGCCCCACCAACACAGCTGGGGCGATCGAGCGGCCGAGGTAGAGGGCCATCATCGCGACCAGCTTCGCGTCCCCCATGCCCATGCCCCGCGGGTAGACGAGGGCCAGGAGGAAGAACGCTCCCCCGGCGACGGCGATCGCGATCCCCCGCTGGTCGAGCTCGCCCAAGCCGAAGGCGATCACGATCGCGAGCCCGGCGACCGCGCCGGCGAGCACGAACGCGTTGGGGATGATCCGCAGCTCGAAGTCGGTGAGGGTGATCGCGACGAGGACGGCGCAGAGGACGAGCCCGAGGACCAGCTCACCGGCGTCGCCGGTGCCGAGCGCCAGCACCGTTCCCGCCCAGAGTGCGCCGAGCCCGGCCTCGGTGAGCGGATATCGGGCGGAGATCGGGTCGCCGCAGTGACGGCAGCGACCGCGCAGGACCAGCCAGGAGACGACCGGGATGTTGTCGTAGGCAGCGATCTGCGCCCCGCAGCCCGGGCAGCGCGAGCGCTCGGCGACGAATCCCTCGCCGCGCGGAACACGGTGGGCGATTACCGTGACCAGGCTTCCGATCACGGCTCCGGCCACGAACGCGATCGCCGCTTCGCCCGCCATCGCGGCTGGACCCTATCCCGAGTGAGGGGCGCCCGGGCCCGGCGCCGGCGGGGCGTTGCAGGCCGCCTCTAAGCTGCGTTCGTGGCCGCGCGGCGACTGATCCTGGTGATGCTCGCCCTCCTCGTTCTGTCCAGCATCGCGGCCGCGCTGATCCCCGTGGACCGCGACCGCCTCAGCCCGCGCGAGGAGTCGAGCACCGAGGCGAGCGAGCCCCGCATCCCCGCGGGAACATTTGTCCATCGCAGGATTTCCGTCCAGGCCTCGAAGCCGGCCAAGGTCTCGCTCGAGGTCGGCGACCAGCTCGACCTGGTGGTCACCTCAAAGCGGCCGGGCCAGATCGAGATCCCCGCCTTCGGCGAGCTCGACAACGTCGAAGCCGCCTTCCCCGCGCACTTCGACCTCCTGGCGCTCGAGGCCGGAAGCTTCGCCGTCCGCCTCGTCGGCCAGCGGACGATCGCGCGGATCGAGGTCTCGGAGGCCGATCAGGGCAAGGGCGAGGGCGAGAGCTCCAGCGACGAGCCCGGCTCGAGCACCGCCGCCTCGACCTCGGGCGCGAGCTCGGCGAGCTGATCCACGAACCGCCGCGCCGGCTCGTTGGAGAGCTTTTGGGCGCGCCGAAGCAGGTCGCGGCGGATCAGCGTGCCCCAGTGGATCGGGATCGCGACCCGCGGCCGCAGCATCGCCGCGGCCTCCGCCGCCCGGCGCGGATCGAGATGCCCGCTGCCGACCTTCGGCCCCCAGCCGGCCACCGGCAGGAGTGCCACGTCGAGATCGCCGCCCATGCTCTCCATGTCGTCGAAGAGGTCGGTGTCGCCGGCGAAGTAGACCCGGCGTCCCCCGGCCTCGATCAGGTACCCGAGCGCGTCGACCCTGGGGCCCGACTTGAACCTGCGGCCCTCGTGGACGGCCATGGTCGCGACGACCTCCGCCGACCCGATCCGGGTCCTCTCCCCCGCCCGCAGCTCGACCGTGTTCCCGAAGCCTCGTCGCCGCAACGTGCGCCCGCCGCCCGCCGGGATCACCACCGGCGGCGGTGGTGGGCCGATCTGCCGCAGCGAGGGGAAGTCCAGGTGGTCGTGGTGCATGTGGGAGATCAGCACCCCGTCGAGCTCGCGCGTCACCTCCGGAGCCGGATCGGCGCCGTGGCGGTGGATGATCCCGAGCAGCCGCGGGCGCAGCACGGGATCGGTGAGCACCCGCGCGCCGCCGAGCTCGATCAGCACGGTGGCGTGGCCGACGTAGGTGATCCGCGCCGCGGCGCTCAAGCGCGGGCGCTCAGCGGCGACTGAGTCCGCCCGCTCTGCGAGTAGGCGCTGAGGTCGATGACGAAGGCGAGGCCGACGATGAACCACTCGAACCCGTAAACGCGGTTCTCCGAGGCGTACATGGCCGCGTAGGCGAGCGTCGTCCACGGCAGCAGGAAGAAGCCGATGAAGGGCACCAGCCAGCTCTCGTACGCCCGCGAGAGCAGGTCGCTGAACAGCCACACGGCGATGATCGCGATCCGCGGCGAGAGCAGTGCCAGGAGGACGACGAAGCAGCCCATGCGCGCCCAGCCTATCGCCGAATCCTCACGCGGACTCCGCGCGGGGGCGAAACGCACGAGCGGCGCCATCCCGGCGCCGCTCGCACGCACTCGGTTACGGACCGAAACGAGCCGGTCAGCCGCCGATGAAATTCACGTAGACGTCCCTGTCGACCGGGTTGTCGTTCGAGGTCAGACGGGTGACCGTCGCCGCGTCCGTGTACGGGGCGGCGCACCCGGCCGGGGCGTTGACGCTCACCTCGACCGTGGTCGTCGGAGCGCCGGAGCGGCGCGACCGAGGCCGTGCCCGACACCGGAAGCGTCGCGAGGTCGTAACAGATCAGGCCGTCGCCTCCGCTCGAGGTGCCGGCGATCCCAACCGCGCCCGTCTCCGGGGCGACCGTGTTGCCGTTCTTGTTCACCCGGCCGTACGCCTGCGCCGGGACCTCGGGGATCACGTCGGAGGCCAGGTCCTTGGCCTTGATCTTGCCGTCGGCGATCTTGCCGCTCTTGACCGCGTCCTTCGCGATCCGCGAGCCCGTGACCGCCTTCTTGGCGATGTCGTTGGTGTTGACCGTCTGCGCGGCGACGGCTCCGCCGGTGAAGGCGAAGACGAGCGCGATCGTGCCAATCAGCACGCCCGGAGTCGGGCGCAGCCTCTTGATCTTCACTTTGTCCCTCCTGGGGTCGATTTCACTCAGCCCCCCACTCCCCTCAACACGCCGACCGGAACAGGGGTTCGGTCGATGCAGATGTCACGAGACGGTTAGGGTCGCCTCGTGAGGCAGGCGATCGATCCGGCCCGGCTCGAGGACGACTACGGCGTCCGCAACTACGCCCCGCTGCCCGTGGTCATCAGCCGGGGCGAGGGCTCATGGGTCGAGGACGTCGACGGGCGCCGCTACTTCGACGCCCTCTCCGCCTACTCGGCGCTCAACTTCGGCCACCGTCACCCGCGGCTCCTGGCCGCCGCCCGCGAGCAGCTCGACCGGCTGACGCTGACCAGCCGCGCCTTTCACAACGACCGGCTGGGCGAGTTCTGCCGGCGGCTCGCAGAGACGTGCCGTCAGCAACGCGTGCTGCCGATGAACACCGGCGCCGAGGCCGTGGAGACCGCGATCAAGGCGGCCCGCAAGTGGGGCTACGAGGTCAAGGGCGTCGAGCCCGATCGGGCGAAGATCGTCGTCTGCTCCGGCAACTTCCACGGCCGCACCACGACCATCGTCTCCTTCTCCGACGACCCGCTCGCGCGAGCGAACTTCGGCCCCTACACGCCCGGCTTCGAGACCGTCCCGTTCGGCGACCTCGCCGCCCTGGAGGCCGCGCTCGACGACGACACGGTCGCCTTCCTGGTCGAGCCGATCCAGGGAGAGGCGGGCGTGATCATCCCCCCGGACGGCTACCTCCGCGGGGCCCGGGCGCTCTGCGAAGGCGCCGACGTGCTCCTGATCGCCGACGAGATCCAGTCGGGCCTCGGCCGCACCGGGCTGATGTTCGCGTGCGATCACGAGGCGGTGACCCCGGACCTCCTGCTGCTCGGCAAGGCGCTGGGCGGGGCGATCGTCCCGGTCTCCGCGGTCGTCGGGCCTGACGAGGTCCTGGGCCTGTTCCGGCCCGGCCAGCACGGCAGCACCTTCGGCGGCAACCCGCTCGCCTGCGCGGTCGCGCTCGAGGTGCTCGACCTGCTCGCCGACGGCTCGCTGGAGCGAAACGCCACCGAGCTCGGCGCGAGGTTCTCGGACTCACTGCGGGCGGCGTCGCACCCGGCCGTCACGGAGATCCGCCAGCGCGGGCTGTGGATCGGCGTCGACCTCGCCGACGGCTCCACGAGCGCGCGCGGAGGCGTGCGAGCGGCTGCTCGAGGCGGGGGTCCTGGCGAAGGAGACGCACGAGCGCACGATCCGCTTCGCGCCTCCGCTCGACCACGAGCGCGGACGAGCTCGAGTGGCTCCTCGACCGCGTCAACCCGGTGCTCGCCGGGCTGTAGCGGCCGCCGTCGCTCGGCCTGCTAGGTGACCGCGAGCTGTCCGGGAAGCTCGGCGAGCTCGGTGCGCAGGGAGAGCACGAAGACCGATCCGGGCTCGACGCGCTCGATCATCTCTACGGATTCGCGGTAGTCGTCGACGAGACCCTCGATCGTCGTGCCCCGGCGCTCGGCGAGCGCCTCCTGCTCGGCACCCGGGCTCCGGCGCAGCGTCCGGCCGTTGCAGAGGACCTCCGCGGCGAAGATCGTCACGGCGCGGCTGCCGGCGGCCGCCACCTGCTCGCGCAGCGCCGCCCGGCGATCGGCGAACGACGAGATCTTCGGGTCCTCGGTGAGGGCGAGCACCAGGTCCGCGACCCGGGCCCCCATCTCCGCGTAGACCGTGTCCTTCGAGAGCGTCCCGTGCTCCACCGCGTCGTGGAGCAGCGCCGCGGCGACCACGCTCTGGTCGCTGTCGGCGTCCTGAAGCAGGTCGGCGACCTCGATCGCATGGACGAGCAGCGGCGCCCCGTCGCTCGCGCGGCTCTGCTCGACGTGGCCCTCGGCCGCGAGCGCGTAGGCGCGGATCAGAAGCGGCGATCTCGCGACCCAGGCGGGGCGCCGGACCGATGAGGCGGGCGGGGGCTTGCGCCCGAACCGCTTGAGAGCTGGAAATGAGTTCAATGGACCCCCTTCGGTCGCCGCGCGCCGGCAGGCCCGGCGTCACTCAACAAACCCTAGCGGGGGCGCGGAGTCGCGCTCGGCCGCGGGCGGGTTCTCACCCTCAGGCGGCGGTTCCGGGCCGGGGCGGTGGAGTCGGGGGGCCGCTCGGCGGGCTTGGTCGGCTCGCCTTCATCGCCCGCGGGCTCGGGCGGCGGCGCGGGCTCCTTCCGCTCGGCCGGCTGGGCCGGCGCCTTGCCGGTGACCACGTCGCGGAACTCACGGGCCTCGCGCAGGCCCTCGCCCGCGGTCCTGCCGAGGTTCTTCGGGTCGAGCTTGTCGCCGGCCAGCTCCTGCGCCGATTCCTTCAGCTCGCGGGCGCCGGTTCCAGCCTTGCGGCCGATCGTCGGCAGGTGCCGGTAGCCGAAGATGAGCAGCAGGACAACGACGACGATCGCGATCTCGAGTGGGCCGATCACCCCACGGAGGTTAGACACGCGGGCGGGCGCGGACCCAACGGTATGTTTTCGGCGTGAGCTGGTCGCAGGGGACCCCACGCCGATCGGCGCTTCGCGTTGCCAGCGGCGCTCGCCGGCGCCTCGATCCTCGCGGCCGCGCTCGCGACACGCAGGCGCCGGCCTCGCCGAGTAGGGCCGAGGCAGGGCCGGCGAGCCTCGCCCGCGCGGTCGAGCTGCCGAGCGGCCGCGAGATCTACCTGCGATGCCGCGGCGCGGGGAGCCCGACGGTCGTCCTCGTCTCCGGTTACCACGTCGCGGCGAATGCCTGGAGCCTGCGCCCGCCGGGGTCGAGGCACACGCCGGTCCTGCCGGCGGTCGCCCGGTCCACCCGTGTCTGCGCGTACGACCGCCCGGGGACCATCCGCGACGCCGGCCTGGTCAGCCGCAGCGATCCGGTCCCGATGCCCCGCACGGCCGAGGACGCCGTGAAGGAGTTGCACGCGCTGCTCCGGGCCGCCCGCGTGCCGGGGCCCTACGTGCTCGCCGGACACTCGCTCGGTGGCTTGATCGTGCGGCTCTATGCCAGCACCTATCCCCGCCAGGTCGCCGGGCTGGTCCTCATCGACGCGGTCTCCGAGAAGCTCGAGCCGCTGCTGGGACCGGAGCGCTGGGCGACGTACGCGGGCTACCAATTCGTCCCGGTGCCCGGATTCGAGGACTATCGCGATGCCGAGACGTTCGACTTCACCGCGAGCGTCGCCCAGACGCGGCGCGCAGCGGCGGCGAGGCCGCTGCGTGCGACGCTGCCCCTGGTCGTGCTCTCGAAGGGCCAATCCTTCGGGGTGCCGGACAGCGTGCTGGGCTTTCCCGTCGCCGCGCTCGACCGGGCCTGGCGGATCGCGCAGCGCAAGCTGGCGAGGCTCGTGCCGCACGCGCGCCATGTCGTCGCCGCGAAGAGCGGGCACGACATCTACCTCGAGCAACCGCCGCTCGTGATCGACGCGATCCGGCGGGTCATCCGGGAAGTCAGGCGGTCAGCGCGGTTGCGCTCAGGCTGAGAGCCAGCAGATGATCCGGGTCGGGTCGGCGAGCGGGGAGAGGTCGCCGCCGTCACGCAGCTGCTCGGCGGCCGCCGCCGCCGAGTTGATCGCGACCCAGGCGAGGCGGCCGCCGACGCTGACGCGCTGGGCGCCGGCCTCGACGATCTCGGCGAACGGGAGGCCCGGCCCGGCGAGGACGTTGAGGGGCTTGGACGTCTCGCCGCGAATCGCCCGGATCTCCTCAGCGCTCGGAAGCCTCGGCGCGTAGAGCACGTCCGCTCCCGCCCGCTCGTAGGCCTGAAGGCGGGCGATCGTGTCGTCGAGGTCCGGGTTGTCTCGGACATAGTTCTCGGCGCGGGCCGTCAACACAAACGGAAAGTCGAGGCGACCGGCGGCCTCGACGGCCGCGACTATCCGCTCGGTCGCGTGCTCGATCGCGTAGATGCCGTGATCGGCGTCGTAGTCCTCGATCGAGCCGCCCACGGCTCCCGCCTCGGCCGCGCGAGTGATCGCGCGCGCCGCGTCCTCGGGGTCGGGCCCGTAGCCGTTCTCGAGGTCGACGGAAACCGGAAGGCCGGTCGCCGCGTCGAGCGCACGGGTGTGCTCGACGACCTCCTCGAGGGTGACGTCGCCGTCCTGCCGCCCCAGCGTGAACGCGAAGCCGGCGCTCGTCGTCGCCAGGGCCTCGAAACCAAGGGCCGCGAAGACCTTCGCCGTGCCGGCGTCCCAGGGATTCGGGATCACGAACGGCGGTCCCTCGTGCAGCGCTCGGAAAGCCGTTCCCTTTCCCTCCTGCGAAACCTCCGCGGCCATCAACCGAGCTTCGTCTCCAGGTCGGTCAGCGCGAACAGGAAGATCTCCGAGAAGCTGGGAAACGGCTGGATGACGTCGTTCATCACCGCGAGCGGGACGCCCGCGCGGATGGCGAGGGTGGCCTGCTGCAGCCATTCGCCTGCCTCGGTGCCGAGCGCGTACGCGCCGGTGAGCCGCTCGCCATCGGACACGAGCGTGAGGAAGCCGTTCTTCTCCGCGTACGCGCGCGAATACGTGGACGACCGCGGCACCGACGAGATCGGCGCCGTCCCGGTGATCTCGCCGTCCGCCGCGCCGACCGACGCCGCCTGGGGATCGGTGAAGACGACGCGCGGCACCGCGTCGTAGTTCGCCTCCCATCGGCGACCGAGGATGTTCGCGGCGGCGACGCGGCCCTGGTACTTGCCGACGTACGTAAGGGGCCAGACGGAGGTCACGTCGCCGATCGCCCAGACGCCGTCGGTCACGTTCAGGCGCTCGTCGACCGGGATCCCGCCCTTCTCGACCGAGACGCCCACGTTCTCCAGCCCGAGGCCGGCCGTGCGCGGTCGGCGTCCAGTGGCGACGAGCAGGCGATCGCCGCGCAGTTCCGTGCCGTCGGGGAACTCGAGCACGTACCCGTCGTCGTCGCGGCGCGCGGCCTGAGCGTGCTGACCGAAGTGCTGCTCGATGCCCTCGGCGGTCAGCGCGTCGCCGAGGGCCTCGCCGAGCGGCTTCGGCTCCCGGGGAAGCAGGTGCTCCTCGCCTTCCACCAGCGCCACCGAGGCGCCGAATCGGGACACCGCCTGCGCCATCTCCACACCGACCGGACCGCCGCCGAGCACCAGCATCCGCTCGGGCACCTCGCGCAGCTCGGTCACCCCGCGGTTGGTCCAGATGCCGTCCAACTCACGGAGCCCCGGGATCGGCGGCACGATCGCTTCGGAGCCGGTGGCGACGATGATGTGCTCACAGGAGTGCTCGTGGTCGTCGACCATCACGCGGCCCGCACCCGCGATCGAGCCCGAGCCGCGCAGGACGTCGATGCCCTTCGAGCGCAGCCACTCCTCCTTCGCCCCGTCCTCCCAGTTCGAGGTCATGAAGTCTCGCCATTCGAAGGCGGCGGCGGTGTCGAGCGTGCCGCTCACGGCCTGCGCGGCGCCGGGCGCCTCCCGCGCGGCCTGGAGCGCCTCGCCCGGGCGCAGCAGGGTCTTGGACGGAATGCAGGCCCAGTAGTCGCACTCGCCGCCGATCAGCCCGCTCTCCACGATCGCGACGTTCAAGCCTCCGCCCGCGAGCCGGTCGGCGCAGTGCTCGCCGGCCGGGCCGGCGCCGATGATGATCACGTCGTACTCGCTCACAGCATCCTCTCCTCGTCCGCGGGTCGGCGGCAGTCTCTCACGCTTGCGCGCCGGCTAACTGGCGGCGCGCCGAGCCACCGCCAGCGCGGTGTCGCGGTCCTCGAACTCCCGCAGTGAGCGGGGCCGACCGTCGACGAAGGTCCAGAGATGGGTCTCGCGGCGCTCGACGTCGCCGCCGCCTACCCGGCCGACGTGGCGGACGACGGCGATCACCTGATCGCCCTCCTCAATCAGCTCCTCGACCTCGGTGCGAAAGTCCTCGAAGGCGCCGATGAAGTCCTCGAGGGCCAGCTTGACGTCGCCGGCGGTCCGCCGGGTGCTCTGGCCCAGCGCGAGTTCGTCGGGGTGCCACTCGAACCCGGGCTCGAAGCCCTCCGCCATGCCTTCGAGATCCCCGGCGCTGACCATCTCATACGTTCGGCGGACGAAGGCGGCGTTGGCGGACTCGGCCATCGCCCCGAGTATCCCGAAGATTTTTCGCTACGGCAGGATCGGCGCCGCGTCCTGGATCTTCAGCGGGGCGACCGGCGTGCCGTCGCTCCAGCTGCCCATTCGAGCGGTGCTGCGGCGTGTCGCCGAGCGCGTAGCTGGCAGTCGGATCCTCGATCGCGCAGCTGCGCAGCGCGTCCCAGACCTTCCAGCAGAAGTTCCAGTCGTAGGCGTCGGCCGCCGAACTGCCCGCCGCCGCCGGCGCAGACGCCGTGGTCGGAGGACAGCGCCGGCTCGCCGTGGTCGTCGTCTGGGTGAGCACGAGGTCCTTGTTCTCGTCCGGGATGCTGCGCCGAGCTTCGGGAAGACGCGCGTTGCAGCTCGTTGGTCGCTAAGTCCCGGTCCTCGGCCGATGACGCCGTCCGCGCCGGAGTGGCATTGGAACAGCGTGCGTCGCGCGGGATGCCGGCGAGCGAGTCGTCCAGCGCGGGCTCGCCGGCGCCCGTGAGACCGCTGTCGTGGGGGTCGTCGAGGAAGATCGCCCGCGGCTTCGGCAGGCCCAGCGACTGCTAGCGGTTGGCGATGTTCGCGGTGATGATCCCGCCGAAGGAGAACCCGAAGTAGCTCGTCTTGCGAGCTGCGGGCTGCACGCGCTTGGGGTCCGAGCTGCAGGTAGTCGAGCGCGCCGTCGGATCGCCGTTGACGGCCGACGCGATGCACGGCTCGATGTCGAACGGGCCCGGGCACGGGGACGCGATGCCGGTCTGCCAGCGCGGATAGATGACGACGCTGCCCTTGCGCACGGTGTGGTCGATGAACGCCGTCCAGCGAGTCGTAGCCCGAGAACTCGTAGTAGCCGTGCATGACGATCGCGAGCGGCGCCTTCTTCGGCCGCGGCTTGACCGGCTCGAAGACGTACCAGGCGTCGCTGCCGCTCGCCGCCCGAGCTCACGCGCACGCCGTTGTGCGTGTAGTCGCTGCCGCCGGGACCATGCTTCGGCTGGCGCCGGCTGCGTGATCGCGGCTTCCGCCTAGGGCCGCTCCGAGCACCAGACAGCCGACGACGACGGTCGCGAGCAGCGCCGCGGGTCCAGCCGGATCGGCGACACCTCACTCACCGGGTCCCGGCGCGAACTGCGGGAGGTTCTCCGGCGGCGGGCAGCCGGCCGCTCCCTGAGCCCGCTGCTCGCGGTAGGAGGTGTAGTCGCCGGCGATCTGCTCGCTCGGGACCTGGTCGAGCGTGAGCACCGTGTCGCCGATGGCGAGCAGCTGAGAGCGCATCCGCTTGAAGTCGATCGCCTTGCGCCCGAACGACGGCGCGTAGAGCGACCAGGGCCCGGAGATCATCGCCAGGGTCGGGATGAGGCATGACGGTGGCGTGAAGGTGCCGAGGCCGCCCATCGCTGCAGATCGGTGGAACTCGATCTGGCGACGGGCAAGGCCGAGGCCGGGGAGGACGGCGGTCGCGATCGAGGTTTCGCCGCTTGGTCGACGTCAACGGCGGTCTGGCGCAGCAGCCTCGCTGTCACCGGCGCGCGAACAGGAACGGCTCACCCAACCCCGTGAACTCGAGGCGCTGGCCGGAACCATCGGTCGGGTGGGGCACGAGCTCGCGCGTGCCGAGGTGCTCCACGGCGAACGCGTAGGCGACGAGCCCGCTGTCGTACTCGTCGTCCAGACGCTGGGCGTAGCGGGCGGCGCCGTCGACGACGACGGCGTCGTGGGCGCTGGTGAAAGCGATCTCCAGGGTGCGCGGCCGGCAGCGCAGCGGCAGCCCGGCGTAGTAGCGCGCGAACGCGATCAGCCCGACGACCCCGTCCTCCTGGACCCAGGAGTGGCCGTCGGTGTTGGCGAACATCGCGGTCTTCTCGGGGCTCTTCCCGGGGAGGGTCGCGATCACGTTCCGAGTCTTGTCGCGCTTTACCTTGGCGCGGACGGCGACGCGCCGCGGAGTTGCCGGCCCTGCGGCCGCGAGCGGCCTTGAGCTGCGCGCCCACGTCACCGTCGACGAAGACGGCCGGGGTCTTGTAGATCGAGCCGGTGTGCGGATCGCAGTAGCCGGCGATCTGCGCGCGCGGCAGGTCGAAGGTGTAGATGACGCCGGCGGCTCCCGCCCGGCTCGGCGTCGAGCAGCTCCTCGTGCTGGGCGCCGCTCGCCGAGGAAGGGGCGCTGGTAGTCCCCGGTCTGGCTGCGAGGTCCGGGGTGATGTACTCGCCGATGATCTGGAGCACGACGAGCGGAATCGGGGCCTCGGGGTAATCGCGAACGATCACCTTGCCCGCGGAGTTCTCCGGTGTGATCTCCTCGTCGGGCGGCAGGTAGACGAGCTCGCCCGTGCGCCCCGCCTTGCCCGTCGGCTGGGAGAAGCGCACGGCGCCGGCGTCGGGGAGCTTCGTCTCCGTCCCGTCGCCCCGATCACGCTGAGTCCGCCGGCCCGCGCGAGGTCGAGGCCGGGCCTGTCAGTCGCCTTGGTGCGCGGCAGCCAGCGGTAGATCTCATACGGCTCGGTCCGAACCTTGAAGTCGTCGACGATCGACCGGACCTCGTCCTGGATCCAGTCGATGGTGCGGTTGTGGGCGTGGCTGCCGAGGAAGCGCTGGCCGAAGGTGTTCTCCTGCTTGACGAGCTCTCGCAGCTGGCCCTTGCTCGCGAAGTCGGCGCCGTCGACGGCGCCGGGGCAGACCGCGGCGCTCGCGGCGGGCGCCGCGATGAGGACCGTCCCCAGTCCGGCCACCAGCCCGATCAGTGCCCCCGCACCGTCGGTCCAAAACCCTGCCTCCTGAGCGCCACGCCGCCACTATAGCGTAAACTTTCTTACGCTGATGCTCACCGAGTCCCCTCCCTCCGTCACCGACGGCGTGTTCTTCACGGACCCCGGGCCGCTGCCACGCGGCCGGCACGGCCTCTCGCGCGACCAGGTGCAGGCCGCGCAGCGCGAGCGGTTGCTGATCGCGGTGACCGAGCTGCTCGCCGCGCACGGCTACCGGGGCTTCGGGCCGGGTGAGATCGCGAGCCGCGCCGGCGTCTCCCTCGCCGCGTTCTACGACTGCTTCGAGAACAAGGAGGCGTGCGTCTTCGCCGGCTACGACCGGTTCATCGAGGTGTTGCTGGCGCGGATGGCTGCGCTCGACGAGACCGGCAAGGCGCGGGCGACGCTGGCGCGGGAGATCGTGCGGGACCTACCTCGAGACGCTCGCCAGCGATCTCGTCGTCGCCCGCGCGTACCAGGTCGAGATCGACGCGCTGGGCCCGCCGGCGCGCGAGCGGCGCCGCAATGCGCTCAACGCCTTCGGGGCCTACTTCCGCGAGCTCAGCGAGCGCGTCTCACCGGGAGCGCGCGAGCTGCCGTTGAGCGCCTTCGTCGGCGCCGTCTACGCCGCGCGCCAGCTGGCCTCCGATGCGCTTGACGCCGGACGCCGGAACCCGGACCTCGAGGCCCTCGGCGAGGACCTGCAGATCTGGATGTCGACCTGTTTCGCTAGCGCGGCTCAAGGGCTTGGCGATCGGTTCAGCTCTTGCGAGCCGCGCGGCGCATCGTCTCCAGTGGGGGGTCGAGCCCGGTCCAGATCCGAAGCGAAGCGGCTCCTTGGTGAACCAAAACGTCGAGACCGTCGATGACCCGCGAGCCGCGCTCCCTTGCGGAGAGCGCGAGCGCCGTCTCGTGCGGCCCGTAGACGAGGTCCACCACGACTTGTCTTGCCTCAATCGAATCGGCAGCGAAGGGAAGGCCCTTTAGGTCCTCGGACGTCGCTGGGCGGTCGCTGGCCTGTTCCAGCCCGAGCGTGGTGGCGTTCAGGATGAGGTCGAAGGCGTTGATTTCGACTCGTTGTTCGGCCGTGACCCCGAACTCGGCCGCCAGGGCCTCGGCCTTGGCCCCCGTGCGGTTCCAGATCGAGAGCTCGGCGCCGGCACGCTTCAGCGCCCACACGGCCGCCCGGCCGGAGCCGCCGGCGCCGAGCACCAGCGCGCGCATGCCGGCGACCGGCTCGCCGATCGCGCCCGTGATCCCGATGGCGTCGGTGTTCTCGGCGGCGATCCCGCGGCGGCCGAAGGTGAGCGAGTTCGCGGCGCCGATCGCCCGCGCCGTCTCAGAGGCCGAGTCGGCGACGGCGAGCGCGGCGAGCTTGTGCGGGACGGTCACGTTGACGCCGGCGAAGCCGTCGTCGGGCAGCGAGCGCACCAGGTCGGCGAAGCGCTCCGGGACCACCTCGATCGCCTCGTAGGACCACCTGTCCCCCAGGCCGAGCTCCGCCAGCGCCGCCGTATGCATCGCCGGCGAGCGTGAGTGGGCGACCGGGTATCCGAGCACGGCGAGCCGCGGCATGGCGCGATGCTAGGCCGCTCAGCAGTCGGTCGGCGAGCCGCCCTCGGCGGCCAGCGCCTGCTGGTAGGCCGCCTGGGCGCGGTCGAACTCCGCCTGGCTCTCGGTGAAGACGTGGCGGCCGCAGGTCCCGGGCTTGACCACGAAGTAGAAGAGGTCGCCCTTCGCCGGGTTCGCAGCCGCCTCGATCGAGTCGAGCCCCGGGTTGCCGATCGGCGTCGGCGGCAGGCCCGGGTGCAGGCGGGTGTTGTAGGGGGTGTCGGCGTTCAGGCGGCTCTCGGTGAGCTGCTCGTCGTAGTTCTGGTCCTCGTAGCGGATCGTCGCGTCGATCCCGAGCGGGTTGTTCGGCCTTCAGCCGGTTGTAGATCACCTCGGCGACGAGCGGGCGCTCCTTCGGCACCTGGACCTCGCGCTCGACCATCGAGGCGATCTTGAGCACGTCGTACACGGTGAGGTTCTTCGACTTCGCGTACGAGAGGTCGACTCCGGCGATGTTGTCCTCGAACGCCTGGAGCTGGCGGGCGATCAGGTCCCTCACCGTGGCCTTCTTCGGCAGCTCGTAGGTGGCCGGGAAGAGGAAGCCCTCGAGGTTCGGCGGGTCCTCGGCGCCGTACTTCCCAGGCCCGAAGCCCTTGAAGCGCTGCGAGGCGCGCTCGTAGTCGCCCTTGAGCTTCGCCCGGCGGGCCTCGTCGGCGATCTGGTGGCGGTCGAGGCCCTCGGGGATCAGGAGCTCCGAGGTCTTCACGGGCTTCTGCTTCGGCGGCGGCGGCTCCTCCTCGTTGAGCTCGCCGATCACCTGGACCGCCCCGAACACGAGCAGGGCGGCGAGCGCGAGGAAGATCACCGCGCCGATGATGCGGCGGTTGCGCAGCGAGTTCGGCGAGCGACCGCGATCCCGCGGCGGGCGCACGCCCTCGACCGCGGCGGCGGCGGCACGGTCGCCGTCGCCGTCCTGCGGCGCAGTGCGCACGCGCGTGGGTGCCGAGGCCGCAGCCTGCGCCGCCTCGTCGGCCGGTGCCTGCGGCGGGGCGGCGGGAGCGGCGACCGGGACCTCGGCCCCGGACTCCCTCACCTTCTCGCCAACCGACTCGCGGGTGGCGCGGCGGCGGGCCTCGCGCTCCGCACGGCGGCGCTCGCGCTCCAGCGCCGCCTGGTCGTCGGCGAACGGATCGTGCCAGTCGGCGCCCGGGCTCACGACCCACCCCGGCGCCCGAGGAGGAACGACTCGAGCAGGTGGGCGGCCGCGAGCGCGTCGGCCGGCGCCGTGGCCCCGCCGCGCGCGGTGGCGCCCGCCATCCGTGTGGTGAGGCGCTCGTCGTAGGTCTCGACCGGGATCTCGCCCAGCTCGCCGACGGCGCCGGCGAAGGCGCGCGCCGAGGCCGCCTGCTCGCGTTCGGTCCCGTCGAGCGAGACCGGCAGGCCGACCACGATCAGCCCGGCGCCCTCGTCGGCCGCCAGCCGGGCCGCCTCGCCGGGGTCGGGCGGCGAGATCACGCCCAGCGGGCGGACGATCGTCTCGGTCGGATCGCAGATCGCCGTGCCCGCACGCGCCTCGCCATGGTCGATCGCCAGTACCCGCATCGAATGAAACCTATGGCTCGAGCGTGCGGCGAATCGCGGTGCGCGCGACCTCGAGCGCCTCGGCGAGCCGCTCGGGCTTCCGTCCGCCGGCCTGGGCGACGTCGTCGCGGCCTCCCCCGCCTCCGCCGACCTCCGCGGCGGCCTCGCGGACCACCGCCGCCGCGGAGAGCCCGCGCTCGACCGCGCTACGGCTGAAGTTGGCCACCAGCGCGACCTTGCCGTCGCCGACGCCGCCGAGCACCACCGCGGCGTCGCCGTGGCGCTGCTTGATCCGGTCGGCGAGCTCGAGCAGCGCGCGCTGATCGGCGCCCTGGCCCTCCGCCACGACGACGCTGACGCCGGCGATCTCCTCGCCCTCATCGCCGAGGCGATCGGCGGCCTCGCCCGCCTCGCGACGGTCGAGCTCGGCCAGCCGGCCCTCGAGCTCGGCCAGGCGCTCGGCCGCCCGGCGCGCCGCGCCGAGCGGGTCGCGGGGCGAGCCGAGCAGCGCGCCGGCCTGCTCCAGCTCGTCGCTGCGCTCGCGGTAGTGGTCGATCGCAGCCGGGCCCGTGAGCGCCTCGATCCGGCGCACGTTGGCGGCGCTCGAGCCCTCAGAGACGATCGCGACGATCCCCACCTCGGCGGTGTTGGCGACATGGGTGCCGCCGCAGAGCTCGCGCGAGACCTCGTCGACCTCGACCATCCGGACCCAGTCTCCGTACTTCTCGCCGAACAGGGCCATGGCGCCCAGCGCCTCGGCCTCGGCGCGCTCCATCTCCAGCGCGCGGACCGGGCGGCTGGCCTTCACCCAGCCGTTGACGCGGTCCTCGATCGCGCGCAGCTCCTCGGCGCCCAGCGGCGCCCCGTGGGTGAAGTCGAAGCGGAGCTTGTCCGGACGCACGGCCGAGCCCGCCTGGCGGACGTGGGCGCCCAGGCGCTCGCGCAGCGCCGCGTGCAGCAGGTGAGTCGCGGTGTGGTTGCGCATCGTCGCGTGGCGGAGCTCGTGATCGACGCGCGCCTCGACCGCGTCGCCGCTCGCCGGCGGGCGTTCGCCACCCGCGAGCTTGATCGCCTGGTCGTCGCCGATCCGGTAGACGTCCTCGACTCGGGCCTCGCTGCCGTTGACCGCGATCACGCCCGAGTCGGCGACCTGGCCGCCGCCCTCGGCGTAGAAGGGGCTCTCCTCGAGCTTGACCAGCGTCGCGTCGTCGCCGAGCTCGGTCGCGGCGGTGACGCTGGTGCGCGCGCTGAGCTCGGAGTAGCCGACGAAGTCGGTCCGTGGCGCGGACGAGGCGAACTCGATCACCCGCTGGTGGCGGTCGGGCGCCTGATCGGCGCCGCCGGCGCGCGCACGCGTGCGCTGCTGCTCCATCAGCGCCTCGAAGCCGTCGTCGTCGACCGCCAGGCCCTGCTCGGCGAGCAGCTCCTTGGTCAGGTCGTACGGGAAGCCGTAGGTGTCGTGCAGCTGGAAGGCGTCGGCGGCGTCGATCCACGAGGTCGAGGAATCCTTCGCGTCGGCGATCAGCTTCGCCAGCAGCTCGGTGCCGCGGTCGAGCGTGCGCCCGAAGCTCTCCTCCTCGTCGGCGACCCAGCGCGACGATGCTCGCCCGCTCCGCCTCCAGGTGCGGGTACGCGCCGCCCATGAGCTCGATCGCGCGCTCGGCGAAGCGGCCCAGGTACGGCGGCTCCAGCCCCAGCACCCGGCCCTGCTGGATCGCGCGTCGCATGATCCGCCGCAGCACGTAGCCGCGATCCTCGTTCGAGGGCACGACCCCGTCGGCGATCAGGTTGACCGCGCCGCGGGAGTGGTCGGCGATGATCCGCATCGCCCGGGTCACCTTCGCATCGGAGCCGTACTCGTGGCCCGAGAGCTCCTCGGCAAGCCCGATCAGGGGCGTGAAGGCGTCTGTATCGAAGACCGAGTCGACGCCCTGCTGGATCACAGCCATCCGCTCGAGCCCGAGCCCGGTGTCGATGTTGCGCTGCGGGAGGTCGGTGAGCGAGCCGTCCTCGTGGAGCTCGTAGGTCATGAAGACGTGGTTCCAGTACTCGAGGTAGCGGTCGGTGTCGTCGCCCGGGCGCAGGTCGTCGTCGCCGTACTCGGGCCCGCGGTCGATGTACATCTCCGAACACGGCCCGCAGGGACCGGTCGCGCCGGCCTGCCAGAAGTTCTCCGCTCGTGGAAGGCGGACGATGCGCTCGTCGGGCACGCCGATCTGCCGCCAGATCTCCTCCGCCTCCTCGTCGGGTCCGAGCCCGAGCTCCTCGTCGCCCTCGAACACCGTCACCCAGATCAGCTTCGGATCGAAGCCGAAGCCCTCGAGCGAGAGCTCCCAGCCCCACTCGATGGACTCCCGCTTGAAGTAGTCACCGAAGCTCCAGTTGCCGAGCATCTCGAAGAAGGTCAGGTGACGCCGCGTGTTGCCGACCTCGGCGATGTCGGGCGTGCGAAAACATCGCTGGGAATCGCAGACGCGAGGCGCCGGCGGCTGCTCCCTGCCCTCGAAGTAGGGCTTGAACTGCTGCATGCCCGCGACCGTGAGCAGGGTCGAGGTGTCGTCGGGGGCGGGCACCAGCGACGACGAGGGCACGCGCAGGTGCCCGCGCTCCTCGAAGAAGGACAGGTAGGTCTCGCGGATCTCGTCGGACCTCATCGGGGAGCCAGTCTAGGTATGCGGCCCGGCGACAGCGGCTCAGGCGATCGTCGCCCTGCCGACGACGACGTCGCCGGAGAGCAGGCATGCGGTCTGGCCCGGGGCGACGCCGTACGCGGGCTCGGCGAGCTCGAGCTCGAGCTGCGGATGGGCCCCCGGCGCGACCGGCGCGACCGTGCAGCCGAGCGGGCGCGAGTGGTAGCGCAGCAGCACCCGGTCGACCCGCCCGCCCGGCCGGTGCAGGGTCGCCTGGCGCACGGTCACCCGGCGGGTGGCGAGGTCCTCGCGCGAGCCCACGACGACGGTGTTCGTCTCGGCATCGGTGGCGAGCACGTAGCGCGCCTCGTGTCCGCCCCCGCCGAGGCCGCGCCGCTGGCCGACGGTGAAGCCGTGGTGCCCGCGGTGGCGTCCGACCGGGCGCCCGGCGCGGTCGACGATCTCGCCCGGCCGTTCGTCGAGGCCGCCGTGGCGGGCGAGGAACGAGCGCTTGCCCTCGCCGGCCAGGAAGCAGAGGTCCTGGCTCTCGGCCTTGTCCGCCACCGCGAGGCCGGCGCCGGCGGCGAGCTCGCGCACCCGCGGCTTGCTCAGCTCGGCGAGGGGGAAGCGCAGCCGGGCGAGCGACTCGGGGGCGAGCCCGGAGAGCATGTAGGACTGGTCCTTGGCGGGGTCGGCGCCGGCGCGCAGCAGCGGACCCTCGCCGTCGTCGGCGATCCGCGCGTAGTGGCCCGTGGCGAGCGCCGCGCATCCGAGCCGCTCGGCGAGCGCCAGCATCGCGTCGATCCGCAGCTCGCCGTTGCAGACGATGCAGGGGTTGGGCGTGCGCCCCGCCCGGTAGCCGTCGACGAAGGCGCCGACGACCTGCTCGCGAAACCGCGGCTCGAGATCGAGCGTGAGGTGCGGGATCCCGAGCCCCTGGGCGAGCCGGCGGGCGCCGAGCACGGCGACGGGCGAGCAGCAGCTGCGCTCCGCGTCGGTGCGGCGGTCGGCCCACAGCTTCAGGGTGACCGCGACCACCTCCGCCCCGCGCTCGCGCTCGCGCAGCGCGGCGACCGCGGAGTCGACCCCGCCGCTGAGCGCGACCAGGACCCGCTCGCCGGCGACCGGCGCCGGGGCGAGCTCCAGCTCCGAGCCGGCGAGCCCGGCCAGGGCACGGCCGAGCGCGTCGGCCGCGAGCTCGACCGCGTGCGCGCCCTGCGGGCCGACGCCGCCGAGCGCTTCGGCGATCTCGTCGGGGCCGATGAGCGCCGCGTCGAGCACCGAGGCGCCCTCGGCGAGCTCGGCGGCGGCCGCGGCGGCGGCGCGCGCCGTCGCGCAGCCCTCGGCGTCGAAGCTCGTGCGCGCGATCCGACCGTCGGCAACCGCCAGCGAGATCCGGATCAGGTCGCCGCAGGGGGCGCCGCCGGCGGCGCCGTCGAAGCCGTCGGCGAAGCGCCGGCCCGCGGCGGCTGCGATCGGCCAGGTAATGCTCGAGTGCCTCGGTGTCCATGCTTTCCTCGGGCGCGCGGCGCCCGGGCAAGCGTAGACGGCGGCCCCCATCGCCGAGTGACATCTCAGCCACCTCAGGGGTGGCTGAGATGACGCTCGGCCGGGGCGCGCCTAGTTCGGGTAGTACGGGATGTTCTTGGGCCCGTCGTAGATGGCGTCCTCGAGCGCCTGCTCGACGCTCGCCGGGCCGCGGAAGCCGTAGCTCACGGTCGCCTCGGGCATCGGCCCTTGCGGTGAGCTTCTTCGGGCGCAGGATGACCATCGCCGGGGTGCGGTTGACATCGACGCCGCTGGTGATCCGCGAGTACTCGGCGATCTTCCCGGCCTTCGTCACGAAAACCGCCGTGTCGGGCCGCTTCTCGAGCTGCCTCACCATCGCCTCGACCTGCCGGTCGTCGATGCCCCGCTGGCGGACGATCAGCAGGACCACGGCCTTGCCGTCGTCGTAGGCGTCGACGATCTCCTTGGGCAGGCCCGGGCCGGCGGTGAAGTCGGATCCCCCGGCGGACGAGGTCGGAGTGGCGGATGCGCCGCCGTTACCGCTCGCGGCGTGGGTGCCCTGCGCGGCGTTCGCCGCGGGCTCGGCCGGAACCGCCGGCGCGGGCGCCACAGCGGCCGGCTCCTCGGATCCGGAGCCGCTGCCGCCGCCCATCCTGGTCAGCAACAGGACGCCGACGCCGATCGCGAGCACCCCGATCAGGGCCGCCTGAACGACCGGGTTCTCGTTGAGCGCCCGCCTCATCCAACGCCCCCGCACAACGAAAGAGGCTCCAGCCTGGCGGTACCACCCTGCCTGCGAACCTGGTTAAACAGGTGGGTGTCTGCCGGCGCTACGACCAGCGCGCTACCGGACGGTGACTCCCAAGGCAATTGTGTTGGTTCACAACTTGGGTGGCTGGCGCTCAGGCTCGAGCCTTCGGTAAAGGTAGCAATGGCGGCCACGGCGGAGGCGGTCATCACCCCCTAGGTCGGCGGGGAACGCGAAAGTCTTAAGCGCGGTTACGGGCTCGGCGTCACGGCGCAGCTCCTGCCGAGCGCTCGCAAGCAGGATCAAAGCGCCGACCACGATCAGGATCAGGGGCCAGCCGATCACCTTCCCCGCCGGGCTCGAGTCGTCGAGGTCGAGGCCGACCGCGGCCGTGAAGACCAGCAGTCCGAAGAGGCCGACGTAGACGGGGCCACGGGTGGTCGACGCCGTGACCCCGAACCCGACGAGCGCCAGCCCCGCGACGAGCAGCTCGAGGTCCCAGAACAGGCTGCCCGCCGGATCGATGGCGCCCCCGAGCCCCACGGGCGCGATCAGGAACTGGGGAACCAGCGCGAGCAGACCACCGGCGGCGACCGCGGCGATTCCGGCGGCGGTGACCATGTCGCCCGCGGCGCCCTCGACCTCGGTGCGCCTGCCGATTGTTCCTGCGAGGCCGAGCAGGAACACGGCGATGGCCAGCAGCAGCCAGCGGAAGGTGTCCGGATCGTCCAGGGTCCCGTCGCTGAGGAGCTCGTCCCAGAGCCCGAGCCAGGCGACGATCAGGGCGAGGCCGCCCAGCAGGGCTCCGATCCGCAGGTTGGCGCGGAACAGGGCGACGAAGGCGGCGACCGCCGTGAGCAGGAAGATCCAGGCCGTGTTGAGGGTCGAGCCGGTGTCGCCGCCGATCCAGGTGACGAACTGCAGCAGCGCCGCCGGCGTGAGCAGGATGCCGAGCACCAGGAACACCGCCTGCCACACGAATGGCCGCTCGCGACCGCGGGCACCGAGCAGGCCGCTCAAGTAGAAGCCCTCGGCGAGCGCGGCGAGGATCAGGAAGACGAGGAAGTCGCCCCACGGATCCTCGAACGACGTCCGCCGGATCAGCAGGACCACGACGCCGATCGCGAACACCAGGCCTCCGAGCGCCCGCAGGCCGCCCCCGTCGTCAGAGCTCAGCGCCGTGCGCATCCGGTCCACGAAATCCGCTCCCTCCGCCCCTTCTCGACCGCCGCGACCCTAGTCGCGCGGGCGGACGGCTCAGCCCGGGCGCTTGGCGCGCAGCTCGAGCCCGAGCTCGCGCAGCTGCACCTCGTCGACCGGGGCCGGCGCGCCGGTGAGCGGATCGGCGCCCGAGGCCGCCTTCGGGAAGGCGATCACCTCGCGGATCGAGTCGGCGTGCAGGAGCCGCTGCACGATCCGGTCGAGCCCGTAGGCGATCCCGCCGTGCGGCGGGGCGCCGTAGCGCATCGCCTCGAGCAGGAAGCCGAAGCGGTCGTCGGCCTCCTCGGGCGGGATCCCGATCGCCTCGAGCACCTTGCGCTGCAGCTCGGGATCGGAGATGCGGATGGAGCCCCCGCCCATCTCCTGGCCGTTCCAGACCACGTCATAGGCGAGGGCCCGCGCATCGCCCGGGCGCTCGGGGTCGAACTCACCGGCCGGGGCCGTGAACGGGTGGTGGAGCGGATCCCACCGACCCTCCTCCTCGTTGAAGCCGAACAGCGGCCAGTCGACGATCCAGCAGAACGCCTCGGCCTCGGGGTCGATGAGCTCGAAGCGCTCGCCGAGGTCCAGTCGCAGCTGGGCGAGCACCGAGTTCGCGGTCGACGGCTTGTCGGCGACGATCAGCAGCAGGTCGCCCTCCTCGGCGCCGAGCCGCTCGTTGAGCCCCGCCAGCTCGGCGTCGGAGAGGAACTTCGCGGTCGGCGAGCGCCAGCCCTCGCCCTCGCGGAAGGCCCAGACGAGACCCTTGGCGCCGAGCTCCTGGGCGCGGCCGATCAACCCGTCGAGGACCGAGCGGGGCACGTCGCGGGCGCCGGCGTTCAGCCCCTTGACGATCCCGCCGGACTCGATCACCCCGCGGAAGACCTTGAACTCGGTGTCGGCGAGCAGGTCGGTGAGCTCGGTGAGCTCGAGGCCGAACCGCAGGTCGGGCCGGTCGCTGCCGTAGCGGGCGATCGCCTCGTCGTAGCCGATCCGCGGCAGCGGGAGCTCGAGCTCGGGGCCCCCGACGGCCTCGAAGACCGCGGCGAGCATCCGCTCGTTGAGGTCGAGGACGTCCTCGACGCCCACGAACGACATCTCGATGTCGAGCTGGGTGAAGTCCGGCTGGCGATCCGCGCGCTGGTCCTCGTCGCGAAAGCAGCGCACGATCTGGAAGTAGCGCTCGAAGCCGGCGACCATCAGCAGCTGCTTGAACAGCTGCGGCGACTGCGGCAGGGCGTAGAACGTGCCGGGCTCGCGCCGCGCGGGGACGAGGAAGTCGCGCGCTCCCTCGGGCGTCGAGCGCGAGAGCATCGGCGTCTCGATGTCGAGGAAGCCCTCGCCGGAGAGGAAGTCGCGGATCGCGGCGCTCACCGCGTGCCGGGTCACGATCGCCCGCGCCACGCGCTCGCGGCGCAGGTCGAGGTAGCGGTAGCGCAGCCGCATCTCCTCGCCCACCTCGCCCGAGAAGCCCTCGATCTCGAACGGCGGCGTGTCGGCGTCGGCGAGCAGGCGCGCGTCGCGGACGCGGAGCTCGAACTCGCCCGTCGGCAGGTCGGGGTTGACCGTCTCCGGCTCGCGGCGCACAACCGGGCCCGCGACCGTGAGCACGTCCTCTGGCCGCAGGCGGTGCGAGAGCTCGAACGCCTCCCCCGACTCGTCGGGGTGGAAGACGAGCTGGACGAGCCCGGTGCGGTCGCGCAGGTCGATGAACACGAGCCCGCCGTGGTCGCGGCGACGGTGCACCCAGCCCGCGACCCGGGCGTCGGAGTCCACCCGGTCGCCGAGCACCTGGCCGCACCAGGTGTCGCGATATTCGTTGGCGCGCAGCGCGGGGAAGGCGTCGGTCATCGCGGCGCAGTCTCGCATCGGCCGCCCCGGCGGCGTCGCGCGACAATCCGGCTGGCTAGAGCCTGACCTTGGTCTTCTGGCGAGCGCGGGTCTCGAGCCCGGCGGAGTCGGTGACCTTCGCCGTCACCCGGACCTTGAGCGGTGCGATCCCGGCCTCCTTCGCGGCCCTGCGCACGTCCTTCGGGACTTTGAGCGTGAAGGTGTGCGTGTCGTCGCCGGTCGTGCCCTTGAACTTGGCGATCTTCAGGCCCGTGCGGTTCAGCTTCCGCGCGGTGTTGTAGCTCAGCTCGAGCTTGCCCTTGACGTCGCACGGCGGCGCCCCGCAGCTCACCGTGAGCTTCACCTTGCCGTTCTTGCTCTTCTTCGGGACCTTCGCGGTGGGACCGCCCTTGACCTCCACCGTGGCGGTCGCCGAGCCGGCCCCGCCCCGGAAATCCTTCGCGGAGACGATCGGGGCGTAGCTCCCGGTCGCGGGATACGTGTGGTCGGTCGTCGGGCCCTCGGTGGTCCGGTCGACCGTGCCGTCGGCGTCGAAGTCCCACTCGTAGCCCGTGATCAGCGAGTCGGGATCGGTGAAGGACGAGGCGTCCAGGGTCACCGGGCGCCCCGAGCGAGACGCGGTCCGGCGTCGCCGTCAGCGTCCCCTCCGGGAGCGCGTTCGGGCGGCCCGCCGAAGACCTCGAGCTCGGAGAAGTCGATGAAGTCGGCGCCGGAGTCGCCGGGCCCGTCGCTCTGCGGCGAGAGCATCACCAGGCGGAGCTTGACCACGCCGATGTTGTTCTGGGTCAGCGGGACCAGGTTGAGCTGCGCGCGGTCGTCGAGCGTGAAGCTGCCCTCGTTGGCGACCTGGAAGTTGGTCCCGTCGGTGGAGGTCAGCACCCGGTAGTCCTTGGTCGTCGCCGAGGGGTCGTCGCCGCAGGTGTTGCTCGGGTCCATGCCCAGGGTCGAGATGTCGACCGGCTGCGGCAGCGTGATCGTCGCCGTCGGCGGGCCGGCATGCGGGTTCTCGGGATCGGCGCTGTCGGGGTTGAACGGCGACCAGCCGGTGCCGATCGACTGGTCGATGAGCTGGTCGTCGCCGCAGCCGAAGGGCGCGCCGGAGTCGTCGCTGCTCGTGACGGTCGCGCCGCCGCTCGAGGCCGCCCAGTCGCGGCGCATCTGGACGTCGTGGGTCTCGGTTTCGTCGGCGTCGAGCTGGACGCCCTCGAGCGAGATCTGGTCGAACCCGGCGGCGCCCTTGAAGACCAGCTCGCCGTAGTTGCCCACCGGGGCATCGAAGGAGTAGTGGCCCTCGGTGTCGGTGGTGTCGGTGAGGCTCGACGGGAACGTCGGGCCGGTGGTGTGCCCGCCGAACCCGACCGTGATCCCCTCGAGCGGCAGGCCGGTGTCGCCGTCGGTGACCGTCCCGGCGACCGTGCCGGTCGCCGCGTCCGGCGCCGGCGGCAGGTTGAAGTCCTCGATCGGGGTCACGTCGCTGGAGTCGGCGACGCTGGCGTAGAAGCCCATTCCGCGCCCGGCGAAGGCGCTCCAGATCAGGTCCTGGAGGTCGCCGCCGGTGATTCCCTCGTCGGCGACCAGGATCGAGTTGCGCATGTCGAGGAACGAGGGCTCGGGCGGCGAGAGCCGCATCGCCTCGGTGACCAGCGCCTCGGCGAGGTCCGAGCCGTCCTGCTCGCTGCCCGTGCCGAGGACCAGCAGGGTGCGCAGGTCCCAGAGCGTCTGCACCCAGATCTCGCCGTCGGAATGGACCTCCGGGCCGGCGAAGACCTTGCCGAAGTCGCCGAAGGTAAAGCCGCCGATCCCGGTGGAGAGCCCGCCCGGGCAGGTCGGGCTGACGGCGCTGGGCGGGCAGTCGGCGGGGCTGAAGCGCAGCGTCGTGAACACGGCGTCGGAGTAGGCGCCGATGTCGACGTCGCCGACCGTGCTCGGGTCGTCGATCTCGAGGCCTTCGCGGTGCAGCAGGTCGAGCGCGTACCAGTCGCTCCAGGCCTCTCCCATCGCCCCGGAGTGCGGGCTCGAGACGGCGCCCGACCCGTCGGCGTTGGTGACCAGGCGGTTGCTGAGCCCGTGCGTGTACTCGTGGTAGACGATCCCGGCCCCGTCGTCGCCGTTGATGTTGCGGAAGTTGAAGAAGCTGTCCGGGTTGAACTCGAACAGGTACATCTGCATGAGCGGGCTCTGGCCGTCGGGCGGCGTCGACATGTTCGCGTTGTTCGCGTGATCGCCGTCCGGGCCGCCGTCGCCGGCCGTGTTCGCGCCGTCGTCGGAGTTGACGATCACCGGGTCGTCCTGGTCGCCGGTGCCGTCACCGCCGAACGCGTCGGTGGCGTCGGTGAACCCGATCGTGGGCCCGGCGAGGTGGTCGTGGAAGTGGTTGACGTAGTAGAAGGCCTGCGTGGTCGTCTGCTCGCGGTTGACCCGCCACGAATCCCGGTCGGTCGGGTCCCAGGAGCAGCGCGCCGTGGTCACCGAGGGCGCCACCCAGCCCGGCGGGGCCGGCGGCGTGAACCGGCAGGCGTCGTTGTAGCCCGGCGGCTGCACGAAGGGCGTGAACGGATAGAGGAAGTCGTCGCCCGACGAGGGCGGCACCTCCTCGGCCGGCTGCGCGACGTTGTCGTCGTTGATGTCGCTGTAGGCGTGGGCGAACGGCCCCTCGAGCTCGGTCGCCCCGGGCGCCAGCCAGCCCTCGGTGGCGAAGTCGACGTCGAGCGGCGCGTTTGCCGCGGCCTTCACCGGGTCGGGGTCGTTCTCGGCGCCCGGATAGTTCGGGAACACGGTCGCCGCGGCGAACTTGGTCAGGTTCTGGCGGTAGAGCACCTCGCCGGTGGAGGCGTCGACGACGGCGTCGTAGTAGGCGGTCGAGCTCGAGGGGTAGGCCAGATGCCAGGCGAGGCGGGCGCCGCCGGCGGTGCCGAAGAGCACCAGGCGGGCGAAGCCGCCGTCGGCGAAGCGGGTCGTCCGGCGGGCGCCGTCGGGGCCGGAGACCACCGTTGCCTGCCCGCTCGCGTCGACGTTTCGCTGCAGCGAGCGCATCGCCGCGCGCGCACCGATCGCGGGATCGACCGAGCGGACCGCCGGGTCGGCGAGCGGTGAGCCGGAGACCGAGAGGATGCGGCCGTCGCGGGCGACCGAGACGCGAAGGCCGTTGTCGAACGCCGGGATCCGGCGATAGCGCTGCTGGAAGAGCAGGTGGGTGAGCCCGTACCGGGGGGCCGTGGTTCGCCGGTCGAGGCGCAGGGCGTCGACCTCGGATCCCGACAGGCCGAGCGCCGCGCGGTTGGCGCTCGCC
Organism: uncultured Solirubrobacterales bacterium; assembly: GCA_963729065.1. Lineage (GTDB taxonomy): Bacteria > Actinomycetota > Thermoleophilia > Solirubrobacterales > 70-9 > WHSW01. The sequence continues at coordinate 95,758 of CAVSMS010000007.1, forward strand.
CAGCGCCGGGCGATCGCCACCGGACCGCCGCTCGCGGGGCCGGTGAGCGTCCCGTCGAGCCGCTGGATCACCCGCGGCGTCCCGGTGAGGGCGTCGACGTCGACGACTCCCTGGGCGCCGAGGTCGGCGCGCAGTGCGGCCTGCGCCGCGCGGGCCTTCGAGCTCGCCGCCCGGTCGGCGCTCGCGCGCGCGGCCTGGACCCGGGAGTCGAAGTACGGCTTGGCCGCCTTCTCCTCGGTGGTCGGCGTCCGGACGGCCGGGCTCACCGCGGCGGCGGCACCGGGGAACAGGAGCGCAGCGACGATGGCCGCCAACCAGGCGCGTCGTCCGATCGCGATTCCGTCGCGACCGCCCCCCGAGCGGTCGAACAACTGGATCCTCACCGCGCGCGATCCTAGTACCGACCGGCACTGGATGCAAGCGTTTGTTTAGCGCCGTGTGGGCGAGCCCTCGCGGGTCAGCGGCTGAGCTCTTCGACCGCCCGTTCGACGTCGAGCGGGCCCTGCTGGCCGGTCGCCATGTCACGCACCTCGGCGCCACCGGCCTCGTCGAAGATCACCGTGCGCCGCGCGCCGATCCGGTCGGCCTGCTTCATCTGGCCCTTGCTCGAGCGCCCCGCAAGGTCGAGCTCGGCGTGCAGGCCGGCGCCGCGGAGCTCGCGCACGAGGGCGAACGCGCGCGCCGACTGCTCGGCCGGAGCGGCGACGAAGACGTCGGCGGCGGGCTCGGGCTCGGGCTCGCCGAGCGCCATCAGGATGCGCTCGATCCCCGCGGCGAAGCCGACGCCGGCCGTCGGCGGGCCGCCGAGCGCCTCGACCAGCCCGTCGTAGCGACCGCCGCCTCCGAGGCCCGCCGCCTGGGCGTCGAGGCGCTCGGACTCGAACTCGAACACGGTCCGGGTGTAGTAGTCGAGCCCGCGGACCAGGGTGCCGTCGAGCTCGTAGTCGATCCCGGACTGGTCGAGGAGGCGACGCACCTCGGCGAAGTGCTCTGCGTCGGCGTCGTCGAGCCGGTCGAGCATCCGCGGCGCCTCGGCCATCACCGCGCGCGTGTCGTCGTCCTTGGCGTCGAAGGCCCGCAGGGGGTTCTCATCGATCCGGGCACGGACCTCGGCGCCCAGCTCGCCCTCGTGCGCGCGCAGGTACTCGCGCAGCTCGTCGCGGTAGGTCGCGCGCGAGGCCGGCGTTCCGAGGCTCGAGAGCCGCAGCCGCAGGCCGGGGATGCCGAGCTCGCGGAACAGGTCGTCGAGCAGCAGGATGATCTCGGCGTCGGCGAGCGGCGAGTCGGTGCCGATCGCCTCGGCGCCGATCTGGTTGAACTCGCGGAAGCGGCCCGCCTGCGGGCGCTCGTGGCGGAAGTAGGGGCCCCAGTACCACAGCCTCACGGGCTGCGGCAGCCGGTGCATGCCGTGCTCGACGTACGCGCGCACCACCGGAGCCGTGCCCTCGGGGCGCAGGGTGAGGCTGCGGCCGCCCTGGTCGGAGAACGTGAACATCTCCTTGTTGACGATGTCGGTGCCCTCCCCCACCCCGCGCTCGAACAGCTCCGTGTCCTCGAACGCCGGGGTCTCGATCCGCCCGTACCCGGCGCGGGCGAACAGCTCCAGCGAGGCGACGTGCACCCGCCGGCGCGCCGGCTGGTCGGCGGGCAGGATGTCGAACGTCCCCCGCGGGACCTGGTAGCGGGCGCTCAACCTGTCGAGCTCGGCCAGGAAGGGGTTCGAGGCGCGCTCGGCGCCGAGCGTCGTCACCCCCATGTGACCCGGATAGACGACCGTCTCCTCCGGATAGCCGTCGACCAGCGTCCTGATGCTCTCGAGCAGGGTCGGCCAGTCTCCGCCCGGCAGGTCGACCCGGCCGACGGAGCCCTTGAACAGCACGTCGCCGGAGAACAGGGCCGGCTCGTCGCGGATCGCGTAGGTGACGTGCCCGGGGCTGTGGCCGGGCGTGAAGTGCACGTCGATCTCCATCCCGGCGAGCTCGAGCCGCTCGCCGCCCGCGACCGTCTCGTCGGCGTCGTAGCTCTCGTACGGGCCGAACCCGGGCCAGGGGACGTAGGACATGATGTCGGCGAGCACCGGCACCTCGAGCTCGGGGCAGTAGACCGGTGCCCCGGTCGCCGCGGCCACCGGCGCGACGGCGCCGATGTGGTCGAAGTGGGTATGGGTGACGAGGATCGCGTCGATCCCGATCCCGAGCTCGTCGACCGCCGCCAGGATCCGCTCCGGCTCCTCGCCGGGGTCGATGATCAGGCCGCGGTCCGCGCCGTCGCGGCGGGCGATGTAGCAGTTCTCGGCCACCTGGCCGACGGTGAAACAGCGCACGTCCACGGCGCGCTCAGTCCTTCTGCTTCGCCGCGCGCGCCGCCTGCTGCTGGCTCATCCGGCGCCGGTACATGAACCGGTCGATGTAGTAGCCGAGCGGCACGTACATCGCCAGCATCACGACCGAGAGCCCCGCCGCGGCGGCCATCGGGCGGCCGAAGGCGAGCCAGAAGAGCAGGAAGAAGATCACGGCGCCGACCAGGCCGCGCTTGAAGGCGCTCGCCCAGCTCGGCGGGCGGTCGCGCGGGTCGATGCGGCCCGTCTTGCCCGTCTTGCCCTTCGTGGAGCGCTTCTGGCGCGCCCGCGCCTTGGCCTCCTCGCGCGTGCGCGGCCGCCCGCGCGGCCCGCGGTTGTCGATCCGGCCGGTCTGCGTCCCCCGGTGCTTCTTGCGGCGTCGCTTCCTCGTCTGCGCCATCGGCGGGCAGGGTACCTAAGCGCGGTCGCCTTCGAGCCCGGAGAGCCGCCGCTCGAGCAGGTGCCGCTCGGGGTCGAAGCCGCGCAGCGGCACGTCCTCGGGGAGGCCGCGGATGGCCGCCTCGGGGACGAGCCCGACCACCTCGCCCGCGACCGGCCGCGCGCCGTGCTCGGCGGCAAGCTCGCGCACGCGCTCGATCACGGTGGCCAGCGGGACGGCGGTCGGGTCTCCGACGTTGGTCGAGACCTGCGCGCGCCCGGCGAGGTCGATGCCGACGGCCCGCACGCCGGCGAGGCCGCCGCCGGACTCGCGCAGCTGGGCCGCGACCGCCCGCGCGATCTCGACGTCGCCCGTGTCGAGCTCGACGTTGAACGCCGCCAGCGGCGGGCGGGCGGTGACCAGCGTCGCTCCGGCGCTCGGGTGCGGCGCGGGCGGACCGACGTCCGGTGCCAGCTCGCCGGCCCGCATGCGCTCGGTGAGCGCGTCCAGCCCGCCGCGGCGGAAGTACGCCCGCTCGCGGCGCTCGGGCTCGGCGGCGAGCTCGCCGTAGAGGAACACCGGAACGCCCAGCGCCGCGATCGCGTCCGCGGTCGCCAGCGCCAGCTCGCGGGCCGGGTCGCGCTCGGCCTCGGCGATCCAGACGAGCGGGCAGACGTCGAGCGCCCCGACGCACGGGTGGGCGCCACTTTGCGCGCGCATGTCGATCCGCTCGACGCAGGCCTGTGCCCCGGCGGCGAGCGCCGCCACCAGTCCCTCGCCCGGCGCGGCGAGGGTCAGCACCGTGCGGTTGTGGACGGCGTCGGTGTGGCGGTCGAGCAGCTCGGCGCCGGCGAACGCCCCGGCGATCGCCGCGATGGCGGCCTCGTCGCGCCCCTCGGAGAAGTTCGGGACCGCGAGCGCCACCGGGCTGACTCAGACCAGCAGCTCGCCGCCGCGGGTGAGCGGCTCGCCGCCGTCGACGGTGACCTCCGGCTCGAGCACGACGCAGTCGAGGTGCACGGGCACCTGGACCGTGCCGCCGATCGCCGCCGAGGCGCCGAGGGCGACGTGGCAGGTGCCGAGGATCTTCTCGTCCTCGAGCAGGTCGCCGGTGAGCTTCGCCTTCTCGTTGGTGCCGATCCCGAGCTCGGCGACGTTGGTGCCGCCCTCGCCGTGTGGTCGCAGGAGCTCGAGCAGGCGCTCGCCGTCGGGCCCCGTGGCTTCGACCAGGTGCCCGGCCTCGACCGTGAGCGTGACGGGCTCGGAGACGCGGCCGATCGCGGCGATCGTCCCGTCCACGACCAGGGTGCCCTCGGCGGTGCCCTCGACCGGGGCGATGAACCCCTCGCCGCACGGCAGGTTCCCGAAGGCGCCGCGCGCGGTCAGGTCGCCCGCGTCCGGGACCCCGGTGCGGCCGCCGAGCCCGAGCCGCAGGTCCGACCCGCGCGGGCAGGTGATCCGCGCCTCCTCGCCCGCGGTCAGCCGCTCGGCGATCGCCGTGCCCTTGCGCCGCAGACCCTCGATGTCGGCGCTCATCACCCGCGCGAGCATCTCCTCGGTCGCCCCGGGCAGGGTCGCGATCCGGGCCCCGGCGTCGGTGGCGGCCTTGCGCGCGGCCGTGTGCGAGAGCGACTGCCTGGTCGGGCAGAGGACGACGTCGGCGGCCGCCATCGCCGCGGCGACCGAGGCCGGCGGCTCGGTGCCGTGCGTCTCGCGCTCGGCGATCAGGGCGAGGACGCCGTCGGCGTCGGCCCGGCCGGCCTCGCCGCGCAGGCGCTCGCCGAGCCCGATCGTCGCCGGGTTGGCGACCACCAGCACCTCCTCGCCGGGTCGGACTCCGAGGCAGTCGCGAATCACGGTGGTGACCGCCCGCTCGAGGTCGGTCATCGGTGCCTGCTGCTTGCGCTTGCGCTTCAGCTTGACCTTGTCGTTCAGCTGGCCGGCCTCGCCGCCATCGGGCGTGAAGCTGACCTCGACCTTGACCTTCTCCTTGCCCTTGCTGCTTCAGCTTCTTGGCCAGCTTGCCCTTCGGCTTGAGCTTCAGCTTCGCCGAACCCGGGCCGGCGCTCTTGCGCTTCGTCTTCAGGCCCTTGCCGGAGAGCTCGAGCTCGCCGGGCGCGCGAAGGCCGGTGACCTCGAGCTTCGCGGTGCCGTTCTTCTTGTTGCGCTTGAGCTTGCCGAGCTCGAACGGCGGCGCCGACCTCGAACCAGACCGGGCTCGAGTAGACCTCGATCCGGTCGCTCGGCGGCGCCGTGCGCGGTGACCTCGATCGAGTAGCGGCCGGCCGCGGCGGCGTCGAAGGTGTGGGTGAAGTCGTCGCTCGTGATCGGCGCCGCGGCGACCTCGGCCCCGTCGCGGAGCAGCCGCACGGTGTAGTTGCCGGCGCGCGCCGCGGCCGCGCCGGCGCGCAGCACCTGGACGTCGAAGCTGCGCCTACGGGCCCGCGAGCGTGTCGCCGAGCGTCGTGAACGGACGTCGCCCGGCGACGCGCGCGGTGACCCGGATGTCCGGCCCGTCGTTGCCGTAGAGCTTCACGTAGGTGCGGTCGTCGCGGATGCCCTGGACGATCGCGCTGCGGGAGAGGTCGCCGGCGCCGACCACGGTGGTCGCCTGGCCGATCGTCGCCCCGGGGTCGTCGGTCTGGTGGGCGTCGCTCGAGCCGACCGCGGCGACGTGGGCGCCGCTCGCCAGCGCGCGCTCGTAGAAGGCGATCGCGGTCGCGGTGAACGGGCTCGCGACCGTGTTCGGCGGCGGGCCGAAGTCGGCGGCGCCGTTTTGGACCTCGATCGCGTCGACCTTCGAGTAGTCGGTCTCGGCGTCGGTGTAGTCCCAGGGACAGCCGCGGCAGATCGATCCGCCGATGACCGTCGGGTGGTTGATCTGCGTCCAGCCGCCCGAGGCCTGGATCGGGCCGAACTGCGCTCGCCGGCGCGACCCGGTCGGCGACCTTGGTGAGCGTCCGGCGTGCGGGCTCTCGAGCGGTAGACCGGGCCGCCGCGGAAGTCGGCGAACGAGCTCGAGCCGATGTTGTTGTAGTGGCCCTTGTAGGTGGTGACCTCGGTCCCCGGGATGATCAGCTTGCCGGGGTAGTCGGGCTGGTAGCGGCCGATCTCGCCCGTGTTGACGTTGTTGTTGTGGTCGACGAGCCCGACGAAGTCGAGCCCGGCGCCGCCCTGGCCGAGCGGGGCGAAGGCGAAGTCGAACGAGGTCGGTCATCAGCGAGTTGCCGGGCTCCTCCTCGCCGTGGACGTGGACGTCGCCGGAGTACCAGCCGAAGCCCGGCCGCCGCGCGGGGTCGAGTCGTACGGGACGCGCGAGTACGGCGAGGCGGACCACTCGGCGGCTGTCGCTCGTCTCGACCCGGACGCGCCAGTCGATGCCGTCCGGGATCGGCGGGCGGGCCGATGATCGAGGCGAGGCCGAGCTCGACCGCCCAGGTGCCGGCCGGGATCGGGCCGGGCTGGTAGGCGCGGGTCGTGTAGCGGTGCACGAACGCCTTGCGGTCCGCGTCCGTAGGTGGCCGGCGGCGAGAAGCCGTTGACCGAGATCGCCAGGTCCTTGACCGCGCTGCCACTCCACCCGCGCTGCTCGGCGGGGCCGTAGACGGTGTCGCCGCGCGCGCAGCGGCTCGTAGACGCCGATGTCGAGGGTGTTGCCGCCGCCGCTCGGCGGCTGGTCGTAGCAGTAGCGCACCCGGATCGCGGTGGTCCCGGCGGGACCTCGAACGGGATCTGCACGTACGAGCCCTGCAAGCGCGGCGTCGAAGGTGCCGTTGAAGTCCTGCGCCGGCGTCGAAGCGTCGATCGGTCGGGGCGGGTCGGTCGGGACCGTGCAGTCCGCGCTCGCCACCGCGGGCAGCGCGAGCGCGGCGGCGACCATGCCCGCGACGATCCTCCAGCGTCGGCCCCTCATCGACCCTCCAAGCTAGTCAATGCTGTCGCCCGACCACGCGCTGAGCCCGTGAGGGCGATGGCTAGGGTGAGCGCCATGGACGGCCGCGACGCTCGCCAGGCGCTCGAGCTCGCCGACTACCGGGCCCGGGTCGCCGACCTCTACCTCGACCTCCGCCGGCAAGGGCCCCGAGGCGGTCGACGGAGTTCCGCCACCACCGCGACCGGCTGTTCGCCGAGCATCCCGCCTCCGCGCTGACGGTCGAGCAGAAGGCCGGCTTCGAGGGCCTGCCCTACTTCCCGTACGCGCCGATGGCCAGGGTCCGCTGCGAGGTGCTCGAGCCGCGCGAGCCCGGCGAGCTCGAGATCGACTCCGGGGGCGAGGACGGCGTGCTGCGCTACTCGCGGGTCGGCCGGCTGGAGACCCCGTGGGGCGAGCTGACCCTGTTCTGGACCGAGGGCTACGGCGGCAACCTCTTCCTCCCGTTCCGCGACGCGACCGCGCCGGAGCAGACCTACGGCGCCGGGCGCTACCTCACCGACGCGATCAAGGGCACCTTCGGCGGCGGGCTCGAGCCGCCCGCTCCGGGCGGCGATCAACTTGTCGTGACGCTCGACTTCAACTACGCCTACAACCCCTCGTGCGCCTACAACTCTCGGTGGGCGTGTCCGCTGGCGCCGCCCGAGAACCGGCTCACGCGCGCCGATCCAGGCCGGCGAGCTCAAGTTCCCGCACGCGCTCTGATGGCCGTGCTCGACCGATACCTGGGGGCCGATCGCCTGCGGCTCCTCGACGTCGGCGCGCGCGACGGGGTCGATCCGCGGTGGGACCGGTTCGCGGCCGTGATCGACGTGACCGCGTTCGAGCCCGACGAGGCCGAGTGCGAGCGCCTCAACCGAGAGTCGGGCGCCCTGGCCTACCCGGCGCGCTTCCTGCCGCACGCGCTCTGGCGCGAGGTCGCCGAGGACGTTCCCTTCCACGTCGCCAACTGGCCCGTCGCCTCCGGCCTCTACCCGCCGAACGAGGAGTTCCTGCGCTCGTTCCCCGAGGCGCGCGCCCTGCTCGCGACCAGGGAGGTGCGCGTGATCTCAACCACGACGCTCGACCGCGTGCGGCGAGGAGCACGGCCTCGGCTGCGACGTGCTCAAGCTCGACGTCGAGGGGGCCGAGCTCGACGTGCTCCGCGGCGGCGAGGAGGTGCTCGCGCAGGCCCTGGCGCTCGAGGTCGAGGTGGAGCTCAACCCGCTGTTCGAGGGCCAGCCTCTGTTCGCGGACATCGACGCCCACCTGCGCGAGCGCGGCTGGGCGCTCCAGGGCCTGCGGCGCACGAGCTGGCGACGCGGCGCCCGCCTCGACCCGGCCGAGAGCGCCGACGGCGGCCAGATCGTCGCCGCGGACGCGCTCTACCTGGGTCCGGCAGCTCGCGCCGAGCTGCGCCTCGAACGCGAGCTGAAGCTGCTCGTCGCGATGGCCGCCTACCGCCAGGCCGACTTCGTCCTCGCGCGGCTGCGCGGCGGCGCCGTGATCACGCGCGAGCTGAGGCCCGCCGAGCGGGGCGAGCTGGAGGCCCTGCTCGCCCCGCGGCCGAGCGACGGCGACGGTTCGCAGCCGGGCGACGCGACCGTGTGGCAGGACCGGGACTTCTTCTGAGGGTCGGCTCGGCGCGGGTACCGGCGCGCCGTCCTTGGCCTTCTCGAGGCTGGCGGCGAGCGCCGCGACCACGTCCGGGTCGAACTGGGTCCCGCCGTAGCGCCGCAGCACGGCGAGCGCCTCGTCGGGCCGAGCGGCCCGGCCGGTACGGGCGGTCGCCGAGCATCCCTCGAACGCGTCGGCCACGGCGATGATCCGCGCCTCGATCGGGATCGCCTCGCCGCTCAGGCCGAGCGGGTAGCCCGTCGCCGTCCATGCGCTCGTGGTGGGCGAGGACCCAGGCGCGCAGGTCGCCGAAGCCCGGGAGCGCTGAGCAGGCGCGCGCCGATCTCCGGATGGTTGCGGATCTCCGCCCACTCCTCGTCGGTCAGCGGCCCGGACTTGTACAGGATCGAGTCGGCGACCCCGATCTTGCCGATGTCATGCAGCACGCCGGCGAGCCGGATGCGCTCCACCCGGTCGGGCGTCGAAGCCGAGCTCGCGGGCCATCGCCTCGGCGTAGCGGCCGACGGTCTCGGAGTGGCGGGCGGTGCGCGCGTCGCGCAGGTCGAGCGCCTCGGCGAGGGTCAGCAGCGTGGTCAGGTTCGCGGCCCGCCTCGCCGGTCTCGTCGCCGGGGCTCGCGGCCAGCGCGCCGACGACCTCGCGGCTGTAGATCACGGTCCGGTCGCGGCCGAGGGTCTTCGCCGCGTAGAGCGACTCGTCGGCGCAGCGCAGCAGGCGCTCGACCGTGTCGCCGTCGCAGGGATAGGAGGCGACGCCGAAGCTGATCGTGAGCCCCGGGTGGCGTCGGCCGAGACGACCTCGCGGACCCGGTGGCGCAGGCGCTCGGCGGAGACGTAGGCGCCGCGCGAGTCGGCGGTCGGGAGCAGCAGCGCGAACTCCTCGCCGCCGATCCGGGCGACGCAGTCGATCCGGCGGGCGTGGCGGCGGAGCACGTCGCCGATCTGCACCAGGACCTCGTCGCCGGTCTGGTGGCCGAAGCGGTCGTTGACCTGCTTGAAGTGGTCGAGGTCGCCGGTGATCAGGCTGACCTCGGTGCCGGACCGCTGGGCGCGCTCGAGCTCGAGCTCGAGCTGGCGGTTGAACCCGCGCCGGTTGAGCAGCTCGGTGAGCGGGTCGGTGTCGGCGGCCTCGGCGAGGCGGGCGACGAGCCGGTCGACGTGCTCGCGGGTGATCGCGACCATGAGCGTGGCCGCGATCGTCAGCGTGCCGACCGCGACGATCCACGCCTGGATGGTCCCCGGCGGGTGCGGCTCCTTGAGGATCAAGCGCGACCGCGTAGCCGACCGCGACGACCACGACCTGCGCCACAACGTGCGCTCTGGTGAAGAAGTAGGCGGCGCCGAGGATCACCCAGAGGTAGTAGAAGGCGCTCGTCGTGACGTTCGCCCCCGAGAAGTAGATCGCGGCGCTGATCAACACCGACCCGGTGCCGGCGGCGACCTCGAACGCGAGCATCGGCAGCCGCCGCCGGAAGAGCGCCAGCGCGCCGCCGATCGCGTAGCCGCCGCACGAGAGGGCGATCAGGGCCGTGTCGTTGGCGTCTGGCGCGTGCGGCAGCGCCAGTCCGATCAGGCCCAGGGTCGGGCCCGCGACGAACATGATGATCAGGTACGACGCGACCATGGCGCGGTCGCCCGTTGCAGCGGCGTCTGACTCGTGCGTATTTGCCATAGGTGTCGCCGGGAATTTCATCGGCCGGCTCCCGCGCGGGCTTGAGGCTGGAGCGGGCACTCCCGTACCGCCGAATTGCGCAATGCTGCGCGTTCGGTAGGTTCGGCCCGATGAGGCATGGGTTGCTGCGCATCGGCCTCGTGGCGATGGGAGTTGCAGGCTCGTGCGGCGCTCGCGGCGAGCGCGAACGCTGCGGTGGTGGTCGACTCGGGCGCCCTCCGCGCCGACGTGAGCGCCGACCCCTGGGGTCTGCGCCTGGTCGACGGGAGCGGGGAGATCGTGCTCGCCGAGGATCCCTCCACCGGCGCGGGGTCGGCGGGCACGCTCGGCTTTCAGAGCGGCGGCGTCTGGCACCACGCGACCCGAGTGCTCAACTCGAGCACGGGCGACGGCTACGCGGCGGAGCTGGCGACCAACGACCCCGGCGGTCGGCGGATCTCCCTTCGTCTGCGGCCGACGGCCGAGGGGGTGATCGGCCTCGACGCCGAGATCGTCGGCGCCGGGCCACCGGTCGAGGCGTTCGGGATGGGCTTCGGGGCCGGCGCCGACGAGCGCTACCTCGGGTTCGGCGAGCGCTCCCAGGCGGTCGACCAGCGCGGCAACGTGGTCGAGAACTACGTCTCGGACGGCCCGTACCAGCCCGACGAGTGGGGTCTGATCCAGACCATCGTCCCGCCCTGGGGCTTTCGCCCGCGCACGGACGCCACCTACTACCCGGTGCCGTGGCTGCTCTCGACCGCGGGCTACGGCGTGCTCGTCGACAGCCCCGAGACCAGCTACTTCCAGCTCGACAAGGCGGGCTCATGGAGCGTCGAGCTGGTCAACGCGCCGCCGGACGAGCTGCCCGCCGGTGGCGCGCCCCCGCCGCGGACCTTCAGCCTCAGCTTCTTCGCCGGCCCCGAGCCCGCCGACGTGCTCGAGCGCTTCACGGACGTGACCGGCCGCCAGCCGCCGGCGGCGGCGCCGTGGGTGTTCGGGCCGTGGGTCCAGCCCACCGGCGGCACCGACGAGCAGCTGGCGCTCCTCGATCAGCTGCAGCAGGCCGATGCGCCGCTCTCGCTCGCCCAGACGTATCTGCACTACCTGCCCTGCGGCTCGCAGCGCGGCCGGCGCGAAGAGGAGCGGCAGCGGACTGCCGGCGTCCACGGGCTCGGCCTCGCGATCACCACCTATCTCAACCCGATGGTCTGCACCGACTACGAGCCGGTGTTCGGCGAGGCGGCGGCCAACGGCGGGCTGATCGAGAACGCGGCCGGCGAGCCCTACCTCTTCCAGTACTCGACCACCAACACGTTCGAGGTCGCCGAGTTCGACTTCACCGCGGCGGCGGGCCGCGCGGCATACGACTCGGTGGCCGACGAGGCGATCGAGGACGGCCACGACGGCTGGATGGAGGACTTCGGCGAGTACACGCCGCTCGACTCCCAGACGGCCGCGGGCGAGCCGGGCGTTCGGATCCACAACCCCTATCCGCGCGAGTACCACTGCGGCGGCGCCGAGGCGATCGCCGACGCGCCGCGGCCCGTGGTGCGCTTCCAGCGCAGTGGCTGGACCCGCGCGGCGCCGTGCGCTCAGGTGGTCTGGGGCGGCGACCCGACCACCGCCTGGGACTTCGACGGCCTGCGCTCTGCGGTGCGCCAGGGGCTGACGATGGGGCTCTCGGGAATCAGCACCTGGGGCTCGGACATCGGCGGCTTCTTCGCCTTCTTCCAGGACGAGCTGACGCCCGAGCTGCTGATCCGCTGGGTTCAGTTCGGCGCGGTGTCGGGCGTGATGCGGACCCAGGCCGACGGGATCGCGGTGCCTGAGAAGCCGAGGCCGCAGGTCTGGGACCCGGATCAGATCGCCAACTGGAGGCGCTACACCAAGCTGCGCACCCAGCTCTACCCGTACGTCGCGGCGGCGGATGCCGCGTATCAGGCGAGCGGAATGCCGATCATGCGCCACCTCGCGCTGCGGTACCCGGACGATCCGGTCGCCGCCGGGCACGACGACGAGTTCCTGTTCGGGCCCGATCTGCTCGCGGCGCCGGTCGTCGAGCCCGGGGCGACGGAGCGGGCGGTCTACCTGCCACGCGGGCGGTGGGTGGACCTGTGGCGGTCGGCGCAGTACCGCGATCGGCGATGGGTCCCTGCGGCTGCGCCGCGCGAAGGTGTTGCGGGGTGCGGGCGAGGTGACCCTGCCGGCGCCGCTCGAGGAGCTGCCGCTGCTCGCCCACGCCGGCACGGTTCTGCCGATGCTGCCGCCGGACGTCGACACGCTCAGCGACTATCCGGACGACTCGACGACCTCGCTCTCCGACAGCGCGGATCGGCTGGCGCTGCTCGCCCTCCCGCGCGGCAAGAGCTCGGCTTCGATGTTCGAGGACGAGCTGATCCGCTCGCGCGAACGGGGCCGGGGATGGGCGCTGCGGATCAAGGGCGAGCGGCGGCGGACGTATCGGCTGCAGGCGTCGCTGAAGACGCTGTCGAATCCGTTCGAGCCGTGCCGGGTGAGCGTCGGCGGCGAACCGCTCGGGCGGTCGAAGTGGGACTACGACCGCAAGCGGCGCGTGGTGACCGCGAAGTTCAAGGGACGGAACGTGCGGGTGGTGGTGCGGCGGCGCTGCGGCTGACCGGACCGCGCCTCAGCCGAACCAGCTCTGCATCCGGCCGAGGACGTCCTCGAGGCTGCGCTCCTCGTAGTCGAGGTGCTCGAGCAGCAGCGTGCCCAGGCCGGTGAGCGCAGCGACCACGCGCGCGCGAGCCTGGTCGGGATCCTCGGCGCCGTCGAGGGCCGTCGCCGCCGCCTCGAGCTCGTGAACGGTCGTCGCGACCGCCCGGTGGTCCGCCTCGAGCTTGTCGACAACCGGGTTCAGGTCGGGGTCGACCCGACGGATGGTCGGGAAGAGCGCCCGATCCTCGAGGCCGTGGTGGGCCTCGACGAACCGGCAGTGGCGCAGGCACCCGAGCTGCAGCTGCCAGAGGATCGTCGACGACTTGAGCTCGCCGACCCGCTCGCGGATCTCCTCCGGCGCCGCACCGCCCGCCGCGTCCTCGGCCAGCAGGGTGACGTGGGCGAGATCGCGCCGGATCATGGAGTGCACGCCGCGGAGCTCGTCGAGGAGCGGGTTGTCGGACACGAGCGAGATTGTGGCGAGCGCGGTAGAACAAGTCTGTGAAGGCGATCAACCTGGGGCTGAGATTCGCCCTCGAGCTCGCGGCGCTCGCGGCCCTGATCGTCTTCGCGTTCTCGCTCGACGCGAGCACGGCCGTGCGGGTGCTGGTTGCGATCGCCGCGGCCGGGCCTGTTCATCGGCGTCTGGGGCCGGTGGTGCGCGCCGAACTCCGATCACAGGCTCGCCGACCCGGCGCGGCTCGGGGTCGAGCTGGTGGTGTTCGGCGTCGCCGCGGTTGCGTTGCTCGCCGCCGGAGAGGCCGTCTGGGCCGCGGTGTTCGCCGGGCTGGTGGTCGTGAACGAGGCCTTCCTCTGGGCACTCGACCTGCGGGAGTACTGAGGCCCTCGCGGCGCCCGACCGCCGCTACGCTTCCCTCCCCGCCGGAGTAGCTCAGCTGGTTAGAGCAGCGGAATCATAATCCGCGTGTCGGGGGTTCGAGTCCCTCCTCCGGCATGAAATACCTGCAAATAGATCAGTTCTGATCGTATACGACAATCGGAGTAAAGAAGGCTTGTCCGGTTAACGGCAAATTGGCCGATCCCAGCCACTGCGCAGAGAGCTGGCGTGGTGGGGAGCCGGCGGGCCTCGTGCAGCGAACGATGGCGCGATAGCATCCCTCGCGGAGTGCCGGGAAGCCTGGTCGGCGAAATCGTCGTCGACCGCGGAGGGTGTCCCTGATTGCTCCAATAGCTACGAAGGCTTTGTCGCCAGCGCCAGGTCTGGGCCCACTGGGCGCGATCGAGCGTTCGCGCCGCAGCGGTCGTCTGCTTGATGCGATCCCGCTGCTGGCGATGGAGGAGAAGGCAGCGCCGGCACCTGCAGCGCTCCGACATTCGGCCGGCGCGGAGGGCCTGTCTCCGTGCCGCTAGCCCTGAGCGAGGGATTTCACGCAGGTGATCTCTACGTTCTCGGACTCCTCGGCGTCGGGCTGGCACTGGCCGCTGGGCTAGCCGCCCTTTCTCACCAGCGCGAGCGTGCTTTCTCGGCCGCTCTGATCTATCTGCTCCTGGGCGCTGTCGGTGCCCTCGCGATGTCCGTCTTGGACGTCTCACCGATCGATCCGCTGAGCGATCACGGATTAATCGAGAGACTTTCGGAACTCGCTCTGGTCGTCGCCGTGTTCTCCGCAGGGCTCACGGTCGAGCGCCACGTGCGAAGGCGGTCACTGATCTCGGTCGCAATCCTCATCGGCGTCGTTATGCCGCTGACGGTGGCGCTGATCGCCGTGTTCGGCTACTACGCGATGGGACTCTCTCTCGGAGCAGCGGTGCTCCTCGGAGCGGTTCTCGCTCCGACGGACCCGGTCCTGGCCGGGGACGTCGGGCTCGGGCCGCCGGGGTCTGAGCCGGTCGGAGAACCCCGGTTCTCACTCCATACCGAGGCCGCGATCAACGACGGGCTTGCCTCTCCCTTCGTCGTCGCCGGGCTGTTCATCGCTACTCAGGACGGCAGCTCGTGGATCGGGGAATGGATTTGGGCGGACGTTCTATATGCGGTCGGGGTAGCCGTCACCCTCGGAGTTGTGCTGGGCGCCGGGGCCGCATGGCTGGTCACCCGGGCTCGAGCGCGCGGGCTGTTCTCGCATGAACTCGACGGCTTCGCTGCGATCGCGATCATCCTCTTCGTCTACGGACTCTCAGAGCTCGTCGGCTCCTACGGGCTGATCGCACTGTTCGTGGCCGGCGTCGCTTTTCGCCGCTACGAGTTCGAGCACGAGATTAACGCCAGAATCCACCACGGGGCGGAGGTCGCGGGAACGCTCCTGGAGCTGCTCGTCCTGCTGCTGCTCGGCTCGATGCTCACGCGTGCGGGTTTGTCTGCTCCGGGGTGGAGCGGATGGCTCCTGGCCCCGCTTCTTATCTTTGTCATCCGCCCCGCTTTGGTGCTGGGCACCAGCGGACCGGGCCTCGCATCACGTCGCGAAAGGGTCTTTCTGGCCTTCTTCGGCGTTCGCGGAGTCGCCGCGCTGTTCTACGCCGCGATCGTTGCCGGCTCTGGCGCGCTGTCGGCGGCGGAAACCAGCGTGGTCGTCTGGACGACGATCGTCTGCGTGGTCCTCTCCATCGTCATCCACGGGAGTACGTCAACCGCCCTGACTCGGAGGCTTCTGGGGTCCTGAGTTGCGCACAAGCGGTCGGTCGTATTTAATGGCAGTGTTATCTAACATAATCGTTACATGCCAGCCGACAAACTCAGCCTCATCTTCGCCGCGCTCGCCGATCCGACGCGCCGCTCGATCCTGACCCGGCTCGCCGAGGGCGAGGCCACCGTGACCGAGCTCGCCGAGCCGTTCCCGGTGAGCGGGCCGGCGATCTCGCGCCACCTCAAGGTGCTCGAGCGCGCGGGCCTGATCGCCCGCGGCCGAGAGGCTCAGTGGCGACCCAGCCGACTGCAGGCCGAACCACTCGACGAGGCGGTTGAGTGGATGCAATCGCGCAAACGGACCTGGGAGGCCCGGATGGACCGACTTGAAGCACACCTACACGAACAAGGAGAACCGGATGACTGACCCGAGCCCCGTGGGCGCCGACCAGGAGGTCCTGATCACGCGCATCTTCGAAGCGCCGCGCGAGCGGGTCTTCAAGGCCTGGATCGATCCCGACGAGGTGGCCGCCTGGTACGGGCCGGAACATATGGACGCTCCGCGCGAGCGGGTCCACATCGATCCGCGGGTCGGCGGGCGCTGGGAGCTGACAATGGTCCAGCGCGGCGGCGATCGCGAGTTCTCCATCGGCTACGAGATCCTCGAGCTGATGGAACCGGAGCTGATCGTGATGCGCTCAGACCCGATGCCGCAGATGGGCATGCACGATGCTGTGACGGTTCGCGTCGAGTTTCACGACCACGGCGAGAAGACGCGGATGACGCTCACCGACGGGCCCTATCCGGCCCCCGGACCCGGCCACGCCGAGGCCGGCTGGAGCGCCGCCTTCGACAAGCTCGCGGGTTTCATCGCTGGCTAGATCTCGAGGATCCGCTTCAGTTGGGCCAGGTCCTTGCGATTCGCGCGGCGCACGGCCGGAGCCATGATCGGCGCGAGCAAGCGCGAGAACCCGGATGGCTCGCCGCGGTTTCGAAGCCGCATCACCGTTGCCCCATCGAGCCCGTCCTCCCAGGTGTACGTCGTCTCCATGGCCACCGGCCCATCGGTGCTCGCCATCACGAACCGCTCGCTGGGGACGAGCTCGATCACCTCATAGACGTAAGAGAGCTGGCGGCCGATAAAGCGTGCGGTGAAGGCGAACCGGGACCCAACCGCGAGCGGCGGCGACGGTTCGCCTCGGGGCCCGGATCGATGGTCACCTACGGTCTCTCTCGACGTGGCCGATCGCCATGCGTACGTGCGACTGACGGAAGCAGAACAAGGTCGTTGGTCCCACGGACCGCATGCGTTCGCTCAATCCTGGGGCCAGACGAGCGGCAGGCCGAGCTCGCCGAACAGCTCCTCGTTGCGCGGAAAGCCCGTGATCCCGCGGATCCGCTCGCCCTCGATCGCCATCACCATCACTCCATAAGCACGCCGAACGCCGTCGCCGGTCTCGTCGGCGTAGCTGGCCAAGGCCGGCTGGCCGTTGGCTCGCGTCTCGACCAGCGTGATCCGATCCAGCCGGCCGTCGAGTGGCTCGGTCGCAAAGAACTCACCGATTGCCGGCGCGCCCTCAAAGCGCATCCGCACGGGTGGCATGGTCAGCAGCGCGTCGTCGCTGAGCAACGCGACGATCCGGCTGATGTCGACGTTTGCCCACGCGTCTAGGAACAGGCGCATGACCTTTGCCTCGGCGCCTTGAGTCGCAGGCGCATGCATGCGCGCGAGCGTTCCCTCGTCTCGTTCCCGCGCAAGCCGGTCGCGCCCGCGCTGCAGGGCGCTGTTGACGGCGGCGACGCTGTCGTCGAGCAGCTCAGCGACATCTTTGGCTGGCCAGTCGAGGGCATCGCGCAGGACGACCACGGCCCGCTGCTTGGCCGGCAGCAGTTGCATCGCGGCCACGAACGCAAGTCCAATGTCCTCTTGGGCGATCGCATGATCGGCTGGGCTGGAGTCCGGCGCTTCCAGCTCCTCGAGAAGCCGATCGGGATAGGGCTCAAGGTGGCTGTCCGCCTGCATCCCAGCGTCGCGTTGCCGGCGCTCGATCATTCGCAGTGAGACGTTGGTCGCGATGCGGTGAAGCCAGGCGATCAGCGGCGCGCGTGGCTCGAACTCCCCCAGCCCGCGCCACGCCCGCAGCATCGTCTCCTGAAGCGCGTCATCAGCGTCATGGAGCGAGCCAAGCAGCCGGTAGCAGTGAACGTGAAGTGCCCGCCGATGCGGGGCGGTAAGCGCGACGAACGCCTGCTCGTCGCCGCCATGCGCGGCGTCGAGCAGTGCGCGCTCATCGCGAGGGTCTTTCGCCACGGTCGCGACCCTAGTCAGACCGGCAGCGGGCCGCCGAGCTCGGTCCAGGCCGAGGGTGAGAATGCGGCCTGCGGAACTCCGCCGAGCGCGATGAACCGAGTGCCCTCGTCGCCGGGGAGGATCTGGCGCCGCTGATCCGGTCCGACGCGCGCCATCACTCCGGGCCGCAGATCGAAACGCTCCCCATCGGCCTCGAGGACGGCGGAGCCCGCGATCGGGATGTAGACCTCCTCCTGGCCGGCCTCGCCGGTCGATGCATCGTGATTGTGGTTGGGATAACCGTCCCAGTTCGCCGGCAGGGTCATCACCTGCATGCCCCAGGCGCTGACACCGAGTTCTGCTCGAGCGCGGCGGGCGATCCCGTCGTAGATCGTCTCCATCTCATCGATCTCGACCACCGAAACGTCTGTCATCTGTTGCTCCTGTGCTCATGGGCCCACCTGGCCCTTCACTGAACTCAATCCGCGCCGAAGCGAAAACTCATCGGCCGCATGCATTTCGCCGCGCACAACGATGTCCGCCTGGCCGCTGATGAGCTCCGCGCCGCAAGGCCGTGATGAGCCGCAAGACCGTCCGGGCCTCGAGCTTCGGCATCGACACTGCGTAACACCTCGGGGTCCAGGGAAACTCAGAAGGCATGACGCGGCATACCAGATCCGCCGAGCGCGGCCTCCCTTAATCACCGCGAAACCTGTGCGTGAGACGCTGGGAGCATGAGCTCCGGCGCCCCACACGTGCTGGTCGTCGACGACGACCCAGTGGTCCGCGACGTGTTGCTTCGTTATCTCGCGCGCGACGGGTTCACGGCCGAGGCGGCCGAGGATGGGGAGAAGGCGCTGGAGGCGTTCGCCGCCCGGCGACCGGATCTGGTGGTGCTCGACCTGATGCTGCCGCGAATCGACGGGCTGGAGGTGTTTCGCCGGATGCGCGCGGCCGACCCGGCGAGCGCGGTGCTGATGCTGACCGCCCGCGGGCGCGAAACCGAGCGGGTTATCGGACTCGACTCGGGGGCCGACGACTACGTCGCGAAGCCGTTCTCGCCGCGCGAGATCGTCGCCCGGGTGAAGGCGATCCTGCGCCGGCTCGGCGAGACCGGAGCCTCACCTGCCGACGCCGAGCGCGCGCAGCCACTCGCCTTCGACCGACTCGAGATCGACCCCGCGGCGCGCGAGGCCCGGATCGACGCCCGTCCGGTGGAACTGACGCCGAAGGAGTTCGACCTCCTCTACTTCCTCGCCGGCCACCCGCGAATCGCCTTCACCCGAGCCGAGCTCCTCGACCGGCTCTGG
>CAVSMS010000008.1:0-12047 GCA_963729065.1 uncultured Solirubrobacterales bacterium
CCCCCGCGCGGCCGTCTGGGTGCCAGACCCCAGGGCGGACGGATATACCCCTCAGCGCGGCTAAAGCTTCCACCGGGGCGCTCCGATGTACCAGCCTGAAGCCAGCGCCTCGGTGCTAAAGGCAAACCCACTGTGAGGTGGGGGCGCAAAGCCACGGGGCTCCCAAACAGGAGCCAGCCGGGCTACCACCGGGGTCAACAGACTTCCGACGGGTAAGGAAACCCGGGGCTCTGGCGCAAGGCAAACAATGGGTACCGAGGAGGTTCCTATGCTCAACAAGTTGCGCGTCAGGGCCCAGAGCGAATCCGGCTTCACGCTGGTCGAGCTCCTGGTCGTGATGCTGATCATCGGCCTGCTGGCCGCGATCGCCATCCCGGCGTTCTTCAACCAGCGCAACAAGGCCAACGACGCCAGCGCCAAGGAGGCGGTCCGCACCGCTCAGACGGCGATGGAGACGTTCTCGACCGACCACAGCGGCTCGTACTCCGGCGCCGTGACGACCGGGCCGACAGCCTCAGGCGATCGAGCCCACGGTGCGCGCCGGCGACGACGATCACGGGCACCGGCGGCACCGGCACGGCCGGGTCCAACGACTACCGCGTCACGGTCACCTCGACCGACGGCCGCACGTTCAGCATCGACCGTAGCGGCGGCACGCTGACGTATCCGTGCACCGTCCCGGCCAGCCTCGACCGCGGCGGTTGCCCGGCCTCGCAACACCTGGAACTAGGCGCACCAACGGAAGTCGCAATCGAGCGAGAGGGGCGGCCGATGTGCCGCCCCTCTCTGCGTTCAAGCGTCCCGCTTAAGCGATCGGCATGCCGACTTTCACCGAGGATCCAGCCGCATGCCCGTGACGATCGCTTCAGCTCGGACAGCGCGGCGGCGCCGCGCCCGCTCGCGTCTCGCCGCCGAGGACGGGATGACGATCGTCGAGGTCATCGTCACGGCGCTGATGGTCGGGCTGATCTCGCTCACGCTGGTCGGACTCGACGCGGCCGGCAAGGCCACCGCCGACCAGCGCCGGCGCGCCCAGGCGTTCGGGGTCGCCCAGGCCGACCAGGAGCGGATCAAGGGCCTCTCCGGCGACCAGCTCGCGAACCTCAACCAGACTCGCACCGTGACCCTCGACGGCATCGCCTACTCGGTCACGTCCGCGGGCCAGTTCCTGAGCCAGTCGGCCGGCGTCGGCCAGCTGCTCGAGCTCGGGGGCGGCGGCCGACTTCGCGAAGATCTCCTCGACCGTCGACTGGACGGCCAACAACCGCCGCCCGATCGTCGTCCAGAGCGTCGTCACCCCGCGGGCGGGCGGCTCGCTGCTGGGCAAGGTGCTCGACCAGAACGCCGCCGCTCTGCCGGGCGTGCGGATCAACGTCGCCGGGGCGCAGCCGAACAACTCGGCGGTCCGGCGCTTCGGGAACACCGACGCGGACGGCTGCATGATCTTCAGCGTGCTCCCGGTCGGCGACTACACGGTCACGCCCGGCGCTCGCCGGATACGTCGACAAGGACGGCGACTCCTCGCCCGACCAGTCGGTGACCACGACCGCCGGCAACACCACGACCTCACAGTTCACGCTCGGCCAGGCCGGGCGGGTGACCGCGCGCTTTCAGCACCACGATCGGCAGTACGACGCTCTCGAACCAGCTCGCGCCCGCCCTGTCGTGGTTCAACGCGGGCATGGCGACCCCGGGCGTGCTGACGCCGACCTCCCCCGACGACGAGATCGTCAGCCCGCAGACGCTCTTCCCGTTCATGGTCTCGACGCCGGGCAACTACACGAGCAACTACACCGTCTGGGCCGGCTCCTGCGTCGCCGCGAAGCCCCCGCTGACCGCGAACCAGCGCACGGTCACGGTGGCGCCCGGAGCGACCGCGAGCGCCACCGGATCGAGCGCGATCCCGATGCCCGGGATGGTGGTCTCGGTGACCTATCAGAACGGCACCGCAGCGCCCGGCCCGGTCAAGCCGGCGCACATCGAGCTCACCGACTCCTGCGGGCAGACCTGGCAGCCGGCGATCGACGGCGCGACGACGATGCCGACCACGGGCTGGCTCGACTTCCCCGGCCAGCCGTACGGGACCTACTCGATCTGCGCCGACTACAGGTTCCAGGGCACCAGCACGACCAACCCGGCCAACTTCAAGAAGGTCACGCTCACCGGCCGCGCCGAACACGAACTTCACGGCCGCGAACTCGAGCACGGTCGCCGATCACACTCGTCCTCGACAACGGGGTTCTGCTGATGGCCTGGCGAGCGATCCTCCGCCGGGCACGGTCCGACGAGTCCGGGTTCACCCTGATCGAGCTCCTGGTGATCTGCGGCGCGGCGGTGATCGTCGCCCTCGGCGCTGTTCACGTTCCAGGACCTGACCCTGCGCCAGACGCACGCGGGTGTTCGCGAAGGTCGACGCGACGCAGCGGGCGCGGACGACGATGGAGCTGATCGAGACCCGGCTGCGCTCGAGCTGCGTGGCCGGAGAGCGTCACGCCGATCCTGCCCGGGCAGCACCGACACCAGCCTCGCCTTCGTCAGCAAGTTCGGCTCGGCGGCGAGCCTCACCCCGGAGAAGCACGTGATCGCGCTCGACACGACGACCGACGTGCTCACCGACACGACCTACCAGGCGACCGGCGGGCACGCCCCCGAACTGGACCTTCTCGACCACGCCGAGCGCGACGCGCCGGCTCCTCGACCACGCCAACCAGGTCGGCTCCACGCCGCTGTTCCGCTACTACAAGTACGGAATCGCCGCCGACTCGGGCGGCAACCAGTACCTGGACGCCGCCGGCAACCCGTTCATGATCCTGCTCGACGGGACCGCGACCCTGCCGACCGGCGTCGACGACCGCCAGCGGCTGCTCGGTGCCCCAGAACACGATCCCGTTCAACTCGGCCGCCGACCGCAGCCGGCTCCCGGCGACGCCACCCGCCGGGCTGAGCGCGGCCGACGCCAAGCTCGCCGCCGCGGTGACGATCACGATGGACGTCGGGGCCGGCGGGCAAGCTCGGCGACCTCGGCGACAACCGCGCGCTCGCCGACGACACGACCCTGCAGAACTCGGTCGTGCTCCGCCTCACCCCGGTCCCCAGCGAGGGCAACCTGCCGACGGTGCCGCCATGCGCATGATCCTGCGGGCGAGGGCTGGCCGCCGAGGACGGCTTCACGATGCTGCTGGCGCTGATCGTGCTCACGGTCAGCACGCTGATGATCGCCGCCGCCTTCGTCGCCGCCAACGGCGACATCGGCAACACCCAGCACGACCTCGACGGCAAGCGGGCCTACTACGCGGCGCGCGCCGGGCTCGCCAACTTCCTCTACAAGGTCAACAAGAACACCGAGCTGTGGCAGACCTGCCCGCAGCAGGCGTCGACGCAGGTCCCGGGCGGGCCGACGACGACCAGGTTCTCCTACGTCCCGGTGCCCGTCCAACGGCGCCGGCGACCTGCAGCACGACCAACCCGGTGGGGACGATGATCGACTTCGCCACGCGGCACCTTCCGGATGAAGTTCACCGGGACCGTGCACGAACACGGCCGGGCAGACGAAGGCGACGCGGACGATCGTCGCCAGCTTCCGGCGCGACTCCCCGCTCGACTTCCTCTGGTACTCGGTCTACGAGACGCTCGACCCGAACACCTACGCCGATCCGGCGAACAAGCAGGACTGCGCGCCAGTTCCTGCGCGACGGCCGGCCGTCGGACTGCGGCGTGATCAGCTGGATCACCGGCGACAAGCATCAACGGGCCGATGTACACGCAGGACCAGTACTCGATCTGCGGCTCGCCGACGTTCGGCCGGCCGGGCGGGACCGACAACGTGCTCACCGCGGCGCCCGGGCCGCCGACGGCGCCGGGGATGATCGCGACCTCGGGCTGCAACAACAACGCGACCGTGAACGGCGACCTGATCGAGAACGCGCCGTTCATCAACGCCCCGCCCGACAACTCGAGCCTGCTCACCTACGCCCAGCAGGACGGCAAGGTCTACAGCGGCGCGACCGACATCAAGCTGAACGGCAACACGGCCACGGTCAGCGTCCGCGGGCGGCACGGCGCAGACCGGTCAACCTCGTCGACGACCCGATCATCTACGTCACCAGCGGCGCCTGCTCGGCGACGCTACTCGCCCTACTTCTCGCAGTCGGCGAACGTCTACGACAAGACCTCGACCTGCGGCAACGTCTACATCTCGGGCAACTACAGCACCTCGGTGACGATCGCCGCGGCCAACGACATCATCATCGACGGCTCGGTGACCACCAACCTCACGGGCCCGGCCGTCGCCGGGTTCGTGGCCAACAACTTCATCCGGGTCATGCACGGCGTCACGACCCGCTCCGGGACCACTCAGGGGCAGTGCGGCTCGGCCGACGAACGACTCCAGCCAGACGCTCAACAGCCTGCGGATCGACGCCGCGGTGCTGGCGCTCAACCACTCGTTCATCGTCGACAACTTCGACTGCGGCGGCACCGATCGGCGGCAGCCCGCCGAGCGGGGGCCTGACGGTCAACGGCGTGATCGCCCAGCTCTTCCGCGGCACGGTCGGGACGACCTCCGGCGGCACCTCGGTGACCGGCTACCTCAAGAACTACACCTACGACGACCGGCTCGCCGTGCAGCAGCCCCCGTACCTGTTCGACCTCGCCTCGGCGAGCTGGCGGGTGGTCCGCGAGACCGGCTGCGTGCAGGGCAGCCCCGACACCTCGGTCGCCTGCTAGCGCCGGAATCCGGCGGAGGCGGGGATAGGGTCGAGCCGCGATGGCGGGCGAAGCGGTAATCGCGTTCGTCGCCGGGGCCGTGATCGGCAGCCTGATCACGGTGATCGCCCACCGGGTCCCCCGCGGCGAGGGGTTCGTCACCGGGCGCTCGCGCTGCCCGGGCTGCGAGCGCGCAGATCGCCGCCTACGACAACGTCCCGATCGTCTCCTGGCTCGTCCTGCGCGGCCGCTGCCGACACTGCGGCGAGCCGATCTCCGCCCGCTATCCGCTCACCGAGGCCGGGCTCGGGGCGCTCTGGGCGGGGACGGTGCTCGCGCTCGGCACCGACGACGCCGGCGAGCTCGATCCTCGGGCTCGTCCTCTGCGCGGTCCTGGTCGCGATCACGCTCACCGACCTCGAGCTGCGGATCATCCCCAACGCGTTCGTGCTCGCCGGCGCGATCGCCGGGCTCGCGATCGTGCTCGCCTTCGACCTCGGCGACCTCGACCAGCGCGCGATCGCGATCGCCGTCGCCGGGGGCGCGCTTCCTGCTGATCGCCCTCGTCTACCCGCGGGGCATGGGCATGGGCGACGCGAAGCTCGTCGCGATGATGGCGCTCTACCTCGGGCGCTCGATCGCCCCGGCGGTGCTGGTCGGGCTGATCGCGGGCGCCGTGGTCGGGGTCGCGATCATCGCCAGGCAGGGCTCGCAGGCGCGCAAGCAGGCGGTCCCGTTCGGCCCGTTCCTGGCGCTCGGCGGCGTCGTCGGCCTCTGGTTCGGCGACGACATCGTCGACTGGTACCTGGACACCTTCACCGGCTGAGGCCGCCGCGAGCGGCCTGTGGTGCCCTGCGGTACCAAGTGTCACGCACGAGGCGCACTGTGCGAACACGCGCTCTCGCGCCGCCGCTCAAGTAACGGCCGCTTTGCGCCGATTGAGGACTCCGAGAGCCCTTCACGGCTCCGGCGACCCCCATGCCCAGCCTGAACATCAAGAACCCGTTCACGCAGCCCATCGGCCGCCAGCGCGGCGTCGTCGGGCTCGACATCGAGGCCGACAGCATCGCCGCAACCGAGCTGCAGGTCAACGGCGGCGTGACCGTCGTCGCGCTACGACGTCGCCCCGCTGCCGCCGGGCGCGATGCGCGACGGCGAGGTCCACGACCCGGAGGTCCTCGGCGACGCGATCAAGGAGATGTTCACGAGCCAGAAGCTCCCGCGGACGTCCGGATCGGGATCGCCAACCAGCGCGTCGCCGTGCGCACCCTGCGCCTGCCGCCGATCGAGGACAGCTCCGAGCTCGACTCCGCGGTTCGCTTCGCGGCCCAGGACCACATCCCGATGCCGCTCGACCGGCTCGGTGCTCGACTGGCAGGTGATCCCGCCGGCGCCCGGGCACCAGGGCGAGGGGATCGAGGTCGTCGGCGGTCGCGGCCCGCCGCGAGATGCTCGCGGCGCTGATGGAGGCCGTCCGCCGCGCCGGGCTGCGCCTGGTCGGCATCGACCACTCGAGCTTCGCCCTGATCCGCGCGCTCGCCGGCCCGGCCGCGGTGCCGCCGGCGCCGTCGGGCGAGGACGAGCCGGCTCCGGTGCCCGCCGGGACGCTCTACTGCCACCTCGGCGACATCACCAACCTCGCCGTCGCCCGCGAGTCCTACTGCGTCTTCTCGCCGCGTGCTCGGCTTCGGGATCGAGGGCATCGCCCAGGCGCTGGTCGCCAAGCGGCAGCCTCAACCTCGAGCACGCCCGCCAGTGGCTGCTGCACGTCGGCCTCGCAGACCCGGTCGACGAGGTCAGCGGCGACCCCAGGTGGTCGCCCAGACCCGCGAGGCGCTCACCTCGGGCGTCGGCGACCCTGGTCGACGAGCTGCGCCGCTCGCTCGAGTACTACGCCGCGTTCGAGGACGCCGTGCGGGTCGACGACGTCGTCGTCGCCGGCCCCGGGACCGCGATCCCCGGCCTCGTCGAGCGGCTCGAGCAGGACATCCCGGTGCCGCTGCGAGGCCGCCGTGCCCGACGGGCTGCGCTCGGTCGCCGACCCGCGCCGCGCGGCGACTGACCCTCTCCTACGGGCTCGGGCTGGAGGAGTAGGCGATGCGCCCCGTCAACCTGATCCCGCCCGAGGACCGCCGCGGCGACCATGCGCCGCTGCGCGCCGGGGTCGCCTCCTACGCGATCGTCGGCGTGCTCGCGCTCGCGCTGGTCGGCGTCGTGCTCGTCGTGCTCACCGAACAACGACATCAACGACGAGAAGGCCGAGCTGGCGACGCTGCGAGGCGCGCAAGGCCCAGGCCGACCGACCGCGTCGCAGCTCGCCCCTACGCGAGCTTCGCCGACCTCGAGACAGCCCGCTCCGAGACCGTCAGCAGCCTCGCCCAGAGCCGCTTCGACTGGGAGCGCGTCCTCAACGAGCTCGCGCTGGTGATCCCGGAGAAGGTCTCGCTCGAGAACCTCACCGGCACCGCGTCGGCCGGCACCGCGGTGGGCGGCGGCGACGCGACCGCCTCGACCCCGACCGACGCGTCGATCGTCGGCCCCTCGCTGGTGATCGAGGGCTGCGCCGAGGGCCAGGAGGGCACCGCCGAGCCTGCTCGCCTCGCTCAAGGACATCGACGGCGTCACCCGCGTCGGCATGCAGAGCTCCGCAGCTGCCCGAGGAGGAGACGGTCGACGCGGCGAGCGGCGACTCGGCCGCCGCGACCGGCGACGCCGACGGCTGCCAGACCAAGCCCTCGATCGCCGCGCTTCGAGATCACGGTCGCCTTCGACGCCGTGCCCGTGCCCGCCGCGGCCGCCGCGCCCGCGACCGGTCGCCCGGCCGCGGCGCCGCCGGCGGGACGACCACGCCGCCGACCAGCACGACCGCGACCGCCGAGGCGACGACGACCGAGACCACCGAGTCCGCCGCCACAGGCTCGCAGGCGCGGCCAGCGCTGGAGGTGGAGCGGCGGATGAAGTCCACGCGACCGCGCGATCCTGATCGGGGTCGCGCTCCTCGGGCTCGCAGTGCGGCTTCTACTTCCTGATCCTGGCGCCGAAGCGCGAGGAGGCCGCCGACCTCGAGGAGCAGGTGGGCGCCCTGCAGAGCCGAGGTCGTCGACGCCGAGGCGGCGGCCGCCGCCGGCGAGGAGGCCAAGAAGGGCTTCACGGGCAACTACCGCAAGCTGATCACCCTCGGCAAGGCCGTCCCGGTGGACGCCGACACGCCGAGCCTGCTCACCGAGCTGCAGACGCTGGCCGACGCAGTCGCAGGTCGGCTTCCAGTCGATCACCCTCAGCAGCGCCGCAGCCACGGGCGCGGCGGCGACCGCGACCGCGCCCACCACGGCGGCGCCCGCCTCGGAGGCCGCGGCGGCCCTGCTGCCGATCGGCGCCACCGTCGGGACCGCCGGGCTGCCGGTGATGCCGTACGAGATGCAGTTCCCGGGCGGCTTCTTCGAGATCGCCGACTTCTTCGGGGCGTCGACGGGATGGTCGACTCGCACGGCGAGCGGACCTCCGTCCACGGGCGCCTGCTGACGATCGACGGCTTCAACCTCACCCAGGCCCCGCGGGCCTCCCGGCGCTGACCGCGAACGTGACCGCGACCAGCTACCTGACGCCCGCCGACCAGGGCATGACGGCGGGCGCGACCGCCGCCGGGCCGACCACGGTGACCCAGACGGCGACCGAGGCCGCACGACCCCGCCGGCCGACCCCGCGGCCGAGCCGCCCGCCACCGCGGTGGTGTCCAATTGAGAGAGATCAAGCCCCCGAAGATCAAGATGCCCGACGTCAAGGCGCCTCAGTTCGTCTCGGACATCTACCGCGACCTTCGCGATCGCCACCTGCTGCTGCCGGCGCTCGCCCTGGTGGTCGCGCTGGTCGCGGTCCCGATCCTGCTCTCGAACTCGAACGAGCCCGTGGCGCAGCCGGCGGCCGCCTCCGCGGCCGACGGACCCCCGGACTCGCAGCTGACCGCCGCCGTGGTCGCCGACGAGTCCGTGGACGTCCGCAACTACCGCAAGCGGCTCGCGAAGCTGAAGTCCAAGAACCCGTTCAAGCCGGTGTTCGCGCTGCCGCCGGAGAAGGACGAGAGCTCGACCGCCGACGGCGCGGCCACGACGACCTCCGGCTCGACCGACCCGACCGCCGACGCGCCGGCGGGACCTCGACCGGCGGCGCGTACGCGACCGGGCCCGCGAACGACACCACGACGCCGGCCCCGACGACGACGACCACCGAGACCACCGAGATCGTCGAGGAGGACGGCGGCACGGGCGGCGGCGGCGATGGCGGCGGCGGCCACCACGGCGACAACCAGCCGTCCGAGGAGGACGTCGAGGTGGTCGAGCACCTGGTCACCCGCCGGGTGGACCTCACGATCGGCCTCCAGGGCGACCCGCAGCTGCGCGAGAACGTCAAGCCGATGACGATCCTGCCCGACGCCGCCACCCCGGTGGTCGCCTACCTGGGCACCGACGAGAAGGGCAAGCGCGCCTCCTTCGTCGTCGCCAGGGACGCGACGATGGTGGCCGGCAACGGCGCCTGCGTCCCGGCGCCCGAGAACTGCCTCTACATCACCCTGCAGAAGAACGAGACGGCGACGCTCAGCTTCGGCCCTGACGGACAGACGTACGACTTGCGGCTGCTCGCCATACGGAATGTGGAGCTGAAGTCCGAGTAAGCGGTCAGGTACCTGATCGTGAACCGGTCTCCCATTCTTCCCTCGTCGCTCCGCCGCCGCGCCATCAGCCTCCCGGCCGGCATCGCCCTCGTCGCCTCGCGGTCGCCCTCACCGGCGCCGGCGCGGCGGAGGCGAAGAAGTGCACGAAGAAGGGCACGGCGCGGCGTCGACGTGCTGAAGGGGACGAAGAAGAAGGACGTCCTCTGCGGCAAGGGCGGCGACGACCTGCTTCTCGGCAAGGGCGGCAACGACGTGCTCAAGGGCGGCGCCGGCGTCGACGCGCTGACCGGCAAGTCGGGCAACGACAGGCTCTCCGGCGGCGACGGGGACGACACGCTCAGCGGTGGGACGGGCGACGACAAGCTGAAGGGCCAGGGCGGGACCGACGTCGCCGGGTTC
Organism: uncultured Solirubrobacterales bacterium; assembly: GCA_963729065.1. Lineage (GTDB taxonomy): Bacteria > Actinomycetota > Thermoleophilia > Solirubrobacterales > 70-9 > WHSW01. Next base: position 9,773 of record CAVSMS010000008.1, read on the forward strand.
GCCGAGGCCCCGGGCGCCCTCGTGATCGATCTCGGGGCCGGGACCGCGACCGGCGACGGCGCCGACGCGCTGATCGCGGTCGAGAACGTGACCGGATCGGCGTTCGCCGACGAGCTCTCCGGCGACGCGGGCCCCAACAAGCTCAGCGGGGGCGAGGGCGACGACGGGCTCGCCGGCCTCGGCGGCGACGACAGGCTCGAGGGCCAGGGCGGCGTCGACAGCACCAGCTTCGCCGCGAGCGCGGGTCCGATCCACGCCGACCTGCGCGCCGGCACGGTGAGCGGTGACGGCAACGACGCGATCCTGGGAATCGAGAACCTCACCGGCTCCGCCCACGACGACGTGATCGTCGGCGACGACGCCGACAACGTCCTGGACGGCGGCGCCGGGCCGCGACGCGGTCTCGTTCGCCGGCGCTCCCGGCCCGGTGGCCGCGGACCTCGCCGCCGCGAGCGCGACCGGCGATGGCACCGACAGCCTCGCCGGGTTCGAGGACCTCACCGGATCCGCCAACGCCGACCAGCTTCGCGGCGACGGCGTCGCCAACCGGATCGACGGAGGGGGCGGCGACGACGGCCTGACCGGGGGCGGCGGCGACGACGTGCTCGAGGGCGGCACCGGCGCGGATACCGCCGACTACGGGGGATCCCCGGCGCCGATCGACGCCGACCTGCGGGCGCACTCGGCCGACGGCCAGGGCCACGACGCGCTCGGCTCGGTCGAGAACGTGGGCGGCTCGCCTCAGGCCGACACGCTCGCCGGCGACGATGGCGCCAACCGGCTCGACGGCGCCGGCGGCGACGACACGGTCTCTTTCGCCGGCTCGCCCGCCGGGATCGACACCAGCCTGGCGAGCGGCGTGACGACCGGGGACGGGGCGGACGTCCTGGCCGCGGTCGAGAACGTCGTCGGCTCGAGCCATGACGACACGCTCGTCGGCGACGGCGCGGCAAACGAGATCTCCGGCGGCGCCGGTGCCGACACCCTCTCCTCCGCCGGGGGCAACGACCGCCTGGTGGGCGCCGACGGCGCCGACAGCCTGTTCGGCGAGGACGACGACGACGAGATGTCGGGCGGCGCCGGCAACGACCACCTCGACGGCGGCACCGGGGTCAACGTCTGCGACGGCGGCGCGGGCTCCAACACGTATGCCGGCAACTGCGACGACGGCGCCCCGGTGCTGACCTCGCTGGCGATCGACCCCGACTCGGTCGACACCTCCGGGTCAGACCAGACGGTCGACTTCACCCTCGGGGTCACCGACGACGCCTCCGGCGTGCAGGCGGGCAGCTCCAGCGTCACCGTCCACGCCCCGGGGGGCGCGCCCACCTTCAGCGACCAGATCGAGCCTCGACACCGGGACGCCCCAGAGTGGCACCTACACGGCCTCGATCACGCTGCCGCGCTTCTCGGCCCAGGGAGCATGGACCGTCGACGTCCACCTCGCCGACCAGCAGGCCAACGCGGTAACCCTGACCAGTGCGCAGCTCGCCGCCGCCGGGCTCGAGCACGACTTCCAGCAGACCGGCGACGACGACACCGACGCCCCGGTCCCCACCTCGTTCGCGACCTCGCCCGTCTCGATCAACACGAACGCCGCCCCGGCCACGGTCGACTTCGACCTCAGCGCCACCGACGATCTCGCCGGCATCGACCCGGTGAGCTCGCAGCGTGACCGTGAGCGCCCCCGACGGCCCGCAGAGCTACGTCTCGTCGCTGGCGCTCGTCTCGGGCACCGCCCTCGACGGCGACTACCACGCGGAGGTCACGCTGCCGCGCTTCTCGCCCCAGGGCACGTGGACGGTTGAGCTGCTGCTCGTTGACGCGGGCGGGCAACCAGGTGAGACTGACGAGCGCCGACCTCGGCGCCGACGGCAGCTTCGACCAGACCGGCGCCGGCGACACCGCGAGCGGAGCGCTGACCGCCTTCACCCGCACCCCGGGCACGATCAACACGGTCGACGCCAACCGGACGATCAACATGACGCTGAGCGCGAACGATGCCCTCTCGGGGATCGATGCGTCCGCGTCGCGGATCGTGTTCGAGGACCCGACCGACACCGACTTCGCCTCCGTCGCCCCGACGCTGGTCTCCGGGACGCCGCAGAACGGCGGCTACGCGGCCAGCATCACGGTCCCGCGCGGATCGGCGACCGGCACCTGGGAGATCCGGGTCGAGCTCGTCGACGCCGCCGGCAACCTCGAGGTCTTCGACGAGCGCCGACCTGATCGCCGCCGGGTTCCCGGGAACATTCGAGAGCCTGCCGCCGTCGGG
>CAVSMS010000009.1:0-9520 GCA_963729065.1 uncultured Solirubrobacterales bacterium
CCCTCCTCCGGCATGAAATACCTGCAAATAGATCAGTTCTGATCGTATACGACAATCGGAGTAAAGAAAGCTTGTCCGGTTAACGGCAAATTGGCCGATCCCAGCCACTGCGCAGAGAGCTGGCGTGGTGGGGAGCCGGCGGGCCTCGTGCAGCGAACGATGGCGCGATAGCATCCCTCGCGGAGTGCCGGGAAGCCTGGTCGGCGAAATCGTCGTCGACCGCGGAGGGTGTCCCTGATTGCTCCAATAGCTACGAAGGCTTTGTCGCCAGCGCCAGGTCTGGGCCCACTGGGAGCGATCGAGCGTTCGCGCCGCAGCGGTCGTCTGCTTGATGCGATCCCGCTGCTGGCGATGGAGGAGAAGGCAGCGCCGGCACCTGCAGCGCTCCGACATTCGGCCGGCGCGGAGGGCCTGTCTCCGTGCCGCTAGCCCTGAGCGAGGGATTTCACGCAGGTGATCTCTACGTTCTCGGACTCCTCGGCGTCGGGCTGGCACTGGCCGCTGGGCTAGCCGCCCTTTCTCACCAGCGCGAGCGTGCTTTCTCGGCCGCTCTGATCTATCTGCTCCTGGGCGCTGTCGGTGCCCTCGCGATGTCCGTCTTGGACGTCTCACCGATCGATCCGCTGAGCGATCACGGATTAATCGAGAGACTTTCGGAACTCGCTCTGGTCGTCGCCGTGTTCTCCGCAGGGCTCACGGTCGAGCGCCACGTGCGAAGGCGGTCACTGATCTCGGTCGCAATCCTCATCGGCGTCGTTATGCCGCTGACGGTGGCGCTGATCGCCGTGTTCGGCTACTACGCGATGGGACTCTCTCTCGGAGCAGCGGTGCTCCTCGGTGCGGTTCTCGCTCCGACGGACCCGGTCCTGGCCGGGGACGTCGGGCTCGGGCCGCCGGGGTCTGAGCCGGTCGGAGAACCCCGGTTCTCACTCCATACCGAGGCCGCGATCAACGACGGGCTTGCCTCTCCCTTCGTCGTCGCCGGGCTGTTCATCGCTACTCAGGACGGCAGCTCGTGGATCGGGGAATGGATTTGGGCGGACGTTCTATATGCGGTCGGGGTAGCCGTCACCCTCGGAGTTGTGCTGGGCGCCGGGGCCGCATGGCTGGTCACCCGGGCTCGAGCGCGCGGGCTGTTCTCGCATGAACTCGACGGCTTCGCTGCGATCGCGATCATCCTCTTCGTCTACGGACTCTCAGAGCTCGTCGGCTCCTACGGGCTGATCGCACTGTTCGTGGCCGGCGTCGCTTTTCGCCGCTACGAGTTCGAGCACGAGATTAACGCCAGAATCCACCACGGGGCGGAGGTCGCGGGAACGCTCCTGGAGCTGCTCGTCCTGCTGCTGCTCGGCTCGATGCTCACGCGTGCGGGTTTGTCTGCTCCGGGGTGGAGCGGATGGCTCCTGGCCCCGCTTCTTATCTTTGTCATCCGCCCCGCTTTGGTGCTGGGCACCAGCGGACCGGGCCTCGCATCACGTCGCGAAAGGGTCTTTCTGGCCTTCTTCGGCGTTCGCGGAGTCGCCGCGCTGTTTTACGCCGCGATCGTTGCCGGCTCTGGCGCGCTGTCGGCGGCGGAAACCAGCGTGGTCGTCTGGACGACGATCGCTCTGCGTGGTCCTCTCCATCGTCATCCACGGGAGTACGTCAACCGCCCTGACTCGGAGGCTTCTGGGGTCCTGAGTTGCGTACAAGCGGTCGATCGTATTTAATGGAAGTGTTATCTAACATAATCGTTACATGCCAGCCGACCAACTCAGCCTCATCTTCGCCGCGCTCGCCGATCCGACGCGCCGCTCGATCCTGACCCGGCTCGCCGAGGGCGAGGCCACCGTGACCGAGCTCGCCGAGCCGTTCCCGGTGAGCGGGCCGGCGATCTCGCGCCACCTCAAGGTGCTCGAGCGCGCGGGCCTGATCGCCCGCGGCCGAGAGGCTCAGTGGCGACCCAGCCGACTGCAGGCCGAACCACTCGACGAGGCGGTTGAGTGGATGCAATCGCGCAAACGGACCTGGGAGGCCCGGATGGACCGACTTGAAGCACACCTACACGAACAAGGAGAACCGGATGACTGACCCGAGCCCCGTGGGCGCCGACCAGGAGGTCCTGATCACGCGCATCTTCGAAGCGCCGCGCGAGCGGGTCTTCAAGGCCTGGATCGATCCCGACGAGGTGGCCGCCTGGTACGGCCCGGAGCATATGGACGCTCCGCGCGAGCGGGTCCACATCGATCCGCGGGTCGGCGGGCGCTGGGAGCTGACAATGGTCCAGCGCGGCGGCGATCGCGAGTTCTCCATCGGCTACGAGATCCTCGAGCTGGTGGAACCGGAGCTGATCGTGATGCGCTCAGACCCGATGCCGCAGATGGGCATGCACGAGGCTGTGACGGTTCGCGTCGAGTTTCACGACCACGGCGAGAAGACGCGGATGACGCTCACCGACGGGCCCTACCCGGCCCCCGGACCCGGCCACGCCGAGGCCGGCTGGAGCGCCGCCTTCGACAAGCTCGCGGGTTTCATCGCTGGCTAGATCTTTCGAGGATCCGCTTCAGTTGGGCCAGGTCCTTGCGATTCGCGCGGCGCACGGCCGGAGCCATGATCGGCGCGAGCAAGCGCGAGAACCCGGATGGCTCGCCGCGGTTTCGAAGCCGCATCACCGTTGCCCCATCCAGCCCGTCCTCCCAGGTGTACGTCGTCTCCATGGCCACCGGCCCATCGGTGCTCGCCATCACGAACCGCTCGCTGGGGACGAGCTCGATCACCTCATAGACGTAAGAGAGCTGGCGGCCCATAAAGCTTGCGGTGAAGGCGAACCGGGACCCAACCGCAAGCGGCGGCGACGTCGCCTCGGGGCCCGGCGATGGTCACCTCGGTCTCTCTCGACGTCGATCGCCATCACGTGCGAACGAAAGCAGAACAAGTCGCCACGGACCGCATGCGTTCGCTCAATCCTCGGGCCAGACGAGCGGCAGGCCGAGCTCGCCGAACAGCTCCTCGTTGCGCGGAAAGCCCGTGATCCCGCGGATCCGCTCGCCCTCGATCGCCATCACCATCACTCCATAAGCACGCCGAACGCCGTCGCCGGTCTCGTCGGCGTAGCTGGCCAAGGCCGGCTGGCCGTTGGCTCGCGTCTCGACCAGCGTGATCCGATCCAGCCGGCCGTCGAGTGGCTCGGTCGCAAAGAACTCACCGATTGCCGGCGCGCCCTCAAAGCGCATCCGCACGGGTGGCATGGTCAGCAGCGCGTCGTCGCTGAGCAGCGCGACGATCCGGCCGACGTCGACGTTTGCCCAGCGTCCAGGAACAGGCGCATGACCTTTGCCTCGGCGCCTTGAGTCGCAGGCGCATGCATGCGCGCGAGCGTTCCCTCGTCTCGTTCCCGCGCAAGCCGGTCGCGCCCGCGCTGCAGGGCGCTGTTGACGGCGGCGACGCTGTCGTCGAGCAGCTCAGCGACATCTTTGGCTGGCCAGTCGAGGGCATCGCGCAGGACGACCACGGCCCGCTGCTTGGCCGGCAGCAGTTGCATCGCGGCCACGAACGCAAGTCCAATGTCCTCTTGGGCGATCGCATGATCGGCTGGGCTGGAGTCCGGCGCTTCCAGCTCCTCGAGGAGCCGATCCGGATAGGGCTCAAGGTGGCTGTCCGCCTGCATTCCAGCGTCGCGTTGCCGGCGCTCGATCATTCGCAGTGAGACGTTGGTCGCGATGCGGTGAAGCCAGGCGATCAGCGGCGCGCGTGGCTCGAACTCCCCCAGCCCGCGCCACGCCCGCAGCATCGTCTCCTGCAGCGCGTCATCAGCGTCATGGAGCGAGCCAAGCAGCCGGTAGCAGTGAACGTGAAGTGCCCGCCGATGCGGGGCGGTAAGCGCGACGAACGCCTGCTCGTCGCCGCCGTGCGCGGCGTCGAGCAGTGCGCGCTCATCGCGACGGTCTTCCGCCACGGTCGCGACCCTAGTCAGACCGGCAGCGGGCCGCCGAGCTCGGTCCAGGCCGAGGGTGAGAATGCGGCCTGCGGAACTCCGCCGAGCGCGATGAACCGAGTGCCCTCGTCGCCGGGGAGGATCTGGCGCCGCTGATCCGGTCCGACGCGGGCCATCACCCCGGGCCGCAGATCGAAACGCTCCCCATCGGCCTCGAGGACGGCGGAGCCCGCGATCGGGATGTAGACCTCCTCCTGGCCGGCCTCGCCGGTCGATGCATCGTGATTGTGGTTCGGATAACCGTCCCAGTTGGGCGGCAGGGTCATCACCTGCATGCCCCAGGCGCTGACCCCGAGTTCTGCTCGAGCCCGTCGGGCGATCCCGTCGTAGATCGTCTCCATCTCATCGATCTCGACCACCGAAACGTCTGTCATCTGTTGCTCCTGTGCTCATGGGCCCACCTGGCCCTTCACTGAACTCAATCCGCGCCGAAGTGAAAACTCATCGGTGGCGTCTCGTGCCGCCCAGGAACCAGCACGTCAACATCGGTACCACGAAGCGTCGCGCTACCCGAAGCCCAGGAGTGTCATCGACGCTCAGTAGACGCGATCGTCAGCGAAGTCCGGCACGCCCGCATGCATTTCGCCGCGCACAGCGATGTCCGCCTGGCTGCTGATGAGCTCCGCGCCGCAAGGCCGTGATGAGCCGCAAGACCGTCCGCGCCTCGAGCTTCGGCATCGACACCGCGTAACACCCCGGGGTCCAGGGAAACTCAGAAGGCATGGGCGCGGAATACCGGTTCCGCCGGGCGCGGTCGGCCTTAATCACCGCGAAACCTGTGCGTGAGACGCTGGGAGCATGAGCTCCGGCGCCCCACACGTGCTGGTCGTCGACGACGACCCAGTGGTCCGCGACGTGTTGCTTCGTTATCTCGCGCGCGACGGGTTCACGGCCGAGGCGGCCGAGGATGGGGAGAAGGCGCTGGAGGCGTTCGCCGCCCGGCGACCGGATCTGGTGGTGCTCGACCTGATGCTGCCGCGAATCGACGGGCTGGAGGTGTTTCGCCGGATGCGCGAGGCCGACCCGGCGAGCGCGGTGCTGATGCTGACCGCCCGCGGGCGCGAAACCGAGCGGGTTATCGGACTCGACTCGGGGGCCGACGACTACGTCGCGAAGCCGTTCTCGCCGCGCGAGATCGTCGCCCGGGTGAAGGCGATCCTGCGCCGGCTCGGCGAGACCGGAGCCTCACCTGCCGACGCCGAGCGCGCGCAGCCACTCGCCTTCGACCGACTCGAGATCGACCCCGCGGCGCGCGAGGCCCGGATCGACGCCCGTCCGGTGGAACTGACGCCGAAGGAGTTCGACCTCCTCTACTTCCTCGCCGGCCACCCGCGAATCGCCTTCACCCGAGCCGAGCTCCTCGACCGGCTCTGGGATGTCGCCTACGACGGCGACCCGTCGACGGTGACCGTGCACGTTCGCCGCCTGCGCGAGAAGATCGAGCCCGACCCCTCCTCCCCACGCCGCCTGGTCACTGTCTGGGGCGCGGGCTACAGGTTCGAGCCGTGAACCGGCCGGGGTGGCTCGGTCCGGCCGCGATCACGGCCGCGTGTGCGATTTCCGCGGCGCTGCTGACGCTCGCTGCCGGCGCCCTGATCCTCGGGTCCGCGGACGCCGAGCACCTGATCGCGCCCCTCGGCGTTTCGATCGCAATCACCGTCGCCGCGATCGCGATCGCGGCCCGATGGCTGTCGGGGACGACGCTGCGGTTGCGGTTCATCGGCATCGGTGTCTTCGCCACGCTGATCGGGCTCGCCAACCTCGCCGTGCTCGCCTCGCTGATGGTGGTCAGCGACAAGGACGCCGAACTCGTCGGCGTGCTGCTGATCTACTCGACCGGGGTTGCGATCGGCGCCGGGCTCGCCGCCGGCCGCGCCTCGGCCGCGGCGATCGAGCGGATCGCCGAGGCGGCGCGGCGGATGTCGGCAGGCGACCTCGAGGCCCGCGCCGGCGAGACCGGCGGCGGCCGCGAGCTCGAGCGGCTGGCCGCGGCGCTGGACGAGATGGCGGCCAGGCTCGAGGCTGCCCAGCGGCGCGAGCGCTCGATCGAGGCGCAGCGCCAGGACCTGATCGTCGCCGTCTCCCACGATCTGCGCACGCCGCTCGCCGACCTGCGGGCGATGGCGGAGGCGATCGAGGATCGCGTGGTCAGCGATCCCGCCACCGTGCACGCCTACGCCGCGCGGATGAGCGGCTCGGTCGACTCGCTCTCGAGGTTGGTCGACGACCTGTTCGAGTTCGTGCAGCTCGAGGCCGGTGCGATCGAGGCCGAGACCGAGCGGGCCCGGGTCGACGAAGTGGTCGGCTGGGCGGTCGAGGCGTGCGACGGGCAGGCGACCCTAAAGGGCCTGCGGCTGAGCACCGAGCTCGGCGAGGTCGGGGCGGCGTCGTGCTCGCCGCGGCTGACGCGCGTGCTGCAGAACCTGCTCGCCAACGCGATCCGCCACACCCCCAGCGACGGGACGATCCGGGTCAGCGCCTGCCGCCAGGGCACCGCGATCGAGCTCGCGGTCGAGGACTCCGGCGACGGCATCGACGCGGACGCGGTCGAGCGCGTGTTCGAGCCCTTCTGGCGCGGCGACACGGCCCGCGCCGGCGAGGGTTCGGGGCTCGGGCTGGCGCTGGCGAAGCGGATCGTGGAATCGCTCGACGGCGAGATCGCGGTCGAGTCGCGCCCCGCGGCCGGCTCGCGGTTTGCGGTCCGTCTGCCCCGCCCCGGCTGAGAGGCGCCCGTAAGGGTTGGGAAATGTCGGCCGCATACGGTCCGGGCCGTGTACCGAGACCGAGCCAGCCGGCTGGCGGGCCTTCACCCCGCGACCCGCGCGGTGCTCGCCGGAAGGCCCCGGCGGCCCGGTGACGCGCTGAACCAGGCGCCGGTGTTCGCGTCGGCCTTCGCCTCCGGCGAGGGCCCCGGCTACGCCCGGCAGTCGAACCCGACCTGGGAGGCGTTCGAGGCGGCACTGGGGGCGCTCGAGGGCGGCGCCGCGGTGACCTTCGCCTCCGGGATGGCGGCCGCCGACGCGGTGTTGGACGCGCTCCCCGCCGACTCGCGGGTGATTGTCGCCAGGTCGGCCTATCTCGAGGTTCGCCGCCTGCTCGCCCGCGGCCCGCTCGAGGTGAGCGAGGTCGACCCGCTCGACACCAAGGCGACTCTCGCGGCGCTCGAGCACGCCGACGTCCTCTGGCTCGACGCGATCACCAACCCCAACCTCGAGGTCCCGGAGCTCGATCTGCTGCTGGCGGCGGCGCGCCGCGCCGGGGTCCTCAGCGTCGTCGATTCCACCCTGGCAACCCCCGTGCTGCTGCGCCCGCTCGAGCTCGGCGCCGACCTCGTCCTCCACAGCGCGACCAAGTACATCGGCGGCCACTCGGACCTGATGCTCGGCGCCGCGGTCGCCCGCGACCCCCGGCTGTCCGCCCGCCTGCGCGAGACGCGGACGGCGACCGGCGCGGTGCCGGGGACGATGGAGGCGTGGCTTGGGCTCCGCGGTATGCGCACCCTGCCGCTGCGGGTCGAGCGCGGGGTCGAGACCGCGGCACTGCTCGCGGGCCGGCTCCAGGTGCATCCGAGGCGTCGGATCGGTTCGCTATCCGGGGCTCGAGGGCGACCCGGCCCACAGCACGGCGGCGCGGCTGCTGGACGGATTCGGAGCCCTGGTCTCGTTCGAGGTCGGCCGCGCCGAGCGCGCCGACGCGATCTGCCGCGCGGTCGAGGTGATCGTCCACGCCAGCAGCCTCGGCGGGGTCGAGACGCTGATCGAGCGCCAGGCCGCCTGGCACGCCGAGCCGAGCGTGCCCGGCGGGCTGTTGCGACTCAGCGTCGGCTGCGAGGACCCGGAGGATCTGTGGCGAGACCTCGAGCGCGCCCTCGCCGCCTGACGGCGTAGGCGATCCCCGAGATCGCGAACAGCGCCGCGGTCAGCAGCAGCCAGCGCTCCAGGTATGCCGGCCGGGCGTGGCCCGTGTCGGCCAGGTAGAGCCCGTTGCTGAGCCCGAGGATGAGCGGGAACCAGACGATCAGCGCGAGTCCCGACAGCAGCGCCGGGATCCGCAGGTAGTTGATCGCCGCCCGGCCGATGCCGGCGACGCCGCCGGCTCGCCCGGCGATCGCGTCGAGCAGCGAGTAGATCGGAAACGCGATCAGGTCGTGGGCGACGATCGCCCCGGCGAAGAAGATCGCGAAGCTCACCGCTCCGGAGCGCTGCGCGATCTCGATCAGCGCGTAGGCGACGATCGCGAAGCTGATCACGACCGCGATCAGGTGCAGTGGCCCGTCGCCGTAGCGCCGGCGCAGCCCGGCCACCTCAGACCTCCGCGTAGCTGATCGAGGCGACCCACTTGGTGCAGTGGACCCCCGGGGCCGCGGGCACGATCACCCTCGCCGGAAAGCCGTGATCGAGCGAGAGGTCGACCCCGTTTACGCGCAGCGCCAGCAGCGAGGCCGGGTTAGCGACCTGACCGTCGCTGAACGTCGCCCGGCGAAACGAGCCCGCCCGCTGCAGCGACTCCACCGTCGCCTCTGCCTCCCCCTCGATCCCGGCCAGCCGGCGAGCTCGCGCAGCGGCACGCCGGTCCAGCTCTGGGTCGTCGACCATCCCTCGACGCATGCGATCGGCAGCGATTCGGTGCGCTGCTCCAGCGCCAGCAGCTCGTCGCGAGAGAGCTCGACCCGGCGCGCCCCGTCAAGGATCAGCCGCCACTCGGGCCCGGTCATCGCCCGATCGACACCGACCGTGGCCGCGGTCTTGTTGACCTGAAAGCCGTTTGGCCCGTCGCCCGAGCCGCCGCGCGGGGCGAGGAAGGCCAGGCTGCGAAATGGCCCGCCGATCGACTGGCCGGCGGCGATCGCACCGAGCCCGAGCGAGCCGGCGCCGACGGTGGCGATCAGCCCGCGGCGGGTGATCGTCGGCGCCGCCGGAGCGAGCGGGGCGGTGGTCTCCTCGCGCGCCGGCTCGGGCTCGGTGTGGGCGAGGTCCTCGCGCAGCGGCCGCAGCACGCCGCGCTCGCGAAAGGCGCGCCTGGCGACAGGCAGCTTGGCGACCAGGTGCAGGCCGAGCGCGGCGAGGAAGACGAAGGCGCCGTAGTAGTGGGCGGGGACGAAGGAGAAGTTCCAGGGGTAGTAGACCTGGATGTTGAGGATCCCGGTGAAGAACACGAACAGGCTGCCGCCGACCAGCAGCGCGAGCGAGATCCGGTCGAGCGCGTGGGCGACGCTGCGCACGGGCGGCCACTCGAACAGCTTCGGCATCGCCGACCACAGCTTCGCCAGCAGGATCGGGATCGCCGCCACCCCGCTGACCACGTGCAGGCCCTGGGTGAAGGCGTAGAGCCAGCTTGGCGAGCTCGGCCAGTCGAACGGCAGCAGGTAGAAGTGCAGGCCTCCCGGCCCGGCGATCGAGTTGTCGCCGAGGTCGGGGAAGTACGCGAGATGCGAGAGGAACCCGGTCAGGGCGCAGATCGCGATCAGCGGCAGCAGCGCCGCACCGAGGAACGAGGTCAGCCACGGCCCGCGCAGGGGGCTGCGCCAGAACTCGCGCCGAAACGGCC
>CAVSMS010000010.1:0-1558900 GCA_963729065.1 uncultured Solirubrobacterales bacterium
ACACCGCCTTGCGCGGATACACGACCTCAGGATCGGTCAGCACATTCACCAGCGCCGGCTTCCCGCTCGCAAACGCCCGCTCCAGCGCCGGCTGCAGCTCGCTCGGATGCCGCACCAGCTCCCCGTGGCCGCCGAGCGCCTTCACGACCTCGTCGTAGCGCGTCGCCGGCCGCAGCGAGCCGCGACCTCGTAGCCGTACAGGAACCGCATCGGGTGGTACTCGAGCGCCCAGATGCCGTTGTTGCCGATGATCCCGACGACGGGGAGGCCGTGGCGGACCATCGTGTCGAACTCGAGGCCGGAGAAGCCGAAGGCGCCGTCGCCGAGCAGGCAGACGACCTGGCGGTCGGGGTGGGCGAGCTTGGCGCCGATCGCCTGGCCGGGGCCGGCGCCGAGGCAGCCGTAGGGGCCGGGGTCCATCCAGCAGCCGGGCTCGTAGGTGTTGACGACGCGGCCGGCGTAGGAGACGAAGTCGCCGCCGTCGCCGATCACGATCGCGTCGCGGTCGAGCATCTGGGCGAGCTCGCCGTAGATCCGCAGCGGGTGAAGCGGGGCGCGGTCGTCGGCGAGCTCGTCGGCCTCGCCGGCGCGCTTTTCGTCCTCGGTTGAGCGCAGCGACTCGACCCAGGGCGGGTCCGGTCGCGCGAGGCGCCGCCGCTGACCGCCGCGACCCGCAGCGCCGCCAGCGTCGCGCCGATCCCGCCGACGAGCTCGAAGTCGGGCTTGCGGTTCGCGGTCAGCTCGTTCGGCGCCTCGTCGATCCAGATCAGCTTCGTCTCCTCGCCGAAGCTGTTGCCGAAGCCGAGGCGGAAGTCGAGCGGCACGCCGACGACGACGGCGACGTCGGCCTCCTTCAGCCCCTGGCCGCGGGCGCGCGAGAAGCAGAGGTCGTGGTCGGCGGGCAGGCACCCCCGGCCCATGCCGTTGAGGAAGACCGGGATCCCGAGCTCCTCGGCGAGCTGCTGCAGCTCGCCCTCGCCGTGCGCCCAGTAGAGGCCGGTGCCGGCCATGATCACCGGGCGCTCGGCGCCGGCGAGCGCCGCGGCGGCCTCCTCCACCCCGTCGGCCTCGGTCGGCGCGAGGTCGGCTTCGGCTCCGGCTCGCCCTCGCCCTCCATGAAGACGACGTCGAGCGGGTAGTCGACGTAGGTCGGGCCGGTGGGGCCGCGAGCGCGGTGTCGATCGCGCGCGAGGTCGCGGCGGCGATCTCGCCGGTCTCCTTGACCGTCTCGGCGGACTTGGTCACCGGCGAGACGAACGGCAGGTGGTCGATCTCCTGGAGCGAGCCCGAGCCCCAGCGCATCTCCGGCGCGCGGCCGCCGAGCACGACCAGCGGCGAGCGGTTGAACTTCGCCCCGGCCATCGCGCTCATCCCGTTGGTCACCCCGGGGCCGGCGGTCAGCGCCGCGACGCCGGGCTTGCGGGTCGCCTTCGCCTAGCCCTCGGCGGCCCAGGCCGCCGACTGCTCGTGGCGGGTGTCGATGATGTCGATGCCCTCGGCCATGCAGCCGTCGTAGATCGAGAACAGGTGCCCGCCCGAGAGGGTGAAGAGCTTGGTGACGCCGCGGTCGGCGAGCGCGCGCGCGACGAGCTTGCCGCCGTGGACGGGCCCGTCCTCCGGCGCCGCATCGCCGCCCTCGGCGCGGGCGCTCTCCTCGGTCGTCGCCATGCGCTGCCGAGCCTATCGGCCGCCGCTCGCCCGCCGTCCCACCGAGCGCGAACCGCCCCTCCCTACCATCGATCCCATGCAGACCCGCCAGCTCGCCCACACCGGTGTCCAGGTAAGCCCGCTCTGTCTCGGGGCGATGATGTTCGGCGCCTGGGGGGAGCCGGATCACGCGGAGTCGATCCGGATCATCCACGCGGCGCTCGACGCCGGGATCAACTTCATCGACACCGCCGACGTCTACTCGCGCGGCGAGTCGGAGGAGATCGTCGGCAAGGCGCTCGAGACCAAGCGCGACCAGGTCTTCCTGGCGACGAAGGTGCACGGGAAGATGGACGACGACGATCCGAACCAGTTCGGCAACTCGCGGCGGTGGATCGTCCAGGAGGTCGAGAACTCGCTGCGCCGCCTGCGCACCGACTGGATCGACCTCTACCAGATCCACCGCCCCGAGCTCGACACCGACATCGACGAGACCCTCGGCGCGCTCACCGACCTCGTCCGCGCCGGCAAGGTCCGCTACATCGGCTCCTCGACCTTCCCGCCCTCGGCCGTGGTCGAGGCGCAGTGGGTGGCCGAGAAGCGCGGCCGCGAGCGGTTCGTGACCGAGCAGCCGCCGTACTCGATCCTCGTCCGCGCGATCGAGCGCGACCTCCTCCCCACCTGCGAGCGCTACGGGATCGGCGTGCTCCCCTGGAGCCCGCTCGCCGGCGGCTGGCTCACCGGCCGCTACCGCAAGGACCGGGAGGTGCCCGAGTCGCGCCGCGCGGCGATGGTCCCCGGCCGCTACGACATGTCGATCCCGGGGAACCAGGCAAAGCTCGAGGCCGCCGACGCGCTGGCGGAGCTCGCCGAGGAGGCGGGCCTCTCGCTGATCGAGATGTCGCTCGCCTTCCTGCTCGAGCACCCGGCGGTGACCGCGCCGATCATCGGCCCGCGGACGATGGAGCAGCTGGAGTCGCAGCTCTCGGCCGCCGAGATCCGGCTCTCCCAGGACGTCCTCGACCGGATCGATGAGATCGTCCCGCCAGGAGTGACGGTCAACCCGGTCGACGATGGCTGGACGCCGCCGGCGATCGCGGATGCGCGGCTGCGGCGGCGCAGTCTGCAGGGGCTGTAGGTCCGGAGAGGGTCTCCGGCCGGGTTGGCTCTCGCTTTCACGCGAGGCTGTCGCACAAACCCCCTGCTGTCCGGCGTGTTCTGGACCATCCGGGCATGCCCCAGAACTTCCTCACCTGCGACCGCGACCAACCGATGCTCCTGCCGCCGGACCTGCGCGACTGGCTCGACGACGACCACCTCGCCTGGTTCGTGATCGATGCGGTGAGCGAGCTCGACCTCGAGCCCTTCTACGCCGTCCTACCGCGCCGACGGCCACGGCGCCGCCGCCCACGATCCGCAGATGATGGTGACCCTGTTCGCCTACGCCTACGCGGTCGGCGAGCGCTCCTCGCGAGGGATCGAGCGCCGCTGCCGCGAGGACGTCGCCTTCCGGGTGATCTGCGCCAACCAGGCCCCCGACCACGCGACGATCGCCCGCTTTCGCGTCCGCCACGAGGAGGCACTCGCCGACCTCTTCGGCGGGGTCCTGGGGCTCTGCGCGAAGGCCGGGATCGTCGACGTCGGCGTGATCGCGGTCGACGGCACCAAGCTCGCCGCCGCGGCCTCCGACGGAGCGATCCGCACCTACGAGCAGATCGCCGCCGAGATCCTCGCCGAGGCCGGGCGGATCGACGCCGCCGAGGACGAGCTCCACGGCGATGCCCGCGGCGACGAGCTGCCCGAGGGGCTTCGCACGCCCGAACGGCCGCCGCGCCTGGCTTCGCGAGGCCAAGGAGGAGCTCGAGCGCGAGCGGGCCGAGAACCCCGAGCCGGTGCGCACGCGATCGCGCCGAGCGCCTCGAGACCTGCCGGCGGCGACTGGCCGAGGACTGGCAGGCCGAGCGGCGGGCAAACCAGCGCTACGAGGCCTACCGCGCCCGCGGGGTGATGCAGGACGGGCGCCCGTTCGGCGCGCCGCCGAAGCCCTACTCACCGCCCGAGGCCCCGAGGGCAAGATCAACACCACCGATCCCGACGCGCGGCGGATGAAGTTCGGGCGCAACTTCATGCCCGCCTACAACGCCCAGGCGGTCACCACCGAGGGCCAGATCATCGTCGCCGCCGAGATCACCACCAAGGGCGGCGACTTCGAGGAGCTCGACCCGATGATCACCGCCGCCGAGCGCGAGCTGGCAGACCGCCGGCGTCGAGCGAGAGCCCCGGCGTCGTGCTGGCCGACGCCGGCTACTGGTCAAACGATCACATCGACTCGCTGCGCGAGCGCGGGATCATCCCGATCGTCGCCGCCGACACGACCCGAAACCGGCCACGCAAGACCAGGCTCGGCGGGCCCTATGACTTCATGCGAAGAGTGATGGCCACCGAGGCCGGTGGCGAGCTCTATTCCAAACGCCAGTGCATGGTCGAGCCGGTCTTTGCCCAGATCAAGGCGAACCGTCGGATCGACCGCTTCAAACGAAGAGGCCGGGCGGCCGCCCGCTCGGAATGGCGCCTGATCGCGGCCACCCACAACCTTCTGAAGCTCCACCGACACCAACTGGCGGCCGCAACGGCCTGATCGGGGGCCGAAAGGCCCTGCCATTTTCAGATCGGCCCGTTTCACCGCCGGCAGCCGCGGATCGGCAGCGTTTACGCGACAGCCTCACGCGAAAGGAGAAGCCGAAGCAGTGCTGAGATCCGGGGTGCCCGGTGGGTGCCAAGTGACCGTGATGTCCGCACCCTGCTCCTGCGGAGTCTTCACTTCGACCTTCTCAAGGAGGAGCCGGAACACCCACGTGTCGTTCACCTCCGGGAGAAGCACGCCGGTGAGTCTCTCGAGACGTTCTGCGAGGTGAAGAGTGTGTCGAGGACAGGCTTGGCGAAGTTGTCGAGGTCGAAGGCCGGTCTAGCCAGATCCTCTGGAGTCATTCGGAAGATCACCTCGACGGTGAACTTGGTTCCCAAGGGCGGCGAAGTGAATGGGGCCTGCGGATAGGCGGCCTTCACGGCGTCGCGTATGGCCTCCCTCCAGCTGATGGACTCGCGGCGCGCTGGGTGTCCACGCACCTGAATCCGCCACGGGTTCGGGTAATCATCGCGACGTTGGTGAATCGTCATCCCTCACTCCCGGGGAGTCCGCCTCGAAGGTCGCGATGATCGGAGCATGGTCGCTGTATTCGGCCCACTCCGCCTGGTTGAGGGTTCCGCATACATATGGATTGGCTGAGCGTAAACACAGAACCGCTACTTCGTAGGCGGCTGCTGCTCTGGACGCATAGCCCTAGCCGTCCCGGAGCCGCCACTACTACCGCTCCGCGCGATGACGAGCAGCGCGAGCACCCACGCGTAGCAGCGGCAGCCCCAAGACACCCACGGCTAGCTTCCGACCGGCAGTACCAGGCCAGCACCCCAACTCGTCTTGCTTCGCGGGGCCTCGTAGCCTTCCGACCCGATCCACCACGACGTCACGTTTGCGATGGGAATTCTCACCACGCCGAGGTGCAGGCCGTCGCCACGGCCGCCGAAAGCGAGGAACGCCGCCTCCAAGTTGAGGACGCCGCAGTCATCCGTTTCTGCGCCGAAGCTGGCGAATGCCTCCGAACCTCGACCTTCAGTGGCGGCCGCGGAGCCCAGCCACTTCTCATGGCTACGGTCGCGAAACCGTTCCGAGGAGCACGGTGTCCCCGATATCCAGTCACCCGACGCGGTAATGAGCTTGAGGTCGGGAACTGAGTGCCCATCCTCAGCCGCCTCAGCGATCTCTTGTAGAAACGAGTCCGTCATCAGAACCTCCCGGCGAGCGGCCGTCGTCGGGCGGACCCTATTTCGTTTTGGCCTTCTGACGAGGCGGTCGAGAGCCTGCCAAGGCCGGTTCGAGCCGGCGGGTCGCAACGCAGCGATTGGCGGGCTCGGGACCGCATCGACTTCATCGTCTACGACCTGACACAGAAGGAGTATCTAGTCAGATCGGTGCGTCGCCTAACGCAGGAGGCCCACCGATTACCCCGCTCCTCGGCCAGCGACCCGGGGCGACGGAGTCGTCGCAAGCGCACACCGTGGGCTCCTCCTTCGCGCGACGAGGAGGAGCGTGCTCGACGGTCCTCTGGCTTCCGGTCGCGGTGGTTCTCGAAACCTCCAGCCCCTCGCGCCTAACCCCGATCGGCGGAGTCCTCGTAGCCGAGAAGATCGCCGGGCTGACAACCCAGGGCCTCACAGAGTGCGGTCAGAGTGGAAAAGCGGACCGCACGGGCACGCCCGTTCTTGAGGATCGACAGGTTTGCGACCGTCACGTCGACGCGTTGCGCGAGCTCGGTGAGAGTCATTCCGCGCTCTTCGAGCAGGTGGTCGAGATGGACGACGATCCTGTGCTCAGAGGACTCGCGTGGTGGCATCTCAGACGGTGGCCTCGACGTCCTCGCGCAGACGCAGCCCGTAGGCGAACACCTCGGCAAGAATGAAAGCGCCCAGGCCGCCAACCATCGCGCCTACCGGCAAGCTGAACCCGGCGACGCCAAGGCGGCCGATCTGATCGAGTGGCAAGTCGTTGTAGAGGGCCCCTGCGAGCTCCGAGTTGAGAAGCGCAACGGCCGGGGCTCCGATGACCAGGAGGAAGCCGAGCCGACGCAGGCGCTGAACGTTTGCGCTCCCGAACGGGTCACCATCCAGGACCGAGTTGATGAAGCCACGCGCTAGCCAGAGGCCGGCGACGAGCAGCGCCAGTAAGCCGAGGTCCATCGCGGACCGAAGAAACATCTGTCTCAATGTCGGGTTGCGCACGTCGAGGCTGGTCTCCGGCGATCCGCTCAGGCGAGCTCCGGGCGGCAGTTGGCCGACCTCGTCTGATAGCCCGGGTGAGCCCCCTGAGAGCTCAACGGGAACCGAGATCGTGTCGCCATAGACAATCGAGTCGCCGTGCCGGGCAAGGCCGACGCCAAGGGAAGCCACCAGGAATACGGAGAAGCAAGACCGCGAGTCACCAGCGCGAAGCTCACCAGGATTCCGCCGGCGTATACCGCACCCGACGCAGGCTTAGGGGTCATCAATACGCTCCCTTATCGTTTACCGATGGTATCGATAAACAATAGCATCGATTATCGATAAGGCAAGGCTTTCGCCTCCGGAGACTCGTCTGAAGCACGTCTATTCGGTTTTTGTCCCGCGACGGGGAGCAGCGCCGGACATCGCGCGAGAGCGACAGTCTGGCTTGATGCCTCTCAGTAGGGCTCAAGACAGAAGCCAACTCCGAGCGATCGCGCTCAAGCTCGCCGAGAAATCGTGGTCAGCCAACGGCGGAGACGCTAGTCAGTTCGTAAACAGACCCGCCGGCGTCCTCGTTGCACTCGATGCTCGGCGGCTCCTCGCCGGGGAAGGCGAGGAACTCGTACTGCGGCTCCTTGAGGCCCCGCATGTCCATCGCCAGCGCCGGCCTCGGCCGCCCGCTCTTTCCGTAGACGTAGCCTGAGTCGCCTGAGCGGGTGCCGTGTTGGGCGACACCGATCAGGTGCATGCACTGATCGAAGGTCTCGAACTCCTCCACGGGCTCGCCGAGGTCCGTGACGTCCTCCATGAACGAGTCGAGGTCCTGCCGCAGGTCCTCCAGGCGGTCGCTGGCCGCCGTGTCTCGATCAAGGCTCGGGTTCGGTGTCGGGGCCACCGGTCGATCGACGGACTCCCCGGGCTCGTCGTTACACCGCTGGAAGCCCGGCTCCGAGGTCGGCGGTGGCTCCGCCGGCGGTGGCGGGTACGACTCATCGCCGCCGCGGGCTCGAAGGCGAACGCGAGAGAGCTCGCCGCCCAAGAACATGTAGTCGGGGTCGTCCCACTCGCTGCGGTCGATGGCCAGGGCCGGCTTGTAGCCCCGCTCGCCTCCCCTGTCCTCATAGACGTAGCCGTAGCGTTCCTCGGGGTCTCCGTACTCGGTCACGGGCACCCAGGAAAGGCACGATTCGAATTCGTCGAACTGCTCCGACATGTTTTCCAGCCGGGCCTCGCGCTGCTCGAGCCCATTGAATCGCCGCTCGAGCGCCCCCAGGCTTGCCCGGCGCGCGTACGCGCGCGGACGCGGCAGCTTCGCCGGGTCGGCCGTGCCCGGCGTCCCAGGGGTCCCGGGTTGGGTCGGCTCGGTTCCCAGGCCCCGGCAGCCCTCGCGGCGCGAGAACTTCAGCAGGACCAGATTGGGGCGGCGGCTCTCGTAGTCGAAGCCGAGGGCGGGCCGACGGTCGAGGCCGGTTCCGTCGCGCTCGTCGTAGAGGAAGCCAAACCGGTGGTCGGCGTCTCCGTACTCGCTCACCGGCACCTCCGAGACGCACTTCCTCCATCGCCGCCAGCGTTTCGCCGGGCGCTCCATGCGCTCGATCATCCGTTCGCTGCGGTCGAGGAGGCGCACCACGGCCGTGGTATCCGACCGCCGCCTGGCGGCCGGGGTGGCCGACTCCCGCTCGACCGCGCCCGCGTCGCATCCGGCGCCCTGAGGCCGGCTGACGCCACGCTGGTCGGCGGTGACCGGCGCCAGCGGATCGATTTCAAACTGACCGAGGTGCTGCTCGCCCTCGAGCGAGTAGCCAAACGGGACGAAATTGCACGCGCTCGCGGGGATCCAGTCGACGACGGGACTGCCCGGGTCTGGCATCCGCGTCTCCCCGATGCCGCCGTACTCGCCCAGGTGGACGGAGAGCTCCGGATTCGTGAAGACCACGTCGGTCGGGCCGTCGATGCCGCAGGAGCCGTCGGCGACGAAGTTGTAGCCGAACGACTCCGGGCGCGAGACTCGGCAGCTGGACCCGATCGGCTGGATCTGGCCGCCGACGGGTTCCGGGTCGGGTGGGCCGATGATCGAGCCGAAGGCCTGGAGACGCGATCCTGCACCCACGTCTGCGCCGACCGGGGCGACGTTGTCGGCCACGGTCGAGTTGACCAGGCCCAGGACCCCGGCAGCGAGGACCCCGCCCCCCTCACCCTCGGCGTAGTTGTGGCTGATCGTCGAGTTGGTCACGAACGTATCGCTGCGAGACCAGATCCCCCCGCCCACGTGCGCGAACGCGGCGTTGCGGGCGATGGTCGAGCCGATCACCGTCACGTCGGCCTCGCCCGAGATCGCCCCTCCGCGATCGTCGGCGCGGTTGCCGTTCACGGTCGAGTTGATGATCGTGACGTCGCCCTCCAAGGTGAAGATCGCACCGCCCGGGCCGTCGGCGGTGTTCCCGTCGACGGTCGAATTGATCACCGTGACGTCGCCGTCCTCGTCGGTGTAGATCGCGCCGCCGTCGCCGTCGGTCGTGTTCCCGTCGACGTGCGAGTTGACGACGAGGATGTCTCCCGTGGAGCCGAGCGCGCCGCCTGACCCGTCGACGAGGTTGTTGCTGATGATCGAGTCATAGACCTCGATTCCGCCGCGTCGGGCGTAGACGCCGCCGCCGTCGTCGTTCGCGAGGTTCCCGGTGATCACCGAGCGGATGATCGTCGCGCGGCGCTGGGAGAAGATCGCCCCGCCAGGTTCCTCGGCGAGGTTCTCGGTCACCTCGGAGTCCTTGATCACGATCTCGCCCCGGGTGGTGACCGCGGCACCGGGACCGTCGTTGCCTCCTCGCGTCAGGGTGACGTTCTTGATCACCAGAAACCCCGTGCCGTCCTGGCGCAGCAGGCGCTTCTCGAAGCAGGTCTGGCGGATCGTGTGCCCGTTGCCGTCCAGTTTCAGCGGCCGCCCCGACTCGCGGATCGGAGATCCTCGCTGGCAGGCGCGCAAGAAGATGTCGCGCTCGACGCTGATCGCTCGGGTCCTGGGGTTCTCCCACGCCCGCTTCAGCTGAGTCTCCGAACGAACCTTGACCGGCGCGCCGAAGGCTGGCGATGCCGACCCTGAAGCGACGATCAGCAGGATCAGCGCGGCGAGCAAGACACGAATGTCGACATCGCTGGTACAGGCGCGGTATCGGTGGATAAAGCGCGTTCGATTCATGGGCGGACCCCTCTGCCTGTGCCGCCGTTTCATCATCGACGGTACACCCGGCAGGTGCGAAGTCAAGCCCGACTGAGGGCTTGCGCCGGGTCGCGCAGGCGGTGTCCTAGCGAGCTGTCGAGCGGCTCAGAGCTCGATCGTGCAGTCGAACGGGTAGAGCGGCGGCTCGAGGTGGCAGTCCGAGCTCGAGAACGAGATCGGGATCGACTCCTTCGCCTTGCCCGCGTCGTTCTTGGCGACGACCTTCAGGGTCACCGCGCCGGTGGCCTGGAGCGACTTCTTCATCACGCTGAGCAGGTCCCTGCGGCCCTTGTCGTGGGCGGGGATCCAGGGGTGGCCGAAGCGGTTGTCGTCGATCGGCTTGTACTCGCTCCCCTTCGCCTTGCCCGTGTCGCCGGCGTACTTGGCCTTGTAACGCACCGACTCGATCCGGCGGCCGAAGACCTCGAGGTTCGTCGCCGGGCCCTGCTCGCCGCTCTGCTTGAAGAAGTGGATCTCGGCGACCTTGGGCGCGCGCTTGGCGGCGGACACGCCCTGATCCGAGGCGAGCGCCTGGGACCCCGCGATCGACAGGGCGATCACAGCGGCGAACGCGAGGCCCGCGTGGGGCCGGAGCGATGTCTTTGCCGGGAGGCGGAGGGCGGTTCTCATCGGGGCTCGCCTTTCGTTAGCGCATCGACTTCTCGAACTGGACGCTAACGCGAACTCCGGCCGTCGACAAGCCGCCTCAGTCGACCAGCAGCACGGCCTTCCCGCTCACCCGCCGCTCGAGCAGCGCCTCGATCGCGTCGTCGGCCTCGGTCCAGCTCGCGGTCAGCGAGATCCCGGTGTCGAGCCTGCCGGCGACGATCTCGTCGGCGAGCGCTCGCAGGTCGCGGCTGGTGTCGCGGCCCGAGACCTCGTTGAAGACCATGAACGAGTGCACCGAGACCAGCTTCTGTCGGTAGAAGGACGGCACGTCGAAGGTCGCCGGCTCGTCGGAGGAGTTGCCGAACGAGACCAGGGTGCCGAAGGACTCGAGCCGCTGCATCGCCGCGCCGAGGCTGGCGCCGCCCGCGGACTCGAGGATCAGGTCCCAGCGGTCGTCGCCGTCGGGGTCGATCGAGGTGATCAGCTCGTCGGCGCCGAGCTCGGTCAGGCCCTCGCCGCGGCCCTCGAATCCCGGACGACCCCGGTTACGTGGGCGCCGGCGCGGCTCGCGATCTGGATCGCGAACCGGCCGACACCGCCGGCGGCGCCGGTGACGAGCACGCGCTTGCCGTAGAGGTTGCCGCCGTAGCTCAGCGTCCAAAGCGCGGTCAGGCCCGCCACCGGCAGGGTCGAGGCGTCCTCGAACGACGCCTCGTCGGGCAGTTCTGCAAGTTGATTCGTCGGCACCGCGGCGAGCTCGGCCCAGGCGCCCGTCTCGCCGAGGATCCCGACCACGCGCGCTCCGGCGGCAGGGCCGCTGCCGTCGGCGGCCTGCTCGCGGACCACGCCGGCGACGTCCCAGCCGGTCACCTCGCCCTCGGGGCGGCCCGGCAAGCGCGCGGACCTCGCCGCGGTTGAGCGAGAACGCCTTGACCTCGACCAGCGCCTCGTTGGGAAGCGGGGTCGGGTCGGCGACCTCGCGCAGGCTCGCGCCCTGCGGCGCGGAGCGGTCGGGGACCAGCGCCCGCACTAGGCCGGGCCGCCGCAGCCGACCGCGTCGGCGAGCGAGTCGAAGACGATCACGCGGCGGAAGGGAATCCGGCGCGGAGGGGTCGGGGCGGGGGCTGTGGAAGGCGCCACGAGCTCGGGCTCGGGCGACACGGGCAGCTGCGTCTCGGGTGCTGCGATCGGGGGTGCGGTTGCGTGCATGTAGACGTTCCTCTCTGAGGGCGACTTCAAAGTTCGAGAACCATCGTACAAGACTTGTCCGAAGATCGTCGTACAATCAAACGCACGATGTCCCGCACGCTCTCCCACCCCGACTCGGACACGGTCGAGCTGACCCAGGTCCTGCACGCGCTCTCCGACCCGGTTCGTCTGGAGATCGTGCGCAACCTCGCCGACGGCGGCGGCTGCGAGCGCCGCTGCGGCGACTTCGCGCTGCCGGTCTCGAAGTCGACGCTCACCCACCACTTCCGCGTCCTGCGCGAGAGCGGCGTGATCGAGCAGGCCCGCGAGGGCACGGCGAAGGTCAACCGCCTGCGCCGCGACGACCTCGACGCCCGCTTCCCCGGCCTGCTGGACTCGGTCCTGCGCTCCAGCCCCGCCTGAGCGCCGCCCGCCCGCGCGGCCTGAGATCCTCGCCCGATCACCTCCCAGCGCCGCACCCTGTTCGCCGCCTCGCTCGGCTTCTTCGTCGTCATCCTCGACACGACGATCGTCAACGTCGCCCTGCCGTCGATCGGCGACGAGCTCGGCGGCGACCTCGGCGACCTGCAGTGGGTGGTCGACGGCTACGTGATCGTGTTCGCGGCCCTGCTGCTGTCCAGCGGCGCGCTCGGCGACCGGATCGGGGTCGCGCGCGGCTACTCGACGGGGATGGTCCTCTTCACGGCCGCCTCGGTCGCCTGCGGCGCTCGCGCCCTCGCTGCCGGTGCTGCTCGCCGCGCGGGTGCTCCAGGGCGTCGGCGCCGCGCTGCTCCTCCCCAACTCGCTCGCGCTGGTGCGGCTCGCCTACCACGACCCCGGCGCGCGGGCGAAGGCGATCGCCACCTGGGCCGCGGTCGGCGGGGTCGCGCTCGCCGCCGGCCCGGTGCTCGGCGGCATCCTCACCGAGCTCGTCGACTGGCGCGCGATCTTCTACGTCAACGTCCCGGTCGGGATCGTCGCCGTGCTCGCGACCACGCACGCCCCGCGCTCGCCGCGGCGGCGCACGCCGCTCGACGTGCCGGGGCAGGTGGCGGCGATCGTCGCCGTCGGCGCGCTCACCTTCGCCGTGATCGAGGCGGGCGAGCGCGGGGTCGGGGACCCGGCCGCGATCGTCGCCGCGGCGCTGGCCGCCACCGCCACCGTCGCCTTCCTCGCGATCGAGCGCCGCTCGCCGCACCCCGCCGTCCCGTTCGACCTGTTTCGCTCGCCGATGGTCACGACCTCGATCTTCGCCGGGCTGGTCTTCAACTTCGCCTTCTACGGGCAGGTGTTCGCGCTCAGCGCTGTACTTCCAGGAGGTCCTCGGCCATTCGGCCCTGATCAGCGGGCTGATGTTCCTGCCGCTGTTCGGGCTGATCGCCGGGCTCAACGTCGTCGCCGGAGCGCTCACCAGCCGCTACGGGCCGCGGCCGCCGCTGATCGCGGGCGAGGTCATGCTGATCGCGGGGCTCCTCGCGATGCTCGCCCTCGACGCCTCGACGCCGACCGCGCTGATCCTCGTCCTGCTGGTGCCGATGGGCGTCGGCGGGGGCCTGGCGATCCCGCCGCTGACCGCGGCGTTGCTCGAGGCGCTGCCGGCCGAGCGCGCCGGCCTCGCCTCCGGGGTCTTCAACGCGGCGCGCCAGTTCGGCGGCGGGCTCGGGGTCGCGGTGTTCGGCGGCCTGGCCGCCGCCGGCGGCTTCGTCTCGGGAATGCACACGGCGCTGGTGATCGGGACGATCGGGATCACGGTGGCGCTCGGCGCTCACCATCGCCCACATCGACCCGCCGCGCGCCCGAGCGCGTCGGGTTGTGACCGCCGACTAGAGCGTCGGAGGACAGGACACGAACAACACCTTCGCCTCGTCCTTCTCGCTCATGTTCTCCACCATGTGCTTGCGGTCGCTGTCGTAATAGATGGAGTCGCCCTCGGCCATCTTCTGCGGGGCGGAGCCGTGGAGGGTGAACCGGATCTCTCCCTCGAGCACGAGCAGGAACTCCTGACCCGGGTGCTGTGAGAACTCCGCCGGCTTGCCGCGCGGCTGGATCACCGCGATCATCGGCGCGAAGGTGCGCTTGGTGTCCGGGGTGAGTAGGTAGATGTCGAACCCCTCGCCCGGGAAGTTCACGTGCGGGCGCGAGTCGGCGTGGACGATCCGCGCCTCCGGCGCCTGCTCCTCGGGGAGCAATTCGACCAGGCCGATGCCGTAGTACCTGAGCACCCCGAGCAGGCGGGCGAGGCTGATGTCGCTCTTGCCCGTCTCCACCAGGGACAGGAACGAGGCCGACATGTTGCTGCCGGCGGCGACCTCCTTCAGCGACAGGTCGCGCTCGCGCCGCAGATGGCGCAGCCGCTCGCCGACGGCGAGGCCGTTGACGTCGGGGATCGCCTCCTCGTTCGCGGTGCCGTCCTCGTCGGCGATCACGTCTTCGCTCGTCTTCTCAGCCACCCGACTCCCTTGTGTTATGTGAGGTCATATGGCATCCGCCGGACGCCCGGCCGGGGCGTCGAGCGCCCGCAGGGGCACGAGGCCGATGACGAGTGCGCAGGCAGCTGCCCCGACGATCACGAAGGCAACCGGGAGGCTACCAACGAGCAGCAGGGCGCCAACCACCAGCGGACCCAGCAACTTGCCTGCATTTCGAAAGGTTTGGACCACCGCCGCCATCGCCCTTCGCACCTCGCCCTGCCACAGCCGAGCGACGTAGGAATCGCCGAGGACTCCCCAGATCCCGTCGCCGATCCCGAACAGGACGCAGGCGCCGAGGATCGCCCAGCCGTACTGCGCGGTGACCCCGAGAACGACCAGCCCGGCACCCACGAACAGGCACGAGGCGATCGCCAGCGTCCCCGAGCGCACCGCCGCGGCCATGCGCTCCATGCGCTCGGACGCAATGGCACTGACGGCCGAGAGGGTGGCGATCAGCAGGCCCGCCTGGGTCAGCGAGTGGCCCTCCTGGGTGACCACCAACACGGGCAGGTACACGATCACGGCGAAGAGGAAGAAGTAACGGGCGAAGTTGAGCGCCATCACGCTGGCGGCAACCGGCTCGCGGCGCAGGTCCTGGAGCAGCAGCGTGGACAGCCCGATGCGGTCGTCGGCGAGCGTCCTGATCGCGGGCGGCGGGCGGAGGATCAGGATCAGCCCGATCGGCAACAGCACACCCTGGAGCAGGAACGGCCCCTGCCAGGCGAAGGTCGCCAGCGTGGTGCCGACCAACGGCCAGACGACGCCCGAGAGCGTGAGCACGATCTGACGCACCGAGAGCGCCCGGATCTGGCGCCCCTCCTCGAAGATGTCCGCGATCAGCGTGATCGTCATCGGCATCGCCAGGGCAACGCAGACACCCTGGAGGGCGCGAAACGGGAGGATCGCCGCGTAGGTGCTCACCGCGGCCTGTGCCATGCCCGCCAGCGCGTAGACGATCAGGATCGGGCCGAACAGCCGCCCGGGGTTCCACCGCGCCATCAGCACCCCGGCGGGCAGCGTCAGGATCACGGTCGGGACCAGGTAGACGGTGGTGAACCAGCCGATCTGCGAGGTCGGGATGTCGAGCTCCTCCTGGATCCGCGGCACCGCGGGCAGGATCCCGACGAGGCCCAGCGTGAGCCCGGATGCGGCGCCGGCGACCAGGTAGAGCCACCAGCGCTCGCGCCCCGTCACCTAGGACCCCGCCTTCCAGCGCAGCAGGTAGGACTCGAGCACCCGGGCCGCCGCCATCAGGCCGACGGCGACGATCGTGATCAGGAAGATGCCGCCGAGCAGCTTCGAGATCTCGAACGAGCTCCCCGCCGTGCTCAGATAGAGGCCGAGGTCGTCGGCCTGGAGCAGCAGGTCGGCGAGCACCGCGCCCTGCACCGCGCGGCTGACGGAGATGCGCAGCCCGGTGAGGATCTCGGGGCTGGCGCCGCGGATGACGATCTTGGTGACGATCTGCCTGCGCGGCACGCCGAACGCCCGTCCGAGCTCGCGCATCGACGGCGAGACGCTGCGCACCCCGCTCGCCGTGTTGATCGCGATCACGAACACGCAGAACAGGAAGACGATGAAGACCTTGGCCTGCAGCCCGAGGCCGAGGTAGAGGCCGATCACGGGCAGCAGGATCGTGATCGGCGCCGCGTAGGCACCGTTCAGCAGCGGGTCGAAGAACCAGGCCGCCCGCACCGACATCCCGGTGAGGATGCCGATCGGGATCCCGACCACGATCGCGATCAGCAGTCCGATCCCGGCCGTGCTCAGGGTGCCGAGGGTCGCCGTGAGCAGATCGCCGTGGACGATCTGCTCCCACATCTCCGGGAGCACCTCCGTCGGCGGCGTGATCGCGAACAGGTCGCCGCTGGCGCCGATGATCTGCCAGATGGCGAAGAAGGCGGCGATCGAGATCGCGTAGCGCGAGTACTGGGCCCAGCGGCGTGTCGGGCGATCGCGACTCATGCGCCCTGGGGGATGTCGTGTCGGAGTCGTTCCTCGAGCCAGGTGAGGACGAGGTAGATCGCGACGGCGATCGCGACCAGCAGGATCGCCACCGCGTAGAAGAGCGGCAGGACCCGCTGGGAGCCGATCTGGTCGATCAGCCCTCCGGTCCCGGACGAGATCCAGAGCTCGGCGATGATCATCGCCTTGAACGCCATCCCCAGCCCAGGCGGATTCCGGCGACGACGAACGGGGCCGCGGCCGGGATCAGGACACGGGTCACGAACCGCGTCCGCGGGGTGCAGAACGCGCGCGCCGTCTCCAGCAGCTGGCGGTCCGCGTACTGCACGCCCGCCGCCGTGTTCATGACGACGAAGAAGAGCGCGAACAGGAGGACGACCGAGACGCGGTACTGGAACTCGGTGCCGAACAGGATGATCAGCAGCGGCAGCAGCGCCTCCTTGGGCGAGCTGAACAGCGACATGACCCACGGGCTCAGGAGGTCGTCGGCGATCCGGGAGGCCCCCATCAAGACGCCAAGCGGGATGCCGATCGCAAGCGTGAGCAGGAAGCCGAGGAACATCGTCTCGAGGCTCTCGAGGATGGTCGTGTAGTAGCCCTCGGTGAACACGTCGACCATCGCGCTCGCGGTGTCCTGGACCGTCGGCGTCCAGGTCGGCCCCTTCCACAGCGCGACCGCCTGCCAGATCACGAGCAGCCCGATGACGCCGAGCAGGCGCACGCCCCACTTGGTGTTGATGAGCCAGTTCTTGACCGCGACCGCGGCGCCGCGGACCCGGGCCGCTCCGCCTCCGGTCGGGTCGGAGCGGGGCCGCGCTACGGAGTACTCACCGGGCACCGGACAACTCTTCTACCCCATCGGTCCTCGACTGCGCATCGGCGCGCTGGATGCTCTGCTTCAAGGACTCCCAGATCTGCTCCCGCAGCGCGGCGAACTCGGGCTCGGCTCGCAGGGTGTCATCGCGCGGCCGGCCGAAGGGGACGTCGATGATCTGCTCGAAGTTGGACGGCGCCGAACTCATCACGTAGACGACGTCGCCGAGGAAGAGCGCCTCCTCGATGTCGTGGGTGATGAAGATCACGGTCTTCTCGTCCTCCTCCCAGAGGCGCAGCAGCTCGGCCTGCAGCAGCATCTTGGTCTGGCTGTCGAGCGCTCCGAAGGGCTCGTCCATGAGCAGGAGCTTGGGCTCGATCGCGAGCGCGCGAGCGAGGCCGACGCGCTGCTGCATGCCGCCGGAGAGCTGGGCCGGGTAGTTGTCCTCGAAGTCGCCGAGCTTGACCCGCGAGATCCACTCCTTCGCCTTCGCGCGGCGCTGCTTGCGGTCGACGCCGCGATTCTCGAGGCCGAACTCGACGTTCGCCCGCACCGTGCGCCAGGGCAGCAGGTTGAACTGCTGGAAGACGAAGCCGACGTCCGGCGAGGGGGCGGTCACCGGCTTGCCGCCGAGCAGGACCCGGCCGGAATCCGGCTTCAGCAGCGCCTGGATGATCCGCAGCAGGGTCGACTTCCCGCATCCGCTGGGGCCGACTATGCAGCAGAACTGCCCCGGCTCGATCTTGGTCGAGATCCCGTCGAGCACGTTGAGCCGGGCCCCGCCGTCCGCACCGGCCTTGGCGAAGCTCATGGTGAACGTCGTCGAGCTCGACCGAGAGACCGGCCGAGCTCGACGACCCGTTGCGAGCGGTCACCCAGCGACCCCCCGCGGTGGTGGTCGCTGTGATCGATCCATCGCGCCTATCCCTGGTCCTCCAGGATCTGCACGGCCTGGTCCATGACCTCCCGGTCGATCGCCTGGTCGTAGGTGATGTCGTCCGAGATCAATCCGGAGGCCTTGGCCACGTCCAGGTTGGCCTGGTACTGGTCCTCGTCGATCACCGGGGTGTCGGGCCACACGGTGAAGTCCTGGTTGAGGTCCCAGAGCTGCTTCGCGTCCGCCTCCGGCGGCGCCGGCTTGATGTACTTGTCGAGCAGGGCGATGTAGGCGTCGTAGTCGTCCGTGATCAGGTTCATCGAGGCGATCGCCGAGGCGCAGAAGCGCGCCGCGAGATCCTGGTTCTCGTCGAGCCAGCTCGACTGGGCGGCGAAGGCGATGTAGATCGCGTCATCGCCGATGTCCTCGGCGAGGACGCTGATCACGTTCACGTTCTCGGCCCCGATCTGCTCCTCGAGCAGGCCGATCTCGTTGAAGGCGAGGATCGACGAATCGGCCTCCCCGTTCTGCATCGCCGAGAGCCGCTGGTCGCCGTCCTCGAGGATCGTCTTGGTCGGGACGTCGTCGACGAAGAAGCCGGCGTCCTCCTCATACAGCAGGAAGTTGAGGAAGAAGTCCGCCGCGCCTCCCGGGCTGTCGATCGCCAGGGTGTTGTCAGGGTTCTGCAGGTCCTCGATCGACGTCATGT
Source organism: uncultured Solirubrobacterales bacterium (assembly GCA_963729065.1). GTDB lineage: Bacteria > Actinomycetota > Thermoleophilia > Solirubrobacterales > 70-9 > WHSW01. The sequence goes on from CAVSMS010000010.1 coordinate 18,316, forward strand.
CACCGGTACCGACGAAGTTCTCCTCGGTCGCATTCTGAACGCCGCAGAAGACCTTGATGTCCTGTCCCTGCTCCATCAGCTTCAGGTTGCTGACGAACGAGCCCGAGACCACGTCGGCGCGCCCGCCGAGCAGCACCTGCATCGCGGTCGCGTGGGAGTCGAAGCGCTTGATGTTGTCCGGGCTCTGATTGAGGCCGAACTCGGCGCCGGTCTCGACCGATCCCTCGACCCCCGGAACGTCGCCGAGGGTGGCCCCCGAGGTGACGGCCACGTCGACCGTGTCGCCGGACGCGCTGTCCGAGCTCTCACTGTCACTGTCGTCGCCGCCGCAGGCAGCGACTCCAAGGGTCAGAGCACCGAGCGCAACGGCGAGCACCAGGCGGGACCTGAGCGGGCCCGCTCCATCAACAGAGATTCGCATTTCCCTCTCCTCTGGTAGCCCGCCGACCCGGCAAGCTCTCTTCCCACGCGGCCCAAGCTCCTCCGACCGCGTTGAGAATATTTGACGACACTTGAAATACTAGATGATGCGGCGGAACGCTGTCAACCGTTTCCGCAGGGCAGCTGCCGGCTCGGCGCCGCCGGGGCGACCGTTCCGCGAGAGAGGACCACGGAGGGCCTCCGGTCGCGGCGCCGAGCGGGCAGCTCACCTCACCCGCCCTCGTGGAGGTACTCGGTGACCCGGTCGACGCTCATGCCCGAGAGGCCGAGCACCGCCGCACTGCGGCCACCCGACCTGTAGTCGACCCCGTCCACCGCGCCGGCGAGCTCGATCAGCCCCTCGATCAGCCCCGTCGGCGTGCCGTGCTCCCGCCCGAGCGACGCCATCGTCACCAGCCCGATCGGGACGTCCTCGCTCAGGAAGCGCGGCTCGTAGCGCTCGGCCGCTCCGACCCCCATCGAGCGGCGGTAGATCGGTCCGGTCCCGAGCTCCTCGTACAGCGCGTCGAGCGGCATCGCGTCGAGGCCGAAGTGCTCGAGCAGCGCCAGACGCTCGCGGTCGAGGGCCTCCATGGCGCCGAGGATCGATTCGGTCATGCCCTCTCCGTAGATCGAGAAGGCCCCGTCCCGCGCGTCGATCGAGCCCATGTTGAGGAGGCTCGGGACGACGTGGATCATCGGGTTGACGTTGTTGAGCGTCGTGTCGAGCACGTTGGGCGCGGCGGGGAGCGGATAGAGCCGGCGCACCAGCTCCATCGCCTCGTCGTTGCGACTCGCGGGAAACGCCGCGCAGCGAGCCAGCAGCAGATAGGTCGCGCGCACCGACGCCGGCGCCGTCTTGCGCACCGCGTAGGTGAGGGTGTTGGACTCGATCAGCAGCACGTCCGGCTTGCCGGCCGCCGCGAGCAGGGGGCGGGCGATCAGCGACATCGCGTTGCCGGGGCAGAACCACAGCGCCTGCTCGGAGGTGACGTGGGGGATCAGCAGCTCGAGGTAGTCGGGCTGGACCATTCCCGGCACCGTGCTGATCACGATCTCGGCCTCCGCCACGGCCGCGCCGATGTCGGTCGTCGCGCCGGCGATCGGCACGAGCCCCTCCGCGCCCAGGCCGTGCATGACGATCCCGCCCGCGGCCTCGATGTCGTCGATCTTCGACTTCGTCCGGCTGAAGAGGACGGCCTCGTGTCCCTCCACGGTCAGGTGCGCGGCCATCGCGTGACCGCCGTTGCCGGCGCCGATCACGGCGACCCTCATCGGTCGCCCCTACACGTCGACCGCATACTCGGCCACCTTCGACTCGTCGAGCTCGATCCCGAGCCCGGGTCCCGTGGGCACCTCGAGGCGGCCGTCGGCGTACCCGTAGGCCTCGGTGACGATGTCGTCGGTGTAGTAGCGCCCCGCGACCGTCGTCTGCTCGCTGCCCCGGGGCGCGTTGATGGTCAGCACGCAGGGCAGGGTCGTCATCTTCGCCGACGCCGCGATGTGCAGGTTGGCGGCGTTCCCGACCCCGGTCTCCAGCGATCCGTTCAGGTTGGCCCGCATGCCCGTCGTCTCGCAGAGCGCGGCCACGGCGAGCGACGGGTACAGCCCGCCGGCCTTGGTCGTGTAGATCGAGATCAGGTCGACGGCGTCGGCGACGCTGAGGTCGTAGACGTCGCGGGCGGTCCAGGAGCTCTCGTCGGCCATCACCGGGATGTCGCTCCGCGCCGTCACCTGGGCGAGCTGCTCGGCGCTGTCGCAGGGCTGCTCGACCCAGAGGATGTCGAAGGGCTCCAGGCGCCGGATCTCGCGGATCGCGGTCTTCGCGTCGACCCAGGCCGTGTTCGCGTCGACGTGGATGCCGACCTCGTCGCCTCCGACCCGGCGCAGCCCGTCGAGCACCTCGGCGTTCCGCGCCCCGTCCGCGCCGACCTTGACCTTGAAGTGACGGACGCCGTCGGCGAGCGCCGCCTTCCCCTCCTCCACGGCCTCCTCCGGAGACAGGTTGAGGCCGAAGCTGGTCGCGATCTCGATCGTGTCGCGCCGCTTGCCGCCGAGCAGCGCGTGCACCGGCAGGCCGGCGGCCTTGCCCATCAGGTCGTAACAGGCGATGTCGACCGCGGCCTTGGTGTAGAGGTGGCCCTTGACGACCTCCTCCATGCGGTCGTGGATGGCGCCGATGTCGAACGGGTCCATGCCGACGATCGCCGGCGCGATCAGATCCCGGATCAGGTGCGCGGCGGTCTGCGGCGTCTCCCCGTAGTAGCGCCGGTGGTCTCCTCCCCACTCCGGGGTCACCGGCGCCTCGCCGAGGCCCACGGTGCCGTCGTCGCCCGTCACCCTCACCAGGATCGGACGCCCGATCTCCGTGATGCTCGTCGTCCAGCGATGGTCGCGCCTGGTCGGGAGGGCGACGCTGAAGGGCTCGATCGCGGTGATCTGCATCTAGATTGCTCTCGCTTCCTGCGGCGTCGTCCAGTCAGACGACCCACTATTCAAAATACTGTAAGGTTGTATCACATGGAGGGTTCGTCCCGCGCGTGAGGCGGATCGGCGTCGACACAGGCGGCACCTTCACCGACAGCGTGTGCTGGGACGAGGCCGAGGGGGTGGTCGCCTCGGCCAAGGTCCCGACCTCCTTCGAGGACCCGGCGACGCTCGGTGACCGACTCGATCGACGACCTCTGTGAGCAGGGAATCGAGCCGTCGGAGGTCGAGTACGTCTTTCACGGCACGACCAAGGCGACCAACATCGCGCTCGAGCTCTCGGGCCCCCGCGTCGCCTATCTGACCACGCGGGGGTGTCGCGACGTGCCCGAGATCGGGCGCCTGTGGCGATCCGCCGATCAGCTGTATGACCTGAACGCGCCGGTCCGCCAGATCGTCGCCCGCCGGGACCGCTTCGAGATCGACGAGCGCCTGGACTGGCACGGTTCGGAGGTCGAGCCCGTCGACGCCGAGCAGGTGCGCGGGATCGCGCGGGAGCTCGCCGCTCGGGAGATCGGAAGCGTCGCGGTCTGCCTCCTGCATGCCTATGCGAACCCGGGCCACGAGCACGCCGTGAAGGAGCTCCTGCGCCAGGAGGCCCCGGATCTGCAGGTGTCGCTCTCGAGCGAGATCCTCTCCGATCACCGCGAGTACGAGCGCAGCAGCACCGCGATCCTCAACGCGTACGTGATGCCGGGCACGAGCGGCTATCTGAGCCGGCTCGACGACGCGGTGCGCGACTGGAACGAGAACGCGACGCTGTGGGTGATGCAGTCCAACGGCGGCGTGATCTCGCCGAAGCGCGCCGCCGAGCTGCCGGTCACGCTGCTGCTCTCGGGGCCGAGCGGCGGGGTCGTCGCCAGCCGGGCGCTGGCGTCCGAGGCCGGAATCCTGAACGCGATCACGCTCGACATGGGCGGGACGAGCTGCGACGTGGCGCTGCTCGAGGACGGCGAGCCGTCGCTGGTCCGCGAGCGCACGCTGCACGACATGCCCGTCCGGATCCCGGCGGTCGACGTGCTGACGATCGGATCCGGCGGTGGCTCGATCGCACGGGTCAACGCCGCCGGGCAGTTCACGGTCGGCCCGCAGAGCGCGGGATCGACGCCCGGGCCTGCCTGTTACGGAAAGGGCGGCGACGAGCCCACGGTCACCGACGCCAACCTCGTGCTCGGCGTCCTGGGCGAGGACCAGAGGCTCGGCGGCGAGCTGGCCCTGAACGCCGGGCAGGCGTTCCGGGTCTGCGAGCGCCTCGGCAAGAAGCTCGGCCTGTCCACGGTCGAGGCGGCCTGGGGGATCCGTCGCCTCGCGGACACCGCGATGGCGGGCGCGGTGCGGACGGTGTCGGTGGAGCGCGGGTTCGACCCCCGCGAGGCGGCCCTGATCGCCTTCGGAGCGGCCGGCCCGATGCACGCCGTCGGGATCGCCGAGGAGATCGGCATCCCCGAGGTCGTCGTTCCGGAGTTCCCGGGATGCCACTGTGCCGTCGGCCACGTGATGGCCGACGTGGTCCGCGACTACGTGAGCACGCAGCTGACCCCGCTCGATCGCGACACCGCGCCGGCGCTCACCGCCGCCTTCGGGGCCCTGGTCTCCGAGGCGCGCGAGGAGCTCGCCGGCGAGGGGATCGCCGCCGCACGACCAGGACTTCGAGCTCGGCATCGACCTCCGCTACATCGGCCAGCAGGCGAGCCTGACCGTGCCCCTGCCGAAGGCCGAGCTCGCCGACGGGGGCGTGGACGACGTCGCCCGGACCTTTCACCGCCTGCACGAGAAGCTGTTCGGCTTCGCGGCCCAGGACACGCCGTTGGAGGCGGCGGCGGCCCGGCTGCGCGCGGTGGGACGACTGCCACGAGGCGACGCCGCCGAACACAACGGGCCACCGGGAGATGCCGGCCGGCCGGCGCCGGCGAGCGAGCGGCAGGTGCAGTTCGGCCCGCGGCCGGAGGACGCCGCCCGGACCGCTGTCTACGAGCGTGAGACCCTGCTGCCGGGGGCGCGCCTCGAGGGGCCGGCGATCGTCACGCAGGCCGATGCCACGACCCTGCTGCCGCCCGGCTGCCGGGCGACGGTCGACGCCCTGGGCCGGCTGCGGCTGAAGGCGGGCTGAGGTGGCGATGCTCGATCCGACGACGAGCGCGGTGATCCGATCCGGGTTGATGGACGCCGTGGCAGAGATGAAGGCGGTCGTCCTGCGAACGGCCTACTCGAACCTGTGGAAGGAGGCCGGCGATCTCTCCTGCGCCCTGCTCGCCGCCTCCAACGAGCTCGTGATCCAGGGCCCCGCCGACATCCCCAACCACCTCGGCTCGATGCCGTTCTCGCTCGCCGGGTGTCTCTCGAGAATTCCGGCGGAGGAGTTGCGCCCGGGTGACGTGCTGCTGCAGAACGATCCCTACTGCGGCAACAACCACCTCCCCGACATGTTCATGGCGAAGCCGATCTTCGTCGCCGGCCGGCTGATCGGGTGGACGGCGGTGCGGGGGCATTGGGTCGACGTCGGCGGCCTCGCCCCCGGCAGCTACTCGAACGAGGCCACCGACCTGTTCGGCGAGGGCATCCGGATCCCGCCGGTGAAGATCTATCGCAAGGGCGAGATCAACTCGGACGTCGTCGACCTGCTGATGGCCAACACGCGAAACCCCGCCGAGCGCATCGGCGACCTGCGCTCCCAGTACGCGGGCTGCTTCACGGGCGAGCAGAGGGTGCGCTCCTATTGCGAGCGCTACGGCGTCGACGCCGTGCTGGAGACGATGGATCACATCCTCGACAGCTCCGAGCGGCTGACGCGGATCGCGATCGGGGAGATCCCCGACGGCGAGTGGTCGTTCGAGGACTGGTGCGACGGGGACGGGATCGACTACGAGCCGATCCGGATCGCCGCGCGGGTGACGATCCAGGGATCGAACGTGATCGTGGACTTCTCGGACTCCTCGCCCCAGGTGCGCGGCGGGATGAACTGCCCCTACGCGGTCACGGTCGCCTCGGCGTTCTATGCGATCAAGGTGCTCACCGATCCCGAGAACCCGCCCAACTCGGGCTGCTACCGGCCGATCGACGTCGTCGCGCCGCTCGGCTCGGTGCTCAACCCCCGGGCGCCCGCCCCCGTGGTCGCCTCCAACCACGAGACCTCCTATCGCGTCGTCGACACGGTGATCGGCGCGCTTGCCGGGGCGGTCGAGGACCGCGTCTGCGCCGCCGGCTCCGGGACCTCCGGGATCCTGATCATGGGCTGGAACATCCCGGTCGACGAGGACGGCGATCGGCCCGAGGGCGCGACCGACACGGTCACGGTCCACCTCGAGGTCCATGGCGCCGGCCAGGGCGCGCACGCGGGCGGCGACGGGGCCAACGCCCGGCGGGTCAACATGGGCAACACCGGCAACACTCCGATCGAGGTGCTCGAGGCGAGCTTCCCGGTCACCTCGCTGGCCTACGAGATCGCCGAGGACTGCGGCGGACCGGGGCGCTTCCGGGGCGGGACCGGCATCCGCAGGGAGATGCGCATGGAGCGGGACACGATCCTCACCGTGGCCGCCGAGCGCGCCATCGTGCCGCCCTACGGGTTGCTCGGCGGCGAGCCGGCGCGCCGGGCCGAGTACGCGATCGTGCTTCCCGACGGCACCCGCGAGGTGTTGCGGTCGAAGACGCGGCCGACCCTGGTGCCGAAGGGCACCGTGGTCGAGATGCGGTGCTCCGGCGGCGGCGGCTTCGGCCCGGTCCGCGAGCGCGACCTGGAGAGCATCCAGGCGGACGTCGACGACGGCTACATCTCGCCCGAGGCCGCCCGCGACGTCTACGGGGTCGAGATCGCGCGCGAGGACGGGCGCGGCGAGGGTGCCTGGGTGGTCTCGGGGCGCCGCGCCGGCGACGCCGGGGATCGCTAGCCGATCCCGAGCCGGCGGGCCGCAGCCTCGACCACGACCAGGTCCTGCCAGGCGACGCCGACGGACTTGAACAGCGTGATCGAGCTCGAGTCCGTGCGCGAGCAGCGCCCCTGGACGGCGTCGCGCAGGTCGCCGGCGATGTCCGAGGCCTTGATCACGCCCTCCTCGATCGGGAGCAGCAGGTCGCCCGCCTCGGCGAGCACCGCATCGCGGTCCTCGACCACGACCGACGAGCGGGCGACCGTCCGGCTGTCGACCTCTCGCGTGTGCGGCTGGTACGACCCGATCGCGTTCACGTGGCAACCGGGTTGCAGCCAGTCGCCGTCGAACAGCGGATCGCTCGAGCTCGTGCAGGTGCAGACGAGTTCCGCCTCGCCGACAGCGTGCGGCTCGCCGACGCTGCGCCACGACCCCCTCGGCCTCCAACTCGCCGACGAGCGCCGCCGCCGACCCGCTGCTCCTTCCGACCACGGTGACGTCGGCGATCGGCCGGACGGCGCGCATCGCCCGCACGTGGGCGCGGGCCTGAACGCCGGCGCCGAAGACGACCAGCCTGGCCGCCTCGGGCCGCGCCAGGTGGCGGGTGGCGACCGCCGAGACCGCCGAGGTTCGCAGAGCGGTGAGCTCCGCCCCGTCGACCAGGGCGACCGGCGCGAGGGTGTCGTCCGCGAAGAGCACGTAGATCGCCTGCACCGTCGGCAGTCCCCGCCCGGGGTTGTCCGGCTGCACGGTGACCAACTTGACCCCGGTGCCCGTGGTCCCGGCCGCCGGCATCACCAGCAGCTGGCCGCCCTGTGCCTCGACCGCCAGACGCTGCGGAGCCGCGCGGCAGCGAACCGAGCCGCAGCGCGTGCTCGAGCGCGTCCGCGGCGGCGGCGACCGGCAGCGCCTCCCGCAGCTCGGACGCGCCGACCCAGGTCGGGGCGCTCTCGTCGCCGGGCTTGGTCTCGGACGTCATGGGGCCTTCGCCGCGCCTCTCCGTGGCTCGGTTTCGCGGCTTTCGGGTTCTATCAGATTGTTGATAATCTGCAATCTGAGCTGATCGATGAGCCGGCGCAGGCCCCCTCAACTCCCCGGCTCGGCCTCCGTCGTCGTCATCGGCGGCGGCGTGATCGGAGCCAGCGCCGCCTTCCACCTCGCCGAGGCGGGCGTCGACGTGGTCCTGGTCGAGCGCGCCGAGCTCGGCTCCGGTTCAACCGGCAGAGCCGCCGGCGGCGTCCGCGCCCAGTTCTCCGACGAGCTCAACATCGAGATCGCCCAGCGAAGCCTGGCGGCGTTCCGTGACTTCGGGCGCCGCCCGGGTTGGGAGATCGACCTGCACGAGGTCGGCTACCTGTTCCTGCTCACCAGCGAGCGCGACGTGGCCGAGTTCGAGCGCAGCGTCGAGCTACAGGCCGCGCACGGGGTCCCGAGCCGGATCCTGACCCCGGCGGAGGCCCGCGAGCTGTGTCCCCTGATCGAGGTCGACGACGTCCTCGCCGCCGCCTTCTCCCCCGAGGACGGCCACGCGACCCCCGACGCGGTGGTCCAGGGCTACGCGAGCGGAGCGCGCGCCCACGGAGCCCATCTGCAGACCAACTGCGAGGCGCTCGAGATCGTCGTCGCCGACGGCAGGATCGAGCGGGTGGTCACCAGCGAGGGCTCGATCGCCACCGGCACCGTCATCTGCGCCGCCGGGCCCTGGTCACAGGGCTGCGCGAACCTCGCCGGGGTCGGCCTGCCGGTGATGCCGGTGCGGCGCCAGATCCTCTTCACCGAGCCGATCGTCCCGCTGCCCCCCAACCTGCCGATGACGATCGACTTCGAGACGACCTTCTACTTCCACCGCGAGGGGCCCGGCCTGCTGATGGGGATGTCCGACCAGGACCAGCCCCCCGGCTTCAACTTCGAGTCGACCGACGAGTGGATTCCCGAGCTGCTGGAGATCGTCCAGCGGCGCGCTCCGCGGATCGCCGAGGCCGGGATCAGGGGCGGCTGGGCGGGCCTCTACGAGATGACCCCGGACCACAACGCGATCATCGGCGAGGCGGCGGCGGTGTCGCGCTTTCTCTACGCGACGGGGTTCTCGGGACACGGGTTCCTGCAGGGTCCGGCGACCGGCGAGATCCTCCGCGACCTGTACCTCGAGCGGGCCCCGTTCGTCGACGTCGGGCCGCTGTCGGCCGACCGCTTCAGCCAGGCGCAGCTGCGCCCCGAATACAACATCGTCTGATGCCCGATCTGCAGACAGCGATTCGAGCGCCCGCCCCGATCCCGTCGAACGTCGTCGTGGTGGCCGAGGCTCTGCGCGAGGCGATCGTGCAGGGACGGCTGCGGCCCGGGGAGCGGATCAAGGAGCTCCCGCTGGCCGAGCAGCTCGGGATGTCGCGGGCCCCGATCCGCGACGCGCTGCGGCTGCTCGAGCACGAGGGCCTGGTGAGGAACATCCGCAACCGCGGCGCGATCGTCCCCGACGTCCGCGCCGCCGACGTGCTCGAGGTCTATGCGCTGCGGGCCTCGATCGGCTCGCTCGCCCTGCACAAGCTGATGATCGACCCGCGCTCCCCGGTGCTCGCCGAGCTCGAGGTCGCGCTTCATCGGGTCCGCGCGAGCGTGCGAGCGGGCGACGAGCATCGGGCCGCGGAGGCCGACCTCGCACTTTCAGTCGGCGATCGTGGAGGCGGCGGGGCTCCCGCGCGTGGCCCAGGAGTGGGAGCGGCTGACCTGGCAGGTCAGGATGTTCATCGCCACGCTGGACATGCACTACTCCGACAAGCTGCAGACGATGCTCACCGAGATCGAGTCGCTGCATCGGGCGATCGCCGCGGGCGACTCGGTCGCGGCCGAGCAGCTGTGGAGGGAGAAGTTCGAACGCTGGGTCCGCGACTTCATCGAGCGCATCCCGGGCGAGAGGTTCGACGTCGGGCTGTGGACGGCCCTCGCCGCGGGCGACCGGTCCGACCTCCCCTCACGCTCCGATCCGAAGTAGCTCCCCGGCCTCGGTGAGCGGCTCGCAGCCGTCGGCCGTGATCAGCACCTCGTCCTCGATCTGGACCCCGAACTCCCCCGAGACGAAGGTCAGGGGCTCGATGCACATCACCATCCCCTCCTCGAGGACCTGCGACCCGTGTGGGTTGAGGAAGGGCTCCTCATGCAGGGTGATCCCGAGCCCGTGGCCGACGAAGTGGTAGGCGGGCAGCTGCGCCTCGGCCATCGCCTCGGCGTAGATCCGGTAGATGTCGGCGCAGGGAACGCCGGGCCGCAGCGCGGCGAGCGTGCGGCGGTGCACGTCGCGGAGCAGGTCGTAGATCTCCTGCTGGCGGGCGCTCGGCTCGCCGACGACGGCCGTGCGGGCCACGTCCGAGTAGTAGCCGCCCGCGGTTCCGATCACGTCGAGCCGCACGAGCTCGCCCTCCGCCATCACCCGCGAGGTCGGCGGCCCGTTCGGGTGCGCCGAGCGTTCCCCGGCCGCGACCACCAGCATCGTCAGCCGATCGCCGCCGCCGTCCCCGTAGAGCTCGGCGATGATGTTCCCGAGCTTGCGCTCGGTGTCTCCGGGGGCCACCGCCGCGCAGGCGACGGTGGTGATGCGCTGCGCCACGTCGCCGATCTGGCGCAGGGCCTCGATCTCTCCTTGTGTCTTGACCATGCGCAGGTCCTCGAACAGCTCGTCGACGGGCTCCAGGCTCGCCTGCGGCAGGGCGCGGGTGAGGCGCTCGTGATCGCTGACCGACAGGTAGGTCGTCTCGATCCCGATCCGGGCCTGGGCCAGGCCCCGGTCGGCGATCGTCCGCGCGATCACGTCGATCGGGTCCTCGACGAACTCCTCGTAGGTGATCACGTCGGCGAGGCGGGACCGCTCGCGGACGAGGTCGCCCTCGAGGCCGACGGCGACCACCGCCGTCTCGGCCTCCCGCGGGACGACGGCGGCGGCGAGGCGAGAGCGGACGATCGACTGCGACGGAATCGCCACCCCCGCGACGTAGGTGACGTTCTCGGGCGACATCGCGGCGACCGCGTCGAGCTCACGCTCGGCCATCGCCCCGATCAGCTTCTCGACGATCTCCTGGTCAGGACCCGCCACGCTCGGCCTCCGCCGCCTCGATCCGCTGTCTGATCCCGTACCACTGCGAGCGCCCGACGGTCACCGGAGCGCGCTTGCCGAGCCCGCGAGCCCAGACCGCCCGCACCCCCAGCTCGGCGGCCGCCTCGAAGTCGACGCTGCCCGGCGGGGCGGCGATGTCGATCGCCACGCCGTCGTCGGGAAGCCGGCTGAGCACCGTCCGATCGACGATGGGCGCCGGAACCGTCGAGAAGATCGCCAGCATGTCCGGCGCCAGCTCCGGCAGCTCCTCCAGCGGAGCGGGCTGCGCGCCCAGCGCGTAGGCCGCGGCCCGCTGCAGGGGGTTGCGTGCGACCACGTGCACCGACGCTCGCAGGGCCAGGAGCGTCTGCGCGACCTGCCGGCCCATGTTGCCGAAGCCGACCACGGCGATCTCGGACATGTGCAGGGTGCGGTCCGTGTTCTGGACCGCGATGCTGATCGCACCCTCCACGATCGCCGGAGCGCGGAGCCTCATGAGCTCCTCGTCCCCCTCGTAGTTGTCGACCGGGATTCCAAGGCGGCCGGCGCACTCGTCCATGGCGTCGTCGCTGTTGCCGATGATCAGCGCGCCCGGCGCCAGGCGCGAGAGCAACTCCTCGTCGGGGTGGATCGGCTCGCTGGTGCCCTCGGCGAACAGCTTGCCGTCCTGGAGCCCGGGGATCGGGAAGAGCGCGTAGCGGGCCCCCTCGATCGCCTCGGCGGCGCTCTTCGACGCCGTGACGCCGGGGATCCCGCCTTCCGGCCATGGAAACCCGAACGCCCGCACCTCGGCTCCGGTCTCGGCCGCCAGCCGCGCGATCACCTGCTCGCGATCGTCACCGCCGACGATCGCGATCGTCAGATCGCTCCAACGCACGCCGTCGTCCGGCGGCACTACTACTTCTCGACCTCGATCAGCTCGACCTCCGTGCCCTCGGGATCCTCGATGTAGATCGACCGCCCGTAGGGCATGTCCAGCGGACCGCGGATCAACTTCAGCCCCTTCTCCTCGACCAGCGCGATCGCATCCGCGAGGCTCGGAACCTCGAAGGCGACGTGGTCGAGCGCGCCCTCCGAGCGTCCGCCGACGAGCCCGACCCCGGCCTTGGTGATGATCGCCGGCTGACCGTCGCGGAACTCCTCCTTGCTGCGCACGCCGAATCCGAGCGTGTCGACGTAGAACTTCTCCGCCGCGTCGAGGTCCCGGAAGCGCAGCGCGGCGTGCAGGATGTGCGGGTTGGCGTCAGGCGCCGCATCGGCGCCGTCGGCAGTCCGGCTCGGGCTTCTTCGCGCCGTGCGGCCGGCCGACGGACAGCTCGCCGCCGATCGCCCAGTTCTCCTGGTCGACGTTCTGGAAGATCACGTTGACCTTCTCCCTGGTGTTGCCCGCGATCTCGACCATGGCGCTCGTGATCGCCTCCGCGAGCGCGGCCTTCTGCTCGCCGGTGCGGCCACTCCACATCTGCACGGTGATGACTGGCATCGATCTCTCCTCGCGGTCGCGCTTTCGTTGATTATATTGGACACTACTTGAAATACTAGATACGGATCTGGGACGGGATTGAATGGCTACCACGTACGCATCGGGGGGCTCGGCGGCCGCGGAGGCAGGGTCTCTCTCGGAGGCCGAGCTGCGGATCCTCGACTCCATCCAGAGCCGCGTCCTGTGGCTCGCGACCGCGATCGTCGACCACGCCAACCGCGTCCGCCCGAACCGCTCGCAGGTCAAGGTCGGCGGACACCAGGCGTCCAGCGCCTCCGTCGTCACCCTGATGACGGCGCTCTGGTTCGAGTATCTGCGCGCCCCCGATCGCGTCTCCGTGAAGCCGCATGCCTCCCCCGTCCTGCACGCGATCAACTACCTGCTCGGTGAGCTCGACGTCTCCTACCTCAAGCGCCTGAGGGAGTACGGGGGGCTGCAGAGCTACCCGTCGCGGACCAAGGATCCGGACCCCGTCGACTACTCGACCGGGTCGGTGGGAATCGGGGCCACCGCAGGTGATCTGGGGCGCGCTCGCGCACCGCTACCTCGCCGGGCACTTCGAGATCCCCGTCGGCGGCCGCCACGTGGCGCTGCTCGGCGACGCCGAGCTCGACGAGGGCGCCGTCTGGGAGGCGATCTGCGATCCCGTTCCGGCGCGTCTCGGCGAGGTGACCTGGATCGTCGACCTCAACCGCCAGTCGCTCGACCGGGTCGTCCCCGACATGGCCGTCGGGCGCCTGCTGGCGATGTTCGAGGCGGCCGGGTGGGAGGTCGTCGTCGTCAAGTACGGACCGCTGCTGGAGGAGCTCTACGCGTCCGCCGGCGGGCAGGATCTTCGCGTCCGGATCGACGAGATGCCGAACGAGGAGTACCAGCGCCTGCTGCGATGCGACGCGACCGAGATCCGCGAGCGCCTTCCGGGGCGGGGGCGCGGCTCGCCGGCGATCGAGGCGCTCCTTCAGGAGGTGGACGACGCCCGGCTGTACGCGGCCGTGCGCGATCTCGGCGGCCACGACCTCGGCTCCGTCCTCGACGGCCTGCGCCGCTGCGACCGGGCGACGGATCGCCCGCGCCGTTCTGTTCGCCTACACGCTCAAGGGCTGGCGCCTTCCGATCGAGGGTCACCCGGCCAACCACTCGGCGCTCGTGCGCGCCGACGAGCTCAGCCAGCTGGCCGCCGAGCTGGGGGCCGATGCCGCCGATCCGTGGGCACGCTTCGATCCCGAAAGCCCCGAGGGTCTGGTCTGCTCCGCGGCCGCGAAGCGCCTCGCGTCGCGAGCAGCCCGAGCGCCGGCCGCCGCCGGCCGTCCCTCCGGAGCTGGGACGGTCCCACGCGGGCACCGAATCGACCCAGCAGGCCTTCGGGCGCTTCTTCGCCGACCTCGGACACGACGCCCCGGAGGTGGCCAGGTACGTCGTCACCGTGAGCCCCGACGTCGCCTCCTCGACCAACCTCGGCGGCTGGATCAACCATGTCGGCGTCTGGTCGATCGGCGAGCGCGTGGACTGGTTCGCCGACGACACCAACACGCTGATCCGCTGGCGCGAATCGGACCACGGCCAGCACATCGAGCTCGGGATCGCCGAGGTCAACCTGGTCGGCCTGCTCGGCGAGCTCGGCTCGACCTTCTCACGCGACGGCTGCCCGCTGCTGCCGATCGGGACGATCTACGACCCGTTCCTGATGCGCTGCTTCGAGCCGTGGGCGTTCGGGATCTACGCCGGCGGCCAGTCGATCCTGGTCGGCACCCCGTCGGGGGTGACCCTCGGCCCCGAGGGCGGCGCGCACCAGTCCGTGGTCACGCCCGGCGCGGTGCTCGGCCAGCCGGGCGTGACCTACTGGGAGCCCGCGTTCGGGCAGGACTTCGAGTGGTGCTTTCTGCACGCGATCGCGCAGCTCGGACGCGACGGCGGAAGCTCGGCGTACTTCCGGCTCTCGACCCGGCCGATCGACCAGGCGCTGGCCGCGCCTCCCGGCGATGCCGCTGCCCGGGAGCGCCGCCGCCGCGACGCGCTCGCCGGCGGGTACGTGCTGCGCGAGGCGCGCGCGCCGGTCGCGGTCACGATCGGCGCCGTCGGCGCCGTGCTCCCCGAGGCCCTGGCGGCGGCGGATGAGCTCGAGGCCGCGGGCATCGGCGCCGACGTGGCGTGCCTCACCTCCCCGGACCTGATCTACAGGGCCGTGCGGGCGCGCTCGGGATTGGATCCGGGCAGCGACTGGGAGATCCTCGATCGGCTGTTTCCGGCCCGTCGCGCCGCCCCGATCGTGACCGTGCTCGACGGCCATCCCCACACGTGGCCTTCCTCGGCCAGGTCCGCGACGTTCCCATCGCCTCGCTCGGGGTCACCGAGTTCGGACAGTCCGGCGACATCACGGACCTGTACGTCCACCACGGCATCGACCCGGAGACGATCGTCGGCGCGGCGCTCGACCTGGTCGGGTGAAATCAGCGCGAGTAGTCGCTGACCGAGGTGACGAGCGGATGCGAGCGGCGCTCGTCGTGCGGGGTGCCGGTCAGCGTGAGCTCGCCGGGCGCCGCGCCTGCGGCGGCGGTCGCCCTCGAAGCGGAGGCGGTCGATCTCGAACGGGAGGCTCGCCGGAGGTGAGCGGGTTCCGGCCGTCGTTGATCCCGAAATGAAGATGCGGCCCGGTCGTGTTCCCGCTGTTGCCGAACAGGCCGAGCTTCTGCCCGGTCCGCACCCGCTGACCGACCTCGACCCGGACCGACCCGGGTTGCAGGTGGTAGTAGTGGCCGAACACGCCGGGCCGGATCTTGACCACGACGCCGTTGCCCCCGAACTGCGACGGCTCGGTGACGGTGGCGTTGTCATCGGTGGCGGTGAACGGGGGGACCTCCGGCCGGTCGTCGACCGCCGAGACCACCCTTCCGCTCGTGGCTGCGCGGACCGGGACTCCGTAGCCGGGCCAGTCGGCGTTCTGCGTGCCGTCGCCGTCGTAGATGCGGCCGTCGACGACGCGGATGTAGTCGACCGCAAAGGTCTCGGGCGCGACGTAAGTCCCGTTCGCGGGCAGGATCGTCGAGCGGTGGTTCACGGAGGCGTCGCCGCAGCACGCATTGCCCGAGACCCAACCGCCGCCCCGCAGCGGCGGAGCGATCACGATCGGCGCGTGCGGATCGACGCGCAGATCGGGCCCGCGGACCGTCGTGCTTCCAATGACCGCCTCCACAGGCGCTCCGGGCGGCAGCGTGTAGGTGATCCGGTTGCGGACCCGCTTCGGCACGGTTCGCCCCGCCGAGCGTGGCAGCACGACGTCGACGTACACCACGACGGTCGACGACACCGGGACGATCGTCGTCGGGCCGCCTCCTCCGAACGGGAGGATCGCCGCGGCCAGCGCGTCGCCGCTGAGCGTGAGGAGCTGGTTCCCGCCGCCCCTGACCTCAAGGGAGGTGAGCGTGATGTCGGCGGTGAAGGTGTTCGTGATCACCAGGTCGTAGACGACGTGCTCGCGCCCGTCGCTGCCGTGGACGCGCTGCGGCGCGCCGACCGCGGCCACCTGCAACGCCGTCGTGCTCGATTCCGCTGGGACCGGCGGTGCCGAGCGAGGCTCCGGCGATCACCGCGGCGAGGCACGCCGCTCCGACCAGGCGCCTCACAGCGAGAGCACGCGGGCGCTCTTCGGGCCGACGCGGCCCTCGAGCACGTCGAGATAGGCGCCCTGAACCGCTTCGAATCCCCAGCCATGGATCACGTCTAGCCAGCCACCCGTCCTCTCGCAGAATGGGTGCCAGGCGTCGGCCACGCGCGCCTCGAGGCCGGCAGGACCCCAGTCCGCGGATCGTTTGACGACCCGGTCGGGGGCGAAGAAGAGGATCGGTGACGGCCCGGGCAGCTCGCCGCCACCGGCGCCGAACTCCTCCCAATGCGTGACTCCCACGGCCATGCTGTGGATGAGCTCGTCGCCGTAGTGCGAATGGACCGCGAGGCGCAACGGCCCGTCGCCCGCGATGTCGACGAAGGTGGCCGGCCCTCGCTCGATCGAGTCGATCGCGTCGTAGGTGACGGTGCGGCCGTAGATCCCCAGGCCCTCGACGAACTCGGCGTTCCGCGCCGAGGTGAGTCCCGACGAGCTCGACCCCCTCACGCTGCCCCAGCAGGAACGCCGCGCCGATCGCGGTCTTGCTCGAGGCGCTGGAGATCACGATCGGCCCACGCGCGGTCAGTCCCTCGTCGGCGAGCTGGTCGTCGATCAGGAACGAGGTGAAGAAGAGCGGGCGCAGGAGCATCTGCATCTCCTCGGTGTCCGCCCGGTAGAGGGGGTCGGCCTCGGTCGCCAGATAGCGCTGGTACACCGAGGGCAGCGCCGCCCGATGCGGCGAAGCGTCAGCGAACCCGCGCGCGTCGGCCGCCTGCGGGCGTGACGACAAGGTGCGAGGACGGGGGCAGGTACCCGTACAAGCGCGTACCGGGCTCGACGCCCTCGGCCTCGCTTCGCTCCACCCCGGCGAATCCCCACATCGGGACGCGACCCCAGCCGTCCTCGGCGGGGAAGAAGTCCCAGTAGGACATCATCTCGCCCATCACCGCGTAGGTGATGTTGTTCGCGGTCAGCCCGAAGGTCTCGACCCGAAGCAGCGCCTGGCCGGGCTCGAGCTCGGGCACTTCGGACTCGGCGACGCGGCACTCGCGCAGGTCGTCGAGCTTGACCAGGAAGTCGCTCATCGGCGCTCCGGATGGTCTCACGCGCTCGCGTCGTCGGGCAGCTCGGCGAACGCGATCGCGTTCCCGTCGGGGTCGGGGATGTTCACGTGGCGAACGCCGTTCTCGCACCTGGTCAGAGCTGTATCCAGGTCGTCTTGAGGCCGGTGTACTTGTCGAGGGCATGGAGCGACAGGTCCCGGCCGAACCCGGACTGCTTGAAGCCTCCGAAGGGCGTCAGCGGGCTGAGGGCATCGACGGTATTGACCGAGACGGTGCCCGCTCGCAGGGCCGCCGCAACCCGATGAGCGCGGGTCAGATCGCTCGTCCACACCGACGCCACCAAGCCGAACCGACTCTCGTTCGCCACTCGGATCGCCTCATCCTCCTGATCGAAGTCGAGCACGGTCAGCACCGGCCCGAAGATCTCCTCCCGGGCGACGCTGGAATCCGCGGCCACGCCCTCGATGATCGTCGGCTCAACGAAGGTCCGGTCGTAACCGTCAACCTCGACGCGGGCGCCACCGGATCGGATCGAACCGGCGCTCCGGCCCGCCTCGATGTGACCCAGGACGCGGTCAGCATGCTCCGGGTCGACAAGCGGCCCCATGCCAGTTGCTGGATCCAACGGGTTGCCAACCCGAATTGCACCGGCGCGCGCGACGATGCGCTCGAGCAAGTCCTCGCGGATGGACCGCTCGACGAGCAGACGTGAGTTGGCCGAGCACACCTCCCCCTGGTTCGAGAAGATGCCGAACGCGGCCATCTCCGCCGCGTCGTCGAGACTGTCACAGTCGCTAAACACCAGGTTCGGGCTCTTCCACCGCACTCCAGCCACACCGGCTTTGCGTTCGACTGACCCGAGTAGCCGAGGAAGAGCTTGCCCACCTCGGTGGACCCGGTAAATGCGACGCAGTCGATGTCGTCGTGAAGCCCAATCGCGCGGCCGGCTGCCTCGCCGAGGCCCGGCACGACGTTGAGCACGCCATCGGGGAGCCCGGCGACGGCTGCGAGCTCGGCGAGACGAAGGGCTGAGAGGGAGGATTGCTCGGCCGGCTTGAGCACCACGCTGTTACCGGCAAGCAAGGCCGGAGCGAGCTTCCACGCAGCGAGATCGAGTGGATAGTTCCACGCGATCACCGCCCCGACGACGCCCACGGGCTCGCTGGAGACCATCGCCAAGGCGTCCGGCCCGGTCGGCGCTATCTCGCCGTAGAGCTTGTCCGCCGCTTCTCCATACCACTGGAACAGGCCGGCCGTGTCCGGCACGTCGAACGCGAGCGCCTCCTCGACCGGCTTTCCCATCTCGAGTGAGTCCAGGAGTGCCAGCTCGTCGGCATGGTCACGAACGAGCTCGGCAAGGCGGAGCAGCACGCGCTTGCGGTCGGCGGGCGCCGCCCTCGACCAAAGGCCCTGGTCGAACGCCGTTCGGGCGGCGCGTGTCGCCCGGTGGACGTCGTCCACGTCCCCGGCGGCGACCTCGGCGAGGACCTGCCCGGTCGCCGGATTGACCGTCGGAAAGGTCTGCCCTGACCCAGCGTCCGCAAACTGACCATCGATGAACGCCCTTCCCTCGAACGTCAGCTGCCCCGCCAGAGCGCGCCATTCGTCGTGGGTGTGGACTGGTTCCGTCATCTGTCCTCAACGATCAGATCGCTGCACTTTTCGCCGACCATCATCACGGTGAGACAGGGATTGATCGTCGGCATGCTCGGGAAGATCGAGGCATCGGCGATCCAGGTGCGATCGAGGCCGCGCACTCGTAGGGCAGGGTCGACGACGGAGTCAGGATCATCTGGGGCGCCCATCTTGCAGGTCCCCGCCGGATGAAACGCCGTGAACGCAGCCTTACGGGCGTAGTGGGCCAGCTCTCGGGCGTCGGTCACGGCCGGGCCGGGCGCGATCTCTCGATCGATCCAGCCTGCCAGCGGCTCCTGCGCGGCAATCGCGCGTGCCTGGCGAATCCCCTCGACGATGACGCCCTCGTCGTAGCCGTCGGGATCGCTGTAGTAGCCGGGGTCGATGATTGGGGGGGCGTTCGGGTCGTTCGATCGCAGCGTCACGGATCCCTGACTGCGCGCGTGGGCGACGTTTGGGTACAGCGCGAACGCGTCGTCTTGGCTCGGGTAATCACTCGAGTCCGGATAGCCCTCGAAGGGGGCCGTGGTGAGGTGATGCAGGATCTCGGGATGGTCCCGGCCGTCCAGCCTCGTCAACGCCCCGGCCTCCCAATGACTCTGGCCAGGCGGGACGGGTCGGCTCGTCGTCCATGCCACCATCGCCGAGGGGTGATCGAGCAGATGTCGGCCCACGCCCGGAACGTCGGCAACCGCGTCGATCCCGAGGCGGGCCAGATCGCGCGCCGGACCGACTCCCGAACGCAGCAGGAGCTGGGGAGTGCCAAACGCTCCGGCGCAGAGGACCACTCCCTCGCTCGCTTTAACGGTCCCGTCGGTGGTCACGACACCCGTAGTGGCGTTGTTCGTATCCATGGCGAGCCGACATGCCGTCGTCTCCGGGCTGATCGTCAGCGTCGCGGGCACCTCGGCGGTTGGAAACAGGTACGCGACCGCGCTCGACATCCGCAGGTCCCCGCGCTTGTTGAGCCTGAACCAACCGACCCCATCGGCGATGTTCGGGTCGTCGAAGTCGCGCAGCGGCAGGCCCCACGAACGCGCAGCCTCGAGGAAGGCGCTCACGAGAACGTTTGTCCGCTCGGAGTCCTCGACGTTGACCCGCTCATCGACCCGATCGAAGTACCGCTTGGTGCCACCGGGTCCCCAACCGCTCGCGCCGGCCGCTTCCCAGGCCTGCATGTCCCGATCGGGCGCGCGCCAGGCTATGCACGTGTTGTGCGAGCTACAACCTCCGAGGACGCGGGCGCTGCTGAACCGCAGGAGCTCGTGGCTCCGCTGGCCTTCGACCGCGTAGTCGTAGTCCAGCTCTGAGGTCACCAGCTCCATCCAGCGTGAGAGAGCCAGGACCCGAGGGTCGTGTTCCCCGGTTGGGCCCGCTTCGAGCAACGTGACGGTCGCGCCTGAGTCGGCGAGGCGGCGAGCCACGATCGCGCCCGCCGTTCCTCCGCCGACCACGACGTAGTCCGCAGCGAGGCCCATCTCAGCCGGCCTGTGACGCGACGCCCGCCGCCCCGCCGACCAGCAGGACCACCCCGGCCACCTGCGCGCGCGAGAGTCGCTCGCCGAATCCGAGCACGCCGCCCACGGCCGCGATTGCCGCGTATTGCGACGCCGCGACCGCGGCGACCACGAGGTCCTCCCGGGCTCCCTCGATGTAGGCCACGTAGCCCGCCAGGTCGAGCAGCCCGAACGCGACGATCCATCGCCAGGCCGGCCTTGGCGGGATGAGGTTCCCCTTGCGCAGGCAAACGACCAGCCCGCAGGCCAACGGAATCATCCGCGAAATCGCGACGACCCAGAGCGCGTCCATTCCCGACGCCTTGCCGGACGCGAAGAACAGCGTCCCGAAGCACAGGGCCGTCAGGGCAGCCAAGGTGACGCTGGTACGTACGGGTCGAATCCGGACGGCCGCAAACCGCGTGTGCGCCGCGGTCCGTGTGGCACCCGATGTGGCGATGACCACGATCGCGCCCACCATCACGCCGAGGGAAATCGCAAGGGGAAAGCGAGATCGGCGGTGCCCGTAACCGCGGCGAGCAAGGCAGCGACCGCCCCGTCGGCCGCAACGATCGGGGTGATCAGGCTGAGATGACCGCCGTTGACCGCCACGAGCCAGAACGCGAGGCCGGCGGTGTACGCAGCGCCTGCAAGGGCCACGAAGCCCCAGTCGGCCGGACTCCCCGACGGCGCGCCTGACGGCAACGCCAGGAGCGCCGCGGCGGCCACCGAGATCAGGCTCCCCCAGAGCATCGGCACCCAGGGCCCGGCGAGACGCGACGACGGCGCCGAGCAGAGCGCCGCGCCGCCCCAGGTCAGGGCCGCGAGGGAACCGAGCAGCAGGGCGGTGGTCATCGCGGCCGTGACGGCCCACCGCTCCGCGTGGGTAGGCCTCGTCGTCGGGGAGGCGGCATAAGCAGATGCGAGCCGGGGCCGGAGAGAGGAAGCGACCTCCGGCTCGCGCTTGCGGCGGCGTGCGTTCATCGTCGCCTCAAGGTTGTGGGTGCGCCCGCGCCGAGCTCGACGCCGTCTCGAGCGCCGGACGGAGGGCATCGTGGATCTCCTGGAACTCGTCGGGTCCGGCGACGAGCGGCGGCGCAAGCTGCACGATCGGGTCCCCCCTGCTGTCGGCCCGGCAGATGAGCCCGGCCTCGAAGCAGGTAGCGGCCAACCCGCGAACCAGCGCGAGGGCCTCGGCGCGCTCGAACCTCTCCTTCGTCTCCCGTTCGCGGACGAGCTCGATCGCGTGGAAGTACCCGTCGCCGCGGACATCGCCGACGATCGGCAGGTCGCGCAACGACTCGAGCATCGCGCGGAAGGCTCGGCGCGTGCTTCCGGACGTTCTCGAGCACGTGCTCCTCGTTCGAGCGCCGAGATATTCGCGAGCGCGACGGCGCAGGCGACCGGGTGTCCCGAGAACGTCGACCCGTGCATGAACGAGTTGTCGCCCTCGAGGAACGGCTCCATCAGGCGATCGGAGGCGATCATCGCGCCGAGCGGCGCGTACGCGGAGGTGAGGCCCTTCCCCGTCGTGATCACGTCCGGGCGAAAGTCGAAGCGCTGAGCGCCGAACCAGTCGCCGAGCCGCCCCCAGGAGCAGATCACCTCGTCGGCGATCAGCAGGACGTCGTAGGCATCGCAGATCTCGCGCACGCGCTGGAAGTAGCCGGGCGGCGGCGTGAAGCAGCCTCCGGCGTTCTGCACCGGCTCGAGGATCACGGCGGACACCGTGGCCGGCCCCTCGAACTCGATCCGGTCGGCGATCGCATCGGCGAGGCCATCGGCTTCGTATCCGGGCGCCGGCCGGTAGAGGTTCGTGTTCGGCACGTGGCAGCCGCCCGGGGGCAGCGGTTCGAAGGGCTCGCGGATCCCCGTGATCCCCGTTGCCGACAGCGCTCCGAAGGTCGTGCCGTGGTAGGCGAGATTGCGGGCGATGACCTTCGTCTTGTTCGGGCGCCCGGTGAGCTTGAAGTACTGCCGGGCCAGCTTCAGGGCCGAGTCCACCGCCTCGCTGCCGCTGCTCGTGAAGAACACGCGGTCGAGACCGGGCGGGGTCAGCGACGCGATCTTCGCCGCCAGCTCGACCGCGGCGGGATGCGCGTACGACCAGATCGGAAAGAAGCCGAGGGTCGCCCCCTGATCGGCGCCCGCCTGGGCGATGTCCGCGCGCCCGTGCCCGATGTTCGTGCAGAACAGCGAGGACAGCCCGTCCAGGTAGCGGTTGCCGCGGTCGTCCCAGACGTAGCAGCCATCGCCGCGGACGATGATCGGGATCTCCGCGCCCCGCGCGTACGGGCCCATCCGGCTGAAGTTCAGCCACAGGTGGCGCCGGGCGGCCTCGTGGTAGTCGATGGTCTCGCCGTCGGCTGCGGAGCCGGTAATCATCCGCCGGCGGCGAGGTAGGTGTCCAGCGGGTACGGCCGGTACTGCGGGCGCGGGAGCCTGTCGATCGTCACGAAGCCCGGCGGGGCGTTGATCACGTCAGGAATCCGATTGACGATCTGAGTCACGGTTGCGGTCGACGACGGAACGCCCGGGTTCGCGAGCCGTAGCTCGGGCTCACCGGTGATCAGCCAGTCGTTGGCGCTGACCTCGTCGTCGGTGTGGACCCGGCCGACCATCTCGAACGAGAACTCGACCCCGGATGTGGTCTCGATCGTGTCGATGTCGGTGAAACCGATCACCGATCCGGCCGGCACGTTCAGATCGAGGGCGCGGCAGTAGCGGTCCTCGGGCGCGAGCTCGGGCCGCGTCGTACTGCTGATCGATGCCGGGACCAGGCCGGCGTCGGCGACGAGGGCGCCGAGGATGTTCCTGCCGATGTTCGGTGGACGCTCGGAGGCGTTCTCGAGCCAAGCCGCGAACTCATCCGGCGTGTCGCCGACGTGCTGCACCTCGGCGACCTCCGGTCCGAACTCGTCGACGTTCCAGCTGACGGTCCCGGCCACGGACTCGATCGTGTGCGACGCGCCCATCAGACAGCTGACCAGCTGGACCCAGTAGATGTCCTGGAGGCCGACCCCCGTCACGGTGACGCCGTTGCGCTTCGCCGTCGCGTCCAGCTCGGCGGTCGCGGCCGGCGAGGTACCCCACGGATAGAGCAGCTCGGCGGCGATCGTCGCCACATTCGCGCCGGCCTCGAGACAGAGCCGCAGATGGTCGAACACCTCGGGCATGTAGTTGCCGGTGGCGTCGATCACGATGTCGGGACGACGCGAGAGCACGCGCTCCGGGTCGTCCTCGACCAGTAGCCCGACCTCGTAGCCGAGGCCGGCGACCTCGCCCAGGTCCTTGCCGACCTTCTCCGGGCTTCTCGCGAGGGCACCGACGATCTCCACGCCCTTCTCGCGCATGAATCGGGTCGCGATCGAGCCCATCGCCCCGACTCCGTAGACCACCGCACGAATCGGTTCGCTCATCGGTCCTCGCTCCTCTGCTCGCTTTGTGCGATCGCAGCCGGCTGCAGAACCGTGTGCGGCTCCTCCTCGAGGGCGACGAACGTGGACTTCAGCTGCGTGTAGCCGTCCAGTCCATGCAGCGACTTGTCGCGTCCGGTGCCGGACTGCTTGTAGCCACCGAACGGCATGCTGTAGTCCGCGTAGTCCCAGTTGTTCAGATACACGGTGCCCGCGCGCAGCGCGCGCGCTACCCGGTGACCCCTGGTGAGGCTCGTGCGTCCAAACGCCGGCCGCCAGGCCGAAGTCGGTGTCGTTGGCAAGCCGCACACCCTCCTCGTCGGTGTCGAACTCGATCACGGCCGCGACCGGTCCGAAGATCTCCTCGCGGGCGATCCGCATCTCGTTGCTGACGCCGGAGAACACGGTCGGTGAGACGTAGTAGCCCTTTCCGTTCGCCGGCTCCGATTCCCCGCCGACGACCGCCGAGGCCCCTTCGCGCTTGCCCGTCTCGACGTAGGACAGAACCCGCGTCGCGCTGGGTCGCATCCACCACCGGCCCCATCAACGTGTCGACCGCAAGCGGGTCGGCCGGCTGCCACTTTGCGTTCGTCGTCCTCGCGAGATGCTCGAGGAACTCGTCGCGGCGACCGGCCTGGACGAGGATCCTCGAACCGGCGTTGCACATCTGCCCGGCGTTCATGAACACGCCATCGGCCGCGATCTCGGCGACGCGCTCGAGGTTCGGGGCATCGGCGAAGATGATCGCGGGGGACTTGCCTCCGCACTCCAAGGACACCCGCTTGAGGTTCGAGTCGGCGGCGTTTCGGAGTAGCTCTCGGCCGACCTCCGCCGAGCCCGTGAACGCGATCTGGTCGACCTGGGGATGTAGCCCGAGCGCCTTCCCGACGACCGAACCCTCGCCGGCGACCACGTTGAGCACCCCGTCGGGCACGCCCGCCTCCGCCGCAAGCTCGGCGACCATCATCGTCGACAGCGGGGAATGCTCGGCCGGTTTGACGACGACCGAGTTCCCCGTGGCGAGCGCCGGCGCGATCTTCCACATCCCGATCTGAAGCGGGTAGTTCCATGGCACGATCGCGCCAACGACCCCGATCGGCTCGCGGGTGATCAGTCCGAGCGTGGGCGGGGCCACCGGGGCGACCTCGCCGTAGACCTTGTCGATGGCCTCGGCGAAGAAGCGCAGCGCGCGCAGCGTGGACCCGACCTCGCGCACCGAGTAGCCGATCGGCTTGCCCATCTCCTTCGTGATCAGGCACGCCATCTCCGCGGTCTTCGCCTCGAGCCGATCCCCGAGGTCGAGCAGCACCCGCTTGCGCTCCGCCGGCGCGACGCCGGACCAAACGCCCTCGTCGAAGGTCCGCCTCGCCGCCTGTACGGCGAGCTCGACGTCCTCCGAATCCGCCCTCGGATACGGCCCAGGTCTCCTCGCCCGTCGCCGGATCGATCAGCGTCCGCGACCGGCCGTCGAGCGCCGGTCCGAACCGGCCGTCGATGAAGAGCTGCGTCCTGGGTTCGATCGATGCCGCGAGGCGCGGCCAGTCCTGAACGATTGTCATGTTGTGCGGCTCCTGATCGGATCGCGACGTCCCGAGGACGTCAGGTGGTCATGGGGCAGAAGGTCGGCGAGGCGCTCGATTACGTAGGTGGGGTCAACGGCTGCGGAGCTGAGTCGCTCACGGTCGGTAACCCCGGTGAGGACGAGGGCTGAGTCCATTCCGCCCTCGGATGCCATCCGGATGTCGATCTCGAGCTGGTCACCGACCATCAGGCAACGGTCGACGTCGACGCCCGCTCTTTCGAGCAGGGCCTGGAGCATGCGGCCGGATGGCTTCCCGGCAACGGCCTCGGCCCGTGTCTGGGAGCAGCGCTCAACCGCGGCGAGGATCGCCCCGGTACCCGGCTCGAATCCGTCGGCCGTCGGGCGCACGGCGTCCGCGTTCGTTGCGAACAGGCGGGCGCCGGCGGCGATCGCCGAGCGCGCCGCCGCCAGCTTCGGGTAGTCGAAGGAGCGGTCGTGACTGACCACGACGGCATCGGTCGACGCCGGGCCGGACGCGCGCTCGAAGCCGGCGGCGGCGAGACCGTCCGACACGGACTCCCGGCCGATGACGAGCACCCGTGCGCCGGGAATGCGCTCACTCAGCAACTCGACCAGGACGGAGGTGGGCGTCAGCACCTCCTCGGGCGCCGTCACGATCCCGAGGCCGGTCAGCCTGGCAGCGTGCGCGCTCTCGCTGCGGGACGCGTCGTTGGAGACGAACAGCACGCCGCGATCGAGCGCCCTCAGCGCCTGCATCGTCTCGGCTGCCGTCGGGATGAGCTCGTCGCCTCGGCACACCGTCCCGTCGATGTCGAGGAAGTACGCGTCGTACATGGTCACGGACGCTCTCGGAGAGGGGGGCGGCAGCGTCCGAGCGCGAGCACGACGAAGTCGCACTTGATGCGCCGGTCACCGATCGTGACGGCGTCGACCTTGTGCCTGCCGTGAGCGGCGACGAGCTGGTTGGCTTCGGCCTCGGCGGCAACGCGGACGCCGGCGCGGGTGAGCAGCTCGAGAACCGAGGCGCGTTCCTCGCGGGGGCCTACGACAACGCCTGTATCACCCGGTGGCACGCCGTCGCGGACCAGCAGCCGTCGAAGACCGCCTGCGAGGAGAACGCCGGGTCGGTCGCCGTTGGCGAATGCGAGTTCGCGATCGACGTTGTCGTGACATTCGATCACGTCCTCGGCTTTCACCGCGGTCAGTCCACGGTCGTCGACGATTCCGGCGACGTCATCCTCGAACGCGCCGATGTAGGTGGTGCCGAGCAGGACCTCGACCCCGTTGGCGACGAGCCGCTCCGAATGTGCCTCGATCAGGTGCGACGAGCCGTCCTGGCAGATCAGCCGTCCGCCAAGCTGAGGCTCGCGCTCGACCAGAACCACCTCTGCTCCCCTGGCCGAAGCATCGGCGGCGGCGGTCATTCCGCGGCGGCCGCCGCCAACCACCAATACGCCCGCGGACCTCTCCCGGTAGCCGCCGACCCGCCCCGCTGCGGTCGGGGCGAGCTCAGCGACTCCCGCGAGCTTCGCCAGCCCGCGCTCCGCATATCTCCACGCCCGCGGACTATGGGCGAATCGCTCGTAGTAGAAGCCGGCGGGCGCGAGGTTCGACAGCCGGTCCAGCGGAAGCGCCCGCGCGACGGGCCTATGCCGCTCAACCCGCTCGCCCCCGCGCACCGGGGTCAGACAGGCTGTCACTCCCTGCAGCCCGTCGACACGGAGCGCGCAGTTCGGGCACGCGCCGGACATGCAGCGAAGCCCGCGCGGTCGGCGGTACTTGCTGCTCCAGGAGAGCGTCTTGACCCCGGCGGCGTAGAGGGCGGCCGCAATCGACTGGCCCTCGGGAGCGTCGATCGTGCGACCCTCGAATGCGAATTGGACCCGGCTGGTCCATCAGCTGTGCATGACGACGAGTGAGTTGTCCTCGAGCAAACGCCCGCTCGAGAAGCGGTCGAGCGTGAACGGCCGCATCACCTCCGGGATCTGCCCGGTGTCGATGGCCTCGGCGAGCAGGACGGCGCCGCCAGGCGCGCCCATGAACCCGTAGATCCAGCCGCAGTCGAGCCACAGACCGTCGACGCCCGGCGCCCGGTCCAGGATCGGTGCAAAGTCGGGCGTGACGTCGACGATGCCCGACCACGCGCGCACGACACGGGCCGCGGCCAGCCGCGGGAACGCATGGACCATCTTCTGGCAGGTGTCGCGCAGCTCTCCGAGCCCGACGCCGATGCTCCGGGACGGATGCATGACCTTTTGCTCGGACCCACCGACGAACTCGCCGCGGGTGGTCTGGTGGCAGTAGCCGAGGAGCGGCTTCAGCGAGACCGCCGGGCGCAGGAACGGCCGTAGCGATTCGGTGACCAGGGCCTGCACCCGCCAGGTGACGGTTGGGATCTCGACCCCCGCAAACGCAGCGACCTCCGGCGCGTCGCCCCCGGCGGCGTTGACGACCGTGTGCGTCGCGATCCGCCCCCGAGTCGTGGTCACGCTCTCGATCGTCCCGTCGGCCAGCTCCAATCCGGTGACGGCGGTGAAGGGATGGATCTCGACCCCGAGCCTGTCGGCAGCCTGGGCGTATCCCCACAACACCGCGTCGTGGTGGGCGAATCCGCCCCCGTGCTGAAGCAGGCCGCCGACCCCGAAGTCCGGGTTGAGGTCCGGAAGGTGCTCGCGAACCTGAGCGGCGGACAAGAGCTCCATCTGCAGGCCCAGCTCGCGGTCCAGCTCGTATTGCTCTCGCAGGTTCCGCATGGCTTCCTCCGAGTCGACGACGCTGAGGTGTCCGGCCGGAGTGAAGAGCACGTTGAAGTCCAGCTCGTCGGACAGCCCGTGCCACTTGCCAAGCGAGACGTCGAAGAAGGCCGTCCACTCCGACGAGGAGAACGCCGACCTGATCATCTCGCCGTTGCGCCCGCTCGAACCGCAGCCGGGATAGCCGGCGTCGACGACGACGACGTCATCGACGCCGCGCTTGGCCAACTCGTAGGCAAGCGCCAAGCCCTGGATCCCGGCCCCGATGACGACCACGTCGCAGGTCGCGCGCAAGGGTCCACGAGCGGCGCCCGGAATCGCCATCTAACGATCCACCGGTTCGCCGCCGGCCAAATCCCCCATCCGGACCGGGACGACGGGCTGACGGGTTGGAGGCGGGGTCAGCTCCTCGACCGGGATCCCCGTTCGCCGGGAGATCGCGCCCATGACGAGCTCGGCACAGGACCGTCCCTGGCATGGCCCCATCAACGCAGCGGTGAACCGCTTTACGGTCTCCGGGTTGTCGTAGCCGAGCTCCACCGCGCGGCCGATGTCGTCCTCGGTCACGTCGTGGCAGAGACAGAGAATCGTCTTCATGCCCGGCCGCGGGCCCCGAATCGCGAGATGTGCTCGCCGGCCATTTCGCGAACGGCGGCGTCCACGTGCGCGAATAGCTTCATCGGGTCGCTCGCCTCGGGATTGTCGGCGAGGTAGGAGCGATGCGCGCCGACGTACGCGATCTTCAGGGCGGTCGAGATGTTGATCTTGGCGCAACCCCGCCCGATCAAGTCCGTGAACTGATCAGCCGAGAGACCGGTTCCGCCGTGGAGCACGATCGGCAGCGGGGCCGCTTCGACGATCATCGTCACGCGCTCGCTGTCAACGCGCGGCGCCTCGGAGTACACGCCGTGCGCCGTTCCGATTTGCGGCGCGAAGCAGTCGACGCCGGTCGTGGTGATGAATTCGACCACGGTCTCGAGCGGAAACCGATCCGAGCCGTCCTCGGAGCCGACCCCGTCCTCGACCCCCTGGATGCCCTCGATCTCACCCTCGACGTCGACGCCTTGGGCGTGGGCCTCCTCAACCACCTCGGCGGTCTGCGCGAGGTTCTCCGCGATCGAGAGCGCGGAGCCGTCGAACAGGACCGAGTTCCAGCCGTTGGCGATGCATTCGGTGATCACGGCGCGGTCGGGGCAGTGATCCAGATGAAGGGCGACCGGGGCGTCGGAGTGGCCGGCCATCACGTGGAACATGCCTCCGAGCACGTCCGCTCCGAATAAGCGCACGGTCTTCACGGACGTCTGAACGATCACCGGAGCCCGCAGCTCGCTTGCGGTCTGGATCACCGACCGCATCGTCAGGTCGTTGACGACGTTGAACGCAGCCACGCCGTAGCGATCGGCGAACGCCTTGTCGAGCAGTTCGTGCAGCGAGACCGCGGGCATCAGTGCGCTCCGGGTCGACCACCGGCGCTGGCTCGACCCAACGCCGCGGCGAGCGCCACCACGCCGACCGCGCCGAGGATCAGCGGCAGATCGCGCCGCTCCAGCTCGACCTCCGTCCGCCAGACGCCGAGCTTGGCGTCGACGAGGAGTCCCTTGGGCCCGGCCCGAACGCCGGTGAGATGCACCGGAAATCGCCCGACCGGAGTCAGAGCTTTCACGTTCCTCCTTTCCGTGCGGCTGGGCTCGGCGAAGCGGGTGCCCGCGAGGCAGCAGCGAGGGCGATCAGGACCTGCTCGGCGACGCCTCGGGCGATCGCCGAGACCGCTCTGGCCGTCGGCGTCCGCTTGGCAGAAGGCCACGCCGGGCGCGGCCTGGACCGCCCCTTCGATGTTGCGCATCGGTCGCTCGCCTGCGGCCAGGATCAGTGCGTCGGCCGCCACCTCGGCCGGTGGCCCGCCGCCTTCGTGCGCCAACGAGACCGTCGTCACCCGGTCCGTTCCCCGGACGCTCTCGACGGTGTACGGAACGCACAGGGCAACCCCCTCGGGAAGCTCGGCCTGCGGCCGCTCCGACGCGACCAGGGTCACCACCGTCGCGCCACCGCGAAGCAGGAGCTCGGCGCAGTGGATCGCCCGCGATCCGCCGCCGTAGACCACGGGGCGGTGACCGGGGAGAAGTCCGACCTCGAGCAGGTGCAGCATCGCCGACCCGGGCAGGACCCCTGCGCAACGATCGCCGGCGATGCCGAGCTCACCGCGCGTCGCGGGTCGGGTCCCGGTGGCGACCACGAGGAAGTCACACGGGATCCGCTGCTCGCCGCCAATGCCGAGCGTGATCAGTGACGCGCCGTCGAAGCGGACGGCGAGCGTGCCGAGGAGGAAGCGGACGCCTCGCGCGCTCGAGCTCTCGACGCTGCTTGCTTGGTCTGCTCGTTCGGGCTCCTGGCCACCTGCGGCCGGGAGCCGCTCGACCAGCGATACGTCGCAGGCCGGCGTCAGCCAGCAGCGCGCCGCAGCTCACGCCGCTTCGTCCGGCACCGGCGATGACGACCTCAGACACGGCCGGCCACCGCGACGCCGATCGTCGACGCGGGCTCGCGAAGCGGGATCTGCCAGGCCTCGCAGTCGAGGTACTGGGAGGCGATCATGCAGACGCCGGACAGACAGGCCGACCCCTGACAGCGGCCCCAGGTCGCGTGGGTCCTGCGGCCGGCGCCGCTGATCGAGGTCGCCGGAACCGAGGAGGAGAACGCCTGATGAAGCTCGCGTGCGGTCACCTTCTCGCACGCGCAGATCACGGTGCGGCTCGCGGGATCGTTGTCGTCCCAACCGGCGTCGATCGCGTCGCGGTAATGACCGGTCCGCTCGAGACTCGTTTGCCGGTCCGGCCGGTCGCTCGCCTCCAGGCCCGCCTCCTGGAGCAGGCCGAAGACGTACTCACCCATCGCCGGCGCGGACGAGATGCCACTCGACCTGATCCCGATCGCCTGCACGACGTTGGCGGCGAACTCCGAGCGCTCCACGAGGTAGGTGGGGGTGGCATGCGCTCGCAGGCCGGCGAAGCTCTTCGTCACCCAGCGCTCATCGATCCCCGGCATCAGGCGCCGGCAGGTTGCGGCGACGCTGCGAAGCGACTCGCGGTTGGTTGAACGGTCGGTTGGGTCCTCGATGTCCTCGGCGGTTGGGCCGATCAGGACCGAGCCATGCGGGGTCGGCAGGATCATCATCCCGTGGGTGCGCGCGCTCGGCAGCTGCGAGAGGATCATCGAGACGTCGCGACCGAATTCGCGGTCGAGCAGCAACCACTCGCCGCGACGGGGCGTCACGCCGAGCTCCTCGGCTCCGAGCAGGCGAGAGACCTTGTCGGCTCCGAGCCCGGCGGCGTTGACGACGAACCGGGCGCGCAGGGTGTGTGTGGGCGTGACCAGTTGCGTTCGGTCGCCCGCCGTGGCCTGGGCGTGGAGGAGCGGTGCACCTCGCAGGATCGACGCACCGTTCTCGGCCGCGAGCTCGGCGTAGGCGATCGTGAGACGCAGCGAGTCAACGATCGCGTCATCGGGCAGGTAGATCCCGCCGGCGGCGTCCGGGTTCGCGTAGGGCGCGAGCTCGAGGATCTCGTCCGGTCCCAGGCGCTCGGCCGTGACGCCGTTGGTCGCCGCACGGTCGAGCAACGGGCCGATCCTTTCGGTCTCCTCCTCCTCGACCGCAAGGATCACCCGGCCGCAGCGCCGGAACGGGACCTGCAGCCGTTCCGTCAGCTCATCCCACATCGGGCTCGACGCGTGGATGAGCCTCCTTTCGAGCGATCCTTCCGGCATCGCCCATCCGGTCGAGGCCACCCCGCTGTTGGCGCTCGAGGTCCCCGTCCCGACATCCTCGGCCGCCTCGAGCAGGGCAACCGACCGGTCGGTCTGCGCCACGCGCGCGGCGATCGAGCATCCGACGACGCCGCCGCCGACGACGGCGACGTCGACGTCCAGGGTGCTCGGGCGATTTGCGGGCATCAGCCCGGGCGGTTTCGCTCGAGGTCGGCGAGATCGTCGCGGAACTCCGCGTCATCGGCGAGCGAGCGCAGCTGCTCGAATTGATCGTCACCCCACGCGCGGTAGTCGAGATCGAGCTCACTGATTCCCTCCTGGGCGACCGCCCACATCCCGGCCCGCAGGCGAGAGACGATTCGCAGGACGTTGACGGAGGCATGCGTCCGGCCGTCGGGTGAGTCGTAGTACGCCGACACGAGCACCTGGCGATCGGCCGCCGAGAGACCGTTGAAGGCAGAGAGATCCGCAAGGTCGCCCCGCGGATCGCTCATCCCCGCGTACTCCCAGTCGACCAGGCGGAGCCTCTCGCCGTCGATCAGATTCGCGCACAGCAGGTCGCAGTGACACGGCGCGGTCATCGAGAACTCGGTCGCGGACCTGACCTGATCGACGAGTCCGCTCGCCCATTCGTAGTCCGGAGGCAACTCGACCCCGTTGTCGACCGCAAGCGAGCGATAGCGCTCGATCATCGCGAACGGATCGAGAATCGTCGGGAGCTCTGGCCCCGCATGGAGCGTGCGCAGCATGGCCGCAACCCGCGTCAGCATCTCCTCCGTTCGCAGCGTCTCCTCGGTCACCGGCGTACCCGGCAGGAACTCGATCACGGCGGCGTCCAGCTCCGGCATCGACGCGACCCACTTCGGTCCCACCCCGATATCGGCCGCGTTCTTGGTTGCGATCATCTCCGTCTCGCGATTGACGCCCACGGCCTCGGCGTCGCGGCCGAGGATCCTGATTACAAATACGTCCTCTGAGGGACCGCGGACCTGCGCTTTGAAGTTGAAGTTCGTGAGCCCGCCCTCGAGGGTCTCGAGCTCGACCGTGGCGTCGGGCCAGAGCTCTTTGGCGACGAGCTCGGCCTTCTCACGGACGGTCTGCGAAGTGTCGTCTGGGAATGTCATGGGCACGTGCCGGCGTCTCCTCCCGGCAGGTTTCCCGGTGACTGTATTAGCGATCCACCGGCGGTCAACGAGCTATCGCCAGCTCCGATGAGTGGCTTCTTCTCATCGCGGCGGCCGATCCGAGCGGCGCGCCTCGAGGGCCTCAGGAGGATCATCGAGATGGTTGGTCTCGTTGAAGCTCCGCAGCATCCACTCGCCGTCTACGCGACGGACGAGCCGCGTGATCGCGCAGTTGTCGGCATAGATGAACGAAAACGGTTGGCTGTCCACCGCCTGCCTGCAGATCTCGCCGATCACACCGCCGTGTAGGAACGCGATGCCGATTCGGCCTGGCCCGACCTCGGCGAGGATCGCGTCGAGTCCGTCGCGCACCCGAGCGGCCAAGCCCGTCATCGACTCAGCGCCAGGAATGACGTCCCAACGTTGCTCGACCAGGGTTTGCCGCCAGACCGGGTCCTCGGTTTCGACGCGGATCCGATGCTCGACCGGCTCCCACGCGCCGAGGTGGACCTCGGCGAGCTCCGGGATCACGACTGGGCGCAGGCCCGTGATCTCCGCCAGCGGCGCAGCCGTCTCGATCGTGCGTCTCATCGGGGTCACGAATAGAGCGCCGATCCGCTCGTGCCGAAGGCGAGCTGCCACACGTTCAGCCTGCAAGGCGCCCTCGGGCGCCAGCGACGGGTCGCCACGACCGTCCGCCAGGATGTCGTGATCCACGCCGGGGAGAACCGGCGCGGAGGCGCCATGCCGCACCAGCACGATCTCCGTCGCGTCCGGAGGGACGACGAAGCGCCGCTGACGGTACCCCTCGTCGGCAGGGGTCAAAGCTTCACGGTCTCAGCGAGACACGCCTCGAGGTTCTCAAGCGTGAGAAAGCCGCGGACCGCGGCGGAGGTGCTGTTCTGTTCCACGACGGGTGCTTCGAGGCCCGGATCGCCGAGCTCGGAGACAACGATCGACGCCTCGGTCATCGCCTGTTCTTGCGTGTAGGCACTGCGGGCGACGACGCACGCCACGCCGGCGGCCGTTGCCGCGAGCAGGCCGTTGCGAGAGTCCTCGATCGCGACCGCCGACTCCGGGGCGACACCGACACCTTCGAGGGCGGCCAGGTAGATGTCGGGGGCCGGCTTCTTCGCGGACACGAGGTCGCCGGCGAAGATCGGGATCTCCCGGGAGAGCTCGTCCCCGACCGCGCTTCGGAGAACGGCCCGAACCGACTCCTCAGCCGAGGTGGAAGCCACCGCCACCGACCAGCCGGCGCCGAGCGCCTCGCCGGCCAGTCGCCTGACCCCGCTTCGCGGCGTCACCGCCCCCTCTTCGACGAGGCGACGGAAGACGTCGGACTTGTGCCGGTGCCAGCCGGCGATCGTCTCTGCCAGTCTCGGCTCGTCGGCCGGCAATCCCGCCTCGGCAATGAGCTCGTCGGTGAGCGCTGCGCGCATCCGCTCCTTGCCCCCGCCGACCGCCAGCAGTTCGCCGTACTGGTCGGGATCCCAGTGCATCGGGACGCCCATGGCGGCGAAGGTCTCGTTGAACGCCGGCAGGTGGCCATGGAGCTCGGTGTCCGCGAGGACCCCGTCGCAATCGAAGATCAGAGCGGACGAGATGTCGCTGACTGTAAGCAGCGACCCGGTGGGGGGTCAACGGACTATCGACACCTCCGATGGCACTCCTGTTGCCATCGTGGACACCGATCCACGTTCGCCGGTCAGACCGCCTTGAGCACCTCGGGAAGCGGGGACGGCGCGGTCTCGTCTCCGTACCGCACCAGTGACTTGACGAACGCACGCTCCGCGGGGCCCACCGGCACCGAGCGTGAGGTCACCACCGAGACGTGCCCCCGCATGGGCGGGGCATTGGCGAGCCGGAACGCGACCAACTCCTCCCTGGTGAGCTCATCGACGATCACATGGCGGGAGATGAAGCCCACGCCCAGGCCCGCGCGGGCGTTTCGCTTGATCGCATCGATCGATCCGAGCTCCCACACCTGCTCCCATCTGACCGCGTCCAGCGGCAGCTGTCCCATGGCGAGCTCGCGTGTACTCGAGCCCTTCTCCTGCAACAACAGGGTCGCGCCATTCAACGCGTTCACATCGACTCGGTGGTTCTGGAGTTCGAGCAGCCCAGGTGCCGCGACGCCGACGATCTCGTCGTCGACGAAGTGGGTCACCGTCAACCGGGGCCCACTGACCTCGGAGCAAACGACCGCCATCGAGGTTTGTCCACGGGCCAGCGCGTCAAGGACGTTGTCCGTCGAAGTGATGCAGACGTCGATCTCGACGCCCGGATACCGGCGTGAGAAGTCCGGGATCACGGCCGGCAGGATGTAGGCGCCGGGCACGTGCGAAGCGCCGAGGTGCAGGCTGCCCTTTTCGAGGCGCTTCCGGCCGTCGATCTCGTCCTCGCCGACCCGCAGGCAATCGAGGGCCAGGGCGGCGTGGGTGGCCAGGATCTTCCCCGCTTCGGTCAGCTGCAGCCCGCCCTTGCCGCGTCGCGCCAATTGCTCTCCGGCGGCGATCTCCAGCAGCCGGAGATGCTCGCTGGCTCCGGACTGGCCGAGCCCGATACTGCGTGCCGCCTCCGAGAGCGTTCGGTGACGCGCGAGCGCGACCAGAAGCCGCATTCTGGTCGTGTCCCAGAGCTCGTTGAGCGTTGACATCGTCCCTGACCTCGCGCCTAAATTATGACCATGTGCGGCCCGGCGCGGGAACCGGATGACCGGGCCCCGCGCCGGAACTCTCGAGTGCTACGGGCCGTCAGTCGACCCCCCACGCCTCCTTGTACATCGTCGGGAAATCGATCGGCGACTGGTAACGCCCGCTCTCGGTCAGATTGTGCTCCTCGTTCACGAGCTGGAGGCCCTGGCCCGTGTTGACGGGTTCTTCGCCGTTGAAGATGCGCTGGAGGGCGTCGATGGCGGCCCAGCCCTCCCAATCCACCGGCCAACCGGAGACGTAGCCGTTGCCGTTCTCGCGGAGTAGATCCATCCCGGCCTCGCCGCCCTCGCCATAGAACATCAGCAGGTCGCGGCCTGATGAGCGGACCGCGGGATACACCTCGAGCGAGACCGCCTCGTAGGTCGTCAGAACCGTGTTGACATCCGGATTCTTCAGGAGCTCCTGCTCCGCGATTCGCTGCAATGAGGTCCCGAATGCGGCCAGGGGGAACTTCACGACCTCGAGGCTGCACGTCTCACAGGCGTCGTAGCCGGCCTGGATCCCGTCGAACGTCGCGAGATTGGCTAGGTAGGTGTCGTCCCCGAAGACGATCGCCTTGGAGTCGCCCTCCTGCTCTGCGATCGCGTAGTCGGCGATCGACCTTCCCCACGCCTCGCCCTGTTCGATGTAACCCCGTCCATCGAGGTATTCGATCTGGTACGTCCACAGCGAAGGTGCGCCCTCCTCTGACTCGCTGCAGTCATACCCCTCAGCCGTGACGACGGGAAGGTTCGCCTCCTTGGCCTCTTTCAGCGCACCCTGGATGTACTGGCAGTCGAGGAAGTAGACGTAGACGCCGTCCACATCGCTGGCGATGGCCTGGCGGATGCCGGTCGCGGCCGTAGCCGGGTCCCCCTTCGAATCGAAGATCGTCGCCGTCCAGCCCAGGGCTTCGGCGGCTTCCTTCGCCCCGTCGAT
Organism: uncultured Solirubrobacterales bacterium; assembly: GCA_963729065.1. Classification (GTDB taxonomy): domain Bacteria; phylum Actinomycetota; class Thermoleophilia; order Solirubrobacterales; family 70-9; genus WHSW01. The sequence continues at coordinate 54,685 of CAVSMS010000010.1, forward strand.
GCTCGTTGCGCAGGTGGAGAGCGCCTGGCCGCACGAGACCAGGGTCACGCGCTTGTTCGGCGGTGGCGCGGGCGCCGTCGTCGGCTCCTCGACGAACGTCCCCTCCGGACCCAGAAGCTTTTCGACCTCCGCCTTCGTGTCTTCGAGGCTGGTCGCCTCTCCCGACGCCGCGGTGCTGTCAGAACTCGAATCGTCGCTGCCACACGCTGCCACGCCGATCAGGGCACCAACCATCGCTATCGCAGCGAGGAATCGATGGACGCTCATGAGTCTCCTTTCAGAAAACACGCATATGCCGCACGTAACCGCACGGCGTAGGGCACGCTCATGCCATTTCAAGAGGCCGGCCACGGCGCCGAGCCAGTAGGTTCGCCACGCCGACGCCCGCGAAGAGCGCCGCTCCGTTGACCAAGTTGTTCACGTATCCGTTCGCTCCCGCGAGCGTCAGGCCGCTGTTGAGCGCACCGAGAAACGCGATCGCAACGACCACGCCCCACACGTTCCAGCGCCCGGGGGTGATCGCGGTAGCGCCGAGGAAGACGGCTGCGTACGCCGGGAGGATGAACCCCGGCCCCGCTTCGGGATTGCCGGTTCCCGTCCGCGCCAGTTGGAGCATCCCGGCAGCTCCCGCAAGTAGCCCCGCGATCAGATACGTCGAAAACACGAACCGCTCGTTGCGCAGGCCGACCAGCCGGGCGGCGGCACGGTTCGATCCGATGGCGTAGAGATTGCGCCCGTAGACCGTGTGGGCGACCACGTAATAGGTCACCGCCGTCAGCGCCAGCGCCACCCAGGCGAGCAGCGGAATGCCGAGCGCGGCGTCCGACCCGAAGTCGGTGAGACCGGATGGGATCCCCTTGAGAATCGAAAGGCCATCGGTCTTCCACTGCACGACCCCGGCGATGATGATCGTCATTCCGAGCGTCGCGATCACCGAGTTGATCCGGGCCTTGGTCACCAACAGCCCATTACAGACGCCAACCGCAAGCCCGATCCCCAGGGCGGCGAGCGTCGCCAGGATGATCGAACCGGAACTGCTGACCGTGGCAGCGGCGAAGATCGAGGCGAGACCCATCGTCGCGCCGGGTGTGAAGTCCCATGAATTCGTGACGATGGGGACGAGCACCGCGAGCGAAATGAGGAGCAGTACGGCCTGGTCGGCGAGGACGATCTTGAAGTTTGCTGCGGTCGCGAACGTCTCGGAGGACGCCGGCAATACCGAGAAGAAGACGATCAGGACGACGGTCAGCCCGACCAGGGCGTAGGCCTCAGCCCACCCGATCACTCGCGATCCGCGCGTCGCGCCGCTCGCCGACCCGGGTCGGGGTTCGGCGGGCGGCGGCGATCCATCCCGCTTCTCCGGCGCTCTGGGGGTGCTTGCGGACATCAGGCCGCGCTCGCCGCCGCCGAGGTATGGAGCAACTCGACCAGGTCGTCCGGGTTCAGCGACTCGGATTGGACCTCGTGCGCGACTCGTCCCGCGCGGAAGACCAGCACCCTGTTGCAGCTGTACGCGAGCTCATCGAGATCCGGGGTCGTCATCAGGACCGCCGCTCCTCTCGCGACCTCAGCGTCGATCGCCGACCACAGCTCGGCCCGGGCCCCGACATCGACGCCCTGCGTTGGATCGTCGAGGAGCAGCACCCGCGGTTTCCGTCGCAACCAACGGGCGGCGATCACCTTCTGCTGATTGCCGCCGGAGAGATCCGACACGGGCGCCCCCCGGCCGGAGGTACGGATTCCGAACCGCTCGACGTCCCGCGCCGCATCGGCATGCTCGCGCCCCCGATTGATCCCGATGGGGCGGCGGTAGTCGTTGACCGTCGCCGCGGACAGGTTGTGGAGGACGGAAAGCTCGGGAAAGATGCCGTTCGCGGCCCGATCGGCGGGGACGTATGCGAGACCGGCGCGCATCGCGTCCTTCGGTGAGCTGAGCGCCACCTCCTCGCCGGCGACGAGGACCCGGCCGGACTCGATCCGCTCGGCACCGAACAACAGCCGCAGGAGATCCGCAGGGCCGGAGTCGACGAGGCCGAGGAGCCCGACGATCTCGCCGTCGTAGACGCTCAGATCAACTCCGCGCACCGGGCCGCCGCAGAGGTTCGAGACCTCGAGGATCGGGGTCTCGTCCCGGACTGGCGGCCGGCTGGGGAAGTACGTCTCCAGCGGCCTGCCGACGATGAGCTCGCCGAGCTTCTCCTCGGTGAACTGCGCCCGCGCCAATGAACCGACGTCTCGCCCGTCACGAAGGACCGTCGCGTGATCGGCAAGCTCGATGACCTCGTCCAAGCGGTGCGTGACCATCACGATGGTCTGCCCTGCCGCGGCATACCGACGTAGTGCCTCGAAGAGCAGCTGCACCTCGGAGGGCTCGAGCGCCACCGTCGGCTCGTCGAGGACCAGGACACGGGAACTTGCGTCCTCGTCGTCCTGCAGCGTGCGCGCAATCGCCACCATCATCCGCGCCGCGGGTCTGAGGTCCTGGATGGACATCTGCGGCTCAGCGTCGATCTCGAACCGCCGCAGCGTTGCCCGTGCGGACTCGTGGAGGATCGAGCGACGAACCGGAGCCAGAGGACTGCGGCCCGTTTGGCGGCCGATGACCAGGTTCTCGGCGACGCTGAGCGTCGGGAAGATGCTGGTCTCCTGGTGGACGAAGTGCAATCCCGCCCGCCGCCCGTCCGACGGTGTCTGCTCCGTGAGGTCGTGATGCGATCCGTTGATCTCAAGGGTGCCCTGGTCCGCCGTGTAAACGCCGGCGAGCACCTTGATCAAGGTCGACTTGCCCGATCCATTGCTGCCCAGAAGCGCATGAATCTGACCCCTGCGAACCTCGAGATCGACCCCGTCCAGCGCTTGCGTAGAGGCGAAGGCCTTCGAGACGCCGCTCACGCGCAAGTGCGGCGCGTTGGCCTCCTGATTACCCGACATGGCTCCAGGTGGTGCGTGACGGGCTCGTGGTGTTAGCGGAATGGATGGACACAGCGCCGTCGCGGGGGGTGCTGGCGACGAAATCCTTCTCACCAGCCACAGGCCTGCCCTGTGCAGCTAGCCGAGCACCCGGCCGCAACCTAATCGAGCCCCGGCCGAGCAGTCAACGACCTTCGCCGATTCCGATGCCGGACGGAGACGTATTGGCGCCGACGATGTCCTTGACTCCGGTGCGGGCATCGATAGAATCTCCGAAACAGATATGTACAAATGTACACAGATTTAGTTCGGGAGGCTTCTCGATGGAATTCGGCTTCTATCTGACCGCCTACGCGCCGGATCCGGCGCGGAGGCCGCTCGGCCGTATCTACGATGAGATCCTCGAGCAGGCGACCGCCGCTGAGGAGCTCGGATTCAGCTCGGTCAGCATCCCCGAGCACCACTTCGCCAACTATCTGCCGATCCCGCATCCCCTGATCCTGGCGGCGAGCGTGGGGCAGCGCACGCGGACGGTGCGAATCGTCACCGCCGTCCTCGTTCTCCCGCTCTATGACCTGCTCCGCCTGGCCGGTGAGATCAACTTCGCCGATCACCTCACGGGCGGCCGTCTCGACCTTGGCGTCGGCAGGGGGGCGTTCCGCTACGAGTTCGAACGCTTCGGAGTCGACATGGAGGAGACGCAGCCCCGGTTCGTCGAGGCCGTCGAGCAGCTCAAGGCTCTCCTCGCCGAGACCAACGTCACCGTCGAGGGAGAGTTCAACTCCTTGGACCTGCCGACGACGATCATGCCGCGGCCGCTGCAGCAGCCGCACCCGCCACTGTGGATGGCGGTTCTCTCACCGCCCTCGATCAAGTGGGCCGTCGATCAGGGCTACAACGTCCAAACGGCACCGCTGCGCGGGGATCGGGAGGTTTCGCGCCAGCAGGCCGCCGCCTTCCGTGAGGCGGTCGATGCGGGCGGCAGCGCGAAATCCGAGCTGAAGATCCAGATGCTGCGAAATGTCTGGGTCAGCAAGGACCGGCGCGAGCTCCGACGCATGGCGGACGTGCTGCTCGAAAACCATCGCCGCTTCACGAACCTCTTCACCACGGCGGGGACCGTCCATGACGGGCTCGCCCTGCCCGCGGATGCGGACATCTCCGCGGAGGAGGCCGCGGAGCGGGTGATCTTCGGGACCCCGGATGAGGTGATCGAACAGATCCGCGAACACGAGGCAGATGGGGTCGACGGCATCCAGTGCAACATGTCGTTCGGTGCCGGGCACGACGAGACCCTGAAGGCGATGGAGCTCTTTCAGTCAGAGGTCGCGCCGGCGCTCCAGACCAGCAACGTGGCGTGAATCCGGCGGCCGGCGCTCCCGGCGTGTTCATCGACGGCCTTCAGATCTCGCGCTGGTCGCGGGAAGCTTTCGAGGAGGCCCGGGCCGGTCGGTTGACCTGCATTCACGCGACTCTCGCCGTGTGGGAGAACGCTCGAGACACCTTGAGCCAGCTCGGACGGTGGGAGCAGCTGCTCGCTGACAACTCCGACCTGGTTCGTCTCGTGCTGCACGGCGACGACATCCGGAAGGCGCAGACAGAGGGCCGCGTCGGGATCATCTTCGGCTTTCAAAACGCCTCGCCGCTGGAAGACGAGCTTGATCTCGTCCGAGCGTTTCGGCGGTTGGGCGTGCGGATCATCCAACTGACCTACAACAACCAGAACATGCTCGGGTCCGGGTGCTACGAGGATGACGACGGCGGGCTCGGCCGCTTCGGGCGCGAGGTGGTCAAGGAGATGAACCGCGCCGGGGTGCTCGTCGATCTCTCCCATGTCGGGGAGAGGACCTGCCTCGATGCGATCTCGGTCGGCACTCGGCCGGCCGCGATCACTCACGCGAACCCGGCAGGCATGGGGGTCGGCGACCCGGCCTACGCGTCACGCCTCAAGTCCGAGGCCGTGATGCGCGCGCTCGCGGAGTCCGGCGGGGTCATGGGGGTCTCCGTCTATCCGCCGCTGCTCGCCGGTGGGCGGGACGCCACGCCGCAGAACTTCTGCGAAGCCGTCGCGCGCGCGGTCGAGGTGATGGGAATCGATCACGTCGCCATCGGAACCGACATGTGCGCGGGCATGACAACCGAAGACATGCGCTGGTATCGCTCCGGACGGTGGACGCGCGTCGACGAGAACCGGGCCCCCGCCGTCTGGCCCGACTGGTTTCGCACCACGAAGGACTTCCCGAGCCTCGCGCGGTTCCTCTCCGACTTCGGCTTCGCCGAACCGGAGGTCGCCGCCGTGATGGGCGAGAACTGGCTGCGGCTCTTCGACCAAGCCTTCGAGCCTGAACACCCCGCGGCCACGAGCCCCGGGTGACCGCCCCCAAGGCATCCGCCGACTACGTGGTGGTTGGCGGAGGCTCCGCCGGAGCCATCGTCGCCCGCCGCCTCGCGGACGCGGGGGCCGACGTCGCTCTGGTCGAGGCCGGGGTGACGGGCGAGTTCGATCAGCGCGTGCTCGATCTCGAGCACATGGACAGCCTCATCAGTCGGTCGATCACCGCAGCCATGGACTCCGTATCCGAGTTCGACTACGACCACGCGGTGACGGTCGAGGGCGCCGGCAATCCCGACATGCGATACAGCTGCGCACGATTGCTCGGCGGGTGCAGCTCGCACAACGGCTGTATCGCCTTCCGCGCTCCCGATTGGGACATGCGGGCCTGGGAGGCCGCGGGAGCTGTCGGGTGGGGGCCATCGGGGACCCGGCCGTATTTCGATCGCGTCTTCGCGACCGTGAACATGGAGAGCTCCGACCGCGACAACGATCTGATGGCCGCGTTCGTCGAGGCGGCGGGTGCCGCCGGTCTGCCGCGCATCGACCTATCGGAGCCGTCGTTCGGCGAAGGCGTCGGCTGGATCGAGAACAACAAGCGGGGGATGCTCCGCGAGTCCAGCGCGGTCGCCTACCTCTTCCCGCTCGAGGAGCTGCCCGGCAACCTGACGCTGTTCACCGAGCACACCGCTCTGCGCCTCTTGATCACCGGTGGTCGAGCCACGGCGGTGCTCACCGATCAGGGCTCGATCGAGGCGCGCGAGGAGCTGGTCGTCTGCGGCGGGACGTTCGGGTCCGCAAGACTGCTCATGCTCTCGGGCATCGGACCCGCGGATGAGCTTGGGGAGCTCGGGATCCCGGTCATCTCCGACCTTCCCGTCGGTCGGCACCTGGTCGACCATCCGGCCAGCTTCATCCTTCTGGAGGCCGACCGCCCGCTGCCTCCGGAAGCCGGTGAGGCCGCCGCGTTCCTGAACGTCGGCGAGGCGCTCGAAGGGCCCGACGTCATGTTCCACTTCTATGCGCGTCCGTACGACGTCGACACGGTCGCGCGCGGCTATCCCACCTCTGAACGCGCCTTCGCGATCAGCCCGAACGTCGCGCATGCGCGCAGCGAGGGGCGGGTCCGACTGACGTCCTCCGACCCAGCCGCGCCGCTGTCGATCGAGCCGTGCTACTTCAGCGACCGCGACGGCCACGACCGGCGGGTGATGCTCGCGGGAATGGAGTTCGCGCGCGAGATCCTCAGCCAGGGCCCGCTCGCCGCGTGGACCGATCGCGAGCTGGCACCGGGAGCCGGGGTCACGGACGAGGCCCTCCTCGACTACGCAATCTCCGTTTCGGACACGTCCTACCATCCGAGCGGCACCTGCCGCATGGGGGCCGACGGCGACCCCGGGACGGTGGTCGATCCCCTGCTCAGGGTCAGCGGTGTCGAAGGTCTACGAATCGCCGATGCGTCCATCTTCCCCCTGATCCCCACGCTGAATCCGAACATCGCGTGCATGATGATCGGGGAGAAGGCAAGCGAGCTGATCCTGAGCGCAGCATGAATCTCCCCAAGGCTCCACCGCACCCACCCAGGAAGCGTTCGCCGAACGACGCGGACCGGCAGGAGCGCATCGCCGAAGCCGCGATCCGGGTGGTCGCGGATCGGGGGGTGGAGGGGTTGACCCACCGCGCCGTCGCGGCGGAAGCCGACGTGCCCCTGGGCTCGACGACTTATTACTTCGCCACCCTGGAGGACATGCTCGCCGCAGCAACGCAACGAGCGGCGGACGCCGCTCGAGCCGACCTGATCGAATGGTCGCGCTCGCAGCCGGCCGATGTCGACATCGCGATCGCGCTCGCCGCGTGGCTGGTCGATCTCTCAGGCCCGGCTCGCGCCCGCACGATTGCCGAGTACGAGCTCTATCTCGCTTCGGTCCGGCGGCCGGCGCTGCAGCCGATCAGCGGCGCGTGGTCCAGGCTGTATGCGGATGTTCTGTCCGAACGCGTCGGTCCGCGAAGCGCGCGCCTCCTCTCGCTGCTTGCCGACGGGCTGCTGCTCGCGTCCCTGGTCGGCGGCCAGCCGCTCGATCAGGCGGATGTCGAAGCCGTTCTGCGACACGCGCTCGCGGAGCCATGACGACGCCGCCCGAGGGTGGAGGCGAGCTGGAGCGCCGGATCGCGGAGGTGGCGTGGGAGGCGCTAACTCCGCTCGCCTTTCTCGAACGCAGCGCTGAGGTCTGGGCCGACCGCCCGGCGATCTCGAGGCCGGGCACTACGTCACCTACGCCGAGTTCCATCAGCGCGCCTGCGCCTTCGCGAGCGCGCTGCAAGACGAGCTCGAGGCTCGGGGAGCAGGATCGCGTCGCGACGCTCCTGCCGAACACCGGCTCGATGCTCGAGGCGCACTTTGCCGTGCCCGGCGTCGGGGGCGTTCTCGTCCCTCTCAATACGCGGCTGGCCCCGTCGGAGTACGCCTTCATCCTCGAGCATTCCGAGGCCAAGGTAGTCGTGGCCGATGAGTCCCTGAGAGCGCCGCTCGAGCGGGCTCTCGCGGAGATGGGGTCCGGCCGTCCCGCGGTCGTCTGGGCGGGTGAGGGCCACGACACCGAGTACGAGCACCTCCTCGCGGCCGCCACCGGGCGGCCCTTGCGGCGCCCGACCGACGAGAACGCCACTCTCTCGATCAACTACACGTCGGGCACGACCGGCAGGCCCAAGGGCGTGCTCACGACGCATCGAGGCGCCTACCTGCACAGCCTTGGCGTGATCGCCGAGTCGGCGCTGACGCCGCGAAGCGCCTACCTGTGGACCTTGCCGATGTTCCACTGCAACGGGTGGGCCTACCCGTGGGCGGTGACGGCGATGGGCGCCAAGCACGTGCCGCTTCGGGCGTTCGACCCGGAGGCGGCGTGGTCGGCGATCAGCTCCGAGGGGATCACGCACCTGTGTGCCGCACCCACCGTGCTCTCGATGCTGCTCGCGGCCGAGACTGCGGCTCCGGCGCCCCAGCCGGTGCGGCTCTTCGTCGGTGGAGCCCCTCCCGCCCCTCGCCTGATCGAGCGTGCAACGGAGCTCAATATCGAGGTCACTCATCTCTACGGCCTGACGGAGACCTACGGGCCGCTCGCGGTCTGCGCGTGGAACCCGGGGTGGGACGATCTACCGGCCGAGGAGCAGGCACGCATGCGCGCTCGACAAGGTGTGCCGACCGTGGTCACCGAGCGGCTTCGTGTCGTCGACCGGGACATGGCCGATGTCCCGCGCGACGGCTCGACCATGGGGGAGGTGGTCATGCGGGGCAACAACATCATGCGGGGCTACCACCGGGACCGAGAGGCGACGCTGGCCGCGTTCGAGGGCGGCTGGTTTCACTCTGGGGATCTCGCGGTCGTTCATGAGAACGGCTACATCGAGCTCCGCGATCGGCTCAAGGATGTGGTGATCAGCGGCGGCGAGAACATCTCGACGATCGAGGTCGAACAGGCGCTCGTTCAGCATCAGGACGTCGAGGAGGCGGCGGTCGTCGGCGCGCCGGACGAAAAATGGGGCGAGACCCCAGTCGCCTTCGTCACCGGCCGCGGTGAGCGGGTCCTGCGAGCCGACGAGCTCAAGGCGTTCGTCCGTGAGCGCCTGGCGCCGTTCAAGGTTCCGAAGCGGATCGAGGTGGTTGCCGACCTGCCCAAGACGGCGACTGGGAAGGTTCAGAAGTTCGAGCTGCGCAAGCGCGCCCGAGCCTAATCGCCGCTCGGCTCCGCGAGCTCGAGCTCGCGGAGCTCTCTCTTCAGCACCTTGCCCGACGGGTTGCGCGGCAACTCGGAGACGAACCGGAAGTGCTTCGGAACCTTGAACGCCGCCAGCCGCTCGCGTACAGAACTGCGTTCAGCTCGGCGCTGGACGGCGGGTCGGCCGGGCAAACCAGGTAGGCGACCGGGACCTCCTGCCAACGCTCGCTCGGGACGTCCGACGACCGCGACCTCGGCCACCGCCTCGATGCTCGTGGAGCACCCGCTCGACCTCCGACGAGGCGATGTTCTCGCCACCGGAGAGGATCATGTCCTTCAGCCGATCGACGACGTAGAGGAAGCCGTCCGCGTCGAGCACGCCGATGTCCCCGGTGTGCAGCCACCCGCCGCGCAGGGCCTCCGCGGAAGCCTCCGGATCGTGGATGTAGCCCTTGCAGACCTTCGGCCCCCGCATCACGATCTCGCCCGGGGTGTCGGCCGGCACCGGCCGGTCGTTCTCATCGACGATTCGCAGATCGACGTTGAAGACCGGCTTGCCCACCGACCCGAGCTTGTCGCGCGCGAAGCGCTTGTCGAGGAACGTGTCGCCGCTGACCGTCTCGGTCATCCCGTAGGCGTCGGCGAACCAGGCGTTGGGGAAGGCTTCGAGCACGCGCTCGATCAGCGGCAGCGGCATCTTCTCGCCGCCGTCGCTGAGGAGCACGACCGAGCTCAGATCGCGGTCCGCGACGGCCGGCTGCTCCAGCGTCATCCGGATCATCGCCGGGGCCATCCACAGATGCGTGATCCGATGGTCGCTCGATCGCGTCGAGCACCTTCGCCGGATCGAACCGGCGCAGGATGTGGGCGCTGCCCCCCTGCGTGGAGGACGGTGGTCGTCGTCATGTCGAGGCCACCCACGTGGTAGAGCGGTCCGCAGACGAGGGTCCGATCGTCCGCGGTGATCCCGAACTCGACCTGATGGGCGAGGTTCTTCGCCTCGAGGTTGCCGCAGGTGATCATCACTCCCTTGGGCCGCGAGGTCGTTCCGGAGGTGTACATCAGCCGCGCCAGGTCGTCGCGCTCGAGCCACTCGGGCTCGTCGATCGGGTCGCGCTCGCTCGCGGAGCTCGGCGAGCCCGAGCCAGCCGGCGCCCGGGTCGGGATCGATCGAGACGATGCGCTCGCAGCACAGCTCCCCGGCGTCGCGAACCATCTCCGCAAGCTCCGCCTCCGTGAGCAGGAGGGTGGTCCGCGCGTGGTTGATGATGTAGTTGAGCTCCGCGGGGGCGAGCCGCCAGTTGAGCGGCATGAACACCGCTCCGAGATGCGAGCACGCGTACATCGCCTCGAGGAAGGTGGGGCTGTTGTGAAGCAGAACCGCGACCACGTCTGCCGCGCTCGACGCCGACTCCGGCGAGCGCCCCAGCCGTCCGACTCACGCGTTCGCGGAGCTCGCCCCAGCTGATCCGATCACCCTCGCATTCGATCGCTAGGCGATCTGGTCGCCGATCGGCGTGAAGCTGGAGCGTGGCGCTGATCCCCGAGGACATTCTCAGCTCGACAGCAACGGATCGAGCAGCGCGCCCGCACGGTCGAGGTCCTCGAGGCCGGCGATCAGCTCGAGCAGCTCCGCAGCAGCCGGCTTCGAGAGCGCGCCCTCGTCGATCAAGCCGGCGGCCATTCCGAGGTGCGTCGTCGAACCCCCAGATCAGGAACTCGCCGGCATCGTCGATCGACTCGACGAAGGTCTCACCGGAAGACGTGACGAGCGCAACCCGCGCCGTCATCGGCGGGCGCCCCTCGCCGGCTGCGACATCGATGCGATCGACCAGCGAGAGCAGCGTCGGCGTCGTCGAACCGGCGCAGGTCGTCGTACGCCACGCCGCCGGTAAGGAGCCCGACGGCGATCGTGAAGCGGGTGCTCATCAGCGTCTGGGAGACGGTGGAGAAGTCCTCGGCGCGATCCATCCCCGGGTAGCCGAGCTCGTAGTCATTGATCTCGACCTCCACGCGGTCGATCTCGTCCACGGCCAGCCCAGCCCGCTCGCTCGCCCGCACGGCGGCGGCGACCGGGATCTGGTTGAACGCGCACACCGGATAGAGCTTGAACGTGACCTCGGGGATCTCCCAGGTCGTGCCGAGCTCTGCCGTGATCTCGTCGACGTCCCGAGTCCCGCAGAAGGCCGTGCAGGAAGCCGGCATCTCCCTCGAACGCGCTCCGTGCCCCGATCCCCCCGGCGGCCGCGAGGCCAGCCGCAAGGATGCCGCTCTGGGCGGCAATCGCGTTCTGAAAGTGCCACTCCATGGTGCCGGCGGCAAACGACTCGAGCGTGCCGCCGGTGAACGCCGACGCGAACGCGATCGCGGAGGCGGCGTCCCGGGCCTCGAGCCCCCGAATCCGCGCGGCCGCAGCGGCGGCCCCGAGGGCACCGTAGATCGGGCTGGCGCGAAAGCCACGCGCGGACGACCGGCTCGTCATCGTCCGCCCGACCGCGGCACCGACCTCGTATCCGGCCACGATCGCGGCAAGCAGGGTTGGGCCGTCGGCGTCCGTCTCCTCGGCCGCAGCGAGCGCTGCAGGGAGGACGATCGAGCCGAGGTGGGTGGTCCCATGAGTGTCCTCCTGCACCCGGCCGTGGGCGAGCGCGGCGTTTACGAACGCCGCCTGAGCCGCCGGACGGCGCGCTCCGGAGGTGAGCAGGCGGCACGGTCCCTCGCCGCGTCCGATCGCCGCCTCCGCCAGGTCGCCGAACTCAGTTGCGTTGCCCGCCATGGCGACCACGAGGCCGTGAGCGATGCAAGCCTTCGCCTTGTCGACCACATGCGGCGGCAGTTCGGTCGGGCTCACGCCGGCGGCGAAACGGCCCAACTCCTCGGCTACCGAACCCGCTCGCGTCTCCTGCGCCACGCCGCAAGCTTATACCGACTGAATGGTACAATCGCGCGACCAGTGCCGATCGAGCTCGAACGTCGTGGCGCGATCGCCCTCGTCTCGCTCAACCGCCCAGAAGTGCGCAACGCGGTCGATGCGGCGACCTCCCGAGCTGCCGCGGGCGCGGTGCGCGAGATCGAGACCGATCCCGCCGTGCGCGTCGGAATCCTCACCGGAGCGGGCGATGTGTTCTGCGCGGGCGCCGACTTGAAGGCGCTGGCGCGCGGGGAGCTCGATGGAATCATCGGCATCGAGGGTGGCTTCTGCGGTCTTACGGAGGCCGGTCGGACGAAGCCGATGATCGCGGCGGTTAACGGGCACGCTCTCGCCGGCGGCTTTGAGCTGGCGCTCGCGTGCGACATGGTCGTCGCCGAGGAGGGCGCCGAGTTCGGCCTCCCCGAGGTCGGCCATGGGATCATCGCCGGCGCCGGAGGCCTCGTTCGATTGCCCGCCGCGGTGGGCGCGAAGAGGGCGATGGAGCTGGCGCTGACCGGAGACCGGATCGGCGGCGAGGAGGCGCTGCGCCGGGGGTTCGTGAACCATCTCGTCCCGGCGGGGACGGCGCTCGAGCGGGCCTTCGAGATCGCCTCGAAGATCGCTGCGAACGCACCGATCGCCGTCGAGGAGAGTCGGGCGGTAATCGAAGCGAGCGAGGAAACCGCTGAGCGGGCCGCCTGGGAGCGCAATCGTCAGGCCTGGCTCAGGGTTCGCGATTCCTCTGACGCGAAGGAGGGGCCGCTCGCGTTCGAGCAGCGGCGTCCGCCGCGGTGGACGGGCCGCTGATCGCTTACTAGCCGTCGATCAGCTCGGCGATCCGCGCCGCAATCCGTTCCGGCGTCGGCAGCGCCTGCCGCTCGAGCTCGGGGCTGTAGGGCACGGGTGTCGGGAGCGCCCCGAGCCGATCCACCGGCCCGTCCAGGTACCACAACGCTTCGCCGCCGACGATCTCGGAGACCAGCTCAGCTCCTGGACCGAAGTGCTCGACGGCCTCATGCAGGATGAGACACCGACCCGGTCCGCTTGACGCTCTCCTGAATCGCATCCGAATCGAGCGGGACCAGGGTCCGCAGGTCGATCAGCTCGACCCTGACTCCCTCACCGAGCTGGTCGAGCGCCTTCAGGGCCTCGCGGACCATCCGTCCCCAGGTGACGACCGTGAGCTGCTCGCCGCTACGAACGATCCTGGCCACGCCAGCCGGGAGCGGGGAACGGTCCCAGTCCTCGTGGGTCGTCGGGTACAGCCGGCGGTTCTCGACGAAGCAGACCGGGCCCGGGTCGCGAACCGCCTCGGTCAGGAGGTCGTAGACGTCGCGCGAGTCTGCCGGACAGAACACCTTCAGCCCCGGTACTCCCGCGAGCATGCCCTCGAGACTCTGGGAGTGCTGCGCGCCCGCGCTGCGGCCGCCGCCGGTCTGCATCCGAAAGACGACCGGGACGTCGGTGCCGCCGCCGGTCATGTAGGACAGCTTCGCCGCCTGGTTGACGATCGGGTCGAGGCAGACGGTGATGAAGTCCATGTACATGACCTCGGCCACCGGTCGCAAGACCGGCGATTGCAGCGCCGACGGCAGCGCCGAGCACCCCGGCCTCGGCGATCGGCGTATCCCTGACCCGCTCGGCGCCAAACTCATCCTGGAGGCCCTTGGTCACCCCGTAGACGCCGCCCGGCGGCGCCGATATCGACCCCGAGGAGGACCACGTTCGAATCGCGTCGCATCTCGTCGCGCAGGGCTTGGTTGATCGCCTCCAGGTAGGCCGGGGAGTCAGCCACCGACGTCCTCGAGCACCGCTTCGGGCGGCGGGTACGGCGCCTGCGCCGCCGCGGAGACTGCGCGCTCGATCTCGGCCGTCACTTCCGCGTCGACGCGAGCGATCGCGGCCGCACCGCCCTTGCCGATCGCGTTGCGCGCCAGCTCGAGCGGGTCGCGGGACGCCCAGGCGGCGACCTCCGCCTCGTCGCGGTATGTGCTCGGATCGCCCTCGTAGTGGCCGCCGGCGCGGTACGTTCGCGCCTCGACGAAACGTGGCCCCTCCCCCGCTCTCGCCTCGTCGATCAGCGGCCTTGTGGCCTCGCGCACCGCTCGAACGTCGTTGCCTTCGACGCTGATCGCCGGCACGCCGTACGACCTGGCCCGCTCGACCGGTCCGGGCCCGCCCCAGACGGTCGAGTCGGTGAACTCGGCCCAACCGTTGTTCTCGCAGACGAACAGCACCGGCACCTGCCATGCGACCGCCAGAGTGAGCGCCTCGTGAAAGGCGCCGCAGTGGACCGCACCGTCACCGAAGAACGCGACCGCGACCTGCCCGCTTCGCTTCGTCTGCGCGGCGAGCGCAGCACCGACGGCGAGTGGGATCCCGGCCCCAACGATCCCGTTCGCGCCGAGGATCCCCCGGCGATGGGTCGGCGATGTGCATCGAGCCGCCCTTGCCGCCGCAGATGCCGGTCGAACGCCCGAACAGCTCGGCCATCATCGCCTCGGGATCGGCCCCCTTGGCTAGGCAATGGCCATGGCCGCGATGCGTCGTGGTGATCATGTCGCGCTCGCCGAGCGCCGCGCAGACACCGGCCGCTACCGCCTCCTGGCCAATCGACACGTGGACGAAGCCGTGGACGTCGCCGTTCCTGAAGCTCCGGCCTACGGCCTGCTCGAACTCCCGGATCAGAGCCATAGTCCGATAGAGGCCCAGGAGATCGTCGTCAGGTGCAGCGGCGGTCATTTCTTGGACCAATCGGTCGGTATATTACTTCGGTGGAACTCCCGGACGAGGAAGCCTCGCTGCGCGACCTTGCGCGCGACTTCGCGGCCGGCGAGATCGCTCCCCACGCCGCCCGTTGGTGGCATGAGGAGCGCTGTCCCACCGAGGTACTCCTGAGCCTTGGGCGCCTCGACCTGATGGGTCTCCTGGCGCCGGTCGAATACGGGGGGACCAACGTTTCGACGCGGGCTCTGGTCGCCGCCCTGTTCGAGGTCGCGAAGGTCGATCAATCGATCGCTGCGGCGTGGCAGGCTCATCTGACCATCGGGACCCTGCCGCTGGCTACGTTCGGGAGCCCGGCCCAGAAGGAACGATGGCTGACTCCTCTGGCCGCCGGCGAGCGCCTCGGCTCATTCGGCCTGACGGAGCCGAACGCAGGGTCGGATGCGGCGGGCATCCAAACCGTCGCGCGACGCACCGCGGACCACTGGCAGGTCGACGGATCGAAGTCGTTCATCTCCAATGCAGGGACCGACATCAGCCTCGGGCCGGTGATTCTTGCTCGCATGCCCGACCCGACCGACGAGGGGCCTCGCTACATCATCCTGCTCGCCCCGCGGGGTACGGATGGCCTCTCGTTCGGTCCGAAGCTTCGAGGGATCGGTTGGCATTCGCTCGATACCCGGGAGATCTTCTTCGACGCGATGCAGCTGTCCGACGACCACGTAATCGGCGATCCCGGGCGTGGGCTGGCGCAGTTCCTGGCTGTGCTCGATGTCGGTCGTATCACCGTGGCCACGCTCGGAGTCGCGCTCGCCGAAGCGGTCCTGGAATTGGCGCTCGCCCACGCGAAGCAACGCCAGCAATTCGGAAGGCCGATCTCGAAGTTCCAGGCGATCCAGTTCAAACTGGCGGACATCGCCGCTGAGCTCGAGGCGTCGAAACTCCTCGTGTACCGAGCGGCCGAGCTCAGAGACAAAGGTCGGCCGTTCGCCAAGGAGGCCGCGATGGCCAAGCTGCTGGCGTCCCGCCTGGCAGTCCGGGCCGCCTCGGAGGCGGTGCAGATCCATGGCGGCTATGGCTACATGCACGATTACCCGGTATCCCGGTTCTACTGCGACGCGAAGGTCCTCGAGATCGGCGAGGGGACGAACGAGATCCAGCACCTGGTGATCGCTCGCCATCTCGGCTGCTGATGATCGATCGATCGACGAAGGCCCGGACTCCGTGAAGGCGCTGCGCTGGCACGGGCCTCGAGATCTGCGGATCGAGGAGGTCGAGGAACCGGTCGCGCCGCCAGGCATGACCCTGATCGACGTCCACTACTGCGGAATCTGCGGAACGGATCTGCACGAGTACCGGGATGGACCGCATCTGATCTCCTCCGCAACGCATCCGCTCACGGGTCAGGCCCCTCCTGTGACACTGGGTCACGAGTTCAGCGGCACGGTCCTGGCGACCGGGGAGGGCTCGGGCGTCAGCGTTGGCGACCGTGTCACCGCCGACGCCTGCTGGCGCTGCGGAGGCTGCGACGCGTGCGCGGCCGGCGACTACCACCTGTGTCGCTATGGCGGGTCGGTCGGCCTTCACTCCGACGGAGCGTTCGCCCCGCGGGTCGTAGTGCCCGATTACTGCCTGGTCTCCCTGAATGAGCGGATCTCCGACGAGGACGGCGCCATGGTCGAGCCGTTCGCGGTCGCCCTGCACGCGCTTGAACGCGGTGGCCTCGCAGCTGGTGAAACCGTCTTGGTCATGGGCTTCGGGCCAATCGGGGCGGCCTGCGCGCTGCTTGCTCGCGCGCTGGGCGGTCGCGCGATCGTGGTCGAGAAGTCCCAGCCGCGTCTGGAGCTCGCGGCATCCCTCGACTTCGCGGTGCTGGAGGCTGGAGAATCCTTGGCCCGCCGAGTCCGCCGTGCGACCGGAAGCGGGGGCGCTGACCTCGTGATCGAGTCGACCGGTGTATCGAGCGTCGTCGGCGAGGCCGTGGAGTCGACTCGCCGCGGGGGGCGGATCACGTTGGTCGGTCTGGGTGCCCAGTCAGCGGACCTCGCGGTCGACCGACTGGTGCTCTTCGAACGATCGCTCCTGGGAAGCCTCGGATATCGGCGCGATCTGCCACGGGTCGCTCAGATGATCGGGGACGGACTCGTGGACCCGGGCGTCTTGCGGAGCGACATCGTGTCACTGGAGGATGCTCCGACGGCATTCACACAGTTGGCGTCCGAGCCCCGGGAAAGGATCAAAGTTCTCGTGGATCTCCATGCCTAAGCGCGCCCAGGTTCGTACCCCGACCCGGCGCAGCGAACGCTCAGCAGCGCGCTACGAGGCGCGACGGGACGAGGTCATCGACGTCGCGGCACGGGTCTTCGCGGAGCGTGGATATCACGCAACCTCGATCGACGATCTGGTCGAGGCGACCGGGTTGCAGAGGGGCGGCCTTTACCACTACATCGGCGGGAAGAAGGATCTGTTGATCCGCATCCACGAACGATTCATCAACCCCCTGCTCGCCGAGGCTCGCACGATCGTGGCCGCGGGGGATCCTCCCGAGGACACGCTTCGCAGTCTTGCCCGCGCTCTGATGCGTGACATCTCGCAGTACGGCCATCAGGTCACGGTCTTCCTCCACGAGTGGCGTTTGATCGAGGAGGGACCTGAATGGCGCGCAATTCGCGAGGCACGGCGCGAGTTCGAGGATCTCATCTCGAGCGTCCTCGCACGTGGTGAGAAGGAGCGCGTGTTCAAGGTCGAGGACAGGCGGATGACGGTGCTGGGATTCCTCGGGATGTTCAACTACAGCTATCAGTGGTATCGCAGCGACGGGCGCTTGACGTCCGACGACCTTGCGGAGCTGTTCAGCAACATCTTTCTGGGAGGCATTCGGAAGTAACGCTCCCGGCGCGGCAGCAGCCTCGTCATCGCGACGATCTCCACCGCGAAGACGGCCATCTGCCAGAGGCTCACACCGAACGCGTGGGCGATCCCCTGGTCGGCGGCGCCGAAATAGATCACCCCGGTGAGCGCGACCCCGAGGGAGAAGCCGACCTGCTGCGTGGTCGAGAGCATCCCGGAGGTGGCTCCGGCGCGGGCGGGGTCGATCCCGCCGAGCACCAGCTGCTGGATCGGCGTAAAGCAGAGCCCGATCCCGGCGCCGACCAGTGCAAGCCCGGGCACCAGCGCCAGCAGCGAGCCGCCGACCCCGATCGAGTCCACCGCCAGGGCGAGCGCAACCAGCCCGAGTGCCAGCGTCGCCCCGCCGAGCGCGACCACGCCGCGCCCGTAGCGCTCGACCAGCTTCGGCGCCGGCCCCGACGTGACCACGTAGGCCACGGCGAGGATCGTGAACACGAGCCCCGCCTCGAGCGGGTTGAGGCCCCGCCCCTGCTGCAGGTACAGCGCCAGGTAGACGAAGAACGCCGCCTGCACGCTCGCCAGCGCGAGCTGGGTTGCGAGCCCGGCCGAGACCGTGCGCTCGCCGAACAGCCGCAGAGTCGAGCAGCGGCGCCTTGCCATGGCGCCCGAGGCGCGCCTGCCAGGCGACGAACGCGCCGAGGATCAGCGGCGCGGCCGCGAGCGACACCCAGGTCCACACCGGCCAGCCGTGCTCGCGCCCCTGGATCAGGGGCAGCAGCACCGCTACAAGGCCGGCGGCGAGCACCAGCGCGCTGCCGAACCCGACCCGCGTGCGGCCGCCGCGCGACGACGCGGGCTCCCGCGACTCAGGCACCAGCCGCGGCACGGCGATCAGCGCCGCGAGCCCGATCGGCACGTTGATCAGGAAGCAGCCGCGCCAGCCGAGGCCGAGGAAGTCGGTCTGCACCAGCGCGCCGCCGATCAGCTGGCCGCCGACGGCGCCGAGGCCGAGGACCATGCCGTAGATCGCGAGCGCCCGGGCGTGGTCGTCGCCGCGGTAGGTGACCGCGATCGTCGACAGCACCTGCGGCATCAGGATCGCGGCGGAGGCACCCTGGGCAACGCGGGCGATCACCAGCGCGGTGGGGCTCGGCGCCAGCCCGCAGGCGAGCGACGTGAGCGTGAACAGGCCGAGCCCGATCGCGTAGACCCGGCGGCGGCCGAACAGGTCGCCGAGGCGCCCGGCGGTGATCAGCAGGGCGGCGAAGGCGAGCCCGTAGCCGGCGATCACCCACTCGAGCGAGCTCTCGCTCGCGCCGAGGTCGGTCGCGATCGCCGGCAGGGCGACGTTGACGATGAAGAAGTCGAGCACGACCATGAAGGCGCCCGCGAGCAACACGGGGAGCGCCGACCAGCGGCTCGGGTTGGTGGCCTGTAGGGCGGTTGGGAGTGGCGCGGCGAGGGCGCCTGGGTTTGAGGTAGCCATGCGGCCACCATCCGCTCAGTGCGGCCGCGCGGCAATTACCTACGAGGTAAGTGTGCGCGACACCACACGGGGCGGATGGGACCGCTCAGCGTGTACGGGACGCGCCGACTCAGCTAGTCGACGGTCGGCTCAGGGATTACGTCGGGGGCTGCGTCGACGGTTGCCCGGTCGTCCGCGGCCGCCTGCTTCCGCGCGACCTTCCTGGCCTGCTTCTCCTGGCGGCGCTCGAGGAGCTTTCGCTCACGGTTGAGCTTCGCCATCGTGGTCTTACGCTTGCTGCTTGAGGCCATGCCCTCTTTCTACGACAGGCGAATGTTGGCGGCGCGAGGCCCCTTGTCGCCGCTCTCGGCGTCAAAGCTGACCTTCGTGCCCTCGGCCAGGGCCTGGCCCTCGGGTACGGCGCTCTGATGGACGAAGAGGTCGGCGGAGCCGTCCTCAGGCGTGATGAAGCCGAAGCCCTTCTCGTCGTTGAACCACTTCACGGTTCCGTTAGTCATGTGAATTCCTCCACGTACGGTGCGAGCGGGCGCGGAGGATGCGGTAATGCAACGACTGCGGCGCGGGCACTGTTTACGCCGCACTCGAATGCGCGGCTAGATCAGACGGTAGCAGTGCATCAGGCGGTCCGAGGCCCGCTCCTGCTCCGTGCGAGGAGCTGATCACGGCGCCGCGGTCACTTTCTGCGCTTCTCGTTGGTCTAATCGTTGATGGGAAACAGAAGGTCGTTCAAGACGAAAGGAGCCGCAGTGGCGTCAACATCAGAACAGGTCCGGAGCACCCCGGTCGACGAGCTTCGAGCACAGCTCGCCGGTGAGCTGATCACCGCCGAGGATCCCTCGTACGACGAGGCTCGACGGGTCGTCTTCAAGGGAATCGACAAGCGGCCGCTCGCGGTCGCGCGGGCCGCCGGCACCGAGGATGTCGCGGCGGTGGTCAACGCGGCGCGCGACGGCGGCCTCGAGCTCGCCGTCCGCAGCGGCGGCCACGGCCGCTCCGGGTACGGGACCGTCGACGGTGGTCTCGTCATCGACCTCTCCCGGATGAACGGCGTGGAGATCGACGCCGACGGCGAAGCCGCCTGGGTCCAGACCGGCGCGACGGCGGGCGAGTACACGCTCGCCACCGGTGAGCGGGGACGCGTGACCGGACTCGGCGACGCCGGCTCGGTCGGCATCGGCGGGATCACGCTGGCGGGCGGGGTCGGGTTCCTGGCTCGGAAGACCGGGCTGACGATCGACAGCCTGCTCGCAGCCGAGGTGGTGACCGCCGACGGCCAGGTCGTTCAGGCGAGCGAGGACTCCGAGCCGGACCTGTTCTGGGCGATCCGCGGCGGCGAGAGCAACTTCGGCGTCGCCACCCGGCTTCGGCTGCGCCTCGCCGAGATCTCGGAGATCGTCGGCGGCATGCTCATCCTGCCCGCGTCGCCGCAGGTGATCACGGGCTTCCTGGAGGCCGCTCATGAAGCGCCCGAGGAGCTCTCCACGATCGCGAACGTGATGATCGCCCCGCCGCTGCCGTTCCTGCCCGAAGCCGCGCACGGCAGGCCGGTGCTACTGGCTCAACTCGCCTACGTCGGTCCGGTGGACCGCGGCGAGCAGGTGCTCGCGCCCTTCCGGGCACTCGCCGAACCGCTCGCCGACATGGTCCGGCCGATGCGCTATCCGGAGCTCTACGCGGGCCCCGAGCAGGAGGCCCGCTTCGCGACCGGCGCCAACTTCTTCGCCGACTCGCTCGAGCCGGCGGCGGCCGAGGCGATGCTCGAGGAACTGCCCAAGTCGACAGCGCCGATGGGTGCCGTCCAGCTGCGGGTGCTCGGGGGCGCCCTTGCGCGAGTCCCGAACGACGCCACCGCGTTCGCGCATCGCGACCGCGGGCTGTTCGTGAACGTCGCGGCCATGTATGTGGACGGCGGCGAGAAGGACATCCATGACGGCTGGGTCAACGGCCTCGCGGACTCGCTGGGCAGGGACGGGGCCGGCGGCTACGTGGGCTTCCTCGGCGAGGAGGACGAGGCGACGGTTCGCGCGGCCTACCCGGGCGCGACCTGGGACCGGCTGCGCGAGGTGAAGCGCCGCTACGACCCGGACAACCTCTTCCACCTCAACCACAACATCCCGCCGGCGAGCCCGTAGCCGGCGATCAGCCCCTCGAGCGAAGTCCCTGCTCAGCGAGCCGGCTCGTCCTCAGGGGGAAGACCGCGCGCGGCGAGCTCGGTGCGCGAGCGAACGCCCAGCTTGCCGTAGACGCGGGTGAGGTTCGACTCGACGGTCCGGACCGTTACGAACAACGCCGCCGCCACATCCTTGTTCGTTCGTCCCTCCGCCACCAGCTCTGCCACACGCCGCTCCGTCGGTGTGAGCTCGTCGCCGCTCGGTGCCCGTCCGCCGAGCCGTCCGAGCTCGGCGCGGGCACGATCGGCCCAGATGCGGGCGCCGATTTGCTCGAAGATCTTTAGCGCCTCCTTGAGGGTCGCGCGAGCGTTGCGGCGTCGCCCGGCTCGCCTGTATGCGCTGCCGAGTGCGACCAGCGTCCGTCCGCGCTCGATCGGCACCGGGAAGCCGGCGTGGTGCCCGAGGGCCCCCTCGAGCGATGCGATCGCGCCATCGAGATCGCCCCGGTCGGCTGCGAGCAGCCCCCGCGCGCGAGCGGCGGTCGCGAGCACACGCGGGCGCTCGATCTCGCGCCCGAGCTCCTCCCACGCCTCGAGCCTCGCCTCGGCCTCCTCGATCCGGCCAGCCCCGATCAGTGCCTCGATCGCGTCCTCCTCGGATAGAAACGCGCCAGGCTCGCGTGGCTCGCGGATACCCAGGCGCTCGAGGCGGGCCGGCAGCGGCTCGAGATGAGAGAGAGCTTCGCCGGGGTTGCCGAGCGACAGCTCGAGGAACCCGAGCACGCAGTGATGCAGGATCGCAAAGACCTCGTCACCGAGCTCCTCTGTCATTGAGATTCCGCGCGCCGTGAGTTCCCGTGCCATGTCGGCATCGCCCTGGTGCGCGGCGACGAGGGCTCGTACGAAAAGCTGGCTGCTGAGGGTCCAGCTCGCGGTTTCGTGCTCTACGAGCGCCATTCCTTCCTCGGCGTACGCCAGCGCCGGGGCGAGGTTGCCGGCTCTGACCTCCAGCTGTGCCAGGTAGCGATAGACGTTCTCCGCGGTGTCCTCATCGCCGGCGTCGTGGCCCGTTGGCGGGCCGACTCGAGCAGCTCGCGGGCTTCGTCGAGCTCGTCGGTCAACATGTGCGCCCCTCCCAGATCAAGCGCCGGGTCCCGCCAGCCGAGCTGAGAGGCGGGCTCCGCTTGGAGCGCGAGCGGCTCGCGCAGCATCTCCCGGCCGCCGCTGGCGTCATCGATGCCTCGAGTTCGCCGACGGACGCCAGAGTCGCCTCAGCGCGGGCGGGCTGGCCGTTCGCGCAATGGCGAGGGCCTCCTGGGCGGTACCTGGCGGCGTACCAATCGTCGCCCGTCATGGCCTGGGCGACGCAGAGCAGGCAATCGACCCGCGCGTCGGGGTCGTCGCCGCATTCCTTGACGGCCTGGCGTCCCAACGCGACCGCATTGCTCACGATCCGCTCGTTCAAGGCCAGGGTACGGAGGGCCTCCGCGCGCAGGGGCCCGGGCTCGAGCTCGTTGACAAGGCGCCCGGAGATGACGGTCCCACGGCGACCATCCCCAGCGCGGACGTGGTCTTGGGCAGCGTCGAGCAGGCGGCGGGCGGCCGCCGCGCGATCGTCGTCGGGCGTCAGCGACGCCGCCCGCTCGAGCAGCTCGCCGGCGGCGGCTGGCGCCCCGCGGCTGTCGGCGGCACGCGCTCCCGCGTCGAGGGCCGCCGCCACCGCGGCATCGGGTGCGACCGTGGCGGCGGCGAGGTGGCGAGCGCGCTCCTCGGGATCGTCGACGATCACCGCCAGCCGGTCATGGGCCTCCCGGCGGCGGCGTGGCGGAAGCGCCGCGTATGCGGCGGCGGCCAGCAGGGGATGGGCGAAGCGAAGCAACTCGCCGTCCTCGGCCAGCACGCCAGCGCGAAACGCAGGGTCTAGGGCGGCCTCGTCGCCGAGCACTTGGCTCACCACGACGCTGCTGGGACGGGCGAGCGCCGCGACCGTGCCGAGCGCGTCGCGCGTGTCCTGAGGGAGTTCCGACAAGCGGTCCCCGACCAGGCGCTGCAGATCTTCACCTTTCGCGAACCCCGTCGCCGGCTCGGATTCGCCGTCGCTCGAGCGGCAGAGCTCCAGTGCGTAGAAGGGGTTACCCCCCGAGAGCTCGGCGATCCGCCGCAGCGCGGGTCGAGGCAGGTGGCGGCCGAGCTCGCCAGCGATCAGCTCGCGGATCTCCTCCAGGTCCAGCGGCTCGACCTCCACCCGGTTGACGCGCTCCAAGGAGAGCCCGAGGTCGGCAGCGGCCGATTGCGGTGTCTCCCGCTCGGCGACCAGCAGGCGCACCTGATCCTCGTCGAGGCGGCGCATCGCGTGGCGCAGAGCGTCCATCGATGGTCGGTCGAGCCACTGGAGGTCATCGATTGCGACGAGCAGCGGGCGCGCGGCGGCCGCGGCGTGAAGGAGGCCGCGAACGGCGGCGTTGAGCGCCCGCGGATCGGGCGGCGCGCGCGGGTCACCCTCGCGCAGGAGCGCCGCGTTGAGAGCCTGCTCCTGGGGCCCAGGAAGCTCGTCGGTGACCTCATCGACGATCTCTTCGAGCAGGTCTGAGAGTCCGGCGAGCGAGACGGTGGCGTCGCTTCCGAGCGGACGCGAGACGACCACCCGGTGATCCGCCTCGCGGGCCGCGGACACGCCGGCCTGCCAAAGGGTCGTCTCGCCGATCGCCGC
This sequence comes from uncultured Solirubrobacterales bacterium, assembly GCA_963729065.1. GTDB lineage: Bacteria > Actinomycetota > Thermoleophilia > Solirubrobacterales > 70-9 > WHSW01. The sequence continues at coordinate 78,431 of CAVSMS010000010.1, forward strand.
GGGGCCGGCGAGGACGAGGGCTGCGGGCGGGGGCGTTTGCGTCAAGAACGCCTCGATCTCGGCGACCTCCGCGTCGCGGCCGACGACCGAACCGGCGTCGGGCAAAGAGTGTGGATTCCCCCGATGCGCCATCTGCAGTCCGATCCTAGGTTCAGGACGGTCCCATTACCACCAGAGGGAGGCCCAGAATGAGCGCAGGCACCATCACAACCATGAGCCGCCGCAGGCGCAGAGCGCGTCGCCTGATCGCGCTCGCCCTAGGCGTCTGCGCGCTGGCAATCCCGGCGAACGCCGCGGACAGCCGATCGTTCCTGGCCGACCCGCCGGCGGGGTGGGTTGTCGGGACCCTCGCGGACGCCGCCGAGCAGATCGGTGTCCTGAGCGAAGCCGGCGCCGACCGGATCATGTGCCAACACCTGCTCGACGACGATCTCGACACCGTCGCGCTGATCGGCGACCTTCCAGCCCTGCTCTGACGCAGGACCTCGTCTACTGCTGATCCCGTAGAGCTCGGCGACCATGAACGCCAGGTCGAGCGACTGGCGGCGGTTGAGCCGCGGGTCGCAAGCCGTCTCGTAGCGCCGGTGCAGGTCGGCCTCGACGACCTCGTGACCGCCGCCGACGCACTCGGTCACGTCGTCGCCGGTGAACTCGACATGGATGCCGCCCGGATGGGTCCCGAGCGCGCGGTGGACCTCGAAGAAGCCCGCCACCTCGTCGAAGATGTCTTCGAGACGGCGGGTCTTCTGGCCGCTCGTAGTCGCGAACGTGTTCCCGTGCATGGGGTCGCAGATCCACGCGACCGGGGAGTCGTGCCGGACGACCGCCTCAACCAGCGGCGGCAGCACCTCCCGGACCCTGCCGGCACCCATCCGGGTGATGAAGGTGAGCCGGCCCGGCTCGCGCTCGGGGTTGAGCCGCTCGATCAGCGCGATCGCGTCGGCCGGCGAGGCCGTCGGACCGAGCTTGACGGCGATCGGGTTGCGGACGCGGCTGAAGAACTCGACGTGGGCGCCGTCCGGGTCCCTGGTGCGCTCGCCGATCCAGACCAGGTGCGCGGAGGTGTCGTAGGGCAGCCCTGTGCGGCTGTCGATCCTGGTCAGGGCACGCTCGTACTCGAGCAGCAGGCCCTCGTGGCTCGAATAGAAGTCGACCCCGTGGAGCTCCTCGGCGTCGGCGCCGCATGCCTTCATGAACGCCAGCGCGCGGTCGATCTCGCCGGCGAGCCGCTCGTAGCGCTGCCCGGCCGGGCTCTCGGCGACGAAGTCCTGATTCCAGCGGTGCACCTCGTGCAGGTCGGCGTAGCCGCCGCTGGTGAACGCGCGGCAGAGGTTGAGCGTGACCGCGGCGCAGTGGTAGGCGTGCAGCAGCCGCTCGGGGTCGGGGTGACGAGCCTCGGGCGTGAAGTCCAATCCGTTCACGGCCTCGCCGCGGTAGGAGGGAAGCTCGACTCCGTCCCGCGACTCGGTCGGGCTCGATCTCGGCTTGGCGAACTGCCCGGCCACGCGGCCGATCTTCACCACCGGGACGCTCGCCGCATACGTGAGCACGACCGCCATCTGCAGCAGGGTCTCGAGCTTGTCGCGCACGGCGTCGGCCGTCGAGCCGGCGAACGTCTCCGCGCAGTCGCCACCGTGGAGGACGAACATCTCGCCCCGCGCGACGGCGGCGAGCCGCTCCTTGAGCCGGTCGCACTCGCCCGCGAACACCAGCGGCGGCTGCCGCGGCGAGCTCGGCGGTGGCGGCGCGGACGCGCTCCGGGTCCGGCCAATCCGGCTGCTGGACGGCCGGCAGCGTCCGCCAGGTGTCGAGGTCGCCCGGTTCGGCGGAGATCGCGCTCACGCAGCGAAGGCTACGTGGGCGTGGATGGCGGCGGGCACCGGTTGGGCAGCCTCACCGGCGCGGGCTCGAGGCGGAACCTGTCCAGCATCCCCCACTCGTCGAGCTCGGGGTCGAGGAGGTTCTGGAACCCGAACTGGAGCAGCTGCCACCAGCGCGACCGGTTGCCCTGTCCGACGTAGACGTCGGCGAGCGCGATCGGGAACCGGAGGTGGTTGCCCGGCGGCAGCTCGGGCAGGACGAGGCCGACCCGCCAGTGGTTGACGCGGCGGTTCGGGTTGCCCTGCAGGACCTCGCGACCGACGAACCGCGATCCGCGCAGGGCCTCGTTGAGCATGTTCCGGGTGAAGTAGCCGGGGACCAGGACGCAGCGGTGGTCGTCGACGCCGGGCCACTTGTAGGTCAGCGTGTAGAGCCGGTTGTGGTAGATCAGGTTCACAAACCAGATCGGGTAGTGCTTGCCGCCGGCGACCATCCGGCTGTTGCCGTTCTCGCGAGCGCCAGGTGAAGGGCACCTTGATCCCGAGGGAGCGGACGACCCACCGGCCACGGGCCCGGAAGTTCGCCGGCAGCCGCGGGGGCGCCGGGTCACGGATCCGAGCGCGCTCGGAGGCCGCGGTCGCGACGGGGCCGTGCGGGGCCGCGACGAGCGCAATCAGAGCGGCGGCGGCGATCCATGCCACGAGTCGGCGCATGCGGCGACGGTAGAGGCGCCCCCGGACGGCGGCGGCGCCATTACCTCGGAGGTAGGTGTGCGCGCGACCGTACGTCGCTAGCTTGCTGACGGATGGCGACTACCGCGACCCGCCCGCCCGTCGGCACGATGCTGCGCGACTGGCGCCAGCGCCGGCGCCTGAGCCAGCTCGACCTGGCCCTCGAGGCCGGCGTATCGGCGCGACACCTGAGCTTCATCGAGACCGGGCGCGCGAAGCCGAGCGCCGAGATGCTGACCGGGCTCGCCGAGCAGCTCGACATCCCCCTGCGGGAGCGAAACGCGCTGCTGCTCGCCGCCGGCTTCGCGCCCGCCTACGCCGAGCACGACCTCGCCGACCCCGAGATGGGCCCGGTGCGCGAGGCGATCGACCGCGTGCTCGCCGGCCACGACCCGTACCCGGCGCTGGTCGTCGACCGCCACTGGGGCCTGGTGGCCGGCAACCGCGCGCTCGGGGTGCTGACCGCCGGCGCCGCCGAGCACCTGCTCGAGCCGCCGGTGAACGCGCTGCGGCTCAGCCTCCATCCCGAGGGGATGGCGCCGCGGATCGTCAACCTCGGCGAGTGGCGCGCGCACATCCTCGAGGGCCTCGGCCGCCGCGCCGTGGTCACGGGCGACCCCGCGCTGTTCGCCCTGCACGAGGAGCTCGCGGCCTACCCCGGCGGCGACGGCGCCGAGCCGCGGAACCTCGAAGTCGCCGAGATCGCGACGCCGCTGCGCCTGCGCGCCGGCGAGGAGGAGCTCGCCTTCCTCAGCACCCTGACCCGGTTCGGGACGGCGGTCGACGTCACCGTCTCGGAGCTCTCGATCGAGTCCTTCTTTCCCGCCGACTCGCACACGGCCGAGTACGTGCGCGCCGCGGTGGGAGACTGAGCGAGTGCGAATCGGCGTCTTCATCGTGCCGGGCGGCGACGACCCGGCGGCCACGGTCGAGCAGATCGTCGCCGCCGACGGCGCGGGCCTGGACCTGGTCGGGGTTCAGGACCACCCCTACCAGCGCACCTTCCTCGACACCTGGACGCTGCTCTCCTACGCCGCCGCGCGCACCGAACGGGTCACGCTGCTGCCGGACGTGCTCAACCTGCCCCTGCGCCAGCCGGCGGTGGTCGCGAAGTCGGCCGCCTCGCTCGACGTTCTGAGCGGCGGGCGGGTCGAGCTCGGGCTCGGCGCCGGCGCCTTCTGGGACGGCGTGGCGGGGATGGGCGGTCCGCGGCGCACGCCCGGCGAGTCGGTCGACGCGCTCGAGGAGGCGATCGGGCTCATGCGCCTGTTCCTCGGCGGCGAGACCCTGCGCCAGAAGGGGGAGTACTACTCCGCCGAGGGCGGCCGCCCGGGCCCGGCGCCCGCGCACCCGATCGGCCTCTGGATCGGCGCGTACCGGCCGCGGATGCTGCGGCTCACCGGCCGGCTGGGCGACGGCTGGCTGCCCTCGGTCGGCGGCAACTACATGAGCGAGGCCGACGCGCTGGCGGCCCACGACGCGATCGACGAGGCGGCGAGGGGCGCAGGGCGCGACCCGGCGGAGATCGTCCGGGCGGCGAACGTCGGCCTCGGCGACCCGGCCGAGTTCCTCGAGCCCGAGGCGCTCGTGCGCCTGGCGACCGAGCTGCGGTTCGAGACCGTGCTGGTCAGCGTCCCCTCCGAGGAGCCGCTCGAGTTCATTCACCGCCTCGGCGAGCACGTCGCCCCGTACGCGCGGGAGCTCGCGCCGGCGACTGAGACGGGCACGACCGGGTAACCGTAAGGGCATGAACGTCGATGAACTCCACGGACAGAACCACGTCGAGCGCTACCGGGAGACCGAGGGCGCCGAGGGCCACGAGTGGCGCGGCACGCAGACCCTGCTGCTCACGACCAGGGGCCGCAAGTCGGGCGAGGAGCGCACGACCCCGCTGATCTACGCACCCACCGGCGGCGACGTGATGGTCGTCGCCTCCAAGGGCGGCTCCGACGAGCCCCCGGCCTGGTATCGCAACATCGAGGCCAACCCCGAGGTCGAAGTGCAGATCAAGGACGAGCGATTCCGGGCCCGAGCCCGTGACGCAACGCCCGACGAGAAGCCCGAGATGTGGCGGACGATGACCGGCGAGTGGCCGGACTACGACCGCTACCAGGAGCGCACCGACCGGGAGATCCCGGTGGTCGTGCTCGAGCGCGCCGACTGACGCCCTCCAGCCGCCGCCCGATCCGATAGAACGCCACCCCGTGGCGATGTACCTCGTCGTGCTGCGGCGCTCCGGCCCCGACTGGGACCCGTCGCAGCCGCTGGAGTCGCAATCGGGCTGGTCGGCGCACGCGGAGTTCATGGACGGCCTCGTCGACGACGGCTTCATCGTCCTCGGCGGGCCGCTGGCCGACGAGGAGCGGGTCGCCCACGCGGTCGAGGCCGACTCGGAGGCGGCGATCCGCGCCCGCCTGGCCGAGGACCCGTGGAGCGAGAGCCACCTCGTGGTGGACTCGATCGAGCCCTGGACGATCCGCCTCGACGCCCGCGAGGCGGCCTGACGTGTACGACTTCCTGCTCTTCGTCCACGTGCTCGCCGCGTTCTGCCTGATGGCGGTCGTGGTCATGTACACGGCCTGGGCGCTCGGGCGCGGCCGCCCCGCCGCGCCTCGTGACCCTCGCCGAGATCCTCTGGGGGATCGGCGGGGCCGGGACGCTGATCTTCGGCGTCTGGCTGGTCTTCAACGTCGAGGGCTACGGCATCCTCGACGGCTGGATCATCGCCGCGCTCGTGCTCTGGGCGCTCTCGGCCGAGGTCCACCGCCGCGCCTATGCGGCCATCCGCCCCACCACCGGGATCGGCGGCGAGGTGATCGCCCCCGACGAGGTCGCGATGGCGCGCTGGAGCGCGCTCCGGGCGGCGATCGTGCTGTTGCTGCTGATCGTGATGATCTTCAAGCCGGGCGTCTGAGATGGACGCCGTCGCCATCGTCCGCCCCGACGACTGGAACTTCGCGCTCTTCGTGCACGTGCTCGGCGCCATGGTGATGGTCGGCGCCCTGGTGCTCGCGCTCGGCTACCTGGTCGGCGCCTGGCGCGGGCAGTCGCCGGACTCGCTGCGGGTCGGGTTCCGCGCGCTGCTCTACGGCGCCATCCCGGCATTCGTGATCATGCGAGGCGCCGGGCAGTGGATCTACTCGAAGGAGGCGCTCGACGAGCTGCCGTCGGACCCCTCCTGGCTCGGGCTCGGGTTCTCGATCGCCGACGGCGGAGCGCTGCTGCTCCTGATCGCCACGATCGTGGCCGGCATCGGCTCACGGCGCGTGGCCACCGCCGGCGCCGGCGGGACGGGCAGCGTGCGCGTCGCGGCGGTGCTCACCGGGGTGCTGCTGGCCGCCTACGTGGTCGCGATCTGGGCGATGACCGCGAAGCCGGCCTAGGCCTGGACACCCGCCCGCGCCCCGGCTAGGCTCGCGGCGCCACTCAACCGGGGAGGACCAGGTGAAGGACAGGAGCACGCGGCCGAGGGGTCGGCGGTTCGCCGGCGCGGTCGTCGCAACGGTCGCGTGCGCGCTCGCGCTCGCCGCGCCGGCGTGGGCGGCGCCGTCGATCACGATCAGCCCGACGCTCGTGCAGCCAGGCGACGAGGTGACGATCACCGGCAGCGGCTGGGTCGACGCAGCCGGGATCTTCGTGCCGTGCTTCTGGGCGTCCGAGGGCCGCGACTCCGGCTGGATCGGGATCCTTCCGGTCAAGCCCGACGGCACGATCTCGGCGAAGGTCAAGATCCCCACGGACGCGAGACCAGGCCGGCGTGCGGTCGAGTGCGCCTTCGACGAGCCGCCCACCGAGACCGCCTTCTTCACCCTCACGGTGCAGCCGAGGCTCGAGGTGACCGCGATCGCGCCGCTGCCCGGCGACGCCACGTCCGGCGCGACCGACGTCAACGACGTCGGCCAGGCGACGGTGAAGTCGAAGACGAGCTCCCCGGCCTCCGACAACGGCGCGGTCTGGTCCGGCGGCGAGCTGCGACCCGATCGGCACCGGCGGGGTGTTCCCCAACGCGATCAACGACAACGCCGTGGTCGCCGGGTCGAACAAGCCGTCGACCTTCGACTTCGACGCCTTCTCGTGCCTGTTCCGGGCGGGGGCCTGCTCGGGCGGCCTGCTCGACCTCGGCGGGCTCGGGGGCACGGACGCGTTCGGCAACGACATCAGCTTCTCCGGGCGGATCGTCGGCGGCGCGGAGCTTCCGGGCGACTCCGCCAGCCACGCCTACGTCTGCAACTCGCGCACCTGCGACGGGCGGCATGCACGACATCGGCACGCTCGGCGGCAACACCAGCCTCGCGGAGGCGATCAACGAGCTCGAGGCAGGTCGTCGGCCAGGCGGCGAAGATCGGCGGCGCACTGCACGCCTTCCTCTGCGACTACCGGCCGGCCACCGGCACGTGCGCCGGCGGGATGGACGACCTCGGCACGCTCGGCGGCACGGCGAGCACCGCGCACGCGGTCAACGACGCCGGGGTCGTGGTCGGGGACTCGCAGGTGACCGGCAACACCGCCCGCCACGCCTTCCTCTACGACGGCTCGATGCACGACCTGAAGTCGCTGCCGGGCGCCACGAACAGCTTCGCCTACGGCGTGAACAACGACGGGACCGTGGTCGGCAACACGAGCTCGGGCCACTCGTTCGTCTGGGGCGCGGACCGGATGTTCCAGCTCGACCGGTTCGTCAGGCCGCGAGGCTGGACGATCTCCGACGCCGTCGGCGATCAACGACTACGGGCAGATCGCAGCCACCGGCTCGCACTCCGGCGGCGGTGGCGACCGGGCGCTGATCCTCTCGCCCACCGGGCTCGTCCGCCCGGTGAAGATCACCGACGCCGGCTTCGACCCGGCGTCGGTCACCGTGCGCCAGGGCGGCGTCGTGCAGTGGGTCAACAACGGGCCGGGCATCCACAGCGTCGCCGACACCAGCGGGTTGAGCCTGTTCAGCTCCGGCAACCTGCCCGAACGGGGTCGGCTTCCCGTTCGTCTTCGAGACCGCCGGCCGCTACCCCTTCCAGGACATTCCCCGCGGCCTCATCGGGGAGGTGGGGGTCCCGGTCGAGGCGGCCCCCGAGTTCGGCGACCTGAGCACGACCTTCCAGCTGCGTGCTCGCGGCCGACGAGGCCCCGCCGAACGGCGTCTTCGACATCCGCGATCAAGGTCCCGACCGCGGCGAGCTACGCCCCGTACAGAGACGGCGTCAGCGGCCCCGGCACCACGTTCACCCCCGAGGACGGGCCCGGCCGGTACAGCTTCATCGCCCGGCTGCGCAACCACTCGACGGGCGCCGCGTCCGGCTGGTCGCCCCCGGCGACGATCAACGTCGCGCCCTGAGGCGCCTCACCCGACCAGATCGCGAACGGCCAGGGGGAAGACGTCGGCGATCACGTACGCCTGTAGCCGCGCCGGCAGCTGCGTGCCGGCCGGGATCCGCAGGTGCACCTCGCGGATGTCGCCGCGCTCGTCGGTGACCGGGGTGGTCAGGGCGCGGTAGTCGAGGCTCACCGGGGTGGCGGTGTCGGCGTCGACGAGCAGGATCGAGGCGAGGTGCTTGCCGGAGCGGAAGCGCGCGCCGCGGTCGAGCTCGAGCCGCGCGATCGCCTCACCGTCGGCGATCGCGGTCGGCGCCCGCAGCGTCACGTCGCCGGCGTGCACGCCCTGCGGCCGCACGTTGGCGCCGCCGCGGTCGTAGCCGTGGCTGAGGAAGGTGCCGTAGGAGGCGAGCGTGTCGTCGGGGTTGCAGACGCCGGCGACGTAGAGGTAGACGGAGTAGTTGGGCACCGAGGCGCAGCTCACCTGGCCGTAGACGCTCGCCCCCGGCGCGAAGCGCCCGTCGTCGCGCAGCCGCCCGCGGAAGTCGAGGCTGCGGATCGGCACCGGGCCGAAGCTGAACTGCAGGTTCACCTGGCTCGCGTTGAGCAGCACCTCGCCGCCGCGGTAGGTCCCCGAGAGCGGGAAGGCGAAGTTGCCGTTCGGGTCCGGCACGGCCGACCCGTTGCGCCCCTGCCGCGCGCCGATCACCCAGAGCAGGACCCGGCCGCCGCCCTTTGCCAGCGTCCCGGCGATCAGGTCGTAGGAGTCGAAGCCGATCTGGTTGACGCTCGGCAGCAGCGACGGCAGCGGCAGCGCCAGGCGGCTGAGCTCGAGCGCGCCGACCCGCTTGCGCCCGACCGACAGCGGCAGCTTCCCGCCCTCTGAGGCCTCGGTGCGGAACCGCAGCGTGTTGTCGACTCCGCCGACGCGCACCCGGTAGTCCGTCTCGGGGGCGAGGAGCTCGTCGGGACGGATGAACAGGTAGTGGCCGTCGCCGGAGAGCTGGGCCTCGAATCCAAACGGCGGCTCGGAGCTGACCGCGGGCGGGTACGGGATCGCCGCGTCGAGCGTCTGCCCGCCCTCGCGGACCACCAGCCGCGTGCCGAGCACGGTCGCCGCCGGGACCTTCTCGGAGCTGCCGTGCTTCGTCGTCCCGCCGGGGGTCACCGGGAACAGCTGGTCGACGTCGTCGGCGAACTCCTGCCCCGGGCTGCGCTCGCAGCGGTCGTCGCGGCGCTTGCGGCAGTAGTCGTAGGGGACGAACCAGACCCGGCCGTGCTCGCCGCCGATGTAGACGCCGCGCTTGCCCAGCGCCGGCGAGCCGTTGAGGTCGTTGCGGTCGCGAAGCGCGGCTCCCTTCGGGGTCGTGTCGAACGACCAGCGCCGAGAGCCGGTGGCCGCGTCGAGCGCGTAGAGCTTGCCGTTCGAGGAGCCGACGTAGACGATCTTGCCCTCGCCCTTCGGCGCCCGCCCGACCACCGGCGACGAGCGCACCGGCTCGCCGGTGTCGTAGCGCCAGATCAGGCTGCCGTCGGGCCGCACCGCGGAGACGGTGCCGTCGGCCGAGCCGATGAAGATCGCCGTCGTCGCGCCCTGCGCGTCGCTCGCCAGCGCCGGCGAGCTGTAGATGTGGTCGGCGGTCGGGTAGCTCCAGCGGGCGAGCCCCGTGTTCGGATCGAGCGCGTGCAGGCTGCCGTCGAAGGCGCCGACGTACACCGTGCCGTCGGAGCCGAGCGCCGGCGACGAGGTGACGTAGCCGGCGAACGGCACCTGCCAGCGCAGCTCGCCGTTCGGGTCGAGCGAGAAGGCGAAGAGGTCGACCGAGCCCCAGTAGCTGTTGCCCTGCGCGTCGAAGGCCGGGGTGGTCCAGACCGAGTTCGCGCGCTGCTCGACCCAGCGCCGCTCGCCGCCCGGGGTGAGCGAGTAGGCGCCGCCGCCGGTGTTGCCGACGAAGAGGTCGCCGCTCGGCCCGTAGGCGACGTTGCCCTCCCACCAGTTCACGAGCTGGCCGGTCGCGGGCCCGATGTCGGTCCGGTAGCGCCAGCGGATCCGCTGCTTGCGCGAGAGCCGCCGGTTGTCGCCGCGGAGCTGGTAGAGGGTCTCGTCGCCGGAGCCGATCGTGATCGGGAACGAGCCGGACTTGCCACGACGCTTCCCCAGCGCCGCGGCGGCGTCGATGATCCCGCCGGTCCTGAACTTCCACCTCGGCTCGCCGTTCGCGCCGAGGGCGTAGAAGTAGCCGTCCGCCGACCCGACGTAGGCCGTGCCGTCGTCGCCGATCACCGGGGTCGAGAAGATCCCGCGCGCGGTCCGAAACGACCACGGCTCGTCGCCGCGGTAGCGCCCTCGGATCGGGCTCTCGGCGGTGTTGCGCGAGTCGCGCCGCATCTCCGGCCACGGCGAGCCGGCGAGCACCGGGACGTCGTAGGAGAACTGGCGCGGCTTCGCCGGGGCGGCCGCGGGCGCGAGTCAGCGACGCCGCGACGACGAGACCGGCGATCGCTGCCTTGCGCACGCCCCAGACGCTACCTCCTGGCTAGCGCAGCCCGGATCCCTTGAACGCCGTGCTGTCGGCGGGCGCGGGGACCGCCTCGCGCCACGCGACCGTCCTCCGGCGCCCGCCGAGCGCCCTTCGCATCCGCTCGGCCTCGCGCGTGAGCGCCGGCTGGCGCAGCTTCGCCCCGACCGTCTCGGCGCCCCATCCTCTGATTGCCCGACCCTCCATCCGCACACTCCTTTGCACTCCGGGTTTCGCGGCCCGTACCCGGATCCGGAGGATCTCAACCTCGCGCGCGGCGGGCGCTACTGCTGCTTGATGCGGAAGCTCTCGCCGGTGCCCGGGTTGCGGAACTTGGCCTTGCGCGGCTTCAGCTGCCAGCCACCCCCGAGGTTCCCGCTGGGCGACTGCAGGAACTTGCGGAACTGCGCCGAGGCGTTCGGGCAGCTCATCCGCTTCACGGTGATGATGTAGTTGCCGGCCGGGATGCTCAGCGACCCGATGCGGTCGTTGTGGAGCACCTGGAAGCTCGGGCACGGGGTGCGGCCGCTGGCGCCGCCACCGCCACCGCCGCCTCCTCCGCCGCCGCCGCCGCCACCGCCGCGGAACTTCGCGACGCGGAAGGCCTGGCCGGTGGCGCGGGTGCCGCGGCGGAACGTCGCCTTGCGCGCGTTCAGGCCCCAGCGACGACCGAGGTTGCCGCTGGGCCGGCGCAGGAAGCGCGCGAGCAGCTTCGAAGCCTTGTCGCAGGCGAGCGTCTGCTCGGTGAGGACGGTGATCGTGTAACGGCCCGCCGGCAGCTGGAGGGCGCCGATCTGGTCGTTGTGGAGCACGGTGAACGTGCCCGGGCACTTGGTGAAGCTGCCCCGCGCCGAGGCCTCGCCGGTGAGCGCCGCAGGCACGCGACCGCGCCCAGGGTCACGAGCAGCGCTCGAAGTCTCATCCGCACACTGTGATCCGCCCTGCCGTCCATGGCATCTCCCCTACGCGTCGGTTCGGACTGCGCGGGCAGCGTACCGCGCGTCAGCCGCGACCGGGCACCGGGACCTCGAAGCCGAAGCGCTCGGGCTCGACGCTGCGGACCAACGGCACGCCGAGCCGGCGCGCGATCCGCCACGCCCAGGCGTACGGGAACGGCACGGGCAGCTCCGGGCAGAAGCGCTCCTTGCGGCCGTTCGCGCCCTCGACCTCGATCGTCACGGTGGAACTGGGCAGGATCCAGCCCCGCGGATGATCGACGCCGACGATGCGCACCAGCCGGGGCCGCCCATCGGCGAACACGCGGCGGATCTCGCGCACCGCCGCGCGGATCCAGAAAGGGTTGAGATAGCGGAGGCGCTTCATGCACCTCCTCTACCCGTTCTCCGCCCGCTTAGAAGCTGCTGCTGAAGCTCCGCATCGCCGCGATCCCCTCGAACCGGTCGCCCGAGCCATCGCGCAGGTCGGCCGTCCGCCGATGCTGCGCAAGCCCCTTGCGCATCCGCTCGGCATCCTGCCTGAGCGAGGGCCGGCGCATCGACGCGTCGGCACCGTTCGAGTTGGTGGCCCCACCCGCGCTAAACGCGGTCACATCCTGAGGTTCCATCTGGGCATTCCCCTTGCTCTCTCGTTTCCCCCAAGCCGAGCCACTTCGAGCTCATGGGACATCTTCATACCCACAACGGACGGGTTTGATGCGGACTTTTGGAGAGACGCTAAACCCGGCGAAAAATCGCTCGCCGGCGGGGTGGCCGGCGAGCGCTAGCGGCCCCCGTCGGCGGCCCGCTCCAGATCCTCCTTGGCCGCGACGGCGCGGTCGGTCGCAGCGTCCAGCCCGTCGGTCTCCTCGGCGACGACGCCGGGCGTTTCGGCGGCCGGCGCGCGGGTCTCTGCGGCCGCGTCGGGCTTCTTCGGCGCGGTGGCCTTCTTCGGCGCGGGCTTCTTCGCGGCGCTCGGCTTCTTGGCCGCGGGCTTCTTGCCGCCGGCCTTCTTCGCGGCGGGCTTCTTCGCCGCCGCCTTCGCCCTCGGCTTCGGCGCGTCCGGATCCGGCTTCAGCTTGTCCTTTTCCTTGACGTCGGCCGGCTTCGGCTCCGAGGCTCCGGGGTCGGGCTCCATCGGTCCGGGCCGCTCGGCGCGGCGGTCGCCGCCGCGGCCCGGGATCACGCGCTCGAGCAGCTCGAGCGGCAACCGGATCAGGCCCAGGGCGGTGTTCGCGATCGTCTTCGGCAGGTCCTGCAGGCTCATCTTTCGTTCCTCCTCGTCGTGGCTGAACGAAGCGATTACCCGTCAGCCGCTGCGAATCACCTTAGTGCTGCGCGCCGCCTTCTCGACCTGGCCCGGGCAGAACGGCGGGTCGATCCACTTCTTCTGCGAGAAGAGCTTGGTCTGGTCCGCGTAGTGCTTGGAGCTCGGGTTCGCCGATTCCGAGTAGGTGAGGATCGTGCGGTCGCGCACGCACCGGCCCTCCTTGTTGAACCCGGCGACCATGATGAAGCTCGAGCCGTCGGTGACGTCCGGATAGCCGGCCGGCGGGTCCCAGGCGTCGCTGATCACGTTGAACGCGCCCTGGCCGCTGGGGCCGCCGTGGATCGGGATGTTCTCGGCGCCGCGCGGCTCGTACTGGTACGTGCCCAGCGGGGCGTCGAACGGGATTCCGGCGCCGTTGAGGTCGGTGACCGCGTCGGCGAGCGCCTCGCCCACCGCCGGGTCGGAAGTGTCGAGCCCGGCCGGCGTGTTGATCGGGTCGGCGACGTCGAACGGCGTCGTGAACGGCAGCGTGTCGAGGTTGGAGAACCAGCGCCGGAAGAGGATCGCCCCGGTGCTGTCGAGGTTCTGGTGCTCGTCGAAGCCGTCGAGCGCCGGGCACGCGGCGCTCACGTCGACCGCCGCGCCGTCGGAGTTGACCAGGTTGGGGTTCGCGTGGCAGAACGCAGCCAGCGACGAGCGGAAGAGCTCGGCGCCGTAGAGGCGGTCGTTGGCCTGGATCCGCCGCAGGCGGTTGACCGTGAACTTGTCGCCCGCGTAGCCGTCCTGGCCGGCCAGCCGCTGCGCGGATCATCGTGAGCCCCAGCCGCTCGCGCAGCGAGCGCTCGGTCTGCTCGTCGCCGATGATCCGGGCGAATCCCTCGAGCGGCTGCGCCGGGTTGGCGAGCCAGTAGGAGTCGTTGGAGTTGGCGACGTAGTCGCGGCGGAACATGTTCGGCAGGTTCGAGGGGCCGAAGATCCCGGGCACGACCGAGTCGGGGTCGGTCCCCGGTGCGCACTCCGAGCGCGAGCCGTCGAGGGTCGGCAGCCCGAGGGCCCCGAAGGTGAGCGCGCCGATCGGCGCCTGGCAGTCGCCGGTCGCCTTCGCGTTGGGCACGTTCGGGACCGAGCCGATGTCGGCGTAGAGCGCCTTGCCGCGCGAGTCCGAGGCCATCGTGTTCACCCACGGGATGCCCTCGAACTTCTTCAGGATGTCGAGCAGCTCGTTCGTCGACTGCGCCTTGTTGGTGGCGAAGAAGTGGTTGAGGTAGCGGAGGTTCTCCGCGTTCGCGTCGAACATCGCGTAGGCCGTCGTGTTCGTCCAGTCGAAGAGCTCCTGGCCCTGGAGCGACGTGATGATCGGCCCGTAGCGGGTCGTGTAGAGCGTGCGGGTCACCGGCACCAGCGAGCCGTCGGGCTGCAGGGTCTGGACGGTGACGTCGTTGGTCTCCATCTTCTCCGGCTGGCCGTCGACCAGGTAGCTCGTGGGGTCGCCGGGCACCAGCGTGAGCGCCATCGGGACGAAGCGGAACGCGGTCGAGACCGTGTGCGTCCAGGCGAGGTTGTCGGTGTGGCCGATGTTGATCACCGGGACGCCGAACAGGCTCGCGCCGGAGACGTTGACCTTGCCGGGGATCACCAGGTGGGACTGGTAGAAGCGCTCCGAGCCCTGCCACGGGAAGTGCGGGTTGCCGAGCACCATGCCGCTGCCGTTCTCGGTCGCCTCGCTGCCGATCCCCCAGCCGTTGGAGCCGGTGTCCCCGCGCTGCGCGTCGAGCGCCTCCCCGAGCTCGGCGACGTCGGCCGGCGTGACCTTCGAGTCCGCCGCGCTCGAGCTTGCCGCGCCGGGCGGCGCGGCGTTGACGATCCCGTCCTCGGCGATCTGGCCCGACGCGAGCTGGCCGAGCTGGTAGAAGCGCCGGTAGGCGTCCTCGACGGTGATCTCGCGCACCCACGGGGCGCCGGCGCAGGTCGGGTCGGGCAGGTTGGCGACGCCGGTCTTGCGCAGGTAGCGGTTGTAGCCGGCGACGTAGCCCTTGACGCCCTTGAGGAGCTTGGGCTTCGGCCCGACCGGGGGCGGCTGCGCGAGCAGCTGATCGATGATCCCGCGGTCCTTGATCCGCTGGTAGAAGAGGTCGCTCTCGAGGTTGGTGTAGCCCTCGGGGGACTCGCCGTCGGGGCCGAAGTACTTCGAGCGCTCCGCGTTGGAGGTCACGTAGGACTGCGGCCATCGTGCAGATGTTGTCCTCGGCGAACGCGTACCCGTAGCCGAAGCCCATGTCCTTGAAGCTGTCGGCCCGGATCGTCGGGATCCCGCCCTTGCTGCGGATGATCTCCGCCTTGAGCTTGCCCTTCGCCGCGGCTCCGCCGGACGCGAGCCCGGCAATCGCGATCGCTGCCACCGCCACAAACAGCGCCTGCCCGCGCCACCTCTCCATGCCGTGGATCGTAGTTGTGTGCGCTTGGTCACACAAACGAAGTGCTTGCTCCGTTTTAACGGAGTTCTTACTCCGGTTGTGTTATCGTCGCCGCCATGAAACGGAGCTTCTACCTCTCACTTCAACAATCCCTGGCTAACCCTCGTCGTCGTCTGCTTCGCGCAGTTCATGGTCGTTCTCGACGCGACCGTGGTCAACGTCGCCCTGCCGTCGATGCAGACCGACCTCGACATCTCCGACTCCTCGCTGCAGTGGGTCGTCAACGGCTACACGCTGATGTTCGGCGGCTTCCTGCTGCTCGGCGGGCGAATGGCCGACCTGATCGGCCGCCGCCGGCTGTTCGTCGCCGGCACCGCGATCTTCGCCGTCGCCTCGCTGATCAACGGACTCGCCACCTCCGGGGAGATGCTGATCGGCGCCCGCGCCCTGCAGGGGTTCGGCGGCGCTCTGGTCGCGCCCGCCGCGCTCTCGATCATCACCACCACCTTCGCCGAGGGCGAGAAGCGGACCAAGGCGCTCGCCGTCTGGGGCGCGATCGCGGCCGGCGGCGCCGCCGCGGGCCTGCTGCTCGGCGGCGTCCTGACCGAGTTCCTCTCCTGGGAATGGGTGTTCTTCGTCAACGTGCCGATCGCGATCGCGACCATCGTCGCCGCCTTCCGGTTCGTGCCCGAGTCCCGCAACGAGGCCCAGGTGCGTCACTTCGACATCGCCGGGGCGATCACGGTCACCTCGGGTCTGCTCGTGCTCGTCTACGCGATCGTCAAGTCGATCGACTGGGGCTGGGGCTCGACCTCGACGCTGGGCCTGATCGGCGTCGCCGCGGCGCTGCTGGTGGCCTTCGTCTTCATCGAGCGCCGCTCGAAGTCGCCGCTGGTGCGGCTCGACCTCTTCCGCCTGCGCTCGCTGGCGACCGCGAACGGCGTGATGCTGCTGGTCTTCTCCGGGATGTTCGCGATGTTCTTCTTCTGCACCCTGTACCTGCAGAAGGTGCTCGGCTACTCGGCGCTCGAGACCGGGATCGCGTTCCTGCCGGTGAGCTTCGGGATCGTGATCGGTTCGGTGCTCGCGCAGCAGCTGATCGGACGC
The DNA here is from genome assembly GCA_963729065.1 of uncultured Solirubrobacterales bacterium. Taxonomy (GTDB): domain Bacteria; phylum Actinomycetota; class Thermoleophilia; order Solirubrobacterales; family 70-9; genus WHSW01. Next base: position 94,535 of record CAVSMS010000010.1, read on the forward strand.
CTGGGGACGAAGCGGGTGCTCGCCACGGGGACGACCCTGGCGACCGCTGGGGCTCGCGATCCTCGCGGCCACGACCTCGGTCGACGGCACGTATCCGGTGCTGCTCGCGGCCCTCGCCCCGCTCGCGATCGGCATGGGCCTCACCTTCGTCCCGCTGACCCTGGTCGCGACGACGAACGTCAGCAAGTCCGACGCCGGGCTCGCCTCGGGAGTCTTCAACACCTCCCAGCAGGTGGGCGGGGCGCTTGGCCTGGCGGTGCTCTCGACCTTCGCCAACGACCGGACGGCCGACGCGCTCGCCGGGGGCGCCCAGCAGTCCGCGGCGCTCGTCGACGGGTTCCAGATCGCGTTCGTGATCGCGGCCGGGCTGGTCGGAGCGGCGGCGATCCTGACCACCACGCTGCTGCGGCGCCGCGACGTCGCCCGGATCGACGCCGGTGACGTCGACCTGGCGGCCGCGGCCGCCTGACGGGGCCTGCCATGGCGCATACAATCGACGTCATGGCCACGACGGAAGCATCGGCGCGCGAGCTGCGCGCCGATGCCCAGCGCAATCGGGAGCGGATCATCGCCGCGGCGATCGAGGTGTTCGCCGAGCACGGCCTCGAGGCCTCGACCGCCGAGATCGCCAACCGGGCCGGGGTCGGCGAGGCGACCCTGTTCCGGCGCTTCCCGAGCAAGAGCGATCTGATTCAGGCGATCGTCGAGACGCAGATGGACGGCGTGATCGAGATCGCCACCGACTGCCTCACCGACCCCGAACCCGGTCCGGCGCTGGAGCGCTTCATGACCGAGATGGTCGAGCGCTCGGTCGGCGACCGCGGGGTGATGGAGGCGGCGAAGAACGTCTGCATGACCGCCTCCGGGCTCGAGTCGCGCCGGCGCGAGATCGTCGCCCTGATGAGCTCGCTGGTGAAGCGAGCCCAGGATGCGGGCGCGGTGCGCTCCGACCTCTCCGGCACGGACATCGGCTTGCTGACCAACGCCGCTGCCTCGTCGGCCGAGGTCCCCTTCCCGGGCCTCCGTGAGGACCTGTGGAAGCGCTATCTGCAGATCATCTTCGACGGCCTGCGTCCCGACGGTGCGACGAAGCTGCGCCCGGGGCCGCCGCCGCGCAAGCTGTTCGAGTGCCCCGCGTCCGAGTAGCCCGGGGCGACTAGCGCAGCCGCGAGCTGCGGTTCGCGTACGGCACGTAGTCGCGGCAGGGCTCGCCGCGCAGGCCCGGGCAGGGCGGCAGGCCGGTCGGGACAGCGACGTCGACGACCGGCAGCTGCAGCTTCGACGGCATCTCCGGCGAGTGCGCGATCGTCACCTTCGCGCTTCCGGACGGCTTCGCCTCGGCGAAGGCCCAGACCGGCTGGTCGCCGCCGACGGCGCTCACGGTCACCCGGATCGCCGACCCGGCGCGGTAGGCGTGGCCCTGGTAGTAGAGCGGGACCGTCACCTTGGTCCACTTGGTCGCCGACAGGCCCTGCTTGTCGCGCTTTCGCAGGCCCAGCACCGGCTCGAGCTTGGTGCTCTTCGCCCGGTCGAGCTTGTTCAGGTCGCCGCGCAGCCAGCCGCTCTGGACGAAGGTCTCCTTGCCGTCGGGCCGGACCTCGGAGACGGTCGCCTGCAGGTCGACCCGCTTGGCCGCCGATCGCACCCAGAGGCGCAGTGCGCCGCCGCCGAGCACGGTCGTGTTCGCGGACAGCGGCGAGGTCACGTAGCTCGCGGCCGTCCCGGCCGGGTTCTGGGTCCAGTCGTACGGCGGGGTCGCGGTCCAGAGGCCGTTCGGGCCGCCGGCCGTGTCGCCGGTGAAGTCGGTCGGCGGCCGCGCCGTCGGGTTGGCGCTGAACTTGTCCTTGCCGCCGTTCGACGGGCGCTTGGAGGCGAGCCTGCCGCCGCGCGTCGAGGAAGAGCGAGCGCGCCTTCGTCCCCGGGACGGGCCACTTCGCGAACGACTGCTCGAACCCGGGCACCGGGTTGCCGGGCACGTTGCTGCCGGCGCCGTTGTCGAACAGGATCCGGACCTGCGGCAGGGCCTCGAACGCCGCCAGGGCCGACGCGTAGTCGGGCTCGTCCTGGATCGGGTCGTGCGGAAGGGTGACGCCATGGACGCCGAGCACGGCCTCGTAGAGGACCGGCGCTGCGGCCATCGCGGGATTTTCACGCGGTTTTCGCCCGGCGACGTAGAGCTCGATGAAGTCGTACCAGCGGTTGAACGTCGCCGGGTCGAGCGAGTCGGTGTGGACCCCGTTGGTGAACGTGAACCACTTGCGATCGGTGCCGGTGAACTGGGCGGCCAGGGTCGGGCAGTGTCCGCCGGTCTGCTCGTCGGTCCACTGGCAGGCCATGAACACCGGGACGTCGATCTTCTTCACGAACGTCACCGGGGCCAGCGGGTCGGCGACCTTCGGCTTGTAGTACTGGTTGCGCTCGATCTTCCCCAGCAGGTTGACCGCCTCCGGGTGCAGCTGCTGGTTTTCCTTGCAGATCTCGTCGCCGTTCTCGATCCGCTCCCAGGCCCACGACTGCCCGGTGGTCGGCGAGGCGGGCTGCGAGTCATCGACCCGGTCCATCGCCCACTCGAGCGCGAAGCCGGTGTTCAGGACCCCGCCGGGATAGAGCGTGGTCTGGGTGGAGTCGATCACCGACAGCGGGGTGATCGCCGAGAGGCTCGGCGGCCGCGTCTTGGCGACGAAGAGCTGGCTGATCCCGCCGTAGGAGACGCCGAGCATCCCGACCTTGTTGTTGAGCACCCAGGGCTGGCGCGCGACGGTCTCGATCACGTCGTAGCCGTCCAGCCCCTGCAGCGTCTCGAAGAAGTCGAAGGCGCCGCCCGAGCACCCGGTGCCGCGCATGTTGACGTCGACCACCGCGTATCCGAGCAGGGCGGCGATGGGCTGGATCGAGCTCTCGCCCCCGTTCGGGTTGGCGTAGCCGTAGCCGGAGTACTCGATCAGGGTCGGATACGGCCCGGCCTCGACCGGCCCCGGCAGATAGGTGTTGACCGCGAGCTTCGTCCCGTCGCGGGTGGTCAGGTAGCCGTAGCCGCTGCCCGGCATCGACTGGTCGTAGATCGACGGGTCGGGCGGCGCGGACTTGTCGCTCAGCACGCGGAAGCGGTCCGTCTTCGCGGACCCCTGCTTCACCAGATAGCCGCCGCCGGGCTCGATGTGGCGGAACACGATCCCGCCGAGCGAGCCGGCCGTCTTGCGCTCGACCTTCTTGCCGCGCTTGTCGACGAGGGTCAGCTTCGCCCCGGGCTCGGCGCCGGTGAGCTGGACCTGCTCGACGCTGCCGCGGGCGGTGAAGGTCGCGGTGGCCGCGGAGGCGCCCGCCGGCAGCACCGCCGCCAGCGCAACGGCGAGCGCGACAAGGCGCCAGCCCGCCGGTCCCCGCAACGCATCCCTGCCCTTCACACCCGTAACCATCTCATGTCGCGGACTCCGGCGCCGCGGTCGAACCACAGGGAGCCGCCTTCATCCTTCGTGAAGGGCTTCGCCCACGGCTCCTCGATCGCCTTGATCACCTCCGCGTCATCAGGCACCGCGGCGGGCACCGCAAGGCGCGCCTGAAGCGGGATCTGTGTCAAAAAGACGGCCGCCACACGCGCGAGCGGCCGCGGTTGCCCGAACCTGGGCAGGGGCGAATGCGCGCTCACGGCAGTGGCCACGGCCGCGTGTTTGGAACCCGTGAGGTTCAAAACCCGCCGCGATGATCGGGCGACCGCTAGGCGTCTGCGGCCGCTTGCGCGGAACCGCGCCCGACGCTGACGTCCAGGCCCTCGCGACGGAGCTCGAAGGCCATCATCTCGTCGAGGTCCTTGCCGCCGACCAGCGGCGCCTTGAAGCGGCGGCCGAAGCGGTAGCTCAGGGCGACCGGGAGCGGGACCGGGACGTCGCGCTCGAAGCGGTGCGTGGCGCCGTCCTCGCCCTCGAGCTCCAGCACCACGGTCGACTCGGGGTTGAAGAAGCCCTTCGGCTCGCCGACCTCGACCAGACGCGCGGTCTGGATGTCGCCCGTGACGAAGGCGCGCGCGTCGGAGATCACGCCCCGCACCTTGTGGTAGCCGCTGCGGATCCCCAGCAGCGTCGTGATCCCGAATGCGGCGAGGACGAGCACGATCACGATCGGCGTGTTGTCGTCGCCCGTGGCGAGCACGAGCACGATCGCGGCGGCGATGCAGGCGATGCTCAGCAGGCTGAGCGTGCGGATCATCGGCGGGCCCTGGGCGGCCGGGCCGCGCGGCGCAGGCGGCGCGCGATCGCGCCCACCGAGCCGTCGCCGTCCGCGCCCCCGGCGGGCACCGGCTCGCGCGCCTCGTCCTCGGCCTCCGCCTGCCCGGCGACCCGCGGCGCGTAGAGCGCCACGGGCTCGGCGACGCCCTTGAGCTCGGCCTTGCCGCGGCTCTCCGCCTCGAACTGGTGCGAGAGCCGCTTCCAGGTCTCGCCGGTGATCAGGATCGGGTCGTCGGTCTCGCGCGTGCGCGCCTCGACCCGGGCGGCGACGTTGACCGCCCCGCCGATGACCGAGAAGTTGAGGCGCCCGGCGCCGCCGACCGCGCCCGCGATCACGGTGCCGCTGTTGACCCCGACCCCGACCCGCAGGTCGCCGGCCTCGCCGCGCTCGTTGACGGCGCCCCCGATCTCGCACGCGGTCCGAACCGCGCGGTCGGCGTGGTCGGTGAACGGCTCGGGGGCGCCGAAGACGGCGAGGAGGCCGTCGCCCTCGAACTTGTCGACGTGGCCGCCGTGCGCGGCGATGATCGGCACGATCACCTCGAACAGCCGGTTGAGCGCCGCGACCACCTCCTGCGGCGTCGCCCCGCTGGCGAACTCGGTGAAGTCGCGCACGTCGCAGAACAGCACCGAGACCTCGACCTCGACCCCCTCCTCGGTGAAGCCCTCGGAGAGGATGTACTCGGCGACCTCGCGGTCGAGGTAGGTGCCGAACGCCTCGCGCAGGCGCTCGCGCTCGCTGAGGCCGGCAACCATCTGATTGAAGCTCGCCGCGAGCTCGCCGAGCTCGTCGCCCGTGGTCACCGGGACCGAGACGTCGTAGTCGCCCTCGCCGATCCGGTCGACCGCGCGCGAGAGGTCCCGCAGCGGGCGCAGGATCGACTTCGAGAGCAGCACCGTGAGCTCGAGCGAGATCGTGGTGGAGACGAGCAGCGCGACGAGCACGTCGAGGCCGAGGTTGGGGCTGCCGCCGCCGTCGGAGGTGAGCGCGGCGACCACCAGGCCGGTGATCAGGTTGATCAGCGGCAGGGCGACCAGCAGCCGGGTGCGCAGCGAGACCGCCCAGAACCCCGTCCGCAGCCCCGGCGAGAGGTCGGAGTTGATGTCGAGCAGCACCGGGCGCATCCCGGCCTCGACCGCGAGGTAGTGGAGGATCGCCGAGTAGCCCATCGCCACCGCGGCGCCGGCGAGCAGCGGGAAGATCGCCAGCGCCGGCAGGTCGAGGATCACGATCCCGGCGATGCAGGTCGGGAATCACCGAGACCAGCACGGGGATCGGCAGGTCGCGCTTGAGCAGCATGATCGGCAGGCCGATCGCCGCCGACCAGGCGCGCTCGGTCGACGCCTCGTCGCGCTCGCCCTCGATCCAGTCGGCGATCGGGCGGATCTGGCCGGAGACGCGCCACAGCGAGGTGAGGATCGCCGCCTCGGTGAGCACGAGCGCGATCCCGAGCACGGACAGGTACTCGTGCGTGTCACCGTCGAAGTAGAAGGTGAAGAGGGCGAGCGTGCCGCCGACGATCAGCAGCGCCGTCTGCAGCTCCACCGCCATGAAGGCGAGCGGATACCGGCGCCCGAGCCGCCTGTAGAAGAAGGTGAGCCCACCCGCGGCCATCGGCGGGATTGTCCCATTCACAGGCGGATCGGTGTGTGAGAACCGCTTGGGCATGCGGCACGCACGAAACAGCGCTCAAGGTCTGGCGCGCGGCTCCCGATGAGAAATCCGTGGAGCGCCCCCTGCTGCCCGCATACCCCGCGAACGGAGGGTTCCCGGAGCCCCCGCGGAGCGGAAGGATCCGCGTCATCGCCGCCCGCCATCCCGCGTGCGGCACCTCGACCCGGGTCCGCCTCCCGGGCACCGTCTCGGCCCGCGCCGTGCACCGGCTGCACTGCGCCGGCTGCGCCCGCGACTTCGACGTGCTCGCGGTCACCGAGATCGGGCTCGAGGACGCGCCCGTCGCGGAGCTCGAGCCGCCGCCGTTCGTCGCGCCCCGGCCCGCCCCCGCGCCGACGGTTCGGCGCCCCCGGCTCGACCCGCAGGGCCTGAGCTGGAAGTTCCTCAGCGTCCCGATCGCGGCGGTGCTCGTGGTCGCCGGCCTGCTCGCGCTGCGCGGCGGCGACGACGGGCCGGCGGCGCCCGCCGAGGCTGCCCGCCACCAGGACGGACGCCGGCGCCGCCGCCGACGGCCAAGGCGCGACGTCAGGCGACGACGGCAAGTCGGGCGACGACAAGTCAGGCGACGGCAAGGCCTCAAAGGACGCCCACCTGGTCGCCGGCGTCACGTACTCGTTCGCGCTCCCCGCCGGCTGGGAGCGCATCGATCCGCCCGATGGCGCGACGTTCGCGGCCGCGGCCGAGGACGGCGGCGCCGACGCCACCCTGTGGATCACCGAGGACCCGAAGCTCGACTTCCCGACCTTCGTCTCCCAGTCCGCGGCCCAGCTCGAGGCCCTCGCCGGTTCGGCCCACGTGGTGGAGCGCGTGCCGGGCCCGACCGCAGAGGACACGATCGTGCGGCTCGCCGCCGACGCCCCCGAGGGCTGCCGACCTACGAGGTCACGCTCCGGGTCGCCGGCCCCTATCGCTACTACCTCGCGACCAGCGTCGAGCCCGGCGCATCCGGCGAGGCGAAGGACGGCGCGCAGCTCGTCGCCGAGTCCTTTACGCCGACGTCCGCGGCAGAGGGATAGGGTTATGGGCGGAAGGAGACGAGCCGTGCTACTCACGTTGCTCGCGCTGGCCGCACCGCTGCCCGCGTTCGCGATCTCAGACCAAGCCCTAGAGCCGGTCAGCGCCGCCCCCGGTCCGGCGGCGCTCTCGGTGTCGGCATCGCTCGATTCCTGCGGCGTGATGTCGAACGAGATCGTCTGCAAGCTCGACGTCTCCTTCAACCCGCTGCCCAACGCCGACAGCTACACGGCGACCATCACCCGCGCCGACGGCTCGGTGACCGACTACGGCGACGTCGGCCCGGGCGGCGCCTCGGTCTGGGTCCCCTACGTGGGCGCCGGCAGCTACAGCGTCAAGATCACCGCCTACGGCGAGCCGAACCGGCCCAAGGACCGCGACGGCCGCGGCCACGTGATCGCCACCGACGTCTCGAGCTCCTCGCCCTGGCACCGGGACCGCAACAAGCCCGACAAGAGCAAGCCGAAAAAGGACGAGCCGACGCGCGACGGTGACCTCGGTCACCGGGCGCAACGACCTCACGGTGCCGCAGAACCCCGACGCCGACGGCGCGACGAGCAGCGACCCGGCCGCCTCGGCGGTGACGCCGGAGTCGCCGACCTGCCCGGCTCCGCCGCCGACGCCGGAGCCGCCGACGCCTCCCGAGCAGCCGCCGCCCGACCTCGATCCGGACAACCCCGACGAGGACGCCGACGGGATCCCGGACGAGCAGGAGCAGGCGACCTACGACCAGGAGCTGGCCGAGTACCAGGCCGCGGTCGAGGCGCAGGCCAACCAGCCACCGCCGCCCGAGAACTGCTGACCGGCGATCCCGCGATCTCCCGGCGCGCTCTGCTCAAGGGCGGAGCGGCCGCGGCCGCCGGGCTCTACGCCACGCCCGCCTTCGCCCGTTCGCTTCGGCCCGGCGGCCGGCGGCGCCGCGTCGCCGTCCTCGGCGGGGGCATGGCGGGCCTCGCCGTCGCGCACGAGCTGATCGAGCGCGGCTTCAGGGTGACGGTGATCGAGCCCGACTACCTGGGCGGCAAGGCGCGCAGCCTCTCGGTCCCCGGGACCGCGAAGGGCGGGCGCCGCGGGCTCCCCGGCGAGCACGGCTTCCGCTTCTTCCCCGGCTTCTACCACCACGTCCCCGACTCGATGCGCCGGATCCCCTTCCCCGGCAACGCGAACGGGGTCTGGGACAACCTGGTGGCGGCGACCGAGACGGTCTCGCCCCGGACCAGGGGCCGACCCGACGGAACGGCCTTCGGCCTCGCGCCCGAGCCGACGCAGGCGCTCACGATCGACGGCCTCCGCGCGATCCTCACCGCGGGCCTCTCGGGCCAGGGCGTGCCGCCCGACGAGCTCGCCTACTTCGTCGGGCGGCTGCTCGTCTTCGCCACCTCCTCCGACGAGCGCCGCTACGGCCAGTGGGAGTACGTGCCGTGGCAGGAGTTCGTCGCCGCCGAGGGCAAGTCGGAGGAGTACCGCCGGGTGATCGCCACGGGGCTGACGCGCACCGTCGTGGCGGCGAAGGAGAGCGTCGCCTCGACCCGGACGATCGGCAACATGGGCGAGGCCTTCGTCTTCACCATCCTCGGCCGGGGCAACGACGGCGCCGCTCGACCGGGTCCTCAACCTCCCGACCAACGAGGCCTGGATCGATCCCTGGGTGAGGCACCTGAAGGGGCTCGGGGTGGAGTTCCGCCGCGGGCTGAAGGTGAAGGCCCTCGACATCCGCCGCGGCCGGGTCGACGGCGCCCGGGTCCGCGACCGCCACGGCCGCGACCGGACGATCGAGGCCGACTGGTTCGTGGCCGCGATGCCCGTCGAGCGGGCACAGCCGCTCTGGTCCCGCGACGTGCTGCGCCACGACCCCAAGCTCGAGCTGACCTCCGAGCTGTTCACCGACTGGATGGTCGGGATCCAGTTCTACCTCTCGCGCCCCGTCGACCTGGTCCGGGGACACCTGAGCTTCGTCGACGCACCCTGGGCGCTGACGGCGCTGACCCAGGCGCAGTTCTGGGAGGGGCGCGACTTCGCGGCGGACTACGGGGACGGCGGGGCCGTCGATTGCCTCTCGGTCGACATCTCGGACTGGGACACGCCCGGGATCCTCTACGGCAAGCCGGCGAAGCAGTGCCGGCCCAAGGAGGTGATGCGCGAGGTCCTCGCCCAGATCCAGGCCCACGTCAACGACGGCGGGACCGAGGTCCTGCCCGACGACGCGATCCACTCCTGGTTCCTCGACCCGGGGGTCGAGTGGCGGCCTGCCAAGAAGCGCAACCACAACGCGACGCCGCTGCTCGTCAACACGGTCGGCAGCTGGGAGAAGCGCCCGACGGCGCGCTCCGAGATCCCGAACCTGTTCCTCGCCGCCGACTACGTGCAGACCGACATCGACCTGGCGACGATGGAGGGGGCGAACGAGTCGGCGACGCGAGGCGGCCAACGCGATCCTCGAGGCGTCAGGGTCGAACGCAGCGCCGGCGGCGAAGTTCAAGCTCTACGACCCGCCCGAGTTCGAGGAGCTGAAGCGGGTCGACGCCCAGCGCTTCGCGGCAGGGCAGCCGAACGCGCTCGACGTATGATCGGGCCATGCCTACAGCCACCGCCGCCCACCTCGAGTCCGAGTCCGCCCGCAAGTTCATCGACCGGGGCCCGCACGGCCTGCTGATCGGCGGCTGAGAGCGCCCCGGCCGCCGACGGCCGCACCTTCGAGACCCTCGACCCCGCCACCGGCGAGCCGATCTGCGAGGTCGCCCAGGCGGGGCCGGAGGACGTCGCCGCGCGCCGTCGCCGCCGCCCGCGGGGCGCTCGAGGGCCCGCTGCGCAAGGTCTCGCCGTCCAAGCGCGCCGGGCTCATGTACACGCTCGCGGAGCTGATCAAGGCCAACCTCGGCGAGCTCGCCGAGCTCGAGTCGCTCGACAACGGCAAGCCGCTGGCGGCCGCCAAGGGCGACGTCGCCGCCTCGGTCGCCCACCTGCGCTACTACGCGGGCTGGCCGACGAAGATCGAGGGTGAGACCTTCCCCGTCTCCGCGCGCGACCTGTTCTGTTACACGCTGCGCGAGCCGGTCGGCGTCTGCGCCCAGATCGTCCCGTGGAACTACCCGCTGCTGATGGCGGTGTGGAAGATCGCCCCGGCCCTGGCCGCCGGCTGCCCGATCGTGCTCAAGCCGGCCGAGCAGACGCCGCTCACCGCGCTGCGGCTCGGCGAGCTGGCGCTCGAGGCGGGCTTCCCCGAGGGGACGCTCAACGTCCTCACCGGCGACGGCGAGACCGGCGCCGCACTGGTCGACGACCCGGGCGTCGACAAGGTCGCGTTCACCGGCTCGACCGCGGTCGGGCGCGAGATCGGCGCCAAGTGCGGCCGGTCGCTCAAGCGGGTGACCCTCGAGCTCGGCGGCAAGAGCCCGAACATCATCCTCCCCGACGCCGACCTCGACGCCGCGATCAAGGGCTCGTTCCTCGGCATCTACTCGAACTCCGGCCAGGCCTGCAACGCCGCCTCGCGGCTCCTGGTCCACACCGATCTCTTCGACGAGGTCGTCTCGCGGCTCGCCGACTTCGCCCGCGACGCCAAGGTCGGGCCGGGGCTCGACCCCGAGTCCGAGTTCGGCCCGCTGATCTCCGAGGAGCAGTTCGGCCGCGTCACCGGCTACATCGACTCCGGCCTCTCAGAGGGCGCCGAGGCGGTCACCGGCGGCAAGCCGGAGAACGGCGGCGGCTACTTCGTCGCCCCGACCCTGTTCACCGGGGTCGAGGACGGGATGAAGATCGCCCGCGAGGAGATCTTCGGCCCGGTGCTGGTCGCCCAGCCCTTCGAGGACCTCGAGGAGGTCGCCCGGCGGGCCAACGACACCGAGTACGGGCTCGCCGCGGGCCTGTGGACCCGGGATATCTCCAAGGCCCACAAGCTCGCGGCGTTGCTGCGCGCCGGCTCGGTCTACATCAACACCTGGGGCGCCGGCGATCCCTCGGTGCCGTTCGGCGGCTACAAGGCGTCGGGGATCGGCCGCGAGAAGGGCCACCACAACCTCGACGCCTACCTCGAGACGAAGTCGGTCTTCACGCAGCTGTAGGGGCCTCGTCCGGGACGTAGTTCTGCACCAGCCCGAAGCGCTCGGCGACCCGGACGGTGCCCTCGGGGTCGAACTGAATCCCGTAACGCTCACTGAAGTCGGCCAGCTTCGCGGGGTCCGGCTCGCTCGTCAGCTCGCCCATCTCGCGGAACATGTGCTCGAACCCGCCCGGGGCGATGATCTCGAGGATCCGGCACGGCTCGTCGCCGGCGTTCCAGAACGTGTGCCACTGGTCACGCGGCTTGAAGACGAAGTCGCCGGGCTCGGCGTAGACCTCGTCGTCGCCCAGCAGCGCGCCCAGGCGGCCCTCGAGCACGTAGGAGTACTCGTCCTCGCGCGTGTGCATGTGCCAGGGCGCGGCCATCGTCCGCGGCGCGATCGGGTGCTCGACCATCGAGAAGCCGCCGCCGGTCTCCTCGGTCCAGGCCATGAACCTGACCCCGACGCCGGGGAGCTGCACGGAGTAGCCCTCGTCGGGCCCGACCTTGCGGGGGCCCTGGGTGTGGTCGTAGCGGCTGAGCTGAGTGGTGTCGAACATCGGTGCGCTCCTTTCGTTGAACAGTGGTGTTCGGCGAACCTACCACACGCCCGGCGGATCTGTCAAGATTGATCGAACAGATATGTCTCGCGAATATCGAAAGCGAAAGCGCGCCGAGTCCGAGGCCGAGACGCGCGAGCGGATCACCGAAGCGACCATGCACCTGCACGAGGCCGTCGGACCGGCGAAGACGACGGTGAGCGCGATCGCCGAAGAGGCGGGGGTCCAGCGGGCGACGGTGTACCGCCACTTCCCCGAGGAGGCGGACCTGATCAACGCTTGCGGCGCCCACTGGAGCTCGCTCAACCCTCCCCCCGATCCGAGCGCCTGGGTGACGATCGAGGATCCCGACGCCCGGCTGCGCACCGCCCTGGCCGAGATCTACGACTGGTTCGATCGCACCGAGACGATGATGGTGAGGATCCTGCGTGACCGGGATCTCGTGCCGGCGCTCGACCGGTCGATGTCGCCGATGGACGCCTATTTCGAGGCGACGGCGAACGTGCTGGTGCGCGGCCGCCCGCGGCGCAAGCGGGTGCGGGCGGCGATCGGCCACGCGCTCGAGTTCGAGACCTGGCGCTCGCTCGTCCGCCACCAGGGGCTGCGGCGCGACGACGCGATCGAGTTGGTTACGCGCCTCGTGGGCTGAGCGCGCCGCGGTCGCCGCCGGTCGCGGTCATCTCGACCCGGAAGCGGCGCGCGGCGACGGTGAGGCCGATCGCGGTCCAGATCACCAGCGCCCAGTAGTCGCTGGTGAAGCCGCTGCCGGTCGTCGCCGGGTCGAAGCAGCCGGTGAAGGCGTCCACGAGGTGGGCGACCGGGAAGATGTTGGCGAAGTCCTGGATCCACTGCGGCGCGTCGCCGATCGGGAAGAACACGCCCGAGAGGAAGATCACCGGGAACATCGTGATGTTGGAGACCGCCGGCGCCGACTCGGCCTTGCGGATGAAGCTGACCACGGCGAGCCCGAGCGAGCTGAGGCAGAGGCCGCCGAGCAGGATCGCGACGACGGCTGCCGGGATCAGCCGCGGCTCGATCGAGACGTCGAAGGCGATCATCCCGACGACGATCAGGAAGAACACCGAGCAGAAGCCCGTGATGATCGACGAGCAGGCCCACGACGCCGAGGAACACCGGCGACGGCAGCGGCGTGCCGACGACGCGCTTGATGATCCCGCGGTCGCGCGCGGTCGAGACCGCGAAGATGATCCCGGTGTAGCAGCCCGTGATCAGGGCGAAGATCCCGATCGAGGGCGTGAAGTAGGTCGCGAACGGGATCTTCTCGCCCGTCGTGGTGCTGGTCACGTCGACGCCGCCGTTGACCGAGTTCAGCAGCAGCAGGAGCAGCAGCGGGAAGATGAAGGTGAAGAACGCGGCCCGCGGGGTGCGCAGGTAGATCAGCAGCCGCACCCGGGTCCACTTCGCGAGCAGCGACAGCTGGCGCGCCGGCGCTCATCGCTCCGCCTCGCTCGCGGTGAGCTGGAGGTAGACGTCCTCGAGCGTCGGCCGGACGATGGTCAGGCCCTCGAGCTCGATCCCGCGCTCGGCCGCCCACCCGAGCAGCGGGGCGAGCTCGGCGGTCGGGGCCGTGGTGCGGAAGGCGACCGCGCCGTTGGCGGCGGCGCCGTCGGGCAGCGGGAGGTCGCCCGCCGAGAACCCCTCGGGGATCCGGAAGGAGACCTCGGCCTCGCGGTCGGCCGCGGTCAGCTCGGCGGGCGGGCCGATCGCGACGATCCGGCCCGCGGCAAGCACGGCGACGGTGTCGGCGAGCTGCTGAGCCTCCTCCATGTAATGGGTGGTGAGCAGGATCGTCTTGCCCTCGTCGCGCAGCCGGCGGATCAGGTCCCACGACCGGCGCCGGGCCTCGGGGTCGAAGCCGGTGGTCGGCTCGTCGAGGTAGATCAGGTCCGGATCGCCGACGACGCCGAGCGCCAGGTCGAGGCGCCGCTTCTGGCCACCCGAGAGCGTCGCCACCCGGGCGTCCTGCTTCTCGGCGAGCCCGACCAGGTCGAACAGCTCGGCGGTCGGCCGCCGGCGGGAGTAGGCGGCGCCGTAGATGTCGAGCGCCTCGCGCACCGTGAGGTCGGAGTCGATGCCGCTCTCCTGGAGCACGATCCCGATCCGGTCGCGCATCTGCCAGCTCGTCGCGCTCCGGGTCGCTGCCGAGCACCGAGACCTCGCCGGCGGTGCGCGTGCGGTAGCCCTCGAGGATCTCGACGATCGTCGTCTTGCCGGCACCGTTGGGGCCGAGCAGCCCGAACACGGTCCCGCGCGGAATCGAGAAGTCGACCCCGGCGACCGCCTCGTGGCCGCTCGTAGGACTTGCGCAAACCGCGGACCCGGACCACCGGATCCCCCCGATCCCCGGCCGCGCCATTCTCGCGCGCAGCCATCACTGTTTACAGACTAGTAGCCGCGCCTAAGCGACGACTCAAGATTTCGAGGAACCCAGAAGGTCTCAGTAGCCGATCCGCCGCTGGATCACTTCGAGGCTCTCCTGGAGCCCCTCGCGAGCGCGGCGGACGTCGTCCATCGGGTCGGTGCCCAGCTCCTCGTGCTCGAGGGCCCGCTCGAGCAGCATGTCGGTCGCGAACAGCGTGTTGCGCAACTCATGTGCGAGCAGACGCAGATCCTCAGCCTTCCCCGTCCCCACGGTCACGGCTTCAGAGTGTATACCGGGGGAGGGACTCGAACCCTCACGTCCTTTCGGACAACCGAGCTTAAATCGGCCGCGTCTTGCCAATTCCGCCACCCCGGCGGGCTAAGCGTAGCCCTCTTCATGTTCGCTTCATGCGCGTGGTCCATGATGCCCGCCAGCGCAACAATCCCCCTGTTACGGTGTTTCTCTCGGGGGCAGGGTTCGCGCGGATCTGTACATGGAGGCCTCAACCCTCACACACGCCAGCACCCGCACCGGCCTTTTGGGCCGGCGTTCGCCCCTGCTCAAGCTGCAGGGCGACGAGCGCCTCGTCGCCCTGATCCGGTCCGGCAACGACCACGCCTTCGAGGTCCTGTTCGAGCGCTACCACTCGCGCCTGCTGGCGTTCTGCCGCCACATGCTGCGCTCGGCCGAGGACGCCGAGGACGTGCTCCAGGAGGTCTTCGTCAAGGCCCACGCCGCGATGCTCGCCGACGAGCGTCCAATCAACGTCCGGCCGTGGCTCTACCGGATCTCGCGCAACCGCTGCCTCAACCACCTCCGCCGGCCCGTTCCCGAGGGCCAGGACTCGATGGACGTGATGGTCGGCGAGGGCGGCGTGACCACCGCCGAGCGGGTCGAGAAGCGCGAGGACTTCAGGGCGCTGGTCGCCGACGTCGGGGACCTTCCCGAGACGCAGCGCACGGCGCTCCTGCTGCGCGAGATCGAGGCCCTCTCCTACGAGGAGATCGCCGAGACCATGGACACGACGATCCCGGCGGTCAAGTCGCTGCTCGTTCGCGCCCGCGTCTCGCTCGCCGAGGCGACCCACTCGCGCCAGCTCACCTGCGGCGAGGTCCAGCTCGAGCTCGCCGAGGCGGCCGAGGGCCTGCGCAAGGCCTCCGGGCCCATCCGCCACCACGTCAAGCGCTGCGAGCAGTGCCGTGACTTCCGCGGCGAGCTGCGCTCGAACGCCAAGGCGCTCGCCGCGCTGGCCCCGATCGGGCCGCTGGCGCTGCTCGCCAAGACGCTGATCGCCAAGCTCGGCTTTGGCGGCTCCGGCAGCGCCGCCGGCGGCTCGGCCGCAGGCACCGGCGCCGCCGCCGGCGGCACGGCAGCCGCCGGCTCCGCCGGAGCGGCCGCCGGCACGGGCGCCGTGGCCGCGGGAGTGGGCGCCGGTGGCGCCGCGCTCGGGGCCGGCGGAGCGGCGGCGGTCGGCGGAGGCGCCAGCGCTGCCTTCAGCGGCGCCGCGGCCGCGGGCGGCCTGACGAGCGCGATCGGCGCCAAGGCGGCGGCCACCGCGGCGACCGCGGTGCTGGTGACCGCCGGCGCGGTCGAGGTCCGTCACATCACATCTTCCAGCCCCGTCGACGAGCACAGGGCGCCGGCCGCCACGGTCACCGTGGCGCCCGAGCGAGGCAGCGGCTTCGCGACCAAGAGCGGCGGCGTGGCCGCCGTGCCCCAGGCGGAGGCCGAGGCCAAGGCACCGGCGGTCGAGGCGACCCCGGCGCCGTCGGCGGCGGCCGAGGAGCCGGCCGTCCCGGCCGACGAGGCCAGCGCGCCGACCGACGAGGCGGCGGTGCCGCCGGTCGAGGACCCGACCGCGGACGGTGTCGTCGGACCCGCCGCAGGCGGCGCCGGCGAGGACACCGCGACCGACACCGGTGCGAGCGACAGCGGCACCGCGACCGCGGTTCTCGTCACCAACCCGGAGCCGGCGCCCGCGGCAGCCGCCGAACCCTCGCCGTCGCCGGTCGTCGAGCCACCGCCGGTCGGTGACGGATCCTCAGCCGCCGGTCGACCCGCCGGTCGAGCCGCCCGTCCCGACGGACCCTCCGCCGGTGCCGGATCCCCAGGATCCCGCCGCCACCGCCGCCCGCGCCCTGAGCTAGACGCTAGAGCGGCAGCCGCGTCACCGCGCGCGTCCCGGCGTCGGAGCTCTCGAGCTCGAACACGCCGCCGGCCGCACGCACCCGCTCGTACACCGAGGCGAGCCCGATGTGGCCCTCGGCGAGCGCCGCGGCGCGCCTCCCGGGAGCCATCCCACGGCCGTCGTCGGCGATCTCGAGCTCGAGCGTGTCGCCGCTGTTACGGATCGCGACGGAGACCGTCCTCGCCCCGGAGTGGCGCGCGGCGTTGGTGAGCAGCTCTCGCGCGATCGCGAGCAGCAGCTCGTCCTCGCGCTCGAGCGCGCCGGGGTCGACATCCACCGCGACCTCGAACCCGCCCTGGCGGGCCGACTGGCGGGCGACGGCGCCGAGCGCCTGCTCGAAGCCGCCCTGCTCGAGGGTCACCGGGTGCAGCGACAGCATCGCCTCGCGCAGGCGCGCGATCGCCGCCTCGACGACCTCGTGCGCGCGCTGGACCTGGGCCCTCCCGGGGGCCGCCTCGATCAGCTCCTGGTTGGCGGCGAGCAGGATCTGCAGGGAGTCGTCGTGGATCAGCTGCGCGATTCGCCGCCGGCCGTGGTCCTCGGCCTGCATGACCTGGTTGACGAGCTGGCGGCACGTGTCGAGCTGCTCGCGCAGGTCCTCGACCTCTGCCTCCAGGCGCTCGTTCTCGGTCGCGAGCTCGCTCTCCACTACTCGAGCATCCCGCGCCGCATCGCCTCGGCGACGGCGGCGGCGCGGTCGGAGACCCCGAGCTTCTCGTAGAGCGAGTGCAGGTGGCTCTTCACGGTGGTCGTCGAGAGGTGGATCTGCTTGCCGATGTCGGGGGCCGAGTAGCCCTGGGAGACCAGCCCCAGCACCTCCTGCTCGCGCGCCGTGAGCTGCGGCGGGCCGCCGCTGCGCTCGCGCTCCTGGATCTGCTCGGCCAGCCCCGCCTGCGCCTGGGCGGCGAGCGCGGTGCCGCCCCGGGCGATGGTCACGATGGCCTCGCAGACCTCCTGGCGCGAGGACTCCTTCGAGAGGTAGCCCTTGGCGCCCGCGGCCACGGTCTTGTAGGCGAGCTCGGGTTCCATGAAGGCGGAGAGGAACAGGACCTCGGTCTCGAGGCCCTCGCGGCGCATCGCCGCGAGCACCTGGGTGCCGTCGAGCCCCGGCATGCGGATGTCGAGCACCGCGACCTCGGGGCCCAGGCGGCGGACCTCCTCCAGCGCCTTGCGCCCGTCGCCGGCCTCGCCGACCAGCTCGAGGTCGGGGCGATCCTTGATCGCACGCACGATCCCCTCGCGGTAGATCGGATGGTCGTCGGCGACCAGCACGGTCACGCGCTCGTTCTTCGCGCTCACAGTCGAAGCGAGTCTAGTGTGGGGACGCGGCTAGTTCGCCTGGGCGACGGCCTCGTCGGCCGCCCCCCGCGGAAGGCGGAACCCGTGCCCGGCGGTGGCCGCCGTCTGCAGCAGGATCATCGCGTCGAGCGCGGTCGAGCGGTGCTTGAGGTAGTACAGGTCGTGGCAGAGCGCCCAGCTCGAGTCGCCGGCGGCGCGCGAGGCCGAGCGCAGCTGCGCCCAGCCGGTGAGCCCGGGCTTGACCAGCTCGCGGCGATCGTAGAACGGAAGCTCCCACTCGAGGTCGGCGACGAGCCCGGGGCGCTCGGCGCGCGGGCCGACCAGCGACATCTGGCCGCGGATCACGTTCCAGAGCATCGGCGCCGCAGCCAGCCGGGTGCGGCGAAGGGCGTGGCCCAGGCCGCCGTCGCCGGTGCGCAGATGAAGGAGGTCGAACTCACGGCCGCCCGCGCCGACTCGCCGCTCGCGCGTGAACGCCGGCCGGCCGCCGAGGCGCGACACGAGCGCCGCGATCGCGACGGCCGGAGCGAGCACGATCGCCCCAAGGCCGGCGCCGGCGAGGTCCGTCGCGCGCTTGACGGCAGGCGACCCCGCGCGGTACTTCGGGTGCATCAGGTACTGGAAGAAGGCGCTGTCGAGGGTGGCCAGCGGGACGTGCCCGATCACGTCCTCGTGCAGGCGGTTGAGGCCGATCAGGCGCACGTCGAGGCCGACGCAGGCGTCGGCGACGCTCGCCGCCCCGCCGTTCGAGCCGGCGTCGACGATCAGGTCGATGCGCTCGCGGGCGACGATCCCGGCCGTCTCGCCGAGCGCGCCGAGCCGGCGCACGCCCGGGGTGGCCGCGCCGGTGCCGCGGTCGATCCAGCCGGCGACGCGGTAGCCGCCGGTCCGGGTCGCGCTCAGCTCATGGGCGAGCTCGCGGGCATCACCCGGGCCGCCGACGACGGCGATCCGGACCTCCGCGAGATGCTCGAACCGGACGACGATCCAGGCGCCGAGCGCGGTCACGAGGCCAGTCCCGAGGGCTGCCGGCAGCAGAGTATCGGCCGGGAGCGGGTTGAGCACGAGGCAGACGAACCAGGCGAGCGCGATCCCCGCAAGCGGGGCGATCATCGCGGCGATGAGGCCGGCGGCAGGCATCAGCTGGGCGCAACGGCGACCGGGGTCGAGCGCGCGGGTGGCGATCAGCACCATGGCCGCAACCAGCACGCCGTCTCCCACCCTGGTGGTGTGCGAGGCGACGATCGCGGCAGCGGTCAGCGCCGGCGCCAGGCGGAGTCCGAAGACCGCCAGCACCTGCTGGGCACGCAGCGGGCCGATAACCCGGGTCCCCTCAGACGTCCCAGTGCTTCAGTCCGAGGCCCTCCGTGACCTCGGACTGAAACGACTGGGAACGGGACCGGGCGCCGGTGGGGCCAGCGCCCGGAACGCCGAAAAGAGCGAATCGAGCCTCGCGCCTTGCCGCCGGGAAATCCATTCCCGAAGTTCCTGCAAGTGCGATTGGGGTGGAATCCATCTCTCCCATGTGAGGTCCTGTCCACTCCCACGACGTGGGGGGTTAGGGGGGAGACAAATGGTGCTCGAAACGAACCTCTAATGCATGGACCAATCGGTCGGATTCCGGTTGGAAATTTTGGCGGGCCGATCAGAGGATCGAACGATGGGCCGATCGCCGCCCGCTATCCGTAGTAACCCGCAAATCCCCTGACTAGAGGGCCAGGCCGATGACCTTGAGGCGCCGCGTCAGGCACTGGGCGGCAAAGGCCTGCGTCTCGCGCATCGAGACGCCGAAGAGCTCGAAGTCGTCGTCGTCGGGCGGCGCAAACGGCGGCCGCAGGACGCCCTCGGCGACCGGCAGCGATTCGACCAGGGTCCGCTGGATCGCCTGCCGGTAGCGCTCGTCGGCGCTCGCCATGTCCATCAGGAACTTGGCCCCGAACGCGACGTGGCGATGCTCGTCGCGGGCGACGTTGCCGAACCCCTCGACGAAGCCCGGCAGGGTCCCCTGCTCGATGTTGTAGCCGATGATGAAGTGCTGGCCGGTGAGCGCCAGGACCCCCTCGATGACCATGTGGTAGAGCGTGATCGCCTCGACCAGGGCGACCTGGTCCTCGGGCTCGGCCGCGAGCCGGTCGACCCGGTCCTTGAGCATGCCGTCGAAGAGCTCGGCGAACTCCGGGTTGAGGTTGCTCTGCACCCGCGCCAGCCGGGCGGCGAGATCGTCGGCGCCCTCGAGCACCCCGACCTCCTCGTAGAAGCGGTTGAAGAAGCGCACGTGGCGCGCCTCGTCGGCGATCTGCGTGGAGAGGAAGATGCGCATCTCCTCGGTCGGCGCCGCGCGCATGATCGGCCCGAGCTCGTCGGTGACCCGCTGCTCGCCGATGAAGAAGGCCGAGAGCCCGTACATGCGCGTGTAGCGCTCCTCGGCCGAGATCCGCTCGTGCCAGTCGATGCGGTCCTCGCTGAAGTCGAGGTCCTGGGTCGCCCACTGCTGGCGCTCCCAGAGCTCGTACAGCTGGCCGTAGTCGAGCAGCTCGAAGCGCCCGCGGTCGGCGCTCTCCTGGAGCGCGGGATCGCCGGTCGCGAGGAAGTCCTCGCGCTGGGCGATCGAGCTCAGGGTCTGGGTTCCCGCCTCCATCAGCGCCTCCGGCGCGAACCCTAATCGGAGAGCGCGTCCGCGGCCGATAAAGGGGCCGGAAGGAGACGTGCGATGGACGCGAAACATTTGCGCCTTTACGCCGGCGGGCTGATCCGCTACGACCCCCTCGAGCGACGCGTCTGGATCGTCAACCAGCGTCTCCACCACGGGCTCACGGGCGCGATGCTCGCCGCCGCGGGCATGGCCCTCATGGCTCACGACTGGCAGGACCGCACGCGCTGGCTCGAGCGCGGGCCGCAGGCCTGAGGCCCGCCCGGCCGACACCGATGGGCTGACGGCACCTCGGCGTGCGCGTGGGGCGCGGCGCAGCGTCACGGTGCGCGCGCGGTCAGTCACAAGGGCCGCGTCGACCGGCCCTCCGCTCGCCGAGTGGCGGAAAACGACGGACTATCCATCGAAATCCGCCACTCGGTGCCGAGGGCGCCGATCCCGGAGCGCCTCCCCCGCACGCGCGGGCCGATCTCGGCACAAACGTCGGCGTCGCCTCCCACCTCTCCCCTAGCCAGCCAAGCGACGCGCCCGAGCCCTCGCCAAACGCCGGGGCGCCGGGCCGCGCGCTCAGAGCTCGTGCGACTCGCCCGGGGCGAGGATCACGACCTGCGAGGAGGTCTCGCTCTCGACCTGCGCCTTGAACGCCTCGGCGTCGGTCTCGATCGGCGGGAAGGTGTTGTAGTGGCACGGGATCACGGTCGGCGCGCCGATCAGTCCGCAGGCGTAGGCGGCGTCCTCGCGGTCCATCGTGAAGTGGCCGCCGATCGGGACCAGCGCGACGTCGGGGCTGTGGCGCTCGCCGATCAGGCCGAGGTCGCTGAACAGGGCGGTGTCGCCGAGGTGGTAGATCGTCTTGCCGGCGATGCGGACGATGAGCCCGCTCGGCGGCCCGATCGCGGTCCCGTCGGGCGCCGAGTTGGTGTGCCAGGCGGGGACGAGCTTGACGCTGCCCCAGTCGGTCGTCACGGTGCCGCCGATGTTCGGGTTGACCGTGTTCTCGACGCCCTGCTCGCCCAGCCAGCCGGCGAGCTCGGTGACCGCGATGCACGGGGCGCCCGTGCGCTTCGCGACGGCGACCGCGTCGGCGATGTGGTCCGAGTGGCCGTGGGTGATCAGGATGTGGGTCGGCTCGACGTCGTCGGCGCTCACCTGGGCCGCGGGATTGTTCGGGGCCAGGAACGGGTCGATGAGGACGCGCGTGTCGCCGTCCGTCAGCTCGAAGGTCGCGTGTCCGATGAAGTTGATCCGCATCTCATTCCTTTCGCAGTTCCTCGGCCAGTGCCCAGCCGACGGCCACCCCAACCATCATTCCCATTCTCGCCTCCTCGGCGAGCACCGTGCGCATGGCGCGCTTGCGCTCCTCGGGGTCCTCGATCGCGAGCGCCCCGGAGATCCCCGCCTGGTGCGACTCGGCGAACCAGCCGCCGGCCTCGAGCGCCTGGGCGAGGATCTGCTGCAGGCCGGGGGCCGCGCGGGCCACGATCGCCTCGGCGTCGTCGAAGCGGCCCGGCTCCAGGAGGGCCTCGACCGCGGCCTCGAGCTGCTCGTCGGTGTAGCTCATCGGCGGCGCTCGTACATGTTGACCGTGAAGTCCTCGGTGTAGCCCAGCCGCGAGTAGATCGAGCGCCCCATCGGCGACCCCTGCAGCGACGAGGTCTCGAGGCCCCGCTCGCGCCCCTCCACCACCGCCGCCGAGACCAGCCGCGAGGCGAGCCCGAGGCCGCGGTGATCGGGATGGGTGGCGACGAAGTAGAAGCCGAGGATCGGCTCGCTCGTGGTCGTAGGTCTCGAGCACGCACGCGGGCTCGCCGTCGACCCGCGCCTGGTAGCGGCGGAGCTCGGGGAGCTCCGGCGGGTCCGCGAGCGCGGTCCTTACGCCGGAGGCGCCGGGCAGCTCGTAGGCCAGGTCGTTGATCCGGCCGATGTCGGCGGGGTCGGCGTCGCGGTCCCAGTCGAGGTCGCCGAGGTCGAGCGGCTCGAAGCGGTCGAGCTCGAGCGACATCGCCATCGGCGAGCCGTCGAGCCGGTGGCCGGCCGCCTCGACCACGGCGATCGCCTCCGCGTCGAACTCCGGGATCCAGACCGTCCAGGCCGCGATCCCCGCGTCCTCGTAGGCGGCCGCCAGCTCGTCGAGCGCCTCGCCGAGGCCCTCGGCGTCGGCATACGCGACGGAGTTGCAGATCGAGCGCTCGGGACAGCAGGGAACGATCGAGGCGATCACGCCGTCGCGCTCCCACACCCGCGCGCCGGGTGAGCTCGCCCCGAGCAACGCGATCCAGTCGTGCAGCCCGCGCTCCTGCAGCGCCAGCGCCCGCTCGCGGTTCATCGCTTGCGGGCGAGGGTGACGCCGTCGGCGATCCCGAGCATCGCGACGTCGACGCGGTCGTCGGCCGCGATGCGCTCGTTGAGCTCGAGGATCGCGCTCAGCGACTCGGGGCGTACGTCGGCGTCCTGCTCCTCGACCACGCCGCCGCCGGCGAGCACGTTGTCGACCGCGATCAGCCCGCCCCGGCGCACGCGCGCCAGGACCAGCTCGTAGTACTCGGGGTAGCCCGTCTTGTCGGCGTCGATGAAGGCGAAGTCGAAGGCCTCGCGCTCGGGCAGCGCGCGCAGCGTCTCGGCGGCCGGGCCGATCCGGATCTCCACCCGGTCGGCGACCCCCGCCGCCTCGAGGTTGCGGGCGGCGACCTCGGCGTACTCCTCGGAGAGCTCGCAGGCGATCAGCCGGCCGCCCGGCGCCAGCCCGCGGGCGATGCAGATCGCCGAATAGCCGGTGAAGGTGCCGAGCTCGAGCGCCTCGCCGGCGCCGATCGCGCGGCAGAGCAGCGTGAGGAAGGCGCCCTGGTCCGGGGCGATCTGCATGTTCGCGATCCGGCCCATCTCCGCGGTCTCGGCCTGCACGCGTCGCAGGACCTCGTCCTGGCGCGCCCCGTGCTCGACCATGTAGCCGTGCAGCTCGTCGCTGAGCTGCGTGTACTTGCTCACCGACGCCCCAGGGCAGCCCCGAGGCCGCACCCGGCGCCGACGAGGCCGCCGGCGAGGCCCGCCCAGACGGAGGCGAAGTCCTCGACCGCGGGCAGCAGGAGGATGACCGCCGCGGCGACCGCGACGGCGATCCAGTCGTACTCCTCGGTCGGGTCGGCGCGGCGCTCGGCGTCGCGGAGCACGAACCAGGCCGCGAGCACGCCGAGCGCGATCCCGTTGCCGCCCGCTGCGACGAGGATCCCGTCGCCGAAGGTCGAGTCGATCCCGTCGGCGGCGAGCATCCCGAGCGCTCCGGTGCCGAGCACGATCAGCAGCGCGGCCACCGAGCCCACCCGGCGCTCGACCGCGGGGAGGAAGATCGCGATCGCCACGCCGCAGGCGAACAGGTAGCCCAGGTCGTCGTAGACGAACGGCGCCGCCAGATAGCGCCACCACTCGTCGCCGACCGGGCCGACGATCGCCCCGAGGTCGATCACCGTGAGGTCGGTCGCCACCTGGACGATCATCAGCACCGCGGGCACGAGCAGCGCCGCCACCGTGATCACCGGCGCCCGGGTCAGGTCCTCGCTGATCGCGGTGCGCTCGGCGAGGCGCCCCCGGCGCTCGGCGGCCTTGCGGCGGCGGCGCGTGCGCCGGTCTTCGCGCTCCCGAAACTCGTCGCCGACGCGCTCGAGCTTCGGCGCTCGCTTGCGCAGGCGAGTGCCGCAATACGGGCACTCGGTCACGTACGGACTTACCTCGGACCCGCAGCTTTTGCAGACGACGGAGAGCTCGGTGTCGCTCACTTGAGCGAGGATAACCGCCGAGCGGGGTGGTCAGGGACGCGTGTGCTCGGCGACCTCCGCGACGAGCCCGCGGAGGTCCTCCGCCTCGCGGCACAGAGCCAGCTGGCGGTGCGCCCCGGTGCCGTTTTCGATCAGGTCCTCGACCGACTCGAGCTCGGCCGCACAATCGAGCTCGGCCGCGTCCGCGGCCAGCATCTCGACCAGCGCCGTGGGCCATCTCCTTGGCCGGCACCTGCTCGCCCGCGCGGAAGTCGATGAGCTTGCCGTCGGTGCCGTGGCGGGCGGCGCGGATCTTGTTGTCGTCGATGAGCTCGGTCGGGTACTCGACCAGCGGCTCGTCGCCGTCGTGGGCCGCGCAGAGCCGGTGCGCGAGGCAGGCGGTGAGCGCCGCGAGCGCGATCGTGTGCTCGACCCGGGTCTGCTGGTCGAAGATCCGGGTCTCGACCGTGCCCAGCCGCGGGTGGGCGCGCACGTCCCACCAGAGGAACGTGTAGTCGGGGATCGCGCCCGCCCGCATCATCAGCTCGACCCGGTGCGAGAAGATCTCCCAGGTGCCGTAGTGAGGCGGGATCCCCTCGCGCGGGAACTGGCGGAAGATGGGCACCCGCGAGGACATCAGCCCGGTGCGCTCGCCCTCCCAGAACGGCGAGTTCGCCGAGAGCGCCAGGAGCAGCGGCAGGTAGCGGCGGATGCCGTCGGCGACGTAGATCGCCCGGTCGGCGCCCTCGATCGCGACGTGGACGTGGGTGCCGAAGATCAGCTCCCGCAGCGCGATCGGCCCGAGCTCCTCGACGAGCTCGTCGTAGCGGGGGCGGTCGACGGTCTCCTGGTCCCTGCAGAGCGCGAACGGGTGCGTGGCCGCGGCGCCGATCGCGAGGCCCTGCTCGGCCGTGATCTCGATCACCGCCCGGCGGAGGTCGGCGAGCTCCCGCCCGGCGGCCCGCACGCCGTCGCACGGGCGGGTCGCGATCTCGAGCACCGCCTTGAACAGCTCGGGCTTCACCTGCCCCTCGATCTCCTCCGGAACGGCCGCGAGCAGGGCCTCGATCTCCTGCGCCAGCCCCCACCCGTCGGGGTCCAGGATCATCAGCTCCTCCTCGATCCCGACCGTGAACGGCGGGCCGCTGAAGGCGTGCTCCAACAAGGGGGCAACCCTATACTCCGCCCCATGGAGATCAGCAGCGCCACCGAACAGAAGTCCCTTCTCGCCACTCTTGCACCGGGCAAGCGAACCCGCCTGCGCCGGCTGCTGTTCGAGTTCGGCCCCGGCCACGGGACGCTGCTGCTCCTGCCGATCGACCAGGGGATCGAGCACGGCCCGCGCGACTTCTTCCCCAACCCCGACTCGAAGGACCCCGAGTACCAGTTCCGGCTCGCCGCGGAGGCCGGGTATTCGGCGATCGCCTGCCAGATCGGGCTCGCCGAGAAGTACTACCCCGACTACGCCGGCCAGGTGCCGCTGCTGCTGAAGGTCAACGGCAAGACCGACGTCCCGCCGTCCGACGACGCGCTCTCGACCACGAACGCCTCGGTCGAGGACGCGGTCCGGCTCGGCGCCGACGCCGTCGGCTACACGCTCTACGTCGGCTCGCCGCGCCAGGACGCAGGACCTGCACCAGCTCAAGGGCGTGCGCGAGGACTGCGACCGCTACGGGATGCCGCTGGTGATCTGGGCCTATCCGCGGGGCAAGTACATCGAGGAGAAGGGCGGCCAGCACTCGCTCTACGCGATCGACTACGCCGCCCGGATGGCGATGGAGATGGGCGCCGACGTGGTCAAGCTCAACCTCCCGAGCCCCGAGCCGACGAAGGACTCCCCCGCCCCGTACAACGAGCTCCAGGTCACGCAGGAGGAGGCCGTGCAGCATGTCGTGAGCTCGGCCGGGCGCTCCCTCGTGGTGCTCTCCGGCGGGTCGAAGACCGACGACGACAAGCTGCTCGACCAGACCCGCTACATCATGGAGGCGGGCGGCTCGGGCGTGATCTACGGGCGCAACGTGTGGCAGCGCGGCCACTCGGAGGCGACCGAGATCATCGAGCAGATCAAGGAGATCATGCTCGCCAGCGTCCGCCGGATCCCCTGACGCAGGGGCAGGAGCGGCCGCGCCGGGCTTGGCCCGGGTAGATGTCGCGCCTGCCAAGCCTCGCCTCGGTCGCGATCCTGGTCGTGCTGATCGTGGTTCTCGTCACCTCGTCCGGAGACGACGAGGGCGGGTCGGTCACGGGGACGGTCGTCCGGGCGGTCGACGGGGACACGATCGAGGTCCGGATCGACGGCACCGAGGAGGACGTCCGCTACATCGGCGTCGACACGCCCGAGTCGGTCGACCCCGACGAGCCGGTCCAGTGCTACGCGCTGCGGGCCAGCCACTTCAACGAGGACCTGGTGGAGGGCGAGACCGTGCGCCTCGACTTCGACGCCGAGCGCCGCGACGCCTACGGCCGCCTGCTCGCCTACGTCTACGTCGGCGAGCGAGTTCGTCAACGCCGAGCTCGTCCGCCGCGGCTACGCGCGCACGCTGTCGATCCCGCCCAACACCCGGTACGCGGACCGGTTTGGGCGCCTCGCGCGCGAGGCCGCCGATGCGGGTCGTGGGCTGTGGGGCGCCTGCGAGCCCGGCTAGGCCATGAGCCAGGCGAGGGTCTCGAACATGACGACCACGACCACCACCACGGTCAGCGTCAGCGCGACGAGCAGGAAGCCGAAACCGACCGTGCCGCGCTTCTCCGTCGACTGGATCCGGCGCGCGCGCGAGCGGGCCGCGGCGCGCTGGCGCAGCTGAGCCCGGCGGCGGCGCTCGACCGCCGCCTCCTGCTCGAAAGCGACCTCGAGCTGCTCGAGGCTCTGACCCATGCGGAGTTCGTCCATCCTTACGGCGAGCGTATCAG
Organism: uncultured Solirubrobacterales bacterium; assembly: GCA_963729065.1. Classification (GTDB taxonomy): domain Bacteria; phylum Actinomycetota; class Thermoleophilia; order Solirubrobacterales; family 70-9; genus WHSW01. The sequence goes on from CAVSMS010000010.1 coordinate 121,225, forward strand.
CAGCCCAGAGGGCGTACGAGCGTTCGCTAACGAATTGCTAGCAGAACGTGCGTATCGCTACTCGCGCTTGGCGAGCTCGTCGAGCGCGCCGTCGACCGTCTCGACCGCGTCCCCATCCTCGCCCTCGCCCGTCTCTCCCTTGATCGAGAGATAGACCTCTTTGCGGAACACGGGAATGTCGCGCGGCGCGGTGATGCCGAGCCGGATCTTGTCCCGCGAGACCGCGAGCACGGTGACCTCGACGTCGTCGCCGATCATGATGCTCTGGTTCGTTTTACGCGTCAGGACCAGCACTTCGCCTCCATTCGAGGTGCGGCGGAGTTCCACCCCCCGTGACCCTCTACCCCGGTGGATTCCTACAAGAAGGAGCGTAGCCGGTTTGGGATCGGTCGGTTCCAGTAGGTGACTTCATTAGACTCGCGCGCCGATGGCTAAGCCGCTGCGTTCACAGCTGAATCAGATCCGTGCCTGGGTGCGCCAGGGGCGCACCGACGCGTGGATCGCCCACCAACTCGAGGTCTCGACCTCGGAGCTGCGCGAGTTCCGCCGCAGACACGAGCTCAGCGCCGAGGAGGACTCCGGCGAGGAGGACCTCCGCGACGAGATCGAGGCGGAGATCGAGGCGACGATGAGCGAGGCCGCCGCCGAGGAGGAGGACTCCGAGGAGGAGCCCTCCGACGAGGAGGGCGCCGACGAGGACGGCGACCGCGACGCGGCGCGGCGAGGACGGCGATGACGACGACGGCGAGCGGCCCAAGCGCCGGCGCCGGCGCCGGCGCGGCGGGCGCGGCAAGCGCACCGGCTCGGCCATGCAGGCCAGCTTCGACCACGGCAAGGACGGCTACGGCCTCTGGCTCGACCCCGCGGTCGCCGACGATCCCGTCTACGCCGAGAACTGGGCAGACCACCGCAAGGTCGAGGTCACGATCGAGCCCGACCGGATCGTGATCCGCAAGACGGATTCCGGCTCCGACGGCTCCGACGGCTCCGAGGACTGAGGGCCTAGGCCCCGCGCGCTTCGGCGCGCTCGCGCAGCTCCGCGGCGGCCCGGCGCCGGCGCCCCCGGTGGCCGCGGCGCTTTACCGGACGTCCCTCCCAGGCCTCGACCGGCACGCGCGCGAGGGTCGTGACGAGGTCGTCGAGCGCCCGCAGGTCGTTGGCCTCGGCGCCCAGCTCGAGCAGCCGGCGCATGCTCGCGTTGCGGACCGCGGTCGAGGCGTCCTCGAACAGGTAGGGGCCCATCTGGGCGTCGTGCTCGCTCGCCGTCCCGACCGGGATGCCGCCCCGCTCGCCCACCCGGCGCAGGGCGGCGACCAGACGCAGGCTCTCGCCACCGCCGTTCGCCTGGAGGCGATCGCGCGGCAGGCGGCCGACGACGGCCTGGCGGAGCTCGTCGCGGACCGGTGGCTCGAGGCTGCGCAGGCCCTTGCGGGGCCGGAAGTCGGCGGGCGTGCCGCTGCGGAACGAGCGCAGCATGTGGATCAGCGGCTTCCAGTGCTCGGGCGGGATCGCCCGCAGCGGCGCGAGCAGCACGAGCCAGAGCACGATGAAGACGGCGGCGATCGCGAGCTCGACGAAGTGGTTCATCTCCGGCAGCAGCTCGAAGAGGCCGGCGATCACGACCGCAATCAGGAGCGCGGTTCCAACCTCGCGGTAGGGGAAGTAGAGCGGCTTCTTGCCGCGCTGGCCGCGGATGAAGAGGAAGAGCGCCGGGATGCCGAAGCCCGCGATCATTCCGATCGGCGCGGCGTAGACGCCAATCGGCCCCGCGAGCGCCCAGGTGACGCCGATGAAGATCAGCGCCGCCGCAATTACGCCGCCGATGAACAGCGGCCGCTTGTTCGGCAGCGCGACGTTCTGGTTCACCGTCCGGTAGAGGGCCGGCATGACGAAGGCGAACGCGGTGAACGGGATCAGGCTCGCGGCCTCCGCGTATGACGCGGGCGCGATGTCGACCAGCACCTGCCCACCGAGGACCATCGTCAGCACCGCGAGGATGCAGACCAGGATGAAATAGGCGAGCAGCTGCCCGCCGGCCGTCCGCTTGCCGTACTGCTCCTGGAAGGCGTCCCACATCGCCGACTTGCGCAGCGGCCGCATCCCCATCCGGAATCCCTGCGGGAGGAAGGAGACGACGAACCCGAGCCGCGACGCCAGCGAGTAGATGCCGAGCTCGGTGTGATCGACGAACCGCGAGAGGATGAAGATGTCGGCGTTCTGGACCAGCCAGAACGACATCACGATCGGCGCCCGGTAGCGACCGCGGAGGATGATCTGCTTGATCTCCGCGAGGTCGAAGTTGGTCTCGAAGCTGCCCGCGAGCAGGATCAGCCCGACGATGCCGGCGATGGCCGTGCCGATCAGGGTGCCGATCATCGCGCCCGCGACCCCCGAGCCGGCGGCGAGGAAGGCGGTGAGCGCGATGAGGCCGAGGAGCGGCCGTGAGGTGTCGGCGATCAGGTAGGCGCCGCTGCGCCGCTCGAGCCACAGCGTGATGTCGCAGATCTTGAAGACCAGCATCGCGCCCGCGAGCAGGCCCGCGATCGCGACCAGGTTCTCGTCCTCGGGATCGCCCAGCAGGACGTCGGCGACGGGGCGCTTGAAGAGGTAGATCAGCGCCGCGGAGAGCAGCCCGAGCGCGAGCGCCCAGGCGAGACCGGCACCGAGGCTGTGCGGGGGCGAGGACGAGACGACCTCGTCGTCATCGTCGTCGTCGTCATCGTCGTCGCCGCCGCCGAAGGTGCGCCGCACCGTTCCCGGCTTGACCAGCAGCGAGGCGATCTGGGTCACGAGCCCGGCGAGGAAGGTGAGCAGGGCGAAGCGCGCCATCTCGCTCGGCCCCAGGTACGCGGCGACGACCAGCACCGAGACGAGCTGCATCGCGTTGGCGACGATCAGGGTCACCGCCTGCACGGAGGAGTTGCGCATCACGCGGACGCCGAGCACCGCGCCCGAGCCGCCGGGATGGTCGTGCTGCTGCTTGTCGGACTTGTCCTTGGGCATCGCTGTGCCCTACCCCGGCGCGGTCGGGCTCAGGCGTCCCAGATCGTCCAGTTGGAGAAGTCGCGCCCGGTGAGCTCGCGCAGCCGCTCCCCGTCGGCGCGGAGCTCGGCCAGGGCTTCTGCGGGGAGCGAGGCGCGCACGTCGGGGCGCTTGATCGCGCGGCGAAGCGGGAGCCGCTCGTCGAGCACCATCCAGAAGTTGGCCGGGACCATCCGCGCCCGGCGGCTGCGGCCGAGCCGCTCGAGCTTCACGGCGAGCCGCGTCGCCCGCGTCTTGCCCGCGGTCTGATGGCGCTCGTGCTCGAAGCGCGGGTGGTGGAAGTCGGGATCGACGCCGACGAACTCGAACACGCGGCGCAGGGTCTCCATCCGCTGGTGTCGGAGCTCGGACTGCTGGAAGACGAGCACGTTCTCCTTCGGGTAATGGGCGAGGAAGCGCTCGAGCTGCATCGCGTACAGCGACCGGGTGACGTAGGAGGTGTTCGGGTGCGTGAGCGTCTCGGCCAGCGTCCCCTTCTCGCGGCGCTTGGCGTAGTTGTGGACCCAGTGGGCCGCGATCCGTTCCAGCGGGTCGCGGACCATGTAGATCAGCTTCGCGTTCGGGACCACCGACGCCATCCGCTCCGGAACGCCCTGGTGCTGGGGGAAGGCGGTGTAGTTGGGCGAGGCCTCGCCGCGGACGCGGGCGTCGGCGTCGAAGTGGGCCGTGTACCAGTCGACACCGCGCGGCCAGTTGCGCTCCTCGATGAAGAAGTTGAGCTCCTTCGGCTTCGACATCGAGACCTCGGGGTGGAGGCTGAGGTAGTAGTGCAGGACGCTGGTCCCGCACTTCTGTGCGCCGATCACGATCAGGTTCGGCAGCGCGGCTTCGGCGCGCGGGCTGTCGCCCGGCGCCGCTTCACCAAGCGGCTTGACGGGGGTGGAGGCCTCCATGGAGCGCTCAGGGTAGCGAAGGGATCGGCAGGCCACCCTGGGCGACGACCACCCGCCGCGGCCTCGGCCGCTCGGCCCGGATCAGGTCCAGACGGCGCGCGAGGAAGGCCTCGTAAGGGCCCCCGGCGAGCTCCGCCTGGCGCGTGCCGGGCCCCGGGACGTGCTCGATCCCGGTCCCCAGGGCGCGGAGCTCGCCGAGCGCCTCCAGGGCGTCCGTGACCACCAGGGTGGCCTCCGGCGGCTCGCCCGCCTCGGCGATCGCCGCCCGCACCGCCTCGACCACCTCGCTCGGCGGGATCCCGACCGCGACCACCAGCGCCCGCGCCCGCGGCTTCGTCAGCTGCTGCTTCGTCAGCCGGACCGCGGTCTGCGGCAGGCTCGCGAAGAACGACCCCCACCGCCGCCTGAACTCCGCCCCACCCCCGCGACTGGCGCTTTTCGACGGACTATTTTGCGTTTTCGACCGCTCGCGGGGGTCGGCGTCGGCGGTGGCGAGCTCGGCCAGCCAGGCCGCGGCCTGCGCGGCGCCCTCGGCCGCGGGGAGCGCGCCGAGGTGGGCGCGGATCGCGCCGCGCTCGGCCGGGTCGAGCATCCGCTCGACCTTCGCCTCGAGCTCGGGGTCGGTCGGCCCGGCGACGCCGAGCCCGATCCCGGCGCGCTCGGCGTAGCGGGCGCGCGCGGGCTGGTCGTCGGTGTCGCGGGGCATCGGGACGAACAGCGACGGCACCCCGAGCGCGATCAGCTCGTGGTAGGCGTTGTAGCCGGCGGCGGCGATGGCGCCGTCGAAGGCGGCGAAGTAGCGGCTCATCGGGTAGGTGGCACCGAGCCCGACGACCCCGGGCGGGACCTCCTCGGCGGCGGCGAGCGCCGACTGCAGCGCCGCGACCTGGACCTCGCCCCCGGCGACGAGCCGAGCGAGCGCCCGCCTGGTCGCCTCGGCGACCTCGGCGCCCTGTCCGAGGCCGACGAGGATCGTGGGCCGCCGCGGGTCGAGCCCGAGCTCGGCGGCGGCCTCGTCGCGGCCGAGCAGCTCCGCGGGCTCGAGGAGCACGATCGGGCCCACCCGGTGGGCGCGCTCGCGCCGGGCGACGGTCGGGCCCGCGTCCTCGGACGCGGCCAGCTCGCCCGGCTCGAGCACCGCGTCGAAGGCCCCCTCGCGGCCGAGCGGCACCCTGCTCGAGCCGCGCTTCCACAGCGGCCGCCGGCACCAGACCGCGGTGGTCTGCGGCCGCAGCGCCCCGAGGAGCGCCTCGTACGGGTGCGTGCCGTCGAAGACGATCACCGCCGGGTCGGCCTCGGCGATCGCGGCTCGCAGGCGGGCGCGCAGGCGCCGCGACCAGCGGTAGTCGTTGCCGGTCGCCGGGGTCGCGTACGAGGCCACGTACTCGACCGGGAAGCCCATCCCCTCGACCACCGGCGCCGCCGCCGAGAGGGTCAGGAACAGCGGCTCGACCGCATCGGGCAGGCGGCGGGCGATCGCCATCGATCGGGTCAGGTGCCCGAGCCCGGTGCCGTTCGAGGTGGCGAAGAGGATCCGGCGCCGCTCGCGCGCCCGGCTCTCAATGCCCGTAGGCCGCGAGGGTGCGCTCGTACGAGCGGCGGAGGACCGGCGCGCAGTGGTAGCCCTCGCGCTCGAGCCGCTCCAGCGTCGCCTCGTAGAGCTCGGTGATCCCCTCCTGCTCGGCCTCGTCGAGGCCCTTGCGCCAGCGCTCGCGGTGGGCCGCGTCCGCGCTCATCTCGGAGTCGAAGAACTCGCGCATCGCCGGCTCGTCGTCGACGCCGAGGAAGCCGAGCAGCTCGCCGTAGGCGCCCTCGCGGTCGGACTGGACGAGCTCGTCGAGGCTGATCACGCGCAGCCGGTCGCGGTCGGCGTCGTCGAGCCCGCGCACGCCCTCCTCGGCCTGGCGCAGACGGTCGGCCCAGAACTCGATCCCGGAGGTGACGTCGGTGGGGTGATGCGGCTTCTGGCGCAGCGAGACCTTCGACGAGCCCGAGTCGCGCCCGTCGCGGACCGAGTGCACGAAGCGGGCCTCGGGGAAGATCCGCGCGAGGCCGTCGGCGGCGGCGATCGTGAAGCAGCTCATCTCGACGAGCACCGGCTTGCCCGCCTCGTCGGCTCCGGGCTGCAGCAGGTCGTAGAAGAGCGTTCGGGATGCCTGAAGCAGGTCCTCGGCATGAGTCGCCTCGAACCGTCCGACCGCCTTCTCGAAGCGATCGGGCGCGACGATCTGCTTCAGCCCGCGGTCGCGACCGCGCCCCAGCGCTCGCCACTTCGCCCGCACGTAGGCGCGGTCGCCGATCCGCACCCGGTGCCACCAGTAGCCCCGGAGCTTGCGGATGAAGTCGGCGGGCTCGGTCCTGCCCTGGACCACGTCGGCGAGCCCCTTGGGGTTGCAGTGGAAGCGGCACTCGATCGGCACGCCGTGGAAGCGCGAGTGGCGGTCGAGCAGGTAGCTGACGATGTGCGTGCCGCTGCGGCCGGTGCCGCCGACGAAGACGAGCTCTGCGGGTCCCTCGGTCATCTCGGCCCCCGATCGTAGACGTACACCAGCGGGTCGAGATCGTCGTCGCGGCGCTCGAGCGAGTGGCGCAGCAGCGGCGCGCAGCGCGCGCCGGAGGCCTCGAGCCGCTCGAGCGCCTCGCGGTAGAGCCCGTCGATGCGGCTGGCCTTGCGGGCGGAGATCCCCTCGCGCCAGCGCTCCTTGTTCGCCTCATCGGTCGTCATCCGGTTGGAGAAGTAGCGCCGGGTGCGCTTGGTCACCGGCACGCCGAGGAAGCGGAACAGCGGTCGCAGCGCGAGGCGCGCCCGCTCGATGCGGACGAGCTCGTCGAGGCTCACGGTCAGCAGCCGGCCCTCGCCGATCGCGTCGGCGCCGCCCTCGATCGCGACGATCCGCTCCTCCCACCACTCGATCCCCTGCGACCGCGTGCGCGGCCTCACCAGGCCGCGCGTCTGCGCCACCCGGGAGGCGGACGCGTCGCGCCCGTCGCGGACGACGTGCAGGAAGCGCGCCTCGGGGAACAGGCGCGCCAGGGTCGGGGCGGCGGCGACCGTGTCGGTGCTCTGCTCGACCAGGGCCTCCCCGCGCGGGTTCTCCTCGTCCTCCTGGACCCCCTCGCCGATCCGGAACCAGAGCAGCTCGAAGAACAGCCGCCGGCAGGCGGCCGGGAGGTCGTCGTGGTCGGCCTCGAACCGCGCCACCGCGGCGTCGAAGCGCTCGGGCTCGACGAAGCGGTACATGCCGCGGAAGCGCGTGGTCTGAAAGCCCTTCCACCAGAAGCCCCGCAAACGGCGGACGAACTGCTCCGGCGTCACGCTGCCGTCGAGCAGGCCGGGGAAGCCGTCGGGATCGGTGTGGAAGCGGACCTCGACGGGGACCAGGCCGTAGCGGTTGTGGCGCGAGAGCAGCTGCGAGAGCACGTGGGTGCCGCTGCGCCCGGTGCCGCCGACGAAGACCAGCTTGGCGACCTCGTCGGCGCGCTCGCGCGTCTCGCCGCCGACGACCGGCGACGCCGCCTCCTCGGGGGTGCCGAAATGCGGCATCAGCCCCGGCCTCGCTCGAACCTGAAGTGGTCGACCTCCTCGCCGCACGCGCGCGCGAGGGGCACGGTCCTCGCCGCGACCATGCGCGTCGCCGCGAGGCCTCCGAGCCAGACCCTGCGGGGCGCGCCGAGCGTCTCGGCGAGGCCGCCGGGCTCGGCCGCGCGCACGACGACCTCGAGCGCCTCGTCGCCGCTGGCCGTACCGGCGGGCCAGAAGGCTCCGCGGCCGGCGCCGCTGAGGTACATGCCGTCGAGCGAGGGCGGCAGCTCCGCGACCACCTCGTCGTCGACGACCACCTCGAGCGGCACCTGCGAGTGGTACTGCAGCGAGAGCTCGTATGCGCCAGGCTCCGGCAGCGGGATCGTCGCCGAGGCCTCGCCGGGCGCCTCGAACGCCCGCTCCTGGCCGCCCGCCGCGTGCTCGACCAGCGGCGGCAGGTCCCACTCGTCGTAGGGCACGAACGCCGTCGGCGCGAGCAGCGTCGCCAGCCCGGGGCGGTCCCCGAGCTGGTCGCAGTCCAGGTTCACGGCCGGGGCGCCATCCTCACCCTCGAGCACGCGGCTGCGCGGCGTCTCTCCCTCGCGCGCCCAGAGCACGTAGTCGCCATCGCTCGCCACCGGCTCGAAGTTGGGCGGCGGGGCCGAGGCGTAGGCGGCCGCGGTGGTGATCGCGAAGTCGAACTTGTCGAGCTGGCCCGCGTCGAGCGAGTCGAAGTCCGCCGCGTCGCCCTGCTGCCATCGCTTCTCCGGTCGCGCGTCGATCTCCTCCGGCACGTACCCGGCCGGGGCGCGGGCGAGCGTCTCGCGCAGGTAGTAGCCGGAGAAGCGGTCGACGCCGAGGAAGGCGACCGCCTCGCCCTCGGCCCGCTCGGCGAGGCGCTCGAGCGCCAGCTGGCGCTGGTCGTCGGCGATCGGCGCGTCGCGCAGCGCCAGGAGGGTGGAGGCCAGGGCTGCGACGAGGACGACCACGCCGAAGGCGTAGCGCAGGAGGGTCGCTCCCCGCCGCCCGCCGTCTCGGTCGGGGCTGAGCAGGGCGCGCAGGCCGACGAGGAGGACGAGCGGGGCGATCACCGCCAGCGCCTTCGCCTGCACGTGGATCTCCGCGACCGCGCGGGTGCCGAGGTAGACGACCGCGCCGGCGACCAGCATCGCCAGCAGCGCGAACTGCCGCCGGCGCCAGAGGGAGAAGATGCCGAAGCCGGCGGCGATCACGCCCAGGGCGACCGCGAACAGCGCCCCGGAGACCTCTCCCCGGACGATCCGGAAGTCGCCCGCGGGCCAGATCCCGAACGCCTCCCCGGGGAAGACGGGCGAGCTCAGCCGCCCGAACGAGTTCTGCACGTCGCCGACCTTGGAGGCGAACTCGCGCGCCGGCTCGAAGGCGAGCGCGGCGATCGCGATCACGATCACGACGGCGACCACGAGCGTGACCCGATGCGCGGCGACGCCATCGCGAACCGCGCGCCAGTCGATCGGGCTGCGGCCGGCAATCGCCTCGAGGCCCAGCCAGACCGGGAGCGCGATCAAGAACCAGGCGAGACCGGGGACGCTGAAGGTGAACACGCCGGCCGCCGCGAGCAGGAGGCCGACGGCGATCACGACCCGCCACGGCGGTCGCGGCTCCGCATCGCTCGCTGTGCGCGCGGCCATCTGCAGGACGAGCGCGAAGGCGAGCACGAAGAGCGCCATCGCGGTCTCCTTGAAGGCGCTCTGGGCGAGGAACGAGGCCGCGAGGTAGGGAAGCCCGGTGATCGCGGCGATCGCGATCCGGCGCGGCGCGCGGCATCTCGGCGAGGGCGCCGAGCGCGGTCAGGGCGGTGAGGGCCGGGATCGCGAGGAGGAGTCCGTTGAAGGAGCTGACGAGGCTGGAGCCCGTGGCCTCCGCGGCGACCACGGCCACCGCCTGCGGGCCGATCGGGTAGCCGAAGCGGACCGCGCTCGGCTCGGGGCCGAAGCCGTGCTGGAGCCAGTCGGCCCAGTAGAGCTGGGCCGCGTGGTCGTTGGTGTAGATGCCCTCGCCGAGCACCCCGACGCGGTCGTTGACGAGGAACGGGATCGAGGCGAGGGCGACGACGATCAGCAGCGTCGCCGCCGCCGGCCAGTCGGGCCGCCCGCGATCGGGGTCCCGCCAGACCACCACGGCGGCGGCGACCAGCACCAGGCCGAGCAGGATCGCCGTCGTCGTCGCCCGGCCGGGCAGCCGGAGCAGAAACGGCGTCACCGTGACCAGGGCCGCGAACCCGACCGCCCCCGAGAGCCAGTCGGGCCTCGCGGCGAGGCCAGGCGTCGCGCCGGCCCGCGGCCAGCCGAGCAGCGACAGGATCGCCCGCCCGATCAGCAGCGAGGCGAGCAGGATCAGCGCGGTCGAGGCGTAGATCGCGAGCATGGGGATGCCAGATGTCTAGCCGGAGCCGTCGGTCTCGTACCGAGCGGAGGGCTGGTTCGCGGTCGGGTCGGCGTTCACCGAGTCGCCGTCGAGCTCGGACTGGCTCAGGTTGGGCAGGCCCGCGCAGCCCGCCGGGTCGGGCGGCTGGTCGATCCGAAAGACGCTCACCGGCCCGTCGCGGAGCAGCTGCTTGGCGCCCGGGTCCGAGCGCATCCACAGCCCCTCCTTGGTGTTCGGTGACCGCCCCGGGGTCGAACGGGTCGTAGGTGGTGACCACGTGCGTGTAGCCGCCGTCGGCGAGCGCCTGGCGCCACTCGGCGCACGTCGGGATCCGCTCGTAGGCGCCGTCGGGGCCCTTGCGGCCCAGCCACTGGACCTGGTTGGACAGGTCGGTGCCGTAGAACGGGTACTGGTTGAAGACGCCGCGCACGCCGGCGAGCGCGATCTTCGCGTCGCGGAGGTCGCGCGCCCAGCGGACCGCGTCGGCGAGCTTCAGGTCCGGGCTCAGGTTCTCGTAGCGGCGCTCGAGATAGTGGCGCTGCTCCCACCACCCGGCTCCGAGCGCCCCGAGCGTGACCACGGCGAGCAGCCCGGCCACCCAGGCGAGGGGCGCGCGCGGGCCCCAGTGGCCGCGGGCGCGCAGCCACTCGATCGCGGCGAAGGCGGCGAGCACCGCGACCCCCGCCGCGATCGCCCCCTTCACGTGGCCCTGCTGCCACTGGACGAGCGAGGCCGCGCTGGTCAGGAACAGCAGCGCCAGCCCGGCGAAGGTGATCGTGCGCGCGCGCTCGGTGCGCCGCAGCGCCGGCAGGCACGGGAGCAGCGCCAGGCCGACCGCGGCCGCGGGCGCCACGTACCGGACGTTCCACTCGAACGCGATCGGCTGGCCCTGCTCGCCGGCGGCCGTCAGCGGGGTGAAGACGTAGGCGACCGCGGTGAAGAGGATCATCGCCCCGAGCACCCGCAGCAGCGGGTCGCCGCCTCGCCAGAGCGCGTAGACCCCGGCGCCGACGAACGCGGCGATCACCAGCGGCCAGAGGACCCCGAACGACTCGTGCAGGCCCGGCACGAACCACTCGCGCCAGACCTCGGGGTCGTCCCAGTAGTGGAAGACCGAGTACCCGGGCCGCAGCTCGAACGCCCGCTCCGGAGCCGGGAGCCCGAGGGGCCCGAAGTTCGTGTACGGGATCGGGTTCCCGACCGCGACGAGGTTCCGCACGAACCAGTACCCGCTCGTCAGGAACGCCGGCAGGCCAAACCACAGCGCCGTCCGGACGCGCCTGCCACGCCCGGCGATCACGATCAACCCCAGCCACAGGGCGATCACCGGGGCCAGGAACGACAGCTTCGTCCCGGCGGCCAGCCCCGCCGCCAACCCCGCAACAGCGGCCGAGCCATCCGGCCGAGCGGCACGGCCCCGAGAGCGCCGGGGGCGGGGTCACCCGGGAGACACTCCGCAGCGAAGCGAGGACCGTCGACCGGGTGACTCCCGCCCCCGGCGCCCACCGCAGCGCGAGCATTAACCAGCACGGCAACGGCAGCAAGAATCACCGCCACCCCGACGATGTCGCTCAGAGCCTCCCCCGCCTGGAACTCCACCAGCATCTGCGCGCCGAGGGCGATCGAGCCGCCGATCAGGCTCTGCGGACCGAGCCCGTACGGGCGCCCGATCGCGTACGAGGCGGTGAGCCCGAGCGCGAGCCAGGCCAGGTTGATCAGCGGCGAGAGGATGTCGCGGTCGAAGGCGAGCAGCGGCACCGCGTGCACGACCTCCGAGTTCGCCGGGTAGTACGAGGCGAAGAAGATCGGGTCGAAGTAGTCGATCGCCCCGAAGTGCGCGCCGTGGGCGAACCGGGTCGCCAGCGGCATGTGGTACCACATCGAATCCGCGCGATCCATGCCTCCGGCGAGGCTGGAGAGCGTCGGGACCATCCAGGCCGCGGCGACCACGGCGACGGCGAACGCCGCGAACCAGACCGCGCCCCGCGAGACCGCCGGCGGCGCCGGGGGGCCGGGTCCGGTGCCGGCCCCGCTCCTCGAGCACGCCCAGTGGGTGACGCCCGCGAGCACGAAGCCGCCGACGATCATCGTCGGGATCTCGAACGCGGCGAAGGTCCCGAGTAGCTCGGCGAGCAGGATGAGCGCGCTGATCGCGAGCACGGCCTCGACCACGCGCGCGGCGGCTCCGTTCCAGCCGCCGAGCAGCGTCGCGCGCAGCCGCCAGGCGGCCCATGCGAGCGGCGCGAGCATCAGCGTCAGCTCGAGCGCCCCGAGCAGGTAGGACCCGGCGCCCAGCGTCCGCTCGGACGCCGGGGCGATCACGAACGCGAGGCTCATCGCCGGCCGCCTGGCCCGGTCTCCGCCCGGGTTAGCGCTGGAGCCCGTGGAGCACGTAGGACCCCTCGCCCGGGGTGACCATGCCGAGCTTGCGGGCGGCCCTCTCGGCCGCGTCGGGACCGTCCAGGTTGGCGATGCGCTTGCGCAGGGCGGCGTTCTCCGTCTGCAGGTCGGCGAGCGTCGCATGCTCGGCCTTCGAGTCGCGCCACGCGTCGAAGAAGTTGAGCGCCGGCTTCACGTAGGAGACGCAGATCGCGACCAGGACCAGGAGCAGGGCGACGCGCCCGACCTTGTCCCAGTGGATGCGGCTCGCGCCCGAGCCGCGGCGCGCGGAACGGGGCGTCGGCCGAAGCCGGTAGCCACGGGAGGCCTGGGCGCGAGCGCTCACGCCTGATCGGTTCGGCGCCTATGGCCGCTTACCTGCCGGTCCTGCCGCTGAAAGCCTCGAGCCCGGGATAGGTCGCGCGCTCGCCGAGGGCGTCGGCGATCCGCAGGAGCTGGTTGTACTTCGCCACCCGGTCCGAGCGCGAAGGCGCGCCGGTCTTGATCTGACCCGCCCCGGTGCCGACCGCGAGGTCGGCGATCGTCGTGTCCTCGGTCTCCCCCGAGCGGTGCGAGATCACCGCCGAGTAGCCCGCCTCGCGCGCGATCCCGATCGCCTCCAGGGTCTCGGTGAGGGTGCCGATCTGGTTCACCTTGACCAGGATCGAGTTGCCGACCCCCTCGCTCGATCCCGCGCCGCAGCCGCTCGGGGCTGGTGACGAAGAGGTCGTCGCCGACCAGCTGGCAGCGGTCGCCGAGGCGCTCCGTGAGCAGGCCCCAGCCCGCCCAGTCCTCCTCGGCCATCCCGTCCTCGATCGAGATCACGGGGTAGCGCTCGGCGATCTGGGCCCAGTAGCTCACCAGCTCCTCGGCGCTCAGCGCCCGGCCCTCGTGCTCGAGCACGTAGGCGCCGTCGGAGTCGCGGTAGAGCTCGCTGGTCGCCGGGTCGAGGGCGATGAAGGCATCCGAGCCCGGGGCGTAGCCGGCGCGCTCGATCCCGACGACGAGCAGTTCGAGCGCGGCCTCGTTCGACTCCAGGTTCGGGGCGAAGCCGCCCTCGTCGCCGACCGTGGTCCCGAGCCCGCGCTCCTTCAGCGTCGCCTTCAGCGCGTGGAAGATCTCGGTGCCCATCCGCAGGCCCTCGGGGAAGCTCGCGGCGCCGGCGGGGACGACCATGAACTCCTGGAGGTCGACCGAGTTGTCGGCGTGGGCGCCGCCGTTGATCACGTTCATCATCGGCACCGGAAGCACGGTCGCGTCGTCGCGGTCGAAGCCGCTGAGCTCGGCGAGGTAGAGGTAGAGCGGCACCTTCGCCTCGGCGGCCGCGGCGCGGGCCGTCGCCAGCGAGACGCCGAGGATCGCGTTGGCGCCGAGGCGGGACTTGTTCGGCGTCCCGTCGAGCTCGCGCAGGGCCTCGTCGATCGCGACCTGGTCGGTGGCGCGAGCGCCGGCCAGCGCCTTCGCGATCTCGGTGTTGACGTTCTCGACCGCGTTCGACACGCCCTTGCCCGCCCAGGAGTCGCCGCCGTCGCGGAGCTCCGTGGCCTCGAACTCACCGGTCGAGGCGCCCGAGGGCACCGCCGCGCGCCCCTCGGCACCGGAGCCGAGCCGGACCTCGACCTCGACCGTCGGGTTGCCTCGGGAGTCGAGGATCTGGCGTGCGTGGATGTGCTCGATCGCGCCCATTTGCGGCCCGTGAGGCTAGATGATTGATTCCATGACATCGCGTGCGCGGGGGCGCACGGGGCCGAGCCGGGCGGGGGAAGCAGGGTGAGGACGGTACCCGTGGGTACCGTCGAACCCGATGACCCCGGTCCGGCGATGGTATCCGTGCGTCATCCGTGTGCGTGAGGTCGTGGGATCACTCATCTGTTAGCGGGAGGCCCCCTGAAGCCGGTCGGCGGCGGCGCGCAGGGCGAGCTCGGGGTCGATCCCGAGCCCGCGCGAGAGCCGCACGGCTTCCATCAGCATCTCCCCCACCGCGGCCTCCGTCTCGTCGCGGGTCCGCCGATCGGCCGGCGCGCCGGCCTCGGGCTCGGCCCGCCGCAGCGTCTTGCGCGCGTACAGCAGGGCCGGCAGGTTCTCCGGGATGTCGGCGAACGGGTCGCCGGCGCCGCGACCCTCGACCTCGCGCTTGATCCGGTCCCAGTTGCGAAGGACCTCGCGGGATGTGAGGCGAGGGGCCGTAGGCCCCGAGAGAAGCGTGTCCGCGTCAGTTGTTTGTTCGGCTTCCTCCTCGCCGAAGACGTGCGGGTGGCGGCGGATCAGCTTCTCGGAGATCGTCTCGGCGACCTCGGCGAGCGAGCCGGCCTCGCGCTCCTCGAGCAGCAGGGAGAGGAAGACGACCTGGAAGAGAACGTCGCCCAGCTCGTCGCGGAGCTTTTCGTCGTCCGCGCGCCCGGCGGCGTCGGCGAGCTCGTAGGCCTCCTCGACCGTGTGGGTGACGATGCTGCGCTCGTCCTGCTCGCGATCCCAGGGGCACTCCCGCCGCAGCCTGCGGGTGATCTCGTCGAGGCGCTCCAGCGCCTCGGAGACCGACGCTCCGGCGCCACCCCCAGGCGCCCCGGCGGCCATCGGGCCGCTAGCCGCCCGGAGGCGGCGTGCCAGGCGGCACGGAGCCCGGCGGGACGGAGCCCGGCGGGACGCTGCCCGGCGGCACCGAGCCCGGCGGGACACTGCCCGGCGGCACGGCTCCGCCCGGGACCAGGCCCGGGGGCAGGGCGCCGGCTGCCGCGGGCGCGGGCCCTTGCGGGCCCTGCGGGCGGACCACCGGCGGCGGCGAGCCGAAGACGCCTGCCCCGCCCGGATTCATCACCCCGCGCGACGGGACGAACGCGTCACAGCCGGTGGTGTCGATCAGCTCCTGGGTGCAGGTGGGCGGCGGGGCCGGGGCGTTGGCGCAGCGCTCGATGCGGAAGTCATCGGCGCAGAACGTGCGCGCGATCCATTTCGTCTGGAAGTTGGTCTGGAACTGCGTGGCGACCTCCTGCTGGCGCTGGGCGGCAAGCGTCTGGCGGACCTGCTCGCTCACGTCGGTCAGCGACTGGGTCGTCGCCGGGGTCACCTTCTCGACCTGGATCACGTAGTAGCCGGCATCGGTCTTGAACGGGCCGACGAGCTCGCCCTCGGCCGAGGAGAAGATCTGCTTCGTCCAGGGCCGGCTCGGACTGCCCGGCGACCACTCCCTGGCGCAGGCCACCGGTCGACTTCGTCGCCTCGTCGATCGAGTACTTCTTCGCCACCTCCTCGAACGACTCGGGTGAGTCGTCGGACTCCAGCGCGGCGAGCGCCTGGTTGGCCTCGTCCTCGGTCTCGGTCAGGATCACGCGTACGTCGCGCGCCTCCGGCTGCTCGAACTGGGAGACGTTGGCGTCGTAGAAGCGCTGCACCTCCTCGGCGGTGACGTCGGGGTCCTTCGGCAGGACGGCGGTCTGGATCCGGTCGGAGAGGAGCTGCAGCTCGATCCGCTGCCTGGCCTCCTCCTCGGTGAACCCGGCCTGCTTGAGGAACTTCTGGAACGCCTCCTCGGAGCCGAACTGCTGTGTCCTTGACCTTCTCGAGCTCGTCGTCGACCTCGCGGTCGGTGAGCTCGATCCCGCGCTCGGAGGCCTCGCCGCGGACCCAGCGCGCAAGCAGCAGGTCCGACTGGGCGGCGTCCGCGAGCGCCTGATACTGGGGATCGGTGCTCTTGGGCACCTCCTTGAGGCCCTGGCGGGCGGCGGTCTGGACGAGGGCCCGGTCGTACTCCTCCTTGGTCACGGTGCCGTCGGGCGCGTCCTCGACCACCGCGATCGCGTCGTCGGGTACCGAGGGGTCGCCGAGTCCCTGCGCGACGGCGACGATCGCGAACAGGGCGATCAGCAGCACGCCGAACGCGACCAGGCCGATGCCCTTGGCGCTTCGGCGCGGCGCGGGCTCGGGCGCCGGACGGGGCCTTGCCCTCTTTCCCTGCGGACTCACGGGTTCGGCAGCATAACGATCGCAGCCTAAATTCAGGCTCAGCGAGCGGCCCGGAGCGTCAGGCGGCGACCGCCTCGGGCTCGAGCGCGGCGGTCAGGGCCTCGGTGAGCTCGAGCAGGGCCTCCAGCCGCCGCGCGGGATCGTCCTCGACCCGCAGCGACAGGGTGCGCGTGCGGAGCTCGAACATCGCCTCCGGGACGCGCTCGCGCAGGCGGCCGACGGTGGCCGCGTCGAGCTCCAGCGGGATCATCGAGAGCCGCCCGCCGCGCACCTCGACCGTGCGCGCGCCGGCGGCGCCGAGGTCGATCCGCGCGCGCTGCAGGGCGAGCAGGTTGGAGACCGGCCCGGGCACCGGCCCGAAGCGGTCGCGAAGCTCGTCGCGCAGCGCGCGCAGCTCGCCCGCCCGGCGGGCGCCGGCGATCCGCCGGTGGACGTCGATCTTCGCCGCCTCGAAGGGGACGTAGTCGGCGGGCAGGTAGGCGTCGACGTCGAGGTCGAGCCGGACCACGGCATCGCCCTCTCCCTCCTCGCGCGCCGGCCGAGCGCAGGGACTCGACCGCCTCCTCGAGCAGTGCGACGTAGAGCTCGAACCCGATCGCGGCGACGTGGCCGGATTGCTCGTCGCCGAGCAGGTCGCCCGCACCGCGGAGCTCGAGGTCGCGCATCGCGATCGCGAACCCCGAGCCGAGCTCGGTGTGGTCGGAGAGCGTGGCGAGGCGCGAGCCGGCGTCGGTCGAGAGGGCCTCCTCGGACGGGTAGAGCATGTAGGCGAAGGCGCGCTCCTCGGAGCGGCCGACGCGCCCGCGGATCTGGTAGGCCTGCGCGAGCCCGAGCTGGTCGGCGCGCTCGACGATCAGCGTGTTGGCCTGCGGGATGTCGAGCCCGGACTCGATGATCGTCGTCGCCACCAGGCAGTCGGCGTCGCCGCGCAGGAAGGTGAGCATCGTCGCCTCGAGCTCGCCCTCGTCCATCTGCCCGTGCGCCTCCGCGAAGCGCACGCCGGGACAGAGCGAGCGCAGGCGCTCGGCGACCTCGTGCAGGGTGTCGATCCGGTTGTGGAGGAAGAACACCTGGCCCTTGCGGGTCACCTCGCGGGCGATCGCCCGCGAGACCAGCTCCTCGTCGTAGGGACCGACGTAGGTGCGCACCGGACGCCGGCCCTCGGGCGGCGTCTCGATCACCGAGATGTCGCGCAGCCCGGCGAGGCTCATCTGCAGCGTGCGCGGGATCGGCGTGGCCGAGAGCGAGAGCACGTCGACCTTCAGCTTGAGCTGCCGCAGGAGTTCCTTCTGCTTGACCCCGAAGCGCTGCTCCTCGTCGACGATCACCAGCCCGAGGTCCTTGGCCCGCACGTCGCGGGAGAGCAGCCGGTGAGTGCCGATCAGGATGTCGACCGTGCCCTCGCTGAACCGCTTGAGCGCGTCGCGGACCTCGGCGGGCTTGCGCAGCCGCGAGACCATCTCGACCTCGAGCGCGGTCGACGCGAGCCGTTCCCTGAAGGTGCCGAGGTGCTGCTGGGCGAGGATCGTGGTCGGCGCCAGCATCATCACCTGCTTGCCCTCGGCGGCCGCCTTGTGGGCGGCGCGCAGCGCGACCTCGGTCTTGCCGTAGCCGACGTCGCCGCAGATCAGGCGGTCCATCGGCCGCTCGGACTCCATGTCGCCCTTGACCGCCTCGATCGCGTCGATCTGGTCGGCCGTCTCGCGGTACGGGAACGAGCGCTCGAGCTCGAGCTGCCACTCGCCGTCGGGCTCGAAGGCGTGGCCGCGGCGCGCCTGGCGCTCGGCGTAGAGGTTGAGCAGCTCCCCGGCGAGCTCGCGCGCCGCGCGCCGCGCGCGCGCCTTGACCGCGTCCCAGCGCTTCGAGCCCAGGGCGGAGAGCTGCGGGGCCTCGCCGCCGGCGCCGACGTAGCGGCTGATCTTCGCCAGCTGGTCGGTGGGCGCGAAGACCTTGTCCTCGCCCCGGTACTCCAGCTCGAGGTAGTCCCGGGTCACCCCCGCGACCGTCTTGGTCTCGAAGCCGGCGAAGCGGGCGATCCCGTGGTCGGCGTGGACCACGAAGTCGCCCACGCGCAGGTCGGCGAAGCTCGCCATCCGTCCCCGAGCCGGCCCGGGGGCGGCGGCTCGGCGGCGGTGGACGAGCCGCCGGAACGGGATCACGCCGAGCCGCAGCTCGGGGGAGACGAAGCCGTCGTCGAGCGGCGCCTCGTCGAAGAGGACCGCCGGCTCCGACGGCGCCAGACCCTCCAGGAAGCGGGCGTCGAGGCGGTTGAGGTTGTAGCGGGCGCGCTCGGCCTCGCCGCGGCTCTCGAAGGTGATCACGGTCCGGTAGCCGCTGCGCAGCTCCTTCTCCAGCTGCGGCTCGGCCTCGGACATGCTGCGTGCCGCGGAGGTCGGGATCTGCGCCCGGAAGACCGGCTCGCCATCGTCATCCGAGACGCCGCGGATCGTGAGCACGGCACGCTCGGCCAGGGGGTCGGCGACCTCGACGTACAGGTGGCGGGCGTCGGCGTCGTGCATCGCCGTCGTCACGTCGTCCCAGTGGTCGCGCAGCGCGGCCGGGATCTCCTCGGCCGAGGCGATCAGGACCGCCGTGCGCTCGTCGATCAGGTCGAGCGGAGCCCGGAACGACTCGACCGGGAGGAGCTGGGTGATGTCGGGCCGCTCACCGTTCTCGCTCGCGATCTCCGCGAGCTCCCGGTGCTCGAGCGCGAGCTCGGCCGCCGGGTCGAGCTCGATCCGCTCCGCCTCGCCCAGCGAGCGCTGGGTGAAGGTCGAGAACCACCGGATCGACTCGATCTCGTCGCCGAACAGCTCCAGGCGCGCGGCGCGCTCCTCGGTGGCCGGGAAGACGTCGAGGATCCCGCCGCGGATCGCGAACTGGCCCCGGTCCTCGACCTGCTCGGTGCTCTCGTATCCCGCCTCGACCAGGAGCTCGGAGACATCGGTGAGGTCGACCTCCTCCCCGCGGTGCAGCACGAAGCTCGCGGGGCGCAGCGAGGCGTCGGGGACCGCTTCGGCGAGGGCGACGGCGCTGGCGACGACAACCGGCGGCTCGTCGCTCCCTGCTCGCTGCTCGCTCCCCGTCAGCGCATCCAGCGCGCCGATGCGGAGGCCGACCAGGTGTGGCGGCGGGGCGAGGTGGGACTCATAGCCCGTGCCGCGCGAGGGGTAGTAGCGCACCCGCCGCGGCGCCAGGTAGGCGCCGAGACCGCGCGCGAAGTCGCGCGCCGCGACGTCGTCGGCCGCGACCACGAGCGCAGGCCGCCCGGCCAGTCCCTCCTCGGAATCGAGCAGGGCAGCGAGCAGAAAGGGGCGGATGGCGCCGGAAGCGCGCAGGTCGACCGCCTCGCCGGCCCGAATCCGGGCCGCGAGTGAGGCGATGCGCTCGTCTTCGAGCGCGATGTCGAGCAGCGCCCGCAGCAATCGATGGCGAGGTTAGCGGCGCGCCCGCGCCGCCCGGGCCTCAGACCATCTCGCCGAGCTTGCGAATCTGGAAAGCGCGGACGATGTCAGTGATCCCCTGCAACAGCCCCCAGATCCCGGCGAAGACCAGGAGCACGTACGCCTTGTCGATGAAGAACTGGCCGCCGGTCCAGAAGGCGACGATCACCATCAGGATCCCCGCGAGCAGGCCCAGCCACCAGAGCTCGTTGGCCTCGCGGGTGATGAACGCCTGGATGATCCAGAAGACGCCCACGATCAGGAACAGGAAGCCGAGCATGTCGGCGAGCGCGGCGAACGTGTTCTCGGGGCTGATCAGCGCAAGCACGCCGGCGATCAGGAACAGGACGCCGAAGATCCCGTACAGCCAGCGGAGCCCGCCCTCGACGAAGCCGACGATCATGAACTGCTGGAACGAGGTGGCGAGAAACAACGCGCCCACCAGGATCCCGACCGTGTTGATGGACGCCTGATCGAACTGGAGGATGACCAGGCCGATGATCACCCAGAAGGCGCCGGACACCAGCCACAGCCACCACAACCTGCCCACCGTGCGGACCGCCTCGCGCGCCGCCGGTTCTCCGACTCCGCTCTCCATCGTCTCCCCTTCCGTAGTGGGCGCCTGCGCGAAACGGTAGGCCGCCCCGCGGACGCCTCAATCCCGGTAGGGAAGCCCCGGGCCGGTCCGGGCCCACTCGACCTGGCCCTCGCCCTCCTCGCGCGACCGGCCCTCCACCCCGTCGAGCTCGTGCAGCATCCGCTTCAGCCGCGCGACCGCCTCCGGCGGGTGCTCGGCAACCTGGGCGGCGAGCTGGAGCGCGGCCTCCTCGGTGCGGGCGGCCGGAACGACCTTGTGCACCAGGCCCCACCGGTAGGCCACGTCGGCGTCGACCTCCTTGGCGGTCAGCAGCAGGTACTTCGCGACCGAGAGCCCGCAGAGGGTCACCAGCCGGGCCGGGCCCACGGGGACGCCGAGCGCTCCGCCGGGGAAGCGCAGCCGCAGGTTCCCGCCGCCGACCCGCAGGTCGCAGCAGACCGCGATCTCCGCCCCGCCGCCGACGCAGGCCCCGTGGCAGGCGGCGACGGTCGGCTTGGGGAACGCGGTGAGCTCGTCGTAGAGCAGGGCGAACAGCTCCATCCGCCGCACCCCGGCCTCCGGCTCGAGCCGCTCGCGGACGTCGGCCCCGGCGGAGAGGCCCATGTGGTCGGTGGAGGAGACGACCAGGGCCCGAACCTCCTCGTCGGCGCGCGCCTCGGTCAGGTGGGCGAGCAGCTCATCGAGCATCTCGGTGTTGATCGCGTTGCGTGCCTCGGGTCGGTCGAGCTGCAGCAGCGCGACGCCATCGGCGACCGAGTAGGCGGTGACACTCACTTAAGGCGCCTCAACAGCGGCGCGGCTCGGCTTCGCTTCGCTCCGCCTCACTCCAAAACCTCGCGAACCGAGACGGCGATCTGGTCGACGAGGCGCTCGGCCTCCCCGGCGGCGTCCGCGATCAGGTTGCTGACCTGCTCCGCCGGCTCGCTGAAGCGCCCGAGCACGTACGCGGACACGATCTCCGGGTCGGTCGAGTCGGGGCGGCCGACGCCCACCCGCACACGCCAGAAGTCCTTGCTCCCGAAGCCCTCGGCCAGGCTCCGCAGGCCGTTGTGCCCGGCCACGCCGCCGCCGAGCTTCTCCTTGATCTCGCCGAACGGCAGGTCGATCTCGTCGTGCACGACGACGACCTGCTCGATCGGCACCCGCAGGTCGCCCCGCGCCGGCCCCGCCGAGTCGCCGGACTCGTTCATGTAGGTCTGCGGCGTCAGCACCGCGACGCGCGGTCCGCCGTGGCGAACCCGTCCCTCGGTGATCAGCCCGCGGTACTTCTCCTTCGGCTTCGGTAGCTCCCAGGTCCGCGCCAGCTCCGCCGCGACCTCGAAGCCGACGTTGTGGCGGGTCGCCGCGTAGCGGCTGCCGGGGTTGCCGAGGCCCACGATCAGGATCCGGTCGCCCTGACTGCGCTCGGACTCGCCGTCTCGCTCACCGCGACGGCGAAACAGGGACAGGGCTACTCCTCGCCGGAGTCGGAGGGCGCGTCGCCCTCGGCGGCCTCGCCCTCGGCCGCCTCGCCCTCGGCCTCCTCGCCCTCCTCGCCGACGAGCTCGGCCTCCTCCTCGAGCTCCGGCTCGGGCTCCTCCTCGACCCGCGGGGGCGAGAGGGTGGCGATCGTGATCTCGTCGGCGCTCTGGTCCTCTCCGAGGGCGAACTCGACCCCCTCTGGGGCGATCAGGACGCTGAGCTGAAGGGTGTCGCCGATCACCATGCCGGAGACGTCGGCGGGGATCGACTCGGGGATCGCGGTCGGCAGGGCCGAGATCGTGATCTCGTGGGTGACGTGCTCGAGCACGCCGCCCTCCTTGACGCCGGGCGCGTCCTCGGTGCCGATGAGCTCGATCGTGACGTCGGCCTCGATCTTCTCGTCGAGCTTGACCTCGTGCAGGTCGAGGTGGACGAGGTCGTCGCGCACCGGGTGGCGCTGCTCGTCCTTGAGCACCACGGGGACCGCGGCCGAACCCTCGATCTCGACGTCGAACAGGGCGCCGCCGTGCAGGAGCACGTCGCGCACCGCGCGCGCCGGTGCCTGGAACGCTCGCGCCTCCTCGCCCGCGCCGTAGACGACCCCGGGCACGAACCCGGAGCGGCGCAGGCGGCGGCTCTCGCGGGAGCCGAAGTCGGTCCGCGGTTGCGCCTTCAGGGTCGCTCGATCGGAGGCCATGCGGCGGCTGAGGATAGAGAGTCCGCCGGCTCAGAGCCCGGAGAGGGTGAGCACGAGGTTGTCGGCGTAGCCGTCGTTGCTGGCACCCGGGCTGAGGCGCCTGAAGGTCTGGCGGACGCGGACCTTCCGCGTGCCCACCGGAACGGCCGCGTCGTTGGAGCGGTAGAGGAGGCCGGTCGCGTTGCCCCGCTGAGCGGCCGTGACGGGCCCGATCCTGAAGCTGTCGAGCCTCGCGCCGCCGGCGTCGAGGAAGGTCGCGCTGACGGAGGCGTCGTCGCTCTGGTCGGCGAAGCCGCCGAGGTGGCCGCTCAGGTTCGCGGTCACCCCGCCCGCGTCCACCTCGTCCGCGCTCGACGCGGGGACCGTCCAGTTCTGGGTCGCGGTGCTGGTCGCCGCCCCGCTCCCGCCGGCGAAGAAGTTCGCCCCGCCGCCGAGCGCGGCGCCCTGGGCGTCGCTGGGGAAGCCCGCCGCTCCGTACTGGACCGCGGTGGTGGCCCCGGTCTCGGTCCAGTTCGTCAGGTCGACGTCGTCGAGTCCGTCGTCGCTGCCCGCGTCGGCCTCGGCGTTCGAGTTGCGCAGCAGGTCGGCGACGAGGACCGAGAACGTGCCCGAGTCCTGATCGGCGAACACGATGTCGTTGTTGGAGTCCCCGTTGAAGTCGGCGATCGCCGACCCGGTCGGGCTGAGCCCCGTGGGAAAGGTCGTCGCGGCGCCGAAGCTCCCGCCGGGGCCGCCGAGCAGCACCGAGACACCGCTCGCACCGCTCCCGAGCGCCAGGTCGGGGTCGGACCCGGGGTTGAGGTTGCCGACGGCGAGGCCGAATTGAGAGAGTCCGGTGGCGACGGCGGCGGGCGCGCCGAAGCTCCCGCCGGGGCCGCCGAGCAGCACCCAGACCTTCCCGGTGTTGTCGGTCACCGCGAGGTCGAGGTCGGATCCGGGGTCGAACCTGCCGGTGGCGACCAACACGGCCTGGTTGGGGGTGACGGGGAAATCGGCCTTCGCGTCGAAGCCGCCGGCGTTGCCGCCCAGCAGGACCGACGCATCCTTGGACAGGACGTTTGCGGTCACGAGGTCTGGATCGGCGTCGGCGTCGAACCTCCCGACCGCGACCGAGAGCGGGAAGTCGCCGGTGGGGAAGTCGGCCTGGGGGCCGAATCCGCCGCCCGCGGTGCCGAGCAGGATCGAGACGTCGTCGGTGGCCCTGTTGCTGACGGCGAGGTCGGGGTCGGAGTCCGCGTTGAAGTCGCCGATCGCGACGCCGCTCGGGTTCGCGCCGGCGGCGTAGGGGGTCGGGGTCCCGAAGCTCCCGCCCGCCGCGCCGAGCGTCACCCAGACGGTGTTGGAGGTGAAGTTGGCGCTCGCGATGTCGGGGTCCGAGTCGTCGTTGAAGTCGCCCGTGGCGACCGCCACCGGGTCGTTGTCGCCTCCGTTGACGAGGGTCGGCGCCCCGAAGGTGGCGCCCGCACCGCCGAGGTGCGCCGTCACCGTGTCGGCGAAGGAGTTGGCGATCGCGAGATCGGGGTCCGAGTCGGCGTTGAAGTCGGCGACGGCGACCGCGAAGCCGCCGATCTCCGCCGGGAACTCGTGCGACCGAGAAGGTCGGCGCCGCGCTCGCGGCGGGCGCGGCGACGGCAAGGACGGCGAACGCTGCGATGGGGGCACCAATCCGCACGTTCATCCTCCTGACGCCTGGCTCGACACCGAGCCTACCCTGCGCAGGGCGTACCGTCCGCGGCGACGCCGCTCGCCCCGCAGGGCATCACGGCGGGCGGCTGCCAGCCGGTGCCGTCGAGGATCCCGAAGCGCGCGTCGCGGGTCTCGTACAGGCGCCAGATCAGCCGGAACGCCCCGGGCGGGGACGGGATCCAGTTCTGCGCCTGGCCGGCGTCGGCCGGCTGCTCCGCCTGCACGTAGAGGTCCAGCGAGCCGTCGGCGTTGTAGTGCAGGTCGGAGCGATCGTTCAGCAGGTAGCGATCGAACGGGTTCGCGAACAGGAAGACCTCCGAGTCGTAGAGGGTCAGCGACCAGAACGCCTTCGCCGGGATCGGCAGCCGGTCGGCTGGGATGTGCAGCACGTAGCGCCCCGATCCCGTGAGCGGGCTGAGGTCGTGCGCCGTCTGGGTGAAGGCGTAGATCGCGATCTTCGGCTTCAGCGCGCCGACCCCGACCCGGTCGGTCATCGCACGGAGCTCGTAGTCGGTTCCGTAGTGGCCGATGTCGGCCAGCAGGTAGCCGTTGTGGCGGTCGAACTCCGCCACGTACCTGGAGGCGATCATCGCCTGGATGTTGTCGGGGCCGTCGCTGACGGCGTCCCGCATCCCGCGCAGCGTCTCGGCGCTGAGCGAGGGGTCGGCGGCCGGGTCGAGG
Source organism: uncultured Solirubrobacterales bacterium (assembly GCA_963729065.1). GTDB lineage: Bacteria > Actinomycetota > Thermoleophilia > Solirubrobacterales > 70-9 > WHSW01. Next base: position 145,994 of record CAVSMS010000010.1, read on the forward strand.
CCGGTGCCGACGCCGATCGTGGCCAGTCGCTCGAGCAGCGGCGCGTCGGCGGCGGGTGGCTCGAAGCGCTTCATCTGGCGCCCGAGCGCGCCGTAGAACGCGAGCGGGTCGTCGCCGGCCCCGAGCCCGGGGATCGTCGCCTGGTCGGCCGTGGTGTCGACCGGCTCGATCGCCGGCGGCTTGTAGCGGCGGCCGTAATGCGAGAGCGGCAGCAGCCGGTAGGAGTTCTGGATCCTGTTGACGCGCTCGGTGTCCGCCTCGTCTTCGATCAGGGTCCGGCCGATGAGCCAGACGCGGTCGTAGGGCGAGCGGATCCGGGTCACGCCCTCGGGCAGCTTGCCGTCGAAGTCCGGCCCGACGATCGCGAAGTCGCCGCCGCCGCTGGCGCCGGTCGGGGTGCCGATGTTGCGGAAGTTCTCGGTCCACGGCGAGACCAGCTCGAAGTCGAAGAAGCGGTGCATCCTCGGTACGTGGAGGACCTGGGGGCTGCGGGAGAGGTCGAGCCAGGCGAGCGAATAGAGCGTGTCGTGGTTGGGGGCGACCACGGTCCTGTCCTCGGGCTGGGCGAGCTTGCGCGCGTGGCTCAGGCGGTTCACCGGGGCGTTGCCGCGGCCGTCGGACTTGCTGACGCTGGTGGACGTGCGGAAGATGCGCTGCGTGTCGAGCAGCGGGATGCCGTACTCGTAGGCCTCCGAGCCGAGCGCGTAGCCGGTGTCGTACTCCGACTGGGCGCTCGCCGTCGCCGCCGTCGCCCCGAGGCAGCAGAGCGCGCCGATCGTCGCCAGAAGGATCCGCCCCATCGTGCTATCCAACCCGATCCGCCGGCTTCAGTAGCGGTGGGGCCCGGGCGGGGGCGCCACGCCGGGACGCCGGGGCGACGCGGGCCGTGGCTTGGCTGGGTAGGGGTGGGAGTGGGTGGCGACGCGGGCGGGTGTGCCTGATCGCGCGCGCGAGCGCAACGCGAGCGTCACGGGATCCGCACGCTCCGCCGCCCCAGAGAACGAGAGTGCGATTTCGGACGCTATGCGTCCATAACTGCACTGTCGATGAGCGACGTGCGGCCAACGCGCACGCGAGCGCCACAAACGTCACGCAAGGCACACCGCTCCCACCCCCTCACTGCCAAACCCGCCCGCGTCGCACGGCGGCGCCGGGTCTAGGCGTAGGCCCAGTGCCGCTGCCCGGCGGCGGCGTCGGCCCCGCGCAGCAGCTCGACGAACCCGTCGATGTCGTCGTGCTCGACGGCCTCGAGGTAGAGCCTGACGGCCGCCTGCGTGCGCGGGTCCGGCGGCTGCCCGGGCTGCGGGTCGGCGATCGAGACCCGGGCCCGCTGGAGCGCGCTGTTGACCGACGCGCGGGTCGTGCCGAGCAGGACGGCGCTCTCGCCCGCCGTGAACCCGAGCCCGTCGCGCAGCAGCAGCGCGGCGCGCTGGCCGGCGGACAGGCGCTCGTGGGCCACGGTGAGCGCCTCGGTGAGCGACTCGCGCTCGTCGGGCTCGTGGGCGTCGTCGGGAGGCTCCTCCTCGCTCGTGGACGGCCGCCGCCCGCGCCGGTCGATCTCGTTGAGGCAGGTGTTGGTCGCGATCCGGTACAGCCACGAGCGCAGGGAGGAGCGACCCTCGAAGCCGGGCAGCGCCCGCCAGGCCCGCAGCATCACCTCCTGCAGCGCGTCCTCACCGTCGTGCTCGGAGCGCAACATGCCCCGGCAGTGGGCCTGCAGCGCGCCGCGGTAGGGCGCGAGCAGCTCGGCGAACGCGTGGCCGTCCCCGGCGCGCGCCGCCTCGATCAGCTCGGCCTCGTTCACGCGAGTGACCCCCGCAGGCGTTCGGTGAGCGCGGAGAGGTAGGGCTGCTCGGGGTACTCGCCGGGGTCCACGCGCGGATCGACGAGCTCGCTGACCTCCGCGCCCTCGGCCCGCAGGCGCTGCGAGCAGCGGGTGCCGGCGTGCGGGGTGACGATCGTGGCGGCCGCCGGAGCCTCGGCGGGCGCCGGCGGCGGCGGTGCGTCGGCCTCGGCCGGGCACGGGCCGGTGAGCACCAGCACCTGGCCGGCGAGCCGTGGCCAGCCCTGGTCGCGGGCCCGGAGCGACAGCGCGCCCGCGGCGGCGGCGGCCCGGCCGCGGCCGGCGACGATCAGGCGCTCCGGGTCGCCGTCGAGCTCGGCGGCGTGGTCGGCCGCCCACTCCAGCGCGCCCGCGGCGCGCTCCAGCGCCGAGCCCGGGGCATCGTCGCGGCGCGCCGCCCAGGCGGTGCGCAGCACGAGGGCACCCAGACCGGCGCAGAGCTCGTCGCAGAGGGTGTCGTCGGCGGGACCGGCGGCGCTCGTCCCGCTCGGGTCGGCGAGCACGACGATGACCGGCGGCGGCGAGCCGAGCGCTTGGCTCGCCGGCCAGCGGACCCGCACGGGGATCGGCCCGCCTCGCCCCCGCAGCCGCAGGTCGGCGGCGCGGCGGATGCCGGCGGGGGCGGGTGGTGCGATCGGGCTACGGGTGACGGGTGAGTCGTGCATGGCCGGCATCGTCACCGGCGCCGGGCGCGACGGGAAAGTCCGATCGTGCAACACAGTGATGCGGCGTTTGCAACACGCGCTCCGTCGCGGGCCGCATAATCGCTGCATGGCAGATCCCCCCAGCACCATGGGCAACGTGCTCGCCTTCCCGCAGGCGCCCGATGCGATCGAGCTCCGCCACCTGCGCGCCTTCGTCGCGGTCGCCGAGGAGCTCAGCTTCTCCCGCGCGGCCGACCGCCTGCACATCTCCCAGTCGGCGCTCAGCCGCCAGGTGAGCTCGCTCGAGAAGCTGATCGGGTGCGACCTGCTGCGCCGCTCGACCCACCGGGTCGAGCTCACGCTGGCGGGCGCGGCGCTGCTCGAGCGCACCCACAGCCTGCTCGAGGGCGTCGACGAGGCCGTCGCCACCACCCAGTCGGTGGGCGGCGAGCTCGCCTTCCGCCTCGCTCAGCACTGGGCGCCGGTGTTCGCCGCCACCGAGCCCGGGATCTCCCTCGCCGACCGCCGCGCGGCGATCGAGGCCCTCTACGCGCAATTCCCGCCGCCGGAAGGGACCAAGATCGAGCCCGTCAACGCCGATGGCGTCCCTTCGTTTCGGATCGGCCCCGACCTGAGCCAGCCGGCGACGGTCCTCTACCTCCACGGGGGCGGCCACACGTTCAGCTCCTCGTACGGCCACCGTGGCGTGATCGGCGCCCTGACCGCGGCCGCGAAACAGACCGCCCTGGGGCCCGAGTACCGGCTCGCCCCCGAGCACCCCTTCCCCGCCGACCTCGAGGACGTCGAGCGCGCGTACGGGTGGATCGTCTCGAGCGGGGTCGACCCGAGCCGGATCGTGCTCGCCGGCGACTCCGCCGGGGCCGGCCTGGGCATGTCGCTGCTCCTGAAGCTCAAGCGCGACGGCGGTCCGATGCCCGGCGGCGCGGTGTGGTTCTGCCCCTGGGTCGACATCACGGGGAGCACTTTGCGGATCGCGAGCAAGACGAACGAGCTCGCCGAGGAGATGGCCGGCCTCGTCCTCCCGCTCATCGACGGCTACCTCGGCCGGGCACCCGATGGACGATCCCCTCCTGAACCCCCTCGAGCAGGACCTCTCCGGCCTGCCCCCGATGCTGATCCAGGGCGCGACGGGCGACCCGCAGCACGAGGACGCGCACCAGCTCACCGAGCGCGCCCGCGCCCACGGCGTCGACGCGAGGCTCGAGCTCTACCCGGTCGAGACCCACTCCTTCCAGATCTTCTGGTCGTTCCTGCCGGAGGCCCGCGAGGCGATCGAGCAGGCCGGCCGGTTCATCGGCTCGACCGTCGCCGGGCGCGGCTACTCTGCGGCCGGTGCCGGATGACGATCTGAAGATCCCGAAGGGGCGGGTCCGGCGCTCGGCCAAGCTGGGCACCGCCCTCGGCGGCCAGGCCGCGCGCTACGCCGGCACCAGGGCCGCCGGCATCGCCCGCTCGCAGGAGGAAAGCGACGAGAAGCTCGAGGCGCGCCACGTCGAGACGGCGCTGAAGATGGTTCGCACGCTCGGCGAGATGAAGGGCGCGGCGATGAAGATCGGCCAGCTCGCCTCGTTCATCGACACCGAGTTCCTGCCGCCGGAGTACGCCGAGCTCTACCAGGAGGAGCTGGCCAAGCTGCGGACCTCCGCCCCGCCGATGCCGTGGTCGCGGGTATCGAAGGTGATCGAGGAGGAGTACGGCGAGCCTGTCGACGAGCACTTCTCCGAGTTCGAGGAGGAGGCGTTCGCCGCCGCCTCGATCGGCCAGGTCCACCGCGCCAAGCTGCTCGACGGGCGCCCCGTCGCGGTGAAGATCCAGTACCCCGGCGTCGCCGAGGCGCTCGAGTCGGACATGCGCAACGCCGGCGTCCTGGTGCGCCTTGCCAAGGCGCTCGCGCCCGGGCTCGACGCGAAGTCGGTCGCCGCCGAGCTGCGCGAGCGCGTGCTCGAGGAGCTCGACTACGAGTTCGAGGCCCAGAACCAGCGCACGTTCTCGCGCGCCTACCGCGGCCACCCCTTCATCTACGTGCCCGACGTGATCACCCGGCTCTCGCGCCGCCGCGTGCTCGTGACCGAGTACGTCGACGGGGTCGGGTTCGAGGAGGTCAGGCAGCTCGACGACGAGGAGCGCAGCCGCTTCGGCGAGATCGTCTTCCGCTTCTGCTTCGGGTCGATCTACCACCTGCAGCACTTCAACGCCGACTCGCACCCGGGCAACTACCTGCTCATGGGCGACGGCCGGGTCGCGTTCCTGGACTTCGGGATGACCAAGAAGCTCGACCGCGAGCAGATCGAGCTCGAGCAGGCGGCCCTCGACGCCGCGATCCGCAAGGACCCCGAGGCGCTGCGCCAGCGGCTCGCCGACCTCGGCTTCGTCAAGAACCCCACCAAGCTCGACGCCGAGCACCTCATGGACCACGTGATGCTGGTCGGCGGCTGGTACATCGAGGACCGCACCTACCGCGTCTCCAACCGGCGGGTGATGAAGATCATCGAGTCGGCCTCGGACCCCCGCTCGGAGTACTTCCAGGTGATGCGGCGCGAGAGCATCCCCGCGAACGAGCTCATGGGCCGGCGGATGGAGATCGGCGTGATCGCGGTGCTCGCGCAGCTCGGCGCCGAGCGCAACTGGCACCGGATCATGCGCGAGTGGGTCTACGCCGACGAGCCGGAGACCGAGCTCGGGCAGCAGGAGTGGGACTACTTCGAGTCCCGCGGCGTGCGCCGGGTGCCCGGGATCGCGACGGGGCTCTAGGCCGAGGCGGGCTCCGGGGCCGTGCCGTCGCGCGGGCTCGGCCTTCGCCGGCTCGGGCGCGGTTGACTTCGGCCGGACGCCGAGGATCGCGATCACCAGCCCGATCAGGGCGATCGCGGCGACCACGCGCAGGCTGAGCTGGATCCCGCCCACGAACGAGTCCTTGACCACGTCGAGGACCTTGTCGGCGACCGAGGTGTCGAACTGATTGAAGGCGGCGTCGCCGGGCTCGGTGCCGGCGAGATAGCCGTGGATGACCCCCGCCCGGTCGCCGGTCATCTGCAAGCCGGCGTCGCTCGCCTCGCTCACCACCAGGTCCTCCGAGCGGCTCGCGAACAGCGCGGTCGTCAGCCCGAGCCCGACGGCCCCGCCGGCGATCTGGAACATGTACGTGATCCCGCCGGCGAGGCTCGAGCGGCTCGCGTCGAGCATCGTCACAGCGGCGGTGGTGATCGAGGGATAGAAGAACCCGGCGCCGATCCCGGTCAGGGCGAGGCCCGGGATCAGCACCGCGTAGCCCGAGTCGACGCCGAAGAAGGAGACGACCAGGGGCCCGGCTGCGAGCAGGGCGGTGCCGGCGATGATCACCGGGCGGCCGCCAAAACGGTCGTAGAGGCGCGGCGTGAGGAAGGCGACGAGCCCGAACAGGCCGAGCATCGGGCAGCATCCCGAACCCCGCCTTCAGGGCCGAGAAGCCGAGGATCTTCTCCATGAGCTGCGGCCCGTAGAGGACGATCGAGAAGAAGACGGCAGAGAGCATCAGCACCGTCAGGCAGGCGGCGCGGAAGCCCTTGTTCGCGATCACGTCCGGCGGGATCAGCGCCGCCTCGCCGGCGCGGCGCTCGACCTCGAGGAAGGTGACGAGCAGGACGACGCCGAGCACGAACAGGCCCAGGACGCGGACGTCGGTCCAGCCCCAGTCGACCGCCTGGTCGAGGCCGAGCAGCAGGGCGACCAAGCCGCCGGAGACGGTGGCGACCCCCAGGTAGTCGATCTTCCGCTCGCCGGCCTCGACCGGGGGCTCGTGGACGAACTTCGCGGTGGCGAGCGCCGCGAAGGCGGCGATCGGCAGGTTGAGGTAGAAGATGGCCCGCCAGCTGAACTCGTCGGTGAGGACGCCGCCGATCAGCGGACCGAGGGCGTTGCCGAGCCCGGCGATCCCGAGAATCAGCCCGCCCGCAAGCGCCGCGCGCTCGGCGGGCAGGGCGGCGAACGTCATGCCGAGGATCGCCGGCCACATCAGGGCCCCGCCGACGCCCATCCCGACCCGGGCGCCGATCAGGAGGGGGGCGTTCGGAGCGATCGCCCCCAGCAGCGAGAAGCCGGCGAAGATCGCCGTGCCGATGAAGAAGATCTTGCGCCGGCCGAGCATGTCGGCCAGCCGCCCGCCGGTGACCAGGCCCATCCCGAAGACGAGCGCGTAGGCGTTGACCGTCCACTGGATCGTGCCGACGTCGACGTCGAAGTCCTGCTCCATCGCCGGCAGGGCGACGTTGAGCGCCGTGAAGTCGTTGGCGATCACGAGCACGCCGAGCCCCATCGCGAACAACGCAAGGAGCGTCCCGCGAGAGAGTCCGCCCGAAGCCGCCATCGGGCTTGACTGTATTCATGGCCGTGCCGATATGAACGGCGAGCGACCGAGGAGAGAGAGATGAACCGGATCAAGCAGGGATGGGCACTGACGAAGAAGAGCTGGGCGCTGCTGCGCTCCCACCGCGAGCTCTTCCGGTTCCCTGATCTACGGGGCCCTCCTGGGGATCGTGATCGTCGTCGCGACGGTCGGCCCCGGCCTCTATCTGATCAACGACGGCCAGCGCGTGGTCGGCGGGCTGATCACCGCGGTCGGGCTGTATCTGTCCTCGTTCGTCGTCGTCTACTTCGGCGTCGCGCTGGCCGCAACGGCCGACGCGATCTTCCACGGCCGCCAGGCGACCACGGCCGACGGCTTCGCGGTCGCCAACGAGCGCATCGGGGCGATCGCCGGCTGGGCCGCGGTCGCCGCACTGGTCGGCACCCTGATCTCGCTCCTGCAGCAGAGCGGCAGCGTCGGCCAGGCGATCATCGGCTCGCTCGTCGGCGCGGCCTGGTCGCTGATCACCTTCCTCGCGGTCCCCGTGATCGCCTTCGAGGGCACCGGCCCCTTTGCGACCCTGAAGCGCTCCACGCACCTGTTCAAGGAACGCTGGGCGGGCCAGGTGACGGGCAACGTCGCGATCGGCGGCATCGTCGGGCTGCTGGGCGTCCTGCCCGCGATCGGGCTGATCGCCCTCGGCGCCTACCTGTGGGTGTCCGACAGCGGCGCCGACCTCGCGGCCGGCGCCGTCCTGATCGTGGTCGGGGTCGTGCTGCTGGTCGTCTCGATCCTCATCATCCAGGCGATGAAGGGCGTCTTCGGCGTCGCCCTCTACCGCTTCGCGTCCACCGGCGAGGTCGCCTCGGGGTTCACGGAGGCCGACCTGAACTCGGCCGTACGCACCAAGGCCCAGACGAGCTAGAGGCGCACCGAATCCGGGGCCAGTAAGCCGCGGGTCGTTCGTGCAGATGCCGGCGACGTCGAGTGCCTTCAGGCGCTCGATCCGCTCCGCGTCGTCGACGGTCCAGGCGATCACGGCGACGTCGACCGAGCGCGCAGCGGCGACCAGCTTCGCCGTGATCAGCGGGTGGTAGACCCACACGGCCCATACGCCGAGCTCCGGAGCGCGGGTGCGGACGAGGCCCGGCAGGCGGGCCCGTAGCGAGGCCGAGCCGGCGAGGAAGACGGGGCGCAGCCACGGGTTGCGCGACCAGTCGCGACTGACCTTCGGCAACGTCCAGCCCCGATCGAGCTCGGGGGCGGCGTCGCGCAGGTAGGCGAGGCTGTCGATCTCCATGGTCGAGACCATGGCCCTGCCGGTGAGCTCGCGCTCGGCGAGCGCGGCGGCGATCTCGTCCTCGCGCCCGGCGATCTTCAGGTCGAGGTCGAAGCGCACGGCGTCCAGCGGCGGGCGCGTGAAGGCGTCCAGGCACTCGGCGAGGGTGAGCGGCTCGCGCCGGCGCGCGTCGCCCCAGTCGTGGGCGATCACCAGGGGCCCCGTGCCCGCGGCCGGCCCCGCCGCGGTGCGGCGCCAGTCGCTGCCCGCGGGGAAGTCGGACTGCGGGCGCAGGACGTCGAGCTCGATCACCTCGGCGCCGGCGTCGACCGCGGCGGCGAAGCTCTCGAGCGTGTTGCCGGGCGCGATCGCGTCGGCGCCCTTGTGGCCGATCCGCAGCACGGGGCGGCTATTTCCCGAGCGCATCGCGCCGGGCCGCGACCAGCAGGCGGAGGATCCCGCCGAGGCCGGCGAGCACCCCCGCGCCGGTGAGCCCGGCCGCGAGCGAGATCACGGAGACGATGCCCCGGTTCTCGCGCTGGAGCTCGTCGAGGCCGGGGAGACTGCTCTCCGAGCTCGCGATCGCGATGGCCGAGATCACGCCGAGGCCGATCACGGCCACCGCACCCCAGAGCAGCGCCCGCCCGAGCGTGTCCAGTAAGCCAAGCGCGCGCTCGTCCACGGCGGAACTGTATTCCGCCACCGGTGCGGCGGTTAGGTTGGCCGGGTGAGCGACACCCTCCGCCGCCGGATCGCCGCGCTCCTGCTGGTCGCCGTGATCGTCGTCGCCGTGCTCGCGATCGAGGACGTCGGCCCGTTCTCCGACCCCGAGACCGAGGAGGAGCGCGTGCAGGCGACGGTCGAGGAGTTCTTCGGCGCCGCCGCCGAGGGCGAGTCGAAGGCCTTCTGCGAGCTCCTCACCGCCGACGCGCGCGAGGCGCTGCGGGTGAGCACGGCGCAGCGGCTGCAGTCCGACGAGCTGCCGGAGTGCACCAGGATCCTCGACGTGCTCGCCCCCGCCTTCGCCGACTCGCAGCTCGACGTGCGCTTCGTGAGCGTCAGCGGCAACCGCGCCCGGGTCGAGGCCCGCTACAGGCTCGCCGGCTCCGGCGCCCAGCCGCGCACCGTCCTGCTGCTGTCCGAGGACGGCGAGTGGCGGATCTCCGACCCGGGTTGAGCGCCGCCGGCACGAATACGATCGGCGGCGCGCTGGCGGCGGAGCTCGCGCTCGCGCCAGGCAAAGAGCTCAGAGCGCAGAGTGCGATGGACTCGGGCGAGGGGCCTAGGCCCCGAAGGCCTCGAGCGCCTGATCGCGGTCGAGGAACTCGCGGAAGGTGACGATCCGCCCGTGGGAGAACTCCACGAGAAAGAACTCTCGACGCTCGGTCCGCGCCCCGCTGGTCGGCCCGCGGCTGTGTACGACCACCTCGATCAGCATTCCCTCGTCGTCGCCCCAGGCGTCAACAACGTCGAGCCTGACATTGCCCAGGAATTCGAATCTCTCGTGCATCCGGCGCAAGCACGCCTCGCGACCGCGGCGCACGCCCGAGTCCGGGAAGTCGTCGGGCTCGGTCCAAACGATCTCGGGATCCCAGTAACGCTCGGCGAACCGGTCGATGCCCTGGTCGTTGAAGAGCCCGAGCATGCTCCGAGCGCGAGGCGCGGCATCGTCGGCCATGTTCGCCTAGAAGAGCTGGTTTTCGCCGGCAAAGATCTCGGAAACCGAGTCGTCGGCGAAGATGCGGCGGATCGAGTCGGCGAGGGTCTGCGCGGCCGAGAGGACGGTGATGTTCTCCGGGGCGCCGGGGCGCAGGGGGATCGTGTCGGTCACCACGATGCGCTCGATCCCCGAGTTCTCGTAGGCGAGCCGCTCGAACGCGGGGCCCGAGAAGACGCCGTGGGTGGCGCAGGCGATGACGCGCGCGGCGCCCTCGTCGAGGACCGTGCGCGCGGCCGCGGTGAGGGTCCCGGCGGTGTCGATCATGTCGTCGACGAGCACGGCGGTCTTGCCGCGCACGTCGCCGACCACGTAGCCGATCTCGGCCACCTGCTGCGCCGGGCGCTCCTTCTCCATCACGGCCCAGTGGACGCCGACCTTGCGGGCGAAGTTGCGCGCCACCTTCACCCGCCCGGCGTCGGGCGAGACGATCACCAGCTCGTCGTCCCAGGCCTGGTCCATGAAGTACTGGGTGAGCATCGGCATCGCGGTCATGTGATCCACGGGCTTCGAGAAGAAGCCCTGGACCTGGCCGGAATGCAGGTCCATCGTCAGAACGCGGTCGACGCCGACCGCCTCCAGGCACTGGGCGACGACGCGGGCCGAGATCGGCTCGCGCGGGGCCGACTTCTTGTCCTGGCGCGAGTAGCCGTACCAGGGCATGACGGCGATGATCCGATGCGCCGACGCGCCCTTGGCCGCGTCGATCATCACCATCAGCTCGAGCAGGGCGTCGTTGGGGGTCATCCCCTGGCTCGCGTTCGCGGCGGTGGATTGGACGAGGAAGATGTCGGCGCCGCGGATCGACTCCTGGTAGCGGCAGTAGACCTCGCCGTCGGCGAACGTGCGCAGGTCGGCCTGGCCGAGGTCGAGGTCGAGCTTGCCGGCGATCCGGGCGGCGAGCTCCATCGAGGCGCGCCCGCCGAAGACCATCAGGCGCTTGGTGTAGTCCTGCGGGATCGAGCTCACGACCTGAGGGCTCTCCTCGAGAATGCTCATTCGTCGTCGTCCTGTGCGTCCTCGCGCGGCCTCGCTCGACTTGCGCTCCGCGTACCCCTCGATGTTGCGCTGCTCGTTGCTCGACACTCCGAGGGCGCCTTCCGGAACATCCTCGCGAATGACCGCGCCGGCGCCAGTGTAAGCGCCGTCGCCGACGGTTACGGGGGCGACGAGCGAGGTGTTGACGGAGATGCGCGCACCTTCCCCGATCTTCGTCGGGTTCTTCTTGCGACCGTCGTAGTTGGCCGTGATCGCCCCGGCGCCGACGTTGGCACCCGGGCCGAGCTCGGCGTCGCCGACGTAGGCGAGGTGCGGGACCTTGGCCCCCTCTCCGACGCGCGAGGCCTTGATCTCCACGAAGGCGCCGGCCTTGGTTCCCTGGGCGAGCTCGGTGCCGGGCCGCAGGTGCGCGAACGGGCCGACGGTGGCAAGGTCACCGATCGCCGAGTCGGTCACGTAGGAGTGGATCACGCGCGACTGCTCGCCGACCGTCGTGTCGGTCAGGGTCGAGTGGGGGCCGATGATGGAGTCGGCGCCGATCCGGGTCGCGCCGCGCAGCGCGGTGCCCGGCTCGATCGTCGTGTCGGCGGCGATCTCGACCTCGGCGTCGATCCAGGTCGAGCCCGGGTCCACGATCGTCACCCCGGCGAGCATGTGGCGCTCGAGGATCTGGTGGCGGGCCTCGGCCGCCGCCAGCGCAAGGTCGGCGCGGTTGTTGACGCCGAGGTTCACGTTCGGGTCCGAGGACCGGTGGGCGACGACGCGGAGCCCGTCGCGGCGCAGCATCGGCAGCACGTCGCCGAGGTAGTACTCGCCGGCCGAGTTGTCGTTGGTGAGGTGGTCGAGCGCCTCCATCAGCGGCTCGGCGTCGAAGACGTAGGTGCCGGTGTTGATCTCGCGGATCGCGAGGACCTCGGGGGCGACCTCCTCGGGGTTCTTGGTCTCGACGATCTCGGCGATGTCGCCGGCCTCGTCGCGGACGATTCGTCCGTACGCGTGCGGGTCGTCGAGCTCGACCGTCATCACGGTGGCCCCGGCGCCGGCGGCGCGATGGGTCTCGAGCAGCGCGGAGACGATCTCGCCGGTGATCAGCGGGTGGTCGCCGGAGAGCACGACGACCGTGTGCGAGTCCCGGACGATGTCGTGCGCCGCCCGGACGGCGCCGCCGGTGCCGTCGGCCTCGGGCTGGATCACGGTCTCGGTGCCCTCGGGCAGGCCGGACGCGAGGTCGCGGTCGGGCGAGACGATCACCGCGATCCGTCCGGCGCCGGCGTCGCGCGCGGCGAGCACCGGCCAGGAGACCATCGGCCGTCCGCACACCGGGTGCAGGACCTTGGGCATCGACGAGTGCATCCGAGTGCCCTCGCCCGCGGCCATGACCAGGACCGTGGGCCCGTCGGAGTTGGCGGCGCTCACGCGCGGCATCGTAAAGCGACAGGGCCGGTCGCGGACTTGATCGCCGCGCGCGGCGGCGGTATCTTGCGCCGTGGCGCCGTCCCGCGCCCAATCTCCAACCCGGCGCTCACGCCGCCGGCCCGGGAGACAAAGGGGGCCTCGAGCCCTCGGGACGCCGATCATCGTTGCCCCTTTCGGCGGGGCGCCGGGAGCGTGAGTCCCGTCGTCGACCGCCGCGAAGGAGCGAAGTAGATGACCAGGCAGAGCACTTTCAAGCGCAAGGTTCGCGCCCGGATGACGAAGACCGGCGAGAGCTACACGGCCGCCCGCCGCCGGTTGATCGAGGCCGGCGAGACGCCGGCGACCAACCCGACGGCCGTCGAGCCGCGGGTGTCCGACGATGCGGTGCGCAACGCGACCGGGCGGACGTGGGCCGCGTGGTTCGAGCTGCTCGACGCGGACGGCGCCGTCGAGCTCGGACACACCGAGATCGCGCGGCTGCTCATCGACGACCACGGGGTCCCGGGCTGGTGGGCGCAGAGCGTCACGGTGGCCTACGAGCAGGCGCGCGGGCGCCGGGCGCCGGGCCAGCGGCCCGACGGCTGGGAGGTGACCGCGTCGAAGACGGTTGCCGTCCCGGTCGACCGCCTGTACGCGGCGTTCACCGAGGACGCCGAGCGCGAGCGCTGGCTGCCGGGCGCCGAGATGCGCCTGCGGACCGCGACCGCGCCGAAGTCGGCCCGCTACGACTGGGAGGACGGCTCGACCCGGGTCGTCGCCGGGTTCGAGGCCAAGGAGGACGCGAAGAGCCAACTCGCCCTCGCACACCAGAAGCTCCCCGACGCCGACACGGCCGAGGCGATGAAGGCGTACTGGCGCGAGCGGGTGCAGGTGCTCAAGGAGGAGCTGGAGGCATGAGCGAGCTGGCCAATCAGATCGAGGTACTGGTCGACAAGGGCTATCCGGCGCTGGCCGGGGTCGCCGAGGCGGAGTTTCGCGAGCGGCTGGAGCCGCTCGCGGAGCTCACTCCGGAGGAGCCGTTCGCCGTCGTGGCGGGTGCGGGCGCCGTCGACCCGGCGCGGGCGATCGGCGCGGTCACGCTGCGCGGCAAGCCGGGGTTCACCGACATCGAGAGCGACGACCTGGCGCGGTTTGCGCCGATCGACGGCGTCGAGGCGCCGGCCGGGTTCGCGTACCTGGTCACGGGCTACGACACCGGCCCCGAGACGCTCAACGTCACCCCCGAGGACGCGCTGCCGGCGATCGAGGCGGCGGGGAGATCGCCGCTGACGATCGCCGAGGGCCTCGCGATCGTGGTTCAGCACCCGGAGCTGCTGCGGGAGCGCAACTGCTTCTCGCTGCTCGGCTCGCGCTGCGGCGACCGGCGCGTGACCGCGCTCTGGATCAAGCGCGGCGGCCGGCCCCGGCTCGGCTGGTGCTACGCGGGAGCGCCCCACACATGGCTGGGCTCGGGGTCGTGCGCGGGGCGGGTGGGCGTGTAGGCGCGGGCGCAGATCCTGCACGCTTTCGCGACCCCGGCGTGCGGACACGTGTCCGGTCCTCGCTCATCGTTCGGGATGTGCCCGACCCGGACGAATTGCCTGCCTGGCACATCCGCGCCCATCGGGCGAGGCTCGAATGTGCCAGGCCCGGCTGCGGGGCCGGCCGGGCACATCCAGAACGGCTCGGGTCCCTCTCCGCGGCGGTGCGGACGTGAGCGCGATCGGCGTGTCGGTGGCGGACCTGGCCGCGCGCCAGCACGGGCTCGTGACACGCAACCAGTTGCGGAGCATCGGGATGAGCCCGGGTGCGATCGGGCACTGGGCGTCGACCGGGCGACTGCACCGCGTTCACCTCGGCGTGTTTGCGGTCGGTCACCGCGCGCTCAGCGACAGGGCGCGCCTGCTCGCGGCGGTGATGGCCTGCGGGAGCGGGGCGGCGCTCAGCCACATCCATGCCGCCCTGCTCTGGGACCTGCTCCCTCCTTGGCGAGAGGTCGAACTCACGCCCACTCACGTGACCGTCCCCCGCGGATCGGGTCGGGGGCGCCGGCCAGGGATCGTCATCCACCGTGCCGCCCTCCCGGCGACCGAGCTCAGAGCCCTGGACCGGATCCCGATCTGCTCCGCCGCGCGCACGGTTCTCGACTGCGCCGAGGCGTCCTCAGCTCGAGACTTCGAGCGCCTCGTCGACCAAGCGATCACGGGCGATCGCGTGACCCGGCTGGAGCTCGATGCGATGGCGAGCGCGCATCGGACCCGACGGGGCGCCGCAGCAATCCGTCGCCTTCTCGACGCGGCTGAGCGGTTCGATTCGGTGACCGACTCCGAGCTGGAGGAGGAGTTCATTCGTGTCGTCCGCGGCGCCGGGCTGCCGATCCCGGCGCTCGGCCAGCGCCTGGCAGGCATGAAGGTCGACGCGATGTGGAGGGCCGAGCGGGTCGTCGCCGAGCTCGACGGCTATCGCTGGCACCGAACCCGCTTTCGACAGGACGCGGATCGCCAGCGTGAAGCGCGAGTCCGTCAGCTCGGATGGATTCCGCTTCGCTATTCGGCGACGCAGGTGTTCGATACGCCCCTGGCCGTCATCGCCGATCTGGCCGCGGTGCTCGTCGCACGGCGGTCGTAGACTCGACCCGACCTTCCGGGGTGGTGTAGTGGAAGCACTCCAGGTTTTGGTCCTGGCGAGCCGAGGTTCGAGCCCTCGCCCCGGAGCTGACAAGCCGCGGTTAGGATCGCCCCGTGGCCTCGGATTACGTCTTCATCGACGAGTGGGACGTCAATGCTCCCCGCGAGGCGGTGTTCGAAGCGCTCGCCGACGCCTCCACGTATCCCGAGTGGTGGACGCCGGTCTACATCTCGGTCGACACCGACGGGCCGCCCGAGCTCGGCCGCGTGTCGAACACCGAGTTCAAGGGCCAGCTCCCGTACCACCTGAAGACGCGCTCGGAGATCGTCAGCTACGCGCCTCCGGACCAGTTCGCGGTGGACGTCGTGGGCGACCTCACCGGGCGCGGGCTCTGGACCCTGCGCGACCTCGACGATGGCGGCGTCCACGTCCACTTCGACTGGCGGGTGATCGCCGACCGGCCGTTGCTGCGCTACCTGACCCCGGTCCTGCGGCCGCTGTTTCGCCGCAACCACAACTGGTCGATCGAGCGGGCGATCGAGGGCCTCGAGCCCTACGCCCGGGCCCGCGCCGGCGCGGCGAGCTAGTCGTCCTGCGTCTTGCGGCGCACCTTCGCCCGCCCCGCCTCGGTGCCGGGCTCGGTCGCGGGCCCGCGCGGCGGCGGGATGCCCAGCACCCGCATCGCCTTGAGCCCCAGGCCGAGCTTCTCGCGGCCCTCGGTCGAGGTCAGGTCGTGCCCGCACAGCTCCTTCACCCGCTCGAGCCGGTAGCGGACCGTGTGGCGGTGGGTGAACAGCTTGTCGGCGGTGGGGGTCACGTTGCCGTCGTTGGCGAGGTAGGCCTCGACCGTCTTCACCAGGTCGGTCTCGTACTGCTCGTCGTAGGCGGACAGCGGGGCCACGGTCTCGTCGTAGAAGCGATGGAGCTCGTCGGGGTCCTCGCTCATCGCCGGCAGCAGCAGCCTGTAGGAGCCCGTGTCCTCGAAGGCGAGCAGCTCCAGCCCGTCGGCCTCGGCGACGTTCGCCGCCAGCTGCGCCTCCTGGCCGGCGCGGTAGAGGTCGACCGGGTCGGCGACCCAGCGGCTGCGGGCGACGGTGATGTGGAAGCCCGGCAGCGAGGCGGCGACCTCGCGCGCCAGCGCGGCCGTCGCCCGCTCGAGCTGCGCCGGCTCCTCGGCCGGCACCACGGCGCTCACCTGCGCCCGCTCACCGACCTCGTCGAGCAGCGCGATCGTGCCCGGGGCCGAGGCGCGCAGCGCGCGCAGCGAGACGATCAGCACTCGCGCCCGCCAGTCGCCGGCCTGGGCGGCCCGCGGCGCCGCGCGGGCGAAGATCACCCCGGCGCCCGGATCGAGCTTGCTCCCCAGCTCCGCGCCGCGGGCGAGGATGTCGCCGCGGTCCGTGACCCGGCGCGCCGAGCAGCGCGGCGACGAACTCGCCCGCCGCCTCGTCGCTCGCCCACTCCGGCGCCCGCGACCGCTCGAGCTCGAGCGCCAGCAGCGTCGCCACCATCCGCATCAGGGTCGCCGAGGGGTCCACGCCACGACCGCGGTAGCGCAGCTCGCCGACGGGCGCGTCGGCCACCCGAAGCTCCATCGTCTCGGTGCCGCCGCTGCCCGCGAGCAGCTTCGTCTCCTCCGCCGACGACGAGGCCGCGACCGCCAGCACCGCGCTCGACCGGTCGATCAGCGCCACGCTCGCGCCCAGAGCGGCGCCCGCGGCGCGCGCGACCGCCGGTAGCCCGGCGCCCGACTCGATCGCCTCCGAGAGCGCCTGCAGCGAGCGCTCATCTCCCGCCTTTTGCAGGGCTTTTTCTGGTCTCAGACCCGGACGGCACGCGCGGATTCTAGGCTGCGACCGCGCTCGGGCCGCTCAGGTCCGGCGCGCCTCAGTCGAACAGGTGGGTGATGTCGTCCCAGTAGTAGACGATCGCGATCCCGAGGGCGACCCCGATCGCGAGCAGCGCGGCGAGGACGAAGATCGAGACGAGCACCGCGGTCGCCTTCTCCCACGTGCGCCCGAACGAGCCGATCGCGGGCGCCAGGATCAGGGCGGCGAACGCGAGCACGCTGATCAGCCCGGCGGCGCCGAAGAGCAGGTACTCCGTTCCGATCTTCGCGACGATCGGCATCAGTCGGCTTGATTCTGCCGTAAGTGGGTGACGACCATGGCGATCACCGCGCAGCCGGCGAACGCCGCCGCCCCCAGCCCCCACCCGCCGCTCACGTCGCTCAGGTAGTGGACGCCGAGGTAGACGCGGCTGAGCCCGATCGCCGCGGTGAGCGCCAGGCCGACGATCATCAGCGCCGTCCCGTAGGTCCACCCGGGCCGGACCCGGATCGCCACCGTGAGCGCGAGCCAGGCGTAGAACACCGAGTGCGCCGCGTGGCCGCTGGGATAGCTCTGGTTCGCCGCGCTCACCAGCCCGTCCGGCGGGCGCGGCCGGTCGATGATCTCCTTCAGCACCGGGACGGCGATGAGGATGATCGCGATCGCCCCGATCAGCACCCCGAGCTCCGCCGAGCGGCCACGCGCGCCGAGCGCCACCGCGGCGATCACGGCCAGCGGGATCAGCACCGCCGTCCCGCCGAGCGCGCTGACCACCTCCGCCACGTCTGTGAGCCAATCCGATGCGCAGCTTGTTGACGACATCGATCGCCTCGGCATCGCCCGGCGTCGGCCCCGCGTTGTCGGTGACGATCAGCGCGTAGCCGATGAGCACGAACAGCGACACGGCGAGCACCGCCAGCAGGCTCGTGAACTCGAGCCCGAGCCCACCGGGCGTGATGCGCCGCCAGGCGAACCTCAGCTGCGGCAGCACGCGCCGGACCCCCGGCATCGAGGCCAGCCGCTCGGCGACCTGCTCGCGGTTCTCGGGCTTGCGCAGGTAGCGCGAGACGACGACCACCGCGACCACGACCGCGACGAGGCTCCCGAAGACGAGCGCGCCCGTGCCCGCGAGCTCCGTCGCCCGGTCGATGCTGTTCGCCAGCGCGTAGCCGAGGAGCGAGAACGCGGCGGCCCAGAGCCCGGTGCCGAGCACGCTGTAGGGCACGAACGCCCGGTAGCGCATCCCCGAGCTCCCGGCGATGAACGGCGCCAGCGCCCGCACCAGGCCGATGAAGCGCCCGATCAGGATCGTCTTGCCGCCGTGCCGGCCGAAATACGCCTCGACCTGCTCGAAGCGCTCGTGCGTGATCCGCACCTTCGGCCCGTGGCGGAGGACGAAGTCGCGCCCGAGCCGGGTGCCGATCCAGAAGCTGGTGGTATCGCCCGCCCAGGCGCAGAACCAGACGATCGCGATCGTGATCACGATCGAGGTCTCGCCCTGCCCGGCGACGGCGCCGCCGAGGATCACAGCCGTCTCGCCGGGAAACACGAGGCCGACGAAGGCGCCGGTCTCGAGGAAGGCGAGCACGCCGACCAGCGCGTAGGTCCAGTCGCCGAGCTTCTCCGAGAGGTCCTCGAGCAGCTGCTCGACGTCGATGTCGGGTACGAGGTACTTGAAGGCGAGGAACGCGGCCACGGCGATCGCCGCGATCACGATCAGGTGCCGACGGCCGCTCTTCTCTCCCTCGAGCTTCACGCGCCGCCGATTATCCGAGCCTCTGCGGCGCCGAGACGATCGCGTTGGCGTAGCGGGGCGGGAGCGCCGAGGAGGCCGCGTCGGCCGCGACCAGGTCCTCGAACAGGCCCACCGCGGTCGGGCCCGATCCGGCGACCAGCGCAACGACCGCCCCGACCTCGTCGAGCGCGGCCAGCGCCTCGGCGATCCGCGGGCGCAGCGACACGGCCGCCTGCTCGAGGTCGTTGACCAGCAGCTCGGCGTAGTCGAGCGGTGAGGCCCCGCCGCCGGCCACCTCGCGCAGCCGGGCCTCGATCCGCTCCAGCTCCTCCGCGCTGCGCCCGAGCCCGAGCGAGTCCGCCTCCGCGTAGACGTCACCCGTCGCCAGCCCCTCGTCGTCGCCGATCAGCACGGCGGCGAACTCGCCCGGCGTCGGCAACGGCTCGACGACCTCGCCGGCGCCGCCGACCAGCGCCATCGCCGGGTCGAGCTGCGACGGCACGTCGGCGCCGAGCCCGGCCGCGAGCTCGGCGAGCCCGCGCAGCTCGCCGGCGGCGAGCCGCAGGATCGCGGCCGCGTCGGCGCTGCCGCCCCCGAGCCCGGCGGCGACCGGGATCCGCTTGTCGATCTCCACCCGCAGCGGCGGCCGGCTCCAGCCGCGAGCCCGCATCCCCTCGAGCGCCACCCCGACCAGGTTCGGGCCTCGGACCCCCGGGCAGACCACCTCGTCGGCCTCGCCCTCCGCCTCCGAGACCGTGATCCGGTCGCTCAGCAGCAGCGGGCAGAAGAGCGACCGCAGCTCGTGCAGCCCGTCGTCGCGCCGGCCCCCCAGGTAGAGGCAGAGGTTGAGCTTCGCCGGAGCGCGCAGGGTCTTCATCGGGCGGCCACCGGCCTCGAGGGCCGCCGCGAGCGCCACGAACTGCGCCGGCGCCAGCTGCTCGGCGCGCGCGTCGGGCGCCAGCCCGAGCTCGACCAGCGCCTCGCGCGCCGCCTCGCGGATCCCGGGCCGCGCGTAGTCCAGTGACCGCGCCAGCGACTTGCGCCGGTGCGCGAACCCGTCGCGGACCAGCGCCACGACGTCGGCGCTCGCCGCCGGGCCCGTGCGCTCGACCCCGATCAGCGCCGAGTCGACCCGCGGGCGGGGCGTGAACACCGCCCGGTCGACGGTGCGCAGCATGCGCACGTCGCAGGCGAGCTGCAGGAGCACGCTCGGCGCCCCGTAGGTGCGCGAGCCGGGCGCGGCCCGCAGCCGGTCGGCGATCTCGCGCTGGACCATCAGCGTCCACGCCTCGACCCCCGGGAGCTCGGCGATCGTCCGCAGCAGCAGCGGCGTCGCGATCGAGTACGGCAGGTTCGCGACCATGCCGGTTGGGCGCGGGGTCGAGCGCCGCCAGGTCGATCCGCATCGCGTCGCCGAAGTGAAGCTCGACGTTGCCGATGCTCGGCCGCGACCGCCTCCAGCTGCGGGCGCAGCCGCTCGTCGAGCTCGATCACGTGCACCCTCGCCACCCGCGGCGCGAGCGCCGCGGTCAGCGCGCCGGCCCCGCCGCCGACCTCGAGCACGACGTCGTCCGGTCCCGGGGTCCGCCTCGCGCACGATCGCCGCAAGCAGGTTGGGGTCGGCGAGGAAGTTCTGCCCGAGCCGCACCACCGGCCGATCACCATCCGAAAACGCGGGCCGCGTTCGCCTCCACGGTCGCCTCGAGCTCGGCGTACGGGGTGCCGCGGAGCTCGGCGAGCGCCTCGGCCGTGGCGACGACGTTCGCGGGCTCGTTGCGCCGCCCGCGGACCGGCTGCGGCGACAGGAACGGGGCATCGGTCTCGACCAGCAGCAGCTCGTCCGGGACCTCGGCGGCGGCCGCCCGCAGGGGCTCGGACTTCGGGTACGTGAGATTGCCGGCGAACGAGCAGTACCAGCCCCACTCGGCCGCCTCGGCGGCGCGCTCGGGCGGCGCGGAGAAGCAGTGGAGGATCACGGTCACCCCGACCGCCTCGGCGCGCAGGATCTCGAACGTGTCCGCGAGCGCCTCGCCGTCGGTCGTCGCCCCGCCGTCGCGGACGTGGATCACGAGCGGCTTCGCGACCCGGCGGGCGATCCGGATGTGGGCCTCGAAGGCGTGCCGCTGGTCGTCGCGGGGAGCGTTGTCGCGGTAGAAGTCGAGCCCCGTCTCGCCAACGGCGGCGACCCGCGGGTGCGCCGCCAGCTCCTCGATCCGCGCCGCCGCCGCGTCGTCGAAGCCGGTCGACCCGTTCGGGTGGCGGCCGACCGCGGCGTACACCGCCTCGTGCGCCTCGGCCGCCGCGATCGCCGCCTCGCTCCCGGCCTCGTCGATGCCGACGTTGAGCATCCGCCGCACGCCGACGCGGGCCGCGTCGGCGACCAGCTCGGCGTCCGGCGGCTCGCAGAGCCCGAGGTGGCAGTGGGTGTCGACCATGGCCGCCGAGTCTCGCAGGCGCGGTCGACCTCAGAGGTCGCGGCGCCTGAATCCGGCCACCGCCGCGGCGACCACGGCCGCCGTGTAGATCAGCGCCCACACGATCAGGCCCGCGCCCGACTCCTCGGCACCGCCGAACGGGCCGAGCTGCACGACGGTGCCGGTCAGACCCTGCTGCTCGGAGGTGAGCAGGAAGAGCCCCTCCTGATACAGCGCCTCGAACGGCACCGCGAACACCACGACCTCCGAGATCCGCTCCAGGGTGCGCGAGGCGATCGCGTCGCCGATCTGCCCCAGCAGCCCGGCGACCAGCCCGGCGCCGAAGACCATGAACACCGCGATGCCCTGCGCGGTCGAGGCGAGGAAGACCGAGGCGAGGGTCGAGACCGCGGCGATGATCACCACAGCCGCCGCGAGGGTCAGCCCGGGCAGGACCGCGTGGTCGGGGGTCCAGTCGCCGAAGGCCAACGTGAGCAGCAGGCAGACCGCGTAGACGATGAGCACGTAGACCGCCGCCGCGATCGCCGCCCCGGCCCAGCGGGCGACGAGCATCGTCCCGCGCCCGAGCGGGCGGACGACCAGCGGCTGGAGCAGGCCCGTCTCGGCGTCGCCGCGGACGACGCCGACGGTCATGAACACGGCGAGCACGGCGCCCAGGAAGAGGGTGGCGAACATCGCCAGGCCGAAGACGGTCGAGCCGACCAGGGTGCGCTCGTCGACCAGGTCGGAGCCGAACAGCCGCTGCTCGGCGAGCTCGTCGAACGCGATCTTGACCCCGAGGCCGAAGAGCACCAGGAACACCAGCGTGAGCGCGATCACGACCGCGAACACCTTCCGCCGCAGGCTCTCGGCGAAGGCGAAGCCGACCACCGCCCGGGCGGCGTCGAGGTTGGAGGCCGGCACAGTGCTCGAATAAGGCGCCTCAACAGCGGCGCGGCTCGGCTTCGCTTCGCTCCGCCTCACGCCGGGTCCTCCCCCACGGCCTCCAGGTAGACGTCCTCGAGGGTGCTCGCCAGCACCCGCACCCCGTAGACCCGCTCCCCGGCGCCGACCAGCTCGGCGACGATCCGCGGCGCGTCCTCGCGCCCGGCCCCCTCGATCAGCCTCGTGCCCGTCGCGGTCTCGACCTCGACCCCGCGCGGTCGGGAGAGCTCGGCGGGAGTGCCGCGCTCGACCACCTCCCCCTCCACGAGGATCGCGACCCGGTCGCAGACCCGCTCGACCTCGCCCAGCAGGTGCGAGCTCAGCAGGACCGAGATCCCCCGCGAGCGGACCTCGGCGAGGAGCTCGCGCACCACCCGGCGCCCGGCCGGGTCGAGGGCGCTGGTCGGCTCGTCGAGCAGCAGCAGCCGCGGATCGCCGACCAGCGCCTGGGCGATCCCGAGGCGCTGCTGCATCCCCTTCGACATCGCCGAGACCCGCCGGTCGGCGGCCGCACCGAGCCCGACCAGGTCGAGCAGCCACGCGCGCTCGGCGGCGTCGCCCGTCGACCCCGCGAGGCGCTGGTGCAGGCGCAGCACCTCCTCGGCGCTCGCCCAGGCGGGGAAGCGGAAGAGCTCGGCCAGGTAGCCGATCGAGGCCCGCGCCTCCAGCGACCCGGCCGCGTGGCCGCAGACCCGCGCCTCGCCCGAGGTCGGGCGGACCAGCCCGCAGGCGATCTTGGCCAGCGTCGACTTGCCGGCGCCGTTCGGCCCCAGGAGGGCGACGATCTCGCCCTCGCCGACCTCGAGCGAGACCCCGCGCAGCGCGTCGGTCGAGCCGTAGCGCTTGCGCAGCTCCGCGGCGGCGAAGGCCCCGGGCGTCACTCAGTCGCCGACCGGCTTCGGCGGGCCGGGCCCGGCGGTCACCGGCGAGCCGGCGAGCGGCGCCCCGTAGGTCCACGGCGGCGGCCCGATGTCGCGGTTGATGTCGAGCTGGACGTACCAGCGCGGGCCCTTCGCCGTCGCGACCAGATCGAAGTAGGCGATGTCGGCCAGGCTCGCGCCGCCGGGGCGCTCGGCGTCGATCTCGCCCGCGAGCATCGCCGGGACGCCGACCGGGACGTCCCCGGGCGCGAATGGGCCCGACCCCTCGGCGGTCTCGGCGTTCACGCGTGCCGGGCTCGATGTGAAGCGTGGTGATCCCCTGGCCGGCGCCGAGCTGGTCGGAGAGCTGGTCGAGCGCCGGCTGGAGGTTGGCGGCGCGAAACAGCGAGTCGGCGTCGTCGCCGGCGACCGCCCGCGGCTCCGAGGAGGAGCTGACCCCCGGTTCGACCCCCTCGCCGGGCAGGTCGGGCGCGATCGCGCCCATGGCGACGAACCCGAGCCAGAGGCCGAGCGCGATCGCGACCAGATGGACGAGGACCGGGATCGGGTTGAAGCCGCTGTCGCTCACCATCGCTACGTGTCCTCGACGATCTTGGACTTCAGCGTCTGGAACTCGGCCTCGGTGATCGTGCCCTGCTTGCGCAGCCGGTCGAGCGTCTCGAGCCGGTCCTCCGGGTTGGCGGCGCCGGTGAAGCGGCTCGCCGTCTGCGCCACCTTCACCATCGCCGGGTTGACCGTCGTGGAGGGGCGCTTCTTGCGGCGGCCGAACTTGAGCGCCAGGAGGCCGCCCGCTCCCATGATCAGCGCCCATGAAGCCGACGATCAGCCCGCCGGTCTCGCCCCCGGGGCCGGGGTTGGCGTCAGGTCCCCAGACGGCGAGGAAGCAGCCGATCGCGAGCGCCCAGAAGAGGCCGGTCCAGAACCAGATCACCACGCCCGCGTTCTGCGGCTTGCGATCGGAGCCGGGCGGCGTGCCGCGCGCGATGTAGATCCCGGCGGCGACGAAGAGCAGGATGATGCCCCCGCTGAGGGCGAACATGAGGCCGCCGATCCCGTCGGGGCACTCGCGCGCCGAGACGTACGGCCCGCCGCTGGCGCAGGTGCCGACCTGCAGCAGCTGGAAGATGCCGTAGCCGACCGCCACCCAGCAGAACGCGAACAGGGTCATGCCCAGAAAAGTGCAAACCAGATAGCGCATCGACGGGTTCGGCGATGATATGTCGATGCCCGACCCCGACCACTGGCGCGGCCTCGCCTCGCCGCGGATCGCGCCCGCCGACCCGAGGACGCTGAACCCGCTGATGCGGGGGATCCTCGCGATCGCCGGGCGCGCCACCGGCGGCCCGCCGCCGCACATCTTCGCCACGCTCGCCCGCCACCCGAGCCTCTTCGTGAGCTGGCTCGTGTTCGCCGGGCGCCTCATGCCCCGCGGGCGCCTGCCCAGACAGGAGACCGAGCTGGTGATCCTGCGCGTCGCCTGGAACTGCGCGAACCGCTACGAGTGGGACCACCACGAGCGGATCGGCCGCCGCGTCGGCCTCGCCGAGGCCGAGATCGAGCGCGTCACCGCCGGCCCGGACGCCGACGGCTGGAGCCCACGACGCCGCGCGATGCTCGCCGCCGCCGACGAGATCCATGCCGACGGGCGGATCTCCGACCTGACCTGGGCGAGCCTGCGGCCCGAGCTCGACGACCGCGAGCTGATCGAGCTCACGATGCTGATCGGCCACTACGAGATGGTCGCGGCGACGATCTCCAGCCTCGGCATCCAGCCCGAGGCGCGGTAGGGCCGCCTCAGCCCTCGGGGCGCGGCCGGCCCGACACCGGGTGGTCGGGGGCGGGGTCGAAGATCGCGCCCTCCGCCTTCAGCCCGGTCCCGGGGACGTGGTTGAGCTCGAGCCTGATGCCCTCGGGGTCTCGGAACGAGAGCGAGTAGTAGCCCGGCGCCCATGGACCCTCCTCCGGCGCGCGCACGATGTCCGCGCCGATCTCCTGGAGAAATCCGTACAGGGCATCGACGTCCTCGCGTCGTCGGGCCCTGAAGCACAGGTGGTCGATGCCGGGCGCGGTCTCCACGTGGGCGGCA
Organism: uncultured Solirubrobacterales bacterium; assembly: GCA_963729065.1. Taxonomy (GTDB): domain Bacteria; phylum Actinomycetota; class Thermoleophilia; order Solirubrobacterales; family 70-9; genus WHSW01. The sequence goes on from CAVSMS010000010.1 coordinate 170,731, forward strand.
TCGGCGTGCTCCGGGTCGGCGCGGCGGACGGCGAGCGCGGTGCGACCGCCGACGTAGTAGACGAAGCCGTCGGAGCGAGGTTCGACGGCCGCAGGCCGAGGAACGGCATCAGCCGGTCGTAGAAGGCGATGCACTCGGCGATCCGATTGACCCTGAGGATGACGTGGGCGACGCCGTTGATCTCGATGCCGTCGCCGGGGCCCGCCGTCGTCGACATCGGCCCGGCGGACCTCAGTCGAGCTTCGGGAACAGAGGCGGGATCCGCTCGACCCGGGCGCCGCCGGCGCGGCCGCCGAAGCGGTCGAGGTCGCGGCCCTGCTCGCCGAGCGCGTCGAGGAGCGCGCCGCTGGTCACGGGCATGTAGGCCACCAGCAGCAGCGCGAGCACGCGGACGCCCTCGGCCAGGTTGTAGAGCACCTGGTCGAGGCGCCCGGACTGCGACTCGTCCTTGGCCAGGTCCCAGGGGCGGGACTCCTCGACGTAGCGGTTCAGCCGCCGTACCCGGACCCAGATCGCCTCGAGCGCCTGGGTCAGCTCGACCTCGTCGAGCAGGTCGCCGACCACCCGCTCGATCCCGGCGAGCCCGTCGGCGCCATCGGCCAGGGCCGGGTCGAGCTCGCCGGAGGGAACCACCCCGTCGCGGTAGCGCTCGATCATCGCCAGGAGTCCGCGAGGCGAGGTTGCCCCAGTCGTTGGCGAGCTCGGTCTCGTAGCGGGACTCGAAGCCGGCCGCGGAGACGCTGCCGTCCTGGCCGAAGGAGACCTCGCGCATGCAGTAGAAGCGCAGCGCGTCAGGCCCGAAGCGCTCGATCACCTCGTTCGGCTCGAGCACGTTCCCGAGCGACTTCGACATCTTCTTCTCGCCCATCAGCAGGAAGCCGTGGACGTAGACGTGCTCGGGCGGCTCGATCTCGGCGGCGAGCAGGAACGCCGGCCAGTAGACGGTGTGGAACTTGAGGATGTCCTTGGCGATGATGTGCAGGCTCGCCGGCCAGAAGCGCTCGGTGAGGTCCTCGCCCTCGCGCCCGTAGGAGAGCGCCGTGTAGTAGTTGAGGAGGGCGTCCCACCAGACGTAGATGACCTGGTCCGTGTCCCACGGCACCGGCACGCCCCAGGAGAGTTTCGGGCGCGAGAGCGAGACGTCCTGGAGCCCGCGGCTCGATGAACGACGAGCGCCTCGTTGCGGCGAAAATCCGGGCGGACGAAGTCGGGCCGTTCGGCGTACAGCCGCTCGAGCGGCTCCTGGAACGCGCTCGAGGCGAAAGAACCAGTTCTGCTGGCTCTCCCAGAGCAGCGGGATCTCGTGGATCGGGCACGTGTTGTCGGGGCCGCGCTCGGCCTCGCTCTTGAAGTCGGCGCAGCGCGGGCAGTACCAGCCCTCGTAGAGGCCCTCGTAGACGTGGCCGTTGTCGTAGACGCGCTGGACGACCTCCTGCACCCTCGCCATGTGCTCGGGGTCGGTGGTGCGGATGAAGAAGTCGTTGGAGGCGTCGATCCGCCCGGCCAGTTCGCGAAACCGTGGCGCGTTGGCGTCGACCAGGTCCCGCGGGGTGACGCCCTGGCGACTCGGCCGCAAGCACCACCGGCTCGCCGTGCTCGTCGGTCCCGGTGAGGAAGAAGACGTCCTCCCCGCGCTGGCGCATGTGCCGGGCGAGCACGTCGGCGGCGATCGTCGAGTACGCGTGGCCGAGGTGAGGCTCGGCGTTTACGTAGTAGATCGGGGTGGTGACGTAGTAGCTCATTCGCGGGTGAGCGAGTGTACGTCCCGCCCACAGGAGGTCCTGCGGCAGCCGGCGTAGCGCTGCGCCGCCCCGGCAGTGGCGAGGGGGCGCGGGCCGTGGCATTGCTGGGTAGGGGAGGTGGTGGCGCCGGCGGAGTGGCTGAGATCGCGCGCAGTGTCGCGCGAGGCGCACGGGATCCGCGCGCGATAGCCCCGCCGCTTGCCGAGTGGCGCATTGACCACCTCTGAGGTGGTCAAAGCACCACTCGACGCAACGTCCGGCGAGCGCGCGCCGAAGGCACGACCAACGTCACGCGCGACGCACCCCTCCACCCCATTACTGCCAAGCCACGGCCCGCGTCGCCACCCACCAGCCAGAGCCGCGGCGCTGCCGCCGCCCTAGAGCAGGCTCTCCTGGCCCTTCGCGCCGGTCCGGCGCCTCGGGATCCCCGCGGCCTCGGCGAGCGCCGCCTCGACGTCGCCGAGGATCGCGCGCTCGGACCTCGAGGCGACCAGGGGCTCGGAGAGGCCGTCGACGTGCACGTACGTGCGGCGGCCGTCGCCGCGCTCGTCGGGCGGCAGCGGGATCAGGGCGAAGATCCGGTCGGCGCGGGCGAAGCGGCCGTACCCGAGCGAGACCAGCCTCGGATCGCGCTGCGCGGCCATGGCCGAAGCTTACGACGACCGCCGGGCGACTCCCGCCGCGGTCAGTCCTCCTTCGGCTTCGGGTCGAGCTTGTTGAGCTTCTTCTTCGCCTGCTGCTGGCAATCGGGCGCGAAGGGCGGCACGCCGCGGATGCCGACGTTGCCCTCGCGGCTTGTGATCACCAGGCCGAGGTCGTCGCGGTCGGCCGCCTGCTCGACCTCGTCGAAGTCGTTGAGGAGGTTCTTGTCGACCTCGCAGAACGGGTCGCCGGCGATCGCGTAGCCGCCCTCGCTCTTCTCGAGGTTGATCGTCTCGATGATCTTCTGGTCGCCGAAGCTCTTCGACTCTTCCTCGTCGCAGCCGGCGGCGGCGAGCGCGATGACGAGGGCGAGGGCGGCGACAGCGAACGGCGGGCGCACGAAGCTGATCGGCTTGCGCGCCATCATCGGTCGTCAGAACCTATAGAAAAGGGCGGCCCGAAAGCCGCCCTTTTCCAGGATCGAATGGGTCGGAGCGCTACTTGTCCCCGCCCTTCTTCTTCTTCTTTTGCTTGCACGGGGTCTGGAGATCACCGGTGTCGGTGGTCCCGTCGTCGTAGACGGTGACGTTGCGCCAGTTGTTCGTCTTCGTCTTGCAGCGCCCGAGGACGGCCCCGGTCTTCTTGCCGATCGTCGCGTCGAACAGCGTCAGCATGAACGAGTCGCCGACGAGGTCCGGGGCGTCGTTGACGATCAGCGCCGGGCCGTATCCGGCCTCCCCGGACTTGTTGACCAGATCCGTCTCCACGACCTGGGTCAGCTGGGGACCGAAGGTCGGCGTGTAGGCATGCAGCCGGAGGTGGTCCTTGGCGGGGCCGTGGAACACGGTCACGACCACGTCCGAGAGCTCATCCGGGCCGTGGCCGAGGTTCGCGTGCGCGACCCCCGAGCCGATGTTCGAGTCGGGACACGCGGCGTTCGCCTGATCCGTCGTCGTCCCGAGCAGCGGTGCGTCGCACGTCGGGCCCGCGTCGAAGTCGAACTTGATGTTCTTCGGGTACAGGACCGTGACCTTCTCGGCGTTCTGCTGCCCCGGGACCGCGTGGGTCGTCGAGGTCGTGACGCCGTTGTAGAGGGTCACCGGCTTCCACTTCTTCTTGTCGAGCTTCTTCGGCGTGATCTTGCCGAGGACGGTCACCTCATTCTCGCTCGTGCCGTCCGCGAACGCGAGGCCGGCCACACCGACAGCGATCGCAAGCGCGATCACTCCGACAAAACGCGATCTACGAATCACATCTCCTCCTGTGGGAAACGCGCGCTCTCTCTGACGCGCGTGGTCTGGATGGGAACCTAATAGAAAAGGGCGGCCGAAGCCGCCCTTTTCTTTACGCGTAAGCCGGGGGCGTTCCTACTTGCGCCCGCCGCCGCCGCCGCCGTTCTTCTTCTTCTTCTGCTTGCACTTCGTCTGCAGGTCGCCGGTGTCCGTGGTGCCGTCGTCGTACACCGTGACGTTGCGCCAGTTGTTCGTCTTCGACTTGCAGCGCCCGAGGACGGTCTTCGTCTTCTTCGAGATCGTCGCGTCGAACAGCGTCAGCATGAACGAGTCACCGACGAGGTCCGGAGCGTCGTTGACGACCAGGGCCGGGCCGAAGCCGGGGTCCGGGGCCTTCTTGACGATGTCCGCCTCGACGACCTGGGTCAGCTGGGGACCGAAGGTCGGCGTGTAGGCGTGCAGCCGGATGTGGTTGGGGCCGGGGCCGTTGAAGACGGTCACGGTCACGTCCGAGAGCTCGTCCGGGCCGTGGCCGAGGTTCGCATGCGCGACTCCCGAGCCGATGTTCGAGTCAGCCGGGCAGGCCGCCTTCGCCTGATCGGTGGTCGTACCGAGCAACGAGGCGGAGCACGTGTCGGCCGCATCCAGGTCGAACTTGACGTTCTTCGGATACTCGACGGTCACCTTCTCGGCGTTCTCCTGCCCCGGGACCGCGTGGGTCGTCGAGGTCGTCACGCCCGAGTAAAGGGTGATCGGCTTCCACTTCTTCTTGTCGAGCTTCGTCGGCGAGGACTTGCCAAGCACGGTTACCTCGTTGTCGGTCGCGCCGTCGGCGAAAGCGAAGCTGGCGACGCCAAGGGCGAGCACGAGCGCGATCGCGACGACAAAGCGTGATCTACGAATCACATATCCTCCTGAAGGGAACGCGCGCTATCTCTGACGCGCGGGTGGGGGCTTGATCGTATGCCTATAAGTCGTGCCCGCGGCCTCGGGGCCACCGGCACCAGTCAGTTCAAACCCCCGAGGGCCCGGAAAGTTGCAGTTCTCCGGCTCAGGGCAGCGGGAACGTATGCAGGTACTGAGTCGTCTCCGAGGGCGAGCCGATCGACTGGAACGGGGGCTGCTCGGTGCAGGGCGCCGGGGCGATCGTCGCGGTCGAGGGCTGGTCGTTGAAGGCGAAGAGCTTGATCCGGTCGTAGTAGTCGGCCGCGTCCTCGAGATCGCCGTCGGTGCGGACGTTGAAATCGGGGTCGTTGACCGTGGACGCCTTGTCGGGCAGAGTCGCCGTCGTCCCCGAGCTGCACTGGCGCGTCTCGAACGACCCCAGGTTGCCCACGTCCGCGTAGCCCTCGGGCTTGAAGTACGGGTTCGTCCGCTGGATCGAGAGCCGCTTCGGATAGGACGAGAGCACCTCGGGCGTCAGCGGCGCCATGGTGCGGAGGTAGTGGACCGGCAGGTTGGTCTCGGCGTCGATCTCGAGGAAGCCCTGGGTGGCGGCCGTCGCGTTGCCGAGGAAGGCCGTGATCTCGTGCTTGTAGAGGCGCACGCCCTTGAGCAGCCCGTTGAGGGTGGCCAGGTACGGGTCGAGGCGGTTGAGGATCGGCGGCAGGCCGTCGCCGAGGATCTTCCGCAGGGCGGAGAAGCCGGACGGCGCCCGCTGGATCGCCGTCTTCAGCCCGACGAAGAAGGGATCGAGTGTGTTCGAGAGCCGGCCGAGGGAGGCGAACGTCGGCGCCACCTCCTTCGCCGTCGGGCGCAGGGCGACCACGACCGGGTCGGCGTCGCGGGCGAAACCCTCTAGCCGGGCGACCGTCTCCCGCGTCTCGCGCAGGAAGGTCGGGAAGATCTCGAACGCGGTCGCGAGGTCCTCGTTGCGGTCCGCGGTCGTCTGGAAGACCTGGTTGGAGTTCTCGATCAGGCCCCGGAGCTGGCCCGGGCGGTCGGAGAGCGCCCCGAAGACCTCGCCGCTGTTGCGGATCAGGCCGCTGACCGCCTGCGACTGGGAGTCGAGCAGGCGCAGCGCCCGGGTCGCCTGCTCGGCGAACGGCTCGAGGCTGGCGATGGTCACCGAGAAGTCGTCGCCGCGGCCCTTGAACGCCGCCGCCTGACCCACCATCCAGGCCTGGAACGCCGCCCGCGTCGGCTCGTCGAAGGCGCGGAAGATCTCGTCGAGCTGCACCGCGTCGGAGACCTGCGCGGCCGGCAGGGAGCCGCCTTCGGGCAGCGACGGAGCCTCGTTGGAGCCCGGGGTCAGCTCGACGTAGGTCTCGCCGAGCAGCGTCTTCTGGCGCAGGATCGCCTTGGTGTCGTCCGGGATCGGCGCGTAGCGCGAGTCGAGCTCGACCGTCGCCACGGCCTCGTTGAGCTCGCCGAGGTCGATCGCCTTCACCTTGCCGACCGAGACCCCCGAGATCCGCACGTCGGACTCCTGCGCGAGCTGCGTGGCCTCGTTGAACGGGACCTCGAACCGGTAGCCCTCGGGCTTCAGCGGGATCGGGCCCCCGAACGTGATCCAGAGGAAGAGGGCCAGGGCGAAGCAGGAGAGCGCGAAGCCGGCGGCGATCAGGATCCTGGTGACTGTCGGCGGGCGTGTTTCCATCAGCTCATGGGGCCGGGGGCGTCGGCAGCTCGCCGGGGATCGAGGGCAGGGTCGTGCCGTCCAGCGGGCAGATGGTCTTCGCGGGGGTGACGTTGGTGATCTGCTGCAGCGTGCGGATGAACGGGCGGCTGGAGGCGAAGGTCTCCGCGTTGAACGCCGTCTGGCAGGTCTGCAGGATCGCGCCGCGCCGCAGCGGCCCGTCGGCCGTCTGCGTCAGGAACATGTTGTTCGTGTTGTGGTTGAGCCAGGAGAGCCAGAAGAGGTTGCTCTCGTCGGCGCCGGGCGGGTTGTAGGCGAGCGAGTTGAACAGCATGTTCAGCTCCGAGAAGGAGCGGTTGAGGCCCGCGGTGGTCTGGGCGAGCGGGTCGGCGGCCTGCTTGAGGTGCCTGACCGGGCGCTGCACCGAGCGCGAGAAGGGCCGGATCTGGTCGCGGATCGGGGCGATCGTCTTGGCGAAGAACTCCTGCGCCGAGATCTGCGCCGGGGCGAACGCCTGGGCCGCCGGGATCAGCGCCTCGGACGCCGGGCCGGCGACCTCCGCGAACTCCTGGCCTGACGCCAGCGCGCGCCGGGTCTGGGCCAGCGCGCCGGGGAACTCCTGCAGCGTCTCGCGGATCGAGGCCTCCTGGTTCGCGAACGCGCGCAGCGCCTGGTTCTGGGAGGTGACCCAGTCGGAGAGCCGGATGTCGGACCGCGCGAGCTCGTCGCCGAGCTGGCGCAGGCTGGTGATCGTCTGGGAGATGTTGCGGCGCCGCTCGGAGAGCGCGTTGCCGATCTTGGCCAGGTACTTGCCGAGGGGCTCGAACCGGCGCAGCGTGGCCGAGAGCTGCTTGCCGCGCCCGCCGAGGCCCTCGGCGCCGCCCTGGACCAGCAGCTGGAGGTAGTCGCGCGTGTCGCCGTCGAGCGCGGCCAGGAACTGGTCGGGCTGCACGTTGGGCTTGGTCTGGGCGAGCGGGATCGTCGCGCCCTCGGCCACCGGCCGGGCCGTTCTTACCCGGGTCGAGCTCCATCGTCATGTCCTGGAGGCCCGTCCGCGGGCGCAGGAGCACGGTCGCGTCCTCGTGGATCAGCGGCGCGTACTGCTGCTCGACCAGCATCGTGACCACGGCGTGGCCGTTCACCAGGTCGACCTCGGAGATGTCGCCCGCCTTGACGCCCGAGATGTTCACCGTCTGGCCCTGGCCCGGCGTCACCGCCTGCGCGGTCGAGAGCTCGGCCTTGAGCTCGAAGCGGTCGTCGCCCAGGAACGGGATCCACGACGGGTAGGGCTGCTGCTGCTGGGAGAGGATCAGGCCGGCGGTCAGCAGGCCGAACACGAGCAGCGCGGCGATCGCGATGAAGTCGCGGAGGTGTTCGCGGATCGCGCGCCTCACGGGGTCACCGGAGTCAGGTCGGGCGGACCGGGGGCTGCCGCCGGGCCGTTGAGGTTGGGGACGAGGTTCTTGTGGCACGGGTACTCGGGGCGGAACGGCGGCGGGTTGTTCGGGAGCACCGGCTGGACGCCCTCGGGCGCGGCCTGGACGTTGGCGAAGTTCTTCGAGGTGCCCTGGATCGGGCCACTGCCCACGATGCCGCCGGGGTTCGGGCCGTCCACCAGGACCCCGCCGCCGCCCGACTGGAACCGGACGTAGGGCCCGTTGCCGTCGAAGCCCTGCGACTCGCCGGCGAGCTGGACGGTCGAGTAGAAGAACTCGCGGTAGCTCGGCTGGCCGGTCGAGAACTGGTCGGTGATCGTCGCGTCGCCCGCCGGCACGAGGACGTCGGAGGTGCAGCGTGAGAGGAGCGTCTGCTGCTGGAAGGTCGGCTTCGTGTTGGCCGCGGTCTTCGCCAGGCCCGGGCTCGCGTTCTTGATCAGCCGGGCGAGCCCGCCGAGCTCGGAGCGGCGCACGAGCGCCCGGGTCTGGGTCAGCCACGGGCTCGCGAGGGAGATCGTGTCGGGCAGCTCCTGGATCCCCGGCTGCGACTCGATCGCCAGCGCCCTGATCGCGGGCAGGGCGTCGTTGAGGGCCCGCAGCGAGGGCTCGGCCTCCTCCAGGGTCGGGGCGAGCTCGGCGAGCGTCGCCTAGAGGTTGGTGGACTCGTCGGCGAGGGCCCCGGCGAAGGTGTTGAAGTTGGTGATCAGGTCCGAGAGGTCGGCGCTGCGGTCGGCGAGCTTGCCGAAGGTGATCCCGAAGCTGCGGATGAAGCCGGAGAGGTCGTGGCGGTTGTTGCCGAGCAGCGCGGCGTTGACGATCGCCGTGCCGCGCCCGGCGTCGGCGCCGTACACGAACGCGTCGTTGAGCGACTCGGCCGCGGTCTCGCCCTGGACGATCGGGTCCTGGTCGGCGTCGTCGGCGGCCGTCGGCTCGTAGGTGAGCGCCGTCCCGTAGCCCTCGAGCAGCCGCTGCAGGCCGCGGCGCGTCGGGCTCCTGGAGCGCGGTCGAGCACCTCGTCGAGCTGCACCGCGGTCGAGGTGTTGGTGATCGGGATGTCGCCGCCGTCGTCGAGCTCCGGCGCGCTCGGGCTGCCGGGGCAGAGGTCGAGGAAGAAGTTGCCCTCGAGGAACAGCCGCGGGCGGATCGAGACCTCGGCGTCGTCGTGGATCGGCTGGCCCTCCTCGTCGACCGTGAACGTGACCCTGGCCAGGTCGCCGTCGCGCTCGACGTTGGTGACCTCGCCGACGTTGACGCCGGCGATCCGCACCGGATTCGACGTGCGCAGCGTGGTCGCATTCTCGAACGTCGCCGTGATCTCATAGCCCGGGCTCGTCGAACGGAAGCTCCTTGGTGAACGCGAGGTAGGAGCCGATCGCGAGGATCACCACCATCACGCAGCCGAAGATCCACGGCGCCGGGCCGCGGTACTTGCGGCCCCAGATCCGCGGATCCGGTGCGGGCCCGGACGGGTCGCGCCGGCTCGCCCGGCGGGAGAACGGCCTCACTGCTCCGCCTCCGTGTCCGCGCTGTCGTCGGCGCTGCCGGGCTGGGCGTCGGTGACCGTGCCCTGGTTGCCCGGCGGGTTGCCGATCACCTGCCGGCCGGTCACCCAGGGCTCGTTGCCCGCCTCGCACTCCTTGGGCTGGCCCGGGGCGGCGGTGTTCGGGTACGGGTTGATGTGCAGGAAGTTGCGGACGTCGTCGCCGCCGCCGTTGGCGGGCGCGCTGGCGACCCCGCCCTCGTTGTTCGGGCCCTTGGGCGGGTCGAAGACGGTGAACCGCTGCCAGCGGACGCCGGGCGAGCCCTTCGAGAAGAGGCTGCCCGCGTTGCGGAAGAGCAGCGTCGCGTAGTTGCACACCGTCTGCGCCGGGGCGACGAAGCGCACCGCCGGCCCGAAGATGTCGGTCGTCTGGGTCAGACGGCTGAGCCCGTCGCGCACGTCCTGGTCGTTGTTGAAGGCCAGCAGCGACGCCGCCGTCGGCGGCAGCTGGCGGTTGAGCCGCGGCGAGGCGGCGACCACCGGGGTGCCGGTCTCGAGCGTGTTGGCGATCGTCGGCGCGGTCCTCGAGATCTCGCGCACGCCCGGCTGCAGGTCGACGAAGAGCTGCGCGCTGTGGTCCAGGAACGGGCGGATCACCGGGAAGCTCTGCTGCGCCTGGGCGAAGGTCGGCGGCGTCTCGGAGATCGTGTCCTGGATGAACGGCCGCGCGACCTCGGCGAGCGCGGTGAACGTGGTGTCGAGGTTGACGAACAGGTCCGCCTGGATCTCGGCGACCGGCGCGACCTCGGCGGCGGCCGCGGCGCTGGCGTTGATGAACCGCGCCAGCTGGGTGTTCTGCGACGCGAGGTTCCTCATCACCGGCGTCGAGGTACTTGACCGTGTCGGGGAGCTCGGCGAGCGCCGCGTTGAGGTCCGGGCCGCGGCCGGCGAGCGCGTTGCCGAACTCGAACAGGTTCTCCTGGATCGCCCGGCGGGTGGGCGCGTCGAACGTGCTCAGCACCTCGTCGATCTCGACCGGCTCCGGGTGGGCGGCGCTCTGCGGGATCACCGAGCCCTCCGGGTAGCCCTCGTCGGAGGTCCCGCGGTCGATCTCGAGGTACTTGAGGCCGAGCGCCGAGCGCGCCCGGACGATCAGCGTCGAGTCCTCGGGCAGCGGGTCGACCTCGGCGTTGAGCTTCAGGTCGAGGCGGGCGCTGTAGTTGCCGTCGCCGTCCGACACCGGGACGATGTCCTCGATCTGGCCCACGCGGACGCCGCCGACGCGGACCTCGTTGCCCGGCACCAGCTGGGCGGCGTCGGGGAGGATCGCCGAGAGCCGGTAGGAGGGCACGAACGGCAGTCCCGTGTTCGCGTTGTAGGCGAGGAAGACGGCGAGGATGACCACCATCACGGTCAGCGCGCCGACCATCGTCGGGCTCGCGGTGACGCCGGCGAGGCCGCCGCGGCGCCTCATCGCTTGCTCCGATCGGTGCTTCTCGCGCCGACCAGGAACTCGAGCAGGTCGCGGGCGGCTGCCATTCGGGCGCGCTTCTGCGCCGGCGTCGGGGCTCCGGCCTGCGACGGGGCCGGCTCGGTGCGCACGCCGGGCTCCTCGCCTTCGCCCTCGGGCGCCGGCGGCGCGGCCCCCTGCGGCTCGGCCACCGAGCCGCCGCTCTGGTCGGCGTCCGGAGCCGCCTGGCCGCCCTCATCCGCGCTCCGCGGGCCGGCCTCGGTCGTCGTCTGGCCCTGGCGGTCGGGATCCGGCGAGCCGTCGGGCTCGTCGTCCCGGCCCCGGTTGCGGCCGTCGGGCCGCAGGAGCTCGCGCGCCGCTGCGCTCTCGACCAGCTTGGCCAGCGCCTGCGCGGTCTTCGCCGCCGAGACGGTCTGGCTGAAGTTGGTCCCGCAGCCTGCCTCGGGGACGATCTCGTAGTCGACGCAGTTGTTGTTCGGCAGCAGGGCCCGCAGGAAGTGCCCGTAGTCGTCGAACGCGTTCACCGAGCCGCCGGAGTTGAAGATGAAGTCGTTCAGGTACTGGTAGCCGCCCGTCTTGCGCAGGCTGGCGAGCAGCTTGCCGAGGTTCTTGGTCGCCTTCTTGCCGGACTCGCCCAGGCCGCGCACCTGGCGGATCACCGGGTCGGAGGCGATCAGGTCGGGTCCGGCCTTCGTCGGTCGCGGTCGCCGAGGCTCGTGAACGCCGGGATCCCGGCCTGGGAGAACGGGCCCAGCGCCTCGGTCGCCCTGGCCAGCGAGGGCGCCGCCTCGCCGAGGTCCCGGAACACCGGCGTCGCGGTGGTCGAGAACGCGTTGAGGCGGTTCATGGTCGAGCGCAGCTCGCGCAGGAAGGCCGGGAAGCGCGCGAACGACTCCTCGAGGTCGGCGCTGCGCTCGGCGGTCGCCGCGGCGACCGTCTGGGACTCGTTGATGAAGCTGCCGATGTTCTCGCGGCGGCGGGCGAGCGCCGTCAGCACCTGGTCGGAATCGGTCGAGAGCTGGGCCAGGACGCGGTTCTGCTGCGCGAGGATCGCCAGCACCTTGTTCGTCTCGCGGAGGGCCGGGTTCGAGCGCTCGATGATCTCCGCCAGGTCCTTGCCGCGGGCGGCGAAGCTGGCGCCGAGGCTGTTGATGATGAGGCGGAACCGGTCCGGGTACGGCTCCTCCATGATGTTGTTGACCAGGTCGACGTCGACCGCCGTGCCGTTGTTCTCCAGCGGCAGCAGGTACTGGCCCTCGCCCGGCTCGCCGTCGGGGATCTGCTCGAGCGGCGGTGGCGCCGGCGTACCCGGCGCGCGCGGCTCGGTCGGGTCGCACTCGACGAACTTCTCGCCGATCAGCGACTGCGGGCGGATCAGGCACGACGCGTCGATGCGGAAGTCCTGGAAGCCGGGATCGTCGATCCGCATCACGACCACGGCCTTGCCCGGGTCGGGCCGCCCGTCCTCGCGGACAGGCTCGTCGACGCCGCTGACGACGACGTCGGCGACCTCGCCGACCTTCGCCCCGGCGACCCGGACCTCCTCGCCCTCGACCAGGAAGGCGGCGTTGTCGAAGACGGCGCGCACCTCGTAGGTGCCGTCGTCGCCTCCGGTCGCCGTCCCGGTGGCCAGGATCGCCACCGAGGCGACGAGCGCGACGCAGATGACCAGGACCCGCTTCACGGTCCCGGGGGCACCTGGTCGGGTTCGCAAGCGCCGTCGAGCGAGCCGTCGCCCAGGAACGGGTGGTCGGTCGGGCTCGGCCAGCCGGGGTTGGCCTGCGTCGCGCCGCCCGGACAGCGGGTGAACGGGCCCAGGCCGAGCGCCGGGAAGGCGTCGAACTGCTCCGCGGGCGAGATCGGGTCGAGCTGGCTGGTCCCCTCGTTGTAGGCGAACAGGTTCGCCGAGGCAGGAAGCACGCGGGCGTAGTGGCCGTTGGCGTCGTAGTAGGCCGTGACCTGGCCGAACTTGCTGATGAATCCGAGCAGGTCGGGCGTGTAGGGGACCGCGAAGTCGATCACGTGCTGGCTCGTGTCGAGGGCCTTGATCGTCGGCCGCACGCCCTTGCTGACGGCACGCTGGCCGCCCGGCAGGTCCTTGAGCGAGTCGTTGAGGTCGTTCGAGGGCCCGGGCTTGCTGATCGACTGGGTCAGGTCGCGGAACACCGGGATCGACGGGTCGATCGTGTCCTGGAGCTGGGTCAGGAACGGCGGCAGGTCGGGCGCGACGACGCCGAGGTCGTCGATCAGCGGCTGGAGGTCGTCGAGCGCCGCGCGCAGGTTGACGAAGGTGGTGTTGGCCTGGCGCATCGCCGGCGGCAGGGAGACGAGGATGCGATCGAGGTCCTCGTTGCGCTCGACGATCGCCTGGAAGGCCCGGTTGCCGTTCTCGGTGAGGGCGGAGAGGTCGTCACGCCGCGCTGCGACCGCGCCCAGGGCCTTGTCGCCCTCGACCAGGAAGCGGCTGAGCGAGGTCTGGTCGCGGGTGAGCTCCGACAGCAGGCGGGTGGTGGCCTGCAGTCCCGGCGCGAAGTACTTGTAGGTCTCGCGCGCCTCCTCGGTGTTTCCGGTGTAGATCGTCGCCTGGCCCTTGATCACGTCCTGCAGCGCCGTCCGGGTGGGCTTGTCGAGCGTGTTGAAGAGCTGGTCGAGGTCGACCGGCGAGGTCGTGCGGTCGGTGCCGATCGTGCCGCCCTCCGGGATCTCGGGCTCGGAGTTGGGTCCCGGGGAGATCGAGACGTAGCGGTTCGCGATTCCCGAGAGCGAGGTCGCGCGGACGAGGGCGGAGGTCCCCTCGTGCAGCGCCTCGTCGACCGTGATGTCGACCTGCGCCTGGGCGTCCTCGGTCAGCGTGATCTCGTCGACGGTGCCGATCGGCTGCCCGCCGACGAGCACCTGGTTTCCGGCGACCAGCTGTCCGCCGGTCTCGAACAGGAGCTTGTACTTGCGCCCGTCGTCGCCGCCGAAGAGCACGAGCGCAACCAGGACCACCCCGACGAGCAGGGCGCCCACCCCCGCCACGCGCGCCAGGACCCGGCCCTTACCTGGGTTATCGGATCGCTCTCCCTGCACTCCGGGACGGCGGGTGCCTCTCTCCTCTCTCCAACCGGTTGCTCGCGTGCGCGCGGGGCGCATGAGTGCGCCCCGTCCGGCACGCGATCGCAGGATCCGTGCCGCCGGCGCATCCTATTCGCTCGAACGGTTGCAGCGAAAGCGCGCCGCAGGCGGTTAATCCGCGCTTAGCCGGAACCTCACGGCGCTATTCGCGGGGGTCGCGGCCCGTGAGGCCGCGGTACAGGTCGTTGGCGCGGGTGCCGGTGAGGGCCGCGACCACGCTCGCCGCGGCCCGCGGGCGCGCCCCGGACTGCACCAGGCGGCGCAGCGCGTCGACCGCGAACGCGACGTCGGGGCCGGCGGCGCGAACCGCCGCGGGCGCGATCACGACCACGATCTCGCCCTTTGCCTCGTCGCGGAAATGGCGCGCCAGCTCGCCCAGCGTGCCGCGCGCGACCTCCTCGTGGAGCTTGGTGAGCTCGCGGCAGACGGCGGCCTGGCGGTCAGGCGCCAGCGCGGCGAGCGCCGAGAGCGAAGCCGGCAGGCGACGGGGCGATTCGAACGCGACCACGGTTTCGGGCGAGCCCAGCACGCGCTCGAGCTCGCCCGCGCGGCGCGGGAGAAAGCCCTCGAACCGCCACCTGTCGGCCGGCATCCCGGAGGCGACGAGCGCCGTGGTCACCGCAGAGGGGCCCGGCAGCACCTCCACCTCCAGGTCGCGCTCCAGGCAGGCGCGGATGAGCGGAAAGCCGGGATCGGAGATCACGGGCGTGCCGGCGTCCGAGATCAGCGCCACCCGGGAGCCGCGCTCGATCTCGGCGACCAGCTGGCGGGCGCGCTCGGACTCGTTCTGGTCGTGGTAGGAGACGAAGCGCGGGCGGGGGATCTCGAGCAGCTCGTAGAGGCGCCCGGCGCGGCGGGTGTCCTCGCAGGCGACCACGTCGGCCTCCTGGAGCGCTCGCCGGACCCGGGGGCTGAGGTCCTCGAGGTTCCCGATCGGCGTCGGGCACACGATCAGCCGGCCAGGCACGCGAGGCCCCTCTTCGCTCCGCGTCGGCCGCTGGGCATCAGCGCGGCTCGTCCAGTCGCTCGGCGCTCGCGACCGCCTCGAGCGCCATCTCCGCGGCGCCGATCATCCCCGCGTCGGGGCCCAGTTCCGCGAGCGCGACTTCGGTCTCGTTCATCGGCGGCAGCGCCCGGGCGCGCACCTCGCGCCGCGCCGGCCCCAGGAGCAGCTCTCCCGCTGCCGCGACGCCCCCACCGACCACGATCACGTCGGGGTCGAAGATGTTCGCGAAGCTCGCCAGCGCGACGCCGAGGTGGCGCCCGATCCCGCCCACGACCTCGACCGCGATCCCGTCGCCCGCGAGCGCCGCCTCGGTGACCGTCTTGCCGGTGACCTCGCCGTCGGCCGCGAGCGCCCGGCCGAGCGCGGAATCCGGATGGGTCTGGGCGGCGAGCGGTGCCGGCGCGCCCGAGGGCCGTGCCGGAGGCGAGCGCCTCGACGCAGCCATGGTTCGGGCAGTTTCCCTGGCACTTGGGGCCGTTTTCGTCGATCACCACATGCCCGAGCTCGGCGCCGGCCCCGATCGAGCCCCGGTAGAGCTCGCCCTCGAGCACCAGCCCGCCGCCAATCCCCGTGCCGATCGTCAGCAGGACGAGGTTGCGGGTCTCCCGGCCGGCGCCGAAGCGGTGCTCGGCCAGCGCCGCCACGTTGGCGTCGTTGTCGATGTACGTGGGGACGCCGAGCCGCTCCGCGATCAGGTCGCGGATCGGGACGTTGACGATCGGCAGGTTGACCGAGGTGATCGCGAAGCCCGCGCTCGCGATCGATCGTGCAGGGGACGCCGAGGCCGATCGCCTCGACCTCGCGGGTGGGCGTCGAGCGCGCTGCGCAGCTCGCTCTCGAGCCTCTCCATGAGCTCATCGAGCGTCAGGCCGATGCTCGCCTCGGTCGAGCGCCAACGGACGTCGGCTGGTCGTCGACGACGCCCACGGCCATCTTCGTCCCGCCGAGGTCGACGCCGATCGCCGCCCGCGAGGCGGCGCTCACAGGCAGGAGTTCGCGCAGGCCATGGGGTATTGATAGCCGATGGCCGACGAGGGGGAAGAACCCCAGAAGCCCGCGGGGACGAACCGCCCGAGTACACCGTCTATCGGTCGCGGCCGCGACTGCTCGACCGCATCCGCAAGCCCGACCTCTCCGGGCTCCGCGGCAAGCTCGGTCGCGGGGGCGACTCGGACAAGCCCCCGAAGCCGCTCAAGACGCCCGGCGAGCGGCCGTGGTGGCGGCGGGCCCTCAAGTGGGCCGGGATCGCCGCGCTCGGCTGGATCCTCCTCAGCGTGCTCGCCTTCGCGATCTCGGCGCAGATCCAGAAGGGCAAGCTGGTCGACAGCGCGAGCAAGCCGCTCGACGGCGGGCCGTTCCTGCTCGGCGGCCAGACGATCCTCGTGCTGGGCACCGACGTGCGCTCCGGCGCCTTCGCGGGACCCGACGAGGCCGAGAGCAAGGCGTGCCTCGACGCGATCAACAGCGGCAAGGGCAGCGACCGCCACTGCAAGGGCAACTACCGCTCGGACACGATCATGCTCGTCCGGGCGGGCGCGGGCACGATGCGAAAGCTCTCGATCCCGCGCGACACGCTCGCCGAGATCCCCGGCCAGGGCCCGCAGAAGATCAACTCGGCCTACGCCTCCGGCGGCGCCAAGCTCGCCATCAGGACCGTCGAGGGCCTGCTCGGCATCAACGTCGACCAGGTCGCGATCATCGACTTCGACGGCTTCCGCAGCTTCATCGACACGATCGGCGGCATCGACGTCGACCTGCCGACCGCCGTCTGCTCGAACGTCTCGGAGGGCGCCTTCAAGCTCGACCTCGAGCAGGGCGAGAACCACCTCGACGGCTTCCAGGCGATCACGCTCGCGCGCACGCGCGAGAACAGCTGCGGCGAGGGCGAGTTCGCGGGCACGGACGTCGAGCGGGCCCAGTTCCAGCAGCTGATCCTCGACGGGATCAAGGGCAAGCTGACCAGCATCACCAGCCTGCCCATGAACTTCATCCGGGGCCCGTTCATCGCCTGGAACGCCCCGAAGGCGATGGTCTCGAGCATGGGCGCGCTGACCATGCCCCAGCTCGCGATCGCGGCGGCGACCGGCGGCGGCGGTGACACGGCCGTGCTGACGCCCTCGGGCACGACGGCCGCCGGCAACCTCGTGATCTCCCCCGAGGAGTGCGAGCGCGCGGCCGAGAAGCTGATCGGCGGAAAGCCGCCGCGCGAGCCGAACTGCCCGCAGTCAGCGAGCGCCGCCCGAAGCCCGGGGCGAGCTCCGAGGGCGCGTGCCGGGTTCGATCAAATCGCCAGTCGGGTCGGCGAGGTGGCGCCTGCGCGAGGGCGCTCGGCACAGCCCGGTGCGCCCTACCCACGGCGCAGGCCCGCCGCCGCGCTGGGCCGAAGCCGTCGTTCCTGAGGACGAAAGCGCCCACCGGCCTCGAGTGGCCGAAAACGATGGACTATTGAGCGAAATCCGCCAGCGGCGGGACGGGCGATCCCGTAGCGCCTGCGCCACACGAGCGCGCGGCGAGGCACAAACGCCCGCGTCGCCACACACCTCCGCCCCTACCCAGCAAGCCCGGCCCCGAGCCCTCGCCACGCGCCCGGGCGTTCGCCCGACCCTCAGTCCTTCGACTTGCTCTCGGACTTCTTCTCCGGCTTCGAGCCGGCGTCGGACTTGGAGCCGGAGTCGGACTTCTTGTCCGACGAGCTCTCCTTCTTGCCGTCGCCGTCGCTCGACCCCTTGTCCGCGCCCTTCTTGGCGTAATCGGTGGCGTAGAAGCCCGAGCCCTTGAAGTGGACGGCGATCGGGTGGAACACGCGCTCGACCGGCTTGCCGCAGACCTCGCAGGCCGTCACCGGGTCGTCGGACATCGATCGAAAGACCTCAAACGTGTGCCCGTCGGTGCATCTGTACTCGTAGGTGGGCATGCGGGGCTGCAAGTATGGCGACCCGTGGCAGAGACACCGCAGACCGCCGCCGTGCCCGCGCTCGACGAGATCGTCGCGCTGTGCAAGCGACGCGGCTTCATCTTTCCCTCCTCGGAGATCTACGGCGGGGTCGGCTCGACGTACGACTACGGCCACTACGGCGTGCTGCTGAAGAACAACGTCAAGAACGAGTGGTGGCGCGGCGATGCTCCAGGAGCGCGACGACATCGTCGCGATCGACTCGGCGATCATCCAGCACCCGCGGGTCTGGGAGGCGTCGGGGCATCTGGCCGGGTTCACGGACCCGATGGTGGACTGCAAGACCTGCAAGTTGCGCTTCCGCGCCGACAAGCTCGAGGACGCGCAGTGCGGGCAGAAGCCGTCGAAGCGGCCCGGCGAGGGTCCCGACTGCGAGCTCACCGAAGCCCGCGAGTTCAACCTCATGTTCGAGACGACGGTCGGGCCGGTGAAGGACTCGAGCTCGGTGGCCTACCTGCGCCCCGAGACCGCCCAGGGCATCTTCATCAACTTCAAGAACGTCCTGCAATTCGCGCGTAAGAAGCCGCCGTTCGGGATCGCGCAGATCGGCAAGTCGTTTCGCAACGAGATCACCACGGGCAACTTCATCTTCCGCACCCGCGAGTTCGAGCAGATGGAGATGGAGTTCTTCTGCCCGCCCGACGACGCCGAGCGCTGGCACGACCACTGGATGGCCGAGCGCATGCGCTGGTACACGGAGCTCGGGATCCAGCCCGAGAACCTCACCCTCCGCGCCCATGGGGCGGACGAGCTCTCGCACTACTCGAGCGCCACGTCCGACATCGAATATCGCTTTCCGATGGGCTTCTCGGAGCTCGAGGGAATCGCCAACCGCGGCGACTTCGACCTCCGCGCGCACGCCGAGGCATCCGGAGAGAAGCTCGAGTACTTCGACCAGCAGAGCAAGGAGCGGTATGTCCCGCACGTGATCGAGCCCGCCGCCGGCGTCGATCGCGCGATGCTCGCCTTCCTCGTCGACGCCTACGCCGTCGAGGAGGTCGAGGGCCGGCAGCGCACCGTGCTGCGGCTGCACCCGAGGCTGGCGCCGGTCAAGGCCGCGGTGTTGCCGCTGGTCTCCCGCGACGGGATGCCCGAGCGGGCGCGGGAGGTCTTCGACTCGCTCCGTCACCGGATTCCGGCCGAGTACGACGAGGGCGGCTCGATCGGCAAGCGCTACCGGCGCCAGGACGAGATCGGGACCCCGTGGGGCGTGACCGTCGACGGCCAGACCGCCGAGGACGACACGGTCACCCTGCGCGATCGCGACTCGCTCGAGCAGCGACGCGTGCCGATCGACGGCCTCGTCGACGCGCTCGAGGTCCGGCTCACCGAGCCCTGGAAGAGCCCGAAGCTCGGCTAGAGCTTCCGCACGCGGTCGCCGCGGCGGACCGTGCCCGGCTCGATCACCCGCGCGTGCAGGCCTCGCAAGCGCAGCCGGCGACCCTCCTCGGTGTTCGCGAACTTCATCGCCTCGATCCCGTACCGCGTCGTGTACTTGCCGCATCCGTGGTGCGGATCCGGGCTCACCTCCAACACGGTGTCGCCGACGGCGAACCGCGCGCCGACCGGCAGGTTGGTGTGACTGATGTCGAAGTCGACGTAGAGCTGATCGCCCGCTTGGGCCCAGCGCTCGGGATCGTCGCCGCCGCAGATCAGCCCGAGGTACCGGGCGTGGGTGACCGTGATCTGGTCGTCGGTGCCCTTCTTGCGCACGGTCCAGCGGTCGCCGATCATGCCGCGCACGAGATCGATCTCGCCCGCCTCGACGATCCGGCGCTCGAACGGGGCCGGTCGCACGACGACCAGGCGTAGCGCCCCCTCGGTCGCGGGCGCCGCGCGCAGCTGATCGAGCCCGGCTTCGAGCTCCGCCCGCGATGCGTGATGTACAACCGTCGCCGTCACAGCACGGCCTCCGCGCTCAGCTGAAGTCGACCTCGAAGGCGACGGTGTCGACGAAGCACCAGCACCAGGTCTCGCCCGGCTCGGCCGAACGGACGATCGGATGCCCGACCTCGGCCGCGTGGCGGCTGGCGTGCTTGTTCGGCGAGGAATCGCAACATCCGACCTTGCCGCAGGTGAGGCAGACCCGGAGGTGCACCCAGCGGTCGCCGGTCTTCATGCACTCCTCGCAGCCCGCGACCTCGTCGGGCGGGGTGATCTTGATCTGGTCCAGGTGCGTGCAGACTTCGCTCATCGCCATACGACGCTACCGAGGCCGTCAAGTGTGATGTAGCTCACACTTCGCTTTCGCCCACCCGGAGGAGCAACTAAGCTCGACATCGCGCGGTGTAACGGTCGCCAGGAAGGAAGAGATGAGCGTCGCCCAAAAAGACGGAATCAAGGCAGCGGAGGGGATCAGCTACGACGATCTCTACCGCCGCTGGGAGCAGTCGAACTGGCAGGCGACCGCGATCGACTTCGCCGAGGACCGCAAGGGCTGGGCCGCGCTGACCGAGATGCAGCGCCGCTCGGCGCTCTGGATCTACTCGATGTTCTTCTTCGGCGAGGACTCGGTGGCCGACAACCTCTCGCCCTACATCGACGCGGCGCCGAAGCCCGAGCAGAAGTACTTCCTGGCCAGCCAGCAGGTGGACGAGGCCCGCCACGCGGTCTTCTTCCACCGCTTCTTCAGCGAGGTCATCGGCGCCGGCGACTCGATCTCCTCGACCCTGGCCTACACGGAGCCGCAGCTCAACTGGGGCTATCGCGGGGTCTTCGACCGGCTCGATCGGATGGCCGACGACCTGCGCCGCGACCGCTCCCTGCCGAACTTCGCCCGCGGGATCGCGCTCTACCACATGGTGGTCGAGGCAACGCTCGCCCAGCCCGGCCAGCACTACATCGAGGACTACTTCGCCAGCGCGGGGACCATGCCCGGGTTCAGCGAGGGGATGGCGAACGTCTCACGCGACGAGCAGCGGCACATCGGCTTCGGGGTCAAGGTGCTCTCCGAGTGCTTCGCCGAGTCCGAGGAGTGCAAGGAGGCGGTGGCCGAGCTGCTGCGCGAGCTGCTCCCCTACTCGCTCGCCGTGTTCTCGCCGCCCAACTGGGACCGCGAGTACACCCGCTGCTACGGCTTCGAGCTCGAGGACATCTTCGCCTTCGGCCTGCGCTCCGTGCGGACCAAGTGGCGGGCGACGGGCTACCCGCTCGAGGAGATGGAGGGCGTGCTGCCGATCGATCCGGAGCTCGACGTGGAGGAGGTCGCGCGGCGCCAGCTGATCCTGCTCGAAGCGGGTGTGATGGGCGAGCCCAACGGCCGTCCCGACTCGTCGCCCGAGATCCAGGCGCTCTACTTCGACATCGTCGCCCGGAGCGCCCGCACGGACGCCGTCAACGGCTCGCCGATGACGATCCAGTGGCGCTTCGACGACGCCGATCCCTGGCACGTGCGGATCGACAACGGGTCGACCTCCGCCAGCCCTGGGCTGGCGCCGGCGCCCGACCTGACGATCGACACCAGCTGGCGGGACTGGATCGGGGTCTCGATCAAGGGCGAGAACCCGCGCCGGGCGCTGCTGCGCCGCCGGATCCGCCCGCGCGGCTCGGTGCGGCAGCTGATCCGCCTCGGCAAGATCTTCCCGGCGCGCCCCAGCCGCCTCTCCTGACGCCATCTCCCCGGCGGGGCGCGGTCAGAAGCCGTACCCACCCCGGCCGGCAAGTTGCGATCGGTCCCGCCTGGGGTCGATCACCGCTCGCTGGCACGGGGTGGGTCGTCGGCGTCCCGTCCGGCTGGGCGCCGGGTCTCTCGCCAGGGACGCACCAAGCTCTTGGTCAGCTCGACCAGCCGGTCGCCGCGCTCATCGGGCCCCGGGCCGACGATCCGGCCGCCGCCGGCGCTCTTGGCCTCCCGCAGCGCCGCATCGGCGACGTCGAACAGCTCGGTCGCCGTGGCCTCGCCGTCCCATTCCGCGATCCCGATCGAGACGCCGACGGGAACCCTGGTGGCCTCTGCGATCGCCTCCAGGATCGAGCCGCGAAGCCGGGTCGCGATGGAGCGGGCGGCGCGGCCGGGCGTCTCGGGCAGGACGACGATGAACTCGTCGCCGCCGAAGCGGCCGACGAGGTCATAGCGGCGCGCCGCCTTCCGAAGCCCCGAGCCTGCCGCGCTCAGGACCTCGTTGCCGTGCAGGTGCCCGTGCTCGTCGTTGATCAGCTTGAAGCCGTCGAGGTCGATGAAGCAACAGCAGAGCCGGTGCCCGTGGCGTCGCGAGCGCTCCACCTCGACCCGGAACGCGTCGGAGACGCCGCCGTAGCTCATGCAGCCGGTGAGCGCGTCGAGGTTCGGGGCCGTGAGGGCCGAGGCGAGCGAGCCGCTCTGGGCGAGGCAGAGGCCGGCGAGGCGGGCGTATGACTCGGTGGCCCGCACGAGCTCCGGCTCGCCACCCCGGCGGGCTTCCGAGAACCCGGCGTAGATCGCTCCCAGGTCGCCGTCGTTGTGCTCGAACCGCGAAGCGATCGCGGAGATCGGCTCGGCGCGATCACCCTCGGCCGCTGTCCCGTGCTCGATCAGGGCGCCGTCGACCTCGAAGCTGCGGCCGAGCAGCGACTCGCTGGTCCACGCGATCGAGAGCTGCTGGCCCTCGCCGACCCAGTAGGACACCATCCTGATGATCCCCTGGTCGCGGAGGAGGATCGCGCCGGTGTCCGCTCCGACGGCGTCGACGAAACACCGAAGCGCGACGTCGAGCGCCTGCTCGCGGGACCCGGACCCGGGGCCCGACCGATCCTCGGCTACATCTGCCCGCGTGGTATTCATGGGTCGCGACGCTCTCGCGACCCGTCACGCCGGCCCAGAAGTGAAGGGGAGCCCCAACCCGGTCTCCCGCACCATTCCGAAACCTACGAAGGCTGCTCGTTATCGCATGCAACACCGAGCCGCGCGGCGATCATACACCCGCGAACCCACTGTCACTTGTCACGGCGCCCTCACGGGCGCCCGTGGTCAGCTCTCGGCCGCGGCGGGCGCGGGCGGCGGTGCCGGGGTGGTGGTCGAGGTGTACTCGAACTCCTCCTCGGCGCCGAAGAGCCGGTCGAGTACCGACTTGCGCAGGCCCTCGCTGAGCGCCAGGGCGAGCACGGCGCCGGCGATCCCGATCACCAGCAGCCTGCCCCAATGGCGCTTCTTCTCCTGGCCGCGGAGGCGATTGGACGCATCGCGCAGGTTCTCGGCGGTCGTCTTGAGGTCCTTGTGGACCTTCTTGTCGTCGATCGCCGTGTCGATGACGTTGCCATTGGAGGACAGTCGCTCGTAGGCGTCGCGGGCGGCCTCGAACGCGTCCTGAACGCTTTCACGCAGATCCTCGTCTTCCATGATCCGCTTCAGATACGGGTTGTCCGCGGCCGATCCGACCGCGTTGCGCGCCCGGCTTGCCTTCGTGCTCTTCGCCATCGCTGTGTACCTCTCCAGATCGTCGTCCGTGGTCGGCGCTCTGAGGATATACCCGCAACGGGGCTCGGTTATCTGCGGTTGCGACGGCGCCTGGGCGCTTCGAGGGCCGCTTCGAGCGCGCGCTCGACCCGGTCGACGTAGACGAACTCCAGCCCGGAGCGCTCATGCTCGGGGATCTCGAGCACGTCGCCCTCGTTGCGGTCGGGCAGGATCACCCGCTTGATCCCGGCCCGCAGGGCGGCGAGCGACTTCTCCTTCACGCCGCCGATCGGCAGCACCTGACCGGTCAGGGTGATCTCGCCGGTCATCGCGGTCTCCGAGGAGACCGGTCTGCCGGAGACGAGCGAGGTGAGGGCGACCGCCATCGCCACCCCCGCCGAGGGGCCGTCCTTGGGCACCGCCCCGGCCGGCACGTGCACGTGGAGGTCGTGCGAGGCGAACCAGTCGTCCGGGAGCTCGGGGACGACCTCGGCCGTGTGGCCGCGGACCCAGGAGAGCGCCGCCTGGGCCGACTCCCGCATCACGTCTCCCAGCTGCCCGGTGATCGTCAGCTTGCCCGAACCCGGCATCGCGGTCGCCTCGATGAACAGGACCTCGCCGCCGACGGGGGTCCAGGCGAGGCCGGTGGCAACCCCGGGCACCTTGGTCCGCCGGCGGGTCTCGGCGAACACCCTGCGCCGCCCGAGCAGCTCGCGGGCGCGCTTCGCGGAGATCGTCGCGGCGCGGGCCCGCTTGCGCCGGGCGCCCTCGGCGATCTCGCGGGCGAGCTTGCGGCAGACGGTGCCGATCGTGCGCTCGAGGCCGCGGACGCCGGCCTCGCGCGTGTACTCCTCGATGATCGCCCGCAGGGCCGCGTCGGAGAACCGGATCCCCGCCCCGCGGAGACCGTTCTCGGCCAGCTGGCGCGGGACCAGGTAGCGCTTGGCGATGTGCAGCTTCTCGCCGGTGGTGTAGCCGGCGAGCTGGATCACCTCCATGCGATCGAGCAGCGGCGGCGGAATCGTGTCCGGCGAGTTCGCCGTGGCGATGAACAGCACCTCGGAGAGGTCGAAGGGCAGGTCGAGGTAGTGGTCGCGGAAGGTCCCGTTCTGGGCCGGGTCGAGCACCTCGAGCATCGCGCTCGACGGGTCGCCGCGGAAGTCGGCGCCCATCTTGTCGATCTCGTCGATCATGAACACCGGGTTGCGGCTGCCGGCGTCCCGCAGGGCGCGGATGATCGTCCCCGGCATCGCGCCGATGTAGGTCCGGCGGTGGCCGCGGATCTCCGCCTCGTCGCGGACCCCGCCGACCGAGATGCGCTCGAACTCGCGTCCGAGCGCCCGGGCGATCGAGCGGCCGAGGCTCGTCTTGCCGACCCCGGGCGGGCCGATGAAGCAAAGGATCGGGCCGTGGGATTCCGGATTCAGGCTGCGGACCGCGAGGTACTCGAGGATCCGGTCCTTGACCCGCTCGAGGTCGTAGTGGTCGGCGTCGAGCACCTCGCGGGCGTGCGCGACGTCGAGGTTGTCCTCGGTGGTCCGCGACCACGGCAGCTCGACCAGCCACTCGAGGTAGGTGCGGATCACGCCGTACTCGGCCGCGGCAGGCGGCAGGCGCTCGAGCCGCGAGAGCTCGCGGTCGGCCGCCTTCTGCGCGCCCTCCGGCAGCGCCGCCGCGGCGATCCGCTCGCGCAGCTCGTTGACCTCGGCCTGGGTCTCGTCCTCCTCGCCGAGCTCGCGCTGGATCGCCTTCAGCTGCTCGCGCAGGTAGTACTCGCGCTGGCCCTTCTCCATCTCCGACTCGACCTGCGACTGGATCTGCGAACCCAGTTGGATCACCTCGAGCTCGCGGGCGAGCAGCTCCGAGAGCCGGCGCAGGCGCCGGGTGACGTCGACCTCCTCGAGCAGCTGCTGCTTCTCCGCGGTCGGGATCCGCAGCGCCCCGGCGATCAGGTGGGAGAGCGCCGACGGCTCGTCGATGTTGGTCACCGCGAGCTGCAGCTCCTCGGGCAGGTAGGGGATCTGCTCGATGATCTCGGAGAACGTGCGCTGGACGTTGCGGGTCAGCGCCTCGAGCTCTGGCGAGGGCTCGACCACGTCCGGGAGCGCCTCGATCCGCGCCACCAGGTAGGGCTGCTCGGTCACGTAGTCGCCGATGCGCACCCTCTCCGTCGCCTGGACGAGGATCCGCATCGTCCCGTCGGGAATCTTGAGCATGCGGGCGACGACGCCGACGACGCCGACCTCATAGAGCGCGTCCGGGCCGGGCTCGTCGAGCTCCGAGTCGCGGGAGGCGACCATGACCAGGGTGCGCTCGCCGCCGAGCACGTCGTCGACCAGCTGCATCGAGCGCTCCTGCCCGACCGCCAGCGGGGTCAGCGTGTCGGGGTAGGCGACCGCGTCCTTCAGCGGCAGCACCGGCAGCGCCGCCGGCAGCGGGCCTCCGGCGCGTTCGCGGACGGCGCGTTCGACGTCCTCGGTCTCGACGACCTGGATGCCGTTGCCGTCCATCAGCGCTCGCGCTTGGGCTCGATCGGCACCCGGCGGGTCACCTGGCCGGCGATCGGGAGCTCGACCCGGAGGATCCCGTCGTCGTAGCTCGCCCGGGCCCGCTCGGCGACCACGTCGGCGCCGAGCTCGACCACGCGGCGGAACGGCCCCGCCTCGATCTCGAGCTGCTGGTACACGCGGCCCTCCGTCTCGGCGACCGGCCGCTCGCCGGTGATCACCAGCTCGCGCCCGGCGACCTCGAGCGAGACCGTGTCGATGTCGACGCCGGCGAGCTCGGCCTTGACCACCGCGCACGGCGGCTCGCCGCCGTAGTAGACGTCCACTCGCGGCGCGAATCCGGTCAGGGTCCTGGGCGCGCGGCGGCGGCGCTCGGCGAACGGGTCGCCGAGCAGCTCGTCCATCTCGCGCCACATGCGCTCGAAGTTGACCCGCAGGTCTCGCTCCGACATACGTGCAAATTTAGACCGTGGCCGCCGTCCGTCTAGGCCTCGACCGCGGCCGGGCCGCGATCAGCCCGTACTCCTCGGCCGGTAGTGGACCCGCAGCTGCTCGGTCTCGACCGCGTCGCGCAGCTCGCCCTCGACCTCCAGCCGCTCCGCCAGCTCGGCCCGCATCTCCTCGTCGAACACCTCGATCTTCCCGGGACCGACTGCCTTCGCCCGGTACATCGCCAGGTCGGCCTCGACCAGCAACCCCTCGGCCGTCTCCTCTTCACGCGTCCCGAACGGGGCGACGCCGAGGCTCGCGCTGATCGCGCGCTCGCGCCCGGCGACCGCGACCGAGGCTCCGGCCTGGATCGCCTCGCCCAGCCCGGCGGCAACGCGCTCGGCCTCGTCCGGCGCGCAGGAGGACAGGACGACCGCGAACTCGTCGCCTCCGAGGCGGGCGAGCGTGTCGGTCGCCCGCAGGCGGGCTCGCAGCGAGTCCGCCACGCGGATCAGCACCATGTCGCCGGCGAGGTGGCCGAGGCTGTCGTTGACCTCCTTGAACCGGTCCAGGTCGAGGATCACCACCGCGCCCTCCGCGCCGCTGCGGCGCGCCACCGCGACCTCGCGGGAGAGCTCCTCCGCGAATCGCCTGCGGTTGAAGAGCCCGGTGAGCGAGTCCTGATTGGCGAGATGCCAGAGCCGCTCCTCGTAACCCGTGCGCCCGGTGACGTCCTGGGTCGTGCCGACCAGCCGGGCCCCACGCTCGTCGTCGGCGACGCCGGTGAGGAAGCCGCCGCGGACGATCACGGTGCGGACGGCGCCGTCGGGGCGGACGATCCGGTGCTGAACCGTGAACGGGGAGCCCGACTCGATCGCGTTGGCGACGATGCGCTCGTACTCGCTGAGGTCCTCGGGGTGGATCAGCTCGCGGATTCGCTCCGGGGTGAGCTCGAAGCTTTCGCTCGAGACCCCGTGGATGCGGTAGAGGGCGTCGCTCCAGTTGATGCTGCGCGCGGGAAGCTCGTACTCCCACGAACCGTGGTTGGAAAGGGCCTCCGAGAATCCGTCCATTACCTGAGCATCGACCAGCCGGCGCCGCCGCGCTTAGGCGTGCGCGCTCATATATTCGTCCAGATCTGGCCCGTGCGGCTAAAGATCGGCGCGGCGGCGAATCAGAGCTCGAAGACGTCGCCCGCGCGGGCGACGTCGACGGGCGCCCCGAAGGCCCGCGCGCCCTCGTCGCGGGCCCACTCGGCGTCGAGCTCGTCGGAGATATGGGTGAGCACGACCCGCTTGGCGCCGGCGCGGCGGGCGTGGTCGCCGGCCTCCTCCGGAGTCAGGTGGCCCCGGATCCCGGTGCGCTCCGGCCGCGGCAGCGTGGCTTCGACGAACAGCAGGTCGGTGTCGCGGGCGACGTCGACCAGCTCCTCGCACGGGCGGCAGTCGGCGCCGAAGGTGAAGCGGCCGGCCTCGGAGACGAAGTTGACCGCGTGGGTGAGGATGAAGTGCGGCACCTCGGCGAAGGTCGCGGTCAGCGGGCCGATCGCGACCTCCGAGTCGCGGTCGTAGTCCTCGATCGCAAACGCCTGCTCCACCAGCTCCTCGTCGCCCCATGCGCCGACAACCGTGCGGAAGACCTGGCGGGCGCCGGGCGGGACGATCAGGCGCGGCCGCGCCGGGTCGTCGGTGCCCGGATGGCCGGCGACCGGGACCGGCTGCTGGCGCGGGGTGAGCAGGAGCGCGTACGAGTACGGGATCAGGTCGATGAAGTGGTCGGCGTGGACGTGCGAGATCACGACCGCGTCGACGTCGGTGTAGTCGACCAGCTCGCGCAGCTTCCCGAACACGCCGCCGCCGCAGTCGAGCAGCACCGTGGTCCCGCCCTCCTGCACCAGGTACCCGCTGCACGCCCCGCCGGCGTCCTGCCACGCCGGCGACTTGCCGAGCACCGTGATCCTCATCGTGGCGAGACTCTAGATGAGCGAATCCGCGCCCCCGCCGGGGCGCGGACGGCGAGACCGCGCGCTTGCGCGATCCGCCGTTCCCGCAAACGCCGGAAACCCGCGACGGCGCCCGCGGCGAATTGTCGGCGTTTTGCGGAATCGCGCCGCTCGCGCGGCGGCGGCGGCTGAGATGATCGCCGCGAGGTTGGAGAGGACGAGAGAGGGAGTCGTGATCGAGGTCGAACAGGCGACGGAGATCGCCGAGGCGCTGGGGCTGAGGCGGAAGGGCGCGGCGAAGCGCAGGAGCAAGCGCCGCGACGGGCACAGCTGCGAGGAGTGCTTCTTTCACCGGCGGATGCTCTGCGCGCTCGATCTCGACGAGCCCTGCTCGACCTTCCGCGCGGACACCCCGCACGGGCTCGTCCCACCGCGCCAGCCCGTGCTGCTCGTCCGCGAGACCTGACCGCGGGCGGGCGGGCCTTCTAGAATTGGCGGCGATGCCGAGTGACCGCACCGCCCGACTGAGCGCCTCGCCGCCGCTGTTCGCGAGTCGGTTCCTCGACTTCTTCTCGCGCATCCATCCGGTGGTCCCGGCCCTGATCTACATCCCGGTGATCGCCGGCCTCGTCGTGCTCGGAGCCCGCGACGGCCAGGGGGCGCTCGAGATCATCGCCCTGATGCTCGGCGGGCTGGTGATCTGGACGCTGTCCGAGTACTGGCTGCACCGCAAGGTCTTTCACTGGGATCCCGACCATCCGATCGGCCACCGCCTGCACTTCATCATCCACGGCGTCCACCACGACCATCCGAACGACAAGATGCGCCTCGTGATGCCGCCGGGCGCGAGCATCCCGCTCGCGGCGCTCTTCTTCGGCGTCTTCTGGCTGATCTTCGGGCTGCCCACCGCGTACCCGCTGTTCGCCGGCTTCTTGGTCGGCTACCTGACCTACGACTACATGCACTACTACCTACACCACTTCGTGCCCAAGTCGGCGCTCGGGAAGAACCTGCGCGAGCAGCACATGCGCCACCACTTCCAGGACCACCGTTATGGCTACGGGGTCTCCTCGCCGCTCTGGGACGTGGTCTTCCGCACCCTCCCGCGCACACGCCGCGGTTCCTGACGGCGAGACGCGCCGGCCCGTCCGGCGAATTCCCTGGACGTCTCTCGTAGCCGGTCTGCGCGAGTCGTTACTCTCCGGTTCACATTTACGACAAGACCACTGTGTAACGCGGTGAGTTGGAAGGGGAAGTCATATGTCACCAACGGAGACCACGGTCGACGAAGCGGCAAGCCTGATCCGCGAACGGATCAGCGAGCTCGACGCCGAGCGGGACCAGCTCACGCGTGCGCTGGCGAGCCTCACTGGGGAGCGCCACGGGGCACGCGGCCCGCCGCGCCACTCGCGGAGCGTCCGGAAGGAGCTCCGGCCGGCGCCGCCGCGGCACGCGCGCGGATCAGGCGGTGAGCATGATCGGCGCCAACCCCGGCGTCTCCGCCTCGGAGATCGCGAAGCGGATGAAGATCAAGCCGAACTACCTGTACCGGGTCCTCGCCGAGCTCGAGAAGGAAGGCAAGGTGCGTAAGGAGGGGCGCGCCTACCACCCGGTCAGCTAGCCGAGCAGCGCGGCCGGGGGAACGGCGGAAGCCGACCTCCCCCGGCCCCGCCCTCAGACCAGGCCGAGCCCCGCGACCGCCTCACGCTCGGAGCGGAGCTCCTCGGCGGAGGCGTCGATCCGCTCGCGCGAGAAGTCGGTGATCTCCAGCCCCTCGACGATCGAGTACTCGCCGCCGGTGCATTGGCAGGGCTGGCCGCAGATGATCCCCGCCTCGATCCCGTAGCGCCCGTCGCTGGGGACGCCCATCGAGACCCACTCGCCCGCGGGCGTTCCGAGTACCCAGTCGCGGACGTGGTCGATGGCCGCGTTCGCAGCCGAGGCGGCGCTCGACGCGCCGCGCGCCTCGATGATCTCGGCCCCGCGCTTGCCGACCCTCGGGATGAACTCGTCGGCGATCCAGGCCTCGTCGTCGACGGCCCGCCAGGCGTTCTCACCGCGGACCTTGGCGTTGACGAGGTCCGGGTACTGGGTCGGGGAGTGGTTGCCCCACACGGTCATGTTCGAGACCTCGGAGACCGGGGCCCCGAGCTTGTTGGCGAGTTGGGCGACGGCCCGGTTGTGGTCGAGGCGCATCATCGCCGTGAACCGCTCGGCGGGCACGTCAGGGGCGTTCGCCTGGGCGATCAGGGCGTTCGTGTTGGCCGGGTTGCCGACCACCAGCACCTTGACGTCGTCGGCCGCGCCGGCGTTGATCGCCTCGCCCTGGGGCTTGAAGATGCCGCCGTTGGCCTCCAGCAGGTCCGCCCGCTCCATGCCCTTCGTGCGCGGCCGCGCCCCGACCAGCAGCCCGACGTTGCAGCCGTCGAAGGCGAGCTTCGGGTCGTCGGTGATCTCGATCTTGCGCAGGAGCGGGAACGCGCAGTCCTCGAGCTCCATCGCGGTGCCCTCGGCGGCCGCGAGCGCGTCGGGGATCTCGAGCAGGCGCAGCTCGACGGGCGTCTCGTCGCCGAGCATCTGGCCGCTCGCGATCCGGAACAGCAGCGCGTAGCCGATCTGCCCGGCGGCGCCGGTGACGGTGACCTTCACGGGGGTGCTCACAGATTCATCGCTCCTGAGTCGCTAGAGGTGTCGGTTCTCCAAGCTAGTCGATCCCGATCAATAGGTTGTCGGTCGTGATCGATGCGCTCGTGGCACACATCACCCGCCTGACCTGGCGCCGGCCGGCCGCGCTCGTGGCGCTCGCACTGGCCGTCGTCGTGCCGGCGGGGTGCGGTGGAGGCGACGACGAGTCCGGCCCGCCCCCCGTCGACACCCCCTCCGGCGGCGACCCGACCGCCGGCCTCACCGATTACCTGAGCTCCGAATCGTTCACGGTTCAGGTCGCGGACCTGACGGCGTTTCGCGAGCAGCTCGGCCTGCCCGAGGACGCGGACGCCCTCCCCGACACCCCCGCGGACGTCGACAAGGACCCCGCGGACCCGGACCGGCGCCTGCTGAGCGCCTCGGTGATCACGATGCCGGAGCTCAGCTTCGCGATCCAGACGCTGCAACGCGACCCGATCGCCGAGGCCTTCGACGGCACGGCGATCTCCGCCGCGGCCACCTCGGGCGGCGCCGAGGGGACCCTGAGCGCGATCCGCACGAGCCAGACGTTCGACGACCTCGCCGGCGCGCTCGAGGACCAGGGCTACGAGCGCGACGGCGACACCCTCTCCAACCCCGACGCGCGCATCGGGGAGGTCTCCGACGCGGGCGACGGGGTGTTCGTGATCGCCGGCGCCGATGCCTCGGCCGCCGACGCGGTCGCCGATCCGCCCGGGGGCCCGGCGGAGGCCGTCGCCCTGCTCGAGCCGCGCGACGAGCCCCTCGGCCAGGCCGTGGTCGGGCTCGCCGAGGACTGCGTGCAGGCGTTCGGTGGCTGGGAGAACGCCGAGGGCACCGCGGGCACGATCCGGCTCGCCCTGGACGACGAAGCCGACGCGGACCGCGTCGACGTCGCGCTGATCGAGGAGAACGCCTCGCTCGCCACCTCCGAGCCGGTGGTCGACGGCGACTCGGTCGAGGTCCCGTTCGAGAACCCCGGCCAGAACTCCGGCAGCCCGATCCGCGACCTGCTGATCAGCTTCCCGTCTGAGATCTACGACTGCGGCTGAGGCCGCGCCTCAGGAGACCGCGGTCTGCAGGTTCTCGTCGATCGAGGCGAGGAATTCCTGGGTGGTCTGGAACTCCTGGTCTGAGCCCACCAGCAGCGCCAGGTCCTTGGTCATCTTGCCGCTCTCGACGGTCTCGACGCAGACCCGTTCGAGCGTCTCGGCGAACTCGGTCACCTCCGGGGTCTCGTCCATGCGCCCGCGCGCGGCGAGGGCACGGGTCCAGGCGAAGATCGAGGCGATCGGGTTGGTGGACGTCGGGTTGCCCTTCTCGTGCTCGCGGAAGTGCCGGGTGACGGTGCCGTGCGCGGCCTCCGCCTCGACGGTCTTGCCGTCGGGGGTCATCAGCACGCTGGTCATCAGCCCGAGCGAGCCGAAGCCCTGGGCGACCGTGTCCGACTGCACGTCGCCGTCGTAGTTCTTGCACGCCCAGACGTAGCCGCCCTCCCACTTCAGCGCCGCGGCGACCATGTCGTCGATCAGCCGGTGCTCGTAGGTGATCCCGGCGGCCTCGAAGTCGTCCTTGAACTCGTTCTCGTAGATCTCGGCGAAGAGATCCTTGAAGCGCCCGTCGTAGCGCTTCAGGATCGTGTTCTTGGTCGAGAGGTACACCGGGAAGCCGCGGTCGAGGCCGTAGCGCATCGAGGCGCGGGCGAAGTCGCGGATCGAGTCGTCGAGGTTGTACATGCCCATCGCGATCCCGCTCGAGGGGAAGTCGAAGACGTCGATCTCGATCGGCTCGCCCTGGCTGGCGTCCTTCGGCGTCCAGGTCAGGGTCAGCTGGCCCTCGCCGGGGATCAGCGTGTCCTCCGCCCGGTACTGGTCGCCGAAGGCGTGGCGGCCGATGATGATCGGCTTCGTCCAGCCCGGGAACCAGCCGCGGGATGTTCGAGATCACGATCGGCTCGCGGAAGATCACCCCGCCGAGGATGTTGCGGATCGTCCCGTTCGGCGACCGGTACATCCGCTTGAGCCCGAACTCCTCCACGCGCGCCTCGTCCGGGGTGATCGTCGCGCACTTGACCCCGACCCCGTGCTCCTTGATCGCGTTCGCCGCATCGACGGTGATCTGGTCGTCGGTGGCGTCGCGGCTCTCGATCCCGAGGTCGAAGTACTCGAGCTCGAGGTCGAGGTGGGGCAGGATCAGCTGCTCCTTGATGAACGCCCAGATGATCCGGGTCATCTCGTCGCCGTCGAGCTCGACGATCGGGTTGCGGACCTTGATCTTCTCGGCCATGCGGCGCGCGATCCTACTGCGGTGAACCTGCGGCCTGCTCGAACAGGCGGCCGGCCTCGATCGTCTCCGCCATCTCCTTGGACTCCGCCCGGTACGCGGAACCGTCCTCGAACTCGATCACCGGGAGCCAGGTCTGGCCGCTGATCCGCTCGACGTCCTTGCGGCGGCCGCGCGGGAAGATGGGCTCCTTGACGACCTCGTAGTCGATCCCCTGCTCGTCCAGGGCGCTCTGGACCTTCCAGCACGAGTCGAGATCGTTGTGGACGAACGTGAACGGGCAGCGATGCAGCTTCACCTTTGGCAAGTGCGCCTCCTCGGTCGGGTGCCGCGCAGCCTAGTCGCGCCGTAGAGTCCGGTGGGTGGACGCCGAACGGGTGGGCATCGAGGTAGCCGACGGGATCGCCGACGTGCGGATGATGCGCGGCGCCAAGCACAACGGCCTCGACTGGCGCATGTTCGTGGCGCTCAACGAGGCGCTCGACGAGCTCGGGGACCGCGACGACGTCCGCGCGGTCGTCCTCCGGGGCGAGGGCCCGAGCTTCTGCGCGGGCCTCGACATCGCGAGCTTCGGGCGAGGGCGATGGCGATCTCGCCGGGGAGGGCCTCGTGAGGTCCGACGGCGAGATCGCGAACTTCGCCCAGCGCGTCGCCTACGGGTGGCGCGAGCTCCCGGTGCCGGTGGTCGCGGCGCTGCGGGGCGCTTGCCTCGGCGGCGGGCTGCAGATCGCGCTCGGCGCCGACATCCGGATCGCCGCTCCCGACACGAAGCTGTCGGTGATGGAGATCGTCCACGGCCTGATCCCGGACATGAGCATCACCCAGACCCTCCCGCGGCTCGTCGGCGACGACGTGGCCCGCGAGCTCGTCTTCACCGGCCGCAAGGTCGAGGCCGCCGAGGCGTTCGAGCTCGGCCTCGTCACCCGGATCTCCGAGTTGCCCGAGGACGAAGCCCGCGCCCTCGCCGCCGAGATCGCGGCGCGAAGGCCGGAGGCGGTGCGCAACGCCAAGCGCCTCCTGAACGAAGCGCCGTCCCTCACGCCGGCCGAGGCCCTGGCCCTGGAGACCGAGCTCCAGCTCGAGCTGCTCGGAACCCCGGCCGCGCCGCGCGCCTAGAGGGCGAACCTCACCGCGAGCCGCACTCAAACCACCACATGGGTGGTTTCGGTGCGGCTCGAACAGCGAGCTCCAGAGGATCGCGCGTAGCCAGCACGCGGTGGCGACGCTCGCGCAGCTGGAGGGCTGCGGGCTACTCGGCGCGGCAGGTGGACCGGGCGGTCGAGCGAGGCGAGCTCCAGCGCCTGCATCGGGGCGTCTTTCTCGTCGGACCGTGCTCCCTGCCCCACTCGGCCGCGCTCGCCGCGGTCCTGGCGTGCGGGCCGGGCGCCGTGCTCAGCCATCGCTCCGCGGTGAGCCTCTACGAGATGCTCCCGACGAGGTCGGTGCGTCGTCGATTCACGTGACGGTCCCGGCCCGCATCGGCGTGGCGACCGGGGAATCGTGGTGCATCGAGACGTCCTCGCTTCACCCGCATGAGGTCCGCGAGCGTCATGGAATCCCAGTAACCGCGCCGATCCGGACGCTCTTCGACATTGCCGGCGTCTGCGCCCGGCCGAGCTCGAACGCGCCGTCGCCGAGGCGTTCGCGCTCGGGCTCACGAATCGCGCAGCGATGCTGCGAGCCGCGAACGGCGCCCGCGGGCGCCGCGGGACCAAGAGGTTGACCAGCCTGCTCGAGCGGAGGGCAGCCGGCTCGAACCCGCTCGCGCCCCGAGCGCCTGCTCCTGCGCGCGGTCCGCGACGCGGGCTTGCCCGAGCCGGAGACGGACGTGAAGATCGGGCGCTGGACCGTGGATTTCCTTTGGCGCGAAGCCGGCCTCGTGGTCGAGGTCGATGCCTACTCGACGCACTCTTCGCCCTGGGCGTTCGAACGCGACCGCCGCAAGGACGCCGAGCTCACGGCGCGCGGGATCACGGTCCAGCGATTCAGCGCCGACGCGTGCGCGACGACCGCGACTCCGTCGTCGCCTGGATCAGCGCGCTTGACCCAAAGGAGTGAATCGTGATTCACTTCTTTGGTGGCCTACCGTCCGACGCAGCGAACCGAGGCGCGCAAGGCGGCGGTGCGCGAGCGGATCGTCGTCGCGGCCCGCGACCTGATCGCCCACGGCGGCTACGGCGAGGCCCAGGTGAGCGCGGTCGCCGCCCGCGCCGGGGTGGCGACCGGCACCGTCTACCGCCACTTCCCCTCGAAGGCGGAGCTGTTCGCCGAGGTCTTCCGCAACGCCTCGCAGCACGAGGTCGACGCGGTGATCGCCGCGGCGGCTGATCGCGAGGCCACGGCGCCGCAGCGGATCGCGGCGGCGGTGGAGACCTTCGCCCGGCGCGCCCTGCGCGGCCGCCGGCTGGCCTGGGCGCTGATCGCCGAGCCCGTCGACCCCGCGGTCGAGGCCGAGCGGCTCGTGTTCCGCCGCGCCTACCGCGACGCCTTCGCCGGGGTGATCGAGTCGGGGGTGGCGGCCGGCGAGCTCCCGCCGCAGGACCCGGCCACCAGCGCCGCGGCGCTGGTCGGCGCGATCGGCGAGGCGCTGGTCGGCCCGGTGTCGCCCACGACCGCCGAGCGCGACCCCGAGTCGCTGATCGACTCGCTGAGAGACTTCTGTATTCGCTCGGTCACCGGAAAGGAGCCCGTCAGTGTCAACGCTTGAGCAGCGCACCTCCGCAGCGACCCACGAGGTCGTCAACCAGGCCACCCCGCTCGAGGGCTACAACACCTACGAGTCCGACCGCGTCGCTGATCGAGGCGCTGCGCCGCGAGGGCGGCGACTGGGCCGAGCAGCGGGTGAGCGAGGTCGGCGCCTTCGCCGGCTCGGCGCGGACGATCCGCTGGGGGTTCGAGGCGAACGAGAACCCGCCGAAGCTGCGCACCCACGACCGCTTCGGCAACCGCAGTCGACGAGGTCGAGTTCCATCCCGCCTGGCACGAGCTGCTGGGAGCCGGGGTCCGGTTCGGCCTGCACGCGCTGCCGTGGCGCGAGCCGGTCCCGGGGGCACACGTCGTGCGCGGGGCGATGAGCGTCGCGTCGCAGGCCGAGGCCGGGGTCGGCTGCCCGATCTCGATGACCTACTCGGTGATCCCGGCGCTGCGCAAGCAGCCCGACCTCGCGGCGGAGTGGGAGCCCCGCTTCACCTCCCTGCACTACGACGGCGAGCGCCTGCGCCCCGCCCCGGACAAGGCCGGCGCCCTCTGCGGCATGGGGATGACCGAGAAGCAGGGCGGCTCGGACGTGCGCGCCAACACGACGGTCGCCGTGCCGCTGAACGGCGGCGGGCCGGGTGGCGAGTACTCGCTCACCGGCCACAAGTGGTTCTTCTCGGCGCCGATGTGCGACGCGTTCCTCGTCCTCGCCCAGGCCGAGGGCGGGCTCTCCTGCTTCTTCATGCCGCGCTTCACCCCGGACGGCGAGCGCAACACGATCCTGATCCAGCGCCTCAAGGACAAGCTCGGCAACCGGTCGAACGCGTCCAGCGAGGTCGAGTTCCGCGGCGCCTGGGCGCGGCTGGTCGGCGAGGAGGGCCGCGGCGTCCCGACGATCATCGAGATGGTCAACCACACCCGCCTCGACTGCGCGCTCGGAGCGGCCGCCGGGATGCGGGCGGCGGTCGCGAACGCGATCCACCACACCGAGCACCGGTCCGCGTTCGGCGGGCGCCTGATCGAACAACCGCTGATGCGCAACGTGCTCGCCGATCTGGCGCTCGAGTCCGAGTTGGCGACGATCGGAGCCCTGCGCCTCGCCCGGGCCTACGACGAGTCGATCGCCGGCGACGAGCGGGCGACCCAGTTCAAGCGCATCGCCAACGCCGTGCTCAAGTACTGGCTCTGCAAGCGGGCCGTCCCGCACGCGGGCGAGGCGCTCGAGTGCCTCGGCGGCAACGGCTACGTGGAGGAGTCGGGCATGCCGCGCCTGTACCGCGAGGCGCCGCTGAACTCGATCTGGGAGGGCTCGGGCAACGTCCAGTGCCTCGACGTCCTGCGCGCGATGGCCCGCGGGCCTGCGGCGCTGGAGGCGTTCTTCGGCGAGGTCGACGAGGGCAGCGGGGCCGACCCGCGCCTCGACGCCGCGGCGGCGTCCCTGCGCGACGAGCTCACCGACCTCGAGGGGATCGAGACACGCGCCCGCCGCGTGGTCGAGCGCATGGCGCTCGTGCTGCAGGGCTCGCTCGCAGTCCGCTACGCCGACCCCGCGGTCGCCGACGCCTTCTGCGCCTCGCGCCTCGGCGGCGACTGGGGGCGCGCGTTCGGCACCCTGCCGGCCGGCACCGACTTCGAGCGGATCATCGAGCGCCACACGCCCACTCCCTGAGCCGCCGGATACACTCAAGCGTCCGCGCGCCGGGCTCCGATCTAAGAGTAGGTGCGCGAACCATCCCGACCGGGCCCGGCTTGCGGTCGACCAGCGGACGCGCGTCTTCGGCATCCTGATGATCGCCGGCGGGCGTGCTCGCCGGGGTCACCGTCGCTGCTCCCCCCGGAGGCGAGCGGATCGGACACGCGTGGTGCTCGCGCTCGGGGCCGTCGCCGAGCGCGCCGGCGTCGCGCTGGTGCGTCGATCGGCCGCGAGCTGGGCGACTGGCAGCTCGGCGCTGGTCGGGGTCCTGGGCACGATCCTGATCACCGCGGCCACCTACGAGGGCGGCGTTCGACGGCACGGGGACCGCGGACAACGAGATGCTCTACATCTGGGTCTGCCTGTTCTCGTTCTACTTCCTGCGCCTCCGGCGTCGCGCTGGCGCGAGCTGGCGGTGGTCGCGATCGCCTACGCCTGGCTGCTCTCGCGCCAGGACATCGAGGGCTCGCGACGCGGTCACCCGGCTGGATCGTGACCGTCTCGGCGCTCGGCGTCGTCGGGGCGCTGGTCGCCTCGCTGCGGACCTCGCTCGACAGGCTCGTCGCCGAGCTCTCCGAGCCGCGCGCGGGTCGACCCGCTCACCGGCCTGCTGAACCGCAACGCGCTCGAGGAGCGGGCGGCGATCGAGTTCGCGCGGGCGCGGCGCGATGGCGGCGCCGCGTGGCGATCCTGGTCTGCGACATCGACGACTTCAAGACCATCAACGACAGCCTCGGCGCACCCGGCCGGCGACCAGGTGCTGGCCCGGGTGAGCGAGGTGCTCGAGCTCGGAGACGCGGTACGGTCGACGCCGTCGCGCAGGCTCGGCGGCGACGAGTTCGCCGTCCTGCTGCCGGGGGCGACGGCGACGGCCGCGCGGATGATCGCCGAGCGCCTGCGGGTCGCCGTGCGGCGCTCGGCCGGCGACGCCCACCTGCGGCTCACGCTCAGCATCGGGATCGCCGTCGGCCACCCTGGCGGCGAGCTCGCTCGACGGGCTCTGGAAGGCGGCCGACCGGCGCGATGTACGAGGCCAAGCGCAGCGGCGGCGACGCGGTCGCGACCGCCCCCGAGTTCACGGACGACCGCCGGCCCGCGCCCGCTCGAGCCCAAGCCGATCAGCGCCTAGAGGGGTCGGCCGGCGGCCGGTCGGAGCGCCCACCTACGATTAGCTCATGTCTGCGCGCGGTCGGCTGACGCTGATGCACATTCGGGGGATCCGGATCGGGGTCGACTACTCCTGGTTTCTCGTCCTCTTCTTCATCATCTGGTGGCTCTCGGACTCGTTCCGGGCCCAGCTCGGCGAGTCCCAGTCCGACTACGAGCCGTACCTGCTGGCGGTGATCTCGGCGCTCGCGTTCTTCGGCTCGATCCTCCTGCACGAGCTCGGCCACGCCGCGGTCGCCAGCCGTCGCGGGATCCCGATCACCGAGATCACCCTGTGGCTCTTCGGCGGCGTGGCGCGGATGTCGCGGGACAGCGACTCGCCGGGCACCGAGTTCAAGATCGCCGTGGCCGGGCCGGCCGTCAACCTGATCCTCGCGGTGGTCTTCGCCGCGATCGGGATCGCGATCGCCGGACCCGACGACTTCGCCGACGCGATGCTGGTCGACTCCGGCGCCGGGATCTCGGGCCTCCTGGCGATGATCGCCTGGCTGACGAGCATCAACGTGCTCGTCCTCGTCTTCAACCTGATCCCGGCCTTCCCCCTCGACGGCGGCCGGATCGCGCGCGCGATCGCCTGGCGGCTGACCGGCGACCGCAACCGCGTCGACCCGCTTCGCCGCCACCCTCGGCCGCGGCTTCTCCTACCTGCTGATCGGCCTGGGCCTGCTGCTCGTGATCGGCGGCGGCGACTTCGTGATCACCGGGATCTGGCTCGCGCTGATCGGCTTCATCCTCGGCCAGTCGGCGCGCGGGTACGCCCTGCAGTCGGAGTTCTCGAGCCGGATCGAGGGGATCAAGGTCGCCGACGTGATGGACGCCGAGCCGGTCGCGATCCCCGAGGAGACGAGCGTCGAACGCGCGCTCGACGAGTACTTCCTGCGCTACCGCTGGCCCTGGTTCCCGGTCGTCGACGCCGCCGACCGCTTCCGCGGCCTGCTCGTGCGCGAGGTCGCCGACGGCGTCCCCGAGCTGAGCCGCTCCTCGCAGACGGTCGGCGACGTGTTCGAGATCGACGCGACCGGGACGCTGCGGGTGCGCGACGACGCGCCGCTGGAGTCGCTGCTCGGCAACGACGCGCTGCGGCGGCTCGGCGGGCTCGCGGCGGTCGACGCGGACGGACGGCTGCGCGGCGTCATCACCGCCGATCAGGTCGGCAGAGCGCTGCGCGATGCCGTCGCGCAGCCGCTAGTCCACGCCCCGCTCGATCTATAGGATCGGCGCTCGCGATGCCCCGTCACGACGTACTCGTGATCGGCGCCGGACTCGCCGGCCAACGCGCGGCGCTCGCCGCCGCCGAGGAGGGCGTCTCGGTGGGGATCGTCAGCAAGGTCCACCCGGTGCGCTCGCACTCCAACGCCGCCCAGGGCGGGATCAACGCGGCGCTCAACCCCGAGCGACTCGTGGGAGTCGCACGCCTTCGACACGGTCAAGGGCTCGGACTACCTCGGCGACCAGGACGCGATCGCGATCATGTGCCGCGAGGCGCCGGAGGAGATCCTGCACCTCGAGCACCTCGGCGTCCCCTTCCACCGCAACGAGGAGGGCAAGCTCGGCACCCGCGCCTTCGGCGGCGCCTCGCAGGCGCGCACCTACTACGTCGCCGACATCACCGGCCAGGCGATCATGCACGTGCTCTACGAGCAGCTGATGAAGTACTCCGACGCGGTCGACCGCTACGAGGAGTACTTCACCACCGCGCTGGCGCTCGACGACGACGGCAACTGCGTCGGCGCCGTGCTCCGCAACATCCGCGACGGCTCGATGGAGCTGTTCGAGGCCAAGAACGTGATCCTCGCCACCGGCGGCAACGGCCAGGCCTGGCAGCCGACCACCAACGCCCTGATCTGCACCGGCGACGGGATCGCGATGGCCTACCGGGTCGGAGCGCCGCTGATGGACATGGAGATGATCCAGTACCACCCGACGACGCTCGCGCGCAAGGGCTTTCTGATCACCGAGGGCGCCCGCGGCGAGGGCGCGCACCTGCTGAACGCCGAGGGCGAGCGGTTCATGGAGAAGTACGCGCCGAACAAGATGGAGCTCGCCTCCCGCGACGTCGTCTCGCGCGCCGAGCAGACCGAGATCAACGAGGGCCGCGGCTTCGCCGACGGCACCGTCGCGCTCGACATCACCGTGGTGCCGAAGAAGCGCATCCACGAGGCGCTGCGCGAGATCGTGCTCGTCGGCCGCGACTTCGCCGGCGTCGACATCACCCGCGAGCCGATCCACATCAAGCCCGGCAACCACTACACGATGGGCGGGGTGAAGACCGACATCGACGGCGCCACCGAGATCCCGGGCCTCTACGCGGCCGGCGAGTGCCGCCTGCGTCTCGGTCCACGGCGGCAACCGCCTCGGCGCCAACTCGCTGCTCGACACGCTGATCTTCGGCCGCCGCTCCGGAGTCCACGCCGCCAACCGCGCCAAGGCCACCGAGCCCGGCCGCCCGTCGAAGGCGAGGCTCGCCGACGAGGAGCGGACGATCCAGCGGATCATGAACCGCGAGCGCGGCTCGGGCCGGCGGGTCTCGGAGATCCGCAAGGAGCTCGGCGAGACCATGGACCGCTTCGTCGCCGTGTTCCGCGACGAGGAGGGGATCAAGGAGGCGCGCGAGACCGTCCGGCGGCTCAAGGAGGAGGCCGAGAGCGCCTACATCGACGACCTCGGCGTCGGTCTTCAACCAGGACGTGCTCGGGGCGCTCGAGCTCGGCTACATGCTCGACAACGCCGAGTGCGCGTGCGTCGGCGCGCGCCCACCGGACCGAGAGCCGCGGGGCCCAGTTCCGCACCGACTTCCCGGAGCGCAACGACGACGAGTGGCTCAAGCACATCGACCTGACCCTGAACGGTGATGGGCCGGAGATCAGCTACTCGGACGTCACGATCACCGAATGGCAGCCGATGGAGAGGACCTACTAGTGGAAGCCCAGACCGGCAGGCCGAAACCCAGGAGTACACGCTCAAGGTGCGGCGCTTCAGGCCCGAGTCGGGCCTGGGTCCGTACTGGCAGGAGTTCGACGTCGAGCTCGACCCGACGCTCTCCGTGCTCGACGGGCTGCTGCAGGCCAAGGACCGCGAGGACGGCTCGCTCGCCGTGCGCTGCTCGTGCCGGGCTGCGATCTGCGGCTCCTGCGGGGTGAAGATCAACGGCCAGTCGACGCTCGCCTGCCTGACCCAGGTCGGCGAGGCGCACGAGTTCGCCAACCGCCGTAACGGTGGCGGCAAGCCAATCGTGGTCGAGCCGATGGGCAACATGCCGGTGATCAAGGACCTGGTCACCGACATGGAAGCGACCCACTGGGAGAAGATCCGCCGGGTCACGCCGTGGCTGCTCGACGACGGCGACCCGCCCGAGCGCGAGCGGATCGTGCCGCCCGAGTCGATGGTCGACATCACCCAGACGATCGCCTGCATCCAGTGCGGCGCCTGCGTCTCCTCGTGCCTGTCGATGGAGGTCGATCCGGACTTCATCGGCCCTGCGGCGCTGGCGAAGGCCTACCGCTTCGTCGGCGACCCCCGCGACGTCGAACCCCGCGAGCGGCTCTATGACCTGGCCCAGGACCCGCACGGGATCTACGACTGCACCCACTGCTTCAGCTGCGTCGACGCCTGCCCCAAGGGCGTCGCGCCGATGGACCAGATCATGCGCCTGCGCCGCGCCGCCAACCACGACGAGGAGATCAACGACCGCAACAACGGCCACAACCACGAGGCCGCGTTCGTGAAGATCATCAAGAAGAAGGGGACCCTCGACGAGTCCCTGCTTCAGCAGGAGTCATACGCCCCGGGAATCAAGGGCAAGCTGATGCCGAGGCCGTCGGCGCTCAAGGGGCTGTTGGCATCGATCCCGACCGCGATCCGTGGCGTGCGCTCCGGCAAGATGCGCTCGCTGCCGAAGCTGATCCCGGGCGTGCACCCGAAGCTCCCGGGCGACGCGCAGGACCGGGTCAAGCGCATCTACGAGCACGCCGAGGAGGACCGGATCGAGCTCAACCTCTACATCAGCGGCGAGGAGGACGTCGAGCCCGAGCCCGACGAGGAGGAGCTCAGCCAACCCGAAGTCTCACCCGGACCGAAGGAGAACGAATGAGATGAAACTTGCCTACTGGCCCGGCTGCGTCTCGCGCGGCTTCACCACCGAGCTGCACGGCTCGATGGCGCTGGTCGCCGACCGGCTCGGGATCGACCTGGTCACGCTCGACCGCGCCAACTGCTGCGGCGCCGGGGTGATCGCCGAGCACAACCAGGAGCTCGCCGACACGCTCAACGCCCGCACCTTCGCCCTCGCCCAGCAGACCGGGCTGTCGATGATGAACATCTGCTCGACCTGCCAGGGGGCGCAGTCGGAGTGCCAGCAGCGCCTCGACGCCGACTCCGCATACCGCCAGCACATCAACGACGCGCTCTCCGGCGAGGGGCTCGAGTACGTCAAGGGCAGGCAGGGTTGGGAGAACAAGAACTTCCTCTGGGTCCTGGTCGAGGACTACGGGCTCTCCGGGCTGAAGGCGAAGGTGAGCCGGCCGCTCTCGGGGCTCCGGGTGGGCCCGTTCTACGGCTGCTACATCGTCCGGCCCAAGCACCGGCTCGGATACGAGGAGCATCCTGAGCGCGACCTCTACCTCGAGCGCGTGATCGAGACCCTCGGCGGCGAGGTGGTCGAGTACGACGGGGCCCGCAAGTGCTGCGGCTTCCCGGTGATCACGATGAACCGCGACACCTCGCTGCGCCAGGCCGGAACGCACATCGCCGACGCCCTCGACCAGGGCGCCGACTGCCTCGTCACCCCATGCCCGCTCTGCCACCTGAACCTGGACCTGCAGCAGCCGGAGGCGGCGAAGGTCGTCAACCGCGACCTCGGGCTGGCCGTCCTGCACCTCCCCCAGCTCGTCGGCCTGGCGCTCGGGCTGGAGCCGAAGGAGCTCGGGATGAACCGCCACATCGCCTCGACCGAGTGGGTCGGCGAGCGGCTCGGCGGGGTGCCGACGTGATGGACCTGCCGGAGGGCGCTCCCCAGCCGCCGCCCGAGGTCGAGCAGGCGGCGCTGCTCGGCCACATCGACGACGCCGTCAGCCTCTATCTGAAGTTCACCGACGTCGATCCCGAGACCGCGCGCCAGGTCGTCGAGAAGCTGGCCGACGGTTAGCGGGCCGCCGGCGCGCGGTGCCCCGGGCGCGCTCCGAGGGTGCGGGGCCGGGTTAGGCAGTAAGGGGGTGGAGCGTGTGCGCCTTGCGTGACGCTCGTGACTCTTCGGTGCGAGTTGGTCGCACCGCCGTTGGCCGAGAGGCATCTAACTCACGTATAGCGTGAGTAAGACGCCTTTCGGCGGGGGAGGAGGCCGCGGGGCGCTGACTCCGTGACGTTTGCGGCGCACTCCGCGTGGGATCGGGCGCAAAGGACCGCCCCCCACCCCCCTCACTGCCAAGCCACGGTTAGCGTCGCCACCCACGACGACAGCCGGCCGCGCCGAGTCGCGTCGCGCTCAGCGCGTCGCCGGCGCGAGCGCTCCCGCCTCGCGCCACATGAACCAGTTCGGCGCTCCGAGCACCTCGGCCTCCGCGATCACCTCGTAGCCGAAGCGGCTGTACAGGGCGA
The DNA here is from genome assembly GCA_963729065.1 of uncultured Solirubrobacterales bacterium. Taxonomy (GTDB): domain Bacteria; phylum Actinomycetota; class Thermoleophilia; order Solirubrobacterales; family 70-9; genus WHSW01. The sequence goes on from CAVSMS010000010.1 coordinate 214,733, forward strand.
CGTTCTGCGGCTTCTCGGTCTCGAGGTAGGAGTTCTCCCCGGCCTCGTCGAGGCGGCGGGTGTACTCGCGCAGCACGACCGTGCCGATCCCGCATCCCTGGAGCTCGGGCTCGACCCCGAAGGGGCCGAAGTGAGCGTGCGGCGGCATCGGGATCGACGTGCTCCCAGGCGTTGAGCCAGCGGACCGTGCGCACGGCCGTCCGCGGTCCGATCCGGGCGAGCTCCGGCACCATCCGCAGCTTGTCGGTCGCCGACGCCCGGCAGGCGTGGGCGACGAGGTCGTTGGTCGAGGCGATGATCCGGCCGTCGAGCCTCGCCACGAGGGGCCGCTGGTGCAGCGCGGTCCGGTAGAGCAGGGTGAAGAAGCGGTGCAGCAGGCGGAACCTGCGGTCGGGGTCCGGGCCGATCACCGCGACGGTCATCGGGCTGTCGCGCATCGCCCGCGCGGCGACGTCGACGGCCTCGGCGACCTCCTCCGGGCGCGTGTCGCCCACCTCGATCCGGCTCAGGTCGATCGACGGCCTGGCGCTCATCGATCCTCCGCCATCCGCCGGGCGATCCAGCGCGCCCCGACGGTGTCGGTGAGGCCGTGGGCGATGATCGAAGCGAGGATCACGAACGAGGCGACGTCGAAGAGCAGCGTTCCGTGGCCGACGCCGGCGTCGAGGACCAGGAGCGCGAACAGCATCGACGCTACTCCCTTGGGGCCGAACCAGGCGATGAACGCCTTCTGCGGGCGCGGCAGGTCGGTGCCGGTCAGCGCCAGCGTCACGGCGACGGGGCGGGCGATCGCGAGCGCGAAGACGATGAACGCGGCGAGCGCCGCGATCTCGCCGTCGAAGCCGGTGGAGACGAGCAGGGCGCCGAAGACGAAGAACGTGAGCACCTGGAAGATGGCGCTGACGTTCTCGGAGAACTCGGAGAAGCTCTCGGTGATCTTGTGCTCGGAGATCCCCAGCGTGATCCCGAGGACGAAGGCCGCGATCAGCCCGTTGCCGAAGGTGACGTCGGCGACCCCGAACGCGGCGAGCCCGAAGCCGATGGCGTAGATGCCCTCGTAGCGCCCGGTGATGCCGTGGGGGACGACGCGGTGCAGCCAGCCGCCGAGCAGACCCAGCGCCACCCCGACGACCACCCCGAAGGCCGCCTCGCCGATCAGCTCGAGGCCCTCGCGACCGGCGTCCCCGCCCGGGGTGGCGAGGACGAGGAAGAAGAGCACGAACGGCAGCGCCAGCCCGTCGTTGAGGCCGGACTCGAGGTTGAGCGTGTGCCGGACCCGCTCCGGCACCAGCTTCGAGCTGACGACCGAGGAGGTCACCACCGGATCGGTGGCGCAGAGGACCGCGCCGAGGAGGAAGGACTCCGCCCAGGTGAGCTCGTCGAACAGCAGCTGCGCCCCGAGCGCCAGCAGCAGCAGGGTGATCGGCAGCGCGATCACCAGCGCCCGCGCCGGCGGCCCCCAGTGGCGCCCGAGCAGCTCGCGGTCGACCAGCAGCCCGTCGGAGACCAGGGTGAGGATCAGGGCCAGCTCGATCAGCTCGACGAGCCCGGCGTCGCCGACCTCGACCGAGACCACGTCGAGCTCCGCGAGCAGGATCCCGAGGGCGATCGACAGCACCGAGGTGGAGAGCACGGTGCCGCGGGTGACCCCGGACAGCGCCGCCGCGACCGCGAGCAGGCCGCCGAGGATCAGAGGTCGCCTCGCCGAAGGAGACGTCCATCAGCGCACGTACCAATCGACGTAGCCGTCGCAGCTCGCCGTCGGCTCACCGGACCGGACAGCGGCGATCCCCCCGAGGTGGGCGACCGAGTGCGCTCCGAGCAGCCTCCCCGCCAGCGGCGGGTCCGCGACGGTGAGCTCGACCTCGGTCGGCCCTCCGTCGCTGACGATCGTCCCGGCCGGCCAGTAGGGGGCCGTCCCGCGGTAGTCGAGGTTCCCGGGCAGGGTCTGCTCGAACCCGGCGGCCGCGATCGTCACCGGCCGCGTCGCGTCGTACTGGAGCGACAGGCTCCACCGCCCGGCCGGCAGGTCGAGCTCGGCGGTCGCCGACTCGCCGCTCTCGACCGTCGTCTGCGACCAGGCCTCCGCGGGCTCGGCGACGGGCGCGGCGGCGAAGCTCGAGACCCGGTCGGGACGGCCCTCGGGGCAGCCGCCGGTCCGGCCGGGCTGGGCATCGGTCTCGCCGGGCTGGCGCCCGAGCGGGCTCGGCCCCTGCTTCCACAGGGTGTAGTCGGCGGTCCGCTCCACCGGCTCGTACCCGGGCGGAGCCTGGCTCGCGTAGGTCGCGTTGGTCGTGATCACGTACTCGAACCTCGCCAGCGTCTCCGCGGTGACCGAGTCGAAGTCGAACTTCGATCCGACGTTCTCGAGTTCGAAGTTCGGCTCGACGAAGTAGGGGTCGTAGAAGTTGCGCACATGGGTGAACGGCTTCGAGCCGCGGAGCTCGTGGAGGACGAAGTTGTCGCGCCCCAGGAAGAGCAGCTTCTCGCCCTGGACCAGCGGCCGCATCCGCGCCAGCTGATCGGCGTGGGCGGTGGGCGCGACGGGCGCCTGGCGCAGGATCAGCAGGCTCGAGCCCGCGGCGGCGAGGAAGAACGCCACGCCGACGACGATCCCGGCCCGGTCCCAGGCCGCCTCGCGACGGTCGGTTCGCGGGCGGCGCTCGGCGAACAGGCCGCCGAGCGTCACCAGGGCGATCATCGGGGCGGCGATCGACAGCGCCTTGGCGGAGGTGTAGACGGTGCCGAGCCACCGCGCGAGCAGGTAGAGCACGACGGCCGCGAGCAGGGCGGCGGGGATCGCGGGGCCGTGGCGCCGGAGCCACCGCGGGGCCCCGAGGCAGAACGCGATCACCGCGAGGGTGCTGCCGAGGCGGAAGACGATCATCGGCAGGTCGCTGGCGGCGGCCGAGAGGCGGAACTCGCTCGTGGGCCAGATGCCCAGGGCCTCCAGGGGCGAGAGCTGGCCGGGGAGGTTGCCGAGGCCGCCCTCGTTGGCCTGGTCGGGGTGGAGGGCGCGGAAGTCGGCGAAGTCGGCCAGGCGTCCTATTTCCGGGAGGCTGAGGATCACGAGGGTGAGGACCGCTACCGCGGCGATGGCGAGGGCGGGGGAAAGCACCGCCGGGAGGCGCTTCGCGTCCCTGCTACGCACCGTCCTCGCGTCCATGCTGCGGAGCCTCCCGCGGCCCTTCCCCCGACCCTCGCCAAAGCTCGACAGCGCCCCACACCAGCGCCACTCCCGCCAGCCAGGCCAGGCCTGGGAAGGAGTAGACGTAGATGACGCCGGCGGCGAGGGTGCCCAGGGGGATGGCGTCGCGCCATTCGCGTGTGCGGGCGAGGAGGAGGGCGAAGGTCAGGACGAACAGGGCCATGATCGGCTCCTTGAACGCCTCCTGGGCCAGGTAGGCGGCGGCGAGGTACGGAAGGGCGACCAGCGCCGCGGCCGCGACCCGGGGGACCGTCCGCAGGCCCTCGAGGGCCGAGAACGCGACCAGCGCGGTGAGCGCCGGGATCGCGAGCACGAGCCCGGCGAAGACGTCGACCGAGTCCGCCCCGAGCAGCCAGTCGAGGCCGGCGACGAGCGCGTGCGGTCCGAGGGGATAGCCCTGGTCGATCAGCACCGGCTCGGGCCGGAAGCGCTCGATGATCCAGTCGGCGAGCAGCAGGTGCGACGCCATGTCGTCGTTGACGAGCCCGACGCCGAGGATGCCGATGCTCCCGGCGGCGATGAAGGGAACCGCGGCGAAGAGCGCCGCGATTGCGGCCGAGGCGGCCGCCGGCCCGGGCACTCCCCCCTCGACGCCGAGAACCACGATCGTCGCGATCCCGGCCGCGACGAGGGCCACGAGGACGACGGCCAGCGCCGGGCCGCGGGCGCCGAACCCCGCCGCGGCGCCCGCGGCGACCAGCAGCAGGGCCAGGCCCACCGGGCCCGCGAGCCAGCTCCACCCGCGACGGCCGCAGAGGGCGAGCACCGCCTGGCCCACGGCCAGTGATCCGGCGACGATCAGCGCCGCCGAGGCGATCGCTGCGAGCACGGTTGTCTAGGCGGCGGCTAGGGCTGCCGCGCCGGCGGGGACGCGGATGAGGTCGCGCTCGGCGAGCAGCTCGGCGACCTGGACGGCGTTGGTGGCCGCGCCCTTGCGCAGGTTGTCGCCGACGATCCAGAGGTTGAGGCAGCGCTCAGCCGAGGGGTCGCGGCGGATCCGGCCGACGAGCACCTCGTCGCGCCCGGCGGCGTCGGTCGCGAGCGGGTAGACGCCGTCGGCCGGGTCGTCGACGACCAGGGCACCGGGCGCCGCCGAGAGCAGCTGCCGGCACTCCTCGGGCGAGAGCGCGGTTCGCGTCTGGACGTTCACCGACTGCGAGTGGCCGACGAAGACGGGGACCCGTGCGCACGTCGCAGAAATTCCGAGCTCGTCGCCGAGCTCGAGGATCTTCCGCGTCTCGGCCATCAGCTTGCGCTCCTCGGTCGTGTAGTCGTCGCCGTCCTTGAAGCTCTCGACCTGCGGGAGGACATTGAAGGCGATCCCGTGCGGGTAGACCGCCGGGGCGGGCGGCTCCTGGTGGTGGAGGATCGCGTGCGCCTGCGCCTCGAGCTCCTCGACCGCCCGCTGCCCGGTCCCGGAGACGGACTGGTAGGTGGAGATCACGATCCGCTCGATCCCGACCTGGCGCTCGATCGGCCCGAGGGCGATCATCAGCTGCATCGTCGAGCAGTTCGGATTCGCGATCAGGCCCGAGTGGCCCTCGACGGCGCCGGGGTTGATCTCGGCGACGATGAGCGGCACCTCGGGGTGCATGCGCCAGTAGCTCGTGTTGTCGACCACGACGGCGCCGGCGGCGACGAGCTTGCGGCGCCCACTCGGCGCTCACGGCGCCGCCGGCCGAGGACAGCACCAGGTCGAGGCCGCCGATCGTCTCGTCCGAGAGCGCCAGGCATTCCACCTCGGTGCCCGCGAACTCGAGCCGCCGTCCGGCGGACCGCTCGGAGGCGAGCGGGACCAGCTCGGAGACCGGGAAGCCGCGTTCGGCGAGGACCTCGAGGATCGTGCTCCCGACGGCGCCGGTGGCGCCCAGGACGCCGACTCTGTAACCGCCGTCGCTCATCGCGGAGAGTATGGCGAAGGCGTGGGCCGGAGCGGCCTAGGACGTGACCCGGGGACGGTGCTCGCCCGAGGGGTCCTCCTCGCGCACCGCGTCCGCGCCGAGCCCGAACGCCTCGTGCAGGGCGACGACCGCGTCGTTGACCCGGGCGGCGGCGATCACGCAGGAGATCTTGATCGGTGAGGTGGAGATCATCTCGATGTTGATCTCGGCCTTGCCGAGCACCCGGAAGACGGTCGCGGCGACGCCCGGGTGGCTGCGCATCCCGGCGCCGACCACCGAGACCTTGCCGATCTCGTCGTCGGTGTTGAGCTCGGCGACGTCGAGCCCGGCGAGCGCCTCGCTCGCCCGCTGCAGGTCCTCCCGCGCGACGGTGAACGAGAGGTCGGCCTTCGAGTCCTCCGAGACCGGCTCGTTCTGGATGATCATGTCGACGTTGACGTTGGCGTCGGCGAGGGCTCCGAACACGCGGCCCGCGACACCGGGCTCGTCGCGAAGGCCGGTCAGCGTGACGCGCGCCTCGTAGGCGTGGGTCACGGCGGTCACCATCGGCTGCTCCATCGTTGCGTCCTCGGCGAGCACGAGCGTACCTGGGGTGTCCTTGAACGAGCTCCGGCAGTGGATGCTGACCCCGTGGTTGCGCCCGTACTCGACCGCTCGGAGCTGCAGCACGCCGGCCCCCGACGACGACATCTCGAGCATCTCGTCGAACGAGACCTGACTCAGCTTGCGCGCCCCGGGGACGATCCGCGGGTCGGCGCTGAACACGCCGTCGACGTCGGTGTAGATCTCGCAGACGTCCGCCCCGAGGGCGGCGGCGATCGCGACCGCGGTCGTGTCCGAGCCGCCGCGGCCCAGCGTGGTCACGTCCTTGCTGTCGCCGGAGACGCCCTGGAAGCCCGCGACGAGGACGATCCGGTCCTCGGCGAGCCCGGCGCGGATGCGGTCGGCCCGCACGTCGATGATCCGCGCCTTGGTGTGCGACGAGTCCGTGACGATCCCCGCCTGCGACCCGGTCAGCGACATCGCCGAGTGACCCATGTCGTGGATCGCCATCGCGCACAGCGCGCAAGAGATCCGCTCGCCGGTCGACAGCAGCATGTCCATCTCGCGCTCCAGCGGGCGCGGCGAGATCTCGTAGGCGGCGTCGACGAGCTCGTCGGTGGTCTTGCCGCGCGCCGAGAGCACCGCGACCACCTGCTTGCCGCCCTCGCGCGCGGCCACGATCCGCCGCGCGGCGCGCTTGATGTCCTCGGCCTCGGCGACCGACGTGCCGCCGAACTTCATCACCACTGTCTCAGGCATCCCGGCCTGAGAATACGATCGCGCGTCGAATGGCGGATCTGAGGGGGCCCTCGCGGATCGTGGCGGCTCACCGCCGGGTCGTCGTGATCGCTCTCGCGGCGACCGCCGTGCTCGCTCGTGCTCCTGATCGTCCTCGTGGGCGGCGGCGACGACGAACCGACGCCGACCAGCGAGACCGAGCCGGCCTCCGAGTTCTCCGCCGAGGTCTCCGAGCGCCTCTCGCAGATGGCGCCGCAGGCGCTCGCCGACCAGGTGCTGCTCGCCGGCTTCGACGGCATCGACGCCGCTGCCCCGTTCCTCGACCAGGTCCGGATCCACCAGCTCGGCGGGATCCTGGTCGACGCGCGCAACTGGACCGACTCGGTCACCGGCACGGCGCTCGTCACCGCTCTGCGAGCCGCCGGGCGGGAGGGCGACCGGATCCCGCCGCTGCTCGCCGTCGCCCAGGAGGGCGGCCCGAACCGGGCCCTGGCCGACCTGCCGCCGGAGCAGGCCCAGCTCGATCTCGCCGGGGCCGCAGCAACCAAGGACTGGGCCCGCGAGACGTCGGCCGCGCTGCGGACCGCCGGCTTCGACCTCAACCTGTTCCCGGTGGCCGACGTCACCACGCTCGACAGCCCACTCGCCCCGCGCGCCTTCTCCGACGACCCCGAGACCGTCGCCGAGTTCACCGCCGCCGCCGTCCGGGGCTGCCGCGACGCCGGCATCGCATGCGCCCCGCTTCACTTTCCCGGGCTCGGCGCCACCTCGCAGGACACCGACGAGGGCCCGGCGAGCGTCAGCCTCGACGAGGCCGGGCTCGCCGAGCGCGACCTGCCCGCCTTCGAGGCGGCGTTCAAGGAGCGCGCCCCGGCGGTCGTCCTCTCGCTCGCCTTCTACGCCGCGTACGACCCGGTCACCCCCGGGGCGCTGACGCCGCAGGTGGCGACCGGCCTGCTGCGCGACGAGCTCGGTTACGAGGGCGTGGCGATCACGGACGACCTCGATGCGGGCGCGGTGCGGTCGAGCTACAAGGTCGGTGAGGCGGCGGTGGCCGCGCTCGCCGCGGGCGCCGACCTGATCCAGATCGGCTCGCCCGAGGACGTCGAGCGGGTGCGCGAGGCGATCGGTGACGCGATCTCCAGCGGCGAGCTCACCAACGCCCGGCTCGAGCAGGCCGCCGGGCGCGTGCTGACGCTGAAGCGAAAGCTCGGGCTGCTCGACGAGTAGACGGGAGGGTGACCAGGGTCACAGACCTTCATATATCTCGATGATATATCTCGTGAGATATATGGAACTCAGCGCCACCGCATACGTCGTCCTCGGAATGCTCCGCCACGAGCCGCGCACCGGGTACGAGATCAAGGCCGCGGTCGACAAGTCGACGCGGTTCTTCTGGGCGGCGAGCTACGGGCAGATCTACCCCGAGCTGCGCCGCCTGCAGGAGGCGGGCCTGGTCGACGGCAGGGCCGAGCCGCGCGGCGGGCGCCGCCGCACGGTCTATGAGCTCACCGAAGCCGGCCGGACCGAGCTCCGGCGCTGGCTGGATCAGGGCGCCGAGGTGCTCGAGATGCGCGACGAGGGCCTGCTGAAGCTCTTCTTCGCCGCCGCGGGCCCGGAGGCGGCAATCGAGATCCTGGACGCGAAACAGCGTCTGCACGAGCGCAAGCTGGCCGCCTTGGAGGCGGTCGAGCCGGGGGCGCTCGCCGCGGCCGCCGAGGGCGATCCGTATCCGGACATGGTTCGCCGCTACGGGGTCGAGGCGAGCGAATGGATGATCGACTGGTGCGCGCGCGCCCGGGCCGAGCTCGAGCGCGCCGCAGCCGAAGCAGCAGGAGGTACCCCATGATGTTCCAGCGCCTCGCCGAGCTCGCCCAGCGCCGCGGTAAGCGGGTCCTCGTGCTGGCCGCGGTCCTGTTCGTGGCCGCCGCCGCCTTCGGGGCCGGCGTCGCCGACCGCCTCGCCCCCTACGGCGCCGACGACCCGGCGACCGAGAGCGTTCGCGCCGATCGCCTGCTGGAGCGCTCGGGCTACCGGGACACGGGCGTGATCGTGCTGGTCGACGGGGTCGACGTGACCACGGCGGCCGGCCGGGAGCGGGTCGAGCGCATCGCCGGCGAGCTCGGCGACCAGCCGGACGTCGCGAGCGTGTCGAGCTATCTGGACGACCGCTCGGAGGACTTCGTCGCGAACGACGGCAATTCCACCTACATCGCGGCCGCCCTCGCGCCCACCGACGACAAGCGGGCCCAGGACGCCGCGGAGGGGATCGCCGAGTCGTTCGAGGGCGAGCCCGGGATCACCGTGGGCGGCTCGGCGCTGACCCAGGCGCAGGCCAACGAGCAGGTCGAGACCGACCTGCGCACAGCCGAGCTCTACGCCTTCCCGCTGCTCTTCCTCCTCTCCCTCCTCTTCTTCCGCAGCCTGGTCGCCGCGCTGCTGCCGCTGCTCGTCGGCGGGCTCGCGATCGTCGCGACGATGGTCACCCTGCGCGTCGCGGGCGAGCTCACCGACATCTCGATCTTCGCCCTCAACCTGGTCACCGGCCTCGGCCTCGGGCTGGCGATCGACTACAGCCTGTTCATCGTCTCGCGCTACCGCGAGGAGATCGCGACCCGTGGGCCCGGCATGGAGGCGATGAAGCGCACGATGGCGACCGCCGGACGCACCGTCCTCTTCAGCTCCCTGACCGTCGCCGGCGCGATCGCGTCGCTGATCGTCTTCCCGCAGCGCTTCCTCTACTCGATGGGCATCGGCGGATCGCTGGTGGCGCTGATCGCCGCCGCGATCGCGCTCGTCGTCCTCCCCGCCGTCCTCGCCGTGCTCGGCGAACGGGTCAACTCGCTCGCGCCCGCGTTCCTCAACCGGCGCGCCGAGCGCGACGCCCGGCCCGCGCACGAGGGCTTCTGGTACCGGCTCTCACAGCTGGTGATGCGCTTCCCCGGCCGGATCGCCGCGGCCAGCGCCGCGCTCCTGATCGCGCTGGGGATCCCCTTCTTCAGCATCCAGTTCACGTCGGTCGACGCCCAGGTGCTCCCGGCCGAGGCGAGCGCGCGGCAGGTCGACGACGCGCTGCGGGCCGACTTCCCGCCCTTCCGCGACACCCCGATCACGCTCGCGGTCCAGGGCGGCGCCGACGAGGCGCGCGCGGTCGAGCGCCGCCTCGCCGGCATCGACGGCGTCGCCGAGGTCCGCCCGCCGATCGAGCTCGAGCACGGCGTCTCGGCCGTGCAGGCCGTCTCTGCCCATCCGCCGCTCAGCGACGCGAGCCAGGATCTGGTCGAGCGCCTGCGCGCCGAAGAGGGCTCCAGCCTGATCACGGGCTTCACGGCCGACTTCGTCGACCTCAAGGAGAGCCTCGTCGACCACCTCCCGCTGGTCCTGGCCATCGCCGGCCTGGTGACCTTCATCGTCCTCTTCGCGATGACGGGCTCGGTGATCCTGCCGCTGAAGCAGATCCTGATGAACGCGCTCACGCTGAGCGCCGTGTTCGGGATCCTCGTGCTCATCTTCCAGGACGGGCGGTTCGAGAGCCTGCTCGGCTACACCAGCCAGGGCGGGCTGGAGACGACGCAGCCGCTGTTCCTGTTCGCGGTCGTCTTCGGGCTCTCAACCGACTACGGCGTGTTCCTGCTCTCGCGGATCAAGGAGGCCCGCGACGGCGGCGCCTCGAACCGGGACGCAGTCGCGATCGGGCTCGAGCGCACCGGGCGGATCGTGACCGCCGCGGCGCTGCTCTTCTCGATCGCGATCGGCGCCTTCGTCACCTCGGACATGATCTTCATCAAGGAGCTGGGGCTCGGCGTCGCGCTCGCGGTCCTGATCGACGCGACGATCGTCCGCGCGCTGCTGGTGCCGTCGCTGATGATGTTGCTGGGCCGCTGGAACTGGTGGGCGCCGAGGCCGCTGCGGCGCCTGTACGAGCGGATCGGGCTCAGCGAGGCCTGAGCGGGAATCCGCGGCCCGCCGGCGCCCGTATATCCGGGCATGAGCCGAACCGCTCTCGTCCGGAGGCTGCTCGCCTCGATCGCGGTTGCGGCGGCGCTCGGGCTGGCGGCCTGCGGCGACTCCGGCGACGACGACTCCGGCGACACGGGCTCGGCCGGGTCGTCCAGCGCCGGGAGCTCGACGACGACTACCTCCACGAGCAACGCCGGCAGCCTCTACTGACGGCCGCGAAAGGCGCCTACTCGTACTGAGCGCCGCTCAGCCGACCGCGCTGCGGCCGGTGAGCGCGCGGCCCAGGGTGACCTCGTCGGCGTGCTCGAGGTCGGCGCCCACCGGCAGGCCGGAGGCGAGGCGGGTGATCGTCACCTTGCCGCGCAGGAGATCGGCGACGTGGTGGGCCGTGGCCTCGCCGGTCGTCGTGGGGTTGGTCGCGAGGACGACCTCGGTCACCGGTTCTGAGGCGTCGTCGACGCGCGACACGAGCTCGGCGATCTTCAGGTCGTCAGGGTCGACGCCGTCGATCGGCGAGAGCGCGCCGCCGAGGACGTGGTAGAGCCCGCGGTACTCGTGCGTCCGCTCGATCGGGATCACGTCGGCGGGCTGCTCGACGACGCAGATCAGGGAGCGGTCGCGGCGCGGGTCGTCGCAGACCACGCAGCGCGGCCCCTCGGCGAGGTTGAAGCAGACCTCGCAGAGGCCGACCTTCTCGCGCACCTCGCGGATCGCGTCGGCGAGGGCCGCCGCGTCGTCGTCCTCCGAGCGCAGGATGTGGAAGGCGAGCCGCTGCGCGGTGCGGCGCCCGATGCCGGGGAGCTTCGCGAGCTCGGTGACCAGGCGCTCGATCGGTTGCGGGTACATCGCCGGTGAAGCTAGCGGCAGCGTCGGCGGGCGCGCTCAGTCGAGCGGCCAGCCGTGCACCGGCTCGTTGGAGTGCATGTGATCGCGGTAGACGACGGTCATCCGCCGCAGCGCCTCGATGCGGTCGCACCCGCGGTCGTCGCAGAGCCGATGGAAGGCGGCGCTCTGCCACGAGGCGCCGTTGTGCAGGGTCGCGCAGCGGCGCTCGACGATCCCGAGCAGGCGGTCGCGGTCGGCCGGGTCGACGCCCCAGCGGTCGAGCCCCTCGTGCGCGAGCGGCAGCAGCCGGCGCAGGACGAGCTCGGCGGCGGGCACCTCGCCGACCCCCGGCCAGTACACGGCGGCCTCGATCCCCTCGCGGGCGGCCGTGTGGAAGTTCTCCTCGGCAGCGGAGAACGACATCCGCGACCACACCGGGCGCTCGTCCTCGGCCAGCACCTTGATCAGCCCGTAGAAGAAGGCGGCGTTGGCGAGCGTGTCGACCACGGTCGGCCCGGCCGGCAGAACGCGGTTCTCGACCCGCAGGTGAGGGCTGCCGTCGACGACCTCGTAGATCGGCCGGTTCCAGCGGTAGATGGTTCCGTTGTGCAGGCGCAGCTCGCCGAGCTTCGGGACGCCGCCGGCCTCCAGGGTCTCCAGCGGGTCCTCGTCCTCGGTGACCGGCAGCAGGGCCGGGAAGTAGCGGGCGTTCTCCTCGAACAGGTCGAAGATCGAGGTGATCCAGCGCTCGCCGAACCAGACCCGCGGGCGCACGCCCTGCGCCTTGAGCTCGTCGGGACGGGTGTCGGTGGCCTGCTCGAACAGCGCGATCCGGGTCTCGGCCCAGAGCTCCTTGCCGAAGAAGAACGGCGAGTTGGCGCCGACCGCGACCTGGATCCCGGCGATCGCCTGGGCCGCGTTCCAGTACGCGGGGAACGCCTCGGGGTCGCAGAGCTGGTGCAGCTGGACGCTGGTGCACGCGGCCTCGGGAGCGATCGTGTCGGCGAAGGTCTGAAGCCGCTCGACGCCGGCGATCGAGATCTCGAGGTCCTCGCCGCGGGCGGCGAAGATCTGCTCGTTGAGCAGCGTGTAGCGGGGATTGGCGCTGAACGAGTCGGCCGTCAGGTGCGTCCTCGGTGACCGTCGGCAGGATCCCGATCAGCATCATGTGCGCGCCCGCGGTCTTGGCGAGGTCCTCGGCGGTGTTGAGGCTGGCGCGGACCGACGTCTCCAGTTCCGACATCACGTCGCCGCCGAGCAGCCGCGGCGCGAGGTTGATCTCGACGTTGAACTGGCCGAGCTCGGTCTGGAAGTCGGGGTCGGCGATCGCCTCCAGCGCCGCGGCGTTCACCATCGCCGGGTCGCCGGCCTCGTCGGTCAGGTTGAGCTCGATCTCGAGCCCGAACGAGCGCCGCTCGGCGTCGAACCGGGCTTCGGCGAGCAGGCGCGCGAACACGTCGAGACAGGCGCGCACCTTCTGGCGGTAGCGCTGGCGATCCGCGCCGCTGAAGACCCTCGGCCGTGACTTCCTCGCCCACGGTGTCTCGCATCATCCCTGAATAGATTGCCGTCGTGCCCCTGCCCCCCGGATACACGCTCGCCGACGGCGTGCCCTCGGTCGAGGAATACCGCCACCTGCGACGCGCCACCGGCCTCAGCGAGCGGTCGGCCGCCTCCGCGGCGGCCGGGCTCGCCGGCACCTGGGCGGGCGTCGTCGTGCGCGACGCGCACGGCGCCGCGGTCGGCATCGGGAGGGTGATCGGCGACGGCGGCTGCTTCTTCGGGTGGAGGACATGGCGGTGCTCCCCGAGCACCAGCGGCGCGGCATCGGCGACGCGATCCTCACCCGGCTGCTCGAGCGCCTGCGGACCGAGGCGCCCGCGGACGCGTGGATCACCCTCTTCGCCGATCCGCCAGGGCGCCGGCTGTACGCGCGGCACGGGTTCGTGCCGACCGAGCCGGGCTCGGTCGGGATGGCGCTGCCCAGGGGCTGACGCCGGGCGGGCTCGCTACATGCCGGGCAGGCCGAGTCCGCCGAGTCCGCCCGCCCCACCGCCGCCGAGCCCGGCGACGCCGCCCATCTTGCTCGCGGCGAGCTCCTGGGCGGAGCGGATCGCCTCGTTGACCGAGGCGAGGACCATGTCCTGGAGCAGCTCCGCGTCCTCGGGGTCGATCGCCTCGGGGTCGATCGAGATCTCGAGCAGGCGCAGGTCGCCGCTCATCTTGACCTTGACCATCCCGCCGCCGGCGCTCGCCTCGACGACCTCGTCCTTGAGCTTCTCCTGCGCTTCGGCCATCTCGGCCTGCATCTGCTGGGCCTGCTTCATCAGCGCGTTGATGTCGAAACCACCTGCGCCCTGGGGGAGCCGCGTCATCTAGATCTCCTTCGCTTCGGCCTCGCCGGCTTCCGGCTCGGGCACGTATTCCTCGGCATCGAACTCGGTCCGCATCAGCTCGATCAGCTCGTCCTCGTTCATCGCCCCCTCGACGGGCGGGGCGGCATCGTCGTCGAGCAGCACGTACACGGGCCGCAACGGCTCCCCCACGATCGTCCTCACGGCGTTGGCCACCCGCTCGCGCGCGTCCTGCTCCTCGGCCTTGCGCTTGTTGAACGCGGCGGAGGCCGGGAACCCAACCTCGACAACCCCCTCCTCGAGGTCAACGGCCACCGGCCGCGCGGCGGCAAGGACCTGCCCGAGCAACCCCGACCCCGACTCCCGAACCTGCTCGACGACCCCGGGCCAAAGCCGGACCACCGTCTCCAGATCAACCCCATCCGCCACCGCTGTGGCCTGCGAATCCGCCGCCTCTCGGGAGTGGGCTCCGGGGCGGGGGCGGGTGGACCCTGCGTCGAGGACACCGAGGCGCCGGCTGCGGCGCTCGGCGGCAGCCGAGGGAGTCTCTGGGCCGTCGCGCTCGGAGTTCTCCCCAGGGTCCCCCACCCCCGCCTCCATCCGCGCCTCGAGTCGCTCGATCCGCTCCGCCAGGGCCTCGCGGCCGGCGTCGAGCTGCGGGCGGGCGCAGCGGAGGAGTGCAAGTTCGACCGTCATCCGCGGCTCGTCGCCCTCGCGAATATCCGCGAGCGCCTTGGAGAGCACGTCGACGGACCGACCGAGGGTGAGGTCGGAGAGAGGACTCTGCCTGGGAGCGGAGGCGCTCGGGTTCCGCCGCGGTGACCGTGAAGGAATCCGGCGGCTCGCCGAGCGTGCGGACGACGATCAGCTGGCGCAGGTGGGCGAGCAGGTCGCGGGCGAACTGGGTCACGTCGTGGCCGGAGCGCGCGAGCCGCTCGGTGACCTCGAGCGCGGCGCGGCCGTCGCCGGCGGCGATCGCATCGGCGGCCGAGAGGATCAGCTCGGCGTCGGCGACCCCCAGCACGGCGAGCACGTCCGCGGTCGCGATCTCGGTGCCCCCGTAGGAGACGAGCTGGTCGAGCGTCCCGAGCGCGTCGCGGAAGCTGCCGGAGGCCGCGCGGGCGACGGCGGCGACGGCGCCGGGCTCGATCTCGATCGACTCGGCGGTTGAGACGCGGCCGATCACCTCGGCGAGCTGCTCGAGCGAGGGGCGCTGGAAGTCGAAGCGCTGGCACCGGTCGACGATCGTCGGCATGACCTTGTGCGGCTCGGTGGTGGCGAGGATGAACACCGTGTTCGGCGGGGGCTCCTCGAGCGTCTTCAGGAACGCGTTCCAGGCCTCGCGGGTGAGCATGTGGGCCTCGTCGAGGATGTAGACCTTCCACCCGCCGGCGGTCGGGGCGTAGCCGACCCGCTCGCGCAGGTCACGGATGTCGTCGACCGAGCGGTTCGAGGCGGCGTCCATCTCGATCACGTCGAGCGAGGTCCCGGCGGCGATCGTGACGCAGGACTCGCATTCGCCGCACGGAGTCAGGGTGGGGCCGTTGACGCAGTTGAGCGAGCGGGCGAGGATCTTTGCCAGCGAGGTCTTGCCGGTCCCCCGCGAGCCGACGAAGAGGTAGGCGTGATGGACGCGGTCGCGCTCGACAGCGTTGGAGAGCGTGCGCACCACGTGCTCTTGGCCGACGACCTGATCGAAGGCTTGCGGGCGGTGGCGGCGGTAGAGCGACGTCTCGCCGGTCACCGCGCCGAGTCTACTGGCGGGCACGAGCGGCCGCTTGGGGGCACTCGGACGGTCTGCCAGACTGACCCGGTGAGCACCGAGGACATCCTCGATCACGGCCGTCGGATCGCCGAGCTCGAGCGCAAGGTGGCCGAGCTCTACAAGCGGCTCGGCCAGGCCGAGCCGGCCTCCGGGGGCTTCCGCTTCGCCTCGGACGAGCCCGCCTCGGTGGCCGCGAGCGACGACCCGCGGCTGATCGAGCTGATCCAGTCCGACCAGAAGATCCAGGCGATCAAGCTCTACCGCGAGCTCACCGGCGTCGGGCTGGCCGAGGCCAAGGACGCCGTGGAGCGGCTCGAGGCGACCTACCGCCCGATCGGATAGGAGCGACCATGACCTCGATCGCCGCCCGCCTCATCGCCACGGTCGCCCTGGTCGCGGCCGCTCGTCGCGGCCGCGCCCGCCAACGGCGTCGAGGACAACAAGGCGAAGTCGACGATCACGATCGAGCAGGATCGGCGGGGCGGGCGCGTCGGGGAAGGTGAGCTCGCAGCGCGAGGGCTGCAAGGCCGGGCGCAAGGTGACCCTGTTCATCTACGAGGACTTCGTCTCGATCAAGGTCAAGATCACCTCGTCGAACTCGCAAGGGCAAGTGGCGGGTGAAGAGGGACCTCGCGCCGGGCAAGTACTTCGCCAAGGTCGACTCGGCCAAGATCGACGGGACCCGCTGCCTCTACGACGTCTCGAAGAACCAGCGCATCTGACTTCCTAGCCTGCTTTCGTTTCCCGCCTGTTTGCTGCGGGTAAGGAGGTGAAGCCGCCAGCGCAAGGGGGCGGCGGTCCAATGACCGAGGGTGGAAGGGGTCGACAAGACGTGGCCGGGAGGGCCGTTCTCTTCATCGCGATCGCCGTCGCGATCGTGATCGGCGCGGGCGGAACCGTCAGCGCCCAGATCCTTGGGGGCGGCGGCAACGACGTGAACCTTCCCGGCGGAGTCGGCATCGACCTGCCGGACGAGAACGGGGGCGGCGGGGTGACGCTCCCCGGCGGCGGGCAGGTCAACCTGCCCGGCGGCTCGGGCACCGGAGGTGACTCGGACGTCAACCTCCCCGGCGGCGCGGGCGTCGACCTTCCGGGGGGCGACGACGAACCCGCGGCGCCGGAGCCCGCGCCGACGACCCCGGTCACCCCCACCACCCCGGCGCCGGCTCCGGCGCCGGATGACGCCCCGGTCGAGGAGACGACCGAACCCGCGGCGACCTCCGGTGGCGGAGGTGGCGGCGGCCGCGGCCGCGGGAATAGCGGCGGCGGCGGTCAGCGACGACGACGCTGCCGAGGACGACGGGTCCGGGCACGCGCCGACCGCGCCGGGCCAGGTCGCCCCGCCGGCGCTTCGCACGCCCAGCGGCGCGCCGGCCGACACCAACCCCGCGCTGACGATCGCCGACTTCGGCCCGGCCCCGATCGGGGTCCCGAACTTCGTCATCGACCAGTTCACGATCCCGCCCTTCCTGCTGCCGATCTACCAGGCCTGCGGAACCCAGTACGGGATCCCCTGGCAGGTGCTCGCGTCGATCAACCGGATCGAGACCGCCTTCGGAACGAACACGAGCGTGTCCACCGCCGGCGCTCTGGGCTGGATGCAGTTCATCCCCTCGACCTGGCAGATGTACGGGGTCGACGCCAACAACGACAACCGCAAGGACCCGTACAACCCGGTCGACGCGATCTGCGCCGCGGCCCGCTACCTGAAGGCGGCCGGGGGCGAGACCGATCTGCGGACCGCGATCTTCGCCTACAACCACGCCGACTGGTACGTCGACGAGGTCCTGCTCTACGCAAACCAGTACGAGCGCCTGCCCGCGGACCTGGTCGGCTCGCTCACCGGGCTCACCGAGGGCGCCCGCTTCCCGGTCGCCGCCGACTCGCGGTACGCCGACGACATCACCGAGCGCCGGCTGCTCGAGCGGGTCCAGAACGGGCACACCGTCGGCGCCGAGGTGTCCGACTCGGTCGCCTCGTCGCCGAAGCGCCGCGCGGTCGACGTCTACGCCGACGAGGGCTCCCCGGTGCTCGCGGTCAACGACGGCGTGATCGAGAAGATCGGCCACTCCGACGCGCTCGGCGACTACATCGTCCTCCAGGACACCTACGGCAACCACTACACCTACGCCCAGCTCGGCCGCCGGGCCGAGGTCTACCCGGCGCCGCGCGAGAGCGGGCCGGTGGCGACCGACTACGAGCTGCCCGACGAAGCGCGCCAGAAGACCTCGGACGGCGACGGCGGTCCGGTGAACACCGAGGACACGAGCCGGCGGCTGTTCGCGCTTCCCGAACGCCAGCGCGACGCCGACGGCCGGCGACATGGGAGCGGACATGGGCGGCGGGCTCGACGAGACCCTGTTCGGCGACTTCCCCAACTTCGAGCGCTTCCGCGCCTACACCAGCGGGATCCTGCGGTTCAACCGCAAGACGATGGAGCTGCGGCCGCTGCGCGAGGGCTCGCAGGTGGTCGCGGGGACGCTGCTCGGCCGGGTCGGCGACGAGGGCGCCGGGCTCGCCCCGCACCTCAACTTCTCGATCCGCCCCGCCGGCCGCGGCGCGCCGACGATCGACCCGAAGCCGATCCTCGACGGCTGGAAGCTGCTCGAGGCGACGGCGCTCTACCGGGTCGCCGACAAGGACCCGTTCGCCACCGACGCCATCGTCGATCAGCGAGATCCTGCTGCTCTCCAAGGAGCAGCTCGCCCGCCGCGTCCTCGCCGACAGCGACCTCGAGATCTACGAGTGCGGGCGCCAGGACATCGCCACCGGACAGATCGACCGGCGGCTGCTGGCGATGCTCGAGTACCTGGTCGGCCGCGGCTATAAGCTCACGATCACCTCGCTCAAGTGCGGCCACTCGACGCTGACCACGTCCGGCAACGTCAGCGAGCACACGATCGGCAGCGCGGTCGACATCGCCGCGATCAACGGCGTGCCCGTGATCGGTCACCAGGGGCCGGGGACGCTCGCCGAGTCGCTGATCCGCGACCTGCTCGCAGCTCCAGGGGACGATGGTCCCGCACCAGATCATCTCGCTGATGGACTACTTCGGCGCCGACAACACCTTCGCGATGAGCGACCACGACGACCACGTCCACGTCGGCTACGCGCAGGCCTACGACTCGGCCGCGGGCGCGGGCAGCGCGGCGAACTCGGCCCAGCTCGCCCAGGTGCTCGAGCCGGAGCAGTGGGAGCGGCTGATCGGCCAGCTCTCCGAGATCGACAACCCGCGGGTCTCGGCCAAGCCGTCCGAGTTCGCGACCCCCACGCGCAAGGGCGGCAAGCGGGCCTCGCCCGCGCACGAGGCCGAGTAGCGCGCCCGGCTCCGCCGGCGCCGCGTTTCAAGAAATGACCGTGCGGGCCCGCTTCGAGAGCGGTCCCCGGGCGTTTTCGTCGCAGTTGGCTCGGGTCAGGCTTGCCCGCGGCACTTGCCCGCTACCGCTTAAGGCTGCTTCCTTCCGGACCTGACCTGATTCGCGGACGCACATTGCGCGGGACCTGACCGTCAACGCCGCCTACGGCGTACTGGCCCCGAAGGCCGCGACCCTCAGACGGGCGTTCGGCCCCGCTAGAGCGGATTGCGGGTACAGGGCACCGCTAATTCCCCGCCTAGCACGGTCGATCGGAAGCCTACCGGGCCGGCCCTTCGAGGCGGAGCGACCATAACCTGCACGCACCTGCCCGCAGAATCCCGCCGGGGCGCCTATGGTCGGGCGCGACCGATGACTGGTCCAGGCACGGATGACCGCAGGGGGGCCGCGGGGCAATGAGCCAGCGCGCCCATGCCCGCGGGCTGTTCGGCCTCGTCGCGGCGGCCACCGGGGTCGCCCTGCTGATCGCCGCGCTCGCCTTTGCGAGCCCGATGCACAGCACCAAGCTGGGCCCGCGGCTGTGCGAGACCACCGGCGGCGGCAAGTTCGTGCGGATCCCGGGCTTCCCCGGCGAGATGATCGACCGCCGGCTGCTGACCGACATCCGGTGGCTCCAGAGCCGCTACCCGATCTTCATCACCGACGGCTACTCGATGGACGACGTCCACGCGACCAACGGCGAGCACCCGATCGGGCTCGCGCTCGACATCGTCCCCGACAAGGCCGAGGGCGGGCGTTGGGCCGACATCACGAGGCTCGCGCGCTGGGCCGAGCCGCGCCAGAACCATCCCCGGCTGCCGTTCCGCTGGGTTGGCTACGACGGCGACGCGAACCACGGCCGCGGCAACCACCTGCACCTCTCGTGGAGCCACTCCGTGACCCGGCCGGGGCGAGCCGGCGAAGATCGTCGACACGATCCGCTGCCCGGTCCCCGGCGTCCCGGTGCCGCCCCCGCTGCCACCGACCGAGCCGCCGACGCCGCCCGAGCCGCCTCCCCCACCCGCGCCGACGGGCGGGGCGACGAGCTCGGGAGCCCACGGGTCGCAGGGGCGGACGCGAGCGCGACGGTCAGGCGCGCGGCGGCGACGGCCGTCGCCATCACCATGGCGGGCGGACGCGCGGCGGCGACGGACGCCACCCGGGCGGCCGCCGCGATCACCGCGGCAACGGCGCCCGCGACCACGCCGGCGGCGTCGGGCACGAGGACCGCAGCCTGCCGCTCTCCGGCGGCGTCAGCCGCAGCAAGCTGGCGCCGGGCCGCGGCGGCCTCGCGCCGGTGGTGCCCGAAACCGACGGCGTCGGCCTCTAGCGCCGTCGGCTAGGGCGCGCCCATCCAGCCCGCGGCGTAGCACGGGTGGTTGTCGCAGGGGTCCGTGATCGTCCCGCCCGGCTTGATGAAGTTCGCGATCTGCGCGCGGATCAGCGGCGATTCCTCGATCACGGTGTCGTGCGGGTCGACCCCGAAGCTGTCATTGGGGGCGGTGTTGCTGATCGGCGGCGGGTCGGTGCCGAAGATCACGCCGCCCTCATCGCGCTTCGGCCCGATGTCCCAGACGAACATGCCGCTGCCGTTCGCGGCCTCGCCGGCGAGGTCGCCGAGCGTCGGCAGGTCGAAGAACGGCTGCTCGAACCCGGCCGGGAGCCGGTTGAGGTCGAGCGCGGGCTGGCGCAGCGGTGCCCCGATCGTCCGCGCCTCGGTCTCGGTGGCGATGTTGGCGACCTGGTGGTCGCCGTAGGACATCTCGATCAGCACCTTGTGCGGCGGGGTGTCGGGCAGCGGGTCGGTGGTCATGTGGTTGGCGTAGCCGCTCGGCTCGCCCCGGTCCCACAGCGACTGGATCAGGCTCAGCAGCAGCGGCCGCTGCCCCTCGTCCGGGTAGGACGGGTAGAGGATCAGCGCGTAGTCCTCGAAGTCGACGCTGCGGGTGAGCAGCAGGGAGTAGTTCATCCCCGGCACGTAGAGGACCGAGCGGGTGACGTCGGGCTCGACCGCGGTGAGCGCCCCGCCGGCGATCCCGCCCTGGCTGTTGCCGTAGTAGAAGACCTCGCTCGGGTCGAGCACCGGGTTGCCGCTGAACTGGAAGGCGGGGTCCGAGACGAGGCCGTCGGGCTGGGTCAGCAGGCGCCCGAGGTACATGAAGTTGAGGAAGCCCTGCTGGAGGCGGTCGGTGAGCGGCGAGAAGTTCGACAGGTCGAGCAGCGCCGGGATCGCCACGGGGCCGACGTCGTCCTCTGACATCCCGATCCAGTCAGTGGCGCAGGTGAGGACCCCGTTCTCGGTGCCGAGCTGGCGGACGTTGCCCGTGTGGACCTCGGTGTAGTCGCCGAAGAGGCCGTGCCCGTACATCGAGGGCCGGACCGTGTGGTCGACGTCGAAGACGCCGGGCGAGACCTCGGTGACGGCCGAGCGCGGGATGTTGCAGGTGAAGCGCGCCTGCATCGTGTTGCCGGCGATCCGCTTGGGCAGGCCGTCGGCGCCAAGGTCGTACTTGGCGCCGGGCGGGCACCCGGGCTGGTCGAGGTAGCAGGGCACCGTGTAGGTGCCGGTTACCTCGCGGATGTTCTCGACGCCGTGGTCGGTCGGGGTCGGGAAGTCCTCGACGTTGGTGATCTCATACTCCGGCGCGTTGCCCTGGGCGACGCCGTCGTCGAGGTCGGTGTCGCCGAGCTGGGCGTAGGCGTCGTTGCGGATCGAGAGCATCCGCTCGGAGAGGTTGCGCTCGCTGGCGACCGTGAAGTCCCAGGCCATGTAGAGGTTCTTGCGCTCGATCCCGGCCCTGCCGAGCTCGCCGAAGATCTGCTCGAAGTGCGCGCGGCGGCTCTCGATCGCCGGGACGTCGGTCGGGATGTCATCGCGATAGAGCTCGAAACCCGGAGGGGCGGCGATCGGGTTGCCGCCGGCGTCCTGGAGGTTGCGCATGGCGACGATGTAGCGGCGCCCGTCGAGCAGGTTGCGCCCCGGGTGGATCAGCAGGTCGGTGTCCTCCGGGCTGGTGGCCAGCGCGTCGAGCTCAGCCCAGATCGGGTGCCGCTCGCCGGTGTCGGCGTCGATCAGCACGATCGGCTGCTGCTCGTCGAAGGCCTTGCTCATCTGGGTGATCGGCACGACCCCGGTGCGCGCGAACGCCTCCTGGGTGTCGAGCCCCGGGACGTGGGTGACGATCGGCGCCGCAGGCGAGAAGCCGTCGCTGGTGTTGATCGCGCTCGGGTCGAAGACGTCGCCGGACGCGTTGGTCGGCATCGACGCCGGCCGGAGGTCGAGCCGCAGGCCGGTGTCCGTGCTCGAGTCCGCGCGCGTGAAGTGGTCGTTGGGGTACGGGAACAGGCACTCCGTGCCGAGCGGGGTGATCGGGTCGCAGCGGTCGGCGGTGTCGATGGCGACCCCGACAGGCTTGCTTCCGTCGCAGCGGAGAGGGTCGCGCTTCATCGTCCTCGCCTTGGACTTGACCTTCCCGCGCTTGGTGTTGGCCTTCGCGTTGAGCCTGGTCTCGATGCAGCTCTTGACCAGCCGGCGGCCGTTCTCCGTCAGCGCCAGCCGCTTGGATGTCTTGCGGCCCGGGCGAAGCTTGAGCTTCTTGCGCTCGGTGAGCCGCTCGTCGGCGTCGCCCTGGCGGATGAAGAGCGCGACCTTGACCTTGGCCTTGCGCGACGACTTCGCCGAGACCTTCACCCGCCCGTCGGCGACGAGCCGCGCCTGCGCGGCCTCGCCGAACGAGACGCGCACCTTCTGCTTGTGATGGTCGGCCGCCCCTGCCGCACCGGCGCCGGCGAGCGCCGTGAAGGTGAGCAGCGCGACGACTACGAACGCGTTCCGTGCGTGTCCCACCACCGCGCTCCTCTCCTCCGTGCCACCGCGGTCTCTCCTCCCCGGTCGACTCGGGCGCGACTCTAACACCGGCCGATCCGCGGCCGGCGTTCGGGGACGCCGCGATGTGATCGGGGTCAGGCCTCGGCCGGAACCGCGGGACCGGCCTCGGCCGGAGCCGGGCGACCGCCGCCGAGGTCGAAGAAGATCACGCTCACCGCGAGCGAGTGAATCGGGGCGGTCATGAACGCGGCGACGGTGAGCCCGACGCCGTACCCCACGCCGCTGATCGCATCGCCGATCGCGGCGAGGACGCCGGTGACCACGGCGGTGATCAGCCAGATGAGCACGAGGGTCCAGAACACCGGCCAACCGTTGCCGCGGACCAAGTCGCGGCTGCGCCCGAACGACTCGAGCGCGCCCACGCGCTCGACCACGATCGCCGGCGCGGTCACGGCCCAGATCGTGAGCAGGATCAGGCCGGGGATGACGAGCAGGATCAATCCGATGCCCACCCCCAGGCCGAACAGGATCGACATCCCGATCAGGGCCGGGATCACTGGCGCGGCGCGGGAGAACAGGTCCCCCATGGTCACGCCGCCCTCGCCGCCGCGGTCGCGTTCGACGACCCCGACCACGAAACCGGTGTAGAGCGCCTCGGCCGCCACCCGGATCACGATCGCGAGCAGGACGAGCAGCAGCTCACCCCACCCGAGCTCATCGCGGGAGGGCCCGCTGATCAGCGCGGTGACGATGCCGACGACGAGAAACAGGATGAAGGCGATCCCGACCAGCGCGCCGACGTGCCGCCCGTAGGTCGAGAAGGTCTCGCCGAGTACCGCGCCAACGCTCAGGCGCCGTGTGGGTGAAGCCGATTCCATGCCTCACCAGCACATCGGCACGAACGGGCGTGAGCTTGAGCCCCGGCCGGATCCCGCCTAGAATGACAACTGGTATATCAGTCCTATGTCAGTTCGCAGAGCATCCCGAAACTTCTGTGGCGCAACCCGGAGCCGAGGTCGAGCTACGAGGTCGTCATCGTCGGCGCGGGTGGCCACGGGCTGGCCACCGCCTATTACCTGGCCAAGCGACACGGGATCACCGACGTCGCGGTGGTCGAGAAGGGTTGGCTGGGCGGCGGCAACATGGGTCGCAACACGACGATCATCCGCTCGAACTACCTCTGGGACGAGAGCGCGGCGATCTACGAGCACGGGCTGAAGCTCTGGGAGGGGCTCGCGGAGGAGCTCGACTACGAGATCCTCTTCAAACAGAGCGGCGTCCTCAACCTGGCGCACAGCCTTCCCGACGTTCGCGAGGGCGTGCGCCGGGTGAACGCCAACCGCCTCAACGGCGTCGACGCAGAGTGGTTGACCACCGAGGAGGTGAAGGCGTTCTGCCCGATCGTGAACACGTCGCCGGAGCTGCGCTACCCGGTCCTCGGCGCGACGCTCCAGCGGCGGGCGGGTACCGCGAAGCATGATCACGTCGCCTGGGCATATGCGCGCGCCGCCGACGCGCTCGGAGTCGATCTGATCCAGGGCTGCGAGGTGACCGGCATCGATGTTGCCGACGGCCGCGTGACCGGGGTAGAGACCACCCGCGGGCGGATCGTCGCGGACCGCGTCGCGCTCGCCGCCGCAGGCCACACCTCGGTGCTGGCGGAGATGGTCGGGCTGCGCCTGCCGGTCCAGAGCCATCCGCTTCAGGCCCTGGTCTCCGAGCTGCTCGAGCCGGTGATCGACTGCGTCGTGATGTCGAACGCGGTGCACGTCTACGTCAGCCAGGCAGACAAGGGCGAGCTCGTGATGGGTGCCGGCATCGACGCCTACAACTCCTACTCGCAGCGCGGCTCGTTCCACGTGATCGAACGCCAGCTGGCGGCCGCCGTCGAGCTCTTCCCGATCTTCAGCCGGGCGCACATGGTGCGGACCTGGGGCGGGGTCGTGGACGTGACGCCCGATGCCTCCCCGATCGTGGGCCTGACCCCGATCGACGGCCTGTACCTGAACTGCGGCTGGGGCACGGGCGGGTTCAAGGCGACGCCCAGCTCCGGCTGGGCGTACGCCCACACGATCGCGCACGGCGAGCCCCATCCCCTCAACGAGCCGTTCGCACTCGAGCGCTTCTACACGGGAGCGCTGATCGACGAGCACGGCGCCGCGGCGGTGGCCCACTGACCGACGAGGACGGACGATGCTCCTGATCGGCTGTCCGTGGTGCGGCGACCGGGACGAGACCGAGTTCCACTACGGGGGTCAGGCCCACGTCAGCTATCCCGAGGCTCCCGACGCGGTCGGCGACCAAGCCTGGGGCGAGTACCTGTTCGTCCGCGACAACCCGCGAGGGCTGCTCGCCGAGCGCTGGTGTCACTCGCTCGGCTGCCGCCGCTGGTTCAACGCCGTGCGGGACACCGCCACCAGTGAAATCCTCGCCGTCTACCGGATCGGCGAGCCGCCGCCGAAGACACGATGAGCGCGCCACGTCGCCTTGCCGAGGGCGGACGGATCGATCGCGCCCGACCGCTCGCCTTCACCTTCGACGGCACCTCCTACGAGGGCTGCGCCGGCGACACGCTCGCCTCGGCGCTGCTGGCAAACGGCGTCGACGTCGTCGGGACGAGCGTCACCCAGGCGCGACCGCGCGGCATCTACGCGGCGGGCGCCGAGGAGCCCAACGCGTTCGTCCAGCTCACCGCGGGCGCCTGCTCGGAGCCGATGCTGCGCGCCACCGGGATCGAGCTCTACGACGGTCTCAGCGCGACGTCGCTCGCCGGCAGGGGCCGCCTGTCCCCCGAGGCCGACCCCGCGCGTCTACGACAAGATGCACGTCGCACT
This sequence comes from uncultured Solirubrobacterales bacterium, assembly GCA_963729065.1. Classification (GTDB taxonomy): domain Bacteria; phylum Actinomycetota; class Thermoleophilia; order Solirubrobacterales; family 70-9; genus WHSW01. The sequence goes on from CAVSMS010000010.1 coordinate 240,043, forward strand.
GCGACGTGCTCGTCGTCGGCGGCGGGCCCGCGGGCCTCGCGGCGGGGCTCGCGGCCGGGGGCACTGGCGCCCGGGTGCTGCTCGTCGACGAGGGGCCTGAGCTCGGCGGCAGCCTGCTCGGGGCGCGAGAGCGGATCGACGGGGCGCCGGCGGCGCGGTGGGTTGCGGCGACGGCGGAGCGGCTCGCGGCGATGCCGGAGGTGCGAGTGCTCTCGCGCACCACCGCGGTCGGCTACTTCGACCACAACTACGTCGTCCTCGCCGAGCGGCGGACCGACCATCTCGGTCCCGCGGCGCCGCAGGGCGTCTCCCGCCAGCGCCTCTGGCACGTGCGCGCCGGTCACGTCGTCCTGGCAACGGGCGCCCACGAGCGGCCGCTCGTGTTCGCCGACAACGACCGCCCGGGGGTCATGCTCGCCGGGGCGGTGCGGACCTACCTGAACCGCTACGCGGTCGCCTCGGGACGCACCGCCGTCGTCTTTACGACCAACGACAGCGCCTACGCGGCCGCGATCGAGATGGCGGACGCGGGCGTCGCGGTGGCCGGGCTCGTCGACGCGCGCCCGGGGTCCGGCGGCGCATGGGCCGAGCGCGCACGGTCTCGCGGGATCGAGCTGCTCGCCGGCCAGGCGGTCGTCGGCACGACCGGCGGGCGGCGGCTGGAGGCCGTCGACGTGATGGCGCTCACCGACGACGGTGAGCCCGCGGGCGAGCCGCGGACGATCCCCTGCGACCTGCTCGCCGTGTCGGGAGGATGGAACCCCGCCGCGCATCTGTTCAGCCAGTCGCGCGGCGCCCTGCGCTACGACGAGGAGCTGACCTGCTTCGTGCCCGATCGAGCGCTCCAGGCGCAGCGGTCCGCCGGGGCCTGCCGCGGCGCGTTCGGCCTTGCGGCCTGCCTCGCCGACGGCCTGCTCGCCGGCGGCGAGGCCGCTGCCTCGGTCGGCTACGACGGCGGCGAGCCCCCGCCGACGCCGGTTGTCGACGAGCTCACGGAACAGCCGCCGCGCGAGCTCTGGGCCGTTCCCCCCGCCGACTCCGGGGACGGCGCCTGGCGCACCCATTTCGTCGACCTGCACCGCGACGCCACAGTGGCCGACCTCCGCCGCGCCGTCGGCGCGGGGATGCGCTCGCCGGAGCACGTCAAGCGCTATACGACGATCGGTACCGGGGACGATCAGGGCAAGACCTCGGGCGTCAACTCCCTCGGCGTCCTGGCCGAGCTGCTGGGGATCCCGCTCCGCGATCTCGGGCCGACGACCTTCCGACCGCCGTACACCCCGGTTCCCTACGGCCTCATGGCCGGGCGCGAACGGGGTCGCCTCGTATGACCCGGCGCGGGTGACCCCGATGCACGGCTGGCACCTCGAGCACGGAGCGGTGTTCGAGGACGTCGGGCAATGGAAGCGGCCCTGGTACTACCCGCAGCCCGGCGAGGACATGGAGACCGCAGTCCTGCGGGAGTGCGCGGCGGCCCGCGAGGGGGTCGGGGTCATGGACGCCTCGACGCTGGGCAAGATCGACGTCCAGGGCGCGGACGCCGCGACCTTCCTCAACCGGATCTACACCAATGCCATGGACACCCTCGCCGTCGGCTCGTGCAGGTACGGCCTCATGTGCACCGCCGACGGCATGGCCTTCGACGACGGCGTTGTGATGCGCCTGGGGCCCGAGCGCTTTGTGACCACGACGACCACCGGCAACGCCGCCGCGGTCCTCGACTGGCTCGAGGAGTGGCTGCAGACCGAGTGGCCGGAGCTTCGCGTGCACTGCACCTCGGTCACCGAGCAGTGGGCGACGGTCGCCGTCGTCGGACCGCGCTCGCGCGATCTGCTGGCGACGCTGGCACCCGAGATCTCATTGGACGCCGAGAGCTTCCCGTTCATGACCCTGCGCGAGGGCACCGTGGCCGGCTTCGAGGCGCGCGTTTGCCGCGTCAGCTTCTCCGGCGAGCTCGCGTTCGAGATCAACGTGCCCGGCTACCACGGCCTGTCGCTCTGGGAGGCGGTGATCGCAGCCGGCCGGCGGCATGGGATCACGCCCTACGGGACCGAGACGATGCACGTACTGCGCGCCGAGAAGGGCTTCATCATCGCCGGCCAGGACACCGACGGGACGGTGACGCCGCAGGACCTCGGCATGGACTGGATCGTGTCGAAGAAGAAGGCGGACTTCGTCGGTCGCCGCTCCCACCACCGCCCCGACAGCACCCGCCCGGACCGCAAGCGGCTCGTCGGCCTGCTGCCCGACGATCCGGACGTCCTGCTACCCGAGGGTGCGCAGCTGGTGCTCGACCCGGGCGCCGCGCCGCCGGCGCCGATGGTCGGCCACGTGACCTCGAGCTACCGCAGCGCGGCTCTGGGGCGGACCTTCGCCCTCGCGCTGCTCGAGGGCGGTCCCGACCGTCACGGCACGACGGTCTACGCACCGCTTGTCGACGCGACGGTCGCCGCCACCGTCACCGAGCCGGTCTTCTACGACAAGGAGGGAAGCCGCCGCGATGGCTGACCCGCCGCGCAGGCATCGACCGCTGGAACAGCTCGCCGGTGAGATCGAGCGCGCGGGTGGCGACGGCCGGCGCGGGGTGAGGCTGCGCGAGCTGCGCCTTCCCCGCTCAGATCGATCTTCGCGCCGACCCCGCGAACCCGCGGCTGGCCGAGGCGCTCGGCTTCCCGCTGCCGACGACGCCGAACACGGTGGCCGGCAACGGGGAGCGCGCGGCGCTCTGGCTCGGGCCGGACGAATGGCTGGTCGTCGCTCCGGAGGGAAGCGAGGCATCCCTCGAGCGGGAGCTGCGCGGCGCGATCGGCGACGCCCACGGGTCGGTGGTCGACGTCTCGGCGAACCGGACGCCCCTCGAGCTCGAGGGGCCGATGGCGCGCGAGGTGCTGTCGAAGGGTTGCTCGCTCGACCTGCATCCGCGGGAATTCGGCCCGGGCCAGCTGCGCGCAGACGGCGCTCGCCCGCGTCCAGGTGGTGCTCTGGCAGCTCAGCGACGCGCCCCGCTACCGGCTCCTCGTCCGGTGCTCGTTCACGCCCTACCTGGCCGAGTGGCTGATCGACGCCATGGCCGAGTACCGGGCCGACGATCAGGTGCGGATGAGCACCGTCTGAAGTTCGGTCAGCGTGTCCATCGGATACGGCCCCCCGACCCGACCGATGCCGCTCTGTGAGCGACCCCCGCCGCCCCACGGCAGGTGGACCTCCCAGTAGTTGCTGGTCTCGTTGATGTTCACGAGCCCCATCGGGATCGCATCCGCGAACCGCATGCCCGCCGCCAGGTCGCCGGTGAAGATCGCCGCCATCAGCCCGAACGTCTGCGAGTTCGTCTGCGCGATCGCGTCGTCTAGCGAGCTCACAGAGACGATCGGCGCGATCGGGCCGAAGGTCTCCTCGGTGGCCGCGATCGAGTCCCGCGGCACCCGGTCGAGCACCGTGGCTGGCCAGTAGAGCCGCGTCGGGAAGCCCTCGGCTCGGCCACCACCGGCGACGACCTCGGCGCCGCGATCAACCGCGTCGGCGACGTGCGCGTCCATCTTCGCGGCGCCCGGCTCGTTGTTGAGCGGCCCCAGCGTCGTCGCCTCGTCCAAGGGATCGCCGAGCCGGATATCGCGCTCGACCTGCGCGGCCAGCTTGGCGACGAACTCCTCGCGCACCGCCTCGTGCACCAGCAGGCGCTCAGCCGCCGAGCAGCTCTGCCCGGAGCCGAGGAAACAGCCGACCACTGCCGCCTCGGCGGCGGCGTCGAGGTCGGCGTCGTCCATGACCACGAACGGTCCGTTGCCACCCATTTCCAGCAGCTGCGCCTTGCCGGCCGCCTGGCGAGCGACGATCAGCCCGGTCTCGGTAGAGCCGGTGAACGCGACGGCCCGGGTCCCCGGGTTGATCGCCAGCTCGTCCCCGACCTCGGGACCCGGGCCGAGGACGAAGTTGAACACCCCGGGCGGCAGGTCGGCCTCGACGACGCACTCGGCGAGCACACCCGAGCACACCGCCGTCGACGGCGCCGGGGTCCAGACCACCGGGCAGCCGCAGGCGAGCGCCGGGGCGAGCACCTGTGCGGGCATCGTGTAGGGCCAGTTCCAGGGCGTGATCAGGCCGAGCACACCCACCGGCCGTCGCAGCAGCAGCACCAGCCTCCCCGGGGCCGCGGTCTCGGGGATCTTCCCCTCAATCCGCTTGGCGTCCTCGGCCGCCATGCGCCAGAACTCGATCAGGTCTCCGACCTCGACCTCGGACTCAGCCTTCAGCGGCTTGCCCTGGTCGAGGGTGCAGATCCGCGCCAGGTCGTCGCGACGGCGCTCGCAGGCGTCAGCCACCCGGTGCAGGAGCGCCGCCCGCTCGAACCCGGTCCTTGCCGCCCAGGCCTCGAAGGCCTCGTTCGCCGCCGTGATCGCGCGCTGCGCGTCCTCGCGGCTCCCCTCGGCGACCGGCCCCAGCGACTCGCCTGTCGCCGGGCTCGTTGCCTCGACGGTGGCGCCACTGGCTGCGTCGCACCACTCGCCGTCGATGAACATCCGGGTCGTCATCGGGCGTCCTCCTTGACCATGTCGGCGCACTTCTCGCCGATCATCGTCGTGGTGATCACCGGGTTGGGGGCGACCAGCAGCGGCATGATCGACCCGTCGCAGACCCGCAGGCCGTGCACTCCCTTGACCCGCAGGCGGGGGTCGAGCGGGACGTCGGGATCGTCGGCCGCGCCCATCCGGACCGTGCAGGACGGGTGGTAGACGGTGTTGTGCGTCTTGTGGATGTACTCGAGCAGCTCGTCGTCGCTCTGGGCATCCGGTCCCGGCGCGAGCTCCTCGCCCCTCCAGTCGTCCATCGCCGACTGCGAGGCGATCTCGCGTGCGAGCTTCACCCCGTAGAGCATCACCTGCTCGTCGTACGGCTCGGTGAAATAGCGGGGGTCGACCTTCGGCTTGTCGCGGTAGTCGCGCGTCCGCAGGCGCACGGTTCCCCGCGACCGCGCGTGGGTCACGTTCGGCGTCAGGCAGAACGCGTTCTCGCTCGATGGATAGCCGCGTCGGACCAGGTTGAGGTCGAACGGCACCGAGCCGTAGTGGAACATCAGGTCGGGGCGGTCGAGGCCCTCCTCGGTCATCGTGAAGATGCCGATCTCCCACCACTGGGTCGAGTGGTCGACCATCGGCTGCTTCGCCTCCCACATGACCAGGCCCTCGGGATGGTCCTCGAGGCCCTCGCCAACGCCCGCGGAGTCGACCAACACCTCGATCCCGAACTCGCGCAGGTGCTCGGCCGGGCCGATCCCCGAGAGCATCAGCAGCTTGGGGTCGTCGATCGACCCGCAGCTCAGGATCACCTCGCGGCGGGCGCCGACCTGGATCGCATGGAAGAGATCCTCGCCCACGTACTCGGCGCCGATGCAGCGCTTCTCGTCGTCGAACAGCAGGCGCTTCGCGCGACATCCGGTGCGCACGTCGAGGTTCTCGCGCTCGTCCATGATGGGGTGCAGGTAGGACTTCGAAGACGACGAGCGGACGTTGTTCTCGTCGGAGGCAATCTGGAACCAGTTCGCGCCGTGGGTGACGGTCTTGCCGGTGTTGAACTGCACGGTCGGGATGCCCGCCTGCTCGCAGGCCTCCAGCAGCGCCACGCCACACGGATCGTCCGGCGGCACGTCGCGCAGCTTCACCGGGCCCTCGCGCCCGTGGTTGTCGCCCTCGGCGCTGTTGTTCTCGAGCCGCTTGAGCAGCGGGAAAGCATTCCTCCGCGCTCCAGCCCTCGCAGCCCATCGAGACCCACTCGTCGAGGTCCTCGGCCGGGGTCCAGAAGGCGATGCAGGAGTTGTGCGACGAGCAGCCACCCAGCACCCGCGCGCGCGCGTGGCGCATGAACGAGTTGCCGCGCTGCTGGGGCTCGATCGGATAGTCCCAGTCATAGCCGGACTCGAGCAGCGCCATCCAGGCTTCGAGGTCGAGGATCGCCTCGTCACCGACGTCGGACGGCCCGGCCTCCAGCAGGCAGACGCTCGTCTCGGGGTCCTCCGACAGCCGCGCCGCGACCACGCAGCCCGCGGTGCCGCCGCCGACGACGACATAGTCGAACTGATCCATGATCTCTCCTCTCGAGCCAGCTCCCGCTATGGGGCCGGGGACCCCGGGGACGTCGGCTCGGGCGCTGCGGCTCCGGTCTGCGTGCCCAGCGCGTGCGAGGCCAGCACGCCCGTCTTGTGGCGTTGCACGAACCAGTAGTAGGCGAGCCCGCCGAAGAAGACGATGCCGATGAACAGGAACGCCCCGTACTGCAGGTACCAGTGGAAGGGCTCGGTCGCGTTGTAGATGTCCTTTCGCGGCCAGGCCAGGTTGATCGACATGAAGATGCCCCAGCACACCGCGACGATGTTGATCGGCAGCCCCCACTTGCCGAGGCTGAAGAACCCCTTCTCCTTGGCGTCCTTGGGCGGCCATTCCCCGCGTAGCCGCTTGCGCAGCATCGGCCCCGTCACCAGCAGGTAGGCGATGTAGATCATGATGATCCCGATACTCGTGATCACCAGGAAGATCTGCGGCTGGTTGATGTTCACGACCAGGATCAGGATCGCGATCACCCCGGTGAGCACGGCAGGGACGATCGGGGTCTTCGTCTTCGGGTGAACTTTGGCGAGCCGTTCGCCGAGCGGCAGGTTGTTGTCGCGCGCCATCGCGAAGATCATCCGGATCGTCGCGGTCTGCACGGCGAGGCAGCAGACGGTGACCGCGATCACGACGCAGATCAGGAAGATCTTCCCGACCGTGTCGCCGAGCACGTCGAGGATGATGAACTGGAGGCCGCCGACGCCGATCTCGGGCGAGTTGATGTTGCTGACCGACATGATCGCGAACAGCAGGATGCAGCCGCCGAGGATGAACGAGGCGATCACCGCCCGCAGGATGGAGATGGGGGCGGTCTTGCGCGGCTCGCGTGTCTCCTCGCCGAGCGAGCTCGCGGTGTCGAAGCCGTACATGACGTAGGCCGACGCCAGCGAGGCGGCGAGGAAGGCACCGAAATAACCCCAGTCGTGGCCCGCGCCGAGGCCCTGGGTCTCGAACACGACGTCGGGCCCGCGGGTGATGTTGGCCGCGAGCAGGATGATCAGCAGCACCGCTGCGATCAGCTCGATGAAGACGCCGGTGCTGTTGATCCGCGACATCAGCTTCACGCCGAGGGCGTTGATCACGGTCGTGAAGATGATCAGGACTGTGCCCAGGATCACCGCGTTGGCGGCGAAGTCGTTCTCTCCGGTGCCGTCACCGACGAACTGGAACGCGCTGTCGATCTGCGGCAGGGTGATCTGGTAGGCGAGCGCCACGGCGGCGATCGTCACGATCGAGGCGGTGAGCATCATCCAGCCCCCGAGCCAGGCGACCGTCGCGCTCGCGAGCCTCTTCCCCCAGTTGTAGATCGATCCCGCCACCGGGAAGTTGGCGGCGAGCTCGGCGAAGCAGAGCGCCACCATCAGCTGGCCGATGAAGACCATCGGCCAGGTCCACCAGTAGGCCGGGCCGCCGAAGGCGAAGCCGAAGTAGAAGAGCTGGAAGGTGCCGGTGAGGATCGAGATGTAGCTGATCCCCGCGGCGAAGCTCGCGAACCTCCCGATGCTGCGGTCGAGCTCCTGCTTGTAACCGAACTCGCTGAGCTCGTCGGACTCGAATCCGTCGGATTCGTTGGTCACACGCGACCTCCCTATGTGGGCGCCTACAGAGCGTCGAACAAGCGGACCTTCAAGTCCATGTTCGGCGGCAGTCTTTCAGCGCCCCCCCTCGCCTGTCAAGAGTGATATATCTGGACCTCTCGCGGGGAACCATGCACGAGATCGCCGAGGACGAGATCGCCGAGTTCCTCCGGCATCACCCGCCGTTCGACACGCTGGACGAGGGGGAGCTGGGAACTGTCGCGTCCACGGCGGAGGTCGAGGAGCACCCTGCCGGGGCGACGATCCTGGACAGCGCCGGGGCCACGTCCGAGTTCGCCTACGTCGTCCGGCGGGGCTGCGTGGAGCTACTCAGCGGCGGGCGCGTTCTGGACCTGCTCGGCGAGGGCGAGATGTTCGGGTTCGCCTCGCTGCTCGAGGAGCAGCCGCTCGGATTCGTCGCCCGGGCGGCAGAGGACACCCTCGCGTACCGGATCCCCGAGCACGCGATCCGGCCCGTGCTCGAGCGCCCGGCCGCGGTGCGTTTCGTCGTCGCATCGCTCTCCAAGAGCGTCCGTCTGCTCACGGGCTACGAACGCGACCCGCCGCCCGCCACCGGCCGGCCGGTCGGTGAGCTGGTTCGCGCGCCCGCCCTGGTCTGCCCGCCCGACATGCCGGTGCAGCTCGCGGCGCAACGAATGGTCGATGCCGGCGCCACTTGTGTCGTCGTCGACCTCGGCGATGGGCTCGGGATCGTCACCGACCGCGACATCCGCACCCTCGTGGCCGACGCGGGCGCCGGGCCGGACACGCCGCTCTCGGCGGTGATGACCGCGCCGGCCTGGACCGTGGCCGCGGACCGCTTGGAAACCGAGGCGCTGTTCGAGATGCTCGACCACGGCATCCGCCATCTGCCCGTGCTCGACGCAGGTCGGCGCCTGATCGGCGTGCTCGACGACGTCGACCTGATCGCGAGCGAGGGGCGGGAGCCGTTTCGCCTTCGGGCGCAGATCGCGCGCAGCCCCGACGCCGCTGCCGTAGCCAAGGCGGCCGCCGAGCTTCCCGAGACGGTGATCGCGCTCCATGATGCGGACGCGCGGCCCGCGGCCATCAGCTGCACGATCGCGAGCATCCACGACACGATCACCCGCCGGCTGATCGAGATCTCCCAGCAGGAGCTCGGGCGGCCGCCGGCGCCGTACACGTGGTTGGCGATGGGCAGCTTCGGGCGCCGCGAGCCCTTCCCGAGCTCCGACGTCGACTGTGCGCTCGCCTGGGACGACGGGGACGACGCGCAGCTGCGGGAGACGATGACGGGCCTGGCCCGGAGGGTCTTGGAGGGGGTGTCGGCGTGCGGTCTGCGCTCCGACCCACAGGGTGCGGTCGCGTCGAGCCCGCTCTTCGCGCGCTCGATCGACGAGTGGGAGAGCGCCGCCCGGTCGTGGCTCGAGGACCCCGATCGCGATCGGGGCCTGATGCTGCTCTCGGTGGTGGTCGAGAGCGCTCCGGTCTGGGGCGCCACGACGGTGGCCGAACGTCTGGCGGCGGCATTCGCCCGGACGCCGAACCGCGAGTACGCGCTGAACCGCCTCGTCGCCGCGGCGCTGGCCGAGCGCCCGCCCACCGGCTTCTTTCGCGACTTCGTGCTCGAGGACAGCGGCGAGCGTAAGGGCGTGCTCGACATCAAGCGGGGCGGCCTGTTGCCGATTGAGGCCCTCGCCCGCTGGGCCGGCCTGGTGGCCGGCGTAGGTGCCGCGTCGACGACGGCGCGCCTACGAGCCGCCGAGGCCGCGGGAACGCTGGAGCCGGCGGACGCCGCCGTGCTGCGAGACGCGTTCGAGCTCACCAGCGCGCTGCGCATGGAGCATCAGGTCGAGCAACTGCGCGCCGGAGAACCGCCCGACAACCTGATCGACCCGAAGCGACTCACGCCGCTCACCAGGACCTCGCTCAAGGAGGCCTTCCGCGCGGTGGCGAAGGTCCAGCGCGGGATTGGGGCCAAGCTCGGCTTCAGCCTTGGCTGAGCGCAACCCTCCCGTGTGGTGCCTGCGAGGCGGTCAGTCCTGGCCGCCTGCCGTGCCGGCGAGCTCCTGCTTCGGCGTCTCCTTCTTCGGGTCGATGAACGGCTTCTCGACGATCACCGCCGAGGTCGTCTCCTGCGGTGTCTTCACCTCCAGTTCGATGCCGAGGTCGGAATGCTCGGTCGGCACCATCGCGAAGCCGATGTTCTTCTCCAGACGCGGCGAGAAGCAGGCCGAGGTCACCTGGCCGATGGGCTCGCCGTCCCGGTGCACCGGGAAGAAGTCGACCATCGCGCCGTCGCTGTAGGAACCGAGCGGTTCGCCGCCAATCTCGACGCCGACGAGCTTGCGTTTCGCGCCCTCCTGCTTGATCTGGGCGAGCGCCTGCTTGCCGATGAAGTCGGAGCCCTGCTCGAGGTCGACCATCCAGTCGTAGCCCATGCCGACCTCGTACGGGTTCGTGTCGTACCACATGTCCGCTCCCAGAGCGAGGATGCCACCCTCGATCCGGCGGATGTGGCACGGCCCGATCACCGCTAGGTCGTGGGGCTTGCCCGCCTCGAGGACGGCGTCCCAGAGCTTCTCGCCGTGACGGCTGGCCTCGTGCAGGTAGATCTCGTAGCCGAGCTCGCCGGTGTAGCCGGTGCGCGAGACGAGCACGTTCATCCCGTCGAGCTCGAACGGCCGCAGGAAGTAGTACGGAATCTCGAGGATGCTCTCGCCGAAGAGGTCGACCATCACGTCCTTCGACTTCGGCCCCTGCACCTGCACCGGGCCGAGGTCGATCTCCTTGATCGTCACGTCGAAGTCGGAGTTATGGGCGACACCCCTTGCCCAGAGCTCCACGTCGCTGTCGGCCAGCGAGAGCAGGAAGCGGTTCTCCTCCACCCGCAGGAGCACGGGGTCGTTGATGATCCCGCCGTCCGGCAGGCAAAGGAAGACGTACTTGCACTGCTCGACCTCGCACTTGTTCAGGTCGCGGGCCACGAGCAGGTTCGTGAAGTCGAAGGCATCGGGCCCGCTGATCTCGATCTGCCGCTCGACCCCGACGTCCCAAAGCGTGACCCCGTTCAACAGGTGCCAGTACTCGGCCACCGGATCCCCGTAGTGCCGGGGGTGGTACGTGTGGTTGTAGACGCTGTACATCTGCACGCCGTGCCGGCGCGACGCGTAGTAATACGGGGACTTGCGAATCCGCGTGTAAAACAGGATCTCCGGGTGCTCGTTCACCTGTGGCAAGAGCGGTTCCTCCTCGCTACTGGTCGTTGGTTCGGGTCAGTTGCTCGACGAGCCGGCGGCGCCAGTTCTCCGTGCGCTCGAGCTCGTTGAAGGTGTAGATGTGCAGACCGCCGATCCTGGCGGCTGGATCGGCGATCGACGGCGCCAATCGCATCAGGAGGTCGGTGGGCTCATGGAGGCGCGGCCGCAGCAGGCGCGCGATCCAGCCGCGGTGACCTCGGAGGAAGCGGGCCGACTCGCCGAGCCCGATCTTGAGCGAGATCCGCAGCAACTTGCGGTTGTCGATCACGCCCGCGATCCCGATCCAGATCGGCAGGAGCGTGCCCCGGTCGCGCACCCGTCGAACCCAGGTCGCGATCACGTCCGCGTCGAAGCAGACCTGGCTGACGATGTACGTCGCCATCGGCTCCTTCTCGAACATCGCCTCGATCGTCGTCTCGTCGCTGATCAGGTGATGGCTCTCGGGGTAGCCGGTGATCCCGATCTCGGCGAATCGCCCCCGCAGGTCGGCCATCGCCGCCAGCAGGTCGGCCGCGCCCGCGAACTCGCCCGCCGCGACCCGCGGGTCCCCGGCGATCACGAACACGTCGCGCACGCCGGCCGCCTGTAGCCGCGCGATCAGCTCCTCGAGCTGCGTCCGATCGCGTACGAGGCGGGCCGAGAGGTGCGGGACGGTGTCGTAACCACGCCGCCGGAGGCGCTCCGCCAGCTCGAGCGTCGGCTCCAGCCCCCTGCTCGGCGAGGCGGTGATCGTGAGCTTGACCTCCGGGGGGACGTGCCGGGCGACCTCGTCCTCGATTCCGTTCAGAGGAAAGATCTCGTAGCGGGGGCGCTTCAGGCGATCGAGCAGGGACGACTCGGCGGCCGTCGGACGCTCCGGCGATCGCACCTGGGTCATGGTCATCGAGCGGCCGCCGGCGCGACGTCGCGCAGGCGCGCCATGGTCGGGTCGAACAGCGGCTCGGCGGCGACCGTGGCCGCTTCGCGCCGCCCCTCGCTGTGGATGCTCACCCGCGTGCCCACCTCCGAGTGGCCAACCGGCAGGTAGCCGTAGGCGATGCTCTCCCCGACGGTCGCCCCCCAGGCGGCGCTCGTCACGTAGCCGAGCGTCCGGTCGCCGTCGAGGATCGGCTCCTTGCCCACCAAGACCACCTGCGGATCGTCGAGAACCAGGCAGCAGAGCTTGCGGCGGGCGCCCTCCTCCTTCGCGCGGGCGGCCGCCTCGCGCCCTAGGAACCCGCCCTTGTTCAGCTTCACGGCGAAGCCCAGCCCGGCCTCGTAGGGATCGTGCTCCTCGTCGATGTCCGCGCCCCAGAGCCGGTAGCCCTTCTCGATCCGCAGCGAGTCGTACGCGCCGCCGCCGCAGGCCACGGCCCCTAACGGCGCGCCGGCGGCCCAGAGCGCGTCCCAGAGGGCGAGGCCGAATTCAGAGGGTGCGTAGATCTCCCAGCCAAGCTCGCCGACGTAGGAAATTCGCAACGCCCGCACCGGCACGGATCCGATGTGAAGCTCGCGCATCGTCATGTACGGGAAGGCCTCGTTGGAGAGGTCGTCCTCGCTGACCGAGGCGACGAGATCGCGTGCCCGCGGACCCCAGACCCCGACGCAGCAGGAGCTCGAGGTCTGATCCTCGAGGTGCACGGAGCCGTCGCCGGGAAGGTGGCGGCGCATCCAGGCGAGGTCGTGCTTGCCGACCGAGCCGCCGGTGACGACGAGGAAGGCGTCGTCGCTCAGGCGCGTGACCGTGAGGTCGCACATGATCCCGCCACGCGACGAGAGCATCGCGGTGTAGACGATGGTCCCGGGCGCGCGGTCGACGTCGTTGGCGGCGAGCATCTGGAGATAGCCGAGCGCCCCGGGTCCGCTCACCCCCACCTTGGTGAACGGGGTCAGGTCGAAGACCCCGACGCCCTCCCGGCACGCCAGATGCTCGGCGGCGACGATCGGCGACCAGAACTGCCCGGACCATGCCGAGCGCTCCGGCAGCGCGGTCGTCGACGAGGTCCTCGTTGACCTCGTACCACTGCGGCCGTTCCCATCCGGCGCTCTCGATGAAGAATGCGCCGAGCTCGATCTCCCGCGCGTAGAACGGGCTCGCGCGCAGGGGCGCGGGTGGGCATCGCCGGCTGGCGGGGGTGGATGACGTCGTAGACCTCGCGGTACTGCTGCGCGCCGCGAGCCCGCGCGTAAGCCCTGCTCGTCCCGTGGCCGTCGAAGCGCTCCGGGTCGCACTCGTGCATATCGAGGTCGATCTCGCCCGCGGTCATGAGCTCGGCCAGCGCCCGGCCGGCGCCGCCGGCGTGGGTGACCCAGATCGCCTCGGCGAGCCACAGCCCGCGCACCGCGCCGGCCTCGCCGAGCAGCGGGAAGCCATCTGGGGTGAACGACATCAGCCCGTTGATGCCCTCGACCAGCTCGACGTCCCGGAGTGCGGGCAGAAGCCTGCCCGCCTCCTCGCGAGCCGCGGCGAAGTCGGCGGGCGTGAACGGCCGCTCGGAAGGGCGCCGGCCCGGCCCGGATTCCTCGATCTCCTCGGGCTCGATCAAGACCGGCTCGTGGTCGTAGGAACCGATCCCGTAGGCGTCGTGGACCTGGCGGAAGTACATCGAGCGATCCTGGTGGCGGAGGATCGGGTGGACGACCTCGCCCTCCTCGCCCGCGAGCTCGGGAAGGGGGGCGGTGCGGGCGTACTGGTGAACGACCGGGACGATCGCAAGGCGGACGCCGGCGAGCGCGGCGACGCGGGCGCCCCAGACGCCCGCGCAGACGACGACGTGCTCGGCGCGAATCTCGCCCTGCGTCGTCTCGACCGTCCGCACCCGACCCCCGTCGACGCCGATGTCGGTCACGCGGCAGCCACCGAAGGCCCGCACGCCGGCCTCGGAAGCGCGGCCGGCGAGCGCCTCCGCGACGCGGACGCCCTTGCCGATCCCGTCGGTGGGAACGAAGAGGCCGCCGAGGATGCGGTCCGAATCGATCAGCGGCACGCGCTCGTGGACCGCGCCCGGGTCGAGCAGGTCGGCCCCGAGGCCATAGGAGAGCGCCCGGCCGTAGCGCCTATCGAGCTCCTGCCAGCGCTCCTCGGTGGCCGCCACCTCGATCCCCCCGACCTCGTGAAAACACGGCCGGCCGTCGAGCTCGAGGCCTCGGTAGAGCTCCACCGACCACTTCGCGAGCTCGGTCATCGTCCGCGAAGGGTTGAGCTGGAACATCAGCCCGGGCGCGTGCGAAGTCGAGCCGCCGGTCTCCCAGAGTGGTCCCTGCTCGACCAGGACCACGTCCTCCCATCCCCGCCCGGCCAGGTGATGGGCGACGCTGGCGCCTGCGATCCCGCCTCCGATGATCACCACGCGTGCCGAACGGGGAAGCGCGTCGGTCGCAGGTGGCCCTGCTTGGACCATGACTCTGATATATCAAAGCTGGCCTGTGAGCGGTCAGCCCGTATCTACGTCGCCCCCGGGGCGACCCGTCGCCCGGCCTCCCCAGGAGCCGGTTGATCGCCGATCGCGCCTACTTCGAGCTCCGTGACCGGATCGTCACGCTCCAGCTGCCGCCGGGGACGGCGCTGGTCGAGGACGAGCTCATGCGCGAGCTCGGCATCGGCCGCACGCCCCTGCGCGAGGCGGTCAAGCGCCTGGCGCTCGAGAACCTGGTTGAGATCCGACCGCGGCGAGGCACCCATGTGACCGAGGTGAACGTCGCCGACATCGTCCACATCACCGAGGTCCGGGCCGAGCTCGAGGGGCAGGCGGCGCAGTTGGCGGCCATGCGCATGGACGACGAGGCGCGGGCGCGGGCCGAGGCGCTGGTCGACGAGCTCGAGGAATTGAACGCGAGCGACGGCGAGGCGCTGATGCGGATCGACGAGCAGGTGCACCGGCTCGTCTGGGAGGCGAGCGGAAACCCCTACCTGGTTGGCACGCTCGAGGGCTACTTCGCCCTCTCACTCCGCGTCTGGTACCTGGTGCTCGACCGCGTGCCGGGCCTCTGGGCGGCGGTGCACGACCAGCGCGAGCTGCTGCGGGCGCTGCTGGCGCACGACGGTGTGCGGGCGCGCGAGCTCATGCGCGACCACATCCTCGCCTTCCAGGGCGAGATCGTCGTCGCGTTCAGTCGCTGAGCTCAGCTCAGAGGACGGCGCGAATCTCGCGCTCGAACGTCTCGACGTGATCCGCCGCGATCGCCCGCGCCCGTTCGGCATCCCCATCCCGAATCTCTGCGAGCAGGCTGCTGTGCTCGGACACCCGGTCGAAGAGGTGCGGGAGACGGTCGAGCGCCAGGTGCCAGATGCGCATCGAGAGGTTGAGGTAGCGGTCCAGGGTCTCGGCGAGGAACGGATTGCCGGCGCAGTCGTAAATGAACCGGTGGACGCGTGCGTCGATACGCATCAGATCGCCGGGATCGCGGCTGCCTGCGAGCCGGCCGATCTCGGCAAGGATCCGCTCCAGCTCCGCGCGACGCGCGGGCGTGATCCGCTCCGCCGCCCTGTACGCCGCGTGCCCCTCGAGCTGGACTCGCACGTCGGAGATGTCCGCCAGGTCCGTGATGTTGATTTCCGACGCGAAGCTGCCGCGACGCGGAAAGACGGCGACGAGGTTCTCGTGCGCGAGACGCTTCACGGCATCGCGCAGGGGCGTTCGCCCCATCCCGAACTCGACCCCGAGCGCATCCTCGTTGATCGGCGCGCCCGGCGGGATCTGCAGCGTCACGATCCGGTCGCGCAGCACCTCATAGGCGCGATCCGAGAGCAGTTGCGGCGGGTCGCCGACGGGAGCGGACGAGCGACTCATTCGTCGGCAACTGATATACCAGCCATCGCCCTGACTCTACCAGTGGCGATCCCGGTGTAAGGCCCCTGGACCCGACGTAGAATCATCGCTTCCCGGGCGCGTAGCTCAGTGGGAGAGCGCTCGCTTCACACGCGAGAGGTCGCTGGTTCGAAACCAGCCGCGCCCATGGCCTAGGCAGGCCGTCCGATCGGGGTTGGCTCAGTCGTCGAACCCGTGCGTGACGTTGTAATAGATGCGGTAGTTGCCGTCGCCCTCCGGGCTGAAGTCGATGCTCGTCGTCACCGGTCCCTGTGTTCCGAGAGCGAGGGGCGGGATCGTCGCGCCCATCTCGTCGATCTCGCCGGCCGCGAAGTCGTCGTTCTCGTATCCCTCGAACTCGAGGCCGGAGAGAAAGGCGACCGGGGTGGGAACGTGGGCCTCGAGATCGCGCGGGTTGCCAGCGTCGAAGTTGCCCAGGAACTTCTTCCCCCCGAGGAGATCGCTGCCATCCGCGCGAACCGCCTCGAGGTAGACCTCGTCGTCGCCGTCGAGGTCGAGGCCGTCGTTCTCCTCCAGACAGCGGACCTGCAGTGACTGGGCCCCGCCCTGCCCGGCGCCGAAGACGAACGTCAGATTGGTCTCCCAGCGAACCTGGAACGATCGTGCAGCGGGTGGGTACGGAGGTGGACTGGCCGGGATCCGGCGCACCACGAGGTAGTACTTCTGCGCGCCGCCCTCGTCCTGTTGGACGCTCAGCACCTCGGTTCCGGGGGTCTCGGGCGCTGGATCGGGTTCTTGGCTGCCATCGACCCCGACCGAGGTGTCGGGGTCGCCGGCCTTGAGAAGCTCGAGCTCGAAGTAGCCAGCCGCCGCCGGGTCGAGCTCGCTGGCGATCGCGCGCACGCTCTGGGCGCCGCCACCGGGAACGGCCTCCGTGTAGAACTCGTACCACCTCTCATCGGCCCCGTTGAGCGGCGGGCTTGCCGGGAGGGCCACGTTCCGTCGCTCGGCCGGCGCCAGGGCACAGGCAAGCTCCTTCGTTCCGCAGTCGTGGCGCAGGACCTTGAGCGTGAACGACCCGGTCTTCGAGCGGTCCGTGTGCCAGACGCGAATGAAGAAGGGCGCCTTCGAGATCCGGAACTGCTCTCCCGTGAAGTGCACCGGGCGCGGTTCTCCGACTGTCACGTCGGTCGTCTCGTGCTTGTAGTTCGGCGCCGGCGTGCTCATGTTCGCGGATTCGTAGACCCGGTAGTCCATCCCCGCCGGACCATCGAGATCAAACGAGTAGGTCCCGGCCCGGTTGATCTTGAACCAGTCGATCTCACCCGGCCTCCCGATCGTTCCGGTGGCGGTCTTCAGCTGGCCTTCGGCCGGCGTCAGCAGCTGCGCGTTGACCGGTCGGCACCGATCCGATTCGAGGTTGATGTCCGCGTTCAACCCGTAGTGGTCTGAGAGGTCGGTCTTGCCGCCCATCCCCACCCCGGTCGGCCCGAATCCGGTCTCGGTCAACGCGCCGCCGTGGCGAAGGTTGTGGGCGAGGGTCATGTGCTGCATACAGCGCCGACTCTCGCCCTCGTTCAGAAGCACGTAGTCGAGCCGGGCCCCGTCGGCGTTCGCGCCCCAGGCCGAGATGTTCGTGATCCCGCGGTCGAAATTTCCGGTCGACCAGACCGGCGCGTTGTCGTAGGCCCAGCCGTCGCGCAGGGGAAGGAAGCTGAAGTTCGGGTTACCGACGTCGGTCATGGCCTGGTTCCAC
This sequence comes from uncultured Solirubrobacterales bacterium, assembly GCA_963729065.1. Taxonomy (GTDB): domain Bacteria; phylum Actinomycetota; class Thermoleophilia; order Solirubrobacterales; family 70-9; genus WHSW01. Next base: position 257,461 of record CAVSMS010000010.1, read on the forward strand.
TCATAAAGGTTCCGCACATTGAAGTTCGGCCAGCCGCCCAGATCCGGATTCGCCAGGTCCCCGTCGATGTTGAGGTCCCCCATCACGATCACCGGCTCGGAGTGCAGACGCGACTGGCCGAGCGTGGTTTGCAGAAGCTCTTTGATGTCGACCTGCTGCTCGATCCGAGTGGAGAACTCGAAGGCCGCATCCTGCGCGTCCTCGAGCTCGTCCGGGTAGTCGGCGGGCGTGTAGCTGGCCTGCATGTGGGTGAAGGCGACGTTGACGGGGGAAGCCGTCTCCGGGTTTCGGAGCCGGACGAAACCGACGCCCTTCTCCGCCAGGCAGTCGTCGCCCTCGCAGCTCCCGAACTCGAGAAAACCGACGCGGCCGCAGTTCGTCGCTTCACAGCTCTGGTTGTCGGCGCGGTAGGTGTCGTCCGGGAGCGGCCGGAACGGGAGCCGGCTGAACAGCATTAGTCCGGCGTCCTCGTTGACGGCTGTCCCGCCGCTCAGGTAGTCGACGTGGTAGGGGAACGAAGCCTCGAGGTGTTCGAGGAACTTCTCCCGCACGTCCTCGTCGAAGACCTCATTCAGGGCGACCACGTCATAGCCGCCCGCCTTGACACGCGCGGATATCTTGGTGGCGTTGGCGGGTTTGGTCGCGGCGCTGAAGTGCGACGGGAGCATCTGCACGTTGTAGGTGAGCACCCGCAGCGATTCGCCATAGCCGAGGGTGGCCACGACCGGCACGTCGAACAGACCATCGACGACGAGCACCCCCTGAAGGACCGAGTCCGTGGCCTTATCGATCTCGCCCGTGACCACGGCGCTTCGGCCCTGCCAGGCTCCGCAGGAACGGAAGGTCGCCCTCACGGCGATCGTCGTGCGGTCCTCGACGTACTGCACCGAACCGACCCGGCAGAGACCGGGCATCACTGCGGAGTCGGCTCGCAGAACCAGGGCCTGCGCGGTGGCCTCGGTGCCGGGCAGTCGCTCTCCAAACCAATAGCTCCCGGTCGGCGGGTGGAACCCGCGAGCAGCCGTGGCGGGCTGGGGACCGATGAGCAGCGCGACGGCCAGCAGCGCCGCGACGGCGACGCTCGGGCCGAGGCTCCTCGGCCGGTGGCGTGCCCGGACGCCGCCCGCCTCGTCGAGTGAACGGCCGTTCGCGTCGGCCCTCTGCCGGCGCCCAAGTGACTCGTCGTTGTCCCGAGGACACATCCTGCGGGCGCTCCCTCTTTGACACCAGTCGCGGCGCTGTGGGCACTCTAATCGCGTCGATCCGCACAAGCAAGCCTCAGCCCGTGCGGAACTCTGCAAGGGTCCAGTCCATGCCCGCCGAGTCCGAGCCAGAGACACGGCCTGAGCTCATCGACTTAGCCCGCGGCTGAGTGCCGCCCGGACGAGAGCGTCGCATCCCCGACTCACTCGATGGCCGATACGCCGCATCGCTACGTCTCGCCCGATGAGGACAGCGCCCGGTGGCTTGGGTTCCCGTTCCGCGAGGGCGACATTGTCATCAGCGCCAGGTCCAAGAGCGGCACCACGTGGGTCCAGATGATCTGCGCGCTGCTCGTTTTCCGCACTCCCGATCTCCCCGGCGCACTCGGCGATCTGTCCCCCTGGCTCGACCATCTCGTAAGGTCGCGAGACGACGTCTACACGAGCTTGTCGGCGCAGGGGCATCGCCGATTCATCAAGACCCACACTCCGCTCGACGGAGTGCCGATCGACGCTCGAGCAACCTATGTTGTGGTTGCCCGGCATCCGCTCGACATGGCGGTCTCGCTCTACCACCAAGGCGACAACATCGACCGAACCCGGGTCGCCGAGCTCACGGGCGCCGGCGAGCCCAGCGTCGCTGACCCCGTCCGCCCGCCCGCGCATGAGTGGCTTATGTCCTGGATCGAGGCTGACGACGATCCGCGCGAATCAATGGACTCGCTACCGGGAGTGATGTGGCATCTCTCCGACGCGTGGTCTCGGCGAAATCAGGCCAACGTCGTGCTGGTCCATTACGGCGATCTCTACACGGACCTCGACGGGCAGATGCGTCGCCTGGCCCGCGACCTCGATATCTCGGTCTCCGAGGATGTCTGGCCGGACCTCGTTGAGCGCGCCACGTTCGTTTACATGCGAGAGCACGCCGATGCGCTGGCCCCGGACCACGGCGGCATCCTCAAGGACCCGACCAGCTTCTTCCGCCATGGTCGGCCGGGGGCGGCGCGACACCTGTTGACCGACGATGAGATCGCTGCCTACGAGGCGCGCGCTTCCGAGCTGGCGCCGCGCGATCTACTCACGTGGTTGCACTCCTATTGAAGCGTTACTCGCCGAGCGAGAAGACCGTGACCGGACGCGAGAAGCGATCCAGCAACTGATCCAGCAGACCGCGCTCCTGCCAGCCGGCACGATCCGGGGCGCGAAGGCCCACCAGGATGTGATCGGCGGGAAAGTCCCGAAGCGCGTCCTGGAAAGCCAGCATCGGGTCATCGGCTCCGACCGCTCCGTCGGCCTCAGTGCCGAGTTCTTCGATCTGGCTGAGAACGTCTCGAAGCCGCTCGTCGGCCTGCTCGCGTGCCTTATCGGTTGCGGAGGCAAGCCACTCGAAGCGAGTCGGTAGGACCGGCGTGACAACGAGAACCTCATCTGCCGCGTCGATGAGTTCGCGAACGCCGAAGGGCAGATCAGCTGCGCTGTCGGCGGCCTGACCGGCTGCGATCAATAGGCGCGTGGCCATCTCCGCATAGGAAATCACGCTCTCGACAGAGTTGCCCTTTCATGCCGGAGCGGATACGGCACCGGCCGGTCTTCGGCCAATCCCGTCCAGGCGGGCCAGCGTGGCAAGAGCGTGAACGTTCGGCGGCTTGCGACTCAGCTGACCCGCGGGATGCAAGCCGCGGTACGGTGCGGCGCCGCTCGCTGTTACATAGCGCGGCCCGGCCGAACAGCACACCGCCGGCCACGAAGAACGCATCGAGACCGAACACCGACCAGATCGTGTAGGCGGATGGGTCGGCCGTGCCCAGAACTTGTTCATCGCTGAGGCCGCTGAGCCCGGTCTCGACGAGCCCGGTAAAGCGAAGCACGTCGTCGGTGAGCCCGACGAGGCCGCGCGCGACCAGCACGGCGGCGCCTGCCCACATCAGCCAAACGAGCAACCGGCGGGGGCCGACGCCGCGTGCGAGGGCGAGGGGTATGACGAGGCCGGCGGCGAACATGGCGACAACCGGGACGGTGAACAGCCACCCGGCGTCGGGAAATGCCGACTGCTGGTCGCCGAAGCCGAAGTCGCCGCCGACCGCCCAATACCCGTGCCAGACGGTGAAGACAGCGGTCCATGCGAACGCGTGTAGCGCGGTGCGCGGCGCGCGCCGTTGGGACGGGGCTTGCGAGCCGCGGCCGGTGGGGTCGGCAGCGGTTTCGCGGGCCTGGCCCCCCGACCGTGAGCCAGGTCTAACCGCTCGCGCCGCGGGCATCACTACCTGTCAGCGAGCCGGGCGGCGGTTATAGAGGTGGCGCGCCCAGACGAAGCTGGCGGCGGCGATCGCCAGGGACCACGCGACTGCCGCAATCCCGGCCCCGCCGACGTGCTCACCGCCGAGCAGGCTGCGCAGCGTGTCGGTGATCGGCGTGAACGGTTGGTTGTCGGCGAACCAGCGCAGGCCGGCGGGCATCGAGTCGGTGGGCACGAAGCCGCTGCCGAGGAAGGGCAGCAGGAACAGGATCATCGGGAGGTTGCTGGCGGTCTCGACGCTCTTGGCGAGCAGGCCGAGGGCGACCGAGAGCCAGGTGAGCGCGACGGCTACCAGCAAGAGCAGTCCGACGACGGCGAGCCACTCGAGCGGTCCGGCCGTGGGGCGGTACCCGATCACCAGCGCGACCGCGACGACGACGGCGATGCTGACCGCCGTCAGCACCAGGTTGCCGAGGACGTGGCCGGCGAGCACGGAGGGCCGCCAGATGCGCATCGTCTTGAACCGGGCGATGATCCCCTTGGTCATGTCCATAGCGACCGAGATCGCGACGACGTTCGCGGCGCCGGCGATGGTGACCACCAGCATCCCGGGCGTGACGAACTCGAGGTAGGCGTCGCGCCCGCCACCGACCTCCAGCCCGTTGCCCAGCGTGCCGCCGAAGACGTAGACGAAGAGCAGCAGGAAGACGACCGGCATCAGGAGCGGGAACAGCGACAGGCCCGGGTAGCGGCGCAGGTGAAGCAGGTTGCGGCGCAGCATCGTGGCCGAGTCGCGCAGGGCGTAGGCGGTCATCGCGATACCTCCTTGGTCTCGGGTTCGCTCGTCGGCGGCTTGCCGGTGAGCGCGAGGAACACGTCATCGAGGTCGGGGGTGTGAATCGAGAGGCTCTCCAGCTCGACCCCCGCTTGATCGAGCCGCCGCAGCACGTCGCGGACGTTGGCGACGTTGCCGTCGGTGGCGACCTGCAGCGAGAGCGAGTCCTCGTCGCGCGCGGGCGTGCCGAAGACGCTCGCGGCCGCGTGGTAGGCGCCGGAGTCGGCGAAGGTGAGGTCGATGTGGCCGCCGGGGACGCGCGCCTTGAGCTCGGCGGGCGTGCCCTGGGCGACCAGCCGGCCGCCGTCGAGGATCGCCACGCGGTCGGCGAGCTCATCCGCCTCCTCCAGGTACTGGGTGGTGAGGAACACGGTCGTCCCCTCGCTCACCAGGCCGCGGACGATCTCCCACATCGTGCGGCGGCTGCTCGGGTCCAGGCCGGTCGTCGGCTCGTCGAGGAAGATGATCTCCGGGTCGCCGATCAGCGTCATGGCGAGGTCGAGGCGACGCCCCATCCCGCCCGAGTAGGTGGACACCGCCCGATCGGCCGCGTCGGTGAGCTCGAAACGAGCGAGCAGCTCGGCGATCCGCCCCTCGGCGTCGGGACGCGCGAGGTGGTGCAGGTCGGCCATCAGCCGCAGGTTCTCGCGGCCGGTCAGCAGCTCGTCGACGGCCGAGAACTGGCCGGTCAGGCCGATCGCGTCGCGCACCGCGTCGGGCTCGCGCGCGACGTCGTGTCCGGCGACGCGCACCTCCCCGGAGTCGGCGGCCAGCAGCGTCGCGAGGATGTTCACCGTGGTCGTCTTGCCCGAGCCGTTGGGGCCGAGCAGCGCGAACACGGTGCCCTCCTCGACGGTCAACTCGAGACCGTCGAGGACGACGTTGTCGTCGAAGGACTTGCGCACGTCGACGGCGCGAATCGCGGCTGACGACGAAGCTTCCGTTCGCGTCTGGGTGATGGGTTCCGGTGCTGTCATGGTCGACATCGGTTCAGTCCTTTCCGGGGAGCTCGCCCGACGCGCGCAGGGCGTCACGGTGTGCCTCCCACTCTGCTTCCAGGGCGCGGGTCCGCTCGACCAGCCAGTCGGCGAACGCCGCCATCTCCGTCAGGGTCGCCCTGCGCTCTGGCGGCGCGTCCTTGAGCACCTCGAGGCCCTCCCTGGCCAGGTCGCCCAACTCCTGGTACTCGGAGGCGTCAAACCCACGTGACTGGGCGGAGGAGAAGTCCACGCTGACGCGGTCCATCCGCTCTCCCGCCGCGCGCGAGCGGCGGACCGCGTGGATGCGCTCCAACACGTCCAGCGCGCCGGTGACCGCGCTGCGGCTCGCCAGCAGCGCCTCGCTCAACTCCGCGATCGACTGCTCCGGCGGATCGCACACCAGCAGATAGCCCAGCACGCGGCCGGCCATCGGCGGGAACGCGTAGCGGCGGGCGTAGAAACGGCCTAGGTGATCGGCGAACGTGATCTCTTCATCGCGCGGCATGCGACAAATATAGCAGTTCTCCCGGAGATGTCAATTATTTGTGTTATTTCAGTCGACAGCGATCCGGGCGCATATGAGATGCTCCCGCCACGATGCCGAGGGGGTCTCGCCTGGCAGGGCTTTTGGTCGCTTTGGGCGCGCTGATCGCGCCGGCCGCAACGAATGCGGCGTTCGGCGGGGCGAACGGGCGGATCTTCTTCGACACCGGATCGCCCGGCCGCGAGATCGCCTCGATCTCCCCGGAGGGCGACGACCGCCGCTCCATCGCCAAGGGGTCCGACCCAGCCGTCTCGCCCGACGGCCGGGAGATCGCCTACGTGCGGGGCGACGACCTCTACCTCGCGAGCCGCGACGGCAGCTGACGAGCTCCGGCTCACGAACAGCGAGGTCGCTGAGCGCACGCCCTCGTTCTCGCCCAGCGGCAACAAGCTCGTGTACGCGACCAAGACCGACTCGAGCGGCCCGGGTCGCGCCGAGCCGGGCCACGTGTTCACGATCGGGCTCAACGACGGCGATCGGACCCGGCTGACCCAGAGCGACGCGACCGACTCGGATCCCTCCTACTCGCCCAGCGGCAACAAGATCTCGTTCACGCGCCCGGACGACGACGGAAACACGCAGCTGATGAAGATGGACGCGGACGGCTCCAATCGCGACCAGCTGACGACCGGACGGCACGCGATCGCGAGGCCGTCGTGGTCACCCGACGGGAGCAGGATCGCGTTCTCCGACAACCTCGCCGACGGCGTCTCGCTGTACTCGGTCGACCCCGACGGCTCCGACCCAGTCCGCCTGACGTTCGGCGGCAACGAGTTCGACCCGAGCTACTCACCCAGTGGCAACAAGATCGTCTACCGCGGACAGGCCGGCGAGGAGACGAAGGCGCTGTTCGTGATGCAGTCGTCGGGGCTCTTCGGAACCGAGCGCCTGACCGCGCCCAAGGAAGCGGGCGTCGACGGCCACCCCTACTGGGGTCCAGCGCCTTAGCGCAGATCCGAACCCGAGAGAGCTTCACGCGACTGGCGGATTTCGCTGAACTATTTCGCGTTTTCCACCAGTCGGTGAAGGGCCGCTCTATTGACGGCGCCAGCGAGTCCGGCAAGCGGGCCGCCACTGCGTCTTGTCCGAGCTCTGAGCTCGGCGCTCAGTCGGAGACCAGCTCGGTGACGCCTCCGGCGCGGCTGTAGACGTCGGTGAGCGTGTCGGAGTCGGTGAAGGCGAGCGGCTCGGCGGTGACGAAGATCACCCTGGAGCCGTCGCCCGAGAGCGCCCTGAAGGTCGCGGGGGTGCTCGCGTCGCCGGAGGGGCGATCGGAGACGATCGAGGTGACGCCGCCGGCGCGGGTGTAGACGTCGACGGCGTTGTCGCCGTCGGTGGGGACCAGCGACTCGGCGGTGCGTGAAGGCGACCAGGGAGCCGTCGCCCGAGAGCGCCCTGAAGGTCGCGGGGGTGGCTCGCGTCGCCGGAGGGACGATCGGAGGCGATCGAGGTGACGCCGCCGGCGCGGGTGTAGACGTCGACGGCGTTGTCGCCGTCGGTGGGGACCAGCGACTCGGCGGTGCGTGAAGGCGACCAGGGAGCCGTCGCCCGAGAGCGCCCTGAAGGTCGCGGGGGTGCTCGCGTCGCCGGAGGGTCGATCCGAGGCGATCGAGGTGACGCCGCCGGCGCGGGTGTAGACGTCGACGGCGTTGTCGCCGTCGGTGGGGACCAGCGACTCGGCGGTGCGTGAAGACGACTAGGGAGCCGTCGCCCGAGAGCGCCCTGAAGGTCGCGGGGGTGCTCGCGTCGCCGGAGGGTCGATCCGAGGCGATCGAGGTGACGCCGCCGGCGCGGGTGTAGACGTCGACGGCGTTGTCGCCGTCGGAGGGGACCAGCGACTCGGCGGTGCGTGAAGGCGACAGGGAGCCGTCGCCCGAGAGCGCCCTGAAGGTCGCGGGGGTGGCCGCGTCGCCGGAGGGTCGATCCGAGGCGATCGAGGTGACGCCGCCGGCGCGGGTGTAGACGTCGACGGCGTTGTCGCCGTCGGTGGGGACCAGCGACTCGGCGGTGCGTGAAGACGACCAGGGAGCCGTCGCCCGAGAGCGCCCTGAAGGTCGCGGGGGTGCTCGCGTCGCCGGAGGGTCGATCCGAGACGATCGAGGTGACGCCGCCGGCGCGGGTGTAGACGTCGACGGCGTTGTCGCCGTCGGTGGGGACCAGCGACTCGGCGGTGGTGAAGACGACTAGTGGAGCCGTCGCCCGAGAGCGCCCTGAAGGTCGCGGGGGTGGCTCGCGTCGCCGGAGGGTCGATCCGAGGCGATCGAGGTGACGCCGCCGGCGCGGGTGTAGACGTCGACGGCGTTGTCGCCGTCGGAGGGGAGCAGCGACTCGGCGGTGCGTGAAGACGACCAGTGGAGCCGTCGCCCGAGAGCGCCCTGAAGGTCGCGGGGGTGCTCGCGTCGCCGGAGGGGCGATCCGAGGCGATCGAGGTGACGCCGCCGGCGCGGGTGTAGACGTCGACGGCGTTGTCGCCGTCGGTGGGGACCAGCGACTCGGCGGTGCTGAAGACGACCAGGGAGCCGTCGCCCGAGAGCGCCCTGAAGGTCGCGGGGGTGCTCGCGTCGCCGGAGGGGCGATCCGAGGCGATCGAGGTGACGCCGCCGGCGCGGGTGTAGACGTCGACGGCGTTGTCGCCGTCGGTGGGGACCAGCGACTCGGCGGTGCGTGAAGGCGACAGCGGCGCCGTTGGCTGACAAAGCCCTGAAGGCGGCGGGACGAGGCACGGCCAGTGCCGCCGAGGGGATCAGCGCCGCGACGGCCGCGGATGCGGCGGCGATCCTGAGCACGGGTCCGATCGACTGGCGCACCGCTCGCATGGATCCCCTCCCTCGACTTTGGCCGATCCTCTCACGAAAGCCATGGTCCTGGCAAGAGCGCCCGCCGATCGCTGTGCGCGGCGATCTAGGGACTCGCAACCGCCATCTGGCCGCGCGCCTCCAGATCGCGGAAGCGCTCGATCGTTTCGCGCACGCCCTCCAACAACGGCGTCGGGGCGCTGTTCAGGCCGGTCGGGGCGTCGGGAGAGGGATCGACCTCCGCCCGGAAAGGCAACGGAGCGCCGCTCGCCCGGACCTCGGCGCCGGGCGCGGCGATCGCGATGGCCTCGACGATTTCGCTGACGCCGACCGTGGCACCGGGGAGGTCGAAGACACCGGCACCCTCGAAGTCGCCGGCGCGAGAGGCCGCGATGAACGCAGCGGCGACGTCGGGCGCGTATTGCATCGTGACCCGCCCGGTGAACGGGATCTCGTACTCCGATCCTCGGGCGGCGGCGAGCATCGCCGAGGTCGGCGCCGAGGTCACCCCCTGATCCCGCCCGAGGCCATACACGGTGTGAGGTCGGAGCCCGATGCTGGACAGTCCGTGTTCCCGCCGGAAGTAGTCGGCCGCCCCCTCGCAGGCGAGCTTGTAAACCCCGTAGACCGTGGCCGGGTGAGTCTCTCCCTCATGAATGGCGGCGGCGATGGACGAGGCGTAGACGAACGGAAGCGCCTGGTCGCCGCGAGCGGCCAGCGCGTCGAGGAGATTGACGGTGCCGACCACGTTCACGGCCGCTCCCAGAGGTGGGTCGGCGCGGCAGAACGGCGCCTGCAGGGCCGCGAGGTGGATCACCGAGCCGACCGCGTGCTGCTCGAGCGCCCGTTGCACGTTGGCGCGGTCGGTGACGTCCGCCTCGACCCAGGCGATCCGCTCGAGCTCCGCCTCGTCGAGCAAGAGCCCGAGGCGGCGATCGTCGCGGCGAAGGTCAAGCGCGACAACCGGCGTCGCCTCGGCGAGGAGCTGCCGGATCGTCCAGGCGCCGATGCAGCCGCTCGCGCCGGTGACCAGGGTTGGGGCGTCGGGCACGGTCCGAGCCGGTTCAGGTCCCGGTGGCGCCGCGTACGAGCGAGATCTCATCGCTGAGCACCCTCGAATAGAGGTTGATGTCGGTGCCGAGGGCGATCATCTGAAAGCCCAGCTCACGCATGGAGCGCGCGACCTCGACCGTTCGCGCAGAGGATGCCGGCGCTGATGCCGGCCTTCTCGCAGGCGGCCACAACGCGTTCCTCGGCCTCCTTGATCCGCGGGTCATCGATCTCCCCGGGAATGCCCATCGAGAGCGAGAGGTCGTACTCGCCGACCCAGAGCACGTCGACCCCGGGCGTCGCCGCGATCTCCTCGACATTCTCGAGACCCTCCACGGTCTCGATGAAGAGGATGACCATCGTCTCGGCGTCCGCGGCGGCGGTTGCCTCGGGTACCCCGTTGGCGACCTGATCCGGGTAGACCAGCCCAAATCCCCGCCCGCCCTCGGGACGCCCGAACCGCGCGGCTTCGACAACGCGCGCCGCCTCGGTCGCGTTGGCGACCATCGGGACCACGACTCCCGCCGCGCCGGCGTCGAGCACGGCGGAGACCTGGTGGCGGGCAGAGCCCTGAACGCGGACGATCGGGGCGATCGACTCCGACCGCGAGGTGACGAGCAGGGGCAGAACCTGGGGAACGCCCCACCCCGTGTGCTCGAGGTCGATGAGGACGAAGTCGGCGCCGGCGTTGGCAAGGATCCGCGGGATGCCGTACGTGTTGAACTCGAAGAGCATCGTCCCGAGGATCACTTCGCCGGCCTGGAGACGAGCACGGAGGCCGGTCTCGGCCGGACCCGGCACACCCGCCCCGTCCTGCGAGAGGTCGGGGGCGCCGTGGGAAGCAGCGGGAGTGGGACGGGCGGCCGGGTATTGCTGGACCGAGATGCCCCGGGCTGAGCCGCCGATCGCCTGGTAGTGGTGGGGGCGGTCGGCGCTGAAGGTGAGCATGTCGCCAACCTGCAGGCGGGCGACGTCCTGTCCCGCGACCACCTCGATCTCGCCCTCGATCCCGAGGAAGTGCTCGATCACCCCGGCCCCGTGGGACTCGGAGTCGCGCTTCACGCCATCGGTCATCGTCACCACGTAGATCTCGACCTGGCCGTTCATCTGCCAGCCGGCCATCAGCCGCGCCTCGTAGTTGTCCTCCTCGAACGTCACCACCGATTTCTCGTCGTGGCGGACGATGTGGAACGACTCCTCGGTCCCGTCGGAATCGACGAGGAAGCCGAGCGGGATGTTGAGCGCGGTCGCGAGTGCCCAGAGGGTGTCGAGCGAGGGGTTTCCGGATCCGCGCTCGAGCTGAGAGACGGTTGACTTCGACACGTTGGCCGCCCGCGCGACAGCCGAGACCGACAGGCCGCGGCGCTGGCGCCACTCCCTGAGCTTGGACCCCGCCAGGCTGGACGCACTGGAGCCCAGCCCTCCCTGGTTATTCATTCGACAGCCATCGAGCGTCTTCTGTGGAAATTCGTTCGCTATATACGTCATTTAAATGCTCTACCTACCAAAACAGGGAGGTTCGCGCTATTAAATCAGACAGACTGGACCAGTCAACCTGCCATTTGCCTCAGTCACCTCTCGCCATCTTGACAGGATCGGCCGATCTGAACTAGGATCGTGCGATCCATAAAACGCTCGCTCCCAAACCACCAGGAGAAGAGACTTGTGAAGCCTGATTTCGACGAGGCCAGCCGCGCGTCCAAGGGTCCGTTCTCCGAGTTGAGCCGACGCCAGCTACTGCAGAGCGGCGCGGCCGGCGCGGTCGCGCTGTCGTCGGTCGGTTCTCTACTCGCGGCATGCGGTTCTGATTCCGAGTCGACGACGTCCGGGGCGGGCGGCACGCCCCAGCGCGGTGGCAAGCTGCGCGTCGCGATGGTCGGCGGCACGCCCGACGACACGCTCGAGGCTGACGCTGCCTACAACTTCCCCCAGGTGATGCGCAACTTCGCGCTCTACAACGGTCTCGTCGCGCTGGACGCAAGCGGGGAGGGAATCTCGAACGTCCTGGCGGAGGAGATCACCTCGAACGACGACGCGACGTCGTGGACGATCCGGCTCAAGCCGGACATCACCTTCCACAACGGCAAGCCGCTGACCGCCAAGGACGTGCTCTTCACGTTCAACCGGATCGCCGACCCGAAACTGCTGCTCAGCGGGTTCACGGCGGTCGCGCCCCTGGACCTGAAGAACGCGAAGGTGGTCGACGCCGTGACCCTCGAGCTGCCGATGAAGACTCCGTACGCGACCTTCATCGACCAGATTTGCAACAACTACTACTTCGGGATCGTGCCGGAGGGATACGACCCGGCGAAGCCGATCGGCACCGGCCCGTTCAAGTTCGACTCGTTCACCCCGGGCGAGCAGAGCGTGTTCGTCCGCAACCCGGACTACTTCAAGACCGACCTGCCGTATCTGGACGAGCTCACGATCATCGACTCGTTCGCGGACGCAACCGCGGCGCTGAACGCGCTCAAGTCGGGCACCGTCGATGTGTTCGAGAACGCCCCGCCCGAGCTCGACAATCAGGTCGCCGGCGACACGACGCTGCACACCCTGCTCTCGGCTCCGGGCCTCTGGGTTCCGTTCACGATGAACACGAGCACCCCTCCGTTCGACGACGAGAAGGTGCGTCAGGCGTTCCGCCTGATGATCGACCGCGAGCAGATGCTCGCGTCGTCGGTTGCCGGCCTCGGCGTCGTCGCCAACGACGTCTACGGCCTGCACGACCCCTGCTACGACACTTCGCTCACTCGTGAGCAGGACATCGAGCAGGCCCAGTCGCTGCTCAAGCAGGCGGGCCAGGAAGGCCTGACGGTCGAGCTCGTCACCGCCCCGATCGCCGCCGGGGCGGTCGAGGCTGCTCAGGTGCTGGCCCAGCAGGCCAAGGAGGCCGGCGTGACGGTGAACCTGCGCAAGACGAGCGTGAGCGCCTTCTTCACCAACTACACGAAGTGGCCGTTCGCGCAGGACTTCATCGCCTATGACCCGATCATCAGCCTGGTGGCCCAGACCTCGATCCCGGGCGCGCCGTTCAACACCACCGCAGTTCGACGATCCCGAGTTCAACGACCTCTACGACCAGGTGAACTCGACGGCCGATGAATCGGGGCGCTGCGACCTGATGCAGGAGATGCAGCAGATCCTGTTCGACCGCGGCGCGTACATCATCCCCCAGTTCAACAAGACGCTCGACATCATGTCGACGAAGGTGAACGGGTTTGCCGCGGACGCCGGCACCGGCATTCCGCTCGGCAACGGCGACTGGGAGAACGCGTGGGTCTCCTCGTGAGATGAGCGGTCAGCCGCTCTTCCCTTCCGTCGGCGTCCCAACATTCCTCCGCGCTCCCCTATGCACCGACATCGGTGAGCTCGACGCCGCGATCGCGGTGCTCGGGGTCCCGACCGACGAGGGCTCGCCGTTTCTGCCCGGCTCGCGGTTCGCCCCGCGCAGCGTGCGCGAGCACTCGATGCGCCTCTGCGCGGGCGGGGCCGGCTACTACGACGCCGACCTGCGGCGGACGTTCCTGGACCGCGAGATGCGCGAGGGCAGGATCGTCGACGTCGGCGACGCCGTGATCCTGCCGACGAACGTCGCGGACACCTTCACCAACATCACCACGAAGGTCCGTGAGATCGTCGAGACGGGAGCGATCCTCGTCGCGATCGGCGGGGACCACGCGATCAGCTGGCCGCTCGTCGCCGGATTCGACGGGGCGCCCGTCCACGTGATCCAGTTCGACTCCCATCTCGACTTCGAGCCCTTCGCGCACGGCCTCGAGTTCACCAACGGGCATGCCTTCCGGCACATCTCCGACAGTCCTCAGGTGACGAGCCTGAGTCAGGTCGGCATCCGCGGGATTCGCAACGGCAAGGAGCCGATGGAGGAGTCGATCGCCGCCGGCAACCGCGTTGTCCTGATGGAGGAGTTCCGCGGGGGCGGCTTCGAGGATGCGCTCGCGTCGATCCCCGCCGGGGAGCGCTGCTACGTGAGCATCGACGTCGACGTGCTCGACATGTCGCTGATCCCCGGTTGTGTCTCGGCCGAGCCGAACGGGATGAGCTATGCGGAACTGCGGGATGCGCTCGGCCGGGTGGCCGAGCGCCTCGACGTCGTCGGCTTCGACTTCGTCGAGGTCAACCCCCTGCTCGACGTCGCCACCGGCGTCACCTCATACCTGGGAGCGCACACCATCGTCGAGTTCCTCGGGCGCATCTGCGCGCGGGGCGAAAACGGATAGCAACGCGAGGAGAGTCAGCTCATGCGACACGGAGATATCAGCTCGAGTGCGGATTGCGTCGGAGTCGCCGTCGTGAACTACAAGATGCCGCGCCTCCACACGCGGGCAGAGGTCGAGGCGAACTGCCGTCAGATCTCGGACATGATCCAGGGCATCAAGTCCGGCCTGCCGGGACTCGACCTCGTCATCTTTCCCGAGTACAGCACCCACGGGATCATGTACGACCGCGACGAGATGTTCGAGAACGCGGCGGAGGTGCCCGGGTTCGAGACGGAGATCTTCTCCGCCGCCTGCCGCGAGGCCGGCGTCTGGGGCGTCTTCTCGCTCACCGGCGAGCGTCACGAGGACCACCCCGACAAGAACCCGTACAACACCCTGATGCTCATGGATGATCACGGCGAGATCGTCCAGCGGTACCGCAAGATCCTTCCGTGGGCGCCGATCGAGGCGTGGTATCCGGGCGGTGGGACGACGGTGACGGAGGGCCCCAAGGGCCTGAAGATGAGCCTGATCGTCTGCGACGACGGCAACTACCCCGAGATCTGGCGCGACTGCGCAATGAAGGGCGCCGAGCTGATCGTGCGCTGCCAGGGATACATGTATCCCGCGAAGGAGCAGCAGATCATGGTCTCGAAGGCGATGGCGTGGATGAACAACGTCTACGTCGCGGTCGCCAACGCCGCCGGATTCGACGGCGTGTACTCGTACTTCGGGCACTCCGCAATCATCGGGTTCGACGGCCGCACCCTGGCCGAGTGCGAGACCGAGGAGATGGGTGTCCAGTACGCCGAGCTCTCGACGTCGCTGATCCGAGACGCACGGGCCAATTGGCAGTCCCAGAACCACCTGTTCAAGCTCCTGCACCGCGGCTACACAGGGGTGCAGCAGTCGGGAGACGGCAACAAGGGAGTCGCCGAATGCCCGTTTGAGTTCTATCGCGAGTGGGTCCAGGACCCCGCCGCCGCCCAGCGCAAGGTCGAGGACCTCACGCGTTCGACCCTCGGCACCGAGGACGCGCCGGTCGAGGCCTTGGCGGTTACCTGATGCGGTTCGGCGTTTTCCTCATGCCGCTGGTCTCGGAGGTCGAGACCACCCGGGAGATCATCGTCCGGGCGGACGCAAATCCGGGCATCCACTCGCTCTGGTTTGCCGAGCCCCACCTGCTGGCGTTCGAAGAGTACGAGTCGGTCTTCCCGTACACGGAGGACGGGAAGATGCCGGAGGACTACAGCGTCGAGGGCGAGCTCGACGGCCTCCTCGGGCTCGCCTACGCAACGGCGCTGACAGAGCGGGTGCGCCTCGGCATCGGCGTGTGCGTCGTGCCACAACACCAGCCGGTAACGATGGCGAAGGCGGTTGCAACGCTCGACGTTCTCTCCGGGGGCCGCTTCGACTTCGGCGTCGGGATCGGATGGCTGCAGGAGGAGTTCCGGGCGGTGGGTGCCGAGTTCGAGGGCCGTGCGGCCCGAACCGCGTCGCACATCGAGGTGATGCGCACGCTCTGGTCGGAGTCGGGAGAGGGGGCCGAGAACCTGCCGCCCGAGATCGCGGGCGGAGTGCAGGAGCCGTTTCCGATCCAGCAGCCGCACCCGCCGATCTATTTCGGCGGCAACAGCCGTCCGGCAATGCGCCGCGTCGCCACGTACGGACAGGGGTGGCTGCCGTGGGAGCTGACGCCGGCCGACGCCGAGGAGAAGCTCGTCACGCTGACCGAGCTGCTCGAGGAGCGTGGACGGGAGCGCGGCGAGATCCTGGTCTCGGTCGCCACCGAGGCACCGCTGGCGGAGATCGACTTCGGCGCCTACGCGGCCGCCGGGGTTGACCAGCTGGTCAGCGTGGTCCCGCCGAAGCGTTCGCAGGAGGAGGTCGACGAGCTCTTCGAGGACATCGAGTCCGCCCTCGCCTCGGTGGCCGCGACGTGACCCTGCCGGCCACCGCCTGCGAGGTGATCGCGACCGGGCTGGATCATCCGGAGTGCCTCGCCGTCGGCGAGGGTTCGGTCCTCTACGCCGGAGGCGAGGCCGGCCAGATCTACCGGGTCGCGGGCGACGGTGCCGAGGCGGTCGAGATCGCGAGGGTGGGAGGAGAGTGCGGCGGCATCGCGCTGGACGGCAGTGGGAACCTCTACGAGTGCAACATGAGCCGGGTGGTCAACCGGATCTCGTCGGCGGGCGAGGTCGAGGTCTACTCGAACGGAACCGCGGACCTGCCGATGGTCGTTCCGAACTACCCGGTCTTCGACGACACCGGCAATCTGTTCGTCTCCGACTCCGGCGACTGGGACCTCTGCAACGGGCGGATCTACGTGATCCGCCCCTCCGGCGAGACCGAGCTGGCCTTCCCGGACTACCTCGCCTTCCCCAACGGGATGGCTCTCGATCGTGAGGCGGGTTGGCTCTACGTCGCGCAGTCGAGCGTGCGCAACGTGATCCGCCTGCGCATCGTCGACGGCGAGATCCAGGGTCGCCCGGAGATCTATGCGTCGCATGCCCAGGTACGCCGTGCCGGACGGGCTGGCGCTGTCGGAGGCCCGCAATCTCTACGTCTCGTACTACGACCCGAGCGCGATCCTCGTGGTCAAGCCGGATCGCTCCGTCGAGGTCCTGATCGAGGACGCCGTTCACGGCCTGTTCAACAGGCCCACCAACGTCGCCTTCGCTCGTGAGCCCGGGCGGCTCTACTACGCCAACTACGGCGGCAACGAGCTCGGCGCCCTGCCGGTTGCGGAGCCCGGGATGCCGCTGGCCTATCCGAAGCTCGGCACATGAGCGTCCGGCAGGCCTCGACGCCCCCCGCTTCAGTTGCCGAGGCCTATGCCCGGGCGAACCCGCGTTCACGCGCGATGTACGACCGTCAACGGGCGCTCGTGCCCGGGAGGCGTGACCCATACGACGCGGCACTTCGAGCCGTTCCCGCTGTTCATCGAGGCCTGCCGGGGCTCGCGCAAGTGGGACGTCGACGGCCACGAGTATCTCGACTACTGGCTCGGGCACGGCACGTTCCTGCTCGGGCATGCCCACCCGGTCGTCAACGAAGCGATCGCGGCGCAGCTCGGAGACGGTCTGCATGCGGGCGGAGAGACCGAGCTCGGCCTGCGTTGGGCCGAGGCCGTGTGTGATCTGGTCCCATGCGCCGAGGCGGTTCGCTTCACCTCCTCCGGGGGCGAGGCGACCCAGCTGGCGCTGCGCGCCGCACGCGCGCACACGGGCCGCACGAAGGTGATCAAGTTCCGCCACCACTTCCACGGCTGGCACGATGCGGTCGCGTCCGGCGTCTACCCGCCTTGGGATCTGCCGATGGCGCCCGGGATCGCCCCCGGCGCACTCGCCGACACGATCGTCCTGCCAGGCAACGACATCGATGCGGTGCGGGCCGCCCTCGCCGAGTCCGGCGACGTCGCCGCAGTGATCTTGGAGCCGGGGGGCGGCTTCTCGGACACGGTGCCGACGGAGTTCGGCTACCTCGCGGAGCTGCGCGAGGCGACCCGGGATGCGGGGACCCTGCTGATCTTCGACGAGGTCATCACGGGCTTTCGATACGCGGTCGGCGGGGTTCAGGAGTACTCGGGAGTCACGCCGGACCTGACGACTCTGGGCAAGGTCGTCGCCGGTGGCATTCCGGCCGGGGCCCTGGTCGGCCGCGCCGAGGTGATGGACGTATTCGGAAGCACCGGCGACGCGGCGCGCGATCGGCGCGAGCGCATCCCCCACTACGGGACCTGGAACGCCATGCCGCTCATGGCGGCCGCCGGGGTAGCCGCCCTCGGCCTGATCGCCGACGGGGAGCCGACCCGCATCGCCAACGAGCGCGGCGCTCAGCTTCGCGACGGGCTCAACGAGGTGTTCGCGTCCGCCGGCCTGCAGGCCGTGGCCTACGGTCGCAGCTCGATCTGGAAGACCTTCCTCGGCGAGCGGCCGAAGCTGCTCGACGGCGATCTGTCCGACGCGGCCGCAGACGCCGAGCGCCTGGCGCAGGGATGGGGGGACCTCGGCGACACGCTGCGTCAGGCGCTCCTGCTCGAGGGCGTGGACGTGATGCGCACCCAGGGATTCACTTCCGCGGCACACACGGAGGACGAGATCGGCGCCACGGTCGAAGCGTTCGCGCGCGCGATCGGGCGACTCCGTGCCGGCGGTCAGCTTGAGGACTAGGCCATGGTAGGAAGCCTGCTGCTGCGGAGAACGCTGCTGGGCCTGCTGACCCTCTTCGTCGTCTCGATCCTCGTCTTCTTCGCCACCCAGGTACTGCCCGGCAACGCCGCAACCGCGGTGCTGGGACAGTCGGCGACGCCGTCGCGCGTCGAGATTCTCGAGGAGCAGCTCGACCTGAACCGCCCCGTCGTCGAGCAGTACTTCTCCTGGTTCGGCGGGCTCGTGACCGGTGATCTGGGGCAGTCACTCAGCGGCAGCACCCTGACGGGATCGGAAGGTCGGCCGGTCTGGAGCCTGATCTCGCCGAAGCTGGTCAACTCGGCGATCCTGATCTTCCTCGCCGGGCTGATCGGAAGCGTTCTCGGCGTCCTCCTCGGGATCCTCGCGACCCTGCGGCGCGAGAGCTGGTTCGACCGGATCACCTCGGTGGGCGCCCTGACCGTCACCGCGCTGCCCGAGTTCATCATCGCCGTCGCCCTCGTGATCCTGTTCGCCACCGGCGGCCTGCAGATCCTGCCCGGCCGTGTCCACCCTCGAGCCAGGCACGTACGCGTGGAGTCACCCGGACCTGCTGGTGCTTCCGGTGGCGACCCTCGTGATCGTGATCGTTCCGTACATCTTTCGCATGACCCGGGCATCGATGGCCGAGGCGCTCGAGTCCGACTACGTGGAGATGGCGAAGCTCAAGGGCCTTCCCAGCTGGCGAGTCAACCTCTTCCACGCCGTGCCCAACATCGTCCCGCCGGTGATCCAGGTGATCGGGCTCAACTTCCTCTACCTGGCGGGCGGGATCGTGCTGGTCGAGGTCGTCTTCGACTACCCGGGGATCGGACAGGGCCTGGTCAACGCGGTCTCGCAGCGAGACATCCCGGTGATCCAGGTGATCGTCATCATCCTCGCCGCCTTCTACGTGGTGATCAACATCATCACCGACGTGATCGCGCTGCTCGCGTCGCCGCGTCGAAGGGTCGCCGGCGGCTGATGGCGGCGCCAACGTACAGGCCCCGTCGCGACCCTCCGCCACGCAGGCTGGGTCGCGACCCTGTGGACCGCGGCGAAGACGCCTCGCGGGGCGATCGGCCTGGCTCTGACCGGGTTCGTGATCCTGGTCGCCGCGATCGGTCCCCTCGTCGCTCCGCACTCGGGCCAGGAGTTCGTCACGACGCCCTACGCCCCGCCGTCGGTCACACCCCCGTTCGGCGGCGACGCGCTCGGCCGTGACGTGTTCTCGCGAGTGCTGGAAGGCGGTTGGACGCTGCTGCCGGTCGCCTTTGCGGCAACCGTCTTCGGGGTCGTCGTGGGCGCCGCGGCGGGCATCTCTGCGGCTTACCTCAGGGGCAAGGCCGACGGTCTGATCATGCGCAGCGTCGACGTGCTTCTGGCCTTCCCGCAGCTGGTCCTCGTCCTGCTGCTGGTCAGCATGGTCGGGCCGAAGCTCTGGCTCATCATCGTCGCCGTCGGCCTGGCGCACGCACCCCAGGTGGCCCGGGTGTTGCGAGCGGCGACGCTCGACATCACCGAGCGCGACTACGTCAAGGCGATCGAGCTGCAGGGCGTGCGCCCGATCAAGGTGATGACGAAGGAGATCCTGCCGAACCTCACCACGCCGCTGATGGTGGAGTCCGGCCTCCGCCTCACCTACTCGATCGTGATCATCGCCGGGCTCGCATTCCTGGGCTTCGGCCTGTCGCCGGACACTCCCAGCTGGGGAACGATGGTCAACGAGAATCGGCTCGGGCTCGACGACCAACCCGTGGGGCGTGATCGTTCCCGGCCTCATGATCGTGCTCTTCGCGATCGGAACGAACACCTTCACGGACGCGATCGCGCGGGTGACGATCGGGGTCGAGCGGCGTCCGCAGGAGCTCGCGGAGGTCGCGGATCCCGATGACGAGCTCTGGTTGGAGGCGAGCGTTTGAACGCCGAGGGCAGGCTGGGGGTGGAACCCGCCTTCGATGGCGGAGACGGACCGGTGCGGCTCGAGGTGCGCGGCCTCGAGGTGGCGCTGCGTCACACCGGAGCCAACATCGTCGACGAGGTCTCGTTCTCGGTCGCGGCGGGCGAGGTGCTCGGCCTGGTCGGCGAGTCGGGATCGGGCAAGACGACGATCGGCCTCGCACTGCTCGGCTACTCGCGGCGTGGCGTCGAGATCCGCGGGGGCGAGGTTCGCCTCGAGGGGGTCGACGTCCTGAACCTCAGTCCCAAAGAGCTTCGTGCGGTCCGCGGAGCCAGGGTCGCCTACGTCCCGCAGGACCCCTCCTCCGCGCTCAACCCCGCGCGGCGGATCGGCCCTCAGTTGCAGGAGGTGATCACCGCTCACCCGGATGCCGTCGAGGACGCGGAGGGGCGGATCGCGGAGGTGCTGCGCGAGGTGCGACTCACCGACGATCCCGAGTTCCTGCGCCGCTATCCGCATCAGCTGTCGGGCGGCGAGCAGCAGCGAGTGGGTCTGGCGATGGCCTTCATCTGTCGGCCCGCGCTCATCGTGTCTGGATGAGCCCACAACCGGTCTCGACGTCACCACTCAGCGGCATGTGCTCGAGACGATCCGCAGTCTCTGCCGCTCGTACGGGGTGGCTGCGGTCTACGTGAGCCACGACCTCGCGGTCGTCAGCGGTTTGGTGACCAACGTGGCGGTCCTCTACGCCGGCCGGGTGATCGAGCTGGGACCGACGCCGAGCGTGTTCGGAAAGGCGCTGCACCCCTACACCCGCGGCCTGCTGGCGGCGGCCCCGTCCCCCGAACGCTCGCGGGCGCTCGTCGGCATCGAGGGCCAGCCGCCGCGTCCGGGACGCCGGCCCGTGGGTTGCCCGTTCGCCGACCGCTGCTCCCTGGCCATCGATGACTGCCGACGGGAGATGCCGCCGCCCGAGGACGTCGCCGGCCACATGGTGCGCTGCTTTCGCGCCGGGGAGGTCGAGTCGACCGGTCGGATTCCGGCGACGAGCGAGATCACCAAGCTCGTGGACGCCGACGCGATCCTCTCGGTCCGCGACCTCAGCGCCTCCTACGGGGACGTCGAGGTCCTCTCCGACGTCACCCTCGGGGTGGGCGAGGAGCGCTGTCTGGCGGTGATCGGTGAGTCGGGCTCCGGCAAGACGACGCTGTCCCGCTGCATCGTCGGCATGCACCCGAACTGGACCGGCACGATCACCTACCGCGGCACCGAGCTCGCCCACCGGTCACGCGACCGCGATCAGGATGCCCACCGGCGGATCCAATACGTGTTCCAGAACCCCTACACGTCGCTCAATCCCCGCAAGACGGTCGGCCAGATCCTCACCGAGCTGCTTCAGCACCACTTCGACCTGTCCTCCTCCGAGCGATCCAAGCGCGTGTCGGACGTTCTCGTCGAGATGTCGCTCGGACCGGAGTTCGTCTCCCGCTACCCCGACGAGCTCTCCGGGGGCGAGCGGCAGCGAGTGGCGATCGCCCGAGCCCTGATCGTCGAGCCGGACGTCCTCGTCTGCGACGAGGTCACGTCGGCGCTCGACGTATCGGTGCAGGCGGCGATCGTCGAGCTGCTGCGCCGGCTGCAACGGGAGCGGCAGCTCGCGATGATCTTCGTCACCCACAACCTGGCCCTGGTGCGCAGCATCGCCCAGACGGCCGTGGTCTTCCAGGAGGGGCGGATCGTCGACGCCGGCGACGTGGATCGGGTCCTGGATCACCCCAGCGACCCGTACACGATTCGCCTGATCGACGACGTGCCCAAGCTGGCCGAGAGTCGCGCCAGCACGTACGAACCCGCAAGCCACCCATGAGGAGCAAGACGTGAAGGACTACGACAACTTCATCGACGGGCAGTTCCTCGCCTCAACCGGCGAGCGCATCGAGGTCCGCAACCCGTCGACCGGGGACGGGCTCTGCACGGTCCCCGACAGCACCGCGGCTGACCTGGACGCGGCCTTCGCCGCGGCGAAGGCCGCGCAACCCGCCTGGGCGGCGACGCCGGCGATCGAACGCGCCGCGGCGCTGCGGGAGGTCGCCGCGGCGATCCGCGGCGAGGCCGAATCGCTTGCCCGCGGCATCGTCGAGGAGCAGGGAAAGACGATTGAGCTCGCGCAGGTAGAGGTCGGCTTCACCGCCGACTACATCGACTACATGTCGGAGTGGGCGCGTCGGATCGAGGGGGAGATCCTGCACCAGCGACCGAGCTGAGGAGACGATCCTGCTCTTCCGGAAGCCGATCGGCGTCATCGCCGGAATCCTGCCCTGGAACTTCCCGTTCTTCTTGATCGCTCGCAAGGCGGCGCCGGCGCTCGTCACCGGCAACGCGATCGTGATCAAGCCGAGTGAGGAAACGCCGCGCAATGCGGTGCAGTTCTGCGAGCTGTTGGAGCGAACGAGCCTGCCGGCCGGAGTGCTGAACGTCGTCCACGGGCGCGGACCCTCGGTTGGACACGGGCTCGCCTCCTCGCCGGAGATCGGGATGGTCACCTTCACCGGGAGTGTCGACACGGGCTCGGCGGTGCTGGCGGCGACCGCCGCGAACATCACCAAGGCGAACCTCGAGCTCGGTGGCAAGGCGCCGGCGATCGTCGCGGGCGACGCTGACCTCGACGTCGCCGTCGAAGCGGTCAAGGCCTCGCGCCTGATCAACAGCGGCCAGGTCTGCAACTGCGTCGAGCGGGTCTACGTCCAGAGCGCGGTCGCCGACGAGTTCACCGAGAAGCTCTCCGCGGCGATGGGCGCCGCGCGGTTCGGCGATCCTGGCGCCGACGAGTCCGTCGACTACGGGCCGCTGATCAACGAGGCCGGCTTCGACAAGGTGGACGGGCTGGTCAGGAGCGCGATCGGCGACGGCGCGACCGCGGTGATCGGCGGTCGTCGCGGAGAGGGCGATGGCGGCTTCTTCTACGAGCCGACCGTCGTCGCCGACGTCAGCCAGGAGATGGACATCGTCCAACGCGAGATCTTCGGCCCGGTGGTGCCGCTGGTCAAGTTCGACGACCTCGATGAGGCGATCACCTGGGCCAACGACTCCGATTACGGGTTGACCTCGTCGATCTATACGCGTGATCTGAACGTGGCGTTGAAGGCGTGCCAGGACCTCGCTTTCGGTGAGACCTACATCAACCGCGAGAACTTCGAGGCGATGCAGGGCTACCACGCGGGCTGGCGCAAGAGCGGAATCGGGGGCGCCGACGGCAAGCACGGCTTGGCTGAGTTCCTGCAGACGCAGGTCGTCTACTTGCAGCGCTATTGATCGGGTGTGCCAGCATCGAGGTGGATGCCGGAGCCCGATCCGCAGCAGCTCCTGACCGCGCTGAGCACTGAGCACTTCACCCTCCAGGGGGCCAGGTCGCAGACCATGAGCGAGAGCTCCGCGCGCGCGTCGATCTACGTCTTCGCGGTCTCGAGCGCCCTCGTCGCCCTCGGTTTCATCGGCCAGGTCTCCGACCTCGGCGACGTGTTCAACGTCTTTGCGCTCACGGTGCTGCCGACCCTCTACGCACTCGGCGCAGTGACCTTCGTGCGGCTGGTCGAATGCGGCGCCGAGGACTTTCGCTACGGCCTCGCGATCAACCGGATCCGGCACTACTACAAGGAGATCGCGGGCAGCCGGGCGAACCTCTTCCTGCTCTCAGGGCACGACGACGGGGTCGGCGTGTTCGAGAACATGGGCCTTCCGGCCGAGGGCCGCAAGCCGTACTTCGCCTTCTCCACCGCCGTCCTGGTCCTCAACAGCGTGGTCGGGGGAGTCGCGGTCGCGCTCGCGCTCGGCGCGTTCGTCGACGCGTCGCTCGGCCTGGCCACGGTGCTCGGCGGCGCGGTCGCGATCGCCTCGGTGCTGGCCTGGCTGCGCTACGCCGATCGCCTGCTCGACGCGAGCGCCACGCAGGTCGAGCCGCTCTACCCGTCGGTTCTCGACTCGAGGCGGGGTCAGGCGCCCGCACGGGTGAACGTCACATGCGTGACTCCGCTGGGCGAGGAGGTGGCCTCGACCTTGTAGTCCTTCTCGAGGCCCTCCAGTCCGTCCCAGAGGCGCACCCCTCGGCCGAGCAGGATCGGGACCACCACGATGTGCATGTGGTCGACGAGCCCCGCGGCAAGGAAGTCGCGGATCATGGAGGGACCCCCGCCGAGGCGTACGTCCTGGCCGTCCGCAGCCTCCCGCGCCGTCTCGAGCGCTTCGGCGGGCGAAGCGTCGATGAAGTGGAACGTCGTGCCGCCCTCCATCTCGATCGACGGGCGGGAGTGATGGGTGAGGATGAAGGTCGGTGTGTGGAACGGCGGGTTGGCACCCCACGCGCCCTTCCACTCCGGGTCCTCGTGCCACCCGGGCGGGCCGAACTTCCCGGCCCCCATGATCTCGGCGCCGATCCCGGGACCGAACTGCCGGGTGAAGACGTCGTCGACGCCGCCGCTACCACCGGGCTCCCACGACTCGGTGGCGAACATCCATTCGTGCAGCCTGTCCCCGGCGTGACCGAAATACGCGTCGTGGCTCACACCTTCACCGGTGCCGAAGCCGTCGAGTGAGATGGAGAAGTTTTGGACTCGGGCGAGTGACATGGCTGGTGCTCCTCTGGTTATCGGGGGGTCATTTGGCGAGTTCGTAGACGCTGACATGGCGCCAGCTCGCGGCCGTGTACGGCTCGCCGTTCCAGCCTCCCCATCGATCGCGCAGCCGCAGGCCGGCGAGGCGCGCCATGAGGTCGAACTCGGGCGGATGGGCGAGCCGAAGGCGGATCGGTCCGAGCACGACGCCGTCGGCGCCGACGCGCACGTGATTGTCGTCCAGGATCTGCGTGACCGGGTCGTATCTGGACACCTCGAGCACCACGTGATCGACCTCGACGCGCTCAGCGCTGACGCGCTCGTGCCCCGGCCAGGTCGGCGCGACCGGCACACGGCACTCGAGGACGAAGACGCCGTCGCCGGACAGATGCCGTGCGGCGTTCTGGAAGCACCGGACCTGATCGTCCTGCGTGAGCAGGTTGCCGATCGTGTTGTAGACCAGGTAGACGAGCCCGTAGGTGCGTCCGGTCGTGACCCGCGACATGTCCCCGACGACCACCTCGACGTCATTGCCTCCCGGCTTCTCGCGCATCCGGTCGACCATGTCCTGTGACAGCTCGATTCCCTCGACGCGTACGCCCGCGCGCGTCAGCGGCAGCGCGATGCGCCCGGTGCCAACCGCCAGCTCCAAGGCGTCGCGATCGCCGGCCACACCGGCGAGGAACGCGACCGTGTCCGCCTCGTCGCCTCTGGTCTCCTCGGCGTCGTAGCGCTTCGAGACCTCGTACCCGAAGCTCGTCGCGGGGTCAAAATCCCTCACAGGCGAGGTTTACTCGTTAGAACCCGACAGCACCACCCCCAGAATCCTGGGTTCTGCCTCCTACTCCCGGCCCGGGGGTCGCTCCTTGACCTCCTGAAGCAGCCAGCCGTTGCCGTCCGGATCGCTGAACGAGGCGAAGGTGAGGTAAGGGCGATCTTCCGGGTCCGGGCCCGGAAGGAACTCCCCGCCGTCGCGGTGGAACACCTCGCTGACCTCGACGCCGCGACTGATCAGGTCCTTCCGCGCAGCGTCGATGTCGTCGACGACCAGCTCGAAGCCCTGAGTGGAGCCGGGCGCGGCCTGGGTGAGGCCCTTGCCGAATGCGATCGAGCACCCCGAGTGCGTGGGTGTCAGCTGGACCACCCTGACGTCGTCGCCAAGGACGAGGTCGGCGTCCGTGCGCCATCCGAGGCTCTGGTAGAAGCGCTTTGCCCGATCGACGTCGGAGACGGGCAATGTCACGACCTCGAGCTTCATGTCGATGGTGCCCGCTGCGGGCGCCTCCGCCGAGGTATCGGAGCCTCTCACCGCGACTGGCGCATTTCGCTCAATAGTCCAACGTTTTCGACCAGTCGCGCCCGGGCGCCGCGGCTACGTCCCGGGACGCAGGCAGTACGCCTGGGCCGTGAGGTCCGCCTCATCCTCGGCGAACCCGGGTCCGGAGGTCCCGACCGCGCCGGCGACAAACCAGGCGTTGCCGGAATTGGCCGTGCTCCGCCGCGACTCGATCAGGTGCGTGTCGAAGCGAGTGGGGGTCCAGTCCGCGCCGCCGCTGATCAGGCGCTCACCGGCGTTGCAGGAGGCGGTCACGCTGATCAGGGACCCGTCGCCCGGTGAGGTCACCGTATTCGTGCGCGTGACGATCGCGGCGACATCCGCCGCGCCGACCGCGGCGGCATTGAGATCTGCACTGCGCACCGACTGGTCGACGATCTCGGCACCTGCGACCCCGTTCGTCTGGATCTCGTTCTGGCCGACTCCTGAAGTTTTGGATCTCGCTGGTGCCGACGGCGTCCGTGGTGATCTCGGCCGCGCCGACCCCGAACGAGGCGATCTCGTCCTGACCGACGGCGTCCGTGGCGATCTCGTCCTGGCCGACGGCGGCCGTGGCGAGGTCGGCGGCGGCGATCGAGCCGTCGAAGATGTCAGCGCTTTCGACGGCGCCAAATCCGATGTCGGACCCGGTGAGCGATTCATCCGCGATGTCGGTGCCGGTGAGCCCGCCGTTGGGCAGCGTGTCGTCGCGGACGTCGTTCGAGAAGATCTGGTTGTTGCGGACGTCGGCGCTGAAGACCTCGCCGTCGATGATGTCCTCCGAGCCGACCTGATCCTGGCCGGGGAGCGGTCCGTCGACCGCGTAGGCGGTGCCGCTCAGGGCGATGAACACAGCGACGTAGCCGATGACGTTGGAGCGCACGTGGTTGCTGACCCGACTCATGGACCCTCCTTGGACCGCTCTCCGGTGGACGGGCCGAGTCTAAGGCGACGACCCAGTGGGGCGCTCCACCTCGCAAGAACCGTTCGTGTGCGACCGTTGGAATTGTGGCTTGACCCAACCCGCCGCCTCGACCCATCCCAGGCTTGTCCACGCCCTGCTCGCGATCCTGGCAACCGCGGGCGCGTTGCTCTTCGCCGCGGAGGCCCAGGCGGCGACCCCGACGCACGTCCAGAGCCGCGCCAAGCAGGTCACCACCGGCACCACGATCGGGCTGCCGTTCACGGGCCCCGTGGCGGCCGGCAACCTGATCGTCGTCTACGCCGTCTGGGACAACACCTCGCCGGTGACGATCACCGACACCAGGGGTGACGCCTTCAGCAGCGCCGCTCCTCCGGTGCATTGGAACAACGACGCTTGGAGCTCGCAGGTCTTCTACGCCAAGAACGTCGCCGGGGGCACGACCTCGGTCCGGGCGAAGTTCTCGAGCGCGATCACCTCGTTCGGCCGCATCTACACCCACGAGTACTCGGGGGTCAACGAGACCGCCCCGTTCGACGGCTCCTCGGCCGCGATCGGCTCGACCAGCGCGATGAACAGCGGCTCGGCGACGACGACGAGCGCAAACGACCTGATCTTCGGCGCCGGCGCCTCGACCCAGACGGTGACTCACGCCGGCTCGGGCTTCACCACCCGGCGCACGAACTTCGGCGGGCGCACGGAGGATCGCCTCGCCCCGGCCCCGGGTGCGGCGAGCGCGAGCGCTACCCAGGACGGCTCGCGCTGGGTCATGCACATGGTCGCGTTCAAGCCCGACCCGCTGCCCGACACCACGAAGCCCACGGTCTCGATCACCGGGCCGACGGACGGCGCAACCGTCTCGGACACGCTGCAGGTGACGGCGAACGCCAGCGATGACGTCGGGGTCCAGAACGTCTGGCTGCTGGTCGACGGAGAGCGCGTCGGCGGAGCCGACAGAACGGCTCCGTACTCGCTGAGCTGGGACTCCAACTCCATCGAGGACGGCGCCCACATCCTGAAGGTCAGGGCTCGGGACGCGGCCGGCAACAGCGCCGCGTCGCACCCGGTGACCGTCAACGTCTCCAACAGCGCCGGCTTCACGAACGAGGTCCTCGCCTCGGGGCTCGACCTCCCGACGACCTTCACCTTCCTGCCCGACGGCCGCATGCTCGTCGGTGAGCTCGAGGGCACCGTCCTCGTCCTCCCGCCGCCCTACACCGATCCCGACCCGACCCCGTTCCTGCAGCTCTCCAACGTCGGCTCGGCCGGCGTTCAGCAGGGCATCTACGACATCGCGCTCGACCCCGACTTCGACTCGAACCGCTTCTTCTACGTCTTCTACACGCTCGGCACGCCCAACCACGACCGCGTCTCGCGGTTTACCGCCAACCCGACCCTGACCGGAACGGTGCCCGGCAGCGAGTTCGTCCTCTACGAGGATCCCCAGAACGCGAACGCCGAGCATCACGGAGGCTCGCTCAACTTCGACAACGACGGCAAGCTCCTGTTCACGACCGGCGAGCACTTCGACCCGTCGGTCTCGCAGGACCTCACCAGCCCCCGGGGCAAGGTCCACCGGATCAACCCGGACGGCAGCGTGCCCACCGACAACCCGTTCTTCGACGGCGCCGGACCGCACATCGACTCGATCTGGGCCCGCGGGCTGCGCAACCCGTTCCGCTCCTACTACGACGCCCCGACCGGCCGCTACTACATCGCCGACGTCGGCGGCAACAATCCCGCGACCGCCGAGGAGGAGATCAACATCGGCGAGGCGGGCGCCAACTACGGCTGGCCCGACAGCGAGGGCGACTGCTCGCCGCCCTGCGAGAGCCCGCTGTTCTCATACCCCCACAACGGCCGCGACGCCTCGATCACCGGCGGCTTCGTCTACCACGGCACCCAGTTCCCGAGCCAGTTCGACGGCGCCTACTTCTACGCCGACTACACCCAGAACTGGATCAGGGGGCTGCGGTTCGCTCCCGACGGCTCGGTCTCCGACGAGTTCGACTTCGAGCCCGCCGACGGCAGCGTCGACGGGCCCTACGGGGACATCGTCGACCTCGGCCAGGGTCCCGAGGGCTCGCTCTACTACATCGACCTCGGCTACTCGGACGTCGGCGGCGCCTTCGGCGTCAGCAAGATCAGGCGGATCAGCTACATCAGCGCAAACCAGCCCCCGGTGGTCGCGGCGACGGCGAACCCGGCCTCGGGCCCGACGCCGCTCGAGGTCCACTTCTCGAGCGCCGGATCGACCGACCCGGAGGGCGAGCCGCTCACCTACTCGTGGAACTTCGGCGACGGCACGACCTCCACCGCCGCCAATCCGACGCACACCTACGCGAACCCGGGTCCGTACCAGGCCCGGCTGACCATCTCGGACGGCGTCAACAACTCGGTCTCGGCGCCGATCGCGATCAGCGCGGGCAACGTGCCCACCGCGACGATCGACGCGCCCACCGACGGGATCGAGTTCGACGCCGGCGACCTGATCAGCTTCAGCGGCGACGGCACCGACCTCGAGGACGGCTCGCTCCCGAACAGCGCCTTCACGTGGAACATCGACTTCCTCCACGACGGCCACGTCCACCCGGGGACGCCGATCACGGGCCAGCGCAGCGGCAGCTTCACGATCCCCACCTCGGGCCACGACTTCGAGGGCAACACCCGCTACCGGATCACGCTCACGGTCGAGGACTCCGACGGCCTGACCTCGACGAGGTCCGTGACCGTCTTCCCCGACAAGGTGAACCTGAGCTTCGGCGCGGTGCCCAGCGGCCGGACGATCTACGTCGACGGAATCGCGAGGGTGACGCCGTTCGTGCTCGACACGCTGGCCGGCTTCCACCACACGATCGACGCGCGATCGCAGACCGCGGGCGGGAACTCCTACACGTTCGATTCCTGGTCCGACGGCGGCGGCCAGCAGCACACGATCACCGTGCCGGAGACCGCCCAGAGCTACACGGCGACCTTCGACAGCACCCCGCTACCGCCCGGCCTGGTCGGAGCCTGGGGGTTCGAGGAGGGCGCCGGCACGACGGTCGCCGACGCCTCGGGCAACGGCAACGAAGGGACGCTCAACGGGCCCGGCGCCACCTGGAGCGCGACCGGC
Source organism: uncultured Solirubrobacterales bacterium (assembly GCA_963729065.1). GTDB lineage: Bacteria > Actinomycetota > Thermoleophilia > Solirubrobacterales > 70-9 > WHSW01. The sequence continues at coordinate 287,348 of CAVSMS010000010.1, forward strand.
AAGTTCGGGGGCGGGCTGGAGTTCAGCGGCACGTCGGGGAACGTGCGCATCCCGCACGCGCCCTCGCTGAATCTGAACTCGAGCTACACGCTCGAGGCGTGGGTCAAGCCGACCGCCCTCTCCGGCTACCAGACGATCCTGATGAAGGAGGAGACCTCGGGCTGCAGCTACTGGCTGCAGACGGTCGACACCAACGTCAACAGCGGCTTCGGCAACGGCGGCTGTCGCGAACACGTCAGCAGCGGGCCGGCCGTGCCGCTGAACGCGTGGTCACACCTGGCGGGCGTCTTCAACAACGCGGCCAACACCTACACCCTCTATCTGAACGGGACGGCGATCGGGACGTCGAGCGAGACGCTCGCGCCGACGCCGAACACCCAGGCCCTCATCTTCGGCCAGTCGGGGTGCGGTGCCTGCGGCTTCGAGCGCTGGCAGGGCCTCATCGACGACGTCCGGATCTACGACCGCTCGCTGAGCGCGGCCGAGATCCAGGCCGACATGGACCACGGGGTCTAGATCACCTAGGCGGCTCGGCTCGCGGGGCCTTCAGCCCCACGAGCCCTCCATCATCGGCCGGAAGCTGGTCGTCAGGATCCGCATCCCGGGTGGCCGGGTGACCGTGAACATGATCACGTCGGCGACCTCGTCGGCGCTCAGCATCCCCTCCAGCTCGGGATCTCCGTCCTCGCGCCCGGTGCCGATCGCGAAGTCGGTGTTCACGCCCCCCGGGCAGATGCAGCTCGCGCGCACCCCGTGCTCGCGCAGCTCGTGGTCGAGCGCGCGCGTGAAGCCGAGCTGGCCGAACTTCGACGCGTTGTAGACCGACTCGCCGGGAAACGCGCGCAGGCCGGCGACGCTCGCGAGCGAGACGAAGTCGCCCTCCCCCGCCTCGATCAGGTGCGGCAACGCGGCGGCCGCGGTGTAGAGGGTCCCCTTCAGGTTGACGTCGATCATCTCCTCGACCAGATCCGGATCGAGCTCGAGGAAGGGCCCGTAGGCGCCGACGCCGGCGTTCGCGACGACGATGTCGAGCCGCCCGAAGCGCTCTACGACCGCGTCCACGGCGACACCCACCGCCTCCCGATCACGAACGTCGCAGGCGATCCCCAGCGCCCGATCGAGCCCCAGGTCCGAACCGCGCCGCGAGAGCAGCCCGACCCCGGCGCCGGCCTCGTGGAGCTTGCGCGCGACCGCCGCGCCGATCCCGCCGCTGCCGCCCGTGACCAGCGCGACCTTGCCGTCCAGTTCCATCCGATCTCCTTCCTCGACTGACCGCTCCCCAGCCTCGCAGGCCGCGGAGCTACTCGGCGAGCCAGACCTGGCGCAGGGGCCACCAGCCGATCGGATAGGTCTCGAAGTTCATGACCTCGTCCCGGTAGCCGGTGACCGACTCGGTGAAGAAGAGCGGCACCGAGGGGGCGTCGTCCATTGCCATCTGCTGGACCTCGGCGAAGTACCTGGCGCGCTGGTCCTCGTCGAGCGTGCCCTTGGCGTCGGCGAGCAGCTGGAGCAGTTTGGGGTTCTCGTAGAAGGTCCCGAGCCCGTGCAGGCCGGAATCGGAGTCGTACGTCAGCGCCGCGACCTCGTCGTCGGACAGCGTGTCGCTGGAGACCGCGTCGCCGGGGAAGCTCGCCGCCGCGCCCCCCTCGCCGTCGAGCCAGTCGGTGAACATCGTCCCGAAGTCCCGGGGGACGATCTTCACGTCGACCCCGATCCGCCCCCACTCCTGCTGGAGCACCTGCGCCGTGTGCTTCTCGACCACGTCGCCGGCCGGGATCTCGAGCTCCAGCTCGAAGCCGTCCGGGACGCTCGACTCCGAGATCAGCCGCCTGGCCTTGTCGAGGTCGTAGCGGTAGGGCCTGACGGAGTCGTCCCAGTACTTGACCGGCGCGATGTTGCTGTTCGCGATCCTGGCGTTTCCGAACAGGATCGCGTCGCGGATCTGCTCCTTGGGCGTCGCGTAGTTGAGGGCCTGGCGGACCTCGACCTCGTCCAGCGGCGCGTGCGTGTTGTTGAGGAAGACCGAGTCCCACTTCAGCGAGTCGGCGACCTCGACCGTGATCCCGTCGACCTCGCGCAGCGGCTCGACCTGCTCGTAGGGAATCCCGTCCGCGACGTCGACCTTCCCCGACTTCAGGTCTCGCGTGCGCTCGTTCGCGTGCGGCACGAACTCGAACACCACCTCGTCGAGATAGGGCTGGCCCTCCCGCCAGTAGTACGGGTTGCGCTTCAGCACCGTGCGCTCGCCGTGCGTGAACTCGGCCACCTTGAAGGGACCCGACCCGACCGGGCGCTCGGCGAAGCGCTCGTCGCCGATCTCCTCGACGACCTTCTTCGGCACGATCGCAGCCGCGAACATCGCCATCGCGTCGAGGAATGCGCCGTCGACGCTGTTGAGGGTGACCTTGACCGTGCGACCGTCGACCGCGTCGACCCTCTCGATCGCCGCGCCGAGCGTCGCGTAGTTGACGTTCACGTTCGGGTCGACGAAGCGGTCGATCGAGAACTTGACGTCCTGCGCCGTCACCGGGTCGCCGTTGGAGAACCTCGCGTCGCGCAGGTGGAAGGTCCACTCGCGCCCGTCCGGACTGTGCTCCCAGGACTTCGCCAGCCCGGGGACGAGCTCCGAGCCCTGGACCTCGACCAGCTGGTCGAAGATCTGCTGGATGGTGAAGATCGAGCCGTTGTTGGCGGCGTCGATCGGATTCAGCCCGGCCTCGGCGTCGAGGGTCCGCGCGAAGGTCAGCGTCCCTCCCCTGACGACCTTCGTGCCGGTCGCCGGAGTGCCCTCATCCGCGCTGGTCGTCTCCTCGGTTGGCGCCTCGGCACCGGTCGAGTCCTCGGAGCTGTCGCCACCGCAGCCGCCGAGCAGCACGCCGAGGCTCAGCAGCGCGGCGAGCAGCCCCCGCGACCCCATCGAAGGTGGCATCGAAGGCACCCTCATCCGTCGACGCGATCCTCACCGGAGCGCCGGACGGCCCTGCGCGGCGTCTCGTTGTCGGGGATCGGGGCCACCAAGGCACGCCCCGCCCCGGGGCGACGGCGCTCGCGAATCCTCTCAGAGACGCGGCCCCGCCGCGTCGGGTCGGCTCAGCCCGAGCGCTCGGTTGCCGGCCTGCTCGGCGTCGGGGTGGGCGTCCCGGCGCGCCGCCGGTGCGCCACCGCGGCCAGCAGGCGGCGGATCGGCTTGCCGCCGGCCTCCAGCTCGTGGGAGCGGCGAGGTGTCCTGTACGACCCGGCACCGGGCCGAACCTGGCGGGCGACGAATAGGGCTCCTGGCAGCACGACTTTCCTCCATCTTCTTGCGTGACTCTCTATTACGTTATACCGGTCACGCTGACCTGTCAAGTCGTTTTGCCGGTCATGACGGGCTATTCTTCTTCGCGTGGACGTCACCGAGCTCGCGCGCCAGATCGAGGACAAGGTCGCTCCCGAGCCGCTGATCGCGGTCCAGGGACTGGCGAACACGTTCGCCTTCGATACCGGCGAGGAGCGGCTCCTCGATCCGGCCTCGGCCCGCGAGTGGCTGCTCGTCTCGGACCTCGCCGCGCCCACGGTGACGGTCGGCGAGTCCGAGCTCGAGGGCCTGCGCGAGTGCCGCGCGGTGATCCGCGACCTGATCGATGCCAACCTCGACGGCGACCCCGACGCCGCGGCCCCCGGGCTCGCGCGCCTGGCCGCCGCGCATCCCGTGGAGCTGGTCGCCGGCGCGGACGGGAAGCTCCGGCTCGACCTCACCCCGCCGGCCACCGTCGACGAGGTGATCTCGCAGATGCTCGGGATCGTCTTCGCCGCTCAGCTCGAGGACGAGTGGCCGCGGCTCAAGGTCTGCGCCAGCGACGAGTGCCGCTGGGCCTTCTACGACAGCTCCCGCAACCGCAGCGGCACCTGGTGCAAGATGGAGACGTGCGGCAACCAGATCAAGAACCGCGCCTACCGCAGGCGCAAGTCCGGCGACCGCTCCGGCGCTACCGCCTAGCAGCCCCGATCGTCCTGCTGCTCATGGTCCCGCTGCTCGGCTGCGGCTCGGGCGGCGCCGACGCCGGCGATGTGCCCGTGCCCACGGCCGAGCGAGCCGCCCCCGAGCGCGACGGCGCCCGATCCCGACGAGGGGATCCCGCTCGACCCGGCCCGGCTCGCCGACGCGCTGACCGACACGCACGACGCGCTTCACCGCGCGATCGAGCGCTGGCGGAGGGAGGGCGATCTTGGCGAGAAGGCGCCGCGCGAGGTGACGCTTCACGCCCTCTACCAGCAGCGCATCTACGTGCTGCTGACATCGAGGGAGCGGCTCGCCGGGGCGGTGGCCGACCGCCTCGACGGCGAGGTCGCCGACGAGGCGCGCGACACCCTGGGTGCGCGGCGCGAGCTGAGCCACCTCTCGACGCCGGTCGCCGCCCGCCACATCGACACCGGGCCCGCGCTGCCGGCCGGCGTGCTGCTGGGCTTCTACCGCAAGGCCGAGAAGCGGTTCGGCGTCTCCTGGAAGGTGTTGGCCGCGGTCAACTTCGTCGAGTCGGCCTTCGGCAAGGTGCGCAGCAAGAGCACGGCGGGCGCCCGCGGCCCGATGCAGTTCATCCCCTCGACCTGGGACGCCTACGGCATGGGCGGCGACATCGACGACCCGCGCGACGCGATCATGGGGGCGGCCAACTACCTGCACGCCTCCGGGGCGCCGCAGAGCAACCGCCGGGCGCTGTTCGCCTACAACCCGTCGGACGCGTACGTGAACGCGGTGCTCGGCTACACCCGGCGCATGCGCCACGACCGCCACGCCTACTTCGCCTTCCACAGCTGGCAGGTGTTCGTGCACACGCCCTCGGGGATCCGCCGGATCACAGGCCCCGGGCTGGGCGGCTGAGCCGCGGTCGGCATCAGCCCACCTCCTGGGCGACGCGCGCGCCCGGAGCCGGCTCGCGCTCCGCGGACTGGCCGTCCGGCCCGGGCGCGCTCTCGCCGCCCGAGCGAGCGGCCTCACCCGCGGGAGCGCCGGCCTTCCGCAGCGGCACCTCCTCGAGCAGCAGGACCGCGAGCAGCCCGAGCAGCGCCAGCGGCGCGGCGACGGCGAAGACCGCCTGAGCGCCGTCGATCACGTCGCTGCGAAGCACCGATCCCAGGCCCGAGCCGCCGGCGTCCGACGCCGTGGCGCCCGCCTGCGCGGCGAACACCGCGCCCAGGACCGCGGCGCCGACCGCTCCGCCGAGAGCGCGGAAGAAGCCCGTGGTGGCGGTGGCGATCCCAAGCTCACGCCGGTCGACGCCGTTCTGCACGGCGACGATCAGCACCTGGGTGACCATCCCGAAGCCGAGCCCGAAGACGGCCAGCCCGATCCCGGTGGCCAGCTGCGACGGGTTGCCGGCGAGCACCGCGAGCAGCGCCAGCGCCGCGCTCATCAGACCGAGGCCGGCGAGCGGGAAGCGCTTGTAGCGCCCGGTGCGCGCGATGCTCCGCCCCGAGAGCGTGGTCGAGACCGTGATCCCGAGCATCGCGGGGACCAGCAGCAGGCCGGCCTCGGTCGGGGTCGCGCCCGTGGTCGTCTGCAGGAACAGCGGCACGAACACCGTGATCGCGAACAGCGCCGCCGTGCCGAGGAAGAGCGCCGCGCTCGCCACCGCGACCACGCGGGTGCGCAGCAGGTGGAAGGGGACGATCGGGTCGGACGCCCTGCGCTCGTGGACGACCAGCGCGAGCCCCAGCCCCACGGTCGCGCCGATCAGGCCGAGGATCGGAGCCGAGTCCCACGCGTAGCGGTCGCCGCCCCAGATGCAGGTCAGCAGCAGGCCGCTGGTCACCGCGGCCAGCAGACCGGCGCCGAGCACGTCGAGCGGCCGATCGGGGCGATCGGTCGCCGCCGCCGGCAGCCGCCGGGCGAGCCCGGCCAGGGCAACGGCACCGAGCGGCAGGTTGACGAGGAAGACCCAGCGCCAGCTCGCGCTCTGCACCAGCACGCCGCCGATCAGCGGGCCGACGATCGTGGCGACGGCGAAGGTCGCGGCCACGTAGCCCTGGTACCGACCGCGCTCCCGGGGGGCGACGAGGTCGCCGATCACGGCCATCGCCAGGGTCATCAGGCCGCCCGCGGCGGCTCCCTGGATCAGCCGCATGACGATCAGCTGAGTGATGTCCTGCGTCGCAGCGCAGAGCGCGGAGGCGACCACGAAGACCGCCAGCGAGGTCTCGAGCAGGAGCTTGCGGCCGTGGCGATCTCCGAGCTTGCCCCACAGCGGGGTGGTCGCCGCCGCGGCGACGACGTAGGCCGTGACCACCCAGGAGACGTCGGCGACGCTGCCGAGATCCCCGGCGATGGTCGGCAGAGCCGTCGCCAGAATCGTCTGGTCGAGCACCGCCGGCAGCATCGCCAGCACGATCGCCGCGAACGGCACCGCGACGCGAGGCGGCGTCGGCGCGATCGGAGAGACTGCCAATTCCCTTGCCCCCACGAAACCCAATCATTGCTTTGCTCCCACTAGAAAGTTATAGTGACTAGAATCTTCGTCGCACTGTAGCAAAGGGCCGGCATGAGCGCAGAACCAGGACTCCGCGAACGCAAGAAGGAACGGACGCGACAGCTGATCGCGGATGCCGCCCGGCGCCTGTTCGCCGAGCGTGGCTTCGACGCGGTGACCGTCGCCGACGTCGCACGCGAGGCCGACGTCGCCACGAAGACGGTCTTCAACTACTTCCCGACCAAGGAGGACCTCTTCTACAGCCGGCTGGAGGCCTTCGAGGAGGCGATGCTGGCCGCGGTCCGCGAGCGCAAGCCCGGCGAGACGGCGCTCGCCGCTTTCCGGAAGTTCCTGCTCCAGCAGCGGGGCGTGCTCGCGATCAAGGGCGACGACGGGGAGGCGGAGGCGACCCGGCAGCTGCAGTCGGTCACCCGCGTGATCACCGAGAGCCCCGCCCTGCTGGCGCGCGAGCGCCAGGTGCTGGCCCGCTACGAGGAGGCGCTGGCCGCGCTGCTCGCGCAGGAGACGGGCGCGGACCCTGACGCGGCCGAGCCCCGCGCCGCCGCCAACGCGCTGCTCGGGGTCCACCGGGCGCTGATCGACTACGTCCGCCGGCGGGCGCTCGCCGGGGCCGGCGCGGTGCAGGTCCGTCGCGAGGTGCGCGCCCAGGCAAAGCGCGCGTTCGCGCTGCTCGAGGGCGGCCTGGGCGACTACGCCCGGCGCTGACGTAGCGCCGACTGGCGGAAAACGTTGGATAACTGAGCGTTTTCGGCCAGTCGCGTCAGGGGGAGAGGGGCTAGCGACTCAGCAGGAGTCGTAGACGTACCGCGGCGATCCCGGCTTGGTGACCAGGCGGTCGCGCAGGACGACGGAGATCTTGTCGCCGACGGTCCGGCACCCCTTGTCGAAGTCCTCGCGCCGGTACTCGATCTCGATCACCCTGTTGCCGTGGACGCTGCGGTAGCGGTTGCACTCGTTGTAGCGAGAGCACTCCTCGGCGATCGCGAAGTCGAACCCGACGCGGTCAGACTGCGCGCGGGTGATGTCGGCCGTGTTCTTCTGGCCGACCGCGAGGCCGAGGCGGTGGGCGCGCCCGGTGAGCTTCCTCGCGTAGGCGAGCGCCTCGGGCTTGCCAAACGGGACGTCGTCTGCGAGCGGCGTGCCGTCGAACCGGGTCCACGAGTCGAGGTTGTCGTACTCGACCGCATCGAAGCCCTTGCTCGCGCAGCCCTCGATCATCTGGTCGACCCAGTCGGCGGCCCGCTCGCGCTTGCGCGCGTTGCGGATGTCGATCAGGTACTCGCCGCCCCAGTGCGGGTCGTCTCCGAGCTCGTTCAGCACCAGGCTCCGGGGCCAGTTGTTGTGCTCGTCCGGGACGGTCCACCCCGGCCTCGTTCGCCTGCGTCTGGTAGGCGTTGACGTAACAGATCGAGTAGGCGGGATCGGGTGCCGGGTCGCCGATGAACCAGTCGCGGGAGACGACCGTGACCCCCGGCGGCAGCGGATAGTCGCCGCCGATCTGGTAGTCGAACTTGGCGTTCGACCGGGGGCGGTTGGACCGCGGCCCGCGCCGGGGCGACCGACTTGCCCTCGCCGGCGGCGAGCAGCACGACGAGGAGCGCCCCGAGCGCGACGACTCCGGCGACCGCCGCCACCGCGCTCCTGCTGGTCAAACTCATGCCGCCTTCACCACCGGTGGCTCGAGTTGTAGCGCAGCGCCGGTCTCGCGATCGAACAGGTGCACCTGCGCGGGGTCGATCGCGAGCTCGACCACGCCCCGCGCCTGCGCGGGCGGCCGGCCCTGGATCCGGGCGGTGAAGCGGGCGCGGCGGTCGTCGGCCAGCAGGCGGCCCTCGTCGGCCCCGCTCTCGCCCCCGATCGCCGCCTTGACGTCCTCCGTCGCGATCCGCGGCGCGTCGACCGTGAACAGCAGGTTGCACTCCGAGCCCAGCTCCTCGACGACGTCGAGCTCCACCGTCAGGCGCGCCCAGCCCGGGTCCACCCCGGGCCCGGCGACCACGAAGCTCGTCGGCCGCACCCCCAGCACCACCTCGCGCCCGCTGCCGCCCGGCAGCCCCGCCAGCGCGCAGCTCGGTGGTCCCGAAGCTGACCGCATCGCCCTCCAGACGAGCCTCGACGAGGTTCATCGCCGGGGAGCCGATGAAGGCGCCGACGAACAGGTTCGCCGGGCGCTCGAAGAGCCGCTGCGGGACGTCGCATTGCTGGATCACGCCGTCGCGCAGCACCGCGACCCGCGCGCCGAGGGTCATCGCCTCGACCTGGTCGTGGGTGACGTAGACCGTGGTCGTCGGCAGCCGCTCGTGCAGGCGGGCGAGCTCGCCCCGCATGCTCGTGCGCAGCTTCGCGTCGAGGTTGGAGAGCGGCTCGTCCATCAGGAACGCCCGCGGCTCGCGGACCAGCGCCCGCCCCATCGCGACCCGCTGGCGCTGGCCGCCCGAGAGCGCCGCGGGCTTGCGGTCCATGAGCTCGCCGAGCCCGAGCATCGCCGCCATCCGATCGACGCGCTCGGCGATCTCCGGCTTGGCGACCTTGCGGCGGCGAAGGCCGAAGGCGAGGTTCTCGCCCACGGTCTTGTGCGGGTAGAGCGCATAGCTCTGGAAGACCATCGCGATGTCGCGGTCGGGCGGCTCGAGCGTGGTCACGTCGTCGTCGCCGATCCACACCCTGCCCTTGGTCACCCGCTCGAGCCCGGCGATCATCCGCAGCAGGGTCGACTTGCCGCAGCCCGAGGGACCGACCAGGACCATGAACTCGCCGTCGGCGACGTCGAGCGAGACGTCGTCCACCGCCAGCACGTCGCCGTCGTAGACCTTGGTCACCCGCTCGATCCTCAGTCCGGGCATCGGCGCTATCCCTTCACCGCGCTCGAGGTCAGGGAGGCGATGAACGACCGCTGCGCGAGCAGGAAGGCGAGCAGCACCGGGATCACGGTGATCACGTTGCCGGCCATCACCGCCGAGAAGTCCTGCGTGTGCTGGCCCTGGAACGTGGTCAGCCCGAGCGGCAGGGTGGCCTTCTCGTCGGAGCTGATCGCGATCAGCGGCCACAGCAGGTCGTTCCACATCAGCAGGAAGGTGAGCGCGGCGAGCGTCGCCAGCGCCGGCTTCGCCAGCGGCAGGGCGACGTGCAGCAGCACGCCGAGGCGCGAGCAGCCGTCGATCCGGGCGGCGTCCTCGACCTCGCGCGGGAGGTTGACGAAGAACTGGCGCATGAGGAAGACGCCGAGCGGGAGCACCAGCTGCGGCACGATCAGCGCCCCGAGCGTGTCGACGAGCCCGAGCTTGTCCATGACGATGAAGGTCGGGATCATCGTGAGCTGGAAGGGGATGATCAGGGTCAGCAGGATGAGCAGGAAGAGCACGGTCGAGCCGCGGAACCGCAGCCGCGCGAAGGCGTAGCCGGCGAGCGAGCAGAAGACGAGGTTGGAGGCCACCGTGACCAGGGCCACGATGGTCGAGTTGAGAAACCAGCGCGGGAAGTCGGAGTCGCCGAACACCGTGTTCCAGCCGTCGAGGTGAAGCGAGTCGGGGATGATCGTCGGCGGGAACTGGTTGATCTGGGCGTTCGACATGAACGAGCTCAGGATCATCCAGACCAGCGGCAGCGCGAAGAGGATCGCCAGCGGGGCGAGGACCAGGTGCCAGGGGCTGAACGGCAGCCGGGAGCCGAGGCGCTCGGAGGCGTTCATGCGTGCCTCGACCGGAGCGCGGTTGTAGACGAGCTGCGCGCCGACGAGCAGGATGAGGAAGAGCGCGACCACGTAGGCGATCGCGGCCGCGTAGCCGGCGTTGAAGAGCTGGAACGCCTGGTTGTAGATGTAGTAGACGACCACGCCGGTGGAGTCCAGCGGCCCCCCACGCGTGGTCGCGTAGACCAGGTCGAACAGCTGCAGCGAGAGCAGCGTCTGCCAGACGACGAGGAAGATCGTCACCGGCAGCAGCTGGGGCAGGATCACGTGCCACAGCGTCGACCAGCGGCGGGCACCGTCGACCGAGGCCGCGTCGACGAGCTCGCGCGGGACGTCCTGGAGCGCGGCCAGGTAGATCACCAGCGGGAATCCGATCCCGCCCCAGATCCCGATCAGGACGATCACGAACAGCGCCTGATCGGGATCGCCGAGGAACCCCTGGCGCGGCAGCCCGAGCGCGTCCAGCACCGAGTTGGCGACCCCGAAACGCTCGTCGAAGATGAACGAGAACAGGACCCCCTGCGCGGCGACCGAGGCGATGAACGGCGCCAGGAACGCGGTCCGGTAGATGCCGATCCCGCGGATCCGGCGGTTGAGCGCCATCGCCAGGAACAGCCCCAGCCCCGTGGTCAGAGGCACGAAGAGGACCGTGTAGACGATCGTGTGCTCGATCGCGTCGCGCAGGGCGGGGTCCTTGAACAGCGCCTCGTAGTTCGAGAGCCCGACCCACTCCGCCGGCGCGATCAGGTCGGCGGAGTTGAACGAGAGCAGCAGCGACCAGCCGATCGGGACCACCGCGAGGCCGACGATGATCACGACCGCGGGCAGGACGAACGCCCAGGCGGTCGGGTTCTCCCCGAGGATCCGCTGGGCGAACGTCCGTCTGCGGTGCGGTCGGCTCCGCGCTCATCGTCGCTCATCGACTCAGCCGGGCACCTGGAGCTCGGTGTTCGCCGTGTCGACCGCCTCGCTCAGGGCCTCGCTCGGATCGGCCTCTCCGTAGAGGACCGAGGCGACCGCCTTGCCCATCGCCTGCGAGATCTGCGGGTACTCGGGAACGGTTGCCCGGGTCCGGGCGAGCTCGGTGTTCTCGATGAACTTGTCGAGGCCCGGGAGGCTCTTCTCGTAGTCCTCGAACCCGGAGGCGTCCTCGACGTCCTCGGTCAGCGGGAGGCTGCCCGCCTCGGTGATCCAGCGCAGCTGCTGCTCGGGCTCCGAGAACCAGTCCATGAACTCGAGCGCCGCGGCCACGCGCTCCGGCGCCGTTGTCGAGGATCGCCCAGGTGTCCGGGCCCGGCGATCGTCGTGTGCTCGTCGCCGAACGACGGCATCGACGCGACGCCGTAGTCGACCTTCGCGTCGACGTACTCCGGGCAGCGTGTACGGGCCGGCGACGTTCATCGCCATCTTGCCGCTGGCGAACAGCTGCTGCATGCGCTCCAGCCGGCGGTGCTGTCGATGTAGACCGAGCCGTCGTCGGCCGCCCGGGCGACGACGTCGAGCGCCGCCTCGCCGCTCTCGCCGTCGAAGCCGACGCTGGTCGCCGTCCTCGCTGACGATGTCCCCGCCCTGCTGCCAGATGAGCGGCCAGATCCGCCAGGTCGTGTCCTCGTCGCCTGTCCCGGGCCAGCCGAAGCCGGCGATCCCGGCGTCGGGATCGTTGAGCTCCGCCGCCGTGGCCAGGAAGTCGTCCCAGGTCCAGTCGTCGGTGGGGTAGTCGACGCCCGCGTCGTCGAAGATCTTCTTGTTGTAGACGACCGCGAGGTTGTCGATGAATGCCGGCACCGCGCGCGGCTGGTCGTCGACCGTGACCGCCTCCGTGCCGGCGTCGACGAACCGGTCCCAGTCGAGATCGCCGTTGTCGATCGCGTCCGTGAGGTCCACGAGCTGGTCGCCGGATGCGAGATTGGCCAGGTCGGAGCCGTAGATGTAGGCGATGTCGGGGTAGTTGTCGGCCTGCAGCCCGGCGGTCACCTTCTGCAGCATCCGGTCGGAGTTCACCCCGCCCGAGTCCTTGGAGACGACCACGTCCGGATGGCTCCGGTTGAACTCGTCGATCATCGTCTGCAACAGCTCGGCCGGCCCCTGCGTCTGGCCGTGCCAGAACTCGATCTCGACCGGCTCGCCCGCTGCTCGCGGACGAGTCGTCGCTCCTCGAGTCGTCGCCTCCGCCGCAGGCGGCGAGCGAGATCGAGGCCGCCAGCGCCAGTAGCGCCGCGAACGCTCTCGTCAGTTTCGACACGTTCCTCTCCTTGTGTTCATGTGTCCCCCCGCAAGCTCTCGGGCAGGGCATCTCCGTGGGCGGCGGTGAGCTCGTCGCACAGATCCCAGATCGCGTCGAGCGAGAGGCGTCGCCGCGGCGTTGGGATCCAGCATCACCGCCTGGCGTACGTATTCCGGCCGGCCCTCGAGCGCGGCTCGCACCGTGAGCTCGGCGACGTTCAGGTAGGTGCGGTTGAGCGCCGCGAGCTGCGGCGGCAGCTCGCCGACCCAGGTCGGCCGCACGCCGCTGCCGTCGACCACGCACGGGACCTCCACGCAGGCGTCGGCCGGCAGGTTCTCGATCAGCCCGGTGTTGCGGACGTTGCCGTAGATCACCCGCGGCGTCTGCGTCTCGATCGAGTGGATGATCTGCGGCGCGTACTCGTTGCTGGGCTCGATCTCGAGCGGTCGCGACGCCTCGAGCAGCTCGCGTGTCCGCTCGTACTCGGCCAGGTTCTCCTCGCTGCGCGCCACGTAGTCGGCGACCAGGAGCCGGTAGCGCTCGATCGCCTCGTCGTCGCGCAGCAGCCACGGCAGGTACTCGGCCGAGTGCTCGCTCGACTCGGTCGGGAAGTAGCCCAACCGCCGGTACATCTGCACCCGCACGCGGCGCAGCAGCTCCGGGTCGCGCTCGATCACCTCGTCGAGCAGCGGGTAGAGGTCCTCGCCGTCGCGGTCGAAGCGCAGGATCCAAGCCTGGTGATTGACCCCGGCGCCGAGGAACGTCACCTCTTCGAGCGGCACCCCGACCGCCTCGGCGAGCTCGGCGGTGGTGTTCTGCACCGAGTGGCAGAGCCCGACGATCCGCGCCGGGGGCGTGCCCATGTAGGCGGCCCAGCAGAGCATCACCATCGGGTTCGTGTAGTTGAGGAGCCACGCGTCCGGGCACAGCTCGTCCATGTCCGCGGCGATCCCCTCCATCACCGGGATCGTCCGCAGCGCCCGGAAGACGCCGCCGACCCCGAGCGTGTCGCCGATGGTCTGCCGCAGGCCGTAGCGCGCCGGGATCTCGTGGTCGATCACCGTCGCCGCATGGCCGCCGACCTGGATCATGTTGATCACGTAGTCGGCCCCGTCGAGCGCGGCGCGGCGGTCGAGATGGGCCTCGATCGCGGGCGCGGCGCCGAGCTGCGAGGCGGTCGCCCGGGCGACCCCCTCGGCCGTCTCGAGCCGCTCGGGATCGATGTCGTGCAGGGCGAACGTCGCCCCGCGCAGCTCCGGGTAGGCGAGGATGTCGGCGAGCAGCATCCCGGTGAACTCGACGCTCCCGGCGCCGACGAAGCTGACGCGCGGGCCGCTCATCCCCGAACCTCCTCGGTTGATCGCCCGGCGCGGGCGAGGTCGAGCGCCTCGGCGATCGCGGGCTGGGCGTCGACGCCGCCGAGGCGGCGGGTGGAGAGCGTGCCGCAGGCAACGCCGAGCCGCAGCGCCTCGTCCAGGGACATCCCGCTGCCCAGGCCGCAGAGGAAGCCGGCGGCGAGGCTGTCGCCCGCGCCGGTGGCGTCGACCGCCGTGACTGGCGGCGCCTCCGCGCGCGCGGACTCGGCGCCGCGACGTGCGATCGCGCCCTCGGGCCCGAGCTTGACGACCACGGTGTCGATCCGCTCGGCGAGCTCGGCGAGCGCCGCCTCGGGCTCCTCGACGCCCGCCAGGGCGCAGGCCTCGGCCGCGTTCGGGAGGAAGACGTCGGTCGCCGCCAGGGCCTCATCCAGGCCGGGGCCCCATTCCTCGGCCGGGTCCCAGCCGGGGTCGAGCGAGGTCGACGCGCCCGCCTGCGTGAGCGCGGGCGAAGAGCCCGGGGAGGCCGTCGCGGAGCCCGCTCTGCAGGTGGGGCGACGAGACGTGCAGGTGCTCGGCGGCCCCCAGCGTCTCGTCTCCGACGTCGGCGGCGACGAGGCTCGACATCGCCCCGGCCGAGGTCAGGATCGCGCGGTCGGCCCCGGTGCTGAGCACGACGCTCAGGCCGGTCGCGCGGTCGGGATCGACGCGGCAGCGCTCGGTGTCGATCCCGCGGGAGCGGAGCTCGTCGAGCATGAAGCGCCCCCCTGCGTCGTCGCCGACGACCCCGACGTAGGCGACCCGCATCCCGAGCCGAGCGGCGCCGCAGGCGACGATCGCCCCCGAGGAGCCGACCGTGAGCGCGCCGTCGTCGACAAGGCGCTCGACCTGCCCGTACTCCGGCTCGATCGCCTCGCCGACCAGGATCGCGTCGGGGTTGAGCTCGCCGGCGACCACCAGGTCGAACGTCCGCCCCGCCGTCACGCGGCCGCCTCCGCCGCCATGAGGTGGAACGCGATCTGGGGGACGAGCGCCTCAACCGCCGCGCGCTCGACCCGCCCCGGGTGCAGGTGCGCGAGCTTGTCCGTCGCCGCGGCGGCGCCGAGGGCGATCGCCGAGCGCCGATCGCTTCGCGCGAGCAGGGCGGCGGCGAACCCGCCGATCAACGCGTCGCCGCAACCGACCGCGTTGACGATCCGCTCGGGCGCCGGGGCGGCCACCCGGACGGCGCCGTCGCCGTCGGCGAACACGCTGCCCTCGGCGCCGAGGCTGAGCCAGACGGCGGCGGCGCCGCGATCCCTGAGCGCCTCGGCGATCGCGGCCGGGTCTGCGGCCGCCGGATCGATGTCGAGGACGGCGGCCGCCTCGGCGAGATTGGGGGCGGCCAGGTCCGGGCCCGCGGCGATCCCGGCCGCGAGGGCCTCGGGCGTCGAGCTGTCGAGGATCACGAACGCGCCCAGCCCGCGGGCGGTCTCGACCAGCCGTGCGTGCAGGCCGGTCGGGGCCCCGGTCGGCAGGCTGCCGCAGATCCCGATCACGGCCGGGACCGGTTCGAGGCCGGCGAGGGCGTCGACGAGCGCGTCGCACTCCGCGGCCTCCAGGCCGCCGCCGGGCTCGTGGATCTCCACGAGATCGCCGCCCGGGGCGCCGACCAGCGTGTAGGTCCCGCGCGTCGCGCCGGCGACGGGCACGCTCACGACCTCGACGGCCTCGGAGGCCAGCAGGGCCAACAGGAGCTCGCCGCTGTGCGACCCGGCGGTCGTGACCACGGTCGCCTCCGCCCCGAGCTCGGCGGCGACGCAGGCGGCGTGGATGGCCTTGCCGCCCGGGGTCTCGAGCACCTCCGACGCGCGCACGATCCCGCGGGGCTCGCCGTCGATCCGGGCGACCCGATCGATCGCCGGGTTGACGGCGACGGCGGCGAAGCGAGCGTCGGCCATCAGACCTCGACCACCTCGACGCCCGCGGCGCGCAGGGTCTCGACCTGCTCGGCGGGCGCTTCGACGTCGGTGATCAGCTCGTCGATCTCGGCCAGCGGGCAGATCTGCGAGAGCGCCGAGCGGCCGATCTTCGACGAGTCGCCGACGACGATCACCCGCGCCGCGCGCTCCACCATCCTGCGATCGGTCTGTGCCTCGATCTCGTCGTGCGTCGTGGCCCCGGCGGCGTTGATGCCGTCGACGCCGAGGAACATCAGGTCGACGTTGAGGCCCTCGAGCGTGCCGTCGGCCAGCGGCCCGATCAGCTCGTAGGACTGGGGCCGCGCGACCCCGCCGGTGACGACGAGGCGGATCGTCTCGTTGACCACCAGCTCGGAGGCGATGTTGATCGCGTTCGTGACCACGGTCAGCTCCCACCCGCGCAGCCGCCGGGCGATCTCGGTGGTCGTCGTCCCGCCGGTGAGCCCGACCGTCTGCGCACCGCCGATCCGCTCCACCGCGGCGTCCGCGATCCGCCGCTTCTCCTCGGCCTGCCGCCCTCCCCGGTAGCGAACCGGAAGCTCGTAGAGGAGGCCGTTGCGGACGGCGCCGCCATGGGAGCGCGACAGCAGCTTCTGCTGCTCGAGCAGCTTCAGGTCGCGGCGCACCGTCGCCGGCGACGCGTCGAGGGACTCGGTCAGCTCGGCGACCGAGACGGAGCCGTCGCTGGCCAGGCGGGCGAGGATCCCGTCGAGCCGCTCGGCGCGCCTCATTGGCTGCCTCGCGATTCGACCAGGTCGAGGACAACGGCCCGCTCGAGGTGCGGCGGGTGGTCCGGATCGAGGCCGCGGAGCTCCGCCAGGGCCAGCGCCAGGCGCTGGACCCTGACCAGCTCGGCAAGCGGATCGAGGCTCGCCGAGACGACGGTCGCGCCGGTGCGCTCGACCTCGCCGGCGAGCCCGTCCGGCGGCTGGTCGAGCAGCCACACGAGCGCCCCGGGGCCCGCCGTGGCGATCGGGCCGTGGCGGTACTCCATCGCCGGGTAGGACTCGGCCCACAGGCCTGCGGTCTCCCGCAGGGTGAGCGCCGCGGCGTCGGCCAGACCGACCCGCCACTCGCTCCCGAGGACCACCGCGCGCTCGATCGAGGCGGGGTCGGCGGGATGGGGCTCGGACAGCGCGGCCCGAGCCGTCGTCGAGCAGTCCGGCGGGCGCGAGCCCGAGGGCGGCGCGCGCAAAGCAGACGACCGTGGTCACGAAGCGCGTCTGGACCACCGACCGGTCGTCGGCGAAGCTCAGGTCGACGACCACGTCGCAGCGCGCGGCGACCGGGCTCGACGGATCGCCGACGAGGGCGACCGTCGGCGTGCCGGGACGGACGAGCTCGAGCGCCCGCAGGATCTCGGTGGTCGCCCCGGAGCGGGAGATGGCGACGACGCGGTCGTAGCCGCGAGCGAGCCTCGCCTCCGAGGCGGCGAAGGCGTCCGTCTCCCCTCCCCCGGCGAGCTCGCGGAGCGCCGCGAGCGCCTTCGCCGCGTGCCAGGAGCTGCCGCAGCCGACCGCCGCCACCCGCTCGCCGGCCGGGAGCAGCCCGGAGCGCCGCGGACGCGAGGTCGATCGCCAGTGACCACGCCCGGGGCTGATCGCGGATCTCATCCTCGACTGCCGACACGCGATCGCGAGCCTAACCGTTTCGCCATATTCATGCAAGCTTTCTGATTGAATTTGATCGCTTTGCCCAGGAGCTCAGCACAGTCGGGCACGACGAGCCGGGCCGGCGCCGACGCACCGCTGTTCATGCTCGCCTTCGATCACCGGCGCTCGATCCGGGGCCTGTTCGGGATCGAGGGCGAGCCCGACGAGCGGGAATCGGCCCGGATCGCCGCGGCCAAGCGCCTGATCTTCGAGGGGCTGCTCGTGGCCGGGTCGAGGCTCGACCACGGCGCCGCCGGGCTACTGGTCGACGAGCAGTTCGGCGCCGAGGTCCTCGACCTCGCCCGGGGCGAGCGCGTCGTCGCCGCCGTCGCCTGCGAGCGCTCGGGCCAGGCCGAGTTCCGGTTTGAGTACGGCGAGGGCTTCGGCGCCCACATCGAGCGCTTCGACCCCGAGCTCGTGAAGGCGCTGGTCCGCTTCAACCCCGACGGCGACCGCGAGCTCAACCGGCGCCAGGCCGAGCGCCTGCGTGAGCTCTCGGACTGGCTCCGCGAGCGCGACCGCGACCTCCTCTTCGAGCTCCTCGTCCCGCCCGAGCCCGAGCAGCTGCGGGCCGTGGGCGGCGACCGCGACCGCTTCGACGCGGACCTGCGGCCGGAGCTGGTGCGGCGCGCGGTGACCGAGCTCCAGGACGCGGGCGTCGAGCCGGCCGTGTGGAAGCTCGAGGGGATCGAGGACCGCTCCGGATGCGAGCTGGTGGCCGCCGCGTGCCGCCGCGACGGCCGCGACGACGTCGGCTGCCTGATCCTCGGGCGCGGCGCGGACGCCGCCAAGGTCGAGCACTGGCTCCGCGTCGCCGCCCCGGTCGCGGGCTTCGAGGGCTTCGCGATCGGGCGCACGATCTGGTGGGACGCGATCGCCTCGCACCTGGCGGGCGAGCTCGACCGCCCCGGCGCGGTCGCCGCGATCGCGGCCCGCTACCGGCACTTCGTCGAGGTCTACCTCGATGCCGCCCGCGTACCTTCCCGGGGGTGAGGTCGAGAGTTCGCTGCGCGGTGATCGGGCTCGTCGGCGCGCTGGCCGTCCTGCCGGCCCCGCCCGCGACCGCGAGGTCCTCCGGCACGGTCACGGTCAAGTTCTACGACCAGCGAGGCCAGGGGACCGAGCTCACGCCCGCCGAGGCACGCAGGGTGATGAGAGGCGGCAACGGCTGGGACAGCGACGCCCTGGTGCGACCGTCCGACCTCCAGGACGTCGCCCAATACCCGCTCTACCGAACGGGCTCGGCGCTCCGGTTCGACCTCCCCGGGCGCCCGGTCGCCCTCTCCGTGGCCTGGCCCGATGCCTCGCAGGGCTACTCGAACGTGATCATGGACAACCGCGGCCGCGGCTTTGCCTCCACGGCCACGGTTGTCTTCAACCAGCAGGCGGCAATCGACGCCAAGCGGAGGCTCGACCGGGCGCTGGCCGCCCGCCCCGGCTACGTCCGCTCCGCGGCCTTCGACGCCGCCTATGCCCAGGCGACCTCCGAGCTCGCCCACGCGCGAGCTTCGTCCACGGACCGCGCCCGGGGCCGCTTCGGCCAGCGCGCGCTCGACGCCGTTCACCGCGCGAACGATGCCCTGCTCTCGGAGTACGGGCCCGCCTTCGCCCACAGCGCGCCGGCGAGTCCCTGGATCGGCCTCACGGTCGACGACCCCGATGTACATCCGCTCTGGCCCGCCCTCGCCGCCGAGCTCACGCAACCGCACGGATGGGTCCGGCTCGTCTTCGACCCGACGGCCGACGGCGGCGATCCCGCGTATTACGCGGATGCCGTCGCAGACGCCGACGCGGCCGGGCTTCGGATCCTCGGCGAGCCGATCGACTCGGCGTTCGCCAACTCGTTCACTCGGCGCGAGTACCTCGAACGGTTTCGTGACTACGTCGATGCCTTCCCGCAGGTCGACGCATGGGAGGTCGGCAACGAGGTCAACGGTTGCTGGGTCGACAGCGTGACGACGGCCGGCGGGCGGTGCACGTCGCAGCTGCTTCCGGCACGGGACCGGATCAGGAACAAGGTCGCCGACGCCGCCGCCTATGTGAACGAGGCGCGCCCGGAGGCGGAGGTGGTCGTGACCCTCTACTGGCAGATCGGCACCGACGCCGCGCGCTGGTCGACCTTCAACTGGGCGCGGGCGAACCTCCCCGATGCGCTCCGCGATCGGATCGACGTGATCCTGCTCTCGCAGTACGTCGAGGACGCTCCGATGGGCCTCGCCTTCGACCAGGTCTTCAGGGCCCTCGGCGCCGAGTTCCCAGGCCAGCGGATCGGGCTGGGCGAGCTCGACTACTGGTCGGCGGATACGTCGCGCGTCTGGTGGGCCTTCGACGAGGCGCGCCCGCCGGCGGCCCGCCGCGAGCTCGCCGCCCACTACTACGCCGCTTCGCTCGGCTATCCGAACAGCGTCGGCGGCGGCTTCTGGTGGTACTTCCCGACCGAGGTCCCCGGCGACGAGCTGCTTCAGGAAGCGATTCGCGGCGTCGTCGACCGGACCGTCGGCGGCTGAGCGGCGCCACGAGTGAAGTCCAGGATCAGCTCCGCGGTCTCGAGCGGGACGTCGAGCTGCGGGCAGTGGCCGATCCCGTCGAGCTCGACCCACTCGGCGTTCGGCACCCAGTCGTCGCGGAAGCGGGCGGCGGCGGTCGGCCAGTGCAGCAGACGGTCGTCCGTGCCCCAGATCACCCGCACGGGACAGGTGATCGCCTCGGCGTCGAGGCTCCAGCCCTCACGGCCGGCGTAGTCGACCAGCGGGGCGACCGCGTCGCAGCCCGCGGCCCCGAGCATCTGGTGCTTGAGCAGGTCGGGCGGTATGTGCTCGTAGTTGGTGGCGATGAACTCGGACGCGCGCCGCCGGCCCTCGGGCGTCGCGACGATCGCATCGGCGTGCGGGACCGCGGCGCGCAGGAGCTCCTGCATCGTGGTGAAGAAGGTCAGCGCGTCCCGGTAGGACTCGTCGCCCTCGGCCCAGCCGCCCGCAGGGGCGAGCGCGACCACGGTGCGCGCCCTGCCGCGGGCGGCGAGCTGCAGGGCGAGGTAGCCGCCGAGCGAGTTGCCGACGAGGTGCGCGGTCTCGAATCCGGCCTCGTCCATCGCCCGCTCGACCGCGTCGGCCAGCACCGCGTCGTTGATCTCGCCCTCGATCGGCGGGCCGCCGGCGTGGCCGGCGAGGGTCGGTGCGAGCACGTCGTGCTCGCGCTCGAGCGCGGGCAGCACCAGCTCCCAGGTGCGCCAGGTGTCGGTGAAGCCGTGCAGGCAGACCATCGGCGAACCCGAGCCGCCGCGATGCAGTGGGGTGAACTCGCCGGCCACGCCGCGGACGCTAGCCGACCACGACCACGTCGAGCAGGCGCGGCCCGTGGACGCCCTCCACCCGCTCGAGCTCGATGTCCGAGGTCGCCGACGGCCCCGAGACCAGGGTGATCGGGCGGCGCTCCCGGGCGGCGGCCCCGAGGACGTCGATCGCGTCGGGGACCGAGGCGACCACCTGATCGGCGCGAACCACGCAGACGTGGTGGTCGGGCACCAGGGTGAGCGCGCGACGCCCGCAAAGCGGGCCGCAGTCGAGCGCGATCGTCCCGGTCTCCGCGATCGCGACCGCGCATCCGGTGAGCGCCGCGTCGACCGAGTCGAGGTCTCGGGCGTCGCGCTCGGGGCCGTCGGTGACGACCTCGATCCCCTCCGGACGCCATCCCGCCCCGGCGGCCGCCGCGACCCGGCGGCTGTCGCGCTCCTCGCACGCGGCCGCGATCGCGGCGATCAGCTCCTCCTCGGAGGCGACGCGTTTCACGGTCGCCCGGTAGGCGGCGACGCGCTCGCAGAAGCGCTCGACCAGCGCCGCCGACCCGCCCGCCTCGAGACCCGCCCGGCGGTACTCGCGCGGAACCTCCGGGACCGTCGGCTCGGGCCCGAGCGCCGAGCGGATGCGGTCGAGCATCTGGTCGCGGGCCGTCACGGGCGCGTCCTCCACCAGTCGCGAAAGCTCTGCGCCGGGACCTCGGGGAGGTCGCGGGTCGCCGTCCAGCGACCGAGCGGCCCCACCGGCAGGCGCGTGAGCGGGCCCCGCCCCCGCCGGGCCATCCGCTGCGCCCACTCGTATCGCCGTCGCGACTCGAAGGTGCGCGCCACCGCGCGCATCACCGCCCTCTCGGCCCGCCCCTCGTCGGGGCGCTCGCGCACCACCCGGCCGCGGAGGTGGATGAGCACCGACGGGATGTCGATCTTCACCGGGCAGACCTCGTAGCACGCGCCGCACAGGCTCGAGGCCCACGGGAGGTCGGCGGATCGCTCGAGGCCCTCGAGCTGCGGGGTGAGGATCGCGCCGATCGGGCCCGGGTAGACCGAGCCGTAGGCGTGGCCCCCGGTGCGCGAGTACACGGGGCACGAGTTCAGGCACGCCGAGCAGCGGATGCAGCGCAGCGCCTGCCTGCCGATCTCGTCGGCGAGCACCTCTGTGCGCCCGTTGTCGAGCAGCACGAGGTGGAACTCGCGCGGCCCGTCGTCGGCGCTCACCCCGGTCCACAGCGACGTGTACGGGTTCATCCGCTCGCCGGTCGAGGAGCGCGGCAGCAGCTGCAGCATCACCTCGAGGTCGCGCCACTCGGCGATCACCTTCTCGATCCCCATCACGGTCACCAGCACCTCCGGCAGCGTCGTGCAGAAGCGGCCGTTGCCCTCCGACTCGACCACGCACACCGCGCCGGTCTCGGCGACCGCGAAGTTGGCCCCGCTGACCCCCATCCGCGCCGAGAGGAACTTCGCCCGCAGGTACCGCCGCGCGGTCTCGGCGAGCTCCGTCGGCTCCGAGCCGAGCGCCTCGCCGCGGGCGATCGTGCCCGCGAACAGCTCGCGGATCTCCTCGCGGTTGCGATGGATCGCGGGCACGAGGATGTGCGAGGGACGGTCGTCGGCGAGCTGGACGATGAGCTCGGCGAGGTCCGTCTCCAGCGCCACCACGCCCGCCTGCTCGAGCGCGTCGTTGAGGCCGATCTCGTCGGTGGCGATCGACTTCACCTTGACCACCTCGTCGAACCCGTGGTCGCGGGCGATCCCGGCGACGATCCCGTTCGCCTCGGCCGCGTCCCGGGCCCAGTGGACGGTCCCTCCGGCGGCGGCGACCGAGGCCTCGAGCCGCTCCAGCTGCTCGGGCAGGGTCGCCAGGGCCCGCGCCTTGATCGCCGCCCCCGCGTCGCGGAGCTCCTGCCAGTCCGGCAGCTCGCCCACGACCGAAGCGCGCTTGGCGCGGATCGTGGCGGTCGCCTTGCCGAGGTTGCGCCGCAGCTGGGCGTCGTCGAGGGCGACCGCGGCGGCCGCGGCGAACCCGTCGCGGCTCATCCTGAACCAGGCGCCTCAACGGCGGCGCGGCTCGGCTTCGCTTCGCTCCGCCTCACTGTGCCGCCAGGACCTCGGCGAGGTGCGCCGTCCGCACCCCGGTGCGCCCGCGGCTGAGCCCGCCGCCGATGTGCATGAGGCAGGAGTTGTCGGCGGCGACGCAGACCTCGGCCCCGGTGTCGAGCACGCCGCGCAGCTTGTCGCTCAGCATCGCCGAGGACACCTCCGCGTTCTTGACCGCGAAGGTGCCCCCGAAGCCGCAGCACTCCTCGGCCTGCGGGAGATCGACGAGCTCGATCCCGCGCACCGCGCGGAGCAGCCGCAGCGGGCGGTCGCCGACCTCGAGCAGGCGCGCCGAGTGACAGGTGGGATGGAAGGTCACCCGGTGCGGGAAGACGGCGCCGACGTCCTCGACCCCGAGCCGGTCGACGAGCAGCTCGCTGAGCTCGAACACCCGCCCGCCGATCTCCTCGACCTCCCGCGCCAGCCCGGGGTCGCCGGCGAGCTCGGCGAGGCGCGGGTACTGGTCGCGCACCATCGCCACGCACGACGCCGACGGGCTGACCACCGTCTCGGCGCCGGCGAACGTGTCGACGAACCGCCGCGCCAGCGGGATCGCCTCGAGCTGGTAGCCGCTGTTCGCGTGCATCTGCCCGCAGCAGGTCTGCTCCTCGGGGAACTCGACCTCGTGTCCGAGCCGCTCGAGCAACTCGACGACCGCCTGCCCGGTGCGTGGGAAGAGCGTGTCGTTGAAGCAGGTGATGAAGAGCGCGACGCGCACGGTCCCGCTAGTGAATCAGTGCCGCCCTCTATGGCGCGGGCGCCGCGGACAGGCAGTAGGCGCGGGCCGTGATCGTCTGGTCGACCCCGGTGTCGTTGAAGGACTGGACCCGCCAACCGTTGCCGAACCGGATCGACGTGGTGAGCTCCAACTCGAACGTGTCGTCGAAGCCGCCCCCGCTGACCACCACGGTGCCCTCGGGGCAGATTGCCGTCGCGGTCATCGGGTTGCCGTCGGTGATCGTGGGGCTGTCCTGACTGATCTCGATCAGTTGCCCGAGCTTCGTCGACGTCACCGCGCCGTCGGCGAGCTTGCGGTCGCTGACCGCGCCGTCGGCGATCTTCGGGGCGGTGACGGCCTGGGCGCGCAGCTTCGTCCGGGTGACCGCGTCGTCGGCGAGCGCTCCGCCGGTCACCGCGCCGTCCTGCAGCTTCGCCGCGGTCACGGCCGCGTTGGCGAGCGCGGCGGCGTTGACCGCCCCGCTGCCGAGCTCGGTCGAGCCGATCGCCCCGGCCCGCACGGCCCGCGCCGCGACCGCGTTGGTGTCGAGCTTCTTGCCGGTGACCGCGTGGCGATGGATCTTCTGGGTGGTCACGGCGCCGTCCTTGAGCGCATTGGTGCCGACGCTCGCCTTCTGGACCGCGTAGGCGCTGCCTCCGAGCGCCGCGAACAGCGCCAGCGACGCGACGACGTTGGCGTAGGTCAAACGCTCTCTGATCCGCTTCCGCATCCCGGTCTCCTCTCGCTCCGCCTGCACCCCCATGCCAGCAGGCGCGACGGACGGACGGCGGCGGCGGCGCGCGGGCCGCGCGTGCGCGGCGGGCCGGACGCGGATGCTTAGGCAGTGAGGGGGTGAGCTGGTGGCGAGGCGGGCGCGTGTGCCCGATCTCATGTGCAGTACGCCGCGACCCTCGCCAGACCCGCACGCTCGCGACCCGAGCTGACGAGAGTGACGTACTGGACGCTATGCGTCCGAAACATCACCCTCGGCGAGCGGCGAGTGGGGGCTTGCCGCGCTCAGACCACGTTTGTCGCGGCTCAGGCCACCGCGCGGCCGACCCGCCGCACCAGCTCCTGCAGGCGCTCGACCAGCTCCGGCGGCTCGTGGACCTCGAAGTCGACGTCGAGCATCGCGATCCGCAGCGCGAGCCAGTCGAGGTCGTAGTCGCCGGTGCGCAGCTCGCACGTGCTGTCGTCGATCGGCTCCACGGTCGCCGCCCGCGCGGGGACGCGCTTGCGGAGCTCCGCGGCGGGGGCGTGCACCGTCACCCTCGCCTCGTAGCGGTTGAGGCGCCGAGGAGATGCTCTCGGCCACGTAGGCCGCGGCGTCCCGCCCCGGGAGGTCGCGGGGCTGGAAGCGCACCCCGGTCGCCGCCGGCCGCGAGAGGCGGTCGACCCGGAACGTGCGCCAGTCCTCGCGCCGGAGGTCCCAGGCGAGCAGGTACCAGCGGCGGCCGAGGTTGACCAGCGAGTGCGGCTCGGCCTCGCGGCGGGTCTCGCCGCCCTCGCGGCCCTGGTAGGCGAACCGCACGCGCTCCGCGTCGCGGCACGCGGCGGCGAGCAGGCTGAGGCTCTGCGGGTCGACCGTCGGCCCGCCCTCGGGGACGCCGACGCTGACCGCGCCCAGCGCCCGGACGCGGCGGCGCAGCTGGGCCGGCAGCACCTGCTCGAGCTTCACCAGCGCCCGCAGCGAGGTCTCCTCGATCCCGTCGACCGAGGCGCGCGCCGCGGTCCGCAGGCCGACGGCGATCGCGATCGCCTCCTCGTCGTCGAGCAGCAGGGGCGGCATCGCCGCCCCGGCGGCGAGGCGGTAGCCGCCGGCCGGGCCGGTGAGCGAGTCGACCGGATAGCCGAGCTCCCGCAGGCGCTCGACGTCGCGGCGGACGGTCCGGCGCGACACGTCGAGGCGCTCGGCGAGCTCGCCGCCCGCCCAATCGCGCCGCGCCTGCAGCAGGGAGAGCAGCTCGAGCAGGCGGCTGGAGGTCTCGTTCACGATTCCGATGATCCCGGATATTTAGGACAGAAGCTGACCTAAATACGAAATAGGGTGACCGCGAACCAACGAAGGGAGCAGCGGATGAACGCCACGCGTGAGACGTACCCGGCCGGGGTCCCGTGCTGGGTCGACACCGATCAGCCGGACGTCGAGGCGGCGAAGGACTTTTACGGCGGCCTGTTCGGATGGGAGTTCGACGAGCGCACGCCGGACGGCGGCGACCTGCGCTACTTCGTCGCGCCGCGTGCGGGACCTCGATGTCTGCGGCGTCGGCACGAAGATGCCCGACGACGCGAGCCCGACCGCCTGGAACACGTACGTCGCGGTCGAGAGCGCCGACGACGCGGCGGCCCACGCCGGGCAGGCGGGCGGCAAGGTGGTGATGGACCCGATGGACGTCGGCGACGCCGGGCGGATGGCGGTGCTCGCCGACCGCGAGGGGGCGGTCTTCTGCGTTTGGGAGGCAGGGGCGACCGCGGGTGCCGCAGCTCGTCAACGAGCCGAACACCTGGAGCTTCAACGACCTCGCGAGCCGCGATCCCGACAGCGCGATCGCCTTCTACCGCGAGATGTTCGGCTGGGTGACCTCGGAGCGCGGCGCCGACGGCGACGAGGGCCTGCGCTTCTGGCGGCGGCCCGGCTACGGCGAGTTCCTCGACCGGATCAACCCCGGCACGCTCGCCCGGGCTGAGGAGATGGGCGCCCCCGAGGGCTTCCCCGACGCGGTGGGCTGGCTGATGGAGATGACCGACGAGCAGTTCCCGCCCGAGGCCCCGCCGCACTGGGGGACCTCGTTCGCGATCGCCGACGCCGACGCCACTGCGGCGCGCGCGCAGGAGCTCGGCGCCACCCTGCTGGTCGAGCCGATGGACGCGCCGTGGGTGCGGTTCACCGTGATCCGCGACCCGCAGGGCGCGATCTTCCAGGCGGCGCAGTTCGTCCCGCCCGAGAGCTGACCGAGACAACCCCTACCAAGGAGACCACACCATGGACAAGCTCGATTTCGTCGGGGTGCCCTCGACCGACGCGGACCGCAGCCGCGCCTTCTACATCGACACGCTCGGGCTGCGGCCCGACGAGAAGGGCGACTACGAGTTCTGGATCGGGGACACGTGCTTCGCCATCTGGGAGCCGGCGAAGTTCGGCGGCGAGTTCGCGCCGCAGAAGAACGCCCACCCCGCGATCCACGTCGACGACGTCGCCGCCGCCCGCTCCGAGCTCGAGGCCAAGGGCGTCGAGTTCGTCGGCGATGTCTTCGACACGGGCGTCTGCCACATGGCGTTCTTCACCGACCCCGACGGCAACGACGTGATGCTCCACCACCGCTACAAGCCCCGGGAGTAGGCGCGGCGCCGCACTAGCCTCCCGCCCGTGCGACGGGCGGGGATCTGGCTCGCGGTCGGCGCCGGCGTGGTCGCGGGCGGGCTGCTCCTCGACCTCGTCGGCCTGCCGTCGTCGTACCTGTTCGCGGCGCTGCTGGTCGGGCTTGCGATCGCGCTGGCGCGACCGGGCACGGTCAGCGTGGACGAGCGCGTGTTCCGCTCGGCCCAGGCGGTGGCCGGGGTCTCGCTCGGCGCCTACCTGCAGGCGGAGGCGCTGCGGGCCCTCGCCGGGTCCTGGCTGCCGGTGCTCCTGATCTCGGCCGCGACCCTCGGGCTCTGCCTGATCGCGGGGGCGATCCTGGCTCGAACGACGCCGCTCGATGCCCCGACGGCGGCGCTGGGGATGATCGCCGGCGGCGCGTCGGGGATCGTCGGCATGTCGGGCGACCTCGGCGCCGACGACAGGCTCGTCGCCTTCATGCAGTACCTGCGGGTGTTGATCGTCGTCCTGCTGACACCGCTCGGGATCGCGATCTTCTTCGGCGCCCACAGCGCGGATGCGGCGGGGGCGGCGCCGTCCGTGGGCGCCTTGGGTGACCCGTCCGACTGGTTGCTGACGGCCGCGTTCGCGGGCGTGGGGGCCCTGGTCGCGATGCGGGCGAAGGTGACCGCGGGCGTCCTGCTGGGCCCCATGGTCGTCACCGGGATCTTCGTCCTCAGCGGTGCCGTCGGGGACTTCGCCGTCCCCGACCTCGTCAGCCAGGTGGCGTTCTCGCTCATCGGACTGCAGGTCGGGCTGCGGTTCACCAGGTCGACGGTGCGCCTCCTGGGCCGGCTCACCGGCCCGGTGCTGCTGGCGATCGCCGGCCTGCTCGTCGGCTGCTTCGGGCTGGCCGTCGTGCTCAACGCGCTCACCTCGGCCTCGCTGCTCGACTCCTACCTCGCGACGACTCCGGGAGGCCTCTACGCCGTGCTCGCGGTCGCCTTCGGCGCCGGGGCGAACACGACGTTCATCGTCGCGGTCCAGACCCTGCGCGTGTTCGCGATGATCCTGCTCGCGCCCGCGGCGGTCCGGTGGACGCTCCGGCGCGCCAGACGATCGAGCCGTCCGGCCTAGCCGCAGCGCGCTCAGCGCCCGCCGATCAGGGAACGACGGCCGCCGTCGCCTTCGCCGCGCCGGAAACCGTCGCCTTCGCCTCGCGCCACGGGCGCTCGAACGGCAGCCGCCAGCGGTGCGGGGCGATCACGTCGTTGACCTCCGTCGGGCCCCACGAGCCCTGCTCGTACGGGAGCACCGGCGGCGGGTGCTCGAGCAGCGGGGTCGCGACCTCCCAGAGGCGCTCGATGCCCTCCGCGGTCGTGAACAGCGTCGCGTCGCCGGCGAGCGCGTCCCAGATCAGCCGCTCGTAAGCCTCGAGCACGCCGCCGGCCACGTCCGCCATCTCGGCGATCGAGAACTGCATGCTGAGCTTTTGGAGCACCATCCCCGGCCCGGGCCGCTTGCCGTAGAAGGAGAGCGATAGGCGCGAGGCCTCGTCGAGGTCGAAGGTGAGGTGGTCCGGCCCGTAGTCGCCGACGCCGGAGGTGTCCGGGAACATGCTCTTCGGCGGCTCCCGGAAGGCGATCGAGATGATCCGGGCGCCCTCTGCGAGCCGCTTGCCGGTGCGCAGATAGAACGGGACCCCGGACCAGCGCCAGTTGTCGACGTAGCAGCGCAGCGCCACCATCGTCTCCGTCTGCGAGTCGGGGGCGACCCCCGGCTCGGAGCGATAGCCCTCGTACTGCCCGCGGACGACGTGGTCCGGCTCGAGCGGGCACAGCGACCGGAAGACCTTGTCCTTCTCGAGGCTGATCGCGAACGGCGTCAGTTCCGTCGGCGGCTCCATGGCCACAAAGGCGAGCACCTGGAACAGGTGCGTGACGACCATGTCGCGAAAGGCGCCCGTCTGCTCGTAGAAGGAGGCCCGCTGCTCGAGCCCGAGCTCCTCGGGGACCTCGATCTGGACGTGGTCGATGTGGTTGCGGTTCCAGATCGGCTCGAAGAGCCCGTTGGCGAACCGCAGCGCGAGGATGTTGAGCGCCGCCTCCTTGCCGAGGAAGTGGTCGATTCGGTAGATCTGGTCCTCGTCGAACGCGCGGTGGACGATGTCGTTCAGTTTCCGCGCGCTCTCGAGATCGGTGCCGAAGGGCTTCTCGAGCACCACCTTCGTCCCCTCGGCGAGCCCGGCCTTGTTGATCATCTCGACCACGGCGGCGGCCGCGGACGGGGGGACGCTCAGGTAATGCAGGATTCCCGGGTCGCCCGTGAGGCGCTGCCGGGCGGCATCGACGGCGGACTTCAGCCCCTCGGGCCCCGCGGACTGCGGAACGTAGGTCAGGCGGTGGACGAACGACTCGATCGCCTCGCGCTTGACCGCGCCATGGCCGAACCGCTCGCACGCCTGGCGGGCGAGCTGGCGGAACTGGTCGTCGGTGAGCGGCTCGAGCGAGGTGCCGACGACCTCGAAGTCACCCAGCAGCTCGACGGTCGACAGGTGCAGCAGGCCCGGCAGCAGCTTGCGTCGCGCCAGATCGCCGGTGGCGCCGAAGAGGACGATCACATGTGGACGAGGTGTGTTCATCAGGTCGTCGGGGATACCGGCAAGCCCGGCCCGGGCTCGACGTCGACGTCGGTCGAGTGCAGGATCTCACCGCAAGCGCGCAATGCGGTTCGACCTTGTTACCGCCCGCACGAGCGGTGGCGGTAGAGGACCGGCGGCCCGGCCTCCGCGGCCGTCCAGCGGTCACCCCAGGCGACCATCGCCATCAGCACGTCGACGAACTCCGATCCCATCTCGGTGAGCACGTACTCGTGCCGCGGGGGGCGCTCGGAGTACGCGCGGCGCTCGAGCATCCCGGCCTCGACCAGGTGGCGCAGGCGCTCGGCGAGGACCTTGCGCGAGATCCCGAGGTCGCGCTGCAGGTCGTCGAAGCGGTTGATCCCGACGTAGACGTCGCGGATCACGAGCGGCGACCAGGGCTCGCCGGCGATCGCGAGGGTGCGGGCGATCGAACACGGCATCTCGGCGAAGTTGGTTCGCTGCACGCATGAGAGGGTACCTTGTTCCCTGAAGGAACTAACGGGCCAACGAGCGAGGAGGGCAGCATGGAGCTACCGGAGATCGTCAGCGGGGAGGACTGGCAGCGGGCCCACGAGGAGCTGCTCGCGAAGGAGAAGCGGGCCACCCGGGAGCGCGACCAGCTCGCCGCCGAACGCCGCCGCCAGCCGATGACCGAGATCTCGTCCGAGTACGAGTTCGAGGGTCCGGACGGGGTGGTCGGGCTTCCGGACCTGTTCGAGGGCCGCAGCCAGCTGCTGCTCTACCACTTCTGGCATCCGCCGGGGGGCGATCCGTGCAGCGGCTGCTCGATGTTCACCGACCAGATCAGCCCGCTGGCCCATCTGCATGCACGCGACACCTCGTTCGCGCTCGTCTCGACCGCGCCACAGGAGCAGATCCGGCCCTTTGCCGAGCGGATGGGCTGGGAGGTCCCCTGGTACACGGTGGTCGGCGACGACTTCCAGACCGAGCGCGGGACGACCGAGTACTTCTCGCTCGACGTCTACCTGCGCGACGGCGACCGGGTCTTCCTCACCTACGCCACAAGGAGCCGCGGGGTCGAGGCGCTGGGCAGCGTCTGGACCTTCCTCGACCTGACGCCCTTCGGGCGCCAGGAGGAGTGGGAGGACACGCCGCCGGGTCGGCCACAGGGGCCGAAGTACCAGTGGTGGCGGCTGCACGACGAGTACGAGCCGAACCCGGCGGGGGCGGGGTCGGCCTAGACGCCGGCGAGGTGCTCGGCGATCCGGTCGAAGAACCCGGTCCAGCCGCGTCCGGCGCGCCCGTACTCCTCGCGGCGTCATCAGGTTGCCCTGGTGGAAGTCCATCTCGGTGCGGCCGTCGCCGAGGTCGCGCAGGACGACGGTGACCACGTCGGACGGGCCGTCATCGTCGGGCCGGTCGGTGACGGTGAAGACGAGGCGCTCGGGCTCGATCACCTCCAGGTACTCGCCCGCCCAGCGGATCTCGCGGCGGCCGGGGCCGGCGAACATCAGGAGCCTCCAGGCGCCGCCCTCCCTGACGTCCATCTCGACGCTCTCGAGCGGGTTGTCGGCCTCGGGCGCACCGAACCAGTCGGCGAACCGCTCGGGCTCGGTCCACTCCCTCCACACCGCGTCGCGCGGCGCGTCGAAGACGCGCCTGATCGCGAGCCCGTCCTCGTTCGCCTCGAAGTCGCTCACGCTCGTTCCTCCTCGTCGGCCTCGTGCAGGCGGGCATCGAGCCGGTCGAAGCCGGCCTCCCAGAACCTGCGGTATTCGGCCAGCCAGTCGACCGCGAGCTTAAGCGGGGCGCCCTCGAGCCGCGAGGGCCGCAGCTGGGCGGTGCGGGCCCGGGTGATCAGGCCGGCGCGCTCGAGGACCTGCAGGTGCTTGGAGATCGCCTGGACGGTCACCGGGAACGGCTCGGCGAGCTCGGTCACGGTGGCCTCGCCGTCCTCCGCGAGCCGGCCGATGATCGCCCGGCGCGTCGGGTCGGCGAGCGCCGCGAAGGTGGTGCTGAGCCGGTCGTCGGCCGTCGCTGTATTCATCCGACGAGTTGATCAATCATCTGGTTGAATAGGATACCAACGACGACGGGGGAAGAACGGAGGAGAAACGCATGGGAAGGATCGTGATCACCGAGTTCGTCTCGCTCGACGGCGTGATGGAGGACCCCGGCGGCTCCGAGGACTTCGAGTACGGGGGCTGGAGCTTCGAGTTCGAGCGCGGCGACGAGGGCGACAAGTTCAAGCTCGACGAGACCATGGCGTCCGACGCGCTGCTGCTCGGGCGGGTCACCTACGAGGGCTTCGCCGACTCCTGGCCCCAGCGCGAGGGTGAGTTCGCCGACAAGTTCAACGACATGCCCAAGTACGTCGTCTCATCGACCCTGACCGATCCGGATTGGAAGAACACGACCGTGATCGACGGCGACCTCGCGGACGCGGTGGCGAAGCTTCGCGAGAGCCACGACGGCGACGTCGTCGTCCACGGCAGCGCCCAGCTGGCCCAGGCGCTGATCGAGAACGACCTCGTCGACGAGGTGCGGCTGATGGTCTTCCCGGTGGTGCTCGGCAAGGGCAAGCGGGTCTTCGGCGAGACCAGCGCGCAAGAAGCCGCTGCGGCTGAGCGACTCGAAGACGGTGGGCGACGGCGTCGCGATCCTGGTCTACGAGCCGGCGGGCTGATCGGCGAGGCGCCGATCGAGGGCGCGGCCCCCGGGCCCGACCCAGATCAGGAACGCCATCGCCAGCAACAGCGCGGGCGCGAGGGTGAGGCTGATCGCCTCGCCCTCGCCGATGCCGGAGACGACGATCGCGCCGACCATGTCGCCCGCGAGGATCAGCGCGGCCAGCCGGGTCCCCAGGCCCAGCAGGAGCATGAGGCCACCGGCGATCTCGATCACGCCGATCGCATAGGTGAACGCCTCGGGCGCGGGCAGGCCGTAGTCCTCGAACGAATCGACCTCGGCCTCGTGGCTGGTGAACTTGGCGATCCCGAAGACGAAGAAGACCGCCCCGGACGCGAGCCGGACGCCAGAGGGCGAGCGTCGCGAGGGGCCCGCTTGCGGGCCCGGCCGCGAGGATCTCGATCGCCCGGCGCCGGATCGATCGATCGTAGCCACCAGGCGCGGTGATACGTTCGCGCGCCGTGAGCACCTGCACGGTCGGGGGGCGAGCCCTCGCGTACGAGCGCCGCGGCGCGGGCCGCCCGCTGCTGGTCCTCAACGGCTATGCCGGGACGAAGGCCGATTGGGACCCGGGGTTCATCGCGGCGCTGGCCGCGGACCGCGAGCTGATCCTGCTCGACCACCGCGGGATCGGCGACTCGGCCGGCGACGGCGAGCCGTTTTCGATCGAGGATCTCGCCGGCGACGCGGCGGGTGCGATCGGCGCGATCGGGCTCGAGCGCCCCGACGTCCTCGGCTGGTCGATGGGCGGCTTCGTCGCCCTCGCCCTGGCGCTCGCGGACCCGGCTCGGGTCGGCAAGCTGGTCCTGCTCTCGACCAGCGCGGGCGGGGCTGCGACCACCCTCGGCGATCCGGACGTTCGCGCCCGGGTCAGCGACCTCTCCGGGACGCCGCGCGAGCAGGCGAGCAGGCTGATCTCGCTCCTCTTTCCCCCGCAGCGTGCCCGGATGATCGACGCCGCCTTCGGCGACGTCGTCGCCGCGGCGCGCGCGGCGCTGCCGCACGACGTCGTCCGCGCCCAGTGGCGGGCGATGGAGGCGTGGGAGGCCCAGGGGGCGGCCGAGCGCCTGGGCGAGATCTCGGCGCCGGCGCTGGTCGCGACCGGGAGCGAGGACGTGATCGTCCCGCCGGCCAACTCGCGGGCCCTGGCGGCCGGGATCCCCGGAGCCTGGCTGGCGCCCTTCCCCCACTCCGGACACGCGTTCATGGCCGATCACCCGGACTCGCTCGCGCGGTTGATCTCAACGTTCCTCGCGGTCGACTAACGTTGGGCCCGGAGGAGGTGGCGCACTTGTACGAGGCGATAGTCGTCGGCACCGACGGATCGGACACCGCCAAGCGCGCGGTCGACGAGGCGACGCGCCTGGTCGAGGCGATGGGCGGGCAGCTGCACATCGTCGCCGCCTACGAGCCGCTGCGGGGCGCGAAGATCGTCGGCGCGCCCGAGGGCGCGCAGAAGGTCTGGGAGGTCCGCCCCGACGCCGAGGTCCAGAGGCGTGATCCAGGAGGCCGAGGCGGCGGCGCGGATCAAGGGCGTCGCGGTCGAGACCCACACGGTCACCGGGGACCCCGCCGACGCGCTGCTGGAGATCGCCGAGCGCCAGAACGCCGACCTGATCGTGGTCGGCAACCGCGGCATGCACGGCGTGAGCCGGGTGCTCGGGAGCGTTCCGAACAAGGTCTCCCACCGAGCCTCCTGCAACGTGCTCATCGTCGCCACCGACGAGGGCTGACGGCTAACAGCGCGGGGGCTTCGCCGCCAGCGAGCTCAGGCGGCCGTCGCGCAGCTCGACCAGGGCGCGCAGCTTCGTGCCCGGCCGCGCCTGGTCGCGGCCGAAGCGCGCGCGGAGCGGGGTCGCACGGTCGATGCGCTTGTGACTGCGGCCGGCGGTGAAGGTCGCGTCGATCGCCCGCTTGGCGTCCTTGCCGGCGACCGTCACGGTCAGCACGCCGCGGCAGTCGCGGTCGTCGCCGCCGGGCGCCTTGGCCCGCAACCGCAGGCGGGGCAGCGCCCGGCAGTCCGCGCCGGCGCAGTGCTCGACCGCGCGCAGGCGCTTGGCGAGGTCCCGCTCGACCTTCCTCGCCGAGCGCACCCGGTGCAGGTTGTCGAGCTGGAAGGGGTCGCGCTCCATGTCGTAGAGCTCGATCGCCCCGGTGTTCGGGCCGCGGATCCAATGGATGTAGAGGTATCGCGGCGTGCGCACCCCGCGGAACCGGACGCCCTCGATCGCGAGCTCGCGCCCGCTCTGGTTGCCCGCGCGCCGCGTCATCGGCAGCAGCGAGCTGCCGTCCTGCGGCAGGCGGGCGCGGGCCCCGGCTCGCGTCGAGGATCGTCGGCGCCAGATCGACGTTGCCCGCCAGGTCGCGGACGGTTACCCCCGCGGGCACTCCGGGGCCCCGGATCATCAGCGGCACCCGCAGGGATTCGTCGTACGGCAGGTTCTTGCCGAACTGGATCCGGTGCTCGCCGTGCTGCATGCCGTTGTCGGAGGTGAACACGAGCAGGGTCGAGTCGAGCTCGCCGCTGGCGGCGAGCGCGCCCACGATCCGCTCCACCCCCTCGTCGACCGCGAGGAGCGATTCGAGCTCGCAGCGATAGAGGTCATGGACGGCCTCGATCTGGAACGGGGTCAGCGGCTGCGAGTCGCGGATCGAGATCGGCTTGTCGGAGATGTCGGCCTCGTTGAAGCTCGGCGGAAACGGCAGGGGGGCGTCCTCGAAGGCGCCGACGTGGCGTGCCGCGGGCTTGACGTTGCCGCGGCAGCGGTCGACCTCGCCCGGAGGCGGATCGGGGATCCCCGAGTGCGGCGCGTTGTAGGCGACCCAGAGGAAGAACGGCTGGCTGAGCGGCGCCCGCTGGCCGATGAAGTCGACGGCCTTGGCCGTGTAGACGTCGCTCGAGTAGGTCTCCGGGGCGGCGGGGTCGACGGGGTCCTCGTTCGCGTCGCCGTAGCGGACCAGCTGCCCGTCCTCGAGCAGGTCGTAGCCGTAGTAGGCGTTCTGCGTCTTCTGCCCGTGCCACTCGCTGTAGCCGGGCGGGACGCCGACGGCGCTCGTCTCGTAGCCGTTCAGGTACTTGCCGATCAGCCCCGTGTAGTAGCCGGCGCGCTGCAGCCAGACGGGCAGGGTCTCGTCGCCGCGCAGGACGTCGAAGCCACCCTGCGGGGGGATGTTGTTGAGCACCCGGTGGTTGTGCGCGTACTGGCCCGGTGAGGAAGGTCGCCCGCGAGGGGCAGCAGAGCGGAAAGGTGGCGAAACTCTCCTCGAACGTCGCCCCCTGGGCGCCGATCAGGCTCTGGGTCCGCGGCATCACGCCGATCGCCGATGCGGTCTGATCGTCCGTCATCACCACGACGACGTTCGGCGGGTCGGCGGGGGCGGCCGCGGCGCCGGCGGGCCCGGTCGCCAGGGTGCCGGCGAGGGCGACCATCGTCGCCGCGACGCAGAACGCAAGCTGCCTCTTCGACTCCATCGTCATCCTCAACACGCACGGTGCCCGCTTGGATCGCGAGCGTGCCCGGAGTACCTTTCGCCGCGCTTGCCCACGATCCCGCGCTTTCCGCTGATCGGAGACCCGCTGCTGCGGCGGATCCGCATGCCGCGGGACCTCGAGGCGGTGACCACACGCGGCTCGGAGTCAGATCCCGAGGCCGTGGGGCTGAGCCCGGAGGCCGTCGAGGGGATCTGGGACGCGGCGCTCGGCCTGTATCGCAGCGGCGTCCACCCGGCCCTCCAGCTCTGCCTTCGGCGCGAGGGCGAGGTCGTGATCGACCGCGCGATCGGGCACGCCCGCGGCAACGGGCCCGACGACGACGAGGACGTGCCGAAGGTCCGGGCGACCACCGAGACGCCGTTCTGCGTCTACTCGACCTCGAAGGCCGTGACCGCGCTGCTGATCCACACGCTGGCCGAGCGCGGAGCGCTGGCGATCGACGACCGGATCGCCGCCCACATCCCCGAGTACGCGCGCCACGGCAAGGGTGAGATCACGATCGGCCACGTGCTCGCCCACCGGGCGGGCGTCGCATCGCTGCCCAAGGAGGCGCTCGACCTCGACGTGCTGAACGACCGCGAGCGCCTGCTGGAGCTGATCTGCGACGCCAAGCCCGCGTCGGCCCCCGGCAAGCTGCTGGCCTACCACGCGGTCTCGGGCGGGTTCATCCTCGGCGAGGTCGTCCAGCGCGTGACCGGCGAAACGATCCGCGAGGTCCTCGCCGAGGAGATCCTCGACCCGCTCGGCTTCCGCTGGAACAACTACGGGGTCGACGCGGAGGACGTCGAGCGGGTCGGGCTCAGCTACGTGACCGGGCCCGCGGCTGCTGCCCCCCGTCTCCAACCTCGTCTCCCGCGCGCTCGGAGCCTCGGTCGACGAGGTGATCGACGCCTCCAACGACCCGCGCTTCCTCACCGCCGTGATCCCGTCGGCGAACGTGGTCACCAACGCAAACGAGCTCTCCCGCTTCTTCGAGATCTTCCGCCGCGGCGGGGAGCTGGACGGCGTGCGGGTGATGAAGCCCGAGACGTTGCGGCACGCGCTCACCGAGCAATCGCGGCTCGAGATCGACCTCTCGCTGATCTTCCCGACCCGGTTCGCGTACGGGCTCATGCTCGGGGCCCAGGTGATCAGCCTCTACGGCCGCGACACGGATCTCGCCTTCGGCCATCTCGGCCTGATCAACATCATGGGCTGGGCGGACCCCGAGCGCGGGATCTCCGGAGGCCTGATCACCAGCGGCAAGGCGATCCTGTATCCGGAGGTGCACCGCTTCTACGGGACCATGCAGCGGATCACCTCGGAGGTCCCGAAGATCCCGGCCGCAGCGCGGCCGTTCTGAGTCACGGGTAGGTTTCCGGGCCGATGGCGATCAAGGGGGAGGCTGTGATCCGCCGCGCCTACACGGCGTTCGGCGACCGGGACCTCGAGACCCTCATCGACCTCTCGCACGAGGGGGTCGAGGTCTCGACGGTGACCGGGCTGCTGGCCGGGCGCACCGAGCCGTACCGCGGCCATGAAGGGCTGGCCGAGTACATGAGCGACCTGACGGCGACGTGGAAGCGGCTCGAGCTGCAGCCGCAGCACTTCCACGCGGTCGGCGACGGCAGGGTGCTGGTCTTCGGCCGGGTCCGCGCCTGGCACGGGCGCGGCTTCCTCGACTCGTCCAACGCCTGGCTGTGGACCCTGCGCGACGAACGCGTGCTCGAGGTCCGCGTGTACGCCGATCCCGCCGACGCACGGCGCGCCTTCGCCGACGAGGCCTGAGCGGGTCAGTCGCCCGCGAACGCCTCGGCGGCCGCGCGCTCGCGCAGCCGTTCGAGCCGCGCGCGCTGGTCGTCCGCGCGCCCGGAGAGCTCGGCCAGGTCGACGCCGCCGGCGGCCTCACCGACCGTCGCGCGCAGCGACTCCCAGAGCGCCCGCTTGCCGGTCACCGCCACCAGCAACCCCTCGAGCTCGACCACCCGGCTGAGCGGCGAGTAGGAGAGCAGGCTGTCGTTGGGCTTCAGCCGGCCGACCTTCTCGGCCGTCCAGCCGGCGGCGTCCTTGAGCTTGCTCTTGCCCACCCCGAGCCCGTCCATCACCCGCTCGAGCGCCTCCCGGTCGGCGGCCACCTCGTCGGCGATGCGCCCGAGCTCGGCGCCGAACTCGGTCTCGGCGTTGGAGCGGGCCGTGCGCCGCGCGAGCTCCAGGCCCGCGGTGGCGGCAGCGTGGTGGTCCTGGAGGTAGGTGCGCAGCATCGCCGGCACGGCGGTCACAGGCCGTAGCCTGGCACAGGCCGCGCAGCGCCCGCTCAAGCCGCGGTCCGGGACCTGCCGCTAGCGTTCGAGGCATGGACACGCGTGTGGAGAGGATCGTGCTCGAGACCGGACGCCACCGGATCGTCGGCGACCTGACCCTTCCGCGCGAGGGTTACCGGAGCCGGCTCTCGGACTACCTCAACCAGGGCGACATGGGCTTCATCCCGCTCGCGAACGCGACGATCAGCCCGATCGACGCCCAGCCCGGCGCGGCCGAGCGGCGCGAGTTCATCGCCGTCGCCCGCACCCACATCCACCTCGCCTACCCCGACAGCGGCGACGGCGCCCAGAAGTCCTGAGCGCCGGGCGCGGGTGGCGGGGCCTTGCCGCGTCGGTTGTCGAGTTGGCACACCCTGTCCTCAATGCGACAATCGAAGTCCTTCAGCGACGATCCTTCCAGGCCGAGGGCTCCACCCGACGCCGCTAGGCGATCCGGTCGCCGAGCGCGACGTCGCGGTCGGGGCGCAGCAGGATCACGCCCAGCTCGTCGTCGACGGCGCCGACCACCAGGCACTCGGACATGAACGGGCCGATCTGCTTCGGGGGGAAGTTCACCACCGCGACGACCAGCGTGCCCTCGAGCTCGCCGCGCTCGTAGTTGGTGATCTGCGCCGAGGAGCGCTTGACGCCGATCTCCTCGCCGAAGTCGATCTCGAGCTTCCACGCCGGCTGGCGCGCCTCGGGGAAGTCGTCGACGGCGACGACCCGGCCGACCCGCATGTCGACGGCCTCGAACTGCTCCCAGGTGAGCTCGGCGGCCGGGCTCAAGGCTTGAGCACGATCTTCAGCGCTTCGCGGCGGTCGTAGATCTCGTAGGCCTCGGCGGCCTGATCGAGCCCCATGTGGTGCGTGACCAACGGCGTCGGGTCGAGCGCACCCGAGGCGAGCCGCTCCAGCACGGGGTCGACGTGCTTGATCACGTTCGCGTGCCCGGTCTTCAGCGTCAGCGCCTTGATCCAGACGATGCCCATGTGCACCTGGATCCGCTCGGCGTAGACCCCGGTCGCCGAGACCGTGCCCGCCTTGCGCGTCAGCCGGCAGGCGAGCTCGAGCGCGTCGGGATGGCCGACCGCGTCGATCGTCGCGTCGGCGCCGCGCCCCTCGGTGAGCGCCTTGACGGCCGCCCGCGGGTCGCCCTCCGTGAGGTGGACCGGCTCGGCGCCCAGCGACCGCGCGAGCTCGAGCCGCTCCGGGACCGTGTCGACCGCCACCACCGCCCGCGCGCCCGCCGCGAACGCCGCCTGCACGGCGCACAGGCCGACCGGGCCGAGCCCGAGCACCGCGACGACCGATCCCTCGCCGACCCCGCACTCGGTGACCGCGTGGTAGCCGGTGCCCATCACGTCGCCCGCGAACAGGGCGACGTCGTCGGACATCCCGTCGGGCACCCGGCGCAGGGTGAGGTCGGCGTGCGGCACGAGCAGCAGCTCGGCCTGCGCGCCC
This sequence comes from uncultured Solirubrobacterales bacterium, assembly GCA_963729065.1. GTDB lineage: Bacteria > Actinomycetota > Thermoleophilia > Solirubrobacterales > 70-9 > WHSW01. Next base: position 326,590 of record CAVSMS010000010.1, read on the forward strand.
TGGAGCGACCCGAGCGTCTTGCCGTGGCCGAACACGCGGCCGTGGTCGCACTTGTGGAAGTCGCCGCGGCGACAGAAGAAGCATTCCCCGCAGGCGGTGCAGTAGGTCCCGAGGACGCGGTCGCCCTCGCCCACGCGCGTCACCGAGTCGCCGACCGCGGTGACGGTGCCCACGTATTCGTGGCCGAGGATGAAGCCGTCCTCGATCGCGACCCGGCCGTGGTAGATGTGCAGGTCCGAGCCGCAGACGCCGGTTGCCTCGACCCGGACGATCGCCTCGTCAGGCCCGGTCAGCTCCGGGTCCGGCACCTCGTCGACGCGGACCTCGCCAGGTCCCTGGAACGTCACGGCTCGCACCGGCGGGACTCTATGTGAGACGTTTCGCGTGTCATCGCCCCGTCTCGGAGGAGGAGCCCATGAGCGCAGACCCCGGAGCCGTGCTGATCACCGGCTGCTCGTCGGGAATCGGGAAGGAGACCGCGCGGCGCCTTGCCGAGCGCGGGTGGAAGGTCTACGCGAGCGCCCGCAGGCTCGAGTCGATCGCCGACCTCGGTCAGGCGGGGTGCGAGACGCTGGCGCTCGACGTCACCGACGAGGACTCGATGCGCGCCGCGGTCGCCGCGGTCGAGGCCGAGCACGGGGCCGTCGGCGCGCTCGTCAACAACGCCGGCTACAGCCAGTCGGGGGCGCTCGAGACCCTGCCGATGGAGCGCCTGCGCGCCCAGTTCGAGACCAACGTCTTCGGCCTCGTGCGCATGTGCCAGCTCGCGCTGCCCGGGATGCGCGCCGCCGGGCGGGGCCGGATCGTCAACGTGAGCTCGATGGGCGGCAAGCTCGTCTTCCCGGGCGGGGGCGCCTACCACGCGAGCAAGTTCGCGGTCGAGGCGCTCTCGGACGCGATGCGGTTCGAGGTCCGCGGGTTCGGGATCCGGGTGGTGATCGTCGAGCCGGGGCTGATCACGACCAGCTTCGGCGAGACGGCGGCCGGCTCGATCGCCGAGGCCGCCGCCGACGACGGCGCGCGGTCGGACGATCCATACGCGAGCTTCAACGCCGCGGTCGGGGCGGCGACGATCGGCGTCTACGAGGGCCCGATGAAGCGGCTCGGCGGCGGGCCGGAGGTGGTGGCGCGGACGATCGAGCGCGCGATCGCCTCGCAGAACCCGAAGCCGCGGTACAAGGTCACCGCCTCCGCCCGGCTCGCGCTCGGACAGCGCAAGCTGCTCACCGACCGCGCCTGGGACGCGGTCATGCGCAGCCAGTTCCCACATCCCGGCACGTAGCGGAGCGCCCGCGCCGGGGCCGCGGGATCGCCTCATAGACTCGCGCCGGTGACCGCCGCATCCCCTCGCCGCGGGCTGATCGTCGGGCTCGTCGCCGTCCTGGCGCTCGGCGTCGCCGCATGCGGGGCCGAGGAGGAGCCGGTGGCCGGGGTCACGATCGCCCAGACCGCGCCGCCCGACAGCCTCGACCCGGCGCTCGCCTTCAAGGTCGCCAGCCTCGAGCCGCTGTGGCTCGTCTACACGCCGCTGCTCACCTACCGGCGCGCCGAGGGCGAGGAGGGCGCCGAGCTCGTGCCCGGCCTCGCCTCCGACCTGCCGGAGATCTCCGCCGACGGCACCGCGTACACGCTCACCCTGCGCAAGGACCTCACGTACTCGGACGGGAGCGAGGTCAAGGCGAGCGACTTCGAGCATGCGATCAAGCGCGTCCTGACCCTCGACTCGGCGGGGTCCGCGTTCTACGAGGGGATCGAGGGCGCCGCCGCCTACGCGCGGGGCGGCGATCCCGGCGCCGACATCGGCGGGATCGAGGCCGACGAGGAGACCGGCGAGATCGCGATCCGGCTCACGCAGCCGGACGCGACCTTCGCGAACGCGCTGGCGCTGACCTTCGCGGGACTGGTGCCCGGCGATACCCCGTTCCGCGACATGAGCGCCGACCCGCCCGCGGGCGTCGGTCCGTACGAGATCACCGAGTCCGAGCCCGACCGCGAGGTGGTGCTCGAGCGCAGCCCGGACTTCGCCGACCTCGACATCCCCGACATCCCGACCGGCAACCTCGAGCGGATCACGATCAGGATCGGAGGCAGCGCGCGCGAGCACGCCGAGGACGTGCTCGACGGCAAGCTCGACTACATGCAGGACCCGCCGCCCCCGGACCTCGTGCGGACGATCCGCGAGCAGGCGGCCGACCGCTACCTCGAGCACCCCACCGCCTCGACCTACTACTTCTTCCTCAACCAGCGGCGGGCGCCGTTCGACGACCCGCTGGTCCGCGAGGCGGTCAATTGGGCGATCGACCGCGCGGCGCTCGCCCGCCGCTACGGGGGCCTGATGAGACCCGGCTGCACCCTGCTCGCCCCCGGCGTGCCCGGCTACGACGAGCACCTCGATACGGACGGCTGCCCGTACGGCGACCCAAGCGACCCGCCCGACACCGGCCGCGCCCGGGCGCTGATCCACCAGGCCGGGGCCAGGGGCGCGCGGGTCACGGTCTGGGGCAGCAGGGCAGCCGACTCGCGGCCGGCGACCGAGGCCTACGCGCGAACGCTGAACGCGATCGGCCTCGACGCCCGCACGAGGCTGGTCGACCCGGGCTCCTATTACGCGACGATCAACGACCGGCGGAACCGCGCGCAGACCGGCTTCGACACCTGGTTCGAGGACTTCCCCCATCCCCTCGACTTCTTCGTCGTCGTGGACGGGGACTCGATCCAGCCGCGCAACAACCCGAACCCGGGCAACGTCGACGACCCGCTGATCGATTCCGAGATCGACCGCCTGCGCGGGGTCGCCGACCTCGACTCGGTGGTCGAGGACTGGCAGCAGCTCGACGCCTACGTGATCTCCCCGCCGCAGAGCTACCTCGCCCCCTTCGGCCACAAGCGCGTCGCGACCTTCTTCTCCGAGCGCATGGACCCCGAGAGCGCGATCTTCCATCCGCTGTACCGCAACGACTACTCGAGCTGGAGGCTGAAGCAGGGCGAATAGGACCAATTGGCCCTATCAAAGGGAAGGTAAGGCCCGGGTAAGAGAGTCGTTAACGCGGCTGGCGGAGTCGATGCGGCTCGTCTACATTGCCCCGCGGATGAGAGACAGGCTGGACTGAGGGCGGGGGGACGCTTGGAGGCCGGCGAGTTTCGAGAGGACCACCCCCAGCCGGTTGGGGCGGGTGCCGAGCTCACTGAAATCGAAGCTGGGGCCGCGCTTCCGCGGACCCCCGGCCAGCTGTTCCGCAAGCGGTTCGCCGAGGATCGCCTCGCGCTCGCCTCGCTCGCCTTCATCGCCCTGCTGATCCTGGTCGCGATCTTCGCCCCGGTCGTGGTCGACATCTTCAACGCCCCCGGGCCGGACGTGCGCGACACAACCGCGCTCGACCCGGTCTTCGCCCTCCCCACCGGCCCCACGCCCGACCACCTCTTCGGCGTCGACCAGATCGGGCGCGACGTGTTCAGCCGCGTGGTCTACGGCGCCAGGGTCTCGCTGGTCGTCGCGTTCGCCGCGACCTTCATCGCGACGGCGTTCGGGATCGTGGCCGGTCTGCTCGCCGGCTACTTCCGCGGCTGGACCGACACGATCATCTCGCGCTTCGTCGACGTGCTGCTGGCGATCCCGTACCTGCTGCTGGCGACCGGGCTCGCCGCGGCCTGCACCCTGGGCCAGACCAAGGGCGGCGGCGCGGGCTGCCTCGGCGGGCTGATCAAGCCGGGGATCGGAGTGGTGATCGCGGTGATCGCGTTCACCAGCTGGACCTACATGGCGCGGATCGTCCGCGGCCAGGTCCTCTCCCTGCGCGAGAAGGAGTTCGTCGAGGCCTCGCGCTCGATGGGCGCCTCGAACACGCGGATCGTCTTTCGCGAGCTGCTCCCCAACCTGACCGCCCCGATCATCGTCTACGCCTCGATCCTGATCCCGCAGGTGATCCTCTACGAGGCGGCGCTCTCGTTCCTCGGCGTCGGGGTCACCGACAAGCCGAGCTGGGGGCAGATGATCTCCGACGCCACCCCGGTCTTCAGCGACGCGTGGTGGTACATGCTCTTCCCCGGCCTCGCCCTGCTGTTCACGGTGCTCGCCTTCAACTTCGTCGGCGACGCGATGCAGGACGCCCTCAATCCGCGCAAGAAGCGGAGCTAGACCTTGAACTCACGACCCGTTTCACAACAGAAAGGAAGGACGATGCCAACCAAGCTGCGATGGATGCTTGCGCTGGGCGCCATCGTCGCTTTGGCGCTGACTGTGTCGGCGTGCGGAAGCGACGACGACTCCAGCTCGAGCGATAGCAGTAGCGCCTCATCCGACACCCAGTTCGCCCCACCGACCGAGGCGCCTGACGGCGCTGCGGAGGGCGGGGACATGACCGTGATCGCGGCCTCCGACGTCGACTACATCGACCCCGGAGCCGCCTACTACCAGTTCACGTTCATGGTCACCTCGGCCACCCAGTCCAGCCTCGAGGCGTACGCCCCGGCTGACGTGGAGGAGCCCACGCCGCTGCTGGCGACCGAGGCCCCGACCGTCTCCGAGGACGGCAAGACGATCACCTACACGATCCGCGACGACGTCAAGTTCTCGCCGCCGGTCAACCGAGCCGCGACCGCGGCCGACGTCAAGTACGCGATCGAGCGCTCGCTGCTGCCCGGGGTCCCGAACGGCTTCATCCAGACTTACCTGGCTGGCGTCGTCGGCATCGACGAGGCGATCAAGCAGGCGCAGGATGACCCGACCGGAGGCGCTCCCGAAATCAGCGGGATCACGGCTCCGGACGACACCACGCTCGAGATCAAGCTCACGAACACGAGCTCGCTCGGCGTGATCGGAGCCCTCACGCTCCCGGTCAGCGCACCGGTCCCGGAGGAGTACGCGAAGAAGTACGACGCCGTGAGCCCGTCGACCTACGGCGAGAACCAGGTCGCGACCGGTCCGTACATGATCGACAACTACGTGCCCAACAAGGAGATCCACCTGGTTCGGAACCCGAACTGGCAGGCGTCGGAAGGCGACTTCCGCCCCGCCTACCTGGACGAGATCACGATCCAGGAGGGCTTCGCCGACACGGTGTCCGCGGGCAAGAAGGTGCTCACGGGCAGCGCCCAGGTAAACGGCGACTTCTCAGCGCCGCCGAGCGTGATCAAGCAGGCGGCGACCGAGGGCGAGACGGGCCAGCTGACGGTCACCCCGAGCGGTGGTAACCGCTACATCGCCCTCAACACCCAGGAGCCCGCCGTTCGACGACATCAACGTCCGCAAGGCCGTGATCGCGGGCTCCAACCGCACGGATCTGCGCAACACGCGCGGCGGTGAGCTCGTCGGCCCTGTGGCGACGCATTTCCTGCCACCCGAGTTCCCCGGCTTCGAGGAAGCCGGCGGGCTCGAGGGCACGGGCCTGGACTACCTCGCCAACCCCGAGGGAGATCCCGAGGTCTCGGCCGCGTACTTCGAGAAGGCCGGGATGTCGAGCGGCAAGTGCGAGGGTCCCGACTGCGAGATCACCATGGTCGGTGATGACTCGCCTCCGGGTTCCGACACCGCGGAAGTGTTCAGAAATGAGCTCGAGGCCATGGGCTTCGACGTCAACTTCCAGAAGGTGACGCACGACATCATGTACACGAAGTTCTGCAGCGTTCCGGACAACGCGCCGGATGTCTGCCCGAACGTGGGCTGGCTGAAGGACTTCAACGACGGGCAGTCGATGCTCGACCCGACGTTCAACGGTGAGAACGTGGTCCCGGAGAACAACTCCAACTGGCCGCAGCTCAACGTGCCGGAGATCAACAAGGCCATCAACGAGGCCGCGCTGATCGATGACCCGACGGAGCGCAAGCAGGCCTGGGGCGACGTCGACACGCAGATCACCGAGCAGGCCCCGGCCGTGCCGTGGGTCTGGGACAACCAGGCGAACATCGCCTCGGCGGATGTCGCCGGCGTGATCAACAAGGCGAACGCGAACTGGGACCTCTCGTTCACGTCGCTGAAGTAGGTGGTCGACGGGAGTTGACCGTCTGACCAATCGAGGAGGGCCCGCCGCCTTCGGGCGGCGGGCCACCTCCTCGCCTCGCACCACCACCACACATGGCCCGCTACATCATCCGACGCCTGCTCTGGTCAGTCCTGCTGCTGATCCTCGTGAGCGCGGTCGTGTTCGTCCTCTTCTACGTCTTCCCGTCGGCCGACCCCGCCCAGCTGCGCGCCGGGCGACAGGCCAACGAGGACCAGATCCAGGCGATCCGCGAGTCGCTCGGTCTCGACAAGTCGGTGATCGAGCAGTTCTGGATCTACATCAAGGGCGTGTTCACGCCCCTCGACCTTCCGGGCACCGACGCCCACGGGCCGTTCTACTTCGGCCACAGCTATCAGTCGAACGCCGACGTCAAGGACGTGATCCTCTCCGACCTGCCGGCGACGGTGTTGCTGGTGATCGGCTCGGTGATCATCTGGCTCGCGATCGCGATCCCGACCGGGATCATCTCCGCCGTCAAGAGCCGCTCCCTGCTCGACCGCACGACGATGATCTCGACCCTGGCGTTCATCTCCGCCCCGGTCTTCTGGCTCGGGCTCGTCGCCCTCTACCTCTTCGCCCAGGACGTCGGGGTGTTCCCGATATTCCCCGGCATCGGCAGCTACGCCGAAGCCGACGACTTCATAGGCAGGGTCGGCTCGATGCTGCTGCCGTGGATGGTGCTCGCCGCGGCGACGGCGGCGATCTACGCCCGCTACCTGCGCTCGCAGATGATCGACGTCATGGGCGAGGACTACATCCGCACGGCGCGCGCCAAGGGGCTGCCCGAGCGGAAGGTGATCATGACCCACGCGCTGCGCAGCGCGATCACCCCGATCGTCACCCTGCTCGGTCTCGACGTCGCGGTGCTGCTCGCCGGCAACGCGATCCTGACCGAGACGGTGTTCAACATCCCGGGCGTCGGCGCCGAGACCTTCAACGCGATCAAGCGCTCGGACCTGCCCATGATCCAGGGCATCACGCTGTTCGGCGCCTTCTTCATCGTCATCCTCAACCTCGTCGTGGACATCGCCTACGCCTATCTCGATCCGCGGGTGCGGTACAAGTGAGCGAGCCGCTCCTCAAGGTCGAGGACCTCAAGGTCCGCTTCAACACCGACGAGGGCATCGTCAAGGCCGTCGAGGGGATCTCGTTCGAGCTCTCCGCGGGCGAGACGTTGGGCATCGTCGGCGAGTCCGGCTCGGGCAAGAGCGTCGCCAACCTGACGATCCTCGGGCTGACGCGCTCGCCGAACGCCGAGATCTCCGGGCGGATCATGTTCGGCGGCAACGACCTGGTCGAGATGACCGCCGACGACCTGCGCGAGGTTCGCGGCAACCAGATCTCGATGATCTTCCAGGACCCGCTGTCCTCCCTGCACCCGTTCTACAAGGTCGGAAAGCAGCTGGTCGAGGCGATCCAGGTCCACCGGGACGTCAGCAACGCCGACGCGATGGCGCGCGCGGTCGAGCTGCTCGGCCTGGTCGGGATCCCCGACCCCGAGCGGCGCGCCGGGGAGTACCCGCACGAGTTCTCGGGCGGGATGCGCCAGCGGGCGATGATCGCGATGGCGCTCACCAACGACCCGCAGCTGCTGATCGCCGACGAGCCCACGACGGCGCTCGACGTGACCACGCAGGCTCAGATCCTGAGGCTGCTCGAGCGCCTGCGCCAGGAGTTCGGGATGGCGATGATCATGATCACCCACGACCTCGGGGTGGTCGCCGAGGTCGCCGACCGCGTGCAGGTGATGTACGCCGGGCAGGTGGTCGAGTCCGGGACCCTCGAGCAGATCTTCTACGACCCCCAGCACCCCTACACCTGGGGGCTGCTCGGCTCGCTGACCCGGATCGACAAGCCGCGCACGGCGCGGCTGGCGCAGATCGCCGGCCAGCCGCCGTCGCTGATCTCGCTCCCCGAGGGCTGTCACTTCCGCGACCGCTGCCCGCACGCGTTCAACCGCTGCACGCAGGCCCCGCCGCTCGAGCAGCGCGTCGCGCAGCAGGGGCACACCGACCGCTGCTGGCTGTCCGCGGAGCAGAAGCAGACCCTGCGAGTCGTGTCCACCGGCGAGATCGGGCTCGAGGCGCCCGCCGCATGAACGAGGGTCACGAGCCGGGCCGAGTCGAGGTCGCGCGCGAGGGCGATCACGAGCGCACCGGCGACGTCGCCGCGCCCTCGGCGGCGGCGATCGAGGCGACTCAGGGAAGCGGCGAGGCGATCCTCGAGGTCGACCACCTGGTCAAGCACTTCCCGATCAAGGCGGGGATCATCTTCGACCACGAGATCGGGCGGGTGCGGGCGGTCGACGACGTCTCGTTCACCGTCCACGCCGGCGAGACCCTGGGCCTGGTCGGCGAGTCGGGTTGCGGCAAGTCGACCCTGAGCCGCTCGGTCCTGCAGCTGATCCCGCCCACGTCGGGCTCGGTCAAGTTCCAGGGCAACGAGATCACCGGGCTCGGGAGCCGGAGCCTGCGCGGGCTGCGGCCGAAGATGCAGATGATCTTCCAGGACCCCTACGCGTCGCTGAACCCGCGCAAGCGGGTCGCGCAGATCATCGGCGACCCGATGCGCATGCACGGGATCGCCAAGGGCGACGACCTGCGCCCGGCGATTCAGGAGCTGCTCGAGACCGTGGGGCTCAACCCCGAGCACTACAACCGCTATCCGCACGAGTTCTCGGGTGGGCAGCGGCAGCGGATCGGGATCGCCCGGGCGCTCTCGCTGAAGCCGAAGCTGATCGTCGCCGACGAGCCGGTCTCAGCGCTGGACGTCTCGATCCAGGCCCAGATCATCAACCTGCTCGAGGACCTCCAGGGCGAGTTCGACCTGACTTACTTGTTCGTCGCCCACGACCTCGGCGTCGTCCGCCACGTCGCCGACCGGATCGCGGTCATGTACCTCGGCAAGATCGTCGAGATCGGGCCGGCCGACGAGGTCTACGCGAGACCGATCCACCCGTACACGGTCTCGCTGCTCTCGGCGGTCCCGATCCCCGACCCGCGCGTGAACGCCGAGCGCGAGCAGATCGTGCTCGAGGGTGACGTGCCGAGCCCGGCCAACCCGCCGTCGGCGTGTCGCTTCCACACGCGATGCCCGCGCGCGACCGAGATCTGCGCCGAGGTCGAACCAGAGCTGATCGATTACGGAGGCGGCCACTGGGCCGCCTGCCACCACCCCGTCGACCGGCCTGAGCCGGCGGCGATGGCGGCGTGAAATAGTGCGTTTGCAGGTTCAACAGGCCGCTACGGCGGCGCCAAAGGTGTGAGAGGGAGATCTATATGCGTCGATTGAGTCGGTTCTTTGTCGCGGCCACAGCGGCCGCGGCGCTCGGAGTGGGCCTGGCGGCCTGCGGAAGCGACGACAGCGGTGGCAGCAGCAGCGAGGACTCGGTACTGATCACCGGGACCACCGACCAGCCGGTGTCCTACGACCCGGCCGGCTCCTACGACCTGCCGTCGTACAACGTGATCTTCAACGTCTACCAGAACCTCATGCAGATCCCGCCGGGCGGCAACAAGCCCGAGCCGGAGGCGGCCGAGTCGTGCGACTTCACCGACAACTCGGGCACCGTCTACGAGTGCACGCTCAAGAGCGGGCTCAAGTTCTCCGACGGCTCGGACCTCACGTCCGAGGACGTCAAGGCGTCGTTCGACCGCAACCTGGCGATCGCCGACCCGCAGGGCGCGTCCTCGCTCTACCTGAACCTGAAGAGCATCGACACGCCGGACGACACGACGGTGGTCTTCAACCTGAAGGCCCCGGACGCCACCTGGCCCTTCCTGCTGACCACCGGCGGCGCGGCGATCGCGCCGGCCGAGTACCCGGCCGACAAGGTCCAGCCGTCCGACCAGGCGATCGGCTCCGGCCGCTACACGATCGCCTCCTATGAGCCCGGCCAGCAGACCGTGCTCGAGGCCAACGACGAGTACACCGGCGACGACCCGGCCCAGATCGACCAGGTGATCGTCCAGTACTACGACAAGTCGTCGACGCTCAAGGGAGCGATCGAGAGCGGCGAGGTAGACATCGCCTACCGGTCGCTGAGCCCGACGGACATCTCCGACCTCGAGGGCGCCGAGGGCGTCAACGTCGAGGAGGGCCCGGGCGCGGAGATCCGCTACCTGGTCTTCAACACCGATCTCCAGGAGGGCTCGGACGAGCAGAAGACGGCGGTCCGCCAGGCGGTCGCCCAGGTGATCGACCGCGACTCGATCGCCGAGAACGTCTACAACGGGACCGCCGACCCGCTGTACTCGATGGTGCCGGCGGCGCTTCAGTTCCACACCGAGGCGTTCTCCGACGAGTACGGCACCGCACCGGACGTCGACGCGGCGACGCAGACGCTCGAGGACGCGGGGGTCGACACCCCGGTGCCGCTCGAGGTCTGGTGGACCCCGTCGCACTACGGCCCCTCGTCGGGCGACGAGTACGCCGAGATCAAGCGCCAGCTCGACGAGAGCGGGCTCTTCGACGTGACGCTGGAGTCGACCGAGTGGAACCAGTACTCGGAGGCGGCGTTCACGGACAAGTACCCGCAGTACCAGCTGGGCTGGTTCCCGGATTACCCGGACGCCGACAACTACACGAGCTCCTTCTACTCGAAGGACAGCTTCCTCAACATCCACTACAACAACCCGGAGATGGAGAAGCTGCTCGCAGAGGAGAAGGCGAGCACCGAGGACGCCGTCCGCGAGCAGGCGTTCGCGGGGATCCAGAAGATCGGCGCCGAGGACGCGCCGACCGTCCCCTACGTCGAGTTCTCGCAGGTCGCGGTCTCGCGTGACGGGGTCGAGGGCGTCTCGGACACGCTCGATCCGTCGTACATCTTCCGCTACTGGCTGATTAGCAAGAGCTAGGGGCGGGAACATGGACGTCGGCCGCTTGCAAGGGTCCAGGCCCTTGCGAGCGGCCGAGCGTCCGTCCTGAATGCAAGGTCACGCGACATCGCTGCGCGCTTATGTGCTGACGCGCATCGCGCTCGCGATCCCGACGGTCCTCATCCTGCTGACGATCGTCTTCCTGCTGATGCGGGTGGCGCCGGGCGATCCGATCACCGCGGCGCTCGGCGGGCGGGTCTCCGCCGAGGAGCTCGAGACCCGGCGCGAGGCTGCCGGGCTCGACGTCCCGCTTCCGCAGCAGTACGTCCAGTATCTGGCCGACGCCTTCACGCTCGACCTCGGGACGACGATCAACGACGACCGCGAGGTGACCTCGATCATCGTCGACAACGGCAGCGCGACCATGGAGCTCACGATCGCTGCGTTCATCGTCGCGCTCGTGGTCGGGATCGGGATCGGGCTGCTCGCCGGCACGTTCCGCGACACCTGGGTCGATCTGGGCGGGCGATTGTTCGGGATCGTGGTCTATGCCGCGCCGGTGTTCTTCACCGGCTTCCTCGCCCAGCTCATCTTCAGCCACGAGCTCGGCTGGTTACCGAGCTCGGGACGGGCCGACCCGGTGGTCGAGTTCCAGCTCGACAAGGTCACGCACTTCTATTTGATCGACACCATCATCGCCGGCAACTGGGACCAGTTCTGGGACGTGTTCACGCATCTGATCCTGCCCGCGACGACGCTCGGGCTGCTGATCAGCGGCGTGCTGATCCGGCTCGTGCGGGTCAACCTGCTGCAGACGATGCGCGGCGACTACGTCGAGGCCGCGCGGGCCCGCGGGATCTCCGAGCGGCGCGTGGTCATCCACCACGCCTTTCGCAACGCGCTCGTGCCGGTGGTCACGGTCGCCGGCCTGCAGTTCGCGATCCTGCTCGGCGGCGCGGTGCTCACCGAGCAGACGTTCAACTGGCCCGGGATCGGCGCCGAGCTCGTGCGCTACCTGAACGAACGTGATTACATCGCCGTCCAGGGGATCATCACGATCTTCGCGCTCGCGGTGGTCGCGATCTCGCTGATCATCGACCTCGTCAACGCGTTCATCGACCCGAGGGTGCGGTACTGATGGCGACGAACGATCCAACCCGGAGGCGAGGCCTGCTGGGGCGCCGCCTGCCCCGGGCGCTGGAGCCGGTCGCCGAGGCCGCGGGCACCCCCCGCTGGATCCTCATCAGCGGCGTGGCGCTGGTCTTGCTGTTCGTGATTCTCGCCGTCTTCGCGCCGCTGATCGCGCCCTACGGGTTCGACCAGGTGAGCGCCGACGGGGTCCGCTTCCCGAAGCAGGCCCCGCCCGACTCGATGCACCTGATGGGGACCACGGTGCAGTCGACCGACGTGCTCTCGCGGGTGATCTGGGGCTCGCGCACGGCGATCGAGGTCGTCGTGCTCGCCGTGGTGGTCTCGCTCGCCGTCGGCGTGCCCCTCGGCCTGATCTCCGGCTACGTCGGCGGCAAGCTCGACCGGTTCCTGGTCCTGGTCACCGACGCCCTCTTCGCCTTCCCCTACCTGCTGCTGGCGATCGTCATCGCGTTCCTGCTCTCCGACACCTTCGGCCAGGGCGTGTTCACCGCCGCGTTCGCGATCACCGTCGTCTACATCCCGCAGTACTTCCGGGTCGTCCGCAACCACGTGATCTCGATCCGAGAGGAGTCCTACGTCGAGGCGGCGCGGGCGCTCGGCGCGCCCCGCCGGACGATCATCCGGCGCTACGTGCTCTCGAACGTGATCCAGAACGTGCCCGCGATCGCGACCCTGAACGCCGCCGACGCGATCCTGACCCTGGCGGCGCTCGGCTTCCTCGGCTACGGCATCCAGCCGACCGACGCCGCGGAGTGGGGCTACGACCTCAACCGGGCGATCGACGACGCCGGGGCCGGGATCTGGTGGACCGGCCTCTTCCCCGGACTTGCGATCGTTCTGCTGGTGACCGGCTTCACCCTCGTCGGCGAGGGGATCAACGACGTGCTCAACCCGCTGATCCGCCAGCGCCGGCTCGAGCGGCCCGACGTCGCTCACCATCCCGACGCCGGGACCCCGGCGCCCACGTCGATCCCGGGCAGCGAGGGCGAGCTCGGGGGATCCACGGGGGTGCAACGTGAGTGAGCCGACGCCGCTGCTGCTCGCCCGCGATCTGCGGGTCTGGTACGGGACGACCGGCGACCCGGTGCGCGCCGTCGACGGGATCTCCTTCGAGCTCCGGGCGGGCGAGACGATCGGGTTGGTCGGCGAGTCGGGCTGCGGGAAGTCGACGCTCGGGCGCGGGCTGATCGGCCTGCTGCCCGAGAACGCCGGGACCCACGGCGAGGTCCTCTACAAGGGCGAGGACCTGCTCACGCGCACGCCCGCGGAGCTGCGCGACCTGCGCGGCCCCGAGATCGGCCTGATCTTCCAGGAGCCGATGACGCGCCTCAATCCGCTGCACTCGATCGAGAACCACTTCCTGGAAACGCTGAAGACCCACGAGCCCGACCTCTCCAAGGGCGAGATGCGCAAGCGCTCGCTCGAGACGCTCGCGGCGATGGGGATCCCCCCGACCCGGTTCAAGCAGTACCCGCACGAGTTCTCGGGCGGGATGCGCCAGCGGATCATGATCGCGCTGGCGCTGGTGCTGAACCCGAGCCTGCTGGTCGCGGATGAGCCGACGACGGCGCTCGACGTGATCGTCGAGGCGCAGATCCTCGGCATCCTGGCCGACCTGCGCGAGAACTTCGACACGGGACTGCTGCTGATCACGCACAACCTCGGGATCATCGCCGAGGCCTGCGACCGGGTCGCGGTGATGTACGCGGGCAAGATCGTCGAGAAGGGCAACGCCCGCGACGTCTTCTCCGACCCCGATCACCCCTACACCCGCGAGCTGCTGCGCTCGACGATCTCGCTCAGCACCACCGGCCTCCACTACATCCCGGGAGCGCCCCCGGATCTGGTCGATCCGCCCCCAGGGTGCCGATTCCATCCGCGCTGTCCCAGCGCGATGCAGGTCTGCATGCAGGATCCGGTCGAGGTCTTCACCGCCCACGACCACAAGGTCGCCTGCTGGCTGCACGGGCCGGAGGACCAGGTACCCGAGGGCGGCACCGAGCCGCTCGAGAAGGCCGAGATCGCAATCGCGGAGGAGGCCTGATGACGGACAACAACGCCGTGCTCAAGGTTCGCGATCTGTACACCCACTACTCGGTTCGCGGATCGTTCCTCGACCGCCTCCGAGGCTCGGAGGCCGGCGCGGTGGCAGCGGTCGACGGGGTCTCGTTCGACCTCAAGCGCGGCGAGGTGCTGGGGCTCGTCGGCGAGTCCGGGTCCGGCAAGACGACCCTCGGGCGGACGCTGCTCGGTCTCGTCCGGGCGACCTCAGGCAGCGTCGAGCTCGAGGGCCAGGAGATCGCGGGCATGAAGGAGAGCGACCTGCGACCGCTCCGCAAGCAGATGCAGATCGTGTTCCAGGACCCGCACGCGTCGCTCAACCCGGCGATGACGATCGGCACGTCGGTCGGCGATCCGCTGCGCTTCCACGGGATCGCCGAGGACCGGATCGGAGCGCGAGCGGCTGGTGACCGAGGCGCTCGAGCGCGTCGGCCTCGCCCCCGCCTCGCAGTTCGTGGACAAGTACCCGACCGACCTCTCCGGCGGCCAGAAGCAGCGCGCGGTGCTCGCCCGGGCGATCATCCTCGGCCCCGAGATCCTGGTCGCCGACGAGCCCGTCTCGATGCTCGACATGAGCGTGCGGGCGAAGATCCTCGAGCTGATGATCGAGCTCAAGTCCGAGCTCGACCTCACCTACATCTACATCACCCACGACCTGGCGACGGCGAAGTTCTTCTGCGACCGGATCGCGATCATGTACCTGGGCAGGATCGTCGAGCTCGGCCCGGCAGAGAAGATCTACGCCGACCCCAAGCACCCGTACACGCAGTCGCTGCTGAGGGCGATCCCGGAGCCGGACCCGGAGCGCAGCGTGCCCCGCGACCTGCCCCGGGGCGAGATTCCCGACGCGGTCTCACCGCCGCTCGGGCTGCCGCTTTCACCCGCGCTGCCCGCGCGCGTTCGAGGTCTGCGGCTGGGAGAGCCGCGACCTCCGCGCGATACTCGAGGCGCGGTGGACGACCCTGCCCGAACCGGAGTACGAGTCCGAGCGCGAGCTGATCGGCGATCTCGACACGCTCGACGAGCCCTCCTACGAGGCCGTGCTTCCCGCCGGCGGCGGCGCGGCCGAGAACGCCGAGGTGGTGCTCGAGGCGATGCACGAGCATGCGCCCGACGACCCGCTGTGGAAGGGCGTCGCGAAGACCGAGGTCGTCAACGACGGCGTCGCAGTGAGCTTTCACCCCGGACTCGAGCCGCGGAAGCTCGAGGTCGACGGGGTCGAGCTCGAATGCCACCTCCACGACGCCGAGGCGATGGAGGCGGCGCGGGAGCTCGGCGCGAAGGCTCCGAGCGCCCCGAGCGCCTAGACCGCGCCCTTATGCGGTTCGCGTTTGGCGCCGGGGCGTCAGACGCGGCTCGTGCGCGAGCCGCCGGCGATCCGCGGCCAGAGCAGCAGCACGAGGCCGATCAGGATGCAGGCGATGCCGAGGGCGTAGTGCACCAGCACCGCGAGGATGATCCCGATCACGATCAGTAGTAGTGAGAGTTCCATGGGCTGGCTCGTACCCGGGTGGCGGGCGCTGTAACAGGTGTCGCCCCGCGCCGAGCTTGGCGAGGGCGCGGGCCGTTGCTTGGCAGTGAGGGGGTGGAGGTGTGTGGCGACGCGGGCGTTTGTGCCTCGCCGCGCGCGTGGGTGTGGCGCGGGTGGCGCGGGATCGGCGTCTTCGGCCGCTCTCAGACGACGAGTCGCACATTGACCCCCGTATAGGGGGCAAAAGTGCGACTCGACGTGGGGGCGCGGGCGTTTGTGCCTGATCCCGCGCGCTTTGCGACGCGGGCGGTGCAAGACGCGCACGCCGAGGCGCCGCACGCGCCCCCGCCCTCGGGGTGTGGAGATCCGTAACGACGGTCGTTACGGGATCTCCACACCTCACCGCCCGGGCGGCCAGGGCGCGCCGAAGCCGCGCCAAACGCAACGCAAGGCGCACACCTCCCACCCCCTCACTGCCAAACCCGGCCGCGCGCGGCGGAGCTCGCCCCGAAGGCCGCTGTCAGCTCATCAAGAGCTCAGGTGGTCGCGAAGCCAGCCGGCGTTGCGGACCGCGAAGGTCTCCGAGTCGTTGTTGGCATAGACGAAGACCTCGCGCCGCGAGCGCCACGCGGCGATCCGGCGCCGCCACGTCTCGAGCTCGGCGCGCGAGTAGTTGCCGCGCCTGCCCCGAGCGCCGCGGTGCAGCCGGACGTAGATCCAGTCGGCGGTCGGCTGCAGCGACTGGAACGGCCGCTCCGGGTGGTCGCCGATCACCAGCGCGACGCCGTGCTCGCGCAGCAGCTCGAGCACCGGGGCGCAGAACCAGCTCGGATGGCGGAACTCGATCGCGTTGCGGCACGGCCCGAACGCCGGCAGCGCCGCGGCGAGGCGCTCGTCGTCGCGCTTGAAGCTCTCCGGCAGCTGCCAGAGCATCGGTCCCATCTTCGGCGTGGCGAGCAGGGGCTCGAGCCGCTCGAGCAGCCGCGGCAGGTACTTGGGCATGTCGCGCAGCCGCTTGATGTGGGTCAGGTAGCGGCTTGCCTTGATCGCGAAGCTGAAGCCGTCCGGCGTCGCCTCGATCCAGTGCTCGACCGTCTCGCGCGTCGGCAGCCGGTAGAAGGTCGCGTTGACCTCGACCGTGTCGAAGAGCGTCGCGTAGTGCTCGAGCCAGCGGCTCTGCGGCAGGCCCTCCGGATAGACGAGCCCGCGCCACTCGGCGTAGTTCCACCCCGAGCACCCGATGTGCACCGGCTTCACGCCTCGACGTTAGCGCTGAACGCCCGCTTGCAGGACACATAAGAGCGCTTCCCGGCAGGGGAGCGGGCGGGCGGCGGAAAGCACGGCCGGGCAAGCGAGCAAAGGAGCCTACGTGCGTCGTTCGTACCTGGGGGGACTGCTCGTCGGCGTGCCCGTCGTGGCCATCCTGGCCTGCGCGGCGCCGGCGAGCGCAGCCGTTTCACACGTGGTCGTCTCGGGTGAGAGCCTGTCGTCGGTCGCCTATGCCAACGGGATCTCGATCAGCAGCCTCGCGAGCTACAACGGGCTCGGCGAGGAAGATCTGCTGATCATCGGGCAGACGATCCAGGTCCCCTCCGCGACCGAGGTCGGCGCGACGACGACCACCTCGGCCGCGAGCAGCTCCGGGCACGTGGTCGTCTCCGGCGACAGCCTCTCGTCGATCGCCTATGCGAACGGGATCTCGATCAGCGAGCCTGGCGAGCTACAACGGGCTCGGCGAGGACGACCTGCTGATCATCGGGCAGACGATCCAGGTCCCGGGGCCTCCGGGACCAGCACGACCAGCTCGACGTCGAGCGGGTCCGGGCACGTCGTCGTCTCCGGCGAGAGCCTCTCGTCGATCGCCTACGCGAACGGGATCTCGATCAGCGAGCTGGCGAGCTACAACGGGCTCGGCGAGGACGACCTGCTGATCATCGGGCAGACGATCCAGGTCCCCGCCGCCTCCAGCTCGACCGCCACCTCGAGCAGCGGGGTCCCGCTCGGCTCGATCGACTCGCCCTACGGGACGCTCTATCTGGAGAGCAACGCGGCCGAGCTCCTGGAACTCGATGCGCCAGGCGTCGATCGACACCTACGGGGTCGACATCTACCCGGGCGGGCCGCTGAGCGCCTACCGCACCTACGACCAGCAGGCCGAGCTCTACCAGCAGTACCTCGACGGGGCCGGCGCCGACGGCGGCGCCGCCGGGGACCTCGGAGCACAACTTCGGCACGGCGGTCGACCTGGCGACCGACGAGATGCGCTCGATCGTCGACTCGATCGGCGGCGCCTACGGCTGGGGCAAGTTCACGGCGCCGGACGAGTGGTGGCACGTGAGCTACGGCGGCGGCTGAGCCGGCGCCGGAGCTAGCCGGTGGTCTCGGGCGCGGCGCGGCCCTCGGGCTCGTCCTCGGCGCGGTCCTGGAACATGCGCGTGCCGCCGGAGGCGGTCGAGGGCCACCAGATCTTGTCGCCGATCAGCTCGACGGCCGCCGGGACCATGATCGTGCGGACGATGAAGGTGTCCAGCAGGATCCCGAGCGCGACCATGAAGCCGAGATCGAAGGTGAAGGTCACCGGCAGGGTCATCAGGACCGAGAAGGTCCCGGCGAGGATCACGCCGGCGCTGGTGATCACCGGCCCGGTTGCCGCGATCGCGCGCAGCATCCCCTCCCGCGTGCCGTGCACGCGGGCCTCCTCGCGGACCCGCGCCATGAGGAAGATCGTGTAGTCGATCCCGAGCGAGACGAGGAAGATGAAGGCGAAGGTCGGGATCGAGGCGTCCAGGCCGGCGTCGCCGACGACGAAGCGGATGAACAGGACCGAGAGCCCGAGCGTGCAGAGGAAGGACAGGATCACGCTCGCGATCAGCACCAGCGGGGCGACGAGCGCCCGCAGCAGGATCGCGAGGATGATCGTGATCACCAGCAGCGCCAGCGGCACGATCAGGCGCAGGTCACGTTCGGTGGCGTGGTCGAAGTCGTACTGGATCGCGCTGCCGCCGCCGACGAGCACGGTCGCGCCCTCGGCGGAATCGGCGACCGCGTCGCGGATCTCGGGCACGATCCCGAGCGACGACTTGGTCAGCGGGTCCTGATCGAGCACGATCGCGGCCGTGCCGATCGTGCCGTCGGTCGACACCTGCTTGGTCGGCGTCGCCGAGGCTACGCCCTCGACCCCGGCGGCCGCCTGCGCCGCCGCGGCGACCTGCTCCTCGCTCACCGGCCCGCTGTCGGACTCGACCAGCATCGTCATCGGCGAGAGCACGCCGGGCGGGAACGCCTCCTCCAGCAGCTGGAAGCCCTCGACCGCCTCGACCGGCTTCTTGAAGAAGGTCGTCGTCGAGTAGTCGACCTTGAACGCGAGCAGGCCGAGCGCCCCGGCGACGAAGACACACGGCGGTCACCAGCAGCGCCGGGCCCGGGCGATGGAGGATCCGATCGCCGAAGCGCCGCCACGCCCCTGGACGCTGGTCCTCGGCGCTCGCGGGGTCGTAGGCGACGGTCGCCCGGCGCGGCCAGAAGCCACGGCGGCCGAAGATCGTCAGCAGCGACGGCAGCAGCGTGAGCCCGGCGAGCATCGAGGTCGCAACCCCGATCGCGGCGACGGGGCCGAGGGTCGACGTGTTGCGCGAGTCCGCGAAGACCAGGACCAGCATCGCCAGGGTCACGGTCAGCCCGCTGGCGAGGATCGCCGGGCCGGAACGGCTCAGCGCATGCGCCATCGCCTCGTGCTTGTCCTCGGTGCGGCGCAGCTCCTCGCGCAATCGTGAGACCAGCAGCAGGCAGTAGTCGGTGCCGACGCCGAACATGAGCACGATCAGGATCGAGGTCGAGTTCGAGGAGACCGTGGCGCCCCCCTTCGCCAGCAGGTAGATGAAGCCCCCGGCGACCGTGTAGGCGAAGAAGACGACGATCAGCGGCGTCAGCGCGACCATCACCGCGCGGTAGATCGCCCCGAGGAGGACGAGGACGAGGAGCACGGTGGCGAACAGCAGCTTGGTGTCGATGTCGCTGAAGACCTCGGAGGCATCGGTGTTGAAGCCGAGGTCGCCGGTGAGCTTGATCTGCATCCCGTCGGCCTCCGAGCCCGTGGTCTCGCGCACGAGCTTGCCCCAGTCGGCCGAGTCCTCGAAGTTCGTCGGCAGGATCAGGACCGTGTAGGCGAGCGAGCCGTCCTGGGAGACGAGGTCGGGCGGCGCCCCCTTGCCGAACGGCTGCGTCGGCGGTGCCTCCAGCGGCAGCTCGTCGGAGGGCAGCGCCTCGAGCTTCCGCGCGTCCTCGGCGATCTTCGCCTTGTCGGTCGCGGTCAGCCCGCCGTCGCGCTGGTAGACGATGAGGCCCTGGCTCGTCTCGCCGGTGTCGAACCTCGAGTCGAGGAGCTCGACCACCCGGGTCGACTCGGCGCTCTCGGGCAGGAAGGACGCGGTGTCGTCGCGGGTCTCGTCGGCGAGCTTGGCGCCGACCGGCATCATCACCACCACGGCCACGATCCAGACGCCGACGACCACCCATTTGGCCCGCCGGCCGGCGACGATGGACGCGAGCGCGTTCACCACTCGAACTTATCGATCCTGCGGCTCGGGGCCATTCCCGCTCGGACTAGACTGGCGCCATCCGCTGGCTTGGTGAAGAAGTGCAGGTCTTCGCCCGCGCGGTCCTGACCCGGAAGATGGCTCCCGCCCTGGTCGCGGCGGCGCTGTTGATCGTGCTCGCGGTGGCCGGCATCCTGCTCGACCAGCCGGACTGGATCACCCCCCTGCTCGCCGTGACGATCATCGTGATCGGGGTCATGTACGGCGCCCGCGGCGGCTTCCTCGCCGGGTTGATCGCCTGCGCCGCCTTCGTCGCCTGGGCGGTCGGCCACGACGGCTACGACCTCTCCGACTTCGTCAACCACCGCGTCCTGCTCTTCCTCGCCCTCGGCGTGCTGACGGGCTACTTCGCGCACGGCGCGCTCGGCGACTATCACGTCGGCCAGGCGGTCGCCCGCGGCAGGATCAGGCGGGCGATGCACCACGAACAGCTCGTCCTCTACTACCAACCGGTCGCGCGGGCCGACACCGGGCGGGTGATCTCCCTGGAGGCCCTGGTGCGCTGGGATCACCCCACCCGGGGGATCGTGCCGCCCGGAGAGTTCGTCCCCGTCGCCGAGGGCGATCGCGTGACGATCTGGGAGCTCACCCTCTACACGCTGCGCCTGGCGATCCGCGAGTGCAGCGAGTGGCAGCGACAGGGCTTCGACGTCGGCGTCGGCGTCAACCTGTCGTCGGCCACGATCCACCGCGAGGAGCTCATCGACGAGATCTCCGATGCCCTCTCCGCGGCCAAGCTGAACCCACACCGCCTGACGCTCGAGGTCACCGAGAGCGCCGTGATGGACGCCCCCAAGCGGGTCGCCGCCGCGCTCGCGGAGGTCCGTTCCGAGGACGCGGCGATCGCGATCGACGACTTCGGCACCGGGCACTCGTCGCTCGCGCGGCTCGAGGAGCTGCCCGTCGACACGCTGAAGATCGACCAGACGTTCCTCAAGCGCGCCGACGAGGACCGCCGCCACGCCGTGCTGCGCTCGATCGTCGACCTCGCGCACGGGCTCGGGCTCACGGCCTGCGCGGAGGGGGTCGAGGACGAGGCCACCTGGGACACGCTGATCGGGCTCGGCTGCGACACCGTCCAGGGCTACGCGATCAGCCGCCCGATGCCGGCCGACGAGGTCGGCAGCTGGCTCGAGCGCAACCAGTCGCTCGCCGCGCGGGCCTAGGCTTCTCCGGGTGAGCCCCGGCCTCGACCTGGCGCCGCTCGGCCCGATCGCCCGCCAGGTCGCGGAGGAGTGGGGCCTGCGGCTCGGCGCGCCCTTCGCGCTCTCGAACTACTCCTTCGTCGCGCCGGCGGGCGACGACGCGGTGCTCAAGGTCCGCCCGGCCGACGACGACGAGTCCGAGCACGAGGCCGAGGCGCTCGAGCTCTGGGACGGCGGCGCGGCCGTCCGCCTGCTGCGCGTGAACCCCGAACGGCGGGCGCTGCTGCTCGAGCGGGCCCGGCCGGGCACCGACATCGCCGCCCTCGACGAGGACGAGGCGACGGCGATCGCGGTCGAGCTCGGCCGGCGGCTCTGGCGGCCGGCGGGAGGTCCGTTCCGGCCGGTCGCCGATCGGGTCGGACCGTGGCTGGACGAGGCCGAGCGGGCCGCCGGCGCGGGCAGCGAGCTGATCCCGCTCGCCCGGTCGCTGTTCGCCTCGCTGGAGCCCGAGGCGCGGACGCTCGTCCACGGCGACCTTCACCACCACAACATCCTCGCCGCCGGCGACCGCCACCTCGCGATCGACCCGAAGCCGATGCTGGGCGAGCCGGAGTTCGACGTCGCGCCGTTCCTCTGGAACCCGATCGGCTCCGAGCTCGACCTCGAGGTCACCCGGCGGCGGCTGGCCGCCTTCGCCGGCGCGGGGCTCGACCAGCGCCGGATGCGCGCCTGGGCGGTGATCCGCGCCGCCTATCTCGGCGCCGACGAGCGCGAGGCGGCGATCCTGCGGGCGCTGCTCGAGGAGGTCCATGCGATGACGCCGGCGCGGTTCGCGATCCTCGACGCGCCGATCGACTGCTCGGGGGCGGGCCGGGGCGAGGAGCACGCGCCGGCGGCCCTGCGCGCGGCCGGGCTCGTCGAACGGCTCGGGGCGCGGGACGCCGGGGAGGCCGAGGCGCGCATCCGCGACACGCGACGCGATCCCGAGACCGGCGTGATCGGCGCCGACGACATCCGCCGCGCCACGCGGGCGGTGGCCGGCCGTGTGCGCGAGATCCGAGCGGCCGGCGAGCAACCGCTGGTGATCGGCGGCGACTGCACCCTGTTGCTCGGGGTGTTCGAGGCGCTGCCCCGCGCCACCGGCCTCTGGTTCGTCGACGGCCATGGCGACTTCTTCGACGGGCGCAGCTCGCCGACCGGCGAGGCGGCCGACATGGAGCTGGCGATCCTCACCGGCCACGGCCCGCCCGGCCTGCTCGAGGGCGACGGGCCGCTGGTGGAGCCCGGCGCGGTCGACCTGCTCGGGCACCGCCCGGCCGAGCTCCACCCCGACGTCGCCGCCGAGAACGCCCGGCTCGACCCCGAGATCCGCGCCCTGACCGCGCCGGAGGTGCGCGAACGGGGCCCGGCCGCGGTGGGAGCCGAGGTCGCCGCGCGGGCGAGCGGACGGCCGGCGTGGCTGCACCTCGACCTCGACGTCCTCGACGGGGAGGTCCTGCCCGCGGTCACCTACCCGCAGCCGCTCGGGCTCGACTGGGAGGAGCTGGTCGACCTCGCGGCGCCGCTCGCCGGAGCGCCCGGTCTGCTCGGCGTCTCGGTCGCCGACTTCAACCCCGACCGCGACCCCGACGGCACCCACGCGGTGCGGGTCGTCGACGCGCTCGAGTCGATCCTGGCGCCGCGCTAACCGACCACGCAGCTCGAGCCGGGCACGCCGACGGCGGGAAAGGCGCGAGCGAGCGCGCGGGCGATCAGCCGCGCCCGAGCCGCGTAGCCGGGCGAGGTGAAGTGGATCCCGTCCTCGATGAACCACTCGTCGCGGGCGAGCGCGGCCCAGTCGAACACCCGCATGTTCGGATAGCGCGAGCAGGCCTCCAGGAGGGCGTCGTTCCAGCTCTGCATGTTCTCCTCCGCGTACGCGCCGTCGGCGACCAGGGACCTGGCCGTCA
Source organism: uncultured Solirubrobacterales bacterium (assembly GCA_963729065.1). Lineage (GTDB taxonomy): Bacteria > Actinomycetota > Thermoleophilia > Solirubrobacterales > 70-9 > WHSW01. The sequence continues at coordinate 349,779 of CAVSMS010000010.1, forward strand.
CCCAAAGCGCCGGCCGGTCGCCGATCGCGGACATCATCCGGTCGATCCGCTCCCCGAGGTTCACCGACGATCCGACGAAGACGTCGGCCGCGTCGTTGGTGCCGAGCGCGAGCACCCAGCACCCGCGGTATCCGCCGGCGACCAGATCGCGAGCCACCTCGTAGGCATTGGTCCCGCCCGCCAGGGTCTCGACGATCGAGGTCGCCGCCTCGATCTCCATCCGCGACCCGGTGGCGCCCACCTGCGCGTAGCGCGCGGTGATCCGGTCGCGCCGATCGGGCAGGTAGTCGTGCGAGATGAGGCCCTCCGACGTCGAGTCGCCGATGTGGACGACCCGCCGGCAGGAGGTTCGCACGGGGCCGCCGCCGACGTCCAGGGCGATCGCCGCACCGGGGCCGCCGGACGGCGGCGGCGGCGACGCCGCATACGCCGGCGCGGCCACGTCCACCCCGCCCGAGATCGAGGCCGAAAGGCCGCCGGCCGGGCCGACTGGCGACACGCCGGCAAGCCCGCACGCGGCCAGCGCGACGGCGGCCGTCGCGGCCGTGACCGTCGCCCAGCCGAGCCGCGGCAGGGCCCGCAGGCGAACCGCGGGCGACCGGGCCCGGCGCCAGAGCCGCCCGAGCGCGCCGTGGCGCACGGGCTCCTCGACGTAGCGCCACGAGAGTGCCGCGAGCGCGAACGTCGCCGCCGTCTGCAGCGTCGCGCGCGGGAGGTCGAAGCCCGTGTCCGGGAAGGGTGTCGTCAGCGCGATCACCGGGAAGTGCCAGAGGTAGATGCCGTAGGAGCGAACGCCGATCCAGCGCAGCGGCCGCCACCCGAGGGCGCGGCCGAGCCGGGTGGCCGGGTGCGCGAGCGCGGCGACGACCACCGCGGTGGCGAACGAGAGCAGCACCAGCCCCGTCGGATAGAGGAAGGCCGAGTCGTAGCTCGTGCGCCAGACGAGCAGCGCGATCACCACGAGGCCGGCGATCCCGGCGCCGTCGAGGACCCGGCGAGCGGAGGCCGTGACCGCGGCGCTCAGCCGGCCGGCCGGCCACACCATCGCCAGAGCGGCGCCGATCAGCAGGCCGAACGCCCGCGTGTCGGTTCCGTCGTAGACCCGGATCGAATCGAGACCCGGCGCGTAGAGCAGCGCCATCAGCGCGATCGAGACCGCGGCCATCCCGAGGGTCAGGAGCGCCAGCCGGGGGCGGATCCGAAGGCTGCCGCCTGGCTCCTTGAGGTATCGGAGCCCGAGCAGCAGCACGAACGGCCACACGAGGTAGAACTGCTCCTCGATCGAGAGCGACCACAGGTGGCCGAGCGGCGACGGCGCCGCGAACAGGTCGACGTACGGGATGTCCTGGAAGATCAGCCACCAGTTGCTGACATAGCCTGCGGCCGCGGCGACCGCACCCCGCAGCGAGTCGAGCTGCGAGGGCTCGACCAGGGTGACCCATGCGGTGACGACGACGAGCATCACGAACAGAGCGGGCAGCAGCCGCCGCGCCCGCCGCAGCCAGAATTGCCCGAGGCGAATCCCGCCGCGGGACGTCTGCTCGAGCAGCAGGTCGGTGATCAGGTAGCCGCTGAGGGTGAAGAAGACGCCGACGCCGAGCAGCCCGCCCTGCGCCCACCCGATGTCGAGGTGGTAGGCGAGAACGGCGAGGACGGCGAGCGCGCGCAGCCCGTCGAGGCCGGGCATGTAGCGCTGGCCGCGCTCGATCGGCTCAGGCAAGCCTGATCACACCTCTCAGTGTGGTGTCGGGAGCGCGGTCCCGTCAACCGCTGCACAAGCGATTTCATCGCGTTCGGCTTGACATATTCCTATATCGGCATATATACTCACGCCCATGGCACGAGCGGCAACCACGGCGGACGCGTTCAACGCGGTGGCGGAGCCGAGGCGTCGGCAGATCCTCGACCTGCTCGCCGACGGGGAGCGTCCCGTCAACGACCTGGTCAGCGCGCTCGGGCTGGCTCAGCCACAGGTGTCGAAGCACCTACGGGTGCTGCGGGAGGTGGGAGCGGTTGACGTACGCGATGAAGGACGACGGCGGCTGTACCGGGTCAACGGCCGGGCGCTGAAGCCCATCCACGACTGGGTGAAGGGCTACGAGCGCGCCTGGTCGGAGCGGTTCGAGCAGCTGGATGTCGTGTTGGAGGACCTCAAGGAAAAGGAGCAGCGAGATGACAGCGACGAGTAGCGGGACGGCCACGGTGACCCTCCCGACGGACGAGCAGATCCTGATCACGCGGGAGTTCGACGCCCCCAAGCACCTGGTGTTCAAGGCGTGGACAACCCCGGAGCTGGTGAAGCGCTGGTGGAGCTCAAACCGCGGCGAGGTGACGATCGCCGAGATCGACCTCCGCGCCGGCGGCAGCTGGCGGTACGTGATGGTCGCCGACAACGGAATGGAGGTCGGCTTCCACGGCGAGTACCGGGAGGTCATCCCGAACGAGCGGATCGTCGGGACCGAGGTGTACGAGGGCGCGCCCGACGCGGCGGCGCTGACGACGACCACCTTCACCGAGGTCGACGGGCGCACGACGATGACGATGCTGGTCGAGCACCGCAACCAGGAGGACCGCGACGCCCACATCAACTCCGGGATGGAGGCGGGGATGCAGGACGCGATGGACCTGCTCGAGCAGGTCGCCGTCTCCCTGCGGCTGAGCGACCTCACGTTTCGGCGGCCCGCTGCGTTTCCTACGTATGCGGGTCGCCGAACGTGTCGCGAAATTCGACTGGAACGCGCTGAGCGCGGAGCTCGACGAGCGCGGGTTCGTCCAGACGCCGAAGATCTACACGGCCGGCGAGTGCCGCGAGCTGGAGGCGCTGTTCGACGACGACGGGCGCTTCCGCAGCACCGTCGACATGCGCCGCCACCGCTTTGGCGAGGGCGAGTACCGGTACTTCGACGCGCCACTTCCCACGCCGATCGACCAGGCCCGCCGGGCGCTCTACCCCCCGCTGGCGGAGCTGGCCAACGCGTGGGCAGAGCGTCTCGGCGAGTCCGTGCGCTTCCCCCACGACCTCGACGCGTTCCTGTCGCGCTGTCACCAAGCGGGCCAGAAACGCACGACGCCGCTGATCCTGCGCTACTTCGAGGGCGGCCACAACACGCTGCACCAGGACCTCTACGGCGATATCGCCTTCCCGCTGCAGGCGGTCACGATCCTCAACCGCCCGGGGGAGGACTTCGATGGCGGTCAGTTCGTGCTCGTCGAGCAACGCCCTCGAGCCCAGTCCCGCGCCCACGTGATCGACCTACGCCGGGGTGCGTTCCTCATCTTCCCCACCCGAACCCGCCCGGTGCAGGGGACGCGCGGCTACTACAGAACCAACATGCGCCACGGCGTCGCCACCGTCCACTCGGGCGAGCGGACCACGCTCGGCATCATCTTCCACGACGCGAAGTAGCTAGTTGCTATGCGGCGGTAGACCTGCGGCGGTTGTGGACCACGGGATGGCCCGGAGCAGCAAAGGCTGCGAAAACCGTGGTCCCATGGTCATCGGTTTCGATTCGAAGCTCTTCCGTGAGGTTGCCGGCGAGCGGCAGACCAAGGCCAAGACCGTCGCTGGCGACATGCGGACGCATCCCGGAGCCGTCGTCAGTGACGGTGACCAAGAGACGCCCGGCCTGCGTGCGGGCCGTCACCAGCACCGGTCCTGGCTCGGTCTCGGTGTAGGCATGCTTGACGGCGTTTCCGACCAACTCGGTGACCACGGTGCGGACGGCGAACAGATCAGCTCCACACCCATACGCGATCTTGGCCAACTCGTGGCGCGCAGTGGGCACCGACGCCGGCTGGGCGGCAAGCCGCAGCTTGAACGGTTGACCTCCGGTCACACTCCACTAGTTCCCCGGACACCGGAAACTAAGCCCGCCCCGTACCTGGGTGGGCGAAGAGCGGCACTCCGCACGGCGGCGCTACGTTCTGCGAGATGCCGGCCGAAGCCACGGGAGAACGTCCCAGCCGCCGATGAACGTTTGCGTCTTCTGCTCGGCCAGCGACCTGGCGGACAAGTACGTTCTCCCGGCACGGCAGCTGGCGAAGCTGATTGCCGAACACGGGCACAGCCTCGTCTGGGGTGGCTCCAACAGTGGCGTGATGAAGGTCATGGCCGACGGCGTCCAGGCCGGCGGGGGCCAGATCTTCGGTATCTCGGTCGAGATCCTCAAACAAAAGGCGCGGCCGGATGCCGACGAAATGGTGATTGCCAAGGATCTCGGGGAGCGCAAGGCGATGCTGCTCGCCCGCAGTGACGCGATCGTGGTGCTACCGGGCGGACTCGGCACACTGGATGAGCTCTCGGAGATCCTCGAACTGCGTAAGCACGACGCCCACGAGAAGCAGGTGGTCGTGCTGAACACGGACGGTTTCTACGACGGCCTGCGAGCCCAGCTTGAACGGATGTCGGCAGAAGGGTTCATCGAACGACCGCTTTCTGACTACATCGCTTGGGCCGAGACGCCGGAAGCGGCTCTCGCTCTAGCCGAGAAGGCCAAGTAGCCCTTTGCCCGAGGAGCGTCTCCCTGTCGGGTCGTCCGACCACCGCCCTATGATCGAACATATGTTCGCCACCGATCGAGAGCGCGACGATGTCACCCGCCAGGCCCAACGCGAGCTTCGGTTCCGCGGAACCGCGTTATGTGACGCGAGATCACAGATAGCGGTTCCGCGGAACCGCTTACTGGAGTGATCCTCCCCGTCGGAAGCGGCGACCTTCAATAGCCTCGGCCTCGTGTCCTCGCCGAACAGCCTGGACTTCTACGACGCCGAGCTGCGCGCTCACCACGAGCACCTTCGCGCCGCCTACGGGATCAGCTCCGGTGACGAGGTCCTCGACATCGGGTGCGGCACCGGGCTGACGACTCGCGAGGCGGCGCGGGCCGCGGCGCCGGGCCGCGTTGTCGGTGTCGACGTTTCCGAGCGCATGCTCGAGCGCGCCCGTCAGCTCGCGGCGGCCGAGCGAGTCGACAACGTCCGGTACGAGCTCGGCGACGCCCAGGTCCATCGCTTCGACCCCGCCGGCTTCGACGTTGCCATCAGCCGCTTCGGGACGATGTTCTTCTCCGACCCGGCCGCCGCGTTCGCCAACATCGCCGCCGCCCTTCGACCCGGGGCGCGCCTGGTGCTGCTCGTCTGGCAGCGACACGAGGACAACGAGTGGGCGCGGGCGATCGATGCTGCGCTGGGCGACGCAGCCCAGCCGCCCGCAGCCGGGCGCGGACCCCTTCTCGCTCGGCGATGCCGAAGCCACCGCGGGCATCCTCGAGGGCGCCGGCTTCGACGGCATCCGCTTCGAGGACGTCCGCGAGCCGGTCCTCTACGGACACGACCTCGAGGCCGCGCTCGCCTGGGTCCGGGGTTTTCAGGACACGAGCGCCGCCCTCGCCAGCCTGAGCGGCCGCGAAGCGGCTCGTACCGTCGAGCGCTTGCGCGAGATGCTCGCGGCTCACTACAGCGACGAGCGCGGCGTCGTCCTCGATTCGCGCTCCTGGCTGATCACGGCGCAGCGGCGCCGCTAGGCCTCCCGCACATCCCGGGACTGCTCCAGATTCGGATGAACGCCCGCCGTGAGGCCTTGTGACTCGGCGACGCGCTGCAGCAGAGAGATGAGCTGTGAGCGTTCTGCGCGTCGAGGGCAGCCAGGAGCTCGACGTCGCGCTCGTCGACTATGCGCTCGAGGTCGGCGAGCAGGTCGCGCCCGGCGGGTGTCAGGTAGAGCGTGTAGGCGCGTCGGTCGACGGGGTCGCGGCGTCGCTCGGCGAGCCCGCGTTGCTCGAGATCGTCGACGAGCGCGACCACGGCGCTGCGGTGGATGCCCAGCGCGTTGCTGAGCGCCTGCTGGGACCGGCCCTCGGAGGCGGCGAGGTGGCTCAGCATTCCGAAGTGCCGGGGGTGGAGCTCGAGTCGGGCGAGGCGTTCGGCGAACAGCCGATGCGCGTGGGTGCCCAGCTGGGCCAAGCAGGAAGCCGAGGCGCCGGCTTAATCCCCGCGCCGCGGACGCCTGCGCGCTGGGTGATTCTCCGGGCACCTGGCGATAGTACCGCTGCTAGAGAACTGTTCTTGATATAAACAGTTTTGAGAACAGCATATTTAATGGAATGGAGGACGAAATGACGACGGTCAGCGTTCGCTACATCTCCGACGACGTCGACGCCGCGGTTGGCTTCTACGTCGAGCGCCTCGGCTTCAACGTCGAGATGCAGCCAGGACCGGGCTTTGCGGTGCTTTCGCGAGGCAGCCTGCGGCTGTTGCTCAACCGGCCAGGCGCAGGCGGTGCAGGACAACCAATGCCCGATGGCCGCCTTCCCGCTCCAGGGGGCTGGAATCGGATCCAGCTCGAGGTCTCAGACCTCGAGCGCGAGGTCGAGGAGCTCCGAGAGGTCGGGGCCAGCTTCCGTAACGACATCGTTACGGGGCGGGGCGGCAGCCAGATCCTGCTCGAGGACCCCGCAGGCAACCCGATCGAGCTCTTCCAGCCCGCCGGCACCTGACCTCCCCGCACACCGCGGGGACCGCGAGCGGCCTTCAGCCCGGCCAACGGCCCGTCTCTGGTAGTCGTTATAGCGACGGCGGGTCGAACGCCGGTCAGGACGACTTTTGGATGACGTCCTCGATCGCGCCGACCACGGTGTCGGGGGCCTTGCTGAGGATCTGCGTGTGCTTGTGAGGCGTCGTTGCGAATACCGACACGCGCTCGTTGCTCTCCACGGCGGGGGCGGCGGCAGCGCGCACCGTGCGCATCTCGTCCTCGGTGGCGCCCGAGTGGCCTCCGGTGCCAACCACGAACACGGTCGGGCATTCCAGCGCCGCGAAGTCGGGTCCGAGTTCGCCGTTGACGGCGTCCATCTCGATCACGACTTCGGCGGACTCGGCGGGAGACATCCGGGCCGAGCGGCCGAACACTGCCGCGATGCGCATGAGCCACCCCAGCCGACGAAACTGGGTGCGGACCTTCTCCTTTCCGGCCTCGTCGAACATGGTGATCGGGTAAGCACCGTCGATGAGCACGAGTCCGCTGACCCGCTCGGGGTGCTGAGCCGCGTATCGCACCGCGATCGTGGCGCCGTAAGACCACCCGACGAGGATCGGGCGTTCGATCCCGGTCGCGTCGATGACCCGTCCGATGTCGTCGACGGCCGCCTGTGCGGAGTAGTCGGCCGATGTGCCCGACTTCCCGCGCGCCCGCGCGTCGAACCGCACCGTGCGGTACTTCCCGTCGAGACTGCGGATGACGCGGCTCCAGTTCTGCACGGTGCCGAAGCCGCCGCTGAGGAAGAGCAGGGCGGGAGTGCCGCCCGGGTCGTCGACGCCGTAGAGCTGAGTGTCTGCGGCAGGAATCTCGAGTTCTCGTGACATCGCGGTCGAGCCTTTCGGATTGGCCCCCATCGGTGGTCAACGGACGTGGCCGAGATCGGCGCGTCGGCCTGCCATTCGAGTAAAGCAAGCGCCCTCACGGGAGCTCTGGCGTGTAGCGGAGGGGGAGGGATTCGAACCCTCGATGGACGAGAAAACGCCCATAACGGTTTTCGAGACCGCTTTAGTCCTCGCCTTCCCAGTATTCGAGCTCAGGCCCGGGGCGAGCAAAGATGATCCGCTCGCCGGCGACGCTCCGCGCGCCGATCTTGCCCGTGTCGAGGTACTCGACGATGTCCGGCGCGATCAGCGTGGAGAGCATGAGGACGCGGACGGGCGCGTCCGTGTCGTTGCGGATCTGGTGCGCGCCCTCCTTGCCGCGCGGGAACGCGACGACGTCGCCCTCGCGCAGCTGCTGCTCGCCCTCGTGCGTGCGGAGCGCCGGCTCGCCGCGGAGGACGATCACCCATTCCTCGTTCGCGTGGTGGGTGTGAAATGGCCCCTGCTTGTTACCCGGCTCGACCTCGTACATGCTCGCGCCGATCAGCTCGGCGTCGGTGTGCGCGCCGACCCAGGCGTCCTTGAAACGCCAGCCCTCGCGCTCTTCCGTGCGATCCCACTCGTCTGCGTTGAGATTGAAGATCTTCATGCGGAAAGCCTAGTAGGGCCGCCCGATCACGCAACCGCGGGAACCGGGCGCAGGTCCTTGAGCCGGTTCATGCGGTTTCCCGCAGTCTCCTGCGGAAGAGCTTCCCGCTTCCATCAAGGGAGAAAGCGCCTGCTAATGAGGCCTTTCCCGTTCTCTAGCGGAGGGGGAGGGATTCGAACCCTCGATGGACGAGAAAACGCCCATAACGGTTTTCGAGACCGCCGCATTCAACCACTCTGCCACCCCTCCAGATGGCGGCCCAAGGCTATCGACTAGGACCCGGTCCGCCGGGTAGGCCTCGGTTCGAGGGAGCACCCGAAAGAGGAGGCCATGAATGGCTGCGACCAAGACCAAGCGAGACAAGAAGCTCTACAAGCGGCTGCGCTCACGCGGCGTCCGCAAGGGCGTGGCGAAGCGGTTGGCGGATTCGCTGCCGAGGCAGGGCAAGGCCAAGACCAAGCCGGCGCAGCGCGCGGCGGCCGAGCTGTCGGCGGCGGTCGACGAGATCAAGCACCGGGTCGGCCGGGGCCCCCGCAAGCGGTCAAAGGCGGCGAAGAAGGCGGCGGCAACGAGAAAGCGCAAGGCCGACGCCCGCAGCCGCGCCGCCAAGAAGGGCGCCCGCAAGCGCGCCCGGCGATAGCCGCTAGGACGAGAGCTCGAGGTCGCGCCAGTCGGCGGCGATCACGGCGCAGAGCTCTGCCAGGGCAACGTCCCAGTCGCGCGGTGCACGGTCCCAGGAGAAGTCGCCGCTCGTGAGCTGGGCGGCGGCCTGGGGCCGCGCGCGCAGCGTGATCAGCCCGCGAGCGTCGCGGACCGCGCGCGAGACGGCGTCGAGGTCGAGGCGGGCGCCGGAGCGCGGCATCTTGTTGACGACGAGGTAGACGGGGAGGCCGCTGCGCTTCAGGAGCTCGGCCGCCTCGGCGACCAGGCTCGCTGTCGAGGGGTCGGCGTCGGAGACGAGCACGATCTGGTCGGCCGCCTCGAGCGCCGCCTGGGCGGCGGGCTCCTGTAGCCCGGTGCCGCAGTCGAGCACCAGGCCGTCGACCATCTGCTGCAGGCGGGTGAAGACCTTCTCGTAGGCGGCCTTGTCGAGCTGGGCCATGCGCTGCGGGTCGGTCGGGGCCGGCAGCACGCGCAGGCCCTCGAACGCACGGCCGAGCTTGCGGTCGAGCTCGGTGACCGAGAGGTCGGGGTGCTGGAGGATGTCGACGAGGTCGTCGACGAAGACCCGGTGGTCGGGGGTCAGGGCGCGGCCGAGGGAGCCGTAGTCCGGGTTGGTGTCGACGGCGACGATCCGCTCGTGGCGGATCCGCGTGAGCCGGGAGCCCAGCAGCGAGGTGAGCGTCGTCTTGCCGACGCCGCCCTTGGGCGAGACCACGGCGATCGTCAGGCACCGCCGCAGCCGCGGCTCGGCAACCGCCGCCTCCACCCGGTGCAGGTACGCGCCCTCGCGCCAATTCGTGCGCGCGCGCTCCAACGGCCCGGGCCCGCTCTGTGAGGTGAGGTCTGCTGGGCTGGTCACCGGCCCGCCGGCGCCCCGGGCGACCGCTTTGGACGCGTCGCGGTCCTCGCCCGAGACCGCCGCGGAAAAGGACGCGGAGAGCCGCTCCCAGAATCCGGGATGCGGCGGCAGCGCCGCCGCGGTCCGCTGCAGCGGGAAGCCGGCCCGCCGGCGCAGGTCCTGCGCCTCCTGCTCGGCGACGACCTGCTCGTGCGGGATCGGGCCCGGGGGCGGCGGCTTCGCGCGCCTCCTCCGGCTGCGTCGGCCGCAGCTCGAGCACGGCGCCGTCGAGCACCCCGGCCTCGGTCAGGGTGCTTTCGCGGGCCAGCGGCCCGTGGCCGACGCGCTGGAGCTGCCACAGGCCCGGGGTCGCCGTTGCCCTGGACCACCTCGAGCGAGAGCAGGCTCGGGATCAGCTTGTCGATCGGCGTCTCGGCAGGGACCGAGAGGTCGATCCGGTCTTCGGGGCCGCTGATGGTGACGACGAGGCTTCTCACGCTCTGCTCCTCACACGCGTCGGGTTTGGGATGGCCGCCGCTCCGGGGGGCTCGGCGTCAGGCTCGCGGGGATCCGGGTCCGCGTAGGCGACCTGGACCAGGGTCGGCTGCCGGCCGCGGCGGACGAGCAGCCCGCGCCCGGGCGGCAGGTGGCGGGCGCGCTGGCCGCCGAGCAACGGGCCCTCCTGATGCTCGCCGCTCATGATCAACCCGGGCGTGCCGAGCTCGGTCAGCCGCTGGTAGACCGGTTCGAAGGCGCTCCTCGCGGTGCCGCCGACGCGCCGCGCGAGCACCAGGTGCAGGCCGAGGTCGCGCCCGTGCGGGAGCAGCTCGACCAACCGGTCGAGCGGGTTGCCGGTCGCCGCGGGGACGAGGTCGTAGTCGTCGACGAGCAGGTAGTAGCGCGGCCCCGACCAGGTCGGTCCCCGCAGGAGCTCCTCGCGCGAGGTCTCGGGCCCGGGCATGCGGGCGCGAAGCTCGTCGACCAGCTCGCCCACCGCCGCGGCGGCCATCTCCCCGTTCGCGGCGTACGCGCGCGTGTGGGGGCCGTCCGCCAGGTCGATCAGCGAGCGCCGGTAGTCGACGATCACGAGCTGGGCGCGATCAGGGCCGGCGCCTTCGGTGAGCCCGCGGGCGAACGCCCGCAGCAGCGAGCTCTTGCCCGCCTCCGAGTCGCCGAGGACGAGGAAGTGGGGATCGGCGCCCGCGAGGTCGAGGAAGACGGGATCGAGGCGCAGCTCGTCGACGCCGATCGCCACCCCGTCGGCCGCGCCCGCGCGGCAGGTGGTCGAGATCGAGCCGCGTCGGCAGGATCGGGACCTCCCGGGCCGCGGGGCCCGCCCAGCGCTCGGCGGCGCGACGCAGGTCGGCGGCGACGGGACGGGCGGTCTGGAAGTGCAGCCCCTCGGCGGTCAATCCCCGCCCCGGGACGCCCTCGGGCACCGTCATGGCGATCCGCTTGCCGACCTCGGAGTCGACCGGGTCGTTGAGGCGCAGCTCGAACCTGCTGCCGAGGTTGTCGCGGAGGTTCGGCCGGATCTCGCCCCAGCGGTTCGCCGAGACGGCGACGTGGACGCCGAAGTTCAGCCCGGCGTTCGCGATCTCCTCGACCTCGAGGTCGAGGTCCTCGTAGTCGCGCCGCAGGGCCGCCCAGTTGTCGATCAGCAGGAACACGTCGGCGGCCTCCTCGTCCGTCGAGCTCCCCGGCCGCGCGCCGGGCGCGCAACTCGCCCATCGAGGCGACGCCGAGGTCGCGGAAGGCGAGCTCCCGCTCGGCGATCAGGGCCCTGACGTGGCGGACGGTGCGGGGGACCTTGTCGCCGTCGAGCTTTCCGAACACGCCGCCGACATGCGGGGCGTCCGCGAGCGGCGCCAGGCCTCCCCCGCCGAGGTCGATGGCGTACAGCTGCACCTCCTCGCGGCGTGAAGCCGCGGATCAGCGCCGCCGCCAGGGTCCCGAGGAAGGAGCTCTTGCCGGTCTGCGGCGCGCCGGCGATCGCGATGTGACCGGCCGCGCCCGCGAGGTCGGCCCGCAGCGGCTCGGTGGTCTGGCGGGTCGGGATGTCGACCAGCCCCAGGGGCACGGTGAGGTCGTCGCGCCGCTCCCCGCGATCCCACCACGGCGGCTCGGTCGCGGCCGCGTCGAGGCCGACCTCGGGCTCGAGCGGAGGCACCCAGACCTGGTGAACGGGCCCGCCCGCGTGCGCCTCGCGGAGGGCCGCGATCAGGGCGTCGAGGTCGCTCTGCTGAGCGCGGCGCGCGGGCTCGGGGGCCGCCGGCGCCTCCTCGGGCGCCTCGGCCGAGAACGCCTCGACCGCCGTCGTCAGGACCGGGCCGCGGTCGCGCCCGCGATGCGCGGAGGAGACGAGGGCGACCTTGAACCGCTGATAGACGGAGGTGTCGACCTTGAGGTAGGCCGCGCCGGGGAACGGCGGCAGGAGGAAGGCGTCGGGAGTGCCGAGCACGATCTTGCTCTCGGCCGAGGAGTAGGTGCGCAGGCAGAGCCGGTAGCGCAGGTTGCTCTCCAGGCCCCGCAGCCGCCCCTCCTCCAGTCGCTGGGTCGAGAACAGCAGGTGCATCCCGAGGCTGCGACCGACCCGGCCGATGCCGAGGAAGAGGTCGATGAACTCCGGCCGGGCGGCGAGCAGCTCGCTGAACTCGTCGATGATCACCAGCAGGTACGGCATCGGCGGCGAGCTCGGGCCGCTCGCGCCGGCGCTCGCGGTACTGCTTGATGTCGTCGAGGCTGCCGGCGTCGAGCAGCATCTGCTGGCGGCGCTCCTGCTCGCCGAGCAGCGCTTCGCGCATGCGCTCGACCAGGCTCTCGTCCTGGGAGAGGTTGGTGATCACGCCCGCCGTGTGCGGCAGCTCGGCGAGCTCGGCGAACGCGGCGCCGCCCTTGTAGTCGATGAGCACGAAGGCGAGCGTCTCGGGCGGATGGTCGAGCGCCAGGCCCGCGACCAGGGTCCGCAGGAGCTCGCTCTTGCCCGACCCGGTGGCGCCGACGATCAAACCGTGGGGGCCCATGCCGCCGTCGGCGGCCTGCTTGAGGTCGAGGTCGACGCGCTCGCCCTCGCCCTCGATCCCGATCGCGGCGCGCAGCTCGTCGCGGTGCGGCCGCCTGCGCCAGCGACGAGCGACGTCCAGCCCGGTCACGTCGCGGGCGCCGAGCAGGTCGAAGAGGCGCACCTCGTCGGCGAGGCTGCGATGGGCCTCGCGGTCCTCGAGCTTCAGTGGCGCCAGCTCGCGGGCAACCGCCTCGCAGATCCCCGGATCGCCGCGGTCGGGCCAAACCGCCTCCCAGCGCCCGCTGCGCTCGCCGCGCTCCTCGACCACCGCGCTGCCGCCGGCCGCGATCACGCACCGCGCCTCGACCTCGGAGGGCTCCGTGTCGACCGAGCGGCTCAGCCAGACGACCGTGAGGCGCAGCTCCGCCGCGCGCTCGATCGCCTGGCGCAGGATCGGCAGCCGGCCCGCCTCGCCGCTCGCCGAGAGCCCGTCGATGAACAGGACCAGCTGCGGGGCCTCGATCCGCACCGTGCGGGCGCCGGCGCCCTGCTCGCGCAGGCGCTCGATCTGCTCCAGTCGCGGGCCGAGCTCACCCTCGAGCAGCTGCGCGAGGCGCGCCGTCGAGCCGGCCATCAGCACCGGCGGCGGGACCAGCCCGGGCACGTCCTGGCGCGAGCGGACCTCCGCCCGCGCGTGCGGGAGCCATTTGAGCCAGCGCCACTCCTCGGCCCCGTCGTCGTGGTCGTCGTAGGCAGCGAGGATGCGCAGGTCGGCCGGCGCCCGGAAGGCGGCCAGCTGAGCGACCAGGGCCCGGGCGAGGGCGCGGGCGTCCTCGGCCTCGCCCACCACGGAGACGATCCGCGCCGGCGCCAGGTCGAGCACCACGGGCACGTCGTTTACCTCGCGCCAGCGGCGCACGACCAGGCTGGCCTCGTCCTCGAGGTCGGTCTCGCGCTCGGTCAGCGGGTCGTCGGAGATCTCCAGCCGCAGCGGCCGCGCGTTGGCGACCGCGCCGCGGCCGACGCGCACCCGGAGGAAGTCGGGGTCGTCCGCCCGGCGCTCCCAGAGATGGCGCCGGCGCATGACCATGCCCCAGAGGCGCTCGTGGTCCGGGTAGAGCCGGTCGGCGTACTCGCGCTGCAGCTCCGCGTCGTGGGCGAGCCGATCCTCGGTGTCGCGGAGGTAGGCGCGGTACTTGGCGCGATTGGACCGCCGGCGCTTGCGCTCCGAGCGCACCTGCGCGTAGCGCATGGCGGCGACGATGACGATGCTCAGGGTGATCAGGCCGACCGCGAGGTACATGTAGAGCTCGTTGCCGGAGATGAACGCGTAGCCGATCATCATCGACCCGCCGAGCAGCGGGAACAGCCCGAACGCGAGCATCCCGGCGCCCCCGCGCTCGGGCTTGGTCGGCGGCGTGACGATCCTCAGCTCGTCGTCCGGCGGCGGGTCCGGCCACGAGCGCGGCGGACGGTGAAACGACGCAGCGTCGGCCGTTTCCGTGGTCTCCTCGTGGTCGGCGGGTGCTCTCCCCATGATCGCTTCCTGCGGTGAGCGAACCCCCCGCGTAGTGCGCGGGTTCGCGATTTCCTTTCGCCCCTCGGCTACCCGCTAGCCCCGCGATCCGAACGTTTGATCCGCCGCTGCCCGGGCATCAAATATGCGTAAGCCCACAAGGGGAGCCAAGGAGAGATCAAGATGGCAGCCGGAAACATCCTCGTCACCCCGGAGCAGCTGCAGGGAATCTCGGGTCAGCTGAATTCGGGCGCGGCGAACATCGAGTCGATCAACTCTCAGCTTCAGTCGCAGGTCGCGCCGCTGGGCTCGGAGTGGGCGGGCGTCGCCCAGGCGCGCTTTCAGGAGCTCTGGATGCAGTGGCAGCAGTCCTCGCGCCAGATCCAGGAGTCGCTGCACGGGATCAGCCAGCTGATGCAGCAGGCCGGCGTCAACTACGCCGACACCGAGCAGGCGATCGCGAGCTCGTTCAACCGCTAGGTTCGGGAACGGAAACGCTCGCGCATGTAGGGACGAGATTCGGCCTCCGGGAGGACGCGACGGGATGGCGCAGATCAAGGTCGTGGCACCCGAGCTGGCGCTGGGAGCGCAGGCGATCGGCAGGCAGTCGAGCGAGATTGCCGCTGCCAAGTCCGCGATCGGGACGGCCGAGGGCGAGGCGGGCGCCTTCGGCGACGAGCCGATCGCGGCGGCGTTCACAGCGATGTGCTCGAACGCCTCCGACTCACTCGAACAGTACGGCGATGTCCTCGCGCAGCTCTCCCAGAACGTCGCAATGGCCGCGCTCGGCTACGTCGAACACCGACGAGGGCGTGATCCCCGTCAAGACACTGGCCGACCCCTACGGCGGACAGGACGGTCACAACCCGTGAGCGACGGCTTTCCCGAGGCGCCGAAGGGTTCGCCGGGCGGCATCCGCAGCGCCGCCCGGTCGATCGGCCGGGCCGGCGACGCGCTCGAGGACGTTGGGCAGGGCGTGACCGCCGCCTCCGGCGCGATCGAGGCGGACTGGCAGGGGTGGGCGGCCTCGAGCTATCTCGCCTGCGCGCACGGGCTGATCCCGCCAATCCGCAGCGGGGTCGAGGCGTTTCGATCCTGCGAGAAGGCGATCTCCTCGTACGCGGGCCTGCTCGAGCACACGCAGGACGAGCTGCGGCGGCTGCACGGGCTCTGGATCGACGCCAAGCAGCGCGAGGCGGCGGCGAACGCCACGGCCGCGACGCTCGCCGGCCAGCTGGCGGCGGCAAAGCCGGCCGAGATGGCGGCATCTCGGGGACCAGCTGACGATCGCGTCCAACGATGCCGGCGACGCGGCCGACGAAGCGACGAGGCTCGTCAACAGGGCCAACGAAGTGCTGCGGGACTTCGAGCAGGAGGCCCGGTCCTACGCCGGCACGCTGGAGAACCCGGACTCGATCTTCGGCCTCGGCGGCCCGTTCACGGGCGGTCCGCTCGCGGGATCGCCGGGGTTCGGGATCCCGGCCGGCGGCCTCGGGAGCTACGGCGGCCAGATCCATGTCGAGCACCCGGACCAGACGGTTGCGATGGGCCCCGGCGAGCTGCTGATCACCCCGAGCGCCTGGGCGATCGCAAACGGCGGCGTGGCCGACACCGACAAGGTCGAAGCGGACGAGCGCTGACGAGCACGAACATTCCCGGCTTACGGCGGTTACTGGGCGGCCAAGCACGGCCGCAGCGTCGATGCCGTCGAGGACGACGACAGCCTGATCAACCCGGTCAACCTGCTCGCCGGCGGGCTCTCGGGCTTGGCGGGCAGGCAGCTGGCTCGGCGCAGGCGGCGCGGCTCGCCGCGCGGCGCGGCGCGGGGAACGTCGCTGGTTGGACGCGACGCGGCGGTCGCGGCAGCCCGGCGCGAGGCCGAGGCCGTCGCCTCCGCGGTGCTCTCGGCGCCGACGCGAAACCGCGCCGCGGCGATCGCCGCCGCCGGGCGAGAACGCGGCGATCAAGCGGAGCCTCGGAGTGGGACGCTGCGCAGGCCTCGACGGTCAAGAACGCGCTCGACGTCGCGGGCAAGGCCGGCGCCCCCCTTCCCGGCGGGACCGAGCAGGTCGCGTCGCACCTGCTCGAAAATCGCACGGCCTACCACTTCTACACCTACGCCCAGCTGCTCGCGCGCCGAGGAGTGGCTCACAGGCGCATCCGAGCCCGCTCGCGGCCAGCGCCCTGAGCGTCGTCGAGAAGGCGCTCGAGAAGGTCGGATGAGCCGGGAGGTAAGCGAGGAGGAGCGGGCCTTCGTCGGCGTTCTCGACGAGG
Source organism: uncultured Solirubrobacterales bacterium (assembly GCA_963729065.1). Taxonomy (GTDB): domain Bacteria; phylum Actinomycetota; class Thermoleophilia; order Solirubrobacterales; family 70-9; genus WHSW01. The sequence goes on from CAVSMS010000010.1 coordinate 366,076, forward strand.
TGCGCTGGGGCCTCGACGAAGCGAAGCGCCTGGTCGCGAGCCACGAGGCCGGCGGGCTTGACACCGAGGAGCAGGCGCGGGCCCTGGCCACCGCTCGCAGCCTCGCCGCTGAAGGCCGACTCGGGTTCCTGACCATCCCGACGATGAGCGAGCGGGCGCCGGAGCTGTTTGCGCCCTACGCATCGGGGCTGCGCGCGTGCGCGCGGCTTGCCTACTGCCTGCTCGCCCTCTCGCGCGACGAGCCCGAGCCGCTCGCCGTGCTCTCGAGCTCCGAGCTCGAGACCCTGCTCCACGACGAAGGCGCGGAGGCCGACCTGGAGCGGCTGGTCGCCCGGCGCCCGCCCCGCGAGGCGTCAACCGCCTGAGCCATGGCTGAGCCCGGACTGAAGAAGCTGCTGCTCGAGCGCGACCCGGACACGCCGGAGTCGATGCCCGAGGACGTCCGTTATCTGCTCGACCACCTTGCGACCGCCGCCGCCCTGCTCGACGACGCCGTCGACGCCTACGAGGGCCTGCTCAGGCGCCGCGAGGCCGGCGAGTCGATCGGCGCGGAGGCAGCCGACCACGCCGAGCGCATCGCGGCGGTGATGCAGTCATTGGGCCGGCGCAGAGACCTCGCGGTGGCGGCGCAGGAGACGCCGCTGAACCCGACCTCGGCGCTGGCGGTCCTCGACCAGGCTTCTACTCGCTCTGCCTGCTCGCGGCTGAGGACGACCTCACCGACTCCGGCCTCGACGAGGGCGAGGCTGCTCGCTGGATCGACGCGCTCGGCGTCGACGCCTGGAAGCGCGAAGTCGCCGGCGCGAACTGACCTCGAACACCCGTTGGGTTTCGGCCCCAACCGAACGGCTATCTGAGGGTTGTAAGCCGAACGTGCAGGCGGGGCCCTGCGAGGTCGGGTACGCCCGCCGGCAAGGAGAGATCAAGATGGCAGCCGGAAACATCCTCGTCACCCCGGAGCAGCTGCAGGGAATCTCGGGTCAGCTGAATTCGGGCGCGGCGAACATCGAGTCGATCAACTCTCAGCTTCAGTCGCAGGTCTGCGCCGCTGGGCTCGGAGTGGGCGGGCGTCGCCCAGGCGCGCTTCCAGGAGCTCTGGATGCAGTGGCAGCAGTCCTCGCGCCAGATCCAGGAGTCGCTGCACGGGATCAGCCAGCTGATGCAGCAGGCCGGCGTCAACTACGCCGACACCGAGCAGGCGATCGCGAGCTCGTTCAACCGCTAGCGCGCCCGGCCGCAAGCCGAGGTTGGTCGATGGGCCGCATCGACGTCACCCCGGATCAGGTCACCGCCGCCGGCGGTGCGGTTGGTGACGTCGGCAGCGCCGTCTCGGCGCTGCCCGGCGCGGTGAGCGGCGTCGGCGGCGCGGCCTCCGAGCCGCCGGCGACCGCGGCGGCGCTGGAGACGCTCGCCGCCGAGTGGATGGCCGGCGGCGAGCGCCTCAGCGACGACCTGATCGCGATGGGTGAGCTCACCGTGGTCTCGGCGATGGTCTACCGCGATACCGACGAGTCGAACATGGGCGGCGGGAGCGTCGGCGCAGGCGGCGGGGGCGGAGGGAGCTCGAGCTGGTGACCCTCGCGTTCGACTCGATCGGCGACACGCTCGCCTCGGCGGCGGTCGAGGGCCTGCCCTGGCCCGAGGGCGACGCCGACGGGCTCGCCGACGCCTCGCGCACGCTCACCGGCGCGGTCGACCTCGTGCGCACCAACGCCGGGCGCGTCGAGGCCACCCACGGCCTGGTCTCGGGTTGGCAGGGAGACGCGGCGGGCGCCTTCGCCTCGGCGCTCACCCGCGAGAGCCGCATGATGCAGAACTCGGCGGGCGAGCTGGCGACGGCGGCCGCGGCGCTGCAGCGGCTCTCGCAGGTCGTCGAGGAGGCTCAGCAGCGGGTCGTCGCGCTCGCCGAGGAGGTGCGCGAGGCCGAGGCGGAGGCAAGCCGGGCCGTCGCCCGCTCGGCGATCGCCGACGCCGCCGCGATCGCCACCTCGGGGCGCGGCGCTGATCGCCCCGAACGTCTCCGGGCTGCAGGCGCGCGCGGATTCCGCGGCCGCCGACGCGGCGAGCGCGCAGCAGGGCGCCGCCGCGGCACAGGCCTACGCCGCGCAGGTGCGTGAGCGCAACATGCGCCGCGCCCAGGACGCCTGCGACGAGGTGCTGAGCGCCGATCGGTCGACCGCGGCCGCGGTCCAGGCGGCGGCCTCGGCGGCACCGCTGGGCGGCACGTACGGCAGCCTCGCGCTGACCCCCGCGCAGAGCTACGGCCACGTCACGTTCTCCCACTTCACCCGCGAGCAGTGGCAGGAGCTCGCCTACCTGCGCGCCGGGATCGACGGCGACAGCTGGGACCCGAGCGAGGGCCTGCTCGCCAACGACGACAACGTGCAGGCGGTCTACGCCTACTACGGCGAGCTGTGGAGCGACCACAACGAGCTCCAGTGGGCGGGGATGGCGAACCTCGTCGGGCCGATGTTCTACGCCGGCTGGCAGGACATCTACGCGGTGCGCCACGTCACCGATCCCGGCGACCGCATCGACTACCTCGGGCGCCTGATCGGCACCCCCGACCTGCCGGGCTGGGCCGACGAGGCGCTCGGGCACATGCCGCTCGGCCCGCTCGACGTGCCCGAGCACCTGGCCGGCGAGGAGCTCGGCTGGTACGAGGATCGCTTCCTCGTGATGCAGAAGGAGATCTTCGACGACCTCGCCTGGCAGCACGAGGCCTACCTCTGGGGCGGGATCGGGGCGATTCGCTCCGTCGCCGCCAGCCAGCCAGACGCGATCGACCCGCAGACCCTCTCGGCCTGGGAGGACATCGACACGGGCGACCCCGAGCTGATCGACCGCGGCAACGAGCAGCTGCTGTACCGCGAGCAGTCGCAGGTGATCCAGGATGATTACGACGCGATGCGCGGCCATCACGGCCCGGTCGGCGAGGCCTTCACCTACATGACCACGACGATGGCCGACAACCCGATCCCGGGCGGACAGCCCTACCGCGAGTTCGACCCGATCGTGCTCGAGCTCGACGCGACCCCGACCGTTCCCATCATCGGCTGGGACCCGCCCGGGCCCGAGGCGCACATCACCACCCCGTTCCCCGCCGGCAACATCGCCGACTTCAACGACCGCTGGGCCTGGATCAGCGAGGACATGCTCCCCAATTACGAGACCCTCGTTCACGACCCGTCCGCGATGCAGCAGATCGTCGACACGCCGGTCACCGACCGCGCGGATGACGCACGGCAGCTGCCCGACCTCCCCTACCCCGGTGGCTGATGCGCGCGCGTTGCTTCTCGCCCTGGCGGTCGCGGCGCTGGCGCTCGCCGGCTGCGGAGACGATGACGCCATGAGCGAGGGCGACCCGGTGACCGTCGACTGGGACCTTTCCCAGGGCCACGAGGTGGACCAGGTCGAGTTCGTGCGCCCGGAGCTCACGGCGAACGAGCTCACGCCGATCGAGTCGGTGCGCCTGCGTCTGCCCGAGGGCAAGGAGTTCGCCCCCGAGGACGGCGTCGTGCACGACGTCACGCTCGCCCGCGAGGGCGATCAGCTGACGACCCTGCAGGTCGACTCCGACCCGATGGAGGCCGAGGCGGCGCATGAGCTCGCGCTCGACTGGGCGCGCCAGTTCGAGCTCTCCGAGGAACCGATCGAGACCTGGTACTCGCGGCAGGGAGCCGATGGAGCGCCGACGAACACGCTCACCGCGCCGAAGCCGGGCACGACGATCGGCGAGGGCGGGCCGGCGCCCTCGGTGCAGATCCGCAACTCGTTCGAGGACGACCGGCCGGCGATCGTCTCCGTGCAGTTCTTCTGGGAGCCGGAGCGGAGCTAGGGCGTCAGGCGCGAACGCCGGGGCCGGCGATCGCGTAGCCGAGGATCTCGACGACCTGCTCGGGAGTCTCGGCCGTGGCCATCGCGGCCCGGTCGACCTCCTTGAGCGCGTGCGTGAGCTCCGGGTCGTGGAGGGTGATCAGCGGCTTGCCCAGCGCCGCGCCGTAGCCGGCCTCGAAGGCGGCGTTCCACTGGCGGTACTTGTCGCCGAAGCGGACGACGACGATGTCGGCGCGGCGCAGGAGCGTCTGGGTGCGGACGGCGTTCACCCCGGCGCCCTTGTGGTCCTTCCAGAACCCGTCCTGCTCGGGGCCGAGGATGTCCACCCCGACGTCGTCGGAGGCGCCATGGTCGGTGACCGGCGAGAGCAGCTCGACCGGCAGCCCGCCTCGCGCACGCCCTCGGCGATCCGCTCCCGCCAGTCCGAGTGGATCTCGCCGGAGAGGTAGACGCGCCAGGTGCCGGAGCCGTTCTCGCTCATCGATTCGATTTTACGAGGTCCGGCGATCAGTCGCGCTCGATCGTCCGCAGCCGCGGCCCTCGCGCCAGGACTCGATCACGAGCCGGTCGCGCGCCTCGTTGAGGCCGATGGTGGTCGCCTCGGTGAGCTCCGCCCGGAAGAGGTGAAGGCTGCCCGGCTCCTCCTCCGGCTCGCCGCGATACGCGGTGATGCGCTCCGCGTCGGTCACCGCCTCGGCGCGACCGGCGACCTTGGCGTCGCCCTCCCAGCCGTCCGCGCGGCTCGCGCTGTGAAGCGCAAACCGCGGGTCGCGGAGCAGGTCGAGAGCCTTCATCGCCCGGGGCATCGAGCCGAACCAGAGGTCCCCGTCGAGAAACGTGGCCTCGATCCCGCTGATCCGCGGCGAGCCGTCCGCGCGCAGGGTGGCGATCGTCTTGTGCTTCTCGGCGTCGAGGCGGGCGCGGACGCGGGCCGCGAACTCCGGCTGCTCGGCCTCGATCTCCTGCCAGCGCGCCATCGCGGGCGATCATAGAATCGCCGCGCCGCTTCCGAGAGGAGATCCCATGAGCGCCAGCATCGACTTTCGCCTGCCCCCGTCCGCCATCCCGACCCACTGGGTCAACCTGCTCGCGGACCTGCCCGGGGAGCCGCTGCCGCCGCTTCATCCCGGGACCAAGGAGCCGCTCGGCCCCGAGGACCTGGCGCCGCTGTTCCCGATGGCGCTGATCGAGCAGGAGGTCTCCGCCGACCCGGAGATCCAGATCCCCCAGGAGGTGCGCGAGGTCTACGCGCTCTGGCGGCCGACGCCGCTGCTGCGCGCCCGGCGACTCGAGCAGGCGCTCGATACCCCCGCCCACATCTACTACAAGTACGAGGGGGTCTCCCCCGCCGGCTCGCACAAGCCGAACACCGCCGTCGCGCAGGCCTTCTACAACAAGCAGGCCGGGATCGCCAAGCTCGCGACCGAGACCGGCGCCGGCCAGTGGGGATCGGCCCTGGCGCTCGCCTGCCAGCTCTTCGGCCTCGAGTGCGAGGTGTGGATGGTCGGCGTCTCCTACGACCAGAAGCCGTACCGGCGGGCGATGATCGAGACCTGGGGCGGCACGGTGCACCGCAGCCCCTCCGACCTCACCGAGGCCGGTCGCTCGCAGGCCGAGCACGCGTCCGGCAGCCTCGGGATCGCGATCTCCGAGGCGGTCGAGGTCGCAGCGAGCAACGAGGACACCAACTACTCGCTCGGCTCGGTGCTCAACCACGTCTGCCTGCACCAGACGGTGATCGGCCAGGAGGCGATCGCCCAGCTCGAGCTCGCCGGCGAGTACCCCGACGTGGTCGTCGGCTGCGTCGGCGGCGGCTCCAACTTCGCCGGGGTCGCGTTCCCGTTCATGCGCGACAAGCTGCGGGAGGACCGGCCCACGCGCTTCGTCGCCGCCGAGCCCGCTGCCTGCCCGACCCTGACCAGGGGCGTCTACCGCTACGACTTCGGCGACACGGTCGGGCTCACGCCGCTGATGCCGATGTACACGCTCGGCCACGATTTCGTGCCGCCGCCGGTGCACGCCGGCGGTCTGCGCTACCACGGCGACTCGCCGATGGTCAGCGCCCTGGTCAGGGAGGGCCTGGTCGAGCCGGTGGCGATCAGCCAGACGAGCGCCTTCGACGCCGCGCTCACCTTCGCGCGCACCGAGGGGATCATCCCGGCGCCCGAGCCCTCGCACGCGCTCCGCGCGACGTTCGACGAGGCCGCGGCCGCGAAGGAGGCGGGCGAGGAGCGGGTGATCCTGGTCAACGTCTGCGGGCATGGCCACTTCGACATGTCCGCCTACGACGCCTACCTGCGTGGCGAGCTGACGGATCTCGAGTTCAGCGACGCCGACATGGAGGCCGCGCTGGAGCGGCTACCCGACGCGCCGGTCCCGGGCTAGAGAGCGGGTCCTCGCCCCGACTGAGGCGTCAGCCCACGAAGTTCTGCGCGTAGTTCTGCGGCACCGTGAACGTGCCGTTGGCCCGTCGAACGCGGGCGAACTGACCGAACTGAAAGTCCGGAGGCTCGGTAATGAAGCCGGACCAAGCGAAGATCGATGCACCGGCCACCCGGTCGAGCCGGAAGGCCTCGATTTGGTCGTCGCCGTTGCCGGCTACGCCCTGAATCGGAGTCAGGGACCCGGTCGCCGACGGTCGCGTACGCGTCTGGAGCCTCGAGTCCCCGAGGGACGCTCCGGAGCGTATCCAGGCCAGGCTGACCCCGCCCGCCGCGTCGATCGAGACGGTCGGGCTCGACGCCCTGGGATACGACACGCTCGGAGTCGACAGGGTGGAGGCCGGGCTCAGCGTTCCCGCGCTCAGCAGGCGCGAGAAGACCGTGACCGGCGAGTCGAGATCGCTGCCGTTGGCCCGGCTATAGACGATGGTGCTCGCCCCGTCCGCCGCGTCGACGTCGAACTGCGGCGTGGGGGGATTCGCCCCGCCGGCGCTCGTGACGACCGTCTTCGGCGCGCGCAGCACGCCGGCCGCGGTCCGTTCGCGGATTCGAAGCACGTGGCTGACCGAGGCGTCGAACGAGGTGTCAACCCAGGCGTAGGTGACGCCGCCGTTGGGACTGATCGCCGTGAGGTGGTTGCCGGAGATGGACTCCGTCGTCGCGACAGTCTGCGCGGCTGACAGCGTGCCGCCCGCCGAGAGGGCTCGGGTCAGGATCGTCCCGGCCTGCGTCCAGGTGAACACGGCATCGCCGCCCGTGTTCACCGCAGCGTTGAAGGAGCCCGTACAGGCGGGGCCGCCGATGCACGCACAGCTGGCGCCACTCATGACGGCCGAGACCGCGCGCACCGCTCCGAGCGTGCCGTTGGCCGCGAGCCGAGCCGTCTGAATCTGACATCTCTCGTTCGACCCGGCCAGCTGCGTGATCTTCTGCCACGCGATCGTCACCCGGCCGGCGCCGTCGACCCCGAGCCGGACGGCGTTGCCGGCGCTGTTCGAGTCGGCTGTGAACGCGGTCGCGACGGCGCTGAGCGCGCCCCCGGCGGTGCGCGTCCGGTACTGAACGTCGCCACCTCGCACCCAGGCGTAGGTGGCCTTCCCGTTGTCCGCGAGGACCACGGGCGGGGAGTCGGCGATGAACTCGGTGTCCACGTAGGAGAGATGCTGGAGGGCGCTCAGGGCACCGCCGGGAGCCCGGGTGACCGTCGCGAGGCGCGTCCGGCCCGCCTGCGTGGTCTGCGTGAACGCGAACGCGGCCGCTCCCCCGAGTTCATGTCGACCCCGGCGGGCGCCGCCGCGGCGTCCGAGGCGGGGACGAGCACGATCGCGAACACGGCGGCGACGGTGCGCCAGTTGCGGTGTTGCTCCGTACCCGACAAGGCTTCTCTCCGACTCCCCTCGCAAGTTACGTTACCTCGACATCGACCCAGAGTCACGAAGGAGGCCGAATGAGTGCGGAGGAAAATCTCGCGACGGTCAAGGGGATCTACGAGGCGTTCGGCAAGGGCGACGTGCCGTCGACGTCACCGAGTTCAGCCCCGACAGCTTCACCTCCAACGACGACGAGGTGATGGTTCTGCTGCGCTTCGGCATGAAGTGGTACTTCCGCGACGGCAAGGTCGATCACTACCGGGGCACCGAGGACACCGCGGCGACCCTGGAGATGCTCGGCAAGTAGCTAGCTCGGATACCCGATCAGGGCCAGAACGTCGCGGTCGCCGAGCCGCGCCCGCCCTTCGAGCGCCTCCAGCTCGATCAGGAACTCGCAGCACACCACCTCGCCGCCGAGCCGCTCGATGGCCTCGACCGTTGCCGCCGCGGTTCCGCCGGTGGCGATCAGGTCGTCGTGCAGGACCACGCGTGCCCCGGGCCAGACCGCGTCGGCGTGCAGCTCCAGCGCGTCGATCCCGTACTCGAGCTCGTACTCCACGCTGACCTTTGCCGCGGGCAGCTTGCCCGGCTTGCGCGCGGGCACGAACCCGACCCCGAGCTCCTGGGCGAGCGCCCCGCCGAGGATCAGGCCCCGCGCCTCGATCCCCACGACGAGCTCCGGCTCGTGCGCCCGGGCGTGCTCGGCGAGCCGTCGCAGCGCCTCGCCGCTCGCGGCCGGGTCGGCCAGCAGCGGGGTGATGTCCTTGAACGAGATCCCCTCGCGGGGGAAGTCGGGGATCTCCCGCACGTAGTCGCCCAGGTCCATGCCCGGACCCTAAGCTTCGTACGCTCCGGAGAGGTGACCGAGTGGCTTAAGGTGCGCGACTGGAAATCGTGTGGGCGGTGCAAGCTGCCTCGTGGGTTCGAATCCCACCCTCTCCGTCCAATGGTTTCCCGGGGCGTGGGGTGTCCCCGGCGACGAGCTGAGCGCTACGGGCGCGCCCCCTGAAGGCGCGGTGATGCTCGGCATGTGACCACCGCCTTCAGGGCGGGCCTGTTTGACTGCCGCCGAGGTCGTGTTCGCAAATGCGCCAGCTTCGGCTCGGACCAGATCGGCGGGCTCTGCATCGAGGTCCGCCCTCGGTTTCCCGATGCCCGCCTGGGCGATGTCGTGACCGACGAGCTTCACGTGGAGCATCGAGATTGGGTGATGAAGTTCGACGCCGACCCGGATCTGGCCGTCGGGACGAGGGACGAGCTGTTCGAGCGGGCAGCAGGCGAGAACCTCATCGTCGCGGCCGCGCACCTCCCGGCGCCGGGGAGGATCGAACGTGACGGTGGCGGCTTTCGATTCGTGCCCCTGAACGAAGCGTCCTGATCGCCATCTACGCTGCGGAACAGCGCCCGACGAACCCGACGCGCAGGGCATGGGAGCAAGCATGGATACCTATCCGGTCACGTTTGCGGTCGAGTACCCCGACCGCCCACTCGATCGACTGACGACCTTCTTTCGCATCTTCACGGTGATCCCGATCGCGATCGTGATCGCGACGATCACGGGCTTTTCGACGAGCTATCACGACTTTGGCAACACGACGGTCACCGTGACCACCGCCGGGATCGGGCTGCTGTTCCTGCCGCCCCTCCTGCTGATCCTGTTCAGGGAGAAGTATCCGCGCTGGTGGTTCGACTGGAACCTCAACTTTCAGCGGTTCTCGAACCGAATCTGCGTCTACCTGCTGCTCATGGACGACCGCTATCCGTCGACCGACGAGGAACAGGGCGTGGACCTGGGCTACGCGTATCCCGACGTCAAGACCGATCTCGGCCGCGGGATGCCGCTGGTGAAGTGGTTTCTGGCGATCCCGCACTACATCGTCCTCTTCTTCCTCTCCATCGGCGCCTTCTTCGCCGTCGTCTTCGCCTGGTTCGCAATCCTGTTCACCGGTCGCTACCCGCGCGGGCTCTTCGATTACGTCGAGGGCGTACTGCGCTGGCACAACCGAGTGATCGGCTACGCGTTCGCGCTGGTCACCGACCGCTATCCGCCGTTCAGCCTCTCCGCGTAGGGCGTTACCAACGAGCAGAGCTCGTATGGACTTCGAGGTTCGAAAGGGGAGCCGCGACGACGTCAAGCGGCTCGCGCCGCTGTGGCGCGCGCTGCGAGACCACCACGCGACGCTTCCCGAGATGCCCCCCGTGCGCTCCCTGGAGGACTCGTGGGAGCACCGGAAGGGTCAGTACCTCGACTGGCTGACCAAGGACGAGTACACCCTGCTCCTCGCCGAGCGCGACGGGGAGCCGATCGGGTACGCGATGGTCTCGGTCGGCGGCGGCGCGGCGACGTGGGACGTCGGGGAGCGGACGGCCGAGGTCGAGACCCTGTCCGTGCTCGAGTCCGAGCGCGGCAGCGGGGTCGGCCGCGCGCTTGACCGAAGCGGCCGCCGAGGTCGCCGCCGAGGCCGGCGCGCGCTCGGTGCTCGTCGGGGTCGCGCACTCGAACGAGGGCGCGCTCCGCTTCTACGAGCGCGAGGGCTTCGAGCCGTTCTACGTGTCGCTGATCCGACGCTGACAGGTCAGCGCCGGTCGGCGAAGAACTCGGTGAGGAGCTGCTTCGAGCGCTCGGCGAGCAGGCCGGCTGCGACCTGGGGCCGATGGTTGAGGCGCGGCTCGCCGAGCACGTCGAGCACGCTGCCCGCCGCGCCGGCCTTGGGGTCGGGCGCGCCGTAGACCACGCGCGGGACGCGGGCGAGGACGATCGCCCCGGCGCACATCGCGCACGGCTCGAGCGTCACGTAGAGGACCGAGTCCGCCACTCGCCACCCACCGAGCCGCTCGGCGGCGGCGCGCAGCGCGAGCACCTCGGCGTGCGCCGTCGGGTCCGAGCGCAGCTCGCGCTCGTTGCCCGCCGACGCGAGCAGCTCGCCGTCGCGGACGACCACGGCGCCGATCGGCACGTCGCCGTGCTCGGCGGCGGCCTCCGCCTCGGCCAGCGCCAAGCGCATGAACTCCTCGTCGCGCGGAAAGAACTGCTCGCCCACGGCTGAAGTATCGGGGACGGCCTATGCGTTGGCATCCGGCAACTTCCGGCGCCAACCGGTGTTGCGGGGTGGGCATAGGCTCGTCTCCCACTCGGATCCGGATGAACTCGATCAGACTCAAATTGGCGCTCGCCTGCGCCGGCGCCGCCATGGCGCTGGTCGCCGCGCCCGCGACCGCTCAGACGACGGCGACCCCTGCGCCCTACGTCCCGGGCGAGGTGATCGTCGGTCTCGAGGGCGGCGGCACGAAGGTCGCCGAGCTCCCCGCCGGGACCTCGGTGCCCGACGGGATCGCCACGCTCGAGCGCGACTCCGACGGTGCGTTTCGCCGCCCCCAACTGGATCGCGCGCGCGTCGGACGAGCCCCTCGACCAGGGGGCCGCCGGCCAGCCCGGCGGCTGGCGGGCCGATCAGTGGAGCTTCCTCGGGCGCCCCGGCGGAATCCGGGTCGTCCCGGCGTGGGAGCGGCTGATCGCCGCGGGTGCCCCAGGCGGCATCGGCACCACGGTGGCGGTGGTCGACACAGGGCTCGCCTACGAGGCCGCGCCGGGCTTCCTCCCCAGCCCCGACTTCGGCCCCGGTCAGTTCGTGCCCGGGATCGACCTCGTCGACGACGACTCGGTACCGCTCGACGAGAACGGCCACGGTACCCACGTCGCCGGGACGATCGCCGAGCAGGTGACCAGGCTCGGGCCCTCGAGCGCTTCCGACTACGTGACCGGCATCGCGTACGGGGCGCACCTGATGCCCGTCCGGGTGCTCGACGCCTCGGGGGTCGGCAGCACCGAAGACGTCGGCGCGGGCATCCTCTGGGCGGCGCGCAACGGGGCGGACGTGATCAACCTCTCCCTCAACTTCGACCCGATGGTCAGCGGCTGCGCGCAGGTGCCCACGGTCTGCGCCGCGATCCGCAAGGCGAACAGCGCCGGGGCGCTCGTCGTCGCCGCGGCCGGTAACGCGCTCACCGGCAACGGCAAGCGCCGGGCGCTGTTCCCCGGCGGCGCCCCGCACGCCTTCGCCGTCGCCGCGACGACCGAGCACGGCTGCCTCGCCGCGTACTCCCACTACGGCAAGCGCACCGATCTCGTCGCGCCGGGCGGCGGGCCGCCGCGGCCGGGCGCGACGGAGCCCGAGTGCTCCGCCGACGCCGGCCGGTGTCCTGCAGCTCACCTACACCTGCTTCCCGATGGACTGCACCGGCGCCCACCAGGAGTTCTCGATCCGGCCGGACATCGGCACCTCGATGTCCGCCGCTCACACGAGCGGAGTCGCGTCGCTGGTGATCGCCAGCGGCGTGGTCGGGGCCGACCCGAACCCCGACCGCCTCGCCCTGCGCCTGCAGTGCACGGCGCGACCGCGGACTCCGGAGCGCTTCTACGGCGTCGGGCTGCTCGACGCCCGGCGCGCCGTCGACCCCAAGAGCGACTGCGAGAGGGCTACCGAGAAGCCCTGATCAGGTGGTCCGCGCGATGTAGACGCTGCAGGGCGCGTGATGGGAGATCTTGTTCGGCACGCTGCCGAGCAGGAAGCGCCGGGCCCCCGTCATGCCCTTGTTGCCGACCACGATCACGCTGGCGCCGACCTCCTCCGCGACGTTGAGGATCGCGTCGGCCGGATCGCCCTCGCGGGCGTGCGTCTCGACCTCGACCCCGACCTCCTGCGCCGGGCCGGCGGCGGCTTCGAGGATCACGTTGACGTCCTCCTTGGGGCCCACCGAGTAGGCGACGTCGCCCGGGATCTCGCCGCTCTCCTCGCGTAGGCGGGCGCCGGAGACCGGCTGGTAGGCGCTCACGATGGCGAGCTTCGCCCCGGTCGCCCTGGCGAGCTCCGTCGCCTGGCGCACGGCCTCGGCGGCGGTCTCTGAGCCATCGGTCCCGACGATGATCCGCTCGAACAAGGTCGCCCTCCTTCGCTCCCGATTGCGGGCGCATACTATCCGGGGAATCCGCGATGCCGCGCAGCTGGCGCTACACGATGATCGTCCTGGTGGCGTGCCTGATCGCCTCGATGGTGATCGCGATCGTGAAGCTCGACCTGAGCGCTCATCGGCATAGACTTCGCCGCCGATGGCCACCGTCGAGACCGTCACCGGGCCCGTCGATGCCGCCGAGCTCGGGACCACCCTGATCCACGAGCACCTGCGGACCCGCGACGAGGCCGTCCACGAGCAGTGGCCCCAGGCCAAGGCGTCGGGCGGGATCCCCGAGCGCGAGCACGACGGCGACGGGTACGCCGCCGCGATCGAGGTGGCGACGGCCGCGGTCGAGCTGGGCGTCAGGACGATCTGCGACCCGACGGCGATGTTCCTCGGCCGCGACGTCGAGTTCATGCGCCGCGTCTCCGAGCAGACCGGGCTCCAGGTGGTCCCGTGCACCGGCATCTACACCTACGACCACCTGCCCCCCTACCTGGTCAGCCGCGACGCCGACCAGATCGCCGAGCTCTTCGTCGCCGACGTCGAGCAGGGCATCCAGGGGACCGAGATCAAGGCCGCGTTCATCAAGTGCGCCGCCGACGAGCCCGGGGTGACCGAGAACATCGAGAAGGTCCACCGGGCCGCGGCGCGGGCCAGCCTGCGCACGGGGGCGCCGATCATGGCCCACTCGCGGCCCGCCAGCAACACCGCCCCGCGGCAGATCGAGATCCTCCTCGAGGAGGGTGTCGACCCCGCGAAGATCCAGATCGCCCACACCGGCGACAGCGCGGATCTCGACTACATCGAGGGCGTGCTCGAGACCGGGGTCTGGATCGGCCTCGACCGCTACGGGCTCGAGATGTACCTGCCCTACGACCAGCGCCAGGCCACCACCCTGGCCCTGCTCGAGCGCGGCTACGCCGAGCGGCTCTTCATCTCCGCCGACTCCTGCGGCACGATCGACTGGTTCGCCCAGGAGGCGATCGAGCAGATGCTCGCCGCCGGGATGGCGAAGGACTGGGACATCCGGATCGTCCACCAGCGCGTGATCCCCGACCTCGAGCAGGCAGGGGTGACCGAGGACCAGATCGAGACGATCATGGTCCGACAACCCGGTCAGCTGGCTGACCGGCGGCTGATCCCTTCATGGACTGCAGCCCGCCTAGGCCGCGAGCGCTTCCTCCCAGTCGGCGCGGTAGACGACGTGGGTGCCCGATAGACCCTTGAGCTCCAGCTCCCGGCCCTCTGCGAACCCGATCCCGCCGTCCTCGGAGCGCCGCTTGAGCTCCTCTGAGACGAGGATCTCGCCGCCGCCCGCCTGGGCGGCGATACGCGCCGCGAGGATCACGCTGCGGCCGAAGAAGTCACCCTCCTCGCGGATCGTCTCGCCGGCGTGCATTCCCATCCGCACCCGCACCCGCTCGCCCTCGACCGGATCGCGCTCGGCGAACTCACGCTGGATCGCCGCCGCGCACTCGAGCGCTTGGCGCGGGTCGGGGAAGACGAGCATGAACCCGTCGCCCTGGTTCTTGACCTCGTACCCGCCGTGGTCGGGCACGAGGCGGCGGAAGAGCGAGTTGTGGGCACGCAGGACCTGGAGCCAGCGCTCGTCGCCGAGCCGCTCGGTCATCAGGGTCGAGTCCTCGATGTCGGAGAAGAGGATCGTCACCTGTCCGTCGGGCGCGGCGTGAGCGGCGATGTCGGGGCGCTCCGACGCCACCTCGTCGATCATGAAGTCGATCGATGTGCTGACGTCGAGCGACCCCAGGCCCTGAGCCTCGAGCCGCACCGCCAGCGCCTCCTGGACCAGGCGGACCATGCCGATCTCCTGGGCCGCGTCGAGCGCCGACGAGAGCAGGTCGAGCGCCCGCTCGCGATCGCCGCCGCCGCCGCGGTCGAGCAGGACCTGGGCGAGCTCGAACCGGGTCCGCGCGGCGAACGGCCGGTCTCCCATGCGCTCGCTCAGCGCCAGGGCGTCGGCGAGGTGGCCCTCGGCGACGTCGAGGCGGCCGTCGGTCGCCGCGAGCAGGCCGAGCACCCGCGAGACCGGCCCGTAGCTGGCCGCCGCGCGCCCGGCGGTGACCACCAGGCCCTCATACGGCCGGAAGACGTCGTACAGGGCCCGTGCCCGCGGCGCGTCGCCGAGCATCGTCGCCACCTCCGAGAGCAGGGTCAGCGAGATCGACCACTGGGCGTCCCGCGGCACGTCGGCGAAGTCCGCAGCGGCGAGCGGCTCGAACACCGCTCGCGCCTCGCTGCGGTGGCCGAGCTCGGCGTGCGTGGCGGCGAGCGACGAACGCCAGGCCGGGATCGCCGGGAAGCGCTGGGCGAGGTCCGCCAGGACGGCGACGAGCCCTTCGAGCTCGGCCTCGTCCTCGGGCCCGCGCCGCAGGCGGCGCAGGAGCGCCATCTGGGTCGCGTGGAACTGCGCGGCCACCGTCTCCTCCGCGCGCGTGCCGGCGGCGAGCGCCTCCTCGGCGAGCGCCTCCGCGTCGGCGAGTCGGCCATCGATCAACGCTCGCATCGCCCGGAGCAGGGGGACGTTCCAGAGCCACTGCGGCTGGCGCAGCTCCGTCGCCAGGCGCTCGACCGCCGCAAGGTCGGCGTCGACGCCGCGGATGTCCCCGAGCTGGAGCTCAGCGCTCAGGCGGTAGACGTGTGCGCGGACCTCGAGCTCGCGGTTGGCCATCCGCTTGCCGAGGTCGTGCAGCTCGTTGCTCTCCCGCAGCCGCCTGCGCACCTGCCCGGGGTCGACGATGCCGGTGTACTGCCGCCGGGTGAGCGCCGCCGCGAGCGCGCCAGCGTCGCCGGTCCGGCGCGCCATCTCGAGCGCCTCGAGCCCGAGGTCGTTCGAGCGGCCGGCGGCATCCACCCAGTAGAGCTCCTGGGCGAGGCCGCTGAGCAGGTGCGAGCGCAGCCCGCTGTCGGCCTCGCCGACGCGCTCGAGCGCCTCGTTCAGCAGGTCGATGAGCGGCTCGTCGACGACCCCGGCCACCGACAGCAGGCAGATGCCGAGCGTCGCGCGGGCGAGCTGCTCCGGCGCGTCGAGCTCGCGCGCGAGCGCCGCGGCGCGTTCGAGGCTCGCCCGCGCGTCGCTCATCCGCGCCGCCTTCGTCTGCGCGGACCCGAGCGCGAGCAGCAGCCCGACCCGGCGCTCGCGATCGGGCTCGGCCGCGAGGTCGAGCGCGTCGAGCGCTCTGGCGTAGAGGGCCGCGGCCTCCTCGTGGGCGAGCCGCTCATTCGCCCGCTCGGCTGCCAGCGACGCGTAGTTGACGGCGCAGTCGATCTCGCCCAGCGGTGCGGCCTCGAGGAAGTGATGGGCCAGGCCGCCCGCGTGCCGATCGAGGTCGCCGGCGTAGACCTCCTCGAGGGCCTGGCCGAGGCTGCGATGCATGCGCACGCGCTTCGCGGTCGGCACCTCCGCCTCCAGCGTCTCGCGGACCAGCGCGTGCGAGAAGGCGTACCGCCCCGGGACGTCGGCTGACTCCTCGACCAGCCGGTTGTCGACCGCCTCGCGCAGGGCCGCCTCGATCTCCGCCGTCCGGGCGGTCGCAGACGTGCTCGATCACCTCGAGGCGGAACTCGCGCCCGCTGACCGCGGCGATCCGCAGCACGTCGTTCGCCGCCTCGGAGAGCCGGTCGAGGCGCCGGCCGACGACCTCGCGCACGCCCTGCGGGATCGCGACCTGGCGCCGGCCATCGGCGTCGTCGAGGCGGCCCTCGGCGGCCATCAGGCGCACGACCTCGCCGATGAAGAAGGGGTTGCCCCCGGTCTGGTCGCGGATCGCCTCCGCGAGCTCGGGGGGCGGGCGCTCGACGCCGGCGGTGAGCTCGATGTAGTCGGCGATTCCCTTCGCGTCGAGCCCGCGCAGTGCGACCCGCCGCGTGCCCTCGAACCCGCCGAGGTCGCCGAGGGTCTCGGCGAGCGGATGGTGGCGGCCGAGCTCGACGTCGCGGTAGGCGCCGATCAGCAGCAGGCCCGTGCCCGCGAGCCGCCGGGCCACGAAGCGCAGCAGCTGCAGCGAGGGCTCGTCGGCCCAGTGCAGGTCGTCGAGCACCAGCACCAGAGGGCGAGCGCCGGAGGCGCCGGCGAGGAAGGCCGCGAAGGAGTCGAAGACCCGGAAGCGGGCCTGCTCGGTGCCGATGTCGGGCGGCTCGCCGACGTCGCCGAGGCGCTCGGCGAGCTCGGGGACGATCTGGGCGACGTCGGCGGCGCGGTTGCCGAGCTGCCAGCGCAGCCCGACCGGGTCGGCGTCGAGCACGTAGCCGCGCAGCGCCTCCGACCACGGCCAGTACGGCGGCTGGCCGTCGGACTCGTGGCAACGGCCCCAGTAGACGCGGGCGCCGCGGACCCGGGCGTAGGTGGCGAGCTGCTCGGCGGCGCGCGTCTTGCCGATCCCCGGGTCGCCGGAGAGCAGCACCAGCCGTCCCTGGCCACCGAGCGCGTGCTCGAGCAGGTCCCGCATCTCGCCGAGCTCGGCGTCACGGCCCACGAAGACGCCGCCGGCGAGGCCCTCGAGCGGGTTGACGTCGCCCTCGTCCTGGGGCTCGTCCTCGACCGTGGCGGCGGCGATCGCGCGCCGCGCCTCGGCGGCGCTCTGCGGGCGGTCGTCGGGCGACTTCGAGAGCAGGTCGAGCACGACGCGGTCAAGCGCCGCGGGGACCTCCGGCCGATGACGTGAAGGGGCGATCGGCTGGGCGCTGAGGTGCTGGCCGATGATCGTCACGGCGTCCTCGCCCGGAAACGGCGGCTCACCGGTGATCAGCTCGTAGAGCATCGCCCCGAGCGAGTAGAGGTCCGCCCGAGCGTCGGAACTGCGGCCGAGCGCCTGTTCGGGCGGCAGGTACGCGACCGTTCCGACGAGCATCCCCTCAACCGCGGCCCTCGAGCTGCGGTCGGTGGCGAGGCCGAAGTCGCCGAGGCGCGCGGCGCCGTCGTCGCCGAGCCAGACGTTGGCGGGTTTCAGGTCGCGGTGGACGATCCCGCGTGCGTGGGCGTGCTCGAGCGCCCGGCAGACGTCCACGGCGATCGCGATCGCCTGCTCGAGCTCGAGCTGGCGCCCGGCGCAATCATCAAGCGTCCCCTGCAGGTCGCCGCCGCCGACGTACTCGCTGACCACGAACGGAACCCCGCCGTCCTCGCCGGAGTCGAGCACCCGGACGATGTGCGGATGCTCGCCGAGCTGGCCCATCGCGAGCGCCTCGCGCCGGGCGCGGGCGAGCACCGTCTCGGCGACGTCCTCGGTGTCATACACGGCGACCGCGACGTCGCTGACGTCGCCCTCGGCGTCGCTGGCGCGGAAGACCCGCTTGCGCCCGCCGCGGCCGAGAAAGCCCTCGACCCGGTACCGGCCGGCGATCAGCTCGGGCGAACCCGACGGCAGCGCGGCCGCCGTTGCCGGCACGGCCGCCTGCACCGGCGCCTCGAGCGGTGCTCCGCACGAGTCGCAGAATCGTGCTTCGGGCCGGTTCGGGTTACCGCACGCCGGGCAGCGCATGCTCGGCTGAGGATACGGGCGCTAGAGTCACCGGCCATGTCCAAAGCCACACTTCACACCAATGCCGGCCCGATCACCGTCGACTTCTTCGACGACGGCAGCCCCGAAGACGGTCGAGAACTTCCGCAAGCTCGCCTCCGACGGCTTCTACGACGGGCTCACCTTCCACCGCGTGATCAGCGACTTCATGATCCAGGGCGGCTGCCCCGAGGGCACCGGAACCGGCGGCCCCGGCTATACGTTCGAGGACGAGTTCAACGACAACAAGGTGGTCCGCGGCGCGCTCGCGATGGCGAACGCCGGCCCCAACACCAACGGCTCGCAGTTCTTCATCGTCACCATCCCGGCCGCCGACTGGCTCGACGGCAAGCACACCGTCTTCGGCGAGGTCGTCGACGGCATGGACGCGGTCGACGCGATCGAGGGCACCGCCACCGGCCCCGGCGACCGCCCGCTCGAGCCCCAGGTGATCGAGCGGATCGACCTCAGCGACGAGTAGCGGCCGCGGCTCCCGGAGCTGGCCGAACTGTACGAAGTGCCTCCTCTATGAAGGCCACTTCGTTCAGTCGGCGCCGCGGCCCCGCGCGCGCCTACTTCCCTTCCTCGCCCTCCGGGGAGATCTGGAAGTTGACGCTGGGTCCCGGCGTTGGGGTCGATCCCGTGCTTGGCGAGCGCCGCGAGGATCTGCTGCTGCATGTCGCCGTAGGCGCTCGCGTCGACGCTCTCGCCGGCCGCTCCGGTCTCGGCGTCGATCCCGTGCTGCTGCATGATCTCCATGATCTCCTCGCGCAGGCCCGAGCCGCGCATGTCGAGCACCTGCGGCTCGCCCTGGGTGATCTGGACGTTGCCGGTCACCATCGCCTGCTGGATCATCGGCCCGAGCTGGGCGAGCATCGCCAGGCCGTCGGTGGCGCCCAGGCCCTGGAGGTCGATCTGGGGCTGGCCACCGCCCACCTGCTGGCCGACCACCGGCTGGCTGTCCGGATCGGCGAAGGAGCCGAGCACGGGGTCGGTCGACGACTCGGGGACCGCGCTCTCGCGCTTGCGGCGCCGGGAGAAGAAGCCCATGGCGGCGATCGTACCGTCGCTTGGGCGTCCTGGCTAGACCTCGTCGGCCGAGAACGTGTCGCAGTCGGCGGGGTCGCCGGAGCGATACCCGGTGTCGAACCAGGTGCGCCGCTGCTCGGAGCTGCCGTGGGTGAAGCTGTCGGGGTTGACGCTGTGGCCGGCCTGGCGCTGAAGCCGGTCGTCGCCGATCGCCTCCGCGGCGTTGAAGGCCTCCTCGATGTCGCCCGGCTCGAGGTCTCCGGCGGCGAACACGGTCGAGGCCCAGACGCCCGCGTAGCAGTCCGCCTGCAGCTCGGTGCGCACCGACAGCTCGTTGGCGCGGTCGGGGTCGTCGCGCGCCAGCCGCGCGACCTCCTGCTCGGTGCCGCGGAGGTTCTGGACATGGTGTCCCATCTCGTGGGCGATCACGTAGGCCCAGGCGAAGTCGCCGGAGGCGCCGAGCTCGCGGCGCATGTCGTCGTAGAAGCTCAGATCGAGGTAGACGCGCCGATCGGCCGGGCAGTAGAACGGGCCGACGGCCGACGAAGCCGATCCGCAGCCGTCGGTCCGCACCGCGTTCGCGTAGAGGTAGAGGGTCGCCGGCTGGTAGGAGGCTCCCTCCTGCCTGAAGATCTTGGCCCAGGTCCCCTGCGCGTCGTTGAACACGAACGTGGAGAAGTCCTTCAGGTCGCGCTGGGGATCCTCGTCGGCCGGGATCCCGACCGGGTTCGCGGTCCCCGGCGCCTGGGTGGCGCCGCCGAACGCCGGACCGAGGTCGAACCCGCTGCTGCTGCCGCCGCCGAAGACCTGGATCGCGACGATCACGATCAGGATCACGACCCCGGCTCCGCCGCCGATTCCGGCCACGCCCGCGGGGATCGGGAGCCCGCCGAGCGCCACCGCCGGAGCGCGCCGGCGGCGAAGAGCCCCGCGCGTCGATCACGTGGCGATCCTTGCGGCCCTTGGCCCGGTTCCACTTCATGAGGGATCCTGTAACCCGATCGGACGGAGCAGTCTAGGCTTGGTCCCATGCAACGGTCGGGAGCGCAACCGCGGGGGGCACGCGGGCGGCGATCCGGTTGAGCCGGGTTCGCCCGAGCGGGCAGGAGGCCAACGCTCGGGAGGAGATCGAGTGGCTGGTCGACCGAATTCCCGAGGTCGTCGCGCGCCTCACGAGGCGCGGTGAGTTCCTCTACGTCTCCGCCGGGTCGCGCGAGCTCTACGGCCGCACCCCCGAGGAGCTGGTCGGCACCAGCGCCTTCGATCTGCTCACCGATCCGCTCGAGCGCGAGGAGTCGCTGCGCCGGATGGAGCGACTGACGGCGAGCGTCGGCGCCGAGACCCGGATCACGCTCACCATCGACGTGCCCGACGGCCCTCCCAACTCGGTCGACATCCTCGCCCGGAGCGTCCGCGACCCGCGGAGCGGCGAGCTCGAGATCGTCACGGTCGCCCGCGAGGCCACGGAGCGACTCGAGACCGAGGAGGCCCTGGCCACGATCGAGGAGCGCTTCCGGGAGCTGGTCGGCTCGCTTCCGGCGGTCGTCTACGAGGCCGAGACGGGCCCCGATGGCGCCTTCGCCTACGTGAGCCCGCAGATCGCCGAGCTGCTCGGCTACTCGGCCGGAGGAGTGGACCGGCGACGCGAACCTGTGGCGCAGCCGCCTGCACCCGGACGAGGTCGAGAAGGTGCTCGAGCTCGAGCACACGCAGGAGCAGCAGGCGCGAGACCAGGGCGGGCGGATCGCCAGCGAGTACCGGATGCTCCACCGCACGGGACGCACGGTCTGGGTTCGCGACAGCGCCCGCCTGTGCACCAACGACGACGGATCCTCGTTCTGGCGCGGCGTGCTCACCGACATCACCGGCGAGCGCACGGCGCAGATGTCGCTCGCCGACGCGCACGAGCGCCACCGGACGATGGTCGAGGGATTGCCCGCCTGCGTCTACCAGGCCGAGCGCCGGGCGATGGGCCGCTGGCACTTCGTCTCCTCCCAGATCGAGCGCCTGCTGGGGTACACCGCCGAGGAGTGGCAGGCCGACCCGACCCTCTGGCGCGCCAGCCTGCACGCGGACGACCGCGAGCGGGTCGAGTTCGACGAGCAGCGCCACCTCGAGTCGCCGCCGGGCACCGAGCTCGTCTCCGAGTACCGCCTCCGCCACCGCACCGGGCGCCCGGTCTGGGTCCGCGATCGCGCCGTGCTCTCCGAGGACGAGAGCGGGGAGCGGATGATCGACGGCATCCTCACCGACATCACCGCCGAGCGCGCGGCCGCGGCCGGAGCCGAGGGGCGCGCCGACGTCTACCGGCTGACGTGCAACGAGTGCGGCGAGACCTGGCCGGCGACGGGAGTCGAGCACTGCCGCGCCTGCCAGAGCCGCAACGTCGAGGGCGTCTCCCTGAACGCGACCCTGGGCGAGCTCGCCGCGTCCCGCCAGCAGGTCGAGGGGCTCCTCGACGGGATCCAGAGGCACCTCGAGGCGCTCGGCACGAACCTGCGCTCGACCGCGGCCCAGGTTGAGCTCAGCGACGAGCGCGGAAGCGGCGGCCCGCCCGACTATCGATAGCTTGGGCCCATGGGCCTTCGCGATCGACTCGGCCGGATCTGGGGCGCTGCCGGCGGCGAGCCGCGGCCGGACGGGCTCGCGGAGCTCAAGGTGGGCGACGCCGCGTACGACGACTGGGACATCGTCGGCGACTTCGAGGACCTCGATACCGCGCGCGCCTTTTGCCAGACCCTGAGCGACCAGGGGGTCCGGAGCGTGCTCACCTCGGACTGGCCCCTCGACCGGTGGGGGCGCGGCGACATCGCCCTGCGCGTGCCCCCCGGCGAGGGGCTCGACGCCGAGGAGCTGCTCGACCCCGACTGAGCTCAGGCGACCGCGGCGCTCGCCGTCGCGGCGAGCTGCCCGCAGGCGGCTGCGATGTCGCGGCCCCGCGTCAGCCGGACGGTCGCCGGCATCCCTCGCTGCACGAGCGTGTCGCGGAAGCGCTCGATCGCCTCCGCGTCCGAGCCGTCGAAGCGCCCGCCGGTTGGGTTGTAGGGGATCAGGTTGACCTTGAACGCCTCGCGGGGGACGAGCGCCTCGACCAGGGCGCGCGCCTGAGCGGGGGCGTCGTTGACGCCGGCGAGCATCAGGTACTCGACGTAGACGCGCTTGCCCCGGGCGGCCCGCCAGGCGCGGCAGGCCGCGAGCACGTCGGCGAGCGGGTAGCGGTCGTTGACCGGCATCAGCTCCGAGCGCAGGTCGTCCTCGGCCGCGTGCAGGGAGAGCGCCAGCCGCACCCGCGGTCCCTCGTGCGCGAGGCGCTCGATTCCGGGGACCCAGCCGACGGTCGAGATCGTCGTGTGCGACGTCGCAACCCCGAGGTCGGGAAGGCGCTCGCAGGCCGCGATCACGGCGTCGAAGTTCATCATCGGCTCGCCCATGCCCATGAACACGGCGTGGTTGACGGGCGCCATCGCGGCGGAAGTGAAGGGCCTGGTCGAGGATCTCCGAGCCGCTCAGGTTGCGGCCGAACCGCATCGAGCCGGTGGCGCAGAACGTGCAGGTGAGCGGGCATCCGGACTGGCTCGAGAGGCAGAGCGAGCGCCGTCCGTCGCGGTACTGCATCAGCACCGCCTCGACCGGGCGCCCGTCGGCGGTGGCGAACAGGGCCTTCTCCGTGCCGTCGCTCGAGCGCGCGGTTTCCTCCAGCGCCAGGGTCGAGAACGGGACCCGCCGCTCCAGCTCCTCGCGCAGGGTGGCCGGAAGGTTCGACATCTCGGCGTAGGAGCCGGCGCCGCGCGCAGCCCACTCCCAAACCTGCCCACGGCGGTAGGAGGCCTGGCCGCGGTCGGCCAGGTAGCTGTCGAGAAGCGCGAGATCCATCGGTGTCCGAGTGTGACAGCGTTCGGGGCGATGGCCCGCTGCTTCGTCACCCGCGAGCTGCCCGGGCGAGGCCTCGAGCGCCTGCGCGAGGCGCACGAGGTCGTCGTCTGGCCCGAGCGGTCGCCGCCGCCTCGCGAGGCGCTGGCCGCCGAGGTCCAACGGGCCGAGGGTCTGCTCTCGCTGCTCACCGACCCGGTGGACGCCGAGCTGATCGGCGGCGCGACCGAGCTCCGGGTGATCTCCAACTACGCGGTCGGGGTCGACAACGTCGACGTCGGCGCAGCCAGCGAGCGCGGGATCCCCGTCGGCCACACGCCCGACGTCCTCACCGACTCGACCGCCGACCTCGCCGTGGCGCTGATGCTGGCGATCTCGCGGCGCCTCGCCGAGGGTGAGCGGATCGTGCGGGCGGGCGAGTGGGGCGACTGGGGCCCGGAGTGGATGCTCGGCCGCGACCTGCACGGGGCGACGGTGGCGATCGTCGGCGGCGGGCGGATCGGCTCGGCCGTCGCCCGCCGGCTCGACGGGTTCGGCTGCGACGTGGTGGTCGCGGGGCGGTCGGAGGCGGGGCAGCTGGCCAAGCTGCTGGCCGGCGCCGACTTCGTGAGCGTCCACACCCCGCTCACCCCCGAGACCCGCGGCCTGATCGGCGAGCCCGAGCTGCGGGCGATGAAGGACACGGCCTACCTGGTCAACACCGCTCGCGGGCCGATCGTCGACGCGGGCGCGCTCGAGCGCGCCCTGCGCGAGGGCTGGATCGCGGGCGCGGCCCTCGACGTCACCGACCCCGAGCCGCTGCCTCCCGACGCCTCCCTGCTCGGGGCGCCGAACCTGCTCGTCATCCCCCACCTCGGCTCGGCCACCCACCGCACGCGCGAAGCGATGGCGGATCTGGCGGTCGACAACCTGCTCGCCGGGCTCGCCGGCACGCGGCTGCCGGCCTGCGTCAACCCCGAGGTCTACAGGCTCGAGCCGTCGAGGCCCTTCTCGCGCAGCTCGGCGAGCGCGCTCTCGGACTTCTCGATCTCGACCCCCATGCCGGCGAGCACGCCCGGGGTCTTCGAGAACTGGATCTCGCGGTAGTCGACCACCTGGACCCGATTGCCCCAGGGATCGAGGAAGTCGAGACCGCGGCCGCCAAGGATCTTCGCCCCGGCCGCCTCGAGCGCGGCCCGCGCGGCGTCCTTGTCGTCGACGACGAGGCCGAAGTGGCGCCCGTCGTCCGGTCCCTGCGAGCGGCCCTCGGCGATCGCGATGAACTGGTCGCCCATCTCGAGGAAGGCCATGCCGGGGACCCGGCCTCGGAGCTCGAACTCGAAGATCGAGCCGTAGAAGTCGAGCGCCGCGTCGAGGTCGCCGACCTCGAGCGCGACGTGGTTGACGCCGAGCAGCCGCGGCCGGTCGCGGCTCATGCGAGGTTGAAGACCATGAGCGCGGCCGCGACCGCGAAGTAGCCGATCGTGAGCCAGGAACAGGCCGCGACGATCCGCGCGGGTGGCGGCCGCGACGTCGCCGGTCGCGTCGACCCAGGAGTTCCTGACGATCACCGCCATCGTCAAGACGACGAACACGTAGCTGAGGATGTAGAGCTTGTCGAGCAGGATCAGGTTGTTGACGTCGGGCAGCCCGGAGTCGCTCGTCAGCTGCAGGGCGACCAGGGTGAGCAGCGCAGTGATCCCGATCCCGATCCGGCCCTCGACGTACTGCGGGTGCACCGAGAGCGCCAGCGCCGCGGTCAGCGCGACGAGCAGCATCGGCAGCAGCAGCTTCAGCGCGTAGGTGCCCGCAGGCCGCGTCACCTGCAGGCCGAAGATCACGCGTGAGTAGGTGCGCATCGCCGGTGCGCGGATCGCCGAAGTTGGTCGGGTACGTGTTGGAGACGACCTCGAAGGTCGGGTCGCCGATGTTCCAGCCCGGGATCGTGATGTCCGTGGAGACGCCACCGGGTCAACGTTGTCGGGCACGTACACGAGCCCGGACTCGTCCTTCGTTCTTGTCCTCGAGCGCGACGACAGGTTCTGGGTGTCGAAGGGGTAGCGTCGAGCGGCAGGCTGGAGTTGAACTTGCCCTGCACATGGAGGCTCGAGTACTGCCTCGCCGTCCGGACAGCGTCTCGGGCTTCACTCCCGCGTACTGGCGGATCGTGGCCCCAGAGCTGGAACGGGTTCAGGAACTCGAACGTCCGCGAGGGATCGATGTCGGGGTTGCGCCACTTGAACCAGAGGTAGAGGTCGACGGCGTAGGAGTACGTCTGCAGGTCGAGCTGCTGGACGTCGTTGATCAGCGCCCCGACCCGGACGACCTCGGGCTTCGCGGCGGCGCTTTCGGGGGCGCCGCTGCCCTGCTCCTCTGAGGCCTCCTCGGCGCCCTCGACCGGCGCGGCTTCGTCCTGCGCCGTCGCCGGGATCGCGGCGGCCAGGCAGGCAGCGATCGCAACCGCCGTCACGCGCACCGCGCCTCTCCTGCCCATCTGCGTATCCAATCATCGGATCGCTCCGAGTCAAGCCAGCCCCGTCAACTACGCTGGCGCCATCGTGCGCGCACGCCTCACCCTGCTGCTGCTCTGCGGCGTGACGGTGATCGGAGGCGCCGCCGGCGCAGTCGCGGACCGCCCCGCAGCCGGACCGGCCGCCGCGAAGCCTCGGCCGTGCGGCGACGTGCCCTGGTTGAAGGAGTTTCGGTGCGGCTCGCTCGAGGTCCCGTTCGAGCGCGCCGACCCCTCCTACGGCAACACGCGGGTCGCGTTCGCGGTCCGCACCCGCGACCGTGCCGAGCGGCCCTCGCGGGGAACGATCTTCGCCCAGGAGGGCGGGCCCGGCTTCTCCAGCACCTCGAGCGCGAAGTTCTACGTGGAGCTGTTCGGCGATCTGCTGCGACGCCGCGACCTGGTGGTCGTCGACATGCGCGGCACCGGGCGCTCGGAGAGGCAGGACTGCCCGAACCTCCAGCACGGGGTCGGAGACGAGGCGATCACCCTGTCGCAATGCGCGCGCCGGCTCGGCAAGCGGTTCGTCTCCTACCGCACGTCGGCGGCCGCCGACGACCTCGACGCGGTCCGGCGGGCGCTCGGCCTCAACAGGATCACCCTCTACGGCGACTCCTACGGAACCTTCTTCGCCCAGTCCTACGCCTTCCGCCACGGCGACACCCTGCGGGCTCTGGTGCTCGACTCCGCCTACCTCGCGCGCGGCGAGTCACCCTGGTACGGGAGCCTGATCCGGACCGGCAACCGCTCGCTCGAGCTCGCCTGCCGGCGCTCGCCGAAGTGCTCGGGCGACGCCGGGCGGCGGCTGCGGCTGCTGGTCGAGCACCTTCGGCGGACGCGCCGCGGCGTCGAGGGGCTGCTGCAGGCCTTCGGCGGCGCGACCTACGGCACCCCCGGGTCCTACCTGGCGATCGACCGCGCCGGGGTGAAGCTGCGCCGCGGCAACCCGCGGCCGTGGAGGCGGCTCACTCGACCCTTCGGCCTGGACGCCGGCAACCCGCTGTATTACGTGCGCGCCGGTGAGCTGGTCGTGGGCTGCAACGACTACCCCATGATCTGGGACAAGCAGGCGAGCGAGCCCGAGCGCCGGCGTCAGCTCGAACGCGCGATTCGACGGCACCCGGACAACTTCGGCCCGTTCAGGCCGCGGGAGATCGCGCAGTCCCCCTCCTTCGGATACCTCGAATGCCTCACGTGGCCGCCGCTGAGCGACGTCTACGAGCCGCCGATCTCGCCCGGCGACGAGCCCACGACCGCGCCCGTGCTCGTCATCTCCGGCGAGATGGACAACCTGACCACGCCCCAGGAGGGGCGCTGGGTCGCCGACGAGTTCCCGAACTCGCGGCAATACGTGGCCCGCAACGCCGGCCACATCGACGCGCTGATCAACACCGACGGGCCCGCCGCGCGCGAGATCCGCAGGTTCCTGCGCGGCGGAAGGCTAGCCGATGACGGCGGCCGGGGAGGCGCGCATCGCGGCTCGGGCCTCGGCGAAGGTGACCAGGCGGCCGCTGCCCGCGTCGATCAGCTTCAACCGCGTGCACCGCACGCAGTCGCGCAGGGTGAGCACGGGAACGTCGTGGAAGACCGGGTTCTCGTCGTGCGCGGCCTGGAGGTTGTAGTTCGGGATCTTCGCGCTCAGGTGGTGGACGTGATGGAGCCCGATGTTCCCGGTGAAGAACTGGAGCGGCTGCGGCAGCTTCAGGTACGAGCTGCCGCGAAGCGCCGCCTCGGTGTAGCTCCAGCGGTCGCCCGACTCCCAGTAGACGTCCTCGAACTGGTGCTGGACGTAGAAGAGCAGGACCCCGGCGGCGGCCGCGACGAAGGCGGCGGGCAGCTGGATCAGCATGAACTCCTTCCAGCCGATCAGCAGGCAGATCGCGGTGATCAGCGCGACGAGCGCCGACGTTGGTCAGCAGCACGCTGTTGCGCAGCCGCGGGCGCTTGTCGAAGGAGGTCCGGCGCGGGGCGATCATCAGCGAGTAGATCGGGCCGATCCCGAACATCACCAGGGGGTTGCGGAAGAGGCGGTAGGCGAGCCGGCCACGCCAATCGCGGGCGTAGTACTCCTCGACCGTGAGCGTCGGCACGTCGCCGGTGCCGCGGCGGTCGAGGTCGCCGGCGCTCCCGTGATGGACGGCGTGATCGTGCCGCCAGTTGGAGAACGGCTGCCACACGAGCACCGCGCAGAACCGCCCGAACCACCGGTTGGCGCGCTTGGAGGGAAAGAACGACCCGTGCCCGCAGTCGTGAAAGAGGATGAAGGTGCGGAGCAGGAAGCCGCCGGCGGGGATCGCGAGCGCGAGGATGACCAGGACCGAGACCTGGTCGTAGATGGCGTACATCAGCAGGGTCAGCGCCAGGTAGGGCACCACCGATGTGGCGATGTCGACGATGCTGCGACCGAGACGCGGACGCTCGTATGCGGATAGGTCGGTCTCGGCCTTCATTTGCCTTCGCTCTCTTTTTTCACCCCTGGTCGTGGCTTCGGCCTCACGCGAGGCCGCGGTATTAGGGGTCCCGAATACGAGACTTTACCCTGAGTTGGTCCTTAGGTAACGCAGGCCCCCTACCCGGTCTCGCCGAGGAACTCGACCACGGTCTTCAGGAACTCGTTGCGGCTCGGTGTGGCCGTGAGCGGGTCGAGGTGGCTCTGCTCCGGCGCGCCCTCGACGAGCATCGACTGACCGCGCGTCGTCTTGGCCTTCTTCACGAGCCGCTTCGCGCCTCGGAGCACGTCGCCGGAGGTGAGGTCCGTCTCGAAGGCGTAGATGGGGACGTCGATCTGACGCGTGTGCTCGAGCCGCAGCCCGAGGAAGCGTGCGACGTCGTTCATCTTCATCTCGTCGGCGCCGTTGGTGTCGATCGTCAGCCGCCGGGGGAAGAACCACTCGACCGAGTTCGACGGCTCCTGGCCGAAGGTCTCGGCCAGGCGGGCGATCGGGGTGACGCCGCCGTCCTGGAAGTCGCGCGGATCGCCGCTCGGCGCCAGCCCGCCCAGGTTCGCATGCAGGTCGGGGCTCGACGGAGAGGTGTCGCGGTCGAAGTCGAACCCGAAGAGGGCGCGGTTGGTGACCGTCACCGGGGGCTTGTACGCGTCCGGGAGGAACGGGAACGCCTGCAGGGTCGCGGCGCTCTCGGTCGGGGCGAGCCGGGCGTAGATCCCGCCGATCTCCGCGAACAGCCCCGCGGACTCGACCACCCCGTTGTCGAACAGGTCCTGGAACGGGTTCGAGGCCTGCAGGTCGGCGATCTGTGCCTGCGCCTGGGCGAGGTCGTAGGCGTCGAAGCTGCCGAGCAGGCCGCCGTCGATCAGCACCAGCCCGTCGAGGTCCTCGAAGCCCGGCTTGCCGCGGAAGTCCCAGGCGGCGTAGGCGGCGGTGAGCGAGGCGCCGAGCGAGTGCCCGCCGAGGAGCACCGTGCGGCCGCCCCGGCTCGCCTCCCGGACGACCTTGCGGGCGTCGTCGAGCGCCGTCCTCATCCCCCACTCGCGGGCGAAGGGGACGGTGCTCGCATCGAGGAAGTCGTAGTGGTCGGCCGGCGAGCCGCCGTTGGTGAGCCAGCCGAGGTAGTGGTCGAACATCTCCTGCAGGCTCCGCTCCCCGGCGAGCGTCTGCTCGAAGACCTCCGTGTCCTCCAGGGCCTGGCTGCGGCGGTCGATCGCCCACACCTGCAGACCCTTGACCCGCTTGGTGAGCTCCTGCCCGAGCAGCGTGAAGTCGCCGGCGCCACCCATCGTCCCGGGCATCAGCACCAGCACCCGCTCGGCCTTGCGCGGGCCCATCTGGTGGACGAAAACCTTGTCGTAGGCGGCGGGGCCGGGGCCGTCGGAGGCGATCTCGACCACCTGGTCGCGGGCCGCCGCGGGTGTCGCGAACGCACCGAGAACCACCGCCGCCACGAACGTCACGACCGCACGACGCCTCACGTCGGTCTCCTCTCTCCGAGCCCTCCCTGGTTCGGGGTCAGGCTAACCGACGGAGGCGGACGCGCCCGGTGTGGAGCGCGCTCAGGAGGTGGGGCCGACCTGACAGTCCTTGCCCAGCCCGAGTGCGGTGGCCTCGCCGTTGGCCGTCTGGAACTCCTCCAGCGACGAGTCGAAGGCGGCGTTCGGGTCGTCCTTGATCGCGTCGCGCGTCGCGGTCGAGTCGGTGATCCATTGGTCCCAGTCGCTCGCCTGGTCCTCGGGCGGCGTGAGCTGGCCGAGCTGTCCGATCTGGGCCGAGTAGTGCGGAATGATCGTCTCCTTGACGATCGTGCGGATGTCGACGGCGGTCGGCTGGCCCGACTTGAACATGTCCTCGACCGCGGAGTTGATCGCGTCCGCGTGCTCCTTGCAGATCGCGTTGGCCTGCGACACGAGATCGTCCGAGCTCAGCGTCGCCGCCGTGGCCGTGTCGTCGCTCGACTCATCGTCGCTCCCGCAGGCCGCGAGCCCGCCGACGGCGAGGAGTCCGGCGACAACCGCGATCACGAGTGACTTGGTTGCTTTCATCATTTCCCCATCATGTTGATTGACAAGATCGAGAAGTCTTACAGAATACGGTGACGGCAATGACCGCCCCCGTCCTCGCCGTCGATGCCCCGTCCCTGCTCTACCGGGCGTTCTACGCGCTGCCCGACTCGATCAAGGGAGCCGACGGCAAGCCCGTCAACGCGCTGCTCGGGACGACGAACCTGATCCTTCAGGAGGTCGCGGAGCACGACCCGCGCGCGGTCGTCCTCTGCTTCGGCCCCGACGCCGCCGAGTACCGGGTCGAGCTCTATCCCGACTATCACGCCGCCCGACCCGAGGTGCCGGAGCATCTGGCGCCCCAGTTCGCGGCCGCGGCCGAGTTCTTCGACGGCTTCGGCTGGACCGTGCTCCGACACGATTCGCTCGAGGCCGACGACCTCCTCGGGACGCTCGCGCGGCTCGAGGTCGAGGCGGGCGGCGAGGCCCTGCTTCTGACCGGCGACCGCGACATGTTCCAGTGCGCCTCCAAGCAGGTCACGGTGCTGTACCTGACCACCGGCAAGCGGGGCGCCCAGCCGATCGACCCGGCGGAGGTCGAGCGCCGCTACGGCATCGCGCCCGAGCTGGTCCCGGACTTCATCGCGCTCCGGGGCGATCCCTCCGACGGCCTGCCCGGGGCCAAGGGCGTCGGCGAGAAGACGGCCGCCGACCTGCTGCGCCGGCACGGATCGCTCGAGGGGGTGCTCGAGGCGGCGATCGCCGAGACGCGCCCGAAGCTCCGCGTCGCCCTCCTCGACTCGCGCGACGAGCTGCTCGCCTTCAAGCGCATCGCGACGCTTCAGGACGCGGGGGTCAAGCGGCCGCCCGACCGCCCCACCGATCGCGCCGGCGGGGCCGAGACGGCGCGCGAGTTCGGCATGAACGCGCTCGCCAAGCGGCTCGACAAGGACGCTGAGTAGGCTGGCGCCGTGGCGATCGAGGGCTCAGCCAGCGCGGAGATCGCGGCGCCGATCGAGGAGGTGTTCGCGGTCGCGGCCGATGTCGAGGGCTCGCCCCGGTGGCAGCCCGAGATCAAGGTCGCCGAGTGCCTGGAGCGCAACGACGACGGTCACCAGGTCCTGGTCCGCACCGAGACCGACGCCAAGGTCCGACGGCTCGGCTCGACCCTGCGGTTCGGATACGACGACCCGTCCGGGATCAGCTGGGAGCAGGAGAGCGGGGACCTGAAGGCGGTCAGGGGCAGCTGGGAGTTCGAGGACCTCGGCAACGACCGCACCCAGGCGACGTACTGGATGGAGGTCGATCTGGGCCGGATGCTCGGCATGGTCATTCGCGGCCCGCTCGTCGGCGTTCTCCGCGGGCAGCTGATCGAGAGCATGCCCGGCAAGCTCAAGGCCTTCGTCGAGGGCTGAGCACACTCGAGCCCGCTTGTCGCCCGGCACGGCCGCGGTTAGGGTCGGATGGCAAGCGAACGGAGGAGGCTCCCATGGCGGATGCCGGGCTTTTCATCGGATGGGGACACGTCGTGCGCGGACGCGAGCGGCGCGCGCTCGAGGTGTTCAACGAGAGCGTTCAGTACTGGGGCGGGCTGCAGGGCGACGGCAAGATCGAGGACTTCGAGGTCGTGCTGCTCAACCCGCACGGCGGCGACCTCGACGGGTTCGCGCTGCTGCGCGGGAGCGCCGAGCAGATGGACGCGCTGCGCAACGACGAGCGGTTTCAGCGCCAGAACACCCGCGCCGACCAGATCGTCGAGAACCTCGGGGTCGTCGACGCGCTCCTCGGGGAGGGGCTCGGCAACGCGATGGGCATGTACGAGGAGGAGATCGCGGCGCTCGACTAGCGCCAGGGCTCAGGCGGCGGGCGCGGCGGGCGCCGCAGGGGCGCCGCGGTCGACCCCGGTCGCCCTGCCGCCGAGGCTGAAGAAGAGCACGCTGGAGATCAGCGCCGCGAACGGCGCCGTGAGGACGTTGGCGATGATCACGAAGATGATCCGCCCGGTGAGGTCGCCGATCGCGGCGCCGAGGGCGGCCGCGAGGATCGCGACCCCGATCGCGATCAGGAGGGCGACGATGATCGCTCCGAACACAGTCCAGGCGTGACCGCGAACGAGCTCGCTAGCTGCGCCCGAAGGCCTCGATCGCCCCGCGGCGCTCGGCGACGACCGCCGCGGGCGCGACCGCCCAGATCGTCAGCAGGAAGAGACCCGGGACGACCAGCAGCACGAGCCCGATCGCGACTGCGATCGCGAACAGGATCCCGTTTCCGATCAGGGGCAGGACCGCGTCCGAGGCGGAGCTGAACAGCCGGCCAACGCCGAAGTCGCGCTTGCCGTCGCGGACGTCGGCGACCAGGTTGACGACGAAGCCCGTGAAGAACGCCCACGCGACGAGGTTGAGGAGCGAGCCGAGGATGCCAAGGAAGATGCTCCCGCT
The DNA here is from genome assembly GCA_963729065.1 of uncultured Solirubrobacterales bacterium. Classification (GTDB taxonomy): domain Bacteria; phylum Actinomycetota; class Thermoleophilia; order Solirubrobacterales; family 70-9; genus WHSW01. The sequence continues at coordinate 398,474 of CAVSMS010000010.1, forward strand.
GTCGCCGCAGAGGCCCTGCACGATCCCCGTGACCACGTAGACGGCGAGGGCGCCCCCGATCAGCGTCCCTGCGTGGCGCCCGTAGAGGTCGAGCGCCTCGCTGATCACGCCTCCGACGGTGAGCCGGGGCGGAGACGGGGTGACTGCCGAGGCCTCCATCGGCGCCAACGTTAGTACGAGCTTGGGTCGGAGCCGCCGCGAGCGAACACGAGTTGGTGGATCTCGACCACGCCCCGGGCGCGGGTCTCGATCACCGCCCGCCGTCCAGCCTCCTCGAAGAACGCGCCGGCCGCGGGGCGGCCCGGGTCGGCGAGCCAGGCCTCGGGCGCGAGGCGCGGGAGCAGACCCAGCAGCAGCGCGACGCTCGCGCGCTCGTAGAGGACGTCGGCGCCGAGCGCGAGGTCGAACGGCCCGCGCGCGACAAGCTCGTCGGGCGTGTCCCAGTCGACCCTCGCGGTCTCGATCGAGGCGCCGTTGGCCTCGGCGTTGCGGGCGAGGAGCTCGAGCGCCTCGGCAGAGGCGTCCGTGGCGAGCACCTCGGCGCCGGCGCGGGCGGCGGCGATGCTCGGCACCCCGAGGCCGCAGCCGAGCTCGACGACCCGCTTGCCCCGCAGGTCCGCGCCGGCGAGCTCCCGCGCCAACGCGACACCGCTCCGCCAGAGCACGGCCCAGTACGGGGCGAGCGGCGCCCACTGGACCTCGTGGTCGTCGGGCAGCTCCGCCGCTTCGGCCGGTTGCAGCACGCGGAGCTCGCCGCCCGGCAGCGCGATCGATTGCTCCACCAGATCCTCCGCCACGAGCGGACTGTACGCGGCCGCCGGGCCACGGCCGCGCGAGACGCGCCGGCTTGAGCCGATTCGATTCCCGCGTGCGCTCGTCCGGCCCCCCGGGGGCGCACTGGGAGCTCGACTGGAGTGGATAGAGCGCGGGGCCTGGCGCCCCGGGTCGCAGTTGGCGCTTTGGGCACATGAGGTGTGCTCAAGTCGACAACCGCGGCGGTCTTCGACAGACGCCGGTGAGCTAGATGCCGGGGCCGACGTTCGGGCCCAGGTTCTGCATCGCCGACGTGCGTGGATCGTCGGCCGTCGCCGGCCGCCCCTCGGCCCGCGTCTCAGGAGTCGTCGGGCCGGCGGCGGGAAGCGAGATCTTCACCACCGCCCAGGACCCGTCGGCCTCCTCTCGCGGACGCCAGGTATGCGTCTCGCGATCGGGGTGCTCGGCGGCCAGGCGGGTGCAGAGCTCACGCGCTTCGGCCTCGGTCATGGGGTGACTCTAACCGTCTACCGGGCCAAGCCCGGCTGCCTGAAGCGCCTTGTCCCTGCTCGAGAAGATCTCAAGCCGGATCACCCGACCGTCGCGAAACCTCCAGACGTGCGCGCCGGTGGTGTCGACCGTCGCGCCGCTTCCCTTGCCATGCCCGCGGTAGCGGGTCAGGACGACGACCCAGTCGCCCTCCGCGACGTATCCCTCGGCCTCGCAGCGCCAGTCCTCCCATTCGCTCAGCCACTGGCGCAGGCGGTCGCTGCGGTCGACCGGATCGGGCGCCGACGCCCTCGAGGCCGGGGAACTCCTCCGACCACCCCCACTCCATGTCGTCCGCGTAGGCGTCGAAGCGCGGCCGCCAGTTGCCCTGCGCCCACTCCGCGTAGATCCCGCGCAGCGCATCGATGTTGGAATCCGACATCAGCCCTCGAGCTCGCGCAGGTCGGCGGCGCACCGGACGGTCTCGTGGTACGCGTCGAGGCCATGGGCGTTGCGGCGCTCGTGGTAACCGGCCAGGGCCGCTCGCTCGTCGGCCGCTCCTCCGAGCCAGTCGACGATCGCCTCGGCGAGGAAGGTCGCGTGCACGCCCGCCATGTCCATGCCGAGGCCGCTCCACGGGTCCTGGTGCATGCCGGCGTCGCCGACGAGCGCCCAGCCCGGGCCCCAGGGGACGCGGACGTAGTTGCGCCCGGGGCCGCACCCGCCGAGACGTCCGTGGACCTCGGCGGCCGCGGCCCGCGTGGCGAGGCCGGCGTGGGCGGCGATCCGCTCCTCGTAGCGCGCCTCGAAGTCCTCTCTCAGCCAGCGGAACGTCTCGAGGTTGACGGAGACCGCGATGCATGTGAGGCCCGCGTCGCTGGGGAAGATGTAGGCGATCTCGTCGCCGAGCACCGAGAACTCCGGAGCGTCCGGCGCGGCGCCGTCCGGACCCGTGAAACCGCTCTACGTAGCGGTAGTAGAGGGCGCGAGATGGCGGCGTCTCGTGCTCCGTCTCCACCGCCACCTTCGCGGCAACCGTCGAGTGCCGCCCGTCGGCGCCGACGACGATCTCCGCATACGCGGAGCGCCCGTCGGCAAGCTGCACGCCCGCCACCCGCCCGCCGTCCCAGAGGAGGTCCGCGACGCCCGTCCGCTCGGCGAACTCGACGCTGTCGGAGGCCCGCGCGCGCCTCGTGAGGATGAGGTCGAGCGGCTCGCGGCGAACCGAGAGGCAGTAGCCGATCGAGCCCGGATCCTGTGGCGGGCCCTCGACGCCCACGGCCGCGCCGTCGCTGTAGTTGAACTCGCGCGTCAGCGGCGGGCAACCGAGCTCGAGCACGTCGTCGAGGACGCCAAGGCGTTCGAGGACGCCCACGAGTCCGGCCCCACGGAAGAAGTGCGTGGACGGCGTCGTGCTCGGAAAGCGCGCCCGGTCGACGAGCAGCACCGACAGCCCGGCGTCGCCGAGCAGCGCGGTCAGCGCGGAGCCACCGACGCGCGCCCCGACAACGATCACGTCGTAGCGCTCGCGCATGGGCCCAGTCTCCCATCGGTGTGCCGCCCGCGCGCGATACTGCGCGGGCCATGTCGCAGGAGAACGTCGAGGTGGTGCGCGCCCAGTTCGCGGCCACGAACGAGCGGGACTTCCCGCGCGCGATGGGCTTCTACACGGACGACGTCGAGCTCGTCGTGCAGCCCGCCGCCTTCCTCGAGAGCGGGACCTTCACCGGCAGGGAAGCGGTCGGCCGGTGGTTCGCCAACTGGTTCTCGACCTTCGAGCCCGGCTACCGCTTCGAGATCGAGGAGGCGCGCGACCTCGGCGACGTCGTCTTCCTCGACGCCAGCCACCATGGGCGCGGCCGGTCGAGCGGAGCCGAGGTCCGCGGCCGCACGGGTTACCTCTACACGCTTCGCGACGGCAAGGTCGCTCGCGCCGAGCTCTACGCGAGCCCCGACGACGCGCTCGCGGCCGCGGGGGTCTGACGCTCGATGGATAACCCAGGAATCTGGGATGGACGCTGGCGCCGAGGTGCGACATCGTGGCCGGGTCGATGCCCGCCAACGCCCCAGAGGAGATCCATGCGCTGCTCGCGGCGGCGATGAACGCGGGCGACCTCGACGCCTTCATCGACCTCCACGAGCCCGACGCGCACACGATCGTCCCGACGGACGGCCGCGTGGTCAGCGGCGCGGCTGAGCTCCGCGCCTCCCTGGAGCCCGTCTTCGCCCTCTCCCCGACGATCGAGAACGAGGTGATCGGCAAGCTCGAAGGAGACGGGCTCGCCGTGTCGTACGCGCGTTGGGCCATGAGCGCCACGGCGCCCGACGGTCAGGCGGTCGAGCTCGCCGGGCGCGCGACGGTCGTTTCGCGCCGCCAGGCGGACGGGAGCTGGCGGATCGCCCTCGAGAACCCGCTGACCCCGGAGTAAGCAGGGCCTCCGATTCGCGCCTCGGGCACCGATGAGTCCGCGCGCCCTGAGCGGTCAGTATTGGCGAGCGGCGAAAGGAGCAACGATGAGCGAGTCCACCAACACGACGGCCCGTGAGCGCCTCGAGGCCCTGGTCGGCGCATGGGCCATCGAGGCGGGCCCACCCGGGGGGCCGCCCTGGCCCGGCGAGGGACGGGTCACCTTCGAGTGGGCCGAGGGCGCGCCCGTGCTGATCCAGCGTTCGCACGTGGACCTGCCGGAGGCGCCCGACAGCGTCGCGGCGATCGGCTGCGACGGGATGAACGACACCTACGCACAGCTCTACACGGACGACCGGGACGTCCAGCGCGTCTACCAGATGAGCCTTGCCGACGGCGTGTGGAAGCTCTGGCGAGACGGCGAGCCCTTCTCGCAGCGATTCACGGCGACGTTCTCCGAAGACGGGAACACGATCGCGGGCCGCTGGGAGATGGCGGAGGACGGCAAGACGTGGAAGACGGACTTCGACCTGACCTACACGAGGATCGAATGAGAGGAAAACGCCTTGTCCGCAACCGTTCTCTACATGTCGATGTCCCTCGACGGATTCATCGCCGGACCCAACGAGGGACCTGACAACGGGCTCGGCGACGGCGGGCACCGCCTGCACGAGTGGGCCTTGACCGGTGCCGACGCCGACCACAAGGGAGTCGGCCGTCTGGCGGGCGCCAACGGCGAGGTCTTGGACGAGTTCCTGGCGACCGGGGCGGTCGTCGCCGGCCGGGGGACCTTCGAGCCGGCGGGCGGATGGGGCGGCGACCACCACGACGGCGTGCCGATCTTCGTCCTCAGCCGCCAGGAGCCCGGTATCGATACGGAACAGTGGCCGCTGGTCACCTACGTGGACGACGTCACGACTGCGATGTCTCGAGCCAAGGAGGCTGCGGGCGACAAGAACGTGCTGGTCCACGGCGCCGCGACCGCGCAGCTCGCGCTCGGCGCCGGCGTCCTCGACGAGCTCGAGCTCCACGTCATCCCGGTGCTGTTCGGCCAGGGGCGGCGGCTATTCGACAACCTCGATCCGGAGCAGATCGAGCTCGAGCGCACCCGGGTCCTCGAGGGAGACGGCGTCACCCACCTGCACTACCGCGTCCGGCGGTGAGTGGCGCCCGCGCGACGCCGAGCACCCGCGGCGTGACCGGGTAGAGCCGCGCCCCCGGCGGAAAGCCGAACCCGCGGCAGCGCTCGACCCGGAAGCCGGCCGCCTCGATCGCTGCGACGGTGTCTCGGTGTATGCGACAGCCGCCCATCAGCCGCGACCAGATCGGGTCGACGATCCGTTGCCAGCGGGCGAATCCGGTTCGCCGCGAGCGCACGTGCTCGAAGAAGCGCAGCTCGCCGCCGGGGCGCAGAACGCGGCGAAACTCCGCGAGGGCCGCCGCCTGGTCGGGCACTGAGCACAGCACCCCGCTGACGACAACGGCGTCCGCGGACCCCGGGACGAGGCCGAGCTCGGCGGCCGTTCCCGACGTGACCCGTACCGTGACCGCAGCCCCGGCGGCCGCCCGCTCGGCCTGGCCGCGCAGGTAGGGCTCGGGCTCGACGGCGATGAGCTCGTCGACGCCCTCCGGGTAGTGCTCGAAGTTGATCCCGTTGCCGGCCCCGACCTCGACGACCCGGCCCTTGGCGCTGGCCAGGAGCTCGCGTCGCAGGTCCGCCTCGCCCCGGCCCCGGTCGCGGCCGAAGAAGCGGTGGAAGACCCTGGCGAAGACGGGGTTCTCGACTGGCTGCGTCATTCCCTCACGGTTTACCGGACGCTGATCCAGCTCGCGCTCGGGGGCGTACGGAGGCTTGAAACCCCACGGACGGAGGTGGCTATCGTCCGGCCGGGTCCGCTCGCCGCGGTGGTTCTCGGCCTCGTGGCGACCGTTTTCCTCGTCCGCATGTACTCCCTCTTTCACGACCTCACCCACAGCTCCCTGTTCGAGTCGCGGGCGGCCAACAGCCGCTGGGGACACGTGCTCGGCTACCTGCTCTTCACCCCGTACCGCTGGTGGCAGCGCCAGCACAGCCTCCACCACGCGCACGCCGGCAACCTGGACCACCGCGGGATCGGCGAGATCTACACGATGACCGTCGCCGAGTACGAGCGCGCGTCGCTGCTGCGGCGCCTCGGCTACCGCGCGTACCGGAACCCGGTGCTGATGCTGCTCGTCGGGCCGAGCCTCGTGTTCCTGTTCGAGCGCCGCTTCCCGCAGCGCGGCATGTCACGGCGGATCCTGCTCAGCGTCGTGGCCACGAACCTGGCGCTGGTCGCCTGGGCGGTGGCCTGGAGCGCGGTCCTGGGGCTGGGCACGTACCTGCTGATCCAGGGGACGACCCTGGTCGCCGGCGGGGCGATCGCGGCCTGGATGCTCTACATCCAGCACCAGTACGAGGACACCTACTACGAGCCCGCCGGCGACTGGCGGTTCGAGCTGGCCGCGCTTCAGGGCAGCTCGTACCTCGCAGCTCCCGCGGCCGCTGGCGTGGGCGGTCGGCAACGCGAACTACCACCACGTCCACCACCTGAGCGCCCGGATCCCGAACTACAGGCTGCGCGCGGCCCACGAGGAGCAGCCGATGTTCGCCCGCACGCCAGTGGTCACCGTCCGCACGGGCATCGCCGCGCTGCGGCTGAAGCTCTGGGACGAGGAGAGCGGCTCGCTAGTCCCGTTCCGGGCGCTCCAACTGGAGCGTTCCCGACAGGATTCGAACTGTGACGTTCGGTTTGGTAGTGGGTGCAGCCGGGACTTGACCGCGTAGAGAAGCAGCGTGATGCGGCCGGAATGGGACCAGGACGCCGCTTGGGAGACAGCGAAGGGTGAGGTAGGTTTGACCGGGGGCACCGGAGATGCCACAGCTGATCAAGGACCGCTACGAGGCCCTCGAGATCCTCGGCGTCGGCGGCGGGGCGGGTGGTCAAGGCGCTGGACCATCAGCACGAGCGCGCGGTCGCGCTGAAGATCCGGCGGGTGCGCGACGAGCAGGCGCGCGAGGAGCTGCTCGGCGAGGCCGGCTGCTGCTCGGCCTCGAGCCGCACCCGGCGCTGCCGCTCGTCCGCGAGGACTTCTTCGTCGACGACGAGTACGTCGTCGCGATGGACTGGGTCGACGGGACCGACCTCGCGCGGATCCTGGCCGAGCGCGGAACGCCCGGGCTGGCCGCCGTCGAGCGTGGTGGCCTACCTCGCCGAGGCCGCCGAGGCGCTGATGTTCCTGCACGCGCAGGAGCCGCCGATCATGCACGGCGACGTCAAGCCGGCGAACCTGATCCTGACCCGGGGCGGGCACGTCAAGCTCGTCGACTTCGGGCTGTCGTCGACGCCGCTGATGCTCGGGCGCCGCGTCGGGAACGCCCGGCTACCGCGGCGCCCGAGCTCGCCGGCGGCTCGCCGCCGTCGCCGGCGAGCGACGTCTACGGGCTGGCCGCGACGGCGTTCGCGCTGCTGACCGGCTCGCCGCCCGGCGGGGTGCTGCCGGCTGGGAGGGCATCGACCCTGCGCTGGCCGAGCAGCTCGAGGCGGCGATCCGCCTCGGGCTCGCGACCGACCCGGCGCGGCGGCCCGGCGACGCCGGGCGAGTTCGTCGAGCGGCTGCGCGCCGGCTGGGCGGCGACGCTGCCGACCGGCGTGACGACGTTCTGCCTGTCGGACATCGTCGGCTCGACGGCGCTGTGGGAGCGCGACCCCGCCGCGATGGCGGCGGCCCTCGTCCGCCACGACGAGCTGATCGCCGAGCGCCGTCGAGTCGCACGGCGGCCGCTTCCTGAAGTCCAAGGGCGAGGGCGACGCGACGTTCTCGGTGTTCGAGTCGGCGCCGACGCGGTGCAGGCGGCGATCGCCGCGACCCGCGCGCTCGGCGCCGAGCCATGGCCGAACGACTGGGAGATCACGGTCCGCTTCGGGATCCACACCGGCGAGGCCGAGCGGCGCGACGCCGACTACTTCGGCCCGACGGTCAACCTCGCGGCGCGCGTGCGCGGGCAGGCCGACGGCGGCGAGATCCTCCTGTCGCAGCGCGCGGCGGACCTGACCGGCGAGCACCTGCCGGCGGGCTACTCGCTGGTCGACCTCGGCCCGCACCGCCTGCAAGGGCGTCGAGGGCGCCGGAGCGGATCTGCGCCGTCGCCGGCCCCGGCGTGACCGCGCCCCTGCCCGCGACCCAGTGCCCCTACCGCGGGCTGCTGGCGTTCGACGCCGGCGACCGCGAGTTCTTCTTCGGGCGCGAGGACGTGGTCGCGCGACGGTCGATCGACCGCCTCGCGCCGGGGCGCCTGCTGGCGCTCGTGGGTGCGTCGGGCAGCGGGAAGTCCTCGCTGCTGCGCGCCGGGCTGATCGCGGCGGTCGACGCCGGCGAGGTCCCCGGGCTTGACGCGCGCGCGGCTGCTGCAGCCGGGCGCGGAGCCGCCGCGGAGATCGACGGTGACGCCGCGACGCTCGTCGTCGTCGACCAGTTCGAGGAGCTGTACACGCTCTGCCAGGACGCCGAGCGCGCGGCGAGCGCTTCATCGACGCGCTGCTCGCGCACCCCGGACCGGTGGTGATCGGGGTGCGCGCCGACTTCTACGGCGAGCTGAGCGCGCATCCGCGGCTCGCGCGGCGGTCGCCGCGAACCAGGTCCTGCTCGGCGCGATGAGCGAGGACGAGCTGCGCCGCGCGGTGACCGAGCCGGCGCGACTCGCCGGGCTGCGGCTGGAGCCCGGGCTCGTCGACGTCGTGCTCGGCGAGGTCGCCGGCGAGCCCGGCGCCCTGCCGCTGCTCTCGCACGCGCTGCGCGCGACCTGGGAGCGGCGCGACGGCCGCACGCTGACCGATCGACGCCTACCGCGCGAGCGGCGGCGTCGCCTCGGCGGTCGCGCAGACGGCGGACGCGCTCGTCGAGACGGTCCGCCGCGACGATCGCGCCTGCTGCGCAACGTCTTCCTGCGGCTGACCGAGCTCGGCGAGGGGGTCGAGGACACGCGCCGCCGGGTGCCGATCGACGAGCTCGTCCCCGAGGACGCCTCGGCCGACGCCGGTCGCGCGCTGCTGGACCGCTTCGCCGACGCCCGGCTGGTCACGCTCGGCGAGGGGACCGCCGAGGTCGCGCACGAGGTGCTGATCCGCGAGTGGCCGACGCTGCGCGGCTGGCTCGAGGAGGACCGCGAAGGCCTGCGCGCTGCACCGCCGGCTCGGCGACGCCGCGCGCATCTGGGACGCCGGCGGCCGCGAGCCCACCGACCTCTACCGCGGCACCCGGCTCGGCGCGCGCTCGAATGGGCGCAGGCCCACCCGGATGCGCTGAACGCGGCCGAGCGCGCGTTCCTCGACGCGAGGCGTCGCCGAGTCGAGCGCGAGCGCCGAGCGCAGCTGCGGGCCAACCGCCGCCTGCGCGGGCCTGCTCGCCGGCGCCGGCGTGCTGCTCGCGGCCGCCGTGGTGGCCGGCGTGCTCGCGCTCGGCGGGAGAGCGGCGATGCGCGCGACTCACTGCTGACCGCGGACGCGCAGCGGCTCGGCGCTCAGGCGCTGGTCGACGACCGCCTCGACCGCTCCCTGCTCTTTTTTTTTTTTTTTTTTTTTTTTTTTTTTAGCTCGCCGTGGCCACCGCTTCGGGCGATCGGGCGAACCTCTACCTCGTCGACCGTTTTCCGGGCGCAAACGCCTTGTCCGCTCGTGGCACTCCATCGCCTCGAACACCGTCCTCGCCGGTTCACCCGCTTCGCGTTCTCTCCGGATGGCAAGCGGCTCGCAGTGGCGGTCTCGACTGGGGCGCCCGAGATTCCGGTACCGACCGCCACGCGCCTGTACCTGCTGGACATGCCGAGCGGCGACGTGGCGTGGCAGCGCAAGTATCCGCTCCAGTCATTTCAAAACGAGGCGCAGGTCGAGTTCGCCTCCAAAACCACCCTGGTGACCTCGGCTCGGCGGGGCAAGACGCTGCTGTGGGACGCGACGGCCGGGCGAATCGAGCGCCGCTTCGACATCGGTGGCCCCTTCGCCGTCTCGCCGGACGGCCGGCAGGCGGCGATCGCCGCGAACAACCCGGATCCCGCGGACCCCACGACTGCTCTCGTGATGCTCGACCTGCGAACGGGCGAACAGCTCGAGCTGCCGGCGGCCCCGGCGCGGACCTGGATCATCTCGCTCGCGTTCACCCCCGACGGCCACAAGGTCGTCACCGGCTCAACCGACGCCGCCGTCCGCGTGTGGGATGCAGCCTCTGGCGCGATCCCGCAGACGTTCACCGGGGCGGCTCTCCGGCCGGAACCTGGCGGTGGTCCCCGACGGCCGCACCGTCGTCACCGGCGGGGAGAGCGGCAGCGTGGCGGCGTGGGACCTCTCCGGGGAGCAGCAGCTTTCGCGGGCGTTCGTATGGAACTCGCCGGATCAGACCTGCTGACGACGCCATGCTTCGTCATCGACCCGCGGGGCGCGGTGATGGCGACAAGCCAGGCCGACGGAACGGTGGCGCTCATCGACATCCGCGACCGGAAGCTCAGCCGGCACCCTGCCCGCACGCACCGGGCCCGAGGCGGACGCGCTCGCGTTCTTCCCCGACGGCCGGCACCTCGCAGTGGGTGGCGTCGACGGACGGGTCGCGCTCTGGGACGTGTCGAACCGGAAGGTCGAGCGCGTACTTCGGGACGACGACCCCGTTTACTGGGTTGCCGTGAGCCCGGACGGCGAGCTCCTCGCGGTCGGGAGACAGGCGGACGAGAGCCCAAACTCACGCGTCGAGGTGCTCGACTTGGCCTCGGGCCGAGAGCTCTACTCTCGCCCACTGGCGCACGGCACCGGCAGCCTCTACTTCAGCCCCGACGGAGACCAGCTCGCGGCGGCCGGCTGCTGCCAGGGCGGCTCGACGGTGAAGGTCTGGGACGCCCGCACCGGCGGGCAGGGGATTCGACCCCCTCGGCGGCGGAAACGCCAGTTCGGTCGCCTTCTCGCCCAACGGGCGCCTGCTCGCGACCGGCACCGGCGATGGCAAGGTCACGCTCTTGAACGCCGACGATGGCACGCCCGCGGGTGCCGACATCCAGGCAGCGACGGGGGCGATCGAGCCGGTCTCCTTCTCCCCCGACGGCCGGCTGCTCGTCGCAAGCTCAGCCGACCAGACGGCGAGCCTCTGGGACGTGACGACGCACAAGCCTGTCGGCGGCACCTTTCCCGTGACGCCGGGAGCTATTCCGACGGCACAGTTCTCTCCCGCCGGGGAACTGGTGATCGTCGGTCTCTCCGACGCGACGGTCTGGCCCATGGACCCGGAGGTGTGGGAGGACTTCGCCTGCCGGGCGGCCGGCCGGGATCTCACCGAGGCCGAGTGGGAGGACCTGCTGCCGGACCGCGACTTCCAGCCGACCTGTCCGCAGTAGGTCGTCCGGGTGGCTTCGGAAGCGACCGACGCCGCGCTCCTCGCTCGCTGTCGCGAGGGCGACGAAGGCGCGTGGGCCGAGCTGATCGACCGGTTCTCCGGCTACGTGTACGCGATCCTCTCGCGCGGCTTCCGCATGGCCGACCATGAGTCGGAGGACGTCTTCCAGGAGGTGTTCGCCCGGCTCTACGAGAAGCTCGACTCGATTCGCGACGACGCCGCGATCCGCTCCTGGCTCGGCCAGACCACCCGCCGGCTGGCGATCGATCGCTATCGAGCCAGCGAGCGCGAGTCGCCGACGCTCGCCGGTGAGCTGCCCGAGGGCGTCGAGCTCAACGCGCAGCTCGAGCACCTCGACGAGGCGCTGGACGTCCGTGGGGGCCTGGCCGCGCTCTCCGATCGCTGCCGGGAGATCCTGACGCGCTTCTTCATCCTCGACGAGAGCTACGCGGCGATCGGAGCGGCGCTGGACCTGCCGGCGGGCACGATCGCGAGCAGGATCTCGCGCTGCCTCGCGAAGCTGCGCGAGGAGCTGGGAAGCTGACGGGCGCGTCCCGCGTCCAGAGGTTGGAGACCGAATGACAGACGATCGGCAACCACGCGACGAGGAGGCCCTGGCAGGCCTCTTGAGCGAGCTGCGCCAGCCGCCGCGACCCTGGATCGACGCGGCGCGACTGCTACCGGCCGCGCGCGCCTCCCTCGACGACCTGGTCGCCCGCGCCCACGCGGACGCCGCCTATCGTGAGCAGGTGCTGGACGGTCTCGAGGACGCCCTCCGCGCCGAAGGGCGCGAGCCGGAGCCGCAGCTCATCGCCTCTCTGCGAGCTCGCTTGATCGAGCTCGGCTGAGCGTCCGCTCAGCCCTCGGTCGCGGCGCGCTCGCGTCCACGACTGGCCCGCTCGACCGCGATCTCGGCCTGGGTGCGAAGCTCGTCGTAGACGCCCGCGACGAGGTTGACCGCAACCAGGTCGGCCCCGATCCGGGTCGCCGACTCGGCGAGGCAGCCGGCCGCGCTCGCGTCCGGCCGTGACGAGGCTTCGCAGCTCCGCGCGACCTCGCCCGCCAGCTCGGCGACGTCCGCGGCGATCTCGGCGCAGCGCAGCGGCGCCTGAGCCCGCGGCGAAGCGCCTGAGCCAGGTTCCAATCGCGGGTTTCGGACGCCGCTCCCGGTGTTCGGCCGCCGCCGCCAGCTGATCCACCGCGACCTCGTAGGCGGTCCCGCTCTCGGGGAGCAGGGCGACGGCGCGCGAGCGGAGCACGTTGGCCTGCCCCGCCGCGGCGGCCGCGTCGTTCCAGGTCGGCTTCGAGCGACGCGCGGCCATCGCCACGAGCCCCGCCGCCATGGCCGTGGCAAAGGTCGCGACGGCGCCCGCTCCGGCAGCCGCGGATTCGGCGGACACCAGATCGAGCAAGCCGCCGAGCTCGACCTGCGGGGTCAGCGGACGAGCCATTTTCCAACGACTCCGGCGGACCGCCGGGGAGGCCGGCGGTCCGCCAGGTCGAATATGCGTGTCAGCGGACCGGGCGCTTCTGCTCCTCGACCTCGGACTCCTCGTCGTCGTCCTCGTGCCGGACCGGGCGCTTCTGCTCCTCGACCTCGGACTCCTCGTCGGCCTCGTGGCGGACCGGGCGCTTCTGCTCCTCGACGTCCGCGTCCTCGGCCGTCTCGGTCTCGCGCTCCTCGTTCATCTCGTCTCTCCTGTCGTTTCTGGGTCCCGGTACGGGATAGTTGGGTGACTTCTACCCCACGACGGGGAGACACGCTGAAATCTTCCGAGGATCTTTCAGGCGCCGAACTCGGAGCCGTCGTGCGGTCCCACGCACGCGAGCGCGGGCTCGCCGGCCGTAGCGGCCGCGATCGCCGCAACATCGTCGAAGTCGACCGCGTCGAGCGCGGCCACCGCTTCCGTGGGATCGACCTCGCGGCCATGCAGGAGCCACTCCTCGGCCATGTGGAGGGCGGCAAGCGTCGTGTTCTCGAACGCGAGCGCGCGGCGGCCGGCGGCGGCCGAGCGCGCGCGATCGACCTCCTCGCGCGTCGGCCCCGCGGTGGCGAGCTCGGCGACGATCTCGATGGCCCGCTCCGCGGCTTCGACCGCGTGCCCCGAGTCCAGGCCGGCCGTCACGTCGACCGCCGCCGTGTCCGAGAGGAGCTCCGGCTCGGCCCGCACGGAGTACGCCCAACCGCGTTCCTCCCGGATCTCCGTCACCAGCCGGGAGCCCATCGAACCGCCGAGCAACATGGCGTAGATCGTGAGCGCGGCCCTCGCGCATGGGTCGGAGACCTCGATCGGCGGGCGCCACGTGAGCACCAGGTGCGTCTGGCTCGAGTCCCGCCGCTCGACGAGGCGGCGCGGCGCCGGTGGAGGCGGCGGCTGGTGCGCCGGCGGCGCCGGCGCGGGCGGTATCCGGCCGAGCAGCTCCTCCAGCTCGCCCCCCTCCCCGAGGCTCGAGCCGTTGCCGACGATCAGCGCGCAGCCGCGAGCGGTGGCCCAACGCCGCGCGCGGTACGCCAAGACCTCGGAACGGCCGATGCCCTCGAGGCTGTCCCGGGTCCCGAGGATCGGCCAGCCCAGCGGGTGGTCTCCGAACGCCGAGGGGCCGCTCAGGTCGAGCGCCCGCGACCGAGGCTGGTCCTGGCTGCGGGCGATCTCCTGGAGGACGACGCCCCGCTCGCGGTCGAGCTCGTCGGTCTCCACGCGTGGCCGGCCCACGATGTCGGTGAGCAGATCGACGGCGTCGAGCGCCGCCTCGGCGCGCACGCGGACGTGAAAGGCGACGAGCTCGTGGCTGGTCTGCGCGTTGAGCCTGGCGCCAAGCCGATCGGCGGCAGAGTTGACGTCCCGGTGGGTCGGATACGACTCGCCGCCCTTGAACACGAGGTGCTCCAGGAAGTGCGCGATCCCGTTCTCCTCCGGGAGCTCGGAACGGGTGCCGGCATCGAAGGCGATCAGCGCCGTGACCGCGCCCGTGCCGTCCAGATGACACCGCCGCAGCGGCAATCCGTTCTCGAGCCGAGTTGTCACATCCACCCGACTGAACCTTTCACACGGCGGCTGCTCCCGCCACTGTGACTAGAGTCCTCGGTGTGGTCGGGTCGCTGCGCCGTCGCGCATCGGAGTCGGTGGGCACGTTCGCGCAGGTGTTCCGCAATCGCGACCTGCGCCGGCTCGAGGGCTCGTGGGCGGCGGCACTCGTCTCCGGGTGGGCCTTCTCGGTCGCGATCGTCGTGTACACCTACGACGTCGGCGGTGCTGCGCTGGTGGGGATTACCTACGCGATCAAGCTTGCCCCCGCCGCACTGGCGGCCGCGCCGCTGGCGGCGCTCGCCGACCGCCACTCCCGAAGGCGGATGCTGATCGTTGCCGAGCTCGGCCTGACGCTGTCGACCGTCGCGATCGCGGTGATTATCGCCCTCGACGGGTCGGTGGTGGCCGTGATCGCCGTCAGCTGCCTGCAGGGTGTCTTCATGACGGTCCTGCAGCCCGCGGTCTCCTCAATGTTGCCGGGTCTCTGCAAGAGCCCCGACGAGCTCACGGCGGCCAACGTCCTCAACAGCACCATCGACTCCGTGTCGATCTTCGTCGGGCCCGCGATCGGCGGGGTCGTGCTCGGGGTCAGCGGCTCGGCGACGCTGGCCGCGATCGCGGCGGGCGGATTCCTGCTGGCCGCCCTCCTCGCCGCGACGCTGCCTGAGGAGCGAGGGCCGCAACCGGCGGACGCCGGCGCGGACAATCAGGTGGAGCAGAGCCTCGTCGCCTCCGTCGGCGCCGGGTTTCGCGCGGTCGCAGGCGACCGGGGGCTGCGGACGGTCGTCGGCCTGATGACAGCCCAGACGCTCGTGGACGGCGCGCTGGGAGTGCTCATACCGGTCGCGGCGCTGGAGCTGCTCGACTCGGGCGAGGCCGGCATCGGCTACCTCAACTCGGCAATCGGCATCGGCGCGATCGCCGGCTCGGCCGTCGCCGCCGGGCTGCTCGGTCGCCGGCTCGCACCGGGGTTCGCGATCGGCCTCGTCCTCTGGGGCCTGCCGCTCGCCGTCGTCGGGGTGCTCTCCGGGGAGGCTGCCGCGCTGCTCCTCTTCGGCGTCGTCGGGATTGGCAACGTGCTGATCGATGTCGCCGGCCTGACCATGCTCCAGCGGGCCGCCCCCGAGGAGATGCTCGCGCGCGTCTTCGGCGTGCTCGAGACGCTGATCCTGACCTCGGTCGCCCTCGGCAGCCTGATCACCCCGGTGATGCTCGAGTTGATGGGCGACGAAGCGACCTCCTGGTCGTCGGCGCGCTCCTGCCAATCCTCGCCGTGATCTCCTGGCGGGCGCTGGGCCGCCTCGACGAGACGGCCGCGATGCCGAGCGATGCGCTCGCACTGCTTCGTGACCTCCCGTTCTTCGCGCCGCTTGAGCTGCCGGCGCTGGAGCGCCTGGCCCGCAGGTCCACGCGGGCCTTCGCGCAGGCTGGCGAGATGCTCTTCCGGCAGGGCGATCCTGGCGAGACGTTCTACGTGATCGCCACCGGGCGGATCGAGGTTCTGGTCGACGGCAAGCGGGCGAGGGTCGAGGGCCCCGGCGAGTACTTCGGCGAGATCGCGCTCCTGCGGGATCTGCCCCGCACGGCCACCGTCGTCGCCTTGGAGCCGACCGAGCTGCTCGCCCTGGAGGGCAGTGAATTCCTCGCGGCGCTCGGCGGCCACCCCACCAGTCGGGCGGAGGCCGACTCCGCCGCCGGGGCGCGGCTCGCTCACATGCGCCCGGCGCTCGCCACTCACTAGATCTCTAGATCCAGGTGCGTGCGATTCCGGCCCCAAGTGATTAGATCGCAGGCGATGATGCCCGACGAGGCGACGGATACCGCCGACGAGGAGTTGCCGGCCTGGAGCGTGGCCGCGGGGTCCGAGCCAGCGCTCGCGGTCGCCGCCTGGCCCGATCCGGTGACGAGGGAGTGGGCCTGGGGCGGATCCACGGGCGAGGGCGTGCGGGTGTGCATCGTCGACTCGGGGATCGAGCCCGACCACCCCGCGGTCGGGCCGGTGGCCCGCCGCGTAACGGTCGAGGTCGACGACACCGGCCTGGCCCAAGTCAGCGACGATCCGGACGACGACGTCAGCGGCCATGGCACCGCGTGCGCGAGCATTGTGCGCCGGGTCGCCCCGGGGTGTGAGCTGACCAGCATGCGCGTGATGAGGCGAGGAAGGACGGGCTCCAAGGGCACAGGTATGGATCTGCTCGCGGGGCTGACCTGGGCGGTCGAGCAGCGCTTCGACGTGATCAACCTGAGCCTCTCGACCAGACGTCGCAAGTTCGCGGCGGTCCTGCACGACGTGGCCGACAACGCCTACTTCGCCCGCTCGATGCTCGTCACCTCGGCCCACAACATGCCCGTCGAGAGCTACCCATGGCGGTTCGCTGCGCTGGTCTCCGTGGGCAGCCACGAGAGCGCCGACCCGTCCGAGTTCTTCTACAACCCGGCCGGCCCGGTCGAGTTCTTCGCGCCCGGCATGAACGTCGACGTGGCCTGGTCCGAAGGGTCGCGCATCCAGGCGACCGGCAACAGCTTCGCCGCCCCGCACATCGCCGGGATTCTGACGCTGATCCGAGCCAAGCACCCGAGCCTCGCCCCGTTCGAGCTCAAGACCGCGCTCCGGCTGACCGCGTCGAACCGCCTGAGCGAGGGAGCAGATGGCGGGAGCTGACGAGGCCCGGGTCGCGCGCGCGGCCGACGTGCTGGGCGACGCCGATCAGCACGCCGCGCTCCTGCGCACGATCGTCGACGTGGCGCGCGCGATCTTCGGCGCCAAAGCCTCCTCGGTCATGCTTCACGACGAAGCGACCGACGAGCTGGTCTTCGAGGCTGTCGTCGGCGAGGGCGAAGAGGAGCTGCTCGGGAGGCGCATCCCGGCGGCGACGGGGATTGCGGGCTGGGTGCTCGTCTCGCAGGAGCCGCTGGTGATCGAGGACGTCGCCGCCGATCCACGCTTCGCCCGTGACGTCGCCGAGCGAAGCGGCTATGTCCCCGACGGGCTGATGGCGGCTCCCCTCCTCCGAGGGGAGTCGGCGATCGGCGTCCTCTCCGTGCTCGATCGGCCGCGGGACGCGCGCTTCACCGTGGCCGAGATGGACCTGCTCGCGCTGTTCGCCAGCCAGGCGGCGATCGCCCTCGACCTCCTGCGCAGAGCGCGAAGCGCGGCCGACGTCCTCGCCGACGCCGACGTGGGCCCCCTGGGCGAGCTCGCCTCGGCAATCGAGACGATCGCAAGCGCCGAGCGCCGCGACGCCGCGCTCGACCTCGTCGCAGGGCTCGCGGCGCTGGTGCGACAGGACCCCGAGGTCCCGTCAATCCGGTTCCGGTAGCGCGGAGTCGTCCTCGCCAGCTACCGCTCCCCTGTGAGCGGCCAGCCGGTGCCCGGTGGAGTGGTCCACAAGCTACCCGCGGACCTGCGCAAGGCGCTGATCGCCAACCGCACGGCACTCGATGCCTGGAAGGACATCACGCTTTTGTCGCGCAACGAGTTCATCTGCTGGGTCGAGGATGCCAAACAGGAGCCGACCCGAGAACGCCCGGATTCGCCGGACTCAGGAGGAGTCGGAGGAAGGTCAGCGCCGCCCCTGCTGCTGGCCCGGGGTGCAAGCACCGCGACCGCACCGGCAGCTCGTCACGCCCGGCGTCTGCCCGGCGCCGGGGCGGCGAAAAATAGCTGCTTCACGCGGCGGAGCTACAGGCCCTGGCAACAGGCTTCGATCAGTTGCGACTGCTCAGCGGCCGCCGAGGGGGGTGCGGAACGTGAGCTCGAGGCGGGACCCCCCGGGGGTCGTCTGGGCCGCATCCAGCCTGAACTCGTACCGCGAACCGCCCCCGCGCATGCGGCTCTGGCCGAGCCCGTAGGTACCGCGCAGCGAGCCGCGGTTGGGCCGGACCGAGGCGAGCCGGAGACCGGCGTCCGGCAGCCGGACGGTCACCTTCTTGTTGCTCGCTCCCCCGGCCAGCCGCACCTTGGCGCGGCAGGCGCCGCCGACGGAGCGGCAGCGCACTCGTAGCGGGCGCAGCATCTCGAGCTCGCGCCGGACGGCGTCGATCACGAGCTCCGGCTGCGCGTTCTGGATGTAGTGCCCGCTGCGCGCGGCGACCACGCGCACGGCGTAGGGCAGGATCTTGGCAAGCGCGATCTGCGAGGCCGTCGAGGCGCGCTCGAGCGTCGCGGCGTCCGGGAACCCGGGTGGCGGGGGATCCGGGAGCTCGGCAGGGATGCCATGGGAGAGGACGACCAGCGGCAGGAACGGGCTCAGCGGCCGGGCGGCCGCAGCGCGCACCATCTGGTCGAGGACGCCGTCGAGGTCGTAGGACTCGAAGCCGGGCGGCACGCTGCTGGTTTCGGCCGCGACGCCCGGCCAGAACTCCGGACTGATCAGGTCGCGCAGCAGCTCGTAGGTGGCGTCGATCTCCACGATCCCTGCCACCCGGCGGGGATAGGTGCTCGCGTAGAGACGCGCGAACAGGCCGCCGAGCGAATGGCCGACGAGAACGTACGGACCACGCAACTCGGCGGCGCGCGTCAGCGCGTGTAGGTCGGCCACGGTGTCCGCCGCGGTCCGCGGCTGTGGCACCGGGTCGGAGCGGCCCGGCTCGCCGGTCTGAAGCACGGTGTTCGGACGGTCGTAGGTGCACACGCGGGTTAGGCGGGCGATCCCGGCCATCGCCGGAGGGCCCTTCACACCCGGGTCGAGCAGGCTCCACACATCACCGGCATTGGGGAAACCGGAGATGAGGATCACGGTGGGAGAGCCGTGGCCCCGGCACTCGAGGTGGATCCCGCGGCCGTCCGGCAACGTGACCTGTTCGGCCGCCCGGGCGGCTTGCGCGTCCGCGGCGAGCAAGGCCACGGCCAGCGCACTGGCCGCGAACAGGGATACGCACCTGCGAATCGGCCCGGCCCCACCACTCATGAGACGAGAATATCCCGGACGATCTACTGCCGGAGCCCGGCGGCTTCGAGGGCTTTCTCGCGCTGTGGGAAGGTCTCCAGCGTCAAGATCTTCCCATCCCGGAGAGTCCACACATCGCCGGTCTTGATCTCGATCACGGCGCTGGTTCCCTTGGGTTGAGCGCGCTGGGTGACGAAGACCACTACCCGGTCGTCGAGCTCGAAGAACTCCTCCGGCTCGGCCGTAAAAGACTCAAAAGCGGCGAACCGGTCTTCGGCGAACCTCTGGGCGTCCTGCGGGCCGCGGTAGGAGCCCGCAAGTTGCGTGTGGAGTTGGAAATCCGAGTGGGCGGCGGCCCATAGCCGGTCCCAGTCCCGCCGCGCCAGCGAGTCGTATGCACGCCGGACGATCTCGACGTTCTCCTTCGACATTGCCCTCGGAGTATCGCGAGAAAGCCAGGTGTCTACCCGGTGCCTTCTGGCGGCTGTGCGCCTAGGTTCGTCGTGCAGGCAACGGCGAGACCGGAAGGGGAACTCGAATGAGGCTGCTCGCCGCCCGAGCGAGGGCGAGGCTCACCTACGCGAACGTGATCGCCACCGTGGCGCTGTTCATCGCGCTCGGCGGAACCGCCTGGGCGCTCGCCAGGGACAGCGTCGGAGCGCGCGAGATCATCGACGGTTCGGTCCGCTCGGCCGAGCTCAGGGATGATGACGTCCGCGGAGCTGACATCCGGGCGGCCACGATCTCGGGCGCCGACGTCGCCGACGACTCGCTCAGCGGGGCGGACGTGCGGGAGGCGAGCCTGCTGTTGCCGGAGGGTCCGCAAGGTCCGCCGGGACCCCCAGGGGCTGACGGTTCGCCGGACACCCCGGACCAGGTCATGGACAAGCTGCAGACGGTCGACGGTCGCAACTCGGGGCTCGATGCCGACACGATCGACGCAACCGACTCGCTGGACCTCCTCGGACGGTCGACGTTCAACAGCGAGGCAGGGGCGCGCACTCCCTCGTTCTTCGCCTACGTCGTGAATACCAACGTGGAGGAGACGTTCGAGTTCCGCGCGATCGAGCTCCGGACGACGGGGAACACACGCGAGCTCCAGATCTGCAGCAATGCCACCAACACCGCCCCGATCGTGCGCTACGTCAACGGCATCCGCTCCGTGACCACCACTCAGAGCAGCTCCAATTGCACCTCCACGTTCACCCCCGGCGCCGGCACCGACTTCCAGATCTACGGCGCCGGCGTGATGATCTGGGGGGTCTCGAACGCGATCGACTTCCCGGGCGACGAGGTCTTCAACGTCTACGCAGTCGACGCGTTCTGACCGCGGCGGCGCGCCGGCTCTCGCCGCCTACTTCGGCCGCACCTTCCACCGGGCCTTCGCCGGCGGACCGGTGAAGCCGGCGCCATCGGTTCCCTGGATGGTCACCGAGTGCCTGCCGAGGTCCAGGCGCTTGAGCTTCAGCGGCGAGGTGCACGGGGCAGCCTTCTTGTCGTCGACCGTGCAGGCGAACGTCACACCCTGCTGGTCGGCGGCAAAACCGATCTTGGCCTTCGCCGAACGCGACTTCTTCTTCGGCACCTTGGTCAGCGCGATCGTCGGCCCGGTGTCCTGCGTCTCATCGCCGAAACCGTCTCCGTCGACATCGGGCTCCAGCTGCGCGCGGACGTTCAAGCGAGCGCCCTGACCGGTTTGGGCCAGCGAGGAAATTGTCGTCCCCGACCAGGGGCTCGTGCAGCGGCGATCCCGCAATCACATGACCGTCCGGGGAGAACGCGAGACATCCGGAGGGCCCGGGGACGCGAAGGCCCAGCGTGTCGCCGGCGGCCACAGGAACGCGGGTCGCAAAGGTGTTGAGCTCTCCGCTCTGGATGTTCTCCCGAGCCGACTTGCCCACCAGCCGGTAGGTGTCCGGGGCGACGGTCCGAAACGCAAGCAGCGTCATCTCCTGGCCCGGGGCGGTCGCCGCCAGGTGGCTCCAACTCGTCAGTACGCCGGCGCTGGGCATCGCGTAGGGCACCGCGGGGGTGCTCCCAATCTGATTGAAGACGAACAGGCCGGCGCAGTTCTCGGGGTCGGCCTGGACCTCGCCAACCGTGACCGCGGCTCTCGACTCGGCCGTCGTGACAGCACCAACGCCGCGCCGATGGCGATGAACGCAGCACAGCGTCGGACTCTTCCCTCCCGAGACATCGGGCCGATCGTATTTGCCGCGGGGGCGATTGACAAGGAGGCTCAGACGCGGATTCGAACGCCTGCTTGTCGTGCTTCCCGAGGTGGCGCTGCTGGCCCTCGGCGATCGCCGCGCACATCACTTCCCCCGGCGCCCCGTTGCACTCAGGCGAGTCGTCGCTGTAGTGATCGCTGCGGCCCCCCACGTGTCCGAGCTCATGGAGGGCGGCGCTCGAGAGGTCCCAGGTCCCGGGCTTGGGCTTCTTCGAACCCGTGTACCACTTCACGCCCTTCTCGAAGGCGATCTGGAACGAGTAGATCTCGGACGTCCCGGGGAAGACACACCAGGTGGCGAGCCCGAGCGGCCCGTTGAGCTTCCGCTCCGTGATCACGTTGTCCTGGAAATGCGACCCGCACTTACTCTGCGGATAGATCTGGGCATTCCCCTTTGCCCTCTCGAACGAAAGCGATGCCGGCAGCTTGCTCCACTGCTTGGCCGCATGGACGACGCGGTCGCGGAAATCCGCCGAAATCTTGCCGTCGACTCGGTACTGGATCGACTTGTCCCGCATCCACTGCGTCGGGTAGGCCTCCTTGGCCGAGTTCGCGAGTGCAGTGATCGCGAGGACGGAGCAAGCGATCCCGACCGCGATTGCGGCGTCGAGTGCGAGCGTTCGTCGCCGCCCCATCCCTCAGCGCCCTCTCAGCAGGCTTTCACAGGCGGTTACTCCTTCGGCCCTCACGCCGCCCGGCTCGCGGGCGAGCAGGACGCTCGCGACCCGGCGGCCGTCCCGCTGAGCGAGTAGCTGAAACTTCGCCGTGCCCCGGGCCACCCGCACGAAATGAAGCGCGAGCAGCGCGCGGAAGTGGCTCCGGAGGAACTGCCGAAGCGCCTCTCGAGGCGCGGGCGCGAACTGCCGCGGGGTGTCGCCGTAGATCGCTTCCCCGATGATCTCCCGATCGCCGGCCGGGCACTCGAGCGCAACGGCAGCCTGCCCCGGGGACTCGGGCTCTGCGGCAACTCCGCCCGCGGACGAGCCGGGGATCCGGAGCAGGAGGCCGATCGCGATGAGCATCGCTGCGCCGACTGAGATGCGAAGCGCTCGCTTGATGCCCATTACTGCATCCACCTACTCCGTATCAGCTACTACGTCCTCCTACCACGCTACCCGTGGCTCGCCCGCGAGTCAATCGACTAGCCCAGCGCCTTGGACTTGATCGCGTCGAACTCCTGCTGGTTGATCGTGCCCGCGTCGAGCAGCTCCTTGGCCTTGGCGATCTCGGCCGCCGAGCCGCCCGCGGTCTGCTGGACGTAGCTGTCAAAGGCCTGTTGCTGCGCTTTGGCCTGGTTGAGCTGTCGCTCGCGCATCCCGTCGTGCTGGGCGATCAGATAGACGAGCACGCCGAGGAACGGGATCACGATGATGAACACGACCCAGAGCGCCTTGTGCCCGCCGCCGATGTCGTCGCGGCGGAAGATGTCGATGAAGCAGGTGATCGCGATCCAGATCCAGGCAAACCAGGCGAAGAAGACGATGATCGTCCAGAGGACGTCGATGAACGGATAGTCGGCGGCAATCAGCATGCGGTTCTCCCTTTGCGTCGCGGGCGGTGCCCTACGCGGTAGTCCTTCGCCCTCCGTAGACGGCGAGGCCATAGATGACGAGGAGGTCGACGATGAAGAGCATGAACGCCGCGAACGGGAACGCGTTCACGGTGAACAGCAGGATCAGCGCGTTGAGACCGGCGCTGAGGATCCCGAAGAACTGCGCCGAACCCGCCGCCCGCGTAGATCGAGTAGGCGGCGACGAACTGCAGGATTCCGATGATGAGGAAGAACCAGCCCCAGGTGCTGAGGTTGTCGAAGATGACGTAGCGCCCCTCGTCGGTGAAGAACGCGGAGTCGTCGATCGCTGCGATGCCCCAGATGATGTTGACGAACCCGGCGAAGGCAAGCATCGACCCGGCGAAGATGATCCAGCCCTCTCCGCGCTGGGCCCCTGGTGTCGTGTCGCTCACTTGCGAACCCCTTTCATTACACGCGTGGCGGCGACTCGGGTCGATCATCTCCCAGCGCGCGGACGGACTACGGGCCGAAGCTGCTCCCGCCGCCCGCGGCAGGCGCGTGGGCCAGGAGTGCCTGATCAATCCGCGTGCCCCCTCCCTCGGTGTACGCGGCCGCCCACGCGTCCTCGGTGAGTCCCTGGCGGGTCGCCGCCATGGGGCCGGCATGATCCGCCGCTTGGCCCGCGTCGATCGGCCGGTGCAGCTCAGTGCGCGCGGCGTCGGCCGCGCCGTAGAGGAGCGCGGCCTCGCGGAACCGGCCCAGCTCGCTGAGCACGGACGCGTAGTCCTCCGCCAGCGTGATCATGCCGTCGGCCTCCCCGATACTGACCGCGACTCGAAGGATGGAATCCAGTCGCTCCTTCGCCTCGTCGGCACGGCCGAGGTGGCGGAGCTCGGCGGCGAGGTTCTGCGTGAACCCCTCCATCCCGTAGGAGTAGCCGACGGCCGCGGCGGCTTCGTACGCCTTGGCGTGATACTCCATCGCCTGCTGGCAGTCGCCCTCCTCCTCGGCGACGAAACCAAGGGTGTCGTTGAGGTGAGCGATGTTCACCAGGTCGCCGCTCGCGGCGGCGACCTCGAGTGTCTCCAGCAGCAGCTTGCGGGCCGCCTCGGCATCGCCGACCATGAGCCGGCAGAGGGCGGCGGTCCGCATCGCGAAGCACCATGCCGGGTCGGAGCCGACCCGCTGGGCCATCGTTGCCGCCTCCCGGGCCCGCCGCTCGGCGAGGGCGTAGTCCGTCGCGCGAAAAAGGGCATGCGCCAGTCCGGCCAGAGCCAGGGCATGCTGCTCCGTCTCGGCGTCACCCGCAACGGCCACAGCCGCGGTCAGCCAGTCGTGAACCTCGCGGGCGTCGTTGAGGAACCTGCGCGCGCCGCTGGCCAGGCGCAGCGCGAGCTCCCGGCGCGCCGGATCCGACCCCTGGGCCGGCTGCGTGGTCGCGTACGCCAGCGCCTCCCGGACGTTGTCGATCTCGACGTCGAATCTCACCTGCACGACCGCGAACGCGTCCGTGATCCAGAGCCGCTCGAGCTCGTCGAGGACGTCTGCGTAGTGGTGCGCATGCGCGCTTCGCATCAGCTCGAGCTCACCGTGCTCGACGAGCTTGTCGCGCGCGTACTCGCGGATCGTCTCGAGCATGCCAACCCGTGGCTCCGCGTCGGCGCTCTCGGTGACAGTGAGCAGGCTGGCGTCGACCAGCTCGCTGACGGAGTCGAGTGGATCCGCGTCGCCGCCGGCTGCGGTCACGGCCGCGACGGCGTCCAGGTCCGCACCGCCGGCGAAAACGCCGAGCTCGCGGAAGAGCCGCTGCTGGCGCTCGTCGAGCAGCTGGTATGACCAGTCGATCGTGTCGCGCAGGGTTCGGTGGCGCTCGGGCGCGTAGCTGCCGGGCGCCGCGATGTCCAGGGCGTTCCCGAGCCGCGCCAACAACGCCTTCGGGCTCAGCATCTTGCAGCGGGCCGCGGCCAGCTTGAGCGCGAGCGGCAGTCCGTCGAGGCGCTGGCAGATCGCCGCGATGTCGCCGCAGTTCTCGTCGTCGAGCTGCAGACCCGGCCGTACGAGCTGCGCGTACTGGACGAACATCTGCACCGCGCCGGACATCGCCGCCGACTCCCTTCCCGCCTCCGTCGGCAGCCGCAGCGGTGGGACCGGGTGCTCGTGCTCGGCCTGCACGTGCAGCGGATGCCTGGAAGACGCCACGACCGTGACGCGCGGCGCCCCGTCGAGCAGGTCCATGACGAGCAGGCCCGCGTCGTCGATCTGCTCGAGGTTGTCGAGCACGAGCAACGCCTGGCGATCGGCGAGGAAGTCGAGGACCATCGGCTTCGTCCGAGCGGCCGGAGGGAGGTTGAGAACGTCGGCCAGCTTCGCCCACGCTGCGTCAGCGGCGGTGACCTCGACGAGCGGCACGAAGTAGACCCCGTTTGGGAACCGGGTCGACTGGTCGGCCAGTCGCTCGGCGAGCCCGATCGACAGCCGCGTCTTCCCGGACCCCCCGGGACCGGTCAGGCTGACGACGCGCACGTCGGTGGCGCTGACGAGCGCGGTCAGCTCGGCCAGCTCACCGTCGCGCCCGACCATCCTCAGCTCTGCCGTCGGCAGGTTGGACGATGTGCCCAGGCTGCGGAGCGGAGGGAACTCCGACCGCAGGCCGGCACCGACCACCTGATAGAGGTGCTCCGGCAGGGCGATGTCCTTGAGCTGATGGTGTCCCAGGTCGACGAGGTCGGACCCCTCGGGCAGGTCGAGGGCGACGAGTTCCTTGACGGCGGCCGAGAGCACCGTCTGGCCCCCGTGCGCTGCGGCAGCGATGCGCGCGGCGCGGTGGACATCCATGCCGGCGTAGCTTTCGGCGTGCACCATCGGCGTCCCGGAATGGACGCCCATCCGCACGGTCAGGTCTTCGCCGTCGGGCCAGTCCAGCGAGCCGAGATCGCGCTGTGCCCGGACGACCGCGGCGATCGCTTGGGGCGCGGACTGGAAGACCACGAAGAAGCTGTCGCCCTCGGTGCCCATCTCGACCCCCCCGTGCGCCGACCAGGCCGAGCGAAGGGTCGCGCGCATCGCATCGAGGGCGTGGATGTACGCCCGTCCGAGTCGCGACAGCAGCGCCGTCGACCCCTCGATGTCGGTGAAAACCATGGTCACCGTGCCCGTCGGCAACTGCTTCACGTCGTTCATCATTGCCCAGTCTTCACCTCGATCTCCTCGACCTCGCCGGCCTCGAGGTCGATCATCAGCTCGCGACCCGACAGCAGCGGCAGGCGCCTGCCGACGATGCAGCCGAGGACGAGCCGGAAGGTGTTGACGGCGAGTTCCGCGCGCTCGCCGCGCGCGGCGCAGGCGGCCGGCATCCGCTGAGCGTTGAGGATCGCGAAGCGGGCGTCGAGCTGCTCCTGCGACCAGTCGCTGAGCGGGCGGTGAAACTCGATCCCGAACTTCGGGCCGTGGTCGCCCTGGATCACGATGATCGCGTTCGGGTCGCGCGCCTCGATCCGGTCGATTGTGCGCAGGAGGCTGCGATTGATGCACTTGACCGCTTGGCCGTACTGCTCGCCACCCTCACCTGACGCCTCGCCCCAGTAGTCGATCTCGGGGTCCGTCAGGTCCTCGCGCAGGGCGCAGCCCTCCAGATAGCGGTACGGCGGGTGTGGGGTCAGCAGGTGCACGAGGGAGAACAGCGGCTGAGCCGAGCGCTCGCGCGCGACCTCGCGCACCACGTCCTCGGGCGAGAGGTAGCCGCGGATCGGGCTGAGGCGAACGCCGAGCGCCGGCAGCAGCGTGATCAGCGGAGTCGCCCCGAGGATCGCGACGTCCCGCTCGCCGCCGACACCCTCGAGCTGGCCGCCCTCGGGCTGGGTGCAGATGTCGACCCGGTCGCCGCACTCGAAGGACGAGTAGTCGCTGGCGAAGGCGAACTGGTAGCCGAGGCGGCTGAAGGCTTCGACGACCGCGTTCTGGCCGCCGATGGCATCGAAGAAGGGGGTGTGGTCGTCGAGCTCCCCGGGCTCGGCCGGATAGCCCATCGACAGAGTCGAGGCGAGCGACAGGAAGGTCACCGGGTAGGCGGCCGTCGCCTCATCGTGAACCCGGAAGCCGCGCCGGGTCAGGGCGTCGAGAAAGGGGCGGTTGTCGAAGCCGATCGTGCGCTCGAGCTGGTCCGCGCGCCCGTAGCCGTCGAGGAGAAAGACGTAGACGTCGGGGGGACGCGTGGGCGGGGGCAGGTCGCCGACCCGCGGGGCGGCGGCGCTGAGATCGACAGCCGGCGTCGTCGCCTTGAAGGTCGCGTACTGAACCACCGGCAGCGCCAACAGCAGGGCCCCGGCTACAGCGGCGTAGTTCCAACTCAGGGGGTGCCGGGAGATCCGGATCGCGAGCACGAGCGCCGCGGCGAACAGCGCCAGCCAGATCAGGCCCGCGACCGCGTCGGATTCGAGGCCCACGACCTCCGCCAACGAGCGCGCGATCTGGAACTGAAAGAGGACGAACGAGAGCGCGGCGAAGATCACCGCGGCGCGCTCACGGGCAGCCGGTCCGCCGCGGCGGTCGGCGACCAGCACCGCCGCAATCCCGGGGACCAGCAAGAAGAGCGCGTAGAGACCGAGGGCGGCCTCCGGGTCGAGGTCGGCGCGATTCGAGTTGAGAAAGACCGCGAACGGGAGCGCCGAGAACAGCGCCACGGTCAGCACCGGGCGCCACCAAGTGGCGTTCACAGGGGGCGGGCCTCGAACAGCACCCGGCTGCCGAGACGCTCGCGCCGGGCCACGGCGAAGCGGCGCTGGAGCAGGCCCTCGAAGCTCTCGAGCCCGTAGTCGGGGTGGGCGTGCTCGCGCTTGCGGGCGAGCAGGCGGGCGACCATCGGGTCCTCGCGGGTCGGAAACTCGATCACGACCGCCGCGCCGAGGTCGGCGAGCCAATCGACGATCGCGGCGAGCGGGACGTTGGCGCCGATCGCGAGGTGGTGGACGAGCGCGAGGGCAAGTACGAGGTCCGGGCGGCCGCGCTGCTCGAGGCGCTCGCGCTCGGTCCCACGCCAGCCCATGTTCGGGGAGGAGTCGACGAGGTCCTGCGCGAGCGGCAGGATGCGCTCGGCTGCCTCGCCTCGGAGCTCGCGGTAGAGGCGGTCAACGGCCACCTCGTCGGCGTCGATGGCGACCACGTACGCGCCGGCGCCGGCGGCGATGCGGCTGAAGCGCCCGTCGTTGCAGCCGAGGTCCCAGACGAGCCGCGGCGCTGCGTCGCCGACCGCCGACTCGACGAAGCGCTCCTTGGCGCGCAGCTCGGCCTCGTCGTAGGTCGAGATCTCGCGGTACTCCGACCACTCCGATTCCCCCGGCTTCCAGTCGAGCCTGCGCACGAGCCGCGCCAGGCGGTCGACGTTGGCCTTGATCAGCTCGGGTTTGAAGCCCGCGCGCTTGAGCTCCGCGCGGGCGGTCGTCGCGCTGCGCTGCGAGTGGCGACGCTCGAGTCGGGCGTGCAGGACGACGTTGGTGAGCACCCCCCGGCGAAAACGGTCGCGCAGCGAGATCAGGTTGCGCATCTGCTCCGGGCTGATCCCGTCGAGCTCGCCTCGCAGCAAGGGCCGGTAGGGGACCCCGCGATAGCTCTGCAGCATCAGCGGATAGAGGAACTGCATGCAGAACTGGCGGTAGCCGAACCACGGCTCGCCCTCGGGCAAGCGCTCGAACGAGCCGATGTCGATGAACACCGGGGCGGCGCCGCGCCACTGGACGTTGTAGGGCGTGGCGTCCTTGAGGATCAGCCCTTCTTCGAGCGCGCCCGCCATCAGCTCGAGGGTCAGCAGCGCGGCGTCGCGGAGCATCGAGAACGGCCACTCGAACGGCCACGACAGAAACGGGACGCGCTCGTGACGAAGGACGGCGGCGAAACCGGCCGACGGCCGGCACTCCGGCGGCGGGACGAGGTCGCTGACCAGCTCGGTCCTGACGACGGTGCCCGCCTCCTGCGCTTCGGCGAAGAAGCGGGTGGCCGCGAGCGCCTCGTACTCGGCGAGCGCGTCGGGGCTCAGGCTGCGAAGGATCTCGTCGCCGGCGGTGAACACGCGACTGTCGTAGTCGCGAAACGAGCCGGCGATCCAGCTTGCGTCTGTGCTCGTCGGGTCGGACACGCGGTGCGCCGAGCCGGCTGCGGCCCGAGGCGCTTTCCCTAGCCCTGCGCGCTCCCCGGCCCCGGTCGCTCGGGCTCGGCCTGCGCGTCGCTTCGCGAGCCGCGGCGGAAGATCGAGGTGACGCGCCCCCACCACAGCTTCGCGGTCACCGCCAAGGCGGCGACTCCGCCGAGAATCGCCTGCAGGATGACGCTCCCGGTGCCCGGGTCCAAATAGCCCATCAACGTGGGGAACATCGAATCCTCTCTCGTTACGCCCGGCGTCTGCCCAGCCCCGGGGCGGCGAATATAGCTACTTCGCGACTGTGACCTTCGGCGGCTACGCAGCCTTCGTCGACCGCATCACGAACCCCCCGTACGGATGCGTCAGCGCCCGGACCTTCCCGCGGCGCTCGATCGATCCCCGGAGGTCCTCGCTGAGCCTGACCTTGGCGAGGACCTGCCCGGGGCCTCCTGCCTCGGGCGAGTGCCAGCCGAAGTTGAACTTGCTCCTCTTGCGAACGTTGGCGCCGATCGCCTTGAGGGTGACCGTGCCGGCGCAGCGACTGTCGAAGTCGTCCTTGCGAGTGAGCGTGACCTTGGCCTGTTTGCGGCTGGTCCGCTTGACGGCGTTCACCTTGACCTCGCAGGCGATCGAGACGTTCTTGGCGCAGTGCGTGCCTGGTGAGCTCTTCGGGAGGGGTGGGCGGGGCTCGTCCCGCTGGCACATGTTGTGTTCAAGGCGCATCGGCTCGGCGGACATGATCCCGTCGACGCCGTAGTCCCAGAGCTCGTTCATCGTCTCCACGTCGTCGATCGTCCAGACGTGGACGGCGTAGCCGTCGCCGTGAGCACGGTCGACGAAGTCCTGGGTGACAACGGGGATCCCCTGGAACGAGGGCGGAACCT
The DNA here is from genome assembly GCA_963729065.1 of uncultured Solirubrobacterales bacterium. GTDB lineage: Bacteria > Actinomycetota > Thermoleophilia > Solirubrobacterales > 70-9 > WHSW01. Next base: position 428,190 of record CAVSMS010000010.1, read on the forward strand.
GGAAGACCTCATAGCCGGGCGGCAGCGGCACGCCGCCGAGCACGTAGCCGGCGACGGCGGCGGTCGCGGGCGCGAGATCGATCTCGGGGGCGAGCTCGTGGAAGTGAGCGAGCGCCGCATCGTTGAAGGAGGCCACCACGATCCCCTTCGTGCGGCCGTAGCGGTTGAGGAAGTCGGCCAGGACGTCGGCGACGTGTAGGTACGACGCATCGTCCTCGACAACCCCGCCCTTGATCTCGATGTTGATCGGCACGCCGGGATAGCGATCCATCAGCTCGGAGAGCTCGAGCGGCCGGAAGTCGCCGGGACCGTAGCCCGGCGGAGGCTTCTTCTGTCCGGTACGGACGCCCCGGAATACGTACTGGTTCTCGGGCGCGTCCTGCGTGGTGCCCTCGAGCGGCACGAACCACTGCGCGGCGTCGAGCTTTCGCAGCTGGGCCATCGTGTAGTCGGCGACGGGGCCGGTTCCGTTAGTCGTCCGGTCCACCGCGCCGTCATGGATGATCGCGAGCTTGGCGTCCTTCGTCGTGTTGACGTCGACCTCGAGCATGTCGGAGCCGAGCTTCATCGAGCGCTCGAACGCGTACATGGTCGCCGAGGGCGCCTCGTTCTCCCCGCCCTGGTGGGTGATGTTGAGCGCGCGAAGCGTCGTCCAGTCGGTCGGGCCCGCGCTGGCGGCGGCAGCGGTCAGCAGGGCGACAGGCGCGACCGCGCCGAGCAGCGCGGCTGTCTTGAGTACGACATGTCTGAAGTTGGCTCTCATGAGCGATCGCTTGAGGATCGTCGGCAGCTTGTCTTCTAAAGCCGTTTCGAAGCGGGCCCGACAGGATTCGAACCTGTGACCTTCGGTTTCGTAGTGCGTAATTTGCAGGGCTTTTTGGCTCTGTAGAGCGGTTTTGAGGTTCGCTCAGGTGCGCTTAGGTGGGGTCAGATTCGCGCAGTTCGGGACATGTTTCGGGACACGCTTTCGGTGTCCGCGCCGGCAGTGGGCGATTAGCTCTCGCTCGATCTCCACCAGCCCCAGTTCCAAGCCGGCCGGAGCAGGGGCCAACTCAGTCCAATGCCGACCGGACCGATCCAGACCTCCCAGCCTCGCCGGGCCCCGGGCGTGTGGATGATCCAGACGTAGCGACGCACAGGCTGAGGCTACCTGTGGCAAGCCTCATCGAGGTTGAGCGCGCGGTCGCGGACGATTGGCGGTCGCCGCGGTGCCAGAGATTCACGCTGTCGGAACGCGCGCGATGCGGCAGCGACGCCCTACGTGGAGCGCGGAGGTGGCGGGCAACTATGCCGCAAGCCCGGCGGCCTCGAGCGCCTGGCTTCGAGAGGTGAAGGCGCGATCACGGGCGATCTTGGCGTCGCGCACCTCATAGACGAAGGCGGCGGGGGCATCCATCGGCGTACCACTTCCCGGGCCGCTGCCTGTCATCTCGGCCACGACGACCACGACTCCATCACCGGCGTCGATGAACTCCACCGCCTCGATGACGAACTCACCCCAGGCCTCCGCAAAATGCCGATACCGCTCGAGGAACCCGTCCGGCCCGTGATAGGTCGTGCTGTCGGGCAGCTCGGGGAAGTCCTCGGAGACACAGTCCTCCGCGCAGTACTCGAGCACGGCTTCAATGCCTGACTCGCCGTAGGTCTTCCAGAAATCTCGCATGATCTCGACGTTCTCCTTGGACATCCCGTGTCGATGATTCCGGAATTGGTGAACAGGGGACGGACGGGCGCCCGACGCGCGTCTGCGTTCGCGTGGTGCCGGCGCTGCTACTCGTCGCGCGAAGGAGCAGCGCGGCTCGCCAGCGTGAACGCTGCCGCACCTGAAAGGCGCACCCTCGAAATCGGGTCGGGGATACTGGGCGGACGATGTCGGAGGAGAACGTGAACATCGTGAGGGCGTTCCTCGACGCCTCGATACGACGCGACTGGACGCGAGCCGGGGAGCTGGTCGAACCGGATGTCGAGCTGCATGGGACCGTCGGCGGCGTTGGCGAGGGCCGGGTTTACCGCGGCCTCGCCGAGGTCGTCCGCGAGTACGACGAGGTCGACGGCGAGGCGTGGGAAGAGCGCCGCGTCGAACCGGAGGAGTTTCTCGACGCCGAAGACGAGGTGGTCGTGCTGTTCCACGAATACCGGCGGGGCCGAGGCAGCGGAGTCGAGTTGGAGATCGACACGGCGGCCGTCTTCAAGGTGCGCGACGGACGGGTGGTGCGCATCCAGGGGAACAACCGGGGTTTACGACGCATGAATTATCGGGCCGGATCGCTTCCGGTCTGGCTACGCGGCCGTGAACGACGATCCACTCCTGATCCTCGTCGACCCGACTCAATCCGGCAGGCCGAATCCAACCAATACCCGGCCCGACGGGGTGGCCGCAAGACCGGGTTTCGTCGAGAGGGCCCGCGCTCTAGGAACGAGCGTCGCCGGCAAACGGCAGGCTGCTCATAGCTGTCTCGCGGATGCCCTCGCGCGAAGGCCGGCGCACCGCCGCCCCTCGAGCAGTCAGCGGTTGGCGGCGATCACTCGACCCGGGCGATCGACCAGCTAAAGCCGGCGAGCTCGCGGGCGACGGCGACGGCGATCAGCGTTGGTCGCTTGTTGCGGCGCTGCATCCGCGACCAGGTGCGATGAAGGCGCCGCTGCGCCGACCATGCGATCGCGCTGCCTCGGGTGGCTGATGCTCCTGGCGGCGCTCCAGCTCGCGCCCGATGCGTGGCGGGTTTCGATAGTGCCAGGCGGCCTCGACCAACAGGCGCCGGGCATGACGCGAGCCTGAGCGGGTGATCGACCCGAGCCGGCGGCTCTCGCCGCTTGAGTGCTCGGAGGGGACCAGGCCGAGATAGCTCATCAGCTGGCCTGCCTTGACAAAGCGGTGAAAGTCGCCGATCTCCGAGCAGAGGCCGATCGCGGTCAGGGTCTCGACGCCGCGCAGGCAGCGAAGCCGCCCGACCTCGCGCGCCCAGGGCGAGTCTGGGATCGCCGCCGTGATCTGGCGCTCGAGCTCTGCTCTTCGATGGATCAGCGCCTCGACCGCGCCGCGGTAGTCGAGCAGCGTCGCCTGGGCGGGTGCCTCTGCCAGCTCCAGCTTCGCCAGCCAGGCGCGATGGCGCTCGGTCCAGGCGCGGCCGTCGAAGCGGACCTCGTGCCGCAACAGCAGCTTCGAGAGCCGGTGGCGGGCGCGCATCAGGTCCTGGCGGACGTCCCCGCGGAGTCGAGGATCGCCGCGACCACCTTCGCGGCATGCACGTCCAGACCCACCAGGGTCCTGGCCTTCGCCATGTCGGCGCCCTCCTATGGAGTTGGGTCGCGCCGCAGGGTCTAGCTGCAGCGCACTTGTTCACCCGCTTCGGGGCGGGTGCCGACCTATGGCCATCTGCCCGGCCGGACGTTCACCGGGACTTGGGGTCTAGGCAGTCGCGGCGATTCGGATCGCAGGAGAATCGGAATGCTGGGCGATACTCCCCCGGGACATGGACGAGTACGCCCCGCCCACCGCGCCGGAACCACGCAGGCGAGCGAGCGAAGCCGGACGCACCGCCGACGCGGACGCCCCGGCGGTCGAACCAAAGCCCTCAGGCATACGGCGCCTGGCGCACATCGCCGTCGCCGTCGCCGTCTTCGTGGTTCTCCCGGCGCTCCTGATGGCCGCGCTGGTCGGTGAGGTCGGCGTTGCGGCGTTGTTCAGCGGGGTCCTGTTCGGCGCCGTCGGGGCGAAGCTCGGCGGCACCCGCCGGATGCTCCGCGTCTCGCCCGGCCTCGCGCTGGCGGCCGGACTCGGATCGGCCAGCGCCTATGACTGGGGGTGGGTCGTGTTGCTGGCGGGTGTTGCCGTCATCGCCGGCGCTGGCATCCGGTTCGGCTGGCTTCCGCCGCTGCTGATGGTTCCCTATGCTGCGACCTTCGTCACCCCGGCATCGTCGGCTGATGACGCGGCGACGTGGGGTGTGATCGTCGGGCTCGGCGCGGTCTACGGGATTCTCCTTGCGCGCCGCTTCGGAGCCCCCGAGGTCGTCGAGGGCGACCGGCTCGAGCTTCCCGTCGCCGCCACCGTGTCGATCGTCTTCGCCGCCATCCTCGGTGTGAGCGCGGCGATCGGGGTCGCGCTGTCGTGGACCGAGCCCTACTGGGTTCCCGAGCCGATCCTGATCCTCGTCCTGTACATCCTGATGGGTAAGCGCGACCGGATCCGGGGCAAGGCGATCGGCACGGCGGTCGGGGTCTGTGCGGCGATCCCGGTGGCGATCCTCGCGCCTCCCGCCGCGGTGCTGACCGCGATCGGCGCGGTTGCCTTCGTGGTCGCGCTGATGGAGGCCAAGCGCTACTGGCTCATGTACGGGCTCTACACGTTCTCATTGATCCTGCTGCTCGCCGCTCCGGGCCAGGTCGGCTTCGAGGCAGAAGAACGCGGGGTGCAGATCCTCGTCGGCGTCGGGCTGCTCGTGGTCGGCCTGTTCATCGTCCATGCCCTTGGCGGTTGGCTGCGGCAGCGCCACCCACAACGCGAGCTCGCCCCGGCTGCCTGAGCGTCGCAGGCAGCCTCGCGGGCCGTCACGGCTGCTCTTCGACGCTCGCCCCACAGCAGCGCCGTCTCGCGGCCGATTCGCGCGTGTTTCGCGGCGACGGGCTCTCGCATTCGCGTGAAAGCAGCATCCCCGTAATGGGATCCGGAACAGATTTCATGATCACATCCCGCGTCCTCAGATTCCGTACGACCGCGACCGACAAATCCATCTCCACCCTCTGTTCCGGTTCCGTTACCTACACGCCTCCACCCCGCTCCCCGAAGTCCGTTGTTCCTCGCACCTCCGCAACGCTCCGTCGCGTTCACCGCGCTCGGCCTTGTCAACCGCCCCAGCGCAGCCGGAGCGTCGTTTCGCCAGTGTTCAAGCCGTCTGCCCCCGGACAAGCAATCCGTAGGTAAGTCCGGGGGGCGCCGGCCACTTGCCGGGGCACGGGCAGGTGGGGGTGGCGGCTATGGCCCTGCGGGAACCGAGCGCAGCGTCGGTGGCAGGATCGCGGCGACCGCACTGAGCTCGTCATCGTCGATCTCGAGGTGCTCGGCCGCACGCCGCATCTCCAGCGCATCGTTGAGGACCGTGAGGAAGAGGTCGTCTTGGAGCTTGGGGACGGGTTCCCCGACTGACTCCTGCCACCACAGAGCGACGTCCGGCCAGCGCCATACCTCGGTCTTGGCATCGATCTTGCCGGCCGGCGCGGGGAAGTTGCCGGGGCCGCGCTTGCCGCGTGCGTAGAGCCGGACGCTTTCGTGTGAACGGCCGAGGCGGCGGGCGATCGCGGCGATGCTGACCAGGGTCTCGGGGTCGACGGAGAGGATCTCGGCCTCCGGGAAGACCGCGGAGAGGTCATGGATCGCGGAGCCGACGGCGGCCGGGAACGAATCGGCCTCGCGATCGAACTCAGTATCGAAGACGCCGTGCTCGTCGGGGCCCGCGAGCATCATGTCCTGGAGGCGATCGTCGTCGTACGCACGAATCGCGTACTCGTCGGGCTCGACGGCGCCAGGGATCCGCATATGGATCAGGAATGTGTGGGGCTCAGCCATTGGTCGTCTTATGGGGGCAGCGGGCGACGACGCGCGCGATCTGGCGCGCCTGCGTGCCGGGGTTCCTCGGGGTGCCGCTGATCGACCTCGTCTTGCAAGCATCGGGCGGCGTCCGGGACATCGGAGGAGGCCCCAGTGGCCTCTGCCGGTGATGACGGTAAAGCCGCTCTTCTCAGCGTCTCTCAACGCCGCCTCCACTTCCTTCTTCGGGTGTCTGTCCCTCACGCTAGCACGGGCTGTTGGAGAAATCCAACACTTACTGAGCCGGGGCGGGTTCTTCCACCATGGGCGCGAACGCCTCCGCCAGCCGCTCCGCCGCGTCGTGCTGCTCGCGGTAGTGCGTGTAGCGCATCGTCGTCTTGACGTCGGCGTGGCCCATCCACGCTTGGAGCTCGACGATCGACTCGGCGCCGCGGACCGCGAGGGTGCCGAAGGTGTGGCGGAGGTCGTGGAAACGGATCGGTCGCAGGCCTGCCCGCTTCTGCGCCGCGACGTAGCGGCGGCGGAGGGCGGACGCGTCGAGGTAGCCGCCGGTCTGGCCGGGAAAGACCAGGTCGTCGTCGGCCGTGAAGTGCTCGCGGCGGCTGAGCGCGTCGAGCCGCGTGGCGACCTCGGGGACCATCGGCACCGAGCGCCCTTGCCGGACTTCGGGAGAGGTCAGTGCCCCGTTGGCGTAGCTCGCCATGCACGCGGATGCGTCGAGCGCTCGAAGTGGACATCGCGCCAGCGCAGCGCGACCAGCTCGCCGCGGCGCAGGCCGGTGAACGCGGCGGTCACGTAGATCGCGGCGTCTTGCGCAGATCCGCGGCCGCGCGTTCGAGCGCGTGAACCTCCTCGGGCGAGTAGAAATCGAAGCTCTGCGTATCGAAGCGGTAGCGAAGCTTCTCGACGTCCTTCGCCGGGTTGACGGGGAGGCCGAAGGCCTTGCGCGCCGTTCGAGGATCGACGCCGAGGATCGTCAGCAGCTTGTTCCGGGTGACGTTGGTCATCGGCTTGTCGCCGCTGCGCAACCTGTCGCGCCAGGACTCGATCAGCGCCGGCGTGATCTGCTCGAGCGGCAGGTCGCCGAACGCCGGGAGCAGATGGGTGGCGACGACCGAGCCGGTAGTCGGTCAGCGTCGACGGCTTGCAGGCGCGGTCGTGCTCGACGTAGCGCAGCCACTCCGCCGCGGCGTCGGCGAAGGTCGCGCCGGTCTGGACCATCCCGGCCAGCGTTCCGCGGCGCGCCTCGCCGAGGAGCTCGCTGCAGCGCCTCCTCGGCCTTGCGCTTGGTGAAGTAGCCCGCCGGCGGGCGGCCGCGCTCAGTCCAGGCGGGGCCGAGCTTGCGTCTGCACCTGGCGCCCGTCGGACAGCCGGTACTTGACGTACCAGGCCGGCCCGCGCTTGCGATCGACCCGGAAGACGTGCCCGCTGGGCGGTTTCGGGGCGCTCGCCGACGCGTTCATGTCCCCGATTCTACGCCCGTCTTGGAACATATTCGGGACACGTTTGCGCCAAGTGGCGCTCCTCTATGTGCCGAAACCGCTATTTCAAGCGTTTCGAAGCGGGCCCGACAGGATTCGAACCTGTGACCTTCGGTTTCGTAGACCGACGCTCTATCCGGCTGAGCTACGGGCCCCTGGAGGCAACGACCTGAGCCGCGCCTCGGGTCGGAGAGTCTAGAGCCGCGAGGACCACCGGCTCTCCCTGCGCTGACGCGCGGCATAGGCTGCGGCCGTGAGCGTTCGCTACGAGACCGACGGCCCGGTCGCGCTGGTCACGATCGACCGCCCCGAAGTCGCCAACGCGGTCGACCGCCCGACCGCCGCCGAGCTCGCCGACGCCTTCCGCAGCTTCGAGGCGGACGATGCGCTCGCCGTCGCGGTGCTCTCGGGCGCCGGCGGCAAGTTCTCCGCGGGCGCCGACCTCAAGGCGATGCGCGAGCCTGGCGCGCCGCGGGCGAGCCGGGTGGAGCCCGACGGCGACGGGCCCGTCGGGCCGACCCGGATGCTGCTCGCCAAGCCGGTGATCGCCGCGGTCGAGGGCCATGCCGTCGCCGGCGGGCTCGAGCTCGCGGTCTGGTGCGACCTGCGGGTCGCGGCGGAGGACGCCGTCTTCGGCGTCTACTGCCGGCGCTGGGGGATCCCGCTGATGGACGGCGGGACGATCCGGCTCGCGCGGCTGATCGGCCACAGCCAGGCGCTGGACATGATCCTCACCGGCCGCGGCGTGGGCGGCGAGGAGGCGCTGCGGATCGGGCTCGCCAACCGCCTCGTCCCGACCGGCGAGGCGCTCGGGGCGGCCACCGCCCTGGCCCACGAGATCGCCTCCCGGCCGCAGGCCGCCCTGCGCAGCGACCGGCTCTCGTCGTACGAGCAGTGGTCGCTCCCGCTCGAGGACGCGCTGGCGAACGAGTACCGCCACGGCATGGCGACGCTCCAGACCGGCGAGCTGTTCGGCGGGCTCGAGGACTACGCGTCGGGCGGCTGGCGCGAGGCCTGAGCCTCAACCGCGTCCGGCGCCAGAACTACGCTGCGCACGATGACCGAGCCGCGCCCCTTCCTGCTCACGGTGGTCGGCTGGGTGACCGTGATCATCGGCGTGCTCACGGTCATCGGCGGGATCCTGGGCCTGCTCTTCCACGACGACATCATCGAGAACACCACCGACTACAGCGGCGACGTCGTCACCGCCTTCGGCATCGGGGGGATCATCGTCGGCCTGATCTACTGGTTCGTCGGCCGCGGCATGCTGAATCTGAACGGGTTCGCGCTCGGCCTCGGCTTGGTGGTCAGCGGGCTTGCGCTCGCCGGCAACCTGGCGATCCTGCTCTCCAACGACACCAACCACACCGGCATCTGGAGCAGCCTGGTCCTGAACGGGATCGTGTTCATCGCCTGCATGTCGGGCTTCAGCGCCCGCTCGCGCTGACCCCTCGCGCGCTAGCCCGGCTGCGGCGCGTAGCGGTGGTGGATGCCGACCATGTTGCCGTCGGGGTCCTGGAAGAACGCCTGCCAGCAGACGCCGGAGTCGATCACGTCGCCCTGGAACTCCACCCCGCGCGACTCGAGCTCGGCCTTGGCCGCCTCGAAGTCGTCGACGTGGAGCGCGATCGGCACGGCGTTCGGGCTGAAATCGATCCCGAAGGCGTCGCACTGCATCACCGCCAGGGTCAGGTTGCCGGTCTCGAACTCGCCCGCCGGCATGTCGCCCCAGCGCTTCGACTGCTCGAGCCCGACGACGTCGGTGTAGAACTTCGACGCCGCTTCGAAGTCCGTGCTGGGGATGCAGACGAAGTCGGTTCCGCTGACGATGGTCGCTTGCTCGTTCATCCTTGCTCCTTGGTCTGAGGTTGCCTGTCCGAAGATTGCCAGCGTCGCGGATCGGAGCCCTCGACCTCGGTCAGCTCCCCCAGAGCGACCAGATGGTCGATGTAGGCCAGGGCGAGCTGCAGCCCCCAGGCCCCGGTCGCCGGGGTGAGGTTCTCGGGCCCCACGATCTCGCCGATGAGCTCGAACGCCGTGCGCGGTCCGTCCGCGAAGCCGCCGCGCACCCGCTCGAGGTGCGCCTCCAGCTCCGCGCGGTTGGCCGCGACCTTCGCCGGCACGTCGCGGAACGGGCGCCCGTGGCCGGCGAGGCAGAGCCCGGTCCGCTCGAGCCCGTCGACCTCGTCGAGCCCGCCGATGAACTCGCTCACCGGGTCCGGGGTGTGGCCGTGGTCGAAGAAGAGCGAGATCCGGCCGAGCAGGTGGTCGCCGGAGATCAGCATGCCGCTCTCGGGCTCGTGCAGGACGACATGGGAGGGCGCGTGGCCCGGCGTCTCGTGGACCTCCCAGCCGCCGAGGTCGGTCTCGACCACGACTCCCGGAACCAGCTCGCGGTCGGGCTCGACCAGGCGCGCGATCCCCGTGCCGGTGCCGCGCCGCTGCTCGTAGAGCTCGAGGGCCGCCGCGGGCACGCCACTCTGGCGCGCGACCTCGATCCGCCGGTCGAGCGCCCCGTCGGGATCCTCGGCCATGCGCCGCACGTGCCCCCACGCCGGATGCATCCAGAGCTCGCAGCCCGCGGCGTCGACGATCGGCCCGGCGAGCCCGTAGTGGTCGGTGTGCGAGTGGGTGCAGACGACGAGCCGGATGTCGCCGAGCCCGAAGCCGGCCTGGGCGAGGGCGAGCTCGAGCTGGCGCAGCCCGTCGTCGGTCGCCATCCCGGTGTCGAAGAGCACGATGCCGTCGCCGGACGCGATCGCCCAGGCGTTGCAGTGCGGAACCCCGGCCACGGCAGCGGCAGCCGCAGGCGCCAGACCCCGGGCAGCGTGCGCTCCCCCCGGGCGATCTCGCGGCGTCGGCGCGGCTCGCTCATCGCGACCATTCAATCGCGCGCGGTCCGAGACGCGCGGATACGATCGGCGGCGTGCCGGCCGACGCGAATGCCAACGCGGCGCTGATCGACCGCCTCTACGAAGCGTTCTCGCGTCAGGACGGCGACGCGATGGCCGCCTGCTACACGCCCGACGCCCACTTCGCCGACCCGGTGTTCACCCACCTGCACGGCGAGGAGGTCGGGGCGATGTGGCGGATGCTCTGCGGCCGCGCCACCGACCTGCGGGTCGAGCACTCGGAGGTGAAGGCCGAGGGCGACGAGGGCTCGGCCCACTGGGAGGCCCACTACACCTTCTCCACCGGACGGCCGGTCCACAACGTGATCGAGGCCCACTTCGAGTTCCGCGACGGCCTGATCGCCGACCATCGCGACTGGTTCGACCTCTGGGGGTGGTCGCGCCAGGCGCTCGGGCCGCTGGGCATGGTGGCCGGCTGGGCGCCGCCGCTGCAGCGCCGGATCCAGGCGCAGGCCAGGCAGGGCCTGGAGGAGTTCATGGCCGGCGCGACGCCGTCCGGCGACGGGTGAACGAGCGCCTCTCGGCCTCCGACATGTCCTCGCTGCTCGCGGAGCGAGGACCGATCCACGTGCACGTCGGGGCGACGATCGTGGTCGCCGGCGAGCCGCCGCCGTTCGCCGAGCTGGTCGAGCACGTCGACCATCGCCTGTCGCTGATCCCGCGCTTTCGCCAGAAGATCACCGGCGCCGGAACCGCCGCGCTCAGCAACCCGCTGTGGGCCGACGACGCCGCGTTCGACATCGAGCGCCACGTGCGCCGGGTGGCGCTGCCGAGCCCGGGCGGCATGGGCGAGCTGCGCGAGCTGGTGGGCCGCGTGATGTCCGAGCCGCTCGACCTCACCCGCCCGCTCTGGCAGCTCTACCTGATCGAGGGCCTGGAGGACGGGCGCCACGCCTACCTCTCGAAGACCCACCACGCGCTCGTCGACGGGGTCGCCGCGGTCGACGTCGGCACGATCATCCTCGACGCGAGCCCCGAGGGGACCGAGATGGAGATCACCGAGGAGCGCTGGGAGCCGGACGAGCCGAGCCCCGAGCTGCTGTTCGTCCGCGACGCCTCCGACCGGATCCGCACCCCGCTGCGCGCCGCCCGCAAGGCGGCGCTGGAGGCGCTGACGATGCCGCGCTCGACCGCGGGCCGGGTGATGCGCACCACGGAGGGCTTCGCGAAGCTCGCGGCCAGCGGGCCGACGGCGCCGCGCACCTACCTCAACGTCCCGATCGGCCGCGACCGGCGGGTCGCCTTCGTCGCCACGGAGCTCGATGCGCTGAAGGCGATGCGCCGCGGCAGCGAGGCGACCGTCAACGACGTGATCCTCTCGCTCGCCGCCGGAGCCCTGCGACGGGCGTTCGAGCGCCGCGGCGAGGAGGTCCCCGAGCGGCTCGTCGCGCTGGTGCCGATGAGCGTTCGCCGGCCCGACGAGGAGCTCGAGCTCGGCAACCGGATCGCCACCCTGCTGGTCAGCCTGCCGATCGGCGAGCGCGACCCAACCGCGCGGCTCGAGCAGATCCACGCCGAGACGGCGCGGCTGAAGGCCTCGGAACAGGCCAACGCCGCCTCGCTGATCATCGAGGCCACCGGGTGGACGCCGCCGACGATCAACCGGGTGCTCGCCGGTGCGATCGCGCGCCCGCTCGCCTTCAACCTGGTCGTCTCCAACGTCCCCGGGCCGCAGATGCCGTTCTACCTGCTCGGCCGACGCCTCGAGGCGATCTACCCGTTCGTGCCGCTCTCGCCGCAGAACCACGCGCTCTCGATCGGGGTGCTCAGCTACGACGGGACGGTCTTCTTCGGCGTCGTGGGCGACCGCGACGTGCTCGCCGACATCGACGACCTCGCCGACGACCTCGAGCGCACGCTCGCCGAGCAGGCCGCCGCCGCCGGCTGACCGCCGGCCGCAGGCGCTCTAGGAGCGGATGAAGACCGGGGTCCCCAGCGGCACCCGGTTGACGAGCGCCGAGACGTCGGCGTCCGCGGCCCGGACGCAGCCGTGGGAGGCCGCGATCCCGAGCGCCCCGGTGGTCCCGTGGATCGCGATCCGCCGGCCTCCGAGCCAGCCGGAGGGCAGGTTCGGCTGCGTGGCCGAGAGCGCCAGCGCGCAGCAGCCGTAGGCCGGGTTGAGGTCGCCGCGGAAGGTGTCGGTGATCGCGTAGCGGCCGAGCGGCGTGTCGCTGCCGGGCGCGCCGACCGTGACCGCGAAGCTGCGCTTGACCTTGTCGTCCTCGAGCAGCTCGGCGCGGCGCTCCGAGATGTCGACGACGATCGATGTCGTCGTCCAGCCGGCGTTCAGCCGCCTCGGGTCGAGGCGGACCCAGGCGAGCTGCCCGTTGGCGAGCAGCTCGGTGCTCACGCCCGCCCAGTGGCCCTCCTGCTTGATCACGCCGAACACGGACGGGGAGCCGAACTCCGTCCGCTTGCCGAGCCTGTCCACCAGCTCACCGCCGCCGGGCTCGGTCCGCAGCTCGACCCGGTGCCCGCGCCTGACCCAGATCACCGGATAGGCGCCCTTCGGGATCTGGAGGTCGAGCCAGTTCTTGGGCGCCGGCGGCTCGGCCGATGGGGCGGCCTCGACGTCCTGCTCGCCCGCCGCGGTGGCGTCGGCCGGTCGATCGCCCGGGGCGCCGTGCTGCGTGCCCGTGCCCGTGGATACCGGCTCGGCTTCGGCCGCCCCTGTCGTCGGCGACTCCGCGACCTCGCTCGCCTCGGGCGCGGGCAGGTCGATCGCCACCGTCGGCGGCGGGTCCGGATCCGAGCCGCACCCCACCGCGATCGAGGCGACGACGATCGCCGTCCCTGTCAATAGCGATCTCATCCCACCAGCAAGGTAGCCGGTGGGCGCGCTCAGCCCGGGGCGTCGCCCTCGCGAGCGAGCAGCTCCGGCCCCAGATCGGCGATCCGTCGCTGGCCGCTGAGGCCGACCGTCAGGTCGAGCTCGGCGAGGATCGCGCGCAGCACCGCGAGCACCCCGGCCTCGCCACCGAGGGCGAGGCCCCACAGGTACGGCCGGCCGAGCAGCACCGCGTCGGCCCCGAGCGCCAGCGCCTTGACCACGTCGGCGCCGGAGCGGATGCCGCTGTCGAACACCACGGCGAGGTCGTCGCCGACCGCGTCGGCGATCGCGGGCAGCGCGTCGAGCGCCGCGATCTCGCCGTCGACCTGGCGGCCGCCGTGGTTGGAGACGACGACGCCGTCGATCTCGCGGTCGCGGGCGGCGCGGGCGTCGTCGGGATGCAGGATGCCCTTGACGCAGGATCGGGAGCTCGGTCTCGGCTCGCAGGAACTCGAGGTCGTCCCAGGAGAGCTCGGGGTTGGAGAACTGGGCCACGAACTGGGCGATCGCCGCCTGCGGATCGTCCTCGGGCGAGGCATCGAGCAGCGATCGGAAGACCGGATCGGATGTGTAGTTCGCGATCCCGGTGCCCTCCAGGAAGGGCTGCCAGGCGCTCTGCAGATCGCGCGGCTTCCACCCGGGAAGGAACGAGTCGACGGTCAGCACGATCGCCTCGTAGCCGGCGCTCTCGGCACGGCCGATCAGGCTCGCCGCCAGCTCGCGGCTGCGCGGCCAGTAGAGCTGGAACCACTTCGGAGCCGCGCCGGCCGCGGCGACCTCCTCGAGCGGAGACGGAGGACACCGTGCTCAAGGTCATCGTCAGCCCCACGGCGGCGGCGGCCCGAGCGACAGCGAGCTCACCCTCGGGGTCGAGCATCGACTGCAACCCGATCGGTGCGAGCGCGACGGGCGCCGGCATCCGCGTGTTGAGCACGGTCACCGCCAGGTCGCGCGCCGAGACGTCGCGGAGCATCCGGGGCACGATCCGCCAGCGCCGGAACGCGTCGAGGTTCGCCCGCACGGTCGTCTCGCGCCCGGCGCCGCCGCGGACGTAGTCGAATGCACGTGGGTCCTCGATTCGCTCCTCCGCCAGGCGCTCGAGCTCGTCGATCGAGATCGGGTGCTCTGGCCGCGTCCCGCCCATCCCGAGCAGGAAGATCTCCGCCTGATAGCCGGCGAACGGCGGACCGTGGACGGGCGGCTCGGTCACCGGCGGGAGCCTATTGGCGCGCGCGGCTCAGGCGGCGGAGAACCGCATCGCGTCGTCCTCGACCGGGCCGTACCGCAGGGCGACGATGTCACGGGCGTAGTTCTGGTAGAGCCGCCAGGGATGCTTCGACCCCTGCTTGGGGAACTTCTCGATCGAGCGCTGCACGTAGCCCGAGGAGAAGTCGATGAACGGCTGGGCGGTCACGGAAGGGTCGTCGTTGACCGGGGTGCAGTACGCGTAGCCCTGGCTGTCCATGTGGTTGAGCAGCCGGCAGACGTACTGGCACGTGAGGTCGCACTTGAGCGTCCACGATGCGTTCGTGTAGCCGAGCGAGATCGCCATGTTCGGGACCCCGCTGAGCATCATCCCCTTGTAGCCCATCGTGTTCGGCAACTCGATCGGCTCGCCGTCGACCTCGAGGTCGATCCCAGCGATCGGCACCAGGTTGAGCCCGGTCGCGGTGACGACCACGTCGGCCTCGAGCTCGGCGCCCGACTCGAGGCGCAGCCCGTCCTCGGTGAAGGTCTCGATCCGGTCGGTGACCACGGAGGCGCTGCCGTCGCTGATCGACGCGAACAGGTCGCCGTCGGGCACCAGGCACATGCGCTGGTCCCACGGGTTGTAGGCGGGCTTGAAGTGGGTGTCGATGTCGTAGCCGGGCGGGAGCTGCGCCTCGACCCCGCGGCGGATCATCCGCTTGACCAAGCCCGGGCGCCGGCGGCTGAGCTGGAAGACGAACATCGTCATCAGCACGTTCTTCCAGCGCAGGATCGAGTAGGAGAGCTTCGGCGGAACCCAGCGGCGCATCGCCCGGGCCAGCGGGTCGATCGCCGGCAGGGCGACGACGTAGCTCGGCGACCGCTGGAGCATGGTCACGTGGGACGCCTGCTCTGCCATCGCCGGCACCAGCGTGACCGCGGTCGCTCCGCTGCCGACGACCACGACGCGCTTGCCGCTGTAGTCGAGCTCCTCGGGCCACTGCTGCGGGTGGACGATCTCCCCGCCGAACCGCTCGGTGCCGGCGAAGTCGGGGGTGTAGCCGCCGTCGTAGGAGTAGTAGCCGCCGCAGACGTGCAGGAAGTTGGAGGTCATCCGCTCCGTCTCGCCCGTGTCGACCAGCTCGACGTCCACCGTCCACCGCGCCTCCGGCGAGGACCACGCCGCCCGCACGACCTTGCGGCCGAAGCGGATCTTGCGGTCGATCCCGTTTTCGGACGCCGTCTCGCGGACGTACTCGAGGATCGACGGGCCGTCGGCGATCGCCTTCGCCTCCTTCCAGGGCTTGAACGAGTAGCCCAGGGTGAGCATGTCGGAGTCCGAGCGGATGCCCGGGTAACGGAAGAGGTCCCAGGTGCCGCCGATGGCGTCGCGCGCCTCGAGGATCGCGAAGGTCTTGCCGGGGCAGTTGGCCTGCAGGTGGTAGCCGGCGCCGACGCCGGAGATGCCGGCGCCGACGATCAGCACGTCTACGTGCTCGGCGGCCACAGGTGGCACGATTGTCTCACTCCTGACCACCCGACGTGTGACGTACGTCACTCATCGAAACGGAGGACGAATGGCGAGCGGTTCAAACGGCGTCCCGACGGTCGAGCGGTTCGTCGCCGGCACGATGACCGCGCCGGCCGGGATCTGGCGCCAGGGCGACGACCTCGAGCGACCGGTCCGGCTCCCGGTGCCCGTGTACGTGATCGAGCGAGGACCGGAGCGGGTCCTCGTCGACACGGGGCTGCATCCGGGGGCGGCCGCGGACGCGAGCCGCCACTACGACGGGGCCGAGTCGCTGGGCTTCTTCGAGCTCGAGCAGGAGTCGAGCATCGCCGACCAGATCGACCTCGACACGCTGACGACGGTCGTGCTCACGCACCTGCACTTCGACCATGCCGGCGGCCTGGCGCTGGTCCCGGAGTCGGTTCCGGTGGTCGTGCAGCGAGCCGAGTGGGAGGCCGGCGGCGACGAGGAGGCGATCGCCCGCAACTTCTACCTCCCCCGCGACTACGCCGCCGGCGGGCGCGAGGTCGTGCTCGTCGACGGCGACCACGACCTGCTCGGGGACGGCTCGGTCGTCCTGCTCTCCACGCCAGGGCACACGCCCGGCCACCAATCGGTCCGGGTCGGCGACCTCGTCATCGGCGCCGACGTCGCCTACTACGCGAGCGGCTTCGACGACCACCGCTTTCCGCCCTACGGTGACGATCACGCCCGCCAGCGCGAGTCCGCGGAGCGGCTGCGCGCGCTGCGCGACGCGGGCGCGACCGTGATCCCCGGCCACGACCCGGAGGTGAACGTGCCGGGGCCGGTCATCGCGGGCCTCGGCTAGCGGCGTTTGGTGACAGCGGGTGAACGCGGTAGGCTCGACCCGGCCCCGGGATCGGGTCTCCCCACCACCGGAATGGAGTCCATGTGAACCGCGCCGCCCCGTTACGTTCGGTACTCGGTGCATCGCTGCTCGTGAGTGTGTTTCTCTCGATCGGCGCGAGCTCTGCCCTCGCCGGTGTCATGGACACCCACGGTAGGGAGTGGCGCCAGCTCTATGAGACCACCGGGCTGAGCTGGAGCCAGGTCGATTCCGTGTGTCCGAACGACGGCGTAACGCCTTGCTCCGGGTCCGTTGGCGGCAAGGACCTCACGGGTTGGGTCTGGGGGACCGACGCCCAGGTGCTCGAGCTCCTCAGCGAATACGCCCCCGACCTTGCGACCGCGGATCCGCCGTCTTTCTCGGGCCCCGAGTACTTCCTCCAGGGCGCGGCGTTCCTCAACGTCATGCGCTACACCGTCGACTTCACGAGCAACTACCCCACAGCGAATGGACCGGCGGCTGGACGGCGTCAACCGATGCTTCGGGAACGCCGATCGGCGGCCGTGCTTCGTTCAGCCACCCGATCTTCCGCGGAGAGATCGGCCTCGCGCCGGTCGGCAGCGACAGCTTCGGTCCGTACAGGGGTGTCTTCCTCTGGCGGACCTCGGGGCTCGACTACACGCCGCCCACGATCACGCCACAGGTGACGGGAACACTCGGTAACAACGGGTGGTACGTCTCGGACGTCGCGGTCACCTGGGACGTCACCGACGCCCAGTCGCCGATCGACTCCACTTCCGGGTGCGGTCCCGCGAGCGTGACCACCGACACGACCGGTAGGAGTCTTACCTGCACGGCGACGTCCGTCGGGGGGACGGCGAACGCCACGACCGTCGTCAAGCGCGACCGCAAGGCGCCCACCCTGACCTGCCAGTCGCCGGCGCCGACCTTCCCGCTCGGCCAGCTCGGCGCGCGTCTGACGGCGACGGTCACCGACGCGACATCCGGCCCTGCTGCACCCGCGGTGAACGGCGCGGCGAACACCGACAAGGCCGGGACCCACAGGGCGCCCCTGACCGGCTCCGACCGCGCCGGAAACACGACGACAAAGCAATGCGCCTACAGCGTCGCGGTGCCGACCTGTCGTGGCCTGACTGCCACCCGTGTCGGGACTATCGGCAACGATGTGATCAACGGGACTGCGGGGCCCGATGTGATCGTCGCGGTCCGCGGCGACGACACGATCAACGGCCGAGGTGGCGATGACGTGATCTGTGGCGGCGACAACACGGACACCATCGACGGAGGCCAGGGCGCCGACGTCGTCGATGGCGGCGCGGGCTTCGACTCGATCCTTGGGTCTGCCGGCGACGACAACCTCGATGGCGGCACGCAGGACGACAGCATCCGAGGCGACGCCGGCAGAGACACCTGCACCAGCGGCGAGGTTCGGATGAGCAGCTGCGAGGTGATCATCTAGCGCCAGCTCGCGTGGAGTTGACGCGGTCTGCTCGGCCGGATAGGTTCGCCTCGGCAGGCAACTATTCGGGAGGTCGGGATGTTTGGTAGGCGCGTTCGGATTGGTGTTGCAGCGATTGGCGCCACGGTGGCGCTGGCCGCGCCAGGGTCGGCGCTCGGCGCCACCCAGCTCGGACAAACCTTCGTCCCCGAGGACACCTTCTCGGCGGGCTGGACGGGCATCCAGGCGGTGGCCCCGAATAACCAGTACACGGCGCCGTCTCCGGGCGTGATCACCTCGTGGAGCTTTCAGGCCGCAGCGACTGACGTGCCACAGGGGCTGAAGCTCAAGGTCGCCCGCACGGCGGGGGCCCCCAAACTTCACGATCGTCGGCGAAAGCACGCCGAAGAACCCCGTCGCCGGCACCCTCAATACCTATACCGACGTCCGCATCCCGGTCCAGGCCGGCGATTCGATCGGTCTGTTCATGGGCTCCGTGGACGCCTTCACCTTCACCTTCCGCGACGTTGACAGCGGATTCGGGGAGTTCGAGCAAGAAGGCGACTTCGTACCGGGCAACACAACGGCGTACGACGGACCGTTCGAGCTCCAGCTGGACGTTTCCGCCTCGCTCGAGGCCGATGCGGACGGGGACGGCTTCGGCGATGAGACACAGGATCAGTGCCCGACCGATGGGTCGACCCAGGGCCCGTGTCCCGACAAGCAGGCACCGACCGTCACGATCACCAAGGGCGCTCCGGACGAGCTCGAAAAGAGCAAGGTCAAGTTCAAGTTCGAATCCAACGAGCCCGGCTCGACCTTCGAATGCAAGTTCGACAAGCAGGACTTCAAGCCGTGCACGTCACCGCGCAAGTACAAGCGCCTCGGGGGCGGCAAGCACAAGTTCAAGGTCATCGCCACCGACCCGGCCGGAAACTCCTCGGACCCGGCCAAGGACAAGTTCAAGGTCGTCTGACCTCAGTCGCCTGACCTTCCTGGATCGTCAGATGCCAGAGGAACTCGTTGGAACCGTTGAGGATCTAGGACCCGGATCCGTCCGGGGAGTCGGGGACTGGGCGGTGCTCAACGTCGACGGCAAGCGCTACGCCGTCTCACGAAAGTGCCGCCACCTTCGTGCGGATCTCGCGAACGGGGAGATCGACGAGGACGGTTGCCTCGTCTGCCCGTGGCACCAATCCCGCTACGACCCGACAACCGGCCGGATGGTCGTCGGGCCACAGGGTGGATACGAGAAGGTGCCAGGCCTCGACGGCGCGTTCATCCAGCTCACGAAGCTGTGGCCGCTGCGTCGGGCCGAGGTCGTCGAGCGCGACGGCAACGTGTACGTGCAGGACTGAACACCTGCGCCGCCTTGGGTGAGGGTCGGGTAGGGTCCTCACGTGCTGGCGGGGGCGCTTCGGCGCGCGACACGGAGGTTTCGGGGCGGGGGTGTTTCCGTCCCGCTCGGCGCCCTGGTCGTCGCGGGGCTGTTGGCCCCGGCGCTCGCGGCCGCTGTATGGACCGCTCCGCTGAACCTTTCGCCCGCGGCGCAGGACGCGTCCGCCCCGCAGGTCGCGGTTGACGCCGACGGCGACGCGGTCTTCGTCTGGCAGGCCAGCGACGGAACGAACACCCGAATCCAGACTCGGGCGCGCTCGGCGGGCGGGGCCCTGAGCCCCGTGAAGACGATCTCGCCCGCCGGGGAGGACGCGGCCGCCCCTCAGGTCGCGGTCGACGCCGACGGCGACGCGGTCTTCACCTGGACGCGCATCGGCCGGATCCAGACGCGTGCGCGCTCGGCCGCCGGCGCCGTGAGCACCGTGCAAACCCTGTCCCCGGCCGTGGTGGGCCCGTTGGGTGCGTTCCAGCCCGAGGTCGCGGTCGACGCCGACGGCGACGCCGTGTTCACCTGGACGAGCTTCGACGGCGCAAACTTCCGGGTCCAGGCCCGCGCGCGCTCGGCCGCCGGGGCCCTGAGCCCATTGCGGACCCTGTCCGGCGCCGGCCAGAGCGCGTTCGGCCTGACCGGGCCCCAGGTCGCCGTCGACACCAACGGGGACGCGGTGTTCACCTGGGAACGCTCGGACGGTACGAACGGCCGGGTCCAAGCGCGGGCCCGCTCAGCCGCCGGCGCCCTGAGCCCAGTGCAGACCCTCTCCCCCGCCGGCGAGGAGGGGTCGAGCCCCCAGGTAGCGGTCGATGCCGACGGCGACGCCGTGTTCACGTGGGTGCGCGGCCAGGGAGGCCCCGGCGCACACCGTGGTGAAGACCCGACGTTCCCAATCCGGACCCGGGCGCGCACCGCCGCCGGCGCCCTGAGCGCCGTGCAGAATCTCACGCTCCCAGGGCAGAATGGATCCAGGCCCGACGTCGCCGTCGACGCCGACGGCGACGCCGTCTTCACCTGGGTGCAGTTCGGGGGGCAGTCCGACGGCGCCCTGCTCGCCCGGGCGCGCTCGGCCGCCGGGGGCTTGAGCGCACAGCAGACTCTCTCCGCCTCAGGGAACTTGTCAGCCGTCCCCCAGGTCGCCGTCGACGCCAACGGGGACGCGGTGTTCGCCTGGGAACGCAAGGACGGCTCTCTGATCTCCCGCGCCCAGGCTCGCGCGCGCTCGGCCGCCGGCACCCTGAGCCCGGTGCAGACCCTCTCCACCGGCGGGCAGAACGCGCTCGGCGCCCAGGTCGCGGTCGATGCGACCGGCGATGCGACCGTCACCTGGCAGCGCTCGGACGGGACCAGGCAGCGGGTCCAGGCCTCGGTCGGACCGTAGCTCGCGCCCGCACCCGGTTGGGCTTCCCGACGTTCCGCGAGATACTCCGCGCGTATGTCGGACGAGAACGTCGAGATCGTGCGCCGGCTACTTGACGCCTTCAACCGCAACGATGTTCGAGGCGTGATCGCCGAATTCGACGAGGGGTGCGAGCTCGACGAGCCGCCGGAGATGCCGGACAGACCGGCTCAGGGATTTCGCGGGCATGACGGCATTCGAGAATGGATGGCCAATCTGCGTGGGATCGGCGCGATCCACTTCGAGCCCCGTAGCTTCCGGACCAGCGGCGATGTCGTCGTCGTCCGAATTGGCGGCGAGTGGCGAAGGACAGGCAAGCGGGGTTCCATTTGAGTGGACGACCTTCGCGGTGCTCCGCATACGGGACGGCAAGATCGTGCGAGCCCAGGCGTTCCTGAGCGAGGACGAGGCCCTCAAAGCCGCCGGGCTGTCGGAGTAACGCGCTGGGTCAGGCGGACGTGTCGTAGCGGCGAATCGTCTTGATGTGGGTGGCGTTGATCCGATACTCGCGACCGTCGGGGCCATGCACCCGGATCAACGGGAGGCGCCCCGTGCGCAGATCGCCGATTGCCCGCTCGATCTCGTCAACGGTGTCCTTGACCTGCAGCTCGTCGCCGTCGATGAACTGGATCACCGATTCGATTGGCCCTGCCACAACCCCGACCCTATAGCCATGCGTCCTGCGCCACGTCGGCGGCTCCGTCACCGAGCCGAGAAGTGCGAGTCCTTGCATCGCCTCTCGCGGCGCGAGAGGGTAAGCGCGTAGCCAACTCGGGGAGGACTCCTCATGCGAAAGCACA
The DNA here is from genome assembly GCA_963729065.1 of uncultured Solirubrobacterales bacterium. Lineage (GTDB taxonomy): Bacteria > Actinomycetota > Thermoleophilia > Solirubrobacterales > 70-9 > WHSW01. The sequence goes on from CAVSMS010000010.1 coordinate 449,515, forward strand.
GACGCCAGACCGTCGTCTGGGGCATGGTCCTGGCGACCGCGCTCACTACCACCCTCTGGGCTTGGCCGCCACCAGGCGCGGTTTCAGCGCCCGAAACGGCCGGTGCGGGGGTCGTGAAGCAGTTGCAGGGCTATTGGCGCAGTGTGGGCTACGGACTGCTGTTCGAGTTCGAGGGCGACACCTGAGGATCCTCCAGACGACTGCGATCAGCTGCGCGCCAGCTGCGGTGGCCAGGCGCGTGCCCCAATCCGGCGGTCCCAACCGTGCCGTGTACGTCCTCGATGCGGGACGGTCGCTACCGCTCTTCGACGTCAATTCGGGCAAGCTGGTCATCGCCCCTGGGCGCTCGCCGTCGAGACGAAGCCTGCACGTGCCCAGCGCCGTCGCCGGCATCGGGATCGAGCGCCTCGGCAATCCGCCGAAGACGTGCGCGGAGCGAGGTCGCCATGGGCCGATGCGCAGCTTCGACATCTTCTGGCGCACGTACGCCGAGAACTACCCCTTCTTCGAATTGCACGACGTCGACTGGAAGGCAGAGCGCGCCCGGGTGCGTGGCGAGATCGATGCCCGTACCGGGCGCCGGCGCCTGTTCTCGCTGCTGCGCTCCGCGATCAGACCCCTCGAGGACGCGCATACGTTCCTCGGGGTCCCTGGGCTCGCGGGAGCTTTTTACTTCGGCGAGCGCTCCGACCCACAGCCCACCTACCCGAAGGCCTTCCAGCGCGCCCGAGAAATCACCGCCGGCTTTCTCAAGACGCCACGGCGCTCGTTTGCGCAGGGCCAGGTCTCGTTCGCCCGTCTGCCGCATTCCGTCGGCTACCTGCAGATTCGGAGCTTCCTCGGCTACTCGAAGCGGCCCGGCATCAACGCGCAGCGTCGCGCGCTGGACCAGGCACTCGACGCCGCGCTCGGCAGGCCCCTCGAGGGTCTCGTGATCGACCTGCGGCGAAATGGCGGTGGCTCCGACGTCCTCGGCATCGACATCGCCTCGCGCTTGACCGACAGGCGCTACCTCGCCTACTCGAAGCGGGCGCGGGATAGAGAGATCGAGGGGTTGAAAGTCGCAGCGCGTCCTCGTCGAGCCCAGCGACGACTCGCGCTTTACCGGGCCGGTCGCGCTGCTGACCAGCCGCTACAGCGTCAGCGCCGCCGAGACCTTCGCCCAGGCGCTGATCCTCCGCGATCCCCCGGTGGCTCGGATCGGCGAGAACACCCAGGGCGTTTTCTCAGATGTGATGATCCGTTCGCTGCCGAATGGCTTTGTCTTCGGACTGCCGAATGAGATCTACGTCACCTCGGGCCGAACCTACGATGGGCTCGGCATTCCACCGACGATCGACACCGGGCTCGTATTCGACCGCGCCAACCTCGAGGCCGGTCGCGATCCCGAGCTCGAGCAGGCGCTGCGCTGTTCGTTGAGCAGCGCGAAGTAGCACCATTCAACGGAGAGGGCGGGATTCGAACCCGCGAGAGAGCTTGCGCCCCCTACTCGCTTAGCAGGCGAGTGCCTTCAGCCACTCGGCCACCTCTCCAGGGACGGCCCGATGATAGATGCGATCCGGCCGTCCGTCGGCGACACAGGTACGCTCGCCCGCGCCATGAGCCCCCCCGAGATCGATCGCGAAGCGCTCAAGAGCCGGTACGACGCGATCCTCGCCACGCCAGGTGCCTCCGTTCGCGTTCGTCGACCTCGATGCGATGGCGCCGCAACGCGCGCCGGATGCTCGAGCAGGCGGGCGGCCTGCCGATCCGGATCGCCTCGAAGTCCGTGCGCTCGACGCGCGGTGCTGCGCCGGATCCTCGACCTCGATCCCGGGTTCCGCGGCGTGCTCGCGTTCACCGTGCCCGAGGCGCTGTACCTCGCCGAGCAGGGCTTCGAGGACCTCGTCGTCGCCTACCCGTCGGTCGACCGCAGGGCGATCGCCCAGGTCGGCGCGCCTGGCGGCCGAGGACCCGGCGCGCGCGCCGGTGCTGATGGTCGACGACCGGCCCCACCTCGACCTGATCGAGGGCGCGATCGGCGGCGGGCGGGCCTCGATCCGGGTCTGCCTCGACGTCGACGTCGGCTGGTGGCCGCTCGGCGGGCGCATGGCGCGGATCGGGCCGAAGCGCTCGCCCGTGCACGATGCCGCCGGGCGCGACGGATGGCGGAGGAGATCGCCGAGCGGCCCGGCACCTAGCTGGCCGGGCTGATGGCCTACGAGGGCCAGATCGCCGGGGTCGGCGACCGGCTCCCGGGCAAGCCGCTGCGCAGCGCCGCGATCCGTGCGATGCAGGCGCGGTCCGAGCGCGACATCCACTCGCGGCTGCCCGCGGATCGTCGCCGCGGTGCGCGAGGTCGCCGCCGCCGACGGCGGGCTCGAGTTCGTCAACGGCGGCGGCACCGGGCAGCCTCGCGCGCACCGCGGCCGCCGGGATCGTCACCGAGCTCACCGCCGGCTCGGGCTTCTACGCGCCGGCGCTGTTCGACAACTACCGCTCGCTCGACGCTCGAGCCGGCCGCCTTCTTCTGCCTCCCCGTCGTCCGCCGGCCGGTCGGCGGCGTCGCGACCCTGCTCGGCGGCGGCTACCTGGCCTCCGGGCCGGCGACGCCCGACCGGCTGCCCGAGCCCTACCTCCCTGGCGGCCTGCGCTTCGACCGCCAGGAGGGCGCCGGCGAGGTGCAGACGCCCGCTGCTCGGCGCCGCGGCCTACGAGCTCCGAGTCGGCGACCGGGTCTACCTGCGCCACGCGAAGGCGGGCGAGCTCTGCGAGCGCTTCGACTCGCTCTACCTGGTCGAGGGCGAGCGGATCGTCGACGAGGTCCCCACATACCGCGGCGAGGGCAAGGCGTTTCTCTGATGGCGCGGATCGACCTCGACAAGATCGCTCACCGCACCGATCGACGAGGTGTTCGAGCTGCTCACCGATCACGCCTCCTACACGCGGTTTCGGGGGGTTCAAGACGGCGGAGCTCCTGCGCGAGGGAACGCCGGACCGCAACGGGGTCGGCGCCCTGCGGCGGCTCGTCGCCGGGCCGCTGCGCTTCACGGAGGAGATCACGGCGTTCGAGCGGCCAACGCGGATGGACTACCTGATCCGCGAGGTCAACACTCCCGCTCGAGCACGACGGCGGCACGATCGCGCTGCTCTCCAGGAGGGCGGCGGGACACGGCGTGCACTGGACGCTCGGTCTTCACGATGCCGATCCCGGTCGTCGGCGAGCCGACGGGCCGCCGGGCTCGCCGTGGCCATCGCGGCGGGGCTTCGATCCGCGCTGCTGACGCACGACACTCGCGTCGGAGTCCCGCCGTCGGGTCGCGTGAGCCACCCGCCCGACATCCGCTCCGCGCTCGACGCGAAGCGCTGCCCGGCCGAGGCCGTCCTCGACCAGCTCGCCGCCGGGCGCCGACGCGATCGTCGGGCTCGGCAACGGCGAGCCGGTGACCGTGATCGACGCGATCGAGGACGGCGCCGAGACGCTGCGCGACGTCCGCCTCCACCAGATGCTGCCGCTGCGCGACCGCCGCTACATCAACGGCGAGATCCCGAACCTGCGCCACGTCTCCTGGTTCCTGTCGCCGCACGACCGCGACGCCTTCCACGCCGGCCACTGCGACCTGGTCCCGAACAACTTCAGCGAGGTGCCGGCGCTGATGCGGGCGACGACCAAGCGCACGGTCGCCCTCGCGGCCGCGGCGCCGCCCGACCGCCACGGCTACTTCTCGCTCGGCCCGCACGCCGAGTACATCGCGGCGATGATCGGCGAGGTGCCGTTCTTCGTCGAGGCCAACGCGCAGATGCCGCGGACCTTCGGCGAGAACCAGGTCCACGTCAGCCAGGTCGCCGGCTGGTGCGAGGCCGACTACCCGCTGGTCGAGGTGCCGCCGCGCGAGGCGACCGAGACCGACCGCAAGATCGCCGAGCTCGTGGCCGAGCGGATCCCCGATGCGGCCACGATCCAGGCCGGGATCGGCTCGGTCCCCGACCAGGTGCTGCACCTGCTCTCCGACCACCGCGAGCTCGGCGTCCACACCGAGCTGATGAGCGACGGCTTCATCGACCTGATCGAGGCGCGGCGCGATCACCGGCACCCGCAAGGCGACCCACCGCAACAAGGTGATCACGACGACGCGTGCTCGGCATCAAGCGGCTGCACGACTTCGTCGCCGACAACCCGGGGGTCGAGCTGTGGCCGGTCGACTACACCAACGACCCGCGCAACATCGGCCGCGAGCCGCAGATGACGGCGATCAACGCGACGCTCGAGGTCGACTTCCTCGGCCAGTGCGCCTCGGAGTCGCTCGGCACCGACTACTGGTCCTCGACCGGCGGCCAGGCCGACTACGTGCGCGGCGCGCTGTTCGCCGAGCACGGGCAGTCGTTCATCGTCCTGCACTCGACCCCGCACGACGAGTCGGTGCTCGCGGATCGTCCCCACGCTGCACCCCGGCGCCGCGGTCACCTCGTACAAGAACATCGTCGACAAGGTGGTCACCGAGCACGGCGTCGCCGAGCTGCGCGGGCGCTCGATCCGCGAGCGCACCGAGCGCCTGATCGAGATCGCGCACCCGAAGTTCCGCGACGAGCTGACCGCCAAGGCGCGCGAGTTCGGCTACATCTGAACCGTCGCCGCGAAGCGCCGCAGGCCGGCCGGCCAGCCTTCCTCGGAGGCGACCGCGTCCCGCATCTGCTCCTCCCAGCCCTCGCCGTGGCGGTCGAGGTTGCGGTGCTCGAGCTCGACCCGGGTCCGCTCCGGCGCCCTCGGCGACGAACCGGACCTCGACCTCGCTCGTGCGCTCGAGATCGGTCTCCAGCTCCCAGCTCGTGTTGATGTCCCAGCTGATCACGAACCGGTCGGGTGGGTCGAAGGCGAGCACGCGCGCCCACCGGCACTCGCTGCCGTCGACGCCGCACGTCGTAGAGGTGACCGCCGACCCGCGGCTCGAACACCATGCGCTCGAACTCGGCCTCGATCAGGTGGTGGTCGGGATCCCACCAGCTGTCGATCTCGTCGGTGAACACCGTGAAGGCGCGCTCGATCGGGACCTCGACCGTGACCGAGGTCCGGACCGCGTCGTCGGTCGTCTGCGTCGTCATCGCTTCGTCTCTCCTTCCTCGGCGGCCCGCTTGAACGCCGCCAGGGATCGGTTCCAGAACCCGTCGAGGTAGTCGCGCAGCGCCGCCACCCCCTGCGGGTCCAGCTGATAGATCCGGCGGGTCCCCGCCGGCCGGTCGGTGACCAGGCCGGCGTCCTTGAGCACCCTCAGGTGCTGGGAGACGGCCGGGCGGCTGACCGGGAGCTCGCTCGCGAGCTCTCCGACCGCGCTCGGGCGCTCGGCCAGACGCTCGAAGATCGCCCGCCTGGTCGGGTCCCCGAGCGCCTCGATTCTCTCGCCTTGGTCAGTGAGCACTTACGGTAAGTATACACTTACCTTTCCGCCGGTGTCGGCAGGCCAAGCACGCGGCGCACGTACTCGTTCGCGAACAGCCCCTCGGGATCGAGCTTCGCGCGCAGCGCCTGGAACTCCGACCAGCGCGGGTAGCGCGGCGCGAGCGTCTCGGCGGTCTGGAAGTGGCGTTTGCCCCAGTGCGGGCGCCCGCCGTAGGTGTCCATGATCCGCTCGACCTCGCCGAAGTAGGGCCGCCAGTCGAGCTTGCGGTCCTGGTGGACGGCGACGTAGCACGTGTCGCGCGCGTGGGAGGAGCTGAGGGCCAGGTCGTCGCCGGCCGCGAACCGGACCTCGATCGGGTAGGCGACCCGGTGCTCCGGGCGCGCCGGCGACGTGCAGCACCCGCTCGGACGGCCTCGGCGCGCGTGCTCGCGCGGGATCCCGTACTCCATCTCCGTGAACCGGATCCGCCGCTCGCTGGCGAAGACCCGGTAGCTGGCGTCGACCTTGGTCGAGCGCCCGACGCCGGCGGCGGCGAGCCGCGCCAGGCGCGGCACCTGCGAGGGCAGGTGGCGGCCGGCGAGCGCAAGCACCTGCCCGACCCAGTTCTCGAGCATCACCTCCTGCGCGTACACGACGGCGCGCGGGCGCGGGCGCGGCGGCTCGTCGGTGCGCCGGCTCTCGCGGCAGAGGGCGGTCCGGGTGTGGGGGAAGACGTAGAACTCGAAGTGGTCGCTGGCCGTCGTTGAGCTCGTCGAGCGTCGGCGAGCGTGTCGTCGAGCGGCTCGCGGGACGTCGGTGCGGTCGAGCGTGAAGGCGGGGACGGTGCGGATCGTGACCGCGTAGATCAGGCCGAGCGCGCCGAGCCCGATCCGCGCCGCGGCCAGCGCCGCCGGATCCGGGCGTCCGAGATCTCGAGCGAGCTCCCGTCGGCGAGCACGAGCTCGATCGCCTCGACCTGAGCCGAGACGCTGCGGAAGCGCGCGCCGGTGCCGTGGGTGCCGGTCGAGATCGAGCCGGCGAGCGTCTGGCGGTCGATGTCGCCGAGGTTCTCGAACGCGAGGCCGAGCGCGTCGAGGCGGCGGTTGAGCGCCGCGAGCACGATCCCCGCCTCGACCTTGACCAGGCCGGCCGGCGCGGTCGACCGAGAGCACGCGGTCGAGCCGGCCGAGGTCGACAGCGACCCCGTCGGTGAGCGCGATCTCGGTGAACGAGTGGCCGGAGCCGACGGCCCGCACGTTCTGTCCGCGCTCGGCCGCCCGGCGGACGATTCCGGCGAGCTCCTCGCGGATCCGCGGTCGCTCGATCGCCGCCGGAGAGCAGCTGCTGATCGCCCGCCCAGTTCCGCCACCCCGGCATCGGGCAAGCGTATTCGAGCGGCGTCAGGGCGCCGGCAACGGCCTCGACGGCGCGTCACACTGCGTCCACACCCGGAGGGGTGGCAGAGCGGTTGAATGCGGCAGCCTTGAAAGCTGTTGACCGGGTTCTCTCGGTCCGTGGGTTCGAATCCCACCCCCTCCGCTGTTGCTTGCTTCCTGAGCGGCAGCTTTCAGATCGGTCGCGCGACGATGAATAGGAACCATGGCCGAGTCGTCAGCTTCTGCCAGGCATCTGGATCGAGCTCGCGAACGATGGGGTCCGGCGAGGGTTCTTCGATCCGCTCGATGACGAAGTTGCTCTTCCCGAGTGCGCGGGAGATGGCACTCAGGGGCCGATGCCAGTAGCGCATGCGGGCGACTTCGCCGCCGACCTCCCACTCGTCGTCGAACTCGCAGAGGGCGAAGTAGTCGTCACCTTCTCCGATCGCGTGCGAAAGCATTGGATGGTGGGTCGAGATCACCAGACGACCATCGGGGACCAGGACTCGATGAAACTCAGCGAGGGTCGGCTCCCAGTCGCGCAGATAGTGCAAGACCAAGGAGGCAAGCACCACATCAAACGACTCGTCTTCGAACGGGAGCGGGTCGCTGAGGTCGCCCGGCACCAGGGTCACGCGGTCGCCGAGTCGAGCAGTCGCGATCGAGAGCAGCTCAGAGCTTGCGTCGATGCCGGTGACCGTCGCCCCTCGATCGGCCAGCACGGCCGCATGAGCACCCGGACCGCAACCGGCGTCGAGCACCCGCCGGCCTGACACATCGCCCACCAAGCGAAGCGCGTTTGCTCGTTCGTAGTGCGCGTTCCAGGCGTTGGCTTCGATCTGCTCCGCGTACGCACGAGCGATCGGGTCGTACTGACTCTCGTGGCGGCTCATCCTCGGCATCCTCGCGGGCGGCTTCCGTAGATACTGCGCGAGCGATGTCGGAGGAGAACGTGGAGATCGTGCGGAAGAGCTTCGCGGCGATAGCGCGGGGCGATGTTGAGGGACTGCTGGAGCTGTATGACCAGGACGTCCAGTTCCTGCCCTTGACGGGGACGCGCGTTGAGAGCGGCGGCTACCGCGGCCACGCCGGTGTCCGTGCCTACTTCGCTGAGGTAGCCGACGTCTGGGACGAGCTGCGCCCCTACGCCGATCACGTCGAGACGATCGGGAACGACGTCGTCATGATGGGTGGCTGCGCCGTCCGAGGTAGAGGCAGCAGGGTCGAGAGCGATTCTCCGATGGCCTGGGTGGTCAGCGTTCGGGGCGGCAAGATCACTAGCCATCGGGGCTTCCGAAGCTCTGATGATGCCCTCGAGGCGGCGGGACTTCTGGAGTCGCGCTAGCCGCGGTCAGGACGCCGGGAGGTAAGTGAGCAGGACGACTCCGGAGTCGAACCGCTTCACGTCCTCGAGCTCCATCCGGACGGTTCCCCTGTCGCCGAGCACGTGGACGTTTCCCTCGCCCCAGACGAGCGGGTTCAGATAGACCTCGTACTCGTCGATCAGGCCCTTCTCGGCCAGGGCGTAGGCGAACTCGCCGCTCCCGTGCATGAACAGGTCACCGTCGACCTCGTCCTTCAGCTTCGGGATCGAGTCCTCGAGGTCTCCCGTGAGCAGGGTCGCGTTCCACTCGAGATCGCCGGACAGGGTGTTGGACCCGACGTGCTTCGGAATCGCGTTGACCATGTCCGCCCACTTGCCCGACTGGCTCGGCCAGTATCCCGCCAGGCCCTCGTAGGTCTTGCGGCCCAGCACCAGCCCGCTGGATCTCTCCTGACGCTTAAACGAGTACTCGGCGTGGTCTCCGCCCTCCTGCACCCATTCGCCGACCGGGTCGATGACGCCGTCGACGGTGGCCTGCGTGGTCGCGATCAGCTTTCCCATCTCGATTCTCCTTTCTCAAAGCTCACGGGAGAACCCCTTCCCGAACGGGCGGCTTTCCATGCAGCCTTCGCCGAATGGTGGAAAACGTTGAATAGTCCAGCGAAATGCGCCAGTCGCGCCAGGGGGCGCGGATCGCACCTGCACCGAGATGCCGGTCAGCCCGGAGGAACGATGAAACGGTGCTGGCGCGGGAGCTTCGCCAGGACCTCCTCGGTCAACCCGAGGTTGGCGGCGAGCGTGCTCTCTGGGTTCGTCGACAGCCAGGCGCTGACGTCGATGGCCTGGTAGTGGCCGCTGTTGAAGCCGATCAACACCCGGCACACCTCCGTGCCGGTGTTGAGGATGTAGTGGCCCGCGCCCATCGGCGCGTAGCCGACGTCTCCCGCCTCGAACTCCTCGGTCACTGCCTCGCCGCCACTGAGAAAGACGGTCATCCGCGGCTTGGCCGTCGAGGTAGTACTGCCACTCGTCGGCGTTCGGATGCCAGTGGAGCTCCCGTAGGGCGCCCGGCTCCAGCTCGAGCACGGACCCGGCCATTGTCGTCGAGATCGGGAACTCCTCCACCGTGACCGTGCGCTGCCTGCCGCCGCCGGGGCTGGTGCGCGGCTCCTGGGCCGTGAGCGGATAGCGGTGGGCGCTGGTCAGCTCGGAGCTCGCTCTCGCGGTCGCGTCCGGCGAGTCGTCGCTTGGCGCCGGCCCCTGCGCGAAGTAGACCTCGCGGTCGGGCAGCTTGGCGGCCTCGGCGGCGGTCAGACCGAGGTTCTGCGCCCTCACGTCGGCCGGCACGTGGGCGAGGAAGTCGGTGAGGCTGAAGGTGTGGTCCTCGGAGAAGTCGCCGTTGTCGAAGATGAGGATGAAGTGGCACTCGCCGGGCCCGAGCCCCTGGATCGAGTGCCCGTAGCCGCGGGGGAAGTACCAGACGTCGCCGGGACCGAACGTGTCCACCGCCGAGGAGCCGTCGGGGTCCACGATCGTGGTCCGGCACGAGCCGCTGACCACGAATGCCCATTCGGCGGCGTTGGCGTGCCAATGCAGCTCGCGCAGGCTGCCCGGCCCGAGTCGCATCGACACCCCCGCGATGCCGGTGGAGGCCGGGAACTCGTGCACCGACGCACCACGGGTGGTGCCGCCGGCGCCGGTCCTCGGAGCCTGCTCCTCGAGGCGGTAACGGAAGGTGGGCTGGTCAGCCACGCGCGACAGCCTTCCACACCCGCCTTCACCGACCCGGACGCGCGGGAGGACTCAGGACGAATGCGCTCGCACGAGAGCGCCCAGGTGCGCAACCCCTTCGCCGCTAGCTTGTTCGCGAGGTAATGGGACCCAAGGCGATCGCGGGACTCGCTGCGGCGGCGCTCGCGCTGTCCGCCGCGCCGGCGTGGGCGGCGCTCCCGGACGGCGACACCTACGCGCCCCGCAACGGGCGCGCGTACCACGGGGTCTCCGACACCGGGAAGGTCGCCGACTTCGACGCCTTCGCCGGCCAGGTCGGCGCCCACCCGGCGGTGCTCCAGGACTTCTTCCACTGGCGCGTGCCCCTGACCACGGGGGCGCTCTACCGCTGGGGCGCGACCGACACACGGGGCGTGCTCAGCCTCTCGACCGCTACGGGTGCCGGCGAGGAGATGATCACGCCGCGGCAGATCGCCAAGGGCGAGGACGATCGCTACATGACGCGGATGGCGGCCAACATCGCCGAGACCGGGCAGACGGTCTACATCCGGCTGATGGCGGAGATGAACGGGCACTGGAACGCCTACTCGGCCTACAACGCCGACGGCTCGGCCCGCCGCCACGGCCACTCCACCCGCTGGTACAAGCTCGCGTGGCGTCGCTTCACCCTGATCATGCGAGGCGGGTCCCGCGACCTGATCAACCGCAGGCTGCGCCGGATGGGCCTGCCGCGCATCCTGCAGGCGAGCTCCAGCGACGACCCGGTCTACGCCGGCGGCCCCGAGGGCATCCCGCTGCCGATCCCGGAGCAGATGCCGCAGCCCCGGGTGGCGATGATGTGGGTCCCGCAGAGCTTCGGCTCCCCCAACATCAGCGGCAACCAGCCCGATGACTACTGGCCCGGCGGCAAGTACGTCGACTGGGTCGGGATCGATATCTACTCGAAGTTCGCGGGGGCCTTCGACAACGGCGTCGCCTTCTTCCGCAAGTACGACCGCTGGCCCTTCGTGATCGGCGAGTACGGGCCCTGGGACAACGACTTCGGCGGCTCGTTCACCGGCGGGCTCCTCCGCTGGGCCGAGGCCCACGACCGGGTGAAGATGCTGATCTACTACCGCGGCGTCGACCCGCTCAACAACTACAACGTCCAGTTCTACCCGGGGGCCCAGAAGGCGCTGCGCAACCACCTCGCCAAGCCCCGCTGGGCCCGCTACGCACCCGGCGTCCGCGAGCTGGCCGACCCGCCCGCCCCGCCGGTGACGCCCGCCCCGCCGCAGGCGCGACCGTTCCCCTAGGGCTCGGCCTCAGCCGCGAAGAAACTCGATCAGGCGGGCGACGAAGGCGGGCTCCCCCTCGCGATGGGGCCAGTGGCCGGCGCCCTCGATGACAAGCGAGTCCGAGTCGGGCCCGAGCAGCGCCGGCGTCCGCCGGATCAGGTCCGCGTCGACGATGTCGGTGGTCCCGCCGACGACCAGGCCACGGACCGAGGGCGGGTTCACCAGCTGCGCCGGGGGACGCGGCGGGAGCGCCCGGTAGTAGGCGAGCGCGCCGCTGAGCGAGCTGTCGTCGGCGAAAGCCCGCTTCACGTCGGCGAGCGAGCGCGTCTCGGTCGGGGCCGGCCCAGTTCGGCGCCCAGCGCCGGTAGAGCGTGTCGAGGTAGGCGAAGTCGCCGCGGCGCACGGAACGCTCGGCCCACGGCATCCGCAGGGCGAGGAAATGGCGAGCCGCCCAGAGCGTGCCCGGGTCTCGCGGCAGCAGGCTCGGATGGGGGATCGCGATCGGGACGATCGCCCGCACCCGCTCGGGGTGCAGCGTCGCGGCGGCGTAGACCATCGAGGCGCCCCAGTCGTGGCCGACCAGGTAGGCCTCGCGCTCGTCGAGCGCATCCAGCAGGCCGATCGGGTCCGACCCGATCGTGACCGGGTCATAGGCGCGGCCGGCGACGATCGTCTCGGGCCGATATCCGCGCAGCCACGGCCGCACGACCCGGTAGCCCGCGTCCGCGAGCGCCTTCGCGGCCGGACCCCAGCCATGCGGCGTATCCGGGAAGCCATGCAGCAGGACGACGAGCGGTCCCTCGCCGGCGTCCGCGAAGACGAAGGTCTGCCCGTCCTGCGTCGTGGCCCTCGACCACTCGTCGGCCATCAGCGCCGCCGGCGCTCGCTGAGGATCCGGTAGCGCAGCTCGGCGTCGGCTCGGAGACGGCAGAGGCGAGTGCGCTCCTCCTCGTCGCCCGCGGTTGCGATCAGGGCGCCGAGCCGGGCCGCCTCCTTGCGCGCCTCGAGCTCCGGCGGCAGGCAGTCCGCATTGCGCAGGATCCTGAGTCCCATGCGGAGCTCCGCCGGGACGTGGGCGAGCGCGTCCGGGGGCAGCGGCTTCCCGTTGCCAGGGAGGTCGTCGAACTCGCCGCGCTCGAACGCCGCACGGATCCGCGAGTCGGCGAGGCGGGCGAAGGCGCTCATGGCGCGAGCCTAGCTGCGTAGAGTGCCGCGGGTGATTCGACCCGGCGCCCTCGTGAGTCTTGCCGCGCTCGCGCTCCTGGCCGGCTGTGGCGGCGGCGACACGACGACGGTGATCAACCAGACGACCACCACGGTCGCCGGCGATACGTCATCGAGCACGACGACGGAGTCGACGACCGAGACGACCTCGACCGAGGACGACGACTCCGCCGAGGACGGCGGGGTTGAGGCCGGCGACGACGACTCGGGGCCGGTGCTGAGCCTGAAGAGCTTCAGCTCGCCGACCGGCAACATCGGCTGTCTGATGTCGGCGAAGTCGGTTCGCTGCGATATCGGCAAGAAGCAGTGGTCGGCCCCGAGGCCGCCTGACTGCCCCGAGGAGGTCGACTCCGGGCAGGGACTCACCCTTCCGGCGACCGGGCCGGCGAGCGTCGTCTGCGCCGGTGACACGGTGCTCAACCCGCAGGCGCCGACCCTGGACTACGGCAGCTCGTCGCGCATCGGCTCGATCACCTGCCATTCCGACGAGTCCGAGGTCGAGTGCGAGAACGAGAGCGGCGGCAGCTTCAGCCTGTCGATCGAGGAATACGACCTCAACTGAGCCCTGGGGTTAGATGCTCGAAGCCAAACAAGTCGCGCAGGCGTATGCGCGTTGGATCGAGAACGGCGAACCGGATTTCCAGGCGATGATGAGACCCGATCTAAGGGATCACGTCAGCGGCCGCAGTGGGCCGCAGACCTGGGACCTTGTCTGGGATTGGATTGAAAAGAGCTTCGAGAAGCGCAGAGCGGAACTACACGGCTGGGGCACGCTCGACGATGGCCGAATCGCGGTCTGGGTGACACTGCATGGCAAGCACGTCGGCAGCGCGCTGCCCTGGCTCCAAGAGCGGCCTCCGAGTAGTGCCGAGATCGCCTGGAAGCAGCTCCACGTCTTCGCGGTCGAAGGCGAGGAGCTCACCGAGCACTGGGCGGTCCGCGACGACCTCCGGGTAATCGAAGCCGTCGACGCCGCGAACTGAGGCCAGGCGTCGCTCATCGGTCGGTGATGAGCGATCGATGAGCTTCTCGTCCTAAGCGCTACTCCGTGAGCCCGGCGGCTTCGAGGGCCTCGGCCTTACTCCCGTATTGCTCGATACGCGTGACCTTGCCATCACGGATCCAGCTCACCCAAGACTCAACCACTTCGACTCCGACTCCCTCTTGACTCCGCAGGTGCCAACGGATCACGGAGACGACCGCGTCGTCAGATTCGACTGTCTCCAGCGTTTCGCCCCGAATCTCGGCCCAAGCCTCGCGCATCTCGCCGAGGCCGCTCCGAAGGCCATCCAAACCGCGATAGGTGTATTGAGCGACACCGTCAGGCCGGGTCGTCCACACGAGGTCGGCGTCATAGAGGTCCCAGTCAGGCTCGCCCGTCTCGCTGAAACGGTCCAACGCGCGACGCACGATCTCCACGTTCTCCTGCGACATCGCCCGCGCAGTATCCCGCGGCAGACTTGTTTTCCATGCAAGTGTGCGTCCCCAGACTTGTTGGTGATCGAGGAATACGACCTCAACTGAGCCCGGCCCGATCGCGGCGCAGCTTCGCCCGCCCCTCGGCGAGGCAGCGGTTGACCTTGGTGTAGGTCCAGCCGCAGAGCTCGCAGATCTCGGCGTAGGAGTAGCCCTGGGCCTGGAGGACGAGGGCCAGGCGCTCGTTCGCCTTCAGCGCCGCGAGGGCCCGCCTCGCCGCGGCGAGCTGCTCGCGGCGCAGGATGCGCTCGGCCGGGCCGGGACCGTCGCCGGGGACGGCGTCGACGGGATCGAGCGACGTGCGCCCCGCGGGAGCGTCGGGCGCGAGGCAGGCCAGCAGGCGCTCGCGTCCGCGCCGGACCGCCATCGCCTCGTGCTTGGTGACCACGGTCATCCAGGCGATCAGCCGGCCGGGGTCGACCGCGGGCGCCTTGGTCAGCAGGATCTCGGTCGCCCGCTGCAGCGCGTCGTCGGCGTCCTCGCGGCAGAGCGAGTGCCGCCTCGCCACCCGCCGGAGCACGGGGCCGTGCGCGTCGAGGAGCTCGACCGCCGCCCGGGCCCGCTCGGCGTGCGCGTTGTCGACCGCTGAAGGGCCCATGCCGCCTTCAATCCCGCGCGGCTCGCGGGCGCCCCCTCGGCGCTATCCTCGCGCGGCGATGAGCACCTGCCTGATCAGCGGCGGCGCCGGGTTCCTCGGCTCACACATGTGCGACTTCCTGCTCGACCAGGGGCATCGGGTGATGTGCGTCGACAACCTCGACACCGGCTCGCTGCAGAACATCCACCACATCCGCTCCGACGAGTTCATCTTCGTCCAGCACGACCTCACCGAGCCCTTCCACACCGACGAGCGCATCGACTTCGTCTACCACCTGGCCTCGCCGGCGAGCCCGATCGACTACCTGCGCCTGCCGCTGCACACGCTCAAGGTCGGCTCCTACGGGACCCACCACATGCTCGGCCTGGCGAAGAAGCACCGGGCGCGCTTCGTGCTCGCCTCGACCTCCGAGGTCTACGGCGACCCCCAGGTCCACCCGCAGCCCGAGTCCTACTGGGGCCACGTGAACCCGATCGGACCGCGCGGCGTCTACGACGAGGCGAAGCGCTACGCCGAGGCGCTGACCATGGCCTATCACCGCCAGCAGGGCGTCGACACCGGGATCGTCCGGACCTTCAACACCTATGGCTCGCGGATGCGCCCCCACGACGGTCGTGCGATCCCGACCTTCCTGCGCCAGGCGCTCCAGGACAAGCCGCTGACCGTGTTCGGCGACGGCAGCCAGACGCGGAGCTTCTGCTACGTCAACGATCAGATCCGCGGCTATGTGGCGATGGCCGAGTCGGACGTCCACGAGCCCGGTGAACATCGGCAACCCGCACGAGTTCACCCTGCTCGAGCTCGCCGAGGTGGTGATCGAGGTCACCGAGTCGCGGTCGGAGATCGTCTTCGAGGCGCTGCCCACCGACGACCCCCAGGTGCGTCAGCCCGAGATCCAGCGGGCGAAGGATTTGCTCGGCTGGGAGCCGAAGGTCGAGCTTCGCGAAGGCCTGAAGCTGACGATCGACGAGACCGGGGTCGAGCGGCTCGTCGGCGCGGGCGACTGAAGACCCTGGCCGCGGCGCGATGGAGCGCCACCCCGAGGGCCTGCGAATAGCCCACCTCACCGCGACCTTCCCGCCGTATCCGGGGGGCGCCGGCAACACCGCGTTTCGCTTCGCCCGCGAGCAGGCGGAGCGGGGGCATCGGGTCGAGGTGTTCACCGCCCCGGCCGCGGGCGTCGCGCCCGATCCGGGCGGCGTGGTCGTGCACCGGATCGAGCCGGTGCTCGCGATCGGCAACGCGCCCCTGATCCCGGCGGTGGGCCGGATCGAGGGCTTCGACGTGGTCCACATCCACTACCCGTTCATCTTCGGCTCCGAGCTCACCCTCGGCGGGCGTCTGGCGAAGCGCCGCCGGCGCCAGGCCCTGCTCGTGCACTACAAGAACCGGCTCGTCGCCAAGGGGGCCCGCGGGGCGCTGTTCGAGGTCTACGAGCACACGGTCGCCCCGGCGCTGATCCGCGCCGCCGACCGGGTCTGCGTGCTCTCCCCGGATCACGCCGAGTCGGTGCCGTACCTGCGGCGCGCCGGGGCGAGCGATCCGGCGAAGCTGATCGAGATGCCGAACGGGGTCGACGCCGAGCTGTTCGCGCCAGGGGACGACTCGACCGGCCTGCGCGAACGGCTCGGGATCGGCCCGGACGACCTGGTCGCCGCCTTCGTCGCCACGCTCGACCGCGCCCACCACTTCAAGCGGCTCGACGTCGCCATCGACGCGCTCGCGGCGCTTCCCGACGAGTCCCTGCACCTGGTGGTGGCGGGCGGCGGCGAGCTGCTCGACGGCTTTCGCGCCCGGGCGCGCGAGGCCGGGGTCGCCGGCCGGGTCCACTTCCTCGGCGCCGTCCCGCACGCGGAGCTCCCCGACGTGCTGCGGGCCGCGGACCTGTTCGTGCTCACCACCGAGCCGCCGGAGTCGTTCGGGATCGTGCTGATCGAGGCGATGGCGTGCGGGCTCCCGGTGATCGCCACGGATTACCCCGGGGTGCGGGCGGTGGTCGCGGACGGCGAGACCGGGCTGATCGTCCCCCCCGGCGACCCGGCCGCCGTCGCCCGTGCGCTCGCCGAGCTGCGTGCCGCGGGGCCCGAGCGCCGCGCCGAGCTCGGCGAGCGGGGCCGCGCGCGGGCGGTGCGCGAGTGGAGCTGGCCGACCCTGGTCGACCGCATGGACGGCGCCTACGCCGAGGCGATCGCCGTGCGCCGCGCGAGGACTCCAGCGTGAACGCTCCCGGCTCCCCGCGGCGGCTGCTGCTGGTCGCCTACTTCTACCCGCCGTGTCGCGACACCGGCGTCCTGCGGCCCGCGGCGATGGCGAAGTGGCTGCGGCGGCTGGGGCACGAGGTGACCGTACTGACCACCTCGGCCTACGGCGAGGCGGCGGACGATGCGGCCGGCGACGTGGTCCGAACCGCCGATGCGCAGCGATGGCGCGCCAAGCTCGCCGGCCAGGACTCCGTCGGGGCGATGTTCGACTCCCCCACCTACAGCGGGCGCCCGCACCCCCTGAGCAGGGTCCTCGTCCCCGAGGCGCTGGTCGCCGCCTGGCTGCCGTTCGCGCGCTCGCGCGCCCTGCGGCTGGCCCGGCAGCGGCGCTTCGACTGCGTGATCACCACGTCGCCGCCCGAGTCGGCCCACGCGGTGGGCATGGCGCTGAGCCGCCGCGGCATGCCCTGGGTCGCCGACGTGCGCGACTCATGGACGTTCGAGTCGCTGCGCCCCGAGTACCCGACCGCCGCCCAGCGGCGGCTCGACGGGTGGCTCGAGCGCCGCTGGCTGGGAGCGGCCGACACCGTCGTGTGCGTCTCCGAGCCGGCCGCGGCGGACCTGCGTCGTCGCGGGATCGCGACGCCGCGCCTGGTCCCGAACGGGTGGGACCCGGAGTCCGCCCCGCAAACCGTCGCGCCCACCGGCCTGCTCGACCCCTACCGGCGCTCGATCGTCTACACGGGGCGCTTCGGCAGCTATGGCCGGGATCCGCGGCCTCTCGTCGCCGGGCTCGAGCGGCTCGCGCGGTCCGACCGCGCCGCGGCCGCGAAGCTCGAGCTCGTGATCGCAGGGCCGCTCACCGAGGACGAGTCGGCGCTGTTCGACGCCGACGTCGCGCCCGCCCGGATCGTCCGCGCCGGCAGCCTCGAGCGCGAGCGCGCCCTCGCCCTGCAGCGGGAGGCCGACGCGCTGCTGCTCGTGGCCCAGCCGACCCGCTCGCAGCTGCTCAACATCAAGCTCTTCGAGTATCTGGCCAGCGGCGCGCCGATCCTCGCCCTGGCGGCCGGAACGGAGGCCGGGCGGGTCGCCGGCGAGCTCGGCGCCGAGGTGGTCGCGGCCGACGACGAGGTGGCGATCGCCGCGGCGCTGGCCCGGGTCGGGGCCGGCGCGCTCGCCGCTCCGTCACCGGACGCTGTCGACGCCTACACGTACCCGGCGCCGGCCGAGGGGATGGCGGCGGCGGTCGAGGCCGCGATCAGCCGCCGGCGCGGGCGATGATCGCGTCGGCGACCACTGCCGCCGTCGCCGGCACCTGGTCGAGGTAGAAGTTCGGCTCGATCGCCTCGAGCTCGAGCACCATCGGGGCGCCGGAGCCGTCGCGGATCATGTCGACGCGCGCGTACAGCGGCAGGTAGTCGAACCGGCGCCGGACCTCGGCGACCACATCGTGCGCGAGCCCCAGCTCGTCCTCGTCCGCCTGCGAGGGGGTGACCAGCAGCGGGTCGTACAGGGTCTCGGCGGCGCCGACGGCGTCGTCGCGCACCGGGGCGATCTCGTCCGGTCGCAGCACCGCTCCCTTGCGCAGCACGTGGGCCGGCTCGCCGTCGATGCAGAGGACGGCGGTCTCGCCCACCGAGTCGACCGTGGGATGGAACGGCTGGACCATCGCCGTGCGGCCGCTCGCGTGGATCGTGCTCGACGAGGCCGCGCGCGACCCCGTGGGCGCCGGGCCCGAAGCGGCCGGAGTCGCGGGCCCCGGCCGAGACCGCCGGCTTGACCACGATCTCGCCGGTGAGCGCCGGCAGCGGCTCGCCCGGATCGACGAACGCGGTCTCGACCACCGGGATCCCGGCCTCGCCGAGGTCGCGCAGGTAGCGCTTGTCGGAGTTCCAGCGCACCAGCGGCGGGCTGTTGTGAAGCGCCGAGCCGACGGACTCGCACCAGCGCACGAACGCCTCGCGCCGGCGCGCGTAGTTCCAGGTCGAGCGGATGACGACCGCGTCGTAGGACGCCCAGTCGGCGCCGGGCTCCTCCCACGAGATCCGGGTCGCGCTCGCCCCGCGCTCGCGAGAGCGCCTCGAGCAGCAGCAGGTCGTCGGGGAACCCCGGCGGCACCCCGTGGAAGGTGGCGATCGCGACGCGCACGCGGGGATCGTAGGCGCCAGATAGCCTCGGGCTCGATGGCTCCGCGCGAGGTGGTCGAATCGTTCTGGGAGGCGATGCGAGCCAACGACTGGGATGCCGCCGCGGGCCACTTCGCCGCCGACGCCGTGATCGAGTGGCCGTGCACGGGCGAGCGGATCCGCAGCCCGGCCGCCTGGGCCGAGATCCAGGCGCGTTACCCCGCCGCCGGGCGCTGGACCTTCGACCTGCACCGGCTCGTCGCCGACGACGGGACCGCGGTCAGCGAGTGCACGGTGACCGACGGCGAGCAGGCGGCGCGCGTGGTCGCGATCAGCGAGGTCGACGGCGACGAGATCGTGCGCCAGATCGAGTACTGGACGATCGCCTACGAGCCGGCCGCATGGCGTGCGGACCTCGTCGAGCGGATCGAGCCGGTGCCCTGACTCAGCGGCCGACCCGCTCGCAGCCACGCAGCCGGTCGTCGCGCTCGGCCAGCGCCAGGTCGCGGGCGGGCCCGCAGTAGACGCGGTCGACGAAGCCGTCGCGGCCGACGAGCCCAACCTCGGCCGTCACCCCGTGCAGCGCGTCGAGCCTGTCGGCGCCGCCGCCGCCCCCGAGCCGGTCGGCCCCGCGGAGGCCGATCACGCGATCGTCCCCGGCGCCGCCGCCGAGCCGGTCGTCGCCGGAGTCGCCGGTGATCAGGTCGGCGCCGGCGCCGCCCCTGATCGTGTCCTCGCCGCTCGTCCCGTTCCCGGTGTCGCTCCCGGCGCCGAGCAGCATCGTGTCGTCGCCGCCGTAGCCGTAGGCGAAGTCGTTGCCGGGGCCGCCGATCACGAGGTCGGCGCCGCTGCCGCCGGTGGGGGCGTCCTCGCCGCGCTGGCCGAAGATGCGGTCGCGGCCGGCGCCGCCGTCGAGGGTGTCGTTGCCGTCGCGCCCGGCGAGCCGGTCGTCGCCCGCCCGCCCGGTGAAGCGTGTCCCGGCCGGCGGCGCCGACGAACGAGTCATCGCCCGCGCCGCCGCCGATCACCTCGAACCCGGTGAGACGATCGTGCTCGCCCGGCGAGCCGTCGTTGGCCCGGTCGTCGACGGCCACCTCGACGGGCGCCGTCCGCGTCCCGTAGGCGACCTCGTCGACCGAGTCCCGGCCGTCGTAGTTCTGTCCCGAGCCACCCTCGAGCAGGTCGTCGCCGTCGTCGGGCGCGGTGAGCAGGACGTCGTCGCTGGGCCCGGCATCGACGGTGTCGTCGCCGGGGCCCGGATCGATCCGGTCGTAGGTGGCGCCCGCCGCGATCGCGTCGTCGCCGGGACCGCCTTCGATCCGCGCGTCGAGCGTGAGCTCGTCGTCGGGCTGGGTGCCCGGCAACGGCAGCGCCGTGGAGTCGAGCGCGTCGTCGCCGTCGCCGAGGTCGATCCGCACCGCGTCGAAGTCCTCGAAGTCGTCGCCCAGGCCGGAGGTGGTGCAGACCACCTCCGCGCCGACCGCGCCGCCGCCGGCGCAGCCCGCACCGGGTGTGAGCGTCGCGCCCGCGTCGGTGAAGGTGAACGTGTCCTCGCCGGTGCGAGCGGCCGTGAGCGAGTTCGCCTCCCCGGGCGCCGCCTCGAAGCGGATCGACTCGAGCGCCAGCCCGTTGGGGTCGGACCGCGGTCGACGGCGACGGTGGACGCCGATGCCGGCCCGGCCGCGAGCGCGGCGATCGGCCCCGCCGCGACGAGGATCCGGAGCGCCCGCCTCGTTCTTTGCAACACCGATGAGCCGATACCCGCCAACGCGGGCGCCTAGACTCCCGGCGATGGCCGAGCGCGAGCAGGCCGTCTCGTCCGAGACGGAGTCCAACGGCCGCCCGGCCGACGAGGGCGGGCTCGACCCGGCCACCGAGCGCGTGGTGGAGGAGGATCTGCACCGCTACGTCGCGCCGGTCGTCGGCCCCGACGACGAGCGCGTGTTCACCGACTCGGGGATCGAGATCGACCGCCTCTACGAGGAGGGCGACGTCGCACCCGGGCTCGACCAGCGCCTCGGCGAGCCCGGCGACTATCCGTTCACCCGCGGGATCCACGAGGGCATGTACCGCGACCGCCTCTGGACGATGCGCCAGTACGCCGGCTTCGCCAGCCCCGAGGACACCAACGAGCGCTACCGCTACCTGATCGAGCACGGCTCCACCGGCCTCTCGATGGCCTTCGACCTGCCGACCCAGCTCGGGCGCGACTCCGACGACCCGCTCTGCGCGGGCGAGGTCGGGCGCACCGGGGTGCCGATCGACACGATCGAGGACATGCGGATCTGCTTCGACCAGATCCCGCTCGACGAGGTCTCGACCTCGATGACGATCAACGCGCCGGCGGCGATCCTGCTGCTGCTCTACGAGCTCGTCGGCGAGGAGCAGGGGGTGGCGTCGACGCAGCTCCGCGGCACGGTCCAGAACGACGTGCTCAAGGAGTACGTGGCCCGCGGCAACTACATCTACCCGCCCGTGCCGACGATGCGGCTGACCACCGACATCTTCGAGTACTGCCAGGAGAAGGTTCCGAGGTGGAACACGATCTCGATCTCCGGCTACCACATCCGCGAGAAGGGCTGCTCGGCGGTGCAGGAGGTCGCCTTCACGCTCTCGAACGCGATCGCCTACGTCGAGGCGGCGCTCGAGCGCGGCCTGGCGATCGACGAGTTCGCCCCCCGGCTGGCGTTCTTCTTCAACTGCCACAACAACGTCTTCCAGGAGGTGGCGAAGTTCCGCGCCGTGCGCCGGATGTGGGCCCGGATCGTGCGCGAGCGCTTCGGCTCGACCTCCGAGCGCTCGCAGATGATCCGCTTCCACACCCAGACCGGCGGGGTGACGCTTGCAGGCCCAGCAGCCGGAGGTGAACATCATCCGCGTCGCCCTGCAGGGCTTTGCCGCGGTCTGCGGCGGGACGCAGTCCCTGCACACGAACGGCTTCGACGAGGCCCTGGCGCTTCCCAGCGAGCGCTCGGCGCGGATCGCGCTGCGCACCCAGCAGGTGATCGCGCACGAGTCGGGCGCGCCGGAGACCGTCGATCCGTTCGCCGGCTCGTACTTCGTCGAGTCGCTCACCGACGAGATCGAGAAGCGCTCCTGGGAGCTGATCGAGACGGTCACCGAGCTCGGCGGCTCCGTGAACGCGCTCGAGTTCATCCAACGCGAGATCGAGGCGTCCGCGCTCTCCTACCACGAGCGCGCCAAGACCGGCCAGGACGTCATCGTCGGCGTCAACAAGTACGTCACCGACACGATCGACGACGTCGACATCCTGCGCGTCGACCCCGAGTCCGAGCGCCGCCAGCTCGATCGCCTCGCCAAGTTCAAGGCGGACCGCGATCAGCAGGCCGTCGCGGCCCGGTTGGAGGAGCTTCGGAAGGTCGCCGGCGGCGACGGCAACCTCCTGCACCCGATCCGCGCCGCGCTCGCCGACCGGGCCTCGATCGGCGAGGTCTGCGGCGCGATGCGGGACGTGTTCGGCGAGTACCGGGGCGGGGCGTTCTTCTAGGCGCCGGCGCGGGACGGGCGTTGCAGTTCGTCTGAGCGCGGCAGGAATGGGGCCGGGGCCGGGGAAGCCCGCCGCCATGGAATCGAAGGCCAAGCGGACGCTGGTCAAATCGGCGCCCGAGCTCTGGGAGCTCGCGGACGACCTGGCCAGGATGGAAGCGTGGATGGGCGGCCTGGTCGGCGCCCCCCAGCCGGTCGCGATCGAGGTCACCGGCCGCGACCCGGGTCGAAGCCTCGCCTGGCGCGTGGCCGGGCCCGGGCCCGCCGGCCGGATCGCGCTCGAGCTCGCCGAGAGCGGCTTCGGGACCGCGGTCGGGATCACCGCCGAGCACGCCCGCCCCGATCCGGGCGAGGCCTCGGCCGCGCTCGAGCACCTGCTCGACGAGCTCGGCTCGCCCGAGCGGCGCCCCTTCGCCCCTGCCTGAGTCGATGGCCGCCCCGCCCGAGGAGCTGGCGGCGACGGTGCGCGCACGCGGCGCGCCGCTGATCGAGGCCGCTCGAGCGACACCTGCCCGGCGCGGCCGAGCACGCCGAGGGCGACCGCCTCCTACGCGTTCGTGGCCGCGGTCGAGCTCGGCTTCGACCGAGGTCCCTGCCAGCTCACCGGCGAAGTGGCGAAGCTGCACGAGGTCGGCCTCGTCTACGTGCCGGCGGAGGTGGCGGCGAAGCCGGCCTCACAGCGCGACGCCCGCCGAGGCGGCTCGACGTTCGACGGCCACTACGAGGCCGGCTACCGCCTCGCCCGCGGCGCCGGCGATCCCCGAGCAGGTGTGCGGCTGGTTGCTGCGCCAGCGCGAGCGCTTCGACGGCTCCGGGCCGGAGGCGCTCGGAGGGCGAGCGGATCCCGGTCGAGGCGCGGCTGATCGGCGCAGCCTGCATCTGCCAGACGGCGCTCGCCGAACCGACCAGGGCGACGACCGGCCGGCCCGCTCGCGCGCGCCCGACGCCGCCCTGGCGGCGGCCGCCGGCAGCGAGCTCGACCCCCGGGTCGTCACGGCGCTCGCCGCGATCCTCGCCCGCGCCGCGCTCACGGCCGGACCCCGGTTGCCTTCGACCGCGATCGCGCGGTTAGGGTCGGATCCGCCATGGCATCAGGGAGCCGATCTAGGGAGGGAACTTGGTGAATTTCCGCAGAGCGCTTCGCCGAGCCGCAGCCGCGGCGGCGCTTGCGGTCGCCGCCTCGGCCGGCGCGGCGCAGGCGGTGACGATCGACTTCGACGATCTCGACGCACCGGGGCGTGACAGCGGCACCGGCCTGCCTGTCAACGGCCAGTACAACGGCCAGGGGGCGACGTTCAACGACCTGAGCGCGTTCGACTACTCGAAGCCGACCCCGATCCCCGGATTCGCGCATTCGGGGACCGTCGCGGTCGAGCCCTGCGCCGGGGTCGAGTTCTGCACCGCACCCGCCCGGGCCGACTTCACGACGCCACAGCGCAGGGTGGGCGTGTGGGTCGGCTTCTCGGGCGCGCTCGTGGAGCCGCTCGGGGTGCGCCTGACGGCCTTCAACGCCGCGTCCGGCGTCGTCGGCACCGACAACGCGACCCTGCCGGCGAACGCCGAGCCCGACCCCGATTCAGACGCAGCTCGAGGTCGACGCGCCGCCGGCGCGGATCGTCAGGCTCGAGGTCTCGGTGACCACGGGCGGCGGCTTCACCGGCGGCCTGGCGGTTGACGACGTGGAGTTCTCGACCGCCGGGCCGCCCCCGCCGTGCACGGCCACGGTCCCGCCGACGGTCACCCTCACGCAGCCGCAGGACGCCACCCTGGTTCAGAACAACGGGTTCCTCCTGGAGGGCAACGTCGACGGGCACGGCTCCCCGATCACGAGCGCCTCGATCGCGGCGACCTCGTCGGGCGGCACGACCCACAGCGGGTCGGTCTATCAGGCGCTCGTCCGCCCCGCGGGCGGCGCTTTCGGGCCGGTGTCGCTCAACGGCCTGCTCTTCGACCCGTTCCCGGGGTTCAACGACGTGGTCGTCTCGGCGACCAACTGCCGCGGCACCGGGAGCAGCGCCCCCGGCGCGTCTACTGGCGGCCGCCCTCCCCGACGACCCGGTTCCGCCAGCTCGGCCAGATCGAGGTGACCCAGTCGGTGCAGACGCCGCTCGACTCGGTTCCCCTGGTCGCCGCGTCGCCGAACGGCGTCAAGCGCACCTTCGCGCGCGTCTACCTGACGGCCGAGGGGACGTCGCAGAGAATCGACGAGGTTTCGGGCAGCCTGACCGCGGTGCGCCCCGACGGCTCGCGCCCGCCGGGCCCGCTGCGGGCGTTCTCGGTGCCCGCCCCGTTCAAGCCCTCAATCGCTCCGGGAACGCTCGAGCAGCAGCGCTCGAGCCTCGTCAACTCACTCCTGTTCGAGCTGCCGCCGGAGTGGCTGGGCGCGGGGCCCCTGCACCTCGAGCTCGAGCACATCTACATCGACGGGGTCGAGTCCACCTTCCCGTGCGACGACTGCGAGAACCGCGGGCCGCTCGGGCAGCCCCCGGGCAGCTCGGCCCTTCGACGATCCGCTTCCACGACACCCCACCGGTGCGCCTGTGGCTGGTCAGCATGCCCTACAAGCTCAAGCCCAGCGACACGATCCCGATCGTTCCAGCGCAGCTGGAGATCGACGGCATCGCATCCCTGATCAGGCGCATGTACCCGAGCGCCGACGTCCAGGTCACTCAGATGCTGATGCCCACCGCCAACACGCCGCCGAAGACCTGCAAGGAGGCGAGGGGCAGGGTCCAGGACTGGGCGGCCACGATCGGCACCCAGGATCCCCGGACGCGCTACCTCGGCCTGCTCGAGCGCGATCCCGCGGTCAGCATCGAGGACAGCGACGGCAACAAGGTCGGCGGCTGCGCACAGCGCCCGGGACACTTCGGGTGGGTGTACGCCAGCGACGAGTTCGGGGCTGCCCACGAGCTCGGGCACATGTACGGCCGCAAGCACGTCACGGGCTGCGAGCTGTTCGAGGGGTCGGCGACCGACGGGGCCTTCCCCCATTCCCTCGGGCTGATCGGCAGCGCCGACGTTCGGGGACGCCCAGGGCTTCGACGCGGGCGACCCGTCCTCGGCGACCCCAAGAACCTGCTCGACTGGCGCAACGGGATCGCCGACGTCATGACCTACTGCGACCGGCAGTGGATCTCGGACTACAACTACGGCACCATCCTCGGCAGTCTCTGCGAGGAGGACCCCGGGAACTGCCCCGACTTCGAAGCGCTCACCGGGCATTCGCGGGCGCGGCGCGCCCGCGCGCTTAAGGCCGCGCGAAAGGCGAAGCGCGGGCCGCGGCTGCGGGTCCGCGCCACCGTCTCGGCGAAGGGGCGCGGCACGATCGACTCCCTCGCCGTGCTGGACGGCCTGAGCCCACGCCCGGCCCGAAGGGCGGCAAGGTCGCGGTCGTCCTCCGCGGCGCCGGCGGACGAGTGCTCGCGCGCGATGCGGTGAAGACGCTGGAGGTCGGCGAGGACTCGGCGCGGTCGATCGACGCGGTGATCCCGTTCAAGCGCGGGACGAGACGTATCTCGCTCTCCAGCTCAGGCAGGACGCTCGACTCGGCGCGCGTGTCGAAGCACGCGCCGACGGTCCGGTTGCTGAAGCCGAAGCGGGCAAGCGGCTCGGCGAGCGGGTCAAGGTCCGCTGGCGAGCGCATGACGCCGACGGCGGGCGCCTCACGGCCACCGTGCTCTACGCGGCCGACGGCAAGCACTACGTGCCGGTCGCGAACGACCTCCGCCGGCGCTCCGCGCGCGTCGATCTCAGCGAGCTCGGCGGAGGGCCTCGGGCCGCGCTGCGCGTCGTCGTCTCCGACGGCGTGCTCACGGGCAGCGACGCTTCGAAGCGACACCGGGTGCCGGCCAAGCCGCCGCGGGTCTCGATTGCGACCCCGGCGAACGGAGCCGCGGTGACGGAGGGTGAGCCCGTCCAGCTCATCGCCTCGGTCAGCGACCCGCAGGACGTGCCCTTCGGCTCCTCGGGAGTCGTCTGGACCTCGTCGCTCGCCGGCGAGCTCGGGCGCGGGGCGGCGCATCAGCGCCACCCTCCCCGCGGGAACGCAGGAGATCACGGCGACGGCGACCAATTCGCACGGCGAGAGCGCGGCCGCGACCGTGAGCGTCGATGTCGCCGCCGTGCCGCCCGTGTTCACGCTGCCGTAGCTCCGTAGAATCGCGCCCCCCGTGCGCGAGAAGAACCCGATCACGCTCGAGGAGAAGCTCGCGTACCTGCGCGAGCTTCGCGAGCAGGCGGTCCACTCGGCCTCCGAGGACGCGGTCGAAAAGCAGCACGCGAAGGGCAAGCTCACGGCCCGCGAGCGGGTCGAGAAGCTGCTCGACCCGGGCTCGTTCGAGGAGCTCGACACGTTCGTCCGCCACCGCACGCACGAGTTCGGGATGGACAAGAAGCGGCCGTACGGCGACGCCGTGGTCACCGGCTACGGGACGATCGACGAGCGGCCCGTGTTCGTGTTCAGCCAGGACTTCACCGTCTTCGGCGGCTCGCTCGGCGAGGCGATGGCGGAGAAGATGTGCAAGGTCATGGACCTCGCCGCCAAGGTCGGGGCACCGGTGATCGGGCTCAACGACTCGGGTGGCGCGCGGATCCAGGAGGGCGTCGTCTCGCTCGGCGCCTACGGCGACGTCTTCGTCCGCAACGTCCAGTGCTCCGGGGTGATCCCGCAGATCAGCGCGATCATGGGCCCGTGCGCGGGCGGCGCCGTCTACTCGCCGGCGATGACCGACTTCATCTTCATGGTCAAGGAGACCTCGCACATGTTCATCACCGGCCCCGAGGTGATCAAGACCGTCACCGGGGAGGAGGTCGAGTTCGAGGAGCTCGGCGGGGCCATGACCCACAACTCGAAGTCCGGCGTCGCCCACTTCGCCGCCGACGACGAGGAGCAGTGCCTGGCCGACATCCGTTACCTGATGTCGTTCCTGCCGTCCAACAACCTCGAGCTGCCGCCGCGGGTCGAGCCCTACGACGACCCCGAGCGCATGGACGAGGCGCTCGACCAGATCGTCCCTCCCGACCCGCAAAAGCCCTACGACATGCGCGACGTGGTCTCACTGGTGGTCGACGACGGCGAGTTCTTCGAGGTCCAGCAGCACTTCGCCCAGAACATCATCATCGGCTTCTCGCGCCTCGACGGCTATCCCGTCGGGGTCGTCGGCAACCAGCCCAAGCACCTGGCCGGGGTCCTCGACATCGCGTCGTCGGAGAAGGCGGCGCGCTTCGTGCGCTTCTGCGACGCCTTCAACATCCCCCTGATCACGTTCACCGACGTGCCCGGGTTCCTCCCCGGAACCTCGCAGGAGTGGAACGGGATCATCCGCCACGGGGCGAAGCTGCTCTACGCGTTCACCGAGGCGACCGTGCCGAAGCTCACCGTGATCACGCGCAAGGCCTACGGAGGCGCCTACGACGTCATGAACTCCAAGCACATGCTCGCCGACTTCAACTTCGCCTGGCCGCAGGCAGAGGTCGCCGTGATGGGGCCCGAGGGCGCGGTCAACATCATCTACCGCAAGGACATCGCCCAGTCGCCGACGCCGGACGCCCGGCGAGAGAAGCTGATCGACGACTACAAGGCCCACTTCGCCAACCCCTACTCGGCGGCCGAGCGCGGCTACATCGACGACGTGATCGAGCCGCACGAGACGAGGCCGAAGCTGATCCGCGCGCTGCGCACGCTGCAGACAAAGCGGGTGGAGCAGCCGAAGCGCAAGCACGGCAACATCCCGCTCTAGCTGCCCAGGGTCGGTCGGAGGTTGACTCGGGCCGAGGGGGATGGGAGGGTGGAGCGGTGCGGCGCTCGATGATCACCGTTGCGGTACTCGCGGTCACGCTGATCGTCCTTCCCACAGCCTCCGCGAAGATCCGCGTCCAGAAGGGCATCGCCGGGATCGCCCTCGAGCGCACCGCGGCCGCCGTGATCGCCAAGAAGGGCACCCCGGACGCCGACCGGATCGTCCCGAACGAGATCCTCGGGCCGCAGCGCAAGATGCGCTACGGGAAGACCCGGGTGTACTTCGTCGGCACCGACGACAGCGCCACCGTCGTCGGGATGTACACGAAGAATCGCGGCCAGCGCACCAACACCGGTGTGGGCGTCGGCTCTACCGAGGCGGATGTGGTCGACGGTGTTCGACGCGTGCGGTGCAAGACCGAGTCGGGCTTCCGCCACTGCTTCCGCGGGCGGTTCCAGCCCGGCAGGCGGGTGACCGATTTCGCGATCCGGGGCGGCACCGGCCGCGTGTTCAGCATCGCGATCGGCTTCGTGATCGACTGACGTAGCCCCGCGCCCGGGCCGGGCCTGCAAGGATCCCCGACCGATGCAGAGCCGACTGATCGTCCTAATCGTCCTGCTCGTGGCGCTCGTCACGGCGGTCGTCATCGCCGCCGTCGGGGGCGGCGACGACGAGGGCTCGGGGTCGATCAGCACCGACCTGTCGGCCAAGCCCGAGGTGCCTGTTCCCGAGGGCGACCCGCCCGCGGAGCTCGAGATCAACGACGTCGTCGTGGGCGACGGCCCCGAGGCCGCGGAGGGCGACTCGGTCACGGTCCAGTACGTCGGCGTCAACTACTCCAACGGCCAGCAGTTCGACGCCTCTTGGGACAGCGGCCAGCCGTTCGACTTCGAGCTCGGGGCCGGTTCGGTGATCCCGGGCTGGGACGAAGGCGTCGCCGGGATGAAGGTGGGCGGCCGGCGCGAGCTGGTGATCCCTCCCGATCTCGGCTACGGCGCCCAGGGCCAGCCGCCCGACATCCCGCCGAACGAGACGCTGGTCTTCGTCATCGACCTCCTCGACGTCCAGTCGGGCGGGGGCGGCGGCGGCCAGTGACCCGGCCGCGACCGCGCTAGCCCAGGCGCCTGAACTTCACCTTCGCCGGGCTCGGGTCCGTGTTGCCCGCGGCGTCGGTGGCCCGGACGCGGAACTTGTGCTTGCCCTCGCGGACCTTGTACTTGCGCGGTGAGCTGCACGGCTTCCACTTCTTCCGGTCGAGCTTGCACTCGAAGGTCGCGTCGTCCTCGTCGGCCTCGAACGCGAACTTCGCCTTGCTCTTGGTGGTTTTCTTCGCCGGCTGCTTGGTGAGCGTGGTCTCCGGAGCGTCCGTGTCCGGGTTCGCCGGCGGCTCACCCGGCGGAGGCGGGGGTGGAGGCGTCGTCTCGCAGGCGACCGCTGCCGAGGCGTCGGCAGCCGCGGGCGCGGCCTCCGTGTGGCCGGCGCGGTCCGTGGCCACGCTGTAGAAGCGATACGCGTGGCCGGCCTCGCCCGGATAGGTGTCGCCGGTGGCCGTCGTCTCCGGGCGCCAGAGGCCGTACGGCCCGCCGTCGACTGACACGTAGACGTCGAAGGCGCCGATCCCGGACCCCGTGTCGCTCCCCGACCAGGCCACCGCCAGGTCGGTCGCGCAGCCGGCCGTCCCGCCCGTGCGGGTGACCGAGCTCACCTGACTCGTGGGCACGGAGGCGTCGATCGTGTTCAGCCACGTGTTGGTGACGATCGGGGCGTTCGTGTCGAAGACGATCGAGGCGTCGTTGTCGATCGCGTCCCCGTTGGTCAGCGACCCGACGGGCTCGGCGCTGAAGTACACGGCGCCCTCGCCCTCCGGCGGGTCGTCGTTTGGGGGCAGGAAGCCCGCGGTCGGGTCGGTGGTCGGCTCGAGCGTCTCCGGATCGAGCGACGTGAACTCCCAGGTCAGCAGACCGCTCCCGTCCAGGTCGGCCTCGACGCGGACGACCAGGTCCTGCTCAGGGCGCAGGTCGAGATCGGTCGTCCAGTGCCGCAGGCCGGGTGGCGGCCCGGCGAAGACGTCGCCGAAGTGGACCGGGCCGAGGCTCACGCTGGCGAGCCGGACCTCGGCCGGGTCGAGCTGATCGGTGATCCGGACCACCTGGGCCGGAGCGGTCGCGCTTGCCACGTTCTCGAACCTGATCGTGTACGGCAGAGGCTCGTCGCCCTCGATGAAGCGCTGTGGGCCGAAGCCGTCGGGACCGGCCTTCTCGTTCGGATCACGGGAGTTCGTGACCCGGAGGGTCTTGAACACCTCGCTGCCACCGCCGGTCGGAGGCGGCGTGGCCGGCGGCGGGGGTGGCGCGCAGAAGACGAGGAACGAGGCGATCCTGTCCTCCTCGTTGATCATGTCCTGCCACTGCGGCAGGGAGGCGTCAAAGCGCGCCGCGTCGCCGAGGGCGCGGCCAACGACGTCGTTGAAACCCTCCCCGAGGACGAAGCCCTGGCCGGCGGTGACGGCGCCCCAGGCCAGCCCAACGGCGCCGGACGCCGGCACCAGCCCGAGAACCCCGGCCGTCGCGCCGCCATCGGACATGTTGTTGAGCAGCTCCAGCGTGATCGGGTCGATCAGCGACTCTCGTCCGTTCGGTGGATGCAGAAGGCAATCGATCAGCTGGGCCCGGGTTATGTACTGGACGCTCTCCGCATGGGCCTCGAACACCTCGAGCGGGGAGGTCCTCAGGGCTTCCAGGGCCGGCAAGGCGCGGCTCGACCCGCCCGCCGCTCCGATGTTGTCTGCACGCCGAATGGCTTCGAACGCCGATGCCGGTCCCTCGAGGACGGTGTCGACGGCCTTGATCTGGCCGTTGAGCTCGGTCGTCGCCCGGAAGCGGAATCGCACGATCCCGGGGGACAGTTGGGTGCGGTCGATCGCCGGCGCTACGTGCGCCGCGGCGTTGGTCGCCGTGTAGCGGAATGAGATCGCCCCGCCGCCAGGCCCGCTGACCTGGTAGGTGCCGCGAAGCACCGCAGGGGAGGTCGTCACGGGATCGGTCGCCTGATCGACTTCTGTCGTGATCCTGGTGGCCGGGTTGAACGTCGGCACCGCGGCCTCGTCGAACTGATCGCCGAAGATCCGCGCTCGGATGGTGCGCGTCCCCGACCCCTCGAAGAACGGGCTGGACCGGAACATAGGAGGTGCCCGGCGGGACCCGCGGGTTGTAGATCCGTGCACCCTTCCCGTCGCCGAGGCCCTCGAAGACGAGACCCGGGGGCGACGACGACTCGGGCAGATCGACCCGATCGAAGGTGGGGACGCCGCTGAGCTGGAGCATGACCCCCGTCGCGTCGACGTTGCCGGTGTTGCCGTAGGCGAGCATCGCCGTATACGGCTGGTCGGGCCGGGCGACCTCGCCGCCGTCGATCCGCGTCCACAGGCGCGGCGCCCGCACGGCCTCAACCGTGAAGGCGCCCGCCAGCGTGTCGGTGCCGCGGCCGGGCGGGTTCGCGACGGCGACGTCCCACGCCGCCCGCTGCCTCCCGGTGAGGTTGAGGACTCCAGCCAGGCTGCGGCCGTCGTCGGCGACCCGCATCCGGCTCGCCACGACGTCGGGCTGGCCGGCGCGCTCGAGGCGCAGGGTGGCGCCTGGGACGAAGCCCTCACCGTGGACGGTGGCGGTGATGCAGCACGCGTCGCCGCCGCGGTTCGGGGTCACGAGGGCGGCGTCGACCTCGTCGTTCTCGATCGTCCCGATCCCGCGCCCGTCGGCGATCTGGGCGCCGTCGGCGTTGCGGAGGTTGACCTGGAAGTCCTCGTCCGGCTCTGGATCGTTGTCGCCGACGACGGGAACCACGAGGTTGCGCTGCACGACGCCGGGCGCGAAGGTAAGCGTGCCCTCCGTGGAGGTGTAGTCGCCGGGCTCGCGGGCGGTGCCGTTCGCGGTCCGGTAGTCGAGCGTGACCTCCGTGCTCTGCGACTCGGACAGCCGGACGCGGAAAACGGCGTCGTTGGTCCCGCCGTCGCCCTCGCGGACCGTGACGTCGTCGATCGAGAACGTGGGCAGGTCGCTGGGATCGATCGTCTGCAGCGTGACGTCGGCGGGGTTGTAGAGGACCTCGTACGGGCCGCTTCCGATCCCGTTCACGTCGGCGAACTCGCCGCTGCGCGATGATCCCTCGACGACCTTGAACGTGTCGCCGAGCGTCGGCGTGAAGCCCGCCTCGGTCTCGATCTCCAGCGTGCCGTCGAGGGTCGCCGCGCCGGTGGCGTCGAGCAGGTCGTTGCCGGCGGCGGTGACCTCGGCGACCAGCACGCCGTCGGGTGTCTGCGTGTACGCACCGTCGATGTTCAGGGTCCCGGGTGACGTGCCCGGACGCACCTCGCCGCCGTTGGTGACGTTCGCCGCGACCGTTCCGGCGCCCTCGAGGATCCCGCCGGTGAGGGTCACCCCGGGGGCGTCGAAGACCGCGAGCCGGGACGTCGCGCCTTCGAGCGTCGTCCGCCCGGCGCTCTGCTCGAAGACCGAGCTCCGCTTGAGGTCGAGCGTCTTGCCGTCGGCGATCGTGAGCTGTCCCTCGTTGGTCAAGGTCGCCAGCGCCCCCTGGGGGAAGAAACCGGCGTTCTGCTGGAGGTCGATCGTGCCCGTGTTGTCGATGTCGCCGAACAGCTGCACCTCGACGCCGGAGCCGCCGACGGCTCTGACCGTGCCGTCGTTCAGGAAGGTGTCGGTACCGACGTTGAAGCTGGAGCTGACCCCAAACGCCTCGATCCGCATCTGGCCGCCGTCGTTGACGAAACCCGAGGCGGACGCGTTCGCGTGCCCGTCGGCGATCGTCAGGTCCTGGCCGGCCTGCAGGGTCCCGGCGAGGTTGAACTGGCCGGTCGCCTCGATGTCGCTCGTGCCGTCGCCGGTGTAGTTGAGCGTCCCGCCCGCCACGACCACGGGCCTCGAACCGTCGGTCGTGCCGGCCTCGTTGAAGGTGTTGTCGAGCTCGGCGCCGCTGAGGACGTGACCGGTGCCCTCGCCCTCGATGTGGCCGGCGGCCGCGTTGGTGAACGTGGCCGAGCGCCTGACGATCACCGTGACCCCGTCAGCGGCCTCGAGCCGGCCCTGGTTGAGGAAGGTGTCGGCCACGGCGCCGCCGGTGTAGAGGCCGAGGTTGTACTCCGCGCGGACGAGGGCGCCGGGAGCGTTGGTGACGGGGCCGAACAGGGCCGTGTCGGTGCCGGGGGTGCCGGCGCCGGTGAGGGTGATCATGCCGCGATTGAGCAACGGCGCATCGCCGGTGTTCAGGCTGCTGGTGAAGCCCCGCGAGTGAATCCGCAGGTCCCCCCCGGCGGCGTTCGTGAACCCCGAAAAGGCATTGGCCTGCGCATCGGTGATCGTCAGCGACTGCCCCGCGTGCAGGGTCCCCGTCATGTTGAACTGTCCCTCGGCCTCGATGTGGCTGCCGCCGTCACCCGTGTAGTTGAGGGTTCCGCCGTAGATCCGCACCGGAGCCGGGCCGAGGGTCGTGCCGGCCTCGTTGAACGTGGTGTCGAGTTCGCTGCCGCTGATCACCTGGCCGGTCCCGGTCGAAGAGATGTGTCCGCTCGAGTCGTTGGTGATCGTGCTCGAGCGGCGGTTGATGAGCACCGCTCCGTCGGCGACCTCGATCTGACCTCGGTTGAGCAGCGTGTCGGCCTCTCCTCCGGCGCTGTAGAAGGCCATCGAGCCGCTGACTTCAATCACTCCGGTCGCCGCGTTGCGGAGGTTGCCGAAGAAGGCCGCCTCGAGGCCCGGCGCCGTCGACATCGTGATCGCGCCGCTGTTGGCGAGGGTCGAGTTGAGCGTGGCGACCGAGGACGAGTGCCGGTTGGAGTCGAGGAAGATCTCGCCCCGGCCGCCGTTGACGACGCCGCCGGGGGCGGTCAGGGACCCTCCGTCAGAGGGCACGCCGATCGCCAGCCGCTGGGTGCCGGTCGTCGTCGTCGAGCCGATCGAGAGCGATGCGACTGTGTCAGAGCCGACGAGCGACACGGTGTAGTCGCCGTCGACCTCGATGCAGACGCGCTCGGTCTCGCTCGGCGAGTGCCCGGCGCTCCAGTTGCCGTCATTGAACCAATCGCCGCTGCCGGGGTTGAGCCACGAGTTGTCGCAGCCTCCCGCCGAGGCCGCCGAGCCGGAGAGCTCGACGACACCGACCACCGCCGCCGCTGCAACCGCCAGCTGTCCTACTCGCATCAGTGGATTCACGGGGTCCCCTCCCTCGGGCGGTGTGATGCCGAGCCTATCCGTGGCTCACACGGTGTCATCGGTATTTCCTACGGTTTTCCTACGTTCGCCTACGTTCGTCTGAGTGGGTGACGATCGTGTGCCGATCCTCCACCGAGGGCGTCCAACGGGCGTCCGACGGGCCGTCCCGAACGCCGTCGACGCGCAGAACAAGGCAAGATCCCGGTCGATGGCCCGGTTGCTCGTGGGAGGAGAGTGGCGCGACACCACGCACGCCTTCCGCCGCACGGACCCGGCCCGGCCCGACACTGAGACCGGGACCTTCGCCTCGGCCACGGCCGAGGACGTCGGCCTCGCCTACGCCGCGGCGGCCGACGCCGCGGCCGGGTGGCGGCGGACGACAGCCGTCGCCCGGGGCGAGGTCCTGCGACACGCGGCCGACCTGCTGGAGGCCCGCGTCGACGAGGCCGCCCGGCGCCTGGTGGCCGACATCGGCAAGCCGATCCGCGACGCCAAGGCCGAGGCGCTGCGCGCCTGCGCGATCTTCCGCTACCACGCCGGCGAGGCGCTGGGCCCGGAGGGCGAGACCTACCCGAGCGCCGCCGACGACACGATGGTGCTCACCCTCTCGGAGCCGGTCGGCGTCGTCTGCGCACTCACCCCGTGGAACTTCCCGCTCGCGATCCCCGCGTGGAAGCTGGCGCCGGCGTTGGGCTGCGGCAACCCGGTCGTCTGGAAGCCGGCGACGGCTGCCTCGGGCTCCGCGGTGCTGCTGGCCGAGATCCTGGTCGAGGCCGGCGTGCCGCCCGGGGCCCTCAACCTCCTGACCGGGCCGGGCGCCGAGCTCTCGGAGGCGCTGACCGCCGACCCCCGGCTCGCGGCGCTGACCTTCACCGGCTCGGTGGCGACCGGCCGCGGCCTCGACCGGGCGGTCGCGGGCCGCGGCGTCAAGGTGCAGCTCGAGCTCGGCGGCAAGAACCCGGCGATCGTGCTCGCCGACGCCGACCTCGCCGACGCCGCCGATCAGGTGTGCCGCGGGGCGATGATCGCCACCGGCCAGCGCTGCACCGCGACCAGCCGCGTCTACGTCGAGGATCCGGCTTTCGACGAGTTCGCCGGCGCCCTGGTCGAGCGCGTCGAGGCGCTGCGCGTCGGCGACCCCTACGACGAGGCGACCGACGTCGGCCCGCTGGCCTCGGTCGAGCAGCTGAGGAAGGTCGGCGGGTACCTGGACCTGGCGAGCGCCGAGAGCTGCGAGATCCTCGCAGGCGGCGGCTACAGCGAGCCCGAGCGGGGCTTCTGGGTGGAGCCGACGGTGCTCACCGGGGTGGGCCCCGAGAGCGCGCTGATGCGCGAGGAGATCTTCGGCCCGGTTGCCGTGCTGGCGCCGGTGAGCGGCTTCGAGGCGGCGATCGCGGCCGCCAACGACACCGAGTTCGGCCTCTCGGCGGCGATCTTCACCCGCGACCTCGGCCGGGCGATGGCGTTCGCGCGCGAGATCGAGGCCGGGCAGGTGCACGTCAACCGCGAGACCGCCGGCGCCGAGCCGCACGCGCCCTTCGGCGGGCTCAAGGGCTCGAGCAACATGCAGCGCGAGCAGGGCAGGGCGGCGAAGCGGTTCTTCACCAACACGAAGACGGTCTACGCCCGGGCGCGCTGAGCGCTCGAGGCCGGCCGGGCCGCCCAGGCGCTGGCGCGCATGTGCGCGAGGCCTGGGACGGCCGCGCCGCGGACGCCTCTACTCCTTGTCGTATTTGAACGAGACTCCGAGACGCACGCGGTATCCGGACACCTTGCCGTCCTCAATCGTCACGTCCTGGCGCACGACCTCGGCGATCCGCAATTCGCGGACCGTCTGAGCGACCGTCTCCACGGCGTTCTTCGCCGCCTGCTCCCATGAGTCCGAACTGACGCCGACCACCTCGGTGACGCGATACACGCTTTCAGTCATCTGCCGTGCTCCTCCTCGGGGTTGGGATTTCGTCCCCCACCTTCGCACGACGCGCCGGGGTGCGCCATCGGCCTGCGGTCTCGCCGGCGGCCAGCGGGGCAATGCGATCCGCTCAGCCGGCCGCGCCGCGCCGGTCCCAGGCCTCGGCGCACATCCGCTCGAGCGCCTCGGCGGCCCGGCTGCCCTCCGTAGTGAGCTGCTCGCGGGCCTTGAGGCGCTCGGCGCTGGTCCGGTAGCCGAGCTCGGCGGAGATCTCCGTCGCGGCCTCCATCACGGCCAGCGCGTCGGCGACCAGCGCGTCGCGCTCGTAGCGCGAGGCGATCCCGCCGATCGTCAGCGCGGCCACCACCCGCCCCGAGGCGTCGAACACCGGAGCGGAGATCGCGACCGCGTCGGGAACCCGCTCGCCGATCGTCACCGCGACCCCAGGTCGGCGATGCGCTTGAGGTCAGCGCGCAGATTCGCCCGCGTGACCGTCGTGCTCGGGGTCAGCCGGTCCAGCTCGAGCCGCTCGAGCAGGTCGCGCCGCTCGTCGGCGGGGAGGTTGGCGAGCAGCACCTTCCCGGTCGCCCCCGCGTGCGCCGGGTAGCGGCGGCCGACCTCCTGGTTCATGCGGATCTCGTAGAGGCCGTCGACGCGCAGCACCGGAACCACGTGCGTGTCGTGAAGCTCGGCGAGGACCACGGTCTCCCGGCACTCGTCGCGCAGCCGGACGAGGTGGGGACGGGCGGCGCCCGGGACGCTCGCGACCGCCGCCAGCGCCGCGGCCGAGCGCAGCAGCGGGCCGAGCCGGTAGTGCTCGCGCTGGCCGTCCTGGACCAGGATCCCGTACTCGGCCATCTCGGCGAGCGTCCGGTGCAGGGTGGCGCGGTTGATCTCGGTCCCCTCCAGCAGCTCGGCGTAGCCGAGCGAGGACTCGCCGCTTTCGATGTAGCAATCGAGCACCAGAGCGGCCTTCTCGATCACCGATTGCCCGTCCCGACCCATGGCGGACCGATTATGCCGGAACGAGGTTTCGTCTATCAGGGCTAGCGTCCGAGATGGATCCCGAGCCGTTGCGGCACCTCGAGAACCAGCTCGGCGAGCGTCCCGCCGGGCCGCCCATGGTCCTCGCGGCGCTCCTTGCGCAACAGCGCCGCCCGGACCGCGCTGCCGCCGAGGTAGCGCAGCGGCTCGGGCGGCACCGGCGCCTGGGCCGGCTCGACCAGCGCGAGCCGGGTGAGCGCGCCGCGACGGTCGAGGGCGAGCGCGGCGAGCATCCGGCCGGTCAGGTGGGCGGGGCCGACCCCGTTGCCGGTGAACCCGCAGACGTAGTGGATGCGGTCGCCCGCGAGACTGCCGACGCTCGGCAGGTGCGTCGGCGAGACGTCGACGGGGCCGCCCCAGGCGGCCTCGATCCGGCGCCCGCGCAGGCCCGGGAAGAAGCGCGCGATCTCCGACCGCAGCTCCTCGACCACGCCGGCGTCGACCTCGATCCGGCCGCCGAGGCGAGCGCCGTAGGCGAGCCGGCCGGCGCCCCCGAACGCGATCCGGCCGTCCTCGGTGGTGCGGAAGTAGTGCAGATGGCGCCGCGCGGTCGAGATCGCCTCGCCCCCGGTCCAGCCGAGGTCGGCGAGCACGTCGGGGACCGGCTCGGTGAGGATCATGTGGGTGGAG
Organism: uncultured Solirubrobacterales bacterium; assembly: GCA_963729065.1. Lineage (GTDB taxonomy): Bacteria > Actinomycetota > Thermoleophilia > Solirubrobacterales > 70-9 > WHSW01. The sequence goes on from CAVSMS010000010.1 coordinate 487,260, forward strand.
CTGACCGCGAGCCGGCTGCGGAGCGGGCGCAGCCCGGCGGTGGCGGCGTTGATGGCGAGCACGGCAGCCGGCGCCCGCACCCTGGCGCCGGCGGTGGTCTCGACCAGGATCCCGCCGCCCGGTTCGGGGCCGATCCGCCGCGCCCGCGTGCGCTCGAAGATCGCGACGCCCCTCGCCAGCAGCGCGCTGCGCAGGCCGAGGGCGAGCTTCGCCGGCTGCACGGTCGCGCCGCCCGGCATCCACGCTCCGCCGCGAAAGAGCGGCGAGTCGCACCGTCCGCGCGCCTCGGCGGCGGCGACCGCCTCGCACTCGGGGCCGAACCCGATCCGAGCGCAGGCGCTCACGGCCTCGTTCCACGCCCCGTCCTGGGCCGCGCTGGTCGCGACCTTCAGATGGCCACCGCGGCGAAACCCGATGTCGACGCCCTCGCGCTCCGCCCAGGCGCCGATCGCCTCCACCGACTCGGCCCCGCGCTCGCAGACCTCGCGCGCGGCGCGGTCGCCGAAGTGCTCGCAGAGCAGGTTCGCCCGGTGCCAGAAGCCGTTGACGAAGCCGGCGTTGCGACCGCTCGGGCCGGCGCCGCACGTGGATGCCTCGAGCACCATCACGCTCGCGTCGGGCTCGGCCTCGCTCAGCGCCCAGGCGGTCCAGAGGCCGGCGTAGCCACCGCCGACGATCGACCACGTCGGCGCGCACGTCGCCGGCCATGGGCGGCTGCGGGTCGACCGGCGGGCACTCGCCGAGCCAGTGTCCGGCGCGGTCGTGCCTGAAGCTCGGTGCCAGTAAAGTCGGAACCAAGTTTCGCCCACAGTACAGCGGTGCCCGAGTCACACGAAATCCTGCTCTCGACCGAGGACGATGCCACGCCGCTGGTCCGGGCGACCCGCGCCGACCTGCGCCGGCGCCTCGGCGACCGCGAGTTCGCGGCGCTGACCCGCGAGCTCACCGGGACGGTCGCGATCCGCGCCGCCGCCACCCCGGAGGCCGTCACCGCGACGATCGCCGACGGCGCGGTGAGCCTCGCGCACGGCGTCAGCGACGGGGCGCAGGTGGTGGCGACGATCGACGGCGCCGGGAGCCGGCCGCGGATCGCCGACGGGCCGAGGCCGACAACCCGCGGCTCGCGGCCTGGCTCGACGCGCTGCTCGCTCCGTCGGCCGCGTGGCCGGAGGCGGCCGAGCGGTTCTGGTCGGCGCTCGAGTCCCGGCCCGGGTCCCCGGAGGCCCTGCTCGTCGCCGAGCTCGACAGCGGCGAGAGCCGGCGCTTCGGCTCCGGCGGCCGCGCCTACGAGATCCACGGCCGCGCCGAGGACCTGGTCGCCCTGCTCGAGGGCCGCACGGCGCTGATCGACGCGGTGTTCGAGCGCCGGATCTTCATCCGCGGTTCGTTTCCGGAGATCTCGGTGCTGAGCGGGGCCGCGTTCGCGGTGCGCATGGGCGACGCCGGCGACGATGGCTGAGCGCGACCTGGCGGCGGGCCTCGCCGCGCACGGGATCTCGAGCGTGCGCCTGCTCGCCTCCAACCACGACGGGCTGGTGCTGGGCAAGTACCTCTCGGTCCCGAAGTTCCTCTCGGTCGCCGAGCGCGGCACGATGCTCGCCGACACCACCTTCGGCGTGGACTTCAGCGGCGACGTGGCGCTCGGCTGGGACTGGGGGGCCTGGCGGGGGGAGGTCGCCGACATCCGCGCGCTGCCCGACCTGCAGACGCTCACCCCCGACCCGGCCCTGCCCGGGCTCGCGTCGGTGATCTGCGACTTCGCCGGCCTCGACGGAGCCCCGCTGCCGATCTGCCCGCGCGGGATGCTCAAGCGGACGATCGCCCGCCTCGACGGCCACGGCCTCAGCGCCGTGGTGGCGCCCGAGATCGAGTTCTCGGTCTTCGAGCAGCCGATCCAGGAGGCCCGCGCCCGCAGCTATCGCGACCTGACCCCGCTCGGCGGGCCGAGCCGGATCACCTACCTGATGTCGCGCTCTCCGGACCTGACGGCGTTCATGGACTCGGCCGTGCGCCGCCTCGACTCGCTCGGCGTCGATTGGGAGTCCTGGAGCAACGAGACCGCCGCCGGGCAGGTCGAGATCAACCTCGCCCCGACCGGCCCGCTCGAGGCGGCCGACGCGGTCACGCGGACGAAGCTGGCGCTGCGCGAGGCGGCCGGTGAGCTCGGCCGCAGCGTCACCTTCATGGGCCTGGTCGACGAGCACCTGGGGGCCTCGATGCACGTCAACCTCTCGCTTCGCCGCGGTTCCGAGAACGCCCTCGCCGCGGCGAACGCGGAGTCGGAGGGAGGCCTGCTCATGCGCCGCTGGGTCGCCGGGCTGCTTGCGACGATGCCCGGCGCGATGTCGTTCTTCAGCCCGACGGTCAACTCCTACCGGCGCCTGGTCGAGATCGCCGGGCCGCCGACCACGGTCACCTGGGGGCCCGACAACAAGTCGACGGCCCTGCGGGTCGTGGCCCACGATCCGGCGTCGACGCGGATCGAGCACCGGGTGCCGGCGATCGACTGCAACGCCTACCTCTGCCTCGCGGCGATCCTCGCCGGCGGGCTGGCGGGGATGGAGTCAGAGCTCGAGCCCCCGGAGCCGTTCGAGGACATGGCGTGGGGCCTGCTCGACGACGCGGCCCCGCGCCTCCCTGCGTCGATCACGGCGGCGGCCGATGCGCTGGCCGCCGACGCTCGCCTGCGGGAGCTGCTGGGCGGCGAGGGGGTCGACTACTGGCTCGGCACGCGGCGCTGGGAGTGGCTGGCGTTCCACCGCAACGGCGGCGACCCGGACGCGGTGTCCGACTTCGAGCTCAGCCGATACTTCGAGCACGTATGAGGAGGCAGCGATGACCGAACGCCCCGAGATCGTGGACGAGCTCCTGGACGGGCCGTTCCCGTGCGCGCTGACCACGCTCGACCGCGACGGCTCCCCCTACAGCGTGATCGTCTGGTGCGGCCGGGCGGGCGAGCGGATCACCGTCAACGCCGCCGAGGGCAAGTGGCTGCGCAACCTGCGCCGCGAGCCGCGGCTGTCGCTGGTCGTGGTCGACACGGGCAACATCCTCCGCCACGTCAACGTCCAGGGCCGGGTGACCGAGATCGTCCCGGACGCCGACTACGCCCACATCGACTCGCTCTCGGAGATCTACGAGGGGCGCCCCTACGCCTATTCGACCCCCGACGAGGTGCCGCGATTCAGGGTCGAGATCGAGCCGGAGCGCGATCCGCGCGCTCGACCTCCCCGCTCCCTGACAAACAATGGAACTGCGGTTCGACTTTCTGGGATAGTATGGCCACGATGCCCGGCCGAGCCGCCCACCTGCTGCTCGCGATCGCCGGCCTGCTCGCTGCCTTCGCGCTCGCCGCCTGCGGCAGCGACCTGGGCAGCGACGACGAGGGTGGCAGCGAGGAGGCGGAGGTCGCCTCGACCACCCCGGTCGAGGGCGAGCCCCTGACGATCTCCACCGGCCCGCTCTACATCGACAAGGCGAAGGGCGCCGTGGACGGCCCGGGCTCGACGCTCGACAGGTTCACCGAGGAGACGGGGATCGAGGTCGAGTACCTGGAGGACATCAACTCGAACGAGTCGTTCTTCGCCAAGCTGCGCCCGGAGCTCGAGAACGGCGAGTCGGGAGGCCGCGACATCATCGTCGCCACGGACTGGATGGCGCGCCGCTACCACGACCTCGGCTACCTGCAGGACATCGACCTCTCGGCGATGCCCAACGTCGAGAAGAACCTGCTGCCGCAGCTGCGCTCGCCGGAGTTCGACCCCGACCGCTCGTTCACGGTCCCGTACCAGAGCGGGATGACCGGGCTCATCGTCCGCACCGACCTGGCCCCGGACATCACCTCGGTCAACGACCTCTTCGACCCCAAGTACAAGGGCAAGGTCGACCTGCTCGCCGAGCTTCGCGACACCGTGCCGCTGGTGATGAAGGCCGAGGGGATCGACCCCGAGACGGCGACCAAGGACCAGTGGCTGGAGACGATTCAGAAGATCGAGGACGCGATCGACTCGGGCCAGATCCGCGACATGACCGGCAACGACTACGTCGACGACCTGCCGCGCGGCGACGTGGTCGCCGCGATCGGCTGGTCGGGCGATGCGGAGCAGCTGAAGCTCGACAACCCCGCGATCGAGTTCCGGGTGCCGGACGAGGGCTGCATCATCTGGTCCGACGACATGATCATCCCGGTCGGCGCCCCGAACCCCGGCGCCGCGTATGAGTTCCTCAACTTCATCTACCAGCCCGAGATCGCGGCCCAGATCGCCGGCTACGTCAACTACACGACCCCGGTGGAGGGCGTCCGCGAGGTGTTCGAGAAGCAGGGCTCGGACCTCGCCGACAGCGACCTGATCTTCCCGTCCGAGGACTTCGTCGCGAACTGCTCGACGCAGCCCATTCTCGAGGGCGAGGAAGAGACCGAGATCGAAGAGGCGTGGGCGAACGTCGCCACCGGCTGAGTGACGCCGCCGGGGCGAGTCCCGCCCCCGCCACCCCAGACTCCCAGCAGAGGATGAGCCGCCGACCGGGCGCTGCTGCTGGCCGCCCCGGCCGCCATCTGGCTGCTCGCGTTCTTCGTCGTCCCGATGTTCCTGATGGGCATCGTCTCGCTCGAGAGCGGCTCGCTCGAGACCGGGTTCGCGTTCACCTGGGAGTTCTCGAACTTCGGGGACGCGCTCTCAGAGCACCAGGAGGAGTTCGTGCGCTCGTTCGTCTACGGCGGCGTCGCGACGCTCCTCGCCCTGCTGATCGCCTACCCGCTCGCCTACGCGATCGCGCTGCGGGCCGGGCGCTGGCGCAGCGTCCTGCTGTTCGCGGTGATCGCGCCCTTCTTCACCACCTACCTGATCCGGACCCTGGCGTGGCAGACGATCCTCTCCGACCAGAGCGCGGTCGTCGACTTCCTCGGCTCGCTGGGGCTGCTGGGCTCCGCCGACCGGGTGCTCGACACGCCCGCCTCCGTGATCGCCGGGCTCACCTACAACTTCCTGCCGTTCATGATCCTCCCGATCTACGCGACGCTCGAGCGGCTCGACGTGCGCCTGATCGAGGCCGCCAACGACCTCTACGCGTCGGCGCGGGCGGCGTTCTGGAGGGTGACGCTGCCGCTGTCGGCCCCGGGGATCGTCGCCGGGATGCTGCTCACGTTCATCCCGGCGGTCGGCGACTACGTCAACGCCTACTTCCTCGGCGGCCCCAACCAGGCGATGATCGGCAACGTCATCCAGGGCCAGTACCTGCAGCTGGCCAACTACCCGATCGCCGCGGCGCTCTCGTTCGTGCTCATGGCGCTGATCATGGTCGCGGTCGTGATCTACCTCTGGCGGGTGGGCGTCGGGGCGCTGATGGGCGACGGCGAGGAGCGCTCGGACGGCGTGCGCGCGCAACTCGGCGCCGGCCGGGTGCGGGCCCGCGGGGCGTTCGGCTGGATCCGGGAGCACGCGCTCGGCGCGTACGCCGCGGCGGCGGTCGCCTACATGCTGATCCCGATCGCGGTCATCGTCCTGTTCTCGTTCAACGACCCGACCGGGAACTTCAACATCTCCTGGCAGGGGTTCACCCTCGACCACTGGCGCGACCCCTTCGGCGACCAGGCGCTCACGGACGCGCTGGTCACGAGCCTGAAGCTCGCCGCGCTCTCGACCGTGATCGCCACCGCGATCGGGACGATGCTCGCCCTCGCCCTCGTCCGCCACCGGTTCTTCGGCCGCCGGGCGGCCAACGTGCTCGTGCTCGTGCCGATGGCCACGCCGGAGGTGGTGATCGGCGCCGCGCTGCTGTCGATGTTCATCTACCTCGACGTCGCCCGGGGCTTTCCGACGCTGCTGATCGCGCACGTCATGTTCTCGATCAGCTTCGTGGTCGTCGTCGTGCGCTCGCGGTTGATCGGCTTCGACCCGGCCCTCGAGGAGGCGGCGGCGGACCTCGGCGCCGGCCCGCTGGCGCGCTTTCGGACGGTCACCCTGCCGCTGCTCGCGCCGGGGGTGATCGCGGCGGCGGCGCTCGCCTTCGCGCTCTCGATCGACGACTTCGTGGTCTCGAACTTCAACTCCGGCACGACGGTGACCTTCCCCCTCTACATCTTCGGCGCCTCGCAGCGCGGGATTCCGGTCGAGGTCAACGTGCTCTCGACGATGCTGTTCGCGCTCGCCGCGGCGGCGCTGTGCCTGGTGCTCTGGCAGCAGCGCCGCGCCGAGCGCCTCAACCGGCCGCTGCCGGAGACCGAGGCGATACCGGCAGGTCAGGCGGGCTGAGGGTCCGGGTCGTCCCCGGCGGCGACGACCCCGGCGGCGATCAGGGCGCGGAGCTCGCGCGGGTCGAGGCTCAGGCACTCGTCGAGGACCGAGACGGAGTCCTCGCCCAGGTGCTGGGCCGGCGTGAGCCCGGTCGGGTTGAACTGGCTCAGGGGGCTGCGCGTGAGGCTGACGCCGTCGAGCTCGTCGACGAGGGAGAGCTCGGCGACCTGCGGGTCGGTGACCGCGTCCGCGGCGGCCCGCACCGGGGCGACGAGCACGCCCTCGGCATTGAGGCGCGCGGTGACCTCGGCGGAAGGGCGGCCGGCGACCGCGGCGGCGATCGCGCCCTCCACCAGGTCGCGGTTGCCCACCCGCGCCTCGTTGGTGGCCGAGCGCGGGTCGGCCCGCAGCTCGGCGAGCTCGAGCGCGTCGCACATCCGCGCCCACATCAGGTCGTTGATCGCCCCGATGATCACGAACCCGTCGGCGACCTCGAACGCCGAGTAGGGGACGATCGACGGATGGCCGCTGCCCCAGCGCCCCCGCTGGCTGTCCGGGTCGACGCTGGCCGAGGCGATGACCGTTCCCAGGCAGCTGAACGCCGTCGAGTAGAGCGGGAACTCGAGCCGCCGGCCGCGCCCGGTCCGGTGGCGGTCGAGCAGCGCGGCGAGCACCCCGCCGACGAGGACCATGCCGGTCGCGATGTCGACCATCGCGACCCCGAAGCGCACCGGCGGCCCGTCGGGCGTCCCCATCATCGCCATCAGCCCCGTCTCGGCCTCGACGATCACCTCGGTGCCCGCGTCGGTCGCCCTGGGCCCGCGCGAGCCGAAGCCGTTGATCGAGGCGTAGACCAACCGGGGATTGGTGCGCGCGACGTCGTCGTAGCCGATCCCGAGCCGGTCGGTGACCCCGGGGCGGAAGTTCTCGACCAGGATGTCGACCTCGCCGGCGAGCCGCCGGGCGAGCTCGCGCCCGCGCTCGGCCTGCAGGTCGATCGCGACGCTGCGCTTGCCCCGGTTGACGGCCGAGAAGTAGGTGCTGATCCCGCCCCTGAACGGAGGGCCCCACGAGCGCGTGTCGTCGCCGGCGCCGGGGCGCTCGACCTTGATCACCTCGGCCCCGAGGTCGGCGAGCAGCATGGTCGCGTACGGGCCCGAGAGGATCCGGGTGAAGTCCAGCACCCGCATCCCGGCGAGCGGTCCGGAATCGCGACCCGTCTCCATCCCGCCGGACAATATCGGAACCTCGTTTCGCAAATTGTCGGCGAGGTGGCTCCAGGCCGAGCTCCGGCGCACGGGCGAAAAACGTCCTCCCCGAGGACGAAAAGCGCCCACCGGCCGTCGAGTGGCCGAAAACGATGGACTATTGAGCGAAATCCGCCAGTCGGCCGCTCGGCGCGCCGATCCCGTAGCGCCCGCGCCACACACCACGCGCACGATCGAGGCACAAACGCCCGCGTCGCCACACACCTCCACCCCTACCCAGCCAAGCAACGGCCCGCGCCCTCGCCAACGGCCGGGGCGTTCGGGCGGACAAGACGCAGCTCACACAGCGCACAGCGACCCGCCGATAGGCTGCGCCGCCGATGCGAACCAACGCCGTGCTCACCGAGGGCGTCGAGACGCGGGCGTCGATCGAGACCCTGCGCGAGGTCGTCGAGGCGCTGGCGCCGCTCGAGCGGCTCGCCGGCTCCGACGGCGAGCGCGAGGCCGCCGAGTGGATCGCGGGCCGGCTCGACGCGCGCCGGGGCGGAGGCGCGGGTCGACGAGGAGGAGTTCCTCGACGGCTTCGCACCCCTGATCGCCGCGATGACCGCGGCCGGCGCGCTCTCGGGCCTTGCGTCGATCGGCGGGCGGCGGCGGGCGCTCGGGATCGCCGGCGGTGCGCTGATGGCGGGCTTGATCGCCGACGAGGTGTCCAACGGCCTGCGCCCGGCACGGCGAGCGATCGCGGCCCGCAAGACGACCTGGAACGTGGTCGCCGAGGCCGGTGACCCGACCGCCGATCGCACCCTCGTGCTGATGGCCCACCACGACGCCGCCCGCACCGGGATCGCCTTCGACCAGACCGCGCAGCGCAAGCTCGTCGACTGGTTCCCGGGCGTGATCGAGCGGATCGACACCTCGGTCCCGCAGTGGTGGGGCGCGGTAGGCGCTCCGGCGATGGTCGCCGCCGGCGCCGCGACCCGGCGCCGCGGCCTGACCGCCGCCGGGACCGCGCTGTGCGCGCTGTCGACCGCGCTGCTCGCCGACATCGCTCGCAGCCCGGTGGTCCCGGGCGCGAACGACAACCTGAGCGCGGTCGCCGTCCTGGTCGCGGTGGCCGAGGCGCTGCGCGAGCGGCCGATCGCCGGGCTGCGGGTGATTCTCGCCTCGTGCGGCGCCGAGGAGGTGCTGCAGGGCGGCATCTACGGGTTCGCCCGCCACCATCTCGCGGCGCTCGACCGCGAGCGCACCTGGCTGCTCAACTTCGACACCGTCGGCTCGCCCGAGCTGGCGATGCTCGAGGGCGAGGGGACGATGGTGATGGAGGACTACTTCGACCGCGGGCTGCGCGACCTGTGCGCGCAGGGTGGCCGAGCGCGAGGGGATCCCGATGCGCCGCGGGATGCGCGCCCGCTCGAGCACGGACTCGGTGGTTCCGAGCCGGATGGGGATCCCGACCGTCTGCTTTGCCTCGCTGAATCGCCACAAGGGCCTCGACAACTACCACCAGCCCTCCGACACGCCGGACCGGCTCCGCTACAAGACCGTCGCCTGCGCGGCGGACCTCGGCGAGGCGATCGCCCGCGAGCTCGCCGACCCGGCTGCGGCCCGGGCCTAGAGCGAGACCGAGGCCGCCTCGACCCGGCCCTCGCGGTGCGCGTCCAGCACCGCGTGAGCGATCCCCAGGTCCTGGATCGCGAGACCGGTCGAGTCGAACAGGGTGATCTCGTCCGCCCCGCTCCGGCCCGCCGCGCGCCCCAGCAGCACGTCGCCGATCTCGGTCACCTCGTCGCGCTGCACCGCGCCGGCGCCGACCGGGCCCGAGAGCTCGCCGCCCTTGGAGGCCTGCTCCCACTCGTCGCAGAAGAGCGAGCAGCGCCTGAGCGCCTCCAGGTCGACCTCGGCCTTGCCGTGGGCGTCGGCGCCGAGCACGGCGAGATGCTGGCCCGCGCGCAGGTCGCCGGCGGCGATCACCGGCGCGTCGGCGGGCGTCACGGTGACGACGACGTCGGCCGCGGCCGCGAGCTCGCGCGGGCCGGCGCTCCAGCCGAGCTCGGCCGCCAGCGTCTCGGCGGCCTCGGCGCGCGGATCGAAGCAGACGCCCGGGCCGTAGCCGGCCGCCGCCAGGCAGCGCGCGGCCCAGGCGCCGTTGACCCCGCAGCCGATAACGCCCGCGGTGCGGGCGTCGGCGCGGGCCAGGGTGCGAGCCGAGACGGCCGCGGCGGCGCCCGTGCGCAGCGAGGTGATCGCCGCGCAGTCCATGAGCGCGAGCAGCTCGCCGGTATCGGCGCTGGAGACGAGCAGGGCGCCGGCGACCACCGGCAGCCCGCGCGCGGGGTTGCCGGGGAACGAGGTCACCCACTTGAGCGTCGCCAGGCCGTCGCCGCGCGCGGGCATGGCGCGGAAGTCGCCGCCGGGAGGGGCGTCGACGTAGACCTTCGCCGGCATCGCCCACTCGCCGGCCGCGTGGCGCTCGAACGCCGTCCGGGTGCGCTCGATCGCCGCCGCCGGCGAGACCGCCGCCAGCACGGCCGCGGAATCGAAGACCGCCACCTCCGCCATCGCTCCAGGTTAGATTTCAGCGGCGATGGGCGCCCAGAACGGCAAGCGCCGTCCGCCGCGGCCGCGGATCGAGCTGCTCTCCAGCACCGCCTCACCGGGCGAGGCGGCGGCGATCGTCGCGGCGATCGAGCAGTTCCTCGCCGACACGGCCCCCGCGCCGCCCCGGGCCGGCCGGCGCCAGAGCGGGTGGCTGCGCGCGGCGCTCGAGGAGGGGATCGCGGCCCGCCAGGTCAGCGGCTCCGTCTGGGGCCACGCGCCGCGCTGAGCTTGTAAGCGGGCCCGCGAGCGGATAGAACACGGCCACCGGCCGAGTCCGGGCCGGCGATCGCCGAGAGGAGAGAGAGATGGCCGTAGTGAAGATCATCGAGCTCGTAGGGAGCTCGAAGACCTCGACCGACGACGCGGCGAAGCAGGCGCTGACGCAGGCGCAGACCTCGCTTCGCAACATCCGCGCGGTCGACATCGTCTCGACCGGAATCCGGGGCGAGAACCTCGACGAGTACCGCGCCCACGTCCGGGTCGCCTTCCTGATCGAGGACAGTGACGTCGACTGAATGACCGCGCGGCTCGGGCTCCAGGCCCGGGCCGCCCGCTAAATACCCGAATCCCAATCGGGATTTGTGTAATATCTCCGCGCGATGGAGCCGACCGCCGCCCCAGAGGCGACCGCCGAGGCCCGGATCGCGACCGAGCACAAGCTCGACGTCGACTCCGGGAAGGAGCAGAAGGGCAAGGGAAAGCTCGGATCGCTCACCAACCCCGAGGTCTACGACAACGTCCCCGGGCACGTGATCCCGATCCTCGAGCACGAGTTCGAGGACTTCGACACCGAGGCGGGCAAGTACCTCGACGGCCAGACGGCCGAGAACGAGTTCATCGGCTTCCGCCTCAAGCAGGGCGTCTACGGCCAGCGCCAGCCCGACGTGCAGATGATCCGGGTGAAGCTGCCGATGGGCGGCGTGACGCCCGACCAGATGGACGCCTTCGCGAGCGTGATCTCCAAGTACGCGCCGCTGAACAAGGGCCACGTCACCACGCGGCAGAACATCCAGATCCATCACATCCCGCTGCCCGACACCCAGGAGCTGATCAAGGAGATCTCGGAGGTCGGGCTGTCCTCGCGCGAGGGCTGCGGCAACACCGTCCGCAACGTCACCGGCGACCCGTGGGCCGGGGTGACGGAGGGCGAGCTCTTCGACATCACCCCCTACGCCGCCGCCTACGTGCGCTACTTCGTCCGCCATCCGACCACCCAGCTGATGCCGCGCAAGGTCAAGACGGCGTTCACCGCGACCGACGAGGACGTCGCGATCACCGGCATCCACGACATCGGCTTCATCCCCCGCGAGCGCGACGGCGTCCGCGGGGTCGAGATCCGGGTCGGCGGCGGCACCTCGATCATGCCCCGGATCGCCCCGACCCTCTACGAGTTCGTCGAGCTCGACAACGGCGACTACCTGAAGGTCTCCGAGGCCGTGTTCCGGATCTTCGACCGCCAGGAGTGGCTGCGCGTCAACCGCGCCCGCGCCCGGATCAAGGTGCTGATCGACAAGGTCGGCATCGACGCCTTCCGCGAGATGGTCGAGGAGGAGCTCGAGGGCGACTGGGTCGACGAGCGCGACTTCAGCATCGATCACCTCGTGTACGGGATCGACGAGGAGGCCAACGCCCCCGCCGCGCCGGCGAGCGTCGCGAGCCCCAACGGGGACCGCTCGGAGTTCGACCGCTTCTGCGCCGCGAACGTGCACCCCCAGCGCCAGGCCGGCTTCTCCTCGGTCGAGGTCAAGATCACCCGCGGCGACCTGAGCCCGGAGCAGTTCCGCGGACTCGGCCAGATCATGCGCGAGTACACCGGCGGGTCGGCCCGGACCACCGTGCACCAGAACTTCGTCCTGCGCTGGGTCCGCGACGGGTCCGTCTACGACGTCTGGAGCCGGCTGGTCGAGCTCGGGCTCGGCGACGCCGGGGCGGACGAGATCACCGACGTCGTCTCCTGCCCGGGCACCGACAGCTGCAAGCTCGGGATCACCAGCTCGATGGGCCTCAACCGCGCCGTCCAGGATCGGGTGGAATCGATGCGGATCACCGACCCGCTGACCAAGCGCGTGCACATCAAGATGTCCGGCTGCCCCAACGGCTGCAGCCAGCACCACATCGCGAACATCGGCTTCTACGGGGCCTCGCTCAAGGTCGGCGGGCGCCCGATGCCCGCCTACATCCCGCACCTCGGCGGCAACTACGAGGGCGGCGAGGTCGTGTACGGCCACCGGCTCAAGGCACGCCTGCCCGCGAAGCGGGTGCCCGACGCCGTCGAGCGCTGGCTGCGCCTCTACGAGGGCGAGCGCGAGGGCGACGAGGCGTTCAACGACTTCGTCGAGCGGGTCGGAACCGAGCGCTTCGAGCAGGAGGTCAAGGAGCTCACCCTGCCGGCGGACTTCAACCTCGAGACGATGGGTGAGTTCATCGACTGGAACCGCTCCGAGCCGTACAAGGTCGAGCGCGGCGAGGGCGAGTGCGCGGTATGAGCGGCTTCGTGCTCCCCACCCCCCTGCCCGCGGTGGCGACGGCACCGCCGCCCGAGATCGACGCGGACGTCGAGGCCATGAGCGCCGAGGAGTCGATCGCCTGGGCGCTCGAGCGGTTCAACGGCGAGCTGCGCTTCGCGATCTCGTTTCAGAAGACGAGCTCGGTGATCATCGACATGGTGCAGCGGGTCCACCCGCGGGCGCGGTTCTTCTATGTGGACACCGGGCTCCTGTTCCCCGAGACGTATGAGACCCGCGACGCGCTGGCCGAGCGCTACGGGCTCGAGTTCGAGCGGATCGCCGACCTCCCGCCGGTCATCGGAGAGGACGGGTGCTGCGCCGACCGCAAGGTCGAGCTCATGCGCGAGGCCCTCGACGGGGTGAGCTGCTGGGTTTCCGGGATCCGCCGCGTGGACTCGGACACCCGGGCGAGCGCGCCAAAGTTCGGCTGGGACGAGCGATTCGGGCTCTGGAAGCTCAACCCCCTCGCCGACTGGGACGAGAAGCGGGTCTGGAACTACATCAAGGACCACCACGTCCCCTACAACGCGCTTCACGACCAGGGCTATCCGTCGATCGGATGCATGCCTTGCACGACCGTTGCCCTCGAGGGCGCCGGCGAGCGCGCCGGCCGCTGGGCCGGCACCGACCGCACCGAGTGCGGCATCCACGGGTAGCACGCGGGTTTCTTGCCCAGCCCGCTCAAGATTCAGCCCGACTCGCTACCCTCGCCAGGCTGAAAGACCAAACGAATCTGGAGAAGGACAACGTGCCTGAGACATCCGCCCCCGAGACCCTCGCGTTGCAGCTGAGCAATCGCCAGGCGTCCGACTTCGAGCTGCTCGGAAACGGCGGCTTCGCGCCGCTGACCGGCTTCATGGGCTCCGCGGACCACAAGTCCGTCTGCAACGACATGCGCCTCACCTCGGGTGAGATCTGGTCGATCCCGATCACGCTCGCCACCGATCTCGAGTGCGAGGTCGGCGACGTGGTCGAGCTCAGCGCCCCGAACGGCAAGGCGCTCGGCCGGATCACCGTCGACGAGGTCTACGAGAAGGACGTCGAGCTCGAGGCCGAGAAGGTCTACCGGACGACCGACAACGACCATCCGGGCGTCGCCGCGATCCGAGCCGAGGGCTCCCGCTGCATCGCCGGCACGATCGAGGTCGACGCGCTCCCCGATCACGACGAGGCGTTCATGAAGCGCTATCAGACGACCGAGGAGTCGAAGCAGGCGTTCGCCGACCGTGGCTGGAAGCGCATCGTCGCCTTCCAGACGCGCAACCCGATCCACCGGGCGCACGAGTACCTGACCAAGGCCGCGCTCGAGATCTGCGACGGGCTCTACATCCACCCGCTGATCGGCGAGACCAAGAAGGGCGACATCCCGGCGGACGTGCGGATGCGCTGCTACGAGGTCCTGATGGACAACTACTACCACCCGGACCACGTGATGCTCGGGGTCAACCCCGGCAAGATGCACTACGCGGGGCCCCGGGAGGCGGTGCTGCACGCGATCATCCGTCGCAACTACGGCTGCACGCACTTCATCGTCGGCCGCGACCACGCGGGCGTCGGCGACTACTACGGCACCTACGACGCACAGCGGATCTTCGACGACATCGACACCAACGAGCTCGGGATCACACCGCTGTTCTTCGAGCACACGTTCTGGTGCAACGAATGTGAGGGGATGGGGTCGGCGAAGACCTGCCCGCATCCCCAGGAGTCGCACCTGTTCCTCTCGGGGACCAAGGTGCGGGAGATGCTCGAGGCCGGCGAGAAGCCGCCCCACGAGTTCTCGCGGGACGAGGTTGCAGAGATCCTGATCGACGCCTACAAGGAGGGCATCTGATGTCTCAAGACGAAAAGGGCTTCTGCCTCTGGTTCACCGGGCTCTCCGGCTCAGGCAAGTCCACGATCACCACGCATCTGGTCAAGGAGCTGCGCAAGCGCGGCTCGAAGCTCGAGGTGCTCGACGGCGACGTCGTCAGGGAGAACCTCTCCAAGGGCCTCGGGTTCTCGAAGGAGGACCGCGACACCAACATCCGCCGGATCGCCTTCGTGGCCAACCTGCTCAGCCGCAACGAGGTGCCGGTGATCACCGCCGCGATCTCGCCCTACCGCGACATCCGCGACGAGGCCCGGCAGATGATGGGAGACCGGTTCGTCGAGGCCTACGTGAAGGCATCGGTCGAGGTCTGCGAGGAGCGCGACGTCAAGGGCCTGTACGCCAAGGCGCGCTCGGGCGAGATCAAGGAGTTCACCGGCGTCTCGGACCCGTACGAGCCGCCCGAGAACCCCGAGCTCGTGCTCGAGACCGAGCAGCAGTCGCCGGAGGAGTCGGCGGCGCAGATCATCGGCTATCTCGAAGAGCGCCGGTTCATCCCCGTCGCGGTCGCGGCCTAGCGCCACCTCCGCACCGGCTCTGACAGCGCCCGAGCCCGAGCCCTTCACCCGGACCTATCGCGTCGCGATGGGCGCCTGCGCGCCCTTCGTCGCGTGGTGGGGGCGGATGGAGGTCGAGGGGCTCGAGGCGCTGCCGCGCTCCGGCCCTGTGCTGCTCGCGGGCAACCACGACAGCAACATGGACCCGGTCGCCGTCGGGGTCGCGGCGCGCCGCCGGCGGCAGGTGCGCGCGCTGGCGAAGTCCTCCCTCTGGAACTCGCGCCTGCTGGCGCCGATCCTCGACGGCATGGGCCAGATCCCGATCGAGCGCGGCACCGGCGACCGGGGCGCCCTCGACAACGCGGTCGAGGCGCTGCGCGCCGGCGCCTGCATCGGCATCTTCCCGGAGGGCACCCGGTCGCTCGGCCGCGAGCTGCGGGCCCGCAGCGGCATCGGCCACCTTGCCGGCGCGGTCCCCGAGAGCCGCGTCGTGCTCGTCGCCATCTCCGGGACCACCGACTACGTGCGCTTCCCGAAGCGCCCCGATGTCAGCGTGCGCTTCAGCCTCCCCGCGGAGGGCGACTACCGTCCGGGCGAGGACCCGACCGAGTTCGCCGCCCGGCTGCTCGCCGAGCTGCGCGCCGGCGTCCCGCGCACGATCTCGGGCCGCAGGCCGAGGGCGCCGGCGGAGACGTAGGCGCCCGCGCCGCGGGCCGGCCGAGCCCGTGGCGGGCGGCGCGTTTGGCAATGAGAGGGTGGCCGGTTGCGCTTGGCGCTTCGGCGGGATCAGGCACAAAGGCCCCGCACTCCCGCGTCGAGTCGCACCTTTGCCCCCTATACGGGGGTCAATGTGCCACTCGGCGTCTGAGAGGGGCGAAAACGCCGATCCCGCGCCACTCGCGCCACACCCACGCGCACGGCGAGGCACAAACGCCGGCGTCGCCACACACCTCCACCCTCACTGCCAAGCAACGGCCCGCGCCCTCGCCAGCGGCCCGGGCGCTCGCGTAGGCGCTCCTCGCCGCGCGCCTCAGCGGTTGCGCAGGATCGTGACCGTGTCGTCCGCCGCGTTCGCCACCGCGAGATCGGGGTCGAGGTCGGCGTCGAAGTCGGCGGCGGCCACGGAGTGCGCGAAGTCCCCGGCGTCCTCGGGAGAGGTCCCAGGCACGCCGAAATTGGCCGAGCCGTTGTTGCGCAGGATCGTGACGTCGTCCGAGGTGCCGTTCGCGACCGCGAGATCCTGATCGGTGTCGGCGTCGAAGTCGGCGGCTGCGAGCGCGAACGGCCCGTCCCCGACGTCCTCGGGACTCGTGATGGGCTCGGTGAAATTGGCCGCGCCGACGTTGCGAAGGATCGTCACGGACCCGGCCGCGTTGGCGGTTGCCAGGTCGGGATCGCCGTCACCATCGAGGTCGGCGGCCACGATCCCACGAGGGGTGGGGTCGCTTGCCTCAGGGCTCGTCGGGGGCTGAACGAAGTTCCCCGCCCCGTTGTTGCGGAGGATGGTCACGTTGCTCGAGAACGAGTTGCTGACGGCCAGGTCGAGATCCGTGTCGCCGTCGAAGTCGGCGGCGCTCACCCCGAAGGGCCCGTCGCCGGCGGCCTCCGGGCTCGACGCGGGCTGGACGAAGTTGCCCGTGCCGGTGTTCTTGAGGATCGTGACCTCGTCGTCGTTCTGATTCGTGACCGCGAGATCGACGTCGGCGTCGCCGTCCAGGTCGCCGGCCGTGAGCGAGTGCGGATCGTCGCCCGCCGGCTCGGGGCTCGACGCGGGCTGCCCGAAGTTGCCCGTGCCGTTGTTCTTGAGGATCGCGACGGTGTCCGAGCCCTCGTTTGCGACCGCGAGGTCAGGATCGGTGTCGCCGTCCAGGTCGGCGACGATGACCTCGATCGCCTGCGATCCCGCGCCCTCGGGGCTCGAGGCCGGCTCGACGAAGTTGCCGGTGCCGTTGTTCTTGAGGATCGTGACGTTGTTCGAGATCCCGTTGGCGACCGCGAGGTCCACGTCACCGTCGCCATCGAGGTCCGCGCGCCCGATCGAGATGGGAAGGTCGCCGGCGGTCTCGGGGCTCGACGGCGGCTCCACGAAGTTGGTGGAGGCGGCCAGCGCGACCGCGGCGAGCACGGTCACCGCGAGCAGGACGGCCGCCGCGGCGACGAGCATGCGACGCGTGCGTGCCGAGCGGTGCCCCCCGATCATGCGCCGAGCCTAACCGTGGGTGCCGTAGCGGCGCAACCGTAGTTGACCGCAAACGCGTCGACGGTGAAATAACCTCGCCCGCGGTGGCCGGGCAGGTTCAGAGGCTGTCGATCGCTTGGGCCATCTTCGGCGCCGCCGCGATCGCCGCCGCGATCGTGATCCTGATCGCATCGCGCGAAACGGTGTTCTCCGGCGACGAGCTCGGGATGCTCTACCGGCTCGCCGAGCAGCCGCTGGGCCAGGCCCTGTTCGAGCCGCCCGCCCAGAAGTACCTGATCGCCGCGCCGACCCTGATCTACGGCGCCGTCGCCGGGGTCTTCGGCGCCGACTCCTACCTGCCGTACCGCGTCCTCGGCGTGGCCCTGCTCGTGCTCGCCGCCGGGCTCTTCCTCGCCCTGGCGCGGCGTCGCGCCCCGCTCGCCCTGGCGCTGCCGTGCGCGATCCTGCTGCTGTTCTTCGGCGGCGCCGCCGAGGTGGTCGCGGTCCCGGCCCGCGTGCCCGGGCAGCTCGCGATCTGCGCCGGCCTGGGGATGCTGCTGGCGCTCGACAACCGCGACCGGCGCGGGGAGGTCGTGGCCTGCGCGCTCGGCACGCTGGCGGTGATCTCGCATCCGATCGGCCTGGCCTTCGTCGCCGCCGCGGTGGTGATCTGCGTCCTGGAGCGGCCCTCGAGGTGGCGGAGCCTCTGGGTCGCCGCGATCCCGCTGCTCGTCTACGGCCTCTGGTGGCTGTTCCTGCGCGAGCCCGCGGACGCGGACGTCCCGCTGACGCTGGGTGTCATCACCTCCTTCGCGCGCGACGCGTTCATCGCCGTCTGCGCCGCGCTCACCGGCATCTTCCGCTCGCCGTGGACGGACGACGGCAACTTCATCAACGACGCCTCGCGCGTGATCGCGGCGCTCGCAGTGATCGCGGCCGTGGTCACGGTCGTGCGGGCCCGCAGGGTCTCGCCCGGCCTCCTCGGAGCCCTGGCGGCGCTCGCGGTCGCCCTCATCGGCCCGGTGCTCGCCCCGGGCGCGCTCGCCTTCGGATTCCGAGCGCCCGAGGCCGCCCGCTACGTCTATCCGGGCGCGGTGATCGTCCTGCTGGTGCTGGTCGAGCTGGTCGCGCTGCGGCGGCCGCGAGACGCGACCGAGGGCGCCGAGCGGCCACCGCCTCGCCCCGGGGCCTGGCTCGTGCCGGTGGCCGCGGCCGGGGCGGCCGTGTTCGTGATCGCCATGGCGTCCAACGTCGCTGCCCTGATCGACGCCGGCTCGGGGTTCCGGGGGTCGTCGGCCCTGGTCGAGGCGCAGTTCGGCTCGTTCGACGTCGCCCGCGAGGGGCGGAGCCCCGAACAGCGCGCCGCCGAGCTCGACCTGAGCCTCGACCAGACCGCCGGGTGGCTCGCCCTGATGCTCGGGTTCAGCAATCCCGACGGGGCCGACGAGGTGGCCCGCGGCGCTCCGGCCTACTACGCGATCAAGGACGAATACGGGCTTCCGAGCGACGACCCGGCGGAGCTGGCGGCACTTGGACCCGATCGTCGCCGACCAGGCCGACAGGGTGCTCGCCGCCTCCGTTCCGCTGACCCTGCAAGCGGGCGCGCCGTGCCTCGGACGCCCCGCGATCGCGCCGCGCTCGCGAGCCGCTCGCGGTGAGCGGGGGCGCGGTGCTGATCGCGAGCCTGCCCGGTGGACCGCCGGCCGTGAGCGTCGGCCGGTTCTCCGGGCTGCCGGTCGCGCCGCTCGCCTGGCCGGAGGGCGCGAGGAGCGCCACGCTCGCGCTGCCCGAGGCGGCGCCTGACACGCCCCCGTGGCAGGTCCTCGCCGACGGTGCGCGCGGCGTTGGCGTCTGCGGAAGCGCGGCCGGCGGCTGACCCAGCGCCTCAGCGCAGCTTCTCGCACGCGAGCGGCATCGTCTGCGCGCCGAGGGTGGTCGGGTTCGCGACCACGTCCACGGTCTCCGCCTGCGTCACGTCGCACGTCGCGCGCGCGTCGTCGACGGCCTCGCCCCAGGTCGGGCCGCCCTCGAACACCGGCTCGACGTGGAAGCTGAACAGCGCCAGGACGCCGATCGCGCCGACGACGGCCACCGGGAGGCGCCGAGCGCGAAGCGCCGAGTCGCGCGGCGCGCCCCTGATCGCGGCATCGAGCTGGATCGCGGCGGCGGCGAGCAGGAGCAGCGCCGGAAGGAGGATGTAGCGAGCGCTGAGGTCGTTGGAGGCGCCCGTCGACCAGAAGAGCTCGAACCCGCCGGCCCCCCACCGGACGTACCCGGAGAACAGGAACAGCGCGACCGAGATCGCGACCATGAGCGGGACGAGGAGGCGCGTGGCGGGCGTCCGGGCGGCCCAGACCACGAGCCCGACCAGCGCCACCCCGAAGGCCACGAGCAGCGGCCAGCCGAGGCCCTCCCACAGCCACGCGTCGATCCGCTGGCCGGCGATGGCGCCGCCGACGACCCGTTGCAGATAGGCGGGGAGGAGCTCGGCGTCCCAGAACGGCTCGGTCGAGAGCGGCTGGCCCGGCTGCGCTCCCGCGGTCACCGCCTGGCCGTTGTTGCCGGAGAGCCCGATCTGGTCCCAGGAGAGGCCGACCTGGATCGCCGCCCCGATCGCGAAGCCGGCGAGGATCGCGAGATCGCGCCGGTCGCGGGCGACGAGCAGCCGCAGGAGCCATACCGGCGCGAGGAAGAACGTCGCCGTCGTGCTGAGCACGCCCAGGAGGAGGAACCCGCCGGCGAGCAGCGCGCCCGCGTTGCTCCGCGGCCTGAAGAGCAGGACCCAGAAGCAGGCGAAGGCGACGAACCAGATCGAGTTGACGACGTTGGCGAGCATCTCGAACCCGACGACGCCTGACAACACGACGCTCGCCGCGAGCGCCCCCCGGAGCCAGAGATCCTCGATCAGGCCGGCGGACGCCCTCCAGACCACGAAGGCGCAGCCGGTGACGATCAGGGCGCCGGCGATCGCCATGGCCGCGGCGTACCAGCCGACGGGCAGCTGCGCGACGAACTCGGCGATCACGCGCGAGGGGACCTGCAGGTAGCCGTTGTACGGCCTGGTGATCGCGGACAGCGGATCGTCGCCCTGCGCGTCGGCGAGATAGACCAGGCCGTCCTCGCTGTACAGCCGATCGAGCGGATGCAGCGACCACATCCGCAGCAGCTGGACGGCGACGGCGAGCGCGGCGACGCCCGCGTAGAGGAGGAGCCGGTCCCGGCTCAGACGCGAGGCGGCGGGCGCCTCGCGGACGACGTAGCGATCGACGTGGTCGCGGAGCCGCTCGAGCACCGGCCGGCGCCGATCAGGGGCGCGGTGGCACCCGCGGCTCGCCGAGGCCGTACGTGTCGTAGGCGCCCCAGCGGCTGAAGGTCTTGTGCGTCGGGCCGTGGAAGTCCGACGAGGCCGTGGGCACCAGGTCGAACTCCTCGCAGAGCTCGAGGCAGTGCCCGGTCTGCGCGGCGGTGTGCGGCGGGTAGAAGGTCTCGATCCCGTCGAGGCCGACGTCGCGGACCAGGCTCTCGACCAGGTCGCGAACCTGCTCCGGGTCCTGGACGTCCCAGTAGGGATGGGCGACGACGGCGACCCCGTCGGCGTCGTGGATCAGCTCCACCGCCTGCTCGGCGCTCGGCCACTTGCGCGACACGAACGCCTTCGCCCCGGGCACCAGGTACTCCTCGAAGAACGGCCCGAGGTCGGGCCCGGCGCCCGCCGCCTTGGCGATGTGCGGGCGCCCGATCGCGTCCGCGGCGCCGGCCTGGGCGACCGCGTCCTCGAACGTGACCTCGACCCCGTGGGCGTTGAGGTTGGCGATGATCTCCTTCGCGCGGTCGACGCGCTCCTGCTGAGCCTTGGCGCAGGCCGGGGCGATCTTCTCCAGGTCGACCCAGTAGCCGCAGATGTGGAGGTCCTCGGAGTACCTGTGGACGCACGACATCTCGGTCGCCGGGACGTTCTCGATCCCGAGCTCGCGCGCGACGCGACTCGCCTCCTCCACGCCGGCGACGCCGTCGTGGTCGGTCAGCGACATCACCGTGACCCCGGCCTCGGCGGCCGAGCGGGCGACGTCGGCGGGCTCCAACTGCCCGTCGGAGACGGTCGAGTGTGACTGCAGGTCGATCATCGGCGCGAGAGCTTAGTGCTTCACGGGCCATTCTTGAGTCGAGTTGCGACAATGCACCCCATGAGGATCTCGGCGAAGGCGGACTACGCGGTGCGCGCGGCGCTCGAGCTCGCTGCGAGCTCGGGCGAGCCGGTCAAGGGCGAGCGGCTCGCGGAGGCGCAGGGGATTCCGCTGCAGTTCCTGGAACACATTCTTCTCGAGTTGAAGCACGCCCGCCTGATCCAGGCGCGGCGCGGGGCGAAGGGCGGCTACTGGCTGGCGCGGGACGCGAGCGAGATCACGATCGCCGACGTGATCCGCGCCGTCGAGGGGCCGCTGGCGAACATTCACGAGAACGCGCCCGAGGACCTGCATTACGGCGGTCCCGCGGAGCGCCTGCGCGACGTCTGGGTCGCGGTGCGGGCGGCGTTGCGCTCGGTGCTCGAGAGCACCACCCTGGCCGAGATCAGCGCCGGCGAGATGCCCTGGAGGATCGAGGCCGTGCTCAACGACCCCGAGGCCTGGCTGAAGCGCTGACCGCGCCCGCCCGCTACCGCGGGCGGGACGTTGCTACCCTGCTGCGGGCCTTTTTGGGACCAAGTCGGTCCACAAAGGTCATAAGTCCATCCCTACCGGGTACTCACTCGCCGACCCCTTCGGCCCGCATGGATCCAGTAGTAACAATTTTCGGTCTGGGCATCGACCCGACGATCATCGCCTTCGGGTTCGGCATCGGCCTGCTCGTGGGCATGACCGGGATGGGCGGCGCCTCCCTGATGACGCCGCTGCTGATCCTGATCTTCGGGATCACGCCGGTGACCGCGATCGGCACCGACATCTTCTACGCCGCGGTGACCAAGACCGTCGGCGGCTGGAAGCACCTGAAGCTGGGCACGGTGCACAAGGGCCTCGCGTTCTGGATGGCGGTGGGCAGCATCCCCGCGGCGATCGCGGGCGTCTGGGTGATCGAGTTGCTGCAGCAGCCAGTACGGCGACGATCTCGACACGCTCGTGCTCGGAATGCTCGGCGGCACCCTGGTCGTGGTCGGGATCGCGACCCTGCTGCGGTCGCTGTTCCTCACCGGCGTGATCGACGAGCGCTCGGCGCTGCACCTCTATCGCCGCCACATCATCGCCGCGGTGATCACCGGGGTCACCACCGGCTTCGTCATCGGCCTCACCTCGGCCGGCAGCGGCACCCTGATCGCGATCGCGCTGATCGCGATCTTCCGGCTCACGCCGCAGCGGGTCGTCGGCACCGACGTCTTTCACGCGGCGGTCCTGCTGTGGGCCGCGGGGATCGCCCATTGGATCGGCGGCAACATCGACTTCCTGCTCGCCGGGACGATCCTCGTCGGCTCGATCCCCGGGGTCCTCGTGGGCACCGGCCTCGCGGTCAGGGCGCCGCAGAAGTTCCTCCGCTACGCGCTCGCCGTGGTCCTGATCGCCTCCGGGACGACCCTGATCGTGAAGAACTACACGCCGGAGATCGTGCTCCCGGCGATCGGCATCGCCAGCGTCATGGTCGGCGCGCTGTTCGGCGCCCAGGTGATCTCCCGCAACCGCTCGCGCAACGCACGCACGCCGCCCGCAGCCCCGCGCCTAGGCCGCCTCTACATTCCCGGGCCATGTTCGTCTTCGCCAGCGCGGTGACCGACCCGGATGTCTACGCGCGAGCCGCCGAAGCCGGGGTCGCCCGGCTGCGCGAGGCCGACCCGACGATCGAGCAGATCGTCTTCGCCAGCGTCGGCTCGATCTTCCGCAACTACAACCTGATCCTCGACCAGGTCAAGGACCGCGACGAGGTCGAGGCCCTGGTGCTGATCCACCAGGACGCCGAGATCCACGATCCGGAGTTCGTCGACAAGGTACGGGCGGCGCTCGCCGACCCCGAGGTGGCGATCGTCGGTTGCGCGGGCGCTGTGGACGTCCGCAGCATCGCCTGGTGGGAGGGGTCGATCACGTGGGCCTCGTTCACCCACCGCTACGACGAGCTCGGCGGCGGCGAGATCCCCGCCTTCTCCTGGCTGACCGAGTCCCTGCCCCCCTACGCCCGCCTCGGCGAGGTCGACTCGATCGATGGCTTCGTCATGGCGCTCTCGCCCTGGGCGATCCGCAACCTGCGCTTCGACGAGTCGCTGGGGCAGATCCACGGCTACGACTTCGACATCTGCATGCAGGCGCGCACCGCCGGCAAGAAGGTGGTCACCGCCGACCTGCAGGTCGTGCACCACCACTCGCTGCGGCTGATCGACAACCCGGAGACCTGGATCAACGCCTACATGCGGGTGGCCGAGAAATGGGACGCGCACATCCCCCACAACGGCAGCCGCGACGGCGATTGGGAGTGGCGGGCGCGCCGGGCCGAGGCGGAGGCGGCGGCGGCGCGGCTGATGGGCGGGCTCGAGGAGCTGCTGCGGGTCGCGCACTGGAAGCAGCTCGAGGCGATCCAGAACAGCCTCAGCTGGCGGATCACCGCGCCACTGCGGCGCCTCCGACACCGGCTCGCGGCCGGCCGTCACAACTCCTGAGGATGAGCGCGGCGCGGCAGCGGGTGCTCGTCCTCGGCGGCACCGGGATGCTGGGCCACGAGCTCTGGGGGGAGTGCTCGCGCCGCTTCGACGCCATGGCCACCGTGCGCGCCGACGAGATCCCCGAGCGGGCGGCCGGCGTGCTCGACCCCGACCGCACGCTCACCGGGGTGCGGGTCGAGGACATCGGCTCGGTCGGCGAGGCGCTGGACGAGGCCGCCCCGGACGTGGTCGTCAACTGCATCGGGCTGGTCAAACAGCGTCCCGAGGCCGCCGACGCGGCGGCGCTCGTGCAGGCCAACGCCCTCTTCCCGCAGCAGGTGCACGGGGCCTGCGCACAGCGCGGCGCGCGCCTGATCCAGATCTCCACGGACTGCGTGTTCGCGGGCGACCGCGGCGGCTATACCGAGGCCGATCGCCCGGACCCCGGCGACCTCTACGGGCGCTCCAAGCTCGCCGGCGAACCCGAGGGCGAGGGCGCGCTCACCCTGCGGACCTCGATGCTCGGGCGCGAGCTCGACCGCGCCTCGGGGCTGCTCGAGTGGTTCCTGTCGGTCCGCGGCGAGACTGGCGGCTACCCGCTCGCGGTCTTCACCGGCCCGACGACCCCGGTGCTCGCCCGGCTGATCGGCGACCTGATCGACCGCCACCCGGAGCTCGACGGGATCTGGCACGTGGGCGCGGAGCCGATCTCGAAGTTCGATCTGCTCACTCTGGTCCGCGACGCCTTCGGGCTCGATGTCAAGCTGGTGCCCGACCCCTCGGTGGAGGTGGACCGCAGCCTCGACAGTTCCCGTCTGCGTGCCGCGACAGGATGGGAGCCTCCCGGCTGGTACGAGATGGTGGAGGAGCTTGCAAGTGCTGACCGATAAACGGGTCGTGGTCACCGGCGGGACCGGGTCGCTGGGCCAGGCGCTCGTCCGCCGGCTGCTCGAGGGCGACGCGGGGCTGCCGGGCGAGGTCGTGGTCTTCTCGCGCAGCGAGGCGCTCCAACACGAGATGCGCCTCTCGTTCCTGCACCGGCGGGTGGCGACCGACGAGATCGTCTACGACGAGGAGCGCCACAGCCGGCTGCACTTCAGGATCGGCGACGTGCGGGACTACGAGGCGGTGGCCGCGCTGCTCGCCGACGCCGACGTCGTCTTCCACGCCGCGGCGATGAAGCAGGTGCCCACCTGCGAGTACCACCCGGCCGAGGCCGTGAAGACGAACGTCGGCGGTGCCCGGAACATCGTCAGGGCGATCAGCGAGCGGGAGCTCGAGGTCGAGGCGGTGGTCGGCGTCTCCACCGACAAGGCGTGCAAGCCGGTGAACGTGATGGGGATGACCAAGGCGCTGCAGGAGCGGATCCTGGTCGACGCCGGGCTGCGCTGCGGGCACACGCGGTTCGTCATCGCCCGCTACGGCAACGTGATCGCCTCCCGAGGCTCGGTCGTCCCGCTGTTCGCCGAGCAGATCGAGAGCGGCGGACCGGTGACCGTGACCACCCCCGAGATGACGCGCTTTCTGCTCAGCCTCGACCACGCGGTCGACGCGGTGTTCGAGGCCCTGCGCTCGGGGCGCCAGGGCGAGACCTACGTCCCGCTGCTGCCCTCGGTGCGGATCGAGGAGCTCGCGCGGGCCATGATCGGCGAGCGGGCGATCGAGGTCAGCCACGTCGGCGTGCGGCCGGGCGAGAAGGTCCACGAGGTCCTCGTCTCGGAGGAGGAGGCGCCGCGGACCGTGGCCCGCGACCGCTATCTGGCGATCGCCCCGCTGCTGCCGGAGCTGCGCGCCGACGATGCCGGCGGCGGCGCCTTCGACCGGCGGGAGTACAGCTCGGCCGACGAGGTGATCGAGGCCGGCCGGATCCTGGAGCTGCTCGAGACGCGATGAAGGTCGCGATCGTGCTCGGGACCCGGCCCGAGATCATCCGCCTGAGCCGGGTGATCGAGCGCCTCGACGCGTCCTGCGAGCTGGTGCTCGTGCACACCGGCCAGAACTTCGACCCGACGTTGAGCGACGTCTTCTTCGACGAGCTCGGGGTCCGGGCGCCGGACCACCGGCTCGCGATCGAGGGCGAGGGCTTCGCGGCCCGGGTCGGCGCGATCCTGGCCGCGACCCACGAGACCTTCGAGCGCGAGCGCCCTGATCGGCTGCTCGTCCTCGGCGACACCGACAGCGCGATGTCCGCCTACGTCGCCAAGCGGATGGGGATCCCGGTGCTCCACATGGAGGCCGGCAACCGCTGCTTCGACGACCGCGTCCCCGAGGAGGTCAACCGGCGGATCATCGACCAGGCCAGCGATGTGCTGCTCCCGTACACCGAGCGCAGCCGCGAGTACCTGCTCCGCGAGGGGTTTCACCCGAGCCGCGTGCTGACGATCGGCAACCCGATCAAGGAGGTCCTCGACGCGCACGCGGAGCGGATCCGCGACGCCACCGCGCTGGCCGACCTCGATCTGCGGGCCGGCGAGTACCTGCTGCTCACCCTCCACCGCCAGGAGACGGTGGACTTCGACGACCGGCTCGAGGCGCTGCTGGCCGAGGTCGCGGACGCGGCCACCGCGCTCGGGCTCCCGGTGGTCTTCAGCGTCCACCCGCGGACCCGCGAGCGGCTCGAACGGCTCGGGCTCGACCGCCCGCCGCTGCGGCCGTGCGACCCGTTCGGCTACTTCGACTTCGTCGCGCTCGAGCGCGACGCCCGGTGCGTGCTCACCGACAGCGGCACGGTCCAGGAGGAGTGCTGCATCATGGGCGTCCCGGCGGTGACCCTGCGCGACTCGACCGAGCGCCCGGAGACGATCGAGTGCGGCAGCAACGTGCTCTCGGGCGTCGGCCGCGGTGGCGTCGGCCCGGCGCTCGAGCTCGTCCTCCAACCCGGGCGCAGCTGGAAGCCACCGCGCGAGTACCTCGCCGACGACGTGAGCTCGACGGTCGCGGGCATCGTGCTCGGGCGCCTGCCCCCAGCACGGTGACCGCGTCGACCGACCCGGGCAAGGAAGCCAGGGCCGCGAGCGGGATCCCGGTCGTCGGGGCGTTCGACGCGTATCGCGCGCTGGCGATCGCCGGGGTCGTCCTCTTTCACATCATCCAGGTGAGCGGGGTCCTGGGCGAGGCCGGCGACTCGGTCGCCGGCGTGCTCATGTGGGGGATCCTCCCGGGCGGGTCGCTCACCGTCCTGTTCATCGTCAGCGGCTTCGTCATGTTCCTGCCGGCGGCGGTGCGCGGTGGCGACCTCGGGTCGCGACGGGTGTTCGCGGTCCGCCGTGCCGCGCGATTGGTCCCCGCCTACTGGCTCAGCATCGTGGTCGCACTGCTGCTCCTGGCGACCTTCGGGCCCGGCCTTCCCGGGATCGGGCCGATCGCCACCCACGTCGCGATCCTGCAGACCCCGGCGCTGCTCGTCGACGGCCCCGTGACCGTCGACGGCATGACCGTCGGGAGCTTCCCGCTCGGTCTCGGCGTGATCCCGCCGGTGTGGACGCTCTCGGTCGAGATCGGCTTCTACATCGTGCTCGCGTTCGTCGCCGCCGCCTACTACCGCCGTCCGTTCGTCGGCCTGGCGCTCGCCGCGTTGCTGGTGGTCGCCTGGCACCTGCTCGCCGTCAACATCGGCGACGTCGGCTCCTGGCTCGGGATCGACGTCAGCGCCGCCACCGAGGCACGCTTTCGCGACTACTACGCGAGCCAGCTCCCGAGCTGGGGACTGGCCCTGGCCTGCGGCATGACCGGCGCCTGGCTCTACGTCCGCCTGCACGAGCGCTTCCCCCGCGAGCTGATCGAGCGGCGGGCGCTGGGAGCGCTCGCGATCACGGCGGCGATCTTCGCCGCGGTGGTCTGGTGGGCGGGTCAGAGCGCCGTCGACGACCCGAATCCCTTCCTCGGGCTGTTCGCCCGTCAGCCGCTGGCGCTGTCGCTCGTCTATCCGCTCGCCCTCGGCGCCGTCATGCTCAGCCTCTCGCTCGCACCGCAGCGCCTGCAGCGGCCGGTCGACAACAGGCCGACCAGATGGTTCGCCGACATCAGCTACTCGGTCTACCTGATCCATTTCGCGGTGATCTGGTTCGCCCTCAGCGAGCTCTCCCTCCCGGTCGCCGCGGAGGACGGCTCGGTCGCGACGGCGCTCGCCTGGTCGGCGCTCGTCTTCCCGGTATCGACGCTCTACGCCTACCTCTCGGCCAGGTTCCTCGAGCGGCCGGTGCGCCGGTGGGCGCGCCGGTACCGGCCGCGCGGTGCCCGGCGCGTCGGCGCCCGCCGTGGCCGGCGGGCGAGCCGAGCCGGCGGTGTCGATCGTGATCCCCACCTACAACCGCCGCGAGTGGCTCGCGGGGGCGCTCGACAGCGTGCTCGAGCAGGAGTACCCCAACCTCGAGGCCGTGGTCGTCGACGACGGGTCCAGCGACGGCACCGCGGACCTCCTGCGCCACTACTCGCGCCGCTGGCCCGAGCACCGCTTCCGGTTCGTGAGCCAGGAGAACGCCGGACAGGCCCGTGCGATCAACCACGGCAACGAGGTCGCGCGGGGCGAGATCCTCGGCTACCTCTCCGACGACGACGTCCTGCTGTCCGGCTGCGTCTCGCGACTCGCGTCCGAGCTCGCCGCCGATCCGGCAGCGGCCGCCGCCTACCCCGGCTATCGCGAGATCGACGCCGAGGGGCGGATCGAGGACACGGTACGGCCGATCCCCTACTCGCCGCGGGCGGCGCTGCGCCTGCACGACACGGTGATCGGGCCCGGCGGCCTCGCCCGCCGCGCGGCGCTGGAGCGGGCCGGAGGGTGGGATCCGCAGCTGCGCTGGATGGGCGACCTGATCATGTGGATGGGTGTCGGGCTGTCCGGTTCCGTGATCCGGGTCCCGGAGCCGCTCGCGTGCTGGCGCCGCCATCCCGGCTCGGCGACGCTGCAGCCCTCGGCCGAGCACGCGCGGGAGCACCTGCGGGTGGTCGGGATCGGCGAGCGGCTGGAGGGCATGGGGGCGCTGAGCACGGCCGAGCGCGCCGAGGCGATCCGCAACGCCTGCTTCTTCGGCGCCTTCTTCGGCGGCACCGGCGACACCTGGCCCGGGGAGCGGTTCGTCGTCTTCGACCTGCACCGGCGGCTGCTCTCGGCCGCGACCTCGAAGCTCGGCCCCGGCGGCGAGATCGACTGGGGCGAGGCCGAGCGCAGCGCGGCGCTATACCGCGAGCTGGTCGAGCTGGTGGCCGACGGCGCGGCTCGCCCCGAGCCCGGCGCCGGCGGGCTGACGCGGGCGCTCGAGCGCCTGCGCGAGATCGGGGTGATCGCCGCCGCGGACGGCGCCCTCGCCGACGCGGCCGAGCCCGCCGAGCTGCGCCTGGGCCTGATCGAGGCGGCGTTCGCGTGCGGCGCCGAGACCGAGGCCCACGCCAACCGGTTCGTGATCGTCGAGCGCCGTCGTGTGCGGGTGAGCCGCGCTGAGCTCGACGAGGTGGTCGCGCTCGGCTTCGCGAGCTCGGCGGCGGAGCTCGACGAGGCGCTCAGCCGGCTCCGGGCTCGCCCAGCGCAGCCCGGATCTCCTCGCGGCTGAACGCCGGCCGGCCGCGGCGCACGATTCCCGAGGCGCGCTCGGCGAGCGCCAGGGCGCGTGAGTCGAGCATCGTCCTCAGCAGCTCGTCGCGGGCCTCGGAGCGCAGCTCGAGGTCGTCGAGCAGCTTCGTGATCCGGTAGCGCTCCGACATCTGTCGCAGGCGGTTGGCCTCCAGGCGCTCGAGCATCGGGTTGCGATCCCACGGCGCCAGGACCTCGGCCACCTCGCCGGCCCACGGCGCCCGCCGATCCCACATGAAGCCGACGCCGAAGAACGCCGGCACGCTGGCGAAGGCGAGCTCGTCCCGGCCGGCGGCGAAGTCCTCGATCGCGGTCAGGATCCCGTTGCGCGGTCCGCCCTCGCGCTCGGCGACGCAGGCGAACGGCATCCCGCCCTCGACCGTGCCCGGCTCGCCGGGGACCAGGTAGACGTTGCTGGCGAACGGCTGGCGGTGCTCGGGCGGGATCCGCTCTGGCGCGTAGTAGGCGTCGCGGCGCGCCAGGGGCCAGCCGATGTCGTGGAAGATCAGCAGCGGCAGCGCCGCCTGCGCGGCGCGCTCGGAGATCAGCCGCAGCTCCTCGCTGAGCGTGAAGTAGTTGTGGTCGCCGTCGAGGATCACCGCGTCGGCGTCGAGCTCGCCGAGCGCCTCGACGCTGGTCCGCTCGATCAGCTCCAGGTCGGGGCGCTCGCCGGCGAGCTCGCGCAGCGCCGGCTCGGGGGTGGGATCGATCGCCAGCACCCGGGCGCCGGATCCGCGCGCCCACTCGAGCAGCTCCCGGGTCGACTTGCCGTGGAAGGCGCCGACCTCGGCGACCGAGCTCGCCCCGGCGGCGTCGAGGCAGGCGAAGACGAGCTCGGCGGCGTTGACGATGGAGGCCGCGTTCTCGTCGGGATCCGTCGGGAAGTGGCTTCGGGCCATGGCGATCAATCATCTAGGGTCTCCGGCCGCGATGTCGACCGCAGAGCCACAGGTGACCCGGGAGTCGCTCATGCGCGATATCCGCGCTCGCCACCCGAGGTTGCGCGAGGCGATGGTCGCGGACGCCAGGATGTGGGCGCTGCACCGGGGTGAGCGCAGCGAGTTCCGCGGGGGCTCGACACGCTGCTCCAGATCCTGCGGCTGATGTGGTCGAGCGACGCCTTCTTCGCCCAGTCGCTGTACCGGCTCAAGGCGCGGCTGCAGGCACTGGGCGTGCCGCTGCTCCCCCGGCTCTGCCACCGCCTGTCGATTGTCATCGGGCAGATCACGATCGGCGACCCGGTGGTGATCGAGCCCGGGGTCTACATCAACCACGGACTGGTGGTGATCGACGGGCTCACCGAGATCGCCGGCGGGGCGCGGATCGCCCCGTTCACCAGCATCGGCCTCGTCGCCGGCTCGATCGTCGGCCCGAAGATCGGCCCCGACGTGCAGTTCGGGACCGGCGCACGCGTGCTCGGCCCGATCGCGATCGGTGCCGGCGCGGTGATCGGCGCCAACGCGGTCGTCGTCCGTGACGTCGAGGCAGGCGCCACCGTCGTCGGGGTCCCGGCGAAGCCCGTCGAGTAGCTTTCGCCCCATCGGACTGCTCCGCCGCAAGCGCAAAGACCCGGGCCCCGTCGCCGTGTTCGAGGCCGGGGAGCTGTTCGCCGACATCGAGCAGCTCACCGAGCAGAACCGCGAGGCCCGCGACCCGGAGCTCGAGCGCCGGATCCGCGCCCTGCGCCATCAGGCCGGCGCCCGGCTCGCCGGAGCCGGGGCCGGCGATCCCGGGTTCCCCGAGCCCGACTACGACCAGCTTCCCGACGGCGAGGGGATCCCCGAGGTGACGCCCGAGCAGCTGACCCCGGAGCTGCTCCGCGCGGCGATGCTCGGCCGCGGCGGCGTGATCGTCCGCGGGGTCATGGAGCGCGAGGCCGCCGTCGCCCTCGCCGAGGAGATCGAGACGGCGCTCGAAGCCCGGGCCTCGCTGGCCGCCGGCGGCGGCGCCGAGGAGGGCTACTACGAGGAGTTCGACCCGGGCCCGCCCGTCGACCTGGCGATGGCCCGCCAGTGGGTCGGCGACGGCGGCATGTGGGCGGCCGACTCGCCGAAGCTGATGTTCGAGATGTTCGAGGCCTTCGACCGCTGCGGCCTGCGCCGCGTCATCCACGACTACCTGAAGCGAGGTCCCGGCGATCTCGATCGAGAAGTGCACGCTGCGCCGCGTCCTCCCGGACAGCGACTCGGCGTGGCACCAGGACGGCGCCTTCCTCGGCCGGGTGCGGGCCCTCAACGTGTGGCTGTCGCTCTCGCGCTGCGGCGACGAGGCGCCGGGCCTCGACATCGTCCCCGAGCGGCTCGAGGAGATCGTCCCCACGGGCACCGACGGCGCGACCTTCAACTGGTCGGTGTCGCCGCAGGTGGTCGAGGAGGTGACCGCGCGGACCGGCGTCGTGCGGCCGATCTTCGAGCCCGGCGACGCGATCCTCTTCGACGAGATGAACCTGCACTCGACCGCGGCCGATCCGTCGATGCCGAACCCGCGCTACGCGATCGAGAGCTGGTTCTTCGGGCTCAGCGGCTTCCCGGCCGAGTACGTCCCGATCGCCTACTAACAGGAGGCCACAGATGGACTTCGACCTCAGCCCCCGCGTGATCGAACTGCGGGACCGCGTCCGCGAGTTCATGGGCGAGCACGTGTACCCGAACGAGGCCGAGGCCCTGCGGGCGCTCGACGAGGAGGTCACCGTCGAGTCCGGCCGCGCCTATCCGGAGATCCTGGTCGAGATTCGCGACCGCGCCCGCTCGGAGGGTCTCTGGAACCTGTTCATGCCGGACTCCGAGCACGGCGTCGGGCTCACCAACTGGGAGTACGGGGTCCTCTGCGAGGAGATGGGTCGCAGCCCGGCGATCGCCCCGATGGCCTTCAACTGCTCGGCGCCGGACACGGGCAACATGGAGATCCTCGCCGAGCACGGCAGCCCCGAGCAGCAGGCCGAGTGGCTGACGCCGCTTCTCGACGGCGAGATCCGCTCCTGCTTCTCGATGACCGAGCCCGACGTCGCCGGCTCGGACCCGCGCACGCTGCAGACGAGCGCCGTGCTCGACGGCGGCGAATGGGTGATCAACGGGCACAAGTGGTTCACCTCCGGCGCGGTCGGAGCCTCGGTCGCGATCGTGATGGTGGTCACCGACCCCGAGGCACACCCCTACGCCCGCGCCTCGATGATCCTCGTGCCCACCGACGCGCCGGGCTTCAACCTGATCCGGCCGGTGCCGGTGATGGGCCACGACGGCGGCCCCGGCCACTGCGAGATTCGCTACGAGGACTGCCGGGTCCCCGACGCGAACCTGCTCGGCCCCCGCCAGGCGGGCTTCGTCATCGCCCAGGACCGCCTCGGCCCCGGGCGCATCCACCACTGCATGCGCGCGATCGGCACCTGCGAGCGGGCGATCGAGATGATGTGCGCCCGCGCCAACTCGCGGGAGGCATTCGGCTCGAAGCTCGCCGAGAAGCAGTTCGTTCAGGACTTCGTCGCCAAGTCGAGGATCGAGACCGAGCAGGCCCGCCTGCTCACCCTCATGGCCGCCTGGAAGATGGACACGTACGGCAAGAAGGAGGCCAGGCGCGAGATCTCGATGATCAAGGTCGTGGCCGCGAACGTCGTCATGGACGTGCTCGACCGCGCGATCCAGGTCCATGGCTCGCTCGGGATGTCCGACGACACCCCGTTGGCGGGCATGTGGAGGTTCTCGCGGATGCTGAAGGTCGCCGACGGCCCCGACGAGGTCCACAAGATGGTGGTCGCCCGCCGCGAGCTCAACAAGGCCGCGAAGGCGGCCGAGGAAGCGCGCGAGCCCGGCGCCGCGGAGCCGGCACGGGCCTGAGCCAGCGCCACGAGCGGCGTCATCGAGAGTACGCATAGACGACTGCACTCTCGTTGGCAGTAAGGGGGTGGAGGTGTGTGGCGACGCGGGCGTTTGTGCCTCGCCGCGCGCGTGGGTGTGGCGCGAGTGGCCCGGGATCGGCGTCTTCGCCCCTCTCAGACGCCGAGTCGCACCTTGACCCCCGTATAGGGGGCAAATGTGCGGCTCGACGCGGGAGTGCGGGCGTTTGTGCCCGATCCCGCGGCGCGATGCGACGCGGGCGCTACGCGACCCGCACGCCGCAGCGCCCCGGCGTTGTGCGAGGGTTCAGGCCGTCTTGGCAGTGAGGGGGTGGAGGTGTGTGGCGACGCCGGCGTTTGTGCCTCGTCGCGCGCGTTTGTGTGGCGCGGGTGGTGCGGGATCGGCGTCCTCCCCTCGCTCAGACGCCGAGTGTCGCATTGACCGCCCCAGGGACGGTGAAAGTGCCACTCGGCGCGGGGGCGTAGGGCCTCTGTGCCCGATCCCGCGCGCTCTGCGACGCGGGCGCTACGCGATGCGCGCGCCGAGGCGCCGCGCGCGCCCCGTGCCTCTAGGTGTGGAGATCGAGTAGCGACAGTCGTTACTGGATCTCCCCACCCCCCCGTGCGGCCAGGGCGCACCGAAGCCGCGCCAAACGCCACGCAAGGCGCATCCCTCCCACCCCCCTACCCAGCCAAACCCGGCCCCGCGTCGCCGGCGCTCGCCTCGGACCAGCACGAGCGACGCCTCAGCGCTGCTCGAGCCGCTCCTCCCGGCGTTCCTCCGCCGCCTCCTGCCGTTCCTCGAGCCGCTCGATGCGCTGGTCGCGTGCCTCCTCGCGGGCGTCGAGCTCGGCGACGCTGGTCGGGCCGAGCTTCGCGGTGACGGCGACGACCACGATCGCGACGATCGCAACCGCCGCCAGCAGCGAGCCGATCATCTGCCGGGTGTGCGGGCGCGTGTCCATCTAGTCGTCCAGGAGGAAGTCGCCGGCGGAGGTCAGCCACGTGAGGCCGAACAGCACGAGGACGGTGATCCCGAGGACGGGCAGGTACCGCGAGGCGGAGTGCCAGCGGCGGACGACGAGGATCTTCAGCGCGAGCACCGCCAGCAGCGCCGTCGCCACGACGGCGTGCAGCGCCGCCTCGTCGAGCTCGAAGTAGGTCAGGCACATGATCGCCACCACGACGCTGACGACGACGATCGAGTCGCCCACCGCCCGGTGCGCCCACCCCGCCGCCGGCGGCTGGAGGAACCCGATGCGCAGCCGCCCGTAACAGACCGCCATCAGAAGGACCTGGTAGATCGCGAGCGCCGCCACCACCGAGGCGAGCACGACCTTGACCTCGGTGACGTTCCCCCTCGTGATCGTTTCGAAAAGGTCCTCCAAGGCCCGCTCAGCCGAGCCGCGCCTCGGCGTCCGAGGCCGCCCGGACGAGCTGCTCGACCACGTCGCCCTCGCGGGTCTCCTCGGCTTCCCCGTACTGCCCCGCCCGGTAGCGGGCGAACACGCCCTCGAGGATGATCGCGAGCTTCCAGAGCGCCAGGGCGACGTAGTAGTCGATCTCGGAGACGTCGCGGCCGGAGCGCTCCGCGTAGAGGCCGGCCACCTCGTCGCGGGCGGGGAAGCCCTCGGCGAGCGTCGCCGGCTCGAGGAGCGGCTTGAGGTCGTCGTCGGCGCTGCCCCAGTAGACCAGCAGGAGTCCCACGTCGGCGAGCGGGTCGCCGAGCGTGCACAGCTCCCAGTCGACGACCGCGGCGACCTCGCCGCCCGGCGAGAGGATCATGTTGTCCAGCCGGTAGTCGCCGTGGACGATCGTGGCCGGTCCCTGCGCGGGGATGCGGGCGGCGAGCCGGTCGTGAACCTCGTCGACGAGCGGCAGCTCGCGCGTGTGCTGCTTCTGCCACTGGCCCTGCCAGCGGTGCAGCTGGCGGGCGACGTAGTCCGCCTTTTTCGCCATCTCGCCGATGCCGACCTCGTCGGGATCGACCCCGTGGATCGCGACCAGCGTGTCGATCACGCGCTCGCCGATCGCGCGCCGGTCGGCGGGATCGGGGAAGAGGTCGGCCGCCGCCAGGTTGCGCAGGATCGGGCCCTCGACCCAATCCATCACGTAGAACGGATCGTCCCCGTCCTCCGAGAGGCCGACCGCCGGCGCGACGGGTACGTCGGTCCCCTGGAGGGCGGAGATGATCCTGAACTCGCGGCCCATGTCGTGCGCGGAGGCGAGGCGCTTGCCGAGCGGCGGCCGGCGCAGCGCCCACCGTCCGCCGGCCGCGTCGGACACCGAGTAGGTGAGGTTCGAGCGCCCGCCGGAGATGCGCTCGTACGAGAGCGGCGGCGCGAAGCCCTCGACGTTTGCGGCGAACCAGCGCTCGACCCCCGCGGCGTCGATGCCCTCCGGGGTCTGGGTAGCCTGCTCGGCCATGGCCGGGAAGCCTATTGCCCTGGTGGTCGACTTCGGCGGCGTGCTGACGAGCAGCATCTGGCCCGCGTTCGAGGCGTTCTGCGAGGCGGAGGGGCTGGCCCCGGAGACCGTGCGGGAGCTGTTCCGCGGCGATACCGACGCGCTGCGCGCTGCTGCGCGGGCCTGGAGACCGGCGAGCTCGCCGACGCCGACTTCGAGCGGCGCTTCGGGGAGCTGCTCGGGGTGGCCGATCACGAGGGGCTGATCACACGCATGTTCTCCGGGCTGGAGCCGGACGCGGCGATGCTCGGCGCCGTCGGCGCAGCGCGCGCCGCGGGGGTGAGGACCGGCCTGATCTCGAACTCCTGGGGCCTCGGGATCTACGACCGGCTCGACTCGACCGACCTCTTCGACGCCACCGTGATCTCGGGCGAGGTCGGGATGCACAAGCCGCAGCCGGAGATCTACCTGCTCGCCTGCGAGCGGCTCGGGGTCGAGCCCGCCGCCGCGGTGTTCGTCGACGACCTGCGCGAGAACTGCGCCGGCGCCGAGGAGGTCGGGATGATCGCGGTGCTGCACCGCGACAGCGCCGAGACGATCGCCCGGCTCGAGCAACTGCTCGGGCGTCGAGCTGGCCTCGGCCGTCTAGGCGACTCAGGCGCCGGCGGCGATCAGGGCGACGCCGGCGACGGCGATCACGATCCCGAGCTGCCGGGAGCGCGCCAGGCGCTCGCGCAGGACCGCGCGCGCGAGCAGCACCGTGACCGCCGAGTACATCGAGCCCGCGACCGCGACCAGCGAGAGCAGCCCGTGGTTGGTGGCGACCACGAAGAGCGAGTTGGCGGTGACGTCGCAGACCCCGATCGCGATCAGCGCCGGGGCCATGTCGCGGGGGATCGCCATCGAGGGGCGCAGCCAGGCGGCGGCGAACAGCAGCATGGCCACGCCGCCCGCCCGGGCGACGACGATCGTCCACGCCGGCTCCGGGCCGGCGCTCAGGTCGAGCAGCCAGAAGAAGACCCCGGTGCCGAGCGCGGCCAGCGCGGCGAGGCCGACCGAGGCCCGGCCGGCGGCCCGCCACTCCGGATCGGACTCGCGCGCCACCATCAGCACCCCGACGATCGCGGCGGCCGCGCCGACCACCTGGATCGCCGCCGGGTTGCTCCCCCCTGATCAGCCCGGCCGCGACCGGGACGAGCACCCCCAGCGCGCCGATCGTGGCCGCGACGCTCACCGACCCGAGCGCCATCGCGCGGTAGAACGCGCCGAGCGCGAGCACGACGATCGCCCCGGCGAGCAGCGCGAGCAGCGCGTCGCGGCCGCTGAGCGCGCTGCCGCCGGCGATCAGCGCGACCGTGAGCGCGAGCACGAGCCCGACGGGCTGGCTGACGAGCAGCACGCTGAGGGCCGAGATCCGCCGGCTCTGCAGGCCGCCGAGGAAGTCCGAGACGCCCCAGGCGACGCTCGAGGCCAGGCCGAGGACTATCCCGAGCACGCGTCCCCCCGAGCTCGGTCTCGACCGTGACCGGCCCGCTACCCGGGCGCGGCTCGACCAGGGTCCCGCCGTCCTCGCCCTCGCTGACGCAGGCCGGCGCCGCCGGTGACGCTCCACAGCGGCGTCCACTCGATCGAGGTCGGCCGCGGCCCGCCCGGGGCGGGATCGACCGTGAACCCGTCGGCGCCGATGGCCTCGACGCCGAGTCCGTCGAGGCCCCAGGCCTGCGAGCCGGCGACGCGGTAGAGGCGCCAGTCGGCGTCGCTCCAGACCGGGGCGAGGTAGCCGAGCCCCGCGTCGATCAGCGCCACCTCGTCCTCGGCGAGGTAGTCGCGCGGCGCCTCGGGCACGGCGACGTAGCTGACGCCGTGGCGGCGAAGCCAGTCGAGGTAGGCGCCGGCGGTCAGCTCGCCGTCGGTGAAGAGGTCGAAGTCGTCGGACTCGAGCTGGCGCAGCCAGCCGCGAGCGATCGGGTGGCCGCGCGCGACGTAGGCCGCCTCGAAGCGGTTCTTCGTCGGCGGGATCTCGGTTCGGAACGGGCCCTCGGAGGCGGCGAGGCGGTCGAGCTCGGCGAGCAGCGGCTCGTAGAAGGCGAGCTCGGTCGACGGGTCGCCGGCGGCCTTGTCGACGTCCCGCACCGGGGCGAGGAGCTGCCAGTACAGGAGCGGGATCGAGACGGCGATCACGACCAGCCGGCCCCGCGGCCACAGCACGAGCGCGAGCACCGGGCCCGCGAACAGCGCCCCGAGGCGGGTGACGTTGCCGCCGAGCGCGTTCGGGATCACGAACACGGCGAGGGCCAGGAGCGCGTAGAGCGCCACGCCGATCCGCAGCGCCCGGAACTCGGTCGGGACCAGCCAGAGCGCCACCGCGGCGAGGATCGGGATCGCGACGAAGGCCGAGAAGACGAACGGCTCGTGGCCGGGGACCGGGAAGGCGAGGTTGAGGACGGCGATCGGCGCCGCGCCTCCGATCGCGAGGGCGGCGCCGCGCACGCGGTCGCCGGCCAGCGCGATCGCGACCCCGGCGAGGGCGACGAACAGGCCCGCGACCGGGCTCGCGAGGCTCGCCAGCGTCGCGAGCAGGGCGGCGCTCACCGACCGGCCCGAATCGGCGGCGAGCAGGGCGCCGAGCCCGAACGGGACCGCGAGCAGGAACGGGATCCGGCCGGTGAGCAGCCAGGCGCCGATCGCCGCGGCGAACCAGAGCGAGGGGATCAGCGCGCGGGCGCCGAACCGCCGCCGCGCGAGGAGCGCGAACAGCGCCGCCGCCGCGACCACCGCCAGGGCGCCGACCAGGCGGGGCTCGAGCAGCGCCCCGAGCGGCGGATAGAGGACGCTGTAGGAGAGGACGTAATGCCCCGAGTACCAGTCGTTGTTCCAGATCACGAAGCCGTGGTCGGCGAACAGATCGGCGCGGAAGGTCGCCGCGGCGAGGTCCTGGCTCGCGGGCGACCAGATCATGTAGGCAGCCGCGAGCGCCGCCGCCAGGAGCGTCGGGGCGAGGACTGTCCAGCGACTCGGAGCGACGGCCAAGCGGCTTAGCTTTACAAGATGACGCTCGGCGCGATCGACCTCGGCGGGCAGATCGACCGCGTGCTGGAGGCGATCGGCAATTTCGCCGAGAACCTGGCGCGCATCGACCTCCCCTATCTGGTCGCGGCGCTGCTGCTCTCGCTCGGGCTCCAGCTCTGTCGCGGGCACGCTTGGGCGAACGCTCTCCGCGCCGCCTACCCGGCGGACGCCGTGAGCGAGCGGGGCGTCCTCGGTGCGTTCCTGGTCGGCGCGGGGATGAACGGCATCCTCCCCGCCCGGGGCGGCGACGCGCTCAAGATCGTGCTCGGCAAGCGCAGCGTCCGCGGCTCCTCATACCCGGCGATCATCTCCTCGTTCGCGGTCCTGGCGCCGTTCGACACCGGGATCGGGATCGTCGTGCTGGGCTACGCGATCGCGCAGGGCCTGCTGCCGGCCGCACCGCGGCTCCCGGAGCTGCCGGCGTTCGACATCTCCTTCTGGGCGGCCAACCCGCAGCTGCTGCTGCTGACGATCACCGTGCTCGCGATCGTCGTCGTCGTACTGGTCGCCGTGCTCGCGCGGCGCGTCGAATCGTTCTGGCAGAACCTCAAGCAGGGCGTGGCGATCCTCCGCGACCCGCGGCGCTACCTGCGCCAGGTGTTCGCCTGGCAGGCGGCGGGCTGGCTGCTGCGTTTCGCCTCCTTCTGGCTCTTCCTCGACGCCTTCCACATCGGCGGCTCGCTCGACAACGTGCTGCTCGTGATGTCGGTGCAGGCGATCACCGGCGCGCTGCCGTTCACCCCCGGCGGCGCCGGCGCTCAGCAGGCGCTGCTGGTCGTCGCGCTCGACGGGCCCACCTACGCCGCGGTGCTCGCCTACTCGGTCGGCCAGCAGGTCGCGGTCACCGTGTGGTCGGTGGCGATCGCCTTCCTCACCCTCGGCATCGTCTTCCGCGCCTGGGACCTGCGGGCGCTGATCCGCGAGGGCCGCGCGGCGCGCGGCGATCCGAAGGCCGGAGACGTAGCGGCGGCTAGTCCTTCGCGTACTCGACCCGGATCTGGCGGCCCTCGAGCTTCGTGCCGTCGAGGCGCTCGAGCGCCAGCTTCGCCTGCTCGTCCGGTAGCTCGACGAACGAGAACCGCTCGAGGACGCGGATCGGGCCGATCTCGGCGTCGGGGATCACGGCGCCCTCGGTCAGCGCCCAGCGCAGGTTCTCCTCGCTGATCCCGCTGCGGGCGCCGCGGTTGACGAAGAGCTTCACGTGGCCGTTGTCGGGCTCGGCCGGCGACCGCTTGCGCTCGCGCGGCTTGCGATCCTCGGCGGAGTGGTCGCGGCGGCGCGGGCGCGGCGCGTGCTCGATCCGCTCCTCGGGCGGCTCCCACTCGCCGATCACAGT
Source organism: uncultured Solirubrobacterales bacterium (assembly GCA_963729065.1). GTDB lineage: Bacteria > Actinomycetota > Thermoleophilia > Solirubrobacterales > 70-9 > WHSW01. The sequence continues at coordinate 527,177 of CAVSMS010000010.1, forward strand.
CTTCGCCTCGCGCTCGATCCTCGGGATCTCGTCGAGCTGCTTGGCGGTCGCGAACGTGATCGCGCGTCCCGTGCGTCCCACCCGCCCGGTGCGCCCGATCCGGTGCACGTAGATCTCGGTGTTGTTGGGCATGTCGTAGTTGATCACGTGCGTGACGTGCTCGATGTCGAGTCCGCGGGCGGCGACGTCGGTGGCGACCAGGAGCGGCAGGTTGCGCTCCTTGAACGAGATCATCACCCCGTCGCGCTGGCCCTGGCTCATGTCGCCGTGCAGCGCCTTCACCCGCAGGCCACGGTCGCGAAGCTGCACGTCGAGCCTCGCGGCGCCGATCTTCGTCCGGCAGAAGATGATCGCCTGCTCGGGCTCCTCGGCCTTCAGGACCTCGATCAGCCGGTCGGTCTTCTCGCGCGGCTCGACCTCGACGTAGGCCTGCTCGATCGCATCGACCGTGAGCTGCTTCGGGGTCACCTTGATCGTCACCGGCTCGTACATGTGCTGCTCGGCCAGGCGCGCGATCGGCGCCGGCATCGTCGCCGAGAAGAGGCCCGTCTGGCGCCCGGAGGGGCACATGCGGAGGATCTTCTCGACGTCCTCGATGAACCCGAGGTCGAGCATCTCGTCGGCCTCGTCGAGGATCACGTAGCGGGCCGAGGTGAGCACCAGCGAGCGACGCGAGAGCAGGTCCATCATCCGCCCGACGGTGGCGACGACCACATGCGCGCCCTTGCGCAGCCGCGACTGCTGGGTCGAGATCGGGGCACCGCCGAAGACGGCGACGACCTCGATATCGAGGTGCTCGGCGTAGGCCCGCAGGGCCTGGGTCACCTGGATGCAGAGCTCGCGGGTCGGGGTGAGCACGATCGCCTGCGTCTCCTGCGATTCCGCGTCGAGGTACTGGAGCAGCGGCAATCCGAAGGCGGCGGTCTTCCCGGTCCCGGTCTGCGCCTGGCCGATCACGTCGTGGCCCGCGAGCAGCTCGGGGATCGCCTGCTCCTGGACCGCGGTGGGCTCGGTGTAGCCGAGCTCCTCGAGCGTGAGCAGGATTTCCGGCGCCAGGCCGAGGTCCTTGAAGCTCTTCATGAGGTCGGGTCCAGCAGCAGCTTGCCCGACGTTCGCCGCCCGGCCAGCTCCTCGTGCGCCCGGCGCGCCTCCGACAGCGGGTAGACGTCGCCGACGACCACCTCGAGCTCGCCCGAGGCGACGGCGCCGACGAGGTCGCCGATCATCGCCGCGACCTCGTCGCGCCGTGGGATCAGATGCATGAGCCAGAAACCGATCACTGCGCGTGAGTGTCGCAGGAGATGCCCGGTGGACACTTCGTTCTGCTCGCGGGAGGCGATTCCGAAGACGACGATGCGCCCGAGCGGGGCAAGCGTCCGAAGGCAGGCCTCGAAGGTGTCGCCGCCGGCCATCTCGAACGCTGCGTCGACCTCACGGCCCTCGTTTGCCTCGATGATCGCGGCGCGCAGGTCCTCGGCCCGCGAGTCGACCGTCGCGTCGGCGCCGAGCCGCGCGGCCAGCGCGCGCTTGTCCTCGCTCGAGGCGAGCGCGATCACCCGCGCCCCGGCGCGCTTGGCCAACTGCACGGCAAGCGTGCCCGTGCCGCCGCCGGCGGCCGGGACGACAACCGTCTCGCCCTCCTGCAGCCGCGCACAGCGGTGGACGAGCGCGTGGGCGGTGAGTCCCTGGAGCAGCAGCGCGGCCGCCTGTTCGTCGGAGACCGCGTCGGGGAGCGGGACCAGCCAGCTCGACGGCACCACGACCTTCTCGGCGTAACCGCCGCCGGCGAGCAGGGCCGCGACCCTGGTCCCGTCGGGGGTGCGCCCGGAGATCTCGCCGCCGGGCGTCATCGGCAGGGTCTGCTCGGCGAGGTAGTCGTTTCGGGTGGCGTGCGTATCGGCGAAGTTGACCCCGGCGCGGGCGACCTCGACCACGACCTCCCCGTCGCCGGGCTCGGGGTCGGGGACCTCGACCAGGTCCATGACCTCGGGGCCGCCGAAGCGCTCGATTCGTATCGCCTTCACCGAGCGCAGTCTGTCACTATGCCGCGCCGTGTCGCTGACAGTCGTCGGATCGATCGCGTTCGACAGCGTCCGCACGCCCTTCGGGGAGCGGGAGCGGATGCTGGGCGGATCCGCCGTCCACTTCGCGCTGGCGGCAAGCTTCTTCACGGACGTGCGCGTCGTCGGACCCGTAGGCGACGACTTCACCGAGGACCACATCGAGCTGCTCGCCGAGCGCGGGATCGCGACCGGCGACATCGAGCACGTCGCGGGCGGGAAGACGTTCTTCTGGCGCGGGCACTACGACCACGACATGAACATCGCCCACACCGACGACACGCAGCTCAACGTGTTCGCCGACTTCGAGCCGAAGCTCTCGCCCGAGTCGTGCGGCTCCCGGATGCTGTTCCTCGGCAACATCCAGCCCGAGCTCCAGCGCGACGTCCGGCGCCAGTCGTCGGCCGAGTTCGCGGCCCTGGACTCGATGAACCTCTGGATCGACACCGCGCGCGACTCGCTGGTCGCCGCGATCGGCGAGGTCGATTGCCTGCTGCTCAACGACGCCGAGCTGCGCATGCTCACCGGGGAGGCGAACCTGGTCGCGGCGGCGCGGGCGACGATGAAGATGGGCCCGAGCGTGATCGTCGCCAAGCGCGGCGAGTACGGCGCGGTGCTGTTCACCGCCGACGAGGTGTTCGCGATCCCAGGGCTGCCGCTCGAGGACGTCCGCGACCCGACCGGCGCCGGCGACAGCTTCGCCGGCGGCTTCCTCGGCTACCTGGACGCCGCCCGCGCCGGAGGCCAGCAGGACGCCGCGGGCCTGCGGCGGGCGATGGCCTACGGGTCGGCGATGGCCTCGTTCAACGTCGAGGACTTCGGCACCGAGCGGGTCAGCCGGCTCAGCGGCCCGGAGATTGCCGAGCGCATCGAGGTCTTCCGGCGCCTCACCCACTTCGACGAGGCGCCCGTCGCGGCTACTGTGCCTGGTCGGCCTTGACCGCGTAGAGGTCGCGGTCGGCCTCGACGATCGCCGCGCTGACGCTGCCGTGCAGGTCGGCGGCCGCGCAGCCCGCGGAGACCCGGAGCCTGGGCCCGCGACCGGAGGCGTTGTGCGTCCGCACCGCGTCCAGGACCCGCTCGCACCACGCGAGCGCGCCGGAGCTGCCGCAGTCGCGCAGCAGGACGGCGAACTCGTCGCCCCCGATCCGCGCGACGAAGTCGGTCGAGCGCGCGACGCCGGCGAGCAGGCGTGCGAACGACCGCAGCAGCTCGTCGCCGGCCGCATGGCCGTGGACGTCGTTGACGTCCTTGAGCCCGTCGAGGTCGAAGAGCGCCACCGCGACACGCTCGCCGCGGCGCAGGTCGCTCTCGGCCGTGTCCACGATCCCGTCCCACCCGCCGCGGTTGCTGAGCGCGGTCAGCGGATCGGTGCTCGCCCGGCGCTCGAGCTGCGCGTTCTCGCGTGAGAGTTGCTCCTGGGCGAGCGCGCGCCGGATGGCGACCTCGGCGCCGTCGGCGAGCGAGCGGACGATGCGCCGCCGCAGGGCGGTGAAGGCGCGCCCGGGCACGGCATGGACCATGGCCAGGACCCCGAGCTGGTCGATGTTCACCGCGTGCAGCGAGGTGACGCCGTCCTCGTGCCCGAACCCCGGTGGGGAGTCGCCGAGCGCCCCGCCGGCGTCCTCGATCAGCACCGGTCCCTCGCCGCTCGCCCGAACCCAGGCGCCGAGGCTGCGCAGCAGCTCCTTGGTCGAGGCCGGGTCGCTTCCCGGAAGCCAGCCCTGCGCGCTCCAGCCGAGGCGGGGGGCGAGGACGTCACCGTCGACGATCACGGCGCTGAACTCGCAGCCGAGCGCGGTCGCCGCACGCTCGGCGATCTGCGACAGCGTCCCCTCGACCCCGTCGACCGCGACCGTGGTCACGGCGCGGACCGCGTCGAGGACCTCGAGCTCGTCGGCGAGCCGCTTCGCCGCGGGAACCTGTTCGACGCTGCGGGCCACCCTCCCGGCGATCTCGACGGCGTCCGTGGCGGGCATGTCGGCGAGCGAGTCGCTCGCCGAGCCGAAGATCACGATCACGTCGGCGCCCACGGGGACGATGACCGCGCTGCGGGCGAAGTAGGGCCCGACCACCGGCATCGGTTTGGGGTCGGCGAAGAACTCGGGCAGCCCGCTGCGCATGCTCGCGTCGAAGCGTGAGTCGCCGCGGCGGAGCTCGATGTTCCCGGCCCAGGCCTGGCCGCGTCCGGTGCCGGCGAGGTGCGAGAAGGTGTCCGTCCCGACGCGGCTGAACACCAGCAGGTCCTCGGCACCGGCCTCCGTGGCGAGCGCCTCCAGCTCCGCGCGGCGCTCGCGCTCCTCGGCCTCGGCGGCCGTCGGCACCGAGTCCGGCTCGGACTCGGCGAGCACGTCGAGCAGCGTGCGGACGATCGCGGGGTCGAACTGGGTCCCGGCGTTGCGCTCGAGCTCGACGACCGCATCGGCGTGCGGGAGCGCGGCTCGATAGGGACGCTCGGAGATCATCGCGTGGTACGCGTCGCAGGCGAAGACGATCCGGCTCGCGAGCGGGATCCGCTCCCCCGCGATCCCGTCGGGATACCCCTGGCCGTCCCAGCGCTCGTGCTCGTGGCGAACGGCGGTCGCGATCTCGTCCATGCCGGGGATCTGCCGCACGATCTGCTCGCCGATCACCGGGTGGCCGCGCATCACCGCCATCTGCTCGGGCGTCAGCGGGCCGCGGCGGCTGAGGATCTCGGTCGGGATCCCGAGCTTGCCGACGTCGTGCAGCGCGGCGACCCGGCCGGCGGTCTCGGTCTGGTGCTCGTCGAGTCGAAGCCTGGCGCAGACCTCGCGCACGAGGCGCGAGGTCGCGGTCGAGTGGCTCCCGGCGTACTCGTCGCGGACGTCGAGCGCCGATGTGAGCCCGACCACCGCGGCCTCGTAGCTCGCCGCGAGCTCGGCCTTGCGGCGGACGTTGTCGAGCCCCAGGGCGACGATCGAGGCGTAGGCCTCGACTACCTCAACCTGCTCGGGCGACGGGGCGAAGGGCTCGTCGGAGTAGGTGGCGAAGGTGCCGAGCACCGCGCCGCCCGGCAGGCGGAGAGGCACCGACCAGCAGGAGCGCAGGCCGACGGCCCGGACGAGGTCCCGCCGGCCGTCCCAACGGGGATCGGACTCGATGTCCTCGGTGACGCACGTCTGCCCGGTGTGGGCGGCGGTGCCACAGGTCCCGACCGCGGGGCCGATCTCGAGCCCGTCGATCGCGGTCAGGTACTCGTCGGGGAGGCCGACCGCCGCGGCGTGCCGCAGCCGGGTCCCATCGAGCAGCAGGATCGAGCAGCGATGGCAGTCGATTAGGGCAGCGAGCTGCTCCACGGCCTCGCCGAGGTACGTCACGGCGTCGCTTGCGCGACCCGCCGACAGGGCCCCCTGCTTCAGGGTGGCCAGGTCTCGTTGAGCGGTCAGTGCGACCAAGGGCTACCTCCGTGCATTTCATCGGCGGCGAGGCCGGGGTCCTTTAGGTGCGAGAATGAGCGACCCCCCAGGCCCCCCTAACGAGGAGACGCGATGGCGGCAGAGCACGAGACTTCAGGGGACGGCGCCGTGGCGACGGCCGACAAGGCGACCGACACCCTCACGGTGACCGACAACCGGACCGGCAAGTCCTACGACCTCGAGATCACCGACGACACCGTCAAGGCGATCGACCTGCGCCAGATCAAGGTCAACGAGGACGACTTCGGGACGATGGCCTACGACCCCGCCTTCACGAACACGGCGTCGTGCCGGTCGTCGATCACCTACATCGACGGCGCCGAGGGCATCCTCCAGCACCGCGGGATCCCGATCGAGCAGCTGTGCGAGAAGTCGACCTTCCTCGAGGTCGCCTTCCTGCTCGTCTACGGCGAGCTGCCGACCGCCGCCCAGCTCGAGCGCTGGATCTTCGACGTCACCCACCACACCTTCGTCCACGAGGACATCAAGCAGCACCTGCAGGGGTTCCGGTACGACGCGCACCCGATGGGCATGCTGCTCGCCAGCGTCGGCGCGCTCTCGACCTTCTATCCGGCCGCCAAGCAGATCGACGACCCGCAGGAGCGCTACATGGCGGCGGTCCGGCTGATCGCCAAGATGCCGACCCTCGCGGCGTTCGCCTACCGCCACAACATGGGCCTCCCGTACGTCTACCCCGACAACGACCTCAGCTTCTCCGAGAACTTCCTCTCGATGATGTTCAAGAAGACCGAGGTCAAGTACGAGCCCGACCCGCGGCTGGCGAAGGCGCTCGACGTGCTCTTCATCCTGCACGCCGACCACGAGCAGAACTGCTCCACGAACGCGGTGCGGGCCGTCGGCTCCTCGCAGGTCGACCCCTACTCCGCGGTGGCCGCCGGGGTGGCGGCCCTGTACGGGCCGCTGCACGGCGGCGCCAACGAGGCGGTGCTGCGGATGCTGCGCCGGATCGAGAAGACCGACAACATCCCCGGGTTCCTCGAGGGGGTCAAGAACCGCGAGGAGAAGCTGATGGGCTTCGGCCACCGGGTCTACAAGAACTACGACCCGCGGGCCCGGATCATCAAGAAGCACGTCGACGAGGTGCTCGAGGCGACCGAGTACAACCCGCTGATCGAGATCGCGACCGAGCTCGAGAAGCAGGCGCTCGACGACGAGTACTTCACCTCGCGCAAGCTCTACCCCAACGTCGACTTCTACTCCGGCCTGATCTACGAGGCGCTCGAGCTGCCGACCGAGCTGTTCACGGTGATGTTCGCGATCCCGCGGACCGCGGGCTGGGTCGCGCAGTGGCTGGAGATGATCCAGGACCCCGAGCAGAAGATCGCCCGGCCGCGGCAGATCTACACCGGGCTCCGCGACGTCGACTACACGCCGGTCGGCGAGCGCAACGGACCGGAGAAGATCACCAACAACTCCGTGCGCCGACCGATCCGCAGGCTCCGCGGCGCCTAGTGCCGCGTTGACGGGGCACTGAGCCGGCTGCGATACAAGGTCACAACGCGAAGCGGCTCCAAGGTCTCGCGGAGCTCGTTCGACGATCTCGACGAGGCGCTCACCGAGCTCGAGCGCCGGCTGGACGAGGAGCGGCTCCGGGGGCGCCTGCCGCGAGTGTCGATGCTGCGCTCGTTCGAGCCCGGCGACCGCGTCGCGGCCCGTCTCGAGGTCTCCGCCGGGGGCGTTCTCCGGGGGCGCACGGCCGGCATCGACCTGATGGGCGACGGCAGCCTGGTCGCCTACGCGGGCGGCATCGGCCGGCGCGCGCTCGACGCAGAGGGGAACGAGACGCTGGTGGAAACGTTGCGGCGGGAACTCAACCGGTAGCGATTCTTCCTGCCGCGGCCCGGTTGCGGTTAGGCTGTGCGCGATGCGAGCAGGCAGGACGACGCTCGCGGCCGCGGCCGCGATGGTGATCGGAGCGATCGCCGCACCCGCGGCGTCCGCTGCCATCGCCGTGACGCAGACCGCCTCCCCCGACCCGGTGGATCAGGGCGGCACGGTGACCGTGCAGACCACGCTCACCAACGGGCCCACGGCCGAGCCGGACGCGCGCGCCCACGTCAAGATCACACGACCCGGCACCCAAACCCCGGTCGACAGCACCTACCTGACCTTCACCACCTCGCAGGGGACGTGCACCTTCTCCGGCGGCAGCGCCGAGTGCCTCTTCGGCGCGGTGGCCGCCAACGCCTCGATTCAGCTCACCGCCACGGTTCAGGCGAACGAGTCCTTCGCCCAGACTGTCGTCGCCTACAAGTGCACCGCGCCCCCTGCGTGCGACTTCCAGACCGACCTCGGCACGGGCGCATCGATCAGCCAGGTCGACTACCCGACCGAGTTCTCCGGCTCGAACAAGATCAAGCTCACCGGCGTTCCGGCGCACCTGCACCAACAGCGCCTTCAAGGCGAAGGCGAAGGTCAAGGCGAAGAAGGTCACCCGCACCTACGCCTATCTCAAGGGACCGAAGTCCGAGTTCGGCACCCCGCTGCCGGTCAGCGGCGAGTCGGGCCGCATCGCGAAGAAGAAGGGGCGCAAGGTCAAGGTGGACATCCCCGCGAACTCGCTCGACCCCGGCTTCTACGAGCTGCGGATCGCCGCCAAGCGCAAGGGCGGACAGCTCAAGCGCACGGCGACCTTCCAGGTCTGCGGCCCGACCTTCGGGATCTAGGTCCCCTGGTCCCTACGGCCAGCCGGCGCCCGGCGCGGGGGCCGAGGCGGTGCGCACCACGCCGCTCGGAGGCCCGTCGAACATCTTCTCGGCGCCGAGCCAGGGCGCCGCGAGCATGAACAGCGTCCTGCCGTCCTCGCCGCCGAGCGCGCAGGCGAAGACGGACCTGTCCCCCTCCAGCTCGACCGTCTCCAGCTTCTCGCCGCCCTCGCGCACGCGCTCGCAGCGGTTCGCCGCCGGGGTCCACACGGCGCCCTCGGCGTCGATGCAGATCCCGTCCCCGCCCTCGCCGAGCTCGGCCCAGACGCGCCGGTTCGAGAGGGTGCCGTCGGGCTCGATGTCGAACGCGCTCAGCCGGCCGGCGAACGACTCGGCGCAGATCAGGGTCGAGTTGTCCGGCGTCACGGCCATGCCGTTCGGGAACTGAAGCCCGTCGGCCACCTGGCGGATCGACCCGTCCGGCGTGATCAGCGCGATCAGGCCGGGCGCGAACTCTCCCCCGCCCATCATGTCGAAGTTGATCGTGTTCACGTAGACGTTTCCCCGGCCGTCGACGACGATCTCGTTCCACGAATGCGGCGAGAGGCCGGTGAGGTCGGCGTGGGTCACCAGCGACCCGTCGGGCTCCTGGCGGAGCACGAGGCCCTCGGGGCCGGAGACCACCAGCAGCCGCCCGTCGGCCAGCCAGTCGATCGAGATCGGGATCGTGGTGTCGATCTCGACCATGACCTCGCTGCGGCCGTCGGCGTCGACGGCGAGCACCTCGCCCTCCCCCCAGTTGGCGAGCCAGAGGCGGCCGTCGTGCCAGCGGGCGCATTCGCCGATTCGCAGGCCGGTGAGCAGCGGCTGGGAGCGCAGTTCGGTGGTCATCTCGTCCTCCTCGGTTTGGAACTAGACGGTTCAGTACTATACAGACTGGACCGTCTAGTACTGTTCACGCCATGGGCGCTCCCCCCACCGAGCCGCGATCCGCCCGCAAGCGGCGGGTGATCCTCGAGGCGGCGACCGAGACGTTCCTGCGCAAGGGCTACCTGGGCACGAGCATGGACGAGATCGCCGCCCTCGCGGGGGTCTCGAAGCAGACCGTCTACAAGCACTTCGCCGACAAGGAGACCCTGTTCACCGAGATCGTCGCCGCAGTCGTCGACGAGGCCGGCGACCCGCTCGAGACCGAGACGCTCGAGCTGGCCGAGGGAGGCGAGCTCGAGGACGGGCTGCGCGAGCTCGCCCGCCGGCAGCTCGCGGCGGTGATGCAGCCGCGGCTGATGGCGCTCCGCAGGCTGGTGATCGGCGAGGCCGGCCGGTTCCCGGAGCTCGGTCGCGCCTTCTACGAGCGCGGCGCCGGACGGGCGCTGGCGCTGCTCGCCGAGGCGTTCGAGCGGCTCTCCGAACGCGGGGCACTGCGGGTGGAGGACCCGGCGATCGCCGCCGCGCACTTCAACTGGCTCGTGATGTCGGCCCCCGTCAACCGGGCGATGCTGCTCGGCGACGAGGCGATCCCGACCCCGGCCGAGCTCGACCGCTACGCGGACGCCGGCGTGCGCGCCTTCCTCGCCGCCTACGGCCGACGCGGGTAACGTGCGCGCGATGGAGACGGAGCGCTTCTCGACTGCCGTCGACGGCGGCCGGCGGCTGGAGGTGATCGCCGCAGGCCCGGCTGACGGTAGCCCGGTGCTCGTCCACCACGGCACCCCCGGATCGGCGCACGGGTTCTGGCCGGCGCACGTCGAGGCGGCGACCGAGCGCGGCGTGCGCCTCGTCGCCTACTCGCGACCCGGCTACGCGGGCTCGGAGCGCAACCCGGGCCGACGGGTCGCCGACTGCGCCGCCGACGCCGCGGCGATCGCGGACGCGATCGGCGCGGAGCGCTTCTTCACCGTCGGCGGCTCCGGGGGCGGGCCGCACGCGCTCGCGTGCGCCGCGCTGCTCGGCGACCGGGTGATCGCCGCGGCGACGATCGCGGGCGTCGCGCCCTTCTCCGCCGAGGGGCTCGACTGGCTGGAGGGCATGGGCGAGGAGAACCACCAGGAGATCGGCGCTGCCGTCGAGAGCCCGGAGAAGCTCGAGGAGTTCCTCGCCGCCTGGGAGCCTCAGCTGCGCCAGGTGCGGGGGCCCGACCTGCTCGAGGCACTGGGGGACCTCGTCTCCGGTGCCGATGCCGCGGTGCTCACCGGCGAGTACGCGGAGTTCGCGGCCGGTGGGATGCGGAACTCGGTGAGCGGCGGGACCTGGGGCTGGTTCGACGACGACTTCGCGTTCATCGGCGACTGGGGCTTCGATCCGGCGTCGATCGCCGTCCCGGTGACCGTCTGGCAGGGCCTCGACGACCGCTTCGTCCCGGCCGCGCACGGCCGCTGGCTGGCGACGCACGTGGCCGGCGCGGACGCCCGCCTGCTCGATGGCCAGGGACACCTCTCCCTCGCGCTCGGGCGCTACGGCGAGATCCTCGACTCCCTCCTGGCGGCCGAGGGCTAGCCGAGCCCGACGAGCTCGGCGACGCGCTCGCGGTGACCCCGCGGCGTGCCCATCAGGCGGGCGCCGACCCGGGCGCGCTTGAGGAAGAAGTGGATGTCGTGCTCCCAGGTGAAGCCGATGCCGCCGAAGGTCTGGATCGCGTTGTGGGTCACCGACGTGGCGCTGTCGGACGCCCGCGCCTTGGCCATCGAGGCCGCCAGCGAGAGCGACTCCGGTTGCGCGTCCGCGCACCAGGCGGCGTAGTAGGTGAGCGAGCGGGCCTCCTCGACGTCCCAGAGCATCTCCGCCAGCCGGTGCGAGACCGCCTGATAGGCGCCGATCGGGCGGTCGAACTGATGGCGCTCCTTGGCGTAGTCGACGGCCATCTCGAGCGCCCGCTGGGCGATGCCGACGAGCTCCGCCGCAAGCGCCACCTGGCCGATCGACGCGGCCCGATCGAGGTCACCCGGCAGCGCCTCGCCGCCGCCGGCCTCGACCCGGTAGTAGGCCCGGGTGGTGTCGATCAGGTCGAGCCGCTCGAGCTGGGCGTCGCCGGTCTCGACGAGCTTCGCCCCCGACCCCTCGGCCAGCACGAGGACGACCGAGCCGTCGGCGGCGCCGACGATCGGCCCGCCGTCGTGGTCGAGCTCCGCCGCGCCGCGGCCCTCGCCCGAGGCGATCCCGGGTAGCCAGCTCTCCTTCTGCGCGTCCGAGCCCGCGGCCTCGATCGCCGCGCCGGCGTAGGCGTTGGCCACGAACGGCACCGGGGCGCAGACGTAGCCGAACTCCTCCTGCAGGATCACCAGCTCGACCACGCCGAGGCCCTGGCCGCCGTACTCCTCGGAGATCGCGATCCCCGCCCAGCCGAGCTCGCAGATCTCGTTCCAGATCGCGTCGTCGTACGGCTGCTCGGACTCGGCGAGCTCGCGGACCTTCTCGGGCTTGAAACGGCTGGCGATGAAGTCGTGCGCGGTCGACTTGATCTCGCGCTGCTCGTCGTTGAAGTCGAAGTCCATCGAAAATCCCTTGCCAGGGGGGCAACGCTCGTTTCGCGCCTAAAGGCGCTCACCCACATACGTCCGTCTACGCAGCTTCGGGAGGCCGAGGACCCGCTCGGCGACGATGTTCTTGAGCACGTCGCTCGTCCCGCCCTCGATCGAGTTGGCGCGCGACCGCAGGAACCGGTAGGCCCAGAGGTTGCCGCGGGTGAGCGCCTCGATCCCGCCGACCTCGACCGCCAGCTCGGTCAGGGCCTGGTTGGTCGACGACCACTGCAGCTTCGCGATCGAGCCCTCGGGACCCGGGATGCCGACCTTCATGGTCGCCGTGAGCGCCCGCAGCGCGCCGAGGCGCAGCCCCTCGATCCCGATCTTGAGCCGCGCAACCTTGTCGCGGACCAGGGGGTCGTCGGCCATGCCCCGCTGCTTCGCCAGCTCGATCAGCTCGTCGAGGGCGTTGGCGAGGCCGAGCGCGGCCGAGGCCCCGAGGCCGGCGCGCTCGTTCATGAGCGTCGTGATCGCGACCATCCAGCCGTTGCCGACCCCGCCGACGACGTTTTCGTCGGGGACGTAGGCATCCTCCATGAAGAGCTCGTTGAACTCCGCCTCGCCGGTGATCTGGCGCAGCGGGCGGACCTCGATCTCGTCCTGCTCCATGTCCATGAGGAAGTAGGTGAGGCCCTTGTGCTTGGGCACGTCGGGGTCGGTGCGGGCGACGAGCATGCACCACTTCGCCTCGTGGGCGAAGGTCGTCCAGACCTTCTGGCCCGTGACCCGGAAGCCGCCGTTGTCGGGCACCGCCTTGGTCTTCAGCGAGGCGAGGTCGGAGCCGGACTCGGGCTCGGAGAAGCCCTGGCACCAGATCTCCTCCGCGGAGAGGATCGGCTCCAGAAAGCGCTCCTTCTGCTCCTCGGTTCCGTGGGCGATGACCACGGGACCGCCCATCACCAGGCCGAGGACGTTCGCCGGCCGCGGCGCCTTCGCCCGCGCCAGCTCCTCGCCGAAGATCGACTGCTCGATCAGGGTCGCCCCGCGGCCGCCGTACTCCTTCGGCCACGAGATCCCGGCCCAGCCGGCCGCGTGCATCCGGCGCTGCCACTCACGCTCGAACTCGAACTGGACCTGGTCGCCGCCGCTCGGCGAGGGCCCGGGGTGGTTCGCCGCGATCCAGGCCCGGACCTCGTCGCGGAACGCCTCTTCCTCGGAGCTCAGCGTCAGATCCACGCGCGGAAACCCTAGTCGAACACGTACAGCACCGCCAGCGCCGCTCCGACCCAGGTGATCGCCGCGAACAGCATCCCGGGGTCCTCGGTGAGGATCGCCGCGGTCGAGCGTGTGTCGCGGCGGTCGTAGATCAGGTAGAGGTAGCGGAAGATCCCGTAGAGCACGGAGGGCGCCGTCGCCAGCATCTGCGAACCGACCCGCGGCGAGTCGACCGCGTAGATGATGTAGGTGATGATCGCCGAGGCGGTGACCATGGCGATCATCTGGTCGAGGAACGGGATCGAGTAGTGCTCGAGCACCGGTCGGGTCGCCGGAGCACCCTCGAGCTCCGCCGGATCGTCCTCCTCGAGCATGGCCTCCTGGCGGCGCTTGGTGAAGCCGAGGAACAGCGCGAGGAAGCCCGTGCAGACGAGCAGGAACTCCGACGCCTGCGCGCCGACCGCGACGGCGCCGGCGACCACCCGGAGGATGAACAGCGACGAGATCGTCATCACGTCGAGGATCACCAGCCGCTTGAGCACCAGCGAGTAGGCGGCGGTGATCACGCCGTACGCCGCGACGAGCGCACAGACCTCGACGTCGACGAGGAGGCCCAGCGCCAACCCGCCGAGCGCGAGCGCGACAGCGAGCCCGCCCGCGGTCCCCGGGGAGACCGCGCCGCTGGCGATCGGGCGGTGGCGCTTCTCGGGGTGGCGCCGATCGTGCTCGCGGTCGCGAAGGTCGTTGAACAGGTACCCGGCGCTCGAGATCCCGCAGAAGGCGACGAAGGTGATCAGCGCGTCGCCGAGGGCACCGCTCTCGTCGAGGCGCCCGGAGAACAGCACCCCGGCGAAAACGAGCAGGTTCTTGACCCATTCCTGCGGGCGCAGGGCCCGGATCAGCGGCGGCATCCGGGGCAGGAGGTTAGGTACTCGGGTCGATCAAGACCCCGGGGTTCATCACGCCCGCAGGATCGACTGCGCGCTTCGCCGCCCGCAGCGCCTCGGCGAACAGCTCGGGCCGCTGGCGGTCATACCAGGGCCGGTGGTCGCGGCCGACGGCGTGATGGTGGGTGATCGTGCCGCCGGCGGCGATCAGCACGTCCGAGACGGCGGCCTTGATCTCGTCCCACTGGGCGACCTCGTCTCCGCGCCGGGCCGGGGCGAGGATCGTGAAGTACGGCGCCGGGCCGTCCGGGTAGACGTGCGTGAACCGGCACATCACCCGTGGGGCTCCCTCGCCCTCGGCGGGGGCGGCGCACGATTCCGCCACGGCCGCGCGCGCCGCGGCGAGCACGGTCGCGTGGAACTCCTCGAAGCGGTCCCAGGTGATCGCGGTCTCGAACGTGTCCGAGAGCACCCCCACGGCGACGAACGTGTCGCGCAGGTAGGGGGCCGCGAGGAAGGCATGGCGCCAGGCGCCGACGGCGTCGCCGTCCGTCCGGCGCTCCTCGCCGGTCGTACGGCGCTCGGACGTGACCTCGCCGCCGTGGTCGCGGCAGAGCTCGAGCGCCTGGTCGCCGAGCGCGTCGACGGGCTGGTGCGCCGACTCGAAACCGAGCACGAGCACAGCGCGGCCGCCGTCGTCGGCGTGGGTGATCTCGGACTCGACCTCGTCGAGCAGGCGGCAGTTCGAGGGGTTGAGGCCCGATTGGGAGAGGGCGCGCACGGCCTCGGCGCCCGCGGCGAAGGACTCGAAGGCGATCCCAGCGGAGAGCTTGTGCCGCGGGCGCTCGTGCACCCGCACCCAGGCCTCCGTGATCACGCCGAGGATGCCCTCGGAGCCGATCAGCATCCGGTCCGGGCTCGGCCCGGCTCCTGACCCCGGCAGCCGCCGGCTCTCCCAGACCCCTGTCGGGGTGATCGCCCGCACCGACTCGACCAGGTCGTCGATATGGGTCCAGACGGTCGCGAAGTGGCCGCCGGCGCGCGTCGCGATCCAGCCCCCGAGGGTGGAGTACTCGAACGACTGCGGGAAGTGGCGCAGCGTCAGGCCGTGCTCGGCGAGTTGCTCGTTGAGCGCCGGGCCGAGGACGCCGGCCTGGATCCGGGCCGCCCGCGAGACGCGATCGACCTCGAGCACCCGGTCGAGCGCCCCGAGGTCGAGGCTCACGGAGCCGGCGTGATCGCCCTCGAGGCGCGGCTCGACCCCGCCGACGACGCTGGTCCCCCCGCCGTAGGGGATCGCCGCCGCATTCTCCTGCGAGCACCAGTCGAGCACCGCCTCGACCTCGCCCTCGTCGCGCGGGCGGGCGACGAGGTCGGGAGGGTTCTCGATCCGGCCGCGAAAGCCGCGAACGACGTCCCGGTAGGCCTTGCCGAGCGCGTGGCCCACTCGGGCCCGGCGATCGTCGCTGACGATCGGCGCGAGCGAGTCCGGCGGCCGCAGGCGAGGATCGGGGAGCTCGATCGCCTCCAGGCCCACGGGTTCCTCGGCCTCGCCGCCGAAGCCGAGGCGAGCGCGGATGTCGCTCGCCGCGGCCCTCAGGTCGGCGGCGGAGGGCTGCTGGTCCTCATAGCCCCATCCCCAGTGCTTGCGCTGCCGGGCGGACATCGCCGCCACGGTATCGGTCCGGCGGCATCGTCCCCGAGCACGGGCTCGGCGGCCGCGACCTGCCGGGCGAAGCGGACCAGGTCCGAGACCTCGCGGACCAGCGTGTGTCCGCCCGGTCCCACGTGCTCGACCTCGCCGACGAACTCGCCGGCCGCGAGCCGCTGCGCTTCCAGGCGGACGACGAGCGTCACGAGCACGCGGCACATGGTCCACGCGGGGCGTCCAACGGGCGTCCGACAGGGGCCTCAGGGACCGGCGGTCGTCGCGCCGCGCAGGCGCTCGAGCCGCTGCGACGGCCCGAGGCCGAGCTCGGTGCGGACCGCGCTCGCGCGATCGACCAGGGCGAGCGCGCTTCCGCGCCGGCCCTGGAAGAGGAGCAGCTCCGCAGCGCGCAGGTAGCGGTCCTCGTCCAGCGGCTCGGCCTCCTGGGCGCGGTCCAGGAGCCTGATCGCCTCGTCGACTTCGCCGCGGTCGACGGCGTCGTCGGCAAGCAGGTCGAGCAGCTCCAGCTGCCGGCGCCGCAGGCGTTCGCGCGGCGCGGTGGCCCACGGCTCGTAGCGGTCGGCGGGCAGCAGGTCGCCGCTGTAGTGCGCGAGCGCGCTGCGCGCGAGGCCGGGCCGGGCGCCGTCCTCGGCCCCGGCGACCGCGATCGCCGCCTGCTCGAAGAGACTCGCGTCGACCTCCGTGCCCGCGGCGAGCACGAGCGCCTCGCCCTCGCGACGGACCAGGTCGCCGCAGCTCGCGCGCACGCGATTGAGCAGGTTGCGCAGCCGCCGGCGCCCGGTCGACCCCTCGACGGCCGGCCACAGCAGCTCGATCGCCTGGTCGATCGCCAGCGGCGCGCCGGCCAGGGCCAGCGCCTTGATCAGGGTCGACGGCCGCCCCGCCGGAGGCTCGAGCGCGCGCCCGTCGGCGGTGACGCCGAACCCGCCCAGAACGGTGATCAGGTGCGACGGCTCGCCCTCGACCGCGACAGCCGCGGCCGCCCTCGAGCCCGCCTCGAGCGCCAGCTCCACCGCGCGGGCGGCCACGTCGGGCTCGTGCAGGGCCGGCAGGTCCGGGCGGCCGAGCTCGCTCGCGGCCTCGTAGGCCTGGGCCGCGAGACCCGCCGCGGCCGGGTCGCCTCGCCGGGAGGCGGCGAGGGCGCGGAAGAGCAGCGTCCGCCAGTCATCGCGGGGCGCCTGCTGGGGCGAGCTTCGCGAAGCGCACCAGCTGGTCCTCCGCCAGCTCGGGATCGCCCCAGCGCGCCGCGACCGCGCCCTCCGCCAGCCAGGCGATCTCCGGGTGGCCCGCCGCCTCGGCGCGCTCGGTCGCCCGCGCCGCGTACTCGGCCGCCAGGTCCTCGGACCCGGTGCGCGCGAGGGCGAGCGCCGCGTCGGCGAGGAACTCGATCCCGGTGGGGTGCTCGAACCACTCCCCCGGGTTGAGCTCGACCGTGCGGATCCGCTGCAGCGTCGCGGCGCCGTCGCCCCGGTAGGAGGCCAGCGTCATGCCGCTCCAGGCGGCGTAGGCGCGGATTCGATGATCGGCGAGGTTGCGGCCGATCGCGGTCGCCTCGACCAGCGCCGCGGCCGCCTCCTCGAAGCGGCCGACGTAGGCGAGCACGTCGGCCAGAAACGAGGCGACCGCGGCGCGCTCCGCGCCCGGCTCGGGCAGCAGAGCGAGGGCCTCGCTCAGGTGCGTGACCGCGAGCTCGAGGTCCCCCCGGGCGAAGGCGACCCGGTAGCCGAGGCCGATCAGGGTCCGCGCCTGCCATTCCACCTCCCCCGCGAGCCGGCACAGCGTCGCCGCTTCGGCGAGCCGGCCCTCGGCCCGCACCGTCTGCGCGGGTTCGCCGCGCCACGCCTCGATGCGGCCGATCGCGGTCAGCGCCCGGGCCCGCGCCCTGGTCTCGTCGGGATCGGCCGCGTCGAGGATCGCCGTCGCCAGGCGCTCCACCTCGTCCCCGGGCTCGACCGTCGCCCGGGTCGCGACGAGCTCGGCCTCGATCTCCCGGCGCTCGCGGGGGTCGGTGGCGAGCTCGAGCGCCCGGCTGAGGAGCTCGGCGCAGTAGGCGAGGTCGACGTCGCGCTCGGCCACCCGCGCGACACCCATCAGGGCCCGGGGGTGGTCGGCCAGGGCGTCGTGCGGCGTCATCGTCAGGATCGCGCGCAGCTCGGCGAGCTCGAGCTCGCCCAGCTCCTGCCAGCGGCGCGCGGCGAGCAGCTCGGCCACCCCGCCGGGGTCGCCGACCTGGTTCAGCAGGGCGAGCCCCGTGGCCAGCTCGCCGTTGTCGGCGTAGGCGGCCGCCGCCCGGCGCGCGTCCGCGGTCGGGAGCTCGGCCTCGGTCGCGAGCTGCTCGCGGATCGGGTCGGGAAGCTCGAACCAGCCCGTGCGGTCGGCGCGCAGCGGCAGGCCCGCGTCGGCGAGCTGCTCGAGCGCCCCGTCGCCCGCGCACGCGGTCGCCACCTCGGTCGAGAGCAGCGGCAGGTGCGCGAGGCGGGCCAGGCGCTCCCGCGCCTCGGGCTCGATCCCGGCGAGCAGGCCGTCGAGCAGGGCGGCGATCGGCCGTGAGTCGCCCGGGCGCAGGGTGAGCTCGCCGCGCCCGAGGTTCGTCGCGGCGAGCGCCGAGGCGGCCGGCCAGCCGGCCGTCAGCCGGCTGACCCGGCGGGTCTCATCCGCGGTCGGGTCGCGACCGAGCGCAGCGGCGAGCACCAGGGCGAGCTCGCCCTCGTCGAACGCGAGCTCGGCGGCCGACAGGTAGGCGGCGTCCGGCGATGCGCGCAGCGCGGCCAGCTGCGGATCGAGCCGGCGGCCGACCAGGACCAGCCGGTGACCGTGATCGAGCCGGCGCGCGATCCCGGCGAGCACAGCGGCCGCCGATCCGGTCGCGTGCTGGACCTCCTCGACCACCAGCAGGAGGGGCTCGGTGGCGCGGGCGAACGCGTCCTCGATCTCGTCCGCCGAAGCGCCGCCGAGGGCCGAGGCGACGTCGGAGAGCCCGGCCCGGCGCATGCCGCGGCGCAGCGCGCCCACGAGCTGCTCGGCATGCTCGGTGTCGCGCTCGAGCTCGGCGACCGCGGAGGCGATGTCGAGCCGTCCCCGAAGCTGGTCGGCGAGCACGCTCTTGCCGAAGCCACCCCCGGCTTCGATCAGGACCACCGGCGCCTCGATCAGGTCGCCGAGGACTCGCTCACGATCGACGTAGGGCATCGTCAGACGTCGAAGCCGGAGGGCCGCTCACCGCTCCGGGAACAGCTTGTAGCCCGCGTTGACGATCGCGTCCTGGACCTTGGGCGCGGTCGCGTAGGTCGTCTCGGCGATCCGGCCGGCGATCGTGGTCGCGCGCTTCGGCCGGTGGGCGATCGCGTCGGCGACCATCTTCGCCGCGTCGTCGGGCGAGAGCGCCGGGCAGGTCGCGGTAGTGGCGGCTCGGCTCGATCATCGGCGTCCGCACCAGCGGCATGTAGACCGTGGTGATCGCGACGCGGTCCTCGAGGATCTCGGACGCGATCGAGCGGCTGAACGCGTCGAGCGCGGCCTTCGAGGCGAGATAGGCCGAGAAGCGGGGCGTGTTCACCTGCAGCCCCATGGTCGAGACGTTGACGATCAGCCCGGAGCGGCGCTCGCGCATGCCCGGGAGCAGCTTCAGGACCAGCTGCACCGGGCCGAGGTAGTTGAGCTCGATCGTGCGCTCGAAGTCGTGGATGCGGTCGTAGGAGCGGTCGATCGACCGGCGGATCGAGCGCCCGGCGTTGTTGACCAGCACGTCGACGCCGCCGTGCTCGTCGATCGCCCGCTCGGTCATCGCCGCGATCGCGTCGGCGTCGCTGAGGTCGCAGGGATGCACGCCGGCCGCCCCGCCGTCGGCGCGGATGCGCTCGGCGACCTGCTCGAGCCGCTCGGTGGTCCGGGCGACCAGCAGGACCTCGCCGCCGGCGGCGCCGACCCGCAGCGCCAGCGCCTCGCCGATCCCCGACGAGGCGCCGGTGATCATCACCCGCTTGCCTTCGACGGCGCGCTCGAGCGTGCGCCGCTCGAGCGGGTTCGGCAGCGGCAGGTTCGCGGGCACGCCGCGAGCCGCGCGGGCGATCACCGAGACGCGCTTGCCCAGCGAGGGCCCGCGGCCGGCCACGTCCCTACCAGTGCACCCCGCGCATCAGGTTCGCGAACAGGATCTGCTGGCGGTTGGCCTGCTCGTCGGTCGTCTGCGGGGCCGGGGCTCCTGGCTCCTT
The DNA here is from genome assembly GCA_963729065.1 of uncultured Solirubrobacterales bacterium. Classification (GTDB taxonomy): domain Bacteria; phylum Actinomycetota; class Thermoleophilia; order Solirubrobacterales; family 70-9; genus WHSW01. The sequence goes on from CAVSMS010000010.1 coordinate 546,783, forward strand.
CGGCTTGTCTCCCTTGGCCGCGCTCGAGTCCGGGAACAGGTGGTAGGCGGTGTTGAGGATGTAGTCGATCGACTTCGGGTTGAGCGCGTAGAGGATCTGCCCCAGGGTCCCCATCGGCGTCGCGATCCGCTTCGGCTTGTGGATGATCGCCTCGCAGATCATGTCCGCCGCCTCCTCCGGGGTGATCGTGGGGAAGCGGTCGTACATCTTCGTCGGCGCGATCATCGGCGTCCGCACGAGCGGCATGTTGATCGTCGTGATGTGGACGCCGTCGTCGATGATCTCCGAGGCGATCGAGCGACTGAACGCATCGAGCGCCGACTTCGACGCGACGTAGGCGGAGAACCGGGGCATGTTGGTCTGCACCCCGATCGAGCTGATGTTGATGATCTGACCCGACTTGCGCTCGCGCATCCGCGGCAGCAGCTTCAGGATCAGCCGCACCGCGCCCAGGTAGTTGAGCTGGATCGTGCGCTCGAAGTCGTGCGGGCGGTCGTATGAGAGCGCGACCGAGCGTCGGATCGAGCGCCCGGCGTTGTTGATCAGCACGTCGACGTGGCCGTGCTGGGCGAGCACCTCCTCGGCCATCCGGTCGATGTCCTCGGGGTCGGAGAGGTCGCACTGGTGGATGTGTGCGATGCCGCCGCCCGCCAGGATCTGGTCGCGGGTCAGCTCGAGCTTCTCGGGCGTGCGCGCGACCAGCAGCACGGTGCCGCCGGCGTCGGCGATCTTCAGCGCCGCCGACTTGCCGATGCCCGAGGAGGCGCCGGTGACCATGAGGATCCGGCCCCGGACGGCGGCCTGCAGGGAGGCGTTGCCGACGATCTGGCGGCCGAACCGCATGACCTCGTCGGGGATCTGCTGCTCGAGGATCTGGGCGAGGCCACCGACCAGCCCGAGCCGCCCGCGGGCCGCGCCCATCAGGGTCCGGTCGCGGAACAGATCCGGGTCGAGATGGCGCTCCCAGTAGTCCCAGAGCTTGCCCGCGTAGGCCTCGAGCGGCGGCACGGTGATCCCGGTGCCCTCGAGCGCCGCCTCGGTCTGGCGCGAGTCGAAGTGGGTCGGGTAGTTGACGTAGATCAGCACCGACCGCGGAATGCCGAAGTCGGCGAGGACCCGGTCGACGACCGCGTCGGAGAGCGGCGTGACGGTGAGCCCCGCCTTGACCACCGGCTCGATCGCCTCGAGCGCCCACGGCGGCATCCGGACCGAGGTCTGGGGGGCGTGGGCGGCGCGGGCGAAGATGTCGATCACCTCGCCGGCGGTGTGCGGGTTCGGGTCGGTGAGGCTGAAGGCGCGACCGTCGAGGCCCTCGGTGTGGGCGATGTGGTCCATCGCCTTGACCACGAAGTCGACCGGGACGATGTTGATCTCGCGACCCTCGATCCCCGGCACGGGCAGCCACTGGGGGACGGCGCCCCGGATCCGGCGGATGAGCTTGAAGAAGTAGTAGGGGCCGTCGACCTTGTCCATCTCGCCGGTCTCGGAGTTGCCGACGACGATCCCGGGGCGGTAGACACGCCACGGCCGCGAGCACTCGTTGCGGACGACGCCCTCGGACTCGTGCTTGGTCTGGAAGTAGGGGTGGTTGTCGACCTCCTGGGCCTCCTCGAACATGTCCTCCCGCCAGGTCCCGCGGTAGAGGCCGGCGGCGGCGATCGAGCTCACCATGTGGACGTGCCCGGCCTCGACCGTCTCCGCGAACTGGACCATGTGCCGGGTGCCCTCGACGTTCGCGACCCGCTGGCTCTCGGCGCTCGCGGTCATGTCGTAGATCGCGGCCAGGTGGAAGAGGTGGTCGACGTCTCCCCGCAGGACCTCGAGGTCCTCGTCGGAGACGCCCAGCCGCGCCTCGGAGAGGTCGCCGACGATGCCGACGATCCGCTCCCCGTCGGCGCCCCAGCGGTTGCGAAGCTCCTCGAGCCGGCCCTTCGAGCCCTCGCGGACGAGCACGTAGACGGTGCCTTCGCGCTCGAGCAAGAGCTCGACCAGGTTGCGCCCGATGAAGCCGGTCGCGCCGGTGACGAAGTAGCCCACTTGCCCTCCTCGATCGAATTTGGCGGCTCAACAGCGCCGCGGCTCGGCTACCGCCTCACTGCTGCGGTCGGGGTCAGCCTACACTCAGCATGTGGGCTTTGAGCTTGCACCGGACCCCGGCGATCGCGGCGAGCCCGACGTCAAGCTCGGCCGCACGGGAGGCTCGGCGGTCGGCCAGAATCCGCGCCTGGTCACCGACGGTCGCCAGGTGCTGGCCCGCGGCGCCTTCGCCTGTCCGGAGTGCGGAGTTCCGATCTCGCCGGCGCCCAAGCTCCCGCCTCGCGCCGAGTTCGCCTGCCCCTTCTGCGACCACACCGCGCCGGCGATCGAGTACCTGGCGGCCGACATGATCGACACGGCCCGCAACGAGGTCGTGCTGATCGCCCGGGTAAACGGCGCCGACTGAGGGCCGGCCCCTGACACAGGAGAACGTGGAGCTGCTCCGCCGCGCCCATGAGGCGTTCAACCGGCGCGATCTCGACGGCTTCCTGGGGTTCATGGACCCCGAGGTGGATTTCGTGACGCGGGACGTGCGGGTGGAGGGCGACCCCCGCTACCGCGGTCACGACGGCATCCGCGCGTGGTGGGGAGATCTGTTCGAAGTGTTCCCCGACTCGACCATCGAGGTTCTCGACGTGCGCGACCTCGACCGGCACCTGATCAGCGACATCCAACTTCGTGGTCGCGGCGCCGTCAGCGAGGCGCCCTTCGAGCAGCGGGTGTGGCAGGCAAACGAGTGGCGAGCCGGCAGGGCGACCTGGTGGCAGACCTTCGACAGCGAAGCCGCCGCCCTCGAAGCCGTCGACATCGCGGGGCTGACGCCATGTCGCAGGACCACGTCGAGCTCGTCCGCGCGGCCTATGCCGCGTTCAATCGCGGCGACTTCGAGGCCGTCGCCGCGGCCCTTCATCCGGAGGTCGAGTGGCACCCCTACCTCGCCGGTCTCGAGCGCAGGGTCTATCGAGGGCCCGGCGCGATCCGGACGATGTGGTCGAGCCTCCAGGAGGGCTTTGGCGGAACCCTGCGGGTCGAGCTGCCCGAGGTGGTCGATTGCGGCGGCGATCAGGTCGTGGCTGTGATCGAGGCTCGCGGTGCCGGCAGCGGCAGCGGCGTCGAGGTGCGGCAGGGATGGGCTCAACTGTTCACGCTGCGCGACGGGCTCGTGTTCCGGGTCGAGCCCTTATCGCGACCGCGACGCCGCCCTCGAAGCCGCCGGGCCGAGCGCCTAGCGGCCGCTTCGCCGAGCGCCTGTCTGGCGCGCTCCGGCGCGGGTAGGTAGGTGAGGTGGCCGAGGGCGGGACCTCCGGCATCGTCTGGCTTCGTCGCGACCTCCGGATTCGCGACCACCCCGCGCTGCGGGCGGCGCTCGACGCCCACGGGCGGGTCGTCGCGGTGTTCTGCTTCGACGACCGGCTGCTGCACGGGCGCCACGAGTCCGGGCCCCGAACGCAGTTCCTCCTGGAGTGCCTCAGCGACCTCGACCGCGAGCTGCGCCGGCGCGGGTCGGCGCTCGTCGTGCGCCACGGCCCGCCCGAGCGCGAGCTGACCGAGCTCGCCCGCGAGGTCGGGGCCGAGGAGATCCACGTGACCCGGGACGTGAGCCCGTTCGCGCGACGCCGCGCCGAGCGCGCCCGTGCCGCCTTCCGGGACGCGGGGATCGAGCTGCGCTCGCACGAGGGCCTGAACGCCATCGACGTGCGCGCGATCGAGACCGGCCAGGGCAAGCCGTACACCGTCTTCTCGCCGTTTCACCGCAAGTGGCTCGGCATCCCGCGCCGCGACGTGCTCGGGGCGCCGCGGGCGCTGCCCCCGCTGCCGTCGCGGCTGGCCAAGGGCCGGATCCCGTCGCTGGCGGCCCTCGGGCTCGAGCAGGAGGTCAGCGAGCCGGCGCCCGGCGGGGAGCGGCAGGCGCGGCGGGCGCTCGACCGCTTCCTCGACGGTCCGATCCGCGACTACACCGACGACCACGACGCTCTCGGCCGCGACAACACCTCACGTCTCTCCCCCTACCTGCACTTCGGCTGCCTGTCGGTCCGGGCGATCGAGGAGCGGCTGCCTCGGGGCAGGGGTCCGGAGGCCTTCCGGCGCCAGCTGTGCTGGCGCGACTTCCATCACCACGTGCTGGATCATTTCCCGCGCAACGCGCGGTCGGAGTTCCAGGGTCGCTATCGCGGCAGGATCCGGTGGAGCTATGCCCGCCGGCCCTTCGAGGCCTGGTGCGAGGGCCGCACGGGCTACCCCCTCGTCGACGCGGGCATGCGCCAGCTGCGGCGCGAGGGCTGGATGCACAACCGCGCCCGGCTGGTGGTCGGCTCGTTTCTGACCAAGGACCTGGGAATCGATTGGCGCTGGGGCGAGCGCTGGTTCATGCGCCTGCTGATCGACGGCGACGAGGCCAACAACAACGGCAACTGGCAGTGGATCGCATCTGTCGGGACCGACCCGCAGCCCGTGTACCGGCGCCTCTACAACCCGGCCCGCCACCAGGAGCGCTACGACCCCGACAACGCCTACGTCCTCCGCCACGTCGCGGAGCTCGAGCGCGTCCCGGCCAGGTACCTGCGCGAGCCATGGACGATGCCCGAGGACGTCCAGCGCGAGGCCGGCTGTGTGATCGGCGAGGACTACCCGGCGCCGATCGTCGATCACGCGCTTGCGCGGGAGGAGGCGCTGGCCCGCTACCGCGTATGAGGGACCCAAGCTTCCGAAAGCTCGCATTCTCTGCGGGAAAACCGCAGCCCCTGCAACCGCCGAGGTCATACACTCAAATGAGAAAGTGGCGAACGCAATAGTCGACCTGCAGATGCCCCAGATGGGGGAGTCGGTCACCGAGGGCACGATCCTCGAGTGGCACGTTTCGGAGGGCCAGGAGGTCGCCGAGGGCGACACCGTGGTCGAGGTCTCCACCGACAAGATCGACGCCGAGGTGCCGGCGCCGGCCAGCGGGGTCGTGACGAAGATCCTCGCCCAGCCCGACGACACGGTCGAGGTCGGCCAGGTCCTCGCCCAGATCGACCCCAACGGCGCCGCCTCGGGCAACGGCGGCGACCCCTCGCCGCTCAAGGAGGCCGAGGGCGAGCTGGTGATGGGCGGCGGCGAGGGCGACGAGGACCTCGGCGACGACTCCGTGGCCTCCACCTCGGCGCAGCCGGGCGAGATCGAGATCTCGGCGCCAGGCCCAGCGAGCCCTCGGCTGACCCGGCCGCCCCCGGAGGCGAAGCTGAGGAGGCGGGCGGAACGTCAGTGACCGTTGGCATGCCTGAGATGGGCGAGTCCGTCACCGAGGGGACCGTGCTCGAATGGCACGTCGCGGAGGGCGACAGCGTCTCCGAGGGCGACACGGTGGTCGAGGTCTCCACCGACAAGATCGACGCCGAGGTGCCGGCGCCCGCGAGCGGGACGATCACCAAGCTTTTGGTCGGCGTCGACGACACGGTCCAGGTCGGCCAGGCGCTGGCGGAGATGACGGCCGGAGCCGGCGCGCCGGCCGGCGAGCAACGGCGAGCCGCCGCCTCGACCGCCCCGGCGAAGCCCGCCGAGGCCGAAGCCGACGCCGGCAACGGCCGCGCGTCGCCGGTCGCCCGCCGGATCGCCGCCGCCAAGGGCCTCGACATCGGGGCGCTCAAGGGCACCGGCCCGGGCGGCAAGGTGACCAAGGAGGACGTGCTCGCGGCGGCCGACGGCGGCAACGGCGCCGGCCCGGCGACGGTCGAGGCGGGCGAGACGAAGCCGCTGCGCGGCCCCGCGGCGATGCTCGCGCAGGCCATGAACGAGAGCCGGTCGATGCCGACCGCGACCTCGTTCCGCACGCTCCCGGTCGACGTCCTGGACGCGAAGCGCAAGGCGATCAACGCCGCCCTGCGCGAGCGCGGGATGAAGGTGTCGTTCACGCACCTGATCGCCTGGGCGATCGTCCGCGCCTCGCAGGATTGGCCGGTGATGGCGCGCGTCTACGCCGAGGCGGACGGCAAGCCGCAGGTGATCGAGAACGAGCGCGTCAACCTCGGGATCGCGGTCGACGTCGAGCGCCGCGGTGGGCGCAGCCTGCTCGTGCCCTGCATCAAGGGCGCGGACGCACTCGACTTCGCGGGCTTCCACGCCTCCTACGAGGACCTGATCACGAAGACGCGCGAGAACAAGCTCACCGCCGACGACTTCCAGGGCACCAACATCTCGCTCACGAACCCCGGAGGGCTCGGGACCGTCGCCTCGGTGCCGCGGCTGATGAGCGGCCAGGGGACGATCATCGCCACCGGGTCGATCGCCTACCCGGTCGAGTGGGCCCACGCCCCGGCGGAGAAGATCAAGGCGCTCGGGGTCTCGAAGGTGATGACGATGACGTCCACCTACGACCACCGGATCATCCAGGGCGCCGAGTCGGGCTCCTTCCTGCGCCGGATCGACCAGCTGCTCCAGGGCGAGGACTCCTTCTACGAGTCGGTCGCCGAGTCGCTGCGGATCCAGGCGAACCTCGTCACCAACGCCCACCCGGCCTCCGCGTCGGCGCCGCCCCTGTCGACCGCCGCGGCCGCTGCCCAGCCGAGCGCGGTCTCCGCCGAGCCCGACCGCGAGCTGCTGCAGGCGGTGCAGGCGGCGACCTCGCTGCTCAAGGCCTACCGCACCCACGGCCATCTGGCGGCGCGCGTCAACCCGCTCGGCGGCGAGCCCAAGGGCGATCCGGCGCTCGAGCCCGAGAACCTCAACCTGACCCCGGAGCTGATGGCGCGGATCCCGGCATCGATCCTGCGGATCGGGGTCGAGGGCGAGACCCTGCTCGACTCCCTGCCGCGGATGCGCGACGCCTACTGCTCGACGATCGCCTACCAGATCGAGCACCTCGCCTCGCACCAGCAGCGGATGTGGCTGCGGGAGATGATCGAGACCGGCTGGCACCGCGCCCCGCTCTCGGCCGACGAGAAGCGGGGCCTGCTCTCGCGGCTGATCGAGGTCTTCCAGTTCGAGCGCTTCCTGCAGAAGGCCTACCTGGGCCAGAAGATGTTCTCGATCGAGGGCCTCGACGTGACCGTCCCGATGCTCGACGAGATGGCGACGCTGGCGCGCCAGAACGGCGCCGAGGAGGTCGTGATCGGAATGGCCCATCGCGGCCGCCTCGCGGTCCTCGCCCACAACCTCGGGCGCTCGGTGGAGTCGATCCTGGCCGAGTTCGAGGGCGCCAAGGCGCTCGACCGGGTGAAGGCGATCACCGCGATGCCGCACTCCGGCACGGGCGACGTCAAGTACCACCACGGCGCCGAGGGGCTGTTCAGCTTCGACGACGACCAGGTCAAGATCCGGCTGTACCCGAACCCGAGCCACCTCGAGTTCGTCGATCCGGTGGTCACCGGCGGCGCCCGCGCGGCGCAGACCGAGCATTCCGGGCCAAAGCTCCACCACAACCCCCACGTCGCGGTGCCGGTGCTCCTGCACGGCGACGCCGCCTTCCCCGGCCAGGGCGTGGTCGCCGAGACGCTCAACCTCCAGTCGCTGTCGGGCTACAAGACGGGCGGCACCATCCACCTGATCACCGACAACCAGGTGGGCTTCACCACCGACCCCACGGACGAGCGCTCGACCCCGTACGCCGGCGACATGGCGAAGGGCTTCAACTGCCCGATCATCCACGTCAACGCCGACGACGTCGAGGCCTGCGTGGCGGCTTCGCGGCTGGCGATGGCCTACCGCGAGCAGTGGGGCCGCGACGTGGTGATCGATCTCATCGGCTACCGGCGCTACGGCCACAACGAGACCGACGAGGCCGCGTACACCCAGCCGCGGATGGCCGCCCAGATCAGAGAGCACAAGCCGGTCTCCGAGCTCTACGCCGAGCGGCTGGTCGCCGAGGGCGTGGTCTCCTCCGAGGAGGTCGCCGCCGAGGGCAAGGAGCAGCTCGCGCGCCTGCAGGGCACGCTCCATGGCCTGCGGGAGAAGATGGAGGCGGGCGAGTACGAGGACCCGAGCTCGACCGCGATGGGCACGGGCGAGCTCGACCGGACGAAGAGCCCCGAGGTCGAGACCGCGGTCTCGGAGAAGCGGCTGCGGACCCTCAACGAGGAGTTGCTGCAGGTCCCCGACAGCTTCACGATCCACCGCAAGCTGCGCAAGCCGCTGCTCTCGCGCATCGAGAAGCTCGACACCGGCGAGGTCGAGTACGGCCACGCCGAGGCGCTCGCCTTCGCCTCGCTGCTCACCGAGGGGACCCACATCCGGCTCACCGGTCAGGACACGGAGCGGGGCACGTTCTCGCACCGCCACCTGGCGCTCCACGACGAGAACACGGGCCTGCGCTACGTCCCGATCCAGAACCTCTCGGGCGCGCTGGCACCGTTCGAGCTCCACAACAGCCCGCTCTCCGAGGCCGCCTGCCTCGGCTTCGAGTACGGCTACTCGGCGGCCTCGCCGGAGTCGCTGATCCTCTGGGAGGCCCAGTTCGGCGACTTCGCCAACTCGGCCCAGGTGATCATCGACCAGTTCATCACCTCGGGCGAGTCGAAGTGGGGCCAGACAACGCGTCTCACCCTGCTGCTCCCGCACGGCTACGAGGGCGCCGGCCCGGAGCACTCGAGCGCGCGAATCGAGCGGTTCATCCAGCTCGGCTCCGAGGGCAACATCCGGCTCGCCAACCCGACCACGGCCGCCCAGTACTTCCACCTGCTGCGCCGCCAGGCCCGGATCGCGAAGCCGCGGCCCCTCGTGGTGTTCACGCCCAAGGGGCTGCTGCGCCTGAAGGCCGCCGCCTCCTCGCTCGAGGACCTGACCAGCGGCAGCTTCGCGCTCGTCCTCGACGACCCGCGCACCGCCGACCGCCGTGAGGCGGTCGACCGCCTGGTGCTCTGCAACGGCAAGGTCTTCTACGACATCGACCAGCACGACCGCCGCGAGGACGCGAGCACCGTCGCCGTCGCGCGCGTCGAGCTCCTCTACCCGTTCGCCCGCAACGAGCTCCAGACCCTGATCGCCTCCTACCCGAACCTGAAGAAGGTCGTCTGGGCGCAGGAGGAGCCGAAGAACATGGGCGCCTGGAGCGTGATGGCCCGCCGGCTGCCCGAGCTCCTCCCGGACGGGGTCGCGCTCCAATACACCGGCCGTCCCCAGCGCTCCAGCCCCAGCGAGGGCTACCCCGTGGCCCACCGCCTCGAGCAGGAGCGCATCGTCCTCACCGCCCTCGAGGGCTAGCGCCCCTTCGAACCCGGGGGGCGAATGGGGGCGAATTCCGCCGCCGAGTGGCATCTCAACTCACACCATGGGTGGTCGATGACCTTCGGCGAGCGTTGGGCCGTGGCCAGGCGCCAGCACGGCGTGATCGGCTGGGGGCAGCTGGTGGAGTGCGGGCTCACGAGGAGCCGGGTTGACTGGCTGGTCGCGCGCGGTGAGCTGCGCCGGTTGCACCGCGGCGTCTACCTCGTCGGGCCCGCTCGCCTCGAGACACGCAAGCGAGATGGCCGCGGTTCTCGCCTGTGGCGCCGGCGCCGCGGCTCAGCCACCGCTCGGCGGTGTGCCTGTACGGACTCCTCCCCTACCCAGCCCACCCGGGCCCGACCGAGATCACCGTCGCGGGGCGGCGCCGCGCGGGCGACGGGAGGATCGTCGTGCATCGAACCGCTTCCCTGCGGCCGCACGAAATTCGCGAGCGTCACGGCATCCCGGTCACCGGGCCACCCAGAACCCTGATCGATTTCGCGTCCCAGGCCGACCGGGACGTCCTCGAATCCGTCGTGGCCGAGGCGTTCGCCCTGCGACTCACCAACCGCTCGCAACTACTGCGGGCTCTCGATGCGGCAGCCGGCCGGCGAGGCGTCACGAGGCTGCGGGAGCTGCTGGATGGCGAGCGGGGACCGGCCCGCACCCGCTCCGGCGCCGAACGTCGCCTGCTCGCGCTCGTCCGCCGCGCGGGCCTGCCCGAGCCGGAGGTCAATGCGCGGGTCGGCAGATGGGAGGTGGACCTGCTCTGGCGCGAACAGGGGCTCGCGGTCGAGCTCGACGTCTACTCGACGCACTCCTCGCCGCGTGCGTTCGAACGCGACCGGCGCAAGAGCGGCCGAGCTCGAGGACCGCGGTCTCGCGGTGCACGAGAATCACGCCGCATCGCGGCTGCGCGATCCGGGCCGCGAGGATGCCCTGCGGCGGATCGCCCGTCGAGCTCGGCGTAGCCGCGGCTCAGCAGGACCGCAGGCGGTCCTTGCCCGGACCGCCCTTGCACTTGTCGCGACCGCCGCCGCCGCGGATCTTGTCGCGGCCGCCGCCGGCGCGGATCTTGTCGCGGCCGCCCTTGGCGCAGATGACGTCGTCGCCGCCACCCGACTTGATCCGGTTGTTCCGGCCGTCGGCGACGATCACGTCGTCGCCGGGCGAGCCGCCGATCGCGCGGCCTGCGCCGGCGACTCGGGTCGCGGGCTCGCCCGCGCACAGCGCGGCGCGGGCGCGGCCGCCGCCGTCCGTGGCGCAGCTCGCCGGCGCGTCGCCGACGAGGCGCGAGACCTCCCCGGTTCCTAGCGACGCGACGTAGACCCGGCCGCAGGAGTCCTCGCCGAAGCTCGACGGGTCGTCGACCCGCAGCCCCTCCGAGCGGACGTCGGTGGCGGTGGGGAGTTGCGGCACCAGGGAGCGGATCGCGCCGTTGCAGGTGTCGGTGAACAGATACCGGCCGTAGAGATCGCCGAGGCTCGAGTCGCGGACGACGTAGCCGCCGACGATCGCGGCGCAACCGTTGTCAGGAGGGTGGGGGAAGTCGTAGATCGGCTCGACGTACGAGGAGGGCGGCCCGCACGAGGAGGGGGCGTAGGGGAAGGCGATCGTCCCCTCGCGGCAATCCCAGCCGAGGTTCGCGCCCTTGGCGGGAGCGGGGCCGGGGAAGTAGTCGACCTCCTCGCGGTGGAACTGGCCCACGTCGCCGACGACCATGGCTCCCGTGAGCCGGTCGAACGAAAGTCGCCAGGCGTTGCGCGTCCCGTACGCCCAGATTCGGCGAGCCGAGCCGCGAACGGGTTGTCCGCGGGGATCGTGTACGGGGCCGAGCCGGAGGCCCGCGGGTCGATCCGCAGGATCTTGCCGAGCACGGTGTCCAGGCGCTGCCCGTTCTCGGGCTCGCCGTTGTCGCCGATCGTGACGTAGAGCAGGCCGTCGGGGCCGAACTCCAGCTGGCCGCCGTTCTCGTAGAGGCCGGAATGCGGCACCGAGAGCACCCGCCGGCCGCTCGAGAGGGCGACCGAGTCGCCGTCGGCGGTGAACTCGTCCACCTCGACCGCGCCGCTGGGCGCCCGGGTGTAGATGACGTAGAGATGGCCGCTGGTCGCGTAGTCGGGGGCCACCTCCACCGAGAACAGGCCCCGCTCGAGCCCGGGAAGCACCTCGTCGCGGAGGTCGAGGAAGGTGCTGGCGACGCCGTGGTCGACGAGCTGGATCGTCCCGCGCTGCTCGACCACCAGCAGCCGGTCGGGGTCGCCCGGCAGCGAGGTGACGTAGACCGGGTCGGTGAACGTGCCGATCGGGTCGAGGCGGACCGCGGCGCCCGCGCCCGAGGCCGCGACCATCGCCGCCACGACCCCCGCCACCAAGCGCGACCGCTGCGCGCTTCAGTCAGCAGGAGCGGATGCGGTCCTTGCCGCGCCCGCCGATGCAGTTGTCATTGCCGTGCCCGCCGCGGATCCGGTCGGCGCCGCGGCCGGCGCGGATGATGTCGCCGCCGCCGAGGGCGCAGATCGTGTCGTCGCCGCCACCCGACTTGATCCGGTTGTTCCGGTCGTCGGCGACGATCACGTCGTCGCCGGGCGAGCCGCCGATCGCGCGGCCCGCGCCGGCGACTCGGGTCGCGGGCTCGCCGGCACAGCGCGGCGCGGGCGCGGCCCCGCCGTCCGTGGCGCAGCTCGCCGGCGCGTCGCCGACGAGGCGCGAGACCTCCCCGGTTCCGAGCGACGCGACGTAGACCCGGCCGCAGGAGTCCTCGCCGAAGCTCGACGGCCCACTGACGCTCAGCCCCTCGGAGCGCGCGCCGGAGGCAATCGGCAACCCGGGGACGAGCGAGCGGATCGGGCCCGTCGCAGCTGTCGGCGAACAGATAGCGGCCGAAGAGGTCCCCGAGGCTCTGGTCGCGGACGACGTAGCCGCCGGTGATCGCGCAGCGGCCCCCTTCGTGGTCGTACTCGAAGATCGGGGCTACGAAGCCGGAGGCGCCGTCGCAGGATGGCTCGGGCTCGCCGCCTGGGAGCGTTCCCTCGAGGCAGTCCCAGCCGTAGTTGGCCCCGCGGCCGGCGGCTGGCGCCACCGCGTAGTCGACCTCCTCGCGCTCGCCCTGCCCCACGTCGCCGATCAGGAGATCGCCGGTCAGGCGGTCGAACGAGAAGCGCCACGGGTTGCGCAGCCCGTAGGCCCAGATCGGCGAGCCCGCGAACGGGTTGTCCGCCGGGATCGTGTACGGCGGCCGAGCCGGAGGCCCGCGGGTCGATCCGCAGGATCTTGCCGAGCAGGGATTCCAGATTCTGCGCGTTGCCCGGCGGGTCGTCTGCCCGAACCCCCGTCGCCGGTGCCGATGTAGAGCATCCCGTCGGGCCCGAACTGCAGCTGGCCGCCGTTGTGGTTGAAGAAGGTCGGATGCGGGATCGTCAGCACCGGCCGGCGGCTCGACACCGCCACGGAGCCGCCGTCGGCCGTGTACTCGTCGATCTGCAGCGCCCCGTCCGGGCTGCGGGTGTAGAAGACGTAGAGGTGATGGCGTGCTCGGGTAGTCGGGCGCGAGGGCGACCGAGAGCAGCCCGCGCTCGCCGCCGGCGCTCACCATGTTCGGCGTGTCGAGGTCGAGGAAGGTGCTGGCGACGCCGTGGTCGACGAGCTGGATCGTCCCGCGCTGCTCGACCACCAGCACCCGGTCGGGGTCGCCGGGCAGCGAGCTCACGAAGACCGGGGCGGTGAAGGTGCCGACCGGATCGAGGCGCACGGCGGCGCTCGCCCCCGCGGGCGCGATCGAAGCCAGCAACAGCATCCCTGCCAGAAGCCCCCTGCGCACCGGCCCATTCTGACGGGTCGCCCACCTCGGCCGACAGGCCGCCGCCCGACGGCGGGCCGTCGCTACGCTCGGGCCCGTGGCCCCCGAGTCGACCGCGGTGCTCAGGACTCCGGTCCCCGGACCGATGTTCGTGTGGGTCAAACGGGCCTCCTACTTCGAGCTCGCGCTGTTCGCCGGGCTCCTCGTCGTGTGGATTGCGCCCGGCCACGAGGGCGCGACGTCCGTCCTCGGCCTCGCCCATGGCCTCGGGTTCGTCGCCCTGGCGCTCCTGATCTGGGCCGCGGTGTTGCGCCACGAGGCGCCGTACACCCTCCTCGCGGCGACCCTGACACCGGTCGGGCCAGTCGGGAGCGTGATCGCGATCCGGTACATCGAGCGTCGCGACGACGCTGAAGAAAAAGGCGGGGCGGGACCGCGAAGGGGGTCACGCGGCCCGCCCCATGCCTGAAATGCCCCCCGTCCTAACCCCTATGCGCCCTTTGTACCCCCGATAGGGGGGCGAAAACAACCAACCGTTGGAGTGTGGTATCCCCCGATCGGCCGGTGCTGGGCATAGTTGGCGGGGCGGGGCCGCGGGAGGCAGGGGGTCCACACGGCCCGCGCCACCGCCAGCGCGTCGGTAGCCAGGGAGGGATGCCGACGCGATCGTCCCCGGAGGCGGGACTGGCCGGGGACGAGTTTGTAAGGATCTCCCTCCCGCGGGTCGCGCCCATCATGACTCATCGCGCGAGCCGGTGTCAACCCGACTCGCAAGCATTCATCGGAGATCGCGCAGGACGCGGTGGAGGATGCCGCCGTTTAGGAAGTAGCGAACCTCGTTCGGCGTGTCGAGCCGCACCCTGGCCTCGAAGGAGATCGGATCCGAGCCCTCGCGCGTGGCGGTCACCTCCACCGTCTTCGCGTCGCCGCCCGCCAGGTCGCCGATCTCGATCGTCTCCTCGCCGTCGAGGCCGAGCGATTGGGCCGTCTCGCCATCGGGGAGTTGCAGCGGCAGCACGCCCATCCCGATCAGGTTCGAGCGGTGGATCCGCTCGAAGCTCTCGGCGAGCACCGCGCGGACTCCGAGCAGCGCCGTCCCCTTCGCCGCCCAGTCGCGCGAGGAGCCCGAGCCGTACTCCTTGCCCGCGAGCACCACCAGCGGCACGCCCTCGTCCGCGTAGGCCATCGCCGCCTCGTAGATCGTCGTCTCCGCGCCGTCGGGGAAGTGGCGGGTGAAGCCGCCCTCGCGCTCGACCAGCTTGTTGCGCAGGCGGACGTTGGCGAAGGTGCCGCGGATCATCACCTCGTGGTTGCCGCGGCGCGAGCCGTAGGAGTTGAAATCGCGGGGCTCGACCCCGTTCTCGATCAGCCAGCGGCCGGCGGGGCTGTCCTTCTTGATCGCCCCGGCGGGCGAGATGTGGTCCGTGGTCACGCTGTCGCCCAGCACGGCGAGCACCCGGGTGCCGGTGATCGGCTCGATCTCCGCGGGCTCGGGGTCCATGCCCTCGAAGAACGACGGCTTACGGACGTAGGTCGAGTCGGGCCAGGTGTAGCGGTCGCCCTCCGGCGTCTCGAGCTCGCGCCAGCGATCGTCGCCGGTGAACACGTCGGCGTAGCTGCGCTCGAACATCTCCTTGCGCACCGCCTCTGCGACCGTCTCCTTGATCTCCTGCGACGTCGGCCAGATGTCGGCCAGATGGACCGGGTTGCCGTCGGCGTCCTCGCCGAGCGCGTCGTTGAGCAGGTCGATGTCCATGCGCCCGGCAAGCGCGTAGGCGACGCACAGGGGCGGGGAGGCGAGGTAGTTGTTGCGCACGTCCTGGTTGATCCGGCCCTCGAAGTTGCGGTTGCCCGAGAGCACGGCGCAGACGACGAGGTCGTTGGCGTTCACAGCCTCGGAGATCTCCTCCGGCAGCGGGCCGGAGTTGCCGATGCAGGTCGTGCATCCGTAACCGACCAGGTTGAAGCCGAGCGCGTCGAGGTCCTTGTCGAGCCCGGCGCGCTCGAGGTACTCGGTGACCACGGTCGAGCCCGGAGCGAGCGAGGTCTTCACCCACGGCTTTTGCTCGAGCCCCTTCTCGATCGCCTTGCGGGCGAGGAGGCCGGCGCCGATCATCACCGAGGGGTTGGAGGTGTTGGTGCAGCTCGTGATCGCCGCGATCACGACCCGGCCGTGGTCGAGCTCGACCTCCTCCCCGTCCTCGAGCTTCACCATCACCGGCTCGGCGTGGTGCTCGGCGATCGCCGCCAGGCTCTCGCCCTCGTGGCTGGGTTCGAACACGCGGGGGCGGCCGGCGTCGCCGTCGTGGTCCTCGGCCGGCGAGTCGGATGCCGGGAAGGACTCCTCGATGGCCTCGTCGCGCGAGTTGCCGAGCGCCTCGGCGGCGTTCGGATCGAACTCCGCCAGCGACTCGATGAACGCGGGCTTCGCGGCCGCGAGCGCGATCCGGTCCTGGGGGCGCTTGGGGCCGGCGATCGAGGGCTCGACGCTGCCGAGGTCGAGGTCGAGCTGGTCGGAGAAGGTCGGGTCCTCGGAGCTCTCGTCGTGGAACATGCCCTGCTCGCGCGCGTAGGCGTCGACGAGCTCGATCGTCTCGGTCGGGCGGCCGGTGAACTCGAGGTAGCGCAGCGTCTCGCGGTCGACCGGGAAGATCGCGCAGGTCGAGCCGAACTCCGGCGACATGTTGCCGATCGTCGCTCGGTCGGCGAGGCCGAGCGTGTGCATCCCCGGGCCGAAGAACTCGACGAACTTCGACACCACGCCGCGCTCGCGCAGCATCTCGGTGACGGTGAGCACCAGGTCGGTGGCCGTCGCGCCCTCGGGGAGCTCGCCCTCGAGGCGGAAGCCGACCACCTGCGGCAGCAGCATCGAGATCGGCTGGCCGAGCATCGCCGCCTCGGCCTCGATCCCGCCGACGCCCCAGCCGAGGACCCCGAGCCCGTTGACCATCGTCGTGTGCGAATCGGTGCCGACAAGGGTGTCCGGGTAGGCCTGGGTGACGCCGTCGCCCTCGCGGCTGAACACGACCTGCGACAGGTACTCGAGGTTGACCTGATGGCAGATCCCGGTCGCGGGCGGGACGACGCGGAAGTTGTCGAACGCCTGCTGGCCCCAGCGCAGGAAGGCGTAGCGCTCCCGGTTGCGCTCGTAGTCGCGGTCGGCGTTGATGTCGAAGGCCCGGGCGTTGCCGAAGGCGTCGACCTGGACCGAGTGATCGATCACCAGGTCGACCGGGACGAGCGGGTTGATCTTCGCCGGGTCGGAGCCGAGCTCGTCGATCGCGTCGCGCATCGCCGCGAGGTCGACGATCGCCGGCACGCCGGTGAAGTCCTGCATCAGCACCCGGGCGGGCTGGAAGGGGATCTCGTCGGCCGGCTCGGCGGCGGCGTCCCAGGAGGCGATCGTCTCGACGTCCGCGGCGGTGACCGAGTCGCCGTCCTCGAGTCGCAACGCGTTCTCGAGCAGGACCTTGAGCGAGTAGGGCAGGCGCGCGACGTCGAACTTCTCCTGCAGCGCGTCGAGCCTGTAGATCTCGTATTCGCGTCCGGAGACGCCCAGCGTGGCCTTGGCACTGAAGGAGTCGGTCATCACTCCAATGTAGTACCCGCTCAGCGCTTCTCGGTCTGTCCGGACGCGATCTCGTCGGCGACCTTGGCCGCGGTGCCCCCGGCCACCCGCCCGGCAAGCTCGGGCGCGTTCGCGGCGATTGCCGACAGCGCCCGGGCCCGAAGGGGCGCCACCGAGACCTCGCCGCGGTCGCGCTCGATCGCGCGCAGCACGGCGGCGCCGACGTCGGCCGCGCTCGCGGTGCCCGTGAGCGCCGGCGCCGCGGCCTTGGACTCGGCGAACATGCCCGCGTCGCGGATCATCCCGGGCATCACCACCGAGACCCCGACCCCGGTCCCGCGCAGGTCCTCCCGCAGGGCGAGGGCGAAGCCGCGGAGGCCGAACTTGGTCCCGCAGTACAGGGAGGCCCGGGCGGTCGCCGCCTTGCCCGACAGCGAGGAGACGAACACCATGTGGCCCGAGCCACGCGCCGTCCACGCCGGGACGAGCTCGCGCGCCATCCGGATCGGCGACTCGAGGTTGACCCGCAGGGCCCGCCCGATCTGCTCCTGCGAGAAGTGGTCGAGGCGACCGGACGCCGGCAGGGCGGCGTTCGCGACCAGGACGTCGATCTCGCCGGCGCTCTCGAGCAACGCGAGCGCCTCGCCCCTCGGAGGCCAGGTCGCAGACCACGGTCCGGTGACCGGACCCCGGCAGCGAGCCGGCGAGCGCATCGAGCTCGGTCCCCTTGCGCGAGCTCAGCACGAGCTCCGCCCCCCGCGCCGCGAGCGCCTCGGCGATCGCCCGCCCGAGTCCCCCGGTCGCGCCGGTGAGCAGGACGGTCTTGCCGCTCGGGTCCATCGCCCGGAACCTAACCGAATAGGCCGCGCGGATCGTCGCCTGGGCCGAGGCCAACCCGGCCCCGGCCACAGGCGCCGGCTGGTCAGTCCGCGTCGATCACGAGCAGGTTGAACGTGTGCGTGCCTCCGGCGACGACGGCACTGCTCAAATTGCAGGCCCGGATCACCGCCGTGCCCGAAGCCACGGAGTAGACCGGGGACATGACCAGGAACGGGTTCGTCGTCGCGCTCGCCTCGGTGAGCACGAGATGATCGCGAGCGTCGCTCGGCAGGCCCGTGACCTGCCCGGGTGAGCACGACTGAGGGCTCACGTTCCCGAACGTGGCATCGAAGCGGATGAACTCCGCCTCGCCGACGTCGATGTCCCGCAGCGAGTGGTCGGCGACGTCGCTCCCGGTCAGCCGATTCGCTCTGGATGTCGAATCCCTCCACGCTGCCGTCGGCGATCTCGTTTTCGTTGACCGCCCCGTCGAGGATCTCCTCCGAACCCACCGAGTTGGTCGCCAGGTCCGCGGACGAGACGCTGCTGTCGAGGATGTCCACCCCGCTCAGGCCCTGGTCGGCGACCTTGCTGCCGTTGATCTGGTCGGGGCCGATGTCGGCGGCGCGGACCTGGTTGTTGGCGATCTCGCTGGTCCTCACGGCGCTGGCGGCGATCTCGTCGGTCTGCACCGCGCCGGTGGCGATGTCGACGGCCTTCACCTCCCCGTTGACGATGTCGGAGCTGAAGACCGTGTTCGCGGCGTAGGCGACGCCGCCGCCGAGCGCGATCACGAGCGCGAGGGTGGCGACGACGTTCGCGTAACTGAGCCGGCGTCGAAGTGCGGGCATCAGGTTTTCCTCCCTTGAGTTCGCCGGCTCGGGACACCAAGACCGGCGTCGATAATTGACCGGTCTCCTACCCTAAACCGCTCGCCTGGCTTGTTAGCGCGGTTTCAGCGCTTTATGTGCGGATTTATACGAATTCGTGAGCAGGTCTTTGCAAACCGGCGTCGAATTGTGTAGGCTGCCGCAACTCGATAACCGGTAAAGCCGAGTTTCGGCCCCATCCAGGTGGGCCGAAAACGGGGGAACCAACTGTTTTGGGGCTAACTCACCGCGTTTCGGTGGGGGCGCAGGCTCTTTCAGCGCCAGCCCGTCAGCTAACCCCGTAGGCCGACGAAGGAGACTGGTGAGTTGACCTACACATTTTCAGCGGGACCGAAACGAAAGCTCAGCGCCGGACTCGGCCTCGCCGCAGCGACAGCGCTGATGATCGCCCTCCCCTCCACCGCGCTCGCCCAGGACGGCGACGGCAGCGGCGGGGTCGGGATGGGCGGCGAGGGCACGACGCCCCCGACCACGGGCCAGACGACGACTGGCCCGAAGGCCAAGCTCAAGGACGGCTTTGCGATCCCGCCGGCCAGCGCGCCGCGCAAGGTCGTGCGCG
This sequence comes from uncultured Solirubrobacterales bacterium, assembly GCA_963729065.1. Taxonomy (GTDB): domain Bacteria; phylum Actinomycetota; class Thermoleophilia; order Solirubrobacterales; family 70-9; genus WHSW01. Next base: position 565,631 of record CAVSMS010000010.1, read on the forward strand.
CGATCGAGGCCGCGAACGAGATCGTCAAGGGCAAGCCCTACTGCATGGGCGGCGGGCACGGTCGCCGGCGCGACACCTGTTACGACTGCTCGGGCTCGGTCAGCTACGCGCTCACCGGCGCGGGCCTGCTCGACGCCTCGATGCCCTCCGGTTCGTTCATGAACTGGGAGAAGGGCGGCAACGGCAAGTGGATCACCACCTACGCCAACGAGGGGCACATCTACGCGGTGATCGCCGGGCTGCGCCTCGACACGTCGATGACGGCCGGCGACGGACCGGGCTGGAGCAAGGCGATGCGCAACGGCAGCGGCTACGTCGCCCGCCATCCGACCGGCTTCTAGCGCCACAAGGAACTCGCATAACTCGCGCGACCACGGCCCGCCACAATGGCGGGCCGTGTCGCTGCAGGGAGCCCTGAACGAACCCGATCCGCGGGCAGACGGAGCCGAGGGGCGGACGGCCCCGGACGAGCTGAGCGAGGGCTCGCCTCGCGAGCGCTTCCGGCTCGGGTCCGCGGATCGGGATCCCGTACGCGGTCGCCGCGGTGATGGTGGCGATCTCCTTCGGGGTCCTGGCCGCAGCCGATGATGGGCAAGCGTGGCGCCGATCGTGATGTCGGCGGTCGCTGTTCGCGGGCTCGGCGCAGTTCGCCGCCACCGCGGTGCTCGCCGCCGGCGGCGGCGCCGTGGCCGCGATCATCGCGGGAATCCTGCTCAACCTGCGCTACGTGCCGATGGGGATCGCGCTGGCGCCCTCGCTCGAGGGCGGGCGCTGGCGCCGGGCGGCCTTCGGCGCAGGCGATGATCGACTTCTCCTGGGCCGCGGCCAGCCGCGGCGGCGGGCGGTTCGACCCCTGGCTGATGCTCGGCGGGACCGTGCCGTCCTATCCGTGCTGGGTCGGCGGCACCGCGATCGGCGTCTTCGCCGGAGACCTGATCGGCGATCCGGCGGCGCTGGGGCTCGACGCGCTCTTCCCCGCCTTCTTCCTCTGCCTGCTGGTCGAGGGGGAGCTGCGACCGGGCCTCCCGACGGTGGTCGCCGGGCTCGGCAGCGCTGATCGCCCTCCTGCTGATCCCGTTCACCCCGGCCGGCGTGCCTGTGATCGCCGCCTCGGCGGCGGCGCTGCTCGGCCTCCGCGCGGCGTCCGCGACTGGGGGATCGGTGACCGAGGTCTGGGTGACGATCGCGGTGCTCGCCGTGGCGACGGCGGCGATCCGCGCCGCGGGGCCGGTGCTGCTCGGCGGGCGCGAGCTGCCGGTGCCGCTCCAGGGCGTGATCGGGCTGGTCGCCCCGGCGCTGCTCGCGGCGCTCGTCGTGGTCGAGACCGTCGGCGCCGTCGAGGGCGGCGCGCTGGACGTGGACGCGCGGGTGCTCGGGGTCGGAGCGGCAGGCGTCGCGCTCTGGGCCGGCGCCTCGACGCTGCCCGCGGTCGCGCTCGCCGCCCTGGTGACGGCGCTGATTCGTGCGGTCTTTTAGATGAGATAACGTCATCCAGGCTTGGAACCGGATCGCGCCTGTGCGCATGGGAGGAGAGGTTGAGCACGCCGGCGACCGCGCCGGAGCGCGGTGACATGGGCGAATCCGGCGGTGCCCCGGACATCCGCCTCAGCGGGGTCCGCAAGACCTACGGCGACGTCGTGGCGGTCGCCGGGATCGACCTCGAGATCGCGCGGGGCGAGTTCTTCACCATGCTCGGCCCCTCCGGGCTCGGGAAAGACGACGACGCTGCGAATGATCGCCGGCTTCGAGCTTCCCGACGAGGGCACGATCGAGCTCGGCGGACGAGACGTGGGAGACCTGCCCCCGTACGACCGCGAGGTCAACACCGTCTTCCAGGACTACGCCCTGTTCCCGCACATGACCGTCGGCCAGAACGTCGAGTACGGGATGCGGGTGCGCAAGGTCGCCAAGGACGAGCGCGCCCGGCGCCGCGACGAGGCGCTCGAGATGGTCCGCCTCGGCGACTACGCCGATCGCAAGCCCTCCGAGCTCTCCGGCGGGCAGCGCCAGCGGGTCGCGCTGGCGCGCTCGATCGTCAACCGGCCGCGGGTGCTGCTGCTCGACGAGCCACTCGGCGCGCTCGACCTCAAGCTGCGCGAGCAGATGCAGGTCGAGCTCAAGCAGATCCAGGGGGAGGTCGGGATCACCTTCGTCTACGTCACCCACGACCAGGAGGAGGCGCTGACGATGTCGGATCGGATCGCGGTCTTCAACGACGGCCGGATCGAGCAGGTCGGCACGCCAGCCGACGTCTACGAGGCGCCCGCCAACCGCTTCGTCTCCGCCTTCGTGGGCGTCTCGAACCTGCTCGAACGCGACGGGCGCCAGTTCACGATCCGCCCCGAGAAGGTGAGGCTGCTCGAGCCCGGGGAGGCTGCCGAAGGCATGCAGGTCGAGAGCGGGCACGTGCGCGACGTGGCCTACGCGGGGATGATCACCCGCTACCTCGTCGCCCTCGACGCCGGGGGAGATCTCCAAGTCGTCCGCCAGAACCTCGAGACGTCCTCCGCGGAGGCGCTCGAGCAGGTTGGACGGGAGGTGGTCGTCGGATGGCGGCCTGAACACACGGTCGCGGTCTCGTCCGCGGGCGATAAGAGAGAGGATCAGTGATGCGCAACAAGGGAGGAAGGCCAACGCGAGTCGGCTGGCTGGCGGTCTGCGGACTGCTTGCGTTCGCGCTCGCGTTCGCCGTCGGCTGCGGGAGCAGCGACGACGACGAGAGCTCGTCGGACAGCTCGGAGGCGCTGACCGAGGTCGGCGAGGGTGAGGGCGAGCTCAACCTGGTCTGCTGGGCCGGCTACTGCGAGGACGGCTCGGCGGATCCGAAGGTCGACTGGGTCACCGACTTCGAGAAGGAAACCGGCTGCCAGGTCAACGCCAAGGTCGCCGGCACCTCGGACGAGATGGTGAAGCTGATGGAAAGCGGCGAGTACGACGGCCTCTCGGCCTCCGGCAATGCGAGCGCACGTCTCGTCGCGGCGGACCTCGTCGATCCCGTCAACGTCGACCTGGTGCCGAACTACGCGACCGTGTTCGAGGACCTCAAGGATCAGTCCTACAACACGTTCGACGGCACCCATTACGGAATCCCGCACGGGCGCGGGGCGAACCTGCTGATGTGGAACTCCGACAACGTCGACTCGGACGGCAGCTCCTGGTCGGTGATCCTCGACCCCGAAGAGGCGTCGAAGTACTCGGGCAAGATCAGCGTCTACGACGACCCGATCTACATCGCCGACGCGGCGCTCTACCTCAAGGCGCACCAGCCCGACCTCGGGATCGACAATCCGTACGAGCTCGACGAGGAGCAGTTCAACGCCGCGGTCGACCTGCTGAAGCAGCAGCGGCCGAACGTCGGCGAGTACTGGGTCGACTTCGCGAAGCAGATCTCGTCGTTCGCAAACGGCGACGTCGATGTCGGCACCACCTGGCAGTACCAGTACTTCACGCTGCTCGGCGAGGATGCGCCGGTGAAGTCGACCCCTGCCTCGCAGGGCTTCCTCCCCGAGGAGGACGCGACGGGCTGGTCGGACACGTGGATGATCAGCTCCGAGTCCGAGCATCCGAACTGCATGTACATGTGGATGGACCACATCATCAGTCCGGAGACCAACGCCAAGGTCGCGGCATGGTTCGGCGAGGCGCCGGCCCAGAGCAAGTCGTGCGCGGAGTTCAAGACGCTGGATCCCGCGTACTTCGGCGCTCCGAACCACTGCAAGCTCTACAACGCCGACAACCCGGAGTTCTGGCAGCGCGTCTACTACTGGAACACGCCGCTCGCGGACTGCGGCGACGACCGCGGCGAGGAGTGCATGGACTACAACGACTGGGTCTCGGCCTGGACCGAGATCAAGGGGTAACGAAATACCAACGTTCGGCCGCCTCCCCGCTTCGCGCCGGGCGACCGGTCGATGAAGGCGGCAAATAGTGGAGGCCGGTGTAGCGACGCCGGCGCCGAAGAGGTCGGTGGGCCGCAGGCTCGCCGGCCTCTTCCATGGCCGTCCCCGGCTGCAGGTCGGGGCGCTGCTCGCCGGGCCGATCGGGTGGCTGGTGATCGGCTATCTCGGCTCGCTCCTGGTCATCCTGGTGACCGCCTTCTGGGAGGTCGACGCGCTCAGCGGCCAGGTCGAGCAGACGTTCAGCCTCGACAACTTCCAGACCATCTTCGAGGAGCCGGTCTACCGCACGATCGCCGGTCGCACGATCCTGATCGCGGCGCTGGTGACGATCACCGACGCCGTGCTCGCCTTCCCGATCGCCTTCTACATGGCGAAGGTCGCGAGCAGCCGGATGAAGGCGGTGCTCGTCGTCGCCGTGCTGCTGCCGCTGTGGTCGAGCTACCTGGTGAAGGTCTATGCCTGGCGGACGATCCTCTCCAGCGGCGGGATCCTCAACTGGGCGCTCGAGCCGCTCGGGATCGACGGGCCCGGCTACGGCAACGTCGCCGTCTGGCTCGTCATGAGCTACCTGTGGCTGCCGTTCATGATCATCCCGATCTACGCCGGCCTCGAGCGGATCCCCGATTCGGTGATCAGCGCCTCCGAGGATCTGGGGGCGTCGCCGCTGCAGACCTTCAGGAGGGTCATCCTGCCGCTCGCCTTCCCGGCCGTGGTCGCGGGCTCGATCTTCACCTTTGCGCTGACGCTCGGGGACTACATCACCCCGGCGCTCGTCTCCAACAACCAGTTCATCGGCAACGTCGTCTACAACAACATCGTCAACAACCAACCCCTGGCCTCGGCGTTCGTGATGGTCCCCGTCGTGGTGATGATCCTCTACCTGTTGCTGGCCCGGCGGCTCGGAGCCTTCGAGCACCTATGAGGCTTTCGAACCGGTCACAGATCCTGCTCAAGATCGGCGTCGGGCTGACGCTGGCGTTCATCTACGTGCCGCTGATCGTGATCTTGATCTACGCCTTCAACGCCGGCAAGACGCTCGAGTGGCCGCCGTCGGGCCTGACCACCCACTGGTTCGGGACGGCGATCGAGAACTCGGGCGCCCGCGACGCCTTCGTCACCTCGATCAAGGCCGCGACCGCGGCCACCGCGATCGCGATCGTCCTCGGCACGCTGACCTCGCTCGCCGTCTCGCGGCATCGGTTCTTCGGGCGCGAGACGATCTCCTTCCTCGTCCTGCTGCCGATCGCGCTGCCGGGGATCGTCACCGGGATCGCGATCAACGACACCTTCACCCAGGTCCTCGGCGTCGACCTGAGCCTCTTCACGGTGATCGTCGGCCATGCCACGTTCTGCATCGTGCTCGTCTACAACAACGTCGTCGCGCGACTGCGGCGGGTCTCGGTCTCGCTCGAGGAGGCGTCGGCCGACCTCGGCGCGCATACCTGGCAGACGTTCCGATACGTCACGCTCCCGAGCATGCGGACGGCGCTGGTCGCCGGCGCCCTGCTCGCCTTCGCGCTCTCCTTCGACGAGATCATCGTTACCCGGTTCACGATCGGCGCCGACCTCGAGACGCTGCCGATCTGGATCTACAACAACCTCTTCCGGTCGAACCAGCTGCCGATCGTCAACGTGGTCGCCGTGATCGTGATCGTGATCTCGGTCATCCCCGTCTACTTCGCGAACAAGCTCAGCCAGGACGCCGGGGGTGCCGGAGGCCGCGCCGGGGGTGCCAAGCCGGAAGGCCTCACCGCCGAGGCGACCGCCGCTCCCTAGCTCCACCGCGGCGACTGGCGGATTTCGCTCAACTATCCAACGTTTTCAGCCAGTCGGCGGATAGACTCGCCCCGTGCGGCAACCGGGGGGTCCTTCCGTCTCTGTGCGCGCCCTGTTTGGCGGAGCGTTGTCTTTACTCGCGAGCTCTGTCGGGCTCCTGGTGGCGGCGGCGCCCGTGCTGGCCGACGACCAAGGCCGCATCGGCGGTCGCATCCTCGCTGCGCCCGACGGCGCCGGGCTTGCCGATACCCAGGTCGACCTGTACCGCTTCGAGTCCGGCACGGGCACCTGGCAGCGGATCACGGCGACGCGGACGGACACCGACGCCCGGTACCGCTTCGCGGACCTCGCCGCGGGTCGCTACCGGGTCTGCGCAAGGTCGGATGCCGGCATCGGCCCCGAGAACCCGGAGCGCCTCTACCTGCCGCGGTGCTGGCGCGCCGCGCCGACGGTCGACTCGGCCGACGAGATCGTCCTCGATCCGGACACGGTGGTCGGAGGCGTGACGATCCGCCTCCTGCCTCGCGCTCGCATCCGCGGCCACGTCACCGACCCCGCGGGCGACCCGGTGACCGAGGGCTATGCGCAGACATGGTGGCAGGAGGCCGGGCGATGGGCTCCGGGGCCGTATGCGCCTCTCGAGGACGACGGCGGCTATGAGCTGCGCGTCGATGGCGACCGCGTCTACCACGTGTGCTTCCAGCCCTTTGACGGCGAGGGACTCGCGTTTCAGTGCTGGAACGACGCCCCCACGGTCCCGAGCTCGACCGGGATCCGCAACGCGCTGCCGCGCCGCGTTGTCGACGGGATCGACGCCCAGCTCGACCCGGCCGCCCGGATCGAGGGTCTGATCACGGGTTACCCGACGGGCACCCAGGGCTCGATCGAGATCCTGGCCTATCGGAGGGACGGCGGCGAGTGGTGGGCGTCGGGCTGGAACCTCGTGGAGCCGTGGACGAGCCCCAACCCCTACGAGATCAACAGCCTCCCCGCGGGCACGTATCGGGTGTGCTTCAGATCCCAGGACTTCGAGTTCTTCCCGGTGTTCGCCGACGAGTGCGTCGGCGGCAACCCGACCGTGGATACCGGTGCGGACGTCGAGGCCGTCGCCGGGGAGACGACCTCGGGCGCCGACGTCAACCTCAACTCGCCCAACACGATCCGCGGCAGGGTCGCGGGGATCGACGCGCCGGTTCCTGTCCAGCTCCTGACCGCTTCGGGAGAGCCGATCTTCGACCGCCTGACCGCCGCCAACGGGTCCTACGGGTTCTCCGGGCTCCCCGACGGCTCCTACAGGCTCGCCTTCAACCGTCTCCCGGGCGAGACCCGTCTCGCAGCGCGCTTCTACAAGAACAAGCCCGAGCAGGCCGGCGTCGGCAGCGCGTCCGCCATCGACCTCGGAAACGGCGAGCTCGCCTCCGGGATCAGGAGCACGCTCGTGTCCGGCGGCTCGATCACCGGCCGCATCGTCGACCGCGACGGCGCGGGGATCGAAGGCTGCCAGGTGCGCGCCTACACGCCGAGCGGCACGCTCGTGACGCGCTGGAGCGAGACCGACGGCGACGGCTCGTTCGACGTCGGCGGCCTGAGCACCGGCTCGTACCGCCTCCTCGTCAGTGCGGGCACATGCGGAATCGGCGCCGATCTCCACTACGACGCCGGCGCGCCGTCGCGGCTGACGGAGGACGCCGCGCTCGCCGATCCGCTCGCCGTGGCCCTCGGAACGCCGACGGCGGTGCCCGGGGATCTCGTCGTCGAGGAACTGCGCAATCTGGTGCGCCCGACGATCGCGGGGGAGGCGCAGGCCGGGCAGCCGCTGAGCGCCGATCCCGGTGCCTGGTCGCCCGCCGACGTCACCTTCTCCTACCGCTGGTACGCCGACGGCGTCCTGCTGGCCGGCGCGACCGGCCCGTCCTTCACGCCGGGCACGGATCAGGTCGGCAGCCGCATCCGCGTCCGCGTGATCGCCTCGAAGGCGGGCTACGCGAACGCCGTCAGGTCCTCTACCCCGACCGCACCGGTGACGAGCGCCCCCTGAGCGCGTCGGACTTGCCGACGCCCTTGGCGATCAGGGCGTGGGGGAAGTCGGCGAGGTTGCCGCTCGAGCCCCCGTACCCGCAGGAGAACAGGCGGCGGCCGCCGTGCCCCAGAGCGCACTTCCACTTGCCCTTGGCGGCGCCCTTGTGGTCGTACTTCTTCGCCACCTTGCGGGCCTCGCCGCAGTCGACGCCGCGGATCGCGATCACCTTGGCCTTCGGGTAGATCGAGGCGCTGGAGTACTTGCCGCAGTCCTCGCGCTTGGCTTGTCCGCCGTCCGCCGTCGCCGCGCCCGGCAGGGCGCAAAGGGCGAGGACGAGGAGCGTCGCGGCTGCCGACCTCATCGCCCGGAAGCTACCGGGTCGAGCGCGCGCAGGTCCGACCCGGTGACCGCCTCGGCCCACGAGAGCAGCACGGCCTCGGCCGCGTCGCGGTCGACCTCCGGATGGCCGAGCACGACCTGCAGGCCGAGGCCGTCCTCGAGCGCGACCAGGCCGCGCGCGGCCACGGTCGGGTCGAGGCCGGAGGCGAACTCCCCGGACTCGACGCCGCGCTCGAGCACCCGCTCGTAGAGCATCGCCTGGCGATCGAAGAAGGCGGCGGACAGGGTCGCGAACAGGCGGCTGGTACCGGTCATCGCGTCGAGCTCGTAGAGCAGGCGGCTGTCATCGTCCTCGGGGCCCGTGGGCACCCCGAGCGAGATCGCGACCCGCAGCTGGCGCGCCGGGTCGGCGATCCCGCGGATCGCCTCCGCGCGGCGCTCGGCGTAGCGGCTCATCGCCTCGCGCGTGACCTCGAGCAGCAGGTCGTCGAGGTCGGGGTAGTAGTAGAGGACGGCGCTGGACGAGATCCCCGCGCGCGCGGCGATGTCCTTGATCCGGAGGCCGAGCGCTCCATGCTCGAGCAGCAGGGCCCGCGCCGCCTCGACCAGCTGGGCCCGCCGTCGTCCCTGATCCTTTCGCCTCATTGTCTGAACGTTATCCAGCCTTTCGGCGAACTGCCCCATTGACATGGGCCTGCGACGGCGGTTATTCTTGAAATCTGATTCAAAGTATGGGACTCGACCGACTCAGGGTGGGGCTCGCGCTGGCGATGCTCGCCGCCGCGCTCGCGCTCGCCGCCTGCGGCGACTCGGGCGAGGACGCCAACGCCCCCGACACCTCCTCGGGTCACGCGATGGTGCCCACCGGCGAGCCCGGCGACGAGCTCGCGATCTCCCAGTGGCCGCTCTACGTCGATCCCGGCAAGGACGGCACGGTCGCCCAGTTCGAGCAGGAGACCGGGATCGACGTCAGCTACCACGAGGAGATCAACGACAACGCAGAGTTCTTCGCCAAGATGCAGCCGCTGCTGACCGAGGGCGAGTCGGGCGGGCGGGATTCGATCACGCTCAGCGACTGGCTCGCGAGGCAGATGTACGACCTCGGCTACATCTACGAGCTCGACAAGTCGGCGCTGCCGAACGTCCAGGAGAACCTGCTCCCCGCGCTCGCGCACCCGGCCGCCGACCCGAACCGCGACTTCACCGTGCCCTGGCAGGCCGGGATGACGGGCCTGATCGTCCGGACCGACCTCGCCCCCGACGTCGACTCGATCTGCGACCTCTTCGACCCGCAGTACGCGGGCAAGGTCTCCATGCTCACCGAGCTTCGCGACTCGGTGCCGATGACGCTCAAGTGCATGGGGATCGACCCGGACACGGCGACCACCGAGGAGTGGCTGGCGGCCGTCGACAAGATCGACGAGGCCGCCAACTCCGGGCAGATCCGCCGTTTCACCGGCAACGACTACATTCGCGATCTGTCCAACGGCAACGTCGCGATCGCGCTGGGCTGGTCGGGCGATGCGGTGCAGATGCAGAAGGACGATCCGAACATCGAGTTCGTGATGCCGAAGGAGGGCTGCATGCTCTGGTCGACGAGCATGGAGATCCCGGTCGGCGCGCCGGAACCGGAGGCGGCGCTGGAGTGGATGAACTACGTCTATGACCCCGAGGTCCAGGCCGACATCGCGGAGTACGTCAACTACGTCACCCCGGTCTCGGGCGTGAAGGAGATCCTCGCCAAGCGCAATCCGGCCTTGGCACGCAACCCGCTCATCTTCCCCAGCGCGGACTTCACGCGTAACTGCACCTTCGAGCCGGTTCTCGACGGCGCTCAGGGCACGCAGGTCACGAAGGCCTTCGAGGCCGCGCTCAACGGCTGAGGCCGGTGCGCACCCTCTCGATCGCCGGGCTGCAGGTCGCGCCGGTCAGCGGCGACCCGTCGGCGACGCTCGAGCGCCTGCCCGACCAGGCGGCGGCGGTGAAGCGCGCTGTCGAGCACGTCGAGCTGCTCGTGCTGCCGGAGCTCCACCTCTCCGCCCCTCCGGGGGTGCTCGAGGAGGGGGGCGGTCACGCCGAACGGGTCGCGGTCGAGATCCCGGGGGAGCTGACCGAACGCCTCGAGTCGATCGCGGCCGAGCTCGGGCTCTGGCTGGTGGCCGGCTCGGTCTACGAGCGCGGCGCCGGGGGCGCGATCCACAACACGGCGCTTGCGGTCTCCCCCAAGCGCGGCCTGGTGGCCAGCTATCGCAAGGCGTTTCCGTGGCAGCCGAGCGAGCGCACCGAGCCCGGCGACCGCTTCGTCGTCTTCGACATCGACGGGGTCGGCCGCGCGGGGCTCGCCATCTGTTACGACGGCTTCTTCCCCGAGGTCTTCCGCCAGCTCGCGTGGATGGGCGCCGAGGTCGTCTTCCAGCCCACCCTGACCACCACCAGCGATCGCGGCGCGGAGCTGGTCACGACGCGGGCGAACGCGATCGTCAACCAGCTCTACGTGGTCAACGTCAACGCCCCGGCGCCGGCGGGCCTCGGACGCAGCCTGATCGTCGACCCCGAGGGCATGGTCAAGGTCGAGGCGGGCAGCGGTGAGGAGCTGCTCACGGACGTGCTCGACTTCGACGTCGTCGCGCGGGTGCGCGAGTACGGGACCGCGGGCGTCTCGGCGATGTGGCGCCAGATCGACAGCGGCGCGGCCGGCGGCATCGAGCTGCCGATGTACGAGGGCGGGCGGATCCAGCCGCGGCCGGAACGCTAGCTCCGGGCGCGCGCCAGCCGCTCCGCCTCCTCGGCCCAGCGCACGCACATGGCGAGCGCCGTCGCGTGGCCGGCGTAGCGAGCATCCGCATCCGCTGGCAGGCTGCCCCCGTACTCCAGATGCTCGTCCGCGCTCGCGTGCTCGAGGCAGTACGGCGTCAGCCAGTCGTACTTGACCGCCGAGGCGCAGATCGCAAGCCGGACGGCGCGCTCGTCGCCGGCCCACCCCGCCTCCCGGAGACCGCCCAGGTACGCATCCGTCAGCCTCCGATCGACGTCAGCCAGCGCGTCGTCGGGCAGCGCCACGTTCAGGATCAGGTTGCCGATGTCCTCGCCGACGGCGCCATCCCCGGCGAACGCCCAGTCGATGAGCACGATCTCGCCGTCGGCCCGGCGAATGAGGTTGTTCTCCCACACGTCGAGATGGCAGAGCGTGCGCGGCAGGGTCTCGATCAGACCCAGCAGGCTCTCCCGCTGCTCGTGCAAGCGCACGAGTCCGCGCCGCAGGTCGGGAGAGAAGTGGTTGCGCATCAGGGGCTGCGTCCACGCGTCGTCTCGGTCCATGAGCGTCCAATCCACGGGGCGGGAGCCGCTGTGCGCTCGCAGGAACCCGCGGCTGAGCCACTCCGCGTCGGGCAGATCGCGGCGTCCCTGTGCCCGCCCGAGCACCCTCGCCGCAACCTCCAGGTCCCCGGCGGTCAGCGTGTCGGCGTGCCGACCCACGACGTGTTCGAGCCGCAACTCGATGTCTCCCCGTTCGTGCTCGGAGAGCCCGAGCAGGCGCGGGGCACCGAGCCCGAGTCGCTGCGGAAGCCCGGATTCGTAGACCAGCGCCTCCCGCCGCCAGTAGTTCCAGTGCCGCTCATCGTCCGACGCCGCCCAGTGCCGCGGCGCCTCCCGGCGCCGGGTGAGGACCTTGTGCACCACGCCGTCCTCGCTCCACACGTCGGCGGTGACGCCGTTGAGCGGGTTGTGGGCCAGGCGGGGTTCTCACGAATTCGCGCGAAGAAGGTCCTCGCACGCCCGGCGCCCGCTGCGCAGCGCGCCCTCCATCAGGCCGCTGAACTCACCCCCCGTGTGTTCGCCCGCGAAGGCGAGCGGGCCGACGGGCTCGCGGAGGGCGGCGGTCAACGCGACCGACGGGGAGACCGAGTAGGCGGCGCCGACCCAGGGATCGGAGTCCCACGCCTGGAGGATCGCGCCGTCCGCCTCCAGCTCCAGGTCCGGACGCAGGGCGCCCAGCGCCTCGAGCCACGTCCCCGGGCCGCCGGCGACGTCGAGGGCCGCCAGCGCCGCCGGTGAGCCGGAGAAGCAGCTCACGACCGGCATCGGCTCGTCCCGAGCGCCGGTCGCCGTCCAGCACCAGTACCGGTTGGGGACGTCGATCACGGCCGAGGGCTCGACCGGCTCCGCGAGCGGCACGAACAGCTTCGCCGCGTGCCCGTAGCGGACGGCCGCGAGCGCCTCGCGCTTGGCGGCCGGCAGCGGCGGATCGAACTCGATCGCGTCGAGCACGCTCGGCGGGCACCGCGACCACGCAGCATCGGCGTCGGCGCTGTGCCCCGAGGCGGTCTCGACCCGGACCGAGCCTGGCGACCAGCCGACCCGGACCGCCGGGTCCGCGAGCCGCACCGCGTCCCCGAGGCGCTCGGCCAGCGCCAGAGCCAGGCCCTGGTTGCCGCCGGCGACGCTCGGCGCCGCCTCGGCGTCGATGTGGGCGAGGCCGGCCAGGTCGCCGGCGGGGATCTCGTCGGCGGAGCTGGCCGAGGAGATCTCGGCGCGGGCGAGGATCGCCTCGCGGGCGCCGTCGTCGATCGGCAGTGACTCGAGCAAGTTGCGCACGGAGCCCTCCGCGACGCCGTCGGCCAGGGCGCGGTCGGCCTCGCGCACCGCTTCGGCGAGCGTGGCCTTGGTCGTCCCGATCCCCCCGCGGGGCTCGCGGTCGCCGTAGCGCATGCCCTTGTCCCAGAGCCCGAGGCCGAGCTCGCCGGCGAGCGCCCGGACCTCGGTGTTGCCGGCGAGGATGAACTCGGCGCCCATCTCGATCGTCGCGCCGTTGTCCAGCCGCTGCGACCAGGTGCGGCCGCCGACGCGGTCGCGCGCCTCGATCACCTCGACCTCCCAGCCCTCGCGCGCGAGCGCGTCGGCGGCGCTCAGGCCCGCCAGTCCGGCACCGATTACGGCGGCGCGCAAGCGGGCGTCCTCAGCGCAGGATCAGGCAGTGCTCGGGATGCCAGCCGAGCTTGATCGGCGACCCCGGCTCCCAGCGGTCGTCGGCGCTGGCGCGGTAGGTCGCCTGCTCGAGCGCGACGAGGTTGGCGCCGTTGCCGAGCGAGACCGTGATCTGCGTGCTGACCCCGAGGTAGACGCGGGAGACGACCGTGCCCTCGAGGCTCACCATGCCCTCCTCGAGGTCGTCGACGGCGATCTTCTCCGGCCGCACGGAGAGGTTGACCGTGTCCCCGGGGTCGACGTCCGCCGGCAGGGACGCCGCGAGCTGGAGTCCGTTGGAGATCCGCACCTTGCCGCCGTCGACCACCACGCCCTCGATCAGGTTCGAGATCCCGATGAAGCCGGCGACGAACTCCTCGCTCGGATGCTCGTAGATGTCCTCCGGCGCCCCGCACTGGGCGACGCGGCCGTCGTTCATGACCGCGATCCGGTCGGACATCGACAGCGCCTCCTCCTGGTCGTGGGTGACGTAGACGAAGGTGATCCCGACCTCGCGCTGGATCTGCTTCAGCTCGACCTGCATCTGGCGGCGCAGCTTGAGGTCGAGCGCCCCGAGCGGCTCGTCCAGCAGCAGCACCTTCGGCCGGTTGACGAGCGCGCGCGCGAGCGCCACCCGCTGGCGCTGACCGCCGGAGAGCTCGTTGGTGCGCGCGGTTGCCCGCTCGCTGAGGTTGACGAGCTGGAGCGCGTCGCTCACCCGCTGGCGGATCTCGTCCTTCGGGACCTTCTTGCGGCGCAGGCCGAAGGCGACGTTGTCGGCGATGTCGAGATGGTCGAAGAGGGCGTAGCTCTGGAAGACCATGTTCACGTCGCGCTTGTACGGGGGGACCTTCTCGACCGGCTGGCCCTCGAGCCGGATCGAGCCCTCGGTGGGGACCTCGAACCCGGCGAGCATCCGCAGGGTCGTCGTCTTGCCGCAGCCCGACGGGCCGAGGAGCGAGAAGAACTCGCCCTGCTCGATCGTCAGGCTGATGTCGTCGACGGCCGTGTGCTCGCCGAAGCGCTTGGTCACGTTCTCGATCCGGATTGCCTCAGCCATCGATGTCTATCCCTCCGACGCGGTGAGCACCTTGAGCCCGCTCTCGCGACGCCCGAACAGCCGTGGCAGCAACACGGCGAGCGCGATCGCGGAGAGCGAGACAACCATCATCAGGGTTCCGATCGCGTTGATCGTCGGCGAGAGCCCAAACCGGATCGCCGACCAGATCCGCACCGGAAGCGGCTGCAGGTCCTCGCCGGTGGTGAAGAACGAGAGCACGAAGTCGTCGAAGCTGAACGCGAACGTGAGCAGCCCGGCGGCGACCACCGAGGGCCACAGCGCCGGGACGAGCACCATCCGCACCGCCTGCCAGCGGGTCGCGCCGAGGTCCATCGCAGCCTCCTCCACCTCCAGGGTGATCGAGGCCATCCGGGCGCGGACCACGATCGTCACGTAGGAGATCGAGAAGGTGATGTGGGCGATCACGATCGTCCAGAACGAGAGCTTGATCCCGATCTGGCTGAAGATCAGCAGCGCCGAGATCCCGGTGACGATCTCGGGGACCACCAGCGGCACCAGCATGAGGATGTTCGCCCCGGGCGCCCAGCGCGCCCGCGAGCGGACGAGGCCGATCGCCAGCATGGTCCCGATCGCGGTCGCCACGAGCATGGTCAGGAACGCGATCTCGAGCGAGACGAACAGCGACTCGCGCAGGGTCGGATCGTTGAGGAACTCCTCGTACCACTGCAGGGAGAAGCCCTCGAAGTTGGTCAGCGACTTGATCGAGTTGAACGAGAACAGGATCACGACCAGGATCGGCGTGAACAGGAAGAGGTAGACGAGGAAGCTCCAGACGCGCAGGACGCGGGGCTTGTCGAAGGGGTTCGTGTCCATGCCTAGCGCGCCGGCCTCATATCGCAGCCCCCCGTACGTCGCGCGCCGCCGAGCGCAGGTAGCCGATCATCCAGATCGACAGGAAGAGCATCATCACGACGGTCAGGGCGGCGCCGAAGGGCCAGTTGTTGGCGGCGAAGAACTGGTCCTGGATCAGGTTGCCGACCATGTAGGTGTCGGTGCCGCCGAGCAACTGGGCGGCGACGAAGTCGCCGACCGAGGGCAGGAAGACGAGCACCGCGCCGGCGAGGATTCCCTGCTTGGTCTGCGGCAGGGTCACATGGAGGAAGGTCCGCAGCGGGGTGCCGTAGAGGTCCTTGCCCGCTTCGATCACCGAGCGGTCGAGGCGCTCGAGCGCTCCGTAGACCGGCAGGACCATGAAGATCAGATAGCCGTAGACGAGGCCGCCGATGACGGCGTAGGGCGTGTTGATCATCTGGATCCCCTCGCTGCGCAGGCCGAGGTCGACGATCGCCGAGTTGACCAGCCCGTCGTCGGCGAGCAGCGCGACCCAGGCGTAGGTGCGGACGAGGTAGTTGACGAAGAACGGCAGCACCAGCAGCGCGATCAGCGCGTTGCGGTAACGGCCGCCGTAGCGGGCGATGTAGTACGCGACCGGGTAGCCGATCACGAGGCAGAGGACCGTCGTGGCCAGCGCGTAGAGCACCGACCGCAACATCACCGGGAAGTAGGTCGGGTTGAAGGCGTCGCCGTAGTTGTCGAGATCGGTCGCGTAGACGGCCCGGCCGAGGTCGTCGACGTAGCCGAACGAGAGCGCCAGCACCAGGACCAGCGGGACCGCGAACAGCACCAGCAGCCAGAGGCCGCCGGGCAGCAGGAACCGGGTCCAGAAGCCGCCCGCGCTCACCGTCGCGGCCGCTGCTCGCATCAGCCCGCCTTCACCTCGGTGAAGGTCGAGGTCCACAGTTGGCGCGCCTCGGGATCGTCGAGCCGGTACTCCATCGCACCGCCGGCGAGCGCCTCGAGGTCGACGTCGATCGACGGCTCGTCCTTGACCAGCTTCGCGAACTCCTGCTTGCCGCCCTCGCACGGCTGGGGATAGCCGTTCCAGGCGACGTTCTGGGCCGCGTTCTCCGGCTCGAGGATCCAGTCCATGAACAGCATCGCCGTCCCCGGGCTGCGCGACGTGATCGGGATCGACATCAGGTCGGTGCCCACGGGCACGCCCTCGTCACAGGTCTCGTACTTGTAGAGCTCGGGGTCGTCGACCTGGTTGCGGACGTTCACGATGTCGCCGTTCCACGCCTGGTGCAGGACCGCGGTCCCCGAGACCAGGTTCTGGACGCTGTTGGTGGAGAACCCGCGCGCGTTCTCCTTCTGGTCGAGCAGCGTCTGCTTCGAGACCTCGATCTCATCGGGGTTCTCGGTGTTGAGCTCGAAGCCGTTGATCAGGTTCGCCTCGCCGATCGCCTCCTGGAAGTCGTCGAGGATGAACATCCGACCCTCTCCGTCGGGGTTCAGCAGGTCGTTCCAGGAGCCGGTCATCCCCGAGACCTCGTCGTCGCGCCAGGCGATCCCGGTCGTGTAGTAGGTGTAGGGGATCCCGAGCTCGTTGTTCGGGTCCCACCAGGGACTGTCGTAGAAGCTCGAGATGTTGTCGCTGTTGCGCAGCAGGCTCGCGGTCGAAGGGCGCCAGCAGGCCCTCCTTGTTGAGCCTGAAGACGTACTCGGTGCTGGGCCAGATCAGGTCGTAGCTCGCGCCGCTGCGGAGCTTGATCACCATCGCCTCGAGGTTGTCGAAGTTGACCTCGTTGACCTCGACCCCGTACTTCTCCGCGAACCGCTTCTTGATGTCGGGGTCCATGTACTGGGCCCAGTTGTAGAGCAGCAGGTCGCCGTCGATCTCGGGCTTGATGATCCGGCCCTCGGCCGAGCGGTCGACCTGGCGCTCGACCGTGCACCCGGCGAGCCCGTAGCCGGCGAGGGCCAGGCCGGCGCCGGCGGCGAGCAGCTCGCGGCGGGAGAGGTCGGTCATGCGGGCACCGCCACGTGTTCGCGCGGCGCCGAGGTCGGCGCCCAGCAGCCGGTCGGCGGTCTCGATGCAGATCTCGCGCATGAAACCGCGGCTGATCGTCGCGTCGCCGAGGGTCACCTGGACGGCGAGCCCGTCGATCAGCGCGGCAAGCGTCAGCGCGGCCTCGTCGCCGTTGGCGGGCGAGAAGACGCCGAGCCGGATCCCGTCGCGGACGATCCGCGAGATCAGCGCTCGCCAGCGGTCGTCGAGCTCCTGCCGGGCGCGGCGCAGCCGGTCGTCGTGCCGGGCGCGCGCCCAGACCTCCATCCACAGGGTCCAGTTGTTGTCCGCCGAGCAGGCGTCGATCAGGCGCAGGAGCTTGCCCGCCGGGTCCTCGATCGTCGCCAGCGAGGCCGCGAGCTCCGACTCGAAGCGCTCCTCGTCGGCGATCAGCGCCTCGACCAGCAGGTCGTCCTTGGACTCGAACCAGTAGAGGACCGCGCCCGGGCTGGTGCCCGACGCGCTCGGCGACGTCGGCGATCCGGGTCGCCCCCATCCCGCGCTCTGCGATCACCTCCGCCGCCGCCGCCAGTAGCTGCGGCCTCCGGATGTGGTCGATCTGCGGCCGCGGAGTCATCGGCCTCCTGCCTCCTCACACTCTCCCCCGCGGGCCAAACTGAACCGCGGTTCAGAAAATCTACCGTTCTCGCTCCGTCGTGGCAAGGGCCGCGGCCTCGATCCCGAGCTCGTCGGCGAGCAGTTCGGCGACCAGCGACCGGGCGTGATCGATCCCGGTGGCGGGGTCGCGGATCAGGGCGCGCACCCCGGCCCCGTCGATCACGGCGATCGCGAGCTCGGCGATCTCCTCGGGCTCGCGCTTCGGGGGCCCACTCGCCGCTCTCGACCCCGGCCGCGATCAGGGACTCGATCCACTCGCGATAACGGGAGTACAGGTCGGCGGCGAGCGGGCGCATCTGCGGATCGCGGACGGCCCGCAGCCAGAGCTCGACCCACAGGGTCCAGTCGCGCTCCTGCGAGCCGGGGAACGGCATGCAGGCGTCGATGGCCACGGCCAGGCGGGCGGTCGCGGTCGACTCCTCATCGGCGCCCTCCGCAAAGCGCTCTTCGCCGGCCGTCTCGTAGGAGTGCAGCAGCGCCTGCTCGAGCAGCTCCTCGCGGGTCGAGAAGTAGTGGTGGACGAGCGCGGTCGAGGCCCGGGCGCGGATGGCGACCCGGGCGATGCGAACGTCATCGATCCCATCCGACGCGATCAGGTCGCAGGCGGCCTCGAGTATGCGCGCGCGGGCGTCGGTGGCCACAGTTCGAGCCTAGTCGGAGGCGCGGCGGTGGTTTGACTTTGTGGTCAGTGATGCGAAAGGATGCGCGCCGTGTGGGCGGTGATCGCGTGAGGGCAGGGCTCGCGGGCAGGCGGGCGATCTCACGGCGCTCGTTCGTGCAGCGGAGCTTTGCCGTCGCCGGCGCCGCGAGCCTGGCCGGCCCCGCGCTGGCGCTCGGACGCAGGCGCGCCGCGGCGACGGCGGAGACGGTGATCGTCGGCGGCCGGGTGATCTCGATGGACGGCTCGGTCAGCGGAGCGACCGGGGTCGCGGTCGGCGGCGGAAGGCTGATCGCAGTCGGCTCCGACGCCGACGTGCAGGCCCTCGCCGGGCCGCAGGCCGAGGTGATCGACGCCGGTGGGGGCACGGTGATGCCGGGGGTCCACGATGGCCACAGCCACCCGTTCTCCGGCGGCCAGCTGCTCACCCAGCCGAGCCTCAACTACGCGCAGCTCGACCTCGCCCAGTTCGTCAACCGGATCCGCAAGCTGCTCGCCAAGTCGGCCGACCGCGAGCCCGACGGCTGGCTCGAAGTCCAGCTCTGGGACGCGACGTCGATGGACAGGCTGCCGACGAAGAAGGACCTCGACTCCCTCCCCACCCAGCGGCCGATCATCGTCTACTCGCTCGACGGGCACATCGCCCTCGCCAACTCGCGCGCACTCGCGATTGCGGGGATCGACGCCTCAACGCCGGACCCGCCGGGCGGCGAGATCCGCCGCGGTCCAGGCCGGGAGCCAAACGGGATCCTGCTCGACAACGCGATCGGCCTGGTCGCCGTCCAGATCCCGGCGCCCACGGCGGAGCAGAATGCGGATGCGCTCGCTGCGGGCTACGAGCTCATGGCAGAGGCTGGGATCACCACCTGCCTGCACGCGTCGGCCGGCGAGAACCGAGCTCGCAGCCCTCGCGGCGCTCGCCGATCGCGGGCCGCTTCCGGTGCGCCCGCACGTGGCGCTGACCGTCGAGGCCGAGGAGGCGGCGGACCCGGCGACGATGCTCGCCCGGGTCGCCGACCTGCGCTCGACCTACGCGCGGCCAGGGGTCGAGATCGACAACCTGAAGCTCTTCTTCGACGGCGTCATCGAGTACCCGACCCAGACCGCGGCGCTCTTGAAGCCCTATCGCGTCAACAAGGGGACGAAGGACGATCCGCGGTGGGTGCGGGGCAAGGACCGCGGGCCGACCTACTGGAAGCCGGGCGTCGCCGGACCCGCGGTCGCCGCCGCCGACGCGGCCGGCTGGCAGGTGCACGTCCACGCGATCGGCGATCGCGCCGTGCGCTCGGCCCTGGACGCGTTCGAGGGCGCGATCGCCGCCAACGGCCGCACCGACGGTCGGCACACGATCACCCACCTCGAGCTGGTCGATCCGAAGGACTTCCCGCGCTTCGGCAAGCTCGGCGTGCTGGCGAGCATGCAGATGCAGTGGGCCGAGCGCGACAGCTACACGGTCGAGCGCCTGCGCGACTACCTCGGCCGCAAGCGCTGGCGCAACACCTACCCCGCGGGCTCGCTGCGCAAGGCCGGCGCCCTGCTGTGCGGCGGCAGCGACTGGCCGGTCGACCCGCTGCTGCCGTTCCGGCAGATCGAGATGGCGGTGAACCGCACCGCCGACGAGGTCTACGCCGGCGATCCGAAGCCCCTATTCCGCGGTCAGGGGATCAAGCTGCGCCAGTCGCTCGCGATGCACACCCGAAACTCGGCCTTCCAGCTGCATCAAGAGGGCCTGAGCGGCCGGCTCGTCCCGGGTCTCGCCGCCGACCTGGTGGTCGCCGACCGGGACCTCCTCGACGTGCCGCTGCGCAAGGTCTCGAAGGCCAAGGCGCTGCTGACGATGGTCGACGGGCGCATCGTGCACCGCTCTCCCGGGACCTAGGCCGGGGACTTAGCGCCCGCGCCCTCCGCGGCCGCCGCGACCGGAGCGCCTCACGCCGGCACCTCGACGTCGGAGCGCAGCGCCTCCATGTAGCGGTCGGCGACCATGAGGTCGAAGGCGTGCACGTCGACCTCCTCGGCCGAGTAGCGACCCGCCCGGTAGTTGCGCGTGCCGACGCCCTTCTGCTGGAGCTCGCACACGTACCAGTCCTGCTTGTTGACCATGTCCCAGAAGCCGATCGCGTCCGAGGGGTCGAAGTCGTCACGGGCCATCGTCGCCGGCTCGAAGAACCACTCGCAGGTGACGTGGGTCTCGCCCGGCGACCGGGGCCACAGGGTGTGCAGCATCACGTAGTCCGGATGCAGGGAGACGAGCGCGTTCGGGAACAGGGCGAAGTAGAGGACGGTGTTCGCCTGCTCCTCGCTGAGGCCCTCGATCGGCGGCCGGTTGGCCGTGTGGCCGGCGTCCTCGAGCGCCATCGTCGAGGCGTCCTCGCGCAGGGTCATCGAGCCGCCGCACCAGGCTCCCTCGCCGATCACCTCCTCGCCGCTCATGTAGTGGCTGAGCGCGTTGAGCTCCGGGTGGACGCCGGGGCAGTGCAGGCACTCGTTGTAGTTCTCGGCGATTCCCTTCCAGTTCGCGGCGACCTCGTAGGTGGTGTCGCCGCCGCGGCGCAGCTCGGTGAGCCGGTAGCGATCGAGGTGCTCGATCAGCTCGCCGACGTGGTCGTCGGGGTCGGGGGCATCACCGGACAGGTCGATCAGGACCAGGCCGCCGACGACCGCGAGCCGCACGCCGAGCAGGCCGTTGCAGGAGAAGTCGAAGTCCTCGACCCCGTCCATGTGCGGCGCCGCGCGCAGCTCGCCGTTGACGTCGTATGACCAGGCGTGGTACGGGCAGCGCAGCCGCTTGCGGACCTGGCCCTCGGGCTCCTCGACGAGCCGGGCGCCGCGATGGCGGCAGACGTTGAGGAAGGCGCGCGGGACGCCATCCTCGCCGCCGACGATCAGCACGCTGTCGGTGTCCAGCTCGCGGACCAGGAACTTGCCCGGCTCGTCGACCGCGGAGATGTGGCCGGCGCAGATCCAGCCTCGGAAGATCTGGTCGAGCTCCCAGTTCAGGACCGCCGGGTCGGCGAATGCGGACGGCGGCAGCATCGTTGGCCCGCTCGACCGGTTGCCGGGTGAGCGCCACGTCGCGCGGGTCGAGGTCGAGCTGGATCGTCGAATTGCCCTGCGTGCTCACGGCGCGGCCTCCTGACCTGTGGGGAGCCCGTACGAGGGCCCGTTGACCTTGTAGTCAATCGCATGTTACTGTCCCTCCCATATGGAGGTCAAGTCGCTGGATCAATCAGCCGTGGAGCTCTCCGCGGCCGCTCTCGACGTGCAGTCGCGGGCTCGGCGCTTCATCGAGGACGTCGTGATCCCGCTCGAGGAGGAGGCCGAGGCGGCCGGCGGCAAGCTTCCCGCGGAGACCGTGGCCGCGGTCAGCCGCGCCGCGGTCGACGCCGGGCTCGCCGGTGGCATGCACGCGGTCGAGCACGGCGGCCAGGGCTGGACCAGGCTCGAGTGGGCGCTGGTCGAGGAGCAGTACGGGCGGTCGACGAACGCGATCCACTGGCACGTGCCGCAGGCCTACAACGTCTGGTCCCAGGCGTCGGAGGAGCACATCGACCGCTACCTTCGCCCCGCGCTGCGGGGAGAGCTCAAGGACGCCTACGCGGTGACCGAGCGCGACGCCGGCTCCGACCCGTCGCAGATCGCCGCGACCGCCGAGCGCACCGGCTCCGGCTTCCGCCTCAACGGCGAGAAGTGGTTCGTCACCGGGGGCGACCACGCCTCCGTCTACGTCGTGATGGCGAACCTGCTCGACGGCGGCGAGCGGCTGCCGACGCTGTTCGTGGTCGACGCGGCTCTCGACGGCATCGAGATCGTCGACGACCCCGCCTTCACCCACAACTATCCCGACGGGCACCCGACGATCCGCTTCACGGACGTCGAGATCGCCGAGACCGAGGTCATCGGCGGAATCGGCGGCGGTGACGAGGTGCAGCGCGCCTGGTTCACCGAGGAGCGGCTCGGGATCGCCGCCCGCTGCATCGGCGCGATGTGGCGCCTGCTCGACGAGAGCGTGGCCTGGACGACGGCGCGCCAACAGGGCGGCGCGCGCGTCTTCGATCACCAGGGCGTCTCCTTCCCGCTCGCGGACTCCGCCGCGGATGCGGCCGCCGGTCGGCTGCTCACCCTGACGGTCGCCGAGCTCGCCGACACCGGCGCCGACCCGAAGCTCGTCCACAACAAGGCGTCGATGGCCAAGCTGTTCACGAGCGAGGCCGCCTGCCGTTGCGCCGACCGCTGCGTGCAGGCCTTCGGCGGCCGGGGCTACATGCGCTCCAACGTCGCCGAGCGCATGCTGCGCGAGCTGCGCGTCGACCGGATCTGGGAGGGGACGAGCGAGATCCAGAGGCTGATCGTGGCCAGGGGGCTCGAACGACGTGGCGTCGAGCGGATGCTTCACTAGCGACCGGTCGCCGGTCGATCCTTCCCCCTCATGGACCTGAGCCCGCTGCTCGCGCCGCGCTCGATCGCCGTGGTCGGCGCGACCGACCGCGAGTCCTATGCCGGCACCGTGCTGCGCAACCTCGAGCGGGCCGGTTACGACGGCGACGTCTGGGGCGTGAACCCGAAGCGCGAGGAGGTCCTCGGCCGGCCGTGCGTGCCGACCGTCGCCGACCTGCCCGAGCCCGTCGACGCGCTCGTGGTCGCGATCCCGGCGGCGTCCGTCGCCGAGTCGGTGCTCGCCGGAGCCGAGCTTGGCTGCGGCGGGGCGGTGGTGCTCTCGGCGGGCTTCGCCGAGGTCGAGTCGGGCCGCGGCCACGAGGCGAGGCTGCGCGAGATCGCGCTCGCCCACGACCTGCCGGTGTGCGGGCCGAACGGCAACGGGATCGTCGCCGTCGCCGAACGCGCAATGGTCTGGGGCGACGTCGTCCGGCCGCTGGAGCCCGGCTCGGTGGCCATGGTCACCCAGAGCGGCAACGTCGGCGTCAACGCCCTCGGCTCGCGCCGAGGGATGCGCTGGCACACCGTGGTCTCGACCGGCAACCAGACGGTCTGCGACGCGAGCGACTGGCTCGCCGCGCTCGCCGAGCGCGACGGCGTGCGCTCGGTCGCCCTCTTCCTCGAGTCCGACGACGACGGCGCGAAGCTGGGCGAGGCGCTGGCGCTGTGCGCCGAGCGGTCGATCGGAGTCGCCGTGCTCAAGGTCGGCGCCTCCGAGGCCGGCGCCCGGGCGGCCTCCGCGCACACCGGATCGCTTGCGGGTGACCAGCGCGTCTTTCGGGCCCTGATCGAGGAGGCGGGCGGGGCCTGGGCCGAGGACTTCCACGACCTGCTGGAGCTCGCGAAGGCGCTCGCCGAGCCGCGCGCTCGCCCGCGGGGCGACGGCGGGCTCGCGGTGCTCACCTGCTCGGGCGGCGACTCCGGCGTCGCCGGCGATCAGGCCGCGGCCCTCGGGCTCGACCTGCCGCCGCTCTCGCTCGAGACCGTGCGACGGCTGGCGGAGCTGCTCCCCGCCGCGGCGACGATCGGCAACCCGCTCGACTACACCGCGATGCTCTGGGACGACACGGACGCCCTGCGCGAGGTCGTCGCCGTCGTCGGCGGCGACCCGGCGATCGACCAGCTGCTGCTGCTCACGACCACCCCGAGGACGCGGACGAGACCTGGGACCCGGTCCGCACGAGCCTGGTCCGCGGCGCCGACGAGTCGGCTGCCGCGGCGATCTTCGCCTCCACCCTTCCCGACCTGCTCGAGGAGGGAGCGGCGTTCGAGATCGCCGCCAGCGGCATGCCCGCGATCGCCGGCCTGCGCGCGGCGCTGCTGTGCGCGCGAGCGCTGCGCCGGCCGCTCGCGGACCCGGCCCGGCTGCGCGAGATCGCCGTGGCGGCGCGGCGCGCGGCGACGGCCGGCGGCCACGAGTGGCTCGACGAGGCCGCGACCAAGGAGCTGCTTCGCGCCGGCGGGGTCGCGGTGCCCGACGGCGAGACCGCAACCGACGCCGACGCCGCCGTGGCGGTCGCCGAGCGGATCGGCTGGCCGGTGGCGCTGAAGCTCTCCGGGCCCGAGATCCGGCACAAGAGCGAGGCCGGGGCGCTGGCGCTCGGGATCGCCGACGAGCGGGCGCTCCGCGACGCGTGCGACCGCTTGCGCTCGGGACCCAACGGCCACGGGTCGCGACTGCTCGTGGAGCGCATGGCCGGGCCCGGGACCGAGCTGCTCGTCGCCGCGCGCGCCGACGCCGTGGTGCCCTGCCTGGTGGTCGGGCTCGGGGGGATCTGGACCGAGTCCCTCGACGACGTCGCCGTGATCCCGCTGCCGGCCTCCGCCGCCCGGGTCGAGGCGGCGCTGCGCTCGCTGCGCGGGGGCGCGGTGCTGACCGGCGGGCGCGGGCGCCAGGCGCTGGCGGTCGGGGCCGTCGCGGAGCTCGCGGCGCGGGCCGGGGAGCTGCTGCTGGAGCACGGCCTGTCACTGCTCGAGCTGAATCCGGTCACGGTGAACGAGGACGGACGCGGTGGCGCTGGACGCGCTCGCGCGGCGGTAGGGGCTCGGTGGCTCTGCGTGCAGTGTGGTGCCCCCGGCGTGCTGCGAGCGGTGCGTGTGCCCACGACTGGCATTCGAGGTCGAGTGGTGCATTGACCACCTATACGGTGGCTAAGTCATCACTCGACGGCCGAACCCTCACCACGGGGACCTCCGCAAACGCCCGCACCCACTCCCCCTCACTGCCAAACCCGGCCCGCACCCTCGCCTGCGCCGGGGCCACCACGCACAACGCAGGCGCCAAATTGACCTTGTAGTCAATCTCACGTATTTGCTAGGCTGCCGGCCATGGAAGCCGCTACCAGCATCCCAGCCACGCCCGCCGACCCGACGACCAACGGTGCCCCCGGCCAAGGTCCCCGAACTTACGACGCGATCGTCGTCGGCGGTGGCCACAACGGCCTCACGACGACCGCCTATCTCGCCCGTGCCGGGCTGCGGGTGATCTGCCTCGAGCGCCGCGACATCCTCGGCGGCGCCTGCGTGACCGAGGAGCTGTGGCCCGGGGCCCGCGTCTCGCGCTGCTCCTACGTCGTCTCGATGCTGCAGCCGAAAATCGTCTCCGACCTGCGGCTCGCCGACTTCGGCTACAAGGCGATCCCGCTCGACCCCGCGTACGTCTCCCTCACCGAGCAGGGGCCGATCTTCTTCTTCAACGAGGTCGAGAACACCGCCAAGTCGATCGCGAGGTACTCGAAGCAGGACGCCGAGAACTACCCGAAGTTCGAGGCGCTGATGGATCGCGCGGCGCGGTTCGTCAAGCCGATGATGCTGCGCGAACCGCCGGCCCTCGGGTCGAAGGCTCCCGGCGACCTCGCCGGGCTGGTGCGAGAGGCCGCGCGGATGGCCGGCTTCTCCAAGCGCGACATCCACGAGCTGGTGCGCGTGTTCACGATGTCGGTCGGCGACCTGCTCGACGACTACTTCGAGCTCGACGGGCTCAAGGGGTCGACGGCCTCCAGCGGCGTGGTCGGGGTCTGGGCCGGCCCGCGGACACCGGGCACCGCCTACAACCTCCTCCACCACGCGCTCGGCGAGTGCGGCGGGATCGAGGGCGCCTGGGGCCAGGTGATCGGCGGGATGGGCGCGATCAGCACGGCGATCGCGCGCTCGGCCGAGAGCGCCGGGGCGGAGATCCTCACCGGAGCCGAGGTCGCGTCGATCGACGTCCGCAACGGCGCCACGATCGGGGTCACGCTCGCCGACGGCACGGAGCTGCGCGCTCCGGTGGTCGCGTCCGGCGCGCATCCGAAGACGACCGTGCTCGAGCTCACCGGAGCCGAGAACTTCCCCACCGAGGTCGCGGAGGACATGAGCCACTACCGGACCCGCGGTGGGTCCGTGAAGGTCAACATGGTCCTCTCCGAGCCGCCGAAGTACGTCGGCGTGACGGAGGAGGAGCAGAAGCTGATGATGACGGCGGGGGTCAACATCTGCCCGTCGATCGACTACCTCGAGCGCGCCTGGCAGGACGCCTGCCTGGGCAAGCCGGCCGAGCACCCCTACGTCGAGGCCGAGCTGCCCTCCGCGGTCGACACGACGCTCACCGACGACGGGCGCTGGGTGATGACGATGTTCACGCAGTACGGGCCGCCCAACGAGGAGGACTGGAAGCCCGGCGACCGCGAGCGCTACGGCGACATGTGCATCGAGCAGCTCACCCAGTTCGCCCCCAACCTGAAGGACGCGGTGCTCGAGCGCGAGGTGCTGGCGCCGCCGGACCTCGAACGGATCTTCGGCCTCCAGGGAGGCTCGATCTTCCAGGGCGAGCAGGGCCTCGACCAGATGGCCTTCATGCGCCCCCATCCGGAGATGGCTCAGTACGCGACGCCGGTCGACGGCCTCTATCTCTGCGGCGCCGGGACCCATCCCGGCGGCGGGGTGACGGGCTGCTCGGGCCACAACGCCGCGCACCGGATCCTCAAGGACCGCAAGCGCGCCGGTCGCCCCTGGCGGCGGGCGAAGGCGAGCGCCTAGCGCTGAGCCCTTCCAGCCGGCGATGCCCGGCGCGCGCACGAACTCGATCGAGGTCCAAGCGGGACGGAAGCCGAGCCGGGCGTAGAGCTCCTTCGGCCTGTCCTCGTCGTCGGCGACGATCCAGAGGTCGTCGACGTCGCCGGCGGCCTCGATCGCCGCTCGGGTGATTGCCGTGCCGCGCCCGGAGCCACGGTGCTCCGGAAGCACGAACACTGGGTGATCTCGGCGGCGGCGCCTGAGCGCTCCAGCTGTGCGTACCCGACCAGCTCGTCGCCGTCCCGGGTGGCGATCACCTGCACGCCACGCGTCATCGAGACCTCGCGGGAATTGGCGATGTAGTCGCCCGTCGCGACTTCGGGAAAGTCCTCCGAGTGCCACGCGCGACGGAGGCCGATGATCGCGTCGTAGTCGACCTCCTCGACCTCGAGGCCCGGTCCCGGTGGCAAGGAGCCCGAGTGGCGCATCCACAGCAGCCGCGTCGCCTCGAACTGCCCGGCCTCCAGGTCCCCGCGGACCCGGTCGCCGGCCTCGACCAGCTCAAAGTCCAGGCGCCGGTGCTCGAGCCCCGCCAGCCGCTCGTCCGCGACAGCGACGAGCTCCTCGGCGCTCATTCCCGGATCGCCGTCGACCAAGACGACGTTGAAGTCGTAATAGCTGGGGTAGCGGGTCGCCCTCATCACGGTGCCGTGCTCCCACGGCTCGACCACGTCGCAGACCGCCGCCAACTGGGCGCGACGCCAGTGCTGTGCTCGCCGCTCGACGTCGTCGCTCATGCGAGCTCCGCGAGCGCGGCCGCCAGGTCGTCGACCTCGGCCGCGGTGTTGTAGTGCAGGAAGCCGACCCGCAGCGCGCCGTCGGGCAGCAGCCCCAGCGCCCCCAGCGGGCCGACGGCGTAGAAGTGCCCGTCCCACGTGAACATGCCGCGCTCGCCGAGCGCCGCGGCGGCCGCTGCCGGGCGATGGCCGTCGAGCTCGAGCAGGAAGGTCGGGGTGCGGTCGCCGACCCGGTCCGGGTCGGCGATTCCGTAGAGGCGCACTGCGTCGATCTCGGCGAGCGCGGCGAGGAAACGGGTCGAGAGCCCCTCCTCGTGGGCGCGGATCGCGGCGAACGCCGAGTCCAGGCGGTCGGATCGGGAGCCCGATCCGGCTCCGAGGTCGGCGAGGTAGTCGATCGCGGCGACCGTCCCGGCGAGGGCCTCGTGGCTCAGGGTGCCGGTCTCGAACCGGTGCCCGGGAGGGTGATCGTCGGCGGCCCTGACGCGGTCGGCCGGCAGGCTCTCGGCGAGGTCGCGGCGAATCGCCGCGAAGCCGAGGTGCGGGCCGAAGAACTTGTAGGGCGAGCAGAGCAGCACGTCGGCGCCGAGCGCCTCGCGATCGAGCCGGCGGTGCGGCGCCAGGTGCACCCCGTCCGCCCAGGCGAGCGCCCCGGCCCGGTGCGCCGCCGCTGCGATCCGGGGCGAGTCGCAGACGTTGCCGAGCGCGTTGGAGGCCAGCGTGTAGGCGACCACGCGGGTGCGCTCGCCGATCAGCGCCTCCAGCGCGTCGAGGTCGAGCGCGCCGTCGGCCGGGTCGATCGGCGCGACGCGAACCTCGAGCCCGCGGTCCTCGGCGGCCCGGAACCAGGGGCTGACGTTGGCGTCGTGGTCGAGCTGGGTGACGATCACCTCGTCCCCGGGCTCGAGGGTGCGCGCGACCGCGTGCGAGAGCAGGAAGTTGAGCGTGGTCATGTTGGCGCCGAAGGCGATCTCGCCGGCCTCGGCGCCCATGAAGTCCGCCGCGGCCTCGTGCGCGGCGGCGAGCAGGGCGTCGGTCTCCCGGGAGGTGGCGAAGGCGCCGCCGGCGTTCGCGTTCGAGCGCTCGAGGTACCCGCCGACCGCCTCGATCACCGCGGCGGGCACCTGCGAGCCGCCCGGGCCGTCGAAGTAGGCGGCGGGCCGGCCGCCGACTCGTCGCCGCAGCGCCGGGAACCGCTCCCGGATCGCGTCGAGGTCGAGGGTCGCCGGAGGTGCCGCGCTCACCCGACCATGCTCGCAGCCCGGCGGCGGATATCGTGCCGCGGCCGATGGGGTTCGACGACGACACCGCCCTGCGGGCCGTCTCCGAGGGTGTCTGGGAGGGAGAGATCGTCGACGGCTGGGCGACCCCCCGCGGGCCGCTCGGCGGCTACGTGATGGCGATCGTGGTGCGCGCGATGGAGCTCGCCGTCGACGACCCCGAGCGCAGCGCCCGCTCGGCGACGATGCACTTCCTCCGGGTGCCGGCGCTGGGGCCGGTGACCGTGCGCGCCGGCGTCGAGCGCGCCGGCCGATCGCTGACCTCGGTCAGCGCCCGGCTCGAGCAAGACGGCAGGCTGCTCGGGATCGCGCTCGGGGCCTGGTCGAAGCCGTGGCCCGGGCCGGTGCTCGACGGGGGGCCGATGCCGGAGGTCGAGCCGCCCGCCGGCCGCGCGTCGCTCACCCCGGACTTCCCCCGCGACCAGCCGCCGGCGTTCACGGGCAAGCTGACCATGCAGCACCGCTTCGGCGACTCGCCGTTCAGCGGCTCCGACCGGGGCGAGGTCGGCGGTTGGCTCGGGTTGCTCGAGCCACGCCCGCTCGACGCCGCGGCGATCGCGGTGCTCGCCGACGCCTGGTTCCCGGCGCCGTGGCCGCGCCTGGCGGAGCTCGCCCCGGCGCCGACCATCGACCTCACCGTTCACTTCCGTGCCCCGCTCCCGCTCGACGACTCACTGCTCCTGGGACGTTTCTCGAACCGGCTCGTCCGCGACGGGTTCTTCGACGAGGACGGCGAGCTCTGGCTTGCCGACGGGACTCTCGTCGCCCAGTCGCGCCAGCTCGGGCTCCTGATCGGCCTCCCCGCATAGCGCCGCCGAGCTCCAACGTGTGTGTTTACAAACAGTCGACGGCCTCGTTGCCTGACAACCGTCGCTCCCCCTAAACTCGCGCAGCGTGGGGGCCGGTCCAGACCACAGTGCGTTCGCGATCGGCTTCGACCGTCGTGACATGCCGATGCTTCATCTGCTCTGGGACGAGGTGATCGCGTCCGAGCGCTGGTCGGAGGGGCCGATGACCGAGCGCTTCGAGTCCGAGTGGACGACGCACAACGAGCTCGGCGCCGTCGCCTTCGGCGGCTGGGCCGGCGGAGCCCTCGCCGCGCTCGAGTTCGCCGGGGTCGCCTCCGAGCCGGTGCTCTGCCCCTCGAACACGTTCATGGCGACACCGCTCGCGATCCAGCGGGCGGGCGGGCGGATCACGTTCGTGGACTGCAACCGCGAGGACCTCTGCATGAGCTTCGACGACTTCGTGGCCAAGGCCGAGGCGGTCTCGCCGCGCGCCGCCTTCCTCGTCCACGTCGGCGGCCACATCGCCTTCGACTCCGAGCGGATCGCCGACTACTGCCGCGAGCGCGGCATCTTCCTGATCGAGGACTGCGCCCATGCCCACGGCGCGAGCTGGAACGGGACCCGTCCCGGCTGCTACGGCGACGCCGGCGTCTACTCGTTCTACGCGACGAAGACCGTCTCGACCGGCGAGGGCGGGATGCTCGTCTCCCGTCACCCCGAGCTGCTCGAGTTCGCGCGCGCCTTTCGCAACTACGGCAAGCCCGACCACGCGGTCGCCGGCCTCAACTTCAGGATGAACGAGTTCACGGCGGCGATCGGCATCGTCCAGACGCGCCGCCTGGGCGAGATCGTCGCGGCGAAGAACCGGGTCGCACGCGAGCTGCTCGATCCCGCGCACCCCAACCGCGTGCGGCTGCCCGGAGGGGATGACGTCGGGGCTCTACAAGTACATCGTCTTCGACCCGATCGAGCGCTCGACCGGCAAGGTCTACGACCAGCCGTGCCATCGGATCATGGGCACCGGCGATTCGCTACCGAACACCGACTGGGTTGCCGATAACCATTGGTGCGTGCCGCTTTACTACACGACACCGACCCCTGCCGAGGCCGAATCCGCGTTCGCCGGCGCCGAGGCCAGGCTGTGAGCCGCGTCCTGGTCACCGGCGGGTCGGGTTTCATCGGCTCGCACGTGATCGACGCGCTGCTCGGCGCGGGCTACGCCGTGCGGAACTTCGACCTTCGCCCCTCCCCGTACCACCTGCCCGGCGAGGTCCACACGGTGCTCGGGGACCTCACCGACGACGGGGCCCTCTACGAGGCCCTCGACGGATGCGACGCGGTCCTCCACCTCGCCGCGCACGCCGACGTGGGACTCATCGTCGAGGACCCGGCCGGCGCGGAGGAGGCGAATTCGCGCGGCACCCTCGCCGTGCTCGAGGCCTGTCGCCGGGCCGGGGTCAAGCGGGTCGTCTACGGGAGCACGATCTGGGTCTACGGCGAATCGACCGACGACCCGGTCACGGAGGAGTCCGGGCTCGGGCTGCCGAAGCACATCTACACCGCGAGCAAGCTCGCCGGGGAGATGTACTGCACGTCCTACGCCGAGCTCTACGGCCTCGAGCCCACGATCCTGCGCTTCGGCATCCCCTACGGCCCCCGGGCGCGCCCGGCGACGGTGATCGCCGCGTTCACCCGCAAGGCGCTCGGCGGCGAGCCGCTGACGCTGGCCGGCGACGGGATGCAGACGCGCCGCTTCGTCTACGTCGAGGACCTCGCCGACGGCGTGGTGAGAGCGCTCGACCCGCGCGCCGCGGGGCGCGTCTACAACCTCGCAGGCACCGAGACCGTGACGATCAAGCAGGTCGCCGAGACCGTCCGCGACCAGGTCGCCGACACCGGCATCGTCCACACGCCCGGGCGCAACGGCGACTTCGCCGGAGCCGAGATCTCCAGCGTCCGGGCCCGCGAGGAGCTCGGCTGGACGGCCTCGACGAGCCTGGACGAGGGCGTCGCCGGATACCTCGCCTGGCTGCGCGACAGCGAGGCCCCCGCGCCCGCACCGGCCCGCGCGGCCGAGCCGGTGCGCGAGGGGATCGGCGGCCTCGCGATCGCCGCCCTCTGCGCGATGCTCGGCACGACCATCGCCTACTCGATCGGGGCGGGCTTCGGGATCGGCGAGGCACAGCTTCACGTCATCGCCCTGACCAGCCTCGCCGGATCGCTCCTGGCGATCATGCTCTCCCCCGTGCGCACGCTCACCGCCCGCGACCTCGCCGCCGCGGGAGCGATCGTGCTCGCCTACGCCCTGATCCTCGCGATCCCGGGCTCGCGCCACGGACTCGGGTTGATGGCGCCCCATCCGAACGGGGTGCTGCTGAGCGCGATCGGCGCCGCCATCGCGATGTCGAGCTTCACCGCCGCGCGCCGCCTGCGCACCGCCTCCGACGAGGCGGAGACGGCGCCCGAGCACGCAACCTGATCCGGCGGCCGGCGCCGTGGCGCCGGCCCCGAGCTTCGGCCCGATGACGGGAGCCGCCGGATGATCGACTCGGACCTGGTCTTCGGCTTCGTGATCGCGCTGGTGGCCGCGCTCGCGTACGACTCCGGGTACGCGCTCCAGGCGTTCGAGGCGCGCCGGGCGCCGATCGAGGTGTCGATGCGCCCCGGCCTGCTCACGCATCTCGCACAGCGACCGATCTGGCTCGCGGCGATCGGGCTCGCGATCGTGGGCTGGGGCCTGCAGGTGCTCGCCCTGACCAAGGCGCCGCTGACCCTGGTCCAGCCCGTCCTGGCCCTGGGGCTCTTCCTGTTGCTCGGGCTCGGCGTGCGCCTGCTCGGTGAGCACGTCGGCCGGCGCGAGTGGTCGGCGGTGGCGATCATCGTCGTCGCGGTCGGGCTGATCGCGTGGGCGGCCCCGCCGGAGCCGGGCACGGTCCCCCGCGACGCGGGGCTCGCCGTCGCGCTGGGGTTGCTGGGCGTGCTCACGATCGCCCCGGTGGCGGCGAGCATCCGTGGGGCGCCCCCCGTCGCCCTGCTGATCATCGGCGCCGGGGCCGCGGACGGGCTCGCGGCCTTCGTGACCAAGATCGTCAGCGAGGAGCTCGAGTCGGGAACGCTCGCGCTCGCGGCGATCTGGGCTGTGGCGGCCGGCGTCGGGGTGCTGGTCGGCCTCCTCTCCGAGTCGAGCGCCCTGCAGCGCGCCGCCGCGACCCGGGTCGCGCCGATCGTGCTCGTGCTGCAGATCGCGATCCCCGTCGCGATGGCGCCGATCGTCGGCGGCGAGTCGTGGGCGGGAACGCCTCTGGGAGGTGGGGTGCTGGTCGGGGCGCTCGTCCTGCTGTGCGTCGGCGTGCTCCTGCTCGCCGGGTCGAAGGCGGTGGGCGACGTGCTCGCCGAGGAGCCGGAGGCCCGCGTCGGCCGGGCGGCTCACACGTAGGGCCGTCGGCGCGTTCGCGCCCGCTCGCGGGGCTCATGGGCCACTTCGTGCAGTGGCGGTCGGTGCGCCTTGCGTGACGGCGCGGTTCTGTCGGCCGCTCACTCCCCGAGCGGATTAGCCACCCCCATCGGCCGTTTAGGCCGATCGGTAACGGTGGTCACCCGGCGCGGATCCACTCCGCCCGCGCACCACCCACCCGTACCCAGCCACACGCTCCGCGTCGCCACTCCGGCCGACGGCAGCCGGCGACGCGCGAGCAGCGCGGCCCCTCAGGCCGCGAGCTCGTAGACGCTCGCCGCCGCTCCCGGCAGCTCGGCGAGCGCGCGCTCCGGCTCGCGCGGCGCCGCGAGCGCGCGCTCCAGCGCAGTCCGCAGCTCGGCCCTGTCCGCGGCCACCTGGGCGAGGCCGAAGCGGACGAAGGCGCCGTTGTTGACCCGGATGTGCCCGTGGCCCCAGCCGTAGGAGATCACCCGGCAACCGCTGATCAGCGCCTCCAGCACGGTCAGCCCAGCCGTCGAGTGGACGAGCACGTCGGCGGCCGCGAACAGCTCGGCGATCCGGTCGGTGAACGGAAGGACGGTCACCCGCGGCTCCCCGGCGAACGCCCTCTCGAGCGCCGCGCGGACCTCCTCGTTGCGCCCTGCGAGACAGACCACCCGCGCGTCGGGGATTGCGAGCGCCTCGGCGATCGCCCCCTCGAGGTCGCCGACCGCCCAGCCGCCGCCGGACACGACGATCACGGGCCCGTCGGGCGGGAGCCCGAACGCCTCCCGCGCGCGCGCCGGGTCCACCTCGCGGTCGAAGCCGGGTGAGGTGAAGCCGCTGACCGCGCGGATCTCGCTGGCCGGGGCCAGTTCGCGCACCTCGTCGCTCGATTCCGGGTGGGTGATCAGGTTCACGTCGATGCCCGGGTGCGTCCAGACACGCAACGCGGCGAGGTCGGTGATCGCCGAGACCACCGGAACCCGCAGCTGCCCGCGCGCCCGCAGCTCGCCGAGCACCAGGGTCGCCCCCGGATAGGTCGAGACGACGACGTCCGGGCCGAAGGCCTCGACCGCGGCGATCAGCCGCCGGCGACTGAGCACGAACACGCCCCAGTCCATCAGCCGCCTGGTGGGGCCGAAGTCGGTGTTCAGCCAGAAGATGGCGTCGAAGACCAAGCTGGCGAGCTTGGAATGGAAATGCGAGCCGCCCATCGCGATCGCCCCCACCACCGGCACGAGGGCGAGGAAGTCGACGACCTCGACCTCGACGGCGGGATCGAGCTCGGCGAGCCCGGCGGTCAGCTGCCGCGCGGGGCCGTCGTGGCCCTCACCGATCGCGGCCGAGAAGATCTGGATTCGCGGGGCGCGGGCGGCCACGCGCGGAAGTATCGCCGCGCCGGCTCAGCGGGGTGCCCCCACTAAACGCCGGCGGGCCGGGCGCGTACGCCCGGCCCGCCGCCCTCCCACTCGTAGGAACCCTGCCGCTCCTACGCCGTCTCGAGGTTGATGCAGACGTGCTTGACCACGGTGTAGTCCTCGACCGAGTAGGCCGACATGTCCTTGCCGTAGCCGGACTGCTTGAAGCCGCCGTGCGGCATCTCCGAGGCCATCGTGATGTGGTTGTTGATCCACACGGCGCCGAAGCGGATCGCGTTCGCAACTCGGAAGGCGCGCGCGACGTCGCGCGTCCAGACCGAGGCCGCGAGGCCGTAGCGCGTGCCGTTGGCCCATTCGATCGCCTTCGCCTCGTCGTCGAACCTCTGCACGGTCATCACCGGGCCGAAGATCTCGTTCTGGACCATCTCGTCGTCCTGCTCGAGGTTCGCGACCACCGTGGGCTCGTAGTAGAAGCCGGGGCGGTCGGCGTTCCGGCCGCCGGTGACGACCTCGGCATGGTCCGGCCTGCCCTCGATGAAGCCCCCGACCCGCTCGCGCTGGCGCTCGGAGATCACCGGTCCGAGCGTGGTCTCGGGGTCGTCGAGGTCGCCGATCACGTAGCCCTCGGCCTGCTCGGAGAGCCCGCTGACGACGTCGTCGTAGACGTCCGACGGACGCCAGGATCCGCGTCGCCGCGGTGCAGTCCTGCCCCGCGTTGAAGAGCGCCGTGGCGGCGATGAACTCGAGCGCCGTCTCCGGCGTCGTAGTCGTCGAAGATGATCACCGGGGCCTTGCCGCCGAGCTCGAGGTGGACGCGCTTCAGCGAGTCCGCCGCGGCCTTCGCGATCCACTTGCCCGTCTCCGGCGACCCGGTGAGCGAGACCATGTCGATCCCGGGATGCTGGACCAGCGACGAGCCCGCGGGGTCCCCGTGGCCGCCGATCACGTTGAGCACGCCGGGCGGGACGATGTCGGCCGCGATCTCGGCCAGCTTGAAGGTCGACAGCGGCGTGTTCTCGGCGGGCTTGAGCACGCTCGTGCAGCCGGCGGCGAACGCGGGGCCGATCTTCCACATCGCCATCATCAGCGGGTAGTTCCACGGCGTGATCTGGGCCGCGACGCCAACCGGCTCGCGGCGGATCAGCGAGGTGAAGCCCTCGACGTACTCGTCGGCCGCCTTGCCCTCCATGTTGCGCGCCGCGCCGGCGAAGAAGCGCAGGTTGTCGGCGCACATCTCGAGCTCCTCGTCGACGAACGCCTGCCGCGGCTTGCCGGCGTCGGCGGACTCGATGTCGGCGAACTCGTCGCCGTGCTCGAGGATCGCGTCGGCGAGCTTCAGGAGCACCTCCGAGCGGCTGCGCGGGGTGCTCGACCCCCAGGTCTCGAACGCCTTGCGGGCGGCGGCGACCGCGCGGTCGACGTCCTCGGCCGTCGAGAGCGGCGCCTCGGCGATCGTCTCGCCGGTCGACGGGTTGATCACGTCCTCGATGCCGCCGCCGGAGTCGACGAACTCGCCGCCGATGAAGTTCTGGAGCTTGGTGCCGGTGACTGTCGCCATTCGGGGATGCCTTTCGTGAGGTCGCTTGTCGCGAGGTTCAGTGGGCGTTCGGAATCGCGTGCGAGGCGGTGGCGCCGGCGCCGTCGGAGCCCGGGACGGACGGCTCCTGGCCGCCGATCTCGAGCACCGTCTCGGGCGGGACGTACTCCATCCCCACGCCCTCCGCGACCGCGGGATGGGTCACCTTGCCGCCGGCGACGTTGATCCCGAGCTTCAGCCCCGGATCGAGCCGGGCCGCCTCGGCGACCCCGTTGTCGGCGAGCGCGAGCACGTAGGGAAGCGTCGCGTTGGTGAGCGCGTAGGTCGAGGTGATCGGGACCGCGCCGGGCATGTTGGTGACGCAGTAGTGGATGATCCCGTCGACCTCGTAGGTCGGGTCGCCGTGGGTGGTGGGCCGCGAGGTCTCGAAGCAGCCGCCCTGGTCGATGGCGACGTCGACGAGCACGGCGTGGCGCTTCATCAGCCCGAGCTGCTTGCGGGTGATCACGTGCGGCGCCCGGGCGCCGTGAACGAGGACCCCGCCGATCACCAGGTCCATGTCGGGGAGGCGCTCCTCGACCGAGAGGGTCGAGCTGAAGACGGTCGACGCGCGGCCGCCGAAGGCGACGTCCAGCTCTCTGAGCTTGTCCACCGAGACGTCGTAGACGAACACGTCCGCCTCCATCCCGATCGCGATGAAGGCCGCGTTCATGCCCACGGCGCCGCCGCCGATCACCATCACGTTCGCCGGGGCCACCCCGGGAACGCCACCGAGCAGGATGCCGCGCCCGCCGAGCGGCTTCTCGAGCATGAAGGCGCCCGCCTGGGTGGCGATCTTCCCGGCGACCTCCGACATCGGCGCCAGCAGCGGCAGCCGCCCCTGGAGGTCCTCGACCGTCTCGTAGGCGACGCAGGTCGCGCCCGAGTCGCAGAGGCCCTTGGTCAGCTCGGGGGCCGGGGCCAGGTGCAGGTAGGTGAACAGGGTCTGGCCCTCGCGCAGCATCGAGACCTCCTGCGGCTGGGGCTCCTTGACCCCGAGGACCATCTCGGACTCGGCGAAGACGTCCTCGGCCGAGGGCAGGATGCGGGCGCCCTGGGCCTCGTAGTCGGCGTCGGAGATCGCCGAGCCGTCGCCGGCCCCGGTCTGGATCAGCACGTCGTGACCGTGCTCGGACAGCTCACGGACGCCGATCGGCGTGATCGCGACCCGGTACTCGTCGGGCTTCACCTCGGTGGGGACACCAACAATCATCGGACGAGCTCCCTTGCGCGTAGTGCCAGCCAGAGCTCGATGCGGTCGGTGGCCCTGCTCAGGTCCCGGCCGGTGAGCTCCTCGATCTTCCGGATCCGGTAGCGAAGCGTATGGCGATGGCAGTAGAGCTGGCGGGCGGCCCGCTCCCAGTTGCCGTTGTTCTCGATGAACGCCTCCAGCGAGCGCAGCAACTCGCCGCCGTACTCGCCCTCGGTGCGCTCGATCGGCTCCAGGAGCCCGTCGCTGTAGAGGCGCAGCGCGTCGTCGTCCTGGAGCGCGAGCAGGAGGGTGAAGGCGCCGAGGTCGCGGTGCGAGGCGACGTCGGGCGCATCGCCGTCGCTGAGCGAGGTCGCCTCCAGCGCGCAGCGGGCCTCGTGAAACGCGCGGCGCAGCGAGCCGACGCCGGCGGGCCGGCTGGCGGCCGCCCGCACCCCGTTGCGGCCGGGCCCGCCGGTCAGCGCCTCGCGGGCGCGTCGCGCGACCCCGATCGGCTCGGCCGAGGCGGTGTCGACCACGGCGCACAGCAGCGGCCGTCCCGCGGCGCCGCTCGTCGCCACCAGCGCCGGGACGCCGGCGTCGGAGAGCGCCGATTCGAGCGTCGCCTCGGCGGCCGGCGGATCGTCGAGGTCGAACACCAACACCGCAGCCTCGCCGCCGATCCCGAACGGGCGCAGCCGGCCGGTGAGCTCCTCCGCCTCGAGCCGCTCGCCGAGCGCGTCGGCGAGCAGGTCTCCGGCCAGGCGCCGCTCGGTCTCGCGCACGATCCGCTCGCGCATCAGCTCGAGCCCCACGACGATCGCCGCCTGGCTGGCGCAGAGGCGCTCGAAGTCGCCGAGCGGGCGGTCCTCGGAGACCACCGCGAGCCAGGCCGCCGGCGCGCCGCCACGGCGACCGGGGACCGACACGGCCAGCGCCCGGCCGGCGAGGTCGCCCTCCTCGGGCGCGAAGGTGGAGGTCGCGGCGCTCGACTCGCGCGCCGGCGAGCTCGGTCGCGAGCTCCTCGACCGCGTCGCCGTCGATCGGGCTGCCGCCGCGCGCCAGCTCGTGGCCGGCGCGGTCGATGACGATCGCGGTGCCGCCGATCGCCGCCCCGGTCGCGGCGAGGATCTCGTCGAGCCCCTGACCCTCGATCACCAGGCGCTCGAGCCGCTCGTGGACCTGGACGCCACGCTCCAGCACCCCGAACTGCTCGTTGATGAGCCGCGCGGAAGCCCGTTCGGTGATCGCGATGAAGGGCATCTCGTACGGGACCTCGAACAGCGGCAGCCCGTGCTCGGCCGACGCCTCGCAGATCGCCTTGGGCAGGCGCTTGTGGTCGAAGCCCGTGCCGAAGCCGAGGCCGGCGATCCCCTCGCCGGCGAGCAGCTCGACGTAGCGCCGCTGGCGGGCGGGGGTGCCCAGGTTGTAGCCGGTGGTCAGCAGCAGCTCGCCGCCCGACAGCCACGGGGTCGGATCCTCGTGCTCGGAGATGTGGACCCAGCGGACCGGGTTGTCCGCGCTCGACTCCGCCGCGGCGAAGTCGAGCCCGCAGTCGTCAACGAGAGAGCGAACGGTCAGCATGCGAGCGTCCGGCACCGGGCTAGCTGCGCTTGTGCACCTGCTCCGAGGCTTCCTCGAGCACCGGACGGAGCACGTCGTGGATCTCCTCGAAGTGCTCTGAGTCGCAGATCAGCGGCGGCGCGAGCTGGATCACGGGGTCGCCGCGGTCGTCGGCGCGGCAGATCAGTCCGCGCCGGTAGACCTCGCCGGAGAGGTAGCCGCGCAGCAGCCACTCGGACTCCTCGTCCGAGAAGCCCTCCTTGGTCTCCTGGTCCTTGACCAGCTCGATCGCGTGGAAGTAGCCCTCCCCGCGCACGTCGCCGACGATCGGGATGTCGCGCAGGCCGTCGAGCATCGCCCGGAACTCGTCCTGCTTGCGCAGCACGTGCCCGCAGAGGTCCTCGCGCTCGAAGATGTCGAGGTTGGCCATCGCCACCGCGGCGGCCACCGGGTGGCCGCCGAAGGTGAAGCCGTGGATGAACGACTCCTTGCCGCTCGCGAACGGCTCGTAGACGCGGTCGGAGGCGATCATCGCGCCCATCGGCGCGTAGGCCGAGGTCAGCGCCTTGGCGGTCGTGATGATGTCCGGCTGATAGCGGTAGCGCTCGCAGCCGAAGTAGTGGCCGAGCCGACCCCAGGCGCAGATCACCTCGTCGGAGACCAGCAGGACGTTGTGGCGGTCGCAGATCTCGCGGACCCGCTGGAAGTAGCCCTCCTGCGGCGTGATGCAGCCGCCGGCGTTCTGGAGCGGCTCGAGGATCACCGCGGCGACCGTCTCGGGGCCCTCGAAGAGGATCTTCTCCTCGATCTGATCCGCCGCCCACAGGGGGTCGCGGTCCTCGGGCCAGTGGTAGCTGTTGGTGTTCGGGGCCTTCATCCCGCCCGGGCACCAGCGGCTCGAAATCGGTCCGCAGGGCCGTGATCCCGGTCGCCTGCAGGGCTCCCAGGGTGGTCCCGTGGTAGGCGACCTCGCGGCTCAGGAACTTGGTCTTGCGCGGGTTGCCGGTGCGCTGGTGATAGGCGCGAACGAGCTTGATCGCCGACTCGACCGCCTCCGAGCCGCCGGAGGTGAAGAAGACCCGGTTCAGGTCGCCGGGGGTCAGCGAGGCGATCCGCTCGGCGAGCTCGATCGCGCGCGGGTGCGCGTAGCTCCAGAGGACGAAGAAGTCGAGCTCCTCGACCTGGCGCGCCGCGGCCTCGCCGAGCTCGGTGCGACCGTGCCCGGCGTTGACGCAGAACAGCGCGGAGAGCCCGTCGAGGTAGCGGTTGCCCTGCTCGTCGTAGACGTAGGCGCCCTCGCCGCGGACGATCACCGGCACCTCGCTCTCGGCGTAGGAGCCCATGCGGGTGAAGTGCATCCAGAGGTGGCGCTTGGCCGCCTCCTGGAGGCTGGTCCCGGCGGCAGTGGTGATCGCAGTGTCGGTTGACGCCATCTCTCTCCTTCGGCTCCCTACGGCTTCGGCTTGGTCGGGTCGGGCACCGCGGCTTTTGACGAGCCGTCCACCGTGCCCTGACGTTCCGTATAACGGTAGCTTCCCATGGCAGCCCAACACAACCGGGATTCGGTTCAACGTGTTGCGGGCGTTTGCGCCCGGTTGTATAAGTCCGGTTGGACGTTTTGGGGTTTTCGCCACTTGCATCCGCTTGACTGGCGACTTAGCCTGAGCGGCGTCCGCGCGCCTTCGGGTTTGTCTGATGAGGAGAGGACGGGGTGTGAGCGAAGTCAGCGTGAACCTGCACGGAGTGTCCAAGTCGTTCGACGACTTCGTCGCGGTCCGGGAGATGGACCTCGACATCGCCGAGGGGGAGTTCTTCACCATGCTCGGCCCCTCGGGCTGCGGCAAGACGACCACCCTGAGGATGATCGCCGGCTTCGAGCAGCCGACGACAGGGTCGATCAAGATCGATGGCGCCGACGTCGCCGGCCTCCCGGCGCACAAGCGCCCGACCAACACGGTGTTCCAGAGCTACGCCCTCTTCCCCCACCTGAGCGTGGGCGAGAACGTCGCCTTCGGGCTCGAGCGCAAGAAGGTCGACAAGGCCGAGATCAAGAAGCGCGTCGAGGCCGAGCTCGAGCGCGTCGGCCTGGCGCGGGAGATCAACCGGCGCCCGAACCAGCTCTCCGGCGGCATGCAGCAGCGCGTCGCCCTCGCCCGGGCGCTCGTCAACCTGCCCAAGGTGCTGCTGCTCGACGAGCCGCTCGGGGCCCTCGACCTGAAGCTGCGCAAGGGGCTGCAGCTCGAGCTCAAGGGCATCCAGCGCGAGGTCGGGATCACCTTCGTCTACGTCACCCACGACCAGGAGGAGGCGCTGACGATGTCCGACCGGATCGCGGTGATGAACCGCGGCCGGATCGAGCAGTGCGCCGGGCCCGAGGACGTGTACGAGCGCCCGACCACGACCTTCGTCGCCGGGTTCATCGGGGTCTCGAACCTGATGCCCGGCGAGGTGACCCAGTCCAACGGCGCCGGCACCCGGGTCCGCCTCGACGCCGGGGTCGAGATCGAGGCGCCGACGAACGGCATGAGCACCGGCGAGCGCTGCCACGCCGTCGTCCGGCCGGAGAAGCTGGTGATCTCGAGCGACCGCAACGGCTCCTCGGCCGCTGACGCCCAGGCCAACTGGCCGAAGGTCGACGGCCAGGTCGAGAGCTCGGTCTTCCTCGGGACGGCGACCCAGATCGTGGTCAAGCTCGCGGGTGGCGTGCGGATGACCGTGCTGGTGCCGAACGCCGACGAGGCCGAGCGCGTCGCGGCTGCCCGGCGGCGGCGCCGACGTCCGCCTCTCGTGGGCGCCCGAGCACATCCACGTGGTGCGCGAGTCCGAGGACCCGGTGGCGGCGACGTCGACCACGGCGGCCGAATGAGCATGCTCTCCGCCGCCCTCGGCGGCGTGCCGCGACGGCTTCTGGCGGCGGTCGCCGTGCTCGCCGCAGTGGCCTTCGCCGGCTGCGAGCAGGCCGTGATCGGCGGCCCGCAGACCGGCGACGTGCAGACCGTCGACGCCTCGGGCAAGCCGTCGGGCGAGGTCACGATCTCCAACTGGCCGCTCTACATCGACAAGGCAGACGATCGGCGACTTCGAGAAGGAGACCGGGGTCACGGTCGAGTACATCGAGGACGTCAACGACAACGCCGAGTTCTTCGGCAAGGTCCAGCCGCAGCTCGATCAGGGCGAGTCCGGCGGCCGCTCGATCTTCGTCGTCACCGACTGGATGGCGAACAAGATGCACGAGCTCGGCTACCTGCAGAACTTCGACAAGACGGCGATGCCGAACAACTACAAGAACCTCGTCCCGAGCCTCGCGAATCCGTCCGTTCGACCCCAACCGCGACTTCTCGATGCCGTGGCAGACGGGCATGACCGGGCTGGTCGTGCGCAAGGACCTGGCGCCCGACGTGACCTCGATCTGCGACCTCTTCGACCCGCAGTACGCGGGCAAGGTCGAGATGCTCACCGAGATGCGCGACACGGTGCCGCTGGTGATGAAGTGCAACGGCGTCGAGCTCGACCAGGCGACCAAGCAGGACTGGCTCGACGCGATCGCGAAGATCCAGGGCGCGGTCGACGACGGCCAGATCCGCCGCTTCACCGGCAACGACTACGCCCGCGACCTCGCCTCCGGCGACGCGGTGGCGGTGATCGGCTGGTCGGGCGACGCCGTCCAGCTGCAGGCCGACGACCCGAACATCGAGTTCCGGATGCCGGAGGAGGGCTGCATGCTGTGGTCCGACAACATGGTGATCCCGATCGGGGCGCCGAACCCGACCGCGGCCGAGGCGTTCATGAACTACGTCTACGACCCGGTCCACCAGGCCCAGATCGAGGAGTACGTCAACTACGTCTCACCGGTCGCCGGCACCAAGGAGGTCCTGCTCAAGCAGGACCCGGAGATCGCCAACAACAAGCTGATCTTCCCGCCCGAGAGCTTCACCGCGACCTGCGACACCGCGCCGACGATCACGGGCGCCGAGGAGCAGGAGATCACCCAGGCGTTCGAGACCGCGGTCAACGGCTGAGGAGCGGCCGGTGCGCAAGAGGAAGCTGACGCCCTACCTCCTCCTGGCGCCGGGCCTGCTCTGGCTGATCGTCTTCTTCGTCGTCCCGCTCTACTACTCGGGCAAGCTGTCGCTCTACGGCGGCGACACGCTCGAGCAGGGCTTCCGCTTCGACTGGGACTGGTCGAACTTCTCCGACAGCCTCTCGCTCTACGACACGCAGTTCCTGCGCTCGCTGATCTACGCGGGGATCGCCACGATCCTCTGCCTGCTGATCGGCTACCCGGTCGCGTACGCGATCGCCTTCAAGGCCGGCAAGTACCGCAACCTGCTGCTGTTCGCGGTCGTCGCCCCGTTCTTCACCACGTACCTGATCCGGACCCTGGCCTGGGAGACGATCCTCTCCGACGAGAGCCCGGTGGTCAGCTTCCTGCAGACGATCGGCGATCGTCGCCCGAACGGCGGCAAGGTCCTCGCGACGGCGCCGGCCGTGATCGCCGGGCTCACCTACAACTTCCTGCCGTTCATGATCCTGCCGTTGTACGCGAGCCTCGAACGCGTCGACTCCCGGCTGATCGAGGCCGCCAACGACCTCTACGCGAGCTCGAGGACGGCGTTCCGCAAGGTGACGCTGCCGATCACCGCGCCGGGGATCGTCGCCGGCACGCTGCTGACCTTCATCCCGGCGATGGGCGACTACATCAACGCCTTCTTCCTCGGCGGGCCGAACAACAGGATGATCGGCAACTCGATCCAGTCGCTCTACATCACCCAGCGCGACTACCCGACCGCCGCGGCGCTCTCGTTCATCCTCATGATCGCGATCCTGGCCGTCGTCTTCATCTACATCAAGTTCGCCGGATCCGAGGCGCTGATGGGCGATGAGGAGGCGCCCGCGTGAGCTGGCTCAGGCGCAACGGGCTGATGATCTTCGCGATCATCGCGGTGCTCTACATGCTGCTGCCGATCGCGGTGATCATCGGCTTCTCGTTCAACGATCCGGCCGGCCGCTACAACTTCACCTGGGTCGGGTTCACGCTCGAGCACTGGAAGAACGCCTTCGGCATCCCGGAGCTCAACGACGCGCTGCTGAAGAGCATCGAGCTGGCCGCGCTGGCGACCCTGATCTCGACCATCCTCGGGACGATGATCGCCCTGGCCCTGGTCCGCTACGAGTTCTTCGGCCGCCGGGCGTCGAACTTCCTGATCGTGATCCCGATGGCCACGCCCGAGGTCGTGATCGGCGCCGCGCTGCTCTCGATGTTCCTCGTCTACGGCATCAACCTCGGCTTCACCACCCTGCTGATCGCGCACGTGATGTTCTGCATCAGCTTCGTCGTCGTCGTCGTGCGCTCGCGATTGATCGGCTTCGATCGAAGACTC
The DNA here is from genome assembly GCA_963729065.1 of uncultured Solirubrobacterales bacterium. GTDB lineage: Bacteria > Actinomycetota > Thermoleophilia > Solirubrobacterales > 70-9 > WHSW01. Next base: position 609,636 of record CAVSMS010000010.1, read on the forward strand.
GAGGAGGCCGCCAAGGACCTCGGCGCCAACGCCTTCACCACCTTCCGCAAGGTGACCCTGCCCCTGCTCGCGCCCGGACTGATCGGCGCGGCGATGCTCGCCTTCGCGCTCTCGATCGACGACTTCGTGATCTCCAACTTCAACTCCGGGACCACCGTCACCTTCCCGCTCTACATCTTCGGCGCGGCGCAGCGCGGGATCCCGGTCGAGGTGAACGTGATCGCCGCGATGCTGTTCGCGGTCACCGTCGTCGCGATGGTGTTCACGGTCTGGCAGCAGGGGCGGGCCGAGAAGCTCGCGTCCGTCCGGCCCGAGCAGGAGGGCGAGGCCGGGGTCCCGGTGCCCGTCCCACCGCGGCCCGGGGCCGCCCCGGCCCGATAGGCGCCTACCGCCTACCGCTCTCGCAGCTCGCGGACCAAGGGGGCCCCGAACCAGATCCAGGCGATCGCGGCCAGGGTCGCGGCCGTCGCAACGGCGGTCACCGTGTCGCCGAAGACGACGTGCGAGATCAGCATGATCACGCCGGCGATCGCGAGCGCGAGGCAGACCATGCCGGCGATCGCGTACTTGTGCGAGGACTCGACGATCCACTTCTTGTCGAGGTCGCGGAAGCGGAGCCGGTGGCGGGCGACCGGCGCCATCAGGCAGATCCCCGCGGCGGCGGTGAGCAGCAGGTCGACGTAGTAGACGCGCTGCTCGAAATGGGTCACGTCGACCCAGCCCTGCTGGAACGGCACCACGAGCAGGAACGCGAACAGGAACTGGACCCCGAGGCTGGCCACCCGCAGCTCCTGGAGCAGCTCCATGAGGTTGCGGTCCAGCCGCTCCTCCTCCGACTCGTCGCGCCGGCTCGGCCTGCTCGCTGTGCGTCGATTCGGACAACTCGCAGGGCCGTTACCCGATCATCGGGCCGCAAAGCCCCCGGTAGCCTTGGGCGCGTGGCCGCGATCGGAGACCAGGCTGACCATCGGCGGCGAGCTCGTCGCCGGCGAGGGCGACGAGATCGCGGTCGAGAACCCCTTCAGCGAGGAGACCGTGGCGACCGTCCGCGCGCCCTCGGACGAGCAGCTCGACGACGCGATCGCGGCAGCCGCCGAGGCTCAGCGCGGCTGGGAGCGGACCCCGGCGGTCGAGCGGGCGGAGATGCTGCACGAGGTGGCCACGCGGCTCCGCGCGCGCACCGACGAGCTCGCCGAGCTGATGACGCTCGAGGGCGGCAAGCCGTTGGTCGAGAACTCCGACGAGATCGGCTGGACGGCGGCGGCGTTCGACTACTACGCGGAGATCGGCCGCGACTCGGCCGGCCGCGTGATCCCCTCGATCGAGGCGAGCCAGCTGGCGCTCGTGGTCAAGGACCCGGTCGGCCCGGTGGGCTGCATCGTGCCCTGGAACTACCCGCTGCTGCTGCTCTCGTGGAAGCTCGCCCCGGCCCTTGCCGCCGGCAACGCCACCGTGTCCAAGCCCTCGGAGCTGACGCCCCTCTCGACCCTCGCCGCCGCCTCCTGCTTCGACCACCTGCCGGCCGGGGTGGTCAACGTCGTCGCCGGTGCGGGCCCGGTCGGCGCCGCGATCGTCGCCGACCCGCGGATCGAGTGCGTCGCCTTCACCGGCTCGGTGGAGACCGGAAAGCGGATCGCGGCGGTCTGCGCCGAGCGGGTCGCCCGGGTGAACCTGGAGATGGGCGGCAAGGACCCCTTCATCGTCTGCTCCGACGTCGCCGACAAGATCGACGTCGCGGCCCGCGGCGGCGCCTGGGCGGCGTTCCTCAACGCCGGCCAGGTCTGCACCTCGGCGGAGCGCTTCTACGTCCTCGACGACGTCTACGACGACTACCTCCAGGCGTTCGCCGACCACACCCGGACGCTGCGGATCGGCGACCCGATGGACCCGGCGACCGACGTCGGCCCGATGGTCTCCGCCGGCCAGCGCGCGAAGGTCGCCGACCAGGTCGAGGCGGCTGTGGCGGCCGGCGCCGAGCTGGTCGTCGGCGGCGACTCGGCCGGCCACGACCGGGGCCACTTCTTCGCCCCCACCGTGGTCACCGGGGCGGCGGCCGACACCGCGCTGCTCTCCGAGGAGACCTTCGGCCCGGTGGCGCCGCTGGTCCGGGTGCGCTCGCTCGACGAGGCGATCGCGTACGCCAACTCGACCCGCTTCGGGCTCGGGGCGAACGTCTACACCGAGGACCTGCAGACGATGCTGCGCTGCATGCGCGAGCTCAAGGCCGGCACCGTCTGGTTCAACGACCCGCTCACCGACAACGACGCCGGGCCCTTCGGGGGCTACCGGCAGTCGGGGCTCGGCCGCGAGCTGGGGCGCGAGGGGCTCGAAGCCTTCCAGGAGACCAAGCACGTGCACATCGAGACCGAGATCGAAGCCAAGGAATGGTGGTACCCGTATGGCGACTGAAACTGCAACGAGAACGCTGCGCAACTACATCGGCGGCGGCTGGGTGGAGGCCGCGAGCGACGGCACGCTCGAGGACCGCAACCCGGCGACCGGCGAGCTGACCGCCCTGGTGCCGCTCTCCGGCGCCGCCGACATCGACGCCGCCGCGCGGGCCGCGCGCGAGGCGCAGCCGGCCTGGCGGGCGGTGGCGCCGCAGAAGCGCGCCCGCGCCGTCATGGCTCTGCGGGCGGCGCTGTGGGAGAACCACGAGGAGATCGCGCGCCTGGTGACCGAGGACATGGGCAAGACGCTCGACGACGCCCGGGGCGAAGTGCTGCGCGGGATCGAGTCGACCGAGGCCGCGTGCGGGATCCCGCACCTGCTCAAGGGCGAGAACCTCGAGGGCGTCGCCCGCGGGGTCGACGTGGAGCTCGTGCGCCAGCCGGTGGGCGTGGTCGGCGCGATCACCCCGTTCAACTTCCCGGCGATGATCCCGCTCTGGTTCCTGCCCTACGCGATCGCCTGCGGCAACACGTTCATCCTCAAGCCGTCGGAGCGCGACCCGCGGCCGTCGGAGCTGATGTTCGAGCTCATCGACGGGATCGAGGAGCTCCCGCCCGGGGTGCTGAACCTCGTCCACGGCGCGCACGACGCGGTCAACGGGCTGCTCGACCATCCCGAGATCGACGCGATCTCGTTCGTCGGCCAGGCCTCGACCGCGCGCTACATCGCCGAGCGCTCGTCGGCCAACGGCAAGCGCTTCCAGGCGCTCGGCGGGGCGAAGAACTCGCTCATCGTGATGCCCGACGCCGACCTCGACGTGACCGTGCCGGCGATCATGTCCTCGGCCTTCGGCGCCGGCGGCCAGCGCTGTCTCGCCGGATCGGTGGCGGTGCTGGTCGGCACGCGGGCCGAGCAGGACCGGTCCCTCGACGCGCTCGCCGAGGCGGCCGCCGAGCTGGGCGTCGGCCCCGGCGACCAGGAGGGGGTCGAGGTCTGTCCGCTGGTCGGGCCCGAGGCCCGCGACCGGATCGCCGCGGCGGTGGAGGCCGCTGAGGGCGGCGAGGACGAGGTGATCCTCGACGGCCGGCGCGACGCCGGCCCGGGCGGGACGCTCATCGGGCCGTCGATCGTCGCCGCGGCCGACGCCGAGTCCGACCTCGCCCGCGAGGAGCTCTTCGGGCCGCTGCTGGCGGTCGTCCGCGCCGACGACCTCGACGCGGCGCTCGAGTTCGCGAACGGCTCGCGCTACGGCAACGCCGGGTCGATCTTCACGTCCTCCGGGAGCGCGGCGCGCGCCTACCGCTGGGGCGCGGAGGCCGGGATGCTCGGCGTCAACGTGGGCGTCGCGGCACCGGTCGCCTGGTTCCCGTTCTCCGGCTGGAAGGACTCGATCGACGGCGACCTGCACGCCAACGGCCGCGACGCGGTCGAGTTCTACACCCGCAAGAAGGTCGTCACCTCGCGCTGGTGAGCCGCCGGCGCAACGGGCGCAGCCGGCGTCTCTCGGCCTCCGCGCGGAGGTCCTCGGAACGGGTCACGTATTTGATCTGATCGGTTGGGATGAACAGCATGCGGTGACGGTTTCAGGCGGCCGTCGGTTCGACGATTTATTTAGTCTGAGCTAAATGATCGTCTACGAGTTCGAGCTGGCAGACCTCGCGCAGACCCGATTTGCGATCTCGCCCGTGCACGAGCTCGTCAGCGGGCTGCGGCTGCTGCGCAATCCCGATCGCGGCGCGCTCCACGTGCCCTGGGTACGGGAGGCGCTGCCGATCGCGCGCCGGATCGATCTCGAGCTCGCCCTGCTGCTCGCGCCGCCGAAGGGCTACATGCCGGACTTCCTCACGCCGCCGCCGAGCAGCCCGGTGGCGTCGTTCGAGGAGGAGCTCGAGGTCCTGCGGACGATGTCCGCCGACCAGGTGCGGACCGACGTCGGCTATCTGTTCGACGGCCGCCGGCCGCCCGAGCCCGTCCGCCGCCTGGTGGAGCGACCGCGGGCGGAGCTGAAGCGGCTCACCCGCGGATTGGAGGAGTTCTGGCGCCTGGCGCTGGAACCGCACTGGCCGCGGATCCAGGCGCTGCTCGAGGCCGACCTCGCCTATCGCTCGCGGCGGCTCACGCAGGGCGGACAGACGCAGCTGTTCGCCGACCTGCACCCGGCCGTGCGCTGGAATCGCGATCGGCTCGAGGTTCGGATGAAGCACGAGGCGACCGTCGCCCTGCGCGACCAGGGACTGCTGCTCGTCCCGTCGGTGTTCATCTGGCAGAAGCCGAGCGCGATGGTCGACCCGCCTTGGCAGCCGACCCTGGTCTACCCGGCCCGCGGGGTCGGCCTGCTGTGGGAGCCGACGCCGGACGAGCCGACCGAGGCGCTGGCGGGGCTCGTCGGACGCCGGCGCGCGGAGGTGCTCGAGGCGCTTGCCGCTCCGGCCTCCACGACCGACCTCGCAGCCCGGCTCGAGATCAGCCCCGGCGGCGTCTCCCAGCACCTCTCCGCCCTGCGCGCGGCGGGGCTGGTCGCCGGTCAGCGGCAGGGTCGGAGCGTGCTCTACGCCCGCACCGAGCTCGCGGAGCGGCTGCTCGAGAGCGCTGGTACCGTCGCCTGATCGCTCTGCGGGAGACAGATCAGCCGGTGGGGGCACCGTGGGAGCGTCCACTGGCCGGCTCGCTGGACGAGCTCGTTGTCGAGTCCGAGCTGCTCGCCGGCAACCCGCTCGGCGACCCGACGCGCCGGCCGCTGTACGTCTACCGCTCGCCCGGGGTCGAGCTCGACCACCCGAAGCCGCTGCCGACCGTCTACTTCATCCAGGGCTTCACCGGGCAGATCGACATGGTCAAGGACCACGATGCGCTGCAGCCGAACATCGTCGAGCGGATCGACGCGATGTTCGCCGCCGGCGACTGCCCCGCGGCGATCGTCGCCTTCGTCGACTGCTGGACTTCCTACGGCGGCTCGCAGTTCCTCAACTCGGCGGGCACCGGCCGCTACCAGGACTACCTCTGCGACGAGGTCGTCCCGTTCGTCGACTCGCTGTATCCCACCCGCGCCGACCGCGATCACCGCGGGCTGACCGGGAAGTCCTCGGGCGGCTACGGGGCGATGGTCGTGCCGATGATGCGCCCGGACGTCTTCGGGGCCCTGGCCTCGCACGCCGGCGACGCGCTGTTCGAGGTCTGCTACGCGGCCCAATTCCGCGAGAAGGCGCGCATGCTGCGCGACGACTTCGAGGGCTCGTGGGACGTGTTCTTCGAGCGTCTGAGCGAGGCGGAGGCATTCGACTACGGCCGCTTCGCGCCCTTCGAGGACTACGGGTACGCGGCCTGCTACTCGCCCGACCCCGAGCGGCCCGGCAAGGCGCTGCTGCCCTTCGAGACCGAGACCGGCGCCCTGGTCGACGACGTCTGGCAGCAGTGGCTCGCGGTCGACCCGGTCCGGATGGCGCCCGGGCACGCCGACGCCCTGCGCTCGATGCGCCGCATCTACCTCGACTCCGGCAAGGCCGACGAGTACTACCTCGATCTCGGGGCGACCGCGTTCTCCCGCGAGCTCGAGAAGCTCGGCGTGGAGCACTCGCTGGAGCTGTTCGACGGCAAGCACGGCGGCATCGCCTGGCGCTACCCCGGCGCCGTCCGCGAGCTGGTGCTGGCGCTGTCATGACCCGGCTGAAGCCGGAGAACGCCACCAGCCCCGCCGACTACATGCGGCAGATCGACGAGCCGCGGCGGTCGGACGTCGAGGCCGTCGACCGGTTGATCCGCGAGGAGGCGCCCCGCTTCGAGCGCCATCTGGTCTCCGGCATGCTCGGCTACGGCAGCTTCCACTACCGCTCCGCGTCCGGGCGCGAGGGGGATTGGTTCGTGATCGGGCTCGCGAGCCAGAAGCGGTACATCTCGCTCTACGTGTGCGCGACCGACGGCGAGGGCTACATCAGCGAGCGCTACCGCGACCGGCTGCCGAAGGCCGACATCGGCAAGAGCTGCGTTCGCTTCAAGCGCCTCTCCGACGTCGACGAGAGCGTGCTCCGCGAGCTCGTCCACGAGGCGGCGGAGCGCTTCGCGGCCGACCCCGCGGCCGCGTTCGCGCAGTGAACGAGGCCGATCCGAGGCGCCGCAACTACGTGATCGCCGGGGTGGTCGGAGGTCTGCTGCTGCCGCTCGCCGGGATCGTGGGCGCGATGGTCTTCTACTCGCGCGACGACCGGGAGGCGGCCGGCTGGGTCGCCGCCGCCTCGATCGCCGGGATCGTCCTCTACGTGATCCTGTTCGCGGCGCTCTAGGTCGGGATCAGCGTCAGGGGCTGCGGCTCGGCCGCGGCCTCGCCGGGATCGGCGAAGGCCGCCACCTTCACGCCGAGCAGGCGAACCGGCCGCGGGGGCGCGTAGGCGCGGAGCAGGGTGCGGGCGGTGGAGGCGATCAGGTCGGGATCGTTGGTCGGCGCCTCGATCGTGTGCACGCGGGTGACCGTGGTCCAGTCGTCGAGGCGGACCTTGATCCCGATCGTCCGCCCGCGCATCGAGCGCTCGCGCAGCTCGGCCCCGAGCCGTCGCGACTGCTCGTCGAGCACGCGCTCGAGCTCCGCGATCGCGGCGATGTCGTAGTCGAAGGTGGTCTCGACCGAGCGCGACTTCGCCTCGAGCCGCTCGACCGCCGAGTCGTCGCGGAAGTGGGCCCTCCTGTGCAGCCCGTCGCCGTGGCTCTGGCCGAAGCGGCGCACGAGCTCCTCGCGCGGGAAGCCCTGGAGGTCGCCGATCGTCCTCACCCCGAGCGCGTCGAGGCGCTCGGCGGTCTTCGGGCCGACGCCGGGGAGCAGCCGCGGGGGCGCCGGCGCAAAGCGCTTCGCGGCCTGCTCGCGCGTGAGGACGACGAAGCCGCACGGCTTCTCGGCGTCCGAGGCGACCTTGGCGACCAGCCGGTTGGGGCCCATCCCGACCGACGCGTCCAGGTGAAGCTGCTCGCGGATCGAGCGCACCAGGCCGCTCATCCGCGCCACCGGGTCCGGCACCGAGGAGAGGTCGAGGTAGACCTCGTCGAGCGAGACCGGCTGGGTCGGGACCCCGAGCTCGCCAACCAGGGACATCACCTCGCGCGAGCGCGCGCGGTAGTGGTCCATGTCGACCGGCAGGTGGACGAGGTCGGGGCAGCGGCGCCGGGCGAACGCGACCGGGATCGCCGAGCCGACGCCGAACGGCCGCGCCTCGTAGCTCGCGGTCGTGACGACGGCGCGGGGCCCGCGGCCGGCGACGATCACCGGCTTGCCGCGGAGCTCCGGACGCCGCAGGAGCTCGACCGCGACGTAGAACGCGTCCATGTCGAGGTGGGCGATGGTGCGGCGCTGGACGCGAGGCGTAGCCGAGCCGCGCCGGCCTTGAGGCGCCTGATTGGTCACCGGTCCATCGTAGGCCCGGGCCCGGCGGCCTCGACTCGCCACCGGGCCCGGTACCGCTCAGTGCGCGGCCACCGCCGAATCGTCCGAGCGCGCGCCGAAGCTGCGGCCGGCGATCACCGCCGCGGCGCCGCCGAGGACGCCCGCGGCCACGCCGCCGAGCGCCCAGCCGATCCCGGCGACGTCGATGCCGAACGCGTCGTCCAGCGAGATCGCACCGGCGCCGATTCCGGCGACCGCGAACGCGATCAGCACGTACAGGGCGTTCAGCTCCCAGCCGCCGTTGGTGTTGAACGGCCCGTTCTTGGCGTGGATCGTCCACACGGCGGCCGTCATGGTCGCGGCGATCAGGGCCGCTGCCAGCGGGGTCAGCAGGCCGAACGCCAGCAGCAGTCCGCCGGTGAATTCGTTGATGCCCGCGCCGGTCGCATGCAGGCGGCCGGGACGCAGCCCGAGGGACTCAAACGACACCGCGGTGCCGCTGATTCCGCTGCCGCCGAACCATCCGAACAGCTTCTGTGCGCCGTGCGCGGCGAACAGCGCGCCGGCGCCGACTCTGAGTATGAGAAGAGCCTCGTCCACTGCCGCTCCTTCCGGGTTGGGTGCGCATTCCCTTGAATGCACAACAGTTGCTTATGCAATCAATATAGCGACGCGGGTGTGGTCGATTTCAGCCCTTGGGCCTCTGGCCGGGGCCCTCCCGCGAGGCGAGCATGCGCGTTGCAAGTCACGCCCCTCAGAAACAGGAGATTCATCAAATGCTTCGCAACACCAGGATCGGAATCGGCCTCGCCGCCCTCGCCGTCTCGCTGACCGCCTTCACCGGAGCCGCCGGCGCGGCCGGCAAGGCCGACACGCAGGTGTCGATCAAGGGCCAGAACGGCGACTACTACGGCTACGTCAAGAGCTCGGACCCGGCCGACTGCGCCGACGGCCGGACGGTCACGGTCTACAAGCAGCTCGGCTCCGTCCAGGACCCGAAGACCGACCAGAAGATCGGCAGCGACACCGCCGAGCTCAACGGCAAGAAGGCCATGTGGTCGATCGGCAACTCCGGCTTCAAGAACGGCGACTTCTACGCGAAGGCCGCCAAGGTGCCCGGCTTCTGCAAGGGCGCTACCTCGAAGACGATCTCACGGTAGCCAGGCGCAACCCTCCAACGGCCCGGCGGCACGCAAGCCGTCGGGCCGTTCGCGTGACCGGGGTTGTGGTGCGCAGGCCGGTATGGCCGGCCGTCGTCGTGGGCGGTGACGCGAACCGTCGCTTGGCAGTGAGGGGGTGGGTGGGGCAGTCCTTTGCGCCTGATCCCATACAGCGTGCGGCGCAAACGTCACGGCCCTCAGCGGCCCGCGGCCTCTCCCCCGCCGAAAGGCGTCTTACTCACGCTATACGTGAGTTGGATGCCTCTCGGCGAACGGCGTGCGACCAGCGCGCACCGAAGCGTCACGAACGTCACGCAAGGCGCACCCTCCCACCCCCTTACTGCCAAACCGGCCCCGCACCCTCGGAGCGCGCCCGGGGCACCGCGCGCAACGCAACGCCTACCGCCCGATGTGGATCCCGATGCGCGCCGGGATCCCGGCCAGCGCCGACGTCACCGGGCCGGGGTCGTCGCCGCGCTCCATCGCCGACTCCTGGCGGAGGATCGCGCGCCGGATGAGGGAGCCGCCGAGGTAGCGAAACGGCTCCGGGGGAACCCGCAGCGCGGGCGGGTTGACGAGCGCCAGGCGGCTGGGCTCGTCGTCGATCCCGAGCGCGAGCGAGGCGAGTGAGCGGCCGAGCATGTGCGAGGGACCGACGCCGTGGCCGGTGTAGCCGAAGGCGCAGTGGACCTGCGGCCCGAGCGGGACGATCACCGGGAGGTGGCTCGGGGAGACGTCGATCGGGCCGCCCCACGCCTGCTCGACCCGGCGGCCGGCGAGGCCCGGGAAGAAGCGCAGCATGTGGCGCTCGAGCTCGGCGATCACGTCGGGGTCGCGCTCGGCGCGCCCGCCAGTGCGGGCGCCGAGCACCACCCTGCCCCCGCCCCAGCCGAAGGCGATGCGGCCGTCGGGGGTGGTGCGGAAGTAGTGGACCATCGCCCGCGAGTCGGTGATGCACTCGCCGCCGGTCCAGCCGATCTCCTCGAGCAGGTCGCCGACCGGCTCGGTGATCGCGATGTGGCTCGAGGTCACGGTGAGCCGCAGGCGCATCCCCGGCCGCGAGCCGAGCGCGGAGCCGGTCGTGATCACCGCCGCCCGGGCCCTGACCCGGCCTGAGCCCGCCTCGGCGACGACCTCGCTCCCCTGCCTGGAGACCGAGCCGACCGGAGTGCGCTCGTAGACGTCGACGCCCGCCTCGCGCAGGCTTGCCGCAAGCCCCCGCCCGAGGCGCGCCGGCTGCACGGTCGCCGCGCCGCGATAGAAGGCGCCGCCGCGGAAGATGGGCGAGGCGCAGCGCTCGCGGACCTCCTCGGGGCTCACCGGCACGCACGCGTCCGGCTCGCCCAGCTCCCGGCAGGCCGCCACGACCCGCTCCCAGGCCCGGTCCCACGCCGGCGCGGTCGAGACCTGCAGGTAGCCCGCCTGTTGAAACCACGCGTCGATGCCGCGCTCGCGGCAGAAGTCGCCGATCTCCCCCACCGACCTCTGCGCCGCCCGCGCGACCTCGATCGCCGGCCCGTCGCCGAAGCGGTCGCGGAGCGTCGGCAGGCTGAACCAGAGCCCGTTGACGAAGCCGCCGTTGCGGCCGCTCGGCCCCTCGCCGCACGCCTCGGCCTCGCACAGGACCACCCGGGCCTCGGGGCGGAGCCGCTTGATGTGCCACGCCGTCCACATCCCGGTGTAGCCGCCGCCCGCGATGAGCACGTCGGCCTCGGTGTCGGAGCGCAGCGCCGGCGCCGGCTCGGCCGGGCCCGCCTCGGCTAGCCAGTAGCCGTGCGCATCGTGGCGTTCAGCCATCGCCCCTGCCCGCCGCCGCGCGACCGCGACTCAGACGGCCGGCGAGGCGACCGCAGCGCCCGAGGCCGAACGCTCGGTGTGAAGGTCGATCAGCTCCTGCTGGACGATGCGCGGCTCGTCGCCGGGCTCGCGCCTGATCCACTCACCGTCGGAGTTCAGCTGCCAGGAGTTCGTGTTGTCGGCGACCGAGCGGTCGAGGACGTCCACGAGCTCGGCCCGCACCTTGTCGTCGTGCACCGGGACCACGAGCTCGACCCGGTTGTAGAGGTTGCGAGGCATCAGGTCGGCCGAGCCGATGTAGATGCTCTCGGGCTCGCCGTGGCGCTCGAACGAGTAGATCCGCGAGTGCTCGAGGAAGCGCCCGACGACCGAGCGCACCGTGATCCGGTCCGAGACCCCCTCCACGCCCGGGCGCAGGGCGCAGATCCCGCGCACGTTGATGTCCACCTCGACGCCGGCCTGGGAGGCGCGGTAGAGCGCCCGGATCGACGGCGCGTCGAGCAGGGAGTTCATCTTCAGCCGGATCCGGCCCGGGGTCTCGGGCGGAGTGCGACTCGATCGTCCTCTCGATCTCCGCCAGGATCCCCGTCTGCAGGTTGAACGGCGCCACCAGCACCTCGCGGTAGCTGCGCGGGCGGGCGTAGCCGGTGAGCGAGTTGAACATCTCCGCGATGTCGGCGCCGATCTCCGGGTCGGCGGTGAAGAGGCCGAGGTCGGTGTAGATCCGCGCCGTCTTCGGGTTGTAGTTGCCGGTCCCGATGTGGACGTAGTGGCGCACCCCGTCGCCCTCGCGGCGGACGACGAGGATGCACTTGACGTGCGTCTTCAGCGCCGGGATCCCGTAGACCACGTGGACGCCCGCCTCCTCCAGCTTCTTCGCCCAGCGGATGTTCGCCTGCTCGTCGAAGCGCGCCTTGAGCTCCACCATGCACACCGCCTGCTTGCCGCGCTCGGCCGCCTCGATCAGGTTCGGGACGAGTGGCGAGTCGGCGCTGGTGCGGTACACGGTCTGCTTGATCGCCAGCACGTCGGGGTCGGAGACCGCCTGCCTGACGAACCGCTCGACCGTGGTCGTGAACGAGTCGTAGGGGTGGTGGACGAGGATGTCGCCCGCCCGGATCGCCGCGAACAGGTCGCTCTCCTTGCCCTCGGGCCCGAGCAGCAGCCGCGGCGGGGTCGCCGGCGTGAACGGGGGGTCGCGGAGGTCGTCGTGGCCGGAGAGGCCGACCACGTCCCAGAGGTCGCCGAGGTCCAGCAGGCCGTCGATCTCGTAGACCTCGTCGGCGTGCGACTCCGAGCGCGCTGATCAGCTGGTCGCGTAGCCGCTCGCTCATCCGGGAGTCGATCTCGAGCCGCACCACCTCGCCGAAGCGCCGCCGGCGAAGCTCCTCCTCGACCGCCTGCAGCAGGTCGTCGGTCTCGTCGGAGACGTCGTAGTCGGTGTCGCGGGTGACGCGGAAGAGCGCCTGGTCGACCACCTCCATCCCGGGGAACAGCGAGCCGAGGTTGGCGGCGATCAGCGCGTCGAGCGGCACGAGCGTGTGCGCCGCCGTCGCCGACCGCGATGAACCGGCGCAGGAGCTCCTTCGGCACCTTGACCCGGGCGAGGATCTCGTTGTCCTTCTCGGGGTCGCGGAGCACGACGGCGAGCGAGAGCGAGAGGTTGGAGATGTACGGGAACGGTCGCCCGCGGCCGATCACCAGCGGGGTGAGGACCGGGAACACCTGGCGCTCGAACAGGTCCGCGAGCTCCTCGCGCTCGGCGGGAGACGCCTGCTCTGGGGTGAGGATCCGGATCCCGTGCTCGGCGAGCGCCGGGCGCAGCTCGCGCTCGACGGTGCGGCCGGCGCGCTCGCGCTGGTCCAGCACCCGCGTCCGGATCGCCGCCAGGATCTCGGTCGGCGACATCCCGTCGGCGGCCTTCGTCTGGGTCCCCGACTCGATCATGTCCTGGAGGTTGGCGACCCGGACCATGAACTCCTCGTCCATGTTCGACTCCCAGATCGCCGCGAACTTGACCCGCTCCAGCAGCGGCACCGAGGCGTCCTCGGCCAGCTGCAGGACACGGTCGTTGAAGTCGAGCCAGGACAGCTCGCGGTTGAAATAGAGCTCGGGATTCTCGAGGTCGACGCCCTCGTCCTCGACCGCGTCGTCCGCCGCGACCTGTTCGAGCTCGGTCGGCTGCGCGGTCTCGGCGAGTGGCTCCATCCGTCCGACAGGCTACCGCCGAGCCCGCTTCAGGCAAGGTACCCGAGGCCACCCCGCGCAAGGATTCGCTCGCGTGAGCGCCGGGACGCCGGTGGGGCTCAGGGCTTGCCGGGCTTGAACAGGTAACGCTGGAAGAGGGCGTCGAGCTGCTGGCCCGAGCTCGCCTCGGCGAGGGCGATGAAGTCGGCCGTGGTGCCGTTGGAGTAGCGTGCGGTCGGCGGCCCAGGAACGCAGGATGCCGAGGAACGTCGCGTTGCCGACCTGCTGGCGCAGGGCCTCGAGCGCCATCGCACCGCGGACGTAGACCGAGGTCGAGAAGAGCTCGGCGGGACCCGGGATCGCCGCGGGCGGCGGCTCCCAGAGGTCGTCACGAGTCGGCGGCTGGGCCTGCAGGCCGGCGAACACCTGCGCCGTCGTCTGGCCCCCCGCCTCCTGGTCCCAGCGCCACTCGGCCCAGGTGGCGAAGCCCTCGTTGAGCCACATGTCGGGCCACTGCCTCGGGGTCACCGAGTCGCCGAACCACTGGTGGGCGATCTCGTGGGCGACGGTCGTATCGCCCGGCACCCGGTCGTAGATCGGGCGGGTCTGGGTCTCGAGCGCGTAGCCGACCTGCGGGGCGTCGTCGACGATCGCCCCGACGGAGTCGAACGGGTAGGGGCCGAAGAGGCCCTCGAAGAACTCGACCATGTCGCCCGTGCGATCGACCGAGCGGCGCATGCGGCGCGTCGAAGCTCTGCAGCTGGGGGTCGATCGCGATCAGCGAGTCGAGGCCGGCCACGGGCGAGCGGTCGATGTTGAACTGGCCCACGGTCGCGGTCGCCAGGTACGTGGCCATCGGCTGGTTGACGCTGTAGCTCCAGGTGTCCGGGCCGCGGCGCTCGCTGGACGGGAGCGGGCGTTGGAGGACGCCGTTGGCGATCGCCTCGGTGCCGTTGCGGGACCGTGACCGAGATGTCGTAGGTCGCCTTGTCCGTCGGGTAGTCGTTGCACGGGAACCAGCCCGGCGAGCCCTGCGGCTCCCCGACGACGAAGGCGCCGTCGTCGGTGGGCACCCAGCCCTCCATGGAGCCGTCGGGGTCGGTGATCGCGCGCGGGCGCCCGCGTATGAGACCCGGACGATGAAGCGCGATCCGGTGGGGATCCCGGCCGCCGGCGTGATCACCAGCTCCTGTCCCTGGCGCGTGAAGCCGGCGGGCGCGCCGTCGACGGTCAGCTCCTCAACCCTCATGCCGCGGAAGTCGAGGTCGAAGCGACTCAGGTCCTGCGTCGCACGGGCCCGGATCCTGGCCGTCGCCGTCGAGCCTGTCCGTCGCCGGGCGGTAGTCGAGATCGAGGTCGTAGTGGGCGACCTGGTACCCGCCGTTGCCGGCGCGCGGGAAGAACGGATCGCCGAGCCCGGCGCTCCCCGGCGTGAACGCGGCGCTCGCCGGCGCGGCGGCCAGCAACGCAGCACCGGCCGCGACCGCAAGGGCCGCGCGCCAACGACCGCCCCGTCCACTCCTGCGGGTCACACCTGCCACCCACCGACTGTAGCGAGGCGGCGGCGCCCCGGCTAGATGGGCGATTCGTCTAGGGCGCGCGGTCGCGGGCGTCCTGGGCCTCGCGCGCCTCGGCGAGCTCCGCGGCCGCGCGGCGAGCCTGTTCGGCCGCCTCGCGCTCGGCCCGCTCGGCCCGCTCGAGCGCCACCGCGGCCCGCTTGGCCCGCTCGGCGACCTCGCGGCGCTCGCGCGCCCGGGCGAGGCCGCGGTCGATCGCGCGCTCGAGCCGCTCCCAGGTGGCGGCGCGCTCGATCTCGGCCCAGAGCTCGACGAAGCGGCCGAACAGCAGCCTCCGCCGCGCCTCGATCCCGACCGAGAGCAGCTCGAGGCCGCGGTAGGCCGTGCGGTGCGGGGCGCGGGCGACGAGCGCCGGCTCGAGGTCCTTGGCGTCGCCGGCGCTCTCGCGCACCGCCTCGGCGTCCTCGCTGCGCAGCGACTCGACGTGGGCGGCGATCCGCGGGAGCATCACGTCGCAGTCGTGGAGCTCGCCGAGCACCTCCTGGAGGTCGCGAGCGCGGCGGCGGGCGGTGTCCGCGGGGGCGCCGAAGCAGAAGCCGGTCGCCTCGAGCACGTAGCGCAGCCGCTTGGCCGCGATCCGCAGGTCGTGCTGCTCGGTCTCGTTCTCGGCCTGCAGCGCCCCGTGGGCCAACGAGCGCATCTCGTCGAGCCGGGTGCGCAGGATCCGCGCGGCGTTGAACACCAGCGGCTCCTGCGGATCGAGCTTGCGGACGCGCTTCGCCTTCATTGCGGGGCGCCCCCGTTGGCGTCGGGCCCGAGGCCGGCCGCGCTCGCCGGCCGGCTCGCTCGCGTCCGGAGCCTCGGCGCTGCGGTGACGTGAGCGCCCGCGCCGCCGAGACGAGCTCGGCCAGCCGCTCCGCGAGGCCGGCGATCCGCTCGTCGGTGACGAACGGCGCCAGCGCGAGGTTGGCCTCGGCCTGCTCGACCCGGAGCCGGTCGACCAGGCTCTGCACGCCGGGGCGGTCGGCGAGCGAGATCGCGTCGGCGTACTCGCCGAGGGCGTCGATCGTGACGTCGCGGTCGCGCCGCTCGCCGAGCGCGTCGGCGAGCGCCTTGACCTCCCGCAGGGTCGCCTTGAAGCGCTTCCTCGGAAAGCACGACTCGAAGACCTCGAGCGCCGCGCGCAGGCGGCGGGTGGCGACGCGCAGGTCGTGGACCCGCTCGATGTCCTCGGTGTCGAGCACGTCGGCGGTCTGCGCGGTCAGCTCGGCGGTCCGCAGCGCGACGACCTCGGCGGCCACCGCCGCGAAAGGATCGTCCTCTCCGACCCCGGGAATCGGACGCGCCTTCGCCATCGAGGCGCAGACTAACGCGGCTCGTGCGATCACTAGGCAGCGAGCGCCGTGGTGGCGCCGTTGGTGGCGCCGTGGAGAAGGTCGAGGATGATCCCCTCGCGCAGCCCGCCCTTGCCGATCTGCAGCGGCTGGCCGAGCAGCTCGGAGAGCTTCTCCAGGATCAGCACGCCGGCGGGCAGGATCCGCACGCGGCGAGGGTCGAGCTCGAAGCGCTGCGCGACGTCGGCGATCGGAGTCGCCGGTGAGCACGCGGACGGCGCGCTCCAGCGTCTCGTACTCGAGCACCGCGCCGACCAGGGTCCGCAGCGAGGTCGCGCTGCCGCCGACGGCCACCGCCTGCGCCGGCGTATCGACCTCGACCTCGGCGAAGAAGTCGTCGATGTAGTTGCGCAGCGCGCGGATCTCGGCCGCCGAGGGGGGATCGTTGGTGAGGAACTCCTCGGCCACCGCCCCGGAGCCGATCTTGAACGAGCGCACGACCCGCACCCCGCCGGCGAAGGTCCCGAGGATGATCTCCGAGGAGCCCCCGCCGACGTCGACGACGCCGATCTCGCCCTCGACCGGGTGCCCGAGGGTCTTGGTCGCGCCGATGAACGCCAGCCGCCCCTCCTCCTCCTCGCTCAGGATCTCGACCTCGAGCCCGGCCGCGGTGGCGATCCGCTTCGCGACCTCCTCGGCGTTCTTCGCCTCCCGCACGGCCGCGGTGGCGACGATCCGGATCGCCTCGGCGCCGAGCTCCTCGGCCAGGCGGACCTGGGTCGTGACGACCTCCGCGAGCTCGGCGATCTTCTCGTCGGTGACCCGGCCCTTGCGCTTGGAGTCCTTGTCGAAGCGCGTGTAGGCGCGCTGCTCCATCACCTTGCGCAGCTGCCCTCCCTGCGGCTCGGCCACCAGGACGCGCGTCGTGTTCGAGCCGATATCGACGGCGGCGCAGAGCACGGGATGATCAGGCATGCCGATCGGGCAGCAGATGCACGGCGGATGACGCGGCGACGGCAGCCGGCGCTCCGGTGCGGCTGGCGATAACGCGCACGTTCACCCAAGTGCTTCACCCACGTTTCACGAGCGGCTCGGGTCGAACGTCGAATCTGAGGGCGATGGCGGCCAGCGGGACGGCGCGAGCTCGCGAAGCAGCGGGCACCAAGCGCGAGAGCGCACGGCCGATGTCGGCCCGGCTCGGCCTCAGCGTTCCCCACGAGTGGTGGCCGTCGGCGCCGCTCCTGAAGTCCTACGAGGCGGCCGGGTTCGGCTGGGTCCAGCTGCATTCGCCGCCCGTCTCCGTGCTCTCGGACCCGCGCCAGTGCACCGCCCACGGCGTCGCCGCGGCGACGGCCCTGGCGACCACCTCCCTGCAGGCCGTGCATCCACGCGCCCGCCGGCCTGCGGGCCGGGACGAAGCCGGCCGACGTCGCCTTCGAGGGCATGCTCTCCTACGCCGCCGAGGTCGGGGCGAGCCAGGTCGTCTACCACGCTCTCGCCCTGCCGGAGGGGATCGGCCCGAGCGCCGAGCTGGCCGCCGAGGCGCGGTCGCTCGCCGCGCACGCGTCCACCGCCGAGCGCCTCGGCCTGACGATCGCGATCGAGAACCTCGCGCCGCTCTACCCCGGCCCGGAGACCCTCTCGGCGACCCCGATCATGCTCCGCGGGCTGGTCCGTCGAATCGGATCGCCCTCGGTCGCGATCTGCCTCGACCTCGGCCACGCGCACGTCGTCGCCGATCTCCGCCACACCGGTCTGGAGGCGCTCTGCGACCCGGTGCTCGAGCTGACCAGCATCTTTCACGTCCACGACAACCTCGGCGCCCGCCGCCGCCCGTCCGGCCGCGAGCTCGGCGTCGACCCGCTGCGGCTCGACCTCCACCTGCCGCCCGGCCGCGGGACGCTGCCGTGGGACCGCGTGACGCCGATGCTCGCGCAGTCCGAGGCGCCGCTGCTGCTCGAGATCCATCCGCCCTACCGCGCGCCGATCGGCGAGCTGGGCGCCTCGGCCGCGGGCCTGCTGCTCTAGCGCTCAGCCCGGGATCGGCTCGCCCGGGTGCGAGGCGTCCTGGAACTCGCGGAACAGCCCGGTGACGATGAACGCGACCTGCTCGCCGATGTCGACGGTGTTGTCGCCGATCCGCTCGATCGCCCGGGCGACGAGGATCATCGTCATCGCCCACTCGCGGCGGTCGTGGTCGTCGCCGATCTCGAGCGCGATCTTGAAGATCTCCTTGTTGAGGTTGTCGACGAGGTCGTCCTGGCGCACGAGGTCGCGGGCCATCTCGACGTCGCGCTCCTCGAAGGCGCGCTTGGCCTGGGAGAGCTGGGTCTTGACCTGCTTGCCCATCGTCGCCACGTCCTTGACGATCCGCTCGTCGGCGGGCGGCTCGTGGCCGGTGAGCGGGATCACCTTGGCGATGTTCACGCACTGGTCGCCCATCCGCTCGATCGCCTTCATCAGGTGCAGCAGGGCCGCGATCAGCCGCAGGTCGGTGGCCACCGGCGCCTGCGTGGCCAGCAGCGTGAGGATCGCCTGGTGGACCTCGAGGTAGCGCCCGTCGATCACGTCGTCGCTGGCGATCACCAGCTCCGCGAGCTCGGTGTCGCGATGCTCGACCGCCTCGACCGCGCGCCCGAGCTGGCCGACGACGAGGTCGAGGCCCTCCAGGGCCCGCCCCTCGAGGCTCTCGAGCTCCTCCTGGTATTGGATGCGGACGCCGTTCGGCATCAGCCGACCTTCCCGGTCACGTAGTCCTCGGTGCGCTGGTCGGTCGGGTTGGTGAAGATCTTCTCGGTCACGTCGTACTCGACCAGGCGGCCCTGGCGGTGCTTCTCGTCGTCGTCGAGCTTGACGATCAGGAAGGCGGTCATGTCGGAGACCCGCGCCGCCTGCTGCATGTTGTGGGTGACGATGACGATCGAGTACTGCTCCTTGAGCTCGAGCATCAGGTCCTCGATCTTGCCGGTCGAGATCGGGTCGAGGGCCGAGCAGGGCTCGTCCATGAGGATCACGTCGGGGTTGACCGCGAGGCAGCGGGCGATGCACAGGCGCTGCTGCTGGCCGCCGGACATCCCGAACGCGTTGGTGTCGAGCCGGTCCTTGACCTCGTCCCAGAGCGCGGCGCCGCGCAGCGCCTTCTCGACGATCTGGTCCATGTCCTCCTTCATCCCGAGGATCCGCGGGCCGAAGGCGACGTTGTCGTAGATCGACTTCGGGAACGGGTTCGGCTTCTGGAACACCATCCCGATCCGCTTGCGCACCTCGACCGCGTCGATCTCGGCGCCGTAGATGTCCTCGCCGTGGTAGAGGACCCGGCCGTCGACCGACGCCGACGGGATCAGGTCGTTCATCCGGTTCAGGCAGCGGATCAGGGTCGACTTCCCGCAGCCCGACGGGCCGATCAGCGCGGTGATCGCGTTCGTGTACATCGGCATCGAGATCTCCGAGACCGCCGGCTTGCCGCCGTAGGAGACGGTCACGTCCTCGAGCTCGAAGACCTTCTTTCCCTTTGCGAACGCCCTCCCGCGCCCGCCCGCCTCGTGCGTCTCGGCGACGGTCCCGGCCAGGTTCACGCTCGGGACGGCGCGCTGCTCGGTCTCTTCTGGATCGGTCAAGGTTCTGCCTTCCAAGCTAACCACCTACCACTTGTTCTCGTATTTGTTGCGGAGCCAGATCGCGACGCCGTTCATCGCCAGCAGGATCACCATCAGGACGATGATCCCGGCGGCTGCGAGCGCCTTGTACTCCTCCTGGGGATCCGAGATCCAGCTGAAGATCTGGATCGGCAGCGCGGTGACGTCGGCGAGGAAGCCGGTTGGCACCGAGGTCGCGAACGCGAACGCGCCGATCACGATCAGCGGCGCGGTCTCGCCGATCGCTCGCGAGAGGGAGAGGATCACGCCGGTCGCCACGCCCGGGATCGCCGCCGGCAGCACCTGCTTCCAGATCGTCTGCCACTTGGTCGCCCCGAGCGCCATCGAGCCCTCGCGGATCGAGGGCGGAACCGCGCGGATCGCCTCGCGCCCGGCGACGATGACCACCGGCAGCACCAGCAGCGCGAGCGTCAGCCCGCCCGCGAGGATCACGTTGCCGAGGCTGAGCGGGCCGCGGACGAGGAAGGCGAGCCCGAGGACCCCGTAGACGATCGACGGCACCGCGGCGAGGTTCTGGATGTTGACCTCGATGAAGCGGTTGAACCAGCGCTCGCGGTTGGCGTACTCCTCGAGGTAGATCGCGCTGGCGACCCCGACCGGGATGATGAAGGCCGCGCAGACGACCATCAGCAGCAGCGTGCCCATGAGCGCCGGGCCGATGCCCGAGCTCGACGGGTCGATCCGCGACGGCACGTCGGTGAGGAAGTTGAGGCTGAGCGAGCCGACGCCCTCGACCAGCACCTGGATCAGGAGCACGGCGAGCGTGATCATCGCCAGCGCCAGGCAGGCGATCAGCGAGTACTTGAAGATCAGGTCGAGGACGCGCGAGCGCCGGTTGGTCGTGAACGAGCTCGTGACCGCGGCCGCGATCGCCTCCGGCGGCGGGGCGCTCATTCGTAGACCTCCCGGTACTTGCGCACGAACCGGATCGCGATCATGTTCATCACCAGCGTGAGCACGAACAGGGTCAGCCCGCAGGCGAAGATCGATTCGTAGCCGATCGTCCCCGCCGGGTTGTCGCCCTTGGCCGTGGCGCCCATGAAGGTGGTGATCGTCGCGTGTCCATCGAGCGGGTTGAGGCTCGAGCTCGCCGACAGGCCGGCCGCGATCAGGACGATCATCGTCTCGCCGACGCCGCGCGAGACCCCGAGCACGATCGAGGCGACGATCCCCGAGATCGCCGCCGGGAAGACGACCTTCGTGGCCACCTGGCGCCTGGTCGCGCCGAGCCCGTAGGCGCCCTCACGCAGCCCCATGCGGCACCGCGCGCATCGAGTCCTCGGAGATCGAGGCGATCGTCGGCACGATCATGATCCCCATCACGAGCCCGGCGGCAAGGGCGTTGAAGACCTGGACGTTGAGGCTGAGAATGTCCTGGAGCAGCGTCGGGGTGACGAACGTCAGCGCGAAGTAGCCGAAGACGATCGTGGGCACCCCGACCAGCACCTCGAGCACGGGCTTCACAGCCTTGCGCACCCGCGGCGACGCGTACTCGGACAGGTAGATGGCGGACGCGAGGCCGATCGGGACGGCGACCAGAATCGCGAGCCCGGTGATCAGGAACGTGCCGACCAGCAGCGGCCTGATCCCGAACTGCGGGTCGGCGAACAGCGGCGACCACTCGCTGTCGGTGAAGAACTTGGTCCCGACCTCACCGAAGAAGGACAGCGACTCGTTGAGCAGGGCGACGACGATCAGGATCGTGGTCAGGACCGAGATCGCCGCGGCCAGGAAGAGGGCGGCCCGGATGGCCTCCTCTCCCCAGCGGCGGCGGCGGACGCCGAGGGCCCTCGCCCCCGGCGCCGCGCCTACCGCTTGGGTGCCGGCTTCCACCGTGTGCTCGCGTGTCGGCCGGCGGCCCCTCGAGGGGTCTTAGCCGACGGCCTTTTCGACGGCCGCCTGCGCCTTGCTGGCCTGCGTGTCGTCCATCGGGACGATCAACGCGGCCTCGGCGATCGAGTCGTAGTTGTCGGCGACGAACTGGACGAACCCGGCGACCTCGGGACGGCCCAGGGCCTCCTCGGACGGGTACATGAACAGCGGGCGCGAGAGCGGCGTGTAGGAGCCGTCCTGGATCGTCTCCGCGCTCGGGGCGACGCAGCCGTCGCCGCTGTCGACCGAGACCAGGTTGAGCTGGTCCATGTTCTGCTCGTAGTAGGAGAACCCGAAGTAGCCGGAGCCGTTCGTGTCGCCGGCGACGCCCTGGACGAGCACGTTGTCGTCCTCGGACGCCTGGTAGGCCTTGCGGCTGACGCCCTCCTCGCCGTTGATCACGTCGGTGAAGTAGTCGAACGTGCCCGAGTCCGTGCCCGGGCCGTAGAGGCTGACCTCGGCGTCGGGCAGCGCCTCGCCGGTGTCGGCGTCGTTGCCGAGCTCGCTGTAGTTCGTGACCGTGTCGTCGGCCCAGAGCTGCTTCAGCTGGTCCACGGACAGGCAGCTGATCTCGAGCCCCGGGTTGGTGACGTAGGAGATCCCGTCGTTGGCGACCTGGAACTCGGTGTAGGCGACGCCGCCCTTGTCGCAGAGATCGACCTCCTCGGGCTCGATCGAGCGCGAGGCGTCGGAGATGTCGGTCTCACCGGCGCAGAACTTCTCGAAGCCGCCGCTGGTGCCGGCGGCGCCGACGGTGATGTCGACGTCGGGGTTCTGCTCGTTGAAGAGCTCGGCCGCCGCCTCGGCGAAGGGCTGCACCGTCGACGAGCCGTCGATGGTGATCTTGCCCGAGAGGCCGCTGGCTGAGTCGCTGCTGGCGGACGCCGAGTCGTCGCTGCTGTCGTCGCTGCCGCATGCGGCGACGCCGAGAGCGAGCACGGCGCTGGCGCCTGCGGCGAACAGCCACTGCTTAGAGATCACTTGCTTGGGTCTCCTTCTGAGTTAGGTATTGACCGGAGGGCTCAGCACACGACGAGCTTCTCCTCCGGCGCGATCGATGAGCACAGTCGCACCGGTTGTCCGCAAGCTTGTTACGGCGGGGTGCCGGCCGTGTGAAAAGGGTGTAAACGGGCGGCGCGGATTCGCGCCGAGCGGCTCAGCCGAGTTGGGCGACGCGCGCGTCGGCGAGGGTCTCGCCGACCATGCCCTCGACCGGCTGGGCCGGCGCGGGCTCGATCCCGTCCGCGGCCAGCAGCGCGGCGGTGGGCAGGGGATCGAAGCGATAGCCGACGCCGAAGTGGGTGTGGATGTACTCCCAGTTCGGCGAGAGCTTCTGCAGCTTGGCGCGCAGCTTGCGGACGAAGACGTCGACCGAGCGATCACCGTGGGCCATCGCGTAGCCCCAGACCTGCTGGTAGATGTCCTCGCGCTCGATCACCGTGCCGCTGGCCTCGGCGAGCACCTGCATCAGCTCGTACTCGCGGCGGGTGAGCTCGAGGCTGCGGCCGGAGACGAACGCCTGGAACTGGTCGGCACGGATCTCGACCTCCCCCGCGACCACCGGACCGACGTCGACGCGCGGCTGGCTGCGCCGGCGGCGACGGACGACGGCCTCGATGCGGGCCATGACCTCGTCCGGGTGCGAGGGCTTCGTGATCCAGTCATCGGCGCCGAGCCGCAGGCCGCGCACGCGCTGCGCGACGGTCGACCCCTGGGTGCAGACGACGACCCCGAGGTCCGGAAGCACGCCGCAGACCCGCTCGAGGAAGTCCCAGCCGATCGGACCGAGGATCGAGACGTCGACGAGCAGGGCGTTGAGCTTCATCGCCACCAGCTCGTCGAGCGGCACGCTCGAGGGGTGCACGCGGTACTGCCACCCGGACGCGTCGAAGCGGCGCGAGAGGACGCGCAGGAAGCTGGTGTCGTCGTCGATGACGGCGATTCGCACTGTGCCGGTTGCGGTTTGTGTGTTCATCACCTGTTCCGGTGAGCGCCGAGCGATGCCTGCGGCGCCTGCCGCGGTCCTCTCTGAGGAGACATATAGATCGTAGAGGTCAGGATGGCGCCAGGAATCCGTCGTTAACAGGTTTTTCACGCGCAATTTCTCGGTTTCTTCACCCTGGCGACCAGCCCGCCGACGAGACTCGCCGCCAACGAGATTCCTCTCTCGTGCAGCGCGCGGCCCCCTCTTCCTGCCCCGGGGCGCCGCGCGCTCTTGCGTTGAAGGTCAGGTTGCGTTGATGACGCCGGCCGCCAGGAGGCCGAGCACGGCGACGCCGAGCGCGATCCGGTAGACGACGAAGAGGCCGAAGTCGTGGCGCGCGACGTAGCGCAGCAGCCACGCGATCGAGGCGTAGGCGACCACGAAGCTGACCGCCACCGCGACGCCGGTGGGCCCCCATCCGATCCCTCCGGCGATCTCGTCGGACTCGGTTATCGACTGGAAGATCCCGGCGGCGGTCAGAGCCGGGACCGCGAGGAAGAACGACATCCGGGTGACGGTCACCCGGTCGAGCCCGCGCAGGAGGCCGGCGGTGATCGTGGCGCCGGAGCGCGAGACGCCCGGGATCAGGGCGATGCACTGCGTGAGTCCCATGACCACCGCGTCGCGCATCCCGAACTCGTCCTCGGTCCGCTCCTGGGTCCCGTGGCGGTCGGCGTAGAGCATCGCGAAGCTCCAGGCGATCAGGGCCACGCCGACGACCCAGAGGCTGCGCAGCGGTCCCTCGATCACATCTCTGAGCGCGAGCCCGGCGATCGCGATCGGGATCGAGCCGACGGCGACCGCCAGCCCGAAGCGGAACTCCCGCGTGTCGCCGGCTCGAGGCGTCGCCCAGACCCCGCGCCAGCGCGGCGACGATGTCCCACAGCTCGCGGCGGAAGTAGATCACCACAGCGGCCACGGCTCCGATCTGGACGATCGCCGTGAACGCGGTGATGTCGGCGTCGTCGATGTTGAAGCCGAGGAGCTCCTCGGCGATCGTCAGGTGGCCCGTGCTCGAGATCGGCAGGAACTCGGTCACACCCTCGATCGCGCCGAGGACGATCGCCTCGAGGATCGACATCGGCGGGGAGCCTAGATGAGTGATTCCGAGGCGAGCGTGAAACCCCCGCCGCGATAAAGTTCGGCGCGTGAACCGCGCCCGCGCCACGATCGCCGCGCTCGCGCTCGCGCTTGCCGCCGGGCTGGTGCTCGCGCCCGGCGGCGCTCGCCGCCGACGGCGTGGGCCTCTACGGCCGCACCGACGACAAGGTCGTCACCTACTTCGCCTTCGCGGTGATGGTCTTCTTCACCGTGATCGTGATCGTCTTCTCGCTGATCCAGGGCCGGCTCGACAGCCGCAAGGAGCGCGCCCGCGAGGAGCTCGAGCGCCTCCGGCGCCCCTGAATGAAGGTCAGCTACGAGCGCAGCGGCGCCGCCGCCGTGCTCACGATCACCCGGCCGGAGCGCCGCAACGCGGTGGACGACGAGACCGCCGGGGAGCTGCTCACCGGGTTCCACCGCTTCGAGGCCGACGATGAGGCCCGGGTCCTGGTCCTCGCGGGCGAGGGGCCCGAGGCGTTCTGCGCCGGCGCCGACCTGAAGGCGTTCGCCGAGCGCGCGGCGAGCTTCACCGGCGACGACCCCGAGGGACGGGTCGGCGCCTGGCTCGACGAGCGGCCGGACGGGCCGCTCGGCTTCACCCGGCTGACCGCGAGCAAGCCGACGATCGCGGCGATCTCGGGCTGGTGTCTGGCCGGAGGGCTCGAGCTGGCCCTCTGGTGCGATCTGCGCGTCGCGACCTCCGAGGCGCGGCTCGGGTTCACCGAGCGCCGCTTCGGCGTCCCGCTGATCGACGGCGGCACCCAGCGGCTGCCCCGGATCGTCGGCGTCGGCCGCGCGCTGGAGATGATCCTCACCGGGCGCCTGGTCGAAGCGCCGACGGCGCTCGAGTGGGGTCTCGTGAACGAGGTCGTCGAGCCCGGCGCCCATCTCGACCGGGCGCTCGAGATCGCCGAGGGGCTGGCTGCGTTCCCGCAGACGACGATGCTCTCCGATCGCCGGGCTGCGCTCGAGGGCATCGGGATGCCGTTCGAGGCCGGGCTGGAGCGGGAGGCTGAGCTCGGCCGGGCCTCGGTGATCACCGGCGCCGCCGGCGCGGCGCGGTTCGCCGCCGGCGAGGGCCGCGGCGCCGCGGGCGCCGGGGTCTAGGCCCAGCTAGGTCCCGATCCGGAACTCGGTCAGCAGGCGCTTCTCGGCCTCGCCCTCGACCTCGGCGACGACCTCGACGTGGTCGGCGAGCGGCGTGCCGCGGAGCTTCGTCGCCAGCAGGTCGTCGACCTGGAAGATGCCCGCGGAGTTGTTCAGCGCGATCTCGATCCGCACCGGGCGCTCGTTACCGGCCGAGATCTCGACCCGGTCGATCGCGGCCGCCGAGATCGCGTGGATCCCCATCTTCCCGGCCTCGACCGGCAGCCGGGTGCGGCCGTGGGCCATGTCGAGGGCGTCGGCGACCCGCACCACCCCGGCCTCGACCGTGTAGGGCTCGCCGCGCCGGCGGTGCCCGATGATCGCGTGCAGCGACTCGGCGATCACGACCGCGCGCTCGGCCGGGTCGCGGTAGACGTCGGCCAGCAGCTCGCGCAGCTTGCGCTCGGCGAGGAAGAGGCTGTAGGCCTCGTGGTCGGCGCGATGGATCGACATGCCGACGTCGTGCAGCAGCGCCCCGGCCGCGACCACGACCTCGGCGTCGCGGTCGCGCATCGCGTGGTCGGTGACCATCGCCGGCTGCAGCCCGCCCTTGACCAGCAGGCGCAGCAGCCGTAGCGCGATGTTGAGCACGATCCGGACGTGGACCCACGAGTGGTCCGACATCCCCAGCCGCTCGGCCTGCACCTGGGCCATGTGCCACCAGGTCTTCACCTCCGCGTCGGCATTGAGGCCGTCCAGGAGCGCCTCGAGCCGCCGGTTCCCGCGGGTCGGGGCGCTCACCCTCGCGGCCTCGATCACCTCGCCCGGGCTCCGGCCGAGCTCGCCCGGCCCGGCCGCCTCGACCTCCACCTCCTCGACCTCCACCTCGACGGGCGCGGTCTCCTCGTGCTCGGGCATGCTTCCATCCTCGCACGCGGTGACGAGGGATCCGAGATCACGATCGCGCGCCTGGCGCGGCGAGGCCCTCGCCCGGGCGGCGCTGCTCGGCAACCCCTCCGACGGCTTCGGCGGCAAGACGATCGGGTTCGCGATCGCCGGGATGGGCGCCCGGGTGACGCTCGGCGCGGACGAGCCCGAGGCGGAGGCCGCCGGCGCCGGGGCGCTGATCGCCGCCGCGATCGCGCGCTTCAACCGCATCAACGGCGAGTCGGTGCCCGCGCGGGGGAGCGTGCGCACGGAGATCCCGCGCGAGGTCGGGCTCGGCGGGTCGAGCGCGATCGTGATCGCGACCCTGCGAGCGCTGTGCGACCGGTGCGCCATCCGGCTCGAGCCGGGGGCGCTGGCGCGGCTCGCGCTGGCGATCGAGACCGAGGATCTGGGGATCGCCGCCGGGCCGCAGGACCGCTTCATCCAGGCGCACGAGACCCTCCTGTTCATGGACTTCGGGGCGGGCGAGCGCTGCGAGCCGCTCGACCCGGCGCTGCTGCCGCCGCTGTTCTGTGCCTACGCGCGCGACGCCGCCTCGCCGTCGGCGGCCGTCCACGGCGACCTCCGCCGCCGCCACGCCGACGGCGACGGGCGGACCCGGGCGACGATGGCGCGAATCGCCGAGCTCGCGGGGCAAGGGCGCGACGCCCTGCTCGCCGGCCGGGCCGACGAGCTCGGCGAGCTCATGGACCGCAACTTCGATCTCCGCGCCGAGCTGATCGAGCTCGACCCCCGCCAGGTGCGGATGATCGAGCTCGCCCGCGAGCTCGGCGCGGCGGCGAACTACGCCGGCTCCGGCGGCGCGATCGTCGGCATCGTTCCCTCCGGCGGGGGCCTCGAGACGGCTCCGTGAGGCCTTTGCAGCCGAGGGTTGCGAGCTGGTCGAGGCGACGCCCGCGAGCTAGGTTTTCCGCCGGACGGCGGGTCTACTCTCAATGCGTGGCGATCGGCGGCGCAGGGCAACGGAGATGCCCCGAGACCGGGCTGGCGGTGCCCGAGTGCAGCTGCAAGCGGTGCCTCGAGGTGATGCTGCGCCAGTTCTCGCCCGGCGTGTTCGCCGGGGAGATCAGGGTCACCCGCGGCGACCGCGGTCCGCGCCGCGAGCAGGGCGGGCACCGCAAGGCCGCCTGAGCGCGGCGGGCGCCTCGACGCCGGCGCGCTTCGCGGGTAGCATCGGCGGCCATGTCGGGGCTGCTCTCGATGGAGAGGCGTGGCGAGGTGGCGCTCGTGACCCTGCGGCGCCCGGAGAAGCACAACGCCCTGTCGATCGAGCTGCGCACCGAGCTCGCCGAGGCGTTCGGCTCCCTCTCCGGCGACGAGTCGATCGGCTGCATCGTGCTCACCGGCGCCGGGCCGACCTTCTGCTCGGGCATGGACACCGACCAGTTCGGCGGCGACCTCGACAACCGGCGCGCCCTGGTCGAGACCAGCACCGTCGCGTTCCAGTCGGTGGGCAGCTGCCGGCGCCCGGTGGTCGCCGCGGTCAACGGGCCGGCGATCGCCGGCGGCTTCGCGCTCGCCCTGCTCTGCGACCTGCGGGTGGCCTCGCAGCGGGCGAGGTTCGGATACCCCGAGCTCCCCCGCGGGATCCCGCCCAGCTACGCCGCCGCCCGCGCCGTCCTCCCCGCCACCGTCGCCCAGGAGCTCTGCCTCACCGGCCGGGTCGTGCAGGCGGCCGAGGCCCAGCGGATGGGGATCGTCCGCGAGGTCGTCGCCGGCGACGCCGTCCCGCGGGCGATGGGCCTGGCCGAGCGGATCGCCGCCCTGCCGCGCAAGGCGATCCTCGAGACCAAGCGCCGCACCCTGCTCGAGCGCCGCCACCTCTGGGGCTTTCTGTTCGAGGAGGAGGAGCGGGTGTTCCGCCGCGCCCTCCTCGGCGAGGACAACGACCGGGCGGCCTGAGCGCCGCCTACGACGGCAGCGGCGACACGGCCCGGAGGATGTCGGGCCACACGTAGACCTCCCAGCTCGCGGACGCGACCAGCACCGGGACCGCGACCGCGACGGTGACGAAGGTCGCGGCGAGCAGGTCGCGCCACTCGTCGCGGCGGCTGGCGATCGTCCAGGCGGCGAGCGGGAGGAAGAGCGCGACCAGCTCGGGGAGCGCGTGCGGGAGGACCGTGAGCACGAGGACCCCGGGCGAAATCCAGAGCTGGTGGGCGAGCTGCGCGCCGGTGAGCCCGAGCGCGTACGCCTGCGTCGCGAGCGAGAAGCAGGTGACGAGCACGACCCAGCCGAGCGCGATCGGCCGTGCCTTCTCGTGGACCCAGCGCGAGAGGCCGCGGCGCCGCTCCGCCGAGAGCACCAGCGAGCTGCCGGCGATGAACCCGGCGACGCATGCGAACGCGTGCAGCGCCAGCACCAGGGAGTTGCGAAAGAGGATCCGCAGCACGTCGCCGAGATCCGGCTCGAACGAGAGCCCCGGCACGCCGAGCGGGGTCGGGTCGGCGATCGAGACGGCGGCGATCACCCAGACCGCGAACAGGAGGGCCGAGGCGACGATCAGCGCCCCGCCCAGCCAGACGCGGAGCACGGGCCACGGCCGCGCCCGCCAGCGCGCCAGCGCGCGGCGGGTGTCGTCCCTACCCGCCGCGAGGGCGAAGTCGTCGACGCTCACGCCCTCCCCATCGGCAGCACCGGTGCCCTCCCATGAAGAGCGGGCCCGGTGGCGCTCAGACGCCGCAGACGGGCCAGGGGCTCGAGCCGGCGCGGCTGTAGAGCAGCGAGGCCCGGTAGTCCTGCTCGGCCTCGGAGGCCGAAGCGGGGCTGCCGCTGCCGCCGACCGATGCCCAGGTGCCGGTGTCGAACTGGTACTTGCCGTAGTAGGTGCCGGAGGCGTCGACGGCGGCGGGGTCGCCGCCCGACTCACAGGACGCGATCGCGTCCAGCGTCTCCTGCGAGACGCCGGCGGCGAGCCCGAAGTCGGGCTCCTTCGCGTCGGCGACCCGCTCGCGGAGATCGTCGATCCCGTTGCGGAGCTGCCCGGCGGAGGTATCCGCGCTGGCGAGCATGTCCTTGTCGGGGGCGACGTCGAGATCGGCGGCCTCGCGGGTCAGCTCCCGGTAGCGGAGCTCGAGCTTCTGCGTCTGGATCGAACGCTCGAACTGCTCCGCGGGATGGGCGAGCACCTTGATCTGCGGTTCGGCGGCCTGGGCGCCGGTGGCAGCCGCGAGCCCGAGCGCGAGCGCGCACGAGACCGAGGCAAGCTTTGCCTTGCGTGACACGGACATTCACCTCCGTTCAGTGCGCCCGGTCGGCGTCGGTCGCCTCGAATTGCTTCGGGGTGGTTGGCCGGGCGGCTTCGCGGCCCAGGGCGGCGTTACGCTCGCGCGACGCCGGCTGAAAACCGGCGCCCGCTCCTGGGGTCTGGATCCGTGTGAACCGTGGAGGGAAACAGCCGAACCCCGATTTGTGTGTGACGAGGGTCACACTTGCAAGCAAACGCTCATAATTCGCCCAAGCCCGTTCTACGCCTGATCAGGCAGGGATTTCCCGACCGCCCCGCGTTCGGGACCGGTGTGTCCGAAGCCGTCCTCACACGGGTCGCGGCGGGCGAGCTGGGCGCCACGATGCGCCTTCATCGCCCCGCGCGGGAGCTCGCCTTCTCGAAGCACGACCGCGCCTCCGCGGGGTTCGAGGCCGCCGTGGAGGCCGCCCGGGCGGCCGGGTTCGAGCCCGTCGTCCGCCTCGCCGGCGGCCGCGCCGCGGTCTTCCACGAGGGCACCCTGGCCCTCGCCTGGGCGACGCCGGCCGAGCGGCCCGTGGCCGGGACCCACGAGCGTTTCGAGCGGCTGTCGGACATCCTCGTCCGGGCGCTGCGCGCGCTCGGGGTCGACGCCCGGGTCGGCGAGGTCCCGGGCGAGTACTGCCCCGGCGCCTGGAGCGTCAACGCCCGCGGGCGCACGAAGCTCGCCGGGATCGGTCAGCGGCTGATCTCCGGCGGCGCGCACTGCGGCGCGGTCCTGGTGGTGACCGGCTCCGAGCTCGTGCGGGCGGCGCTCGAGCCCGTGTACGCGGCCCTCGACCTGGACTGGGACCCGGAGACCGCCGGCAGCATCGCCGACGAGGCCCCGGGGACCTCGCTGGCCGACGCCGAGGCCGCGCTCGTGGCCGAGCTCCAGACGCGGTACGAGCTCGTCGACGCCGAGCTCGACCCGCAGACGCTCGCCCTCGCCGCCGAGCTCGAGCCCGCCCACCTCGCGTTGGGATGATTCGCGCGATGGAGGCGACGACCACCACGATGCCCGCCGAGCCCGAGGAGGAGCCCGGGGAGAAGGTCACCCCGCTCGAGCTCTTCTTCGACCTGGTCTTCGTCTTCGCCTTCACCCAGGTCACCGGCCTGATGGCCGCGAACCCGACCTGGGAGGGGATCGGCCAGGGGATGCTCGTGCTGGCGGCCGTCTGGTGGGCATGGGGCGGCTACGCGTGGCTGACCAACGCCCTGCACTCCGACGACGGGATCGCGCGGGTCGGCGCTGCTCGCGGCGATGGCCGCGATGCTGGTCGCGGCGCTCGCCGTGCCGCAGGCGTTCGGCGACGACTCGGTGGTCTTCGGCTTCGCCTACTTCGCCGTCCGCGCGATCCACATCGCCGTCTACACCTACGGGGCCCCGGACCTCGACGTCCGCGGCGCGATCCGCGGCCTCGCCCCGGGCCTGCTCGCGGCGCCGGCGCTGATCGTCGTCGCCGGGTTCCTCGACGGCGGCGCCGCCGCCGGCCTCTGGATCGTCGCCCTGATCATCGACTACGGGACGCCCTACGTGCAGGGACATGAGCGGGTTCAACGTCGCCCCGGCCCACTTCCACGAGCGCTTCGGGCTGATCGTGATCATCGCCCTGGGCGAGTCGATCGTCGCCACCGGGACGGGGCTCGACGAGACCGGGCTCACCGCGGGCGTGGTCGCCGCGGCGATCGCCGGCCTGGTGATCGCCGGATGTCAGTGGTGGGCGTACTTCGACGTCGTCGCCCTGGTCGCCGGCCGCCACTTCGCCTCGCTCGACCGGGTCGAGCGCAACCGGGTCTCGCGCGACTCATACGGGGTCCTGCACCTGCTGCTGATCGCCGGCGTGGTGCTCGTCGCCCTCGGGCTGAAGAAGGCGCTCATCCACGTCGACGAGCCACTCGAGACGGTCCCCGCCGTCGCCCTCTGCGGCGGGGCCGCGCTGTATCTGATCGGGCACGTGGTGATCCGGCTGCGCAACATCGGCACGCTCAACCGCCAGCGCCTGTTCGCCGCGGTCATCCTCCTGGGGCTGATCCCGTTCGCGACCTCGGCCGACGCGCTCGCCGCCGTGTACGCGGTCGCGATCGTCCACGTCGCCCTGATCGCCTACGAGACGACGCACTTCCGCGACGCCCGCGACCGCGTCCGCCACCGCGGGGGCGGCTCGGAGACGATGGTCCCGCCGGCCGGCGCCGGATAGATTCCGCCGATGCGGTTGCTCGCGTTCTCGGACCTGCACCGGGACCTCGACCAGGCTGCGGCGCTGGTCGAGCTCGCCGGCGATGCCGACGTGGTCGTCGGCGCCGGCGATTTCGCGTCGATCCACGAGGGTCTGTCGGAGACGATCGACGCGCTGGCCGCGATCGAGGTCCCGACCGTGCTCGTCCCCGGCAACAACGAGACGGAGGCGGCGCTGCGCGAGGCGGCCGCGGCCTGGCCGGCCGCCACCGTGCTCCACGGCGAGGCGACGCAGATCGACGGGCAGACCTTCTTCGGCCTCGGCGCCGGGGTCCCGATCACGCCCTGGGACTGGAGCTTCGACCTCGCCGAGGACGAGGCCGCCGAGCTGCTCTCCGCCTGCCCGGACGGCGCGGTGCTCGTCGTCCACTCGCCTCCGTTCGGGCATGTCGACCAGTCGAGCGCCGGCGACCACCTGGGCAGCACCGCGATCTGCGAGGCGATCGACTCGAAGCGCCCGCGCCTCGCCGTCTGCGGCCACATCCACGAGAGCTGGGGCACCGAGTCGGCCATCGGCCCCACCCGGGTCGCCAACCTCGGCCCCGCGGGAACCTGGTTCGAGGTCTGAGAACGACGAAGACGTCACCAGGACACTCTCTCGCGGGGCGCAGAGCACCCCCCAGGCGGTGACGTCTTCGTCAAACCCATCGGCTGTGGTCTCCGCGGGCTTGACGGAACCCTGTCATCGCCGGACGGCGCAAACAACAGTGAGAGTCCGCAGATCGGGTGCGGGTAACTACGGTGCCCGCAGATGGGTGAAACCGTGACCTCGCCGCTCGACTCCGCCCGGGCTCTCGCCCCGCGCGCGGCCGAGATCGCAGCGGCCGCGGAGGCGCAGCGGCGGCTGCCGGCGGAGCTCTCGGACGAGCTCGCGGCGGCCGGGCTCTACCGGCTCTGCGTGCCGGCCTCGCTCGGCGGCGGCGAGGCGCCGCCGGCCGAGCTGCTCGGCGCGGTCGAGGCGCTCGCCCGGGGCGACGCGGCGGCCGGCTGGTGCGTCGCCGTCTGCGCGACCGCGGGCATGCTCGCCGCGTACCTCGAGCCGGAGGCGGCGAGCGAGGTCTACGGCGACCCGTCCGGCGTCGTCGGCGGCGTCTTCGCGCCGATGGGGCGCGCCGTCGGCGCGGGCGACGAGCTCGTCGTCGGCGGCCGCTGGCGCTTCTGCAGCAACGTCGACAACTGCGACTGGCTGATGGGCGGGTGCGTCGTGCATCGACGGCGACGCGCCGCGGCTGCTCGCCGAGCGGCCGGCCCGGACATCCGCCTGGTGCTGATGCCGGCGGCCGAGGTCGAGGTGATCGACACCTGGTCGGTCTCCGGGCTGCGGGCGACCGGCAGCCACGACATCGCCGTCGACGGGCTCGCGGTCCCGGCGGCGCGCTCGGCCTCGCTGATCACCGACCGGCCGCGCGAGGGCGGGCCCCTCTACGCGTTCCCGCCGTTCGGGCTGCTCGCGGCCTCGATCGCCGCCGTCGCGCTCGGGATCGCCCGCGGCGCGCTCGACGACCTGGGCGAGCTGGCCGGGGCCAAGACTCCGACGCTGAGCACCCGCAAGCTCGCCGAGCGGCCGGCGACCCAGTCCGAGGTCGGCGCGCGCCGAGGCTCGCCTGCGGGCCGCGCGCTCGCTGCTGTACGAGAGCACGCGACGCGCCTGGGACGCGGCCCTGCGCCGGAGCGGCGATCCCGATCGAGCTCCGGGCCGGGCTGCGGCTGGCCTCGACCCACGCCGTCGAGGCCGCGGCCGCGGCCGTCGACTCGGCCTACTCGCTCGCCGGCGGCACCGCGATCTACGAGACGGGCCCGCTGCAGCGGCGATTCCGCGACGTCCACGCCGCGACCCAGCACATGCTGGTCGGGCCGGCGACCTGGGAGCTCGCGGGACGCTCGCTGCTCGGGCTCGAGTTCGACGCCGCGCAGCTCTGAGCGGGCCCGAACGAGCTCCGCCCCCCAGCCGAGTGACATCTCAGCCACCTCCACGGGGGTTCAGGTGTCACTCGGCGTGGTTAGGCGGCGCTCTCGTAGGCCTCGATCCCGGCGGCGATCCGGTCGAGGCGGCGCTCGAGGTCCGACTCGTCGCCCTGCGCGACCCAGAAGAGCGCGCGGTGGACGCCCGAGGACTCGTACAGCTCGAGCACCTCCGGGTCGGTGGTCGCGTTCGCGAGCGTGGTCGGGATCGGGCCGCGGCCGGCGTCCTCGCCGGCCTTGCGCAGGCGCGCGATCCTGGCGCTGATCTTCTCGTCGTCGCCGATCCGGTTCGGCATCCACTCGTCGCCGTAGGCGAGCACTCGGTCGAGCACGTGCTTGCCGTGGCCGCCGACGATGATCGGCGGGTGCGGCTCGGCGAGCGGCTTGGGCCAGCACCAGATGCGGTCGAAGTCGACGTGCTCGCCGTGGTAGGAGGCCTCGTCGGAGGTCCAGATCTCCTTGATCGCCTCCACCCGCTCGCGCATGATCGAGAAGCGCCGCGCCGGGTCGGTGCCGTGGTTGCGCATCTCCTCGAGGTTCCATCCCGCGCCCACGCCGAACAGCAGCCGCCCGCCGGTGAGCCGGTCGACGCTGGCCGCCGCCTTCGCCGTCACGATCGGGTCGCGCTCGATCACCAGGCAGATCCCGGTCCCGAGCTTGATCCGCTCGGTCGCGGCGCCGGCCGCCATCAGCGCCACGAACGGATCGTGGATGTGCGAGTACTCCCACGGGAGCTCGACCCCGGCCGGGTACGGGGTCTCGCGCGACGCCGGGATGTGGGTGTGGTCGGTGAAGAACAGGGACTCGAACGGCCGCTCCTCGACCATGCGCGCGAGGGTGACCGGGTCGATGCCGCGGTCGGTCGGGAAGTAGCCGACGGCGAACTTCACCGGCGGCCGCCCGCCAGCCGGCCGACGAGCGCCAGCGCCCGCACGGCGCCGCCGACCAGCGGCCGGGGACCGACCTCGAGCGTGAAGGTGTCGTCGTAGTCGTCGAGCAGCGCGGCGAACCGCAGCGCGCCGCCTGCGCCGCCCGCCCGCCCGGAGCGCACCAGCGCGTCGACGGCCCGGAACCAGTCCTCGGTGCGGCCGGGCGGGCTGGTGGTCCAGGCGACCCGCGCCGGCTCGGTGCCCGGATTCCACATCTGATGCGGGGTGCCGCGCGGGATCTCGACCTCGTCGCCGGTGCGCAGCTCGCGCTCCTCGTCGCCGATCCTCGTCTGGATCGCGCCCTCGAGCACGCGGAAGTGCTCGTCCTGCGCCGGGTGCGAGTGCTTCGGCGGCGGGCTGCCGCCGGGCCCGTAGGTCGCCTCGACCTCGAGGCCCTGAGGTCCCGAGCCGACGATCTCGATCGACTCGCTCTCGGTCAGCTTGAGGGTCTCGTTCTCGCCCACGCCGCGCTCCTCAGCAGCGCTCGACCTGATCGGCGATCAGGTGAGCGCGGGCGTTGTAGCCCGTGGCGTTCACGTGCGAGCCGTCGGCCGCGAGCCAACCGCGGTTGCGGGCGATCAGCCCGGCCCAGTCGGCAACGCGGAGGTTGTCGTGGTGGGATGCGAGCTCGGCGAGCACGTTGTTGAAGCCCGCGTAGCTGGCGCCGCCGACGGGCGGGCGGACGATATTGGGGACGACGACGCACCGGGTGCTGCCGGCGATCTGGAGCACCGAAGTCGACCGCGTTGCGGAAGCCGGAGACGTTGTGCGGGTCGTCGTTGGTGCCCAGGGCGAAGACGATCACCGCCGGCAGGCCGCCCCGGCTGCGAACGATCGAGACCCCCTCGCCGAAGAAGCGCGAGGTGGAGACGGACTGGCTCACCTTCCACCCGGGGAGGGCGCCGGGCAGGTAGGGCTGCGTGCCCTCGCCGAGGGAGTCGCCGATCGAGAACACGGCCCGCTCGCGGATGACGAGCTTGGCGCGGCCGACCGAGCGGCCGTTCGCGAACCAGGCGAGCTTGTACTTGCCGGAGCCGTCGACGTCGAATCGGGTGCGCGAGATCTGGCCCGCCTTGTGCGTGTGGCGATCGCGGCAGTGCTTGCGGTCGCCGGCCTTCCGGGCGCAGAACCGGTACTGGACCTTCGACTTGTCGAAGGCGCGCAGGACGGCGACCGGGTGGTCGCCTTCGAAGCAGAAGCGGTCGGCGTGCTTGCCGGCCGACCCGCAGGACGGATACGCGCGGAAGTGCCGCTTCGCGGCGGCCGGCGCCGGGATCGCGACGATGGCTGCCAGCGCCAGGGTCGCGATCGCTCCCGCGGTCCTGCCCTTCATCGCGGGGAGGCTACGTGCTGGCCGGCTGGAGGCGCTTCAAGAGCAGCTCGTTGAGCAGCCAGAGACCGAGCCCGATCGCGATCATGATCCCCGCCCGGGCCCAGACCTCGCCCTCGATCTGGGTCAGGAGCGCGATCGAGACCCCGACCCCGAGCACCGGGAAGATCGACGGGACGCGGAAATGCTCGTGGTCGACCGGGTCGCGGCGCAGGACGAGGACCGAGATGTTGACGACGGCGAACACGCACACGAGCAGGGCCACCGTGGTGTCGGCGAGCTTCGAGAGGTCGCCGGTGATGATCAGCACGGCGGCGATCGCCGTCGTGAACAGGATCGCGACCCAGGGCGTGCGCCTGGCGCTCCCGACGATCCCGAGCGGCGCCGGGACCACGTTCTCCTTCGCCATCCCGTAGAGCAGGCGCGAGGCCATGATCATGTTGATCAGGGCGCCGTTGGAGAGCGCCAGCAGGCCGATCGCCGAGAACAGCTTCTCGGGGATCCCGAGCGGGCCCTGCTTGACCACCTCGAGCAGCGGTCCGCTGGAGCGCGGTCAGGTCGCCGGTCGGGACCACGGCGGAGGCGCCGACGGTGACCAGGAAGTAGAGGACGCCGGCGATCCCGAGGCCGATGAACAGGGCCTTGGGGTACGTGCGGCTCGGTCGCTGCGTCTCCTCGGC
This sequence comes from uncultured Solirubrobacterales bacterium, assembly GCA_963729065.1. Taxonomy (GTDB): domain Bacteria; phylum Actinomycetota; class Thermoleophilia; order Solirubrobacterales; family 70-9; genus WHSW01. Next base: position 646,397 of record CAVSMS010000010.1, read on the forward strand.
GACGTTGACCGAGTCCTCGAAGCCGACCAGGGCATAGAAGGCGAGCGTGGCGCCGGCGAGCACCGCGGCGAACACGCTGGTGCCCTCCTTGAACTCGAAGGCCCGACCGGTGTCGGCCGACGCCGTCGAAGATCGCGACGACGGCGATCAGCACGATCAGCAGCAGGCCGCACGACCTCGACGATGGTGAAGCCGACGTTGATCTTCACCGACTCCGAGATCCCGCGCAGGTTGACGATCGTGATCAGGGCCAGCAGGGCGAGCGCGCCGAGGACGACCTTGAGGTCGACGAACTCGCTCAGGTAGTCGCCGCCGAAGCCGCGCGCGAGGGCGCTCGCCGAGGTGATCCCCGACGCGACCACGGCAAAGGCGACGATGAAGCTCAGGAAGCGGTTCTTGAAGGCGCGGTTCGCGTAGAGCGCCGCGCCGCCCGCGTGCGGGTACTTGGAGACCAGCTCGGCGTAGGAGCCGGCGGTGAACGCGGCCATGATCAGGGCGAGGATGAAGGCACTCCAGATCGCGCCTCCGGTCTCGGCCCCGACCTCGCCGACGAGGGCGTAGATGCCGCCGCCGAGGACGTCGCCGACGATGAAGATCAGCAGCAGGGTCGGCGTGATCGCCCGGCGAAGCCCCGAGCCGTCCTCCTCCTCGGGTGCGTCCTCGGCATCCGTGCGGTCCTCCGGCATGTCCGGCCCTTACCCGCCACGGGGTCGCGCACGCCTCGGGCGTCAGTCGGGCATGGCGGGCGCCGGCTCGCGCACCCGCGGGCGGGCGAGAACCGCCGCGAGAGTGATCGCGAAGGCCGCGGCGATCGCAGCGTAGGCGAGCGGCGTCTGAGGTCGCCTCGGCGAAGCCGACGAACGCCGACCCCCCGACCACCTGCCCGCCCGCCCACGCAAAGCTGACCAGCGCGCTGGCGAAGGCGAGGTCGAGGCCCGCCGCCTCGGCGTTGTCGGAGAGCAGCGCCATCGCCGGGGTCCAGATGAGGCTCATCGCGAGCACCACCGCAACGAGGGCAACCGCGAGCAGCACGACCGTTTCGGGCAGCGGCAGGATCAGGGCCGCGATCGGGCAGGCGGCGAGCCCGATGCGCACGGGGGTCATCCGCCCGCGCCGGTCGGAGGCGCGGCCGATGGCCGGCGCCGTGAACGCCTCGATCGCCGCCGCGGTGAAGAACGCGGCGCCCACCGCCGACGCCGGTCGCGCCGAGCTCGTCGATGCGCAGCGGGATCAGCACGTCGAAGGCGCCGGAGAGCACCGAGGGCAGTGACGACGAGCCAGAACGCGAACATCACCGGGGCGCTCAGGACCGCGGCCGCGACAGCGCGGACCTTCGGGACCCCACCGGGCTCGAGCCCCGGGGTCACGACGACCCAGGCAGCGAGCGCGACGGCGAACGCGGCGACGGCGCAGAAGACGATCTCAGGCCCGGTGACCGTGGCGACGCTGCCGATGACCGGGCCGAGCAGGATGCCGAAGATCGCCGCGGCGAGGGCGGCGCCGATCATCTCGCCGCGCCGTTCCGACGGCGCGGCCGCCAGCAGCCACCCGAGGGCTCCCGTCCACGCGCAGGCGCCGCCGAGGCCCTCGGCGAAACGGGCGAGGTCGAGGATGACGACGTTCTCGGCGAACGCGAAGACGACGCTCGCGACCGACGAGCAGGCTCAGCCCCGCGAGGATCGTCGCCTTGAAGCCGATCCGGGCGGCGAGGAAGCCCGAGGGCAGCGCCGCCAGCAGGGTGCCGGCGGCGTAGGAGGCGCTGAGGATCCCGGCCGCGGCCTTCGAGAGGCCGAGGTCGTCGGCGTAGCCCGGCAGCAGCGGGGTGATCGCCGAGTAGAACATCGTCTCGACGAGGATCACCGCCGCAACGAGAGGGAAGAGCCGCCGCATGCGACCACGGTAGCCCGCGCCGCCCGACCGGCGTTTCGAGCCCTGGCGGGGTCTAAGGTTGCCCGCGACCGGCCCGGGCGCGATGGACAGCGAACTGCTCAAACAGATCTCGATCCCGGTGTTCACCGGGGTGATCGGCTACATCATCAACTGGACCGGGGTCTGGATGCTCTTCCACCCGATCCGCTTCGTCGGCGTCCGCGTTCCGGGCCTGAGCGCGCTCGCGCAGCTGCTTCCCCGCCGCCTCCAGGAGATCCCGGGGATCATGCACGGCGGGGTCGGCTGGCAGGGGATCGTCCCCAACCGGGCCGCGAAGATGGGCTCGATCGCGGTCGACAAGGGGATCGCGAAGCTCGGGAACGGCGAGCGACTTCTACCAGCAGCTCGAGCCCCAGCAGATCGCCGAGCACGTCACCGCCTCGGCCCGCGACGACGTCCGCGACGTGGTCGAGCGGATCATGGAGCGCGAGCACTCCCAGCTCTGGCACGACCTGCCGCCGCGGATGCGCGAAGCGGTCCAGGACCGCGTCCAGGAGCAGCTGCCCGGGATCGTCGAGCAGATCGTCACCGAGGAGATCGCCGACAACATCGATCAGATCCTGGACCCGAAGCTGATGGTGATCCGCCACATGGAGGCGCATCCGGAGCTCGCCAACAGGGTGTTCGAGGACGTCGGCCGCCGGGAGCTGCGACTGATGATCAACTTCGGCTTCATCTTCGGCTTCCTGCTCGGGATCCCCGTGATCTTCGTGGTCGAGGCCCTCCCCTACTGGTGGGTGCTGCCGATCTGCGGCGTGATCGTCGGCTGGACCACGAACCTCTGGGGCATGCTGCTGATCTTCGAGCCGGTGGAGCCGCGGCAGGATCGGGCCGCTCACGCTCCACGGCCTCTTCCTGCGCCGGCGCAACGAGATCGCCGACGTCTACGCCCAGATCATCGCCGAGGACATCGTCAACCTGGCGAACATCGGCGACCACCTGCTCTACGGCCCGCGCTCGGACCGCACCCGCCAGATGCTCGAGACGGCCCTGCGGCCGGCCGTCGACCGGGCGACCGGACCGGCGCGGAGCGCCGTCAGGGTGGCGGTCGGCACCAGGGAGTACGACTCGATCCGCGACTCCGTCGCCACCGAGGCGGTCGAGTACACGATGACTCCGTTCACCGACGAGGACTTCAACCGGCGCCAGGCCGAGCGGATCAAGGAGCTCTTCGCCGAGCGGATGCGCGAGCTCCCCAACCCCGACTTCGTCGAGCTCCTGCGCTCGGCGATCAAGCAGGACGAGTGGATGCTGTACGCCCACGGCGCCGTGCTCGGATTCGGCGCCGGCATCCTGCACCTGGCGATCTTCGGGGTCTGAGCCGATGAGCGACGACCGATACGACGGCGACCGCGGCCGGCTCTCCTCGATCGAGGCGCTGGCGCGGATCGGCGCCGGCGCCTGGCTGCGCACGGCCCGCTGGGGCGTGGAGACCTCGCTGCGTGCCGGCGCGGATCTGCTCGAGGCCGTGGATCGGGACGGGCGGGTCGCCGACACCGTGTCCGGCCTGCTCGGGGCCTCGAAGCCGGAGCCGCCGCCGACGCTGCGCGAGCGCGGCGAGCGGCTGCTGCATGCCTCCGCCGACGTCGACTACGAGCAGGGCTCGCATCCGGCATACGAGCGGATCCTCTCCGACCTGGCCCCCGACGAGGCGCGGATCCTCCGCCTGCTGGCCCAGCACGGCCCGCAGCCGGCGGTCGACGTGCGGTCCGGGCTGGCCTTCGTCCCCGGCTCGCGCCTGGTCGCCCAGGGCTACTCGATGATCGGCGCCGAGGCGGGCTGCCGCTTTCCGGATCAGGTCCCGGCCTACCTCAGCAACCTCAACCGCCTCGGCCTGATCTGGTTCAGCCGCGAGCCGATCACCGCCAACGAGCGCTACCAGGTGCTGGAGGTGCAGCCCGACGTGGCCGAGGCGCTCGACGAGGCCGGGCGCTTCTCGCACATCGTCCGCCGGTCGATCGGCCTGACCCCGCTCGGGATCGACCTCTGCAGGGTCGCGCTACCGCTCGAGACGACCGAGATCGAGGCGCTCGGCGAGGGCGACGAATCGGTCTGCCGAGGGGCTAGTTACCGATGCAGGTGGCGACCGCCCGGAAGGTGGCGAAGTCGTTGAAGCCGCCGCCTCCGTCGAAGATGCCCGTAACGGTGGCCGAGTCGATGCTGCTGCCGCGGCTGTAGTCGATGTCCCTCAGCGCAGTCTCCTCGTGACCCTGGTCGTCGACCCACTCGATCGAAGCGCCGAGCATCTGCTCGCCCGAGGTACAGCTCACGGTGACCTCGGTGCTCTCCCATACCCCGTTGTGGGCGTTGCCGTCCACGACGTCGACCACGCCGGATCTGGTGCTCGTGAATGTCGAGGAGCTCGCCGGCCCCGACCGCGTCGGCGCCGATCTCGTCCTGGCCGACCACGCTCGATTTCAGGTGGCTGCTGCTGATGGCGTTGTCCGCCAGCTCCTGGGAGCTGACCGAGTCGGCGGCCATCTCCAGGCCGGTGACCGCGTCGTTCTTGAGCTCGTCGCTACCGACGCTGTTTCCGGACAGGTCGATGTCGACGATCGTGTTGGAGGCGATCTCGCCGCTGAGGATGCTGTTCGGGGCGAGCTCGGAGCCCGTGACCGCGTCGGTCGCGATCTCGGACGTGCCGACCGCGCTGCTCGCGATGTCCGCGCCCACGACCCCATCCTGCTGGAGCTCGCTGGTGGTCACCGCTTCGGCGCCGATCTCGGAGGCACCGACGCTGTTGGCGGCAAGGTCGATCGCGGCGAGGCCGCCGTCGAGGAGCGTGTCGTCGCGGACATCGTCGGAGCGAACGCCGTTGCTGTTCGAGATGTCGCTCGTATGCACCTGGCCGTTGATGATGTCCTCGGTGCTGATCGTGTCGGCGCCCCCCGGGTGGTCGGCCGCCGCGTTTCCGCCGAGGGCGACGAACAGCGCCAGCAACCCGATGGCGCACCCGATGGCGTTCGACCGCAGATGATTCCGGATCATGTCCTGACCTCCGCTCGGCGCAGCCGGATCGGCGGCCGCCGCTCGATGGACTCAGCGGCGCCGGGACCGAACGATCCGGGTCATCGCTCTATCCGGGCCACCGTAAGCGCGGCGGCCGGGAAAAGCACCGGGCGAACACCTGGTTCGATCCCGGCCCGAGGCGGCGGTTTCCGCCGCGCGGTGCAGCGTCAGAGGAGACGAAAGTGCCCGGTGTTGTCCTCGTCGTCGCGAACCTTCTCGAGACGGCCGGCCTTCCGGGCGCTGACGAAGGCTTGCTTGAGGTCGGGTTTCGGGACGCCGAGCTTCCCGGCTACGTCCCCCCGAGTGAACTCGTCCTGGTCCAGTTCCTTTGCAGCCTCGATCAGCTGCTCCTCGGTGACAGTCACTTGCATCGTTCTCCTAGGTCATCGTTGGGTTGAATTGCGAGGCGACGCCGTGCCCGAGCGGCGCTCATCTGTTTCCTGGCTCGGGTGGCGCGGTGGGCCAGATCGACGTGGCGCCGGCGGCGGGCGACCGCCGCGAGCAGGCGCACGTGTGAGTCGGACATTGGGTGACGCCAATCTCGATCCCCTCGGAGGAATGTGCTGCCGGTGGAGGGAGGGGATCGGAAAGCACCCAAGGACAGCCCGACCACCGAGGATAGCCCGCCACTGTCCTCGACCCTGGCGCTGCTCGCCCAGCCGACGCGATGGCCGCGGTGTCAGTCCTCGCCGTCGATTCGCCTCGGCGCGACCAGCTCGGTGACGCCGAAACCGTCGAGCGGCGGGTCGACGAAGAAGACCTCGAGCGTGATGTCCGGGTCGACGTGGGCCTGACTGAGAAAGGCCACCACCTTCGAGCCGGTCAGCCCCTCGATCGCGTCCTTGAACGACCGCCCCATCAACTGCTGAAACTCGTGGCGCATCTCCACCACGCGCTCGGCGTTGCCGGTGTCGACCATCGTCTGCTCGATCGCGGTGAAGCCGTTGCGCAGCACGCAGACGACCAGGTCGTCGAGGACGTAGGTTTTCGCCCTCATCGGGCCGCGGCCGTAGTGCTCTCGCAAGATGCCGACGATCCGATTGGAGATCGCGGTGAGCAGCGCGCCGCCGCCGAGCTCCTCGTTCCTCTCCGCTGCCGGATTCCTGGCTCATCAAGTCCTTCCGACGGGGCCTGATCCTAAGAGGAGTACCGTAGGGACGCAACCCCTAAACACGCGAGGATCTCCTCTGTCGACTCATCCGCGCGCGCAGCCCCAGCAGCCGACAGCGGAAGGTACGCGCAATGACCGTCGACCCGAGCGAAGGAAAGCGCCCGCCGCTGAGCGACGGAGAGGCCGAGATGCTCGAGACGTGGCTCCACTCCGCCCAGGGCTGGTGCCAGACAGCTCAGACGATGGTGGGGGCTGCGACTGAGCTCACCAACGCCTCGCGGACCCTCGCCGCTCTGATCGCGGAGGGCGGGGCGCGCCCGCTCTCCTCGACGGAGGACGATCGCGAGGAGCTCGCGACCCGATTGCGTCTCCTCGCCGAGGAGATCGAGGACGAGGGCCGCGTTCTCCGCAACCGCTTCCTCACCACCGAAGCGGATCTCGCTCTGTACGCGGACTTGCTCGACTGACACCTACCGTGGGCGCGCCGCGCAGAGTGGTAACTTCCCGGCAGCGGCGCTTCGGGGTGCCTCTCGGCGACCACGGTGTTGCTTGTAGTCCCGCACGGCGGGCCGATGGTCAGGTACTGGCCGGGAGCCTCGACTTGGGAGCATCGAGGGGTCCCAAAGGAGCGGGTCAATGGCGAGTGGTGCGCGCGAGTCCGAGCCAGGGGGACACGCGAGCGTAAGTCAGGCAGTCAGGGCACGGGCTCTGGACCTGCTCGTGCATTGCTACGCCGAGTCGGTCGGGGCGCACACCGCGCTCCTGCTGCATCAGCGGGCCAACCCTGGCGCCGAAGTCCTCGCCGCCTGGTCGCGCGAGGGTCGCGATGTGTCGCCGCGATGGACATCCGAGAGCCTCCTCGAGCGAGCACTGCGGGGTGACGGGCCGCTCGTCGAGTCCCAGCCGCCGGGTGGCCGCGCATCGGGCCTCCGCCGCGCCGGTGACCTCCAACGACGGCGTGATCGGGGCCATCTACGCGGGCTTCGAGCCGCCGACGGCTCAGGGCCGCGATCATCTCGTTTGGACCACCGAGTCCTACGCGCGTCTGGCGGCGCTCTGCATGTCCGGCGCGGACCTCACTCTTTCGGGCGCGCTCGGCTCGGCTCGCTATGACCCGCTCACGGGGTGCCTCACCTATGGGGCCACCGTCGAGGTGCTGAGCTCAGAGGTGCAGCGGTCGCAGCGGCGGGGCCATCGAATGGCGGTGTGCATGATGGACCTCGACGGCTTCAAGCGGGTCAACGACCTGCGGGGCCACATCGAGGGCAACCGCGTGCTCCACACCGTGGGCGGCGCGCTACGGTCGACGGCGCGCGAGTACGACGCCGTCGGCCGGTTCGGGGGCGACGAGTTCGTCATCGTGCTGCCCGAGACCGGCGGCCGCGACGGCGAACGGATCGCCGGGCGGTTTCTGGCGAACCTGCGATCGGCAACCGGAACGGTCACCCCCATTCCGCTCGACGCGTCGGTCGGGGTCGTGGAATGGGACGGCGAGTGCTCGCCTGTGGAGCTCCTGGACCAGGCCGACCGGGTCATGCGCGAGGTCAAGAGCACCGGCGGAGGCCGCGTCAAGTCCGACCAGAGTGCCCGCGCGCGCCACGACGCGTTCACGGAGTTGAGCCGGTACGCGTTCGGTGCGTCCCGAGATCAGGGCACCGACACCGCGACGGAGTGAACGCCCCCTTCGCGCAGGCCGGCCATGCCCATCGCGGCGTTCACGTTCACGCCAGTTGCCTCAATCGCTCAGGTAGGAGACGCCGGTGAGCTGCTCGGAGACCTCCCACAGCCGGCGCCCCGCCTCGGCGTCGCGAGCGCGGCCGACCGGCTGCACGACGGTCGGGCCACCCCGCGCCTGCTGGAAGCCGTCGGGGCCGAAGAACTGGCCGCCCTCGACGTCGGGCGCGGTCGCGGCGTAGAGCTGCGGCAGGGCGCCGCGATCGGCGTTCTGGGCGAAGAGGCGGTTGCCGACCGCGAGCACAGCCTTCATCGCGCCGGTCGGGCCGGTGCTCTGGAGGTTCGTCGCCGAGTAGCCCGGATGGGCGAGCACGCTCGCGATCGGCTGTCCCGCGGCGCGCAGCCGGCGGTCGAGCTCGAGCCCGAAGACGGCGTTGGCGAACTTCGACTGCTGGTAGGCACCGCGCGGCGAGTAGCTGCCCTCGGACTGGAGGTCGTCGAAATCGAGCTTGCCCTGCCGGTGCTCGAGGCTGGAGACGGTGACCACGCGCGAGGCTTCGCCGGCCGCGCAGCGCGTCGAGCAGCAGGCCGGTGAGGGCGAAGTGGCCGAGGTGGTTGGTCCCGAACTGGAGCTCGAAGCCGTCGGCCGTCTCGGAGCGCGGCGGCATCATCACCCCGGCGTTGTTGACCAGCAGGTCGATCCGCGGGTGATCGGCCGCCACGGCGGCCGCGAACTCCCGTACCGACTCGAGGCTCGGCGAGGTCGAGGATCCGGGGCTCGAGCTCCGCCTCCGGCGCGTCGGCGGCGATCGCGCCCTGCGCCAGCGGCGGCCTTGCGCGTCGTCGCGCGCGGTGCCACGACGGTCGCCCCGGCCCGCGCCAGCTCGCGTGCCGTGACCAGGCCGAGGCCGCTGTTGGCGCCGGTCACCACCGCGATCCGCCCGCTCTGATCGGGGATCTGCGCTGTCGTCCAGTCACTCATGCGCATAGGATCATTCCGCATCCCGCCCCCGAGCCGAGGTCGACCCGTGTCCAAGATCCGTGTGCTGCTGCTTCTGTCCGCCATCGCCGGCGTCGCCATCGGCCGGCTGCGGCAGCGACGACGACTCCGGCGACGAGTCGACCACCGCGGGGGCGGTCTCGCTCTCCGACTGCACCCCCGACCAGCTCGAGACGAAGACGGCGGACACGCTGACGGTCGGGACCGACAAGCCGGCGTTCCCGCCCTACTTCGAGGACGACGATCCGACCAACGGCAAGGGCTTCGAGAGCGCGACCGCTTACGCCATCGCCGAGCAGCTCGGCTTCGCGCCCGACCAGGTGGAGTGGACGGTGGTCCCGTTCAACGCCTCCTACGCCCCGGGGCCCAAGGACTTCGACTTCGACGTCAACCAGATCTCGATCACCCCGAAGCGCGCCGAGCAGGTCGACTTCTCGAGCCCGTACTACGAGGCCGAGCAGGCGGTGGTCGTGCTCAAGGACTCCGACCTCGCCGGCGCGACCTCGCTCGCCGACCTCGCCGACGCCAACATCGGCGTGCAGATCGGGACCACGAGCCTCGACGCGGTCAACGAGGTGATCCAGCCGACCAACGACCCGCAGGTCTTCGACACCTCCAACGACGTCGTCTCGGCGCTCAAGAACGGCCAGGTCGACTCGATCGTGGTCGACGTGCCGACCGCGTTCTTCCTGACCGCCGTCGCAGGTGCCCGAGGCGACCACCGTCGGCCAGTTCCCGGCCCCCGGCGGCGACCAGTGGGGCGCGCTGCTGGAGAAGGACTCGCCGCTGACCGCCTGCGTCTCGGCGGCGGTCGACGAGCTGCAGTCCTCCGGTGAGCTGCCGGCGATCGAGAAGAAGTGGATGAGCGACGTCACCGAGCGCCCCGGTCCTCCAGTAGCGCGCGCGCCGCGGCGTGAGCCGATGGCGGACCGCCGCGCCGAGCGGGCGGCGGCCAAGCGCGCGAAGGCCCGCCGCGGCCAGGCGATCGCGGCGATCTCGTCCGTCGTCGTCATCGGCGGGATCGCGGTCCTGATCCTCACCAGCCCGGGCTGGCCGGAGGTCCGCGACACCTTCTTCGACGTCGAGGTCTTCAAGGAGTCGTTCCCCGACATCCTCGACGCCTTCTGGCTCGACGTCCGGGTCTTCTGCATCGTCGAGGTCGGCCGTCCTCATCTGCGCGCTGGGGGTGGCCCTGGTGCGCACCGCCCGCGCACCGGCGCTGTTCCCGCTGCGGTTGCTGGCGACCGTCTACACCGACGTCTTCCGCGGCATCCCGACGATCCTGCTCGTCTACCTCGTCGGGTTCGGGATCCCGGCGCTCGACCTCAGCGGCCTGCCGACCGAGCCGGTGATCCTCGGCGGGATCGCGCTCACCCTCTCCTACACCGCGTACGTGGCCGAGGTCTACCGGGCGGGACTGCGCTCGGTACATCCGGGCCAGCGCGACGCGGCGCTCGCGATCGGGCTGACCGAGCGCCAGGCGATGCGCCACGTGATCCTCCCGCAGGCGGTGCGCCGGGTCGGTCCGCCGCTGCTCAACGACTTCATCGCGCTGCAGAAGGACGTCGCCCTGATCGCGATCATCGGGGTCGCCGGCGAGGCGTTCCGGGTCGCGCAGATCCAGGCGGCCTCGGACTTCAACTACACGCCCCTGATCGCCGCCGCGCTCCTCTACCTGGCGGTGACCGTCCCGCTCGCCCGGCTGCTCGATCGCTGGGGCTACACGCAGGCGGCGAGATGAGCCGGTGAACGCGCCCGTGCTCGAGTTCCGCGGCGTGACCAAGGCCTTCGGCGAGCGGGAGGTCCTGCACGGGATCGACCTCGAGATCGCCGAGCACGAGGCGGTCGCCATGATCGGCGCCTCGGGCTCGGGCAAGTCGACGATCCTGCGCTGCGCCGACCTGCTGGTCGAGATCGACGACGGCGACATCCTGCTCGACGGCGAGGTGATCACCGATCCCTCGGTCGAGCCGGTCGCGGTCCGGCGCCGGCTCGGGCTCGTCTTCCAGGCCTACAACCTGTTCCCGCACCTGACCGTGCTCGAGAACGTCGTCCTCGGGAGCTGGCGCGGGCACGGCGTGCCGCGCGGCGAGGCCGAGACGGCGGCCCGCGCGCAGCTCGAGCGGCTCGGCCTCGGCGGGCGCGAGGACGATCGGCCCGACGAGCTCTCCGGCGGGCAGCAGCAGCGGGTGGCGCTCGCGCGCGCCTTCGCCGGCGCGGCCGCGGGCGATGCTGCTCGACGAGGTCACCTCGGCCCTCGACCCGGAGCTCGTCGGCGAGGTGCTGGCGACCGTCCGGGCGCTCAAGGAGGAGGGCGTGACGATGCTGATCGCGACCCACGAGATGGGCTTCGCCCGCGAGGTCGCCGACAGGGTCTGCTTCCTGCACGAGGGCCGGATGCTCGAGGTCGGCCCGCCGGAGCAGGTGCTCGACGACCCGCAGCGAGCCGGAGACGAAGCGCTTCCTGCGCCGGCTGCTCGAGGCCGGCCGGGCCTGAACAAAGCAAAGCGCGCCACGTCCTCGGCTTCGCCTCCGGGCGTGCGCGGCGCGTATCGTGGAACTGATGGAAGCCCGCGCGCAATGGGGTCCCGAGATCAAGACGCTGGGCGGCGCCGCCCGGGAGTTCGCGAAGCGCCATTCGCCGTGGATGATCGGCGGCGCGATCCTGGCGCTGATCGCGATCCGGGTGCTGATCGGCGAGCCGCTGACCTGGCGCGACGCGGTCGCGGTCGCGGCGATGGCGGTCGATCTACCCGTTCGGCGAGTGGGCGATCCACGTCTACCTGCTGCACGCGAAGCCGATCGCGATCCGCGGGCGCACGCTACGAGCTCCCGACCACCCGCGATCACCGCTACCACCACCGCCACCCGAACAACCTCTTCACGCTGCTGCTGGACGCCAAGGAGCTCGCCGAGCTGCTGCTGCTCGCCGTGCCGGTCGTGGTCGTTGTCGGCGGCGTGCTCGTCGGCCTGGTCGCCGGCTCGGTCCCGATCGGCGCCCTGATCAGCGCGGCGATCGCCGGCTACGTGCTCGTCGGCGTCTACGAGTGGACCCACTTCCTGATCCACACCGCCTACCGGCCGCGCTCGGCGCGCCTACCGGCGCATCTGGCGCAATCACCGCCTGCACCACTTCAAGAACGAGCACTACTGGCACGGGATCACGAACACGCGTCGCCGACCGCGTCCTCGGCACCGACCCCGACCAGCGCGAGGTGCCGCGCTCGCAGACGGCGCGGACGCTCGACCCCGGGCCCGCGTCCTAGGCCGGAGAGCGAGGCCACCCGGGAGGGCAGCGTCGCGCGCCCGCCGGCGACCAGCGAGCGCTCGGTCCGGCCGACCATCTCGAACGATGGGGTGTTGGTCCCGCGGCGCATCGCGCTCGGGAGCGATCGGACGGGCGGCGCGGATTCCGGCCACCGCCGAGCGGTAGGCGGCCTCGTGCAGGCGCGTCCAGCGCAGGCCGAAGATGCCGCTTGACCCGCGCGGGCAGCGTCCCGGCGAGGACCAGGTTGTGCACCTCGCGCGACGGGTGCAGGTGGCGCGGCATCGGGATCCGGAAGGCGACCGCGAGCGCCACCGCGCGCGCCTCGTCGGTCAGGTGCAGCTCGCCGCCGGTCCACATCCCCTCCCAGTAGTCGCGGAAGCCCGCGTAGCGTCGCGGGTGCCGCCGTCGCGGGGCATCCCGAAGAGCTCGCCGAAGCGGATGTAGTCCCGCCAGAGCGCGTCCTTCTCGTCCGCGGACAGCCGCCGCACGAGGGTCTCGTAGAAGGTCTCCGCCGAGTCGGCGATGACCGCCACCGTCCACAGCATCAGCTCGGGGTCGAAGGCCGTGTACGGCGGTCCCCGCGGGCCACGGACCGGCGGGCTCGTCGAGCTCGCCGGCGACCCGGCTGTGCATGCGCTCGACGAAGGCGAGCACCTTGTCGGCCTCGGCGCGGGTGCCGAAGAAGATCGTCTCGAAGGCCTTCGCGGTGCGGGCGAGGCGCAGGAACGGCCTGGCGCCGGAGCGGGTGTTGGCCTGGGTGCCGATGAAGTTCACCGGGTGCGCGGCACCGAGCATCAGCGCCCGCTGGCCGTAGTTGAGCCCGACGACGCGCTCGGCGTGCACGGCGCGCAGGACCGATCGACCCGCCGGGAAGTACCCCTCGTCGCCCGGGATCCGCGGCTCGACGCCCATCGCCGCGCGATTATGACAGAGCCCGTTGTCAGATTTGAGCCGCGCCGGCGCCGAGCGCCGCGGCCGTGATCGCAAGCGCGATCTCGGCCCGGGGGCGGACCGAGGCGAGGGCGACGAACTCGTCCGGGTGGTGGGCATGCCCGCCCCGCGGCCCGAGTCCGTCGACGGTCAGCGGCGACCGCCGCCGCCATGTGGCTTGCGTCGCTCGCCCCGCCGCGCGCCGCCGCACGCGCAGGGCGCCGCCGAGGAGCGTCGGTCGCGGGCCCGACGAGCCGCTCGGCGACCGCCTCGCGGCAGTCCATCCCCGGCCAGCGGCGGACCAGAGCCCGGTCGAGGTCGACCCCGTCGATGCTCGGAGGGACCACCTGGACCACCGCCTCGAGCGCCTCGAGCCGCTCGCCGCGCAGGTCGCAGACGAGCTCGCCTTCGGCGGGGACGACGTTGAAGGCGTCCCCGGCGCGCACGACGGTGGGCACCGCGGTCAGCCGGTCGCGGCCGGCCGGGTCCGAGCTCGCGGCGACCAGGCGCGCGGCCTCGCCGAGCGCGAGCAGCGCGTTGCGGCCCTTCTCCGGCGACGAGCCCGGAATGCGCCGCGACGCCCCTCGCGACGCACCCGCAGCGTCGCCGCGGCCTTGCGCTTGGCGACCACCGCCTCCTCCCCGCCGGATCGAGCTGGCCGGCCTCGAAGCACAGGCAGGCGTCGTAGCCGGCGAAGCGCGAGATGTGGCCGAAGCCGCCGGTTCGCCACTCCTCGTCGACGACGGCGAGCAGGGCGAGCTCGGCGAAGCTCTCCGGGACCGCCGCGACCGCGCGCATGACGCCGAGCGCCAGCGCGATCCCGCCCTTCATGTCGACCGCGCCCGAGCCGACCAGTCGCTCGCCGTCGCGGGCGAGCGGACGATGGTCCGCATGGGCGACGACCGTGTCGAGGTGGCCGAGCAGCAGGACGCGGCCGGTCGCCGGTGCCGGCGAGCGTGGCGAGCAGGTCGGGCGCGTAGCCGGCGGTGGAGCAGGGAGGCCGCTCGACCGTCGCCTCGTCGGGCAGCAGGGCGGCGACCAGGGCGCAGAGCTCCTCCGCCGCGCGCGACGTCGCCCGAGGGCGAGGAGACGGCGACGAGCGCCTCGAGCTCACGCTCGAAATGGGAGGCGATCCGCTCGCCCGACTCGGTGACCCAGCCCGGGCCGAGGGCGCCGGAGCCGCTCATTCGGCGAGCTCGGGGATGTGGCGCTCGAGGTGCGCGGCGATCGTCCGCCGCACCCAGCTCTGGGTCTCGGCGTCGGCCATCCGGTAACGGCCGAGCAGCATCTGCTGGTCGTCGAGCGGGAGCCCGGCAATCGTCCAGCTCACGGCGAGGCGCTCGAACAGCATCTCGGTGCGGCGTCGCCAGGCGTCCTCGTGGGAGGTGGCGGCCCGGCCCGGCGGCTCGCGCAGCTTGCGGATCGTCCGCGGGCTGAGCTCGCCCCGCAGGGTGAGCACGTTTCCCTCCGCGTCGGTGTAGTCGTACGTCGGCACCGGCTCGCGGTCGCCGCGCTGCTTTCGCTTCGCCACACGCCGGATGTTTTCAGGTGCGATCCCGTTCCCTCGGCACGGTCGCGATGGGGTAGCTTTGTCACAGCCTTGGCCGAAGGCGTCGCGCCCGCATGAAGCGGACCAACGGCACACTTGGCCGGCAGCCGTGCTCTTACCGTTGAGCCGGTCGTAACAAGACACCACTTGGAGGGAAGAACTTGATGATCGAGCGCAGGCTCGGACTGGGATTGACGACGTTCGCGGCCGTGGCAGCGGCATTCGTGCTCGGACCGGCGACAGCGGGGGCAGTCACCTCGTGCTCGTTCGCGGCCGGGACCGCGACGGTCAACCTGGCCACCACCAACGACGCCGCGACGCTGGGTCGCGCCGGCAACGCGATCCAGGTCAACGGGGTCGCGTGCGGCGCGGCGACCGTGAACAACACCGACCTGATCAACGTCGTCGGGACCATCGACAGCGGCCAGCGGGTCGCGGTCGACCTCGCCGGCGGTGGCCTGGCACCCGGGGCGACGGCCGAGGCCGGGGCCGGCGCGGTCTCGGAGATCGAGATCGCCGTCGACCTGCGCGCCGGGCTCCTCCGAGGAGGTCGCGGTGATCGGCAGCACCGGCGCCGACACCGCGGTCTTCGGCGGCGCCGGCGCGCGGCTCAACGCCGACTCAGACGTCGACCTCACCTTCTCCGGCCTCGACCAGGTCGAGCTCGACGGCAACGCCGGCGCCGACACCCTCTCCGCCGGCGGCGGCGGCGCGAGCGGCTCGCCGCTGGCGAAGCCCAGCGACATCGACGGCGGCGCCGGCAGCGACGCGCTCACCGGCGGCCGCGGCAACGACACGATCGTCGGCGGGCCCGACGACTCGACCCCGACGATCGACGGCGACGTCGTGCTCGGCGGTTCGGGTGGCGACACGCTGCGCGGCAACGACGGACGCGACGAGGTCAACGGCGGCGCCGGGGGCGACTACGTCGACGGCGACCTCGGCGACGACGTGCTCAACGGAGGCGCCGACACCGACTACCTGAACTACTACGGCGGCGCGGCCGTCGATGGGGCCGACGACATGGCCGGCGGCCCCGGACACGACACGCTCTATCTGACGACGCAGGACGCACAACCTGATCGTCAAGCTCGACGACCTCGCCAACGACGGCGCCGACGTCGCCGCCGACGGCACCGCCGAGGAGGGCGACAACGTTCGCTCCGACGTCGAGAACGGGTCGAGACCGGATCCGGCAACGACCTGATCGACGCTCGCTCCGTCCGGCGCGCGGCTCGGCGCGCGGACGTTCGACGGCAACGCCGGCAACGACTCGCTCTACGGCGGCGACCTCGACGACACGCTGCTCGGCGATGCCGGGACCGACGTGCTGCAGGGCGGCGCCGAGGACGACTACATCGACGCGGGCATCGGGGCCGACACGCTCGAGGGCGGTGACGGCAACGACAGCCTCTATCCCGGCGCCGACAACGACAGCCTCAGCGCCGGCGACGGCGACGACTACATCGACGGCGGCTCGACCAACACCGGCGCCGACTCGCTCGCGGGCGGCCTCGGCTTCGACCGCCTGTACCTCGGCAGCCGCTCGGCCGACCTGATCATCGAGGCCGACAACCAGCCGGACGACGGCGTGGCCGGCGAGGGCGACAACGTCCGAGCCGACATCGAGCGGATCGATTCCGGCGCCGGCAACGACACGATCAACATCGCGATCGGCGCTTCGAACACCGCGGCGCTCGACAACGAGGTGTACGGGGCCGGCGGGAACGACACGATCAAGAGCGGCCCGGGTGAGGACTACGTCGAGGGTGGCCTCGGCAACGACGTCATCACCGGCGGCGAGGGCGAGGACCGTGCCTTCGGGCTGGCAGGGGCCGACCGGTTCCTGATGCTCGACGGCTTCTTCGACCGCGTCGACGGCGGCGCCGCCGACGGCGTCAACGACTCCGGGACCTTCGACAGCATCGACGAGCGGCTCAACTTCCCGTAAGCCGCAACCGCGAACGGCGCGCGCCGGCCTACTCGGCGCGCGCCGACACGCGGATCAGTCCCAGCGCGCCTGCATCTTCCAGCGCGCCGTGAGCTGGTAGAGGATCGTCACGTCGAGGACGATCAGCAGGAACGCCCACAGCGGGGCCGCGGGGAACCACACGATCTGCGAGATCGCGTTCACCGAGACGAACAGGACGCCGAGCCACCGCGCGGCCTCGTTGCCGAGCAGCAGGCCGATCCCGGTGGCGGCCATGGCGATGCCGAGGAGCAGGTGGACCCAGCCCCAGGTCGTGATGTCGGCGACGAGCGCCCCCTGGCCGCCGACGACGACCACGTCGTCGTTGAGGATCCCGCCGAGGCCCCAGAGCGCGTCGAGCGAGCCGACGATGAACAAGACGACCCCGGCGAAAGCCGCCCAGCCGGAATCGCCCGCGCGGCCTGAATCTGCATGCATGCTGTTCTCCTTCCGTGGGTCCGTGCACGCTCGGTGCACGTGGTGCTAACCGACGACGTTCGCCGCAGCCGCAGCCGTTCCTCTCCGTGGGCCCCGCGGCCCGGCGGTATCATTGGTTCCACGGGGGCGAACCAGATTCGACGTGGAATCGTTCGTCTCGATGTTGCGAGTCGAGGAGCCCGGGTTGGCCTCGTAAAAAAATCCTGGGAACCAATCAAATGCGGACTCCGATCATGAGTTCGCCCTCGCTGCTTAGGTAGTTGAGGGAGTCGCTCCGGGAAGCCCGCGTCCCGGGCCAGCGGCTTCAACAGCGGGCTCACCCACCCGGTAGCACCTTCGATCGGGCGGGGACATTCACAGGAAGGCATGGCCCCGGCAACGTGCCCCGCGGATCGACCAAGCCGACGGCCGAGATCAGACTCCGACGGGAACGCTCGTAGACGCATCGCGGCAGGTCCCGCGGACGTGGGTGCAATTCCCACCGCCTCCACTGAACACCGCGCTCCGAGGGCTCCGGCCCCGGGGCGCGGTCTGCTGGCGAGCCGCTCGATCTGCGCCTGCGCCGTTCGCCCATAGGGATGCAGACGCCTTCGATCAGTCGAGAAGGCGGCCTCGCTGCTATCTGGAGCGTCCACGATGGCTCCACCGCGTAGAGCTGGCTCTCGGTGATCTGCGACGGACCGGATCGCTGATGCTCAGCCGGCGACCGGCGTCGTGAGCGACGTCGCATCGCGCGTCTGCCAAGAACGCGCGTCCGAGCGAGGGCTCGACGCGACCAGAAGCTGCCGCCGCCCTCGAGCCAGCCCGCGAGCCGACGACCGCCCATCGAAGTTGCTGACTCGTTGCGGGCTCTCCGGCGACGCCCACGGCGGGACACCGGCTGCATGGATCGATCGATCGAGGACGCGAAGGTCGAGCGAGCGATCCCGCACTTCCGAGTCGTACTATCGCCCGCGCTCGACGAGGGCTTCACTGGGCGACGCAAGCTAGCTTCGAGTCGGAGGCGAATGCAGAACGGCCGCAAGGGCTCGGCTGAGGTCTTCATCGAGCAGGGCGCGGGTCCGGGTGCAGACGAAGACGGCCGAAATCACGCAGCCGCTGGAGCCCGGCGACTACGTGATGCTCTGCCCGATCCCGTCTCCCGAGGGACCGCACTACAAGCTCGGTCAGCTCGAGGAGTTCACCATCGAATAGGCGAGGGCACTCCAGCTGCCGGTCGCGTGGGAGGATGGGCGGCAAGCCAATGACTCAAAGGGGCATCCTCGGAGGGCTGTCCGGCGCCCTCGTCATCGCGGCCCTGGCCGCAGGCTCCGCCGAGGCCCGGCCCGGCGACCTCGACCAGACCTTCGGGCTCGGCGGCTTCGTGAGCACGGACTTCGGAGACAGCGAGCCGGCGACCGACGTCGCGGTGCAGCCCGACGGGAGGATCGTGGCCGTGGGCGGCGCGACCGGCGAGTTCAGCGTCGCCCGGTACAACCCGAGCGGGTCGCTCGATCCGAGCTTCGGGGGCGGCGACGGCCTGGTGACCACCGGGTTCGGGGCCCCGGACACGGCGACCGCGGTGGCGATCCAGCCGGACGGCAAGATCGTCGTCGCGGGGGCCACGGAGGCTGGGCCGAGCCCGCGCAACCTCGCCCTCGTCCGGTACAACGCCGACGGTTCGCCCGACCCCGGCTTCAACGGCACCGGGCTGCTGTTCACGGACCTCGGCGGTGACGACGTCGCGACCGACGTGGTGCTCGGCCCGAACGGCGCGATCACAGCGGTCGGGGGCACGGCCACCGGGCCGGGCGCGGCGAACTTCGCCTTCGCCCGCTATCAAGCCGACGGCTCGCCCGACAACTCCTTCGACTTCGACGGCCAGCGGACGATCAACTTCGGCGCCCTCGACTTCGCCACCGACGCCGAACTCCAACCGGACGGGCGGATCGTGGCGGCCGGAGCGTCCGTCTCGGGCAACTCGTCCGAGATTGCCCTCACGCGGCTCACGCCGGGCGGCGCGCCCGACCCGAGCCTGCTGGGCACCGGGCTGGTGCTGACCCAGATCGGAAACGGCGCAGAGGCGGAGGGCGTCGCCGTCCAACCCGACGGGCGGATCGTGGTCGCCGGCGCGGGCGGCGCCGGCGACTTCGCGATGGTGCGCTACCGCCCCGACGGCACGCTCGATCCGAGCTTCGGGAACCTCGCCGTGGTGACGCGGGACCGCGGGACTTCCCTGGACCTTGCGATCCAGCCGAACGGCAAGATCCTCTCCCTGTCCGGCCCCTCGTTCGGCGTCGCGCGCTTCAACCCCGACGGCTCTGACGACACCGGATTCGGCCAGGGGGGTTACGCGGCGGTCGACTTCGGCGACAGCTCGTTCGCCACCGCGCTCAGCCTCCAGCCCGACGGCAAGGCCGTCGCCGCCGGGTTCACCGATTCCGGGCCGAACCCCGATAACTTCGGGCTCGTCCGCCTGCTCGGCGGCGACGGCGACATCCCCGGCCCGAGCCAGACGTGCAAGGGACACCCGGTGACGATCGTCGCCGCCGCGGGCGCGCGCACGAAGGGCACGTCGGGTGACGACGTGATCGTCGGGACCCCGGGGCGCGATCGCGTGAGCGCCGGCCGGGGCCGCGACCTGGTCTGCACTCTGGGCGGCCGGTCGCGCGTGAAGGCCGGCGGCGGCAGCGACGTGGTCGTCGGCGGGAACCGCAAGGACGTGCTCCTCGGCGCCGGCGGGCGCGACGAGCTGCGTGGCAAGGGCGGAAACGACCGGCTCGCGGGGGGCAGCGGGGCGGACCGCCTCGTCGGCGGCAAGGGGCGAGCGGACCGCTGCGTCGGCGGTCCGGGTCGCGATCGCGCCCGCGGCTGCTGAGCCGGGACCCATAGGCTCCCGGGCCGTGCCCGGATTCACCGTCAAGCCGATCGACGAGATGGCGGCGATCAACGGCGGGACGACGAGGCTCGCCGGCGCCGAGCTCGGGGTCGAGTCGTTCGGGATGCAGGTGTTCGACTTCCCGGCCGGGTTCGCGGACTATCCCGAGCACGACCACGCCGCCGAGGGCATGGAGGAGATCTACGTCGTGCTCAGGGGCTCGGCCGAGTTCGTGATCGACACCGAGCGCGTGGCGCTCGGCCCGGACCGCATGCTGCGGGTCGCGCCCGAGAGCCGGCGAAAGCTCGAGCCCGGACCCGACGGCGTGCGGATCCTGGTGGTCGGCGCCACCCCCGGCGGGACCTATGAGCGGCCGCCGGGCCTGCAGCTGCCCGAAGAGGGCTAACGCCCGGCTTCAGCGGCCGCGAGCGCCTCGGGCCACTCGGCGAAGTACTCGATCCGCACCATGCGCCCGTCCTCGAAGGTGACCACCTGGTGGTACAGCTCGTCCTCCATCTCGACCCCGAACTCCCGGCCCTGGGCTCGGTGGCGAAGCCGGGTCGCCACCCGGTCGCCCGCGTCCACCCACTCCTGCGGCACCAGCTTCAGGTCCACGAACGTCTCGTCGAGCCCCTTCCAGAACCCGATCACCGCGTCGGGCCCGCAGCAGGAGTCCGCGCGCTGGCGGGCCGGCAGGACCCAATCGACCTCGGGGTCGAACCACTCGACCGCAGCGTCGAAGTCCCGCCGGTTGTAGGCCTCGACGTAGGCGCGCACCTTCTCGACGTTCTCCTCGGACACTCCGTCAGTATCGCTGCTGGTTCACACGAGCAGCGCGACACCGAGCACGAGCAGCCAGACGGACCAGGCGATGTAGGCGACCGGGGTCAAGGCGCCGGCAAGCTTCCACCCCGAGCGCTCGAAGCCGCCCACGAACTCGAGCGAGCAGAGGCAGAACAGCGGGCCGATCGCGATCCCGAGGATGCCCAGCCAGTCGGCGAGCGCGGTCGAGTCGACGATCGCGATCCCGACCAGGATCGACCACACGCCGGTGAACGCGTAGCCGAGGTGCTCGCCGACCGCGACGCCGAGGTAGCGGTTGAAGGATTGGAAGACGACGTCGATGGCCTCGCCCCGCGCCGATTCCGGGCCGGCTTCGTCCGCCTCCCGGGCCAGGTACGGGACCAGGAACGGCCAGCGGATCAGGCCGAGGAACTGGACCAGCGACGCGAGCACGCCGATCACGGCGCCGAGGATCACGACGACACGATCGGCGTCGTCGACGGCGATCGCCAGCAGGACCGCGAGCGGCGCGAACAGCACGGCCGAGAGGGCGAACGCCCACCAGATCAAGATCAGCGAGCTGCCGCCGGCGCGAAAGCGCTCCAGGACCTCGTGCGTCGGCCGGCGCAGGACGTCGGGGTAGCCGAAGCGCTGGGCGAGGAGTGTGAAGGTGACGTTGAAGAGGACGGGGACGGCGATCAGGACGATCCCGGCGACGGCCTCCTCGCTCATCCGCTTCCCCCTGCCCGGTCGCGCCGTACGAGCCAGCCGACGAGGCCGCCCAGCAGCGCGCCGACCTCCGGCGCCAACGGAAGATCCGTCGTCACGCTGACGAGGATCCCGAGCGCCAGTCCGATCACCGCGCCGAGCGCGATCACGGCCCCGATGCTCATGCCGCCCATGGGTTACCTCCTTTGAGGGTGGTAGTGAACGGCGCCAAACCCCCAGGCCCGCGCGAGCCACTCCGGCACGAACTCGTCGAGCGCCGGTTCGAGCGGTGTGCCGACCGCGTCGTCGATCAGCCACCACGAGACGGTCGCGCCGGCGCCCGCCGGGGCCCCGGCCTCCGGCGGGTCGATGTAGAGGCAGCCGAGCAGCCGCGTCTCGTCCTCGTCGAAGATCCCGTACAGGAACGTCTCGCGGGCCTTGATCTCGGCCTCGTGACGCGCCAGGTCCTCGCGGTCGGCCTCGTAGGTCATGGTCGCCACCGGCCAGCCCCAGGCATCGCCGTACTGCTCCCAGAGCCGCTCGCGCGAGCCCATCACCGCCGGGTAGTCGAGGTCGACGTCGGCGGCGCCCATGGGCCGCAGGTGCTCGCCCGTGGGCAGGTCCTCGCGCTCCGGCGGGACGACGTCGGGGTCGAGCCAGGTCACGCGGCAACGATAGTCCCCGGGGTCAGCCGGACTCACGTCGTCGCCTAGGGACGGCGAGGCCGATCCGTAACCTTGATCGGGATGACGGCGCCCGCCAACAGCGATTGGGGGACTCCCCACCCGGTTCCCGCCCCGGCCCCGCCGGAGCACGACTACGAGCCCATCCATCCGGGCTCGGGCAGGCAGAGCTGGCGCGAGCGGCTCAAGCGCTACCTCGGCCCGCTCGCCGCCGTCGCCCTGCTGGTGGTCACCAAGCTGAAGGCGGTCCTGCTGCTGCTGCCGAAGCTGAAGCTGCTCACGACTTCGGCGACGATGGTGGTGTCGATCGCCGCCTACGCGTTGATCTGGGGCTGGTCGTTCGCGGTCGGCTTCGTCGTCCTGTTGCTCCTGCACGAGCTCGGGCACGTGTTCCAGCTGCGCCGCGAGGGCATCCCGGCGTCGGCGCCGATGTTCATCCCCTTCCTCGGCGCGGTGGTGGCGGCGAAGTCGATGGGCGACGACGCCTCCGCCGAGGCCCGCGTGGGCCTCGCGGGCCCGATCCTCGGCACGCTCGCGACGCTGGTGCCGCTCGGGATCTGGATCGCGACCGGCAACGAGTTCTGGCAGGCGCTGGCGTACGTCGGCTTCTTCATCAACCTCTTCAACCTGCTCCCGGTGCTGCCCCTCGATGGCGGCCGCGCGATGGCCGCGCTCTCCCCCTGGATGTGGCTGGTCGGCTTCGCCGGCCTGCTCGTGCTGACGATCGTCTTCTTCAACCCGATCCTGCTGCTCATCCTCGCCTTCGGCGGGTTCGAGCTCTACAAGCGCTGGAAGGCGCGCAAGACGCCCGAGTCCCGCGCCTACCATGCGATCCCCGCCCGCACGCGCGCCCTGGTCGCGCTCGTCTACCTCGGGCTGGTGGTCGCGCTGGCGATCGGCGTCGACCAGACCTTCCTGCGAGAAGTCCCTCAGCGACGTCTGACCGGGACGCGGCGCCAGTCGCGGCTGCGCTCTCCCGGCCGGTAGATCGAGTCGAGGCGCTTGGCGACCACCCCGGCGAGGCCCTGCTCGGCCGCGGCCTCGCGCAGCGCGTCGCCCTCGCCCCGGTGGGAGGCCGGCGTCCGCCACCAGTCGCCGTCGAGCGCCAGCGCCTCGAGCCGCTCGCGCCGCTCGGCGTAGCCGAGGCCGAGCAGGCTCTCGCGGTCCTGGTGGAGGAGGTCGAAGACGATCAGGGTCGCCGGCGTGCGGGTGCGCCGGCGGCGGATCTCGGAATCCGAGGCGGCTGCGAGCCGCCGCTCGAGCAGGTCGGCCGCGGGCGCGCCGTCCTCGCCGAAGACGGCGATCACGCCGTCGAGCGCGACCGGCTGCCCGGCGAACTCCTGCGCGATCGCGAACAGCTCCGGGAACTGCGGGCGCAGGTCGGTCCCGCGCGAGTCGAGCAGCGTCAGGTGCCCGGTGTCGCAGAGCGCGATCGCCCGCTCGCCGGGCCAATCGATCTCGAACCCCCAGCGGTCCTGGTCGCTCGGCATCCGCCCCGGCGAGGCGAGCATGGGCTCGATCCGCTCCGGCAGCGGCTCGCCCGCCTCGGCCGGGTCCATGCGATGGATGATCCAGTCCTTGCCCCGGGTGCGAAAGAGCGCGTAGCGGCCGCTGACGCGCTCGCCGTCGGAAGCGGATCACGACCTTGCCGCCCTCCCACTTCTCGGTCTCGTAGGTGCCCGCGTCCCAGATCCGCATCGAGCCGCCGCCGTACTCGCCCTTCGGGATCTCGCCCGAGAAGTCGATGTACTCGAGCGGGTGGTCCTCCGTGTGGACGGCGAGCCGGTTGCGGTCCGGGTCGCGGGGGACGCCCCGCGGCAGCGCCCAGGAGGCGAGCACCCCGTCGCGCTCGAGCCGCAGGTCCCAGTGCAGGCGGGTGGCGTGGTGCTCCTGGATCACGAAGCGGCCGCCCTCGCCAGCCTCGTCGCTCGTCGCCCGTCGCTCGTCTCCCGGCTCGGGCGTGCGTTCGAAGTCGCGCTTGGTGCGGTAGTCCTCGAGCTTGTCGCGCGTTTTCGCCACTACTGCTTATGTACCCGATCCATGAGCGGCAGGGAGTTCGACGTGATCGTGATCGGCGCCGGCCCGGCGGGAGAGGTATGCGCCGGCCGGCTCGCGCAGGCCGACCTGAGCGTGGCGATCGTCGAGCAGGAGCTGATCGGCGGCGAGTGCTCCTTCTACGCCTGCATGCCGTCGAAGGCGCTCCTGCGCCCGGGCGAGCTGCTGGCCGAGACCCGCCGGGTGCCCGGGGTCGCCGAGGGGGCCGCGCTCGATCCGCCGGCGATCCTCGCCCGCCGCGACGAGGTGATCCACGATCTCGACGACTCGGGGATGATCCCCTGGCTCGAGAGCCGCGGGATCGCGCTCTTTCGCGGCCGCGGCGCGCTCGACGGCGAGCGCACCGTGCTCGTCGGCGCCGAGCGGCTGACGGCGAGGCGGGCGGTGGTGATCGCGACCGGGACCACCGCCGCGGTGCCGCCGATCGACGGCCTCGCCGAGGCGCGTCCATGGACGAACCGCGAGGCGACGACGGCCGAGCGCGTGCCCGGGCGTCTGTTGATCCTCGGCGGCGGCGTCGTCGGGGTCGAGCTGGCCCAGGCCTGGGGCAGCCTCGGCGCCAGCGTCACCCTGGTCGAGGCGCTCGACCGCGTCCTCGCCACCGAGGAGCCGTTTGTGAGCGAGCAGGTTGCCGGCGGGCTCGCCGCGACCGGGGTCGAGGTCCGCACCGGGGTCAAGGCCGTGTCGGCGTCGCGCGGCGAGGCCGGCCAGGTGACGGTGGCGCTCGAGGACGGCACCGAGCTCCGCGGCGACGAGCTCCTGGTCGCGGTCGGCCGCCGGCCGCGGACCGCCGAGCTCGGGCTCGAGAGCGCCGGGGTCGAGGCCGGCGGCTACCTCGAGGTCGACGACCAGCTGCGGGTCGGCGGCTCGGAGTGGCTGTACGCGATCGGCGACGTCAACGGCCGCTCGCTGCTCACCCACATGGGCAAGTACCAGGCGCGGATCTGCGCCGACCACATCCTCGGGCGCCCGGCGGCGGCGCGGGCCGACAAGGCGGGCTCGCCGCGGGTCGTGTTCACCGAGCCCCAGGTCGCGGCGGTGGGGCTGACGCTCGCGGCCGCCGAGGAGCGCGACCTGCCGGTGGAGGCGGTCGACGTCGAGACCTCCGCCAACGCCGGCGCGAGCTTCGTGGGACGAAACGCGCCCGGCACCTCGCGGCTGGTGATCGACGAGGCGCGGCGGGTCATCGTCGGCGCCACCTTCGTCGGCCCCGAGATCGCCGAGTCGCTGCACGCGGCGACGATCGCGGTTGCGGCCGAGGTTCCGCTCGAGCAGCTTGCCCACGCGGTGCCCGCGTTCCCCACCCGCAGCGAGCTCTGGCTCCAACTGCTGGAGAAGTACGGGGTCTAGCTACACCACGAGCCGCGTCTTGAGGTCCTCGAGGAACTCGATCGGGAACCCGGGGATCAGGTCGAGCTCGTCGACGCTCGTGAACGGCCCGCTGCGCTCGCGCCGGGCGAGCA
The DNA here is from genome assembly GCA_963729065.1 of uncultured Solirubrobacterales bacterium. GTDB lineage: Bacteria > Actinomycetota > Thermoleophilia > Solirubrobacterales > 70-9 > WHSW01. The sequence continues at coordinate 671,823 of CAVSMS010000010.1, forward strand.
CGCGGTCGGCCTGCGGTCCGGAGAGCCCGAGCGAGCGCAGGTCCTCGTAGGTCACCGCGTTCAGCGACAGCGGCGGCCCGCCGTACACCACCGGGGACAACGCGGGCCCGGTGCCGACGTCGGCGCCCAGGTGCGGCTCGCCCGGACTCCGGTTCGGCGTCGGCCCGTCGAAGATCTCGGCAGGATCGATCGGCTCCAGAGGCTGGGAGACCCGGTCGACGGCTGCCCGGGCCCGTTCCTCGGCCGTGCGCGCGCGCTGCTCCGCGGCGGCGATCCGGTCGAGGACCTCCCGCAGGCGGCTCGTCCGCTCCATCTCCTCGGCCTTCAGGGTCGCGAGGCGCTCCGCCTGCTCGGCTCGCGCCTCGGCCTCGGCCGCCCGCGACTCGACCTCCTCGAGCCGGGCGACGGCGCGCTCGAGGGCGTCGGCCGTCTGGCGCTGGGTCTCGGTCAGCCGCTCCTCGGTCTCCACCAGCTCACGGGCGATCACCTCCTCTTCGGCACTGTGCCGCTGGAGCTCGGCCTCGGCGCGCTGGAGCTCGGCCAGGAGCGCCTCGCCGTCCTCGCCGGCGTGCACGGCCCCGGTCGTCTCCGCGCCGACTCGGGCCTCCTCGATCCGGTCCTCCGCCTCGGCCTGCATCCGCTCGACCTCCTCGATCCGAAGGACCGTGTCGAGCTCGTCGGGCGGCTCGCCGCCAGCCTGCTCCGGGTCCCGCGGAGCCTCCGGCTCCCCTTCGACCGTCGTCACTTCGACCTCCTCATCGGGGATGCTCGCTTCGTGCTCAGGCTTGCTGTCCGGCGTCCCGGCCGGCCCTCGGTCTCGGCGAGCCGGGCGAGCGCATCGCGCTCGGCGGCCTCGCGGATCGAGCGCTCGTCGGCCGGCGCGCCCGGCACGATCGCCGGCATCGCCGTCTGCGTCACGGCCTCGCTCGCCTCCGCGGCCGGGGGCGGCGCCTCGTCCGGCGCGGGGGCGTGCTTGTCCGCGCGCCGGGCCTCGCGCTTCGCGCGCCGTTCCTCGGCGCGGGCCCGCCGCTTCTCGGCCCGCCGCGACCAGAACGGCTCCTTCTCTGAGTCCGCGGCCGGCTCGGGGACGATCGGGGCGCTGGGCGGGCTCGGGGGCTCGGCGCGTCGCCCGGCTGGCCCCCGGGCGGGGGGACCGACCCCGGCATGGCGCCGGGTTCCGGGCTCGCGGGAGTTTCGGCTTCGGGGTCGGTCATTCGCGTCCCTCCAACCTCGACGGGCGGCCTATGGTCTCACGATGACGGACGGGCATGGGGAACCCTGGCGAGATGCTGCAAACCGATGACCGCGCCCCCGGGCGGCCTACCGCTGGCGGTCGCGGAGCTCGCGCTCGATCTCGCGCTGGATGTCGCGGTCGCGGATCTCATTCCGCCGGTCCCGCTGCTGCTTGCCGCGCGCCAGCGCGAGCTCGACCTTGGCCCGCGGCCCCTTGAAGTAGATCCGGGTCGGCACCAGGGTGAGGCCCTTGCGGTCCATGCGCCCGACCAGGCGGTCGATCTCGTAGCGGTGCAGAAGCAGCTTGCGCGGCCGCTCGGGGTCGTGGTTCTCCGTGCTCGCGGGGTCGTACGGGGGGATGTGCGCGTTTCGCAGCCACACCTCTCCGTCCTCGATCGCGGCGTACGCGTCGCCGATCTGCGACTTTCCCTCCCGCAGCGACTTGACCTCCGATCCCTGCAGCTCGATCCCGCACTCGAACCGCTCGATCAGCTCGTAGGTGTGGGAGGCGCGCCGGTTGGTGGCCACGTCCCCGGATGCGGGCCTGCGCTTGCCCCGCTTGCTCATGCCGGTGCCGCCCGTCGCGGGCGTCAGGTCCACCCGGCCACGGGGGGCCTCGACGCCGTCGACCGCGACGGTCACCGGGTCGCCGAGCCGCACCCGGCGGCCGCTGCGAGCGCCGACCATCGCGGTCTCCGTCTGGTCGAGGTCGAACCGCTCGCCGCCCATCCGCCGGGCCGGGAGGAAGCCCTCGTACACGTCGGCGAGCTTGCCGGCGAAGCGGACGAAGGCGCCGGCGGCGATCACTCCGGAGACCTCGCCCTCGAAGCGGCGCCCGGGGCCGGACTCGTACAGCTCGCGCTCGAGCAGGAAGGCGGCGCAGGCGCTGTCGGCGTCGCGCTCGATCACCATCGCCTCGCGCTCACGCTCCGAGCACCATCGGCCGGCCTCCCGGACGGCCGCGCGCTCGGGCGCAGCCTCCCCGGCGCCGAGCCCGGAGAGCAGGGCACGGTGGGCGATCAGGTCCGGATAGCGCCGGATCGGCGACGTGAAGTGACAGTACGCGGGGCTCCCGAGCCCGGCGTGGCCGAGGTTTCGGTCCTGGTAGACGGCCGGTTTGAGCGAGCGGAGCACGAGTGATGTATACGCCGCGCGCCCGTGCCCGCGCCGCTTCGCCTCGCGCTGGACGAGCCGGCTCGCCTCCGCGACCAGCTCCCCCGCGGTGCCCGGGCTGATCGTCTTCGGCAACGGCGGCGTCGGGACGTCGAGCGCGGCGAGCTTCTCGAACAGGTCGGCGACGCGCGCCGGGTCGGGGCGCTCGTGGACCCGATAGAGCGTCGGCGTGCCCCGGCGCTCGAGTTGCTCGGCGACGCGCTCGTTCGCGCAGATCATCAGCTGCTCGATCAGCCCGTGCGCCTCGGTCTGCTCGACCGAGCGCGCGCCGGTCACGTTCCCCTCGGCGTCGAACTCGAACTCCGGCTCGGTCGTCGAGATCTCCAGCGACGAGCCGGTGCGGCGCTCGCGCAGCGCCGCGGCCGCGCGCCGCGCGAGATCGAGCGGCCCCGCGATCGACTCCGGAGGCCGGGAGCGGCCGGCGAAGTACTCGTCGAGCTGCTCGTACGACAGCCGCTCGTCGGACCGGATCCGGCTGCGATAGAAGCTGGTCGAGCGCGGGGCCCCGTCGGCCGCGAGCAGGATCTCGACCGTGACCGCGAGGCGCTCGACCCCGGGCGCGAGGCTGCACGCGTCGGCGGAGAGCTCCGGGGGCAGCATCGGCTCCACCGTGCCGGGGACGTAGACGCTGGTCGCGCGGCGCTCGGCCTCGGAGTCGAGCCGCGAGCCCGGGCGAACGTGCGCGGCCACGTCGGCGATGTGGATCCAGAGCCGGATCCCGTCCCCGTCCACCGAGGCGGAGACCGCATCGTCGAAGTCGCGCGCGGTCGCGGGGTCGACGGTGAAGGTGTCGAGCGCGGTGAGGTCGTGGCGGGCCGGGTCGAGGCCGGCCGCCGCCGGGACGGCCTCCCGGGCCTCCTCCGTGATCAGGGGATCGAAGCCGCGCTCGCGCCCGTGCTCGGAGATCAGCGCCGCGGCCACGTCGCGCGCTCGCCGCGGGTCGCCGAGCTCGGCGAGGACGCGGGCCCGGTTGCCCTGGCGGTCGGCGAGCACCATCTCGCCGTCGCGCACGCGGACCCCGCCGGCCAGGCTCGCCTGCGGCCCGCGCTCGAACAGCGGCTCGACGACGAGGAACCGCCCCCGGCGCGCGACTACCCCGACGAAGCTCAAGGCTGCCCGAGGACCGAGAGGGCGCGTTGCGAGGCCCTCATCGCGATCGGGGGTCCCCGGGTCGTCGGAGACGCGCACGTCGGGCTTCACCCCCTCGCCGAGGATCGACGTCCCGTCGGCGGTCAGGTATTCGCCGACGGTGAGGTCGAGCGCGCCGCCGGCCGGGAGGTCCATGACCTCCTGGAACGTGCCCTTGCCGTAGGTGCGCGTGCCGACGACCTCGGCGAGGTCGTTCTGCTGCAGGGCCGCGGTGAGGATCTCCGCGGCCGAGGCGGTATCGCGGTTCACGAGCACCACGGTAGGCCGCGGGTCGAGCGCGTCGCCGATCGCCTCGTAGTCGCGGTCGCCGTCCGTGCGGCTGCGGGTCGAGACGATGTTCCCGTCCTCGACGAAGACGCTGGCCGAGAGCACCGCCTCGTTCAGCAGACCGCCCCCGTTGCCCCGCAGGTCGAGGATCAGGCCCTCGGCGCCGCGGCGATAGAGCCGCTCGACCTCGTCGCGGAGCTCGCCGTGCGCTCCCTCGCTGAAGGTGCTGAAGACGACGTAGGCGATCGGCTTGCCGTCGATCCGCTTGAGCTGACCGGTGACGGCCGGCTGGCGGACGTCGGCTCGCTCGACGGTGAGCTTGCGCTTCGGGCCGCCGTCGGCGGGATCGACGGTCAGGTCGACCTCGGTCCCGGGCGGGCCCTTGATCCGGGCGGTCGAGACCTCGGAGGCGACGCCGGCGATCGACGAGCCGTCGACCGCGGTGATCACGTCGCCCTCCTGCAGCCCCACCGCCTCGGCCGGCGTGTCCGGGAACACGTCCGAGATCCGCAGCCCGCGCGGGACCTCGGTCACCGAGAGGCCGATGCCCTTGTAGCGCCCGGAGGTGACCGCCTCGAACTGCTTCAGCTGCTCCGCGGTGAAGTAGTGCGAGAACTTGTCGTCGTAGCGCTTCTTGAGCTCCGAGACCATGCCCCCGATCGAGGCGTCGTCGAGCTGGGCGGTGTCCGGGCTCGTGGAAGTAGTGGTCCTCGATCACCTCCCGCGCCTGGACGACCGGGTCATCGCTGGAGTCGTCGAAGACGATTCCGGTGAGAACGCCCGCCACGGCAGCGATCAGCAGCCCGCAGATCAGGCCGGTGACGACACCGGAGCCGAACGGGCCCCACCCGCCCGGGCTCAAACCCTCAGGAAGCGGCGCAGCGTGATGCCGCTGCCGAGCGCGGAGACGAGGACCGCGGCGCCGACGAGCATCGCGACCAGGGGCCCGAAGCCCATGGTCGACAGGTTGTCCACGAGTGCGAAGTCGTCGGCGAGCGGATCCACGATGGTGACCTTGCCGAGTAGAAGTATGCCGACCGCGAGTCCCGCGCCCGTGAGACCGACGATCACGCCCTCGATCATGAACGGCCAGCGGATGAACCAGTTGGTCGCGCCGACCAGGGTCATGACCTCGACCTCGCGCCTGCGGGCGTAGATCGAGAGGCGGATCGTGTTGGCCACGAGGAGCAGCGAGGCGGTCAGCAGCAGCCCGGCGATCACCAGGAGCACGATCTTCACCGCGCCGGTCACCTCGCGGATCTTGTTCGCCTCCTCGCGGCTCTCGCCGATCGGCGTGTCAATCGCGGGGCTGATCGGGGTCGGCTTGCCGGAGGCGTTGGTGGGCAGCAGCGCCGCCCGGACGGCCTCGAGGTTGTCGGCGTCGTCCAGCGAGAGGTTGAACGAGGGGGGCAGCGGGTTGGAGTTGAGCTCGGAGATCGAGCCCTCGAGGTCGCCCTTCAGGCGCGACTTCAGGTCGTGCTTCGCGCACGCGGGCGAGCAGTACTCGACCCCGTTGACGTGCGGGACCGCGTTCAGCTTCGTCTCCAGCTGGTCCTTCTGCGCCTGGCTCGCGTCGCGATAGAGGAAGACCCGGAGCCCGATCTGGTCGCGCACCTCGGAGGCCTTCGACTCGCTCGCGTGCAGGACCGGAACCAACACCCCGAGCAGCAGGGTGGTGATCACGATCGTGACGATCGCGGCGATGCTCGGGGCGGCGCTGCGGCGCAGCGCCCTGAACGCCTCGGCGAGAAAGAAGAAGACCCGGCCCATCGGCTCAGCTCAGCTCAGTGCTCGAAGGTCGAGTGGCCGTTGGTCCCGCCCTCGTCGCCGACGCCCATCTCGGCGCGCACGCGGGCGGCGAACTCCTGCGTCGACTCGTCCTCGTGATAGCCGGCGGCGGCCTGGTCGCGGACCAGGCGGCCCTCCTCGAGCGCGATCACGCGGCGCCGCATCTTGTCGACCATCTCGCGGTCGTGGGAGACGACGAGCACCGTCGTGCCGGTGCGGTTGATCCGGTAGAGCAGCTGCATGATCCCGATCGACGTCTCGGGGTCGAGGTTGCCGGTCGGCTCGTCGGCGAGCAGCAGCGGCGGGTGGTTGACGAAGGCGCGGGCGACGGCGACGCGCTGCTGCTCGCCGCCGGAGAGCTCGTCGGGGTAGTTGCGGATCTTCGCCTGCAGGCCGACGAGGCGGAGGATCTCGGGGACCTTGCGCCGGATCTGCGAGCGCGGCTCGCCGATCACCTGCAGCGCGTAGGCGACGTTGTCGTAGACGGTCCGGTTCGGAAGCAGCTTGAAGTCCTGGAACACGGTCCCGATCCGGCGCCGCAGGTAGGGCGTGCGGTCGGTGGGCATCGAGTTGATGTCCTTGCCCGCGATCTGCACCGTGCCGGCGGCGGGCTCGATGTCGCGGATCAGCATCTTGATCAGGGTCGACTTGCCGCAGCCGGTGGGCCCGGTGATGAAGGCGAACTCGCCCCGCTGGACCTCGAGCGAGAGGTGCTCGAGGGCGACGTGCCCGCCCGGGTAGACGACGGTGGCGTCGTCGATGCTGATGATCGGCGGCTGGCCGCTGCGCTTCGGCGATCGCGCCCCCTGCGGCAGCCGGCGCCGCCGGTGCTCGCCCGAGTCGCGTTCACGGGTCCTTCTCGATCTGCGTGTGAGTAGTGGCATTGCGCGCCCCTCTTTCTTCGGCGTCCGCCCCAGTCCTGCGTGGTCCGTGCCTGCGTGCGCCCCTGCATCGAAACCTGCGGATCGGCCACACCCGATCCGGGCGCGACACAGTAGCGAAGAGTGTTAGCGGGCCTTAAGAGTCCGCTCCGAGTCGCACGCCGGCTTGCAGAGCTCCGCGCGCCCGCCGCAACTCAAACCGCGACTGGTCGAAAACGCAAGACAGTTCAGCGAAATCGGCCAGTCGCGGAGCTTGGCGCGCGGAACGTGCCGCGCGCAATCACCCGGTTGGGGCGATGCGGTGCGGGCAGGGCGGGCCTAGGCTCGACGCCGACGGTTCGAACCTGAAACGGGGAGCTTCGATGGCGGACCTGATCGCGATCGGATACGGCGACGAGACGACCGCGGCGCGCGCCGAGGAGGAGATCCAGCGGCTGGCCCGGGAACTGCCGATCGAGCCCGACGCCGTGGCGGTGATCGTCCGCGACGGCGACGGCACGTACAAGGTCTCGACCAATCACCACGCGGTGGGCGCGCGGACGACCTGGGGGATGCTCTGGGGCCTGCTGTTCGGGATGCTGTTCTTCAGACCGGTGTTCGGCATGGCGGTCGGCGCCGGGCTCGGGGCGCTGATGGGCAAGGTCGAGAGGATCGGGATCGACAAGGAGTTTCAGGATCAGGTGCGCGACATGCTCCAGCCCGGCACCTCGGCTCTGTTCATCGCGGTCGAGAAGGTGACGCCCGACAGTGCCGTCGAGGCCCTGAGCCAGCTACGGCGGCACGGCGCGCAGGTCCTCGCTCTCCAAGGAGGCCGAGGCCGAGCTCCAGGAGCAGCTGCACGGCGCGGCTGCGTAGGCCAGCACCCCGTCCCTGAAAACAGGATGTTTACGGGCACGGGGGCCCTTTGCCTAGAATCTCCGCCAGGGGGACCGGTGGGGTCGTGCGTGCGGTCTACGCGTGATGACTCCGAGAACCGAAACCCCCCGGCAGCCGACGCGCGAGCGTTTGCGACATCACGGCCGGCGGCCGCACCTCACCGATCGGGAGCTGGTCCCGCGCGAACGCGTCGTGACACCGCGCCTGGAGCGGCTCGAGGAGTCGATGGTCCTCGTCGCGGCGCCCGCCGGGTACGGCAAGACGACCTTCCTCGCCCAGTGGGAGAACGCCGACGAGCGGCCCTTCGCCTGGATCACCCTGGACGAGCGCTACGACGACCCGGTCCTGCTGCTCGGTTCGATCGCCGCCGCAATCGACGAGATCGAGCCGCTCGACGACGCGGTCTTCGCGCCGTTGCTCTCGCCCCGCCCGAACCTCTGGAAGGTCGTCGTGCCCCGGATCTGCCACGCGCTGCGCCAGTGCGAGCGCCCGTTCGTGGTCGTGCTCGACGACCTCCACACCCTGCACAACCCCGAGGCGCTCGCGCCCGCTGCCCGAGCTCGCCGGCTGCCTCAACGCGGGCTCGACCCTGGCGATCACCTCGCGGGAGGAGCCGGAGATGCCGCTCGGGCGCCTGCGCACGCAGCACCGCCTGGGCGAGGTCACGCGCGCGCGAGCTGATGATGACCGCGGCCGAGGCGGCCGACCTGCTCGAGCAGGCCGGGCTCGAGCTCGACGGGCCGACGGTCGAGAGGCTCGTCGAGCGCACCGAGGGCTGGCCCGCGGGGCTCTACCTGGCGGCGCTGGCGCTGAGCACCGAGGACGACCTCGACCGCGCGCTCGAGGACTTCTACGGCGACGACCGGTTCGTCGCCGACTACGTGCGCGACGCGTTCCTCGAGGGACTGCCGCCCAGCGAGCTCGACTTCCTCACCCGGACCTCGCTGCTCGACCGGCTCTTCGGGCCCTTGTGCGACGCGATCCTCGAGAGCGAGGGCTCGGCCGAGATGCTCAAGCGCCTGGCGCGTTCGAACATGCTGCTGGTGCCGCTCGACCGGCGCGACCAGCGAGTACCGCTACCACGCCCTGTTCCAGGAGATGCTGAAGGCCGAGCTCCACCGCCGCGGGAGCCAGCTGGAGACCCGCGCTGCACGAGCGCGCGAGCCGCTGGTACGCCGAGCACGACGACATCGACCGCGCGGTCAAGCACGCGATCGCGGCGGGCAACCGCGAGCGCGCGGGCGACCTGATCTGGGCGAACACGGCCGACTACGCGAGCCGCGGGCGCGACGCGACCCTGCGGCGGTGGCTCGGCGAGTTCTCCGACCGCGAGATCACGGAGTCGCCCGCCCTCTGCCTGACGGCCGCGACCACGAGCCTGAGCGCCGGCGACGGCGCCCGGGTCGAGCACTGGACCGCCGCCGCGGCCGAGGGCCTCAAGGACGCCTCGGGGCCGGACGCCGACGCGCTCGCGGTCGCGGCCCGCGTGCTCCGCGCCGCGGGCGCGGCCCGCGACGGCGTCGTGCAGATGGGCGACGACGTCGCCGGGGTCTTCGAGCTGCTGCCGGGCGACAGCCCGTGGCGATCGCTGTGCCGCCTGATCGAGGGCGCCTCCCGCCAGCTCACGGGCGATCGGGAGACCGCGCGGACGCTGCTCGAGGAGGGGTCGCGGCGCGGCGGCGCCACGGCGCCGCACATCCAGACGCTGTGCCTCGCCCAGCTCGCGCTGCTCGCCCTGGACGACGGCGACCAGACGGGCGCCGAGGCGCTCGCCGCCGAGGCGATCGCGGAGGTGCGCCGCTTCGGCCTCGACGACTACCCGACCTCGGCGCTGGTGTTCGCCGTCGCCGCCCTGGCGGAGGCGCGAACGGCGAGGACCGCGCGAGGCGACCGCGCGACCTGCGCAAGGCGACGGAGCTGACCTCCGCGCTCAACGACTTCAGCCCCTGGTACGAGGCCGAGGTGCGCGTCGTCGCGGCCCGGGCGCTGGTGCTGCTCGACGATCTCCCGGCCGCGCGCGCCCAGCTGGCGCAGGCGGCGCGCCACCTGCAGCGCTGCGCGGACGCGACCGTGATCCGGGGCTGGATCGAGCGCGCCTGGGAGGAGATCGACGCGGCGAGCTCGGTCGCCGGCCGCTGGCCGCTGAGCGCCGCCGAGCTGCGGCTGCTGCACTTCCTCCCCACCCACCTCAGCTTCCGCGAGATCGCCGCCGACCTGTTCGTCTCCCCGAACACGGTCAAGACCCAGGCGCGCTCGATCTACCGCAAGCTCGGCGTCTCCTCGAGGGCGGAGGCCGTCGCCTGCGCGCGCATGGCCGGGCTGCTGAAAGAGGGCGACGCTCCTCAGCCGCCGGCCTAGGCCTCGGCCGCGACCGGCTCGGCCGGCTCGCCGCCGGTCGGCCAGGGCACGCCGCCACCCGAGCAGCAGCGCGTGCACGGACTCGGCGCCGATCAGCGGCTCATCGGGCAGCCCGAGGTCGGGCGGGTGCAGGATGAAGGGCCGGGTCTGCGGCCCTCCGAGGCCGCCGTGGAAGCTGATCAGCTCCTCGAAGGCGCAGCCCTCGTCGAGGGTCGGGTCGTAGAAGCTGCCGACCATGATGTCGGCGACGTGGGCGAAGCCGTCGGTGCGGCGCAGGTGGCGGCCCGCCGTGGGCGAGAACGCGGCCAGCGGGTCCTCGCCCTCGACCCGTCCCTCGTCGAGGTAGTTGGCGCCCGCCGGGCCGAGTGCGACCGCGCCGCGCGTCGCCGAGCGCGACGAGCAGCCAGCCGATGTGAGGGTGCTCGCGCAGCGCCGAGATCAGGTTCGGATGGCGCTCGTCAGATCTCCTCGAGCGTCAGCCGGCGGTCCGAGTCCATCAGGTAGATGAGCCCGAGGTTGCCCGAGCCGAGGACGACCACGTCGCGGCCCGAGACGTCGTTCTTCGCCCGCTTCTCCGGCTTGCGGCCGGTCGCCTCCCCGGCCGCCTGCTTGGCCATCGCCTCCTGCTCGTCGCCGCCCGAATAGCGCGGCGACGCTGCCGCGCCGAGATGCGAGCGCTCGACGAGCTCGTCGAGCCCGTAGCCGTGGCGCTGCTTGAAGGTCGCGCCCTGGGTCTGGCCGTGGTCGGAGAGGACGACGATCTCGTACGGGCGCGGCGCGTAGCGGCGCGCGCGCTCGATGCGGCCGAACTGCTGGTCGAGCTTGCGCAGGGCCTCGAGCGTGTCGGCGCGCTGGAGCCCGGAGTGGTGGGCGACCTCGTCGTAGCTGGCGAAGGTCGCGTAGACGGCGGGGCGTCCGCGCATCATGTCGGTGAGCACCGAGAACACGACCAGGTCGCGGACGAAGACGCACATCGCGCCGCGCATCAGCGGGTAGATGCCGCCGCGGTGGCCGCGCGGGCGCACGTCGCGGCGGGCCGCCCGGATCGAGGCGGTCACCTCGAGGATCACCTCCCAGGCGAACAGCACCAGCGTCCGGGTGACGTTGAAGCCGTTGGCGAGGAACGCCCGGTAGCCGGGGTTCGCGCCGCGCTCGTCGTCGGTGCGGCTGACGGTGAGGATCGCCGCGTCGGCCTCGCCGCTGAGCAGGTTGCCCCGGCTGGCGCCGCCGTCGGTGAGCAGGCCGACGCCCGTGGCGTGGCGGCGCTCGATCTCCGCGCAGTCGGCCGGCGAGGAGCAGACCATCATCCGCTTGCTCTCCTTCTCGACCCAGCGGAAGGCGGGGATGTCGTCGTTGGAGCCGAGCAGGATCCCCGCCTGGCTGGCGCCGGTCTGCGAGGACAGGTCGGGCTCCCACTCGGCCATGCGGTAGCCGTCCTCGGCGATCCAGCGGGCCATGTTCGGCGCGCTGCCGTCGCGCATCGCGTCGCGGAGCACCGGGCAGCGCGAGCCCGTCGATCTCGAGGAAGACGATCCCGGGAACGTCGGTCCGCGCCTTCACACCCTGTCGCCCGGCGACCCTCTGGGTCACGCGCAGGGTGTAGGCGTCGTCGTCGTTGGTCCCCAGGATCACGTCGAGCACGACGGTCACCGCCGCGATCACCAGCGAGGCGAGCAGCGCGTCGCCGAACGAGTCGACGCGGACGTCGTCGACCAGGAACTCCGCGAGCTCGAGCATCAGCGCGTCGGCGATCAGGATCAGGAAGAACCCGACGACGAGCATGAACGGCAACCGCAGCGCCGCCAGGACGGGCGGGACGATCGCGTTCAGGATCGCGATCAGGGCCGCGACAGCGAACGCCTCGCCCATCCCGCCCAGCGCGACCCCAGGGACCAGCCAGGCCGCGACGCCGACGGCGAACGCGCCCACCACCCAGGCGACGATCAGGCGCAGCAGGCGAAAGCGCGGCCGCGCGGGCTGCCAGCTTCGGCTGCTCGCCGTATCCGAGCTCGCTCACGGGGCCAGCCTAATTCGCGCAGCGGGCCGCGGCATCCTCCCGAAGGGGTGATCCCGGCGGGTCGACGGCGCCGGCCGTTTCACCCGGATAGCGTGATGCGGCGCCGCGCGTAAGCGGTTGCATTAGACCCGACCACCACACGAGGAGATGCAGATGAGCGAGCTCGGCGGCATGTCGAACCTGGAGACGGCGGAATGGATCATCCGCGACGTTCCGACCGACGGGTTCCCGGCGGAGACCATGGACCCGCTGCCGGCCTACCGGCTGATCGACCAAGAGCTCGTGCTCGACGGGATCCCGGAGCGCAACCTGGCCACCTTCGTCACCACCTGGATGGAGCCGGAGGCACAGCGCCTGATCACCGAGAACCTGTACCGCAACTTCATCGACCACGCCGAGTATCCGCGGACCGCCGAGATCGAGCAGCGCTGCATCCGCATGCTCGCCGACCTCTTCCACGCTCCGGGCGAGACCACCGGCGCCCGCACCCAGGGCTCCTCGGAGGCGATCATGCTCGGGGCTCTCTCGCTGAAGTGGAAGTGGCGCGAGCGGCAGGAGAAGGCCGGCAAGTCCACCGACAAGCCCAACCTGGTCTTCGGCGGCGACGTACACGTCGTCTGGGAGAAGTTCTGCCGCTACTTCGACGTCGAGCCGCGCATCGTCCCGCTGCAGCCCGACAAGTACACGATCGGCCCCGAGGACGTGGAGCCGCACATCGACGAGAACACGATCGGGGTCGCGGCCGTGCTCGGGACCACGTTCACCGGACACGCCGACGACATCGTCGGCATCAACAAGCTCCTCGTGGAGCTCAAGGGCGACAAGGGGCTCGACGTCCCGCTGCACGTCGACGGCGCGAGCGGCGGCTTCGTGTGGCCCTTCCTGCATCCCGACTACGAGTGGGACTTCCGGCTCGAGCAGGTGCGCTCGATCAACGTTTCCGGGCACAAGTTCGGCATGGTCTACCCGGGGATCGGCTGGCTGATCTTCCGCGAACAGGCGGACCTTGCGGAGGACCTGGTCTTCTACGAGAACTACCTGGGCAAGACCGACGCCACGTTCACGCTCAACTTCTCGACCGGCTCGGCGATGGTCCTCGCGCAGTACTACGCGCTGATCCGCTTCGGCCGCGCGGGATACGAGTTCATCATGCGCGCGATGCAGCTCAACTCGCGCTTCCTCGCCGACCGGATCAGCGAGATCGGCCCGTTCAAGGTGGTCGGCGCGGGCGAGGAGCAGCTCCCGCTGGTCGCCTTCCAGCTCGCCGACGACGACCTGCCCTACGACGAGTTCGACATCGCCTGGCAGGTGGCCGCCGAGCGCGGCTGGATGCTGCCCGCCTACACGATGCCGCCGAACGCCGACAAGGTGAAGATGCTGCGAGCGCTGGTGAAGCTCAATCTCACCCGCAGCCTCGTCTCGACCCTCGCCGACGACATCGCGACCGCCTGCGAGACGCTGCAGAAGAAGGGCGGCGCGAGCGAGGCCGAGCGCAAGAAGGTGAAGACCGGCGTCGGCTACTGAAATCACCCTCTTGGGGCGATGACCCGCCCCCGGGTTCCGCCTAGGTTTGGATCGGGCCGCCATCCGGCGGCCTGCCAACCAGAGACGGAGGTACCAATTGGCTACCGACGAGGACCGCGGCGACGGCTGGGTGCTGTTCGCCGGGGTCATCATCATGATCGCCGGATTCCTCAACGTGATCTACGGGATCGCCGCGATCGACAAGTCCTCGGCCTTCGTCGAGGGCAACCGCTTCGTGCTCTTCGACAGCCTCAGCACCTGGGGCTGGGTGCACCTGCTGATCGGGCTCGTCCAGCTGTTCGCGGCGTTCTCGATCTGGAACCGCAACCCGTTCGGCCGTGTGATCGGCGTCGCCAGCGCCTCGATCAGCGCCATCGCGATCCTGATGTTCGTGAACGCGTCGCCGTTCGTGGCCTTCGGGATCTTCATCCTCGACCTGCTGGTGATCTACGGCCTGGTCGCCTACGGCGGCCGGCGGGAGGCGCGCGCATGACCGACATCGCACAGGACACCCACGACGCCTTCGCGGGCATCTCCGGCGGGCGGGCGGACGCCCTGGAGGGGGCACTCGAGCTCCGCGAGGCACAGCTCGAGGCGACCGGGCTGGACGCCCGCACCTTCGGGCTGGTGAAGATCGCGACCCTGATCGCGCTCGACGCCCCGCCGGCGTCGTACGCCTGGCAGGTCGCCAACGCGCTCGATGGCGGCGCGACGGCCGAGGACATCCTCGGCGTGTTGCGCGCGGTCGCGCCGCAGGTCGGCGGCCCGCGGGTAATCGCGGCGGCGCCGGAGATCATGCTGGCGCTCGGGCTCGCACTGCCCGACATGCCGGAGTAGGGGGCAGCGATGCCCCTGATGAGGCGCCGGCCACTGCTGCGCGCCGCCGCGATCGGCGGCGGCGCCTACTACGCCGGCAAGAAGCGCTCGGAGAGCCAGCAGCAACAGGCCGCACCGCCACCGGAGGCCGCCCGCGGCGCCTCCGCCTCCAGCGCCGGCGCCGGCGCCCGGCGGCGGCGGGATCGCGCCCGACACCATGACCCAGCTCGAGCAGCTGGGCAAGCTGCACACCGACGGCGTGCTCACCGACGAGGAGTTCGCGGCGCCAGAAGGCGAAGCTGCTGGGCTGATCAGGCGGCGCGAGGGGCGGGCTCCGCGCTCGCCCCTCGCTCCGGCGGCAGCAGCATCAGCGCCCCGATCAAAAAGCACAGGGCGCCCAGCGCGGTGCCGGCGTTGGCGGCCAGCAGGTTGAGCGCGTCCCCGGTGGACGGCAGCACGTAGCCGCCGACCGTGGAGATCCCGAACAGGACGCAGCCGGCGAAATTGACGACCGCCATCCTGTAGTCGCGAGTCCCGCGGAGGTGGCGAACCGCGCGCAAGGCGATGAACCCGGAGACCAGGAAGCAGATCGATCCGATCGCCTCCGGGCGCCAGACCACCCGGTTGACGTCGTCCGTGTCGAAGCTGTCCTGCATCGCTCGAAAGGTGTCGACGTTGAAGTAGATCGTGCCGGCGAACTGGATCAGGCTCGCCCACCAGTCGGGGGTGAAGCGCCTGGAGCCGATGAGCTGCAGCAGGGCGGCACTGGTGAAGAAGAGCGAGCCGACGAAGAAGACGACGCCGTCGGCCGACGACCCGACCAGGTCCACGAAGCCCGGGAACGGCCCGAGGAAGAAGCAGGTCGAGCCGATCGCGAACAGGACCCCGACCCACCAGGTGAGCCGATGCGGGGCCCAGAGGCCGGATCCGTGTGTGCGATCGGCGCCGCCGGCCACTCGCGGAGCCTAGGCCCAGCGGCGGAGATCTACGCCTTTGACTCGCCCTATTTGGGCGGAGTCATCAGGGCCACCGGGAGCCCGAGCCCGGCGGAGCGCCTCAGCGTCGCGATGCGCCGGCCGGGCTGAACCGCCGTGCGGACTTCGCCGACGTGCTCGCCAAGCCTCGCGACCGTGGCCTCGAGGTCAGGAGCGATCAGCGCGACTCCCCAGAAGAACGCGGGCCGGTCGGCTCCGCCGGACTTGGCGATCGCCTCGTCCGGCTCCTGGATGACTTCGAGGATTACCTCCCCAAGGCGAAAGAAGGCCTGGCGCGGGGCGCCCGCCGCGGTCGGCTCCTCGCGTATACGCCGCAGGTCGAGCCCGGCGCGCTGCAGTGAGGCGGTCGTGCGCTCCAGCACGGGAGTGATCGCGACGACATGATCGATCGCAGTGACGCCGTTCGGGTGCGTGTTCGGCTCCCCCGCGGGCGGGCGATCCGAGACGGTCGTCCTCAAGCCGTCAAGATCGACGCCGGCGACGTCCCGCAGCGACCAGCCGACCAGGCCTTTGCCGGCGTCGCGGCCCGCAAGGTGCAGCCGCACGGTCCCGAGCTGGCAGGTTCCGCCATCGAGCTCGAAGCCCGCGGCGGACCAGGCCCCGGGCTCGTCAGCGATCGTCAACTCATCGATCGTCGTCAGGTTGGGCCTCGCAAGGCGGTGTCTAGGCCGGCATCACGTAGGCGCCGGACAGCGCCCGGACCTCGGCATACACGCGGTCGTCGCGAAGCTCGTCGACGATCGGCTTACGGACGCTGTCGAGCGCCCAGCCCTGCTGGGCCTGCGTCGAGGAGGCCTTGCCGTGCAGCTCGATCGCCGTGGCGCTGAAGTCGCGCACCAGGGTCTCGAAGACGAGGTCGACGATGTCCGGCTCGACCTCCGCCAGCTCCGCCTGCTCGAGGATCAGCTGCCCGTAGGGCACCAGGGTGAACAGCTGGGAGAGCGACTGCTGAAAGTCGAGATCCACGGTCATCTGCTCGGAGGTCAGGTTGACCTCCTCGATCAGGCCGACGAGACGTTCGGCCTGCTCGCGAAAGCAAGCGACGTTGGGCAGCTCCGCGAAGCGGTCGAAGACCGGGCGCCAATCCGGAAAGGTGATCCTGCTGAGGCCGCGGGTCGGGCCCTGGGCGAAGAGAAACGCGTCGTCGTCGGGATCGCGCCGCGGCGGCGGCGGCTCGAGCGCCTCCGTCCCGAACAGGTAGTTGGGCAGGAACTTGAGGGTCAGCGCGCGGTTGACATGGACGGTGCCCTCGAGCTTTGGCAACCCGTCGATGATGTTCTTGGCGCTCGCGAAGTAGCTGTCGCGCTCGAAGCCCTTCGCCGAGATCACCTCGGCCAGCAGGCGCACAATCCGTTCGCCCTCGGTCGTGACCTGCATCTTGTTGATCGGCGTGTAGAGCAGGTAGCGCCGGTCTTCGCGGCTCGCGCTCGCGCACGTAGTCGACGGCCCGAGCCCCGTAGAGCTTGGCCGCGACCAGCCGGCTGTAGGCCTCGATGAGGATCCGCCGCACCTGGCCGAACTCGGTCACCCGCTTGCCGAACAGGACCCGGTTCTCGGCCTGGGTCACGGTCTCGAAGAAGCAGTGCTCCGACATCCCGATCGCGCAGAAGCCGAGGTTGAACTTGCCGACGTTGATCGTGTTGAGGGCGGCCTCGAACGCTTCGACGCCGGTGTGGAGGACGTCCTCGGCGCGGACCGGGTAGTCGTCGAGCTCGAAGGCGCTGACGTACATCTGCCCGTGCACCACGTTCGAGATCAGCCTGTAGGCCGGGTGGGAACTGTCGGCGGCGAAGAACACATAGCCCTCCGGACCTTCGACGTCGGCTCGTCGCCCGAACACCGAGACCATCCCGGCCAGGTTGCCGTTGCCGATGTAGTACTTGCCCCCGCTGGCGCGGAAGCCATCCTCGCCCTCGGGCGTGAGGACCATGTCCGTCGAGTAGATGTCCGCGCCGTGGTCTCGTTCGGAGAGGCCGAAGGCGAAGATCGCGCCGTCCTCGAGCAGCTCGGCGGCTCGGCGACGGGCCGACTCGTTGTCGCTTTGCCAGATCGGTCCGAGGCCGAGGATCGTGACCTGCCAGGCATACCAGTACTGGAGCCCGTAGAAGCCGAGGATCTCGTTGAAGACTGCGTTGCGGGCGGTGTCCCAGCGCTTGTCGGGGTCGCCGCCACCGTCACGCGCCGGTGTGAGCAGCGTTGCGAACGCTCGCTCGCGCCCGAGGAACTCGATGAAGTCCCGGTACCAGTCGTCCGAGTGGACCTCTGCGGTGAGCTGCTCCTTGCCCTTCGCCTCGAACCAATCGATGGTCGCGCGCATCAGGCGGGCGCTCGAGGGGTCGAGGTCCGCTCGCCTCATAGCTGGCCGGGTTGAGGAGGCGGCCAGTGGTGGTGATTGTCATCGTCGCGGAGGGCCCTTCCTGGATGAACCTACTCGGACGAGCTCCCGCTTGGGCTCGCGATCGGGGACGCGCTCGCCTGAGCACGGGCCGCTTTTCCTGGCCGGGGCACCCGGTACAAGTCGCGCCGATGATGCAGCTCGAGGTCTTCGGCGAGTCGGCGCTGATGGCCAGGGTCGTCGAGTCCCTGACCGAGCGTGACGGCGTCAGCCGCGTCCGCTGCGTCGACGCGGCCCATGCGGGCCACGCGGTTGTCACCGCGGGAGTTCGACCGCGCTCGGTCGATCCGATGCTCGATGATCTGCGCCGGCTCGGAGTACAGGCGTCCGACACCCTCCTGACTCGGGTCGAGGTCGTCGACTGGGCGGCCAGCAGGCACCCGGAGGAGAGCCTGGTGTGGGCGGACGTCCTCGGTCAGGCGTGGCTCAACGCCCGGCCGGTCGCCCGCTACCTCGCGCTGATGGTGATCGCGGGAGTGATCGCAAGCTACGGCGTCACCGAGGCCAACACGATCCTGATCGTCGGCGCGATGGCGGTCAGCCCGGACCTCCTGCCGATCACCGCGATCGGGGTCGGCATATTGGGCCGTCGCCGGAGGCTCACCGTCGAGGCCTCGTTGACCCTCATCGTCGGGCTGGGCGTCGCCGCCGGCGCGGCGGCGGTGAGCGCGGCGGTCCAGGACGGTTTCGACCTGATCCCGTCCGGATTCAGCCTCGACTCCGCCTCGGTCACACTCGGGGGCCTGACCACCGTCAGCCACGAGACCGTCGTGGTGGCCTTCGTGGCGGGGGTGGCGGGAATGCTGGCGCTCGAGACCCGCGCCAGCTCAGCCGTCGGAGTGGCGGTGTCCGTGACGACGATTCCCGCCGCGGCCTATCTCGGGCGTCGCGGCCGGGGTCGGCGAGCTGTCGACGGTCACGAGCACCTTCGGCTTGCTCGCGGTGAACGTGGTCATGATGGTGGTGGGCGCCGTGATGACGCTCTCGCTCCAGCGCGCGCTGAGGCGGCGCCGTTCCGAAGCCCGCGCGGCGGGCAGCTGATCGCCAGGCCGATGAGTCCTACGAGATCGCGGCGCACTACTTCCCCCGGCTCTCGCATGCGGCGGAATCCGCCGAAGCCCGGGGGTAGCCCCCTGAGCCTCGCCCGGCGACAGGCCTCCGGCGACCGCAATACGGTTGTCGCGTGAACGAGCCCGCGAGCGCCGCAGGCGGCACGCCGGATCCGGCCTCGGGCGATGGGCCCGACCCGATGGCGGCCATGCGCCAGCGCGGTTTCCTCGCGTTGCTCCTCCTGGCCGCGATCGTCGGGGTCATTGCCTCGGCGGCGGCGTTCGGCTTCCTCGAGCTCGCCCACGAGCTCCAACCGTGGATCTACAACGACCTTCCCGACGCGCTCGGCTTCGACAGCCGGCCTGACTGGTGGGCGCTGCCGGTCCTCGCGATCGCCGGGTTGCTCGCCGCGGTCGCGATCGTCAAGTTGCCTGGGATCGGCGGGCACATCCCCGCGAACGGTCTCAACCCGGCGCCGACGGAGCCGATCGAGCTCCCTGGCGTGTTGTGCGCCGCGCTCGCCTCGATCGGGTTCGGGGTCGTGCTCGGCCCCGAGGCACCGCTGATCGCGATGGGCGGCGCGATCGGCTTTCTGGTCATCCGCCTGATCCGGCGCGACGCGCCGCCCGAGGTCCAGCAGGTGCTCGCCGCCGTCGTCGGGATCGTCGCCTCCGCCGCGGCATTCGCCTTCCTCGAGCTCGACCACGAGCTCAAGCCGTGGATCTACAACGACCTTCCGGACGCGCTCGGGTTCGACACGCGGCCGGACTGGTGGCCGCTGCCGGTGCTGGCGATCGCCGGGCTGCTCGCGGCGCTGGCGATCGTTCGCCTCCCCGGCACCGGCGGGCATATCCCGGCTAACGGACTCAACCCTGCGCCGACGCAACCGATTGAGCTGCCCGGGGTGCTGCTCGCCGCACTGGCCTCGATCGGCTTCGGGATCGTGCTCGGGCCGGAGGCGCCATTGATCGCGATGGGCGGCGCGATCGGCTTTCTGATCATCCGGCTCCTCCGCCGTGACGCGCCGGACGAGGTCCAGCAGGTGATCGCTGCCTGTGGGACCTTCGCCGCGGTCTCGTTTCTGTTCGGCTCACCGGTGATCGCCGCGGTGCTGATGATCGAGGCGGCGGGCATCGGCGGCGGGCGACTTAACCTGATCCTCGTTCCCGGGCTGCTCGCCGCCGGGATCGGCGCGCTGGTCTCGATCGGCCTCGGCTCGTGGACCGGCGTCGACACGAGCGACATCGCGATCGGCACGGTCACGCTCCCCGACTTCGCCCGTCCCGACCTCCTCGACTTCGTCTGGACGATCCCCCTCGCCGCGCTGATCGCGCTCGGCGTCTTCGTCGATCTTCACGATCGGCCGCCGGATCGTTCCGATCGCGACCGCGCGCCCGTACATCGCCCTGCCGACGATCGGGCTCGTCACCGGGGGGCTCGCGATCCTCTTCTCGCAGACCACGGACCATGGGATCGACAACGTGCTGTTCTCGGGCCAGGAGACCATCTCGCCCCTGGTCGCCCACGCCAGCTCCTGGACCACCGGGGCCCTCGTGGCGCTGATCGCCTGCAAGGGCCTCGCCTACGCCCTCGCGCTCGGGAGCTTCCGCGGCGGCCCGGTGTTCCCAGCCCTCCTGCTGGGGACGGCGGTCGGCCTGCTGGTCGACGGGCTGCCGGACTTCGGGACGACCCCAGCGGTCGCGGTCGGGATCGGCGCCGCAACCGCCGCCGGCCTGCGGCTGCCGTTGACGGCGGTCGTGCTCGCCACCTGCTCACCGCTCGACCCGCCGTCGGCGCGGCGCCGCTGGTCATCGTCGGCGTCGTCGTCGCCTACATGGTCACCTCGAAGCTGCCGTCGCCCGCACCGGCCGAGCCCCAGCCGGCGACCTGACCTGATCAGTCGGAGATCTCGGACCGCCGGATCGTCCCGACCAGCACGATCCCCGCGACGACCACGCCGATGAACACGGCGACGATCCCGGCGATCGCGCCGACGAAGAAGAAGCAGATGAGGGCGACGGCGAGCCAGATCACCACGGCGATCGCAAGCTCGGCCCCGATGAGGTCCGAGACCTCGGGCGAGCCCTTGGGGCGCTGCCGCCGATCCTCGCTCACGATCCCAGCCTAACCGCACCGGCGCTCGGTCCCGTCAACGGCCTCCTTGACCGTGTGGAAGACGCGGTCGGTACCGCCGATCGCCTCGATCGTGCCGGCGCGGCGCCAGAGGTCCGAGACGTCGGATTGGACCCGGGCCAGCGCGATCTCGATCCCGCGGGGCCGCAGCTCGGCGGCGAGCCGCGTGAGCACGTCGGCGCCGTCGGTGTCGGTCTGCGAGACCGCCTCCGCGTCGATCACGACCGCCGGACACGGGCTCTGCGGCCGCCTCGATCAGCTCGAGCACGCGGTCCCGGAACCGGTTGGCGTTGGCGAAGAACAGCGGCCCGTCGATGCGCACGACGAGCAGCCCCGGCCGTCGTCTCGAGGTCGTCGTGGCGGCTGAGGTCGAGGTATGCGTCGGAGCCCGGCCGCCTGCCGAGCACGCGGATCCCGGGGGTCGACGCCCGCGCGATCAGGAGCAGCAGCGAGAGCGCCACGCCGATCACGATCCCGGGGATGATCCCGAAGAACAGGATGCCGACCATCGCGGCGACGAAGACGAGCCAGTCCGAGCGGTTGATGCGGTAGTAGCGCCGGCCGTCGGCGAGCGTGATCAGCCCGACCATGGCGTCGATCACCACCGCTCCGAGCGCGGCGCTCGGCAGCTGCTCGAAGAGGCCCGCGAGCAGGAGCATCGTCAGCAGCACCAGCCCGGCGTTGATCAGCGACGCCATCTGCGTGCGCTGGCCGGCGGCGTCGGCCACCGAGGTCTTCGAGAGGCTGCCGTCGTTGACGAAGCCGCCGACGAACCCGGAGGCGCCGTTGGCGACTCCCTGGGCGATCAGCTCCTGGTCCGCCGAGATCTCGTAGGAGTGCTTGGCGGCAATCGCTCGCCCACCCGCGAGGGTCTCGGAGAAGCCGACGAAGACGACCGAGAGCGCGCCGACGACGAGCGTGCCGATGTCGCCACCGTCGATGTCCGGGATCCCGATCGAGAAGAGCCCGGTGGGTACGTTGCCCGTGACCGCCACCCCATGGTCGGAGAGGTCGAGCAGCGACGCCGCGGCCGTTGTCAGCACGACCACCAGCAGGGCCCGCGGCCACTTCGGGCGCAGGTACCGAAGCGGGAGCAGGATCGCGAGCGAGGCCGCCCCGATGACGAGCGTCGTCAGGCTGACGTCGCCCAGCTCGCCGAGCACGTGCCAGAGCTCCTCGGCGTAGGAGCCGTCAACGGCGTCGGTCCCGAGCAGCTTCGGCACCTGGTCGATGACGATCCCGATCGCGAAGCCGAAGATGAACCCCGCGAGGACCGCGCGGGAGAGGAAGTTCGAGACCCAGCCCATCCGCAGGACGCCCAGGACCAGATACACGGCGCCGGCGGCGAGGGCCAGCGCCGCCGCCCACGGAACCGCCTCCTCGGTGCCGATCGCGGCGGCGCCGACCAGCGGCGTGATGACCGCGGTGGAGACGGCGGCGACCGTCGCGCTCGGGCCCTGGATCACCTGCTTCGAGGTGCCGAAGATCGCGTAGGCGATCAGGGCCGACAAAGGCCGTGTAGAGCCCGTACTGGACCGGGACGCCCGCGATCGTCGCGTAGGCGAGGGCCTGCGGGATCAGCAGCGCCCAGACCGAGAGCGCCGCGACCCCGTCGTCGCGAAGCCAGGCGGGCCGGTACTTCGGAAGCCAGGCGAGGATCGGGACGTAGCGGGCGAGCAACTCGGCATATCCCTACCAGCCGACCGATCGGCATAGGGTTGGGGCTGTCATGGCGACGATTGCCGCACAGGCCCGCAGGTCGGCTCCGGCGGAGGCCACCCCCGACGAGCGCGCGAAGCTCGGCAAGGAGGCCCGCTCCGACGTCTCGCGCTCGACCCACGGCGACTGGGAGCCGGCGGCGGATCGACCCGACCCCGTGGACGTGCTCGAGGGCCAGGCGAAGACCAGGGTCCCGGAGCTCGTTCCGCTGCGATACGCGCGCATGCTGGTCTCCCCGTTCACGTTCTACCGCGGGGCGGCCGCGATCATGGCCGCCGATCTCGCGGCCACCCCGACCTCGGGCCTCTGGGCCCAGCTCTGCGGCGACGCGCACCTCTCCAACTTCGGGGGCTTCGCCGCGCCGGATCGCGAGCTCGTCCTCGACGTCAACGACTTCGACGAGACGCTGCCGGGGCCCTGGGAGTGGGACGTCAAGCGCCTGGCGGCGAGCCTCGAGATCGCCGGTCGCGACCTCGGTCTCAGCGACGCCGAGCGGGAGGCCGTCGTGCTCGCGGGGACCGGGGAGTACCGCCAGCGGATGCGAGACCTGGCCGGGCTCAGCAACCTCGACGTCTGGTACCTGCGGCTCGATCTCAGCCGCCTGATGGACCGGTTCAGCGACGAGCTGACAAAGAAGCGACGCAAGACGCTCGACCGCGCCGTCGCCAAGGCGGAGTCCAAGAACCGGATGCGGGCGCTCTCGAAGCTCGCCCGACGCGTCGACGGAGAGCTCCGGTTCATCAGCGACCCGCCGCTGATCGTGCCGATCGAGGATGTCGCCGCGAGCGAGGGGGCGGAGTTCGACGAGCGCGCGCTGAAGGCCGTGATCGACACCTACCGGCGGACGCTCGAGACGGCGCGCCGGCACCTCTTCGACTCCTACCGCTACGTCCACACCGCGCGCAAGGTCGTCGGCGTCGGCAGCGTCGGCACCCGCGCGTGGGTAGCGCTCTTCGTCGGGCGCGACGAGCAGGATCCACTCTTCCTGCAGATCAAGGAGGCCGAGGAGTCGGTGCTGGCGCCGTACACGGCACCGAGCGCCTTCTCCCAGCACGGCCGGCGGGTGGTCGAGGGCCAGCGGCTGATGCAGGCCGCGAGCGACATCATGCTCGGCTGGATGAGCGCGGACCGGCCGGAGGGACGGCGCCTCTTCTACGTACGCCAGCTCTGGGACGCGAAGGTCTCGGCCGACATCGAGACCATGGACCCGGGGGGGCTGGCGGCCTACGCACGCATCTGCGGCGCGATCCTCGCCCGCGCGCACGCCCGCACCGGCGACCGGATCGCGATCGCGTCATACCTGGGCTCGGGCGCCAAGTTCGACCAGGCGATCGCCCGCTTCGCGGCCGCCTACGCCGACCAGAACGAGCGCGACTATGCCGCCATGCGCGAGGCCGCGCGCGAGCGGCCGGATCGCGGTCGCGGAGACTGCCTGAGTTCACCCGTAAGGGGTGATGCGGCGGGGGGCGCCAGCGGCCAGGATGGGGCGACGCTGACCCGCGCCGTTCGCGAATCCCGCCTGGCGGTCGCGATGAGAGGAGGCCCCACATGACCGGACGCGTCTCCACCGACGGCCCCAGGCCCGCCGACGTCCTCGTGATCTTCGGGATCACCGGCGACCTCGCCAAGGTGATGACCTTCAACTCGCTCTACCGGCTCGAGCAGCGCGAGCTGCTCGATTGCCCGATCGTCGGCGTCGCTGTCGACGACTGGACCGTCGACGACCTCAAGCAACGCGCGCGCGAGTCGATCGAGGGCTGCGGGACGACGATCGACGAGCCCGTCTTCGATCGCCTCGCCGCCCGCTTCTCCTACGTCGCGGGGGACTTCGCGGATTCGGCGACCTTCGAGAAGGTGGCGGCCGCGATCGGCGACGTGTCCCAGCCGGTGTTCTACCTCGAGATCCCGCCCTTTCTGTTCGGGAGCGTGATCAAGGGCCTCGCCGATGCCGGGCTTACCGAGAACGCCCGGGTCGTGGTCGAAAAGCCGTTCGGACACGACCTCGAGTCGGCCCAGGCCCTCAACGAGGAGATCCACCAGCACATCGACGAGTCGCAGCTCTACCGGATCGATCACTTCCTGGGCAAGATGGGCCTGGTCGAGATGCTGTTCCTGCGGTTCGCGAACACGATGTTCGAACCGTTGTGGAACCGCAACTACATCTCCTGCGTGCAGATCACGATGGCCGAATCCTTCGGCGTCGAGGATCGCGGTCATTTCTACGACCCCGTGGGCGCGATCCGCGACGTGGTCGTCAACCACCTGATGCAGGTGGTGTCCGCGGCGGCGATGGAGCCGCCCGCAGGCCGCGAGCCGGCGCGGCTCAAGGACAGCATGTTCTCGGTCTTCTACTCGACCATGGACGCCGACCCGGCGAACTACGTGCGCGGGCAGTACGACGGCTACCGCGAGATCGACGGGGTCGCGGCGGATTCCACCACCGAGACCTTCGCCGCGATGCGGCTGGAGATCAACAACTGGCGCTGGACCGGGGTCCCGTTCTTCATCCGCACCGGTAAGCACCTGCCGATCACCCAGACCGAGATGCGGCTGGTGTTCAAGGAACCGCCGCGGTTGGACTTCCGGATGGCGCCCCCGACCACCGTGGAGGCGAACCAGCTGGTGATCAAGCTCGACCCGAGCACCGGGATCAGGGTGTTGGTCGACGCCCAGAAGGGCGCGACGATGGACCCGGAGCGGATCACGCTCGACATGGAGTTCTCCCAGCAGGGTGGGGAGGGACCGACGCCCTACGAGGTCCTGCTGCACGCCGCGATGACGGGGGTCAGCGCCCGGTTCACGCGCCAGGACAGCGTCGAGGAGACATGGCGGGTGCTGCAGCCGCTGCTCGACGCCCCGCCTGCCCCGCTCCCATACGAGAAGGGAACGTGGGGCCCGGCGGCCGCCGATTCGCTGGTCGCCGAGTACGGCGGCTGGCACGGCCCGTGGGTGACCCAGTGAGCGCCGCCCCCGAGCCGCAGAGCGCGGCGGCGCCGTCGCCGTTCCCGCCGATCGCCGACTACGGGTTCCTCTCCAACTGCCACACCGGGGCCCTGGTCGCGCCCGACGGCGCGATCGACTGGCTCTGCGTGCCGCGGTTCGATTCCCCGAGCATCTTCGGGACTCTGCTCGACCGCCAGGCGCGGGGCGTTCCGGTTCGGCCCGTACGGGATCAACGTGCCGGCCGGCCGCAACTACGAGCCGGGCACCAACACGCTGCTGACGACCTGGCACACGTCGACGGGCTGGGTGTTGATCCGCGACGCCCTGACCATGGGGCCCACCCACGGCGAGGATGAGATCACGCCCCACACCCGTCCGCCGGCCGACGCCGACGGCGATCACCTGCTCGTCCGCACGGCCCTGTGTCTCGCCGGCAGCGTCGAGCTCGAGCTGATCTGCGAGCCCGACTTCGACTACGGCCGCACTCCGGCCGCCTGGACCCTGGCCGACCGACGATCGCAACCGCGCCGACGCCGAGGCCGAGGGGGTCACGGTGAGACTGACCAGCAGCATCCCGCTCGGGATCGAGGGCGACTGGGTCCGCGGCCGCCACATGCTCGAGCAGGGAGAGCAGGCGTTCTGCGCGCTCTCCTGGGCGGAGGGCCTCGCCGGACCGAGCACCATCGACGAGGCGAACGAGCGACTGGCGGCGACGAACCGCTTCTGGCGCGACTGGATCGGCCGGGCTCGGATGCCCGACCACCGCTGGCGCGAGCCGATCCAGCGCTCGGCGCTGACGATCAAGGGGCTCACCTACATGCCGACCGGGGCGACCGTGGCCGCGCTCACGACGTCGCTGCCGGAGACCCCCGGAGGCGAGCGCAACTGGGACTACCGCTACACCTGGATGCGCGACTGCGACCTTCACCCTGCAGGCGCTGCACTGGCTCAACCTCGACTGGGAGGCGGACGAGTTCATGCAGTTCGTCGCCGACCTCGAGCCGAACTCGGACGGGGCGCTGCAGATCATGTACGGGATCGACGGCCGCCGCGACCTGACCGAGTCGACCCGCGACGACCTCTCCGGCTACGCCGGGGCGAGCCCGGTGCGGGTCGGCAACGGCGCCTTCGATCAGCGCCAGAACGACGTCTTCGGCGCCGTCCTCGACTCGATCCACCTCCACACCGCACCGAAGCCAGCGCCTGCCCAGACGGCTGTGGCCGATCGTCCAGGCGCAGGCCGAGTGCGCGACCAAGGTCTGGCGCGACCCCGACCAGGGCATCTGGGAGGCCCGCGGCGAGCCTCAGCACTACGTCTCCTCGAAGCTCATGTGCTGGGTGGCGATGGACCGGGCCGCCAAGGTCGCCGCGATCGCCGGAGATCGCAAGCGGGAGGAAGCCTGGCACGCCACCGCCGAGGAGATCCGCGCCGACATCCTCGAGCACGGCGTCCGCGACGGCGTCCTGCGCCAGCACTACGACACCGAGGCGCTCGACGCCTCGACCCTGCTCGCCGCGATCTTCGGATTCCTGCCCGGCCGGCGACGAGGTCCTGCGCAAGTCGGTCGAGGCGATCGCCAACGACCTGACCGAGGACGGGTTCGTGCTCCGCTACCGCACCGACGAGACCGACGACGGCCTCTCGGGCAAGGAGGGCAGCTTCCTGATCTGCTCCTTCTGGCTGGTCTCGGCCCTGTCGGTCGTCGGGGAGGACCAGCGCGCCCGCGACCTGATGGAGAAGCTGCTCAGCGTCGCCTCGCCGCTCGGGCTCTACGCCGAGGAGTTCGACACCGCGACCGGCCGCCACCTCGGCAACTTCCCCCAGGCCTTCTCCCACCTGGCGCTGATCGAGGCGGCGGCGCGGATCGTCCTCGCCGAGCGACTGGCGGAGGTGAACGCATGAGCGACTACGACGTGATCGTGATCGGCAGCGGCGCCGGCGGCGGCACCCTGACCCATCAACTGGCCCCGTCGGGAAAGCGGATCCTGCTGCTCGAGCGCGGCGACTGGCTGCCGCGCGAGCCGCAGAACTGGGACGCCGCGGACGTCTTCATCGACAACCGCTACATCTCGCCCGACACCTGGTACGACGGCGACGGCAAGGGCTTCCAGCCGCAGGTGCACTACTTCGTCGGCGGCGCGACCAAGCTCTACGGCGCGGCGCTCTACCGCCTGCGCGCTGAGGACTTCGGCGAGCTCCGCCACCACGACGGGGTCTCCCCCGCCTGGCCGATCTCCTACGACGAGTTCGAGCCGTTCTACACGCGGGCCGAGCAGCTCTACCGGGTCCACGGCGCCCGCGGCGAGGACCCGACCGAGCCGCCCGCGAGCGCGCCGTACCCGTTTCCGGCCGTCTCCCACGAGCCCCGGATCCAGCAGCTCTCCGATGACCTCGCCGCGGCCGGCCTGCATCCCTTCCACGCTCCCTGCGGGGTGATGCTCGACGAGGCGAACATGCCCTACAGCGCCTGCGTTCGCTGCTCGACCTGCGACGGATTTCCGTGTCTGGTGCACGCCAAGTCCGATGCGGAGGTGCTCGCCGTGCGTCCGGCGCTCGAGCACCCGAACGTCACCCTGCTCACCAACACCGAGGCGGTGGCGCTGCGCACCAACGACGCCGGGACCGCGGTCACCGAGGTGATCGCCGAGCGCGACGGTGAGCGCGAGAGCTTCACCGGCGATCTCGTGGTCGCCTCCTGCGGAGCCGCGAACACGGCGAAGCTGCTGCTCGACCTCGGCCAACGACCGCCATCCCAACGGGCTCGCCAACGGCTCCGACCAGGTCGGGCGCAACTACACCTTCCACAACAGCCAGGCGGTCCTGGCGCTGTCGGTGGAGGAGAACCCGACCGTGTTCCAGAAGACCCTCGGCGTCAACGACTTCTACCTCCGGGGCACCGAGGACTTCGAGTACCCGATGGGCAACATCCAGATGGTGGGCAAGTCATCGGCGCCGATGTACCGGGGCGAGAAGCCGCTGGAGACCAAGCTCGCCCCGACCCGAACGCTCGAGGACATGGCCCGCCACGCGGTCGACTTCTGGCTCTCGACCGAGGATCTGCCCCGACCCGACAACAGGGTCACGGTCGACGGCGACGGGCGGCTGACGCTGCGCTACACCGCCAGCAACGACGAGCCCAAGAAGCGCCTCTACCACCAGCTCAAGTCGATGCTCGGCCAGATCGGCATGCACCCCGACCACCTGGTCGGCCGTCATGCGTACCTGAAGAACGAGATCCCGGTCGCCGGCGTCGCGCACCAGGCCGGCACCTGTCGTTTCGGGACCGATGCCGCGACCTCGGTCCTCGACACCGACTGCCGCGCCCACGAGCTCGACAACCTCTACGTCGTCGACTCGAGCTTCTTCCCCAGCATCGGCGCGGTCAACCCGGCGCTGACGGTGATGGCGAACGCGATCCGGGTCGGAGACCATCTGCTGGAGCGGCTCGGCGCCCGCAACGGCGGCTGATGGGCGCGGCCGATCAGCAGCGGCCGCGGGTCCTGATCCTGGGCGCGGGGTTCGGCGGGCTGGGCGCCGCGCGCAAGCTCAAGGGAGCCGACGCCGACGTCGTGATCGTCGACCACAACGACTTCCACACGTTCCAGCCGATGCTCTACCAGCTGGCGACCGCCGTGATCGAGACCACCTCGGTGGCCCACCCGGTGCGCGACCTCTTCCACGACCAGGAGAACGCCACCGTGCATCAGGCGACGGCGACGGCGATCGACCTGGAGAAGCGCGAGGTCGAGTTCGAGCAGATGGGGCCGCTCGGCTACGACCACCTGGTCGTCGGCCTCGGCGCGCGCGTCAACTACTTCGGCGTCGAGGGGGCGGCCGAGCACGCCTTCCCGATGTACACCCTCGACGACGCCGTGCGCCTCAAGGAGCACGTGCTGCGGCGCTGGGAGGCGGCGGACCGCGATCCGGCGCTGATCGACGACGGCGCCCTCAACGTGGTCGTCGTCGGGGGCGGGGCGACTGGCATCGAGAGCATCGGCGCCCTCGCCGAGCTCTACAGCAGCGTCTTCTCCAAGGACTACCCGCGGGTGCCGATGGAGAAGGCGCGGCTGACGCTCGTCGAGGCGGGCCCGGCGCTGTTCTCGATGTTCAAGGAGAAGCTGCAGGACTACACGCAGAAGACGCTCGAGGAGTGGGGCGTCGAGATCCGGCTCGGCGAGGTGGTCGAGTCGGTTTCGGAGACCCGGGTCAAGCTCAAGTCCGGCGAGGAGCTCAAGGCACACACGCTGATCTGGGGCGCGGGCCTGCAGGCACACCCGCTGGCGCGGGCGCTCGGGGTCGAGCTCGAGCGGGGCGATCGGATCCCGGTCGGCCCCGATCTCAGCCTCGATCAGCACCCGGAGGTGTTCGCAGTCGGCGACGTCGCCTGGATCACCGATTCGAAGACGGGCGACGTGCTCCCGCAACTCGGATCCGTCGCGCTGCAAGCGGGCGAGCGGGCCGGCGAGAACATCGCGCGGCTGCTCACGGGGGCGGACACCGAGCCCTTCGCCTACCACGACAAGGGGACGATGGCGACGATCGGGCGCGGGCGCGGCGGTGATCCAGTTCGCCGGCGGTCGCACGATGAAGGGCAAGACCGCGTTCCTGGCCTGGGGCGCGGTCCATCTGGCCCTGCTGTCGACCGGGGAGGACCGGACCAAGGCGATGCTCGACTGGACCTGGGCCGGGTTCACCCACGAGCGCGGGAGCCGGATCGTGGTCGGGCCCGACGACGAGGACTGAGGAGCGCGGGGCGGTCGACCGGCCCGTGGCAGGATCCGACACGATGCGCGTCGCCGTCGTCGGACACGTCGAATGGGCCGAGTTCGCACGGGTCGAGCGGGTGCCGCGACCCGGCGAGATCGTGCACGCGAGCGAGGCGTGGGAGGACGTCGGCGGCGGGGGCGCTGTCGCGGCGGTCCAGCTCGCCCGACTCGGGGGCGAGTGCCTGTTCCTGACCGCGCTCGGCGACGACGACCTCGGCCGGAGGGCGAAACGCCGCCTCGAGGAGCTCGGGGTGCGGGTCGAGGCCGGCTCGCGGCCCGAAGCTCAGCGGCGGGCGTTCGTACACACGGACGCGGCGGCCGAGCGCACGATCACGGTCATCGGCGACCGCGTCGGCCCGCACGGCGACGACCCGCTGCCCTGGGACGGAGCTCGAGCGCGCCGACGGCGTCTACTTCACGGCCGGCGACGCCGCCGCCGCCCGTGCCGCGCGAGCGGCCCGCAGCATGGTCGCGACCGTGCGCGCGAAGCGCGCGTTGAGCGCCGCTGCGGTACAGGTGGACCTGCTGGTGGCCAGCGCCAGTGACGCCGGCGAGAGCTACACGGGGGGCGACCTCGAGCCGCCGCCGCTGCGCGTGGCTCGGTCGGAGGGTGCCGCCGGCGGCTCGGTCACGGCGCTCGACGGCACGGTCACCCGCTGGGCCGCCGCGCCCCTGCCGGGCCCACCGGTGGACAGCTACGGCGCCGGGGACTCATTCGCCGGCGGGGTCACCCACGGGCTCGCCGCGGGCTGGGACCTGTCCGCGGCGCTGGAGCTCGGCGCCCGCTGCGGCGCCGCCTGCATGACCGGCCGCGGGCCGTACGAAGGGCAGCTCGGAAGATGATCGGCGAGCGCACGATCGACGGCGTCCCGGCCCTGACGCTCGCCTCCGAGGCGGTCGGGGGGATCGAGGCCGCGATCGTCCCCGGTGCCGGCATGGTCGTCTGCTCGCTGCGTCACCGGGGGGAGGAGGTGCTCGGGCAGCGCGGCGGCCTGCGCGACATACATGGAGCACCACTCGACGATGGGAATCCCGCTGCTCTATCCCTGGGCGAACCGAGTCTCGCGGGACCGCTTTGCGGTCGCCGGGCGCACCGTCGACCTCGGGCTGGCCTATCCCGCGCCGTCGCGGGATCCGGCGGGCCTTCCGATCCACGGCCTGCTCGGCGCCGCCCGCGGCTGGCAGGTCGAATCCCACTCAGCCCGTCCCGACGGCGGCGTGCTCGAGGCGAGCTTCGACTTCGCCGCCCATCCCGGGCTCACCGACGCGTTCCCGTTCCCGCACCGGTTGCTGTTCGCGGCGGAGTTGCGCGGGCCGACGCTGTCGATCACGACCACGGTCTGTGCCGCACACGAAGCGCCCGTCCCGATCGCGTTCGGCTACCACCCGTACTTCCGTCTCCCCGGAGTCGCGCGAGCCGAATGGGAGGTGGAGGTCCCGGTCGCCGAGCGGATGGTGCTCGACGATCGCCTGCTCCCGACCGGCGAACGCGAGCCGGTCGAGGTCGCCCCCGGCGCGCTCGGCGACCGGACCTTCGACGACGAGTACGTCGCGCCGCCCGAGCGGCGGCCGTTCGTCCTCGCCGGCGGCGGACGCCGGATCGAGGTCGCGTTCACGCGCGGTTTCCCCTTCGCCCAGGTCTACGCACCGGCGGACGACGACGTGATCGCCTTCGAGCCGATGACGGCCCCCACCAACGCACTCGTCACCGGTGGTTCCGCGTTGCCGCTCTTGCAGGCGGGCGACCGCCATGTGGCGAATTTCTCGATCACGATGAGCGATCGGACCTGACATGGTTACCGGCAGCCCCTCGTGAGCACGGTCCTCACCACCCTTGCCGCGTCCTCCGAGCTGCTGCCGGCGCGGAGCCAGATGGCGTTCACGCTGGGCTTCCACATCATCCTGGCGTGCATGGGCGTCGCCTTCCCGGCGCTGATGCTGATCGCCAACTACATCGGGCTGAAGACGCGACGACCCGGTGGCGCTCGAGCTCGCCAAGCGCTGGTCGAAGGTCGCCGCGATCCTGTTCGCCGTCGGCGCGGTCACCGGGACGGTGCTCTCGTTCGAGTTCGGGCTGCTGTGGCCGGCGTTCACCGGCCGCTTCGGCGACGTGTTCGGGATCCTCTTCGGGATCGAGGGGATCTTCTTCTTCCTCGAGGCGATCTTCATCGCGATCTACATCTTCGGCTGGAAGCGGCTCAGCGGCTGGGCGCACTTCTGGTCCGGGGTGCCGATCGTGATCTGCGGGCTCGGCGGCGCGTACTCGGTCGTCGCCGTGAACTCGTGGATGAACACGCCGCAGGGGTTCACCATGGACGCCGCCGGCAACGTCACCGACATCGACGCCTGGCAGGTGATGACCAGCCCGGCGGTGGGCTACGAGGTCCCGCACATGATCCTCGCCGCCTACCTGGTCGCGGCCTTCCTGGTCGCCTCGGTGTACGCGGTCGGGATGCTGCGCGGGCGGCGCGACCGCCACCACCGGCTCGGGCTGCTGATCCCGCTCACGGTGGCCTCGATCATCGCCCCGATCCAGTTCTTCGTCGGCGACACGGCGGCGCGCGAGATCGCCGACCACCAGCCGATCAAGTTCGCGGCGATGGAGTGCGTCCAGCACACGCATCGCGACGTGACCGAGTACCTCGGCGGGATCTGCACCGACGACGGCGTCAAGTGGCGGGATCGGGATCCCCGGCCTCGACTCGTTCCTGGTCGGCTGGAGCACCGACACGAAGGTGATCGGGCTCGACTCGGTGCCGCCGGACGAGCGGCCGCCGGCGAACACGCTGCTGCACCTCGGCCTTCGACGCGATGGTCGGGATCGGCACCGGGATGATCTTCCTCGGCCTCTGGTTCGGGATCACCTGGTGGCGCAAGCGCGACATCCCGCGGACGCCGTGGTTCCTGCGCATCGTCGCCGTCTCGGGCGTGCTCGCGATCGTCGCCATGGAGGCGGGGTGGATCGTGACCGAGGTCGGGCGACAACCCTGGATCGTGCAGGGGATCATGCGCACCGAGGAGGCGATCACCGGGGCGAGCGGCATCTGGCTCACCTTCTCGATCGTGCTCGTCCTCTACACGGTGCTCGGGGTCGGGACGGTGCTCGTGCTGCGCCGGCTCGCGCGGCGCTGGCGCGAGGCGGGCTCCGACGCCGTCGAGGTCCCGTACGGGCCGCGCGACGAACCTCCCTCCCCGGTCGCCGGAGGGTCCGGATGAGCAAGGCAGACGTCGCCGCCGCGATCCTCTGGGTCGGCGCCACGCTCTACGCCGTCTTCGGCGGCGCGGACTTCGGAGCCGGGTTCTGGTCGCTGGTCAGCGGCAACGGCGAGCGCGGCGACCGGGCACGGCGGCTCATCGACACGGCGATCGGCCCGGTCTGGGAGGCCAACCACGTCTGGCTGATCTTCATCCTCGTGATCCTCTGGACGGCGTTCTCGATCGCCTTCGAGGCGGTCATGTCGACGTTGTTCATCCCGCTGTGCCTCGCGGCGCTCGGGATCGTGCTGCGCGGGTCGGGCTTCGCGTTCCACGAGGTCGCCGAGCGATCGGCGGGCCGCGGCTTTCCCGATTACCTGTTCGCCGCCTCGTCGGTGATCACGCCGTTCTTCATGGGCACCGTGGTCGGCGCGATCGCGTCGGGACGCGTGCCGCCCGGCAACGCCGCCGGCGACCCCTGGTCGAGCTGGCTCAACCCGGTCTCGATCCTCGTCGGGGTCCTGTTCGTCGCCACCGGCGCGTATCTGGCCGCGGTCTTCCTGATCAGCGACGCGCGCCACGCCAAGGACGAGGACCTGGTGCGCTACTTCAGCGGTCGGGCCCTGGCTGCCGCGGTCGCCACCGGCGCGATCGCGCTCGTCGGGATCTTCGTCCTCCACGCCGACGCCCGCTACGTGTACGACGGGCTGACCTCCGACGCACTCCCGCTGGTGATCCTCTCCGCGGTCTGCGGGCTCGGGGCGCTGGTGCTGATCCGCCGCGGCGCCCGGCGCGGCGCGCGCGAGCTGGCGGTCGGCGCCGTCGTCGCGGTCATCTGGGGCTGGGGCGTGGCGCAGTTCCCCTACCTGCTGCCCGAGCAGCTGACGATCGCCCAGGGCGCGGGGACCGACGCGACGATGACCATGGTGATCATCGTCTTCGGCGCCGCGGTGGTGCTGGTGATCCCCTCGCTCGCCCTGCTCTACACCCTCACCCAGCGCAGCATGCTCGGGCCCGATCACGAATCGACGGAGCGCTAGCATCGAAGGCTCGCTAATCGTCCTGGCGGTTGCCGCCGCCTTCTACCCGACTCTGCTCGCGGTCGTGCTGATCGTCCTCACGCGGCCGCGTCCGGCGAGGCTGCTGGCGGCGTTCCTGATCGGCGGGATGACGACCAGCATCGTCGTCGGCTTCGTCCTCCTGCGCGCGATCGACGGCACGAACCTCGTCGAGGGCGACACCGGCCGCTCGATCGGCCCCGGAATCGACATCGTCGTCGGGCTCGCCTCCCTGGCCCTCGCCTACGCGGTGGCCACGGGCCGCGACCTGCCCTTCGCCGGGCGCCGGGCCGCGCGC
This sequence comes from uncultured Solirubrobacterales bacterium, assembly GCA_963729065.1. Lineage (GTDB taxonomy): Bacteria > Actinomycetota > Thermoleophilia > Solirubrobacterales > 70-9 > WHSW01. Next base: position 706,458 of record CAVSMS010000010.1, read on the forward strand.
AAGGAGCGGCGCGCCGCCGAGAAGGCGGGCGAGGAGCACAAGGACCCGTGGACCAAGAGGGTCCTCGGCCGCGACTCGCTGTGGCTCGCCTTCGCGCTGGGCGTCGTCCTCGACCTGCCGAGCGTCTGGTACCTGGCGGCGCTCAAGGACATCGCCGAGGCCAACCACGGGGTCCCGATCGAGCTCGATCCAGATCCTGACCTTCAACCTGATCATGTTCGCCCTGATCGAGATCCCCCTGGTCTTCTACCTGCTGGCCCCGGAGCGCTCGGAAGCAGCGGTGGCCCGATTCGACGCCTGGACGCACCGCAACGCGCGCCAGATCGGCGCCTGGGTCGCGGCCGTGGTCGGCGGCTACCTGGTGCTCTCGGGCATCCTCGATCTGGTCTGATCCCCGGCCGGGGCGTTTGAACGTCCCGCCGCGAGCCTAGGCTTGGCGCATGATCCGGGGACGTCTGCGGCGTCGCGGCGAGCGGCGTGCCGAGGGGGAGCCCGAGCCCCAGTACATCGAGATCGATCCGCGCGAGCTCACCGGCATCTTCAGCGTCCCGCAGTGGCTCCGCGACGTCGGGCTGATGTCGTGGCTGCTGGTCGGGCGTCGCGATCTTCCTCGTCGGGCGCCGTCTGGCTGGCCTCGCTGACCCAGGTGATCGTCGTTCCCGGTGATCACGGCCGGGATCATCGCGGCGGTGGCCTCGCCGCTGGTGGCCTGGCTGCGCACGCACAGGGTGCCTCGGGGACTCGGGGCGGCGCTGCTGATGCTGGCCCTGGTCGCGCTCGGCGCCGGCGTGGTGCTGATGGTCGTCGGCGGGATCACCGGCGAGGCCTCTGCCGTCGGTGGCCACCTCTCCGACGCCAAGGACACGATCGCCGGCTGGCTGAAGGACCTGGGGATCGATCCGAGCAAGGTCGAGGACGCGAAGCAGCAGGCCAGCACCGGCGTGTCCGACAGCGTCTCGGCGCTGCTCGATGGCCTCACCGCCGGGATCTCGAAGCTCTCCTCGCTCATCTTCTTCCTCGCGATGACCGTGCTCAGCCTCTTCTTCCTGCTGAAGGACGGGCCCTCGATTCGCTCCTGGGCGGACAAGCACATGGGCGTCCCGCTCCAGGTCGCGCAGACGATCAGCCAGCGCCTGCTCGGATCGCTCCGTGGCTACTTCCTCGGGGTCACGATCGTCGCCGCCTTCAGCGCCGTCGTGGTCACGATCGGAGGCCTGATCCTTGGCGTGCCACTGATCGGGACGATCGCCGCGGTCACCTTCCTCGCCGGCTACGTCCCGTACCTGGGCGCCTGGACGGCGGGCGCGTTCTCGGTGCTGATCGCGCTGGGCGGCGCCGGGACCGACGCGGCCATCGGGATGATCGTCGTCCAGTTGCTCGCCAACGGGATCCTCCAGCAACTGGTCCAGCCGCTGGCGATGGGCGCCGCGCTCGGCATCCACCCGCTCGCGGTGCTGATCGTGACGATCGCCGGCGGCGCCGTGTTCGGCACCATCGGCCTGATCCTCGCCGCCCCCCTGACCTCGGCCGTCACCCGGATCGCCGCCGATCTCTCCCACGCCCGCGCGGCGGAGGCGGCGCCGCAGCCGCGAGCCGCCCCCGGCGACCGCTAGTTCGGATCCAGCCGTCGCTTGATCTGGTCCAGCTCGGTGCTGATCTCGTCGAGGCGGGCGAGCACGTGGTCGGTCTCCGCGCGCGGCGCTCTGCCTGCTGGCGGTCGACGAACAGGCTCGTGATCATCCCGGTGAGCACCGCGAAGAACGAGAGGCCGCCGATCATCAGGATCGATGGCGATCAGCTGGCCGCCGGCCTGGTTCGGGTACCACGTCGCCGTAGCCGACGGTGGTGACCGTCTGCGTCGCCCACCACATCCCGAGCCAGACGTTGTCGAAGCTCTTCGGATCGACGAGGTGCTCGATCACGCCGAAGACCGCGATCGCGGCAAGCCAGATCACGGCGATCACGCTCGCGGCGACGCGAGGCCGCAGGCCGCGGCGGGCGATCCGGCGCTCGACTATGCGCTCGGCCGCCGACATCTCCCTCTTGCCCTCCATCCAGGCCTGATTCGCCCCGCACCCACCCGGTCCTGCGCCTCGAAATCATCCGGTTCGGGCGATGCCCCGGTCCCGATGGCCGGAATAGGGTTGGCGCATGGCCAACTCGGTTCGGGGCAACCGTGAGCGCATCTGAGCGCGCGGTCGCCGGGACCGGGGTCATCCTGGCCACGCTGGCGGCGGGGCAGTTCGTCATGGCCCTGGACTCGACCGTGATGAACACGGCGATCGCGACGGTCGCCAAAGACGTCGGGACCACGGTCACCGGGATCCAGACCGCGATCACCCTCTACACGCTGGTGATGGCCTCGCTGATGATCACCGGTGGGAAGATCGGCGAGATCATCGGTCGCAAGCGTGCGTTCGCGATCGGCTGCGTCATCTACGCCTGCGGCTCGTTCACGACCGCGCTGGCTCCGAACCTGACCGTGCTGATCATCGGCTGGTCGGGCCTCGAGGGCATCGGCGCGGTGTTGATCATGCCCGCGATCGTGGCGCTTGGTCGCGTCGAACTTCGGCAAGCCGGATCGCCCACGCGCCTACGGGCTGGTCGCGGCGGCGGGCTCGATCGCCGCCGCCCTCGGGCCCCTGATCGGCGGGTTCTTCACCACCTACGCTTCGTGGCGCTGGGTGTTCGCCAGCGAGGTGCTGATCGTGCTCGTGATCCTGCTCCTGACCCGGCGGATGAAGGACACGCCGCCCGAGGAGGGGGTCAAGCTCGACCTCGTCGGCACGGGTCTCTCCGCGGCGGGGCTCGGCCTGATCGTGCTCGCGATCCTGCGCTCGGGCACCTGGGGCTTCGTGCAGCCGAAGCCCGACGCCCCGGAATGGTTCGGGCTCTCGCCGGTGATCTGGATGATCCTCGCTGGCGGCGCGGTGCTGGCGCTGTTCGTCGCCTGGGAGAACCGGCGCATCGCTCGCGGCGAGGGCGCTCTGTTCGACCCCGCGATGCTGCGCAACATCCAGCTGCGCGGCGGGGTCGCTTCGTTCTTCTTCATGTTCCTGATCCTGGCCGGGCTGTTCTTCTCGATCCCGCTGTTCCTGTCGATCTCGCTCGGCCTCTCGGCGATCGACACCGGAGTGCGGCTGCTTCCCCTCTCGCTCTCGCTGCTGGCCTTCGCGGCCGGCATCCCGAGGCTGCGTCCAAACGCGTCGCCGCGGCGGGTCGTCCGCCTCGGCTTCCTCAGCCTGTTCGCCGGCCTCGTTCTTCTCCTCGTCCTGCTGGACGCCGGCGCCGGGCCGGAGATCGTGACCTGGCCGCTGCTGCTCGCCGGCGCCGGGCTCGGCGCGATGGCATCGCAGCTCGGCGCCGTGACCGTGTCCGCGGTCCCCGACGAGCAGAGCGGGCAGGTGGGAGGGCTCCAGAACACCGGCAGCCAGCTCGGCTCCTCGATCGGCACCGCGCTGGCGGGGGCGCTGCTGATCTCGGCGCTGACCGCCTCGTTCTTCGCCGGGATCCAGAACAACCCCGACGTGCCCGACTCCGTGGTCACGCAGGCGCAGACCGAGCTCGCGGGCGGCGTCCCGTTTGTCTCCGATGACGATCTCGAGGTCGCGCTGTCAGACGCCGGAGTCCCCTCTTCGGCCGCGGACGCGATCGAGGACGCGAACGCCGACAGCCGGATCGAAGGCCTGCGTGCGGCGGTCGCGGCGCTGGCGCTGCTGGCACTCGTCGCGCTGCCGTTCACCCGCGGCATCCCGACCGTGCAGCCGGGCGCCCAGGCCGAGGCCAGTCCGGCACCCGTGTAGTCGATTTCACCTCCAGCGGCGGTCGAGCGCGTGCGTGGTCAGCTGGGTGAGCACGGTCCCGGCCAGGGCGCCGGCGACCACGTCGGCGGGATAGTGGACGCCGGTGTGCACGCGCGAGTACGCGACCAGGGCGGCGAGGGCATGCAGGGGGATCGAGGCCGGCGGGAGCACGTGGCCGACGCCGTTCGCGAACGCGAACGCGGCGGCCGAGTGCCCGGAGGGAAACGAGGTCGAGATCGGCATGCGCGTCTGGCGCGCGATCGGCACCTCGGCGGCGACGCGCTCCGGGCGCCGCCGCCCCCCGAGCGGCTTGAGGACGAGGTTGACGACGGCCGCCGTCACCCCGATCGACGCGAGGCCCGTCGCGGCCGCGCGGCGTCCCGTCCGGCGCCCGGTCGCGGCGAGCAGCGCGGCCGTGCCGAGCGAGAGGCGGGAGTAGTCGGCGGCCCGCGTGAGCCGGGCCATCGCGCCGTCGAGCGCGGGCGTGGGCGTCCGCGCGATCGCCGCGTAGACCGCGACGTCCACCCGCTCCGCGTCGCGAAGCCAGCTCCGCGGCCCCTGCGATCCGGCGGTCGGCTCCATGCGAGCTGATCCTACGGCGGGTCGCCGCAGATCGTCCGCGGGCCGGCGGTCGGCCGCTTCGGGGAGAATCGACGCACCACGAAGAGAGGACGTCCGATGTTCGAGTTCGACATCACCCAGACCAACGTCGCGGTACGGAACCTGCTCGAGGCGACCGAGGACCCGCGGCATCGATTCCTGCTGCAGGCCTATGACCGCCATCGCAACCTCGAGATGGCCGGCCGCTACGAGGAGATCTTCGCCCCCGAGATGACCGTCGAGCATCCCGTCTACCACTTCAACCTGCTGGGCGAGAAGCTGCGTCCTCGACGGTCGCGAGGAGGTCGAGGCGGTCTATCGCCAGTGGACCGAGACCGACCAGTGCATCTTCTACATCGAGGACGAGCAGCTGGCCGTCGGCGACAACCTGATCGTCTCCAGGTCGACGATGTACCAGCAGGCGCCTGGGCTGTGCTCGTTGCCGCCGGGGTCGAGGCGGACGAGAGCGCCACGTACCTCGCCAAGAGCCGAGAGGCGATGATCTGGCCGTACGACGATCGCGGCCGGCTGATCGGCGAGGACGTCTGGGAGTTCGACGAGACCGCGCGCGAGTTCATCGAGCTCGCCCCCGACGACGTGCTCACGGCGGAGGAGTCGGGCAGGCTGCTCGACCCGCTGATCAACCCGCTGCCGTCGTTCGACGAGGCCGTACTCGCCGCCGTCTAGGGCGGCGGGCTCAGGTCCACTCGGGACCGAAGAGCGGCGGGCGGGAGACGATCGGCTTCAGCAGCAGCGCCTCGCGCGCGCGGTCGGCGATCCCGCGGGCCGTGAGCCCGAAGTGCTCCATGCAGGCCTCGCCGGTGCCGGAGAGGCCGAACTCGTCGGCCATGCCGACGGCGAAGATCGGGACCGGGTGCTGCTCGGCGGCGACCGTGCGCACCGCGTCGGCCAGCCCGCCGGCGACCCGGTGCTCCTCCGCGGTCACCGCGACCCCGGTCTTCGACAGCGACTCGAGGATCGGCGCCGAGGCGAGCGGCTTGATGATCGAGACGTTGACGACCTCCGCCTCGACCCCGTCCTCGGCCTCGAGGCTCTCCGCCGCCTCCATCGCCCGCCACACCATGTGGCCGGTGGCGATCAGCGAGATGTCCTTGCCGGCGCGCAGGACGTCGACCCCGTCGCCCATCGTCTCCGGGATCTCCTCGTAGACGATCGGGGTCGAGGGGCGGCCGAAGCGCATGTACATCGGCTCGTCGTTGGCCTCGTAGCTGTCGATCACCGCGCGGTAGGCCTGGTTGTAGTCGGCGGGGACCACGACCTGCATCCGCGGCATCGCCCGCATCAGCGCGATGTCCTCGATCATCTGGTGCGAGGCGCCGTCCTCGCCCAGCGAGACCCCGCCGTGCGAGGCACCGATCCGGACCTTGAGCTCGTTGTGGGCGATCCCGAGCCGCACCTGGTCGTAGGCGCGACCGGAGGCGAAGATGGCGAAGGTCGAGGCATACGGGACCTTGCCGGTCACGGCGAGCCCGCAGGCCATCGACATCATGTTCGCCTCCGCGGCGCCGCAGTTGAAGAACCGGTCGGGGAAGCGCTTGCCGAACTTCAGGGACTGGGTCGAGCCCGCGAGGTCGGCGTCGAGGGCGACGATCTCCTCGTGCGCCTCGCCGAGCTCCGCCAGCGCCTCGCCGTAGGCGGCGCGCGTCGCGGTCGGCTCGGTCTTGGCCTCCGCGGGCACCCCTACTCGTCCTCCCGCGCCGCGGCCTGCAGCGCCCTGGTCTGCTCCTCGAGCCGGGCGCTCAGCTCCTCGAGCGCCTCGGCCGCGAACTCCGGGCTCACCGCGGCCTTGCCGTGGAAGCCGAAGCGCCCCTCCATCGTCGAGACGCCCTTGCCCTTGGTGGTCTGGCAGACGATCGCGGCGGGGCGGTCGAGGCCGCGACTGCGTTCCAGCGCCGCGACGACCGCCTCCATGTCATGGCCGTCGACCTCGACCGCGTCCCAGCCGAAGGCCTCGAACTTCGCGCGCACGTCGCCGATGTCCATGACCTCCTCGGTCGTGCCGTCGGTCTGCAGGTGGTTGTAGTCGACGATCGCGGTCACGTTGGTGACCCCGAAATGAGGCGCCGCGGTCGCCGCCTCCCAGGTCTGGCCCTCCTGGCAGTCGCCGTCGGAGAGCACGCCGAAGACCTGCGCGGTGCGGTCGAGGCCGTCGAGGCGCAGCGCGAGCCCGATCCCGACGCACATGGAGAGCCCCTGGCCGAGCGAGCCGGTCGAGACCTCGACCCCGGGCGTGCGGTTCATGTCCGGGTGGCCCTGCAGCTGGGCGCCGATCTGCCGCAGCCCCATCAGGTCCTCGAGCGGGAAGTAGCCGTGATGGGCGAGCGCGGCGTACTGGATCGGCGCCGCGTGGCCCTTGCAGAGCACGAAGCGATCGCGCTCGGCCCAGTCGGGCCGCTGCGGGTCGTGGCGCAGGACCCGGTAGTAGAGCGCCGCGAGGATGTCCGCCGCCGAGAGCGACGAGTCGAGGTGGCCCGACTTGGCGACCGCGAGCATTCGCACGCACTCCAGGCGCAGCAGGGTCGCCCAGCGCTCGAGCTCGGCGACCGTCGCCGGCTCGCTCGGGCTCTCGCCATGGCGCGCGGGGGGCTTCGGGTCCGGCACCGGCCGCAGGTGCGTCACCTGCGCGAGATTAGCCGCTGGAGGTCTGAGCGGTTCGGCTGCGGACACCGGCTGCCAAGGTATGGGACACGGCGGACGCCAGGGGACGGTCCGATGACCCGCAAATTGCAGCGACTCCGAGCTTGGCAGGCACTCGCATGCGCGGCCCTCGCGGTGACCGCGCTGATCGCGGGCGGCTGCGGCGAGAAGGAGGAGCCGGAGATCGTCTCGGCGCCGACCACCACGACACCGCCGGCCGCCGCGACGACCACCGCCCCGGCGACGGGGCAGGGATCGAACGAGGGTGAGGCGAGCCCCGCGGCGACCGAGAAGCCCCACGGCCCGGCCGAGAGCGGTGCCGCCGATCCCAGGCTGACCGCGATCGAGCGGGAGGCGGGGGTCACCGTGCGCCGGTACGTCGCCGCGCTCGACGCCCGCGGGGCAAAGCGGATCTGCGCCGTGCTCGCGCCCGGGGTCGCGCTCGAACTCGAGCCGCCCGTGCGTCGCGAGCGACGCATGCGCCTCGATCGCCGCCTCGGTCGGCTACCGCGACCCGCGCGGGCTGCCCGTGTGGGACGCGGCCGAGGTCACCGGCATCCGCTCGATCGAGGTCGACGGCCGGCAGGCGAAGGTCGTCGCAACCGTGGTCACCCGGTTCGCCGACCGCGACGAGCCCTCGATCGAGGACGACGTCGTCTACCTCACCCGGCTCGGGGGGCGCTGGTACGTGTCGAAGCCCAGCTCGACGCTCTACCGCGCGATCGGGATCGCCGACGTCCCGCCGTCGGTGCTCAGCCCGCCGTGAGCGGATCGCGGTGGACGATCGCGCCGTCGACGACGGTCAGCATCACCGAGACGTCCGGGAGCTCATCGGACGCGATCTCCAGCGGGTTCGCGTCGAGGACGGTGAGGTCGGCGTTTCGCCCGGGCGTCAGGCGGCCGGCGCGGTCGCCGTCGCCCGTGATCGCCGCCGGGCAGGTCGTGTAGCCGGACAGCGTCCGCTGCGGGCTCAGGGCCTGTTCGGGGAGGTACGGCGTGCGGTCGAGCTGCCCGGGCTCGCGGCGCAGTCGCGCCCAGGCCATGCCGACGCGCGGGTCGTAGTCGGCCACCATCCAGTCGGATCCAAGCCCGAGCACGGCGCCGGTCCGCGCGATCTCGGCGCAGCGCCAGCCGCGCTCGAGGCGGCCGGACGCGAGCCCGTCGAACCATGCGGCCGGCTCGCCGCGGTCGAGCCCCTCCATGTGAAGCGGCTGCATCGAGGCGGCGACCCCGAGCCGGGCGAACCGCGGCAGGTCGTCGTCGAGAAGCGTCTCGATGTGCTCGACCCGGTGCATGCCCCGCCTGGGCGGGCCGGCCGACTCGTAGGCGTCGAGCGCCGCCCGGACGGCCCCGTCGCCGACGGCGTGGCTGATGCAACCGAAGCCGGCCGCGGTGCAGCGGCGGACGAGGTCCCGGTAGCGCTCCTGGTCGGCCCAGAAGGGGACGGCGTTGACGCCGCCGGGGCCCGGCTGGGTCTGCCAGGCGGTCCCGCTCTCCATGACTCCGTCGAGGAAGAACTTCGCCGTGCCGGCGCGCCAGAGGCGGCCGTGCTCGGCGGCGAGCGCCAGCCGGCGCGCAGCCTCCTCCTCGCCGGTCGAAGGATCGAAGTGCATCGGGACCACCATCCTCAGCGTCAGCTCGCCGCGCGCCTCGAGCTCGCGGCAGTCGTCGAGGAGCTCCGGATCGCCGAGCATCACGTGGGCGCCCGTGAGCCCGGCCGCGTTCAGCGCCCCGAGCGTGCGGGCGTAGGCGTCGAGTCGCTGGGCCCTGGTCCATGCGGGGACGCTGTCGCGCACCAGGGACATCGCCCCGAGCTCGAGCAGCGCCCCCGTGGGGCGTCCGTCGGAGTCGCAGACGATCTCGGCGTTCTCCGTGAACTCGCGCGGGCCGTCGACCCCGGCTCGCCGCAGCGCCTCGAACGAGGCCAGGGCCGTGTGCCCGTCGAAGAAGTTCAGCAGCGCCGGGCGGCCGCCGACGGCGTCCTCGATCTCGGCGGCGCGGATGCCGGCCTCGCGAAACGGCTCGTAGCCGACCGAGTGCCCCAGCACCCAGTCGTCCGGCGACGTGCGGTCGCGCTCGGTGCGCAGCAGGGCGCGGACCTCGTCGATCGTGCGCGCACCGCGCAGGTCCGCGCCCCGGGTCAGGAGGGTTCCGTGGAACGGGTGGATGTGGGAGTCGACCAGGCCGGGGAGCACGACCGATCCGGTGCCGTCGACGACCTCGGTCGCCCGGTCGAGATGAGGCCGGACGTCGGCGTCGTCGCCGACGGCGAGCAGCGTGTCGCCGCGCCAGGCAAGCGCGGTCGCCGACGGCCGCGAGGGGTCGAGCGTGACGACGGTGGCGTTGAGCACCGCGCCGGTCGCGTGACGGGTAGAGGCCATCCGCGGACTGTAGGCGTCGGCGGGCGCGGTGCCGAGCCGATGGATCGCCAACGCACCCTCTACCGTTCACGGACGTTGCCGACGTCCCCGTCGGCGTTCGTGCCACCGCGGTGGGCCGCCCCTCATCCCCCCGAGGGCTCAGTCGGGGAAATCCCCAATTGAGCGGTCGGCCGCGAGGCGCAACCATGCCGTCCGCCCGCCCCCCGAAAGGAGCTCTCCTTGAACCAGCCGACCGACGAGCAGATCGTCATCGCCAAAGACGTGTGGCCGGACCTTCGGCGAGGGCGAGGCCGCCGTGCGGGCGCTCGACGGCGTCAGCGTCGGCTTCCCCAGGGGACGGCTGACGGCGATCATGGGCCCGTCCGGCTCGGGCAAGTCGACGCTGATGCACTGCCTCGCGGGCCTCGACCGCCCGACCTCCGGGACCGTGATCATCGACGGCGTCGACCTCGGGCCGCTCGACGACGCCGAGCTGACCGAGCTGCGCCGCGACAAGGTCGGCTTCGTCTTTCAGTTCTTCAACCTGCTGCCGGTGCTCGACGCGCGCGAGAACATCCTCCTGCCGCTGAAGCTCGCCGGCCGCGATCCCGACGAGGGCCGCTTCGACCAGCTGGTGGCGTCGGTCGGGCTCGCCGACCGCCTCGACCACCGGCCGGCCGAGCTCTCGGGCGGCCAGCAGCAGCGCGTCGCGATCGCCCGGGCGCTGATGAGCGAGCCGGCGGTCGTCTTCGCCGACGAGCCGACCGGCAACCTCGACTCGCGCTCGAGCGAGGAGGTCCTCGGCCTGCTGCGCACGGCGGTCGACGACCTCGGCCAGACCGTGGTCATGGTCACCCACGACGCCGTCGCGGCCGCGGTCGCCGACCGCGTGCTCGTGCTGGTCGACGGCCGCATCGTCCGCGACGAGGCCGCGGGGACGCCCGAGCAGGTGATGGACCTGATGAAGGTCGCCGGCTGATGGCCGCGATCGCGATCCGCAACCTCGCGGAGCGCAAGCCGCGCACGGTCCTGACCGCGCTCGCGATCGTGCTCGGGGTGATGATGGTCTCGGGCACCTACGTGCTCACCGACACGATCGACGACTCGTTCGACCAGATCTTCACCGAGTCGAACGAGGGCACCGACGCGGTGATCACCACCAAGGAGGTGATCGAGACCGACGACGGCTCGGTGCCGGCCTTCCCCGCCTCGATCCTGAAGCAGGTCCAGGCGGTCGACGGCGTCGGGGAGGCGGCGGGCGGGATCGCCGACCAGCAGGTCTCGATCATCGGCGCCGACGGCGAGCCGCGCGGCGGCAACGGGGCCCCCAGCCTCGGCTTCTCCGTCGTCCCCGAGCGCTTCGACCCGCTCACCTACGTCGAGGGCGGGCCGCCGCAGGCCGACGACGAGGTCGTGATCGACAAGGCCTCGGCCGACGACGAGGGCTTCGCGGTCGGCGACACGGTCGAGATCGCCGGCAAGCGGGCCGCCAAGGAGTACACCCTGGTCGGCATCGCGACCCTCGGCAACGTCGACTCGTTCGGCGGCGCGACGATCACCGAGCTCACCCTGCCCGAGGCGCAGCGGATCACCGGCAAGGAGGGCGAGTTCGACCAGATCAACGTGGCCGCGGCGCCCGGGACCACCCCGGAGCGCCTCGCCGCCAACCTGAACGCCGCGCTGCCGGACTCGGTCCAGGTCGAGACCGGGGCCGAGAACGTGCAGTCGCAGCGCGACGACGTCGGCGAGTTCATCGGCTTCTTGAAGACGGCGCTGCTGATCTTCGCCGGCGTCGCCCTGTTCGTCGCCGCCTTCCTGATCTTCAACACCTTCTCGATCACCGTCGCCCAGCGGACCCGCGAGTTCGCGATGCTGCGGACGCTCGGCGCCAACCGCCGCCAGATCCTCTCCTCGGTGGTGATCGAGGCCTTCGTCATCGGCCTGGGCGCCTCGATCGTCGGGGTGCTCGCCGGGATCGGGTTCGCGCCCGCGATCGGCGCCCTGTTCAACGCGGTCGGCATCGACCTGCCCGACTCGGGGACGGTGATCGCGACCCGCACGATCGTGGTCGGCCTGCTGCTCGGCACCGGGCTCACCGTGCTCGCCGCGCTGCTGCCGGCCCTGCGCGCGACCCGCGTCCCGCCGGTGAGCGGGCTGCGCGACGGTGCCGTCCCGGCGACCCCGAGCGAGCGCCGCAAGCGCACGATCGCCGCCCTGGTGCTGACCGCGGGCGGCGTCGCGCTGATGGTGCTCGGCGTCTTCGACGCGATCGAACCCGCCATCACCTGGGTCGGCGTCGGCGCCGCGGCCACGCTGCTCGGCGTCGCCCTGCTGAGCCCGCAGCTCGTCACCCCGATCGCCTCGGTGGTCGGCGCGCCGCTCGAGCGCCTGCGCGGCGTCCCGGGCCGGCTGGCGCGCGAGAACGCCGTCCGCAACCCGGCGCGGACGGCCTCGACCGCCGCCGCGCTCATGATCGGGCTGGCGCTGGTCTCGTTCGTCACCGTGTTCGCGGCCGGCCTCAAGGGCTCGATCGACGACGCGATCGACAAGACGATCACCGGCCAGCTGATCGTCTCCAACGACGACGGCTTCTCGGACATCCCGATCGCAACGGTCGACGCGGTCCGGGCGGTCGACGGGGTCGCGGTCGCGTCGCCCCTGCGCTACACGCAGGACATCGTCGAGGGCGGCCCGGGCAAGGGCTTCCTCACCCTGATCGACCCGAAGACCGCGGCCCAGGTCCTGTCGCTCGACTGGGATGACGGCTCCGAGGAGCTGCTCACCGGGATGGGGCCGACGGACGCCGTGATCGACACGAAGTGGGGCGAGGACAACGGGATCGGCGTCGGCGACCAGTTCGACGCGAAGACGGCCTCGGGGGAGACCCTGACCTTCACGGTCACGGGGACGTTCACCGACAACACCGACTTCATCGGCGACTACGCCGCCTCGGACGTCAACGCCGAGGCCTTCGGCGAAGCGCGCAGCACCACCAACGTGTTCGTCGGCGTCGAGCCCGGAGCCGACGCCGCCACGGTCCAGACCTCCATCGACGACACGGTCTCGTCGCGGTTCCCCACCGTCAAGGCGGAGGACCGCGAGGGCCTCAAGGACTCGATCTCCGAGCAGCTCAACACCCTGCTCGGGGTCGTCTACGCGTTGCTCCTGCTCTCGGTGATCGTCTCCCTGTTCGGGATCGTCAACACCCTGGCGCTCTCGATCCACGAGCGCACCCGCGAGCTCGGCCTGCTGCGCGCGCTCGGCACCTCGCGCCGCCAGGTGCGACGGATCGTCCGCTACGAGGCGGTGATCACGGCGCTGATCGGTGCCGTGCTCGGCGCCGTGCTCGGGGTGCTGTTCGCGGTGATCGCCAGCCGGCCGCTCGCCGACGAGGGCTTCACCCTCACGATCCCGTTCGGCACCCTGCTCCTGCTCCTGGTGCTCGCGGCGATCGCGGGAGTGATCGCGGCGATCGGCCCGGCCCGCAGGGCCTCGCGCCACGACGTGCTCGAGGCGCTCGCCTATGAGTGAGCCGGTGTGCCGCCGCTGGGCGGGCGGTATAGGGTCGGGCCGGTAGGTGGATGTCACCGGCCTCAAGTGCGCCGACCTCGTCGATGCGATGGGTCGACTGCACCGCCACCGCTGCCACATCCTCGACCTCGTCAGCCCGACGCCCGGACGCATCCTGTTCGGCCCGGCGGTGACGATCTCGTATTTCCCGACCTGCTCCGCCTCCCTCGACCCGGAGCGCTACAACCTCGCGAACCTCTTCCACGAGGCGGTCGGCGACGAGCCGGCCGGCAAGGTGGTCGTACTCGCGTCGAACGGCTACACCGACACCTCGATGGGCGGGGGCACCAAGCTGTTCCGGCTGCAGGAGTTGGGGTGCGCCGGGTTGCTCACGGACGGGCGCCTGCGCGACTTCGATGAGCTCGCCGGCTACGACTTCGCCGCCTACTGCTCGGGTGAGGCCACGCGCTGGGGCGGCGACCGGGTGACGCCGTTTCAGGCAAACGTGCCGGTGGTCCTCGCGGGCACTGGGGTGATGCCCGGGAGCTACGTGTTCGCCGACTCCTCCGGCGCCGTCGTGATCCCGGGCGACCAGGTCGAAGAGGTCCTCGCGCAGGCACGCGGAGTCGAAGCCGAGGATGCCGCCGCTCGCAAACGAATCGCCAGCGAGGGGGGCTAGCGAGCGCTGAGCGGCGCGCGGCGAGCTCCGGCCGCGCGGGCGAAAAACGTCCTCCCTGAGGACGAAAAGCGCCCACCGCCTCGAGTGGCCGAAAACGATGGACTATTGAGCGAAATCCGCCAGTCGGCGCTCGACCGCCGATCCCGTAGCGCCCGCGCCACACCCACGCGCGAGGTGAGGCACAAACGCCCGCGTCGCCACACACCTCCACCCCTTACTGCCAAGCAACGGCCCGCGCCCTCGCCACGGCCGGCGCAAAACCGGAACCCAGAGCGCCGCTCAGCGCTCCACCGAGATGATCCGCTGGCGCGGGCGGGTGCCGCCGATGACGGTCACGTAGGCGCGCCGGTCGTCGAGCGCGGTCGACCAGAGCGTCCCGGTCGGCCGCGAGAGCATGGTCCGGCCCTTGCCGTGGCCCCCCACCGACCTCAGCTTCAGGTGATCGGCGTGGCGGGTGTTGCGGACGTAGAGCAAGACGCGTCCGCGGACGGACGGGTTCGAGAGGCCCTCGGTGCGCGAGCGCACCAGCGTCGACTTGGCGCGCTTCTTGTGCTTGGCGCCCAGGCGCCTGCCGACGATGACGTTCTCGCGCGTGGTGGCGCGCGCGTACACGAGCCGATTCGCATCGAGGCTCGGACGCCCGAGCTGGGCGCGACCGCCGGCCTTCCCCAGCGACTGCTCGGGGCCGGGGCGCGCCGGGTCGGCGACGTTGCGGGCGCGGAGGAAGTCGCGGCCCGAGCGCCGGGCGCGCCAGGCGAGCCACCTGCCCGAGATCGCGACCGCGTCGGCGCCGGCGGCGGGGACGCGCCCGAGCTCGTGCAGGTCGACGGCGGAGAGGATCACGATCTCGCCGCCCGCGATCACCGCGGCGCGCCCGTCGCCGAGCGCCGGATCGTCGCCGGGCAGCGGGATGTCGCGGCCGCCGCGCCGCAGCAGGCCCGAGCCGTCGGGCCGCTGGAAGGCCAGGTCGCCGCCGCCCACTGCCGGGTCGGCAGCGGGGTGCGATTCGGTGCGCGCCGCGCCCGCCGGCGAGGCGACGACCAGAGCGACCGCCGCGGCGAGCAGGGCGAGCCCGTCGCCGAAGCGCACGCCGCGGTAGATCCCGGGCCGCGTGGCCATCGTCTCGGTGATCCGGATGCCGGCGTCGCGATTGGCGATCGGTGCGACGAGCGCGATCGGCAGCGCCCGGCCCGCCCCGAAGGCGAGCCCGATCGCGAGCCCGACGGCGGGGTCGCCGAGCGCGAAGGCGATCCCGGCGAGGGCGAAGACGCCGAAGGTGAGCACGAAGGTGGTGAAGCCGAGCCCGAGCAGGACGCCGTAGAGCGCCGCGGCGAGCGGCATCGGCATCACCCGCCGCCAGTGCTCGGGAAGCTGGCGGCGCATCTGGGGCAGGATCCGCACCGCCCGGAGCTCAGCGACCGCGGCGACCGCGGCGACCGCCGCTGCGACCAGGTAGGAGGCGCCGCCGCCTGCCCCCTTGAGCAGCTCGCCCCCGACCGCGAGCAGCCCGAAGGTGCACGCGCCGCCCGCCAGGGCCCCGGCCGTGAACGTGACGCAGGCGGACAGGGTCGTCGCCCGCCCGCCGGTGTGCCCGACCGGCCCGATCGTCTCGATCATCGAGAACCCGCACGGCGACCAGGTGCCGCAGACGCCGGCGAGCAGCGCGGCCACGACCAGCACCAGGTCGAGCCCGCTCAACACGGCACCTTGGTCTGGAAGTACATGACGCAGAAGACCTTGCGCCCGCGGTAGCAGTAGCCCTCGAGCGCCGCGTCGCCGTTGATCCGCTTCGGGGAGTTCGCGCAGCAGTCGACCAGCTTGCGGACGCTGCCCCCGCAGCAGCGGTACCAGCCGCCGTCGATGTGGGGCTCGAAGTCGTAGATGCGTGCGGTCGCGTCGCAGACGCGGGTCCGAGGCGCCGGGGGCAGCGGCCGGCCGTCGGGGTCGCGGAGCGCCGTGCCGCGGGAGTCGACCGGCTGGCCCTTGCCGTTGACCCTGCGCCCGAGGTCGTCGACCGGGACTCCGTCCTCGGCGTGGAGCGGGTAACCGTGGCCGTCGATGCGGGGCGTCCCGGTCGGGTGGACGCACGAGCCCGTCGTGTAGATGTGGCCGCAGAAATGGAAGGCGTCGGCCTCGCCGGGCTTCACCGCCTTCGCCACCACGCCGCCGGCGGTGAGCGCGGTGAGCGCCGCCCCGGCCCGGGCGAGGAAGCCGCGCCGCGAGGTGTCGCCGGCGAGCGAGTCGAGCGCCCGGCCGAACCGGTCCGGGCGCCGGGGCTCAGACACGGATGACCCCGGCGAGCTCGCGCTCGGCTCGGCGTCGCTCCGCGGCCGCGAGCACGCTCTCGAGCTGGGCGAGGTTGTTGAACGTCCCCTTCGCCAGCACGACGCCCTCGAGGTCGAGCGCGATCGCGAAGGGGCTGCCCGGGATCCCGAGCTCGTCCCAGACCGCCGCGTCGTCGACCTCGTCGAACGTGGCGACCGCGACCCGGGGGTCGTTGGCCAGCGCCCGGATCGAGGGCTCGAGCGAGCGGCAGACGTGACAGCCCGCGGAGGTGAAGACGGCGAGGGCCAGCCGCGCCTCCGGGTCGGGCGCGAAGCGGCCGATCACCGCGACCTCGGAGAACAGCCGCGGGCCCTCCTCGGCGATCTCGAGCGCGCTCGTGTTGCCCAGCCGCAGCCGCAGCAGTCCGACCTCGCGCGCGAGCGCGAGCACCGCAACCGCGAGGCCCGCGCAGAGGAGCAGGGCGAGCACGAGGCCGAGGCCGAGCCACTGGTCGGTGGAGAGGTCATCGGCCGGCAGCGCCGGGAGCGCGGCGAACGCGGCGGCGAGCGCGGCGTTGCGGGCGACCGCCCACCAGCCCACGGTCGAGCGGGCGCCGAAGCAGGCGCAGGGGGCGCCGGCGCGGCCCCGGAGGATCGCCCCGACCATCGTCGCCGCGAAGGTCGCCATCAGGGCCGCGGCGAGGTAGGCGGCGGTCGCCGAGCCGGCGATCACCCCGCCCGCGAGCCCGAGCTCGCAGGCGATCAGCAGCGCCCAGGCGATCGCCTGCGGCCGGCGGCCGTCGATCCCGAAGGTCGCCATCGCGGCCCGGCTCGACGCGGGGCTGGCCAGCTTGGCCAGGCTCGCCCCCGCCAGCAGACCCCCGAGGACCAGTCGCGCCACCACCTCGAGCACAGCCGCAACCTAGCACCCGCTGTGAGCGCGATCGACGCCTGCGTGGTGTTTACACTCGCCGCGTCGTGGGAGGCGGAGACTCGCTGCTGGACACGGGGGCTGTGTACAAGCGCGACGACGCGGAGTTCGACCGCGCCATCGGCTTCGTCGACGCGACGTACGCGCTCGCGCTCACCCTGCTGGTGACCACGCTCGACATCGACGACGTGGCCTCCGCATGGTCGAGCCCGGGCTCGCTCTTCGATGCCGTCGGCGCTCAGTTCATCGCCTTCGCGATCGCGTTCGCGGTGATCGCGAACTACTGGGTCGTACACCACCGGATGATCTCCGCGTTCGCCGCCATCGACTACCCGACGATCGTCGCCAACCTGTTCCTGATCGCGGCGATCGTGCTGCTGCCGTTCAGCACCCAGTCGGTCGGCGATCCGAGCATCGACGACCTCGCGCTGCCGACCGTGGTGATGGCGGCCAACATCGCCCTCGCCTCGCTCCTGCACTCGACCGTCTTCAGCATGGGGGTCCGCCGGGGGCTCCTCGCGCGGTCGAGGCCGGCCGTGGAGATCCGAGGCTATCTCGCCCTCGGCCTGCTGCCGGCGGTCGTCTTCATTGCCTCGATCCCGGTCGCCTACGCCGCCTCGCCGGCGATCGCGCGCTGGTGCTGGGTCGCCCTGCTCCCCCTCAACCTGATCGTCGGCAGGCTCGCCAAGGACTCCATCGCCCGGGCGCAGAGCTCTGGGGAGTGAGCGTCGAGGCGCAGCCAGCGCGCGGTCGCCGGGCGATCACCGCGGTCGCGATCGGGGCGGTCGCGATCGATTCCGCCCTGCTCGGGCTCGTCGCCCCGCTGCTGCCCGAGATCCAGGCGCGCACCGGGGCCGGCGACGAGGCGGTGGGCCTGGCGCTCGCGGCGTACGCCGTCCCGATCGCGCTGTTCTCGCTGCCGCTCGGGCGGGCGGCGGATGCCCTCGGGCGCCGCAAGCTGCTCGTCGCCGGGCTGCGTCCTGGTCGCGGTCGGCTCGGCGTTGGTCGCGGTCACCAGCTCGGTCGGCGCGCTGGTGGCCGCGCGCGGGGTCCAGGGCCTGGGATCGGCGGCGAGCTGGATCTCGGCCCTGGCGCTCGTCTCCGACAGCGCGCCGGCGGGCAAGCGGGGGCAGGCCCTGGGCGCCGCGCTCGCCGCGACCGGGATCGGCTCGATCGTGGGCCCGGCGCTCGGTGGCGTGACCGCGGACCTGCTCTCGTTCGAGGCCCCGTTCCTGATCGCCTGCGGGGCCGCCCTCGTGCTGCTGGCCGCCGCGCTCGTGGTCCTGCCGCCCGAGGAACGCCGGCCGCGCTCCGAGACCCCGGCGCTGCCGACGATCCTGCGGGCGTGCCGAACCGGTCAGGGCGCCTGGGCGGCGGCGATCATCGTCATCACCTCGTTCGTGCTCGGGCTGATCGAGGTCGTCGCGCCGCTCGATCTCGACGCGCGGCTCGGCCTCTCGGCCTCGGTGATCGGGCTGATGTTCGCGGCCTCGATCGCGGTCGACGCCGTCTTCGCCCCGTTCGGCGGGCGCTGGGGGGATCGCAGCGGGCGCGCCTACCCGGCGTTCGTCGGCCTGCTCGGCACGTCGCTCTCGGCGGTCCTGCTCGCGGTCCTCCCGGGCGTCGTCGGCACGCTGATCGCGCTCGCCGCCTACGGCGCCGGGTTCAGCCTCGCGATCGCCTCGGCGGTCCCCTGGCTCGACGAGGCCTTCGACTGCGACCGAGCGCGGGCTCGCCTACGGGGTCCAGAACCTGCTCTACGCCGGCGGCTACGCGATCGGGCCGATCGTCGGCGGCGCGCTGCTCGCGGCCAGCGGCGCCGACCTCGCCTACGCCGTGACGCGCCATCGTCGTCGCGGCCGCGGCGGTCGGCCTCTGGTTCGCGTGGCCGGCGGAGGAGGAGCGCCGGCGCCGAGGCCCGGCGAGCGTGCCTAGAGCCAGGTGATCCCGTAGCGCTCGGACGCCTGCGCGTAGGCCTCGGGGCCGATGGTCCCCGCCTCCTCGGCAGCGGCCAGCTCGCGGAAGAAGCCCTCGAAGCCGGCCGGGGTGACCATGCTCAGGGTCCGCCCGGTTCGGGGGACGACGCGCCGCTGCGAGTGCGGGATCCCGCGCGGGCGCGAACACGACGCCGCCCGGGCCGACCCGGTGGTCGTGGTCGCCCACGCGGAAGACGTGCTCGCCCTCGAGCACGTAGAAGATCTCGTCCTCGTTGCGGTGAACGTGAGGCGGGGTGTCGAGCGGATCGATCTCCTCGACGATCCCGAGCGTTCCGCCGGTCGTCTCGGCCGACGCCCGGATCACGAACTCGGCATCGCTGAAGCGCAGCCGCTCCCCGCCCTCAGACCCGGCGGCCACGAGCGTCAGCCGATCGCGACCATGCGCTCGATCGGGATGCCGCGCCCGCTCGGCGATCTCGGCCGGGACCTTGATCTCGACCTTCATCTCGCGCAGCGAATCGCGCACCTTCGGCAGCGTGATCATCTTCATGTACTTGCAGAAGGCCATCCGGTTGGCCTCCACCAGCTTCGCCTCCGGGGCGGCCTGCGCCAACGGGTAGAGCATCCCGTTCTCGGTCGCGACGATGAACTCGCCCTCGGGATGCGAGGTGACGTGGGAGAGCATCCCCGAGGTGGAGAGCATGTGAACGCCCTCGGCGGAGATGTCGCCCGAGGCGACGAACTCGAGCGCCTGGGTCGAGCAGCCGCACTCGGGGTGGATGAGGAACTCGGCGTCCGGGTGCTCCGCGCGCGTGCGGGTGATGTCGTCGGGGCGGATCCCGGCGTGCACGTGGCACTCGCCGTCCCAGACGTGAAAGCGCGCGTAGCGCTCGGGGTCTCGAGGTGAGGCCCGTCTCGCGGGCGACGAACGAGCCCAGCCACATGTCGGGGCCAAAGAGGATCTCGGTCTCGGGGCCGTGCTCGGCCCAGATGTGCTCGACCACGGAGACCGCGTTCGAGGAGGTGCAGCAGTAGTCGGTCTCGGACTTGACCTCGGCGGAGGTGTTGACGTACATGACCACGACCGCGCCGGGGTGCTCGGCCTTCCAGGCGCGCAGCTGATCGGCGTCGATCGAGTCCGACAGCGAGCAGCCGGCGTCGCGGTCGGGGATGAGCACGGTCTTGTCCGGCGACAGGATCGAGGCCGTCTCGGCCATGAAGTGCACGCCGCAGAAGACGATCACCTCGGCGTCGGTGGACGCGGCCTGTCGGGAGAGCCCGAGCGAGTCGCCCATGTGGTCGGCGACGTCCTGGATCTCGGGCAGCTGGTAGTTGTGGGCGAGGATCACCGCGTTGCGCTCCGCGGCGAGCGCGCGGATCTCGGTGCTCAGGCGCGCGATCTCGTCCGCGCTCAACTCCGCGGCGGGGTTGGGTTGAAGTGTCGGCAGCTGTTGCATGCTTGCCCTTCTTCCTCGGATGTTCGCGGCCCCGTGCCGGTCCGCTGACCGGTCTCGAACCAAGCGAATGAACTGCGGCACAGTTTACTGAGGGAATGCCCGAAATACCGGAAGTCGAGATCACCGCCCGGCGGCTGGGCGCCGCGCTCGCCGGCGCCGAGGTCGAGTCGACCCTGGCGCCGGGCATGGTCGCGGTGAAGACGCTCGACCCGCCGCTGAGCGCGCTCGAGGGGATGACGGTCTCGGGCACGCGGCGAGTCGGCAAGATGCCCGTCGTCCAGTTCTCCGGCGACGAGCGAGCTGGAGCTGCTCGTGCACCTGATGAGCGCCGGGCGCCTGCAGGTGTTCGACAAGCGCGCCTCGCTGCGGGACCGCGCCTCCCGGGTGCTGATCCGGCTCACCGACGGCCGCGAGCTGCGGCTGCGCGAGTTCGGGACCAAGCAGCGCGCCTGGACGAAGCTCTACCGCCCGGGGGGCGTCGAGGACGACGAGATGGTCGCGACCCTCGGCCCCGAGGCGTGGCCGGCCCCGCCGCTGGAGGCGCTCGCCGCCGCTGTGGACGAGCCGCGACAGCTCCACCCGCTGCTCCGCGACCAGCGCGCGATCGCCGGGATCGGGCGCTCCTGGGTCGACGAGGTCCTCTGGGAGGCGCGGCTGGGGCCGTTCCGCAAGGGCGCCGACCTCGAGCCCGAGGAGGTCGAGCGCCTGCACGCGGGGCTGCACGTGCTCGGCGACGCGATCGATCACTACGAGCAGGTGGTCGGCGATCAGGTGCCCGACAAGCTGCCGATGCCGCTGCGCGTCCACCGGCGCGAGGGCGAGCCCTGCCCGCGCTGCGGGACGACGATCGAGGCCGTCTACTTCGCCGAGCACCAGACGAACTACTGCCCGACCTGCCAGACCGGCGGGAAGGTGCTCAAGGACCGCCGGCTCTCGCGGCTGCTGAAGTAAGCCGCGCCTTGTCGGGCTAGCGGGGCTTGCGGATCGCCGCCACCGCGCCGAACGCCATCAGCGCCACGGCGGCGGCGATCGCGCCGATCTCTCCCAGGTCGAATCCGAGTCGTCGGCCGCGCTTCGACACCGCGGGTCGGCGGCCGCGATCTCGAGGTCGGCGGTGAAGGTTGCCGGCGCGACGCCCGGCGCCTCGAGCCGGGTCACCTCGCTCGCCCTGTTCGAGCAGGGGCGCGAGGCGGGGCGGCGGCGGCGGGTCGAGGTCGGCGACGGGCGCCGCGAACGCCGGGTCGAGGCCCTCCACGCTGCGCTCGCCGTCGGCGAGCACGTAGAGGGTCAGGTTGACGGGCTCGGTGCCGAGCTGGGCGAGCTTCATCGGGTACACGGGCGCCTCGGTCGGAAACGAGACCGCGAGCGGCTTCAGGCGCCCGTCGGCGCCGGGGGCGAGCCGGATCGCGACGAAGCGCCAGCCCTCCCCGACGTACTCGTCGAGGATCGGCTCGGCCCCGGGCGGCAGCGCGTAGCCGTTGCGGTCGAGCCAGCCCTCGAGCGCCGCGGCGTCCCCGGCGCCGAGCCGGGCGACGTCGTAGCCGCCGATCGTCTCGCGCCCGAGCACGTCGACGGGCGGGGCCGCGGCGGTGTCGCCGCCGCCCGCGGCGCCGAGCGGAACCTCCGGCGCCGTCGCCCGCGTCGAGGTAGGCGAGCGGGTCGCCGCCGCGCACGGCCTCCACGGCCGGGACCCCGGGCACCGGGAGGACCACCGCCGCGCGACCGCCGCCGTCGCTCTCCAGGTCGAGGCTGAGGACGATCCTCTCGCTGCCCTCACCCTCGATCACGAGCCCGCTCTCCTCCGAGACCGAGGCGTCGATCGCGATCCCGCACGCGCACGCTCCCGCGGGCGGAGCGCCGAGCCAGAGCGCGACGCCGATCGCGAGCACGGCCGCCGCGGCCGCCGCCGGGCGCGCGCTCACCGGTTGAGCAGCCCGCCGACCACCGCCCTGCCGACCGTGAGCGGGTGGTTGAGCACGGTCGCCACCCGGCCGCGGAGCGTCAGCGGGTCGTGGGCGATCCCGAGCTGGCGCAGGATCGTCGCCGAGTCGAAGTAGACCCGCTCGCAGACCAGGCGGTCCTCCTCGAACAGGAACATCGCGCAGAAGCGCATCTCGAACTCCCGGCCGGTGGCCGGCAGGCCGCGGAAGGAGCCCCGGTGGGTGCCGTAGAGCATCGCCTCGACGATCACGGCGTCGTCGGAGTGGTGCAGGGCGAGCAGCTCGTTGCGCTGGTCGGGGAATGCGGTCCGGGTCTCGTCGAAGTAGCCCTGCACCTCGGCCTCGCCGTCGAACACGTCCCCGGTTGCGATCAGCTCGTAGCGCGGGTGGTCGAAGGTCTCCATGGTGACGTCGAACTCGTGGCGGTTCTCAGACTCCATGTGCTCGATCACGAGCGCCTCGCGCCGCTCGCGAATCGCCAGCTGTTGAGGCGCCTGGTCCGTGGGGCCCATCGCGGCGAGCCTACCCGGCTTGGATCGCGGCGAGCGCGTCGGCCTCGTGGGTATAGAGCTCGGCCCTCGCCACGAGACCATCGACGACCTGAATCGCGACCGCGACCTCGAGCTCGGCCTCGTGGGCGCTTCCCCGCCCCCGGGCCCGGGCGTCGACGCGGAGGAGGACCCAGCCACCGTCGTGCTCGACCGCCTCGAGCCGCCGGAGCTCGAGGAAGGCCCAGAGCCCGTCGAGGCGCTCGAACCATTGCCGCAGGCCGTCGCGCCCGACGAGGCCGTCATGGCCGTAGATCTCGGGGGCGTCGGGTTCGTCGAACAGGGTCCGAAGCCGGATGTCCGGTGAGCAGACGCGGTACGCCTCCTCGAGGCTGCCGCGCAGGACGGCGTCCAGCGCACGCGTTGCGATGTCGGCGTTCTGCCCCACCTCGCTGCGACCATACCCGCGCGGTCGCGGTCAACCCGTCTCGAGCAGCAGGCTGAGGTCGAGCGCCGGCGCGGAATGGGTGAGCGCGCCGATCGAGATCATCTCGACCCCCGTCGCGGCGACCGCGGCGACGTTCTCGAGCGTGATCCCACCGGACGCCTCGAGGGTGGCCGCAGAGCCGCGAGGCGTCGCGGGCGGCGACCGCCGCGCGCAGCTCCTCGGGGGTCATGTTGTCGAGCAGGAGCCGGTCGGCGCCCGCCGCGAGCGCCTCCGCGACCTCGGCCGCGTCGCGGCACTCGACCTCGAGCTCGAGCTCGGGGTGGGCGCCCCGGGCGAGCTCAACGGCCCGCGTCAGCCCGCCGGCCAGCGCGACGTGGTTCTCCTTGATCAGGATCGCGTCGTCGAGACCCATGCGGTGGTTGCGCCCGCCCCCGGCCGCCACCGCCTGCTTCTCGAGCGCACGCAGGCCCGGCGTGGTCTTGCGGGTGTCGAGGATCTCCGCCTTGGTGCCGCCGACGGCGTCGACGTAGCGCGCCGTCAGCGTCGCGATCCCCGAGAGGTGGGCGAGCAGGTTGAGCGCCGTGCGCTCGCCGGCGAGCACCGCCCGTGCGGGCCCCGCGACGGCCGCGACTTCGACCGGCACGGAGTCCGTCCGGCGTCCCTCCTCGAGCAGGCGCTCGAACCCGGCGGCCCCGGCCTGCCGGAAGACCTCGCGCGCGGCGTCGAGCCCGAAGACGACACCGGGCTGCTTCTGGAGGATCAGCGCCCGCGCCGTGGCCTCGGGGGCGACCACCGACTCGGAGGTGATGTCGCCCTCGCCGACGTCCTCGGCGAGGGCGCGGGCGACCAGCCGCTCGAGCTCGGCGCTCGCCGCGTCGGCAGCCATTCAGCCGGCGCGCGGGAAGACCGCGATCGTCGCCGTGAAGCCGTGCAGGAAGTTGCGCCCGCCGACCGGCCCGATCTCACCGGCGCAGAAGAAGCCGGCGGCGGGCACGCCGAGGGCGTCCTCGATCGCGGTCGCGTCGTGGTCGGGGACGTCGAACATGTGCGTGCCGCGGCCGTTGCAGGTGAAGAGCAGCGCGCCCGCCGCCCCCTCGTCGCCGAGGGCCAGCGACTGCGCCTGCAGCGCCTGGCGGAGGTCCTCGTCGGCCGTCGCGCCGTCGCGGACGTGCATGCGCACCGTCTGCCCGATCCGGACCCGCTCGCCGACGGCCAGGCCGCCGCTGTCGGGGTCGGCGCCGAGGATCGGGCGGACGAGGAAGTCGCCCCGCTCGTAGGCCGGCTGGTTCTCGTCGATCACGATCCCGAGCATCAGCCCCTGGGCGGCGAGCGTCTGCTCGCGCGGATCGAGGTCGGCGATCCCGTCGCGCAGGCGCTCGATCGCCGGCTTCGAGGCGAGCTCGCGGATCAGGTTGCCGCTGGCGGCCGTGATCGTCATCTCGGGTCCGATCGGGGTCGCGCCCTGCGAGACGCAGGGGATCACGTCGATCCCGTCGAGGCTCGCGGCCACCGCGCCCCCGTCGAGCACCTCGCCGTCGCGAAACAGGGCGGCCGACCCCGCCGTGGCGGCGCTCGCGAGTCCCCCGAGCACCGGCATGCCGGGCCGCTCGGCGTTGAGCGCCTCCAGCAGCGCCTCGGCGCTGAAGGTGTACGGGTCGGCGAGCACGACGAGCGTGTCGCCGAGGCCGGCGGGGTCACCCAACCCGCTGACCCTGACCCCCTCGTCGCCGGGCTCGGCGCGGAAGTGGTGGGTGGCGATCCGCGCCTGCGGTGCCGACAGCGCCCAGACCGCGGCGCCCGGACCGGTCTCGAGCTCGCGTCCGGCGCCGAGCACGCCGCCGGCCCCGCAACCGATCAGCGACCGCGGGGCCAGCCGCTCGTGGACGGTGGAGAGGATGGTCTTCGCGTGGGCCAGGTGCGGGGCGCCGGCGAAGATGATCGCGAGGTGGCAGTCGCCGTCGAGGTCGCCGGCGGCCTGCGCCGCGGCGAGGTCGAAGGCCTCGACCGGATCGAGCTCGTCCGACACGCCGACAGCGACGCTGACCGCCATGCCGACACCGTAGCGGCGCTCCGCGCGGGGGCACCGATTCCGCCGCGACTAGGCCGAGAGCGCCTTGGACTTGATCGCGTCGAACTCGTGCTGGGTGATCGTGCCCGCGTCGAGCAGCTCCTTGGCCTTGGCGATCTCGGCCGCCGAGCCGCCGGCGGTCTGCTTGACGTAGCTGTCGAAGGCCGCCTGTTGGTCCTGGGCCTGCTTGACGCTGCGCTCCCGGATTCCGTCGTGCTGGGCGATCAGATAGACGAGCACGCCCAGGAACGGGATCACGATGATGAACACGACCCAGAGCGCCTTGTGCCCGCCGCCGATGTCGTGGCGTCGGAAGATGTCGATGAAGCAGGTGATCGCGATCCAGATCCACGCGATCCAGGCGAAGAACAGGATCATCGTCCAGAGGACGTCGAGGAACGGGTAGTCCGCCGCTATGAGCATCCGAAGGCCCCCTTTGACGAGTGGTCGGCGGCAGCGATCCTACTCCGCGCGCCGGGCGGCGGCGGGACGAGGCTAGTTCGCGGCCGCCTGCTGGTTCAGGTACTCGCGCACGAACCCGTCGAGGTCGCCGTCGAGCACCCGGTTGGCGTCGCCGACCTCGAAGCCGGTGCGGTGGTCCTTGACGCGGGTCGAGGGGTGGAGCGTGTAGCTGCGGATCTGCGAGCCCCACTCCGCCGCCTTCTGCTCGCCCCGCTCCGCCGCCAGCTCCTGGGCGCGCTTGCGCTCCTCCTCCTCGAGCAGGCGCGCGCGCAGCATCCGCATCGCGGTGGCCTTGTTCTGGGTCTGAGAGCGCTCGTTCTGGCACTGGACGACGATGCCGGTGGGGACGTGGGTGAGCCGAACCGCGGAGTCGGTCTTGTTGACGTGCTGGCCGCCGGCGCCGCTCGCCCGGTAGGTGTCGACGCGGATGTCGTCCTCGTCGAGCTCCACCGAGACCGCGTCGTCGACCAGCGGCGCGACGTCGACCTGGGCGAAGGCGGTGTGCCGGCGCGACTGGGCGTCGAACGGCGAGATCCGCACGAGCCGGTGGACGCCGCGCTCGGCGGCGAACAGCCCGTAGGCGTTCTCGCCCTTGGCGATGAAGCTCGCCGACTTGATCCCCGCCTCCTCGCCCGGGGAGGCCTCGGCCATCTCGACGGCGAACCCGCGGCGCTCGGCCCAGCGGAGGTACATGCGCAGCAGCATCTCGGCCCAGTCCTGCGAGTCGGTGCCGCCGGCGCCGGAGCGCACGGTGACCACCGCGTCCCCGGAGTCGTAGCTGCCGCTGAACAGGCGCGCCTCCTCGAGCTCGGCGAGCCGCGCCTCGATCGCCGACAGCTGACCCTCGAGCTCCGCGGCCATCTCGGTGTCGTCCTGGGCCATCTCGGCGAGCTCTTCGAGGTCGGCCGCGTCGGACTCCAGGCGCCGAAAGCCCTCGAGCCGCCGTTGCGTGGCGGCGTGCGCCGACGAGACGCCGGCGGCGCGCTCCTGGTCGTCCCAGAACCCGGGCGCCCCCATCTCGCCCTCCAGCCGGGCTACCTCGGATTCGAGCCCAGCCGGGTCAAAGGTAGTCCGCGAGCAGGGTCAGGCCCTGGCGGATCGCGTGGATCCGCGCGCTCACGGCCTCCGTCGAGTGTGTCTCGGCCACGCCTCAAGCCTACCCACAGCGAAGCGGGGCCCGATGGGCCCCGCTTCTTCCCTGCCTGGTGTTACGTACGACTAGCCGAGGCAGAAGGCCTGAACGATGAGCGTCTGGACCGAGCCGCTGCTGTTCTTGCCCTCGACGTGCCAGCCACCGCCGGCGGCCTCGCTCGTCCCCAGCGTGGTGCCGTTGGGGACTCCGGGGAACCCGCCGCCGCCGCTGATCACCTGCTCGCCTGCCTCGCAGGCCTTGGTCAGGGTGCCGGTCGCGTTGTTGGCGATGTTCACCTGAGCCGTGCGAACCGTGAGCCGCAGCTCGGAGGCGCCGACGGCGCCGTCGGCGATGTCCTGCGAGGCGATCTGGTTGTCCTCGATCTTGTCGGTGGTCACCGCGTTCACCGCCAGGTCGGCGTTGGCGACGCTGAAGTCGGCGATCTTCGCCGAGTCGACGGCGTTGTCGGCGATCTTCGGCGTCGTCACGGCGTTGTCGGCGAGCTTCGGCGTGGTCACGGCGGCGTTCGCCAGCTTCGGGGTGGTGACGGCCGCGTCGGCGAGCTTCGGCGTGGTCACCGCGGCGTCGCGGATGTCCTTGGTCTTGACCGCCTGGTCGACGATCTGCTTGGACTTCACGGTGTTCGCCGGGGCCGCGAGGGCCGAGCCGGTGAGCGCGACGACGAGGGCGATCAGGCCCACGATCAGCGCCGGTGTGGGACGTCGGTTGGACCTGTGGTCGTGGTGCTGCATCGGGGGCTCCTTCCAGTCGTTGTCTTCGTGCCCGATGCAGTCAGTCTCGGCTCGCGCCGGCGGCGCGCCCAGGGGCCCTTGGCGTGGTCGAATCGCCCACCCGGTGTCGTCGTCCTCACCCCTCGGGGTGGTCGGGCTCGGCGCCGGCGGCCCGCAGCGCGTCCTCGCGCTCGGCGAACGGCTGCCAGCGGCAGATGAGCCCGTCGCGCAGCGTGGCCACGTAGTAGATCGCCTGCTCGTCGCCGATTTCGCCGCTCTCGCGCCAGACCCACTGGCGGCGCAGGTCGGCGATCGCGTGGGCGCCGTGCTCGGTGAGCCGGTCGACCACCAGCCGCTGCTCGAGCTCGCCCGACGGCTGGCGCGTCGCCCACCGCCGCGCCTCCTCGCGCCCCTCGACCAGCCCGCGGGAGGACTGGATCTCGACGTCCTCGCTGAGCGTCGCGAGCAGCGCCTCGAGGTCCTCGTCGTTGAAGGCGTCGACGAAGGCCCTGACCACGTCGGTCCCGCTCATCCCAGCCCCTCCAGCGCCGTGCGCCGCTCCGCCTCGACCTCGTCGCGCACCGCGCAGCCCGCCAGATGGTCGTTGACGATCCCCACCGCCTGCATGAGCGCGTAGGCGGTGGTCGGGCCGACGAAGCGAAATCCCCGGGCCTTGAGCTCCTTGGCCAGCGCCTTGGACTCCGCTGTCGTCGCCGGCGACCTCCTCGGGGCCGCGCGGCGCGCGCCCGGACTCGGGGCGAAACGACCACGCGAGCGCCGCGAGCGACTCGCCGGCGGCGGCCAGCTCGCGGGTCGCGCGGGCGTTGGCGATCGCGGCCTCGATCTTGGCCCGGTTGCGGACGATGCCCGCATCGCCCAGCAGCCGCTCGACGTCGCGCTGGCCGTAGCCCGCCACCAGGTCCGGCTCGAAGCCGTCGAAGGCGGCGCGAAACGCCTCGCGCTTGCGCAGGATCACAAGCCATGAGAGCCCCGACTGGAACGCCTCGAGCGTCAGGCGCTCGTAGAT
Organism: uncultured Solirubrobacterales bacterium; assembly: GCA_963729065.1. Classification (GTDB taxonomy): domain Bacteria; phylum Actinomycetota; class Thermoleophilia; order Solirubrobacterales; family 70-9; genus WHSW01. Next base: position 734,953 of record CAVSMS010000010.1, read on the forward strand.
GCCGCGGTCGTCGGTGACCGGCCGGCCCCACTCCCCGTCGTGATAGTCGAGGAGGTCCGGGGCCGACAGCGCCCCACGGACAGCGCGTCGTTCATTCCGGTACGGATCGCCAAGCGGACGTCGAGGCGATCGGTGACCGAGTCGCCCGCCGCATCGGTGAGCTTCACCGAGAGCTTCGCCCGGCCCGCCTTCGCGGAGTTGCGAGACGCGTAGGGGGATCTTGTCGCTGCCGACGCGCATGGCCTCGCCGTTTCACGACCGGGGAAACCCGGCGGCCGGCCTGGCGCAGCTTGACCTTCGCAGCCAGGGACTCGGCGGTGCGGAACTCGATGATCACGAGCCGGTGGCCGGCCTTGGTCCCCCGGCCGAGGCGGCGCGACCCCGCCGGCCACGACCCCGGCGCCGAGCGGCCGCTCGCCGGGCGCGAGCTCGTACGCGCCCCAGGGCGGATTTGCGTTCACGACCCGGCCCGGCTCGCAAGTGGCGAGGAAGCTCGCGAACGCATGGGAGGCGTAGCCGACCCGCGCCGCTGTTGAGGCGCCTTGCTCGAGGGCTCTCGGTGATCACCCGGTAGGTCCCCGCCGGGACGCCGGTCCAGATGATCCCGCCGTCGCCCGAGGTCGCCGTCCGCGACCGGTCGGGGATCACGTCCTCGTTGAAGTAGATCGGCCCGGCGAGCGGCGGCTCGGTGCGGGCGGTCGCGCCGGCGACCCCGTGCGGGGTCCGCGCGTGGAAGGTGTCGTAGTCGACCCCGCGCACGTCGCGCGCCGAGGCCGTGGTCACGATCACGCACTGCTCGGGCCGGCCGTCGGGGCCGAACGGCACCGAGAGCAGCGCGGCGAGCCCGTTGTACTCGGCGTCGCCGGGAACCTGGAAGTTGGCGTTGCGGATCGGCTTCCCGCGCGTGTGGAAGGTCTGCAGGTCGATCTGGTGGTACCCCGGCGGCGGGTCGATGTACGGGGTGACCGTCGTTTCATCGGGGACGTCGAGCGCGTAGTCGCCGTTGGCGTCGGCCGTCGCCGACAGCGACGGCAGCTCGCGGACGCGGATCGTCGCCCCGGCGAGGAACGTGTCCATGTGGTTGAAGGCGTACGCGCGGCCGGAGATCGTCACGGTCTGCTGCGCCGGCTCGGCCGGCCCTGCCCCGACGAGGGCGGCGACCGCCGCGAGCGACGCCACCGCGGCGCCCGCTATGCCCCGTGGCACTTCTTGTACTTCTTGCCCGAGCCGCACCAACACGGGTCGTTGCGGCCGATCTTCTCGTCCTCGGACTTGACCACGGTCGCCGGGTTCACGGCCCCGCCGTTGCCCGCCTGCGGCTGCGGCTGCGGCTGGGCGGGCGCCTCGGCGCCCGCGGCGGTCGCCACGCCGCCGGCCTGGGCCTCGCGGATCGCCGACGGCCGCTCCTCGCCGACGGCGCCGGAATACTGGACGTTGCCGCCGCGCCGCGGCTCCTCGGCGCCGAACATCTCCTCGGCCTGGGACGGCTCGATGTTGACCTCGACGTGGAAGATCACCCGCGCGAACTCCTCCCAGATCGAGGCCATGAGCTCCTGGAACATCGTGAAGCCCTCGTTCTTGTAGGCGACCAGGGGATCGATCTGGGCAAAGCCGCGCAGGTGGATGCCCTCGCGCAGGTAGTCCATCTCGTAGAGGTGCTCGCGCCAGCGGTTGTCGATGATCTGGAGCAGGATCTGGCGCTCGAGATAGCGCATCAGCTCGGAGCCGAACTCCTCCTCGCGCCGGTCGTAGGCGGCGAGCGCATCAGCGATCAGCTGCTCGGTGAGCTGCTCGCGGTTGGCGGTCTCGGGCGTCAGCTCGGCGACCGAGAACCCGAGCGGCCAGAGCCCGCCGGCGTGGCCCTCGAGCCCGGCCAGGTCCCAGTCCTCGAAGATCTCACCCGGCGTGTAGGTCTCGACCATCCGGGTGACGACCTCCTCGAGCTCGGTGTGCGCGACGTCGGACATGTCGCGGCCCTCGAGGATCTCGCGCCGGTACTTGTAGACCACGCGGCGCTGCTCGTTCATGACGTCGTCGTACTCGAGCACCCGCTTGCGGATCAGGTAGTTCTGCTCCTCGACCTTCTTCTGCGCGTTCTCGATCGTCCGCGTCAGCATCTTCGCCTCGAGCGGGTACTCCTTGCCGTCCTCGTCGACGGGGCCGAGCTTGTCGAGGATCTTGTAGATCCGCTCGCCCGCGAACAGGCGGATCAGATCGTCCTCGGCCGAGAGGAAGAAGCGCGACTCCCCGGGGTCGCCCTGGCGCCCGGAGCGCCCGCGGAGCTGGTTGTCGATCCGGCGTGACTCGTGGCGCTCGGTGCCGCAGATGAACAGTCCGCCGACCTCGCGCACCTTGTCGCCCTCGGCCTGCGTCTGCTCCTTGAACCGATTCGTCTGCTCCGCGAACTCCGTCTCCCAGCTCTCGTGCTCGGGAAGGACGCCCAGCTTGCGCAGCCCGTCGGTCGCGAGCTGCTCGGGGTCGCCGCCGAGCTTGATGTCGACGCCGCGACCGGCCATGTTGGTGGCGATCGTGACCGCGCCGAGCCGGCCGGCCTGGGCGACCGTCTCGCCCTCGCGCTCGGCGTACTCGGGCTTTGCGTTCAGCACCTCGTGCTCGATCCCGGCGCGGGTGAGCTCGCCGGAGAGCATCTCCGAGATCTCCACCGAGATCGTCCCCACCAGCACCGGCTGGCCGCGCTCGTGGCGCTCGCGCGATCTCGTCGACCACGGCTCCCCACTTGCCCTGCTTGGTCTTGTAGATCTGGTCGTTGTGGTCCGCCCGGACCATGGGCCGGTGGGTGTCGACCTCGACCACCGGGACCTTGTAGATCTTCATGAACTCGGTCGCCTCGGTGAGCGCGGTCCCGGTCATCCCCGCGAGCTTCTCGTAGAGGCGGAAGTAGTTCTGCAGCGTGATCGTCGCCAGGGTCTGGTTCTCCTCGCGGATCCGCACCCCCTCCTTCGCCTCGACCGCCTGGTGCAGGCCGTCGGACCACCGCCGGCCCTCGAGGATCCGGCCGGTGAACTCGTCGATGATCTTCACCTCGCCGTCGATCACCGCGTAGTCGGTGTCGCGCTTGAACAGCGACTCGGCCTTCAGCGACTGGATCAGGTGGTTGACCAGCGTCCCGTGCTCGGAGACGTAGAGGTTGTCGACCCCGAGGAACTTCTCGGCCTTCGACACCCCGCCCTCGGTCGGGGCGACCGTCTTGTGCTTCTCGTCGTACTCGTAGTCGTGCTCGGCCTCGGAGGTGTCGCGCGACTCGCCGAGCGACTTCAGCTTCGGCTTCATCTCGACGCCGACCATCTGCTTGGCCAGGCGGGCGAACGTGTAGTAGGTGTCGGCCGCCTGTTCGGGGCGGCCCGAGATGATCAGCGGCGTGCGCGCCTCGTCGATCAGGATGTTGTCGACCTCGTCGACGATCGCGAAGGCGTGCTCGCGCTGCACGCACTCCTCGAGCGTGCTCGCCATGTTGTCGCGCAGGTAGTCGAAGCCGAATTCGGAGTTGGTCCCGTAGGTGACGTCGCAGGCGTACATCTGGCGCCGCTGGGCGGGGTCCATCTCCGATTGGATCGCCCCGACCGAGACGCCGAGCGCGTCGTAGATCGGCTTCATCCAGAGCGCGTCGCGGCGGGCCAGGTAGTCGTTGACGGTGACCAGGTGGACGCCGTCGCCGGCGAGCGTGTTCAGGAACACCGCCAGGGTCGCGGTCAGGGTCTTGCCCTCACCGGTCCTCATCTCGGCGATCGCCCCGGAGTCCAGGACCATGCCGCCGATCAGCTGGACGTCGTAATGGCGCTGCCCGAGCGACCGTTTGCTCGCCTCGCGGACGAGCGCGAACGCCTCCGGGAGCAGCTCGTCGAGCGACTGGTCATCCTCGCGGGCGCGCTCGCGAAGCTCGTCGGCGCGCTCGCGGATCTCCGCGTCGTCGAGCAGCTCAAGCTCCGGCTCGAAGCGGTTTACCTGCTCGACGCGCTGCTCGTATTCCTTCAGCCGCCGGCCCTCGCCGAGCCGCAGGGCGCGATCGATTATTCCCCGGGCCATGAACGATTCAGGGTAGCGGTCGCGCCGCCCAGGCCCCGACCGCTCGGGTCAGGCCGTCCGGCGCCGCAGCCGCCCTGCCACGCGTCGCGTGCGGGCCCTGCCGCGACGCTTCTCGCGGTGGCGCTTGACCTGCCGCCGGATGTCCTCGGCGAGCTCGTGGATCGAGTGCAGCATCTCCGGCGACGCTTCGCGAGCGCGCAGGGTCACGCCCTTCAGATACAGGGTGGCCTCGGCGACCTGCCGGTCGGCGATCGAGGGGTTGCGCTCCTCGAGCAGCTCGACCTCGAGCCGCGCGAGCTCGGAGACCTGCCGGGCCGTCCTCGCAAAGCGCTTGGTGATCGCGTCACGAAGCTCGTCGGTCACCTCCACGTTGCGGCCTCTGACCTCGATTCGCACGCTGTCTCCTTTCCTCGCGGGAGTCACCTAGATCCTACGCTCACGCGTCGCTCGCGCCAAGTGCTCGGGCGAACACGGCGGCCTCGATCTTGGCCGCGCCCGCGCGCCGAAGCGCCGCGGCGCAGGCGCCGAGCGTGGCCCCGGTCGTCAGCACGTCGTCCACCAGCAGCACGCGGCGCGGCGCGCGGGCGACGGCCCACACGCGCGGCGGCGAGACGCGGCGCGAGGCGCGCGATCGGCCCACCTGGCGCGGCCCGTCGGCGCGCGTCAGGGGCCGGGCGCGCGGGAGGCCGAGCCGGGAGGCCAGGTCCCCGGCGATCAGCTCGGCCGGGTCGAAGCCGCGCCGGCGCAGCCGGGCAGGAGCGGCCGGCACGGCCACTGCCACCCAGCGGTCGCCGGCCCGTCCGTCCGGCGGCGCCCACGCCCCCGCGAGCGCCGTTCCCAGGGTTCGCGCGAGCCCGAGCCGGGCGCCGAACTTGAGCGCCGCGACGAGCTCGCCGCCGATCCCGTCGTAGGGCGCCGCCCATGCCACCGGGCCGACGCCCGGGACGACGGCGCGCCCGCCGCGGGCCGCCGCGAGGGATGCGGCGCAGCGCTCGCAGAGGAGCTCGCGCGCCGCGCAGGGGCGGGCGCAGGCGCAGCAGCGCGGCGGGGCAAGGAGCCCGACGAGCGCGCGCATCGTCGCGTCGGCGGCCATCGCCGCCTCACGGTCGCCGCTGCGGGCGCATGCGTGGCGCGCGCATCGCGCCGGCTCGGTGCCGCGGGGGTCAGGCCTTGTTCGCGGCGACCGTGCGGTTGCGCCCGGCGCGCTTGGCGCGGTAGAGCGCCGCGTCTGAGCGGCCGACCAGGGTCTCGGGTCGCTCCTCCCCGTCCCACTCCGCGATTCCCGCTGAGCAGGACTCGCCCTGGGGGGTGCCGGCCCGCAGCCGCTCGACGAGCCTCATCGCGTCCTTGAGATCGCAGCCCGGGAGGATCACGGCGAACTCCTCGCCTCCGTAACGGGCGAGGATGTCGTAGGGCCGCAGGGCCACCCGCCAGGCGACCGCCGCGTCGCGGAGCAGCTGGTCGCCGGCCTGGTGCCCGCGCCGGTCGTTGTAGTCCTTGAAGTAGTCGAGGTCGAGCATCGCGACGCAAACCCGCTGGCCGTCGCGCCAGGCGCGGGCCAGCTCCCGCGGCAGCTGCTGCTCCCAGTGGCGCCGGTTGGGGAGCCCGGTGAGCCCGTCGGTGCGGGCGAGGTGCTCGAGTTGCCCGAGGAGGTCGGCGCGCCCGATCGCCACCGCCGCCTCGGCGCCCAGCAGGTCGATCATGTTCGAGATCCGCAACGAGACCCCGGCGAAGTCCTCGCGCCAGGCGATCGCGAGCACCCCGATCGCGCCCCGGTCGCGGACCACCGGGTGCCAGAGCACCGCCCGCGCCCGAGCGCGGTTCATGAAGTCGCGATCGGGGTCGGCCAGGTCGTCGTCGAGCGCGACGAAGACCTCCTCCGCGCGGGCGAAGGCCAGCGCCGCTCCACCCTCGCCGCGGAGCGGGAGGCCGAAGCCGACCATCTCGGCGCCGACGCAGGCCTTGGCGACCAGCGTGGCCCCGCCCGGAGCGGGCTCGAACAGCGCCGCGACGGGGGCGTCGGCCACCGCGCGGGCGCCCTCGCAGACCGCGTTACGGGCGGCGGTCGGGTCGGTGCTGCGCGCAAGGGCGCGCGTCGCTTCGGTGATCGTGTCGAGCTCCGCGGGCCGCGATCCGTTCGTGGGCTCCGTGCGCCCGCGGTCGGTGACGTCGACCACCACCGAGAGCCCGCCGGTGACCCGGCCCTTGTCGTCGCTGAGCGGCACGATCCTGACCGTGTACTCGCGCCCGGATGCGGGCGAGCGGTACTCGAAGGTTCGCTGCTCGCCCCGGAGCGCGGCCCGGTAGTGGGTCAGCAGCGGCTCGCGCTGGACCTGCGGGATGTGGTCGAGCAGCAGCTCGCCCTCGACCTCCACGGCCGGCCTGCCGGCCAGGTCGAGGGCCGGGCCGGCGGCGAAGCGCACCCGCAGGTCGTGGTCGAACACGGCGATCGCGGTCTGCGGCAGGTTGTCGAGCAGGACACGCTGGCGCCGGCCTACGGATCGCAGACGCAGAAGCGTCACGACCAAGGCCAGGCATGCGATCAGCAAGCCCCCGGCTAATGCCAACTCCGCCCCCACGGTCACCCCAGTCATACCCGATCAACGCCGGCCTGGACGCGGATTGTGCGATTTCGGCCCCGGACCGAACGTCCAGGGCGCGAATTCCGAGGGGTCAGGAGAAGACCGCGCGCTCGACCGCGGCGAGCTCGGCGTCGCAGCCGATCACCGCGGGAGCCTTGCCCAGCGCCGTGTCGGGGTCCTTGAGCCCGTGGCCGGTGAGCACGCAGACCACCGTCTCGGGCGTCGCCCCGCCGACGGCCGGCAGGCCGTGGGCGAGGATCCCGGCCACCGAGGCGGCCGAGGCGGGCTCGCAGAAGACGCCCTCGCGGGCGGCGAGCAGCCGGTAGGCGTCGAGGATCTGATCGTCGGAGACGGCCTCGACCCGCCCGCGCGACGAGGTGAAGGCGGCCATCGCCTCCTCCCAGCGCGCCGGGTTGCCGATCCGAATCGCCGAGGCGACCGTCTCCGGGTTCGCGACCGGCGCGCCACGCACCAGCGGCGCCGCCCCGGCCGCCTGGAAGCCATAGAGCACCGGCGCCGTGCCGAGCTCGGTGAACCCGCGGTGCCAGGCGGTCACGTTGCCCGCGTTCCCGACCGGGATCGCCAGCGCGTCGGGCGGCTCGCCGAGCTCCTCCACGACCTCGAAGGCGGCCGTCTTCTGGCCCTCGATCCGGTACGGGTTGACCGAGTTGACGAGCTCGACCGGGTGGTTGTCGGCGAGCGAGCGCACGATCCGCAGCGCCTCGTCGAAGTTGCCGCGCAGCGCGATCACCCGGGCGCCGTGCATGAGCGCCTGGGCGAGCTTGCCGATCGCGATCTTGCCCTCGGGCACGATCACGGCCCCGCGCAGGCCCGCGCGGGCGGCGTAGGCGGCCGCGCTGGCCGCGGTGTTGCCGGTCGAGGCGCAGATCACGGCCTCGGCGCCGGCGCCGGCGGCGCGCGAGACGGCCACCGTCATCCCGCGGTCCTTGAAGCTCCCGGTGGGGTTCGCGCCCTCGAGCTTCAGCAGCACCCGGGCGCCGACGCGCTCGGAGATCACCGGCGCCTCGACCAGCGGGGTCGAGCCCTCGTTGAGCGTGACCACGGGGTCGCCGGCCTCGAGCGGCAGGCGGTCGCGGTAGCGCTCGATCAGCGCCGGCGGCATCGGAGCGGGCCGATCACGCGAAGATCTCCTCGACCACGCGGATCGCGCGGGGCGACGCGCGCAGGAAGTCGAGCTCGCGGATCTCGCCGAGCGCCGCGTAGAAGTCGGTCTCGGGCGCCTCGTGCAGGACCATCACCAGCCGCGCGTCGTCGCCGAGACCGCGCTGGACGACGCTCTGCACCGAGACGCCGTTGCGCCCGAGGATGTCCGCGATCCCGGCCAGCACCAGCGGCTGGTCGGCGACCTCGAGGTGCAGGTAGAACGCCGAGCTGACCTCGCGGACGACCTCGAGCCGCGCGCTCGGCTGGTCCACCGGGGCCTCGCCGGAGAGGATCGAGACCAGGTCGCCGAGGACCGCCGTGGCGGTCTGCGGCCCCCCGGCACCGGGTCCCGACATCGTGATCTCGGTGATCGAGGGCGCCTCGACGGTGACCGCGTTGAAAGGGCCCTCAACCGGGGCGAGGGGATGGTCGGCGTTGAGGAAGCACGGGAACACGCGGACGCTGATCGCCTCGCCGCGGCGCTCCGCGACGCCGAGCAGCTTGAGTGAAAGGCCGAGCTCCTGATCGCGTAGGCGATGTCGTCGGGCTGGATCTCGGTGATCCCCTCGTAGGTGACGTCGCCGAGGCCCACCGGCGTGTCGAAGGCGAGCCGCGCGAGGATCGCCATCTTCGCCGCTGCGTCGGCCCCCCCGACGTCCTCGGTCGGGTCGGCCTCCGCGTAGCCGAGCTCCTGCGCGCGCGCCAGGGTCTCTTCGTAGCTCGCACCGGTCGCCGCCATCTCCGAGAGGATGAAGTTGGTCGTCCCGTTGACGATCCCCAGCACCTTCTCGATCCGGGTCGCGGCCAGGCTCTCCTGGATCACCCGGATCACCGGGACGACGCCGGCGACGGCGGCCTCGAAGCGCAGCTGCACCCCGGCCTCACGGGCGGCGGCGAAGAGCTCGTCGCCGTGCTGGGCGACGAGCTGCTTGTTCGCGGTGATCACGTGCTTGCCCGCCCGCAGCGCCCGGAGCACATAGTCGCGCGCCGGGTCGGTGCCGCCCATCAGCTCGACGACGATGTCCGAGGCGGCGAGGATCTCGTCGAAGTCCCCCTCGGATCGGCGCAGGACGCCGGCGAGCTCCGGCCGCCGGCCGCTGATCGACTCCACCTGGAAGGCGCGGTCGGCGAGCTGCTCCGCAAAGGCGCCGCCGACGGTGCCGAGCCCCAACAGACCAATTCGCGCCGGCTCACTCATCGCGCGCCGTCAGGTCTTCGTAGGTCTCGCGGCGGACGACGACGCGGGCGTCGCCGTCGCGGCAGAAGACCACCGGCGGGCGGGGGACGCCGTTGTAGTTGGAGGCCATCGCGTAGCCGTAGGCCCCGGTCGCCGGGGTGACGAGGACGTCGCCCGGACCGGGCGCGGCCAGGCCCGCGTCGCGGACGAGCACGTCGCTGGACTCGCAGTGCATGCCCGCGATCGTCACGGTCGTCGATGCCGGCTCGGCGGCGCGGTCGGCGACGATCGCCTCGTAGCGCGAGCCGTAGAGCATCGGCCGCATGTTGTCGGACATGCCGCCGTCGACGGCGACGTAGGTGCGGACGCCGGGGACCTCCTTCACGGTGCCGACGGTATACGCCGTGATCCCGGCGTTGCCGACCAGCGAGCGGCCGGGCTCGACCAGGATCCGCGGCACCGGGTCGAAGAGGCGCTCGACGCCGCGCACCTTGACCTCGACGTAGGAGTCGATCGAGGGCGGCGCGTCGTCGGCGGTGTAGGCGATCCCGAGCCCGCCGCCGACGTTGAGCAGCCGGCACCACCGGGGATCGGCGAGCTCGGCGAGCGTCTCGATCGCGCGCAGGTACGGCTCGAGCTCGAAGATCTGAGACCCGATGTGGGCATGCAGGCCGACCAGGTCGAGCCGGGCCGAAGCCAGGACCGCCTCGACCGCCCGCGCGGCCAGGCCGTCGGCGAGCCCGAGCCCGAACTTGGAATCCACCTGGCCCGTCTGGATGTGCGAGTGCGTGTCGGGCACCACCCCGGGGGTGATCCGGATGAGCACCTCCTGGCGCCGGCCCGCCTCGGCGCAGATCGCGTCGAGGCGCTCGATCTCGATCAGCGAGTCGCAGATCACGTGCCCGACCGCCCTCCTCGACCGCGCGTCGCAGGTCCGCCTCCGTCTTGTTGTTGCCGTGCAGGTGGATCCGCCCCGGCTCGAAGCCCGCCCGGAGCGCCATGTGCAGCTCGCCCCCCGAGGCGACGTCGACCGAGAGCCCCTCCTCGCGAAGCACCCGGTAGGCGGCGGTGAACGGGGCCGCCTTGCTCGCGTAGACGACCTCGAAGTCGGCCACGCGGGCCGCGAAGGCATCCAGGTAGGCGCGGGCGCGGGCGCGGATGTCGTCCTCGGCGTAGATGTAGGCGGGGGTGCCGAACTCGCGCGCCAGCTCGACGACGTCGCAGCCGCCGATCTCGAGGTGGCCGGCCGCGTTCACGCGGCTGCCCAGCGGGTACACCGCCGAGCCCTGGACCGGGTCTGCGTGCGTGGTCGGCGCCATCGGGCCGGTCATTATCCCCGGATGGCCCGCACCCACCGCCCGCCGATGCCACCTTCGGAGTCGGGCGTCCACGGGGGCCGTCCGTACCTGACCTGGCTCCCGAGCCGCGCGACCGCCGTGGCCGGGGATGGTGATCGTCCACGGCGCCGGCTCGCAGAAGGCGAACCACGGCGACTTCGGCCGCGCCTGCGCCGCCGCCGGGTGGGCGGCGCTCGCCTACGACCAGCGCGGGCACGGGGAGTCCACCGACGAGATGTCGCCGGAGGCGCTCGCCGACGTCGGCCGCATGGCGCGGTTCCTGGCCGCACGGGAGGGCGTCGACCCCGAGCGGATCTGCGTCCGCGGCTCCAGCATGGGGGGCTTCGTCGCGATCCACGGCGCCGCGACCTCGGACTCGATCGCCGCCGTGATCGCAATCTGCCCCGCGGGCGAGGAGCACCTGCTGCGCGGCCTGCGCGAGGGCTCGCTCGAGTTCCGCGCCGGCGACCGCGCCCGCGCCGACCTCCAGGCGTGGCTCGCCGAGCACGACCTGCGCGACGCCGTCGCGCTGCTCGGCCGCAAGCCCCTGATCCTGATCCACGCCGAGGGCGACGAGCGGATCCCGAGCGGGTTCTCGGCCGAGCTGTACGAGCGCGCGGCCGAGCCGCGGAAGCTCGTCATCCTCCCCGGCGGCCATCACCGTTCCGCCCAGCACGACCCCGAGCTCCAGGGGGTTGCCCTGAGGTGGATCGAGCGGAAGCTGCGGAGGTCCGAGCCGGCGGCGTTCTAGCCGCCGAGGATGCCGTCGACGGTGTCGGTGACCTGGTCGCCGAGACCCGGGGCGACGTTGTTGAGCGTGTCGTTGACGGTGTTGTCGAGCGGCGCGGTGACCGAGTCGGTGGTCTCACTGAGCCCGAGTCCCCCGCCGGTCACTTCGTCGACGGTGTCGACGGTGCCACCGAGGACACCCGAGCTTTCGCCGGAGCCGCCGCCGGTCGTGGTGTCGGGGTCGACCGGGGCGGTCGCGGTGGGCGCCACCGGCGCCGTCTCGGTGGTCGGCGCGACTGCGGGGTCCGTGCCGGGAGTGACGGGAACGGCCGCGGGGTCGAGCTCGGTTGCACCCGTGCTCACCGTGCCGGGTGTGGCGGCCGCCACGCCGGCGGCTGCCGCGGCGGGCGCGGGAGCGGGGGCCGGGGCGATCGCGGTCGGCGCGGCGGGCGTCGCGGCGACCACGCGCGGCGCGCGACCCAGGGTTGCGGCGGCGGCCTGCGGCGCGCCGACGGTGACCGAGGCGGCCGGCGGGTCGTCGCTGCGGACCGGAGCGCCGTCGAAGGCGACGTAGGCGGCCAGCGACGCGAAGACGACGACGGCCGCGGCGATCAGGGCCGCCGTGGCGGTGCCGCCCGCGAGAAAGGCCCTCAGGTTGAGCTTCCGGCGAACGGTCGGCTGTGGGCTGGCGATCGTGCTCATTCGTCGTGTGCGCCGCGCTCGATGCCGCGCGGCGAGGGGCGCCTCGTCGTCCCCTTATTCCCCATTCCGGCGAAGAATATGCAGCCGCCGGGGAAACTTGCAACACCGCAAGGCGGCGACTACCCCAACGGCGGCGCGAACTACCTCATGTGGGGCCCGGGCTACAGGTAGCCGAGCGGATCCGTGGCGGCGCCGTCGATCCGGACCTCGAAGTGCAGGTGGTCGCCGAAGCAGCTCCCGGTGCACCCCACGTAGCCGATCACGTCCCCCTGGGCGACCGATTCGCCGACGCTGGTCGCGTAGCTGGACTGGTGCGCGTAGCAGGTGGAGAGGCCGCCGCCGTGGTCGATGCAGGTGTAGTTGCCGTACCCGCTGGTGTACGCGGCGAGGATCACGTTCCCCGCCTTGGCGGCGCGAATCGGGGTCCCGGCGGGAACGGCGATGTCGATGCCCTCGTGCATGCGCCCCCAGCGCCAGCCGAACGGCGAGCTGACCGTGCCGTTGACCGGCCAGATGAAGCCCGAGCTGGCGCCCTGGATCGGCCCGGCCGGCAGCGTTGCGGTCGACGTCTCGGTCGCGGCCTGGATCTGCGCCTGGATCTGGCCCTGGATGTCGCCGATGTCGCCCTCGAGCTTCTCGATGTCCGACTGCACCTCGTCGAGCGCGGCCGCCTTGCGATCGCGCACCGAGTCGAGCTCCGCCTCGCGGGACTCGAGCTGCGCCCGGGTGCGCTCGAGCTCGGCCTTCTTGGCCGCGATCTCGTTGCGGTCCGCGGTCACGCGCTCGACCGTCACGATGGTGCCGTTGCGGAGGGTTCTCACCCGGCCGACGATCGTGGAGTCCTGCTCCTCGATCCGGCGCAGGTACTCGTAGCGCGAGACGCAGGTCGTCGAAACCGTCGGACTCGAGCATCACGGTGAGCAGGTCCGCCCCGCTCGAGCGGTAGATGCCGACCAGGCGGTTGCGAAGCACGTTGAGCGAACGCCGCAGCTGGTGCTTGAGCCGCTCGAGCCGGTCCTTCTCGCGGTTGAGGCGCGCCTGGACCCGGCGGAGCTCGGCGACCACGATCGCCTCGCGGTTTCGCAGCGTCGCGACCTCGCCGGCGAGCTGGTCGAGCCGCTCCTCGTACCCGGAGAGCTCGGTCGACAGCACCCCCTTGCGATCTTGCTGGTTCTGCAGCTCGGACTGGCGCTGCTCGAGCTGCGACTGGAGGTCCTGTGCCGAGGGCTCCGGAGCCGCCGAGGCAGAGCAGGGCGAGGACGGCGGCGGCAACCGCCAGGGCTGCGGGCCGTCGAGGGTGCGGGTTGGTGTCGTCGCCGATGCGCATCTGGGTCTCGAGCCGAGGTCCGCCCCCGTCGCGCCCCCCATGACGGAGCGTCAAGGTAGCGAGTCGATTCCCCCGGCCCACGGCCCGCAGGCAACCTTGCAACCGCGACTGCGCGGCGACCGCCGGCCCGATTCTAGGCTGAGGCGGTGAGCGTCCGGCCGCTTGTCTGCCTGCTCGCGGCGGCGGCCGGGATCGCCGGGTGCGGCGAATCGGGGCCGGACCCCGCCGCGGAGCCCTTCCGCGCCCAGATCCGCCACGCCGACGCCGCCGGGACGCGGATCGCCTGGTACGAGCGCGGCTCGCGGCCCGCCGCTGGTGATGCTGATCGGCACCGGCTCGACGATGGCCGAGTGGGACCCGGCGCTCCTCCGGCTCCTGGCGCGCGAGCGCCGGCTGATCCTCCTCGACTACCCGGGCGTCGGGCTCTCGGGACCGTGGCGCGGACGCACCTTCGGGTCGCTCGCCTCGACGACCGCTGCGTTCATGGAGACGATCGGCGTGCCCGAGGCGGACGTGCTCGGCTGGTCGATGGGCGGCTTCGTCGCCCAGCGGCTGGCGATCGACCACCCCAGGCGGGTCGAGCACCTGATCCTCGCCGGGACCAACCCCGGCGGCCGGCGCTCGGTGCTGGGCACGCCGGCCGCGCAGGAGATCGACAGCGACCCGAACCCGACCGACGCCGAGATCCTGCGCGAGCTCTACCCGCCGGGCCGGCAGGCCGAGGGCCGGCGCTTTCTGCGGCGCCTCGTTCGCGCGAGCCGCAGCGGCGAGATCCCCGACGACTTCGAGGTCCCGGCCGCGACCACCGACGCCCAGGTCGCCGCCGAGGACCCGTGGCTGCGCAGCGATCGCAACTACAGCCAGCTCGCGGGGATCGGGGCGCCGACCCTCGCCGCGGCCGGCCGGCGTGACCCGGTGGTGCCCCCGGTCAACCTCCGACGGATCGCGGCGCGGGTTCCCGGCGCCGAGCTACGCGTCTTCCCCGGGGCGCACGCGTTCCTCTTCGGCGACCGCCGGCGGTTCGCCGGCGCGGTCGACGACTTCCTCGCGCGGCCCTAGGCCTAGCCGCTACGACGCGGCGGCCACCGACCCGCCGACCGCGGGCTCGGTCGCCTCGGCGGCGATCGCGGCAGCCTCGAGCAGGCGCTCGCTGTACTCGGCGACCTGCATGCGCGAGATCACCAGGCGCTGGATCTCGGCGGTGCCCTCGAACAGCTCGTAGATCTTCGCGTCGCGGAACCACTTCTCCAGCGGGCACTCGCGCGTGTAGGCGTACGGCCCGACCAGATCCATCAGCGTCCGCGTCGCCCAGACGGCCACCTGGCCGGCCTTCAGCTTCGACATCGACCCCTGCCCACCCGTGAGCGGGACCCCGTTGCGGCCCATCCAGGCGGCCCGCTGGACCAGCAGCCTCGCGGCCTCGATCTCGGTCGCCACCTGGGCCAGGATCTGCTGGTTTCCCTGCCGCTGCAGCGGTGGGCGGCCGGCGGTCGAGCTGTCGTCCAGCGCCGACTCGAACGGATCGGCGGGCGCGGCGCCGTTGCCGAGGTAGGCGAGCGTCCACTCGTACGCGGCCTGGGCGATCCCGAGGGCCGATGCGCCCACGATCGGGCGCGTCAGCTCGAAGGTCGCGAGGGCGTTCGAGGCGCGGCCCGACGATTCGCCCGAGCGCGCGCGGGCGAGCTTGCGCTCCAGCTTCTCCATCCCGCCGAGCAGGTTCTCCACCGGGATCCGGCAGTCCTCGAGCACGACCTCCGCGGTGTGCGAGGCCCGGATGCCGAGCTTCGACTCCTTCTTGCCCTGCCGCAGGCCCGGGGTCCCCTTCTCGATCACGAAGGACGCCTGGCCGCGATGGCCGAGGTCGGGGTCGACCGAGGCGACCACCACGTGCACGTCGGCGATCCCGCCGTTGGTGATGAAGACCTTGGTCCCGTTGAGGACCCATTCGTCGCCGTCGCGCTTCGCGGTCGTCCGCAGGCTCTTGACGTCCGACCCCGCCTGCGGCTCGGTGACCGCGTAGGCGCCGAGCTTGACCTCGTCGCCGAGCCCGAAGCACTCTGGGACCCACCGGGCGATCTGCTCCGGGGTTCCCGAGGAGGCAAGGCCGGCGGCCGCGAGCCCGGAGCCGGAGACCGCCAGGGCGATCCCGGCGCAGCCCCAGTGCAGCTCCTCGGCCGAGATGAGCCCGAGCATCCCGTCCTGGTCGGAGCCCATCCGCTGGATGCTCTCCAGCCCCTGCAGCCCCTGAGCGCGAGCGGCGCGGATCACCTCCCACGGCGTCGACTCCTCGGCGTCGTGCTCGGCGGCGACCGGCCGGATCACCTCGGCGGCAAACCGACGGCACTTCGCCTTGAACTCGACCTGCTCGGCGTTGAGTGCGAAGTCCAAGCTGGGATCTCCTCTCTGGGCTCCTGACTGACTGGTCAGTCAGTCGGTTGCCGCAGCATAACCCAGGCGCCGGTCCGGGGGGTTGGCCACCGCCAACCTCTCCACGCCGGCGGGCCCCAACCCCGCGAGCGTCTCGATCCTGCGCAATCGCTGACCCGGCGCTGTGAGCGGGCGGGCGGGCGGGCGAGGCGCGTGCCGTAAGTTCTGCCGCCGTGCTCACCAGGCTCCGCCAGGCGCTTGCGGCCGCCGGCCGCTCGCTGCGCAAGCACCGCTGGGCGGTCGCGGGCGTGACGCTCGGCGTCGTCGCGATCGCCGCCGGCGTCTACGTGGCGGCGAGCGGCGACGACGGCGACCCCTCGCGGCGCGCGCAGCCGGCGCCGGCGCCGCAGGTGGTCGTCCGCGAGGTGGCGGCGCCGGAGCGCACCGAGGACCTCGGATTCCCGGCCTTCGCCACCAAGAACACGACCCGGGTCGCCGGCGCGGAGGCGCCCGCCAACGCCGCCGGCGCAGCGCTTGCCGTCTTCCCGTCGGCGGGCGGCATCCCCGGGCCCGACGCCGTCACCCTGGTCGACGCCGGCGAGTGGCAGGCCGGGATCGCCGCCGCGTCGCTGGTCGCCGCCCCGGTCTCGGCGCCCGTGCTGATCACCGCCGACGGTGAGCCGGGAGAGCTGACCGAGGCCGCGCTCGCCGAGCTCGACCCGAAGGGCTCGGCCGCCACCGCCGGCCGCGAGGCGTTCGTGATCGGCGCCGCGGCAGCGCCGGACGGACTCGAGACGCTCGAGGTCGAGGGCGGGGGCGCGGCGGAGCTCGCGGCGGAGGTCGACAAGCTGCGCGAGCGGCTCGCGGGCAAGCCGGAGCACATCCTCGTCGCGAGCTCCGACGAGCCGGGCTACGCGATGCCCGCCGCCGCCTGGGCGGCGAGGTCGGGCGACCCGGTGCTGTTCGCCGAGCGCGACCGGGTCCCGGAGGCGACGCTGAAGGCTCTGCGCCGCCACGACGGGGTCCCCGTCTTCGTCCTCGGACCGCCGGACGCGATCAGCGCCAAGGCGCTGAAGGAAATCGAGCGCGTGGCGACGAGCGCCGAGCGGGTCGGGGCGGGCGACGAGGTCGAGAACGCGATCGCCTTTGCCCGCTATTCCGCCGGCAGCTTCGGCTGGAACATCAACGACCCGGGGCACGGGCTCGTGCTCGCGCGCTCCGACCAGCCGCTCGACGCCGTCGCCGCGGCGCCGCTCTCCGCCAGCGGCACCTGGGGACCGCTGCTCCTGAGCGACGAGGCCGACCAGCTGCCCGAGGCGCTGCGCTCCTACCTGCTGGACCTCAAGCCGGGCTACGCGGACGACCCGACCCGCGCCGTCTACAACCACGTCTGGCTGATCGGCGACACCGACCGGCTGTCGGTCGACCTCCAGGCGCAGGTGGACGAGCTCGCCGAGGTCGCCCCGGTAACGTCCGGGTCGGGATCGTCGTCGCTGGGACCCGTGCCCGGGACACCGGAATCCCAGCCCGAGCCGAATTCGAACCCGAGCCAGTCGAGATGAGCGAGAGCGAGCGCCCGGACCGCCTCAGCGGCCGACGGATCACGGTGGAGGACGTGCGCGCGCTCGCCGGGCCCTCGACGCCGCATTTCGCGCTCCAGATTCGCAACCGGATCCAGCGCCTGATCGCGCCGCTGCCGCCCGACGACCCGGCCCGGGTGGAGGGCGAGCGCCAGGTCGCGAGGCTGACCCAGCTGGCGCAGCACTCGGGCGACCCGCGCAGCGACGGATGACGGCCGAGGCGACCGCGGCCGGCGCGCTCGAGCGCGCGATCGGGCTGCTCGACGCGCCCGCGGCCGAGCTCGCCGCCCGCCGCGGGCTCAACCAGGCGGGCTACCTCGACCTGCTCGAGGGCGAGCTCGAATCCACGGGCCCGACCCAGGACCTGATGGTCACCCGGCTGGTGCCGGCGATCTACGAGCGCTACTGGCGGCCGGCGCTGGGACGGGTGGCCAAGGGCGTCACCGGGCCCGGGATGGCGGAGGAGATGCGGATCGCCCGGCTGCTGCTCGGGCTCGGCGAGGGCGACACCGTCCTCGACGTGGCCTGCGGGCCCGGCAACTTCACCCGCGAGTTCGCGCGCGCGGTCGGCGGCGGCGGGCTGGCGCTGGGCATCGACGGCTCGCGGACCATGCTCGAACGCGGCGGCGAGGAGCTGCGCCGCGCCGACCCCGGAAACCTGGTCCTGATCCGCGGCGACGCCAACGCGCTGCCCTTCCGCGACGCGAAGCGTCGACGCCTGCTGCTGCTTCGCCGCCCTGCATCTGTTCTCGGACCCGTTTCGGGCGCTCGACGAGATGCGCCGGGTGCTCCGGCCCGGCGGGCGGATCGCGCTCATGACCTCGGTCCGCCGCGAGCTCACGCTGAGGCCGCTGAAGCCGGTGCTCGAACGCGCGAGCGGGATGCGGATCTTCGAGGGCGACGAGATCTTCGAGGCGCTCTCCGAGCGCGGCTTCACGCAGATACGCCGGCGGCTCTCGGGCCTGGTTCAGTTCGTGGGCGGCCGCCTCGCAGAAGGCTGAGCGCGCTGATCGGAAAGACGAGGACCGTCACGAGCCCGGCGGCGATGAAGCCCGCCGAGGTGGCGGCGTCGATCACGCCCAGCGACTGACCGATCTGGGTCGCGGCGACGATGAACGGCAGCGAGGTCGCCTGCAACAGCGCCGCGGCGTAGACCCGGCGGCGCTCGAGCTGGCCGCGGTAGAGCAGCGCCGGGAGCCCGCGGGCGACGAGCAGCGCCGCGACGAACGCCGGAATCGAGGCGATCGCCGTGGAACTGCCGAAGAGCGCGTCGAGGTCGAAGCGCACCCCGCTGGCGACGAAGAACACGGGGATGAAGACGCCGAAGCCCACCGCCGCGAGCTTCAGGCGGAACTCCGGGTGGGTCATCCCGCGGTCCTGGTCGAGGTGGTTGACGATCGCGCCGGCGGCGAAGGCGCCGAGGATCAGCTCCAGGCCCAGCTGCTCGGCGAGCACCGCCATCCCGACCAGGAGCACGAACGCCCCGCGGACGCGGATCTGCGCGCTCGTGTCCTGGAGCCGGACGAGGGTGGCGGAGATCCGCTTCGAATGCTCGGCACCCATCACGGCCAGCAGGACGGCGGCGATCGCGAGCACGAAGAAGCCGATCAAGAGGAGCTTCGTCCCGGCGCCGCCGGCCTCGCCCGAGAACAGGAAGGAGAGCAGCAGAACCGACACGAAGTCGGCGATCGAGCTTGCGGCGATCACCAGCTGCCCGAACCGCGAGGTCGACTCGCCCGCGTCCTGCAGCACGGGGACGATCACCCCGAGCGAGGTTGAGGTGAGGATCACCGCGAGCAGCAGGGGCTCGTCCCCGATCCCGGCGAGATCGAGCGCGAGGCCGGCGACCAGGGCGAGGACCATCGAGGCCGCGAAGCCGACCGACGCGGCGCGCAGCAGGGCACCCCGCAGCGCCGTGAGGTCGATCTCCAGCCCGGCGAGGAACAGCAGGAAAGCCAGCCCGATCAGGGAGAGGACCTCGACCGGCTCGTCGATCTCTACCCAGCCGAGGACGGCCGGGCCGATCACGATCCCGATCACGATCTCGAGCACCACGGAGGGCAGCCGCAGGCCCGGGATCAGCCCGAGCGCCAGGGGGGCGAGAAACCCTGCGACGACGACGATCAGAAGATTGTCGAACGAGATCTCCATCCCGCCGCCTTCGTCGGGTGAGGGGCGCGGGCGTTACGCCGAGGGGGCGAAGGCGTCGACGATCCGCTGCTGGTAGGCCGCGATCTGCTCCTCGGCGAGGAAGTACGTCGGCGGCCCGAGCCAGACGCCATCGCCGCGCTCGGCCACCGTCTCCACCCGCTCGCGGACCTTGTCCAGCGGGCCCGGCGGCGCAGTAGGCGTCGACCATCTCGTCGGGGACGTTGGCGGGCATCGCCGCGAAGTCGCCGCGCCGGAACGCGTCGCCGACCGCCGACGCGGCGTCGCCGAAGCCGTGCATCTCCCACAGCGGCGCGTACGTGCGCACGGTCGCGTAGAAGCAGATCGTCCGCCGCGCCGCCTCGTAGGCGGCCTCCTCGTCGTCGTCGATCGCGCAGCAGACCGCGGGCAGGAAGTCGAAGCTCGCGCGCTCGCGGCCGGAGCGCCGGAGGCCGAGCTCGAAGTTCGCCACCAGGACCTCGTCGAGCCACCGCACCGAGCACATCGGGTGGCCGATCATCCCGTCGGCGACGTCCCCGGCCATCCGCGCCATCCCCTCCTGGACGGCCGCGGTGTAGATCGGGATCGTCTCGCGGACCTTCGGGTGCGGGCGGACCCAGCCCTTGATGTCGATGTCGTGGTACTCGCCCTCGTAGCGGATCGGCTCGGCGCCGCCGGCGCGCTCGATGATCAGCCGCACCGCCTCCACGGTCTCGCGCAGGTGCGGCGCCGGACGCCCGTAATCGACGCCGTGCCAGGTCTCGTTCAGCCGCTTGACCCCGGCGCCGAGGCCGAGGCGGAACCGCCCGCCCGAGGCCTCGTCGATGTCGAGCGCCGAGAGCGCGATCATCATCGGGCTGCGGGTGAAGGCCCACGCGATCCCGGTGCCCACCGCCACCCGGTCGGTCGACGCGGCCAGCCACATCGCCTGGGTGAGCGAGCTGCGAAAGAGCTCAACCGCCCAGACGCAGTCGATCCCCGCGGCCTCGGCCGCGCGGGCCTGCTCGCGCAGGTCGGCGATCGAGTTGCCGAGCCCCGCGATCTGGACCCGGTCGAGGGCCGCGGGCCGGCTCATGCGCGCGCCGCGATCAACCCGAGCTCCCGCATTCGTCGAGGCCGAGGGCGGAGGCCGACTCGTTCGTGTTCGCGAACGGGTCGGTGTCGCCGGCGGCGAACAGCGACGGGTCGGCCTTGACCTTCTTCAGGTCGGCCTCGGACGGTGTCGAGGAAGTCGTTGACCTGGTCCTGGAGATCCTCGGGCGCGGGCAGGGCCCGGATCGCGTCGATCTGCTGCTGGATCGCCGGCACCGCGACGTCGGCGTAGCGCTGCAGCTCGGCCGCGCTCGGCTCCTGGCCGGTGAAGGTGGAGTTCGCCACCTGCTCGATCGACTTGTTGCCGGCGGTGCAGATCGCGTTCGGCCTGCTGGGTGAACGCCTCCGCGGTCAGGGCCGAGGGCCGCCGCTGCCGTTGACCCCGGTGGGGCCGGTGGCCGTGCTCGTGGACTCGTCGTCGGAGCCGCAGCCGGCGACTGCCAGCGCCGCCGACGCGGCGAGCCCTGCGAGGGCGAGGGAGGGGCGGTGGTTCATCGATCGTCTCTGAGCGGCGCCGACCGCGCCAACCTATCTGACCGCGCACTCCTCGGAGCCGTAGGCGCGGGCCAGGCGGCCCGCCCGCCGCAGCGCGGGCGGTGGGCCGTTGACGACGTCCGCCGGGTCGGCGCGGACCTGGTCGATGCCGCGCTCGGTGGCGGCGATGATCGCCTCGACCTCGCGCTCGTCTCCCTGCGGCGCGCCCAGCGCCCCGATCGCCCTGCACCTCCGCCTCGAGCGCGGGCACAGCGATTGCGAG
The DNA here is from genome assembly GCA_963729065.1 of uncultured Solirubrobacterales bacterium. GTDB lineage: Bacteria > Actinomycetota > Thermoleophilia > Solirubrobacterales > 70-9 > WHSW01. The sequence goes on from CAVSMS010000010.1 coordinate 755,959, forward strand.
CGCCGCCCGGCGCGCCTCGGCCGGCCGCGGCTCGCCGCCACCGCCGCGGAGCAGGTCGTCCGCCGCCGCCTCGACCCGGGCGTTGGTCGAGTGGCAGATGCGGTTCGGCCTCGGCGAGGAACCTGACCTTGGCGATCGGACGCGAGACGCCCGGCGGATAGGGGTCGTCCGCCGTCTCGTCCCCGCCGCAGCCCGCGGCGAGGACGAGCGCGGCGAGGGTGGCTAGACCCGCTCGATCAGCGTGCCGGTGCCGAGCCCGCCGCCGCAGCACATCGTCACCAGGCCGACCTGCTTGTCGGTGCGCTCGAGCTCGTGCAAGAGGGTCGTCATCAGGCGGGCGCCGGTCGAGCCCAGCGGGTGGCCGAGAGCGATCGCGCCGCCGTTGACGTTGACCCGGTCCATGTCGGGGTCGAGCTCGCGGCGCCAGGCGGCGACCACGGAGGCGAACGCCTCGTTGATCTCGATCAGGTCGATGTCCGAGATCTGCATCCCGTTGCGCTCGAGGATCCTCTTCGTCGCCGGGATCGGGCCGGTGAGCATGATCACCGGGTCGACGCCGACCGTGGTCTGGTCGACGATCCGCGCCCGTGGCACGAGGCCGAGGGCGTCGGCCTTCTCGCGCGTCATGAGCAGCACCGCCGCGGCGCCGTCGGAGACCTGCGAGGAGTTGCCGGCGGTGACCTTGCCGTCCTCCTTGAACGCCGGCTTCAGCTGGGCCAGCTTCTCCAGGCTGGTATCCGGGCGGATGCCCTGGTCGGTGGTGTAGGTGTCGCCGTTGACACGGAACGGGAGCATCTCGCGGTCGAAGCGGCCCTCCTCGGTCGCCTTGGCGGCGAGCTGGTGGGACCGCAGCCCGATCTCGTCGAGCTCCGAGCGCGGGATCTCCCACTTGTCGGCGATCATCTCGGCCGAGATCCCCTGGGGGACGAGGTTGTAGCGCTCCATCAGCTGCGGCGAGAAGGCGAAGCCGTGCTCCTTCTGCACCTCCAGCGAGTCGGCGAAGGAGATGTGGCCCATGTGCTCGACCCCGCCGCCGATGGCCACATCGTGGACGCCCGACGCGATCATCGCGGCGGCGAAGTTGATCGCCTGCTGGGCCGAGCCGCACTGGCGGTCAACGGTCGTCGCCGGGGTCTCGACGGGGAGGCCGGCCTCGAGCCACGCGTTGCGGCCGATGTTGATCGCCTGCTCGCCGAACTGCTGCACGCAGCCGGCGACGACGTCCTCGACCTCGGCGGCGTCGATCCCGGCCCGGTCGATGAGCTCGGAGTAGGTCCTCGCGAGCAGGGTCGAGGGATGGACGTCCTTGTAGTAGCCCTTCTCCGGATGACCGCGGCCGACCGGCGTCCGTACCGCCTCGACGATCACTACCTCGCGCCCTGAGAACTTCCCGTTGCCGGCCATGAGTGTTGGTCCTCCGTAGTCAGTTTTTTGATGCGACTCAACCGAATACTAGCCGTCGGCGATGGAGTCGCGCGTGATAGTAACCCCGGGGGATGGGAGGCTCCGCGGGATATGAGAGGCCCGGGGTCGCCGGCAGCGGCTCGATCGCGTGCGGGCTCGCCGCCTGCGCGACGCAGACCGGCGACGGTGCGGCTGCTCGCCCGCAGCGACGCCTCGGCCTGGCGCGCCGAGGAGGTGGCGCAGGCCGAGGCGCGCAAGCTCGACCGCGGGGCGGCCGAGCGGATCAAGGTGACCACCGACCCGGCCGACCTCGCCGAATGCGACCTCGTGGTCGAGGCGATCACCGAGGACACCGAGGCGAAGGTCGAGCTGCTCACGGGGATGGCCGCGGCGGCGCCGGAGGCCCATCTGGCGACGACCACCTCCTCGCTCTCGATCGGCGAGCTCGGCGAGCGCAGCGGCAGCGCTTCGAGGTTCTTCGGCCTCCACGTCTTCAACCCGGTGGCGCGCATGGAGCTGGTCGAGCTCTGCCTGCCGGACGGGCTCGCGAGCGACGTGGGCGAGCGGGCCCGCGCCTGGTGCGCGGCGCTCGGCAAGACCGCGATCGACGTCCCGGATCAGACGGGGTTCGTGGTCAACCGGCTGCTCTTCCCCTACCTGTTCGAGGCCGTCCGGCTGATGGAGGCCACCGGGATGGACCCGGCCGACGTCGACTCCTGCATGCAGCTCGGCGCCGGGCACCCGATGGGGCCGCTGCGGCTGCTCGACTTCGTCGGCCTCGACGTCGCGGCGGCGATCGGCGAGAGCCTCGACCGCGACGGTGCCGGCGGCGGCGCGGACGTCGTCCCCGCGCTGATCACCCGGATGGTCGCCGACGGGAAGCTGGGCCGGAAGTCGGGAGAGGGTTTCTTCGAGTACGCGTGAGCGCGCCGGCGGTCAGCCCGCCGGGTGAACCGACTTGCGCGAACGTCGCGGCGCGGCCGGCTCGGGGTGGCGCCCGCAGAGGTCCCAGACGACCTCCGCCTCCGAGACGCCCTGACGCCGGGCCTCGTCGGCGACGCTCCGCCAGGGCAGCTGGGCGTCGGGAAGCTCGTCCCACCGGGCCAGCTCCATCGCTTCGAGCGCCCCGCGGAGCGCTGGTCCGAGGTGATCCTCGGCCCTCAGCATCGCCCTCAGGACTTCAAGCTGCTTATCGGTGAGCTTGATCACCCACATCGCGCCATCCCTGGGTCGCCATCGCGGTCGCGAGAGAACGCTATGGAGCGCCGCGGACGGAAGCGCAGGCGCCGAAACCCGCAGCTAGCGGGCGTCCGCCTGCGGCGATTGGACCGAGGACACCGACGGGAGCGCAGTGTGCTCGGCCGTCACCGAGTGGATCCGGATCGCGACGATCCGGTTGTCGCGCACCGACTCGACGCGGAGCTCGTAGCCGTTGGCGCGCACCTTGTCGCCGCGCTTCGGCAGCCGGCCCAGCTCGGAGAAGACGTAGCCGCCGATCGAGTTGAAGGCGTCGGAGGCAACGGGCAGCTGGATCCCGGCGTCCTCGAGGTCACCCAGGGGCACGTGTCCGCGGACGTACCAGTCGCCGTCCGTGAGCCGGCGCAGCTCGGTCGCGCGGGCGTCGGTCTCGTCCTCGATCTCGCCCACGACCTCCTCGAGGATGTCCTCGACCGTGACGATCCCGACCGTGCGCCCGTACTCGTCCGACACGATCCCGATCGAGGATCGCTGGCGCTGGAGCTCGGCGAGCAGGTCGTCGATCGGCTTCGTCTCCGGGAACACCGGCACGTTGCGAACGGCCGGCTCCAGCGAGGCGTCACCGCCGGCATTCAGGTAGAGGCGGGTGAGGCTGTTGATATGGACGATCCCGCGGATCTTGTCGGGGTTGTCGTTCTCGACCACGACCAGCCGCGTGTGTCCTGACGAGACGCAGCGGCGCAGCGCCTCCTCCACGGTCTCGTCGGCGTTCACGGTGACCACCGCCGGGATCGGAGTCATCACCTCGCGCGCCTCCTGCTCGTGCAGGTGAAAGACGCCGCCGAGCATCACCGCCTCGCCCGGGTCGAGGCTCCCGCCCTTTGCCGAGGTCTGGATGATCTCCTTGAGGTCGCTCGAGGTGTGCTTCTCGCCCAGGTCGTGCGGGTCGACGCCGAACAGGCGCACGATCGCGTTCGAGACCTTGTTCAGCAGGAAGGTGAACGGCGCGCTGATCGTGCGGAACACGTTCAGCGGCCGCGACAGCATGCGCACGGTCGGCTCGGCGTTGGTGATCGCGAGCATCTTCGGCACCTGTTCGCCGATCGTGATGTGGAGCGAGGTCGCGATCGCGAACGAGAGCGCGAACGCGACCGCCGTGGCAGCGGTGCCGTCGCCGATCAACGGCTCGATCAGGTCGGCGATCGCGGGCTCGCCGAGGAAGCCGATCCCGATCGACGCGAGGGTGATCCCGAACTGGCAGGCCGCCAGCGACTCGTCGATCTTGTCGAGCTGCTCGAGCGCCTCCTCGGCGCCGGCCTCGCCCTCCTTGGCGAGGATCTCGATCCGCCCCTTGCGGGTGCGCACCAGCGCGAACTCGGCGGCCACGAACAGCCCGTTGACGAGCACGAGCAGGACCAGCAGGACGAGGAAGAGCGCCGTCACTGCCGTTCAGCGGGCCGTCTTTTCGGCCGGGTACTTCGGGGGAGGTCGTCGTCCATGGAGGACGGCGCAAAGGTAGCAGCAGCCGGGGGCGGTTCCTAGTCGCGGCCCGGGCGCACGCGCGGGCCGATGTGGACGCCGGGCGGCCGATGGCGCAGGCTCGGCGGCGGCGCCGGAAGGCCGAAGTCGGCTGCCCGGGCGACGAGCTTCGCCGCGGCCCGCTCGCAGACCGCGGAGATCGAGAGCGAGGGGTTCACCCCGAAGCTGGTCGGGATCACCGACGAGTCCATGCAGAAGAGCCCCTCGCTGCCGAAGACCTCGCAGCGGTCGTCGACGACCCCGAAGGCGATCTCGTCCGCCATCCGCGCGCCGCCCAGCGGATGCGAGGCGTAGACGCCCGGGCGTCTCGGCGAGCTTGAGGAAGCGGCCGACGCCGCGCCGCTCCGCGATCCGCCGGATCTCGGCGTCCGCGCGCTCGCGGATCCGCGCGGACTGCTCGGACAGCCGGTAGTCGAAGAGGCCGATCCCGATCGGCCCGCCGTTGGGCTGCACGTGCCCGTCGCCGGTCGGCGGCACGGCGAAGAAGCTCCCGTCCATCGTCTCCTCGACCATCGCCAGGATCTCGATGTGGCGCGACCAGCTCGCGATCGAGCGCTTCTTCTCCCGGCCCCACCAGGTCGGCTCCGCGGCGCCGGAGCGGCCGTCGTCGTAGAGGAAGTTCGTGAGCTGGGAGAGGAGGATCTCCTGGAGCGTGAACCTGGTCCCGTCGTGCGCGTTGCCGCGCTTGCCGACCCAGTGGTCGTAGCTCATCGTCGTGATCGGCTTGCCCTTGAAGAACTCGTCGTAGCCGCCGCGAAGGCCGAGCACGCGCTTGGCCTTCCGCGAGTCGACCTCGATCGCCGCGACGTGGTCGCCGTTGACCCCCAGGTGCCGGCCGAGGTGGGGTGAGACTCCCGGCAGGGCGCCGTTGTTGCGCGACCGCATCAGGATCGGCGGCGTCCCGAGGGCACCGGCGGCCAGGATCGCGACCTTGCACTCGATCTCGACCCGCCCGGTCGCCTGCTTGGTCTCCGGGTCCACGGTGGCGCCGCGGACGATCCAGCGGTAGGGGCGGGCCGCCGAGGGCGCGACCTCGTCGACCCGGACGAGCGGGCGGACCTCGACCCCGCGCCGCTCGGCCGACGGCAGGTAGTTGGTGATGAGCGAGTTCTTCGCTCCGAAGACGCAGCCGGTGTAGCACCACTTCGCGTCCACGCAGCGCTCGAAGTCGATCGCCACCGGGACCCGGTCGCAGGTGTGCCCGGCCTCGCGCAGCATCGCCGCCCAGACGCCCCCGGACTTCGAGACCTGCTTCCACGACGGCTGCCGGACGCGAAGCGCGCGCTCCGCCCGGGCGTAGTAGCGGTCGAGGCCCTTGCGGCTGATCGCCGCCGGCCACATCCTGCGCCGCGGCCCGTCGTCGGGATGGTGGTCCATGCGCTCGAACGTCTCGCTCGGGGAGCGCAGCGAGGCCGCGAGGTAGAGGTTGGAGCCGCCGCCGACCAGGTTCGCGGCGACGATCTGCGCGCCCTGGCCCTGGATCAGCTCGTAGACGTTCGCGAGGTGGCCGACGTCCATCGACTGGCGGAAGTCGGTGTGGCCGAAGCGCTTGCCTCGTTCCAGGACGAGGACGCTCGCCTGCTGGTCGGCGGCCCGGTAGAGCTCCGCGAGGCGCCAGGCTGCGATGGAGCCGCCGAAGCCGGAGCCGACGACGCAGACGTCTACTTGCTCAGGCATCGCGGCTCATGGGAGGTTGCCGTTCTTGGTGCGGCCCTTGTTGAGGGGGCGGTTGTAGGAGAAGTCCTTGTAGCCGCGGGGGGCGGTGCCGGGGTGGCCCATCACGGCGTAGCCGGCGGCTGTCCTCGCCGTGGCGTTGGGGACGGTGGCCGCGGCGCAGAAGGCGGTGAAGGGGACCGCGGCGGCGGCCTCCCAGACGATCCGGTCCGGGTTCGAGAAGGCGAGGCCCTGGAGGCAGGCGCGCTCGCGCGCCTCGTAGTCGAGCTCCAGGAAGGTGCCGCCCTGGGTCAGCGCGCGGGCCGACAGGTCGGCGACGAACACCGGCTCGAGCACCGCGAAGCCGATCAGGGGGTTGCGGGCGAGCGCCAGGGCGTCCGTGTAGACGGCGCCGTGCTCGGGGTCGACGCCGGCGATGGCCTTGGCGTCGATCGGGTTGCCGAGCTCGGTGAGCAGCTCGGGGACCGGCTTCCCGGGGACGATCGTGTCGAAGAAGGCCTGCAGGGTGCCGTCGGTGGGCCCGGCCGCTCGCGCCGCGGTCGGGAAGCGCCATCCGGGCCGCCGTCGGGAGGGCGGAGGCGATCGCCGCGCCGAGGCCGATGGCGCCGGCGCGCGCGAGCAGCTCACGCCGCGAGAGCTCGGCCGCGACCTCGCAGCGAACTACACCCTCGAGCCCCGTCCCCCGAGCACCCACGCGGCCACGGTAGCGGCGCCCTTCGGCGACCGCAAACGACAACCGGCGCCGGACGGCGCACCTGGCGCTACGGTCACCGCGACGTGTGGGGACGGTGGTCAGCGGTGGGTGCGGCGGCGATGGTCTGCGCGCTGTTCTCGAGCGCAGCTCCCGCGAGCGCCCAGTCGCCGCCGCCGGTGGTCGGGCCGTACGACGGGCACGTCCCGTTTCGCTGCGAGCTTCAGAACGTCGGCACGGGCACCGACTTCCCCGATCCCGGCGCCGACCCGTTCTGCGTCGAGTTCGACAAGACGAACCAGAACGTCACCGACTTCGGGCTCGTCGAGTTCGCCGCCCAGGAGCCGGCGCGCGTGGCGGCCGCGGCGACCAAGTGCTTCTACTTCCAGCGCGACCACTGGACCGGCTCGGTGGTCCAGGGCCAGGCGCCGGAGCTGTGGCACTGGGACGGCGACTACTTCTACGACCGCGCCCGCGGGGTCGGCGGGGTGAGCGTGCGCAACCTCCGCCTCGGCGGCAGCCCGCAGGACGCGACCCCGTTCGTGCCCGAGGCCTACCGCCCCTACTTCGATCCCGACGGCGGCGGCGGCGTGGAGGTGCTGCTCGAGACGAACCCGGACCCGACCTGCGCCACCAAGGTCGACACCCCGGAGGAGCGTGACCTCGTCTACGGCGACCGCGCGGCGTTCGATGCCTGCATCCCGCCCGGAGGCGGGCTGCGGGGCAAGCGCGTCGGCCGGGTGCGGCTCGGGATGAGCCGCGACCGCGTCCTCACCCGCCTCGGGCCGCCCAAACGGGCGCGGCGCCACATCGACCGCTGGTGCCTGGTCGGCAAGGGCGAGCTCCGGGTCGCCTACGGGCGCAAGCGCGCCCGCGCGATCCTCAGCTCCGGCCGGGGGCACTCGTTCCACGGCGTCTCCCGCGGCGATCGCCTGCGGCGCGCTCTGCGGCGCCTCGCGATCGCCGAGCGGCGGCGCCCGCGAGGGGGCGGAGAGGTGCTCGTCGTCCGGCGCACCGGCGATCGGCGGGTCTCGATCGGGATCCGCAGGCACCGCGTGCGCTGGGTGATGATCGCCGAGCCGGGGCTGGGCAAGGCCCGCGCGCGCCGTTTGATCTCCCACGTTCGGTGAGCGTTAACGTGGCCTGCCGTGGAGCAGGACGCGACGCCCTACCTCGACGCGATGATCGCCTACGCGGACCGCAACCCGGGGCGCTTCCACGTGCCCGGGCACAAGGGCGGGCCGGGCGCGGACCCGGCGCTGCGGGCGGCGTTCGGGGACCGGATGCTGGAGCTCGACCTGCCGGCCGGGATCGAGGGGATCGACGTGGGGCCCGACCCGGCCGAGATGCCGTTCGCGCTGTCGCAGCGGCTCGCCGCCGAGGCCTGGGGCGCTCGGCGTAGCTGGTTTCTGGTCAACGGAGGCTCCGGCGGCAACCACGCGATCTGCCTCGCCCTCGCCCACCTCGGTGAGCGGGTGGTCGTACAGCGAAACGTCCACTCGTCGACCATCGACGGCCTCGTCCTGTCCGGGCTGCGACCGCGATTCGTCGCCCCCGAGCTCGATCCCGAGCTCGGCGTCGCCCACTGCCTGATCCCCGAGTCGCTCGACGCCGCCCTGGCCGCCGAGCCCGACGCGGTCGCGGCGATGATCGTCTCCCCGACCTACTTCGGCGCGGTGGCCGACGTGGCGGCGCTGGCCGAGGTCGCCCACGCCCGCGGGGTCCCGCTGGTCGTCGACGAGGCCTGGGGCGCGCACCTTCACTTCTCCGCCGCGCTGCCGACCGCGGCGCTCGAGTGCGGCGCCGACGTGGTGCTCTCGTCGGTGCACAAGATCGTCGGCTCGATCACGCAGTCGGCGATCGTCCACCTCGGCGCCGGCGACCGCCTCGACGAGCGCATCCTCGACCGCGCGGTGACGCTGATCGAGACGACGAGCCCGAACGCGATCCTGACCGCCTCGCTGGACGCCGCCCGCCGGCAGGCGGCCACCCGCGGCGAGGCGCTGCTCGCCGAGACGGTCGACTCGCTCAGCCGCCTCCGCGCGCGAATCCGCTCGATCTCGGGGCTCGACGTGCTCGACGAGCGGATCGTGGGCCGCGCCGGCGTGTACGACTACGACCCCCTCCGGCTCGTCGTCGACGTCCGCGGCACCGGGGCAACCGGGCACCGCATCGCGCGGCTGATGCGCGAGCAGGACGACATCAACCTCGAGCTGTTCGCCGAGAACGTGGTCGTCGCGGTCTTCGGCATCGGCGAGCACGCGCTGGAGACGGGCAGCCGGCTGGTCGACGGGCTCGAGCACGCATGCGAGCGCCTCGGCGAGGAAGAGGAGGAGCCGCTGCCGCCGTTCGCCGAGCCGCCGCCGTGGGGCCCCACCGAGCTCTCGCCCCGCCAGGCCTTCCTCGCCCCGCAGGAGGTCGTCCCCTTCGCGGCAGCCGAGGGCCGGATCGCGGCCGAGTCGCTGGCGGCGTACCCGCCCGGGGTCCCGAACGTGCTCCCGGGAGAACGCCTCACCGGGCCGACCCTGGCCTACATCTCCGAGAGCTTCGCCCACGGCGGCCTGGTCCGCGGGGCGAGCGACCGGACGCTGAAGACGATAAGAGTGGTCACAGCGTGAGTCCCCGAGAGACACCGCGCACGCCCGGAGGCGGGAGCAGCATGAAAAGTCCGCGGCGTAGCCGCGGACCAGTTGTTCAAGGCGGGAGCTGAGGACGTGGCGCGAGGTATTCCGAGCTGGGGCGCAGACTCCGAGTACGGCAAGCTGAACCACGTCCTCCTCGGGCCGGCCGACAACTTCCGCTGGCTGCCGACGAGCGCGATCTCGAAGGCGACCCTCGAGAGCGGCGCCTCCTTCGACGCCGAGCTCGCCCGCAGCCAGCACCGCGAGCTGGTCTCGATCTACGAGTCCGCGGGCGTCGTCGTCCACCGGCTCGAGCCCGACCCCGCCCTCCCCTACCAGTGCTTCGCCCGCGACTCGAGCGTGATGACGCCGAACGGCGCCGTCGTCACCCAGCTCAAGCAGCAGTGGCGGCGCGGCGAGTACGCGCCCGTGATCCGGTTCTACGAGGAGAACGAGATCCCGATCGCGCACATGATCACGGCCGGCTCGATCGAGGGGGGCGACGTGACCATCGTCGAGCCCGGCTGCATGCTGATCGGCAACGGCGAGGAACGAACCGAGATCCAGGCGGCCCGCCAGTTCGCCGGCTGGATGGAGGAGCTCGGCTGGGAGGTGCGGATCGAGCCGATCCCCGGCCAGTTCGTCCACATCGACGTCCTCGTCTCGATCCTGGCGCCGAAGCTCGCCGCGGTCTGCGTCGAGTCGGCCTCGGGCGGGCTCGTCGCCTGGCTGCGCGCCAAGGGGTTCGAGATCCTCGAGGTCTCCACCGAGGACGCGTTCAAGCTGGGCGTCAACGCGATCTCGCTCGGCTCCGAGCGGGTGATCTCGACCGCCGGCTCGGCGGACCTCAACGAGCACATGCGCTCGCTCGGGCTCGAGGTCTTCGACCCCGACCTCTCGATGTTCACCAAGGGGGGCGGCGGCGCCCACTGCCTCGCCCAGGCGCTGGACCGCGACCCGGGGTCCTAGGTGCCGGCGATCGACGCCCCGCGGGTGGTCGCGGACCTGCGCGAGCTCGCGCGGCGGACCGGCGACGAGCGCGGCGCCCAGCGCCTGTGCTGGTCGCCGACCTGGCGGGAGGCGCGCGCCCTGCTCGGCGAGCTGCTGGCCGAGATCGGACTCGAGCCGCAGACCGACGAGGCCGGCAACCAGTGGGCTCGCCTGGAGGGCGCCGATCCCGGCGCCCCGGCCGTGGCGCTCGGCTCGCACCTGGACTCGGTGCCCGACGGCGGCTGGCTCGACGGGGCGCTCGGCGTGATGGCGGCGCTCGGGGTCCTGCGCGCGTGGGCGGCGGCCGACGCCGCGCCGCCGCGGCCGCTGGTGCTCGTCGACTGGGCCGACGAGGAGGGGGCGCGTTTCGGGCGCAGCCTGTTCGGGAGCTCGGCCTTCGCCGGCACGCTCGACCCCGCCGCGCTCGAGGGGCTGCGCGATGCCGACGACCGCACGATCGTCGAGGTGCTGGCCGAGAACGGGGTCGAGCTCGCGCGCGCCAACGACTGCGCGCGCCGGCGGGAGGGGCTCGGCGCCTACCTCGAGCTGCACATCGAGCAGGGGCCCGTGATGGAGGCCGAGGGGTTGCGGGCGGCCGCGGTCACCGGCTGCGCGGGAGTCGAGCGGCTGCGGTTCGCGTTCGCCGGCCAGGCGGCCCACGCCGGCACGACCCCGATGGCCGGGCGCCACGACGCGGGGCTGGCGGCGGCCGCGGCGGCGCTGGCCATCGAGGCGATCCCGGGCACCGAGGGCGGGGTCGCGACCACGGGCGAGCTGCGGCTGGAGCCGGGCATCCCCACCGCGGTCGCCGGGCGGGCGGTGTTGGCCGTCGACCTGCGCCACCCCGAGCCCGAGCCGCTGGCACGGATGCTCGCGGCGGCCCGGGCCCGCTGCGCGGAGTCAGCCGCGGCGCGCGGCTGCGAGCTCGCGGAGTTGCCGGTGTGGCGGATCGAGCCGATCGGCTTCGACCCCGGGCTCGTGTTCGCCGCGCGCGCAGCCTGCGCCGCGGTCGCCGGCGAGCCGGCGAGCCTCGCGAGCGGCGCGCTTCACGACGCCGCGGAGGTCGCCCGGGTGCTGCCGGCGGAGATGATGTTCGCGCCCTCGCGCAACGGGATCAGCCACGCCCGGGAGGAGGACACCGCCGAGGCCGACCTGCTGGTGGCCCTCGAGGCGTTCGCGGAGCTGGTCCGGAGGACCCTGGACGCCGGCACGCCGGCGCCGGCCGGGGCGGGGTGAGCGTTTTGGCTGCTCCCTCGCACGTTGCTTGCACGAAATACACATCCGTCTTACAACTCGTGTAGGTTCCCCCGCGCCTAATCCCCCGCCTCGGAGGCGAGGGAGCGGAGGACCCAAGGGGCGCAGTGCCCAGGGGCGAATCGGCCGAGTACCAGTGCCGTAGCGCGACTCTTTCCGCGCGAGCCCGACAGCTAACTCCGTCGGCGCCAGGAAGAGTCGAGAAAAGGGGTCCCGCATGTCTCCAGGTACGCGTCCGTCGGCGTGGTTGCTCGCCGCCGTAGCCGCCTTCGCCGTGCTCGCGATCGCGGCCGCAGCGGCCGGCCAGGCGGCCGCCGGCGTGGTCGCGCCGCGCTCGGAGTGCAAGGCGCAAAAGAACGCCCGGGCGTCTGAGCGCCAGCAGGAGGACGCGATGCGGTGCCTGATCAACTACGCCCGTTCGCACGTGGGCGCCGGGGCGGTCGGCTCCTCGAAGTCGCTCGAGCGGGCGGCGGGCGAGAAGGCCGGCGACGTGATGCGCTGCGGCTTCAGCCACACGGCGTGTGGCAACCCGGCCGATCTTTACGCGCGCCGCTACGGCTACACCGAGGCGAGCGGCTGGCAGTGGGGCGAGAACCTCGCCCGCGGGCGCGGCAAGCGGGGCACGGCGCGGAAGGTCTTCAAGGCCTGGCTGAACTCGCCACCGCATCGCGACACGATGCTGCGCGGCTCTTTCGACGACGCGGGCATCGGCCTCCGCAGGGGCGGCGGCGGCCGGAAGCTGTCCGTCTGGGTGCTCGAGCTCGGCTGCCACGGGTGCTCGTGAAAAGGGGCGCGAGAAGGCTCGTGAAGGGAGTTTTATGAGCTAAGTGTGAGCAACATGCAAACCGGGTAAGAGGCCGGTCGATGACTAGGGGGTCGATCGACCTGGGGGAAGCACTTACGCCCGGGGGTACTCGGAAAGGAACTGGGGGAATGGGGAAAGGAACTGTCATGCGAGGTATCGCGTGGGCGCGACCGCTCACTCTCGCTGTCACGGCGACCGGGGCTGCAATGGCGCTGATCGCCGCGCCGGCCGAAGCAAGCCTGGTGGCGCCGAGGTCGCAGTGCGACGGCCAGACCAACGCCGGGGCGCCGACCAAGGTTCAGGAGAAGGCGATGCGCTGCCTGATCAACTACGCCCGCGACCACACCGGCTCAAGCGGCCTCGGCTCGTCGAAGTCGCTCGAGCGGGCGGCGGGCGAGAAGGCCGGCGACGTGATGCGCTGCGGCTTCAGCCACACGGCGTGTGGCAACCCGGCCGACCTGTATGCGCGCCGCTACGGCTACACCGAGGGGAGCAGCTGGCAGTGGGGCGAGAACCTCGCCTGGGGACGTGGCGACCGCGGGACCGCGCGGGAGATCATGGGGGCGTGGCTGAACTCGCCGCCGCACCGCGAGGCGATGCTGCGGGGATCTTTCGACGATGCCGGGATCGGACTGCGGCACGGCAGCTTCAACGGCCACCGCAACGCCGCGGTCTGGGCGCTCGAGCTCGGCTGCCACGGCTGCTGAGCCAAGCGCGAGCCTGAAGCGGGCGCCGGGCCGATTCAGCGGCGGCTGATCACCAGCTTGCCGCCGTGCCCGGCGACCGCCTCGGCCGCCTCGTCCCAGCTCGCCGTCTCGCGGGTGACCAGCTCGGGCCGGAACGCGCCCGACCGGACCAGCTCCAGGATCGGCTCGAACGCCGGGCGCGCATGGACGCGACCGGTCTCGAACCTGATCCCCTTCGTGTACATCTCGAGCAGGGGCACCGGCGTCTCCTCGGCGAAGTAGATCCCGATCGAGGTGCAGATGCCGTCGGCCTCCGTCGAGCGCAGGGCGCACGCGAGCCCCGGCTGGCGGGCGCTCGCGTCGACCGTGATCGGGTACGGGCCGAGGCGCTTCGGGAAGTCCTCGTCGAGCAGCTCGGCGCCGAGCTCGGCCGCAAGCTCGCGCTCGAACGGCCGGCCGCCCGCGAAGTCGACGCGCCCGGCGCCGAGGGCGACGGCGATCGCCGCCGCGTAGAGGGCGATCGAGCCGGCGCCGGCGCAGATCAGCACCGCGGCGCCCGGCTCGGCCTCGAGCTGCGGCCCGACCGTGCGCCACGCGTCCGGGATGTTGTCCGACAGGCTCGCGACCGCCGCCGGGTCGATCCCGTCCGGGATCCGGGCGAGCATCGCGTCCGCGTAGGGAACGCGGACCGCGTCGGAGACGAAGCCGCCGTTGTCCGGACCCAGCGGGAGCCCATAGGTGGAGAGGAAGTCGACCGATTCGCAGTTGCCGGTCTGCCCGCGCCGGCAGCGCGCACATTCGCCGCAGGAGATCTGGAACGGGACGCTGACCAGGTCGCCGGGCGCCACGGCGCCGACCGCGTCGCCGACCTCGGTCACCTCGGCGACGCACTCGTGCCCGAAGGCGAACTCGCGACCGACGGGAGCGCGACCGCGGACCAGCGCCAGGTCGAGGTCGCAGGTCGCGACCGCGAGCGGCCTGACGATCGCCTCCCCGTCGCCGGCGAGCTGCGGCTCGCTCACGTCCCTCCACTCGAGCTCTCCCGGGGCGAGGAAGGTCAGTTGCTTCACAGGACGGAAACTAAGCGGTGTAACGCCTTACGGTCAAGCGCAACTTCAGCGAGCGGAGACCCCAACCACGGAGGAGAGCCGGTGACCGACGAGATCGCCCTGAACGAGATCCAGACCAGGATGGTCGACGAGAGCCCGTACGACTTCAGCGACCTGCGGGCGCTGTACGTCAACTGCACGCTCAAGCGCAGCCCCGAGCCCTCGAACACCCAGGGGCTGATGGACCTGTCGATGGAGATCATGCGCCGCAACGGGGTCACGGTGGACTCGGTGCGGGCGATCGACCACGAGATCGCCGTCGGCGTCTGGCCGGACATGACCGAGCACGGCTGGGACGTCGACGAGTGGCCGGAGATCTTCGAGCGGGTGATGGCGGCGGACATCCTCGTGCTCGGGATGCCGATCTGGCTCGGCGAGAAGTCGTCGGTCTGCACCCACGTCATCGAGCGGCTCTACGGCAACTCGCACCTGCTCAACGACGACGGCCAGTACGCGTACTACGGCCGCGTCGCGGGCTGTCTGGTGACCGGCAACGAGGACGGGATCAAGCATTGCGCGCTCGAGACCCTCTACGCGCTGCAGCACCTCGGCTACGTGATCCCGCCGCAGGCCGACGCGGGCTGGATCGGCGAGGTCGGCCCCGGGCCCTCCTACCTCGACCCCGACTCGGGCGGCCCCCTGAACGACTTCACCAACCGCAACACCACCTTCATGACGTGGAACCTGCTCCACCTCGCGCGGATGCTCAAGGACGCCGGCGGCATCCCCGCGCACGGCAACCAGCGGACGGCGTGGGACGCGGGCTGCCGCTTCGACTTCCCGAATCCCGAGCACCGCGCCTGATTCGCGGATAGAGTCGGCGCGCATGGAGAGCGCGAGCGTCGCCGCCGGCGAGCGGCCGGCCGCGGCGGCCGAGCACGTCGACAAGGGCCTGAAGAAGGACGCGATCGGGTTCGTCGACGGGCTCTGCATCGGCCTGGCGTCGACCGCCCCCGCCTATTCGCTGGCCGCGGTCATCGGCTCGATCGTGGTCGCGGTCGGGGTCCACGCCCCGGGCATCCTGCTGTTCGCCTTCATCCCGATGTTCTTCATCGCGGCGGCCTTCTACTACATGAACCGCGTCGACACCGACTGCGGCACGACGTTCTCATGGGTGACCCGCGCGCTCGGGCCGTGGGCGGGGTGGCTGGGCGGGTGGGCGATCTGCACCACCGGGATCCTCGTGATCGGCTCGCTCGCCGACGTCTCGGCGCTGTTCCTGTTCGACCTGCTCGAGCTCAACGGCCTGCGCAAGTCCGACCTCGCCAACGTCGTCCTGTCGGTCGGGATCATCGCCGTGATGACGACGATCTGCGTCATCGGCACCGAGACCTCCGCTCGTCTGCAGCGCGTACTCACGTTCTTCCAGGTCGGGGCGCTGCTGCTCTTCGCGGTCGTCGCGCTGTTCAAGGTCGCGACCGGTAACGCGGGCGCGCGCTCGATCGACCCCGAGCTCGGCTGGCTCTCGCCGTTCGGCGTCGAGTACTCGGCGCTGCTCACCGGCGTGCTGCTCGCCGTCTTCATCTACTGGGGCTGGGAGAGCGCCGTCAACCTCTCCGAGGAGTCCAAGGACTCGAGCCGCGGCCCGGGCCTCGCCGGGATCGCGAGCACCGTGATCCTGCTCGGCACCTACGTGCTGGTCGCCGTGGCGATCATCGCCTACCTCGGGCTCGGCCGGGTCGAGGTGTTCGACGACAACGCCCGGATCCTGGCGATCGCGGGCAACGCAGCGCTCGGCTCGGAGCTCGGCAAGCTGCTCGTGGTCGCGGTGATCATCTCCGGCATCTCCTCGGCGCAGACGACGATCCTGCCGGGCTCGCGCACCTCGCTGTCGATGGCCGCGGCCGGGGCCCTCCCGCGGCGGTTCGCAAGCATCCACCCGCGCTATCTCACGCCCGCCTTCGGGACGATCGTGGTCGGCGCCCTGGCGACGCTCTGGTACGTGCCCGGGAGGCTGATCTCCGAGAACTTCCTCTTCGACTCGCTCTCGGCGCTCTCGCTGATGATCGCCTTCTACTACGGGCTCACCGGCTTCGCCTGCGCCGATCTACTGGCGCAAGGAGCTCACCGCCTCCGTGAAGAACTTCCTCTTCATCGGCGTCGCGCCGGTGATCGGCGCGGTCATGCTCACGTACCTGCTGGTGGAGTCGGCACAGGAGATCGGAGACCCCAAAGCGTCGTACTCGGGCAGCCAGGTGCTCGGGCTCGGGCTGCCGCTGGTGATCGCCCTGGTCTTCATGCTCGGCGGCGTCGTCCTGATGTTCGCCTGGCGGTGGCTCGGCCGCGAGCCGGCGCGCGCCTTCTTCGCCCGGCCGGCCTTCGAGCACGTCCCGCACGACATCGCCGTCGGCGGGGGCACGGTCGAGGCCGTCGGCGTCTCCGAGGAGGCGGCCGACGCGGGCGTCACCGACGACGAGCGGAGGTCCTGAGGTGGCCGACGCTCTGGTGGTCGGCTACGACGCATCCGGGTGTGCGAGCGCCGCGCTCGAGACGGCCCTCGGCATCGCCGCGTCGCACCGGCGACAAGATCGTGGTCACGTTCGGCTACGAGCCCGGCAATTACGGAGAGGAGCACGCGGCGCATCGCGAGGAGGTGCGCAAGTTCGGCGAGCGGGCCTGCGCCCCGGCGCTGGAACGCGCCCGCGAGGCCGGGGTCGAGGCGACGCTGGCGTTGATCCCGGAGCGCCCGGTCGATGCGCTACTCGCGACGGCCGAGGAGCACGACGCTTGGGCGATCATCGTCGGCACCCGTGGCGAGGGGCCGCTCCGCGCCGCAGTAGTCGGGTCGGTGCCGCACAAGCTGCTCCAGGTCTCGGAGCGGCCGGTGCTCGTGGTGCCGATTCTCGACTGACCGCCGCCGCTAGTGGGTCGTCCATGAACGTTGTGCCTGAAACCGGGAGCCGCAGGCGTCGCCAGGCAAGGACGCAGGGAGCCCAGGTAGCGGCGCTACCTGGGCGACTGAGGACGCCGCATGGCGACGATCTGCGGCCGCGGTTTCAGGTGCAACGTTTGTGGACGGCCCACTAGGCTGAGGCACCATGAGCAACGCCTGGGCACAGATCTCCGAGCTGCCGATCGAGATCTCCGAGTACGAGCTGACCGGCCACGATCGCGAGTTCGGCGACTTCACCCGGCCGTCGACCGTCGTCCACCTGCGCGGCGGCGGTGAGGAGGGGATCGGCGAGGACGTGGTCTACGACGTCCTCGACCACATCGCCCACCGCGACGCCGGGCCGGTCCTCGACCTGACGGCGCCGACCACGATGGGCGAGGCCTGCCGGCTGCTGGGCGAACTGGACCTCTTCCCCGGAGCCGCTCCCGAGCGCGACGCGTCGCGCCACTACCGCCGCTGGGCCTACGAGTCGGCGGCACTCGATCTCGCGCTGCGCCAGAACGGGCTGGCGCTCTGGGAGGTGGTGGAGCGCGACCCGCAGCCGCTTCGCTTCGTCTGCTCGACCCGGCTCGGCGGCTTCGGCGAGCACGCGCGCAAGTCGTCGACCGAGCCGATCCGCAAACGGCTCGACCGCTACCCGGGGCTCGAGTTCAAGCTTGACCCCGAGAACGACTGGGACCAGGCGCTGATCGACGAGATCGCCGAGCTCGCGCCGGTCCGGGTGCTCGACCTGAAGGGCATGTACAAGGGCACCCCGGTCGACGTCGACACCGATCCCGAGCTCTACCGCGAGGTCGCGGAGAAGTTCCCGGAGGCCTACCTCGAGGATCCCGATATCAACGACCAGACGCGGGACGTCCTGGCGCCGCACGACGACCGGATCACCTGGGACGCGCCCCTCCACTCCCTCGCCGACGTCAAGGAGATGGCGCGCAAGGCGATCAACTCCAAGCCGTCGCGCTTCGGCTCGCTCGAGGAGCTGCTGGCGATCTACGAGCACTGCGACCGCAACGGGATCGCGATCTACGGCGGCGGCCAGGGCGAGCTCCAATGCGGGCGCGGGCAGATCCAGTACCTGGCCTCGCTCTTTCACTCCTCGACGCCGAACGACGTCGCCCCCTCCGGCTACAACGACCCGGCCGTGCCCGCGGGGATGCCGAGCAGTCCGATGGACCCGGCGCAGTCCGAGACGGGTTTTCGCTGGGCGGAGTAGCGCCCGGGACTTGCGCTAGCGTCGCCCCACCCACGACCGAGGGAGCCCTCATGCCCAAGAAGACCTTTGCCGCCGCGCTCAACGACCAGATCGCGAACGAGTTCAGCGCCGCGATGCAGTACATCGGCGTCGCGGTCCACTACGACCAGGAGACCCTCCCGCGGATGGCCGCCTTCTTCTATCGCCAGGCGCTCGAGGAGCGCGGCCACGCGATGATGATGGTCCAGTATCTGCTCGACGTCGACGAGCCGGTCAAGATCCCCGACATCAAGGGCCAGCAGACGAAGTTCAAGGACGACGTCGCGCCCGTGAAGCTGGCGCTCGACCAGGAGAAGCGCGTCGGCGAGGAGATCTACAGCCTCTTCGAGCTCGCCCGCGAGACCAAGGACTACCGCGCCGAGCAGTTCATGCAGTGGTTCGTGAAGGAGCAGGTCGAGGAGGTCAAGCTGATGCAGGACGTCCTCAACGTCGTCGAGCGCTCGAAGGACAACATGCTCCTGGTCGAGGACTTCATGGCCCGCGAGGCGCCCGGAGAGGACGGCGAGGACGACGCGCCGCCCGAGGCCGGGGGCGTCTGATCGCCTTGGCGGAACATCTCAGCAACCACCATCGCGAGACGCTCGCGGAGATCTTCGACCACCAGCGCGGCGGCAACGTCGAATGGCGCAAGGTGCACTCCCTGCTGGAGACGGTCGGGACGGTCACCGAGGAGCACAACGGCAAGCTCAAGGTCGCGCTCGGGCCCGAGACCGAGGTCTTCAGCCCGCCCGAGGGGAAGGACCTCGAGCGCCAGACGATCGTCGATCTGAGGCGGATGCTGACCCAGGCGGGGTACGCGCCCAGCTCCGCGGCGGTCGACAACGAGCGCGACCGCAACTACGGCGACTCGCGCTGGGGCAAGCCCACCTGACCCGATCCCGGGCGCGGGCCGGTAGGGTCGACCCATGGCACCCGCGGACCTCTCGGCACTGCGCGGACAACGCGTCCTGATCACCGGAGCCGCGCGCGGAATCGGCGCGGCGCTGGCGCAGCGACTCGCGGCACCAGGGCGCCCGCCTGGCGCTGGTCGGGCTCGAGCCCGAGACGATGGCCGCCGTCGCCGAGCGCTGCGGCGAGGACACGTTCGTGGCCGAGTGCGACGTCTCCGACAACGAGCAGGTCACCGGGGCGATCGACTCCGCGGCCGAGGCGCTCGGGGGGCTGGATGCCGTGGTCGCCAACGCCGGGATCGCGGCGGGCGGACCGCTGCGCTCGCAGGAGCTCCGCTCCTGGGAGCGGGTGATCGAGATCAACCTGCTCGGGGTCATGTACACGGACCGCGCGGCGCTCCCCCACCTCGAGCGCAGTGGCGGCTACCTGCTCAACATCGCCTCGACGGCGGCGGTCATGCGGGCGCCGGGCATGAGCGCCTACTGCGCGGCGAAGGCCGGGGTCGAGGCGCTCAGCGACTGCCTGCGGATCGAGATGCTTCCGCTCGGTGTCCAGGTCGGGGTCGCGTACTTCCTCTTCCTCGACACCGACATGGTCCGCGACGGCGAGCGCGAGATGCCGCTGCTGCAGAAGGCGAGGACCAAGATGCCGCGGGCGTTCGCGCGGACCTACCCCCTGGAGCCGGCGATCGACGAGGTCGTGGCCGCGATCGCGCAGCGCCGGCGGCGGGTCGCCTACCCGCGCTGGTTTCTGCGGGCGCTCGCGATCCGCCAGCTGCTCGCCTCCCCGCTGGCCGAGCGCCGCGCGGCCAAGTCCGTGCCCGAGGCGATGCGCGATTACGAGCGGATGGTCGCCGAGCGCGGCGCGGGCGCCGCCTCGGCCAGCGAGCGCACCCGCGAGCTGGCCGGCCTCTAGCCGGCCGCCGGCCGAGCGTTCGGATCAGCGGTTGCGGAGGATCGTCGCGCTGTCGACGGCCGCGTTTGCGACCGCGAGGTCCTGGTCGGCGTCGCCGTCGAGATCCGCGACGGCGACGGACCGGGGATTGTCGCCAACCGCCTCCGGGCTCGTCGCGGGCTCGCCGAACCTGCCGGAGCCGTTGTTGCGGAGGATCGTGACGTCGTCGGTGCCGTTGTTGGCAACCGCAAGGTCCGGGTCGCCGTCGAGGTCGAAGTCGGCGGCCGCAACCGCGATCGGGCTGTTGCCCGTGGGCAGGGGGCTGAAGCCGGGCTCGGCGAAGTTCCCGGCACCGTTGTTGCGCAGAATCGTCAGGTCAACGGAGATCCCGACCGCGAGGTCCTGATCGGTGTCGCCGTCGAAGTCGGCGGCGGCGATGGAGCCGGCGAAGCTGCCGGCAGGCTCCGGGCTCGTGGCAGGCTCGTTGAAGTTGCCGGAGCCGTTGTTACGGAGGATCGTGACGTTGCCGCCGCCGAGGTTCGCGACCGCGAGGTCCTGGTCGGTGTCGCCGTCGAGGTTGGCGGCGGCGACCGCGAAGGCGCTGTTCTCCGCATCCTCCGGGCTCGAAGCGGGCTGGGTGAAGTCGCCCGCCCCGACGTTACGCAGGATCGTGACGTCGCCGGAGCCGGCGTTCGCGACCGCGAGATCGGGGTCGCTGTCGCCGTCGAGATCGGTTGCGGCGACCGATGACGGCCCCGAGCCCGCCGACTCGGGGCTCGACGCCGGCTGTCCGAAGTTGCCGGAGCCGTTGTTGCGCAGGATGGTCACGTTGGCGGAGCTGGCGTTCGCGACCGCGAGGTCCTGATCGCCGTCGCCGTCGAGGTCGGCGACGGCCACCGAGCGGGGGGCGTCGCCGGCCGCCTCCGGGCTCGAGACGGGCTGGCTGAAGTGCCCTGCGCCGTCGTTCTTGAGGATCGTGACGTTGTCCGAATTCTGGTTCGCGACCGCGAGGTCCTGATCGTCGTCGCCGTCGAGATCGCCCGCGGCGACCGCGAACGGCGCGTCGCCCACCGGCTCCGGGCTCGTGGCCGGCTCGACGAAGTTGGTCGAGGCGGCCAAGGCGACGGCGACGAGGCCCGAGCAGAGCACGAGGGCGCCGGCGATGACCGCAAACACGCGACGTCGCGGCTTCCGCGCCTCCGTAACCGCTTCGGTTCCCGAGGTCAGCTCATCCGTGATCCGACCGGTGCGCCTTTGCTGCCCCAATCGGGGCACCTCCTATCCTGAGCGTGCGCGCCGACCCTATCCCGTCCGAGTCTGCTCGGTCAACCTCGCCGGGGCGCTCGCCGAATCGGCGGGTGAACCGCGGCTAGACGCCTCGGGCGCCGCTCATCCGCACTGCGGGCCGCCGGCCGCAAACTGCGCCAGGGTGCAGCGGTAGGCACGGGGGTAGAACTCGCCCATCGCCTCCGCAGCCGAGGTCGGATCGCCGTTCTGCGGCGCAGCCTGGACGGCGTAGGGGAAGTCGTCGTTGGGGAGCATGTTGCGGAGGATCAGCAACTGCCGCGCCCGCGGCTGCGTCGCCGAGAGCGGCACGAAGGTCCCGCCGGCCGCTCTGACCGCGGCCTGTTTGCGCTCGGGCGCGACCACGTAGGCGTAGTTGCCATCGGCGTCGAGCGCCGTCTCGTCGTCGTAGGCGCAGCCGTAGTCGACGCCGCCTCCGGGCTCCGGGTTGGCCACCACCGGCCAGGGCTTGCGATAGACGTTGTTGCACAGCGACCAGTAGCGCAGCTGCAGGCTCGCCTGCGGCCACGGCACCGGACTGGTCCCGGCGGGCACGGTCGCCCCCTGTCCGCGGACGACGATCACCCTCCCGGTGCGCGGCCGGAACAGAGCCGAGACGTAGGCGTTGTCGACGTTCGGGAAGAAGGCGTTGGTCGTCGCCGCCGTCGCACGGAAGAACTGCAGCGGGGGCGGGCATGCCGATCGGCGGCAGGGAGCGGTGCCACCGCTGGAGCCGGCCTGGAATCTGTGGGCGATTCCCTTCAGGGCAGCGCGTGCGACGGCGGACTGCTCGACGCCGAGCCGCGCCGCGAGCGCGCGGGCCGCCTTGCGCGTGGCCTTCGCGCTCGTCGCACCCGTCGCGAGCCGGCCCGTGGCCGGAGGGCAGCGCGGCAGGGTCACGCGGTTGCCGTCGTCGACGACCGTCAGCGTCGGAAGGTCGACCGTGTCGTTGCCGCCGGTCGGCAGGTAGGTGCGGTAGACGAGGTAGCCGATCGGCGCTCCCAGGTTTCCGGCCGCCTCGCCGCTCGGCGCGAGCGGCAACGTGTTCGACTGTCCGGATTGTGGATCGCCGCTCAGCGTGAGCCCGAACGCGCCGCCCGGGTCGCCGCTGACCTGGAAGGGGTTGATGCTCCCGCTCGAGGGGGCGATCAGGTAGTCGGCGATGCCCGAGGAGACGCCGTTCGTCGTGAACGACCCGAAAGCGTCGTCGTAGACGTTGAACGACATGTAGCGCGCGTCGGGGTAGGTCCCGTCGACCTCGATGCTGAGGCCGTCGCCGGCGAGGAAGGGTGTCGTCCAGTAGGTGGCTGCCGAGTCGGGGAAGGCGACGTTCGCGGTCGATGGCGTCGTCTCCAGCCACCACGCGCAGTACGGGAACTGGCCGGCCGCCGGCGCGGCCGTGGCCGCCGCTGGGAGCGAAGCGAGCAGCCCCACCGCGAGGGCCACGAGGGTCAGGTACAGCAGCGGCCCGCGGCGGTGCGAGCCGAACAGTCTGGGCATTGGGTCCCCGCCGGGGTGGAACGGGTGCCGGCAGCCTCCTGTTCAACCCATCGGACGGCGGGCCGCAGAGCTTGAACGCGTCGGCAGAGGACCGACGAAACGGGAGCGACGGGACTCGAACCCGCGGCCTCCGGCGTGACAGGAGCGGGTCGGAAGGGCAGTCGGAGGCCGAGAATGCCGCGCCCCCAGCCGAAATGCGGCATCTGCCGCCACCTCTCGCTTGATCGGCGGTTTACCGCAGTTTGCGCACGATGAACGGCGGTTTGGGCACTGGTGCCCAAACGCGGGCCCCTACATCTACGGCGTGTAGGAGAAGGGCATCGCGCGCCTGTGTCCGCCGTGCTGAGCCCACACGCACGCGGAGCATTTCGTATCACTTTGCATGGAAAGTACGCCATTTCGAGGCCGGGCCAACTGGATGCTGGCGGGCGGATTCCGGTCGGCTAGCGTCCGGAATCCGCCACTCGATCTCGGAACTGAAGAAGTTGCGCGTCGGACGAGAAACGGGACGATCCCGTTGCATAAGAACCTCCGACGACGCAAGACGCTGGCAACCAAAGAGACTTGTGTCGGCCCATGGACCCGCAAGCTGACATCTACGAAAGCGATCCAGATATGCGGCCCGATTCGGAGTTCGAGCCGGGCTCACTCGCCCTGCTCGTTCCGGGGAATGCGGGTCGACTTCTAGATCCCCGGCGCACCCCGGTGTCTGTGGTCGCCGCAGACGCTGAGCGAGGTTCGTTCACCGTCCGCGTTGAAGCGTTCGAAGACGCCGGCGTTGCCTGGGAGCTGTTCCTCGCCGAAGTGTCTCGCTTTCAGTTCGAGCGGGGCGCTGACCGCCTCAGGTCAGCGGAACTCGGGCGCCTGGACGCTGCCCGCGCGCGCTTCGACAAGCCACTTTGCATCGACGCCGACCCCAAGGATCGAGCTGCGTCCATTCGCGAGATCGCCAAGCGCCGTGCCCGAGTCGCTGCGGCTGTCGCTGAGCTGGACCTGTCGACGGACCTGATCAACCAGGCGATCGACGATCGCATCGGCACCGGTCGGGCGTTCCGCCTGACCGAGTCGCTGCTGGCGGATCAACGCCTCGCAGGACTAGAGCGAGAGCTCCTCGGACCGTTGATCAGCAATCCGCGTTCGGGTGAGATGGTCAAGGGCCACGCGGTTGTCCTTGCCGACCTTGGACTTTGCCCATATCGCGGACGTGTAACAAGGGACCCGCACCTGTTCGATGGATCGAACTCCAGGGAAGCTCGGCGGGAACACATCCTCTGGCGCATGGCCCTGACCCAGGAGATCTGGGCCCGTGCGCAGGGGCCCACCGTCTATCGCGTTGTCTCGAGCGACCACGGCATCGAACCCGCCAGCCCGTCCTTGGTCTCAGGCACCTTCTCCGAGGCCGTGGCCGAGAGCCACATCGGTGGCGGGACCACTCGCCGGTACTCGAAGCTAATAACGCGGAGTCTCCCGCTGCACCGACTGTTCATGACGTTCTTGGAAACGGAGTCCATGAACGAGCCGTACCGTGAGGCCGAGGCCCTCTTCGTAGGGTCCCCTGGGAGCCCCCTCTGAAAGTTGCGCTTTGGACGAAAAGCGTGCCTTTCTGCACGTCTCGATTGTCGCGACGCTGAAATGAATCCATCGTTCTCGGCAACCATGCTTTCGTGGACGCAGAACGAGACGGCGACAGAGCTCGAGATCGAACAGCTTTACCGGCGCCACTCCGAAACGCTGATCCGCTTCGCGCGGCGGCGCACTCCCAGTCTCGAAACGGCGCAGGACGTCGTCGCGGCCACGTTCCTGACCGCGTGGCGCCGACGCGCGGACCTGCCAGAGGCCGAGCTTCCCTGGCTCTACGCGATCGCGCGCAACGAGATCGGCACACACCTGCGCTCAACGAAGCGTCTCGCACGACTGCGAGAGCGCCTTGTCGGCTCAACCGACGAAGTCGCCCCCAGAGCTGAAGCCGACGCGTTCGGCGAGCGCGAGGAGATCTCCGCGGCCTTCAACAGCCTTAACGCACGCGACCGCGAAGTTCTGTCTCTTCACGCCTGGGAAGGCCTCGACGGACCCGCGGCTGCTGCCGTACTCGGAATCACCGCGAACGCCTACGCAATCAGGCTGCATCGCGCGCGGCAGCGACTGTCAGCGCAGCTGGCACCGGAGGGCGCGCCGGCTACCAGCACTTCGTCAAACAAACCAACGGCGCCGCGCGTCAACGACGCGGGCGTCTCCGACAGCCCATAAACAGGAGATCGAGATGACCTTTCACGACGAGGCGACAACGATGCTGAAGGCGATCGATCCTGCGGACGGGCTCGGGGATCGGTTTCGCGAGGATTCACCGGCTTCTCAAGCGTTGCTCGCGAGCATCCTCGCGGAGATTGATCGGCCGGTGGCGACCGAGCCTCGTCGGCCTGCTCGCTTCGCGCTCGTCGTAGCGGGATCCGCCGCCCTTGCGGGCGCGACGGCCTTGATCATCACAGCTGGCCCCGGCCAACCTCTCGGCACAGAGCCTGCGGCCGCCGCCCTACACGAGCTCGCTATCGCCGCCCGGGCTCACCGCGACAGCGATCCGCCCCTGCAAGACGGCGAGTACTACTACGAGCGCACAGAAGGCTTCGGGCGGCGAGAGGAGTGGATCTCAAGCGACGGCATCCTCTACGTCTCTGGCCAGGAATTCGACGGAATCGAACGTTCCGGCTATCTCGGCGGCGCGCCAGGGGTGTACGCCACTTTCGGCGACGCCCGGCTGTCCTATCAGCAGACGCTCGACCTACCTCGCGATCCAGACCGCCTCTACGAGTTCATGGCCGCGCATGCGCCGATCGAGCCCGGCGATCCGAACGCGCTGCCGGCCAACAAGTCGATGTTCTTCACGCTGCGCGAGTTCCTGATCGCCACACCTCTGCCGGCGGATCTGCGCGCGGCGTTTTATGACGCGGCGGCGAAGATCCCCGGGATTGAGCTCCTCGGCGAGATCCGAACAGAGAACGGCCAGCTTGGCCTTGGCATCGGAATGTGGCGCTCCGGCGGGCCGGATGACCCGAATCCCCCTGAGACCGCAGAGGGCCTTCCTATCACCCAGCGCGAGGACCTGATCTTCGACTCGGAGACCGGCGCGATCATCGGCGACCGAACAGTGGTCCGCGGCAATGCGCATGGCGAGGCCGTGACGGCGTCGGGGATCGTTGACCAGATCGGTGAGCGACCTGGCGAGCCTGTGGCTCGGGCCGCGATCCAACGCCAGCTGGAGCGCGGACGTGCGGCGAATAGGAACGACGGTCGCCCCGACAGCGCCGGGTGAGAAGAGTCTCGCTTCTCGTCCAGAGCGCAACGAATTGCCGCTTTGCTTCGCCATTACGAACCGGCGTACGGGCAGATCGGGCCGGTCCCCCACGGCTGACTGAAGAAGGGTCCGCTGCCCTACCTACTGGGACAGGCAACACGCATACTGGGGCCATGAGCGACGATCCCCGATCTCGCAGAAACGGCGAGGTCCAGGTGGAGCGCTTCTCGGATCTCGCCAAAGACGTCGCGGAGGCGCCGTCGAGTTCGGCAACGAGGATCGTTGGGGTTGATGGTTGTGGTGGCGCCGGCAAGTCGACATTTGCCGATCGGCTGAGTACGCATCTGAGCGACGCTCCCATCGTCCAAACCGACGACTTCGCGAGCTGGGATCACCCGCTCGACTGGTGGCCGAGAATGAACGAGCAAGTCATTGCGCCGCTCGCCCGAGGCGACGAGGCGCGCTGGCAGCGATATGACTGGGAGCAGGGTGACCTCGCTGAATGGCACGCACTTGAGCCGGGTTGCACCGTGATCATCGAAGGAGTCACAGCCACGAGAAAGGAGTGGCGCGATCAACTGGCCTACAGCATCTGGATCGATTGCCCGCGCAGAATCCGTCTGCAACGAGGGCTCGCACGTGACGGCCAGGAAGCGCTCCCTCAGTGGGAGAAGTGGATGGCTGCCGAGGACGAATACGTCGCCGACCAGAATCCCCGGACGCACGCCAATCTCCTCGTGTCGGGCGCTCCCGAGACGCGCCTTGAGGAAGGTCAGTATCTGCGGCTGTCGTAGCCTGCCCGCCCGCCTGGCCTGACTCGCTTCTCGTCCTAAGTGCAACACCTCGCGGGCTGGCTCAGCCTCTAACGACATGATCGAAAAACAAGCCCCATGCCACGAAAAGCAAGATGGCCATCGAAACCCACACCGTGGCGCGAAGCTGCATGGACTGACGGCCGTAGTGGATGCCGAGTGCGACCGAGACGAACCCGGCAATCGCGCAGATGAGCTGCACGGTTGCCTGCCAGGACTCTGTCCCGCAATCCTGGGTATCGCAGGGATAGAACCTTCCCACCAGCGCGAAGAAGACACCTACGCCCGCGCAGCCGAGCAGGATGACGCCAAGGAATGTCCAGAAGGCGCGGTCGTTCGTGGCATTGGCTTCCGCTCTGTCGCGCATCGCAAGAGAGTTATCGTCGCCTTTCCCTGTGCGCTCAAGCCCCGTCATCGGATCAAGACTTAGTTGGGCGAAGCGGGGAGACCAAATGTCGCGCTTCCCATGCTTTGTGACTGTTTTTGGCTATGGACGGGGTCATGGACAGGCCGTCCACCCTTCTCGCCCAGGGGAATGCGAACTACGGCACCTCGCACCCGCCGACCACCGCCTCTCCCACAGGATAAATCTGGGGGGGGAGATCCGGTGGTCGGCTGCTGCGAGGTTGGAGTTGGTGGGGAAGGGTCGAGAAGGGACTGATGTGGGGAACGGGGCTGGGTTGGATCAGGAGATCGGTATGGGGTGAGGGGTTACGAGATGGCAACGAGAGGAGGGCTGTGAAGTGAAGTCGTGCCGGACGAATCGGGGGCTAGCGGCACTATTTCTATAGATGGCTGAATCGGCGGTGATCAGGGAAAGGTCGGGAACGGGCAACGAAGGGGATGCGGTCAAGGGTCAGGCGGCTGTACGCGGGTTCGTGAGACCGGTCGAGGAACGAATTGCCCCTCCTTCAGCGCCCCTTGTAGACGCGGCAGAGCTCGCCCGGCGTCTGGGAATTGAGCGCTCATGGGTCTACGCCCATGCTTCCGAACTCGGCGCCCTACGGCTCGGGCGCGGACCGCGGGCGCGCCTGCGGTTCGATTTCGAGATTGTCATTGCCCGAATGCGCATCGCCATGGAGTCGGATGACCGAGGTCCGAAGGCGCGGCAACGGCGATCGCCTGCCCACGAACCTGGCCCCGACCTACTTCCGATCAAGGAGCGGGGCGAATTGACGGCTGACGTAGGCTCAGCCAGAGGAACACGAGTGCCTCGAAAGCCAAGCGGACAGGTCCTGGAGTTCGAGCGAGCCGACGGCCGCACATTCGCGCTGCGCTTTCGCGCCTACGGCGAGCGGCGTTACGTGACGCTTGGCTCCGTTGCCGACGGCTGGACTCGCGCCAACGCAGAGCGAGAGTTGGCGAATGTCCTCGCCGACGTGCGCCGCGGGATCTGGAGGCCGACCACGTCGCCCGCGGCCAAGGCGCCGGTCGATCCGACCTTCCACGAGTTCGCCTCCGAGTGGCTCGAGTCGCGCCGGCACGAGTTCGCGCCGCGGACCGTCGAGGACTACGAGCTCGCCCTCACGCACCACCTACTGCCCTTCTTCGCGGACTATCGCCTCGCGCGAGATCACGGCCCAGGCGGTCGACCGCTACAAGGCGGAGAAGGTCCGCGAGCGAGAGCAGGCTCTGGTCGAGCGGCCGCTCTCGAACCGGACGATCAACAAGACGCTGACCCGGCTCGGCCAGATCCTCGACGTCGCGGTCCGCTACGAGCTGATCGACAACAATCCGGTGAAGACGGGGGTCGAGAAGCTGAAGGAGGCGGAGCCGACGGCGCGCCCGTCTCAGCGGGCGAGCAGGTCCAGGTGCTGCTCAGGGCCGCGGGCTCCAACCGAGCGCTGCTCGCCACGGCGATCATGGCCGGCGGCCTGCGCGTGTCCGGAGCTGACGCATCTGCGGTGGCGCGACATCGACCTTCGGCGATGGCTCACTCAGCGTCACCGCATCGAAGACAGCGGCGGGCATTCGCCAGGTCACGCTCGATCCCGAGCTGGTGCAGCTCCTTCGCGAGCACAAGATCGCGTCGCCCGGTGGAGCCAGCCGGATGACTTCGTCTTCGCCGGGCCGCTTCCGGGACCGGCCGCGAGAGCGAAACAGCGTCCGCAGACGGTTCTCTATCCGCGCGATCGAGAAGGCGAATGAGCTACTGGCTGGCGAGGGCAAGCCTCCGCTCCCGGAGGGCATCACCTTCCACTCGCTGCGACGGACCTACGCCGCGCTGCGCGCGGAGCTCGGCGAGCATCCGGCGATCACCGCCGCGCAGATGGGTCACCGCGACCCGCGGATGACGCTGCGCGTCTACACGGACGTCACCGGCGATGCGCCCGCAGACGCGGCATGGGAGGCCTGCTCGGCGACGACTGAATGGGCACCAACGGGCACTAGAGCCGAGCGGACGGAGCGTCGTGGACGATAGGCGGCGACTCGGCCGTGGACAACCGCAAAACAGCACCGCTACAGAGCTTGCGAAGAACGGGAGCGACGGGACTCGAACCCGCGGCCTCCGGCGTGACAGGCCGGCGCTCTAACCAACTGAGCTACGCCCCCGGGCGAACGAAGCGCGAGCCCGGAGCCCGCGCGGCTGATGATAGGGATAGGTCGGCGAGCGGCGCCGGCATCGGACGCGGCGCCAAACCGGACCGACTGGCGCATTTCGCCAAATAGTTCAGCGTTATCGGCCAGTCGCGGTTGGGGGCCGCCGGGATAGGGTGCGCCGGTGCGTCTCGTCACCTACGCCTCCGACCGCGGCCCGCGCGCGGGCGTCCTCCGCGACGGCACGGTGGTCGACGCCTGGGACGCGCTCGGCGGAGGCGGCTCGGGTCTGCGCGAGCTGCTCGCGGCCGACCGCCTCGGCGAGCTCGAGCGCGCCGACGGCTCGGCGGACCCCGCTCGGCGAGGTCGAGCTGCTGCCGCCGATCCCCGACCCGCAGAAGATCGTCGGCATCGGGCTCAACTACGCCGAGCATGCGCGGGAGGGGGGCATCGAGCCGCCCTCCAGCCCGACCTTCTTCGCCAAGTTCGCGAATGCGCTGCGAGCCGACGGCGCCACGGTGGAGCTCCCGGCGGCGAGCGAGACGGTCGACTACGAGGCCGAGGTCGCGTTCGTCGTCGGCCGCCGCGCCAAGGACGTGCGCCGAGGCGGAGGCGATCGACCACCTCGCCGGCTACACGCTGCTCAACGACCTCTCCGCGCGCGACCTGCAGTTCGCGACCCCGCAGTGGATGCCGGGCAAGGTCTTCGACGGCGGGGCGCCCTGCGGGCCGGCGATCGTGACGCCCGACGAGGCCGGCCCCGACGACGCGATCGGGATCGCGCTGGACCTCAACGGCGAGCGCATGCAGGAGGACACCACCGCCGGTCTGATCTTCTCGATCCCCGAGATCCTCGCCCACCTCTCGACGCTGATGACGCTCGAGCCCGGCGACATCGTCTCGACCGGCACCCCGGCCGGCGTCGGCGCGGCGCGCGAACCGAGCGTCTGGCTGCGAGCCGGGCGACGAGCTCGTGGTGAGCTCGCCGCAGCTCGGCGAGCTGCGGACCACGATCGCCTGACTGATCCGTTCGACGGCCGCCTACGTAGCGGGGTCCTATGGGGGCAATCCCAATAGGAGGTCATATGAGTTCCGAAGGAACGAACGGACTTCGGCTTGAGCAGGTCGACGCCGACGGCGCGATTCGCGAGACGGCCGAGGAGGCGATGGCGACCCTCGAGGAGAACGGGGACACGCGCCTCGATTTCTTCAAGAAGGCCGGCATCGCCGGTGGAGCGGTCGTCTCGGGCGGCGCGCTGCTTGGCGTGCTCGCGCCGGGCACCGCGCTCGCGCAGCCGATGAGCAAGGGGGGTCGTCCGCCGAAGAGCTTCGGGCAGGGCGACATCGGGATCCTGAACTACGCCCTCACGCTGGAGTACCTGGAGGCGGCGTTCTACAACGAGGCGACGGCGAACGGATTCGCCACGGGGCAGACGCAGATCGCCCTGAAGCGGACCACCGAGGACGAGAACACGCACGTCAAGTTCCTCAAGGGAGCGCTCGGCGGCAAGGCGGTCAAGTCCCCGAAGTTCGACTTCGGGACGACGACGACCAACGCGGCCGAGTTCCTGCCCACCGCCTACGCGCTCGAGAACACCGGCGTCCAGGCATACATGGGGCAGGCGTTCAACATCGAGAAGCGCGCGTACCTGAAGGCGGCGCTGACGATCGTCACGGTCGAGGCGCGGCACGCCTCGGTGTTCGGGCTGCTGGCCCTGAACTCGGCGCACGCGATCTCGCCGTCCGGGGCGTTCGACCGCGGCCGGAAGGCGAAGCGGATCCTGAACGCGGTCGGCGATACGCACTTCATCCAGTAGGGGCGGATCGCATCGTGCCGTGAACGCGGGCGCCCTCAGGGGCGCCCGCGTGCTTTCCGGTTGGGCTGAAGATCACCCGCTGAGTGCCGAAGGTCGCGACGAGGACGAATGGCAGGAACCAGACGACGTAGAAGTAGAACCAGTGGCTGGCGGTGAGCTGGACCGCGATCGTCACGGCGGCGGCGAGGGCGGCGATCTGAATCGCGGTCTTGAAGCGGGGATAGAAGGCGACCGCGACGGCGAGACCCGCCGCCGCGGCGCGGACCACCGGCTGGGCGAAGTCCAGCGACGGCGCCTGGCCCCAGACGCTGAAGGGCGAGCTGCGGGTCGCCTGGTAGCCGAGCGTGCGGTCGTAGAACTCGCGCAGCCCGCCGTCGGGAACGAACGGGAGGACGCAGGCGGCCGCGACCGCGGCGAAGGCGATCGAAAACCAGATCGCCCCGCGCCAGCGCCGCTCCCCCTGCGCGGTGGCGAACAGCGGCGCCAGCGCCGCGGAGCCGAACTTCGCCGCCGCGGCGAGGGCGATGAAGGCCCCGCGCGCCGGAGGCGATCGGACGGCGAGCAGGGCGCCGATGCCGAGCGCGGCGATCAGCGAGTCGTTGGCGTTCGCGTTCATCACATAGAGCGTCCACGGGCAGGCGACCCAGGCGAACGCCAGGGCCCAGCCCAGCGCCCGGCCCTGCTCGCCGACGCGCAGACGGCGGCCGAGGGCAATCAGCCCGACGACGCAGATGAGGTCGAACGCGATCGCCGCGGCGTGCGCGGCCGGCACCCCGGGGTCCCAGACGCCGTCCCAGCCGAAGACCTGCTCGAACGGCACGTAGGCGAGGTAGTTGGCCGGGCCGTAGACGTCGCCCTTGAGGTCGAGCCCGACCGAGAACCCGCCCTCGTACAGCGGTCTGCCGTCGCCGATCCGGTCGGCGCCGATCACCCCGGCGACGCCGATGTCGATCACGTGCGAGTCGGCCAGGTTGAGCGCGATCCGGGCCGCGACCAGGACGACGACGCCAACCGCGAGCCAGCGGATCGGCACCAGCGGCACCAGCGGGCCGGCGCGCTTGCGCGGCCACAGCCCGGCGACCAGCATCCTGATCAGGAAGTAGCCGAGCACCGGATAGGTCAGGGCCACGGAGGCGGTGATCTCGGCGCGGTTGAAGTACAGCAGGGAGACGCCGAGGCCGATCAGCACGAGCAGGTCCAGGTGGAGCAGGCGCAGCGGCCGCCGGGGATCGAAGAACGCCAGCAGGAAGAGGACGCTGAGCGGGATCCAGACGTACGGGGCGTTGACGGTCTGCGCCACCGCCCCCTCGTAGCCGCGCGCGAGGGGGGTGTCGACCTGAAAGTCGCGCCACGCCTCGTCGACCGCACCCGAGGAGCCGTCGATGACCGCGAAGGCCACCGTGTCCCCGCGGACGACGTAGTTGACCTGCCAGCGATCGCCGCGGATGAGCGCCGTCGGCCTCGCCGCGGGCGACTCGCGCCGCTCCTCGCGCACGGCCTGGGTCCGGTCGGCGATCCGCACCGCCTCGCGGGCCGAGAGGGCGAATCCAGGCGGCGGCCTGGTCGGCGACTCCGGGCGCTCGAGCCGCGGCGGCAGCTCGCCGCCGAACGGCGACTGGAGCGCCGGGTCGTCCTGGGCGACCGCCGCCGGCGCGAACGCCGCGAGCGCGGCGAGGGCGGTCGCAAGGGCGAGCTTGAGCCGCATCAGCGCGCCACAGTAGCGATAGCCTGGGCGCCGACTCCGGCGAAAGGGAGACCCGCGATGGGATTCATGGACAAGTTCAAGGACGCCGCGTCGCAGGCACAGCAGGCGGCCAAGTCCGCCGGCGGCTCGGTCGCATCGATGGGCGGCATGGGCGGCACCGCCGACACCGCGGCGAAGACGAACAAGATCGCCCAGCACGGCGTCAAGCATCCGGCGGTGCTCAAGGGGATGCGCGAGACGGGCAACAAGGACGCGCTGTCGGGCGGGGTCGAGTACGAGCTCGAGGTCGAGGTGCGCCCGACGGGCGGGGAGCCGTATACCTCGACCTTCAGCCAGCAGCTGATCGCCCAGTCGGTCGACGGCTACAAGCAGAAGATCGGGGGCGAGATCGTCGTCAACGTCGACCCCGATGACCCGCAGTCGATGCTGCTCTGGGGCTGACCCGGGGCGCTGTCTCTAAGGGGCTGAGGGCGATGGGCGCGGAGTTGACCCGGCGGGCGGGATTCCGGCTGCTCTCCGGCATCCGCGGCGGCCGAGTGGAGCTCGTCGACTCAGGGCGCCGGTTTGCCTTCGGCCCCGCCGACGCGGAGCTCCGGACGCGGATCGAGATCCACGACCCGCGCGCCTACCGCTGGGCGCTGCGCGGCAGCACCGGCCTCGGCGAGGGCTACGTCGAGGGCCTGTGGAGCTGCGACGACCTCGTTGCCCTGCTCCGGATCGCCTGTCGCAGCCTGCCACCGCTCGATCGCCTGCGGGCCGGGCTGCAGCCGCTCCTGCGACCGGCGCAGGAGCTCGCCGGCCTCGTTCCGCGCAACACCCGGGCCGGGGCCGCGCGGAACATCTCCGCTCACTACGACCTCGGCGAGCCGCTCTTCGGTGCCTTCCT
The DNA here is from genome assembly GCA_963729065.1 of uncultured Solirubrobacterales bacterium. Classification (GTDB taxonomy): domain Bacteria; phylum Actinomycetota; class Thermoleophilia; order Solirubrobacterales; family 70-9; genus WHSW01. The sequence continues at coordinate 789,690 of CAVSMS010000010.1, forward strand.
CGACCCGCGGCTGGTCTACTCCTGCGCGCTCTTCGAGAGCACCGAGACCAGCCTCGAGGACGCCCAGCTGGCGAAGCTCGAGCGCGTCTGCGCGGCGCTGGACCTCGGGCCCGACGACCACCTGCTCGAGATCGGCACCGGCTGGGGCGGGCTCGCGGTCCACGCCGCGGCGACCCGCGGCTGCCGGGTCACGACCACGACGATCTCGCGCAACCAGCACGCCTACGCGGTCGAGCGGGTGCGCGCCGAGGGGCTCGCCGACAGGGTCGAGGTGCTGCTCACCGACTACCGGGACCTGGGCGGCACCTACGACAAGCTCGCCTCGATCGAGATGATCGAGGCGGTCGGCTGGCAGTACTTCCCCACGTACTTCGGACGCTGTGCGGAGCTCACGCGGCCCGGCGGCGCGATGTTCCTGCAGGCGATCGTGATCGCCGACGACCTCTACGAGCAGGAGAAGGACGCGCGCACGTTCGCCAACAAGCACGTCTTCCCCGGGGGCTGCCTGCCGTCGCTGAAGCTGATCGCCGAGCTGGCGCGCGCGACCGGGATGCCCGTGGAGCGCTGCGAGGACATCACTCCGGACTACGCCCGGACCCTCGAGCTCTGGCGCGAGCGCTTCAACCGGTCCTGGCCCGAGCTGCGGCCGCTCGGCTACGACGAGCGTTTCGCGCGGCTCTGGAACTACTACCTCGCCTCCTCGGAGGCGGGCTTTCGCGAGCGGCGGATCGGCGACCTGCAGCTGGTGCTCGCAAAGCCGGGCTGGCAGCCGAACGGCGACGGATGGCGATCGAGCACACCCGCACGGGAAGCGGCGAGCCTCTCCTCCTGATCCACGGCCTCGGGGGGTCGCGGCGAATCTGGAGCCCCGTGCTCGAGCGGGTCGCGGCCGAGCGCGACGTGATCGCCGTCGACCTGCCGGGTTTCGGCGCCTCGCCCGAGCTTCCCGCGGGCGTGGCGCCGACGCCGGTCAACCTCGCCGCCGCGATGGCCGAGCTCTGCGCCGAGCTCGGGGTCCGGCGTCCGCACGCGGCCGGCAACTCGCTCGGCGCCTGGGTGGCGCTGGAGCTCGCCAAGGCCGGGGCGGCGGCCTCCGTGTGCGCGATCTCGCCCGCCGGGCTCTGGCGGCGGCCGCTCGGACCGCGGCGGGTCGACGCGCACGCGTGGGCCGCGCGGCTGCGGCCCGCTGCTCCCGGCGCTCCTGAGCTCGGGCCGCACGCGGGCCGCCCTCCTGCGCAGCACGGTCGCCCGCCCGGAGCGGCTGACCGCGGCGGAGGCCAGGGGGCTGGTCGGCGATTGGCTCGCGGCCCCCGGCTACGCGGCCGCCAACCGCGAGATGCGCGCCCACGTCTTCGAGCACCCGGAGCTGGTCACGGTGCCCACGACGATCGCCTGGGGCTCCGAGGACCGGCTCGTGGGCCCGCCGAAGCGCGAGCGGATGCCGCCGGGAGCGCGCTACGTGGTGCTGGACGGGCTCGGGCACACCCCGACCTGGGACGACCCGCCGCGCATCGCCGAGCTGCTGCTCGAGGCGAGCGGCGGCGCTCAGGTGGGGTCCGGGCGCTCCTCGCCGGGCCAGGCGCCGGTCGCCTTGTAGAAGCTCTGGCGCGCCAGGTGGTCGGTGACCCCGCGCGCGATCGAGAAGGCGGCGCCCTGGACGGCGAGCGAAGCGACCAGCTTCGGCACGCTGGTCTGGCGGTCCTCGGCGTCCGGAGGCTCCTCGTCGTCGACCAAACCCCAGACGAGCTCGAACGCCTTCTTGCCGATGAAGCCGGCGATCAGGCCGCTGACGATGCTGAACGGGATGAAGAGGATCTTCGCCATCGCCCCCACCCTACCCGTGTCCCGGGCCGCCGAACGGGGCCTCCCTCGCGATGGGCGGTGCCGGACTCGAACCGGCGGCCCCTTCCTTGTAAGGGAAGTGCTCTCCCAGCTGAGCTAACCGCCCGCGCGCAGTCTAGAGCGAGCGCCTAGCCCGCCTCGACCATCGGCACCGCGCGGCTGTGCAGGCCCTCGGCGACGCGCCCGAGCCGGTTGGCGACCACCAGCAGGTCGTCCAGCATCACGTCCGCGGTCAGGTCGACGCGCGTGGCCGGGGCCCCGATGCTCCCGATCAGCTCGAGGAGCTCGCTCCGGATCACGCACACGCGCTCATGGATCGCTGCCTCAGTCATCGATCGCTTCCCCCTCGTCTCCGGGTGGTAGGTGTCACCTACGGTGTTAGTCGGCAACCTGGCACAGGTCTTGAATGCGATTCGGCACAAGTTGGACGGATTGGCCGAAATCGTGCGCCTCGGCTATGCGCCCGGGAATCGCGGATCCAAGCCGGTTCGCGACCCCGGGCGCCATCGCGTACGATCGCCGCGCAGGCGACCGGGAGGACTTATCGCGATGAAGATGCGCGCAGCGGTACTGGAGGAGTTCGGCGAGCCACTCGCGGTCCAGGAGGTCGAGCTCACGGACCCGAAGGAGGGCGAGGCCCTGGTGCGCCTGGTCGCATGCGGCGTCTGCCACACCGACCTCTACACCGCGTCCGGCGTCGATCCCTCGGGCTACTCGCCGACCGTGCTCGGACACGAGGGCGCAGGCGTCGTCGAGGCGGTCGGCCCGGGGGTCGAGTCGCTGGCCGTCGGCGACCACGTCGTGACCCTGTTCAGCCCCCAGTGCGGCAAGTGCATCCACTGCGTGGACGACCGGACCAACCTCTGCATGGCGATCCGCGAGCAGCAGGGCAAGGGCTACCTGCCGGACGGGACGACGCGCCTGAAGCGCGACGGCGAGGAGATCCGCCACTTCATGGGCACCTCGACCTTCGCGGAGTACACGGTGATGCCGGAGATCGCGCTCGCGAAGATCAACCCGGAGGCGCCGCTCGAGGGCGCCTGCCTGTTCGCCTGCGGGCTCTCGACCGGTCTCGGCGCGGCGATCAACACGGCCAAGGTCCGCGAGGGCTCGACCTGCGTCGTCTTCGGCGCCGGGATGGTCGGCCTCGGCGCGGTCGCCGGCTGCCGTCTGCAGGGCGCCGAGCGGATCGTCGCGGTCGACCTCTCCGAGGACCGGCTCGAGCTCGCCAAGGGCCAGGGCGCGACCGAGACGATGATCGGCGGCGATGACGTCGTCGAGAAGATCGTCGAGTCCACCGACGGCTTCGGCGCCGACTACACCTTCGAGGCCACCGGCAACGTCAAGGTGATGCGCCAGGCGGTCGAGTCGGCGCGCATGGCCTGGGGCCTGGCGACGATGGCCGGCGTCGCGGGCAAGGGTGAGACGCTCGACGTCATCCCCCGCTTTCTGATCACCGGCCGCCGGATCGCGGGCTCGTCGTTCGGCGGCGTCAAGGGCCGCGAGGGCGTGCCGGTCCTCGTCGACCGCTGGCTCGGTGGCGAGATCGACGTCGACCCGTTCATCTCCCACCGGATCACGCTCGACGAGGTCAACCGCGGCTTCGAGCTGATGGAGGCCCAGGACGGGATCCGCAGCGTGATCGAGTTCAACTAGCGACGAGGAGGCATCTTGCTGCTCACCAGGGTCGAACAGTCCGACTGGCTCTCGAACGCCTACCTCGTCTTCGACGAGCCCGGCGGCAAGGGCGTGCTGGTCGACTCCAACACGGTCACCGATCCGCTCGCCGAGCTCGCCGAGCGCGAGGGGATCGAGATCACCCACCTGCTCCTCACCCATCACCACTACGACCACGTGGTCGGCGCGCGGGCGCTGGCGGATCGCTTCGGGGCACCGATCACGGCCTACGAGATGACGGCGGAGCTGATCGACGAGAAGGTCGACGAGACCTTCGCCGACGGCGCCACGATCGAGACCGGCCAACTGCGGATCGAGGTCATGCACACGCCCGGTCACTGCGCCGACCACTGCGCGCTCGCCTTCAACGGCACCGACGTGCTCACCGCCGACGTGCTCTTCAAGGGCACCGTGGGCGGCACCCGCGCGCCGGGCGCGACCGGCTTCGCGGACCTGAAGTCGTCGGTGATGGAGCGGCTGATGACGCTGCCGCCGGAGACCCGGATCCACCCGGGCCACCGCGAGCCGTCGACGATCGGCACCGAATGGGACGAGAACCCGTTCATCCGCATCTGGCGCGGTCTCGACGAGGAGGGCTCGGAGCCCTGCTCGATCGGCCCCGCCGACGCCGACGAGCGCGAGCCGGCCACCCTCGTGCTCTGGGCGCCCGACTACGACGGCGGCAACAAGGCCTGGGTGCGGTTCGCCGACGGCTCCGACGCGATCGTCGGCGGCTCGCAGGTCAAGCGCGAGGGCTGACCGCATCACGCTCGCTGTATCTTCTGGCGCGTAGTCGCGCCGCCCAGGGACGGGCGCTGAGAGAAGGAGAGAGATGCAGGGAGTGTTTTCAGGTGGCCGAAGGCTGGTCGCACTGGGTGTCATCGGCGCCGCGCTGATCGCGCCGGCCGCCGCCAGCGCAGAGATCACGAGCGTCTTCGGCGGCGACGTCGAATGCGCCACCGAGTCCGACGGCGTCCGCTTCTGCGATCTCGGCTCCGACCCGACGCGCAGCACCGTCCCGGCGTGGGACGGCGTCCCGATCGACGTCAACGTCGCCTTCCCGCCCGAGCCCGCGACGGGGCCGGACGGCAACTACCCGCTGATCATGATGTTCCACGGCTACGGCGGCGGCAAGCTCGGCCTCGGAGCGATGCAGCACTTCCTCGACCGCGGCTACGCCACCTTCTCGATGACCGACCGCGGCTTCCACGAGTCCTGCGGCTCGGTGGCGTCCCAGGTCGCCTCGGGTGGGGCCTGCGCGAACGGCTACATCCGCCTGATCGACAATCGCTACGAGGTCCGCGACGCTCAGGAGTTCGCCGGCACGCTCGCCGACGAGGGCCTGATCGACCCGCAGCGGATCGGCGCGCTCGGCGGGTCCTACGGCGGCGGCATGTCGATGGCGCTCGGCGCGCTGCGCAACCGCAAGGTGATGCCCGACTACAGCGTCGTCCCGTGGACCAGCCCGGACGGTACGCCGATGCAGATCGCGGCCGCGTCGCCGAACATTCCCTGGACCGACCTCGCCTACTCGCTGCAGCCGAACGGCAGCACGCTCGACTACGTCGCCGACGCGCCCTACAGGGGGCGGATCGGGGTCGAGAAGCAGTCGTTCGTCGGCGGGCTGTACTTCGCGGGCCAGGCGGCGCCCGGCTTCTACGCGCCCGTGGGCACCGACCCGACCGCCGACGTCACCGGGTGGCGGAACTCGATTGAGGCCGGCGAGCCGTACGGGCCTCAGTCGCAGGCGATCCTCGACGAGATCACCTCGCATCATTCCTCGTACTACATCGACCACTCGATCGCCCCGGCGCCGATGCTGATGTCGAGCGGCTTCACCGACGACCTGTTCCCGGCGAACGAGACGATCCGGTACTACAACCGCACCAGGACCCAGTACCCGGATGCCCATCTGGCGCTCTTCTTCGGCGACTTCGGACACATGCGGGGCCAGAACAAGGACGACGTCACCGAGGCGCTGGGAGCGACGCAGGACGCCTGGATGGACTACTGGGTCAAGGGCGAGGGCGCGCCGCCCCCCGAGAACGTCACCTCCTACACGCTCACCTGCCCGGAGTCGGCGCCCTCGGGCGGCCCGTACACGGCCCCGAACTGGGCCAAGGCGACCGCGGGCGAGATCCGCTACGACGCCGACGGATCGCTGACGATCGACCCGGGCGCCGGCAGCGAGGCGATCGCGGCCAAGTTCAACCCGGTCGGCGGCGACGGCGCCTGCGCGACCGCGGACGGCGCCGACCAGCCCGGCAGCGCCAGCTACCGGCTCCCCGCCGCGCCGGCGGGCGGCTACACGATGCTCGGCTCGGCGACGGTGATCGCCGACTTCACCCTCCCTGGCGATACCTCCCAGGTCGCCGCGCGCCTGCTCGACGTGGCGCCCGACGGCCAGGAGACGCTGGTCTCGCGCGGCCTGTGGCGCCCGGCGACCGGCGGCCCGACGCGACAGGTGTTCCAGCTCAACCCGAACGGCTGGAACTTCGCCGAGGGCCACGTGCCCAAGCTCGAGCTGCTCCCGACGGACTCCAACCCGGGTCTCACGGGCGGCTACGGGCGCACGTCAGACGACCAGCAGCCGGTGACGGTCGCGGACCTCGAGCTGCGGTTGCCGGTGGTCGAGCGGCCGGGCAGCCATGCCGGGCTCGTCAAGGCGCCGGCGCCGCGCGTGCTCCCCGAGGGCTACGAGCTCGCCGCGGACTTCGCGGCACTGCCCGACTCCCGCCCGAAGCTCGCGAGCACGAAGCTGAAGCGCAAGGGCCCGAGCCTGTTCGCCGAGGTCACCTGCCCCGCCGATTTCGCCTCCTGCAACGCCGGCAAGGTCGTGATCACGACCAAGAAGCCGGACGAGGCGGCGGCGAAGAAGCCGAAGAAGCTCGGGAAGCGCGCGTTCAAGTACATCGCCAGCGGCAAGACGCGCGCTCTCGGGGTGAAGCTGAGCCGGAAGGCGAAGCGCTACCTGAGAACCACACCGCAGCTCAAGGTCTGGGTGCAGGTCGGCTCCGGCGAGGTCTCCGAGCCCGCGGTGGAGCGGGCGAAGACGGTGGCCAAGGCCAAGCGCCGGTAGGCGCGGCTCAACCGAAGTCGGCGCCGGTGGCCACGGCGCGTCCGACCTCGGTCGCCACCACGCGCACGCGCCGGTCGCGCCGCGAGGGGCCCTCCTCGCGCGGCGCCCGCTCGCCGGTGTGGGTGTTCTGCCCCGCCGAGGCGGCCGGCGGCAGGTCTGCGTTCTCGTGCTCGAGCGGTGGCGCGGTGCCGCTCGCCCCGGAGCCCGAGTCGAAGCCGCCGCTCGCGAGACAGGAGCCGATCGCGTCGGCGAAGAGGCCGGCGCGCAGCGCATAGCCGTCGGCCGTTGAGTGCACGCCGTCGGTCAGCATCCCCGGATCAGCGGCAACCGCGCCGCGCCAGTCGACCAGCTGGACGTTGGGATCGCGGCTCGCGAACGAGGTCACCGCCCGGTTGAGCCCGTCGACGTCGACCCCGTTGAGGGGCGGTCGATTGAGCGTCGCGACGACGATGCAGCGGTCGCCGGCGATCTCGCGCGCCGCGGCCAGGTCGGCGGCGAGCGCCCCGGGGGCGGCCGGATCGTCGTTGGTCCCGAGGTCGAACACGACGGCCTCGTGCTCGGGCGCGATCTCCGAGCTCAGGATCTCCACTCCGGCCGAGCTCGGGCGTCCGGTCTCGACGTCAACCGAGATCGCGACCCCGTCGAGCTGCTGGCGCAGATACGGGGTCGTCCCGACGCCGAGGCTGTCGCCGACGTAGAGGACGGAAGCCGACGCGCCGGCCGGCAGGACGACGCTGATTACGAGAGCTAGCCCGAGGAGGCGGCCCGCCATGACCCGATTGTGGCGGGCGGGCGGCCGAACCTGCGCGCCAGGGCGAGCGAGATCTCGAACAGCGCGTACAGCGGCGCCATCGAGATCAGCATCGTCACCGGGTCGGTGCCGGGGAGCAGCATCGCCGCGATCGCGATCACGAGCACCGCGTAGCGGCGGTTGGCCGCGAGCTGCTCGGGGGTGACGATCGCGAGCCGCGTGACGGCGAGCGTCCCCACCGGGATCTGGAACAGGATCCCGACCGAGATCAGGGTGAGGACGAAGAAGCCGTAGTACTCGCTGCCCCGGACCTCGATGTTGAACTGGTCGGCGTTGAAGCTGAGGAGGAAGTTGAGCGCCGCCGGCATGACGACGAAGTACGCGAACACGGCGCCGGCGATGAACAGCACCGGGACCATGAGCAGCAACGGCAGCACGACCCGCTTCTCCGTCGGCTTGAACGCCGGGAGGATGAACGCGTACGCCTGGTAGAGCAGCACCGGCAGCGCGAGCAGGATCCCGGCGTAGAACGAGAGCTTGAAGGTCGTGAAGAACGGCTCCGTGACCCCCAAGGTGATCGGCTCGCGCCCGTTCGGGAGCGGGGCGTTGGCGATCGCGAGCAGCAGCTCGTTCTGCCAGAAGCAGAGCCCGACCGCCACGACGAGCACGCACGCGGAGACGATGATCCGCGTCCGCAGCTCGTCGAGGTGCTCGACGACGCTGAGCTCGTCGTCGGAGCTCGCTCGTTTTGCCTTCAGCCTCGGCACCGTTCTACGACCGGCTGGTGACGACCTCGCCCTGGACCGACTCCTCGGTGTCGGACTCGGCCGTGATCCGCGGCTTCTCGTCGTCGTCGCTGCCGCCGGTGACCGAGTCCTTGAACTCGCGGAAGCCCTTGCCGGCCGACTTGCCCAGCTCCGGGAGCTTCTTCGGGCCGACGATCACCAGGGCGATGATCAGCACGATCGCGATCTCCAGTGGTCCGATGTTCGGCATCTTGATTCTCTCTTTTCCGCCGAGGCCTACTGGACCTCGACCGTCGCTTTCATGAACGGGTGGAACCGGCAGTAGTAGGTGAAGCTCCCGGCCTTGTCGAAGGTCACGCTCTTCGCGTCTCCGCGGTCGAGGTCGCCGGTGTCGAACGAGCTGTCGTCCGCGGTCGCGGTGTGCGCCGCGCGGTCGGAGTTCGTCCAGGTGACCTCGGTTCCCGCCTCGACGCTGATCGTCTCCGGGTCGTACTTGAAGTCGGCGATGTCGACCTCGTCCGCGGACACCGGGTGCCGCGGACGCGGTCGAGTCGGAGTCGCCGGAGCCGCAGCCGGCGGCGATCGCGCCGAGCCCGAGCGCGCCACAGGCGAGCAGCGCGGCGATCTCCGCCCGCGGCCTCATGAGACCACGTAGGGCTGGACGGCCTTCAGGACCTCGTCCATGGTCAGGGTCGGGTCGAACGCGTCGGGCGCCGGGTTCTCCCCCGCCGCCTGTCGGATCGTCGCCGCGTGGCGAGCCTCGACCTGGACGATGCCGCCCGCGGTCGCCAGCAGGTCCTTCGACTGGATCTCGGGCGCGGCGCCGTTGTAGGCGCTGACGCCGGTGTCCTCGAAGACGATCGCCAGCGGGATCAGCTTCTCGGCGCTCGAGAAGGCGTCGCCGAAGTCGGCCTTCGGGGCCTTCACCGGGGTCCCGCCGAGGTCCTTGATCGTCGTCTCCAGCGCGTCGACGTGCTCCTGCTCCTCCTGGCCGAACGTCTTCACGTAGCCGGCGACCTCCTTGCTCAGGCCCGGGGTCTTCGCGGCACCCTCGTAGAAGGCGGCCTCGAGGTACTCGAGCGTGAGCGCGTAGTTGAGGATGTCGATGTCCCCCATCGAGCTCTGCGCGAAAGCCCGGCGGACGAGCGGCGAGACCGCCGCGGTGCCGTAGATCGCGCCGGCGGCGAGCATGCCGCGGATGAGGAAGGTGCTGCGGTTGAGATCCTCGACCTCGATCTTGGCGAGCTCGGGGGCGCCGTGGGTGGCGGGTGATTGCATTCTTCTGTTCCTTTCTCGGCGGAGCGTCCCTAGACGAGGAACGGCTGCACCTGGTCGAGGACTTCCTGCATGTCGGCGCCCTGTGCGAACGCGCCGTCGGGCGTCGGCTCCTCGCCGACGAGCACGTTGAGCGCCGCTGCGTGGCGGCCCTCGACCGAGTGGATCGAGAGCGCCGCGGCGAGGATGTCGGGCGACTCGATGTTCGCCGCCTGGCCGAGGTAGGCGGCGGCGCCGAGGTTCTCGACGGTCGCGGCCAGCTTCAGCACCGAGGTCGGGTCATCGAGCGGGAACTCGGCCTTGGGCGCCTTGGCCGGCGGCCCGCCGAGCTGCTTCGCCGTTGCCGTGAGCGCGTCGACATGCTGCTGTTCCGTGTCCCCGATGTGCTTGATCAGGGCCAGGTCGGCGCCCTTGAAGAGCCCGCTCTTGGCGACGTCGGCATAGAACGCCGTCTCCAGGTACTCGAGCGTGAGCGCATAGTTGACGATGCCGAGGTCGCCCTCGCCGAACTCCGAGGCCATGCCCTCGTCTGAGGACGCGGTCGTGGCGCTGGTCGCGCTCTCGTCGTCGTCACCGCACGCCGCGAGCAGCGCGGCGGCCGCGCCGGTGCCGCCCGTGACGGCGAAGAACCGGCGGCGCGAGACGGGGTCGCGAGCGACTCGCCGAAGCGCGCTGGTCTCCTTCGAAGGAGAAATGCTCATCGATCAACTCCAGTTGGTCTTGGGTCCGCGGAGGGCGAGTTGCCGTCCGCCTTCCCCCTGCCCTACGCAAGGTCGACCGGGCTGGATCAACGAGGGGCGCGCGCGGTCCGCGCGCCGAGCGGGGTCAGTCGCCGGGTGGCGGGCCCGGCGGCTTGCCCCAGCGGCGGTAGGCCGAGACCGAGTAGGCCCGGCGCCGCGCGTGCAGGATCGGGTCCTCGGAGGGCTCGATCCCGTCGGTCAGCCGCAGCGGGTCGAAGACGTCGATGTGGTCGTCGCGCTCGGGATCGTCGACGACGGCGGTGATCTCGATCCGGCCGGCTTCGACGAGCTCTCGGTCGTCGGGCCAGAGCGCCGTCGGGTCGTCGAGCGGGTCGTCCGGCGCCGGGCGCTGAACGACGAGACGGAAGCCGATCGTGCCCTCGGCCAGCCGCTCGCGCAGGTCCTCGTAGAGGTAGTCGCGACCGCGGGCCTTCGCCTCATCGTCCTCGAGCCGCTGCTCGCCGGCGTCGGGGAGCCACCGGAAGCGTCCCGGGGTCCGCCCGCCGTCGGGGCCGACGAACCAGAAGGTGTGCGGCGAGTAGTAGACCGTGGTGGCGAAGCTCGCCAGCGGCCCGACGCCGATGCGTGCCCTGGATCGCCGTCTGCGCCTCGGGATGGGCGGCGAGGAAGGCGCCGAGCTGCCTCGAAGTCGGGCTGTCCGGTCTCGGGGTCCGGGCGGCGCAGCTCGAGCAGCTCGAGGAAGTCCTCCGGGGTCCGGGTGAGGAAGGCGGGCGTCGTGGTCGCCAGGATGTCGGTCTCCTCGCCGTCGGAGCCGCGCAGCTTGACCGCGAACCCGCGCGCCTCGCGCTCGCCGTCGGCAGCCTCGGGGTCACCGGGTCGCGTTGGAGAAGCGGATCAGCGCGCTCACGGGCTCGCCGGCGAGATGAAACGCGCGCGAGAGGGCCGCCGCCTCCGCGGTCGCGGTGAACGTGCCCTCGCACCAGGCGCCCTTCGCGTGCAGGGCGCGAGAGCCGGGCCGGGCGCCGCCATAGATTCCGTCCGCGGCCGCGATCAGCTGCTCGTAGAGGTCAGCCTCCGGTCATCGGCGCCACCCTACCGGCCGCCACGCCGATCGCGAGAGGTTGACCGCGATGGATCTGGGGATCGAGGGCAGGTCGCGCTCGTACTCGGCGCGCAGCCGGGGAATCGGTCGCGGGATCGCCTCGGCGCTCGCCCGCGAGGGTGCCCGGGTGGCGATCGCGAGCCGCACCGCCGAGACGCTGGAGCGCACGGCGGCCGAGCTCGCGGGCGACGTCTCGCCGTTCGTCGCCGATACCGCCGACCTCGATCGCCTCGGCCTCCTGCCCGGCGCGGTCGCCGAGGCGCTCGGGCCGGTCGAGATCCTGGTCACGAACACGGGCGGCCCGCCACCCGGGGCGGCGCTCGACGCCGAACTCGACGACTGGCGGGAGGCCTACGAGTCGTTGATCCTCGCCCCGCGAGTGCTGATCGGCGCCACGCTTCCCGGGATGCGCGAGCGCGGCTGGGGGAGGATCGTCAACGTCGGCTCGAGCTCCACCAGGGAGCCGATCGGGGGGCTGACGCTCTCGAACTCACACCGTCCCGGCCTGGTCGGCTACCTGAAGACCCTGGCGCGGGAGGTCGCGGCCGACGGGATCACGGTCAACGACGTCGCCACCGGCCGCTTCGCCACCGACCGCCTGGCGGCGAACTGGGGCGGCCGGGAGCAGATGGAGCGGGGAGCGGCCGAGGACGTCCCGGCCGGCCGGCTCGGAGATCCCGAGGAGTACGGCGACCTGGTCGCCTTCCTGGCCTCCGAGCGCGCGGGCTACATCACCGGGACGTCGATCTCGATCGACGGCGGCCTCGCGCGCTCCGTCTAGCCGGCTACGGCGCCGGATCGTCGTCGACGATCGTCCCGAGGCCGCTCGGGTCACCGATCGTGCCGGCCGTCGCGTTCGAGAGCTCGAGCGTGTAGGTCTCGTTCGGCTCGTCCGTCGAGTCCTGGACCGTGTTGACGAGCACCTCGCGCGAGGTCAGGCCGGGGCTGATGATCAGCGAGCCGGACTTCGCGCCGTAGTCGCCAGGCGCCACCGCGGTGCCGTTCGCCGTCGCGTAGTCGACCACGACCGCCTTGCCGCTGGGGGTCGAGAGGCTGATCGTGAAGCGCTGCGGGTTGGCGCCCTCGACGCGCCTCACGTCGTCGATCGTGATCGTCGGCGGCGGGTCGTCGTCGGTGATCGTCCCCAGCGCGCTGGCGTCGGAGATCGCCGCGTTGAGCGGATTCGAGAGGTTGACCCGGAACGTCTCGTCGTTCTCGTCGAGGGTGTCCTGGACCGAGGCCACGGTCACGATCTTCGCGGTCTGGCCGGGCTGGAAGATCAGCGTGGTCGTGGTCTTCGCGGTGTAGTCGCCGGGCGCCTTCGCGGTCCCGTCGGCGGTCGCGTAGTCCACCCGGACCTGCCGCCCGCTCGGGGCGGAGAGCAGGACGTTGAAGCTGTGCGCCGTCCCGCCCTCGGCCTTCGTCGCGTCGGTGATCAGGAGCGTGGGCGTCGGGTCGTTGTCGGTGATCGTCCCGAGGCCGCTCGCGTCGGCGATCGTCGCGCGGAGCGGGTTCGAGAGCCCGAGCGTGAACGTCTCGTCGGCCTCGTCGAGCGTGTCCTGCGCCGACTGCACCGTGACCGACTTGGTCGTCTGGCCGGGGGCGAAGGTCAGCGTCCCGGTCGCCGCCGCGTAATCGGCGGGCGCGGTCGCCGTGCCGTTGGCGGTCGCGTAGTCGACCTTCACCTGCTGGCCGCTGGGGCCCGAGAGGGTGACGTCGAAGCGGTGCGCGGCGCCGCCCTCACCTCGGGTGACGTCGTTGACCGAGATCGTCGGCGGCGGGTCGTCGTCGGTGATCGTCCCCGATCGCGCTCGCTCCGGCCAGGTCGGCGAACTGCGGGTTGCTGAGCGTGACGTTGAAGCGCTCGTTCGCCTCGTCGAGCAGGTCGCCGACCACCGGCACGTCGAACGTCTTCGACGTCTGGCCGGGGGTGAAGGTCAGCGTGCCCGAGGTCGCCGTGTAGTCGGCGGGGGCCGTGGCGGAGTCGTTGCTCGTCGCGTAGTTGACCGTGACCGTGCCCGGGCTGGGGCTCGAGAGGTCGACGCGGAAGCGCGCGACCGTGGTCCCCGCGTTGCCCTCGGTGACCGTCCGGTTGGCCACCGAGAGGGTCGGGGGCGTGAGCCGCACCGCCTTCGGCAGGTAGTTGACCGTGAAGCCGTTGCCGACCACGGTCGCGAAGGTGCCCGTGCGGGCGGTCCCGGCGCTGACCACGTCGAAGAAGTCGCCGGTCTGCGGCGGGTAGGCGCTGACGTCCGCGTCGAGGGTTCCGGCCACCGCCGCGGTGTTGCCGGCCACCAGCTGGCCGTAGCTCGTCCCCGCGACCGTCCCGGCGATGTCGGTCGCCAGGGTGCCGCTCGCGTTCTGGGTGTAGTTGCCGGTGGCGGTGAACTTGGTGGTGGGCGCGAGATCGATCAGGCCGCTGTTGGTGAAGGCCCCGGTGCGGGTGAAGTTGCGCCCGTCGCGCAGCCGCAGCTTGCCCGTCGCGTTGTTGGCGGCGAGGTTGCGCAGCCCGTCCTGAACGGCCTCGTCCTGGAATCCGGAGCCGGCGTCCTCGAGCACGATCTCGGCGCCGTTGGTCTTCACGTCGGCGCCGTTGAAGCGGAAGGTGGCGCCGTTGCGGACCGCGTAGGTCCCGCCCGAAAGCAGGTCGGACGTCTGGTTGTAGCGTGGTGAGGGTGCCGGTGCTCGCGAGGACGCCCGCGGCGACGTTCAGAGTGCCGTTGACGGTCAGCACGATCGCGATGTCGGCGACCCCTCCGCCGCCCGCCTGAGTCCTGGTCAGGGTGCCACCGGCGAGCACGCGCAGGGCCGAGTCGGCCCCGCCGTCACCGTCGAAGATCAGCTGGTCGTCCTGCAGGTCGAGGGTGCGGGGACCGGAGGCTCCGCCGACCTCGATGTCGGCGCCGTTCGCGAGCAGGTCTTGGTGGAAGTTGCCGTCGGTGTTGCCCTCGAACGTCGCGCTGCCCTCGATGCGCAGGGTGCCGGTGTCGAGGATGCGCTGGACGCCGGCGCCCGTGGGAGCCGTGAGGGTGCCGCTCGGGGCGATCAGCGTGGTGCCGGCGCCGCCGATCGTCGTGTTGTTGTCCCAGCGGTAGTTGCCGTTGACCGTGAGCGTCTGCGCACTCGCGACCTCGTAGCTGCCGTAGACGGTCCCGGCGCCGGCGATCGTCGAGCCGCCGATCGAGTGGGTGCCGCCGGCGAAGTTGACGAAGGCGCCGGCGGCCGGAGACCACTGGCCCGAGTTTCCGCTGCTGCCCCCCGAGAGCCAGGTCGTCGTGCCCGCCGCAGCGGTGACCGTGCCGTCGTTCTCGACCGGGATCTGGACGTCCGCAGTTGCCGATCCTGCGGCGCTCGTCCTGGTCAGCGTGCCGCCGGCGAGCACGTGCAGGACCGAGTCGGCCCCGCCGTCACCGTCGAAGATCAGCTGGTCGTCCTGCAGGTCGAGGGTGCGGGGACCGGAGGCCCCGCCGACCTCGATGTCGGCGCCGTTGGCGAGCAGGGTCTGGTGGAAGTTGCCGTCGGTGTTGCCCTCGAACGTCGCGCTGCCCTCGATGCGCAGGGTGCCGGTGTCGAGGATGCGCTGAACGGCCGGGCCCGCGGGCGCCGTGAGGGTGCCGTCGGAGGCGATCGTCGTCGTGCCGTCGCCGATCGTCCCGTTGTTGTCCCAGAACAGGGTCCCGTGGACCGTTGTGCCGCCCGCGCCGGAGGCGAGCGTGCCGCCGGCGAGGGAAACGACCGCGTTCGCAGCGACGGTGGTCGCGCCGCTGGCGCTGACCGCGCCGCTGGTGATCGTCGTCGTGCCGGGGCCGTTGATCGCGGCGCCGGCGGCGAGCAGGTGCGTCCCACCGCCGAAACCGACCACGGCGCCCGTCGCCGGGGAGTACTGTCCCGCGCTCGTCTGGCCGCCGCTCCCGCCGCTGAGGCCGAGAATCCCGGCGCCGGACGAGAC
Source organism: uncultured Solirubrobacterales bacterium (assembly GCA_963729065.1). Taxonomy (GTDB): domain Bacteria; phylum Actinomycetota; class Thermoleophilia; order Solirubrobacterales; family 70-9; genus WHSW01. The sequence continues at coordinate 804,812 of CAVSMS010000010.1, forward strand.
GGTCCCGTCGTTCTCGACTGAGATCTGGACGTCCGCGATTGCCGATCCGCCGGCGCTCGTCCTGGTCAGCGTGCCGCCCGCGAGCACGTGCAGGGACGAGTCGTCAGAGCCGTCACCGTCGAAGATCAGCTGGTCGTCCTGCAGGTCGAGGGTGCGGGGACCGGAGGCTCCGCCGACCTCGATGTCGGCGCCGTTGGCGAGCAGGGTCTGGTGGAAGTTGCCGTCGGTGTTGCCCTCGAACGTCGCGCTGCCCTCGATGCGCAGGGTGCCGGTGTCGAGGATGCGCTGGACGCCGGCGCCGGTGGGAGCCGTGAGGGTGCCGCTCGGGGCGATCAGCGTGGTGCCGGCGCCGCCGATCGTCGTCGCATTGTCCCAGCGGTAGTTGCCGTTGACCGTCGTCTGCCCGCTCGCGACCTCGTAGCTGCCGTAGACGGTCCCGGCGCCGGCGATCGTCGAGCCGCCGATCGAGTGGGTGCCGCCGGCGAAGTTGACGAAGGCGCCGGCGGCCGGAGACCACTGGCCCGAGTTTCCGCTGCTGCCCCCCGAGAGCCAGGTCGTCGTGCCCGCCGCAGCGGTGACCGTGCCGTCGTTCTCGACCGGGACCTGGACGTCCGCACTTGCCGATCCTGCGGCGCTCGTCCTGGTCAGCGTGCCGCCGGCGAGCACGCGCAGGACCGAGTCGGCCGAGCCGTCGAAGTCGAAGATCAGCTGGTCGTCCTGCAGGTCCAGGGTGCGGGGACCGGAGGCCCCGCCGACCTCGATGTCGGCCCCGTTCGCGAGGCCGGTCTGGTGGAAGTTGCCGTCGGTGTTGCCCTCGAACGTCGCGCTGCCCTCGATGCGCAGGGTGCCGGTGTCGAGGATGCGCTGGACGCCTGGGCCGGTGGCCTCGGTAAGCGTGCCGTCGGAGGCGATCGTGATCCTCCGGGCCGCGCCGGTCCCGCCCTTGATCGTGGCGTTGTTGCCGTTCCAGGCGAGGTCGCCGTGCACTGTGACGGGGCCCGCCGCGTTCAGGGTCGTCGAGTCGCCGAGCGTGATCCCGTCCTGGAGGATGGACTCCTCGGTGCCGTTGAAGAGGTGCAGGATTCCGCCGGACTGGACATCGATCAGCTCGGCGCTCGAGATCGTGCGGGCCGTGGCCTCGGTGAACGGCGACGGCGCCGGGCCGATCACCGGCGCGTTCGGCGTGCCGGTCGGGATGCACACGTCCTGGGCCTGGCTCGGCGGGTTCGCCGTCTGCGGCGTCCAGTTCGTCGGCATCGAACCAGTCGGTGCTCGAGCTCCCGTCCCAGGTCTTGTCGACGGTTCCCGGGCTGCAGGCGTCCGCGCTGGCCGCGCTCGGCATGGCGAGCATCGCGGCGATAGCGAGGACACCGACGAGGCCAGTGAACGAGCGCTGCAGCATGAAGTCTCCCTGTGAGTGCTTGGGTCGGTCGCCGCCCCCCTGGAGGCGAGTAAGACGAACCCTAGGCCGCAGCGGGGTGCGGACGTAACCGTAGTTCTCCGCACATCTGTTGCTGACTATTACGGTGAAAGTCAGGTGTCCGCGGTCACTGCTGACGGGCGTTCGAGCCCACCTGTGCGCCACTTGGCGACCAACCACACGCCGCCGACGAGGATCATCCCCACGCTCAGCAACTGGGCCTGTGTGAGGCCGAGCGCGACGTCGTCGTTGCGGCGCACGAACTCCACCAGAAAGCGCTCGGCGCCGGCGAGCACCAGGTAGAGGGCGAACAGCAGCCCCGGGCGCAGACGGAAGCGAAGGCGCCACAGCACGTACGTGACCATGCCCATCGCGAGGGTCTCGTAGATGGGCGTCGGGTGGACCGGTACGTCGGTCGGGACCGTCCCATCCGGATACGCCATCGCCCACGGCCCGTCCCAGGGGATCCCGTAGTCGCCGTCGCCGGACAGCTGACACCCGATGCGCCCGATCGCGTAGCCGATCGCGAGCCCGGGGGCGCAGATGTCGAGCAGGGTCAGGTTGAGCATCCTGCGCCAGCGAGCCCAGATGACGACCCCGATGGCGCCGCCGATCGCGCCGCCGTACCAGACGAGACCCGAGCCCGAGAAGAGGTTGCCGAGCAGGTCGTCCGAGACCTCGTCGTAGTTCTCGAGGATGAAGTCGAGTCGCGAGCCGACGATCCCGCCCACGAGCGCGGCGAAGATCATCTCGTAGGCCCAGTCGACCGGCTTGTCGAGCTCGCGGAGGCGGCGCGCGACGAGCAGGCCCGCGGCGATGAAGCCGCAGGCGAACATGATCCCGAAGGTCTGCAGGGTGACCGGGCCGAGGTGGATCTCGGGCTGCATCGCGGTTCACCTTACGATGGCCGCGGTGGCGGCCGATCCCCAGACCCGCGTCCTCGTCGCGCCAGACAGCTTCAAGGGCACCTTCTCCGCCGCCGAGGTCGCGGCGGCGGTCGCCGACGGAGTCGAGGCGGCCGGCGCTGACCGCCGAGCGCCTGCCGATCGCCGACGGCGGCGAGGGGACGCTCGACGCACTGCTCGACGCGCTCGGCGGGGAGCGGCTCTCGGCCACGGTCGCCGACCCGCTGGGTCGCGCGGTGGAGGCCCGATTCGGGCTCCTCGACGACGGCCGCGCCGTGGTCGAGATGGCGCAGGCGAGCGGGCTCTGGCGCCTGGGCCGAGCACGAGCGCGACCCGTGGCGGGCGTCGACCCGGGGAACCGGGGAGCTGATCGCCGCGGCCGTCGAGGCCGGCGCGCGGTCGGTGATCGTCGGCGTCGGCGGGAGCGCCACCGCGGACGGCGGCGCCGGCTGCCTCGAGGCGCTCGACGAGGCCGGGGTCGAGGTCGAGATCGAGGTGGTCTGCGACGTGACCACGGCGTGGGAGGACTCGCCGCGCGTCTTCGGGCCGCAGAAGGGCGCCGACCCGGAGATGGTCGAGCGCCTCGAGGGGCGGCTCGCGGAGCTCGCCGCGCGCGCGCCGCGGGATCCGCGCGGCGTGCCGATGACCGGTTGCGCCGGCGGGCTTTCGGGCGGGCTGTTCGCCTTCCGCGGCGCCCGGCTCGAGCCCGGCGCCGCCTACGTGCTCGACGCGATCGGATTCGACCGCGAGGCGAGGCGCGCCTCCCTGGTGATCACGGGCGAGGGGCGCCTCGACGAGCAGACCCTGGCGGGCAAGGCCGTTGGCGAGGTCGCCGAGCGCTGCCGCCGGGCGGGCGTGGCCTGCCAGGCGGTCGTCGGCCAGTCGGCCCTCGACGCCGCCCGAGGCGGCCCGCCTCGGGCTCGCCGCCGTGCGCGAGGCGACGAGCCTCGAGCTGCTCACCGAGGCCGGGCGCCGGATCGCCGGCGAGCTCCGGGCCTAGCCGCCGTCGGCCTCGATCCGCTCGAGCAGGAAGTCGTACGCCGGCAGGGTGAGGAAGTCGACGAACCCGTTGCCGACCGCGACGCGCTCGAACAGCGCCCGCGAGTCGTCCGGGCGGCCCTGCGCGTAGAACCACTCGTCGTCGTCGATCTCGCCCCGGATCAGCTCGAGCTGCTCGTCCTCGGTCTCGCGCAGGAGCTCGGGCGTGACCACCGAGCCGTCGTCGAGCTCGACCCCGTGGCGGATCCACTGCCAGACCTGCGACCGCGCGATCTCGGCCGTCGCGGCGTCCTCCATCAGCCCGTAGATGCCGGCGGCGCCGTTGCCGCGGAGCCACGAGGAGATGTACTGGATGCCCACGTTGACGTCGCTGCGCAGGCCCTCGCGGGTGCAGTCGGCGTCGGTTGCGGCGATGTCGAGCAGCTCGGCGGCGGTGACCTCGACGTCGTCGCGCTGGCGGTCGAGCTGGTTCGGGCGGTCGCCCAGGACCTCGTCGAACTCCTCGGTCGCCGGGCCGACGGAGTCCGGGTGGGCGACCCAGCTGCCGTCGAATCCGTCGCCCGCCTCGCGGCCCTTGTCGTCGCGCAGCTTCGCGACCGCCGCCTCGTTGGCCTCCGGGTCCTTGCGCGAGGGAATGAACGCGGCCATCCCGCCCATCGCGTGGGCGCCGCGCCGGTGGCAGGTCTTCACCAGCAGCTCGGTGTAGGCGCGCATGAACGGCACCGTCATCGTCACGCTGTTGCGGTCCGGGAGCACGAAGTCGGGCCGGTCGCGGAAGCACTTGATCGCCGAGAACATGTAGTCCCAGCGCCCCGCGTTGAGCCCCGCGGAGTGGTCGCGCAGCTCGTAGAGGATCTCGTCCATCTCGAACGCCGCGGGGATCGTCTCGATCAGCACCGTCGCCTTGATCGTGCCGGGCTCGATCCCGAGCTCGGCCTCGCTGAACTCGAACACGTCGTTCCAGAGCCGCGCCTCGAGGTGGCTCTCCATCTTCGGCAGGTAGAAGTACGGCCCGCTGCCGCTGTCGATCAGCTTGCGGGCGTTGCGGAAGAAGTAGAGGCCGAAGTCGCAGAGCGCGCCGGCAACGGGGCTGCCGTCGACCAGCAGGTGCTTCTCGGGCAGATGCCAGCCGCGCGGGCGCACGAGCAGCGTCGCCACCTCGTCGTCGAGCCGGTACTCCTTGCCGTCGGGCGAGGTGAACTCGATCGAGCGCGTCGATCGCGTCCGACGAGGTTGACCTGGCCGCCGATCATGTTCGCCCAGAGGCGGCGAGTTCGAGTCCTCGAAGTCCGCCATGAAGCCCCGGGCGCCGGAGTTGAGCGCGTTGATCACCATCTTGCGGTCGGTCGGCCCGGTGATCTCGACCCGCCGATCGGCGAGGGCGGCGCGCGGCCGGGGCCACCGTCCAGTCGCCCTCGCGCACCTCGCGGGTCTCGGCGAGGAAGTCGAGGTCCTCGCCGGCCTCGAGGCGCGCCTGGCGCTCGGCACGGCGCGCGCAGGCGCTCCTGGCGCCGGGGCTCGAACCGCTGTGCAGCTCGCCGACGAAGGCCAGCGCCTCGTCGCTCAGGACCTCCCCGAAGCGGTCGTGCCAGCGGGCCTCGCGCCTCACCCTCGATCTCGATCCGCGCCATCAGCTCCTCCTTAGCCCCCGTCGGCCCGTTCACCGAGTCCCCTTCCCTCGATCGAGGCCGCCAACACCTCCATCGGGTGGTAGACGGCCAGCGGGCTTCCCAGCGCCTCGCTGTGGGCGGCGATCTGCAGCGCGCAGCCGGGGTTCGCCGGCGATCACCGCCTCGGCGCCGGTGGCCAGCAGGTTCTCGACCTTGCGCCGCCCGAGCTCCTCCGCCGCCTCGGGCTGCAGCAGGTTGTAGACGCCGGCCGAGCCGCAGCAGATCTCCCAGCCGTCGGGCTCGAGCAGCTCGAGGCCCGGGATCGGTCCCAAGAGAGCCGCGAGGCTGGGACCGGACGCCCTGCGCGTGGGCCAGGTGGCAGGCGTCGTGGTAGGCGGCGCGCAGCGCCACCGGATGGCGCGGCGGCGGCGGGCTCGTGCTCGGCGAGCAGCTCGGTGACGTCGCGGACCCGGCCCGAGAACTCCTCGGCGCGCTCGCGCCAGCCGGGCTCGTCGCGGAGGATGTGCCCGTAGTCCTTCATCGCCGAGCCGCAGCCGGCGGCGTTGACGACCACCAGGTCGTAGCCGGCGAAGGCCTCGATCGCGCCCTTCGCGAGCGCGCGACCCTCGGCGTCCTCGCCGCTGTGCAGCTGCAGCGCCCCGCAGCAGCGCGGCTCGCGCGGCGCGTGCACCTCGATAGCCCTCGGCCGCGAGCACCCGCACGGTCGCCTCGTTGACGTCGCCGAAGAAGACCCGCTGGACGCACCCCTGCAGCAGCGCGACGCGTCCCTTGGCGGTGCCGCGCGCGGCGGTCCGCTCCGGGAGGCGGCGCAGCGACGCGCGCAGCGGCGTCTGCGGCGCGAGGCCGGCGATCGCCCGCAGCCGCGGGAAGCGGCGCGAGCGCGCGGCTGGAGCGGGCGGCGCGGACGAGCCCGAGCCGGCGCGCCGCGGCGAGCGGCCCCGCCAGCACCCGCAGGCGCCCTGGATGGGGGAAGGTCTCGAACAGGAAGCGGCGCAGCAGGCGCTCGGAGCGCGGGCGCGTGGTGTTGCGCTCGACCTGCGCGCGCGTGTCCTCGATCAGCTTGTCGTACTGGACGCCCGACGGGCAGGCGGTCACGCAGGCCATGCAGCCGAGGCAGCGGTCGATGTGGGTGACCAGCTCGGCCGAGAGCTCGCTGCCCTGCTCGAGGCCCTCCTTGATCAGCACGATCCGCCCGCGCGGCGAGTCCATCTCCTCGTTCCAGAGCGAGTAGGTGGGGCAGGTCTCGAGGCAGAAGCCGCAGTGGACGCAGTCGTCGATCAGCTCCGGCTGCGGCGGCCTGATCTCGTCGAAGGCGCGGCTCGCCATCAGATCCCGCCGACGAAGATGCCGGGGTTGCAGGGTCGAGGTCGGGTCGAAGCGCTCCTTCAGCCGGCGCGCGAGGGCGAGCCGCCCCGGGTCGCTCTCGTCCCAGACGTCGAGCTCGCGGCGCACCGCCTCGGGGGCGTCGAGCACCACGCAGGCCCGCGGCCGCGAGGCGGGCCCGCAGCTCCGCCGCCGCCTCGGCCGCGTCCGCGTCGGAGAGGCCCTCGAGCTTCGAGCCAGAAGACGCCGAGGCCGGCGCGGCCGACGAGCGAGGCGCCGGCGACGTCGGCGAGCTCGGCGAGCCGCGGCAGGTCCGCCTGCACCCCGGCGACCCGGAGCACGACCCCGTCGGCCGAGCGCTGGCCGGCGCGCTGGCGCTCCCAGAGCTCGTCGTCGGCCTCGCCGCTGCGCCGGCTCCAGGCCCGTCTCGGACAGGAGCGCGAGCGCGGCTTCGGCGTGGTCGGAGGCGGCCGCGCCGGCGAAGCGGGCCAGCACCTCGCCCGGCCGTCCGACCAGGCGACGTCGAGGCACTCCGCCTCGAGCGGGGAGTGCGCGACCGCCGAGGCGCCGCTGCCGAGCAGCTCGGGCCGGTCGCAGGCCGCGACCGCCGTGGCGGGCTCGGGATCGGGAGCGGGTGCAGCCGGACCGCGAGCTCGAGGATCAGGCCGAGCGTTCCGAACGAGCCGCTGAGCAGCTTCGCGAGGTCGTATCCGGCGACGTTCTTGATCACCTTGCCGCCCGAGCGCGCGACCGTGCCGTCGGAGAGCGCCATCGTGATCCCGACCACGAGGTCGCGCGCGCGCCCCGTAGCGGTGGCGCAGCGGTCCGGAGTCGCCGCTCGCGAGCACCCCGCCGATCGTCGCGGCGCGCTCGTCTCCGAGCGGCGGATCGAGAGCCAGCATCTGTCCGGCCTCGGCGAACTCCGCCTGTGCTCGCGCGAGCGGCGTCGCCCGCCTCGAGCACCGCGGTCAGGTCGCCCTGGTTGTGCTCGAGCACCGCGTCGAGCCCGCCGGTGTGCAGCTCGGCCTCGTACTCGAGCCCCGGGTTGCCCCACGCCGGCCTTCGTCCCGGCGCCGAGCAGCGCGGACCCGCTCGCCCGCGCTCCGCGCAGGCGGCGCAGCACGCCGGCGGCGTCCTGCTGGGATTCCGGCCGGTGCCGGTGACCGTCCCCGGGGGCTCATCGGCGCCGTCGGGCGCCGCGCATCACAGACGCTCGATCACGCCGGCGGCCTCGAGCGGGTGCTGGCGGTAGGGGCCGGGGACCTCGCCGCACAGGCGCGGGGTCGGCATCACCTTGCCCGGGTTCGCGAGCCCGTCCGGGTCGAAGGCGCAGCGCAGGCGCTGGAACGTCGCCAGGTCGGCCTCGTCGAACATCGACGGCATGTAGCGCTTCTTGTCGACGCCCACGCCGTGCTCGCCGGTGATCGAGCCGCCGGCCTCGACGCAGGCCTTGACGATCAGCCCGGCGAGCTCCTCGGCGCGCTCGGGCTCGCCCTCGTTGGCGCCGTCGTAGCAGACCAGCGGGTGCAGGTTGCCGTCGCCGGCGTGGAAGACGTTCGCGACCTGGAGCCCGTACTCGGCGGCGAGCTCGTCGATCCGGCGCAGGATCTCGGGCAGCCGCGTGCGCGGGATGACGCCGTCCTGGACGTAGTAGTTGGGCGCGATCCGCCCCATCGCCGCGAACGCGGCCTTGCGCGCGCGCCAGATCAGCTCCCGCTCGGCCTCGTCCTGGGCGACCCGGATGCCCGTGGCCCCGTTTCGCTCGCAGAGCGCGACGACCTCGTCGAAGCGCGCCTCGCACTCGGCCTCCGGCCCGTCGAGCTCGATCACCAGCGCCGCCCCGGCGTCGGTGGGATAGCCGGCGTGGGTGGCGCCCTCGGCCGCCTCGATCGCGAGCCGGTCCATGATCTCGATCGCCCCCGGGACGATCCCGGCCGAGACGATGTCCGAGACCGCCTGCGCCCGCGGCGCTGGTGCGTCTCGAAGAAGGCGACGAGCGTGCGCACGCTCTCCGGCGTCGGGATCACCCGCAGCCAGATCTTCGTCGCCACGCCGAGCGTGCCCTCCGAGCCGACGAAGGCCCCGGCGAGGTCGTAGCCGGGGCGGTCGAGCTCCTTGCCGCCGACCTGGATCAGCTCGCCGTCGGGGAGCACGAGCTCGAGCCCGGTGACGTAGTTGGTCGTGAAGCCGTACTTGAAGCAGTGCGCGCCGCCGGAGTTCTCGGCGACGTTGCCGCCGATCGAGCAGACGATCTGGCTCGAGGGGTCCGGGCGGGTAGAAGTAGCCGGGCGCGACCGCGCGCGAGACGTCGGAGTTGGTCACCCCGGGCTCGACCACGACCCGCTGGTTGGGCAGGTCGACCTCGATCACGCGGCGCATCCGCGACAGCGCGATCAGGACCCCGTCCTCGACCGGCAGCGCCCCGCCGGAGAGCCCGGTGCCGGCGCCGCGCGCGACCCACGGCACCCGGCCGCGTGGCACGCGCGGACCACGTCGCGCACCTCCTCGGCCGAGCCCGGCAGCACCGACCGCGTCGGGCGCCTGCGCGTACTGGAGCAGCCCGTCGGACTCGTAGGTCCGCAGCTGGTGCGGGTGCGTGTAGACGTGCTCCGCGCCGCAGATCGAGCGGAGCTCCGCGATCAGCCTGTGGGCGCCGTCAGACAACCATCCAGGAGAGTACGTCAGTCGACTGCAGGTAGACCAGCACGCACATCACCAGCAGCAGGACGAGGCTCCAGAACAGCACCCGGCGGAAGATGTCGCCCTCCTTGCCGGCCAAGGCCGACCGCGGCGGCGCCGATCGCCAGGTTCTGCGGCGAGATCATCTTCCCGAGCACGCCGCCGGAGCTGTTCGCGGACGCCATCAGGACGTCGGAGAGGCCCGCCTCCTTGGCGGCCTCGACCTGCAGCGCGCCGAAGAGCGCGTTCGAGGACGTGTCGGAGCCGGTGATCGCGACCCCGAGCCAGCCGATGATCGGCGAGAGGAAGGCGAAGGCGTCGCCGGCGCCGGCGATCCAGCGGCCGATCGTGCGCGGTCATGCCGGTCAGGTTCATCACGTAGGCGAGCCCGAGGACCGCCATCACGGTGACGATCGCGGCCGCGAGCTGCTTGAGCGTCGTCGCCGTAGGCGCGCAGCGGCGTCGCCGATGTTGATCCGCAGCACGGCGACGGTGAGCAGCCCGCAGATCAGGACGATCGTGCCCGGCGTGTCCCAGAACGAGAACGGGAACGTCGCCGCCGACGGCGCCTCGCCGCTCGGAGTCGACGACGTTGAGGCCCGGCCACTCGAAGCCGTTCGGGGTCTTGGCGTCGGCGTTGTCGAAGCCGGTGCCGCCCGCAGAACTCGAACAGGAACTTCTCGATCGGGTCGACGAGCTTCGCGAGCGCGAAGACGACGACGATGATGATGTACGGGCGCGAACGCCTCGAGCTTCTCGCCGGGTCGTGTCCTCGCTCCGCCGACTGGTCGCGCAGGCGCACGCCGCGCTCGAGCGCCGGATCGTGAGCCCGACGCGCCGGCGATCGTCGGGCAGCGGCCCGCCGGTGGGCTCGGTGAGCAGCGGCTCCGACGGCTTCCAGACGCGCAGGAAGCCGACCAGGGCGAAGGTCGAGACGAGCGCCGCGATGATGTCGGTGAGCTCGACCGAGATGTAGTTCGAGCAGACGAACTGCGCGATCGCGAAGGTGACGCCGGCGACCAGCGCCGCGGGCCAGGTCTGGCGCACGCCGCGCTTGCCGTCGACCACGGCGACCAGGATCAGCGGCACGATCAGCGCCAGGAACGGCGTCTGGCGGCCGACCATCGAGCCGAGGTCGTCGATCGGCAGCTCGGTCTGCGAGGCGAGGGTGACGATCGGGGTCGCGATCGAGCCGAAGGCAACCGGGGCCGTGTTGCCGATCAGCGAGAGCGCCGCTGCCTTCAGCGGCTTGAAGCCGAGCGCCAGCAGCATCACCGAGGTGATCGCGACCGGGGTGCCGAATCCGGCCAGGCCCTCGATCAGGGCGCCGAAGGAGAAGGCGATGATCACGGCCTGGATCCGCTTGTCGTCGGAGATCGTCGCGAACGAGCGCCGCAGGACCGCGAAGTGCCCGGTCGAACTCGGTCATGTTGTAGATCCAGATCGCGTTGATGACGATCCACATGATCGGAAAGAGGCCGAACGCGGCACCCTCGGCGCCCATGTCGAGCGACTGGCCCGAAGGGCACGTCCTAGACGATCACGCGACCACGATCGCCACCGCGAGCGAGATCAGGCCCGCGAGCCATGCGGTGACGCGGAAGCCGCCGAGCAGGACGAAGAGGGAGATCAGCGGCAGCGCCGCGAAGATCGTGCTCAGCGCCGAGCGAATCGCTGACCGGATCGAAGACTTGCTCGTACATGACGCTCCTCCCGTCGAGAGCCCCCTTTGCGGCCCTTATCCCCGGACGCCGGAGTGTCAAACCCGGCGGAGGTACTTCAGGCGGCGCGCCGTCTGCGCGGCGGGCCGTCGAGCCAGCGCGGCTCCTCGAACCCGGCGTACTCCTGGATCGCGCCGTAGATGTGCTGGACGACTTCGGTCGAGTGCAGCGTCAAGGTGGCGACTCCGTACGGGAGCTTGTGCTTCTTCCTCCCGCTGCTTGAGGTGGGCAGCGGGTTGATCGCGTGCTTCGTCAGACAGCTTCCACGCAAGTCGAGCAGCTCGAGCCAGTAATCCTCGATCTCCTGGATGGTCAGGTCATTACCGAGATAGACGTGAAGCCGCAGTCTCAACCGAGCCGGGTCGACGCCGAGACCGTTGACGAGAAAGCGCCGGAACAACGCGAGCAGGTTCGGATCCGAGTTACACAGCTTGACCGTGTTCCTCTCCTTCGCTCCCTCAGCCCAGTAGAGCATGCACCCGGCCTGGTGGAGGAGATCGCCGGCGCGGGCCGCGGCACGCCCGCCCTGCTGGTACCGCGCTCGGCGGATGCGGCCCGCCCGCTTGATCGCATCGGTCCGTTTCCTGACGAGGTCGTGACTTTGGGGCCCGTGAGGTCCTCGGATGTTCCGCTCGTGCTGTTCCGGGGTGAGCTCGATGTCGTTCGTCCAGCAGAGGACACTCGCCGGCGAGACAGCGAGGCGCGCGGCAATGCGCTTGATCGCCATTCCCTCCTCGCGACGGAGCCGACGGGCTTCCGCGCGCTCGATCGGCTTCCGGGCCGCCACGAACAGATGTTCGTCGGATGGGAGATGGACGACAAGGCCCGTCGGTGCGGAATGACGCATGGCATCGTGCCTAGACTCAGCATCCACGGCCCCGTGGTCTAATGGTCAAGACGTAGGCCTTTCACGCCTGAAATTCGAGTTCGATTCTCGGCGGGGCTATCGAGCCGACTGGACCTGTCTCGGCGCCGTCAGTCCCCACCGCTGCGGGATGAAGCGCCGTGCCTTGCCGGTCACCGGATCGCGCGCGATCCGGTCGTCAACCCCGTGCGACGAGCAGCTCGAGCAGCGCCTTCTGGGCGTGGAGCCGGTTCTCGGCCTGGTCCCAGACCGCCGACCGTTCGCCATAGAGGACGCCTGCGGAGATCTCCTCGCCCGGGTGCGCCGGAAGGCAGTGGAGCGCGATCGCCCGCTCGGACCCGAGCGCCAGCAGCTCGTCGTCGAGCGCGAACGGGCGCGAGGTCGGCCCGGCGCCGCTCCGCGTCGGCCTCGTCGCCCATGCTCACCCACACATCGGTGTAGATCGCGTCCGCCCCGCGCGCCGCCTCGCGCGGATCGTGGGTGTCGACGGCGGCCAGCCCGGGCTCGAGCTCGTAGCCGGGCGGCGTCGCCACCCGGACCTCGACCCCCGCGGCGCGACCGAGGATCGCGAGCGAACGGGCGACGTTGTTGCCGTCGCCGACGTAGGCGACGACGAGGCCGTCGAGCTCTCCGAACCGCTCGCGCAGGGTGAGCAGGTCGGCCAGCGCCTGGCACGGGTGATGGAGCGGGCGTGAGCGCGTTGATCACGGGGACCGCCGCGCCCTCGGCGAGCTCGACGACCCTCTCGTGCGAGCCCGACCGGATCACGATCGCGTGCAGGTAGCGCGACAGCACCCTCGCGGTGTCGGCGATCGACTCGCCGCGGCCGAGCTGGAGCTCGTCGGCGCGCAGCGCCAGCGGGTGGGCCCCGAGCTCGGCGACCCCGACGCCGAACGAGACCCGGGTCCGGGTCGAGGGGCTTTCGAAGTACAGGGCCACGGACTTGCCCGCGAGCGCCTCGCGGCCCACGCCGCGGTCGCGGCCCGCCTTGAGCTCGGCGGCTCGGGCGAGCAGGGCCTCGAGCTCGACGCCGGAGAGCTCCTCGCCGGTGAGGAAATGCCTCGTGACCCGCTTCAAGCAGGGCATTCTATGCGGCGCGTGCCACGCTCTCCGCGCCCTGAGCTGGAACCTCTACCACGGCCGCGATCGCCCGCCCGATCCGGCCCTGTACACGCTGCGCTCCCGGCTGCTGCGGCGCACCGAGGCCAACGCCACGCATCTGCAGGTCAACCGCGACCTCTACTCCGAGTTCGCCGCGATGCTGGGCGCGGCCGAGTGGGACGTCGCCCTGCTGCAGGAGTGTCCGCCGCGGTGGGCCGAGCCGCTGGCGCGGGCGACCGGCGCCGAGGCGCACGGCGCGCTCACCTCGCGCAACTCGTCGGCCGCGATCCGCTCGATGCTGGCGCGCCTCAATCCCGACCTGATCGCCTCCAACGAGGGCGGCTCCAACCTCACCCTGGTCCGCGGCGCGGTGCTCGAGCGGCGTGAGCTCGTGCTCGCGACCGGGGCCGCATCCGGAGCGGCGCGTGATGGCGTTCACGCGGGTGCGGCCCGCCGCGTTCGGGGCCGAGGTCGCGATCGCGAACCTGCATGCGAGCGCCGGGCGCGGCCCTGCGCGTCACGGGCCGAGGCCGAGGTCCTGGCGCGCCGCCGCGACCGCGGTCGACTGGGCGGCGGCGACGCCGCTCGTGTTCGGCGGCGACCTCAACCTCCGGCCGCGCGAGAGCGCCGTCTTCGCGAGCCCTCGAACGCGAGGCGGGCCTGCCGAGCCCCACGGCCGCCGACTCGCTCGATCACCTGCTGGTCGCGGGGCTCGAGGTCGCCGAGGCGCCGGCCGCCTGGCCGGCCGAGCGCCGCGAGGTCGCCGCCGGCGGGCGCGCGATCCGGCTCTCCGACCACGCGCCCGTGACCGCTGCCTTCTCGTGAACCTTTTGGCCCGTAGGACTACAAGCGCCCCCGCGCGGCCTCGCAAGTGAGATAGTCAGGCCTGTCCCCCGCAGCCCGAGGTGAGGAGTTTCAGAATGGCGACCAGGTCCGGCGGCTCGAAGTCCACAGGCGGGGCGCGCAAGCGCTCCACCACCAAGCCGAAGGCGAAACGGGCCGCATCCGGCGGCAAAGCGTCGAGCCGCGCGGCGTCGAGCCGCTCTGCGTCGAGCCGCTCCACGTCGAGTCGGTCGGCCTCGAGCCGGCGCGCGTCGACGAGCCGCGCCGCACGCGCGCGGCCGCGCCTCGGCGGGCCGCTCGGACAAGAGCGTGCAGGCGTTCCGCGACGCGCTCGAGCGCAGCGTCACGCTCTCGCGCGACCGGGTCCAGGAGGTCGTCGACGACGCCGTCAAGCGCGGGCGGATGACCCGCTCGGACGCGAACGAGCTCGTCTCGAAGCTCGTCAGCCGCAGCCGCAAGTCGACCGACGAGCTGATCCGGGACCTCGAGAAGCTGCTCAAGCAGGCTCGCAAGGAGGCCGACACGCGAACCTCGAAGGCACGCAGAGAGCTCGAGAGCGCCGGCACCTCGACCCGCAAGCAGGCGACCCGCGCCGCCGAGCGCGTCGGGCGCGCCGCCCGCGACGCCGCCGACAAGCCGCTCGCCAGCGCCGACAAGGTCCGCCGCCGGGCCGGCGCTCCGGGCCCGCCGATCACCGGCTATGACCAGCTCACCGCCGCCCAGGTCAAGTCCAGGCTCAAGGACCTGACCAAGGCCGACCTGCGCAAGGTCCGGACCCAGGAGAAGCGCGGCAAGGCCCGCAAGGGCATCCTCGACGCGATCGAAGGACAGCTTTCGAGGTAGCGCGCTGCCACCATAGGCGCGTGAGCAGCACCGCATCACGCGCCCCATCGTGGCGAGGAGCTCGAGCTCGAGATCGATTCGCTCGCCCAGGGCGGGCGCGGCGTCGCGCGCGCCAACGGCTACGTCGTCTTCGTCAGCGGCGCCCTGCCCGGCGACCGCGTCCGCGCCCGGCTGACCAAGGCGCGCCGCGACTACGCCGAGGGGACCGCGGTCGAGCTCCTGCGCCCGAGCTCCGATCGGATCGCCGAGCGCTGCGTGCACGAGGGCGAGCCGTGCCCGGGAGCGCCGTGGCAGGGATGGACTACGAGCGCCAGCTCGCCCAGAAGCGCGCGGCCAGGTCGACGAGGCGCTGCGGCGGATCGGGCGCCTCGACGGCTTCGAGCTCGACCCGATCGAGCCCGCGGTCGCCGAGTGGCGGTACCGCAACAAGCTCGAGTACAGCTTCGGCGAGCGCCCGGGCGAGCTCCTGCTCGGCTTCCACAAGCGCGGCAGCTGGGCCGAGATCGTCGACGTCGAGGACTGCCTGCTCGCCTCCGAGGCCAACAACGCGGCCCGCAACGCGGTCCGCGACTGGGGGCACGGCCACGGGCTCGAGGCCCACGACACGCCGCGCGCAGGCCGGCGCGCTGCGCAACCTCGTCGTCCGCGAGGGCCGGCGCACCGGGCAGATCCAGACCCGCCTGGTGACCTCGGCGGAGCGAGATCCCGCGCCCGCCCGTCGATCTGCACACGGTGATCGAGGGCCGTCGGGCGGCACCGACGGGCCGACCGGGCGTGCTCGGCGCCGAGCACCTCGCCGAGGAGCTCGGCGGCCTGCGCTTCTGCGTCTCTCGTACGGCGCCTTCCTGCAGACGAACACCGAGATGGCGGAGCGGCTCTACGGCATCGCCGGCGAGCTCGCCGGCCTCACCGGCAGCGAGCGGGTCTTCGACCTCTACTGCGGGATCGGGACGATCGCGCTCTCGCTCGCCCGCGACGCGGGCGAGGTCTGGGGCCTCGAGGTCGGTTGCCGACGCGGTCGCGGACGCCGAGCACAACGCCGCCGCCAACGGGATCGAGAACGTGCAGCTTCGTCTGCGCCGACGCCCGGCTCGGGATCGCGCCGCTGCTCGAGCGGGCGGGACGGCCGGACGTGGTCGTCGTCGACCCGCCGCGAGCCGGGCTCTCGAAGAAGATCGTGCGCCGGTTGCTCGAATGCCAGGCGCCGCGGATCGTCTACGTCTCCTGCAACCCGACCACGCTCGCGCCGAACGCGGCTCAGATCGTCGAGGCGGGCTATACGCTGCGGCGCGTGACGCCGGTCGACATGTTCCCGCAGACGCCGCACATCGAGTGCGTCGCCGTGCTCGAGAAGTGAGCCGAGGCTTCGGAGTCGCCGCGGGGCTCGACCCCGAGGTCGCGGGACCGCTCGCCGCTCGCTGCGCCGAGCTCGGCTACGGCTCGATGTGGTCGAACGACCACCCGGGCGCCCTCGGGCTGGAGACGCTGAAGGTCTTCGCCGAGGCGGCGCCGGAGCTCGAGCTCGGGGTCGCGGTGATGGCGCTCGACCGCCACCAGCCGGCGGAGATCAACGCGCACATCGACCGCCTCGGGCTCGATCGCGATCGGCTCTGGCTCGGGGTCGGCGCCGGCTTCGACAAGCGGCCGCTGACGACGATGTCGCGAGGCCCTGCCCGAGTTGCGGGAGGAGGTCCCCGGCGTGCGGCTGGTGCTCGCCGCGATGGGCCCGAAGATGTCCAAGCTCGCGGGCTCGTCCTACGACGGCGTCTTCTTCAACTGGATGACCCCGGAGTTCGCGACCTCGTCGCGGCTGAACGTGGAATGGGGCGCGGGCGACGTCCCCCGCCCGCCCCCGCCCGTGTTCGGCTACGTGCGGACCGCGGTCGGCGAGGACGCGCGCGAAGCGGCTGGCCAAGGAGGAGGGGTTCTACCGCGACCTCCACGACGGCTATCGCAACCACTTCGAACGCCTCGGCGAGCCCGAGGGCACGGTGGGGGTCGCCGCCGCGGACCGCGACGAGGCCGAGCTGTTGCTGGCCGCCTACACCGCCCTCGACGTGACCGTCGTCCGCGGCCTGGCGAGCGCCACGGTCGAGGCGATGACGGCCGTCGCCGAGGCCTCTGCGCCGTGAGGCGGAGCCCGACAGGGCGGAGCCGAGCCGCGCCGCTGTTGAGGCGCCTATTTGAGGCTGCCCGGGCGGCGCTCGGGCTCGGAACAGCGCTCGCGATGCTGGCCCTCGCCGCGGGCGCCGGCGCGGCGCCGAAGCCGCCGCTGGCGCACGAGGGGCGCTGGTTCGTCGACGCCAAGCACCGCGTCGTGATCCTGCACGGCCTCAACATGGTCTACAAGGTCGGCTCCTACCGGCCCGCCGACGCCGGCTTCGGCGCCGACGACGCGCGCTTCCTGCGCCGCCACGGCTTCAACACGATCAGGCTCGGGATCATCTACAAGGGGCTGGAGCCGCGGCCGCCCGGCGACTCGGGCCGGCCCGACTACCGGCGCGGGTACGTGCGCAGCATCGCGGCCACCGAGTCGAAGCTCGCCCGGCGCGGGATCTTCAGCCTCCTCGACTTCCACCAGGACCTCTACAACGAGCGCTTCCAGGGCGAGGGCTGGCCCGACTGGCAGGTGCTCGACGACGGCGTTCCGTCCGAGCCCCAGGCCGGATTCCCCGGCAACTACCTGGTCAACGCCGGGCTCAACCGCGCCTTCGACAACTTCTGGGCCAACGAGGCGGCGGCCGGCCGCGGGCTCCAGGACGCGTTCGCCGCCGCCTGGCGCCGGATTGCGGTGAAGTTCCGCGAGCGCCCCTACGTCGCCGGCTACGACCTGCTCAACGAGCCCTGGCCCGGATCGGCCTTTCAGGCCGACAACTGCTTCTCGCTCACCGGCTGCGCGACGTTCGACCGCACGACGCTGGCGCCCTTCAACGAGCGCGTGATCGACGCGATCCGCGGCGTCGACCCCGAGACGCTCGTCTTCTACGAGCCGCTGGTCACGTTCGACTTCGGGGCCGACTCGCAGCTCCCCGACACCGGCGACCGCGCGGCCGGCTTTTCCTTCCACGACTACTGCCTCCCGGGCGCCCTCGGCGGCCCCGGCTCCGGGCCGGCCTGCGAGCCGCTCGAGGACACGGTGTTCGCAAACGCCGACAAGCAGTCGGACGAGACCGGCGACGTGCCGTTCCTGACCGAGTTCGGGGCCACCGACGACCTCGACACGATCGGCCGCATCGTCCGGCTCGCGGACGCGCACATGACCTCGTGGCAGTACTGGCACTACTGCGACTGCGACGACCCGACCACCTCCGGCCCCGGCGTGCAGGCGCTGGTGATCGACGCGAACAAGCCGCCACACGGAGCGAACGTCAACCGCGAGAAGCTGCGCTCGCTCGCCCGCCCCTACCCCCGGGCCGTCGCCGGGACGCCGCGGAGCTTCGGCTTCGACCCCGCGACCCGGCGCTTCGACCTCGTCTACTCAACCCGGGCAGCCGACGGGCAGGCGCTCGGCGAGCGGCTCGACCCGGGCGTCCGTACCGAGGTCTTCCTGCCCCGGATCCAGTACCCCGGAGGGGTACAAGGTCGACGTCACCGGCGCCGACGTGGTCTCCGAGCCGGGCGCCCGCGTGCTGCGGCTCGAGCGCCGGCGGCGGGCGGAGGCGGTCCAGCTCGCCGTGACCCCGCGGCCGTAGGGGCCCGGCTTCAGGGATTCCTGAGCACCGTCACGTTGTCCGAGAGCACGTTCGCGATCGCCAGGTCGCGATCGCCGTCCCCGTCGAGGTCCGCGGCGGCGACCGAGATCGGGCCATCCCCGGCCGCCTCGGGGCTCGACGTCGGCTGGGTGAAATTGCCGTTGCCGAGGTTGCGAAGGATCGCGACGCTGTCGGCGTTGACCTTCGCCACGGCAAGGTCGCGGTCGGTGTCGAGATCGAAGTCGGCGGCGGCGGCCCCCATCGGTATGCCGCCCACCATCTCCGGGCTCGAAGGGGGCTCGGTGAAGTTCCCGGTTCCGGCATTGCGGAGGACGGTGAGGTCCTCGCTGAACTCGTTCACTACGGCCAGGTCCTCATCGGCGTCCCCGTCGAGGTCGGCGGCGACGACCCAGCGAGGGCGGTCGCCCGCCGCCTCCGGGCTCGAGGCCGCCGGGGTGAAGTTCGCGGCGCCGTTGTTGCGCAGGACGGTCACGTTGTCGGCGTTGCCGTTCGCAACCGCGAGGTCCCGGTTGCCGTCGCCGGTGAGATCGGCGGCGACGAGCGAGACGGGGCCGTCGCCCACGGGCTCCGGGCTCGAGGCCGGCTGGGTGAAGTTCGCGGCGCCGTTGTTGCGCAGGACGGTCACGTTGTCGGAGTTGGAGTTCGCGACCGCGAGGTCTTGATCGCCGTCGCCGTCGAGGTTGGCCGCGACGACGGAGAACGGGCCGCCGAGCACCGGCTCCGGGCTCGTGGCGGGTTCGGTGAAGTTGCCGGAGCCGTTGTTGCGCAGGACGGTCACGTTGCCCGAGAACCCGTTGGCCACCGCGAGGTCCTGGTCGGTGTCGCCGTCGAGGTCGGCGGCGACGAGCGATCTGGGGCCGCTGCCGGCGGCTTCCGGGCTCGACCTCGGCTCGGTGAAGTTGCCGGAGCCCGTGTTGCGAAGGATGGTCACGTTGTCGTCCAAGTGATTCGCGACCGCGAGATCCTGATCGGCGTCGCCGTCGAGGTCGGCGGCGACGATCGCGACAGGGGTATCGGCGGCCGCCTCGGGGCTCGAGGAGAGCTGAGTGAAGTTGACCGAAGCGGCGAGGGCCGCGGCCGCGAACACCGCGCAGAGGACAAGCGCCGCGCCGGCCGGGAGGGACCTCCGCAGGCGACGCCCTGGGCTCGCCTTGCGCTCCCGAAGACCTCTCGTCTTGACCCGGATCAGACGCTCCCCTCGCGTCGCGCTCCTCGATCGACCCTACCGCCCCGAAGGGGGCCGCGCAAACGCTTGAACGTGCGCTGAGCCGCGCTGCGAGAGCTGCGGCGATTAGTACGGCGGCAGGTCCGCGTACCAGTCGCCGAGGGTGCGGAAGGCCCGCCAGAACTCGCGCTTGGGCTCCTCGGCGTCGAGCGCCTCGTCGATCTCGGGGACGTAGAGCGCATCGATCGTCGGCGTCAGCTTCTGGATCTCGCCCAGCCGCGGGTCGAGCTCGCGGCCATCGGCACGCCGAGGTCGTTCAGGGTCTCGAGCGCCCGCTCGCCGATCACGACCACGCAGCGCGGCTGGACGATCGCCAGCTCCTCGACGACCCGCTCGACGCACTCGCCCGCCGCGAGCGCCGGGTCGGAGACCGGGCACTTGACGCAGAGCGTCCCGTAGACGGCCAGCGGGTCGATCCCGAGCCGCTTGAAGCTCTTCATCAGCGCGTTACCGGAGCGGCCGTAGAAGGCGACGCCCTCCTCGATCTCCGCCACCGTCGGCGCGAACTTGAGCAGGAAGATGTCCGCCTGCGGGTGGCCGGAGCCGAGCACGGGCATCAGGTTCCCGCGCGGGCAGTGCGAGCAGTCCTGGAGCCGGTGCGTGAGCTGGTTGAGCTCGCGGATCGCCCGCTCGAGGTACTTCTCTCTGATCTCGTCGTCGGTGGTCGGCACGGTCGGTCCTCGAGGCCCGATTCCCGAGCCGTCGGCTTTCTTTGACGGCTCCGCCCGCCCTCCTGCCGGCCCCGGCGCCTGCATCAGCCCTTGCCCGCCCGCGAGGCCGTCCGGCGCCCGCCGCGGCCGCCGCCCGTCTGCAGCCACTTCAGCGTCTGCACGTAGATCAGGTTGCGCTTCTTGCGGACGATGTCGGCGTCGCGCATCGACTCGAGGAACTCCGCGGGCCCGTCGAAGTCGTGGACGCGGATCATGACGCTGCCCAGCCCCTGGGCGACGTGGCTGTCGGAGCCGGCGCCCGGGACGATCCGGTACTTGGCCGCGAACCGCTCGGCCTCCTCGTTGAAGGCGCTCAGCGCCACCCGCGGGTTGAAGACCTCGAGGATGTCGATCTCCTCGACCATGTCGAGCAGGTGCTCGTAGTCGGGCACCGAGTGCAGCCGGTCGAACGGGTGCGGGACGTAGACCAGCCCGCCCTGGCGGCGGATCTCGGCGATCGTCTCCGCCATCGACATGCCGCGCTCGATCCGCTCGCTGACGAAGAGCCCGATCACCTCGCCCTGCTCCGCCGTCTTGATCTCCTCGGCGAGGATCACCTTGACCCCGAACTCGTCAGCGATCTCGGCCGCGGCGACGGCGCCCGTGATCTCGTTGTGGTCGGTGATCGCGATCGCCCCGAGCCCGACCTCGCGCGCCGTCGCGAGCAGGGTCTCGACCGGCGTCGCGCAGTCGGAGGAGTGGTCGGTGTGCATGTGCAGATCGACGTGGATCTCGCGCCGGCGGGCGATCCGGCGGCGCAGCTCGGGGTTGCCGCGGGGGTCGTGGCGGCGGGCGCTCACGCGCTCGTAGATCCCCTCGACCTGGTCGGCCACCTCGCTCCAGTCGCGGACCGCGCCGCGGGCCTTGCGGACGAGCTCGCGCCGGAGGGCGGGGCTCGCGAGCAGCCGCTCGATCTGGCCGGCGAGGGTGATCGCGTCCCCGGGCTGGAAGAGCAGCCCGAGCTCTCCATCGCGAATGAGCTCGTTGTAGAGGGCGACCTGCGAGCAGACCGGGACGGTCGCGGAGCTGAGCGCCTTGCGGACCAGGTCGGGGGCGAGCCGCGGCCCGCCGGAGGCGGCGACGAGCACGTCGGCGCCGGCGATCAGCGCCTCCGGCGTCGTCTCGCGCGGACCGACCACGCGGACCCGCGGGCGCAGCTTCTGCGCGACGCGGACCTCGCCCGGGTCCGTGGCCCAGATCGCCACCTCCCAGTCGTCGGCGGGCTGCAGGCGGCGGATCGCGCGCAGGAACAGGCGCAACGCCCCGCGCTCCTCGTCCACGCAGAACGCGATCCGCGCCGGGCGCTCGGCCGCCGGCGCCTCGGTCGGCCACCACGGCTCGACCTCGTGGTCGGCGCCCGGCTCGACCCGCTCGTAGGGGCCGGGGAAGAAGCGCTCCATCAGCTCCTCCGTCGCCCCGCAGCTCGTCGTTCGCGCGTCGAGGCGGCCGAGGAAGATCTCGACCAGCGGCCGCGCGACCTGGGTCGTGAGCGTGCGCTCGGTTGGCTCGTGGAAGCTGCCGACGTTGAGCGACCGCGAGTGGCGGAGCGCCGCCGAGCTGACGCTCGGCGCGAACGGGTCGTGCACGTGCACGACGTCGAGGTCGACCCCTCCGAGCAGCTGCTCCAGCGCTCGGCTGACGTCGACCGGCACCGGCGCGGCGCGCGGGCGCGGGCCGCGCGGCAGGGCGATGCCGCTCCCGAGGGCGAGCACCGGGACGCCGTTCTCGGCCCCGGAGCCGTTCGCGCGCGGCGCGAAGATCGACGCCGGGTCGGTCGCCGCGGCGGCCAGCGCCTGGCGCGACTCCCGGACCGCGCGGCGCGACTCCGAGGGCGCCGCGATCAGCACCCGGTGACCGCGCTCGGCAAGCTCGGCGGACGTCCGGGCGACGAACTCGTTGACCTCGTGGCGCATCCCCCATGGGTGCGGGGTGACCTGGACCAGCGAGAGGCGCTCGCGCGCGGACACGGCAAGAGGATAGGTGCCCGTGGGAATGAACCAGCGCCCGTTAGCGTCCTCGTAGGCGACCGATGGCGTCCGCCCGCGACGACACCCCCACCGAACGCGACCGGCGCGAACTGACCGCGCTCGCCGACGGCACCCTGGACCGCGGGGCCGCCGGGCGGCTCGAGGCGCGGCTTGCCGGCTCGCCGGCGCTGAGCGAGAGCCTGCGGCGCCAGCGCCGTGCGGTCGCCGCGCTGGGCGCGATCGACCTCGTCGCCCCCGCCGGGCTGCGCGGACGGATCGATGCCGAGGCCCGGGCGCCGGCGCGACGCCGGCGCGCCCCGCTCGCCTGGGCGGGCGCCGCGGCGGCGGTGGCAGCGGTCGCCCTGGCGGTCGTGGTGCTCGTCGGCGGTGCCGGAGCGCCGACGATCGACGAGGCCGCCGGTCTCGCCGCGCGTCCCGCAAGCGCCCCGGCGCCCGCGACGCGGCCGGACCAGCCCACGCTGCTCGCCGCCGAGGCTGAGGGACTCGCGTTCCCCGACTGGTCGGAGGAGTTCGGCTGGCGGGCGAGCGGCGAGCGCGCCGACCGGATCGGCGACCGCGACGCGACCACCGTGTACTACGACAAGGACGGCGGGCAGATCGCCTACACGATCGTCTCAGGCGAACCGCTCGAGCGCCCCTCGGATGCCGCCACCACCACGGTCGACGGGGTCGATCTGGCGGTCACGCGCGATGGCGAGAGGACCGTGGTGACCTGGTTGCGCGACGGCCACACCTGCGTGCTCTCGGGCGCCGGCGTGCCGCGCCGGAGCCTGCTCGAGCTCGCCGCCTGGAAGGGCGACGGGGCGGTCGCGTTCTGAGTCGGGTGGCACCGGGCCGCCGATGATCCCCGCGACCCGCAGGCTTGACCCCGAGCGCCTCTCGACGCACCTCGATCGCCTCTATCGCGCCGCGGTCGGGATCTGCGGCTCGGCCGACGAGGCGGAGGACCTGGTCCAGGAGACCTGCCTTCAGGTGCTGCGAAAGCCGCGCCTGATCCGCTCTTCGGACGACCTCGCGTACCTGGTCAGCGTGCTCCGCAACCTCTACTACAGCCGCTTGCGCGAGCGGGCGCGCAAGCCGGAGCTGCTCGGCACGCAGGCGGACGTCGCCGCCACCGACCGCCCGGCCCCGGCGACGCTCGAGGCATCGGTCGAGGCCCATGAGGCGCTGGCGGCGGTCGCCGGCCTGCAACCCGAGTACCGCGACGCGGTGGTCGCGGTCGATCTCGCCGGGCTCAGCTACCGGGAGGCGGCCCGGGCGCTCGGCACGCGGGAGGGAACGATCATGAGCCGCCTGCACCGTGGCCGCGAGCGGGTCGCGGAGGCGCTCGGCGACTGAGGGCCGGCGGACCCCGGCCCCGCCGCGCCCGGCGTCCGGCCGGGCGCGGTGGAGCGGCGAGGTCGGGTCAGGAGCCGACCTTGATCGACTTGCGCACGGTCGCGGTGTTGCCGGAGGCGTCGGTCGCCTCCACCCGCAGCTCGACCTTGAACTTGCGCGGCGCCTGCTTGAGCAGCTTGCGCTTCGGCTTCAGGGTGAGCTCGCGGTCGCCCGCGGTCCGCTCGGTGGTCTTGGAGGCGAGCACGATCTCGCCCTTGCGCGCGATCTCGACCGACTTCGCCGAGCCGAGCAGGCTGACCTCGTACGAGGCCGGCTCGTCGGCCGACAGGGTGAGGTCGAGGCCGCCGAGCAGGGCATTGAGCTCGACCTTGCGCTTCGCGCCCTTGACCTCGACGTCCGGGGCCTTGGTGTCGGGCGGTTCGACCGGCTCGGGCTCGGCCGGCGGGGTCGCCTGCGGCTCGCCGTAGATGATGTCGTCCATCGCGACGATGTCCGCGGGCCCGCCCTGAGTGACGTCGTCGTCGCCCAGCGGCGCCGCACCGGTGGTGATCCGCGCGAGCGCGATCCGCTCGCCGGCGTCGTACCGCACGCCGAGGAACGAGAGCCTCCCGTTGCCCGGGCTCGCCGGGACGCCGTACGTGCCGAGGCTCTGCCCGTCCGGGGCGACGAGCTCGACCTGGGTCTGGCCGGCGACATCGACGTCGGCGAACACGACGCCGATCCCGTTCGAGTCGGCCGGGTCGTTCGTGTTCGGGACGACGAATCGCGTCTCGGTCACGTTGCTGCCGATCGGCGCGAACAGCCGCTCGGGCGAGAACGGCGCGAGCGCCGTCGAGTAGGTCGGGTTGACGTCGGTGAACTCGACCAGGTCCGGATCCGCGTCGGCCACGCCGGCGTCGTCATCGTCGTCGCCGGAGACCTCGAACCCCGTCCCGGGGGTCCCGAACAGGGCCCCGCGGTTGCGGAAGTTGTTCTCGGGCATGAACGACGGCGCCGAGCGCTGGTCGGGCACGCCGTCCCAGTTGATCTGGCGCCGGCCGGACGTGGCCGGCGGGTTGCTGGCGTTGTCAGCGCCGAGCTGGTCGCGGAACGAGTCCACGGCGCCCTGGATCGCGGCCGGGTTCGCGCCGGTCGCCTGGGTGACGACCGGGGCTGCGCTCGCCTCGGACGCCAGCGCCGCGCTCGTTGCGACTGCGGCCACGACGGCCGCGATTCGCGTGTGCTTCATGAGTCCTCCTTGGATGAGTGGTTCGGTCACTGATCCCGAGGACGGCGGCGGGCGGAGTTAATTCCCCTACGTGACGACCCTCACGGTCGACCGGCCTGCTGCGCCGACCCGGAGCGTGCGGCGCGACGCCGACCGGGTTTGGCAGTAAGGGGTAACAGGCGGGGGCGCCTTGTGTGACCTTCGTGGCGCCTCCCGCGCGCTCTGCTCGCACGGCTCTCGTCGAGTCGCATCTAAACCACCTATACGGTGGTCAAGGTGCGGCTCGGCGACGGGCCGGCGTGACGTGACGGATCCGTGCTCGCCCGCGTCGTACGAGCGCGGATCAGCCACACCCGCCCGCGCACTACCTCCCTCACTGCCAAGCCACGGTCCCGCGTCGCCACTGACCGGCCGCGGCGCAGCTACGGCGGCCGGCGTCGGGCAATCGCAGCTCGCTAGGAGCCGGACTCCGCGGGCTCGGCCGCGAGCTCCGTCGCCCGCTCGCGCCGGCGCCTTGCGGGCGTGCTCGGCGATGAACGCGTCGGTGAGCTCGCGCGCCTCGTCGTCGGGCCGCTGCGTGTGCGGCGACTTCATCAGGTAGCTGGACGGGCCGTCGAGCTGGCCGGCGATCCCGTCGTTGAGCGCCAGCTTGATGATCCGCACGGCGTCGATCACGATCCCGGCCGAGTTCGGCGAGTCCCAGACCTCGAGCTTGAGCTCGACGTTGAGCGGCACGTCGCCGAAGCTCTGACCCTCGAGCCGGATGTGGGCCCACTTGCGATCGGTGAGCCACGGCACGTAGTCGGAGGGGCCGACGTGGACGTCGTCGGCGGGAAGGTCGTGGCCCATGATCGAGGTCACGGCGTTGGTCTTCGACTCCTTCTTGGAGTCGAGGCGCTCGCGCTCGAGCATGTTGAAGAAGTCCATGTTGCCGCCGACGTTGAGCTGCGAGGTGCGCGCCATGTGGACGCCGCGATCGTGGAAGAGCCGCGCGAGCGCCCGGTGGACGATCGTGGCCCCGACCTGCGACTTGATGTCGTCGCCGATGATCGGCAGCCCGTGCTCGGTGAAGCGCTTGTCCCAGTAGTCCTCGCGGGCGATGAACACCGGCAGGCAGTTGACGAAGCCGACCCCGGCCTCGAGCGCCTGCTCGACGTACCACTTGGTCGCCATCTCCGAGCCCACCGGCAGGTAGCAGACGAGCACATCGGCCTTGGTCTCCTTGAGCGTGCCGACGATGTCGGCCGTCTCGCCCGGGGCCTTGGTGATCTTCTGCTTCAGGTACTTGCCGAGCCCGTCGTGGGTCATGCCGCGCTTGACCTCGATCCCCAGCTCCGGCACCTCGGCGAACTTGATCGTGTCGTTCTGGCCCGACCAGATCGCCTCGGAGAGGTCCTTGCCGACCTTCTCGGCGTCGATGTCGAAGGCGGCGACGAACTCGATGTCGCGCACGTGGTAGCCGCCCAGATCGACGTGCATCAGACCCGGGACCGCGTCGGCGGGGTCGGCGTCCTTGTAGTACTGGACGCCCTGGATGAAGGCGTTGGCGCAGTTGCCGACGCCGACGATCGCCACCCGCACCTTGCCGTCGTCGGCGCGGTGTCCGTTGGTGGTCGCTCCGGTCGCGTGGCCGTTCGTCTCACTCATGAATTGCGGATCCTCCAGGAAGCGAGGCGGGTGGAAGGCGAACTACCCGGAATTCACGTCTTGGTTACAGCTTCGGAGCCCTCGAGCGCCTTGAGCTCGCCGCGCACGTGCCAGACGCGCTGGCCTACCGTGAACGCGGTCAGCGCAGCCATCGTGTAGATCGAAGCCGGGAGCAGATCGACGTCTGAGATCAGGTCGCCGGCGCCGAACACGAGGCCGATGGAAAGTAGCACCACGCGGACCGGGCGGGTGGCGATTCCGACCTTGCACTCGACCCCCAGGGCCTCCGCCCTGGCCCGGGTGTAGGAGACCATGAGCGAGCCGAGGACGACGAACACGCAGGCCGCCGCCGGGACGGCGTCGCCGGCGTCGGCGAACTGGTAGGCGACCGCCGTCAGCACCACGCCCTCCTCGAGCCGATCGAGGGTCGAGTCGAGGAAGGCGCCGAACTGGGTCCCCTTGCCCGACATGCGCGAGTAGCGACCGTCGAGCGTGTCCATGATCGAGCCGACGATGAACGCGATCCCGCCGAGGAAGAAGAGGTCGCCGAGCACCAGGGCGGCGGCGGCGAGGTTGAGCACGAGGCCCGTGACCGAGATCGCGTTCGGCGTCAGGCGCGACTCGATCAGCCGGTTGCGCGCGTAGCCGCGCCACTCCGCCGCGGTTTTGGGCTGTGGGCGTGCGCTCGCGATCCGCCGACGGTACCTGGGTCGACCTCAGGCGGTCGCCTCGCGCCCCGACTCGTCAGGCCACGACCAGGCGTGCGGGCGCAGGCGGGCGAGCTGGCGGGCGGCGACCGCCGCGAGGCAGGCGACGGCGGCCCCGGCGACCGCGTCGAACCAGAAGTGGTTGCCGGTGGCGACGATCACGAAGAGGACGAGCAGCGGGTAGACCGACCACAGGCTGCGTGAGATCGCGTGCCGGGAGAGGGCCGCTGCCGGGACCGCGATCATCAACGAGAAGGCGATGTGCATGCTGGGCACGGCGGCGTACTTGTTCACCAGCAGGCTCGCGGTCTGCGAATCCTGGGCGACCCCGGTGAAGGTCGCGATCGTGTCCGTGAAGCCGAACCCGGGGAAGAGCCGCGGCGGCGCGGTCGGGAAGAGCGCATAGCCGACCAGGGCGATCCCCATCGCGACCAGGAACATGTTGCGCACGAAGTAGAAGTGCTCGTTGCGGAAGAGGTAGAGCCAGGCGAGAAAGCCCGTGGTGATCACGAAGTGCGAGTTCAGGTACATGAAGTTCGCGAGGTCCACCAGCCAGGGCGCGTGATGGATCAGCGACTGCTGGAAGCCGGGCTCGAAGAAGGCGCCGAGGGAGTTCTCGAGGTCGATCACGTGCCGGGCGTTGGCGAAGGCGGCGAAGCTCCCCGAGTCGGTGATCCCGCGGACCACCTGGTAGCCGTTGTAGGCGATGAAGAAGAGCCCGAATTGCACGCAGGCGTCGAGGATCCCCTTCGGGAGCAGCCGATTGACACGTGAGACCACAGCGCGCACCGGCGCGGATTGTAAACGCCCCGTTACCGCGTGAAAGCGCACACGCGTTCGACCGCCTCCGGGCGCTCCAGCCAGGGCCAATGGCCCGCCCCGTCGAGCTCGAGCAGCTCGGCGTCGAGCCGGTCGGCGTAGGCACGCCCGAACTCCGGCGGCAGGTAGGGATCCTCGCGACCCCAGACGACGAGCGCCGGCGCCCGGATGTCCCCGAGCCGCTCGCCCGCAGCGGCGAGGCGGTCGGGGTCGGCGGAGCGGTAGAGGGCCAGCGACTCGGGCCAGGTCCCGCGGCGGTCGCATCAGCGCCATCTCGACGAACTCGTCCGGCAGCGGTCCCGGCCGCGGCGAGGCCTGGCGGGAGATCAGCCGCAGGGCGTGCCGGTTGCTGGTCAGATTCGAGAGCTCGCCGACGACCGGAACCCGCCAGAGGTAACGGGCGATCCAGTGCCAGCGATAGCCCGGCAGCAGGGGAACGGCGTTGATCACGACCAGGCGCCGCACCCGCGCCGGGCGCCGCTGGGCCTCGATCAGGGCGACGGCGCCCCAGTCGTGGACCACCAGCGAGCAGCTCTCGATCTCGAGCCGGTCGAGGAAGCGGCCGAAGAAGCGCGCGAGGCCGTGCATCGAGTAGTCGAAGCCGTCGGGGCGCTCGGTGTGGCCCCAGCCCGGGAGGTCGAGGGCGAGCGCCGGGCCCTCGACCCGCTGCAGGAAGGCGAGCCAGTCCTCGGAGTGGGTCGGATGACCGTGGACGAAGACCGTCGGCGGGCCCTCCCCGTCCACGCGGCGGTAGAAGGTGCGCACCCCGTCGACCCGGACCACCGCCTCGGAGATCGTCGTCATCCCGGGGAAAATATCCTTGCGCCGGTGAGCGCCACCACCGGCTCGAGGAAGGCAGGCGAGTGGCGCCGGCCGCGGCGGTCGCGCGTGATCGCCATCCGCGACCGGCTCCGCGAGCTCTACGGCCGGCCGGTCAACCATCCGCACGGCCACCCGATCGCGGAGCTGGTGCGGACGATCCTCTCCCAGAACACCAACGACCGCAACCGCGACGTCGCCTACGAGCGCCTGCGCACGGCGCTGCCCACCTGGGTCGAGGTCCGCGACGCGCCGGTCGAGGAGGTCGAGGAGGCGATCAGGCCCGGCGGCCTGGCGCCCTCGAAGGCACCGCGCATCCAGCAGGTGCTGCGCGAGCTGCCGACGGTAGAACCAGGCGCCTCAACAGCGGCGCGGCTCGGCTCCGCCTCGCAAGGGAGCCGACGCTCGACTGGCTCGACGGCGCCGACCGCGACGAGGCGATCGCCTTCCTGGTCGACCTGCCCGGGGTCGGGCGCAAGACCGCCGCCTGCGTGATGATCTTCGCCCTCGGCCGGCCCGAGATCCCGGTCGACACGCACGTCTACCGGGTCGGCGGTCGCCTCGGCCTGTTCCCGCCGAAGGCATCGTTCGAGCGCGCCCACGACGAGATGCTGGCGATCACCGATCCCGACGACGCCTACGAGCTCCACGTCAACCTGATCACCCACGGCCGCCGCGTCTGCCGGCCGAAGCCACGCTGCGAGGAGTGCGGCCTGCGTCGCATGTGCCCGTGGTACCGCGAGCACCGATCCGGGCCGGTAGTTTTCCCCCGCCATGAGTAAGCGACCGTTCGTCCTCTTCGGCATCTTCGCCGCGATCTGCATCGTCGCGATCCCGTGGATCGCCCTCGGCAAGGAGGGCGAGCAGGACGCGGCCACGGTCAAGGTCGCCTCGCAGGACCTCGAGGGCAAGGAGCTGTTCGCCAACAACTGCGGCCCCTGCCACACGCTCGCGGCGGCCGGGACCGACGGGATCGTGGGGCCGAACCTCGACGAGCGCTTCGCCCCGACCGGGACCAACAGCGCTCAGTCCTACGAGGGCAACGCCGCCACGGTCATGACCGCGGTCATCTGCGGGATCGAGGGCCGGATGCCGCAGGGGATCCTCGAGGAGGAGGAGGCGAAGATGGTGTCGCAGTTCGTCGCCGCGTACGCGGGCCAGATCGGCAAGGGCCCGGTCCTCGACACCTCCGAGGCGAAGCCGCCCGACCAGCCGTCCTCCTGTAGCTGAGCGGCCCCAGCATCGCCCCGGCGGGCCGTACCGCGGCGCCCGCATGCCCTTGAACGCGTGCGCTATATCTGATAGACTTCCGCTCAGATTTCTTAATTTGAAAAGACTTCAAGGAGCGAATATCTGATGGCAAAGACGATCGGTATCGATCTCGGTACGACGAACTCGGCGATGGCCGTGCTCGAGGGTGGCGAGTCGGAGATCCTGGAGAACGCCGAGGGCGGGCGCACGACCCCGTCGGTGGTCGGCGTTCACGGACTCCGGCGAGCGGCTCGTGGGCACGGTGGCCAAGCGCCAGGCGGTGATGAACCCCGAGAACACGGTGTTCTCGATCAAGCGGTTCATGGGCCGCAAGGAGGCCGAGGTCAAGGAGGAGGAGACGATCGTTCCGTACAAGGTCGTCGCCGGCCCCAACGGCGACGTCCGCGTGGAGATCCGCGATGAGCAGTACTCGCCGCCGGAGATCTCGGCGATGATCCTGCAGAAGCTGAAGGCCGACGCCGAGTCGAAGCTCGGCGACACCGTCGACTCCGCGGTGATCACGGTCCCCGCGTACTTCAACGACGACCAGCGCCAGGCGACCAAGGACGCCGGCAAGATCGCCGGGCTCGACGTGAAGCGGATCATCAACGAGCCGACCGCGGCGGCGCTCGCCTACGGGCTCGACAAGGAGGCGGCGGACCAGACGATCCTCGTCTTCGACCTCGGCGGCGGCACCTTCGACGTCTCGATCCTCGAGATCGGCGACGGCGTATTCGAGGTCAAGTCGACCGCGGGAGACAACCACCTCGGCGGCGACAACTGGGACAAGGCGATCGTCGAGTGGCTCGTGGCCGAGTTCAAGAAGGACCAGGGCGTCGACGTCTCCAACGACAAGCGCTCGCTGCAGCGGCTCTACGAGCAGGCCGAGAAGGCGAAGATCGAGCTCTCGACCACACAGGAGACTCAGATCAGCGTCCCCTTCATCACGGCGATCAACAACGAGCCCAAGCACCTGGAGATCAAGCTCACGCGGGCGAAGCTCGCCGAGCTCACCTCCGACCTGCTCGACCGCGTCGTCTCGCCTGTCAAGCAGGCGATCTCCGACGCCGGCGCGCCGACGATCGACCACGTCGTCCTCGTCGGCGGCATGACCCGCATGCCGATGGTCCAGGAGAAGGTCGCCGAGCTCACCGGCAAGGAGCCGCACAAGGGCGTCAACCCGGACGAGGTCGTCGCGATCGGCGCCGCGATCCAGGCCGGCGTGCTCGCCGGCGACGTCAAGGACGTGCTGCTGCTCGACGTCACCCCGCTCACCCTCGGCATCGAGACCAAGGGCGGCGTGATGACGAAGCTGATCGAGCGCAATACGACGATCCCGACGAAGAAGTCGGAGATCTTCTCGACCGCCGACGACAACCAGCCGTCGGTCGAGATCCACGTGCTCCAGGGCGAGCGCGAGATGGCCGGCTACAACAAGTCGCTGGGCAAGTTCCAGCTCACCGGGATCCCGCCGGCGCCGCGCGGGCTGCCGCAGATCGAGGTCACGTTCGACATCGACGCCAACGGCATCCTCAGCGTCGGGGCCAAGGACCTGGGCACGGGCAAGGAGCAGACGATCGAGATCAAGGGCGGCTCCGGGCTCGCCGACTCCGAGGTCGACCAGATGATCAAGGACGCCGAGTCGCACGCCGAGGAGGACCGCAAGCAGCGCGAGCTGGCCGAGGCCCGCAACGTGGCCGAGAACGCGGCCTACGCGGGCGAGAAGCAGCTCGGCGAGATGGACGAGCAGCTCGACGAGGCCGCGAAGGCCGAGATCACCGACGCGATCAAGGCGGTCCGCGAGGTGCTCGAGTCCGACGACACCGAGCAGATCAAGGCGCGGACCGACGCCCTGCAGAGCGCCTTCCACAAGGTCTCCGAGCAGATCTACCAGCAGGCTGCGGCCGAGCAGCAGACCGCCGACGGCGCCACCAGCAACGGTGCCGGCGACGCGGACGAGGCCGAGGTGGTCGATGCGGAGGTCGTGGATGACGACCGCTCGTAACGACGAGCCCGTGGAGCAGCAGGCTCCCGCGGCCGAAGAGGCAACCGACGAGACCGCGGCCACCGAGGTGGCCGCGGATCTCGATGCCCTGCTCGAGGACACCAAGCGGGAGCGCGACGAGTACCTCGAGCTCGCGCAGCGGGCGAAGGCCGACTTCGAGAACTACCGCAAGCGCGCGGCGCGCGAGGCGTCCGAGGCCGAGCGTCGCGGGAAGCTCGGGCTCGCACGCGAGCTCGTGCCCTCCCTCGACAGCCTCGAGCGCGCGCTCGGCTCCGCCGAGCCGGAGTCCGAGGTCGCGCGGGGGCTGGAGCTGGTGCACGGCGAGCTCACCGCGACCCTGGGGCGGGCCGGCGTCGAGGCGTTCGACCCCGCGGGCGAGCGCTTCGACCCCACCCACAGCGAGGCGATCTCGACCGCGCCGGCGAACGAGGGCACGGAGCCCGGAACCGTCGTCGAGACGGTCGAGCGCGGGTACCGCAGCGACGGCACCGTGCTGCGCCCGGCGCGCGTGATCGTCAGCGAGTAGGTGAGCGATGGCCAGTGACCACTACGAGGTCCTCGGCGTCGGCCGCGGCGCCTCGGCCGAGGAGATCAAGAAGGCCTACCGGAAGCTCGCCCGCGAGAACCATCCGGACCGCAACCCCGACGACCCGAAGGCGGAGGAGCGCTTCAAGGAGGTCCAGGGCGCCTACGACACGCTCTCGGATCCCGAGAAGCGCAAGGCCTACGACGCCGGGGGGAGGCTCGGCGGGTTCGGTCGCGGCGGTGGCGGGGCCGGCCCCGGAGGCTTCCCCTCCGACATCGGCGACATCTTCTCCACCCTCTTTCGCCGCGGCGGCGCCGGTCCGCAGCAGCCGACCCGCGGACGCGACCTCGAGACCGAGGTCTCGCTCGGCTTCAAGCAGGCGATGGACGGCACCGAGGTCACGGTCACGGTGCCGAAGCAGTCGACCTGCAAGACCTGCAGCGGGACCGGTGCGCGGCCGGGGACGATGCCGGTCGTCTGCCCGCGCTGCGACGGCCGCGGGATCGACACCGAGAGCCAGGGCTTCTTCTCGATCAGCCAGCCGTGCCCGCAGTGCGGCGGCGCCGGCCAGGTGATCGAGGATCCGTGCCCGACCTGCGCGGGCTCGGGGCTGACGATGCAGAGCAAGCGCTATCGGGTCCGGATCCCGGCGGGCGTCCGCGACGGGAGCCGGATCCGGGTCGCCGGCAAGGGTGAGGACGGCGTCCGCGGCGGGCCGCCCGGCGACCTCTACGTGGTCACCAGGGTGACGCCCTCCCCGGTCTTTCGCCAGCGCAAGGACTCCAGCCTCGAGGTCACGGTCCCGATCACGATCGCGGAGGCGATCCAGGGCGCCACGGTCGAGGTCCCGACCCTGAGCGGGACGAAGCGGATCCGGATCCCGGCCGGCACCCAGCACGGGACGGTGCAGCGCCTGCGCGGCGAGGGCCCGCCGAAGCCGGGTGGGCGCGAGCGCGGGGACATCCTCTACCGGCTCGACGTCGAGATGCCGCGCGAGCTCACCGGCGAGCAGCGCCAGGCGCTGGACGCGTTCGCCACGGCGATCAACGACCACAACCCGCGCGAGCGCCTGCTGCGCGACGCGTCCGCGGGATCGGCGAAGGTTGGTGAGCGATGAGCGCTGGCGAGCGGCCGGAGCGCAAGGCCCCGAGGGCGACCGACGCCGCGGGGCTCGACCGCCGACGCGCGGTGTTCATGATCTCGGTCGCCGCCGAGCTCGCCGAGATGCACCCGCAGACCCTCCGCATGTACGAGGCGCGCGGGCTGATCACCCCCAAGCGCTCGCCGAAGAACACCCGCCTCTACTCCTACGAGGACGTCGAGCGCCTGCGGCGGATCCAGCAGATGACCGCTGACGAGGGCCTCAACCTGGCCGGGGTCGAGACCGTGCTCGGCCTCGAGCGCGAGCTCGCGCGAGCGCGAGCGGAGGTGACGCGGATGCGACGACGGGCGGCCGAGCTCGAGCGCCAGATGTCGTCCGAGCTCGAGCGGGTGCGCCGCTCGCTGCGGGCCGAGATCGTCCCCTACGGCGCCTACGAGGCGCTGGGGACACACCCCTCGGCGCGCCGGCCCGCGCCCGGGGCCGAGTCCGGGCAGGGCGCCGTCTCGATCCCCATCGAGCGCTCTAAGCCCCGGCGCGCCGACGGCTGAGCAACCGCCCGGCGACCTCGCGCACGGTGTCGGTCGCGTAGTCGAACGACGGCATGTCGTCGGTGAGCACCGCGATCGAGAGCTGGCGGGGACCGTGGCGCTCGCGGAGCTCGGCGGCCTGGTGGGCGAGGGCATGGTCGGGAAGCCAGCCACCCTTGAAGCGAACCGCCCATCGGTCGCCCGCGGCGGCCGGGATCCCCCAGCGCTGGCTCTCGGTGATCGATCCGAGCAGGCCCTTGGCGTACTCGCGGTGGCTGCGCACGAGCACTCGATCGAGGTCGCCAAAGAACAGCGCCATGTCCTCGGCGGTGATCTGGGCGTTGCCCCAGTGACCGGCGACGCTGAAGCGGGTCATCCCCGCGCGATCGGCGACGGCGAACAGCCCGCCGTCGCCGACCCGGGCGTAGATCGCGTCGGCGGCGTCGTTGTCGGACATCGTGATCATCGCGGTCAGCAGAGAGTCCGTCGACGAGTCGATCCCCTCGCCCGCCTGCTTGAGGCGGCGCAGCTCGGCCGCCAGCAGCATCGCCTTGACCACGCTCGCCGCCGGGTAGCGGCGATCCTCCTCCCGCCCGCGGAGCTTCCCCTCGCTGTTGACGACGGCGAACGAGACCACCCCCTCGCGACCGCGGGCAAACTCCCAGGCGCGATCGAGTGCGGCGCTGCTCGGGATCTTCCCCGGCGGGCGCTCGGCGGGAGCGCGCTGCTGAGATCAAGGTCAGGGACGTTCGCGCGGGCGCCGACCGCAGCTCGCCGGAGGCAACGCGGGCCGCGGCAACCTCGGCGACCGCGACCGGCGAAAGCTGGGAGGGGGCAACCGGCTGCGGATTGTCGGCCTTGATCGTCAACCCGCCGACGGCGACGGCGATCACCACGGCGGCGGCGAGAACGGCGCGCCGCCGGGGCGGTCGGCGCCCGGGCGGCCGGGACCGGCGCTCGCGGGACCGGCGCCCGCTCTCACGAAAGCGCTGGAGCAGATCATCGATCTGGGGATCGACCGTCACGCTGGCGCCC
Organism: uncultured Solirubrobacterales bacterium; assembly: GCA_963729065.1. Classification (GTDB taxonomy): domain Bacteria; phylum Actinomycetota; class Thermoleophilia; order Solirubrobacterales; family 70-9; genus WHSW01. Next base: position 839,761 of record CAVSMS010000010.1, read on the forward strand.
GACGCTATTGAACCCCGCGGCCGAGACGTTGCCCCGCGGTGAAATCGGGCGACCGCAGGATTAACCTGCTTCCGTGATGCCGTACGGAGACGACCCCGCGCCACCCGTTGATCGGCTCGCTCGGCTGGCCGCGATCGGGACCGCCGCGGGGCGGATCGCGATCGGCGCCGGGATCTGGCTCGCCCCCGAACGCAGCTGGCGGGCCCTCGGCCTCGCCGGGACCCCGGCGGCGGGCGCGGCCCTGGCCCTGGGCCGCATGGCCGCAACCCGCGACATCGTGCTGGGCGCCGCGGCGCTCGCGGCGCTCGGCGACCGCGAGCGGCTGCGGCGGGTCGCCGCGGGCACCGCGGTGGTGGACGCGGGCGACGTGCTCGCCTTCGGGCTCGCGCTGCGCGAGGGGGGCGAGGTACGCGACGCGGCGATCCGCGGCCTCGCCGCGGCCCTCCCGGCGACCCTGGCAGGGGCGTGGGTCGCGTACCGCCTGCAGGCACGAGACCGCCTCGAACGCCGCCTGACACGCTCTAGAATCTAAGCGTGAGTGCCTTAGATTTCTTGACATTTCGCTCATAAATCCGTAGACTGGAGGGCCAATGCAGGCAGACAGGTTCACGGTCAAGTCCCACGAGGCGGTCTCCGCCGCCCAGCAGCTCGCCGCGCGCTCGCGCAACTCCGAGCTCACTCCGGCGCACCTGCTGGTGGCGCTGCTCGAGCAGGAGGACGGCTTCGCGCCCGCGGCGCTGCGCAAGCTCTCCGCGGACGTCCCCGCGATCACCGATCGCGCCCGCGGGGCCGTCGCCGAGCTGCCCACGGTCAGCGGCGAACAGCCGGAGGTCCGCCCTTCGAGCGCCTTCATCAACGTGCTTCAGCGGGCGGAGCGCGAGATGGCCGGACGCGGTGACGAGTACATCTCCGTCGGCCACCTGCTGCTCGCGCTCGCCGACCCCGGCAGCGGTGTCGCCGACATCCTGCCCGACCGCGAGTCGCTGGTCCGCGCCGTCGACGAGACCCAGGGATCGAGCCGCGTGACCTCGCCGAACGCCGAGGAGATGGCCGAGGCGCTGGAGAAGTTCGGCCGCGACCTGACCGCCGACGCGCGTCAGAACAAGCTCGACCCGGTGATCGGCCGCGACGAGGAGATCCGCCGGGTGATCCAGGTGCTCTCGCGCCGCACCAAGAACAACCCGGTGCTGATCGGCGAGCCCGGCGTCGGCAAGACCGCGATCGTCGAGGGCCTCGCCCAGCGGATCGTCGACGGCGACGTCCCCGAGTCCCTTCGCGAGCGCCGCCTGATCGCGCTCGACGTCGGCGCCCTGATCGCCGGCTCCAAGTACCGCGGCGAGTTCGAGGAGCGTCTCAAGGCCGTGCTCAAGGAGGTCCAGGAGGCCGACGGCCAGATCATCCTCTTCATCGACGAGCTGCACACGATCGTCGGCGCCGGCGCCAGCGAGGGCGCCATGGACGCCGCCAACCTGCTGAAGCCGATGCTCGCCCGCGGCGAGCTGCGCTGCATCGGCGCGACGACGCTCGACGAGTACCGCAAGCACATCGAGAAGGACGCGGCGCTCGAGCGTCGCTTCCAGCCGGTGCTCGTCGGCGAGCCCGACATCAACGACACGATCGCGATTCTTCGCGGGCTCAAGGAGCGCTACGAGCTGCACCACGGCGTCCGGATCACCGACCCGGCGATCGTCGCCGCGGCGACGCTCTCCGAGCGCTACATCGCCGACCGCTTCCTCCCCGACAAGGCGATCGACCTGATCGACGAGGCCGCCTCGCGGCTGAAGATGGAGATCGAGTCGTCGCCCGTCGAGATCGACGAGGTCGACCGCCGCATCCTCCAGCTCGAGATCGAGCGCGAGGCGCTCAAGGGAGAGAAGGACGACGCCTCGAAGGCACGCCGCGAGGCGATCGAGGCCGAGCTCGCCGAGCTCAAGGAGTCGGCCTCGGAGATGAAGGCACGCTGGCAGGCCGAGAAGGAGGCGATCGACGCGCGCAAGGCGGCGATCGAGAAGCTCGACGCCGCTCGCGGCGAGCTCGAGCGCGCCGAGCGCGAGAACGACCTCGAGCGCGATGGCGAAGCTGCAGTACGGCGACATCCCCGAGCTCGAGGAGATCGTCGCCGCGCAGGAGCGGCGCAGCCACGAGCTCGACGAGGGGGGCTCGCTGCTGACCGAGGAGGTCACCGAGGAGGACGTGGCCGAGGTCGTCGCCCGCTGGACCGGCATCCCGGTCTCGCGGCTGATGGAGGGCGAGGTCGAGAAGCTGATCCACATGGAGGAGCGCCTGCACGATCGCGTGATCGGCCAGGACGAGGCCGTCGAGGCGGTCGCCAACGCGCTGCGGCGCTCGCGGGCCGGGCTCTCCGACCCCAACCGGCCGATCGGCAGCTTCCTCTTCCTCGGCCCCACCGGGGTCGGCAAGACCGAGCTCGCCCGGGCGCTGGCGGAGTTCATGTTCGACTCCGAGCAGGCGATCGTCCGGGTCGACATGTCCGAGTACATGGAGAAGCACTCGGTCTCGCGCCTGGTCGGAGCGCCGCCCGGATACGTCGGCTACGAGGAGGGCGGGCAGCTGACCGAGGCGGTGCGCAGGCGCCCGTACGCGGTCGTGCTCCTGGACGAGATCGAGAAGGCCCACCCCGACGTCTTCAACGTCCTGCTGCAGATCATGGACGACGGCCGGCTCACCGACGGCCAGGGCCGCACGGTCAACTTCACCAACACGATCCTGATCATGACCTCGAACGTGGGCTCGGACCGGATCACCGGCGCGCAGATCGACGAGGGCATCCGGGAGACGATCGAGGAGGTCCTGGCGACGACCTTCAAGCCGGAGTTCCTGAACCGGATCGACGACACGGTCATCTTCCACCGCCTGTCCCGCGAGGACATCAGCCGGATCGTCGAGCTGCAGGTCGAGCTGCTCGCGGGCCGGGTGCGCGAGCGCGGGATCGAGATCGACCTCACCGACGACGCCCGCACCCTGCTCGGCAACCTCGGCTACGACCCGACCTACGGCGCCCGGCCGCTCAAGCGGGTGATCCAGCGCGAGCTGGTCGACAAGCTGGCGCTCGCCCTGCTCGAGGGCGAGTTCGCCGACGGCGACCGGATCACGGTCGACGCGGCCGACGGCGAGCTCAGGTTCGCCAAGGCGCGCGCGGGCGACCCGGTCGAGGCAGCGGCCTAGGCCGCTGCGGCCGCGATCAGCCCGCGGTCCTGATCGCCGGCGCTCCTCCTGATCGCCCCCGGCGAAACGCCGATGACGCGCTTGAAGGCGCGGCTGAACGCGGCCTCGGACCGATAGCCGAGCCGGTCCGCGAGCTGGCCCACCGTGGCGCCCTCCTCCTTCAGCGCCGCTACCGCGACGTGCATGCGCCAGCGTGCGACGTAGCTCATCACCGGCTCGCCGACGAGCTCGGTGAAGCGGGCGGCGAACGCCGAGCGCGACATCGCCAGCTCGTGGGCCAGCGAGGCGACGGTCCAGTTCCGAGCGGGGTCGCGATGAATGCTCGAGATGGCGCGGCCGATCTGCGGGTCCTGGAGAGCTCCCAGCCAGCCCGTCTTCGCGGCCGGATCGCTCTCGATCCAGGCCCGGATTGCCTGGATCACGAGAATGTCCCCGAGTCGCGTGATCACGGCTTCGCCGCCGGGCCGTAGCTCCCCGGCCTCGGAGGCCATCAGCCGCAGCACGCTCTGCATCCACTCCAGCCTGGGCGAGCTGGACGCCTCGATGTGGATCGTGCTCGGCAGGATCTCGATGAGGTTGCCGGCGGCCGGATGCTCGAAGCGCACGGCCCCGCAGATCAGGCCGGTGGGCGCGCCACCCTCGCCGTGGCGAAGGATCTCGTAGCGATCGCTGACGGCCTCACGCTCGAGGTCCAGGATCCCCGGCGCAGGAGCCCCCGGCTCGCTGCGCAGGACGTGGCCGTCCCCGTGCGGCACGAGCGCAAGGTCTCCGAGCTGGATCCAGTCCCGCTCCTCCTCCCCGGTCTCGAGCCAGAGCCGGCCGGAGGTGACCACGTGAAACCAGAGGTACCCCGGCATCGGCGGCAGCGTGAATCCCCAGGGTGCGGTGAGCTCGGAGCGGCAGTAGTACGCGCCGTTCATCCGCAGGAAGTGCAGTGCCTCGCCGAGGGGATCCGAAGGCGGGAAGGGGTCGGGCGCTTCCATGGCACGCAGTATGCACGGTTGTATCCGAGTCGTCCAGTGCGCTGGACGATCGGTCATCTATTGGCTCGTTTGAGTCATAGACAGTCCTCCGCCTGCCCGAGACACTGGACGCCTTGCATCAAGCGACCAGATCGGAGCGACCATGGCATACGCAGGACAGACACTTGAGAACCCCGCCAGCGGAGAGCGGATCACGTTCCGCCGGACATCGGCGGACACGCGCGGCGAGCTGCTGTCGATCGACCTCGAGCTGCCTGAGAACCGGCGGGTCCCGGGCGGCCAGCACATCCACCCGAACCAGGAGGAGCGCTTCGAGGTCCTCGAGGGCACGATGCGCTTCAAGATGGGGCGCAAGCGGGTCGTCGCGGGGCCCGGCGAGGTGGTCGTCGTCCCCGCTGGTCAGAAGCACGACTTCGCGAATGTCGGCGACGGTGATGCGCTCGTCCGCGTCGAGGTGCGCCCGGCACTGAACATGGAGCAGCTCTTCGAGACCGCCGTCGGCCTCGCCGAGCAGGGCCGCACGATGCTGGGCGGCATCCCGAGGCCGCTCGACCTCGCCCTGTTCACCCAGGAGTTCGAGGACGAGGTCCAGGGAGCATTCCCGCCCCGCTGGCTGCAGCGCATCGTTCTCGCGCCGCTGGCCTGGATCGCGCGGCGCCGCGGTCGCGCAGCCGCGACACCGTCACCGCGGCCGGTGGAGGTCCGAGCATGAATCGGCCCAGCACCACAACCGACAATCGGGCCACGGGCGCCGACCGCAACGCGGACCTCGTGCTGACCGCGGCCGTGATCGCGATGGGCCTGCTGGCCGGGCTCTTCTACGCCTTCGACATCGCCGTGATGCCGGCCCTGACCGCGGCCGCCGACCGCACGCTTGTCGATGCGATGCAGCAGATGATCGACAAGATCGAGAATCCGGCCTTCTTCTTGATCCTGCTCGGCGCTCCAACGCTCGCCGCGGTCGCCCTCTCTCAGGCGCGTCGCTCCGGCGAGGCCGAGACCTCAGGCTGGATCGTCGCCGGCCTCGCCTTCTACGCGGTGATGGTCGTCGTCACCTTCGCATTCCACTTCCCGCTCAACGATGAGCTGAAGAACGCGGGTGACCCCGCGCGCATCGAGGATCTCGCCGCCGTGCGTGACGACTTCGTGACCCCCTGGGTCGCCTGGAACATCGTCCGGACGCTGGCATCGACGGCGGCCTTCGGCTGCCTTGCCTGGGCGCTCGTCTTGCGCGGACGCGCGGGCCGAGCCGAGCGCGCCAACCGGGGGCTTGGCGCGACGGCCCGGCCGAGGTAGGGTCGGCCTGGAGGGATCGCTTGGCAGCCAAGGACAGGTTGAGTCGTCTGCAACGCGCGCGGGACGCCGGCGTCGCGACGGCGATTGCGATCCTCGGGCTGGCCGTCTTCGAGGGCCAGGCGCGCGCCGCGGTTGCCTTCACCCCGCCGACCACCCATCCGGTCGGCGACGGGCCGTTCGGCGCGGTGAGCGGGGACTTCAACGGCGACTCGGATCCCGACCTCGCGGTCGCGAACCGGTTTGGCGACAGCGTCTCGATCCTGCTCGGCGGGCCGGGCTCGAGCTTCGCACCCGCCGGGGCCGTGGGAGCCGGCGACGCGCCGCTCGGGATCGCGACCGGTGACTTCAACGGCGACTCGGATCCCGACCTCGCGGTCGCGAACTCGGGTACGCCCTCGAACGTCTCCGTGCTGCTCGGCGGCGCCGGGGGGAGCTTCGGCGCGGCGACGAACCTCACCGTCGGCACCTCCCCGTTCGCGGTCGGGATCGGCGATTTCAACTCCGACACCGACCCGGACCTCGCCGTCGCCAACCAGTTCACGGACAACGTCTCGGTCCTGCCCGGCGCCGCAGGCGGAACCTTTGCCGCGAAGACCGACTTCGGCGCGGGCGACGGGGCGCGCGCGATCGCGGTCGGCGACTTCAACGGAGACTCCGACCCCGACCTCGCGGTCGGCAACCAGGGCAACGGCTTCAACCCGAGCAACTCGGTCCTGCTCGGCGCGGCGGGCGCCGGCTTCGGCTCCGCTTTCACCACCACCATCGGCTCGGGTCTCCTCTTCGACATCAAGGCCGGCGACTTCAACGGCGACGGGGACCCGGACCTCGTGAGCACGCTGTTCGGAACCACCGACCAGGTCGTGGTCCGGACCGGCGCGGCCGGCGGCAGCTTCATCGGACAGCCGCCCCTGGTCGCCGGCGACGACCCGTTCGGAGTCGCGGTCGGGGACCTCAACGGCGACTCCGACCCGGACCTGGCGGTCGCGAACACGCAATCCGCCGACGTCTCGGCGCTGCTCGGCGGCGCCGGGGCCGGATTCGGCGCCGCGACCAACTTCGCCCTCCCGGCCGGAGCCGGTGCGGTCACGCCGGTGCTCGCCGACTTCAACGGCGACGACGCGCCTGACCTCGCCGTCACTAACCAGAGCATCGACTCGATCTCGATCCTGGTCAACACCAGCCGGCCGGCGGTCAGCCCGAGCCCGGCGAGCCTTGCCTTCGGCTCGCAGACCCTGAACACGACCAGCGCCCCGAAGGGCGTCGTGGTCGCCAACACGGGCGACGCGCCGCTGGCGATCTCCGACGTGCGAATCGTCGGCGCGCACCAGCTCGACTTCGAGCTCGTCGACGACGAGTGCGAGGGAGCGACCGTCATCGTCGGCGACGGCTGCGTGGTCAAGGCGCGCTTCACCCCCCAGGCCGCGGGCGCGCGCTCGGCGTCGTTGCGGATCATCGACAACGCGCCCGGCAGCCCCCACTCGGTGCCGCTGACCGGCAGCGGCACCGTGCCGAACTGCGGCGGCGTGGCCTCGACGATCGTCGGCACGCCGGACTCCGACACCCTGACCGGCACCGCCGGAGCCGACGTCGTCAGCCTGCTCGGCGGCGACGACAGCTTCGCCGCCGGCGCGGGTGCCGACCGCGTCTGCGCCGGCTCGGGCAGCGACGAGGTCCGGGGCGATCAGCAGAACGACCGTGTCTGGGGCCAGGAGGGAGACGACGATCTGCGCGGCAGCTCGGGTGCCGACATGCTTCGCGGCGGGTCGGCCGACGACGAGCTCTTCGGCGGCGGCGGCAGCGACGTATGCGACGGCGGCTCCGGGATCGACAGCGCCGCGGCCGACTGCGAGACGGTGGCCAACACGCCCTGAGGAGGCTCCTGGGAGGGCTCGGAGAGCTAGGGTCGGCGCGGAGGCGGAATGACCACGTCGGCATCGTTTCTGTCCACGTTCTGGGATGACCAGCTCGTCGAGCACGAGCGACAGGGGGTTTTCCTCGTGCTGGTCGGCTTCCTCGGCGCGTTCGGCTTCATTCGCGTCAGCGCACGCCTCGGTCGGAGCCCGCGCGTTCCCTGGTGGCCCGGGAGCGTCGTCAGCGACAGTGGGGTGCACCTCCACCACCTCGTCTGGGGGATCTGCCTGATGATGGCGAGCGGGGCGCTCGGCTTCGCCCTGTACGACTCGAGCCCGTGGTTTGAGGTCTGCGCCGCTTGCTTCGGGATCGGAGCGGGGTTGACGATCGACGAGTTCGCGCTCTGGATCCACCTCGAGGACGTCTACTGGGCCCGGGAGGGCCGAACCTCGATCGACGCCGCCGTCATTGCCGGCGCCATGCTCATGCTCGTGCTGCTTGGAGCGGTGCCGCTCGAGGTCAACACGGGGAGCGCCGCCGGCGACATCGTCGTCACGGTGATCGCCGCTGCGTTTCTGCTGCTGCCGGTCGCGGTCTGCTTCGCGAAGCAGCGCCTCCTGCACGGAGCGATCGGCATCTTCCTCGTGCCGCTCGCCGTCTACGGCGCCCTGCGGATCGGCAAGCCCGGCTCGCCGTGGGCCAGGCGCTTCTACGGCGATCGAAACCCGCGCAAGCAGGCGAAAGCCGAGGCGCGCTTTCGGGCGAGCCGCCGCACCGAGCGACTCAAGGAGCGCTTTCGGGACACCGTCGGCGGCGAGACGCAGGCCGCCTACGAGGCGAAGCTGGCCAAACGGCGCTAGCCCCCGCCCTGATGCGGGCGGGGTCGAAAGCCCCGCCGGGGCCATAATCCCGGCCTGTGAGCGAGATGCCCGTGGATGTGAGCGAGTACACGCGGGCCGGCTACGCGGCCTTCAACGCCGGCGACGTCGACACCCTGGTCACGATGCTCGATCCCCGCTTCGAGTGGCACGAGGCGGCCGAGATCCCCGGGGTCAAGTCCGCATCGAGCCGCGACGAGTTCGTCCACTTCATGCGCGGCTTCGACCGCCTCTGGAATGAGTTCGAGTTCGAGCCGCTCGAGCTGCTGCCCAACGGCGCCGATCTGGTCTACGTCCGCGCCCAGGCACACGGCCGCGGCCGGGCGAGCGCCGAGGTCGTGGAGTTCGAGATCCACCACGTGTGGCGGCTCGAGGCGCGGCCTGTTCGTGCGCATGGACGCCTATCTCGAGGCCGACGAGGCCAGGGCGGCCGCCGGGCTCGAGCCGTAGACGGGCTCGCTCAGGCCTCGGCGGCGGCGAGCCGCTCGACGGTGGACTGCCAGCGCCGGGCCGAGACCAGGTCGCCCTTGGCCTCGTAGAGCTCACCGGCGCAGGCCGCCGGCTCGAGCGCCTCGGTGCCGGCGCCGGCCGCGATCAGCACTCCGGCCAGGCCGCCGAGCGAGTCGGCGTGCAGGAGCACGCTGTCGGTGCGCTCGGCGAGCGCCACGGCCTCGCGGGCCAGGCGCTCCGCCTCGCCGCGCTCGCCCGCCGCGCTCGACGCCGTGGCCCGCGCCAGGCGCCATCTCACCTGCGCGTCGAGGTCGTCGGGGGCGGCGATCCGCTCCGCTTCCTCGGTCAGCGCCACCGCCTCGGTCAGGCGCCCCTGGACGGCGACCGCCGACGCCATCATCGGGCACACGGTGGCGAGGATGTGGACGGCGCCGACGCCGCGGAAGTACTCGTAGGCCGAGCGCAGCTCCGCCTCGGCGCCGGCCGGGTCCGAGGCGAGCGGCTCGACCACGGCGGTCGAGAGCGCCATGTAGGCCGGGTGCGAAGGGCGGCCGAGCTCGTCGAACAGCGCCCGCGCCTCGGCGAACGCGTCCTGCGACTCGCCGATCCGCCCGGCGCGGGCGAGCATCTCGCCCATCCTGGTCAGCACGCTGCCCTCGAGCGACCGGTTGCCGTGGCTGCGCGCCCAGGCGAGGTCGTCGCGGGCGCGCTCGATCACGTCCAGGCACGGGGTCGGGCCAAAGGCCGCCGACTGCAACAGCCAGTAGCGGACCCAGGCCTCGACGCCGGCGGCGCCGGCGCGCCGCGCGCATTCGAGGGCGTGCTCGAAGGCCTCCTGGGCGGCGGCCTGCTCGCCGCGGTCCGAGTGCGCCTTGCCGAGCAGGTGCCAGGCCTTGGCGGCGCCGGCGTCGTCGGAGAGCTCGCCGAAGACCCGGGCGAGCTCCGACGCCTCGGCACGCCCGTTTGCCGACCACCAGCGCGGGTTGGTGAGGCGTCGCAGGTTGACCTCCAGGATCCGGACCTCGGCGTCGAGCCGCGGGTCGCCGGCCCCGGCGGCGGCGCCTCGGGCGTCGGCCAGTACCCGCTCGGCGCGCTCGGTGTCCCCGCCGCCGACCAGAGCGGCGCCGAGCTCCAGCAGCGGCTCGAGCCGGGTCGGGTCACCCTCGCCCAGCAGGGCGACGACGCGGCTGAAGTACGCGGCGGCGCGCTCGTCGTCCTGGCGCGCGGCGGCCCGGCGCCCGGCCGACGTCAGGTGCTCGACCGCCCGGGCGCGCAGGCGACTCGCGTCGTCGCCGGGAGCGAGCAGCTCGGAGGCGTAGCGGGCGGCGCTCTCGTAGTGATAGGCGAGCAACTCGGCGACCTCGCCGAGCCGGTCCGCGGCCCAGCCCTCGAGCCACGCGGCCACCCGTTCGTGCAGCACGGCGCGCCGGGCCTTGGGGATCGCCTCGTAGACCGCGTCGCGAAGCAGCAGGTGGCGGAAGCGCAGCATGTCCTCGCGGCCCCCCGGCCTCCGGGTGCTCTCGATCACGAGCTTGCGCCGCAGGCGCGTCGAGCGACCGAGCCGCGCCCTCGCCCGTGAGCTCGACCAGCGGCTCCGCCCAGAACTCCATCCCGATCACCGCGGCGGCCTCGGCGCAGGCCCGCTCGGCGCCCGCGAGGTGGTCGATCCGCGCCGCCAGGATCGCCTCGATCGTCGGCGGCACCTCGATCGAGCCGGCGTCGCCGCGCGTCGACCAGGCTCCATCGGTGACCTCGAGGCGCCCGTCGTCGACGAGCATGTGCAGCATCTGCTCGACGAACAGGGGGTTGCCGGCCGCGAGCTCGACCAGGCGGTCGCGGAGCCCGGACGGCAGCGCCTCGCCGACGAGCTGGCCGACGACGGCGCGGGTGTCACGCGTCTGAGAGCGGCCGCAGGGCGATCGTGGTCGGGCACTCGCGCTCCCAGTCCTGACGCCGCTCGAGCAGCTCGAACCGGGCCATGCAGACGCAGAGCACCGGCCCGCGTACGTTGCTCGCCACGTCGACCAGCAGGTCGAGGAGCACCGGCTCGGCCCAGTGCAGGTCGTCGAAGACGACGATCACCGGACCGCGCTCGGCGACGACCTCGAGCAGGCGGCGAACCGCTCGCGCCGACTGCTCGGAGGGCTCGCGGCCGGGGTCGAGGCCGATCAGCTCGCTCAGATGCGACGCGAGCTGATCGGCATCGTCCGCGCCCGCGACCGCCCGGGCGAGCTTCGCGCGGCGCTCGTCCTGGGAGTCGTCCTCGCCGATCTCGGCGGCGCGCCGGATCATCTCCGCCAGCGCCCAGTACGTGATCCCCTCGCCGTAGGAGAGGCAGCGCCCGAGCAGCACGGTGGCGCTGGCCCGGTAGCGCTCCACCAGCTCGGTGACCAGCCGGGACTTGCCCACCCCGGCGTCGCCGAGCACCGAGACGAACTCGCGCGATCCGCGCGCCGCGGCGCGCTCGAAGGCGACCGTGAGCAGCCCGAACTCCCGCCCGCGGCCGACCAGCGGCCGCTCGGCCAGGGCAACGGCGCTCGGCTGTCCCTCGATCGCGATCAGCCGGTGCGCCGGGGTCGGCTCGCGCCGGCCGCGGAGCTCGAGCTCGCCGGCGGGCTCGGTCCGCGCCTGGCGGCCGACCAGGGCCCGGGTCTCCTCGCCGATCAGGATCTCGCCCGGAGGCGCCTGGCCCTGGAGCCGCGCGGCGATGTTCATCGGGTCGCCGACGCTGATCGGGTGGCCGGCGACCATGCCCCCGACGACCACGGTCCCGGTGTTGACGCCGATCCGCATCCGCAGGCGCTCGCCGACCCTCGTCTCGAGCTCCTCGTTGAGGGCGTCGAGCTCGTCGAACATCGCCATGGCCGAGCTCACGGCGCGCGTCGCGTCGTCGTCGTGCGCGTGCTGGGCGCCGAAGACGCCCATCACCCCGTCGCCGGCGAGATGCTCGATCTCCCCGCCGTACGCGACGACCACGGCCGCCATCCGCTCGAGGAAGGTGACCACGAGCTCGCGGAAGACCTCGGGGTCGAGCCGCTCGGCGATCGTCGTCGAGCCGACCAGATCGGCGAAGACGGCGGTGATCTTCTTGCGGTACTCGCCGGAGCGCAACGCGATCGACCCCCCGGGTCGGTTGACCGTCGATTCTATGCTGGCTTCTATCATCTACATGCGGATCGGGATCTGCGCCTACTGGTTCAATCGCGGACAGGGCGTGGTCGCCCGGCAGATCCGCTCGGCGCTCGACGAGCTCGGGCATCGGACGTTCGTCCTCGCCCGCCCGACGCGGGCGAAGAACATCAGGCCGTCGTTCGTCGACCGCACCGGGATCTGGGACCAGCCCGACGTCACCGAGGCGTCCGCGTACCGGATCGGGGCCGACGAGCTCGTCGCCTGGGGACGCGAGCACGAGCTCGACCTGGCCCTCTTCGACCAGAACTACGGGTTCGAGGCGATCGAGGCGCTGCGGGGGGCGGGGGTCGCCACGGTGGGGCGGTTCGTCTGGGAGCAGTTCGCGAGCGAGCACGCCGAGCCCGCCCGCCGCGCCTTCGAGACCGTCTACTCCCTGACCGCCTGCGAGCGCGAGCGCTACGCGACGATGGGGATCGAGAGCCCCCGCGTGCATTGGGGGATCCATCCTGAGCTGCTCGGCTTCGCCCGCGAGCCCGACGACGGCCCGCTGCGGCTGTTCTATCCGGCCGGCTTCCTCAGCAAGCGCAAGCCGGTGGCCGAGGTGCTCAAGGCGTTCCGCCGCTTCGACTCCCCGGACGCCCGGCTCGTGATCAAGGGACAGGTCGAGCGCGAACTCGATCTGCTGCGCCGGGGGGCCGAGCGCGACCCGCGGGTCGAGGTGGTGCTCGAGGACCTGCCCACCGACGAGCACCTCCGGCTGTTCGCCGCCGCCGACGTCTGCGTGGCGCCGAGCCGCTGGGAGGGGCTCGGTCTGCACCTGTACGAGTCGATGGCGCTCGGTCTGCCGGTGATCACCAACGACGCCCCGCCGATGAACGAGGTCATCCGCGACGGCGACAACGGGCTCCTCGTTCCGAGCCGTGCCCGCGGGCGGGCGAAGTCCGGGATCCCGGCCTACCGGACCAGCGTCCGCGGCCTGGCGGCGGCGATCGAGCGGATCGCCGAGCCCGGGCGGCTCACGGAGCTGCGCCACGGGGTCGACCGGGCCCGCGAGCGCCTCTCCTGGGAGCGGACGATCGCCGACTACGGCGAGCTCGTGGGGCGCTTCGGATGAGCGCCGAGCAGCCTGACCGGGCGGTCGAGGCGGCGGCGCACCTCCTCGGCCTCGGCGGCGCCCAGCGCCGGGCCGGCGACCAGCACCACCTCGCGCGCGGCGAAGCCGCCGAGCTCGTCGGTGATCGCCTGCACCGGGTCGGCGTCCCCGATCCCGCCGCCCGCGTCGATCCCGGCGGCGGCGAGCGCCGCGGCGGAGACGGCCAGCACGCGCGTTGCGGCGTCGCGGGCGTCGGAGAGGTCCGATGCCCAGCGATCGAGGGTCGAGAGACGAACCGGGCGCGAGCAGCCGCACATGCGCCGGCTCGACTCCGCCGAGGAGCCGGCCTCCGTGCTCGGCGATCTCGGCGATCTGCTCGACCAGCGCCGGATCCTCCAGCGGCTCGGTGACGACGAGGAGCACGCGGTAGCGGGCGTCGCGGGACTCCGGCACCTCGATCGGCTCGTCGAACTTGATCCTGGCGGCGACCACGAGCACGCCACAGGTGGCGAGCGCCCCGACCGCGAGCCCCAGCGGCGGCCCGGCGACGATGAATCCGCCCGCGATCGGGAGGACGAGCGCGGCGACGATCAGCGGCAGCATCCACGGGCGGATGACCAGCGGCACGAGCTTTCGCATGTGGCTCTCCTACCCGGAAGGCGGGGCCGCGGAGCCACGGATCGCGGGCCGGACGAGCGGCGGCGCCCCCGGAAGCTGGGCCGGCTCGAGAGCCGAGACGTCGATCAGCCGTACGTGCTCGAGCAGGAGGAGGCCGCCGCCGGGGCGCAACACGCGGGCGACCTCCGACACGGTCCGCGCCGGGTCGTCGACCGTGCACAGGACCAGGGTCGAAGCCACCGTGTCGAAGGAGTCGTCGGCGAAGGGCAGCGACTCGGCGCCGGCCTCGACCACCTCGTACTGGAACGGCGGCGGGAGCTCGAAGCTTCTCGCGCAACCGCGAGCCATGTGCGGATCGGGCTCGGTGAGCACCAGCTCGGTGACCGCGGCCGGGTAGTGGCCGCGTTCGAACCGGTCCCGGCGCCGAGCTCGAGCGTCCGGCCCGAGGCGCCGGCCAGCACCCCCGCCCGCAGATCGGCGAGGCCGGCGCGCTCGGCCCGCGCCGTCATCCGGTCATAGAGCGCTGCGAACAGCGGGTGACCCGCCATGGGCTCAATGATCTCGCATCGCCAAGGGCCGTAACTTGCGTGACGCCGCGCAACGTGAAAGAAAGGGGGTCGCGCGCGGCGTCGATCGGCAGCGACCAGGAGGAACGTCAGATGGCCACCTACATCATGCTCACCAGGCTCACGCCCGACGGCGTGAAGACGATCAAGGACAACCCGTCCAGGGTCCACGAGGTCAACAAAGAGGTCGAGCAACTCGGGGTCAAGGTGCTCAACCAGTGGGCGACGCTCGGCGAGTACGACTTCGTCAGCGTGGTCGAGGCTCCCGACGAGAAGGTGATGGCGAAGCTCTCGATCGAGATGGGCTCGCGCGGCACCGTGATGAACGAGACCCTGACCGCAATCGACGCGAAGGATTTCACCGCCTCTCTGTGAGCGGAAGGCACGAAAAGGGAACCGGTATTCCGGCCGTAAGCGAACCCGTGGGCTTGTGAAGGTTCTCGTCGTCGGCGGCGGCGGCCGCGAGCACGCGCTGGTCAAGGCGCTCGCGCGCTCGCGCCCGGCGCCGGAGATCCTCTGCGCGCCCGGGAACGCCGGGATCGCCGCCGATGCCCGCTGCCTGCCGCTGCCCGGCGAGGTCGAGCCGGTGGTCGAGGCCGCCGTGGCGGAGGCCTGCGACCTGGTCGTCGTCGGACCGGAGGCGCCGCTGGTCGCCGGCCTCGTCGACGCGCTCGAGGCCGAGGGAGTGCCCGCCTTCGGCCCGACCGCGGAGGCCGCGCGTCTCGAGGGCTCGAAGGTGCACGCGAAGGCCGTGATGGCCGATGCCGGGGTCCCGACCGCCGGCCACAGCGTGCTCCGCAGCCGCGACGACGCGCTGGAGCAGCTCGCCGGCACCAGCTACCCCACGGTGCTCAAGGCCGACGGCCTGGCGGCCGGCAAGGGCGTGATCATCTGCGCCACCGAGGCCGAGGCGCGGGAGGCCGTCGACACCTTCTTCGTCGAGCGGCGCTTCGGCGAGACCGAGGTCGTGCTCGAGGAGTACCTCGACGGGGAGGAGCTCTCGCTGCTCGCGCTCTGCGACGGGGTCAACGTCGTCCCGCTCGCCCCGGCGCAGGACTACAAGCGGATCTTCGACGGCGACCGGGGCCCCAACACCGGCGGCATGGGCAGCTACTCGCCGGTCGCGGGCTTCGACCCGGCCACGGTCTCCGAGATCGCCGACGCGGTCCACCGGCCGATCGTGGATCTGATGCGCGAGCGCGGCACGCCCTTTCACGGCGTCCTCTACGCCGGGCTGATGCTCACCGACGCCGGTGCCAAGGTGCTGGAGTACAACTGCCGCTTCGGCGACCCCGAGACCCAGGCGGTGCTCCCGCGGCTGCGCACCGACCTCGTCGAGCTCTTCCTCGCAGCCCGGGAGCCGGGCGGGCTCGCCGGGGTCGAGCCGGAGTTCTCCGACGACTGGGCGGTGACCGTGGTGCTCGCCTCGGCGGGCTACCCGGAGAGCTCGTCGATCGGCGACCCGATCAGCGGCCTGGACTCGGTGCCGTCGGACGTCGAGTGCACCCACGCCGGCACCGCGCTCGGCGAGGGCGGTGAGGTAGTAACCGCCGGCGGGCGGGTACTGAACCTGACCGGGCTCGGCCCCGGACCGGCCGAGGCCCGCGAGCGCGCCTACGAGGCGGCTCGGTTGATTGATTTCGAGGGCAAGCAGATGCGGACCGACATCGCCGAGAGGGCCGTGGCTGCGGTCGCGAGCTGAGAACACAAGGGAGACGACGACAGTGGAGATGCAACGCGACCCGAGCACCGAGACCGAGATCAAGGTCCCGGCCGAGCTCGAGCCGATGCCGGAGGTCGAGGCCGCGTTCGAGGAGATCGAGGTCGACGCTCCGCGGGTCGGGATCATCATGGGCTCGAAGAACGACAAGCCCAAGATGCAGCCCGCGGGCACCGCGCTCCAGGAGGCCGGGATCCGCTACGAGGTCCGCGTGATGAGCGCCCACCGCGACCCGGAGAAGGTGCGCGAGTACTGCCACGCCGCCCGCATGCGGGGCCTGCGGGTGCTGATCGCCGGCGCCGGGATGTCGGCGGCCCTTCCGGGTGTCGCCGCCGCGCACACCGACCTGCCGGTGATCGGCGTCCCGATCCTCGGCAAGACCCTCGGCGGGCTCGACGCGCTGCTCTCCGCGGTCCAGATGCCTCCCGGCGTCCCGGTGGCGTGCGTGGCCATCGACGGCGCCAAGAACGCCGGGCTCCTGGCGGCACGCATAATCCAGTCTTGATCAGTCGGTACACCCGAGAGGGATGGGCGCCGTCTGGAGCGACGAGCGCCGCATGCGGGGCTGGCTCGAGGTCGAGCTCGCGGCGACCGACGCCTGGGCCGCCGCGGGCAAGGTGCCGGCGGAGGCGGCCGCGGCCTGTCGCGAGCGCGCGTCCTTCGAGGTCGAGGCGGTGAAGGAGCGCGAGCGCGTCACGAACCACGACGTGGCCGCGTTCGTCGACGTGGTCGCGGACTCCATCGGCGAGGAGGGCCGCTGGATCCACTACGGGCTCACCTCCTCCGACGTGCTCGACACGGCGCTCGCCCTCCAGCTGGTCGAGTCCGGCCTGATCATCACGAGCGGCGCGACCGCGTTCCGCGACGCGCTGATCGCCAAGGCGCGCGAGCACGCCGAGACGCTGAGCGTCGGGCGAACCCACGGGGTGCACGCCGAGCCCACGACCTTCGGGCTGCGGCTCGCCGGGTTCGCGTTCGAGGCCGATCGCAACCTGAGCCGCCTGCGCGAAGCCTTCGAGCAGGCGGCGGTGGGCAAGCTCTCCGGCGCGGTCGGGACCTATGCCTCGACCCCGCCCGAGATCGAGGCCGCCGTGATGGACGAGCTCGGGCTGCGCGCCGAGGACGTCTCGACCCAGGTCGTCCCCCGCGACCGCCACGCGCAGGTGCTGGAGGCGATCGCGCTCGCCGGGGCGGGGCTCGAGCGCTACGCGCAGGAGATCCGCAACCTCCAGCGGACCGAGGTGCGCGAGGTCGAGGAGCCGTTCGCCTCCGGCGCCCAGAAGGGCTCGTCGGCGATGCCGCACAAGCGCAACCCGATCACGGCCGAGCGCGTGTGCGGCCTGGCGCGGGTGCTCCGCGGCTACGCCCAGGCCGGGCTCGAGAACGTCGCGCTCTGGCACGAGCGCGACATCTCCCACTCCGGCGCCGAGCGGGTGATCCTCCCCGACGCGACCATCCTGCTCGACTACATGCAGCACCTCTCCGTGCGCCTGGTGGAGGGCCTCGTCGTCCACGCCGACCGGATGCGCGCCAACGTCGAGCTCACCCACGGGGCGCTGTTCAGCCAGCGCGCCCTGACCGCGCTGATCGACTCCGGGATGTCGCGAGACGACGCCTACCGCCTGGTCCAGGAAGCCGCCCAGGGAGCCTGGGACACGGGGACGCCGTTCCGGGAGCTGCTGGCGGAGCGCGCGCCGGACCTGGACCTCGACGAGGTCCTCGACTACGACGCCTACCTCACCCACGTGCCGGAGCTGATCGCGCGCCTCGACCGGATCGGCGGGGGCGACGTGACCTCCACGTAAGCAGCGCGCGCGTCCGTGGCTGACCGTCGGCGTGGGTGGCGGCGCCGGCCGGGTTGGCAGTGAGGGAGGGGAGTTGGCCAGGGCGCGGGCGCGTGTGGCTGATTCCGCGCGTAGTGCAACGCGCACGAAATGGATCCGTCACGCCGACGCGACCCCCGCACCCCGACCGCGCCGAGCCGCACATAAACCACCGTATAGGTGGTTTGGATGCGGCTCGAGGAGCCCGTGCGAGCAGAGCGCGCGCAGGGCGCGACGAACGTCACGCAAGGCGCACCCTCCCACCCCCTCACTGCCAAGCCCCGGCCCGCGTCGCCACGGACCGGGCGAAGCGGCGTCGCCGGCCTGGGCCGGCGAGCGCTAGAAGCGCTCGGCGATCACCCTGGTGCCGTCCGCCGGCGTCAGGGTGACGTTGCGGCGGACCATGCGCTGGGGCCGGGGGTCCGCCGCGGTGAGGCTGATCGAGGTCAGGACCTCGCGGAGGACCACCCGCAGCTCGAGCTCCGCGAAGGCGGCGCCGATGCAGCGCCGCGTCCCGCCGCCGAAGGGGATCCAGGAGTAGGTCTCCGGGCCGTCGCCGAGGAAGCGCTCCGGCTTGAAGGCGAACGGGTCGGGATAGACCTCGGGGTTGGTGTGGAGCATGTAGATCGCCGCGAAGACGACCGTGCCCTCGTCGAGCTCATAGCCGCCGAGGGTGGCGGGCTCGCGCAGCAGCCGGCCGGTCATCGGCACCACCGGGCGGACCCGCAGCGACTCGTCGATGACCGCCTCCAGGTAGGCGCCGTCGCCGCTCTCGAGCTCGTCAAGGAGGCGCTCGAGCGTCGGCGGGGTGTGCAGGAGGAGGTCGAAGGTCCAGGCGAGCGCGGTCGCGGTGGTCTCGTGCCCGGCCAGCAGCAGCGTCAGGAGCTGGTCGCGGAGCTCGCCGTCGGACATCTTCGAGCCGTCGTCGAACTCGGCCGAGACCAGCATCGAGAGGATGTCCTCGCGCGAGGCGAGCTCGGGGTCGGCGCGGCGGTCGGCGATCTCGGCCGCGAGCAGCTCGTCGGTGACCGCGACCTTGGCCGCGAAGCGGCGGTAGTGGGGCAGCTCCTTGACCACCGGGACGGTGAGGCCGAACGCCGCCGGCGAGGCCGACTCGCCCAGCACGGCGAGCAGGCCGTCGCGCATCGCCTCGCGGCGCTGCGAATCCGTGACGCCGAAGACCGCGCGCATGATCACCTCGAGCGTGATCGCCTGCATGCTCGGGTGTAGGGCGAACGGCGTGCCGGTCGGCCAGCCTGCGATCTCCGCGGCGGCGACCTCGGCGATCGTCCGCTCGTAGGCGCGCATGCGCTCGCCATGGAACGGCGGCAGCATCAACTTGCGCCGGCGCAGGTGCTCCGCGCCCTCCTGCAGCAGCAGCGACTGCGGCCCGAGCAGCGGCCGCAGGACGATGTTGCGGCCCGGGGCGATCGTGTTGACGCGGTCGCTGGTGAAGAGGAGCTTGACCGACTCGGGGTCGGAGAGGAAGACGACGTCACCCGGGCCCAGCAGCCGCGCGCTGAACGTCTCGCCCAGGCGCCCGCGCCAGCGCTCGTAGAAGGGGATCGGCCGCGCCAGGAAGCGCGCCGTCTGCAGGGCGCGCGGGAGCGGGACGTGCGGCGGGCGCGAGCCCGGCGTCGGGGTGCGCGTCGCGGCAGGACTCTCCGCGACCGCGGCCTCCATCAGGTCGACCGCGCGAACCGCTCGACCGCCGTGAGCAGCTCCGCGACCTTCTCGTCGGCTTCGGCGCCGCCGCGCTCGACCGCGTCGCGAACGCAATGGTTCGTGTGGTCGGTCAGCAGCTTGAGCGAGACGCCCTCGAGCGCCTTGGTGACCGCGGCGACCTGGGTCAGCACGTCCACGCAGTAGGCCTCGTCCTCGACCATGCGCCGCAATCCGCCCACCTGGCCCTCGATGCGCGCCAGGCGCCGCAGGATCGCCTGCTTGTCGGTGACGTAGCCGGCGGTGGTGGTGGCATCCCCGGGGTCCATGCGCCAACTATACCCGGCCGGGGTATCGCCGCGCGCCCCGAGACGCGAGCTCCGTCGCGCCCCGGGGTTCGTTAGCATCGCGCCCGATGCCCGGCGCCCTCGCGGACCTTCGCCTCCATGCCTCGGGCAAGGTGCGCGAGATGTACGAGGTCGAGGACGACCTGCTGATGGTCGCCTCCGACCGGATCTCGGCGTACGACGTGGTCCTGCCGACCCCGATCCCGGACAAGGGGCGGGTGCTGACGCAGATGTCGGTGTTCTGGTTCGAAACGACCCGCCACATCTGCCCCAATCACTACATCTCCCAGGACGTCCCCGACGAGGTCGCGGGACGGGCGCTGCGCGTGAAGCGGCTGCAGATGTACCCGGTGGAGTGCGTCGCCCGCGGCTACCTGTCGGGCTCGGGATGGCGCGAGTACAAGGAGACGGGAGCGGTCTGCGGGATCGAGCTGCCCGAGGGCCTGACCGAGTCGGCCGCCCTCCCCGGGCCGATCTTCACCCCGGCGACGAAGGCGGAGCTCGGGGAGCACGACGAGAACATCGACTTCGACCGCGCCGCCGCGCTGATCGGCGACCGGGCGCTCATGGAGGAGCTGCGGCGGGTCACGCTGGAGCTCTACGAGCACGCCCGCGACCACGCGGCCGAGCGCGGGATCATCATCGCCGACACCAAGTTCGAGTTCGGCTCGAGCCCGGGCGCCGAGGTGGTGCTCGGGGACGAGGTGCTCACGCCGGACTCCTCGCGCTTCTGGCCCGCCGACGACTACGAGCCCGGGCGCGCGCAGGCCTCGTTCGACAAGCAGTACGTCCGCGACTGGCTCGACGAATCCGGCTGGGACCACACGCCGCCGGGCCCTGACCTGCCCGAGGACGTGGTCGCCAACACGCGCTCGAAGTACGTCGAGGCCTACGAGCGGATCACCGGTCGCGAGCTCTGACGGTCCGGCCGGCCCGAGGCTCGGCGGAATAGCCTGGGCAGATGAACGTCTTCGTGATCGGCCTGCGGCGCTCGGGCACGACGATCCTCTACGACGCGCTCTCGGAGGATCCCGGGCTGCGCTGCTTCTACGAGCCGCTGCGCGAGGACTCCGCGACGATCGGCGGCGGCAGCGGCGTCCGCAACGTCGATCTCTCCGGCCGAGACGCGCGAGCTGCGCGAGCGCTTCCGGCGCGAGCGCTTCAGCGAGCTGCAGATCGAGCTCTTCAACTGGGGCGGGCCGCGGGCGGCGGAGGTCGAGCTCGAACCCGACCTGCCCGATCACGTCACGGAGCTGCTCGCCCACCTGCTCGGCACGGCCCCCGACGTGGCGATCAAGGAGACCCGCCTGCACCACAAGCTCGGGGCGCTGGCCGAGATCGACCCCGAGGCCGCGGTCGTCCACCTGGTCCGCGACCCGCGCGCCGTCACCGCCTCGATGCTGCTCGGGCGCATGCGGCGCACCGACGTCTACCCCGACGCGGAGACCTTCTTCACCGCCCGCACCGGCCGGCGGCTGTGGTCGAGCCGGAGGATCTCCGAGGAGCTGATCGCCCGCCGGCGCTCGCTCGACCTGCCGGCGGACATCCCGGACTTCCTGCGGCCGCTGCTGGTCTGGAAGTCGGCGTTCGAGACCACGAGCGGCGACGGGCCGCGGCTGTTCGGGGACCGCTACGCGCTCGTTCGGCTCGAGGACCTGCGCACCGACCCGCACGGCCAGCTCGAGCTGATCTACGGGCTCGCCGGACGACCGCTGCCCGAGGGGGTCGCCGAGTGGGCCGCGGAGAACGTGCGGAAGGACGACGCGATCCATCTCGGCGACGACGCGCGCTGGGCGCGCGCGGCTCGGCTCCTGAAGATGGAGCCGGAGCTGCACGCCGCGGGCTACGCCGAGATCCTCGACCTCGAGCCGGAGCCCGGGGAGCCGCTCGACCTGACGCCGCCCGCGCCGCGGTCGCGGCTGGCCGGCTTCATGGGACGGGCGCGGCGGCGCCTCTCCGAGCGCTGATCGCCCGCCTGCGGTCGCCGGGCGTTCCACTAGGCTCAGACGGGTGAAGGCGCGGGTGCTGATCCGCCCCAAGGAGGGGATCCTCGACCCCCAGGGCAAGGCGGTCGAACGGGCGCTGCCCGCGCTCGGGTTCGAGGGCATCTCCCACGTCCGCGTCGGGCGCATGGTCGAGCTCGAGGCCGAGGACGGCGCCGACCTGGCGCGCCTGTGCGAGCAGCTGCTCGCCAACCCCCTGATCGAGGACTACGAGATCGAGCGATGAGGTTCGGGGTCGTTCAGTTCCCCGGCTCCTGTGACGAGCGCGACGCGGTCCTCGCCTGCCGCCGGGTCGGCGACGCCGAGCTCGTCTGGCACGGCGACAGCGATCTCTCCGGCCTCGACGCGGTGGTCATCCCCGGCGGCTTCTCCTACGGCGACTACCTGCGCGCCGGGGCGATCGCCCGCTTCGCCCCCGCGATGGAGGCGGTCGCGTCGTTCGCCCAACGGGGCGGGCCGGTGCTCGGCATCTGCAACGGCTTTCAGGTGCTCTGCGAGGCGGGGATGCTGCCGGGGGCCCTGCTCCCCAACCAGGGCCTGCGCTTCGTCTGCCGGCAGGTCGAGCTCGAGGTCGTCAACGCCCAGACCGTGGCCACCGGCGGCTGCGAGGCGGGCCAGCGGCTGTCGATCCCGGTCAAGCACATGAGCGGCCGCTGGTTCGCTCCGCCCGAGCTGCTCGGCGAGCTCGAGGCCCGCGGGCAGGTCGTCTTCCGCTACGCGCCGGGGCAGAACCCGAACGGCTCGGTGGCCGACGTCGCCGGGGTCTGCAACGAGCGCGGCAACGTCGTGGGCCTGATGCCGCACCCCGAGCACGCGGTCGATCCCCTCACGGGGTCGGCCGACGGTCTGCGGCTGTTCGAGGCGCTGACCGCGGTCGCCGCCCCGGCGTGAGCCCGCTCTCACGGCGCCGGTCACAGCGATCGCAGCCGCCGGCTCCGTTCGTGGTCGGCGTCGGCCGCTCGGGCACGACCCTGCTGCGGATGATGCTCGACGCCCATCCCGAGCTCGCGATCCCGGCGGAGACGCACTTCCTGCCCGAGCTGATCGAGGCCGCCGACGCCGGGGCGGGAGCGGAGGAGCTGGTCGCGACGATCGTCGGCGCCCGCACCTGGGGCGACTTCGGGCTCGACCCGGACGACCTGCGACGAGCGGGTTGCCGAGGCCGGGGCCGACGACGCCGCCGGCGTGGCCCGCGCCTTCTACGGCCTCTGCGCCGAGGCGCGCGGAAAGCCCCGCTGGGGCGACAAGACCCCCGGCTACGTGAAGCGGATGCGGCCGATCGGCGGCGAGCTCGCCGAGGCGCGCTTCGTGCACCTGATCCGCGACGGGCGCGACGTCGCCCTCTCGCGGCTCGCGCGCGGAATGGGCGAGGGCAAGCAGATCGCCGAGATCGCCGAGCTCTGGAAGCGCCGGATCGAGCGCGCGCGGCGCCAGGCGAAGCGCCTGCGCGGGCGCTACCTCGAGCTCCGCTACGAGGACCTGGTGGCCGACCCCGAGCCCGCGCTGCGACGCGTCTGCGAGCTGATCGAGCTCAGCTACGACCCGGCCATGCTGGCCTACCACGAGGGGGCCGGCGAGCGGCTCGCCGAGCTCGGCGACCTGGCCCCGGTCGACGCGCGGGCCGGGCGGGCGGGCGCCGAGCGGGCGCAGGCCCACGCGCTCACCACCGGCCCGCCGACCGCCGACCGGGTCGGCGCGTGGCGGGAGGGAATGAGCGCCGCCGACCGCGACTCCTTCGAGGCGGTCGCCGCTACCCTGCTCGCCGAGCTCGGATACGACGTGGCATCCTGAGCTCCCTCTCACATGGCCCGCGACTACTCGATCAAGTACCTGCGCTACAAGCGCCTGCGGCCTCGGTCCGAGCCCGCGGCGCCGGCTCCGTTCGTGGTCGGCGTCGGCCGCTCGGGCACGACGCTGCTGCGGATGATGCTCGACGCGCACCCGGACCTGGCGATGCCCCCGGAGACCCATTTCGTGCCCCAGTTCATCCAGGCCTCGGGGCGCCTGCGCTTCAACCCGAAGGTGGCGATGAAGGCGATCCGCGACGACACGCACCGGCGCTGGAACGACTTCGGGCTCGGCGAGGACGAGCTGCTCGCGGCGATGGGCGCGCTCGACCCGTTCAACACCGCCGACGCCCTGCGCGCCTTCTACCTCCTCTATGCCGAGCGCCACGGCAAGGCGCGCTGGGGCGACAAGACGCCCGACTACGTGCGCAAGATGAAGAAGATCCAGAACACGCTCCCGGAGGCGCGCTACATCCACGTGATCCGCGACGGGCGCGACGCCGGCCTGTCGCAGAACGCCCGGATCGCCAAGCGCGGCAAGGACCCGATCCCGGGGCGCGAGCTGGCACGCCGCTGGCGCAAGCGGATCGTCAAGTCGCGGATCGACGCCGAGGAGATCCAGGGCTACCTGGAGGTCCGCTACGAGGACCTGATCTCGGACACCGAGTCGGTCCTGCGCCGGGTCTGCGACCACGTCGAGCTGGACTACGACCCCGCGATGCTCGACTACCACGAGCGCGCCGCCGAGCGGCTCGAGGAGATGGCCGGGGCGCTGCCGGCGCAGCGAGGCCGCAAGGGGCGGCCCGAGCGTGAGGCCGGCGAGCGCGTCGAGGCACACGCGCTGACCACCGAGCCTCCGCAGGCCGACCGCGTCGCGGTCTGGAAGCGTGAGATGGACCCGGAGGACAACGCCGAGTTCGAGCAGGCGGCCGGCTACCTGCTCGCCGACCTCGGCTACGAGACCGCCACCCCGAAGGAGGACTGGATCCCGCCGGAGGAGTGGGCGCGGTCCAAGTCCCGCACGGAGCGCGGCTCCGACAACTCCGGGACGACGAAGTTCAGCCGCGTGATCAAGCGCGACTAGCGCATGGGACTGCTTTCAAGGTTGAGAAGGGACGACGCGCGCCGCGAGCCGGTGCCGTTCGTGGTCGGCATGAACCGCTCCGGCACCACGCTGCTGCGGATGATGCTGGACGCCCATCCCGACCTGACGATCCCGCCCGAGACCCACTTCGTCCCCGACCTGATCAAGGCCTGCAAGGAGCCGAACGCGACCCCGGAGACCGCGCTGGAGGCGATGAAGTCCGCGCGCGAGTGGGGCGACTTCGGCTTCAGCGACGAGGAGATGCTCGCGCGCCTGCGCGCCCTGCCGAAGATCGAGCCGGGTCCCGCGGTGCGGACCTTCTACGCGGCCTACACGGAGCAGCAGGGCAAGCCGCGCTGGGGCGAGAAGACGCCCACCTACGTGCAGAAGATGAAGCTGATCCAGCGCGCGCTCGCGGAGGCGCGGTTCATCCACGTGATCCGCGACGGCCGCGACGTGGCCCTCTCGGTCCTCGACCGGACCGTGCGCGACCTGACCGCGGCCGACGTCGCGCGCCGCTGGCAGAAGAAGATCACCAAGGCGCGCGAGGACTCGCCGAAGCTCGATCACTACGTCGAGATCCGTTACGAGGACCTGATCCTCGACACCGAGCCGACGCTGAGGCGGGTGTGCGAGTTCATCGAACTGCCCTGGGACGACGCGCTGCTCACCTACCACGAGCGCTCCGCCGACCGGCTGCAGGAGATGGCGCGGGCGCTGCCGGCCGAAGGGCGCGCCAAGGAGCTCAGCGTCGAGCGGCGGCTGAAGACGCACGAGATGACGACCAAGCCCCCGAGCGCCGACCGCGTCGCCCGCTGGCGCACGCAGATGACCGCCGAACAGCGCCAGGAGTTCGAGGCCGTGGCCGGCGACCTGCTGGCGCAGCTTGGCTACCCGACCGGCGGCGACGCCGTCGAGCGGGCAACGGCCCTGATCGAAGCCGCGTAGCTTTCCCACCGTGCGAGTGGGGTTAGTCAGCAAGTGGTTTGCGAGCGGCCAGGCCGTGGTCACCAGGCAGATCCGTTCGGCGCTCGACGAGCTCGGGCACGAGACCTTCGTGCTCGCCAAGCAGGGCAAGGGGCCGCGCGCGAAGCAGGAGCGGGTCGCCGACCCGGTCTGGGACCAGCCGGGGGTGACCGAGAGCGGCGAGGCCGACATCCCGGCGGCCGAGTACGAGGCCTGGGTGTCGGCGAACTCGCTCGACGTCGTGCTCACCGACCAGAACGACCAGTTCGAGGAGATCGCCGGCCTGCGCCGCAACGGCGTGCGGACGATCGGCCGCTTCGTCTGGGAGAGCTTCGCCCCCGAGGACGCCGAGCCCGCGAAGGAGGCCTACGACACGATCTACTCGTTCACCAAGGCCGAGCAGGACCGCTACGCGACGCTGGGGATCGACAGTCCCCTGCTCACCTGGGGATGCCATCCCGAGCTCCTGGCGGTAGCCGAGGGGATCGAGCGCTCCGCCGACGAGACCTGGTTCTACGTCCCGGGCAGCTTCATGGGCAAGCGCAAGCCCTTCCCCGAGATCGTCGAGGCGTTCACGCGCGCGGGCGGCGACCACCTGAGGCTGCTCATCCGCGGCCAGGTCGACCGCAAGGCGGGCAAGCTCGAGCAGGCGGCGGGGGGCGACGAGCGGGTCGTGATCGAGCTCGAGGACCGGCCCACCGACGAGCACCTGCGCCAGTTCGCGACCTGCCACGTCTGCCTCTCGCCGTCGCGCTGGGAGGGCCTGGGCCTGCCCCTGTACGAGGCGGTCGCCTTCGGCATGCCGACGATCACCAACGACTCGCCGCCGATGAACGAGATCGTCCTCGACGGCGTCAACGGGATCTGCGTCGACTCCGTCCGCTGGGGCGAGGCGGGCTCGGGCATCCCCGCCTACGACCCCGACTTCGATCAGCTCACCGAGGCGATCGAGCGCCTGGGCGACGCCTCCGAGCGCGAGCGGCTGGCCGCGGGCGCGCGTGAGCTGCGCGACGACCAGCGCAGCTGGAGGCGCACGGTCGACGGCCTCGAGCAGCTGCTCGCCGGCGGTTAGCCATGCGCGTCGGCGTGGTCACGAAGTGGTTCAACCGGGGCCAGCCCGTCGTGGGCCGCCAGCTGCGCTCGGCGGTCGACGAGCTCGGCCACGAGTCGTTCGTGCTCGCGCGGCCGAAGAAGGAGCGCGGGCCGCGCCCGGGCGCCCTCGATCGCGACGACGTCTGGGACCAGCCCGGGGTCACCGAGGCCTCGGCGTACGACGTGCCCCGCGACGAGTACGAGCGCTGGGTGGACGCGAACGGGATCGAGGCCGTGCTCTGCGACCAGAACTACCAGTTCTCCGAACTCGCCGAGCTTCGCCGCCGCGGCGTCCGCGTGATCGGCCGCTTCGTCTGGGAGCACTTCACCGCCGACCACGTGGAGGGAGCGCGCGAGGCCTACGACGTCGTCTACTCGCTGACGCGCGCCGAGCAGGAGCGCTACCGGGAGATGGGGCTCGAGACGCCCTACATCCCCTGGGGCTGCCACCCGGAGCTGATCTCCTACGCCCGCGAGCGACCGGCGAGCCCCGACCAGGTCACCTACGTCTTCCCCGGCGGCTTCCTCGGCCACCGCAAGCCGCTCGAGCCGGTGCTGGAGGCGTTCGAGGCGACCACCGACGAGCGCCTGCGGCTGGTCGTCAAGGCCCAGGTCGAGCGCAAGCAGGTGCAGCGCCGCCGCGGACGCCGCGAGCCGGGACCCGCGGGTGGAGCTGCGGCTCGCCGACCAGCCGACGGACGCCCACCTGCGCGAGATGGCCGCCTGTGACGTCTGCGTCGCGCCGGCGCGCTGGGAGGGGCTCGGGCTGCCGCTCTACGAGGCCATCGCGTTCGGGATGCCGGCGGTCACCAACGACGCTCCGCCGATGAACGAGGCGATCCACGACGGCGAGAACGGGCTCCTGGTCGGCTCGACGCCGAACGGCACCGCGAAGTCGGGGATCCCGGCGCTCGACCCCGACGTGGGCGACCTGCGGCGGGCGATCGAGCGGCTCGCCGACGACGACCTGCGCGCCGAGCTCGCGGCCGGGGCGATCGCGGTCCGCGAGCGCGAGCGGCCGTGGGCAGGCGACGGTGGCGGGCGTCTCGCGGGTGTTGGAAACGAACTCAACCGGGTAGCTTGAAGGGCTTCATGGGGTTCTCGGACCAGATCGAGCGCTACCGCAAGCGGCTGGACATCGTCCTCGCCGGCCGGCGCCTGCGCGGGCGCAGCCCGGAGCCGCCGCCGGCGCCGTTCGTCTGCGGCGTGACCCGCTCGGGGACGACGCTCCTGCGCCTGATGCTCGACTCGCACCCCGACGTCGCGATCCCCGGCGAGACCCACTGGGTGCCGAAGCTGATCAAGGCCTTCGAGCGCTCGAAGCAGACCGGCGAGGACGCCGCGAACCTGGCGATCGATCACAAGCGCTGGGGCGACTTCCACCTCGACGCCGACGAGCTTCGGACGCGGATCAAGGGCCTGCGCCCGGTCACGGCGGCGGACTCGATCCGCGCCTTCTACATGCTCTACGCCGAGCGCGAGGGCAAGTCGCGCTACGGCGACAAGACGCCGGGATACGTCAAGGAGATGCGCCGGATCCAGCGGGTGCTGCCCGAGGCGCGCTTCGTCCACATCATCCGCGACGGCCGCGACGTCTCGCTCTCGCACCTGCGGATGAACTGGGGCCCGGAGACCTACGCGGAGTCGGCGCGCCTGTGGCGCAACCGGATCCGCAAGGCGCGCAAGATGGCGCCGTCGGTCAACCACTACATGGAGATCCACTTCGAGGACCTGGTCTCCGACACGGAGGGCACCCTGCGGCGGGTCTGCGAGTTCATCGACCTCGAGTTCGACCCCGTGATGCTCACCTACCACGAGCGCGCCGAGGGCCGGCTGGCCGAGAAGGCGCGCGAGCTGCCGCGCAAGAACCGCCCCAATCAATCCGCCGAGGCGCGAATCGAGAGCCATGTGATGGCGAGGGAGCCCCCGCGTTCGGACCGGATCGGGATGTGGCGCGAGCGGATGTCGCCGGAGGAGGTCGCCGAGTACGAGGCGGTCGCCGGCGACATGCTGGTCCAGCTCGGCTACGAACTGGGCAGCGAGGCGGGCGAGGCGCGGGCTGCGGAGAAGGGCGTTCGCCCGCCGACGCCCGCGCCGACCTAGAGCTCGCGCTCGTAGAAGAGCATCGCCGGCCCGTCCGGCTGGCGCTCGAGGTTGGTGAAGCCGAGCCGCTCGTAGAGGGCCCGGGCGACGGTGTCGTCCTCGCTCGTGCCGAGGTCCATCCGCGTCGCGCCGCGAGCCCGGGCGTGGTCCATCGCCGTCTCCATCAGCGCCCGGCCGATGCCCGGCCGCGCTTCGCGGGCGCGACGTAGAGCTCCTCCAGATAGGCGTCCAGCTCGCCGCTCCAGAACGACGGCCGAAAGCGCAGCAGCGCCAGCCCGTCGGGGCCCTGTCCGCCGAGGACGACCGTCACCTCGCCGCTCTCGAGCATCGGAGCGAGGCGCTCGGCGAGCACGGGCGGCTCGGGGGTCGGGTCGCCGAACTCGGTGTTGAAGTCGACCAGCATCCGTGCGACCTCGCCGGCATCGGAGGCGGTGGCGAGGCGGACGGTCATCCGCGCAGGTGCGGCGGAAAGCGCGTCACGGCGATCCCCCCGCCCCGGAGGATCACCCGGTCGCCCGGGAGGGCCTTGCGTACCTTCGGTCCGAGCACGGTGACCAGGTTGACGTAAAGGGGCACGGGACGGCCGTCGCCGCGAACCGAGTCGCGGCGCATCTCGAGCACGCCCACCTTGCGCCCGGTGCAGATCCCCTCGTCCTGGGTGCAGTTCGACCCGTTGTTCTCCGAGATCTCGCCCTGCATCAGGGCCCGGTGCTTGACGAACGCGTGCTGGCGGGTCGCGCGCGGCGACTCGGCGAGGATCAACCGCGCGCTCGTGCGAACCGCGTAGCGCAGGTGCGAGACGTCGGTGCGCAGGGCGGCCTCCACCGCGAGCTGCTCGCCTTCGCGGAGCCCGACGAGGCGTCTCGAGAACGCCACCCGGCGCCGCAGGTCGGGTGCCAGGCGGCGCGTCTCAGGCCGGCTGGTCGAGCTGACCTCGACGTCCCTCCCGGTCGCGCCGCGGTAGCGGACCACGTTGATCCGGCCCCGGTCCTGCGGGATCGAGCCGTCGGGGCGCAGGCCGCCGACGGTCACCAGGTCGCCGCTCCCGGCGCGCGGGTGGTCGGCGCTGGCGACCAGGTTGACGTAGCAGGCGTCGAGCGGACACGGAAGCCGGCCCGGGTCGGTGATCCGGAAGCCGGCCGCGGTGAAGACGAGCACGCAGTGGTGCTCGTAATCGGGGCGCCTCTGGGTGCACGTCTCCCGCTCCGGCGCGGCGATCGGAGCCGCTCCGGGCCCCCGCGTCGTGCGGGGGTCGGCGGCGAGCACCAGCCTCGCGCGCAGGCTCGGGGCGTAGTGGTAGATCGGCCCCCGGCAGCGGGGGTCACGGTGCCCGCAGTTGCCGGTCATCTGCACCTCGGCGGTGACCCGGACCCGGTCACCGGGCTCGAGGCTCGGCAGCCGCGGGGGGCGCATCGAGATCACGACCCGCTCGCGAGCGCGCGGGCGCCGCGTGATCGCCAGCGTGTCGACCCGCTCGGAGCCGTTGCCGGTGGTCGCGACCCGGACCAGAGGCGGCGAGCGATCGGTGGCCGGCGCGGTCGAGGCGGCGCCCACGACGGCCAGCGCCGCGGCGAACCCGAGCGCGATCCGGCTCGTGACCCGCATCGCCACCGCCCCTAGGGCGCGTAGCGGGCCACCGTCAGCCCTCCGGGCAGCGCACCCAGCGCGACCTGCTTCGAGGCGTCGACCTTCTCGGCCAGCCGCGGCTCGGCGGACGCGAGCACGTTGAGGTAGAGCGTCGCCGGCTCACCGGTGGTCTCGTCGATCACGTCGCGAGAGATCCGCGTCGCACCGGCCTTAACCGTCGTGCAGGGATTGGCGAAGCCGCTCGAGCCGAGGGTGCAGTTGTAGCCGTTGGATTCGGTCGCCTGCCCCCGCAGCGGGATCGACGGCTTCGCCAGCCCCTCCGACTCGGTGGCGGTCGGCTCGGTGGCCATGATCACGCGCGAGACGACGAAGGTGTTGAAGCGCAGATCGGTGATGTTCGCGGTGAACGCGGCGTCGAAGGCGAGCACCTCGCCCTTGCGCGGAGCCGGGATCGGAACCGAGTAGACCACCCGGCGCTTCTCCTTCTTCGCCTCGGTGAGCGGCAGCTCGGCGTTCACCAGGGCCTCGCTCGACGTCACGGCCGGGGCCGGGACCTTCGCCCGCGCCTGGACCACGTTCAGCCTCCCCTTGTCCTGGACGACCGAGCCGTCCGGGCGGTCGGCGCCCGCGACGACCACGTCGCCCTTCTTCGACTTCTTCGACCTGGCGCCGACGATCAGATTCGCGTAACAGGCGTCGGGCGGGCAGGGAAGCGCGGCGAGGTCGGTGATCGTGGTTTCGGTGTTCGGGATGGCGATCGCGCAGTGGTGGTTGCGGTTCGGGCGTCGCTGCTTGCAGAGCACGCTGCGGCTCTCCGACAGGGGCAGGTAGCCGGACCCGGCCTCCGGGCTGGGCGAGAGCACGATCTTCGCGGTCACCGTCGGGTTGACCTCGTAGTGGCGCCCGACGCAGCGCGAGCTCTGGGCGACGCAGTCGGTCGAGACCTGAACCTCGGCGCTGGCGCGCAGCCGATCGCCGACCTCGATCGGCTTGAGCTCGTCCGGACCGAGGCGCATCACGACGCGATCGCGTGTCCCGGGCTTCTTCGAGATGGGGATCTTCGCCAGCAGCTCCGAGTCGCTGCCGGTGGTCGCGATCTCGGCCTTCGGCGTGTTGCCGCCGCCGAGGATGCCGGCGCCGGCGCCCGCCGGGAGGACGAGCGCTGCGAGTGCAGCGATGATCGCCGCGCCACGGCGGCTGTGGGTCTGACCTCCCATCTGCAAGATCTCAACACGCGGAAGGCCCTAACGACGCGCCCCCGGGGTGAGGGTGAAAGACGACGTGCACAGGCGCGATACTCCGTCGCCTTGACCGTCTCGACCGCCAAGCACCGCGAGCTCGGGCTCACCGACGACGAGTACGAGCTGATCCAGGCGAAGCTCGGCCGCGATCCCAACGACGTCGAGCTGGCGATGTTCAGCCTCCTGTGGTCCGAGCACTGCGCCTACAAGCACTCGCGCAAGCTCCTGCGGCGACTGCCGACCGAGGGCCCGCGGGTGCTGATGGGTCCCGGCGAGAACGCCGGCGCGGTCTCGATCGGCGACGGCTGGGCGGTGGCGTTCAAGGTCGAGTCGCACAACCACCCGAGCGCGGTGGAGCCGTTCCAGGGGGCGGCCACCGGGGTCGGAGGCATCCTCCGCGACGTCTTCGCGCTCGGCGCGCGACCGATCGCGGTGCTCGACTCGCTGCGCTTCGGCGAGCTGGATTCAGAGCGCTCGCGCTACCTCTTCGAACACGTGGTCGCCGGGATCGGCCATTACGGAAACTCGATCGGCGTGCCGACCGTCGGCGGCGAGGTCTACTTCGAGGCGCCGTACGAGCACAACTGCCTCGTGAACGCGATGTGCGTCGGGATCGCCCGCGCGGACGAGATGATCCGCGCGGCCGCCGCCGGGGTCGGCAACGCCGTCGTCCTGATCGGCGCGGCGACCGGACGCGACGGGATCGGCGGTGCCTCCGTGCTGGCCTCGGCGGAGCTCGAGGGAGGCGACGACTCGAAGCGTCCCACGGTCCAGATCGGCGATCCGTTCGAGGAGTCGAAGCTGCTCGAGTGCTGTCTGGAGCTGCTCGGTGACGGCCTGCTGGTGTCGCTCCAGGACCTCGGCGCGGCCGGGCTCACCTCCTCGGCCGGGGAGATGGCCTCCAGCGGCGGGGTCGGGATCGAGATCGACGTCGACCGGGTCCCGCTGCGCGAGACCGACATGGAGCCGTTCGAGATCATGGTCTCGGAGTCGCAGGAGCGGATGCTCGCCGTGGTCGAGCCCGGGCGGGTCGACGAGGTGCTGGCGCGGTGCGAGCGCTGGGAGACCGGCGCCGCTGCGGTCGGCCGCGTCACCGACGACGGCGTCTTCCGGGTTGTGAGCGGCGCCGAAACGGTCGGTGAGATGCCGGTCGCGGCGCTCGTCGACGACTGCCCGCTCTACGACCTGGAGCCGACCGCCCCCGAGGGCTGGACCTACCCCAACGCGGACGTGCTGGGCACTCGCGTCGCGCTGCACGCCGGGCGCAGCGCCGACCCCGACGATCCGTCGTCGATCCTGATCGCCCTGCTCGCCTCGCCCAGCATCGCCTCGAAGCGGTGGGCGTTCGAGCAGTACGACTCGGTCGTGCTCTCGCACACGGTCCGGCGCCCGGAGGCCGCGGACGCGGCGGTTCTGCACCTGCACGAGGCCGGGTCGACGGTGGCGGTCGCGATCGACGGCAACGGCCGCCGGGTCGCGTGCGACCCGTACGAGGGCACGGTCCAGGCGGTGCTCGAGTGCGCCCAGAACCTCGCCTGCTCGGGCGCCGAGCCGCTCGGGCTCACCAACTGCCTCAACTTCGGCAACCCCGAGAAGCCCACGGTCGCCTGGCAGCTCGACCGCTCCACCCGAGGCCTCGCCGACGCCTGCGAGGCGCTCGGCGTCCCGGTCGTCGGCGGCAACGTCTCGCTCTACAACGAGACCGAGGACGGCCCCATCTACCCGACACCGGTGATCGGAATGGTCGGCGAGCTCCCCGATCCCGACCGCGCCGGGAGCGTCGCCCCGGCCGCCGGCGACTCGATCGCCGTCTGCGGGCCGTTCTCGCCCTCGCTCGCGGGCTCGGAGCTGGCGAAGCTCCGCGGCGACCTCGGCCCCGGGCTCCCCTCGCTGGCGATCGACGACGTGCGCGCCGCGATCGACCTCGTCCGCGACGCGGTCCGCGAGGGCGCGGTGACTGCCGCCCATGACATCAGCGACGGCGGCCTCGCCTGCGCCCTGGCCGAGATGGCGATCGCCGGGGAGGTCGGGCTCGAGGCCGATCTGGACGAGCTGGTCGAGGCCCGGGGCTGCTCCGGCGAGTCGGCGCTGTTCGGCGAGGGTCCCGGGGGGTTCGTCGTCACCGGCGGGCAAGAGGAGCTCGAGCGGCTGCGTGAGCGGCGGGGTCGACGTATTCGTCGTGGGCGCGGTGGGCGGGGACCGGATCGCGGTCTCGGCAGCCGACGCCGAGGTCTCCGTGGCACTCGCCGACGCCGCCCGTGCGTGGCGGTCGCTCGCCGACTCGCTCGAGGCTCCGGCGGCGCCCTAGGACCGTCCGGTCAGCCGCCCAGTCCGAGCTGGGAGACCGCCGCCGGTAGGCCGATGCGGTCGACGCTGCGCCCGCTGTGGCCGGGGAAGCCGCCGGGCTTCTCCTCGGAGATGTCGATGTAGCGGTAGTCGGGCGAGGCGTCCGGAAGCGTGAAGCGCAGCGTGCCCCCGTTGTGGGGGAGCCTGCCGAGCGACTGCGCGTCGATCACCGTGTCGTAGAGCCACACCTCGTAGATCCCGGCGTTGTCGGCGGGGGTGCGGAAGCGCAGCGCCAGCTCCGGCGGCGGGCCCTCGCCGACCAGCCTGATGGTGGCGGTCGAGGGGGCCGCCCCGAGGACCGGCTTCAGGCTCACGGTCGGCTGGTCGGTGCCGCCGCCCTGGCCGTCCTGGCCCCTTGCCCGCCCGGTTTGGCTCTGGTCTGCCCGCCGCCCTGGGCGTCCGTCGCCCTCGGCCAGAGGCTGCTCGGCGGGGGCCGAGCCCGCCGGGGCGGATTGCTCGCCGGTGTCGTCATCGCCGCCGGGGGCGGTGACGGCGATCGCGACGGCCACGGCCCCGAGCGCCAGCAGAGCGGCGATCCAGCGCCACGAGTAGCCCGAGGAGCCGGGCTCGGGCGCCGGGGCCGCGACCTCCTCGGGGGGAGGCGGCGGCGGCTCGCGGTCCGCGGCGGCCAGCTCGGGCTCCGGGGCGGGGTCGCGCAGCTCACGGCCGATCCAGGTCTCGTGGGGGACCTCGCGGAGCGCCTGCTCGAGCCGCGCCCGATCGGTCTCGGGGTCGAGCCCGGCGCGAACCGCGAGCTCGGACAGCGCGAGCTCGCGCCGCACCTCGACATCGTCGAGGCCAAGCTGGAGCATCGCGGCCAGCCGCTCGTCGGAGAACCCGTAGCGCAGGCTGAGATCGAGGATCGCGCGCGCGTCCGAACCCAGCTCGGCCACGTGAAGGGCGAGGAACCGGGGGTCAGTTCGGGGCTCTTTGGTTACGATCGGAGGCGTGACGGAACCTTCGCTTCGCTCTCGAACTGGCCGGTTGTGGCTGGTCACCGCCCTGTGGATCCTAGCCCTGCCGGCGACCGCCCTCGCGACCACCGAGGTGCGCTTCCTCCACGCGGTGCCGGGGGTCGGCGAGGCCACCGTGACCGCCGACGGCAAGCAGGTCGGAAGCGCCGCCTTCGGCAAGGTGTCGGCGCAGGTCCCGGTGCCGGCGGGCAAAACCAGGTTCGTGCTCAAGGCACCCGGAGGCATCACGCTGACCAAGACCCAACGGCTCGCCGATGGCGCCAGCTACACGGTGGTCGGCCTTGCTAGCGGCGACTCCGCCGAGCTGCGCGCGTACCGCAACGAGGGGGCCGTCGCCGGTCAGGCGCGGCTGCGCATGGTTCACGCCGCTCCTGAGCTGGGCAACGCGGACCTCGCTCTCGACGGGAACGTGGTCGCCGCCAACGCGGCTTACACGGACGCGACCCGGTACTGGACCCTGCCCCCGGGCCGCGAGGAGCTCACCGTGCAGGAGCCGGGCTCCGACGCCATGGCGCTCGGCATGCGCTCGCTCCCGCTCAGCGCCGGGACCGCGACGAGCGCCTTCGTGGTCGGCAGCCGCGGCGAGCGGGTCAAGGTGGTGCTCGTCGACGACTCGACCTCGGCGCCCTCCGCCGCGCCGCAGACGGGCCTCGGCGGGCTCGCCGAGCAGGAGGGCGGGCCCAACTGGGCGCTCGCCGTCGCCGCGGCGGTCGCGGTCGGCGGCGGCATCGCGCTGCTTCGCCGCCGGCGGGCGCAGCCCTAGGCGCGATGCCCGAGCGGAGCCCGGCCCGGGTTCTCCGCGGCCTGCTCGTGATCGTGGTGCCGGCGGTGCTCGCGGGGGTCGCCGTGATCCTGCTGACGGCGCCCGAGAGCCCCGACGTCGACGCCGTGTCGGTCGGTCCGCGGGCCGAGCCGGCGGCGCTCGCCCAGGCGCCGGTGCGACAGGCCCGCAGGCGCGGGCGCCGACCGCCCCCGCAGCTGCTTCGGATCCCCTCCGCGCAGATCGCCGTGCGCGTCGTCCCGGTCCGCGCCCGCGGTGGCGAGCTCGAGGTGCCCCCGGTCGAGCGGGTCGGCTGGGTGCGCAGCGGCCCGCGGCCCGGGGAGCCCGGGAGGACCGTCCTGATCGGCCACCGCGACTCGCAGGCCGGCCCGGCGCCGTTCGCGGGCCTCGCCTCGCTCGACCCCGGGACTCGCGTTGAGACGATCGCGCGGGGCGCCCGGCACACGTACCGCGTCACCGGCGTCCAGCAGGTGCCGAAGTCGGACTTTCCCGCGACCCGGGTCTACGCGTCGACCGACGGCTCGACCCTCGCCCTGATCACCTGCGAGGGAGCCTTCGAGGAGGCGACCGGGTACCTCGACAACCTGATCGTCTACGCGCGCGAGATCCGCACGCCGAACGGCAAGGCGTAACGAACGCGTCGCCGGCGGGACTGACTCGCCATGCGACGCCTGCTGCTCCCCGCCATAACCGTCGCCCTGGTGCTCGGGATCCCGATGCTGGTGCTCCAGCGCTGGGTCGCCGAGACGAGGTTCGCGGCGATCGTCCTCGTGCTCGCCTGGTTCGCGGTCGTAGGGCTCGGGATCGCCGTCTACGTCCTCCGGCGCGGCGACCGGCGCCTGGTCGTCGGAGCCACCTACCTCGCGATCCTCGCCGGCACGCTCGCGATCGGATACTGGACCGGGTTCCGCGACATGGTCGTCGACGAGGACGTCGCGATGGCCGCGGCACGACCGGCGCCGGCCGAGCGCGACCGAGCCCTGAGCGGCTCGGACGGCGCCGGGCAAACCGCAGTCGAGAGCCGGCCCGTGGAGCTCGCCCGCGGCTCCTTCGCGGGCGCCGACGGCCATGAGGGCACCGGCCTCGCCACGGTGATCGACCGTCCGGCGGACGGCCGGGTGCTGACGTTCACCCGCTTCGACGTGGACCCGGGGGTCGACGTCGACGTCTTCCTCAGCGCCAACCCCACGGACGTCTCCGACCGGATCGAGCTCGGCGGCCTGAAGGGCAACGTCGGCGACCAGCAGTACGAGATCCCGGCCGGCGCCGACCTGCGGCGCTATCCGAACGTGGTCCTGTGGTGCAACCCGTTCACCGTCCGGATCGCGGTCGCCGAGCTCGACGTCTAGCGCGGCTCCTAACGCACCACCGAAGCGCAGTCCGCAACCCTCGCCCTGCGAGTGCTCTCGAGCTCGCTGAGGGCGAGGCAGAGCGCGATCTGCTCGCTCGTTTCGAGTCGATCCGAGGCCACCAGCTCCCAGAGCTGGTCGACTCCGACCTTGGTCACGCGGTACCGGGGCTCCTTGGAAGCCCACCGAGATACGACCGGCTCCATCGCAGGTCCTCCCTAATGCCTAGATGTTCCGAACGAGTCGCTAAGTCGTCCCCAAATCACTAGGCGCCCCTAACCCTTTAGAAGCACCCGAGCGAGTCCAACCTACCCGATCGGAGGAGGAATATCCCCTCCGATCGGATGAGGTGGCCCTACGGCGTCAATTCGCGCCTGATGCGCTCGCGGAGATCCTCGGTGAGGCCCGGAACCGCGGGCGGGGCGCCGGGATGCGTCGCGATCCTCGATCATTGGCCGGTGGCCGCGATGCCAGCCAACGACGCTCCGCACCGCCTGATCTCCGACTGCACGTTCGGCGATGGCGCGGTCGTCTTCAGCTTCACCAACCTCTACGGCTGCAGCGTCGGGGACGACACCCGCGTCGGGACGTTCGTCGAGATCCAGGCCGGGGTCGAAATCGGTGCCCGTTGCAAGATCCAGAGCCATACCTTCGTCTGCGAGGGGGTGCGAATCGGCGACGAGGTCTTCGTCGGCCACAGCGTGACCTTCATCAACGACAAGCACCCACGGGCGACGAACGCCAGTGGGGCGCTTCAGGGAGCCGCTGACTGGGAGCTGATCGAGACGGTCGTGGCGGACGGTGCCAGCATCGGCTCGGGCAGCGTGATCCTCGGGGGGGTGGTGATCGGACGGGCTGCGACCGTCGGGGCCGGGTCCGTGGTCACCGCCGACGTGCCGGAGGGCGCGACCGTCGCCGGCAACCCTGCCCGGTTACTGCGATCGACCGGATCCTGATTCAGGACTCAGCCGCAGGCGCGGACGCCGCCGCGTCGACGGCTACGTAGCTGCCGTCGCGCTTCGTCACGTCGCCGCTGTCCGTCAAGCGGCGGGCCACGGCGTAGAGCTGCTGTGGCTTGACGCCCATCTCGCGGGCGATCTCGGCGATCGAGGCGCCGGGCTTGGCCTTCAGCAGGGCCAGGAACTCCTCCTGGCGCTGACCTCGGCGGGCGCGCTTGGAACGGCGGCGAGCCCTGGGGGCGGCGCGCGCCGGCCGGCCGGTTCCGGACGGCTTCAGCTGCTCGATCGCGGCACGGAGGCGGTCGCGCTCGGTCTCAACCTCGGCCAGTCGCGTCTCGAGCAGCCTCCGCGCGCGGTCGATTGATTCGGCGGTCTTGTTTGAGGAATTGGCGGTCATTGATCCATAGGGTCCGATCGTTGCGACGGCCGGTTTCCCCAAATGCCCCCTAAGGCGCCGCGAGCGTAGCAGTAGAACGGTCGGTCTCGCGGCACGATCTCGACCCGCCCCGTTGCTAGCCTTGCGTTGCAAGAATCCGCTTGCACTGGACCACGACTTCTCAGGCCGCAGAGAAGCCCATATGAGCTCAAGCGAGCGGTTCCCACGGGGCCGCGACATCGATGGCGTTGCCGATCGTGACGGTCCGCGCGACGAGTGCGGGGTGTTCGGGATCTACGCCCCTGGGCACGATGTCGCCCGGCTCACCTACTTCGCCCTCTACGCCCTCCAGCACCGCGGCCAGGAATCGGCGGGCATCGCGACCTGCGAGGGCGGCCACATCACCACGCTGCGCGACACGGGGCTCGTCAGCCAGGTGTTCGACGAGCAGAAGCTGCGGGCGCTCGACGGCGACATGGCCATCGGCCACGTCCGCTACTCGACCACCGGCGGCGGCTCCTGGGAGAACTCGCAGCCCGTCTGGCGCGATGACGGCCGCGAGGTCGCGCTCGCGCACAACGGCAACCTGACCAACGCGGTGGAGCTCTACAACGAGCTGCGCGAGCGCGGGATCGAGTTCCGCGGCAGCTCCGACTCCGAGATCATCGCCGCCCTGGTCTCGGTCGAGGAGGCGCGGCCGATCGAGAACGCGGTCGCCGCGGTGATGCCGCGGCTGGAGGGCGCCTACTCGACCGTCGTCATGACCAAGCGCGCCGTGGTCGCTTTCCGCGATCCGAACGGCGTCCGGCCGCTCTCGCTCGGCAAGCTCGGGGACCGCTTCTGCGTCGGCCTCCGAGAGCTGCGCCTTCGACATCATCGGCGCCGAGCTGATGCGCGAGGTCCAGCCCGGGGAGCTGGTCGCGCTGACCGCCGACGGGCTCGAGACGCGCCAGATCGTCCCCGCCGACCGACCCGCGCATTGCGTCTTCGAGCACATCTACTTCTCCCGCCCGGACTCGCGGCTCGAGGGCCGGGTGCTCCAGGAGGTCCGCGGGCGGATGGGCGAGATCCTCGCGGCCGAGGCGCCGGTGGACGGCGACCTGGTGATCTCGGTCCCCGACTCGGGCAACGCGGCGGCGAACGGGTTCGCGCGGGCCTCGGGGCTGCCGAAGGACGACGGGCTGATCAAGAACCGCTACGTCGCCAGGACCTTCATCCAGCCGGGCCAGGAACTGCGCAAGCACGGGCTGCGGATGAAGTTCAACCCGCTGCCGGAGATCATCGCCGGGAAGCGGGTGGTCGTGGTCGACGACTCGATCGTCCGCGGTAACACCACCAGGCAGATCATCGGCATGCTCCGCGACGCCGGGGCGAAGGAGGTCCACCTGCGGATCTCGGCCCCGCCGATCCGCCACCCCTGTCATTACGGGGTCGACATGTCGACCCGCGAGGAGATGATCGCCCACAACCGCACCGTGGAGGAGATCGCCGAGGAGCTCGGCGCGGACTCGCTCGCGTACCTGTCGCTCGACGGCGTCTACGAGGCCGTCGGGACGCCCCGCGAGGTCCACTGCGACGCCTGCTTCACCGGCGACTACCCGCTCGCCGGCGACGAGGAGTCGAACGACAAGTTCGCGCTCGAGAGCCTGCCGGTGGTCCAGGGCGCCGGCTGACCGTGGCCGCGGCAGCCCGGGGCGAGCTCTCCGCCGGACGGACCTAGATCATCGACAGGTGAACGAGGCCCAGCTCACCGAGGTCCTGCGGGACCATTTCGGTCACCCCGCCTTCCGGCCGGGCCAGCTGGAGGCGGTCGACGCGGCGGTCTCGGGCCGCGACGTGCTCCTGGTGATGCCGACCGGCGCCGGCAAGTCGCTCTGCTACCAGCTGCCCGCGATCTGCGACCGCCGGCTGGCGATCGTGGTCTCGCCGCTCGTCTCGCTGATGACCGACCAGGTCGAGAGCCTGCGTGGGCGCGCTGAGCTGATCAACGCCCAGCGCGACCCGGCGCAGAACCGGGAGGCGCTCGCCCGGGCGGTCGCCGGGGAGGTGAGCCTGCTGTACGTCGCCCCGGAGCGGTTCGGGACGCCGGGGTTCACCGACCGCCTCGCCGAGGCGCAGGTCGGCCTCTTCGTGGTCGACGAGGCGCACTGCGTGAGCCAGTGGGGCCATGACTTCCGCCCCGACTACTTCAGGCTCGGCGACGTCGCCCGGAGGCTCGGCGCCCGCT
Source organism: uncultured Solirubrobacterales bacterium (assembly GCA_963729065.1). Lineage (GTDB taxonomy): Bacteria > Actinomycetota > Thermoleophilia > Solirubrobacterales > 70-9 > WHSW01. The sequence goes on from CAVSMS010000010.1 coordinate 880,241, forward strand.
CGCTGTTCGCGGCTACCGCGACCGCGACGCCGCGCGTCGCCGTCGACGTCGTGCGGCGCCTCGGCCTCCGCGACCCGGTCCGGATCACCACGGGCTTCGACCGCCCCAACCTCTCCTACGACGTGGTCACGATCGGCTCCGCGCGGGCCAAGCGAGACGCGACCCTGGCCCTGCTCTCCGAGGCCGATGCGTTGCCGGCCATCGTCTACGCCGGGACGCGCAAGAAGACCGATGAGACGGCCGGCTGGCTCAAGAGCGAGCTCGGGCACCCGGTGCCGACCTACCACGCGGGCATGGAGCGGGTCGAGCGCGCCGAGGCGCAGCGATCGTTCATGGCGGGCGAGTCGCCGGTGGTCGTGGCGACCAACGCCTTCGGCATGGGCGTCGACAAGGCGGACGTGCGCACGGTGATCCACGAGGTCGTGCCCTCGTCGCTCGAGGCCTACTACCAGGAGGCCGGCAGGGGCGGGCGCGACGGGCTGCCCTCGCGCTGCGTGCTGCTGGCCGAGAACCGCGACAAGGGCCTGCACGTGTTCTTCATCAACCAGGTCGAGAGCCCCGAGGCCAAGAACCACCGCTGGCGCCAGTATCGCGAGGTCTGGGGTTTCGTCGAGGGCGAGAGCTGCCGCCGCGCCGCGATCCTGAGGCACTTCGGCGACCGGGCGGAGCCGGTGGCGCTGGGCCGTTGCTGCGACGTCTGCGACGGGCCGCTCGTCGCCAGTCGCCCGTCCCCCGGGCGCGCGGCGCGGGCGGAGACGACCGGCGAGGACCGGGAGACCGTCGAGCAGGCGATCCTGCGCGTGGTCCGTGAGGCGGAGCCGAGCGTCGGCCGCACGCGGGCCGTGGAGATCCTGCGCGGCGGGCGGAGCAAGGTGGTGCGCAAGTACGCCTACGACGAGCTTCCGGGCTACGGCGACTTCCACGACTGGCGGTCCGACGACCTGCTCCGCGAGGTCGACGCGCTGATCGACGGCGGGATGCTGCGCTCGACCGGCGGGCGGTTCCCGAAGCTCGCGCTCACGGCGCGCGCGGCGTAGTGGCCCGGTTCGCCGACTACGACTCCCGCGGCTACGCGACCCTGGAACCGCGGGCCGGATACGCGGCCTGGGCCGGGGCCTACGAGGACGACGTGGTCGACGAGATGGACATCGCGCTGCTCGAGCGCCTCGAGCGCCCGGAATGGGTGGCCGCCGAGCGGGTCGCCGACCTCGGTTGCGGGACCGGGCGGACCGCCGCATGGCTGCGCGCGGCGGGCGTCGCGGGGACGATCGACGGGGTCGACCTGACCCCGGAGATGCTCGAGCGCGCCCGGCGCCCGGAACGCGCACGACAGCCTGCGCGAGGGCGACGTGCGCGATACCGGCCTCGCCGGCGGCGCCTACGACCTGGTGATCAGCGCCCTGGTCGACGAGCATCTCCCCGATCCGGCCCCGCTGCACGCGGAGGCGTGGCGACTGGCCGCGCCCGGCGGCCTCTGGGTCCAGGTGAGCTTTCACCCGCAGTGGATCATCGCCACCGGGATGCCGACGCACTTCGACGGTCCGGACGGCGAGCCCGTGGCGATCGCCACCCATGTCCACCTCGTATCCGACCAGGTCGAGGGTGCGCTGGCGGCGGGCTGGCGGCTGCTCGAGATGCGCGAGCGACTCGTCGACGACGAGTGGATCGCGGTCAAGCCGCACTGGGAGGAGCACCGCGGTCTCCCGGTCTCGATCGCCTACGTGTGGGGGCGTCCGAGCGGATGACGCCGACGTTGCGGCTCGGCGTGCTCGCCTCGGGCGCCGGCACCAACCTGCAGGCGATCCTCGACCAGCTCCACGGCCGCGACGGGATCGCCGTCGTGGCCGTCGGCTCCGACCGGGCCGGCGCCGGAGCGCTCGGGCGGGCGACCGAGGCGGGGGTCGAGACGGGCGTGTTCCCGGCCTCCGAGCACGCCGACCGCGAGGCTCGCGACCTGGCGATCGCGGACTGGCTCGAGGAGCGGGAGGTCGGGCTCGTGGTCCTCGCGGGGTACATGCAGCTGCTCGCGCCCACGTTCGTGCGCAGATTCGCCAACCGGCTGATCAACGTCCATCCGGCCCTGCTGCCGTCGTTCCCCGGGCTCGACGCGATCGGACAGGCGCTCGAGCACGGGGTCCGGATCACCGGGGTCACGGTCCACTTCGTCGACGAGGGCGTCGACTCGGGACCCATCATCCTCCAGCGCCCCGTGCCGGTCCCCGCGGATCGCGACCGCGACGCCCTCGAGGAGGCGATCCACGCCACCGAGCACGCGCTGCTGCCGGAGGCGATCCGGCTGATCGCGGCGGGGCGGGTCACGATCGAGCCTGGATCTCGGTTGGTGACCATCGCCCGGGATTAGACTCGTTCGTGATGAGCATCGAGGCGACGATCGCCGCGGAAGGGGGCGCCGCGCCCGGTGGATCTCCCGTACGCGTTCGCCGGGCGCTGATCTCGGTCTCGGACAAGGCCGGGGTCGCCGAGTTCGCCCGGGGGCTGCGCGCGCTGGGGGTGGAGATCCTCTCCACGGGCGGGACGGCGGCGGCGCTGCGCGAGGCCGGGATCGAGGTCACCGACGTGGCCGAGTTCACCGGCTCGGCGGAGATCCTGGACGGGCGGGTGAAGACCCTGCACCCGCGGCTCCACGCCGCGCTGCTCGCCCGCCGCGACAACCCCGATCACATGGCGACCCTCGAGGCGGAGTCGATCGAGCCGATCGACCTGGTCTGCGTCAACCTCTACCCGTTCGAGAGCACGGTCGCGCAGCTCGACGTGAGCGAGGACGAGGCGGTCGAGAACATCGACGTCGGCGGTCCCACGATGATCCGCGCGGCGGCCAAGAACCACGACGGCGTCGCGGTGGTCGTGCGCCCCGAGGCCTACGACGCGGTGCTCGAGGAGCTGAACGAGTTCGGGGGCGAGGTCTCGCCGGAGACGCGCCACTGGCTCGCCTCGGAGGCGTTCGCGCATACGGCCGCCTACGACGCGGCGATCACCCGCTGGTTCGGGATGCGCTACGAGGCGTTCCCGAACCACTGGGTCATGCCACACGAGAAGTTCATGGACCTCCCCTACGGCGAAAACCCGCACCAGAAGGGCGCGCTGTACATCGAGCCCGGCGCCCGGACGCACGTGCTCTCCGGGATCGCGAAGCAGCACGGCCGGCCGCTCTCCTTCAACAACCTGCTCGACCTCGATTCCGCGCGCCGCCTCGTGGCCGAGTTCGCCGAGCCCGCGTGCGTGATCGTGAAGCACAACAACCCCTGCGGGGTGGCGATCGCCGAGTCCGCCGCGGCGGCGTACGAGCGCGCCTTCGCCTGCGACCCGCTGTCGGCCTACGGCGGCGTGATCGTGTTCAACCGCCCGGTAGGGGCGGAGCTCGCCGGGCGCCTGCACCAGCAGTTCATCGAGGTGCTGCTGGCGCCGGGGTTCGACGCCCGAGGCGCTCGAGCTGCTGGCGCAGAAGGAGGCGGTGCGGATCCTCGAGGCGGATCCGGACCTCGACTACACGCCGCGCGAGCGCGACGTGAAGCGGGTCGCCGGCGGCCTCCTGGTCCAGGACCCCGACCGGGTCGACGAGGGGCGCGAGTCGATGAGCGTGCCGACCGCCGCCGAGCCGAGCGAGGCCCAGTGGGCCGACCTGCTGTTCGCGTGGAAGGTCTGCCGGCACGTGCGCTCGAACGCGATCGTCTTCGCCAAGGACGGGGCGACGCTCGGGATCGGCGCCGGGCAGATGAGCCGGGTCGACTCGGTTCGGATCGCGATCGACAAGGCGCGCGAGGCGCTGGCCGCCGACGCCCAGGAGCTGCTCTCCGGCTCCGTCGTCGCCTCGGACGCGTTCTTCCCCTTCCCCGACGGGCCCGAGACCGCAATCCGCGCCGGCGCCACGGCCCTGATCCAGCCCGGCGGGTCGAAGCGCGACGACGAGGTGATCGCCGCCTGCGACGAGGCCGGCGCCGCGATGGTGCTCACCGGCCGCCGCCACTTCCGCCACTGATGACGGCCGGGCTGGCGCCCGGCGCGGCGACCCTGCACGTCGTGCGCGTCTTCTGTGCCCCCGACGCGTCGGGCGGGAACCCGCTCGGCGTGTTCATCGACGGTGACGAGGTGCCGGAGGGCGAGCGCCAGGCGGTCGCCGCGGACCTCGGCTTCGCCGAGACGGTGTTCGTCGACGAGCCGGAGCGCGGCGAGCTGCGCATCTTCACCCCCGAGGTCGAGCTGCCGCTCGCGGGTCACCCGCTGGTGGGCTCGGCGTGGCTGCTGCGCGAGCACGGTGCGGACGTGAGCGTGCTGCGCCCGCCGGCGGGGGAGGTCCCGGTGACGTTCGCGGGCGAGCTCACGTGGATCGAGGCCGACCCCGAATGGGGGCCGCCGTTCGAGCTCCTCCAGGTCTCCTCGCCGGCAGAGGTCGACGCGCTCGATGGTGCGCCGGACGGATACGGCCTGGCGGCGGTGTGGGCGTGGATCGACGAGGACGCCGGCCTGGTGCGCGAGCGGGTCTTCGTTCCCGAGGCGGGAATCGAGGAGGACGAGGCGACCGGGTCGGCGGCGCTGCGCCTCTGCGCGCTGGTGGGGCGCGAGATCGTGATTCGCCAGGGCCGCGGCTCGGTGCTCGAGGCCCGTCCGCTCGGCCCCGACCGGGCGGAGGTCGGCGGCCGGGTGGTGCTCGACGAGGTCAGGGCCTATCCGGCGGAGGCGGGTGCTTCGTGATCGCCGGGCGTTCGGCCGGTGTTGGCGTAGATCCAGCGCGAGCGGCGGCCGAAGATCGGGCCCTCGGCGACGCGGGTGCTGCGCCGGACGAGGACGAAGCAGGCGATCGCGCCGAGCACCGCGATCCCGGCGCTGGCGACGAAGGTGACCTGGAACGCGTCGATGTGCGAGTTGATCAGGTAGTCGTGGGCGAGGCGGACGATCTTCGAGTCCTCGGGCACGTTGTTGAGGCCCCGCTGCTCGGCCTCGACGATGAAGTCGCGGACCGTGTCGTACTGCTTCTCGCTCGGGTGAAAGCCGGTCTTGTCGAACGTGTCGTTGAGCTGGTTGAAGTAGTAGCCGAGCTCGAGCGCTGTGAGGATGGCGATCCCGAGCGCGCCGCCCATCTGCTCGGCCGTGTTGATCATCCCGGCGGCCTCGCCCACGTCCTCGTCGGGAACCGCGGTGAGCCCGGTCGGGTCGTTGACCGTGAGCACGATTCCGAGGCCGAGGCCCTGGAGAATCAGCCCGGGGATCAGGGCGACCGCGCTCGCCTCGCCGGCGCCGAGCGCCAGCGCGGCCCCGGAGGCGGCGAGGATGAGGAAGCCGGCGACGAGCGGGATCCGCCCGCCGACCTTGTCGAAGAACCTGCCGGCGAGCGGGCCGGCGAGGATGATCGGCAGGGTCCCCGGGATCAGCGCGATCCCCGCCACCGCCGGCGAGACGCCCACGACGAGCAGGAGGAAGAACGGGAGCAGGAAGCCGAGTCCGAGCTCGACCATGCCCGCGAGCACCTGGCTGATGATCGAGGCGAGGAAGTTGAGGTGTCGCAGGAGGCTGAACTTGATCAGCGGCTCCTTCGCCCGGCGCTCGACGAAGACGAAGAGGACCAGCAGCAGGGCTCCGACCCCGAGCGGGACCAGGGTCTGCGCGCTCACCCATCCCTGCGGCTGGCCCTGGCTGAAGCCGAAGACGATTGCGGCGATCCCCAGCCCGAAGGTGACCACCCCGGGGTAGTCGATGGTCGGCCGGTCGCCCTTCGGGGAGAGGTTGGGCGTGTGGCGCAGCGTGATCAGGATCGTCAGCGCGGCCAGCGGCACGTTGATCCAAAAGACGAGGCGCCAGTCGATCGAGGTCAGCAGGCCGCCGAGCACCGGGCCGCAGGCGGCGAAGAACGCCGAGGCGCCGGCGAGGATCCCGAGCGCGCTGCCGCGGCGCTCGTCCGGGAACACGGCGCTGACGAGCGCCATCGCGGTCGGCATCATCAGCGCGGCGCCGACGCCCTGGGTCGCACGCACGGTGATCATCCAGACGATGTCCTGGGCGCCGCCGGCGAGCGCGGTGGAGACGAGGAAGATCACCGCCCCCGCGAGGAAGACGCGGCGCATCCCGAGCAGGTCCCCCAGCCGGCCGCCGAGGACCATGAGCGCGGCCAGCGGGAGGATGTTCGCGGTCAGCAACCACTGGCCCAGGCCGAGGCCGGCGCCGAGGCCCTCGACCACGTCCGGAGTCGCAAGCGGCACCGCTGTCTGATCGACCAGGATCATGCTGTTGGCGAGCGTCATCGCCACCAGCGTCAGCCACATTGATCGCTTGCTGATCTGCATCCGGGTGCCCCGCGGCGGCGAGCCTATTCAGCGGGGCCGTCGATTGCCGTAATCGGGATCGGCACGCTGCGGCCGATCAAGAGTCCGAGCGCTCGACAGGCGAGCTACTGGGGCTCCGTCGTGACCGCGCACCCGCCGGCGGGCTCGGCACCAGGCTCGGCACTCAGACTCTCCCCGTGGCAGTTAGCGCAGAGGATCACGCATTTCGCGCATCTCTTCGCGGTAGCTCGCAAGAGCCTTCGTCGTGTCCATGCTCAGAGCGAAGGACTTCGTCTGCGGATCGACGTGATGGAAGTGAAGGCTGACGATCGATCGGTCGTATCCGCAGAGCGCACAGCGACCGCCTGCCTCAGTTGCCACAGACGCAGCCGTTTGATCTTCTCGCTTGCGACGGGTGACCGCCTCTCCGACGCACCGCTGACATCGCCACCGGTTCGTACTTCTGGTTCCGGCGTAGACGGCGAACGTCCGTCCGCGCCGGTGACCTCGGACATTCGACGCATCTCTACCGGGCGACCTCCGGTTCTGCGACGGAGGACGCCCTCGGTCTTGACGAGTGGCGACCGGCGCGACTTAGACCCGTTGTCGGTCCATCGAACAGATGTTCGCATCAGCTCCGGCGGCACGCGCGCGTAAGCTGACGGCGCCCCCGTAGCTCAATCGGCTAGAGCAGCAGGTTTTTACCCTGAAGGCTGAGAGTTCGAGTCTCTCCGGGGGCATTTCGTCACGTTTGCCGGCCGGAACGACAGGGCCCCTTTGTCCGTTTACGGCCTCGTGGTGTTGAATCCCCCCGATGCGCGTCTCGGCGAAAGCGGACTATGCGGTGCGGGCGATGGTGGAGCTCGCCGCCGGCGGGGGCTCGGAGGAGCAGCCTGCCAAGGGCGAGGTGATCTCGGTTGCGCAGGCGATCCCGGCGCGCTTTCTCGAGAACATCCTCGGCGAGCTCCGCGTGCACGGGCTGGTCCACAGCCGGCGCGGCGCCGACGGCGGGTACTGGCTCGCGCGCGAGCCGGACGAGATCACGCTGGCGGACATCATCCGCGCGGTCGAGGGGCCGCTGGCCACGGTTCGCGGCGAGGGCGCCGAGGACGTCGAGTACCGCGGAGCCGCGACGCCGCTCGAGCAGGTGTGGCTGGCGCTGCGCGCGAACATCCGCCAGGTGCTGGAGACGGTCACCCTGGCCGCGGTGGTCGCCAACGAGCTGCCCGAGCCGGTGCTCGGGCTCGCCGAGCATCCCGAGGCCGCCCACGGTCGCGAACCCGGGGTCGCGCCCCCGGCCGAGCCCTCCTAGCGCCCGCGGCTCAGAGCTCGCGCTTCTCGGCCGCCCGGCCGGCCTCGCTGCTGAGCTGGCGGATGGTCGCGAACACGATCATCCCGAGCAGCCCGATCAGCAGCGCGAGCATCACCCAGGCGACGACTGCGACGAGGCTCACGCGAGCGCCAGCTCCTCCGTCCGCGGCGAGGCGCCGTTGGTGAACACGCGCGCGCGGTGAGCCGTGACGTAGACGATCTGGCCGTCCTGGAGCTCGAGCTCCTCGACCTGGGCCCGAGTGAGCTGGGCGATCAACGGGCTCTCGTCGGCGAGCGTCATGTCGATCCGGACCTCGAAGCCGAGGTGCACGACCCGGTCGATCATCGCCTCCTCGGAATCCGGCCCGGGCACGTGCGAGATCTGGACGTCGTGCGGGCGCACGAGCCGCTCGCCGATCCGATTCGCGGTGCCGACGAAGCCCATCACGAACTCCGTCTCGGGATGGTCGTAGAGGTCGGTCGGCGTGGCGGCCTGCTCGACCGCGCCGTTGTTCATGACCACGATCTGCTCGGCGACGTCCATCGCCTCCTCCTGATCGTGGGTGACGAAGATCGTCGTCACGTGGACCTCGTCGTGCAGCCGGCGCAGCCACCGGCGAAGCTCGGTGCGCACGCGCGCGTCGAGCGCCCCGAACGGCTCGTCGAGCAAGAGCACCTTCGGCTCCACCGCGAGCGCCCGCGCCAGCGCCATCCGCTGGCGCTGGCCGCCGGAGAGCTGCGACGGGTAGCGGTCGATCAACCCCTCGAGCTGGACCAGGGAGAGCAGCTCGTGGACGCGCTGCTTGATCTCGTTCTTCGGCCGCTTGCGGATGCTGAGCCCGAAGGCGACGTTGTTGCCGACGGTCATGTGCTTGAAGGCGGCGTAGTGCTGGAAGCAGAAGCCGACGTTGCGGTCCTGGACCGAGACGCGGGTCATGTCCTCGCCGGAGATGATCACCCGCCCGGAGTCCGGTTCCTCGAGCCCGGCGATCACGCGCAGCAGGGTCGACTTGCCGCTTCCCGACGGCCCCAGCAATGCGGTCAGGGAACCATCGCGGACCTCAATCGAGACATCGTCCAAGGCGACGAAGTCTCCGAACCTCTTGGTTGCGTTCTCAACGGTGATTCCCATCAGGGGATCTCCTTTCCGGAGGTGAGTGCAGCCGCGTCGCCTGCGGCGATCACGGAAGGGGGCTTCGCCGGCTTGTCACGGCGTTGAATCAGGTTCATGAACAGGAGGACGCAGAGGGCCATGACGGCGAGCACGAGCGACGCCGCGTAGGCGCCGGAGACGTCGAAGTGCTCGTACTGGTTCTCGACCAGCAGGGTCGCGGTCTCGGTCTTGCCCTCGATCTTGCCCGAGACGACGGCCACGGCGCCGAACTCGCCGATCGCCCGCGCCGTCGAGAGAATCACGCCATAGGTGACACCCCAGCGGATCGCGGGCAGGGTGATCCGCCAGAAGGTCTGCCAGCCCTTGGCGCCGAGTGTCGCCGCCGCCTGCTCCTGGTCGTCGCCGATCTCCTGCAATACCGGTACCACCTCGCGGACGACGAACGGCAACGAGACGAAGATGGTCGCCAGCACCATTCCCGGCACCGAGAAGATCACCCGGATCCCCTGCTCGAGGAGCCACGGGCCGAACCAGCCGTCGATGCTGCCGTAGACGAGGACCAGGGAGAGTCCGATGACGACCGGCGAGACCGCGAACGGGAGGTCGATGAGCCCGTTGAGAACCGCCTTGCCGCGGAACTTGTGCCGGACGAGGACCAGGGCACAGGCGATCCCGAAGATCGTGTTCAGCGGCACCGCGATCCCCGCGATCAGGATGGTCAGGTAGAAGGCGTGCAGCGCGTCGGGCGTCGTCACCGCATCCCAGGCGTGCCCGATGCCGTCCTCGAACGCCTTGAAGAAGATCAGGACCACGGGGATCAGCAGCAGCGCGAACAGGTAGCCGAGCGCAAGCCCGCGCAGCCCGTACTTGGCGAGCCTGCCCTTCGCCTGCGCGCCGGGCGCCGGGCCCGGGTCGACGGTTGTCGCGTCAGCCGGTATGGCGGAGGCTCCTTCGGGAGACGATCCCGATGGCGATCAGGATCACCAGCGCGATCCCGAGCAGGACGACCGAGACGGACGCGGCGGTGACCTCGCGGTCGCTCTGGATCTGGCTGAAGATGAACACCGAGGCGACCTCGGTCTTGAACGGGATGTTGCCTGAGATCAGGACCAGCGACCCGAACTCACCGATCGAGCGGGCGAAGGCGAGCGCGATCCCGGAGAGGATCGCCGGGCGCAGGTTGGGGAGGATGACCCGCCGGAACGTGGTCAGCGGGCCGGCGCCGAGCGAGGCCGCGGCCTCCTCCATGTCGGTGTCGAGCTCGAGCAGCACCGGCTGCACCGAGCGGATCACGAACGGCAGGGTGACGAACAGCAGCGCCAGGACGACGCCGATCCGCGTGAACGCGACCCCCGAGAGCCCGAGCACGCCGTTGTCGCCGTAGAGCGCCAGCAGCGTGATCCCGGCGACGATCGTCGGCAGCGCGAACGGGAGGTCGATCAGCGAGTTGATGATCCGCTTGCCCGGGAACTCGTCGCGGACCAGGACCCAGGCGATGATCGTCCCGAAGACCGCGTTGATCGCGACCACGATCACCGACGCGCCCAGGGTCAGCTTCAGCGCCGCGATCGACTGCGGCGCGGTGACGTCGTCCCAGAACGAGGCGAGCCCGTCCTCGAACGACTTCGCGACCACCGCCGCGAGCGGGATCAGGACGATCAGGCTCAGCCACGCGACCACGAGGCCACGGGTGAGCCCGGGGCCGCCGAGGCCGAGCCTTAAGCCCGGCCTCGGCGGTGCCTTGGCAGTGGCGACGGCCCCTTGACTCACTCCGTCGCGACCCCCAGGTTCGCCTCGATCTCCGCGATCGAACCGTTCTCCGGATCGAAGAAGTCGGTCGTGACCTTGTCCCAGCCGCCGAGGTCGGCGATCGTGAACAGGTCGGGCGGAGTCGGGAACTTGTCCGCGTTCTGCTTCAGCACCGACTCGACCACCGGCCTGTAGCCGCGGTCGGCCCAGAGCTGCTGGGCCTCGTCGGTGGTGAGGTAATCGAGGAACGCCTGCGCCGACTCGTCGGACTCCTCGGTGACCGCGCCGGGGGTCTCGATCAGGATCGTGCTGTCGGGGACGACGTACTCGATGTCCTCGCCGGCGTCCTGGGCGGCGATCGCCTCGTTCTCGTAGGCGAGCAGGACGTCGCCCTTGCCGCCGAGGAACGTGCCCAGCGCGTCGCGGGCGCTCTCGTCCTGGACCGGGACGTTCTCGAGCAGGCTCTGGATGTACGCCAGGCCCTCCTCCTCGGACGCGCCCTCGGTCAGCACCTTGGTGCCGTAGGCGGCCATGAGGTTCCAGCGCGCGCCGCCCGACGTGAACGGGTTCGGCGTCAGCACCTCGACGTCGCCGGTGATCAGGTCATCCCAGCTCTGGATGTTCTCGGGATTGCCCGGCCGGACGGCGAACACGACGACCGAGTCCTCGACGATGCCGTTGTACTCGTTCTGGTTCCAATCGTCGGCGACCATGCCCGGCATCGACCAGCCTGGTGATGTCGGGCTCGAGCGCGAAGTGGACGACGTCGGCCGGCTGGCCGGCCTCGACCGCCCGCGACTGGTCGCCCGAGGCACCGAACGAGTTCGAGAACTCGACGCCCTCGCCGTCCGGGGTCGCGTTGAAGCCGGGCTCGAGGTCCTCGGTGTAGGCCTCCTCGGGAGTCGAGTAGCCGACCAGGTCGATCGAGCCGCCGCCGGACTCGCTGGCGGTGGAGTCCGACGAGCCGCCGCAGGCGGCAACGCCGAGGGCGAGCGCTCCGGAGAGCGCCACCGCGGCGAGGAGCCGGGCGCCGCCGCGGGGCCGCGCGTCCGCACCATTGGCGTTCGCGGCCCCGCCGTGGCGGGGCTTCGAGAAGAAGCGAGTCATGAGATGAATCCTTTTCACCTTTCTTGATTGGCTTAGTTGTGAATACCGAACAGCGCGGCAGGGTAGCAGCACGAGTTCTCGTTTGCGAGATCCTTTCGCGTGCCGCGTTGGCGATTGCATCGGGTCGGAAACCAGCCCGAGCACGCGCGCCGTCGGGGCCCTGGGGCAGAATGCGACGCCATGCGGGTGACGGCGAAAGCCGAGTACGCGGTGAGGGCGGTGATGGAGCTGGCCGCCGGCGGCGGCGACCCGGTGAAGCGCGACGCGATCGTCGCCGCGCAGGCGATCCCGCCGAAGTTCCTCGAGAACATCCTCTCCGAGCTCCGTCATGCCGGGCTGGTGGAGAGCCAGCGCGGTTCCGACGGCGGCTACTGGCTCAGCGAGCCGCCGGAGAAGGTGACCGTCGCGGACGTCATGCGTGCGGTCGAGGGTCCGCTCGCGAGCGTGCGCTCCAGCCGGCCGGAGACCCTCGAGTACGAGGGCCTGGCGGAGCCGCTCCAGTACGTGTGGGTGGCGCTGCGCTCAGCGATCCGCTCGGTGGTCGAAGAGGTGACGATCGCCGACCTGGTCAACGACCGGCTCCCGAAGCACGTCAAGCGGCTGGTCGAAGAGCCCGACGCCTGGGTCTCCCAGTAGCCGGCCGGGCGCGCCGCACGTGATCGTCCACTTCCTTCGCCACGGCGAGTCGGTCTCCAACGCCGCGGCCGGTCGCGATCTCGACGACACGGTCGGCGACCGGCTGACCGAGCGCGGCCACGCCCAGGCCGCCGAGGCGGCCCGTCACCTCGGCGGCCTCGGGATCACGCGGCTGTGGTCCAGCCCGCTGCGCCGGGCGCGCGAGACAGCCGCCCCGATCGCCGGCGAGCTCGGGCTCGAGGTCGAGATCCACGAGGAGCTGCGGGAGCTGCGCGAGGCCGAGGGCCACGGGGAGCTGCCGCCCGAGGAGCAGCGCCTGCGGCGCTGGTCGGCGTGGATGGCCGAGCACCCCGACGAGCCCGGCTTCGCGCCCCCGGGCGGCGAGTCGTTCGCCGACATGCTCGAGCGCGTCGAACGGATCAAGCACGAGCTGCTTGCCCACCCGGAGCAGCGGATCCTCGCGGTCAGCCACGGGATCCTGCTGCGCTTCTTCTTCGTCCACAGCTTCCTCGAGCGCGACTTCGGTCCCGCGCAGGTGCCGCGGATGTGGCAGCTGCGGACGCTCAATTGCGCGTTGAGCGCGTTCCAGCACCGGCCGCTCGGCGCCGAGGCGGCCTATCCGAGCCCCGGCGAGTGGCTCTGCGTCACCTGGATGGCGCGGCCGTGGGATCCGCTCTGAGCGGGACCTTGTGCGTCGGCTCGGCCGGCGAGATCTGATCGCGGTCGTTGACCTCGGCGCCGGGCGGCGGCGGCACCGGCCCGTCGAGCAGCGGGTCGCCGCGATCGACCATCCATTGCTCGAGGCGCCGCCGAAGCTCGTGCAGCACGGCCGCGTTCTCGGGGTCGGCGGCCACGTTGCGACCCTCGTTGGGGTCGAAGACGAGGTCGTAGAGCTCCTCGGCGTCGAGGGTGCGCCGCGCCCAGCCGTGCTCGACCAGGAGGTCCTTGCTCGCCGAGTCGTCGCAGTTGGCGAGCACGGGGCGCGGGTCGTCCTCGAAGCGGCGGATGTACTTCCAGCGCTCCGTGCGGATCGCGCGCTGGGGCTGGTAGGCGGCGTGGTAGGTCATCTCGGTGAAGACCTCGTCGTGGATCTGGGCCCGCTCGCCTCGCACCAGCGGCATCATCGAGCTGCCCTCCAGCCACGGCGGCGGCTCGATGCCCGCCAGCTCGCAGATCGTCGGGTAGACGTCCAGGTGGCTGACCATCGCGTCGATCACCTTGCCGCCGGCGAAGCCCGGCCCGCGCATGAGCAGCAGCACCCCGGTGCCGCGGTCATAGAGGGTCGCCTTCGCCCCCGGGAACGCGAGCCCGTGGTCGGTGGTGCAGATGATCAGCGTGCTCTCGACCAGGTCGAGCGTGTGGAGCGCGTTCAACACCGCGCCGATCCCCTGGTCGAGCGATCGGGCGCTGGCCTTGAACGCGGCCATGTCCTGGCGCGTGCGCGGCGTGTCGGGGAGGTTCGGCGGCGGCAGCGAGTAGAGCGTGTCGCGCACCGAGACCGGGGCGGCGAAGTTGCGGTGGGTCTCGAAGAAGCCGACCGAGCAGAAGAACGGCTCCCGACCACGCAGCCGCCGCAGGGTGGCGATCGCCGAGGGCGCGATCTCGCTCGCGTTGTGGGTCTCGAGCTCGACCACCTCGTCGAAGCCGATCACGTCCGGGTCGTCGGAGATGTGCTGCTCGCCGATCAGCGCCGAGTGATAGCCGGCGCCGCGCAGGGTGTGGACCAGGTGATGGCCGTAGTCGCGCAGGCGCCAGCCCCGGTGGGCGAGGCCGAGCATCCCGTTGCCGACGCCGCCCTCGCCGGTGAGCAGGCAGGCGCGGCTGCCCGAGCAGGTCGGCATCGCGCAGAACGCCTCCCGGAAGAGCACCCCCTGGTCGGCGAGCAGCTGGATGTTCGGGGTCGGGACCGCGAACCCGTACGGCTGCACGTACCGCCCCGTGTCGTGCGAGTGGATGTAGAGGATGTTGGGCGGTGCGCCCTGTGGGCCCGGGCCCGCGCTCACGCTGCCGCCCCGGCGGCGGGTACGAGGTCGAACTGGGTGCCCAGCTTCAGGTCGGCGTAGCGCCGGGTCCAGTCGTCGTTGATCCCGTCGGACTGCTTTCGCATCTTCGGCTGGAGCTCGTAGCCCTCGGGCAGCTCGAGGTCGAGGCGCTCGAGCACGTTGCGGGTCGCGGGCTCGTAGTCGCCGGCGAAGTTCTCGTACAGGACCAGCACGGGCTTGATCCTCGCATGCTCGAAGAACGCGTCCCACTGCGCCTCCTCGGCGAGGATCCGGCCCAGCAGGTGCTCGATCGCGCCGTAGTGGAAGCGAAGCTGGGGGCGATGGTCCTCGAGGAAGCTCTTGTACGGGGGCGACCCGTCGGTGACGGCGCCGCTCGCCGCGTCCTCCTGGCGCCAGGTCGCGGTCTGCACCGCCTTCCACAGCGAGACCGCCTGGCGGACCTTGTTGGCGCGGACGACGCGGACGAAGGTCAGGTTCGGGAAGACCTGCGGCAAGAGCTCGGCGATCGAGAGCTCGCTGTACTCGGGGATGTTGCGCAGCAGGCTGACGAAGTCGCCGAAGTAGCCCCACATCAGCTTCGCCCCGAAGACGCCGTTCGGCGTCGTCCCGGCGTCCAGCGCCCACTCGAGATAGCGGTCGTAGGCGGCCCGGCTCCACAGCGGCGAGCGCTGCTGGGGCTCGTCGCCGATCCCCCGCTCGCCGAGGTGATCGAGGATCGAGCGGTCGTCGACGCCCTCGAAATACTCCTCGGGTCGCCGGGGTCGACCCGAGTGCCGCAGCGCCTCGAAGTACTCGGCTGGGCGGCCGGCCACCTCGGTCTCCGTGAGCGCCTGGCAGACCAGGGTGCTGCCGCTACGCGGCGTGGCGCAGACGAGGTATGAGCGTTGCGGTCGGTCAGTCATTGTCTACTATCTTAGTCAGAAAGGTGGGATTCAAGATGGGAAGATGGGGGCCGCGATGCTGTTCCGGCAGGTGATCCATGAGGACCTGGGCTGCGCGTCGTACCTGGTCGGCGACGTCGGCGAGGGGGTCGCCGCGGTCGTCGACCCGCAGTGGGACATCGAGCCATACCTCCACCTTTCCCGCTTGCACGGGGTTCGAATCGAGCATGTGCTCGAAACGCACAACCACGCCGATCACGTCTCGGGCCACGGCCGGCTTGCCCGCGCCACCGGGGCGACGATCCACATCCACCGCCTCGCCGACGCCGAGTACCCGCACGAGGCGTTCGACGACGGCTGGCGGCTGCGCCTCGGCGAGCTCGAGATCGAGGGCATGCACACCTCGGGCCACCGGCCCGAGCACACCTCGTTCCTGCTTCGCGACCTCAGCGCCGACGGCGAGCCGGTCGCGGTGCTCACCGGCGACTCGCTCTTCGTGGGCGACGTAGCCCGCCCGGACCTCGCGATCGAGCCCGAGCAGGGCGCGCGCGAGCTCTATCGCTCACTCCACGAGCGCCTCTTCACGCTCCCGGCGGCCGTCGAGGTCTGGCCCGGGCACCTCGGCGGCTCCATGTGCGGCAGCAAGGCGCTCGATCACCGGACCTCGTCGACGATCGGCTTCGAGACCGGGCACAACCACGCCATGACCTTCGCCGACGAGGACGAGTTCGCCGCCAACGCGGTCGCCACCCTCGGCGACCGGCCGCCGAACGTCGAGCACGTCGTCGACCTCAACCGGGGGCCGCTCGTCGAGGAGCTCGGCGCGCCGACGCCCCTGAGCCCGCGCGCGGTCGAGGTCGCGATCGCCGGCGGCGCGATGCTCGTCGACGCACGCACCAACGACCAGTTCGACGAGGCTCACATCTCAGGGGCGATCAGCGCCTCCGCCTACGACACGGGCTTCGCGACCAAGGTCGCCAAGGTCGTCCCGGCCGACGTCGAGCTGATCGTCGTCGCGGCGTCCGACGGCTACGAGCTGGCCGCCGCCGACCTGCTCGCCTCCGTCGGGCTGCGGGTTCGCGGCTTCCTCGTCGGCGGGATGACCGCCTGGCGCTCCGAGGGCCGGCGCGTCAGCCGGCTCGAGCAGATCGACCCCGACGAGCTCGCGGAGCGGATCGAGGACGGCGACGGGCTGGTGGTGCTCGACGTCCGCGACGCCTCGGAGTTCGCGGACGGCCACATCCCCGGCGCCGTGCACATCCCCTACGGCGACCTCGGCGAACGCCTCGGCGAGCTGCCGGCCGACCAGCCGATCGCCGCGATCTGCAGCGGCGGCAAGCGCTCCGGCCTCGCCGCCTCGATCCTGCAGCGCGAGGGCTTCGACCAGGTGATCCACGTCGGCAGGGGCGGCGTCGGGACCTGGAAGCGATCCGGCCGCCCGATGGAGTCCGGCGAGTCGCAGCCGGCGGCCTCCGGCTGAGACCCACGCCGCGCTAGCGGCCGGCGCGACCGAGCGCCCGGCCGGCGAGGGGAGATGAGTTTCCCTGCCGGCCGGACCTGCTCGGTGCCTTCCGCCGTCCCGCCGGGGCGGAGGTGGTGCATGCCCGGACAAAGCCTACTGAATAGATAGACAATGGTGGGTGACACTCATACGAGGTCACGCTCGAACGAGGTGTGGAGCCCGCGCTCGTCGGTCTCCGGGTCGCCGACGGTGCGCTCCAGCTTCAGCGCGGCCGAACGGCCGTCGAGGGTCAGGGTCGCGACCTGGTTGTCGTAGAACGGGCCCTCGACGAGCCGCCACCGGACCCGCTCCTTCGGGGCGCCGGCCAGCCGGGCGAGCGCCTTGAAGGCGCGTGCGGGCACACGGGAGTCGCCGAGGTCGATCGTCTTGCGCTCGCGATCGTCGAGCGCGTTGCGAAACGGCGAGCAGACCGCCTGCCAGATGTGGCTGCGCACGCCGTCGGAGCTGGGGTAGGCGAGCTCGGCGAGATAGGCGTGGTGGACATCGCCCGACAGGACCGTGATCGAGGCGGGCGGGTGGCCGAACTCCCCCGCGCCGACCCGCGCCAGCAGGCCGGCGAGCCGGTCGAAGGACTCGCCGAACGCGGGCCAGTGGTCGAGGTCGGCGGTCCGCCGCAGCTTCTCGCCCTGGCGGGCGGCGGCGGCGCCCCACGCCCCGCGCGACACCGCCTCGCCCCACCGCTCGGCGTAGTGGAGGGCGGGCGCGAGCACCAGCGGGTCCGACGTCCCGATCAGGAGATGCTCGAAGTCGCCACTCAGATGCGACTCGAGCCAGCTCCACTCGTCGGGGTTCAGCATCGAGCGCCGGTCCTCGTCGAGCACCCGGCCGATTCGCGAGTCGATCACGAGCAGGCGGGTCGACCCGAGGTCGCGGCAGTAGCTCCAGCGCGCGCCGTCGCGGGTGCCGCGCTCGTTGGCGGCGAACTCGCGCAACACCTCCCAGCCGTCCTCGGCCTCGCGCACCCGGGCGAGCAGGTCGCTCTCGCGGATCAGCCGTCGGCGAGAGGTTGCCGATGAACTGGTAGAGCCAGTAGCTCGCCAGCCCGGCGCACTCGCGCTCGGCCCACCAGTCCTCTTGCTGCATCTCCTCGACCCACGCGGCGGAGATGTTCCAATCGTCGTGGACGTCGTGGTCGTCGATGACCATCGAGATCGAGACCGTCGACAGCAGCCAGCGGATGTGCGAGTCCTCCCAGGACTCCCGGTACAGGCGCGTGTACTCCTCGAAGTCGGCGACCTCGTCGCCCGGAGGCTTGCGCACGTCACGTCGCTTGCGGATGAAGGCGAGGGTCTCCGGCGAAACCTCGTCGGCGTAGACCTGGTCGCCGAGCATCAGCAGGGCCCGGGGCCAGTGCGCGGGGTCGGCTTCCAGCATCTCGACCACGAGCGTGTAGAGGGCGTCGAACTCGCGCCCCTCGGAATGCTCCTGCTTGGGGAGCACGTACGGCCCGTGGTGCGGCAGCGACACGCGGCAGGAGCCGAAGGCGAGCCGCAGCGGCTCGTCGCCGCCGAGCGTCCGGATCACGCTCGGCGGGTACTCCGAGCCGGGCTCCGGCCAGCGCCGCTCACCGTCGAGCGCGACCTCGTACTCGGTCGCCGAGCCCGGCTCGAGCCCGTCGGCGATCAGCAGCGCGTAGTGGTGACCGGCGACGCAGAAGGTCGGCTCGCGGTGGCCGAGGACCTCGACCTCACAGGCCTCGTCCGTCTCGACCCAGACCACGGCCTCGGTCTCGCCGACGTAGCGCAGCAGCGGGCCGAGAACGAGCGTTGCCATCGGCCCCTGCCTACCCCGCGGCCGCCGAGCCGAACGCCTGCACGCCGTCGGAAGATGTGAAAGGGTGGGCCGCGGATGCGGGGACTGAGTGGGATCGGGTCCAGGCTGGCGGCGTTCGCCGTCGCTGTAGGGCTGCTGGCGGCCGCGCCTGCGGCGGCCGACGTCGTCCGGTGCGACGGCCCCGCCCGCGCCGGCGCCTCCGGCGCACCCGAGCTGCTCACCAACTGCGGCAGCTTCGACCCGTCGCTCGCCTCCGGCGAGCTCGCACGGCGGGCGCTGGACCGGCTCGCCCCGACGCTCGGGGTGGATCCGGGCGACTTCGAGCTCGCCGACGCGACCCGTGGTCCGGCCGGGCGCACGCTGCGCCTGCAGCAGGAGCTCGCCGGAGTGCCCGTGTTCAACGGCCAGATCGTGCTCGGCTTCGACGGCGGCGGTGCCCTCCCCTGGGTTCGCAGCAGCGCAACCGGCGAGGCACCGGAGTCCATGCGACCGCGGGTGAGCGCGGCGGAGGCGCAATCCGCCGCCGCCGCGGCGACCGGAGCGGCTGAGCTGCGGCTCGCGCAGACCGCCGACCTGGTGGTCTATCCCACGGACGAGGGCAGCCTGCTCGCCTGGCACGTCGTGCGCCCGACCGTCGAGCCGGCGGACTGGAACGTGATCGTCGACGCGAGCTCCGGCGCCGTGGTCGGCTCCTGGGACGCGATCACCGACGCGAACTCGGCCTCGATCTACGACCCGAACCCGATCCAGGCGGCGGGCACGTACACCGGCTTCGCCGACGGCAACGACGCCGACACGGCGAAGCTCACGGCCAACCGAATCACCGGGTTCCCGCTCAACCATTTGAACCCGTCCGTGAGGACGTTGAGGGGCGACTTCGCCAACCTCACGGGCACCGGGATCACCGGGTCCACGCTCCCGTACACGCCCGGGGCGGCGCGCTCGCCGACCCGCGACTACAACTACAAGCGCAGCGACGACCGCTTCGAGGAGGCGAGCGTCTACTCGGCGATCACCCGCACCCAGAGCCTGATCCAGAGCCTGGGCTTCACGGACGCCAACAACCGCTCGATCCCGATCGACGTCCACTACTACTCGTCCGACAACTCGTTCTACTCGAGTACCGATCACGCGCTCCACTTCGGCGACGGCGGGGTCGACGACGCCGAGGACGCCGACATCGTCCTGCACGAGTACGGGCACTCGATCCAGGACAACCAGGTGCCCGGTTACGGCCCGGGGTTCAACACCGAGCAGCGAGCGATCGGCGAGGGCTTCGGCGACTTCCTCGCCGGTATCTACTACTTCAACCACGGCAAGCCGGCCTACCTGTCGACCCGCCGCTATTGCATCGGCGACTGGGACGCCGTCTCCTACAACCCGTTCAGCGGCGCCGGCAACGGCAGCGGCTGCCTGCGGTGGATCGACGGCACCAACGAGGGCACCGGCGCAGACATCGGCTCGTACGGCGGGACGCCGTCGGAGGAGCACGACGACGGGCGCTTCTGGTCGGCGGCGATGACCTGCATCTTCGAGGGCCTCGGGGGCAACGTCGGGGCTCGCAACAGGGTGTTCAGTCTGGTCATCGCCCACAACGATCTCCTGGTTCCGACCTCTGCAAACACCGCCTTCGAGGACTCTGTGAGGGCGCTGCGGGTGGCCGACCAGAACCTGTTCGGGGGCACCCACAAGCCCTTGATCAACAGCTGCGCCCGCGACCGAGGCCTGATCTGAGCGACGCCAGTCGCTAGAGGTTCGGGAGGCCCTCACCCGGCGTTGAGGCCTCCGCGAGGAGGCGCGTCGGGATGCGCCCGGCGCCGCGCGCCTCGTAGCCGGCCTCGACCGCCTTGCGCATCGCGATCGCCATCCGCCGCGGGTCGGCCGCGCGGGAGACCGAGCTCGCCAGCAGCACCCCGTCGCACCCGAGCTCCATCGCCAGCGCCGCGTCGGACGCGGTCCCGATCCCCGCGTCGCAGATCACCGGCACCGAGGCGGACTCGACGATGATCCGCAGGTTGTAGGGGTTGCGGATCCCCGCTCCCGACCCGATCGGCGAGCCGAGCGGCATCACGGCCGCGCACCCGGCCTGCTCGAGGCGCCGGGCGAGGATGGGGTCGTCGTTGGTGTAGGGCAGGACGGTGAAGCCGTCGCCGACCAGGGTCTCGGCGGCCGCGAGCAGCTCGGGCGCATCGGGCAGCAGGGTGCGGTCGTCGCCGATCACCTCGAGCTTGACCCAGTCGGTCTCGAACGCCTCGCGGGCGAGCTGCGCGGTACGGACGGCGTCGCGGGCCGTGTAGCACCCGGCCGTGTTCGGGAGCAGGAACAGACCGAGGCGCTCGACCAGGTCGACGAGCGACCCCTCCGCCTCGGGGCTGACGCGCCGCAACGCGATCGTCACGATCTCGGTCCCCGAGGCCTCCAGCGCCTCCTCCATCTGCTCCAGCGATCGAAAGCCACCGGTGCCGACGATCAAGCGCGAGGTCCACTCGCGACCGCCAAGCTGCCAACGGCCCTCACCCACCCTGGATCGCCCCAACGATCTCGACCCGCTGGCCCTCGCTGAGCGGGGTCTGCGCCCACGCGCTGCGGGGCACGACCTCGCCGTCGACGGCGACCGCAACCCCGCGGCGCTCGCGCTCGGCGCCGAGGCGCTCGACCGCCGTCGCCACGGTGGCAGCGGGCGCCAGGTCCACCCGCTCGCCGTTGAGCTCGATCGTCATCGGAGCACCGCCTCCGTGCGGTGGCCGGCGAGCAGGCCCGCGATCCGGTCCGCCGTCAGCGGCGCGAGCAGGATCCCGTTGCGGAAGTGCCCGGTCGCCAGGACGAGGCCGTCGATCGCGCCCGTGCCGATCAACGGCAGGTTGTCGGGGGTCGTCGGGCGCAGGCCGGCAATCGCCTCGACGAGCTCGAGCTCGGCGATCTCGGGGAGCGCGCGGTAGGCCTCGCGAAGCAGCTCGTACACGCCGCCGGCCGTCACCCGGGTGTCGAAGCCCTGCTCCTCCACCGTCGCACCGACCACCAGGCGGCCGTCGGCCCGGGGCACGGCGTAGATCCGCTCGGTGGCCACGATCCGCTCGCAGACCGCACGGCCGGGCGGTCCGGCGAGGGTGAGGATCTGGCCCTTGACGGGACGCAGCTCGGGGCGGGCGGGTCCGGGCAGCCAGTCGGCCGCCGACCACGCGCCGGCGGCGAGCACCACCGCCTCGCTTCGCCGCTCGGTCCCGTCGGCGGTCCGCACCCCGGCGAGCCGCTCGCCGTCGAAAACCCCGCCGATCACCTCGGCGATCTCGATCCTCCCGCCGGCGCGCTCGAAGGCGACCGCAAGCGCCGCGACCAGCTCGCGCGGATCCACGGCCGACTCGTGGGCGGCGTATACCCCGCCGTGACCACCCGGGGCGAGACCGGGCTCCAGCTCGCGGCAGGCGCTCGGCGCCAGCCACTCGGCGTCGAGGCCGTGGGCGCGCATGAGCTCGTGGCGCCGACGGAGCTCCGCGGCCTCGTCGCGATCGAGCGCCACGTGCAGCGCCCCGAGGGCCAGATAGCCGACGTCGCGGCCGCTCGCGTCGGCGAGCTCGGCCGCGAACGCGGGCCAGGCGCGGTGCGAGGCGAGCGCGAGCTCGAGCAGGCGTTCCTCCCCAAAGGTCGCCTCCCCGACCGGCGCCAGCATCCCCGCCGCGACCCCCGACGCCCCCGCCCCGGGCCGCTCGCGCTCGAGCACGGTCACGTCGAGCCCGGCCGCGGCCGCGCGCCAGGCGCAGGAGAGGCCGATGACGCCGCCGCCGACGACGACCACGTCCGCGCTCGAAGTTGTCGGTGATCTGTGTGCCACGGGCGCTGCTCCTTGTCCCGGGCGGCGGACCTTTCGCATCTCCCTGCGCCGGCATTACCCGGATCAGGTTCATACGGTCGGCGGCCCGTGCCGCCCTCTCAGCCCTCTTGGGTCGGGGCTCCCGTTGCTGTGAAGATACTCCCCCGCATGCCTCATTCGAAACGCGAGCGCGTCGAGAGCTTCTTTGATGCCTTCAGCGGCACTGACCTCGACCGGATGATGGCTTTGACGACCGAGAACGTCGTCCTCGACCGGAGCCGGTCGAAGGGGCCGTTCCGCGGCATCGCCCGGGGCCGCGAGGAGGTTCGGCGGGCGACCGTCGAGTACCGCGATCCGATGTCGAGCATGACGCTGGCGGCCGATCGACGATCCGGCCCGTCGAGCCGCAACCTGGTCGCGGTCGAGACCGAGATCGCGATCGAGGGCCGCTCGAGCGGGATCAACGTCCTCGCTCACGGCGGCTGGCTGGGAGTTTTCGACGGCGAGCTGATCGCCGAGGGCGTCCTGTACCAGAGCTTCGAGGACGCGCTGCTGGAGGCCCGGCGCCGCGCGCTCGCCAACGCCCGCCTCTACTTCGTCTGCGACGCGCAGCCGCACGGTGAGGATCCGGCGGCGCTGCTCGAAGCGGCGATCGCCGGGGGCGTGGACGTGATCCAGCTCCGCGAGAAGGCGCCCCGGTGCGCCGAGGAGCTGATCGCCTTCGCCGAGCCGTTCGCGCGCGCCGCACGGGAGCGCGGGGCGCTCTTCTTCCTCAACGACGAGCCCGGCCTGGTCGAGGCCTGCGGCGCCGACGGCGTCCACGTCGGCCAGGACGACGAGCCGGTCGCAGCCGCCCGCGCGAGCGCCGGGCCGGCCTGCCTGGTCGGCCTCTCGAGCCACTCGCCCGAGCAATTCGACGCCGCGCTCGCGGCGGGCGGCGACGCACGGCCCGACCAGATCAGCGCCGGGCCCGTGTGGGAGACGCCGACCAAGGAGGGTCGCCCGGCCGCCGGGCTCGGGCTGGTCGAGCACGCGGCCCGGGTGGCCGGGCCCGAGGTCCCATGGTTCGCGATCGGCGGCATCGACCGGTCCAACGTCGCCGAGGTCGTCGCCGCGGGCGCGCGCCGGATCGTGGTCGTGCGGGCGATACGGGACGCCGGCGACCCCGAGATCGCCGCACGTGAGCTGCGCGCCGCGCTCGAGGCCTAGGTCACTCATCTAGCCTCCGGTCGATGGCCAGCCGGGAGCGAAAGCGCGCCGAGCGGCGCAAGCGCAAGGACCGGGCGACAGAGCGAGCGAGCGAACTGGACGCCAAACGCGAGACGATGGCCGCGCGGACCGAGGCCAAGAACGAGGCGGCCCGCGAGGCGCTCGAGCCGCTGCCCGAGGGCGAGCGGCCCCTCGTGGTCACGATCGCCGCAGTGGTCTCGGCGCTGATCGCGGTCTCGAGCGTGATCGGCTACGCGGCCGGGGTCGAGGTGAGGAGGTTCGGCAGCGACGGGATCGCGCAGGGCGAGGGCGAGGCGCCGATCCTCTCGGTCGTCGCGGTCGTGGTGCTCATGGGGACGATGGCCTACGGGCTCTGGCGAACGCGCTACTGGGCGGTGCTCGGGTTCCAGGCCCTGCTCGTGATCGTGCTCGTCGCGGCGACGCTCGGGCTCGTGCAGGCGACCGAGGCCTTCCAGGCGATCGGCACGACGCTGCTGATCGTCGCCGCCGGGGCGCTGTTCTACTTCATGATCAAGGCGATGGCCCGGATCCAGATGCCCGAGCGCCCCCGCGCCAGGCGCGTGGACCCGGACTGAACGCCCGCCCCGATAAAGTCGAACTCATGGCGGATTCCTACGAAGTCATCGTGATCGGGGGCGGCCCAGGCGGATACCACGCCGCGATCCGAGCTGCCCAGCTCGGCAAGAAGACGGCTGTTGTCGAGGCCGACAAACCCGGCGGCCGCTGCCTCAACTACGCCTGCATCCCGGCGAAGACGATGCTGCACACGGCCGAGCTCTTCGACCACGTCCAGCACGGGGCCGACCTCGGCCTGAGCGTCGACGGTGTGGCCCTCGACTGGAAGGCGCTCGGCGAGCGGCGGGCGAAGGTCTCCGAGACGCTCTCCGGTGGCGTGAAGATGCTCTGGGACAAGAACAAGGTGACGATGATCGAGGGCAGGGGTGCCCTCGACTCGGACGCGAACGTGGTCGTCGACGGCACCACCTACGAGGCCGGGGCGGTGGTGCTCGCGACGGGCTCCGTCGCGCTCGCGATCCCCGGGGTTGAGTTCTCCGACCGCGTGGTCGACACCTGGGGCGCCTGGTCGCTGCCGGAGCTGCCGAAGTCGATCGCCGTGGTCGGCGCCGGCGCCTCCGGGGCTGAGATCGCCTCCGCCTACGTCCGCTACGGGACCGAGGTGACCCTGATCGAGATGCTGCCCCAGATCCTCCCCGCCGAGGACAAGGACATCGTGCGGGTGGTGGAGCGCGTCTTCAAGAAGCAGGGGATGAAGATCCTCACCGGCAATCCGATCGAGAACGTCGAGGTGGGCCCGGACTCCGTCAAGGCCAAGGTCGGCGACGAGTCGATCGAGGTGGAGTACGTCGCGATCGCCGGCGGCCGCGCGCCCGACACCGAGTCGCTCGGGCTCGACGCGGCCGGCGTCGCGCTCGGCGACGGCGGCCGGGTCGAGATCGACGCCAACCAGCGGACCTCGAACGAGAAGGTGTTCGCCATCGGGGACCTCGTTCGCGGCCCGGCGCTCGCCCACAAGGCCCAGGAGGAGGGGATCGTCGCCGCCGAGACGATCGCCGGCGCCCCGACCCATCCGCTCGACCCGAACCTCGTCGCCGGCGCGACCTTCTGCCATCCGCAGGTCGCCAGCGTCGGGCTCACCGAGCAGCAGGCCAAGGACGCCGGCAAGGACATCAAGACGAGCCGGATGAAGCTCGGCGGCGTCGGTGCCGCGGCCGTCTACGACGACCGCGACGGGATCGTCAAGCTGGTCGTCGACTCCGAGTACGGCGAGATCCTCGGCGCGCACGTCGTCGGCAACCGCGCCTGCGACATGATCGCCGAGCTGGTCGACACGATCGCGCTCGAGGGCGGCTACCAGGAGCTCGCCCGGATCGTGCACCCGCACCCGACGATCTCCGAGGCGATCCTCGACGCCGCCCGCGCGATCGACGGCTGGGCGATCCACCAGTAGCGGGCCGGCCCGGCGGTGAGTGAGCGGGCGACCTTCTACTACGACCTCGGGTCGCCCTATGCCTACCTGGCGGCCGAGCGGGTCAGCGCGGTCTTCGACGAGGCCGGCGCCGAGGAGCCGGAGTGGCAGCCGATCCTGCTCGGCGGCCTCTTCGCCCGCTTCGGGCGCGGCTCGTGGGCGAACGGACCGGATCGCGAGGCGGGACTGCGCGAGGTCGAGCGCCGCGGTCAGGCCTACGGGCTGCCACCGATCCGCTGGCCGGACCCGTTCCCGGGAAACATGCTGACCGCGATGAGGGCAGCGACGTTCGCGAAGGAGATCGGGCGGGTGGTCTCGTTCTCGCTCGCCGCCTTCCGCCAGGCGTTCGCCGCCGGCCGCGACCTGTCCGAGCCCGACAACGTCTTCATCGCCGCGGCCTCGTCGGAGCTCCACCCGCGCTCGCTCGAGACGGCGGTCGCGCGCGGCGCGATCAAGCTGCGCCTGCGCGAGGCCACCGATCGCGCCGGCGACCTCGGCGTGTTCGGCGTGCCCGCAGTCGTCGTCGGCGAGGAGGTCTTCTGGGGCGACGACCAGCTCGAGGAGGCGGCGGCCGCGGCGGCGGCCTGAAGCGCAAGCCGCCGACGTCCCATCCTCGGACTCTCGAGGCTTTAGCTATGTTGAGGCGGGTGGCTGAGGAGACGGTCAAGACGGCACAGGCGGACGGGACGGGCTCGTCCCGCGAGCTGCCGGAACCTGACGTCTGCCTCGAGCTGCTCGAGACCATGGCGCTGATCCGCCGCTTCGAGGAGGAGGCGGGCCGCCAGTACCAACGGGCCAAGGCGGGTGGCTTCCTGCACCTGGCGATCGGCGAGGAGGCCACGATCGTCGGCACCACCTCGGTGATGGCCGAGGACGACTACCTGATCGGTACCTACCGCACCCACGGCCACGCCATCGCCCGCGGCACCGACCCCAAGTACGTCATGGCGGAGCTCTTCGGGCGGGTCGACGGGACCTCCGGCGGGCGGGGCGGCTCGATGCACGTCTTCGACGGCAAGCGCCGGTTCATGGGCGGCTACGGGATCGTCGGCGGCAACCTGCCGCTGGCCGCCGGCCTCGGGCTCGCCAGCGACTACAAGGGGACCGACGACGTCACCGTGTGCATGTTCGGCGACGGGGCATCGAACGCGGGCAACTTCGGCGAGACGATGAACCTCGCCGCGCTCTGGCGGTTGCCGGTGGTCTTCATCCTCGAGAACAACCTCTACGGCATGGGAACGGCGGTCGAGCGCCACTCGGCGGTCACGGACTTCTCGAGGAAGGCCGAGGGCATGGGCGTGCCCGGCGTGCGCGTGGACGGCATGGACGTGCTGGCCATGCGCGAGACGGTCGCCGAGCACATCCGGATCGCCCGCGAGGAGCGCCGGCCGACGATGGTCGAGGCGTTCACCTACCGCTTCCGTGGCCACTCGGCCGCCGATCCCGAGGTCTACCGGACCAAGGAGGAGGTCGAGGAGTGGCGCAAGAAGGATCCGGTCGAGTCGTTCGCGGACCGGCTCGAGAAGGAGGGCGTCCTGACGAGCGACGCCCGCGCGGAGCTGCGCGAGCGGATCGACGCGAGGGTGCTCGACGTGGTGAAGTTCGCCGACGAGTCGCCCGAGCCGCCGCTCGACACCCTCTATGACCACCTCTACGTGCTCGGCGACCTGGTGCCCGGCTGGTACGCGGTCGACGAGCGCGCGCCGCAGCCCTTCGCGGGCGAGCGCGAGGGCGAGGAGCTCACGGGCGAGGCCAAGCGGCTCGCCGAGGCGGGCGCCGCCTACGGCGGACAGGCGTCTTCGTCGGCCGGACGGCGCGATGAGGACGACGCCCTCGCGGACAAGGAGGCGGCCGACGCGCTCGAGGATCGCGAGGAGTTCGCGGACGAGGGCGAGGCCGGGGACGGCGACGACGAGGAGGCCTCGGAGTAGTGGCCGTCCTGCGCATGCGCGAGGCGTTGCGGGACGCGATGGCCGAGGAGATGCGCCGCGACGAGGCCGTCTATGTGATGGGCGAGGACGTCGCGGTCTTCCAGGGGGCGTTCAAGGTCACGGAGGGTCTGCTCGACGAGTTCGGCGAGCGGCGGGTCCGCGACACGCCGATCTCCGAGAACACGATCGTCGGCATGGGCATCGGCTCGGCGATGGGCGGGCTCCGGCCGATCGTCGAGCTGATGACGGTCAATTTCTCCCTGCTCGCCTTCGACCAGATGATCAACCACGCGGCGGCGATCCCGTACATGTTCAACGGCCAGGCCACGGTGCCGCTGGTGATCAGGATGCCGGGTGGCGGCGGCCATCAGCTGGGGCCGACCCACTCGCACAGCTTCGAGGCGATGTTCCTGCAGATCCCGGGCCTGCTCGTGGCGTGTCCCTCGACACCCGCCGACGGCAAGGGCATGCTCAAGGCGGCGATCCGGGACGATAATCCCGTGATCTTCATCGAGCACGAGACCCTCTACGGCGCCCGGGGCGACGTCCCCGACGACGACGACCACGTGGTCAACTTCGGCGAGGCGGCGATCAGACGCGAGGGCGGCGACGTGACCATCGTCGGCATCCTGCGCATGGCGCACATCGCCGAGCAGGCGGCGAAGACGCTCTCGCACGAGCACGGGATCGAGGCCGAGGTCATCGACCCGCGCACCCTGCGCCCCCTCGACCTCGACACGATCCTCGAGTCCGTCCGCAAGACCAACCGGCTCGTGGTGGTCGAGGAGGGCTGGCCGCACGGTGGCGTCGGCGCGAACCTCGCCGCACTGGTCGCCGAGCAGGCATTCGACCACCTCGACGCGCCGATCCAGCGGGTCACGGGCGCCGACGTGCCGATGCCCTACTCGAAGCGACTCGAGCAGTCGGCGATGCCGCACGCCGAGAACGTGATCAGCGCGGCGCTGGCGACGACGGAGGGAGCGCTGTGAGGCGGAGTCCGACAGGACGGAGCCGAGCCCGGCCGCTGTTGAGGCCGCTTATCTGATGGCCGAGGACATCGTCATGCCGCGCCTCTCGGACTCGATGGAGGAGGGCACGGTCCTCAAGTGGATGAAGTCGGTCGGCGACCAGGTCGAGCTCGGCGAGGAGCTGGTCGAGATCGAGACCGACAAGGCGAACATGGTCTTCGAGGCGGACGCGGCGGGGACGCTGGTGGAGATCGTGGCGGACGAGGGGGCGACTCTGCCGATCGGTGAGGTGATCGCTCGCGTTGGTGATGCCTCTGAGGCTAAGGACGGTGGGAGCTCTGACGGGGACGGTGACGGCGACGACGGGAAGGACCCGTCGGGCAGTCCTCGCGATGCTGCGGATAGCCCGCCGGGCCCTCCCGACGACGCCGCCCCCGCCCCCGAGGAGGCTGCTCCGGCCGACGAAGCCTGAGACTTCCTCCCCTACCCAGCCCGCGACGGACGGTCCCGCCGCTCCTGCTGGGGAGGAGCAGGGGGAGGGCGACGGACGGGTCAAGGCCTCTCCGATCGCGCGGCGGATCGCCAAGGAGAAGGGCGTCGATCTCGCCGGACTGACGGGCTCGGGGCCCGGGGGGCGGATCATCAAGACCGATGTCGAGGGCGCCGCCGAGGGCGCGCCGGCGAAGGCCGAGGCTCCGGCGCCGGCGCGACCCGCGGCGGCCGCCGAGAAGCCCGAGACGGCCAAGGGCTCGGTCGAGGTCGTCGAGCTGACCAAGCTCCAGCAGACGGTCAGCCGGCGGATGGCGGAATCGAAGGCGACCGCTCCGCACTTCTACCTGCAGGCCGAGATCGACATGACCCGGGCCTGCGAGGCGCGGGCTGCGCTCAAGGCGTCGGCCGCCGAGGGCGACGTGATCCCGTCCTTCAACGACATGGTGGTCAAGGCCTGCGCCCTGGCCCTGCGCGAGTTCCCGCGCGCCAACGGCGCCTACCGCGACGGCAAGTGGGAGCTCTACTCGCGGGTCAACGTCGGGATCGCGGTGGCCGCGCGCGATGCGCTCGTCGTCCCGACCGTCTTCGACACCGACTCAAAGGGCCTGCGCCAGATCGCGACCGAGTCGCGCCAGCTCGCCACCAAGGTCCGCGAGCAGAAGATCACCCCGCCGGAGCTCTCCGGGGGCACCTTCACGGTCTCCAACCTGGGCATGTACGGGATCACCAACTTCCACGCCGTGATCAACTCGCCCCAGGCGGGCATCCTCGCCGTCGGCGCGATCACCGAGACCCCGGTCGTCCGCGACGGCGAGCTCACGACCGCGAGGCTGATGGGCGTCACGCTCGCCTGCGATCACCGGATCCTCTACGGGGCGGATGCGGCTGAGTTCCTCGGACGCGTGCGCACGTTGCTCGAGCAGCCGCTGGGGCTCGCCCTCTGAGGCCATGACCGACGCGCTCCACCGGGGGAGCGTGATCGACGTGCCAATCGAATCGCTGCCGTTCGTCGACGAGCACGAGACCACGATCGCCGCGCCAATCGCCGACGTCTGGGAGGCGCTGGTGGCGACGGTCGCCGGCTTCGCCAGCCGCCGCGGCGGCAGCTCGGTGGCCCGCGCCCTGGGCTGCGAGCACACCGAGCCCGGCGGCGATCGGGGCAAGATCGGCTCGACGACCCCGGGCTTCATGGTCACCCGGTCCGTGCGCCCATCGGTCCTCGCGCTGATGGGCTCCCATCGCTTCTCCTGCTACGCGCTCATCTTCCGGCTCACCGAGAACCTCGACGGAACCGTCCGCCTCTCCGCCGAGACGCGCGCCGAGTTCCCCGGCCGCGCCGGCACCGCCTACCGCCTCGCCGTGATCGGCACCCGCGGCCACGTGCTCGCGACCAACTCGATCCTGCGGGCGGTGCGCAAGCGGGCCGAGCGCGACTGACCGCCGACCGGCCACCCGAGACCGGGCCAGGATTCAAACGTCGCGTTGCGGGAATACACTCGTGTGTAGCGATTCGCTCTAGCCACCAGCTCGGGCGGATCCAGACATAGGGAGCGCGGGCGGAACCCCGGGCTCCCATCGTCCGTAGGCGTCGCGGAGGAGATCCCGAAGCGGCGAGAAGCCAGGCCCACCCGGAGGAGATCCCGAAGGGGTGGCCAGTTACGAAGGGCGGAGAGATGAAGCCAGCCAATGGCGCTGTCGCGAGCGAGCCCGCACGCGACGAACTGCGCGAACGCCGAATCAGCGGCGACGCGCGCACGAGTGAGGCGGCCGACCAGGCCGGGCTCACCCGGTCAGACCGGGCGAACCTGCTCCGGTACATGGCGATGATGCGCTCTGCCGAGGAGCGCGGGATCACCCTCTACCGGCAGGGCAAGGTCCCCGGAAGCTTCTACGACGGCTGCGGCCAGGAGGCGATCTCGGTCGGCTCCTCGTACGTGCTCGGCCCGCAGGACCGCATGTGCATCCTGCACCGCGACCTCGGCGCCCACTTCGTCCGCGGGGTCACCCCCGACCGCTACCTGGCCAACTACATGGGCCGCAGCGGCGGCGTCACCGGCGGCAAGGACGGCAACATGCACTTCGGCGACCGCGAGCTCGGCTGCGTCGGCATGGTCTCGATGCTCCCGGACATGGCGCTGGTCGCCACCGGGATGGCGCTCGCGTTCAAGACCCGTGGCGAGTCCCGGGTGGCGATGACCTACTTCGGCGAGGGATCGACCGCCAACGGCCAGTGGCACGAGGCGATGAACTTCGCCGGCGTCCACAAGCTGCCGGTGGTCTTCGTGCTCGAGAACAACGGCTTCGCCTACTCGACCCCGAACGAGCTCGAGTTCGCCGTCGACCCCGTCGAACGGGCGGCAACCTACGGCTTCCCGGGCGAGCTCGTCGACGGCAACGACGTCGAGGCCGTGTTCGAGGCCTCCCGGGACGCGGCCGCACGCGCCCGCGCCGGTGGCGGACCGACGCTGCTCGAGTGCCGGACCCTGCGTATGCACGGCCACGGCGCCCACGACGACATGAGCTACGTGCCCGCGGCCATGCGCGAGGAGTGGGCCGGTCGCGACCCGATCGAGCTCTACTCCGAGCGGCTCGTAGCCGAGCACGACTTCGCCTCCGACGAGGTCGAGGGGATTCGCGCCGAGGTCAAGGCCTACGTCGACGAATGCGCCCAGACGGCGCTTGCCTCGCCGATGCCCGACCCGGCGATCGCCGCCGAGGGCGTCTTCGCCGACGACATCACTCCGCTCGGCGACGGGCAGGCGCCCTGGTCGTACTGGGCGAACGCCGGCGCCGAGAGGAGCGCTGCCTGATGGCCGAGATGACATACCTCGAAGCCATCTCGGATGGACTGCGTGAGGAGATGCGCCGCGACGACTCGGTGTTCTGCATGGGTCAGGACATCGGCAACTTCGGTGGCGCCTTCAAGGTCACCGACGGGTTCATGGACGAGTTCGGCGGGGCGCGGGTACTCGACGCGCCGCTGGCCGAGAACGCGATCATCGGCACCGCCGTCGGCGCCGCGGTCGAGGGCCTGCGCCCCGTCTGCGAGATGCAGTTCGCCGACTTCATCTCCTGCGGCTTCGACCAGCTGGTCAACGTCGCCGCGAAGATGCACTACCGCCAGGGCGTGGCGGCGCCGATCGTGGTCCGCCTGCCCTCGGGCGGCGGCTTCTCCGGCGGTCCCTTTCACTCCCAGAACCCGGAGGCGTGGTTTTTGCAGTCGCCGGGCCTGCGGGTCGTGGCGCCCGCGACCGCGGCCGACGCCAAGGGCCTGCTGACGGCGGCGATCCGCGACCCGAACCCGGTCTGCTACCTCGAGCACAAGGGGCTCTACCGCTACGTCAAGGATGAGGTGCCCGAGGGGGAGTACTCGATCGAGCTCGGCAAGGCCCGGGTCGCGCGCGAGGGCGAGGAGATGAGCGTGATCGCATACGGATCCGCCGTCCACCTCGCGCTCGAGGCCGCCGAGGCCCTGGACGAGTCGATCGAGGTGATCGACCTGCGCTCGCTCTGTCCGCTCGACACCGAGGCGATCCTGGCGAGCGTGCGCAAGACCGGAAAGGTCCTGGTCGCCCACGAGGCGACGCAATCGTGCGGGGTGGGAGCGGAGGTCGCCGCGCTGGTCGCTGCCGAGGCCTTCGAGGACCTCGACGCGCCGGTACGCCGGCTCACCGCTCCCGACGTTCCGATCCCCTTCAGCCCGCCCCTGGAGCAGGCCGTCCTGCCCCAGCTCGAGGACATGAAGGAGGCGTGCGATGAGCTCCTCAAGTACTGAACAGCTGATCGAGGTCGCGATGCCGAAGATGGGCATCTCGGTCTCCGAGGGAACGATCCTCGAGTGGCGCAAGCAGCCGGGCGACTGGGTCGAGGCCGACGAGACGCTCGCCGATGTGACCACCGACAAGGTCGACGTCGAGATCCCGTCGCCGGCCACCGGCAGGCTGGCGCGGATCGTCGCCGAGGCCGGCGACACGGTCGACGTGGGCACGACGATCGCCGAGATCGATTCCGGCGCTCGCGCCGGGGAGGCCCATCCGCAGGAGGGCGACGACGAGCCGGCGCCCGCCCCACCGGCGCCCGCCGAGGGGGCAGACGGACCGTTCCGGGTTCTTCTCCCCGGTCGTGCGGCGAATCGCCGACAAGCACGGTGTCGACCTCGAGCAGGTCCAGGGCACCGGCATCGGCGGCCGCGTGCGCAAGAAGGACGTGCTCGCCTACGTCGAGGCCGGTGGCAACGGCAAGCAGAAGCCGGCCCCGGTGCTCCACACCGAGTCGCCGTATCGGCCCGAGCCCCCGGTCGAGACGGTTGCGGAGGCGCCGATCGTCGACGGCGACCGCCGCGAGCCGATGAGCACGATGCGCAAGGCGATCGCGCGGCACATGGTCGACAGCCGGCATACCGCCGCGCACTGCACGACGATCGTCGAGGTCGACATGTCTCGGGTCGCCGCCCGGCGGGCGCAGCTGAAGCCGGTGATGGCGCAACGCGGCGTCTCGCTCACCTACCTCGCGTTCGTCGCCGCGGCCACGGTCGAGGCGCTCGAGCATCATCCGGCGCTCAACGCCTCGGTCGACGGCGAGGAGATCGTCTACCACGGCGACGTCAACCTCGGGATCGCGGTCGCCCTGGAGGACGGGCTGATCGTGCCCGTGATCGACCAGGCGCAGCGGCTGAGCCTCGAGGGGCTCGCCGCCTCGATCGTCGACCTCGCGGAGCGAGCCCGCAGCAAGCGGCTCAGTCCGGACGAGGTCCACGGCGGCACGTTCACGATCACCAACCCGGGGCAGTTCGGCGCCGTGCTCGCGACGCCGATCATCAACCAGCCCCAGGTCGGGATCCTCGACCTGGAGGCGATCGTCAAGCGAGCGGTGGTGGTCACCGACGAAGGCGGGAACGACTCGATCGCGATCCGCCCGATGACCTACCTGCCGATGTCCTGGGACCACCGGGCCCTCGACGGCGCCGAGGCCGCGAGGTTCCTGTCCCGGATCAAGGCCCGCCTCGAGGGCTGGGAGGTCGAGTGATGGCCATCGCAGTCCACAGCCGCACCAACGGACGGGCGCCGGAAGCGGACGCCAACGGCACGGTCGCCACGGCGATCCCCGCCGGGACGACGGTCCCGCCGGTCGCGTTCGACCACGAGCAGATCGCGGTCCGGCGTGGCGAGCGCTCGGGGCTCTACTCGATCATCGCCATCCACTCGACCGCGCTCGGGCCGGCGCTCGGCGGCGTGCGGATGTGGCACTACCGCGAGGCCATCGACGGCATCCGCGACGCGCTCCGCCTGGCGGCGGGAATGACGCTCAAGGCGGCGGCCGCGCAGCTCGACCTGGGCGGCGGCAAGGGCGTGATCGTCGCCCCGCCGGAGGGGCTCGACGGCGAGTGGCGCCGCGCGGCGCTGCTCGACTTCGGCGACCTGGTCGAGTCGCTCGACGGTCGCTACGTCACCGCCGAGGACGTCGGCATCTCTCCCGCCGACCTGGTTGCGATCGGTGAGCGCACCAAGCACGTCACCGGGCTGCCGCCCGAGCAGGGCGGCTCCGGCGACCCGAGCCCGTTCACGGCGATCGGGGTCGAGGCGGCGCTGCGGGCATGCGCGCGGGCTCGCTTCGGCGAGGAGGGCCTGGCCGGGCGCAGCGCCTGCGTGGTCGGGCTCGGCCATGTCGGTGCGCGGCTGGCCCAGCGGCTCGCCGACGCCGACTGCGACCTCGCGGTCTCCGACATCGACCCGGCCAAGCGGGAGCTGGCCGAGGAACTGGGCGCCGAGTGGCTGGAGCCCGAGGACGCGATCCTCAGCGACCGTGAGCTGCTCGCGCCGTGCGCGCTCGGTGGCGCGATCACGCCCGACAACGCCGGCGATCTCCGCTGCGACGTCGTCTGCGGCTCCGCCAACAACCAGCTCTCCGACGATTCGCTGGCCGAGGTACTCGAGCGGCGGGAGGTCCTCTACGCGCCGGACTTCATCGCCAACGCGGGCGGCCTCATCCACGTCTACAAGGAGATCAAGGGCTACTCCGAGCAGCGGGCGGTGGCGCTGGCGCACGGGATCGAGCGCACCCTCGGCTGGGTGCTCGCCGTTGCAGCGCAGCGTGGCGTGACCCCGCTGGAGGCAGCGCGCGACCTCGCGGGCGAGCGGCTCAACGTCGCTCTGCGAGACTGAGCCGCATGCGCAAGCTCACGGTCGTGCGCGCCGGCCTCGTCCCGTACGAGGAGGCCCTGCGGATGCAGCGGGCGCTCGAGCGGGCCCGCCACGCCGGCGAGATCGACGACCTCGTGCTGATGCTCGAGCATCCGCCCGTCTACACCAAGGGCCGGCGCTCGACCGCAGCCGAGCTGCCGATGGGCGAGGACTGGTACCGGATGCAGGGAATCGAGGTGGTGCAGGCGGACCGCGGTGGCCAGGTCACCTACCACGGGCCCGGCCAGCTCGTCGCCTATCCCATCATGAGCCTCCGCGAGCTGGCGAGGCCCGACGACGTGCACGAGTACG
This sequence comes from uncultured Solirubrobacterales bacterium, assembly GCA_963729065.1. GTDB lineage: Bacteria > Actinomycetota > Thermoleophilia > Solirubrobacterales > 70-9 > WHSW01. The sequence goes on from CAVSMS010000010.1 coordinate 915,519, forward strand.
TCCGGCTGCTGGAGCGGGCGATGATCGGCGCGATCGGCGATCGGGGCGTGACGGCGGGTCTGATCGAAGGGCTCACCGGCGTCTGGGTCGGGACCGAGCCGCCGCCGGCCGGCGACGCGCGCAAGATCGGCTCGATCGGCATCCACGTGCGGCGCGGGATCACCACGCACGGGCTCGCTGTCAACGTCGCCAACGACCTGCAGCCCTTCGAGTGGGTCGTGCCCTGCGGGATCGAGGCCTGCCGGATGACCTCGCTCACCCGCGAGCTCGGCGCCGAGCAGTCCGTCGACGAGTTCGCGACCGCGCTCGCCGCGCGGCTCGGCGAGGCCTATGACCGCGAGCCGGTCGAGACCCCCGCGGATGAGGTCCTCGGGTCACTAACTTTGAGCGCACGATGAGCCGAAACGACCGATCGATCCACGTCACCCGCTCGCGCGCCAACCCTGGCGGCGCGACCGGGATCGAGGGTCGCCCGTTTCGCGAGCGCAAGCCGCCGTGGCTCAAGGTCCCCGCCCCCGGTGGCTCGACCTACCGCAAGCTGAAGAAGTCGATCGAGGCCGACAACCTGCACACGGTCTGCGAGGAGGCCAACTGCCCCAACGTCGGCGAGTGCTGGGAGCGTGGCACCGCGACCTTCATGATCCTCGGCGACGTCTGCACCCGCAGGTGCGGGTTCTGCAACGTGCAGACCGGGGTCCCGACCTGGAACGACCCGCTCGAGCCGCTGCGCGTCGCGACCCAGGTGAAGAAGATGGGGCTGCGCCACGCGGTCGTCACCTCCGTCGACCGCGACGACCTGCCGGACTACGGCGCCTCGGCGTTCGTCGGCGTGATCCGCTCGATCCGGATGATGGCCCCGGCCTGCAAGGTCGAGGTGCTGACCCCGGACTTCCGCGGCCAGGAGATGCCGCTGGCAAAGGTGATCGCCGAGCGCCCCGACGTCTTCAACCACAACGTCGAGACGGTGCCGCGCCTCTATCCCCGTGCCCGTCGCGGATCGGACTTCCTGCGCTCCTGCCGGGTGCTGCGGCTGGCGAAGGAGATGGGCGGGGACCGGGTGATGACCAAGTCCGGGCTCATGGTCGGCCTGGGCGAGGACTTCGACGAGATGGTCGACGCCTTCCGGACGCTGCGCGAGCACCGGGTTCAGATCCTCACCGTGGGCCAGTACCTGCGTCCGACGGAGCGCCACCTGCCGGTGGTCCGCTACTGGCATCCCGACGAGTTCGACCGGCTCCGCGACGCCGCCTACGAGCTCGGTTTCGAGTCGGTGGCCTCCGGGCCGCTCGTGCGGAGCTCCTACCACGCCGACGAGGCCGCGGCCCGGGTCGCGGAGAAGCGCGCCGCCTAGCCGGCCGCGAGCGGTTCGCGTTCGAAGCGCCGCTTGAAAGTGAACGCATGCGGGGTTGGCCCGTGGCGCTCCAGGTGCTCGAGGCGCTCCCGCGCCTCCGCGGTGTCCGGCACGTGGCCCTCGGGCACCCACCACAGGCACATGTACACGCCGGCCAGCCGGGTCATCCACTCACGCCGGCGACGCATCACGGCGAGGTGCCCGCCGGAGTAGACGTAGTCCCATAGCGACTCGATCGACTCCCAGACCGACATGTTGATGATCAGGCGCTCGTCGTCGAAGACGCGAATCGAAGTCGCATCGCCACTGGAGTCCTCCAGCCGCCAGACGAAGCCCGGAGCGGCGTCGGCGAGCGCGTTCACCGGCTCGAGGTTGGCGACGAACCCCGCCAGCGCCGGCGAGTCCAGCGGCTCGCGCGGGAGCGCGACGTTGACCTGCGCGATCCAGCTCCCGGCGGCCACGGGCCAAGCCTAGATCAACGGCTTCCGGGCCCGCTGGAAATAGGCTTCGCCCCCCTGTTCCCGCTGAAGGACAACCTGCCGTCGCTGCGCGCGCCGCTGGCGACGATCGCCCTGATCGCGGTGAGCGTGGTCGCCGGCGTGGCGGATTGGAGCCCGGACCTCGCCGATTCCTGGTGGCTTTGGGCGGCGGTAGCGTCGCTCTTCGTCAGCGGCGGGCTGGTCGAGCTGGTCGTCAACATGATCTTCCTCTGGCTGTTCGCCAAGAGCCTCGAGGACGGGCTCGGGATCCCGCGCTTTCTGCTCCTGTTCCTCGCCGGCGGGGTCGCCGCGGCGGGCGCCCAGGAGCTGTTGGAGCCGGAGGTCGTCGCGCCGTCCGTGGGCGTCGCCGGCTCGATCGCCGCGCTGATCGGCGCCTACGCGCTGCTGTTCGCGCGGGCGAGGATCCTCTGCTGGGTCCTGCTGCCGTTCTTCGTCACCTTCGTCGAGGTACCCGCGCTGATCTGGGCCGCGATCTGGTTCGCCCTGCAGGCTTTGCCGGCGCTCGGCCAGCCTCCCGCGGCCGGGCTCGCCGGCGGCGTGCTGCTCGGCCTCGTCGCCGCCAGGCTCCTGGCCCGCGGCCGGCCGCTGCTCGCCGCCGAGAGCTCGCGACCGGTGTACTAGGGCAGTCCGTGGAGCCCCGACCTGCGCACAGCCCTGCTCGTCGGCGGACTGATCTTCGTCGGGGTGTTCGCGGCGATGACGATCGCCGTGGCGGTTCAGTTCGGCTTCGACGTGCTCACGGTCGCCGCCGGGGTGATCGTGGTGATGCTGGCGCTGCCGCTGATCGGAGCGCTTCGCAACCCGCCGAAGTGAGCCGCTAGGCGGAGCGGAAGGACTCCTCGTAGCGCTCGAGCCCGTCGTCGGGGATGGGCTCCCAGGCGGCGGCGTAGGCGACGAAGCCTCGCTTCGAGGGCCGCACGCCCGGGTCGCCGTCGAAGGCGCTCATCCGAACGCTCATCTGGGTGTGGTCGTCGGGGTCGCGGCTGAACAGGTGCGCGCCGCACTCGCTGCAGAACGCCTTCTCGAAGCCGCCGTCGGGGTGCCGCCAGGTCTTCACCAGCCCTGCCCCCTCGACCAGCTCGAAGCCGGCGCCGTCGACCCACGCCTGGGCCGAGGAGGCGGTGCCGGTGCGCTTCTGACAGCGGGTGCAATGGCAGTAGGTGGCCGCGCGCGCGGGCTCGGCGAGGCGGAAGCGCACGCCGCCGCAGAGGCAGCTGCCGGTGAGTGATGGCTCGCCCACGCCTCGAGGCTATACCTGGAAGGATCCGGGCGTCCTGGCTCGGAGGCCGAACATCCTGCTGCTCGTCACCGACCAGCAACGGCGCCCGCGCCATTGGCCGGACGAGCCGGGGTGGCTGCGCGAGCTGATGCCCAACGACGCCGAGCTGGCGCGCACGGGCCTGTCCTTCCGCAACGGGTTCTGCAACACGGCGATGTGCTCGCCGAGCAGGGCGACGCTGTTCACCGGCCGCTATCCCGCGGAGCACGGCGTGAAGCTGACGCTGACGGCGGCCGACCTGCGGCCGGACCCACGCAACATGCCGGCCGTCCTGGCCACGATGGCCGACCTGCTCCGCAGCGAGGCGGTCTCCCGCCGGCGCACCCTGAGGCAGTTCGGCCGTGGCCTGCTGCGCCTCGACTCGAGCAGCGGCGGCGAGGCCGAGCTCGACCCGACGACGCCGAGCCTGCCGCGCCTCCTCGCGAGCGCCGGGTACACCGTCGCCTACAAGGGCAAGTGGCACCTCACCCATCCGGGCGGCGCCAGGAGCGGCGACGGGGCTGCTCGGCGGCTGGACGGCCGCCGACGCGGAGCGGCTCGAGCGCGACTACGGGTTCGCCGACTGGGAGGCGCCCGACGCGGGCGAGAACGCGAAGGCGGCGAACTTCGGCGGCGGCAACGCCGGCCAGGGCGACGGCTGGGACGAGGTCTACACGCGCCAGGTCGAGCGCTGGTTGGGGCGCGACGAGCTCCCGGAGCCGTTCTGCCTGGTGGTCTCGCTGGTGAACCCCCATGACGTGCTCGGCTATCCCGCCCAGTACGAGGCCGGCGGCTATCGGGCCCGGGAGTTCCGCCAGTTCGGCGTCGGGCTGCCGCCGACGGTCGACGAGGACCTGCACGGCAAGCCCGGGGTGCACTCGCTGATGCGACTGGGGATGGCCGCCTACCTGGGGCCGCTCACCAGCCGCGAGGCGAAGCTGGACTACGTCAACTTCTACGCCTATCTGCACCGGTTGATCGACACCAAGATCGGGCGCGTGCTTGCGGCGCTCGGCGACCCGGGCGATCCGGGTTCGCTGCGCTCGCGGACGATGATCGTGCGCTGCTCCGACCACGGCGAGATGGGCCTGTCCCACGGCGGTCTGCGCCAGAAGGCGTTCAACGCCTACGAGGAGTCGATCAACGTGCCCATCGTGATCTCGAACCCGATCCTGTTCGGCGAGCCGGCGGAGACGGACGCGCTTGCCTCGCTGGTCGACCTCCTGCCCACGATCGCGACGCTCGCGGGCGCCGACACGGACGGCGCGGGGCTGCGAGGGCGCGACCTCTCGCCGGTGCTCGCGCGTCACGCCGACCCGGGGCGCGAGGCGCTCGCCGCCGCGCCGGTCGACCTGAGCGCGATCACCGAGCACCCGAGCCCCGCCGACTCGGTTCAGGAGGCGGTTCACTTCACCTTCGACGACCACCAGGCGGGGACCGCGACCCGCGAGGCGCCCGGCCAGCCGAACAGGGTCCGGGCCGTGCGCACGGCCAGCCACAAGTACGCAACCTACGTCGACCCCGCGCGCAGGGCCGCTACCGAGCACGAGCTGTACGACCTCGTCCGCGACCCCGACGAGGCGCGCAACCTCGTGGGTCTCACGAGCGGCGAGGCGCGCTCGAGCGGCGACCGGGGCGCGCTCGAAGAGCTGCGCGAGCGGTTGCGGGGCGAGATGGCGCGCTGCGGGACCGAGGTACGGGCGGGCTGAGAGCGGCCGCCTCAGGGCGCCCCGTTCTTATACTCGCCGTGTGCCGCTGCCTCCCGGCCCCCGCGCACCCGCGAGCGTCAACACCGCGCGGCTGGCGGTGCGCCCGCTCGAGACCCTGCTCGGCTGGCACCGGCGCTACGGCGACGCGTTCACGGTCCGCTACCTGGTCTTCGGCACCGGCGTGTACGTCGCCGATCCGGACGCGATCCGGGAGATGTTCACCGGCGACCAGTCGGATCTGCACGCCGGTGAGGCGAACGCCCCGCTGTCGCCCGTGCTCGGCGAGCACTCCGTGCTGGTGCTCGACGGAGCCGAGCACCTGCGCCAGCGCCGGTTGCTGCTGCCCCCGTTTCAGGGCTCGGCGGTCGCCGACTGGCGGGCGGTGATCGCCGAGGTCGCCGAGGCGGAGGTCGACCGGTGGGCGCCCGGCAGCGAGCTCGTGATGCGCGAGCGGATGCGAGTGCTGACCTTCGACGTGATCTGCCGCGCCGTCTTCGGGGTCGCCGAGCCCGCGCGGGTGGAGCGGCTGCGCGAGGCCCTGCTCGCGGTCGTCGACAGCAGCTCGCTGATCATGTTCCTGGAGGGCCTGCGAATGGACCTCGGGCGCTGGTCGCCGTGGGGCCGGTTCATGCGCCGGCTGGAGGCTGCGGACGCCCTGATCTACGAGGAGATCGAGCGGCGCCGGCGCGAGCCCGAGCTCGAGGACCGATCCGATGTCCTGTCCCTGCTGCTGCGGGCGCGCGACGCCGACGGCGAGCCGATGAGCGACGCAGAGCTCCGCGACGAGCTCATGACGATGCTCGCCGCCGGCCACGAGACGACCGCGACCGGGCTCGCCTGGGCGTTCGACCTGCTCCTCCACAACCCGGCGACGATGGACCGTCTGCGCGACGAGCTCGACGGCGGCGACGACGCCTACCTCGACGCGGTGGTCACCGAGACGCTGCGGCTGCGCCCCGTGATCGACGGCGCCGAGCGGACCCTGAAGGCGCCGCGGACGATCGCCGGCTGGGATCTGCCCGCGGGGATCCGCGTCTACCCCGCGATCGCGCTCGTGCACCGCCGCGAGGACCTGTATCCGAACGCCGCGGCCTTCCGCCCCGAGCGCTTTCTCGAGCAGGGCGCCAAGTCGTACTCGTGGCTGCCGTTCGGCGGCGGGATCCGCCGCTGCATCGGCGCCGCGCTGGCACAGGCCGAGATGGCGGAGGTGCTGCGCGTCGTGTTGCGCCGGGTCGAGCTCGAGCCGGCCATGCCGCGCACCGACCAGGTGGTGCTGCGCGGGATCACGCTGGCGCCGAGGAACGGCGTGCCGGTGCGGGTGCTCTCGCGGCGGGCGGGCGCCGGGACCGCGCGCGCGACCGAGGCGGTCGCCGCCTAGCTCGGCGGCTCGGCGGGCCGCAGCGCGGACGGTCGCCGCGTCGTCTCCGTCCCGGTCTTCTCGCTGCGCACGAGGTACCGCGGGTCGTCCTTCGACGCGGCGACGACCCGGCCGGCGATCTCGGTCCGCTTGATCAGACGGCGCCGGACGGTGCCGCGCACCGTCCTGCCGCGAAAGTTCCACTCGACGCGGTCGCCCCGCTTGAAGTCCAAGGCCATGCTGTCCCTTCCGTCAGGTATTTGGGACTTCAACCCCGCGCCGTCCTCCGATGCCCCTCCGGCGCCGAGTGGCCGAAAACGTTGGATAGTTCAGCGAAATCCGCCACTCGCGGGGCGGGGGCGGCTTCCGTTGGTCTCGACGAAGCAAGGACCTGAGCTCGTCCGCCGCCCGTATCGGGGGTGTGGATGCAAGGGCTCGGGTCATCCTCTTGGCTGCCGTGGTTGGGATCGTGGCGCTCGCTCTCTCGGCTTGCGGCCCACACGAGGAGGCCGCCACGGCCAGGCTCCGACCAGCGACCCGGTGCTGACGACGAGCCTCGAGCGCTGCCCCGAGAGCCACGCGGCGACATCCGCCGTCGGCTGGGCGGGGAGCGTCGCCGGGGTCTCGTGCGAGGAGGCGGGACGACTGATCCTCGAACACTTCGACCGCGACTTCGGGGCCACCGGTCTGGTGGGCTCGGAGAGCGAGCAGATCCGGCTTTCCGACCCGGGCACCTTTCAGAGCGCCGGGTTCGACTGCGCCTCGTTCCCGCTTCCGGACGGGATGGGCTGGCACATGATCTGCGCCCGGGCCGACCAGGAGATCTCGTTCTACTTCACGCCCTGAGCCTGCACATCCTGCGTACCACTCGCGCGCCCGGTCCGGCGAGCGTTCGGGCAGATGGAAGGAGATGCCCGCAACGAGATGGAGGCGGCGATGCGCCGGCTGCTCGAGGACGGCGACCTGCAGCAACCTGATGAGATCCTGCCGCACCCCGACGGCGGGATCGTGTGCCTCTGGCACGAGGAGCAGCTCGCGGTCATCGTCGACCCGGATCCGCCGCCGGGATTCGAGGACGCCTTCCCGGCCTGAGGAGAGACCTACAATCGATCCGTTGGGGCCATAGCTCAGTTGGAAGAGCGTCCGGTTTGCATCCGGGAGGTCGCGGGTTCGAGCCCCGCTGGCTCCATCTCGAGGCCTGCGACCGAGGCTGCGGATCCAGGTAGTCCTCGGCGTACCGGATTCCGACCGCTGTGCGTTCCGCGGGCGCCGTCAGGCGGAGGGAGACTCTTTCGGCCATACCGACCCCGAGTTCGCGAGCCGCGACGTAATAGCAGCGGTCGGTGACCGGATCAAAGCCGCCAGCCAGTCGATGGTTCGGGCCGTGTACTCGCTTGACGCGCTTGACCTTGCCGTTCGTCAGCGACACCGACCAGCCGCGACCCGGATTACTCCTCGACATGCGGTCGCGTGCTTCACCTGCACCCGCTCGAGCTTCTCGGAACCAGGCCGGGCGAAGATCAGGTCGAAGTCCCAGTCCTCGCCGTACGGGATCGCGATTCGGAAGCCGCGCTTGATGAGATCGCGCGCGACCTCGATCTCCGCTCGATCACCCTTGAGCTTCAGAGGTGCCACAAAATCGCCTTGACGGTGGGGATCCCACCGTAAGGCGATCCGCGTCACGGCTCCAGACCGGAACGTGTCGAGTCTGTCGCGAACGGTTTAGGCGCGCTCGGGAGCGGTAGCCGGTAACCGGATGGTTTCCTTGGCGCATCCGCGGTTATGGGAGGATCGCCCTGCAAGGACGAGGAGGAGCGGATGGCGGAGAGCGAGACGTCGGTAGCGGTCGGCGAGCGGGCGGAGCCCGACAAGTCTCCGGAGAAGGCCGAGGAGGCCTCCGAGGAGAAGACGCGAGCGCGGCCGGCCGAGGTCTCGAACCTCGACATCGTCCGCCACTACTTCGAGATCGCCGCGGACCACCTGAAGCTGGCGGACGATCTGCGGGTCGTGTTCTGGACCCCGTACCGCGAGGTCACGGTCCAGATCCCCGTCAAGCTCTCCGACGGCAAGACCCACGTCTTCTCCGGCTACCGGATCCAGCACAACGGCGCGCGCGGCCCGTACAAGGGCGGCGTCCGCTTCCACCCCGAGGTCGACATCGACGAGGTCCGCGCGCTGGCCTCGCTGATGACCTGGAAGACGGCCGTCGCCGGGATCCCGTTCGGCGGCGCCAAGGGCGGCGTCAACTGCCCGGCCGAGAAGCTCGAGCAGTCTGAGCTGCAGCAGATCGCGCGCTCGTTCATGGACAAGATCGAGAAGGTCCTCGGCCCGACCCGCGACATCCCGGCACCGGACGTGAACACGAACGCGCAGACGATGGCCTGGTTCATGGACGAGTACGGCAAGCTCCACGGCCACACGCCGGCGATCTGCACCGGCAAGCCGATCTCCCTCGAGGGCTCGCTCGGCCGCGAGGCGGCGACCGGGCGCGGCTGCGTCTACATGTTCCGCGAGGCGGCCCCGCAGCTGGGCCTCAGCCCCGCCGACACGACCTTCGTCGTCCAGGGATTCGGCAACGTCGGCTCCTGGGCGGCGCGGATCATGCAGCAGCTCGGGGCCCGCATGATCGGCGTCTCCGACGCCCACGGCGCGATCCGCAACGACGACGGCATCGACGCCAACCAACTCCAGGAGCACATGGCCGGCGGCGGGAAGATCACCGAGTTCGAGGGCGCCGAGACGATCGACCCCGACGACCTGGTCGCGATCCCGTGCGACGTCCTCATCCCCGCCGCGCTCGGCGGAATGATCCACGAGGGCAACGCGGATCGGATCGACTGCAAGATGCTGGTGGAGGGCGCCAACAGCCCCACCACCCCGGTGGCCGACCAGATCCTGCGCGACAAGGGCACGTACGTGATCCCCGACGTGATGGCGAACGCCGGCGGCGTCGTCGTCTCCTACTTCGAGTGGGTCCAGAACCTGCAGCACTTCCGCTGGGAGGAGCGCGAGGTCAACGACCGCCTTGGAACGATCATGCGCCGCGCCTATCGCGAGGTCTCGGCCAGGGGAAGGAGGAGGGCCTCGACCTGCGCGAAGCCTCCTACCTGGTCGGGATCGAGCGGGTCGTCGAGGCCGCCAAGACGCGCGGCTACGTCACCACCTAGGGCGACGAACTAGAAGTCGAAGTCCTTCGGCTCGCCCTGCTCGAACCAGAGCTCGTCGTCCTCGGGCGCGTCGCGCAGGAACTCGGGCGTCTCCTCAAGCACGTCCTCGTCCTCCTCACCGCCCGCGGGCTCCTCGGCCAGCTCGCCCTCCACCAGCTCGCCCTCCCCGGTGTCCTCGATCGCGCCCTCGATGTGGTGCTCCACCGTGTCGAGCGACTCGATCGGTGGCTCGGCGGGCGGCTCTACCGCTGCCTGCTCGTCGGTCGCCGGGGCCTCCGGCGCCGGTGGCGGCGGTGCGGGCGGGGGCGCCGGGTCGGCCAGGGCCGCGCTCTCGCCCGTCTCCTCGAGCGGGGCCGGCTCCTTCGAGGTCGACGTCGAGCTCGAGGTCGATGTCGTCCCCGGACTGGTCGTAGAAACCGGCGGGCGGCGCGTCCTCGGTCGCCGGCGCGACGGGCTCCTCGCCGGTCGGTGGCGGCGCGAGCCCGGGATCGGTGGGGGGAGCGGCGGCGGCAAGCTCCTCCGACGGCGGCTCGGCGGTCGGCGGCGGCTCGGCGGGTGGCGCGGCCGGCTCCTCCCCGGTGACGGCCTCGGCGGCCGTCGCCTCGCCTGCGGCGTCCTGCTGAGGGAAGTCGGGGTCGCCGGGCCGGGTCGGGGGCCCGAACGCCTCGCCCTCGAGCCGCTTCAGCTCATCCTCCTCGGCGCCAAGCCGGCGCTTGAGATCGAGGTGCTCGCGAATCGCGTCGTCGAGAATGCCCATGGCTACGCGGTGTGGAAAGACTACTGCGAGTCGGCGGCCCTTACGGCAGCCGAGCGTCGCCTTGGAGCCTACTTTCGCCGCGCGGGCGCCGGACCCTTCGCGACTCCCGCGCCCGCCCGATCGCCGTTGCGCGGGCCGCCCGTCGGCGCTCGGCCGGGCGACCACGACGCGGTTCTTGCCGCCGCGCTTGGCCTCGTAGAGCGCCGCGTCCGCGGCGGCGATCAGATCATGCGCGTCGATCGCCGCAGCCGGCAGCGTCGCCAGGCCGAGGCTGGCGGTCACCCTGACCTCCCCGCCGCCGGCCGGCAGCGGCACCCGCTCGGCCTCGATCTTGGCGCGAATCCGCTCGGCAACCTCCAGCGCCCCGTCGGGGCTGGTCTCCGGCAGCGCGACCACGAACTCCTCGCCCCCGTAGCGCGCCGCCGTGTCGATGCCTCGCGACTCGCCGGCGAGGATGCGCCCGACGGCCCGCAGGACCGCGTCGCCCGCCGGATGGCCGTGCTCGTCGTTGATGCGCTTGAAGTCGTCCAGGTCGAGGATCAGCAGCGAGAGCTCCTGCCGGAACCGCGCGGCGCGCGCCGCCTCCCGGTCCACGGCCTCGCGGAAGGCGCGGCTGTTGGCGAGATCGGTGAGGTCGTCGGTGACCGCCTGCTCGGAGACGAGCTCGTGCAGGGCGATGTTCTCGACCGAGGCCGCCGCCTGGCCGACGAGGTAGAGAAACACCTCGCGCTCGTTCGAGGTGAACGGCCGGCCCGCCCGCGCGATCGTCATCGCCCCGACCGGCGCCCCGCTGGCGCCGATGCGGCCCAGTGAGCTGGCGAAGGCATGGGCATCGCCCTCGGAGACCTCAACCGGGCCAGGGTCTCGGAGCGCCTGCTCCTCCGCCGCGAGGGCCGCCTCCTGAATCGGTTCGTTGGCCTTGCCCGCCTCCGCCTCGGCCCCGACGTGGCCGCTGAGCGCCACCAGGCCGTAGTCGGCCTCGCAGGTCCCGACGGCCGTCTCGACCAGGATCGCGAGCAGCGCCTGGCGGTCGAGCCCGGAGGCGAACGCGTCGCCGACCCGCCGCACCGACTTGTCGATCTCGACCCGCTGGCGACGCAGCTGGTCCATCTGGTCGCTGAGCCGGCCGCTCATCTTGTTGAACTCCTTCGCCAGCCCGGCCATCTCGTCGTTGCCGCTCACCGGCACCTGCTGGGAGAAGTCGCCCTCGCCGATCCGGCGCGCGGCGCCGAGCATCTCGCGGACGTAGCCCTGCAGCGAGCGCAGGATCAGACCAACCGCCAGCAGGGCGACGACGAAGAACGCCAGCAGTGCGATCGCGATCGCCGGCCGCGAACCGAGGAAGCCCTCGTCGGCCGCGGGCGCGAACAGCGCCACCCGCACCTGCTCGGCGCCGAGCGGCTCGGTCGCCGCCACGCGCAGGTCCTCCCCGTCGCGCTCGAGGTCCGCCGCCTCGCCACCGTCGGGAAGCGAGGCGGCGTCGACGTCGGCCGCGCCGGTCGCCGCGCCCTCCTGGCCGACCAGCGCCGCCTCCTCTCCCGTGATCGCCTCGACCTCGCGCAGGAACTCCTCGCGGCCGATGGTCGAGACGGTGATCGTCCCGACCTGCTCGCCGTCCTCGCCAACGAGATCGACCTCGGCGCCGGCGATCGGGCGCGGGTCGCCCGCCACCGTCTCGCGCCCGGCCGAGTCGACGATCGAGACGTAGCCGACACCCTCTTCCCGCGCGTACGTGCGGGCGAGGTCGAGAACGGCGCCGACGTCGCCCTCGCGGATCGCCTCCAGGGCGGCCGGGTCGTCCGCGGTCCGTTGGGCGAGCTCGTTGGCCGCCCGGCCCGAGTCAGCCCGCGCGCGGTCGAAGAGGTTGGTGGCCGTCTGCAGCCCCGCGTCGAGGCGGGCGTCGGTCTTGCCCTCGGCCGAGTCCGTGGCGACCTGGGTGACGAGCACCGCGAGCGCAACCATCGGCAGCGCGACGATCAGCACGAAGAAGAGCGTCAGGCGAGCGCGGAAGCTCATCGCGCCCAGCTTAGATCGGGCACTCGGGCGCGCGCGCCGGTCGCGGCCCCGATGAAAGCGCTTGGTCGCCCGCGCCCAGAACCCGGTCGGGGTCGCCCGGGCGCTCGCCGACCGGCCGCTTACCGCCCCGCCTCACGGGTAAGCTCGGATCGAGGCCCGCCGGATCCCAGCAGCTTTCATCCCACCGGACGGCAGGTGGGATTCCTGCTCGGGTCAGGGGCGACCAACCGCAGCGCGGTGAGGCGTCCGGCGGGTCTCGACACTCTGCCGCCGAACGATCGTTAAATGCCGCGGCGGCCAGGGTATGCGCGCTGTGACCATGGAGGCACGTTCAGGCGCGAGCTCCGAAGCCGGATTGCGGACGATCGAGACAAGGATCCCGGCGCGGCTCGACCGTCTGCCGTGGTCGCGCTTTCACTGGCGGGTGGTGATCGGGCTCGGGGTCGTCTGGATTCTCGACGGCCTCGAGGTGACGATCATCGGCTTCCTCGCGCCGACCCTGACCACCGCGGGCAGCGGGCTCGAGATCAGCGAGGGCCAGATCGCGCTCGCCCAGTCCGTCTACGTTGCCGGCGCCTGTCTCGGCGCGCTCTTCTTCGGTCAGCTCACCGACCGCTTCGGGCGCAAGAAGCTCTTCCTGATCACGCTCTCGCTCTACCTGGTGGCGACGGTGGCCACCGCGTTCTCCAGCACCGCCCTGTGGTTCCTGGCGGCGCGCTTCTTCACCGGAGCGGGGATCGGAGGCGAGTACTCGGCGATCAACTCCGCGATCGACGAGATGATCCCGGCGCGAGCCCGGGGCCGCGTCGACCTGATCATCAACGGCTCGTTCTGGCTCGGCGCGGTTGCCGGAGGCCTGCTCTCGCTCGTGTTGCTGCAGGAGTCGCTGTTCGCGCTCGACCTCGGCTGGCGCCTCGCCTTCGGGCTTGGCGCCCTGCTCGGCGTCGGCATCCTGCTCGTCCGCCGCCACGTTCCCGAGAGCCCCCGATGGCTGTTCATCCACGGGCGCGAGGAGGAGGCCGAGCAGCTCGTCGATCAGATCGAGGCCGAGGTCCGCGACGACACCGGCCAGGAGCTCGAGGAGCCCGACGACGAGATCAAGGTCCGCCAGCGCCGCTCGATCCCGTTCCGAGAGATCGCCCGGACGGCCTTCAAGGTCTACCCCAAGCGAGCCGTCCTCGGTTTCTCGCTGTTCATCGGCCAGGCGTTTCTCTACAACGCCGTCACGGTCACGCTCGGCCTCACCCTGACCACCTACCTCGGCGTCGGGGCGAACAAGGTCGGCCTCTTCTACGCCGTGTTCGCGGCCGGCAACTTCCTCGGGCCCCTGCTGCTCGGACGCCTGTTCGACACCGTCGGCCGCCGGCCGATGATCGCCGGGACCTACCTGATCTCGGCGGTGATGCTGGCCCTGATCGGGATCGCCTTCAACGGCGAGATCTTCAGCGACTGGGGGCTGACGCTCGCGCTCGCCGCCACCTTCTTCTTCGCCTCCGCCGGCGCCAGCTCGGCCTATCTCACCGTGAGCGAGATCTTCCCGATGGAGATCCGGGCGCTCGCGATCGCCTTCTTCTACGCGGTCGGAACCGCGATCGGCGGGATCACCGGCCCCCTCGTGTTCGAGAAGCTGGGCGAATCGGGGGACGTCGGCCAGGTGATGATCGCCTACCTGATCGGCGCCGCTGTGATGGCCGTCGGCGGGATCACGGAGCTTCTCCTCGGCGTGCGGGCCGAGCAGAAGCCGCTCGAGAACATCGCCAAGCCGATCACCGCGCGGGAGGCCGAGGAGGGCGGCTCCGAACAGGAGGACACCGGGCGCGCCGAGGCGGAGGAACGCGACCGGCGCAATCGCGAGCGACGCGAGCGCGAGCGGATGGGTCTGCGTCGATACCGGCCCGGGCCCGGAACCGGCTCGTACTCGCCCTTCCTCCCGCCGCCGTATGAGCCCAATCCCGGACTGGCTCGACCACGAGATCGGGATCATCGACCGGACGCTTCAGGAGCACGGCGAGCTCGACCGCCGCGAGCTCGGCGAGCGGATCGGGGCGCGCTTCTGGGGCCCCGGCCGCTTCACCGCCGCCCTGCGGGGTGCGGTAGGCGACGGGATCGTCCGCCGAACCGGCCGCGACCGGTACGCATCGACGCGCAGCGCCGCCGGCTCCCGGCCGCCCGCCCACACGGGTGGAGGCTGACGTGGCCCGCTCGTGCACGATCCTCGGCCATCGCGTCCGCTTCCGCGCCGCGGGGACGACGATGGAGTGGAGCTGCGAGCGCGACTGCGGGTTCAGCGGCTCGAAGGCCTACCCGAGCGCGGCCGAGGCGGCCCGCTACGCGGCGGCTTTCGATCGCGAGGACGCCGACGACCTCGGTCGCCGCTCGCTCCTCTCCCTGCTCCCGCTGCGTCTCGCGCGCCGCAGGAGCTCAGCCAGCTGAGCGGCGCTCCTGGCGCGCGTTCGGCGAGGCCCTCCAGAAATCGTCGATCTTGGTGGCATCGCCGTCCTCGATGCGCCGCGAGAACGCCCACAGCTCGACCGGCTCCTCCCCCTCGTTGCGGTGCGAGCGCGGCGTGCTCGGGGCGACCCGGACGATCGAGCCGGCGCCCACGGAGCGGATCTCGTCGCCGAACCGCATCGTCAGCGTGCCGCGACCCACCAGGTAGAGCTCCTCGACCTGCTCGTGGTAGTGGCCGGTTCCCTGCTCGAAATCGGAGTGCGGCGGGATCCGGATCAGGGTCGCCGCGAGCTGAGTCGCTCCGAGGGCCTCGGTCAGGCTGCGGAACTCTCCCGGCACGTTCGTGCCGTCGTAGAAGTCGCGGACCTCCAGCGCGTCGACGACGGTGAAATCGGCCGAGGCTTCGTCGTTCATCCGCCGACCGCTACCCATTAGGGACACCTAACTAAACGTCGCGTCGTGCTTAGCCCGTGGCAACCGGGGAACCTGCTCGACGAGACACTGGAATGAAGCACGTTGGGAGACCAACTTCGGCTCCCACGACGCTTACTCGCTTGGAATCGAGGAGGAGTTGCTGCTCGTCGGCGCCGATCACGAGCTCCTCGACCACGGCGCGGAGGTCCTGGACCGGGCCGCGCCCGATCGCGGCGCGCTCGCGGGGGAGCTGTTCGCCGCGATGGTCGAGGGCAAGTCGCCGATCTGCTCGACGGTCGCCGATGCGACCGGAGCGCTGCGCGAGGTACGCCGTGAGCTGCTCCGCTCCGATGCCCGGATCATGGGCGCCGGGGTCCATCCCAACGCCGCCGCCGGGTCGGCCGACGTCCACGACGCGCCTCGCTATGCGCTCATCGCCCAGTCCCTTCAGGGGGTACTGCGGACCCCGCTCTGCGGCCAGCACGTGCATGTCGGGCTGCCGGACACCGAGGCCGCGATCCGCGCCTACAACGGCATCCGCACCCACGTGCCGCTGCTCAACGCGCTGGCGGCGAACTCGCCCTACTGGTTCGGCGAGGACTCGGGGCTCGCGAGCTCGCGCACCGTGATCTTCCGCAGCTATCCCCGCGCCGCGATGGCCCCAGAGTTCGCCGACTTCGCCGAGTTCGAGCGGGTGACGCAGCAGGTCTGCCGCGCCGCCGGGCTCGAGGATTACACCCACATCTGGTGGGACGTGCGCGTGCACCCCGGCCTCGGAACGATCGAGGTCCGCGCCGCCGACGCCCAGTCAGACATACAGCGCGTCGGGGCCCTGGCGGCATTCGTCCACTGCCTGGCGCGGATCGAGGCGGAGCGCGAGCAGGACGACATCCCGGCCCGGGAGGCGCTCGCCGAGTCGGCCTTCCAGGCGACCCGTCACGGCCTCGACGCCGAGCTGCTCGACCGGGACGCAGAGCTCGTGCCGGCCCGAACGCTGGCCGCGCGGACGCTCGAGCTCGCCGGGGAGGTCGCCGGCGAGCTCGGCTGCGAGCGCGAGCTCGAGCACGTCGAGCTGATCCTCGAGCAGGGCTCGGGGGCCGATCTGCAACGGCGCGTCCACGCTGCGCGCGGCATGGGCGGGTTGCTCGCCCACCTGGCCGACGAGACGGCTCGGCTCGGCTGACTCACCGGTCGAGCGACTACGGGCGACGTCGATCGGGTAGACCGGGAGCGGAGATGAGGATCGGTTACAAGCTCTTCGCCGAGGGCTATCCGCCCAAGGAGCTGGTCCGCCAGGCCGTGGCCGCCGAGGAGGCCGGGTTCGACTTCGTCGCGATCAGCGACCACTTCCACCCCTGGCTCTACGACCACGGCCATTCCGCCTTCGCCTGGTCGGTGCTGGCGGCGATCGCGGCGCGGACCGAGCGCATCGGCCTCGCGACCGGGGTCACCTGCCCGTCGATCCGGTACCACCCGGCGATCGTGGCCCAGGCCGCGGCGACGACCGCGGTCCTGTCCGACGGGCGCTTCGTGCTCGGCGTGGGCGCGGGCGAGCAACTCAACGAGCACATCGTCGGCCGGGGGTGGCCCGCGGTGACCGAGCGCCATGAGCTCTTCCGCGAGGCGCTCGAGATCATCCGCAGCCTCTGGTCGGGCGGCTATCAGTCCTACGAGGGCAAGCACCTGAAGCTCGAGGACGCGCGCATCTTCGACCTGCCCGAGTCCCCGATCCCGATCGCGGTGGCGATCGGCGGCCCGCGGGGCGCGAGGATCGCCGCGGAGCTCGGCGACGCGATCTTCGCCACCGATCCGGATCCCAGCCTCGTCGACGCCTACGAGCGCGCGGGCGGGTCGGGGCCGAAGTACGCCGAGGTCCCGCTCGCCTGGGCCCCGGACGCCGAGGACGCCGCACGATCGGCCCACTCGCTGTTCCGGTTCGGGCTCCTGAGCTGGAAGGTGCTCGCCGAGCTGCCCAACCCGGTCAACTTCGAGGCGGCGGCCGAGTTCATCGAGGTCGACGACGTGCGCGAGGTCTTCGCCTGCGGCCCGGACGCCGACCGCCACCTGCGAGGTCGCGAGGGAGTTCGCCGAGGCCGGCTTCGACCACCTCGCCCTGGTCAACGCGGGGCCCGATCCCGACGGCTTCTTCGAGTTCTTCTCGGCCGAGCTCGCCGAGCCGCTGCGCGCGCTGGGCTAGCTCGACCCAGCCGTCCCGGGCCCGCCGGCTCTGCGATCCGTCGGGTTACAGCTCGCGCCAAAACGTCGGTCTCGGCCCCTCGGTGATGCCCAACCTGACGCACGGTTGCTGCAACCTCGCCGTTGGCGACGGCGCTCTGCAATCCACCCCCGGCGGCACGCAGAACGTCGCCGCGGGCGCCGGGGCGCTGTTCAGCAACACCGTCGGCGTCGAAAACGTCGCCGTCGGCGCCGACGCGCTCAACGAGAGCACGACGGCCAACCAGAACCTCGCGCTCGGCACCGGATCGCTCACCAACAGCACCACCGCCGACGACAACGTCGCGGTGGGCCACCACGGGCTCTTCGCCGACACCTCCGGCCACGACAACACCGCCCTCGGTCACGGGGCGCTCAACTCCAACACCGGCGGCGATCAGAACATCGCGATCGGCTCGGGCGCCGGCGCCGACCTCACCTCCGGCGACGACAACGTCGACATCGCCAACGACGGCCAGGCCGGCGAGTCGGGAACGATCCGGATCGAGACCCAGGGACAGCAGACCCGCGGCTTCGCAAGCAGGTGAAGGGAGGCTGACTGAGGAGCACGAGGCGGGCAGGCGCCCCGCGCCGGCGTCTTCGGCAAGCCCGCGGACGAGTTCGACGACCTCTACGACGCCTGATGAGCCCCCGCAGTCCGGGGTCCGGACGCTAGGACCCGATGCAGGTGGCGACCGCCCGGAAGGTGGCGGGGAAGTTGACGCCGCCGCCTCCGTCGTAGATGCCCGTAACGGTGGCCGAGTCGATGCTGCTGCCGCGGCTGTAGTCGATGCTCTTCAGCGCCGTCTCGGCGTGTTGCTGGTCGTCGATCGACTCGAGCGACGCGCCGAGCATCTGCTCGCCCGCGGTACAGCTCACGGTGCCGGTGTCACTCCCCCAGGTTCCGTTGTGCGCGTTGTTGTCGATAACGTCGATCAGACCGGATTGGTGCTCGTGAATGTCGAGGAGCTCGCCGGCCCCGACCGCATCGGCGCCGATCTCGTCCTGGCCGACCACGCTCGATTTCAGGTGGCTGCTGCTGATGGCGTTGTCCGCCAGCTCCTGGGAGCTGACCGAGTCGGCGGCCATCTCGAGGCCGGTGACCGCGTCGTTTTTGAGCTCGTCGCTACCGACGCTGTTTCCGGACAGGTCGACGTCGACGATCGTGTTGGAGGCGATCTCGCCGCTCAGGATGCTGTTCGGGGCGAGCTCAGAGCCCGTGACCGCGTCGGTCGCGATCTCGGACGTGCCGACCGCGCTGCTCGCGATGTCCGCGCCCACGACCCCATCCTGCTGGAGCTCGCTGGTGGTCACCGCTTCGGCGCCGATCTCCGAGGCACCGACGCTGTTGGCGGCAAGGTCGATCGCGGCGAGGCCGCCGTCGAGGAGTGTGTCGTCGCGGACATCGTCGGAGCGCACCCCGTTGCTGTTCGAGATGTCGCTCGTATGCACCTGGCCGTTGATGATGTCCTCGGTGCTGATCGTGTCGGCGCCCCCCGGGTGGTCGGCCGCCGCGTTTCCGCCGAGGGCGACGAAGAGCGCCACCAACCCGATCGCGCACCCGATGGCGTTCGACCGCAGATGATTCCGGATCATGTCGTGACCTCCGCTGGGCGCGGCCGGTTTGCGGCCGCCGCTCGATGGACTCAGCGGCGCCGGGACCAAACGATCCGGGTCATCGCTCTATCCGGGCCACCGTAAGCGCGGCGGCCGGGAAAAGCACCGGGCGAACACCTAGCCGCTGTGCCGCGACTGTCGAACGCCCGCCGACGCCGTCGCCGGAGTTCTCAACCGGTCTCAATGTCGGCGCGGGCGACCCGCCCGCCGTTGTCGAACGACACGACTAGGTGGGTGTCGTCGATATCGGAATACAGGAGGTAGTAGAGGTAGTCGCCCCCGAGATGGTTCGCGAACGATTCGGCGCCTAACCTCGACCGCACGTCGCGTTTGTCGAGACCAACGAGTGTCCGACACCGGACGAGAGCCCTGGCTTCATCGGTGCGAGAGGACTTGTCCTCCCATTTATCGGGGTCGAACCTGTACTCGCCGCAGTCGACTGGCTCATCATGAAACGGTCCAGCATCGGCGAGGGCCGCGAGCCCGGTCCCGACCAGCACGCATACGAGGAGTAGGCCTGCGATGACGAGTGCCATGTCCAGCCTGCGCTCGCGAACGTTGGGCGACCGGGTCATTGGAGAAGTATCGCTTCCGTGCAATGCGCAACATTCCAGGGTCGAGAACGGCAGCTCGACTGGGCACCAATGGGCACCAGGACGCTCTTGAGAGCCTGATAGCCAAGCTCGGGGCGAACGTGGCGCATCGGCAGAGCCCAGACACCGGGCGGTAAACTGGCCGCTCTGGGGCTATAGCTCAGCTGGGAGAGCGCCTGGTTCGCAATCAGGAGGTCGTCGGTTCGAGCCCGACTAGCTCCACTACCTCGGGTCCCGCATGGCGATGCGGGATTCGGGGATCCGCTCCTGAAGCGCGATCGACCGCTTCAGCCTGTCGCAGGACCCAGGCGCTCACGGCCGCAATCGCCTCCCGCGGACGTTGGTTTCACGGTTGCATGGTTCGCCTGGGAAGATTCGGTGCCTGGGTCAGCGTGGCCCTTCTGGTCGGAGCCGCTTGCGCGATCTTCCTCTGGGCTCCCTGGCGCGGCCCGATCGTCCTCTCGCTCTCCAGCGCTCACGGGATCGACGCCGGCGACCTTCCAGGGCTGGCATTGCTCGCGCTCGCGCTCATCGCTGCTCGCCGGCTCGCGCCGGGCTCGGCGGCGGAGTCGGCAGGGCCGGTGCGCCGATGGGCGGGGCCGGCGTCGGCCGTCGTCCTTGGCGGGCTGCTGATCGCCGGTCTGCTCCCCGAGCCGACGCCACCGCTCCTGATACCCGCCGGGGGCGGGACCATCGGAGGGATCACCGGGCACGCCGACGGACAGGCGGCTGATCCGCCGCGTCGTTGGTCGCACCTGGCGGTGACCTACAACGGCGCAATGCTGAAACTCTTCGTCAACGGTGACCTGGTGTCGAGCCAGGCCACGAGCGGGCTCATCCTCAAGACGGCCGATCCCCTCTGGATCGGTGGCAATCATCCCTACGGCGAGTACTTCGAGGGTCTGATCGACGAGGTTCAGATCTACGACCGGGCCCTCAGTCCCTCCGCGGTGCGGGCCGAGATGTCGACGCCGATCGGGAGCGCAACGGGCCCAAGGTCGCGAGGGCCGGTGGCCGCGTGGGCATTCGACCAGCGCTCGGGCAGGCTGGCGGCGGACGCCTCCGACGCGGGGAACGCCGGCACGCTGATCGGGGCGACCTGGACGAACGGGGGCCGGTTCGGCCAGGCGCTCCGCTTCGACGGCGCCGGGGCCGTGGTCCGCGTCCCAGCCTCGCCGTCGCTGGATCTGAACGTCGCGATGACCCTCGCCGCCTGGATCCGGCCCGCGGACTCCCAAGCCGGATGGCGGACGGTCGTGCATCGTCAGACGGACGCCTACTTCCTCATGGCCGGCGGCGGCGAGGTCCGCACCGCCTCGGGTGGCCCGCGCTTCCCGTTGATGGTCGGTGCGGCCGCCTGCTTGTGCATCGCGCTGGTTGCCGGAGGCACACGTTGGCCGGACGCGAGCGCCTCGTGGTGGCCGCCGATCGCCCTGTTCCTGGCCGGTTCAGCGATCGACGTGTGGCTCACGAGCCCGGGTACGGTGATCGGTCCGACCCTGGTGGCGGCCTGGTACGCCCTCACCGCACGACGTCCCGCCGTTGCGATGAGCATGTTCGCGGTCGCAGCGGCGCTAGCCGGAGTGACGGTCCTGGCTCTCGCCGGCCAATCCGTCAACGAGCTCGCCGGCGACGGTGTTGTCCGGTCGGCCGCGCTCGGGCTGCTGCTGATCGCCGGCGGGGTGCTCGCCGCACTCTGCCGCCCGAGCGAGGCCGAGTAGGCTCGAATGAACCGAACCGAGGGCACCGCATTCGCCGCGTGTATCCGGCGACCGCGGTGTTACGGTCGCAATGTGAGGTTGCGAAGTCGGGTCGCGGCGGTTGGTGCACTGGTCGCAGCGTTGGGCCTCTCGGCGGCGCCGGCCGAGGGCACGTTTCCCGGTCGAAACGGCCAGATCGTCTTCGAGCAGTACCGCGAGGACACCGGCGAACAGATCGCCATCATGGGGCCGAGCGGCTCGAACCCGCGGCAGCTGACCACGGACGGCGGGTTCTCGCCGGCGATCTCGCCAGACGGCAGGCATGTGGTCTACACGGCTTTCCGATCGTGCGGCGGCAGGTGCGGCGGGTCGTATCTGGTCATCATGGGAAGCGACGGCAGCAATCCCCGCGCGTTGACCGACTTCGTCCCGGACCGCGAGGATGAGAGCGCATCGTTCTCCCCGGATGGCGGGTCGGTCGTCTTCGATCGGTCGATCGCGAACAAGGCGGGCATCTGGAGGATCGACATCGATGGCAGCGGCGAGCGACGGTTGCTGCGGGAGGGCAATGACGAGGTGCTGGACAGCCCGGAGTACTCGCCAAGCGGCAGGAAGATCGCTTTCGAGCGGGCCACGTTCGGGCCCTCGCGCGACCGCATCTACACGATGAACCGCAAGGGCAAGCACCTCGTGCGGCTGACCGGCGGCCGCTCGCATGGGTACGACAGCGAGCCCTCGTGGTCGCCGGATGGCAAGCGGATCGCGTTCAGGCGGATCTGCCGGAAGAAGTGCCGCGACAGCGAGATCTACGTGATGAAGGCCGACGGATCTCGCGTCAAGCCGATCACACACGATCGCGGCTTTCAGGAGGAGCCCCACTGGTCGCCCGACGGGCAGATCGTCGCCTACGACACCTCTGAACCGCAGGATGACGAGATCGCGGCGAAACGCCCCTCCCTCTCAGCGCGCGAGTTCCTGATCTCGCCGACGACGCCCAGGTCGGACGAAGGGCTCTTCGACTGGGGCCAGGGGATCGACTAGCGCTTTCTCTTCACCTTCGTCTTTACGGATGCCGATGACTTGGCCGCATCCTTCGAGGTGACCTTCGCCTTGATCTTCAGCTTGCCCTTCGCCTTCTTCTTGATCTTCAGCTTGCTTTTCGCGGACTTGGACTTGCCGGGCTTGAGGGTCCCGAGCTTCGAACAAGCGGAGCCCAGGGAGGCCTTGCCCTTGACCGAGAGGCAGACCTTGGACTTGGACGCGAGCGCGCCGCCCGTGTTTTTGACTCGGACTTTGACCTTTGCCGATTTGCCGGCCTTGACCTTCTTCGGCACGGACAACTTCGCGACCTTGAGCTTCGGTGCCTTGACGACTTGAACGGATGTCGTCGCCGTGTTTCCGGCGCCGTCAGCGACCGCGACCTGGGCCTGGCCCTTCCCCTTCCCTGGGCAGTCGACGGCGAGGCCGCTCACCGCGGTGCCGTCCTGGCAGATCCAGTGAGCGGAGACGAGCGTGCCCTGTCCGCCCGTGCTCGTCACCGAGAGGCTGGCCTTCTTGTTCGAGCGGTAGGTCAGCTCGGCGCTGGGCGCAAGCGGCGGATCGATGACGATCGTCTGCGACCACGAACGGGTCTTGGCGTTCGAGCCGGTCACCGTCGCGGTCACGTCGTAGCTGCCCGGTCCGGGGAACGTGTGGTCGAAGCGTTGTTGGGACGCCGTCGTGCCGGTCGTGCCATCGCCGAAGTCCCAGCTGATGTCCCCGACGACGTCAACGGCCTCATCCTGGGACCTGGCCGACGATCCGTAGAAGTTGATCGTCGGGTCCGACGACTCGACCTGATCGGGATAGAACTGCACTCCCGGTTTGTCCTCGACGGTGGCGTCATGAGGGCGCGAAGACCGTCCCGGTGGCGGTGGTTGCAAAACCGAGCGCCGCGGCGTTTGCCGTCCCGAGGTTGGCGTTGTCCTGAGCGAGGTCCGGCCCGACGTTGAACCGCTCGAAGTCGCTCGAGCCGAACTCCTGCTCGGTGTAGTCGCCGCGCTGGTAGTAGTAGCCGAGCATGTCGCCGGCCATTCCCACGACGTTCGTGGAGCGGGCGTTGCTCACGGAATTGGAGATCGCGGCATTGACCCGGGGAACGCCTCTCCGGGATTGGTCGAGTAGAGGACGTCGCCGATGCGCACGGAGGGCACATGCGTGCCGAGGTGATCGTTGGCGTCGTCGAAGTAAGGAGCCACGTCGGAGCGCGGAATCGTGCAGAGCTCGAACTCGTCGAAGCAAGATCCGCCTGGTGCCCCCCAGAGGGAGATTCCGAACAGCAGCTCATCGTTGTCTGCGAGGGTGTTCATGTAGGACTCGGTGCCGGCCACCGTGTCCTCGGTCAGCGGGGTCGCCTTCGCCATCGCGAGCTGGATCGCGTTGACGACGAACTCCCCCTGGGGGATGACCTCGGAGTACTCGTTTACATCGCCCGGAGGCTCCTGCCGTCCGAGTGTCCCGGCGGCGATCACGCTCGTGCCGCCATTGAGGCCATCGAGCGCCGCCCGAGCGTAGCCGGGCCAATCGGCGGAGAACTGGAGGTTGTCCGTCCCGTTGAACTGATCGGGGTGGTTGGGGACGTTTGCGTAGAGGGCGTTCGTAGCCCCGCTGTCGGGGTCGCGGGCCCACATGATCGGCAGCTGTTCGTCGACGGCGAAGCCGTCTGGGTGGTTGGTGCCCTGGCCGTTTTGCCAGACGAAGGACCGGACGTTGCCATTGGCCGTCCAGATCTCCGAGCGCTTCATGTCGGCCGCGGCCTTGTCGACGGCGGCGACCGCCGCCTCGCTGACCTTCTGCATGTAGGCCTGGTCGGTCGTACCCCAGATCCCCGTCGTCACGGGCGCGGCGTGGGTGTGGGTGGTGGAAACGATCACTGATCCGCGACCGGCGGCGAGGCCCTTCGCCTGGAGCTTCGACGCCGCGGCCTCGCGGACATGGTCGATCCCGTACGGCTCGAGGTTCTCCTGGTAGGCGCTGAACCAGCCGGTCAGGTCGGCGACCACGAATGCGGCCGCATCCGTTCCGTTGGAGATCACGAAGGCGCGAACTTCCAGGGGATCGTGGACGTTGGTCGTCGGGCCGCCCTTGTAGCCGTAGCCGGAGATGTACTGAGGGGTGTCGGGGTTGATGCTCACGGATGCCGCGCCGACGTCGAAGACGGCAGGCTCGGCAGCCCTGGCCGTGCCGGCCCAGACGAGTAGCGCGGCACAGATGCCCGCAGCAGTGACAGTCAGTCGCCCGAGCGGCCTGTGGCCGGCGATTCCATCGCTCATTCGCATTCGACCAGGCTACGAGCGGGGCAACGAGCTCGCGTCACCTAGATCGGGTGAGATTTCGCGGGTGAGGCTCTAGCTGCTGAGCGCTAACCCCGCCAGTGTTTCGGCGCCGGCGCGAAGCTCGTGAGGTCGATCGGTCCCGATCGCGTCAGGGGCGAACTCGAGCACCCGGCTCAGGACCTCTCGGTGGTTCACCGTGCCGGTGTTGAGGCTCAGTCCGGCGTCCCGAAGCACCCCGACGAGTCGGTCAGTGAGTAGGAAGTGCTCGACCGAGATCCCGTTCACGCCCGTCCGGAGAGCCCAGGAGGCGAGCGCTTCGGGCGCATAGTCGGCCCAGATCACGAGGCGCGAGAAGATCCCGTTCGCAGCGGCGACGGCGCATGCCTCGCCATGGAAGCTGATCAGCTCGACCCGGTCGCGGATCGGCTCTCCGCGGAGGCGGTCACAGAGCGCCGCCGCGGTGCGGCGCGCAAGGGAGGGATCAGCATGCGCCTTGACCTCGAGCTGGAGGCGAACCCCCTCCGGGACCAGCTCGATCAGCTCTTCCAGCAACAGGGGATGCTCGGCCGTCGGCCTTCCCGCGGCGTCACGGATGCAGCGCCGATCGGATCTCCTCGGCCGGCGTCTGGTGCGCCCAGCCATCGAGCGTGGTCCCGAGCGTCAGCAACGGATCGTGGAGCAGAACGAGCTCGCCGTCGCGCGTCAGGCAGACGTCGGTCTCGAGGCCTTCGACCGGGCCGCTCAGGGTGCGTTGAAGCGCGGCCGCCGAGGAATCAGGACCGTAATGACGGCCGAGTCGATGCGCGTATAGCGGGGGCAGTGCCGAGGCGATCTCCGATCCACACGAATGGGATCACGAAGACGCGTGCGAGCTGTTAAGGACCTGGAATAGTGGGTGTTTTGCTGGTGTGAACGAGGCGATGCCGCCCGCCCGCGGCCCACGGTCAGTCGAGCGAACCGGAGACGAGCGCCCCGATCACCCGTTGATGGCTGTCGATCGTCGGTGCGTCGATCAGCTCGAAGCCCTCGAAGCCCGCGTGACGGGCCATCGCGTCCAGACCTCCTGGCGTGAAGCCCCAGTAGACGAAATCGTCGTGGGCATAGACCTCTCCGGCCTCCGGGACCTCAACGGCCGCAGCGGAATCGAGAGCCCGATCCGTCGACCCGTGAGTCTCGAGTAGGACCCGCCCGCCGTCGGCGAGGCGTCGGCGAAGGATCTTCAGCAGCCCGAGGGGATTCTCGACCCGATGCAGGATCCCGAAGCAGAGGATGAGATCGAACGTCTCCGCCGAGCTCGTCCAGATCGAATGCGTCGAGCCGTCTGGTAGTCGACCTCCGAGTCGAGCAGCTCCCGGATCGCGGCGAACCCGTCGCCCCCTTCGAGCTCGACGCCCCAGCGCGAGCTGATCCACTCCCGGTACTGCTCGTTGTCCACCGCGACGACCCGCCCCGCTCCGCGAGCCTCGGCGAGGAACGCATAGAAGCCGTCGAAGGTGCCGACGTCGAGCACGCTCAGGCCGCTGAGGTCCTCGGGCAGGGCCGGGATCCGGTAACGGTGATCACGGGCGATGCCCGGCGTGTAGAGCTCGCCGGAGCGGTCGAGGGCGAAGGTGTGGAACCAGAGCGGGACTCGATCCAGGACGGCTTCGGCCGTGTCGGCATCGGCGTCGATCGGCAGGAGATCCGCGACCTGGCGCTCGGCGGCGGTTGGTTTTGGAGGGACCTCGAGGCCCTCATCTGCGGCGGTCGCGCTCCCGAGAGGAGCCTCCGCCTGGTACGGCCCGGAGTTGAGTTGTGCTGACGTCGGATCGGCGTTTGCAGCGATGCTCTCTCCCTTGATCGGTGTCCAGCGAGAGTAGCGGCGCCACGCTGGCCGAGCGAGGACGCAGGCCGCAGTCAGGCGGCGGACGGCCGCAGCGCCTCGGAAGGACAGATGACGGTGACCCGGTAGGCGACGCCGAGCGGCAGGTTGGCTTCGGCGGTCACGGTCACGTAGACGCGCAGCGCATCGCTGTTCTGAGGATCCTCGCCCAGCCCGGCGCTCACCTCGAAGATCTGGAGTGCACCGCCCGCGCTCTGGATCCACGCACTCTGTACCGCCGCGCTCGCTTGGACCTGGGCGCCCATGGCGGCCGCGGGCTCATACATGTGGCTGTCCGGGAGCCACACGGGGGTCGTGATCTCAGCAAGGGCGCCCTGGCGGGGCCGGCCCATCTCCGGCCGTCCGCCGTACCAGATGGTGCCCGCGTAGTCGGTCCGAAGCCGCTGCTCGCCGCTGAGCGAATCTGCGACGACGGTGTCGATCCGCTGGGCCGGCACCGGGGAGATCGCGTCGCGGGCGCCTTGCGCCTCGGCGATCTCCTCCTTCATGTCGTCGAGCCAACCCATTTTGGGGTCCTCCATTCGTCGGCGCTGTTCGCCCCTCGTCGCAGCGAGGACTCTAGACGGCCGTCGATGACCGCTGAGGTGATCGCGGTTGGGCACCAACGGCTTCGGGTGGATCAGGCCGGGTGGCGCGGCCGGCAAGTGTTCGTAAGCGGCTGCGGCCGCCTGGGGACCCGCTCGGTCCCCTTCACGTGGATGTTGACCTGGGAGAAGATCTCGCGGTCGCAGCTGTTCGTGAACCGTGGCTTGCCGAGATGGACCGACACGGGAATACAACCCGCCGGCCCGGCGCACATCTCACCGCTGCCCTGGGCGTTACGCGAGTTCCAGTGCTTCCAGTGCAGATCGACGATCGAGACGCCATCGCCGCCACGCTCCGCGAGCAGGCATCTCTCGGGCCTTCGCTTCGGCTGGCGCTCGACCTCGACTGTCCCGGGCATCCCGGTCCAGCAGACGACCGACGGCGCCGTCTTCGGCGGTTTGAGCGATGGGCCGCCCGCCGCCGCCGAAGCCGACGAGCCCACCACTGCAACGGTCAGGAGGAACACCGCCAGTGCTTGGGGCAGCGGGCTGGCGATTCTGCGGGTTGAGACCATCAGAGCCTCATCTTTCCAACCCTGCGGCGGGGCGGCATCCGGGTACGTGAGTCCGCCTCAGCCAGATGACGAGAGCCCCGCGATCGCGGGGCCCTCGCCTTCGTCTCGAGCCCGAACGTTGGTGCTGGGTCGCTTACGCGGGCTGGTGGAGGTTGCAGCCGTTCTTGTTCGCCTCGCCGGCGATCTCATCGGCGCGTTGCTCCAAGTACTCGCGCCGCCACGGGGTAGCCCTTGGCCTCCTACCCGCGTGCGACGGCGAGGTAGCCATTCGCCGCCTTCGCCTTCCTCTGGCAGCCTTCGTATTCGTCTCCGCTCTCGTAGTCCTTTCCGACCTCCATCGTGTGCGTACCCCCGGTCGGGTCGGAGGTGAAGACCGGGACCGTGTCCTCGCCCGGGTAGTCCAGCGGAGGGAGGGCGTTGGCCGGGACGGCGACGAGGGCGAGCGTCGCGATGGCGGCCAGAGCGGCGGCCAGTGCGGTGATCTTTCGGAACATGCTTGGTCTCCTTCGGAGTCGGGATCGCTGCCTGATTGGCAAGGCAACCTTCGCCCCGGCCCGCTCGCCACGCTAGCCACCCAGGGTGGGGATTCGCCAACACCTTCCGACTCGCCGCCGAAAGACGATGTTGGTGGCGATGTTGGTGGTCGCCCACGATGCGACCGGTCGGCGGTGCCTGCGACGGTCGGAGGGCGGGTGGAGCCGATCGACTGCCCGTAGGGGAGACCGAATGCATTTGCGCCGGACCGTGTTCCTAGCCGTCCTGGCGGGGTCGTTGCTGCACGCCGCCCCCGCGCTCGCCGCGCCGCCCAACGACAGCTTCGCGTCCCGCCAGCCACTGGCCGGCACCTCGACGTCCGTCACGGGGACGACGGTCGACGCGACGCTCGAGGCGGGCGAGGCGCCGCACTACGCCGGCAACAGCAGCGTCTGGTACTCGTGGACCGCGCCGGCCGACATGTTGCTGCGCCTCGACACCTGCGTTCCGGGTTCGAGTACGCAGCAGATGTCGGTGCAGCTCTACACCGGTTCCGCGGTCAACGCGCTCACCGAGGTCAACTACCGAGCCGACTCCGGAGACTGTCCGGACTACGGCGGCGGCACCCTGCGGCTGTACAACGTCAGGGCGGGGGCCACCTATGCGATCGCGGTGGTCGAGTACAACGACGATGGCGCCTTCACGCTCGCCCTGTCCGCGGCCCCGACTCCGTCCAACGACAACTTCGCCACCGCTGCGGACCTCGGCCAGGAGCTCAATGTCGACGTCGACGGGACCACGGTTGGGACCACGACGGAACCGGGCGAGGACAATTACCTGGACTCGCCCGACGACGGCAACTCGGTCTGGTACCGCTGGACCGCGCCGAAGCGGACGCGGGTCTGGATCGACAACTGCGACGCGGCGGTCGAATCGAGGGTCACCGTCTACACCGGCAGCGCGATCGGCGCGCTGACCGCGGTCGACGAGGACTACGCCTACCCCGAGCCGCCGGACTGCGAGCTCCCCAGCTATGACACCCGCGGCCGCAGCGAGTTCCTGGCAAGGGCGGGCACGACCTACATGATCCGGGTGTACGCCCCCTACACCGGCTCCTTCCACCTGCGGTTGCGCGGGATCCGCTACGACTCGAGCCTCAGCCAGAAGGCGTCGGCGAAGAAGGTCAAGAAGGGAAAGAAGGTCGAGTACACGATCAAGGTCGAGAATCGGGGCACGCTCCCGGTCGATCCCGACGTCTGGCTCATCACGTCGAAGCGCAACAAGATCGGCAAGGCGGTGGCCGGCACGAAGTACGTCTCGCTCAAAGCGACCAAGGGCCGCTGTGACCGGGTCAAGTTCTTCGGCCGAAACCCGGGCGCGATCTGCCGCGTGGGCATCCCACCGGGCGGAACCGCCACGATCGTCGCGAAGGTCAGGCCCTCGGCATCATTGAGTCACTGGGTCCGCCTCGACTACTCCCACGCCGGCGAGTACATCTACGAGGATCCGCTCGCCGACGAGGACGCCAGCAACGAGGCCGAGAAGCCCCTGAACACCGTCGTCAAGCGCAAGCGGCGCTAGCGGCGCTTGGGCTTGCCGCCCGCGACGCGAATCGACCCGCGCATGAACGGATGGATGCGGCAGAAATAGGTGTAGGTCTTGCCGGGCTTGGTCAGCGGGGGCGTGGTGTAGACGTTGGAGCCGGTCGTCACCTCGGTGCTGAGGGCGGTCCCGTAGCCGAGCTGGCCGGAGTCGAACTTGATCGGTCCCTGGGCGAGCGGGTAGCCGATCCCCGAGCCCCGGTTGCACGGCGCTCGGCAGGAGGTGATGCTGTGCCAGACCTGCTCGGTGTCCGACATCGACGGCAGCGCGTCGAGGTTGGTGAAGGTGACGCTGCGTCCCGGCTTGATCACCGGGGGGCGGATCCTGGAGGTCGGGAAACCCCGGAACGCCGAGTAGCCACCGACGCCGTAGCCGAAGCCGTCGATCTGCAGCCCGCCCTTCGGCACCCGGCGGCCCTTGCTGCGCAGCTTGCGCGGGTCGGCAAGCTTCAGGTCCTTGCTCGCCTTGCTGTCGATGTTCTCGGGCAGGCGGCCGTGGGTGAGGATGCCGCCCGCCTCATACATCGCCCTGACCGCCGCCTCATCCTCGAACGGGTCCTTGGCCAGCGGGTCGTCGGCCGTGCTGACCTCCAGCGGGAAGAGGCCCATCGACTCGTACCACGACGCCTTGCGGACGTCGTAGGTCGCGTTGATCGAGACCACGTCGCCGGCCTTGAGGTGGACACGCCAATCGGGGCGGGTGGCGGTCATCGCCACGTCCCAGCTCACGGCGCCCGCGGGCTCGTAGTAGTGGGCGTCGGATCTGAACAGGGGCCTGACCTCCGAGGGGTCGTCGCCGGCGGTCGAGCCGGCGTCGGGCCCGTCGCGAGAGACCTTCATGTCCATGTAGAGCCCGCCGGGATGCAGGTGCCCGACGGCCCAGACGAGCGTGCGCCCGCCTGAGGGCACGGTCCAACGGGCGGCGCTGCTGATATTGCTGCGCTCCTCGAAGCCCGGCGCGTTGGGGTCGGCCGGGACCTCGTCGGGGAACGTGTAGAGGCCGTCACCGTTGGTGTCGAAGCCCCGCTCTGCGTCGAACACCGGGTAGATCTGCGGCGTCCCGGCAACGTCGAGCCCGATGGTCCTGAGCGGGTTGATGTCGGTGCGCGCCGGGGTCGTCTCGGGCACCCAGTCGATCTCCCAGGTGATCTCCACCTGGCGTCCGCCGCTCGCGGTCAGGTTGTGGATCATGTAGTTGAGCCCCCAGGTCTGGTCTGCGTCGACCTTGAAGCCGTATCCCTGCGGCAGCTTCCACTCGGTCTTCTCCTCGCCGGTCCCGTAGCCGACGCCGGGCCCCAGCCAGACGACGTGGTGGAGATGCAGGTCCCAGACGCTCGGGGTCGTCCGCGAGCCGTCGGCTGTGGACCTCGACCATGCTCGGCTTGAACCTGGTCACGTAGCCCTCGGCGGTCGAGCCCGGGACTGAAGACGCCGGCGTCGCCCGGGCCGCTGACCTTCGCGGCATTCGGGCAGGTCTTGGTCACGCCGTACAGGTTCAGGTTCTGTCCCGGATACATCGTCATCGGGTCCGTGCGGCAGCTGTAGGTCGTCGCGTCCGGGTAGCTCGCGGCGCCCAGGACGGGGTCGTCGGCGAGCGCCGGCGCGGCCGCGAGAAGCAGCAGACCCACGGATGCGCTCAGGGCACTTGGGACGAGCCGACGGCGAGACAAGACGGCCCCATCATCGCTCATCGGAGCCGCAAAGCAAGCCCGCACGCTTCGCGCCCGCGGTATAACGTCGCGCCGAGACCGGGCGAGCGAGGGGTCGATGCACAGCGAGACACCCGTGTTGATCGTCGGCGGGGGGCCCACGGGTCTGGCCGCGTCGTTGACGCTCTCGCATCTCGGCGTTCCGTCGATCCTCGTCAACAAGTACCCGGGCACGCTCGAGCATCCCAAGGCGGTCGGGATCATGCAGCGAACCGCCGAGCTCCTGCGGCTGTGGGGAGCCGAGGACGAGGTGCGCCGGCGGGGCGTGCCGCGCGAGTTCTGCGATCGCATGGTGTGGACCACGACGCTCTCGGGTGACGAGATCGGCCGCACCGAGACGGTCGAGCCGGACGACAGGGCGCCCGAGCCTCAGAGCCCGACGACGGGGCTTCGCTGCCCGCAGAACATCACCGAGTCAGCGCTGCGGGACCGGGCGCGAGACCCACGAGGTCGCCGATCTGCGCTACGGCTACGAGATGACCGGCTTCGACGCAGGACGACGACGGGGTGACCGCCACGATCACCGCCCGCGACGGAGGCGCTACGAGCACCGTCCGCGCCCAGTACCTGATCGCCGCCGACGGCAACGACAGCTCGGTGCGCGACGCGTGCGGGATCGGCCGGACCGGTGATGCCGATATGGGGCACTTCGTCAACGTCTTCCATCGCGCCGCGCTGGGCCCGCTGGTGGAAGATCGTCCGGCCTGGAGCTACGCCGTGATCACGCCGAGCCTCACGGGGTCGTTCGTGACGATCGACGGCGGCGACCTCTGGCTGTTGCACGTCAACCTGCTCCCGGCGAAACGGTCGAGGAGTTCACCGAGCGACGTTGCGTCGAGGCGATCCGCGGCGCGGCCGGGATCGACGACCTCGACGTGGAGATCATCAGCATCAAGTCGTGGATCATGGGCGCCGAGCTCTCGACGGCCTTTCGCGACCGGCGGGTACTGCTCACCGGGGACGCGGCACATCGGACGACACCCGACGGCGGAGTCGGGATGAACACCGGGCTGCACTCGGCCCACAACCTGGCGTGGAAGGTCGGCGCGGTGGTCTCCGGCTGGGGCGGTCCGGATCTCCTGGACACCTACGAGACCGAGCGGCGGGCCGTAGCCGAGACCAACGTGGCCTACAGCGCCAAGCGTGGCGGCGGGATGATCAAGATGGTCGAGGCGGTGCGCGCGGGTGATCTCGACGCTGTGCGGGCCGGCATCGCCGCCCGGCCGGCGGGCGGTCGCCAGGGCATGGACCTCGGGTTCCGCTACGAGGAAGGCGCCGTTGCGCCCGACGGAACCACCCCGCCGTCGGTTGAGAACCCGGTGGCCGAGTACGTGCAGAACGCGTGCCCCGGGGGACGCGCGCCGCACCTGTGGGTCCAGCGCGACGGCAAGCGCATGTCGACCCTCGACGCCTTCGGGGCCGGCTTCGTGTTGCTCGCCGGGTCCGACGGCGCCGTGTGGCGTGCGGCCGCTGAAGGGGCAGCAGGCCCGCGGCGGGTGCCGATCGCAGTGCACACCGTGGGCGAGGCGGCCGATCTCGAGGCACCCGCCGGCCGCTTCGAGGCGCTCTGCGGAATCGAGCCCGATGGCGCGGTGCTGGTCCGGCCCGACGGCTTCGTCGGCTGGCGGGCGCGGCGCGCCGGCGACACGGCGACCGCCGACCTGGACGACGCGCTCGCGGCGATCCTCAAGCTCTGAGCAGTGGGGTCGCGCGCAGGTCCCGCGGCACCCCTGAACGAGCCTGCGGACGGACAGCGGGTAGCCTGCGCGCAGAAGCCAGCAATCGGCAAGAACGCCATGCGACCGCATGAGGAGTGAGCAAGATGGGCAAATACGCAGTCATCAATCCGGCGACCGGCGAGACGGTCAAGGAGTACCCGAGCATCTCCGACGACGAGCTCGAGGCGGCGATGGCGGCAGCGCAGGACGCCCACCGCAACTGGGGCCTGAAGACCTCGGTCGCCGAGCGGGCCGCGCTGGTCAAGAAGGTGGCCGACTTCCACACCGAGCGCCGGGAAGAGCTGGCCGACATCGCCGTGCAGGAGATGGGCAAGCCGAAGGACCAGGCGCTCGGCGAGGTCGACTTCTGCACCGACATCTACGGCTTCTACGCCGATAACGCGGAGGACTTCCTCAAGGACGAGCCGATCAAGCTGCTCGCCGGCGACGGCACGGCCCTGATCCGCCGCTCCTCGGTGGGGCCGCTGCTCGGGATCATGCCCTGGAACTTCCCCTACTACCAGGTGGCCCGCTTCGCCGCCCCGAACCTGATTCTCGGCAACACGGTCCTGCTCAAGCCCGCGGCGCAGTGCCCCGAGTCGGCCGAGGCGATCCAGTCGATGCACGACGACGCCGGCTTCCCCGAGGGTGCCTACCAGACGATCCTCGCCTCGACCGACCAGATCGCCGAGGTGATCGCCGACCCGCGGATCCAGGGCGTCTCGCTGACCGGCTCCGAGCGCGCCGGCGCCGCCGTGGCGGAGATCGCCGGGCGCAACCTGAAGAAGGTCGTGCTCGAGCTCGGCGGCTCGGACCCGTTCATCCTCCTCGGCGCCGAGGACCTCGACGAGGCGGTCGGGGCCGCGGTCGCCGGCCGGCTCGACAACACCGGCCAGTCCTGCAACGCGGCGAAGCGGTTCATCGTCGCCGACGAGATCTACGACGAGTTCATGGAGAAGTTCACGGCCGCCATGACCGCGGCCGAGCCCGCCGACCCGATGTCGGACGGGGCCGCGATGGGCCCGCTGTCGTCGACCGACGCCGCGGAGACCCTCCAGGACCAGCTCGACCGGGCGGTTGCGCAGGGCGCGCAGATCGCCGCCGGTGGAGGCCGCAAGGACAACTACTTCTCCAGCACGGTGCTGGTCGACATCCCGTCGGAGAGCGACGCCTACCGCGAGGAGTTCTTCGGGCCGGTCGCCAGCGTCTACCGCGTGGGCTCCGAGGCCGAGGCGATCGAGCTGGCCAACGACACGCCGTTCGGGCTCGGCTCGTACGTCTTCTCCGACGATCCCGAGCAGGCCCTGCGCGTAGCGAATGCCCTCGACACGGGCATGGTCTACGTCAACGGCGTCGGCCTCGACGGTGCCGAGCTGCCGTTCGGCGGCGTCAAGCGGTCCGGTTTCGGCCGCGAGCTCGGGCGTTACGGCATCGAGGAGTTCGTCAACAAGAAGCTCATTCGCGTGGTGAAGTAGCCCGCGCGCTGACCTGACGGAAGGCTAGTCCGACAGCCCGGCTGCCTCCAGGGCGTCCTGCTCGCTCTCGTGGATCACCCACCGGATCACCAACCCGTCCCGCCACTCGGCGAGCTGCCACACGTGGTCCTCGACCGCGGCGGTTCCGTCGCGGTGGGCTCGATTGCAGAGCTCGGCCACGGTGACCTGGCCGCCGTCGCGGACGGAGAGGATCTCGATCGAGAAGTCGGGGAAGACGTCGAGCAGGGCGTTCCACCATTCGCGAACGCCGTCGTGCCCGTGGTACGGCCCGGCCTCGATCGCGAGGACCCGCGAGACGCTGGTCACATCGGGGTCAGCCAGGGCGAGGAACGCGTCGAGGTCGCGCCGGTTGAACGCTTCGATACCCCGCCTGTAGAGCTCGACGTTCTCCTGGGACATCGCCGCCTCAGTATCCCCCTCGGCGCCCCACAAGACCAGGCCCCGACGGCGCGATGATTGCTTTTCGGCGATCTGGGTATTCAGCGACGACCTGATGACGGATCACTAGGTCGCTAAGGGGGCACCTTTCATGGATGGAACGGAAACGGTTGCGCGTACGCGAACGCTCGCCGGCAGTCGGCCTTTCGTCAACGACTCAAGCCGCACGCACAAGCGGCCGATGTGGCTAGGGATGGGACTCCGTCTCGGCGCGGCCAGGAACATCGTCTCGCTCGGCATCGCCGGCGCGGCGACTTTGATCGCGGGCGCGGCGCCGGCCGGCGCCGCCCAGACCTGCGACCGGATCGTCTCGAGCGTCAGCGGTGCTCAGACGGCCGTGAGCCAGGTCGGCAGGCGGCAAGGTCGTGTGCATGGCCGACGGCAGCTACGGGGGGCTCACGCTCTCGGCGTCGCGGACCTCGACCGTCACCCTGCGGTCCGAGCGCCCGGGCCGGGCGACCATCGACGGGGCGTCGCTCTCGGGCAGGAACCTCTCGCTCTCCCGCTTCAAGGTCACCGACGACATCGCGATCCAGCCTGGGTCGGAGGCGATCAGCGTCGAGTACAACCGGATCACCGGCGGCTACATGGGCATCGATGCCGGGCCCACGACCTCGACCTACATCTCCGACACGACGATCCGCGGCAACCAGTTCGTCGGCCCGTTCGGAGAGGACGCGCTGCGCCTCAATCGCTACCACGACGGCCCTGACGCCAACCGGTACGGGATCCTGATCGTCGGCAACGAGTTCACCAACATCCGTGAGAACGGCAACCACTCCGACTGCCTGCAGTCCGTCTGGGGCGGCGACCACCTCTACTTCGTGCGCAACTACCTGCACGACAACCGCTGCCAGGGGTTCTTCATCAAGGACCAGCCCGCGCCGATCGACGTGATCCGGCTGGCGGACAACCTGTTCGTGCGCAACAACGCGCCCTGCGACCCGGGGTTCCCGAGCTGCGGCCAGCCCATCGCGGTGCCGATCGGCGGGCCGATCCGTGGCCTGCAGGTATCCCAGAACACGATCATCGGGGATCTGGGCTTCGGCGGCACCGGCCTCGTGAACGGCACGATCGACCACAACGTCGTCACCCAGATGTTCAGCGGCACCGACATCTCCGCCTTCTCGGAGCACCACAACATGACCTGCGATCGGTGGACGATCAACGGCGGCAGGCTGCCGCAGCAACCGCAGGCAAACACGCGGGACTGCACGCCCCCGTTCGTGAATCCCCAGGCTGACGACTACCGGATCACGCCGCGCAACGGCACCGGCATCAGCTGGCGCCCCGCCGCACAGCATTACGGCCCCTGAGACCCGTCGATCCGGCAAGACGACGAGCGCCCCGGAGGGCGCTCGTCGCGTCAGATCGCTGCCATCGCGTCGTCCCGACGCGCGGGGTCAGGCGGCGCTTGGGTCCGCGTACGGAGTCGGAGCCGGGGAGGCGCTCACGCCCCGAGCAGCCCGAGCCGGCGCTCCCGACCTGACCATCCACACGCCCAGCGAGAGGACCGCCAGGCCGATCGGGATTCCGAGGGGAGCGACGAGGGCGCTGAACCCGAGGAGGCCGCCGACTGCGATCGCGGCGCAGATCACGGTCGGAAACGCGCGGGCCCGGTACGAGGCGACGCCGAACAGTGCCCAGCCGATCGCAAATGACAGGTAGCTGAGGACCGCTCCGATCGCGAGCACCGTGGTCGGATCGGTATCGAGGGCCGCGGGGGCCTCGTCGGCGAGCCACGGCACGGCGAACGTCTCGAACCAGAGGTCGCCACCGAGCAGCATCGTGCCGACGATCGCGGTCACGAAGGCGATGACGCCGAACCGTCCCGCCCTCTGCAGTCCCCAGCCGTAGGCACCGATCAGGGCGAGCATCAGGGCGCAGAAGCCGGCGATGTAGATCCCGCCCGCGATCTGGAACACCGGATCCGTCGACGTGGCGACGTGATCGTTGACATCGAACGGCATCATCATCAGCTGGGCGACGACGATCAGGATGCCGGCCACGAGGGCAAACGGTCCCGCGAGCCGGGTCATTGGTGAGGACGACATGCGCATTCCTTTCGCTGGGGTGAGCGCCGCAAGGGGAGCAGCGCCTGTCGTCCACCACACTCGTCGGGAGGCGCCCGGCTGACATCGGGAGAGACCCCTGAACCGACCCCCTGAACCGGCTGCTCGCCGCCTACGAAGCCGTAATCCGGTCCTCGCGCTCGACCGCGCGGGCGACCTCGACGCGCGAGCTGACCTCGAGCTTGAAGAAGATGTTGCGCAGATGGGACTCGATGGTCTTCTCGCTGAGGAAGAGCTCGGCGGCGATCAGCTTGTTCGTCTTGCGGTCCCGGACCAGCTCGGCGACCTCGCGCTCCCGCGTCGACAGCGAGGCGACACCGGATTCGCCGCTCGCCACGGGGCCCCGCGTCTCGACCCGCGCTCCGAGCTTGCGGAGCTCGCGACGGGCATCGTCGCGGGCGCCCGCCGCTCCCATCCCGCCAAGCGCCAGCTCGGCCGCGCGCAGCACCGCGATGCCCTCTTCGCGCTCGCCCGCCTCGACGAGAGCCCGCCCTGCGAGTGCCCGCGCCCGGGCCGCCTCCACCCTGGCCTCGACCCGGTCGGCCTCGGCGGCGGCAGCGAGCGCGAGCTCGGCCGCGGCCGGGGGGTCGCCGCCGGCCAACGTCACCGCGGCCGACGCGCGGATAGCGAAGGCTCGATCGAGGGCGAGCCCACCGCGGGAGGCGTCCTCCGCGGCGCCGGCGTAGCGGGCGGCCGCCTGCGAGTCGCCGTCCGCGAGTGCGGCCCGGGTCAGCGCCTCGAGATAGCCGGCCCGCCAGAGCGGGATCAGGGGCAGGTCCCAGCCTCCCGCGAGCTCGTCCAACTCCGCCGTGGTGCAGCTCTCGCCCATCTCGCGCCGCAGCACCGCGAGCCGCACCGCGGCCATCGCCGGAATCCGCCGACCCGGCAGGACCTCGACGAGCTCGACGCTCTCGTCCGCGTACTGGCGTGCGCGCTCGACATCCCCGGCTGCCAGCGCAACGTGAGAGCAGGCGGTCAGGACGCTGCAGGTGACGTAGTCGTTCGCGGCGATGCGGGCCATCTCGAGAGCCTCGGTCGCCAGCGCCGTCGCCGCCGGCAGCGAGCCTCCGAACATCTCGCCGAGGGCCCCCGCCGAGAGCAGCAGGGGCGCGAACCGGTTCTGCCCCGTTCGCGCGGGCGATGCGCATGCCCCCGGCGGCATGGGCCACGGCGTCGCCGAAGCGCTGCAGGCCGAGGGTCGCCCAGGCGAGGCGGTTGACCGAGTCGAGCCGCTCGGCCAGGGCGTCGTCGCCCAGGCTCAGGGCCAGACGCTCGGCCAGTTCGGCGTCGCGCTGAGCCTCCGGCAGCCGATCCGCGAGCGACTCGGCGTGGGTGAGCAGCGCCAGGCAGGCGAACAGCAATCCGTCGTCCTCGAGGGGTTTCGCGCGCTCCAACGCGCGGCCGGCGAAGTCGCACATCGGCTCCGGCTCCATCGCGAAGAAGGCGCCCGTCGAGAGAGCCATCAGCGCCTCGACCCCGGCGCGCGAGGCGGGCGTGGGCAGGGCCTCGAATGAAGCGTGCAGACGCGCCTGGGCATCCTCGTGGCGCCCGAGGAAGTGCTCGGACGCTGCGCAGGCCGCCGTCACCGCAGCCGGGCAGCGGGATCGCTGTCGCCGATCAGCTCGAGTGCCAAGAGCATGCTCTCGCGGGCGGCTTCGAGGCCCCCGGTGGACAGCTGCGCGGCCGCAAGCTTGGTCGTCAGGTCACGCCTCTGCTCCCGATCCTCGGCCGGCACCAGCCGCAGCGCCGCCGCGTACCACCGCGCCGAGGCCTCTGGGGAGCGCCCCTCCGAGGCGCCGGCGGCCTCGATGAGCGTCGCGATGGCCTCGGAGTCCCCCTGGGGCGCCGAGTACTCGATGTGATTGGCCCGTTCGAGAGCTGAGGCACCCTGCGCACGCATCGCGACCGCGGCCCGTCCGTGCGCGTCGAGGCGCCATCCCGCCCGCGCGGACTCGTACACGGCTCGCCGGACCAGCGGATGGCGAAACGCGAAGCGCCGTGGCACCGCCGTCGCGTGAAGGAGCCTGGCGTCGAGGAGCTCGTCGAGCGCCTCCACCCCGGTCGCCGGGTCGAGCTCGGCGACCGCGTAGGCGAGCTCGGGCTCGAACGGGTCGCCGGCGATCGCCGCCGCCTCGAGCAGCCGCCGGGCATCCGCGCTGAGGGCCCCGAGCTCCTCCAGAAGCACGGCCGCGACCGACGCGGGCACGCCGGCGCCCTTCGCGAACCTGTCCGCGTCCGCGCTTCGCGCCGGGGTCGTCGCCTGACCGAGCTGCAGGGAATAGAACGGGTTTCCCCCGCTCTCCGCGTAGATGAGCTCGGCCCGGTTGGAGCCCGGCTTCTCACCGATCAGCTCGGCGCAGCGGTCCGGATCCAGCGGCGCGAGATCGATCAGGGTCAGCGACGGGGCGGCGAGCGCGGAGGCGAGCGCCTCGGGCGCCATCCCGGCCCGGAACGAGAGGGTCAGCAGGACGGGCGCCGCGGGCGCGCGGCGGACGAGCGCGGCGATCAGATCGATCGAGGCGCGATCGGCCCAGTGAAGATCGTCGAGAAGCAGGACGACCGGCTTGCCATCGGCGATGAGCTCCAGCAGCGCCCGCACGGCCTGGTGCGCTCGATATCGCTCGTCGCTGAGGACGTCGCCGCGGCCACGCCCGCCGTCCGCCAGCGACGGGAACACGCCGGACAGGGTGTCGAGCAGCTCGGCGTCCCAATCCTCGAGCCGTCGCGGGTCCCTGGCGGCGAGGTATGGGTCCAGCGCGTCCGCCCAGACCGCCAGCGGCAGATCCCGCTCGTACTCTGCGGCAGCGCCGCTGAGGACGACGTGGCCGCGGCCGTTGGCGAGCTCGCGCAGCTCGCCGAGGAGTCGGGTCTTGCCGATCCCCGGCTCGCCCTCGATCGCGACGGAGATCCCGTCCCCGTCGGCCAGCTCGTCCAGCAGCCCGCTCAACCGGTCGAGCTCCGCAGTCCGACCGACGGTCTCGATGGGTCCGAGTGCCACCCAAGCGAGCATAAACCCGCCCGGGTGCGATTCCGGGCGGGCGGCTCAGGGGACCGATTCAGGGATCGCCCCCGATGTCGTCCCCGTGGACGCGCGCGAAGCTACGGTCATGCCCATCTATCTGCTTCATCACCACCATCGTCCGGACGAATGCGAGGCGGCATTTGCGGCCTGGCAGGGATTCGCCAGCTCGCTGCGGGGCTCGGCGGCTCTGTCGACCTGCCTGGAGGGCGGTCACGAGTTGTGGTGGACGACCTCCGCGCACGACCCGTCCGCGGCCCGCGACCTCCTGCCACGATTCGTCGCCGAGCGATCGACCGTCACGCGGGTCCGGGAGGTGTCGATCCCGTGAGCCCCGGGGACGCCGCCGCGCGCACCGCTGCAGCCGGCCTCGGCGCAATCGCCGGCCTCCATTGCGTCTGGGCGACCGGGATCATCGTGGCCGATGTCCGACCGCGCCGCCCTCAGCACCCAGGTCGCCGGAAGGGCCTCCCAGCCGCCGCCCTCGAGCGCCGCTTGCCTCGCCGTCGCCGGTCTGCTCCTCGTCGCTGCGGCGCTCGTCGAGGGACACCCTCGACGCCGGCCGGGGCTCGCCCGGGTCGGTGCCACGGGCGTCGTGACGGTGCTCGCGTTGCGCGGAGGTCTGGGCATGGCGGGGCGCACCGAACTGCTCGCACCCGGCTCGACCTCGTCTGAGTTTCGGTCCCGGGATCGGCGGATCTACTCCCCGGTCTGTCTGGCCCTGGCCGGCCTCTCGCTCCCGGCAGCGCTGCGGTAGCTCCCCGGGCTCCGTGACGCCCCGGATCTAGACTCGCCGGTTGTGAGCAAACCGCACCCGGAGACCGTCTGCATCGAGGCCGGTCGGGACCACACGGCCGGCGAGCCGGTCAATCCCGCGCTGCACCTCTCGACCACCTATCGCCAGGGCGGTGACTACGAGTACATCCGTGAGGCCTCGCCCTCGATCGAGGCCTTCGAGCAGGTCGTCGGGGCGCTCGAGGGTGGTCATGCGCTCGCGTTTGGCTCCGGGATGGCCGCCGCGGCCGCGGTGCTCGACGGCCTGGGGCCCGGCTCCCGCGTCGTCGCGCCGGAGATCTGTTACCTCGGCGTCCGCAGGCTGCTCGCCGAGCGCGACGAGGCCGGCGCGCTCGCGGTGACCCTCGTCGACCAGACCGATACGGCGGCAGCGGTCGAGGCCGTCGCCGGCGCCGACCTGGTCTGGGCGGAGACGCCGAACAACCCCCTGCTCGGGATCACGGACCTCGAGGCCCTGGCCGGCGCCGCGCATGCGGCGGGGGCCAGGCTCGCCGTGGACGCGACGCTGGCCACGCCGCTGCTGCAGCGCTCGCTCGAGCTCGGCGCCGACCTGGTCGTCCACTCGGCGACCAAGTACCTCGCCGGCCACGCCGACGCGCTGCTGGGCGTGATCGTCGCCGCCGATGCGCGCCGAGCGCGAGGCGCTCGCCCGGCGACGGGAGCTGACCGGCGCGATCCCCGGGCCGTTCGAGACCTACCTCGGGGTGCGCGGCATCCGCACCCTGCCCCTCCGGGTCGAGCGCGCCCAGGAGAACGCCGGCGAGCTCGCCCGGCGTCTGGCGGGCCACCCGGCGATCGCCAACCTGCGGTATCCGGGCCTCGCCGGGCATCCGGGCCACGAGCTCGCGGCGCGCCAGATGAGCGGCTTCGGGGCGGTGCTCGCGTTCGAGCTCGCCGGCGGCGTCGAGGCCGCCGACGCGGTCTGCGCGAACGTGCGCCTGATCGCCAACGCGACCAGCCTCGGCGGGGTCGAGACCCTGGTCGAGCGTCGCGGGCGCTACGCGGCCGAGCAGGCCCACGTGCCGGCGAGCCTGCTCCGCCTCTCGGTCGGCTGCGAGCACGTCGACGACATCTGGGCCGACCTCGAACGGGCGCTGGCCGCCGCCTAGCTGCGCTCGTCGAATTCGACCCCGCTTCCCCGCCCGCGCCCCATGGCTAGGCGTGGAACTCCGCGAGACGCTCGGCCTCGGCCTCGACCGCGCGGCGATCCGCGCCCGTCAGGCGGGCGAAGGGCGCCAGCTCGATCCGGCCCTTCTCGTAGCGCCACGTGCCGGCGACCCGGCCGTCGACGAGGAAGGTGGCGACGGACTGGGGCGTCTTGGTGGAGAAGACCTTCGAGCGGTGCTCCTCGGGCAGGATCTGCGTCCGCCGTGCGTGCACGAGCAGGGTCGCGTCCCAGACCGGGAGAAAGCGCGGCGGCGCCGGGGTCTCGGCCTCGGGGAGCGGCAGGCGCGGGAGGTCGACGAGCTCCTCGCCGTCCTCGGCCCGAAACCGGCGCAGCTCGAGCTTTGCCAGCGCGGCCCGCACGGCCTTGATCGGGATCCCCGCCCACTCGTGGATCTCGGTCGCGGTCGCGGGCCCGAAGCCGCGCAGGTAGCTGCGCACGAGCTTGGCCGCGGCGTCGCCCTTGCGCAGCCGCGGCGGCGGGCCGATCCAGTCCTCCGCCAGGGCGAACAGGTCCGCCCTGCGGCGGTCCCAGGTGCCTGACGGCGGCACCCGGACCAGGGAGAGCCAGGCGTTGATCCCGGAGATCCCGGGCGCCCCGAGACCGACCGTCTCCTGGAGGCGCTTGCGCGCCACCGGCGAGTCGGCGAACAGCGGCCGGGCGCGCTTGGCCGCGGAGGCCATCCCGGCGGCGTCGGCCGTCTCGCGGCGGGAGCGCAGCCACTGCTCGCGGCGGTCGTCGGTGACCGCCGCGGCGAACGTCCACCAGTCCGCCGGCGTCAGCAGGTGGATGGTCGAGCGCAGCGAGGTCCCCTGCACGAGGGTCCTCCGCTCGAGCGCCCTCGTGAGCTGTTCGCGCTCAAATCCCTCGAGCCGCGACCACAGGCCGACGTACATCGAGGGCGCGTACTGGGCCTGGATCCCGGCGATCCGCTCGACCGCCTTCGGCAGCGACGCCCGGCTGCGCTCGAGCAGCAGCTGGCGGGCGAGCAGGGCCCGATTGAGCTCGCGCTCGGTCAGCGTTCGGGCCATAGGTCGCCGTCGGCGATCTCGAGCAGGTTGCCGGCCGGGTCGTGGAAGTAGAACGAGCGGCGACCGCCGTCCCACTCGTGCTCGTGGGTGATCTCGATCCCGCGCTCGGCGATCCGCCGCCGCCAGGCCTCGTAGTCGCCGTCGCCGGACGCCAGCAGGCACGCGTGTCCGCGGCCCTCGGCGCCGTGGTCGGCGATCGGCCCGCCACGCTCGGCGAGCGACTCGCGCTCGAAGAGCAGCAGCACTCCCGCGCCCACCCGCATCGCGATCGCCCCCTTCCAGCGCGAGACCACCGGCAGGCCGAGGGAGTCGGCGTAGAACCGCTCGATCGCCTCCGTCTCGGCGGCCGAGTGGTAGAGACCGGTCTCGAGCACGCCGGCGAGGCCGGGCGAGTCGGCGCCGGCGCTCATCCGATCGCCTCCGCGAGCGCCTCGCGACCGCGCGCCAGCACCGGCTCCCCGTGGGAGACGAGGACCCGCTCCACCGGGAGCTCGAGCAGCGGGCGCAGGAGCTCGCGCAGCCCATCCGCGGTGAGACCGCTGTCGAGATAGCCGAGCCACGACTCGGGGCACATCCGCACGCCGCCGCCCGGGGCGCCGAGCAGGCGATCGCCGCAGATCAGGGCGCCGCGGTCGGCGAGCCAGAACATCACCTCGCCG
Organism: uncultured Solirubrobacterales bacterium; assembly: GCA_963729065.1. Lineage (GTDB taxonomy): Bacteria > Actinomycetota > Thermoleophilia > Solirubrobacterales > 70-9 > WHSW01. The sequence goes on from CAVSMS010000010.1 coordinate 959,095, forward strand.
GCGCCGGTGAGCGGGACGGACTCGAGGCCCTCGGGCAGCGCTGCCCGCGCGCGCGAGGTCGAGGCGCCGTAGCGCCGGGCGACGACCTCACGGCTGCGACGGTGAAAGCCGATCGTGGTCAGCGCGAGGCAACGGTCCGCCGCGGCGACCCGGGCGTCGGCCCAGCGCCAGAAGGCCGGCTCGTCGGCCGGGACGAGCGGGTCGATGAAGACCGCGGCTCCGCCGACCTCGCACAGCAGGCAGCCGACGGCCCGCTCCCAGTCGCCGGGGCTCCCCTCCGCGGCGTCCGGGCGCCAACCCGGATGGTCGGCCGTCCAGCGCCAGATGCCGGGCACGAGCTCGGCGGGAGCATCCGGCCGCGCCGACGTCACGAACGCGGGGCGGACGGCCCGCCCGGGGGCAGCGCCAGCAGGCCGAGGAGCCGTCGTCGCAGGCTGCCCGAGGAGATCGAGGCGCGCAGCGCCCGGCGCTCCGCCGGTCCCGGCGGCGGCGGCGCGCTCGGCGGCGTAGCGATGCTCGCGCAGCATCCTCAGGTAGCGCCGCAGCGGACCCCGGCCGGGGGCGGTGAAGCGCCGCTCGAGCGTCAGCAGGGTCGAGTCGGGATCCAGCTGCCAGCCGAGGCGCTCGAGGGCCGAGCGGAGCTCGCTCAGCTGCCGGTCGGCGAGGTCGCCCGTCGCCAGCGCGCGCCGGCGGCGGCGGAAGGCGACGGTCCCGAGCGCGACGGCCGCGAGGAGCGCGACGGCGGCCACGAGCCCGATCCAGGGCCACGCGCCGCCCGCCGCCGGAACCGGACGCCGTCCCGGCGGCAGCCGTCGGGTCGGAGCCGCCGCGGGCGCTGCTCTCGTCGGTGATCGGCTCGGGCGCCGGTCCGCGGGTCCCCGCGAGCTCGCCGTGCAGGCTCTGCGAGCCGGCCGGGGCGGCGGCCGGCGTGGGGTCGAAGGTGACCCAGCCGATGCCGCGGAAGTAGGCCTCGACCCAGGAATGGGCGTCGATGTCGCGGACCTGGAACGTGCCCTCGTCGGACTGCCGGGTGCCGGGTGCGAAGCCGGCGACCACCCGGCTCGGGATCCCGATCATCCGGAGCATCAGCCCCATCGAGCCGGCGAACTGCTGGCAGTAACCGGCGCGGTCCTCGAACAGGAACGAGTCGAGCGGGTAGGTGTGGCGGAGCACGTTCGGGTCGTAGGCGTACTCCCGGCGCAGGTGGTCCTCGATCGAGCGGACCGCCGCGTACGGGGTCTGTGCCCCGGCCGTCCACGAACGCGCGAGCCGATAGGTGTCGGCGTACGGAGAGGCCAGCATCCGCGCCTGCGCGTCGGGGTCGCGTGTCCCCCAGAGCGGCATCGAGACGGCGTACCCGGGCGCGAGCGAGCTCGGCAGACCGATCGCCGTCGCGTCCCCGAAGCGCTGCGGGGGATAGCTCGCGGGCGCCTCGCTCAGCTCGCTCGGCGTCGGGCGCGGGACATAGGCGGTGATCGAGTACTCGGAGCCGCCGATCACCGGGCCGCCGAGGTTGGTCAGCGTCCCGTCCGCGCTCCTGCTCGGCGCCGCGAGCCCGCGGGTGGCCACCGTGGTCCCGGTCGCGGTCACGAACGGGCTCTCGAGGCCGTCCACCTCGAAGCGCACCGACGTCAGCCATTCGGGATGGCGACCGCGCAGGACGCCCTTCGGCGTCTCGTAGCGGGCCTGGCGCTCGACCACGGCGAGCGGATCCGCCGTCTTCGCGCGCTGCCACGAGAATCCGTCGAAGCGGTCGAGCACGCTCGCCTTCCAGTACAGCGGGGTCTCGCTGTGGACGGTGAGCATCGTCGCCCCCTCGCGCGGCCAGTCGAGCGGGCCGTAGGTGTGATCCCACTCGAAGCTGACGTCGGCCGCGCTGCCGAAGATGTCCCAGGACTCGTAGTCGAGCAGCGGACCGGAGTCGAGCCGGGCCGCGATCGGGAGGGCGACGATACCGGCGGCGACCGAGAGCGCGAGCGCCTGGGCGCGCTGCGAGCCGCCGAGCCGGGTGATCCAGAGCCAGCTCGTCGCGAGCGCCAGCAGCAACACGCCGAGGATCAGATCGGCCCCGGGGCGGTCGAGGCTGATGGCGACCGCGTAGGTGATCACCAGGATGGCGAGCGCGATGAGCCGCCGGCGCTCGCGGCGGCGACCGGGCCAGAACGCCACGGCGGCGGCCACGGCGATCGCGGCCGGAGCGGCGAGGACCATGGCCAGCCTGATCCACGTGTCGCCTCCCCGATACGGAAGGTGGACCTCCTCGATCCCCTGGATCCCCGTGCTGATCCCGGAGGCGAGCTCGCCCCAGTTCGTCGGCAGCAGCAGCCGCGCCTCGAGTCCGGCGAGCGTCAGCGCCGCCGCCAGGGTGACGAGAGCGATCGCCCACGAGGCGAGCCGGACGCAGCGAGCGACGGCCGAGACGGGTCGCGACGAGGCGCAGGGCGCAGCCGCCGGCACAGGCCGCGATCAGCGCCAGCAGCAGCCGCCCCAGCGGCGGGTCGGTGACGAGCCGCGCCCATTGCGCCGCGACGAACACCCCGAGCAGGGCGAAGACGGCGAGCTCGTAGCCGAGCGAAGCCCCCGCCGCGGCCTCGGGGGTGCGGGCCGCCTCGGTCCCGCGCGGCGCCCGGCGGGGGAGCGGCCCCAGGCCCGGTGCGCGGTCGACCGCGGCCTCGTTCACGCCGCCCTCTTTGCCATGCGGCCGCGAGCCCGGTCGACGCGGCGCCCGACGCAGCCGGCGACCGTGAACACCGCCGCGCCCTTCCAGCTCGATTGCGGCGTCACCAGAAATCGTCCTCCCGAACCCCCCCGCAGGCTCGGCGGGATGGCCGCTCCCGCCCGGGAGCTGACCAGATACACCTCGCCGGACCGCAGGCTGCGGATCAGCGACGGCGGCGAGGTCACCGGCTCGACCAGCGCCAGGCGGGCGTGGACCTGCGGCCACGCCCGCAGGTCGGACTCGATCTCCGTCGGGCGGCGATCGTCGGGTAGCAGCACCGCGCAGCCCCCGCGCCCGGCGAGGTGGTGGCTGAGCGAGGCAGCCGCCCGCACGGCGGCGTCGAGCGCCTCGGGGCTCTCGGGACGGGTCGCGTCGAGGACTACCAGCGGTGCGGCGTCGGCCCCGGCGACCAGGTTGCGCTCGTGAAGCTCCCCGGTGCGGGCGAACGCCGACCAGTGGATCCGCGAGGCGGGGCTGCCGTCGCGATACCTGCGCAGCCCGTCGACCTCGAGCTCGATCGCGCGGGGATCCACCTGGCTCATCGCGGTCCCGCTCTCGAGGCCGGCGAGAACGCTCGCCCGGGTACCGCCTGCGCCGCCGCCCGCGGCGACCACCGGCTCGATTCGCGGCAGCACGAGCAGCTCGCCCGGATCGGCGCTCTCGACCGCACGCACGTGGAGGCCCAGCGGGTCGTGAAGCTCGAGCCGTGTCGGCCGCAGTCGGTGGCGCCCGCGGCCGGAGATCGAGACCTCGGTGATCATGCTCCGCCGCCAGCGCGGCCCGATCGCCACGGGCTCGGAGAGCACCTGGTCGGTGAGCTCGCCCGCGGGCGGCGGGACCCGCCCGCCGACCGTCTGCACGCGAAGCTCGAAGGGCTCCCCCTCGACCACCCGAGGCGGGCCCGGGAGCCGGATCAGCTCGCGCGGAAGCGCGAGCTCGACCCAGGCGACCGCGAGCCCGGCGAGTCCCGCCATCCCGACCCCGGCGACGACCAGCGAGGGGAGCCCGAAGCCGAGCCCGGCGAGCGCCAGTGCGACGCCGAGGCCCGCTGCGGTCGCCGCTCCGCGCATCCGGGCCGGGCGCTCAGAGGGCCGGAACGCGCTCGAGCGCGTCGGTGATCACCACCGAGGCGTCCCCCTGCGCCGCCTCGGGCGCCAACAGCAGCCGGTGGGAGAGCACGGCCGGAGCGAGGGCCTGCATGTCGTCGGGAAGCACGTGGTCGCGACCGTCGAGGGCGGCGAGCGCCTTCGCGGCCCGGAACAGCATCAGCACCGCGCGCGGGCTGGCGCCGAGCTCGACCCGGGTGTCGGTGCGCGTGGCCTCGCCGAGGGCGACCGCGTAGCGCCTCAGGGCCTCGCTGCCGTGCACGCCGGAGACGGCGGCCTGGACCGCGCGCACCGTGGCGACGTCCGTGACCGGCCCGAGGTCCTGGACCTTGTCGTGGGCGGCGTGCTGCTCGAGCATCTCGGCCTCGTCGCCGGCGCTCGGATAGCCCAGCGAGACGCGGACCATGAAGCGGTCGAGCTGCGCCTCGGGCAACGGGTAGGTGCCCTCGTACTCGGCCGGATTCTGGGTCGCGACGACGACGAACGGGCGCGCGAGCTCGTGCTGGTGGCCGTCGACGGTCACGTGGCGCTCCTGCATGCACTCGAGCAGCCCGGACTGGGTCTTCGGCGAGCTGCGGTTGATCTCGTCGACGAGGACGACGTTGGCGAACACCGGGCCGGGGTGGAACTCGAAGCGCGTCTCGCGCTGGTTGAAGACGTTGGTGCCGACGATGTCCGCCGGCAGCAGGTCGGCCGTGCACTGCACGCGCGCGTACTCGGCGTCGATGGAGCGTGCGAGCGCGCGAGCGAGGGCCGTCTTGCCGACGCCGGGATAGTCCTCGATCAGCACGTGGCCCTCGGCGAACAGCGCCACGAGCAGGTCGCGGACGACGGAGTCGTCGACCTTCACCGCCCGCCTCACGTTCTCCCGCAGCCGTTGCCCTACCTCGGCGACCGCTGCCGGATCAAGCTCCTCGATCGTCGCCACGCAACCATGGTACGGGTGACGGCAACGCCGGGATTGCCGGCTGAATGGGTCTTGAGGGGGCGGGCGGGCTAGCCTGAGGCTCGGTCCGGGGTCTTGCCTCGGGCGCTCGCTCCCCTGATGCGCCCCGGTCGCACGACCCGTGGCGGCAGGCCAACCCGAGTCGGCGGCGATGCTCGCCGCACCGCCAAAGGTAGGGGGCGATTCGGACGGCCTTGGGACGTTCGAGTGAACGCGACGTTTTCGCGAACCTCGAAAGGGCTTGGCGACGGCCGCCTCGCGCGCAAGCCTCGCCTCCCGGCCACGAACCAGAGGAGAGGCATGTCTGCCAAGCCACGGTCATCCGCTGCGATCGCCCTTCTGCTCACCGGAGCCACGTTGATGTTCGGCTGCGGCGACTCCGGCGACGACTCCGACACGACGGCCGAGGCCTCGAAGCAGTTCGCGGCCCCGACCGAGGCGCCGGCGGACGCCCAGGAGGGTGGCTCCCTGACCGTGCTCGCGGCCTCGGACGTCGACAACATCGACCCGGGCGCGACCTACTACCAGTTCGGCTACATGGTCACCGACGCGACCCAGTCGGCGCTGGTCGGCTACGCGCCGGGTGACATCGACGCGCGCCCGCTGCTTGCGGCCGAGGAGCCGACGGTCTCCGACGACGGCAAGACGATCACCTACAAGCTGCGCGACGACGTCAAGTTCTCGCCGCCGGTCAATCGGACGGTCACCTCGGCCGACGTCAAGTACGCGATCGAGCGCTCGCTGCTGCCCGGGCGTCGCCAACGGCTACGCCCAGACCTACCTCAAGGGCGATCGTCGGCTTCGACGACGCCCTCAAGCAGGCGCAGAGCGATCCAACCGGCGGCGCGCCGGACATCAGCGGCATCACCACTCCGGACGACACCACCCTGGTGATCGAGCTCGACGACACGACCTCGATCGGCGTCGAGGGCGCGCTGTCGCTGCCCGTGTCCGCCCCGGTCCCGGAGGAGTACGCGAAGCCGTATGACGCCGAGAACCCGTCCACCTACGGCGTCCACCAGGTGGCCTCCGGCCCGTACATGATCGAGAACGACGCCGAGGGCGAGCTCACCGGCTACACGCCCAACAAGGAGATCCACCTGGTCCGCAACCCGAACTGGGAGCCGTCGGACGGCGACCACCGCCCCGCCTACCTCGACGAGATCACGATCCAGGAGGGCTTCGCCGACACCGTTTCGGCCGGGAAGAAGATCCTCGACCGGCAGCGCCCAGGTCAACGGGGACTTCACCGCCCCGCCGTCGGTGATCAAGCAGGCGGCGACGTCGGGCGAGTCCGGGCAGCTGACGCTGACGCCAAGCGGGGGCAACCGCTACGTGTCGCTGAACACCACGGTGCCGCCGTTCGACGACATCAACGTCCGCAAGGCCGTGATCGCAAACGCGAGCCGCACGGACCTGCGCAACACCCGCGGCGGTGAGCTCACCGGGCCGGTCGCCAACCACTACATCCCGCCCGAGTTCCCCGGCTTCGAGGAGGCCGGCGGGCTGGAGGGCTTCGACGACCTCGACTTCCTCGCCAACCCCGACGGCGATCCCGCAGCTGGCGGCCGAGTACATGAAGAAGGCCGGCTTCGCCAGCGGCAAGTGCGAGGGCTCCGACTGCGAGATCACCCTGGTCGGCGACGACTCGCCTCCGGGTGCCGACACGGCCGAGGTCGTCAAGAGCCAGCTCGAGGAGCTCGGCTTCACGGTCAACCTGCAGAAGGCCACCCACGACGTCATGTACACGAAGTTCTGCTGGGTGCCCGACAACACGCCCGACGCCTGCCCGAACTTCGGCTGGCTGAAGGACTTCAACGACGGCCAATCGATGTTCGACCCGACGTTCAACGGCGAGAACATCATTCCCGAGAACAACTCGAACGCGTCCCTGCTGGACGATCCTGCGCTCAACAAGGCGATCGACGAAGCGAAGCTGATCGACGACCCGGCGGAGCGCAACCAGGCCTGGGGCGACGTCGACCACCGGGCGATGGAGCTCGCCCCCGTGATCCCCTACATCTGGGATAACCAGGCGAACATCGCTTCGGCCGACGTCGCCGGCGTGATCAACAAGTTCAACGCCAACTGGGACCTCGCCTTCACCTCGCTGAAGCCGTGAGGGCGGGCTCCTCGTAGAGGGCCACCAGATGGGTCCCTCGCGGGGTCCGGTGCACGATGACCCGGCGCCCGTGGCGCTCGCGGACGATCAGGCCCGCCGCCTCGAGGGCAGAGACGTGATGGGTGGCCGCGCTCGGGACCGCGATCAGCGCCTTGGCGAGCACGCCGACGCTCTGCGGCCGTTCGAGCTCGCGCAGGATGCGAGCGCGCTGGGGACCGATCAGCGCCTCGAGGCGAACGCCGGGCTCCGCCGCCGGCTCATCCCAGGCCTCGGCCACCGGGTAGGCGATCCAGTCGAGGGTGCCGTCGGCGTGCAGCCCGGCGCCGGCCGAGTCGGAGCCGCCGAGGATCGGGATCAGCGTGAGCCCGCGTTCGGGGACCCGCAGCGTCTCGAGCTCGGGATCCGGGAGGAGCCAGCTGTCGCCCTCCACCCGCGCCCGAGGATGGATCGAGGCGAGCAGTTCGGCCGTGGCGCCGCGGGCCGACGCCGTTCCGACCCGTGCGACCTCGCGCTCGAAGAGCTCCGCCGCCTGCGTCCAGGGACCGCGCACGCCCCGCCATGCCCTGCGCAGGGCCTCGGCGTAGCGCGGCAACCAGCGCCGCGGATGGCGCGCGACGGTGGCCCAGGGCCCGACCGGCGAGGGGCCGCGGGCGAAGGCGATGTCGTCGAGCAGCGCCTCCGCGGGAAGCTCGGCGATCCGATCGAGCTCGTCGCTCAGCTCGGCCTCGGTCCGGCCGTGGCGCGGCATCACGCTCGCGGGGAGGAAGCCTCCCGGGCCCACCGCGAGCGGGCTCAGGGTCGCGAGGTCGCGGCGGTCGAGCTCGGAGCGCACCCCGGCGAGCCAGCGCCGCGGCGCGCCGCGGCGGGCGCCGACCGCGTCCGCGGCGAGCGCGAACAGCGTCGGCGCCGGGCTCAGCGCCACGCGGAGCGGGCGGCGCTCGAGCTCGCTCAGATCGAGCGTGGCGAAGCGGTCCATCCCCGCATCACCGTCAGCCGGTGGTCGAGATCTTCTGGCCGCCGCGGCGGTTCCTGTCCATCTGTCGCTACCTCCAGTGGTCGCAGGGTGCCGGCAATTGACGCAGGCGCGAGTGAGAGGCGGCCGAGGCGCGGGTAGGAATCCGGTAAGACGCCGAGAGGGGCGACTCAGACAGGCGCCGGCACCTGGGCGGGCTCGGCGACCGCAGGCAGGCGGAGCACGAGCCGCGCGCCTCCGCCGGGCGCGTTCTCGGCGAAGACGGTGCCTCCCGAGGTCTCGGCGACCTGGCGCACGATCGCCAGCCCGAGCCCCGATCCTGGGAGCCCGCGAGCCAGTGCGGAGCGGTAGAAGCGGTCGAAGACATGGTCGATGTCCTCGACGGCGATCCCCGGCCCGTGGTCGCGAACCGAGAGCTCGCCGTCGGCGACCCGGACCTCGATCCGGCCGCCCGGCGGGCTCCATTTGACCGCGTTGTCGAGCAGGTTCGAGACGGCCCGCTCGATGCGCCCGTTGACCGCCGTGACGGAGGTCGGGGTCGCGTCGAGCTCGAAGCTGGCGGTGGCCGCGTGGGAGCGGGCGCGCTCGATCGCGCTCGCGGCCACGAGGTCGAGGCGGACGGCGGTCGGCGGCTCGTGCTCACGCTCGGTCTCGCGCGCGAGGTCGACGAGGTCGACGACCAGCGCCGTGAGCTCCTCGAGCTGGGCGACGACGTCGGCCAGCAGCGCCCGGCGCTCCTGCTCGTCGATCAGGTCCGAGTGCGTCAGGACCTCGATGTTGGTGCGCAGGCTCGCGAGCGGCGTGCGAAGCTCGTGCGAGGCGTCGGCGACGAGCTGGCGCTGCGCGTTGAGCGAGCTCTCGAGCGCGTTCAGCATCTGGTTGAAGCTGCCGGCGAGCGCCGAGAGCTCGTCGTTGCCGGTGGTCTCGATCCGCCGGCTGAGGTCGCGGGTCGTCGCCACCTCCTCGGCCGCGCGCCGAAGGCGCTCGACCGGGGCCACGGCCGCCCGCGAGACGAACCAGCCGAGCACCCCGGCGAGAGCGATCCCGCCGAGGCTGACGACGGAGAAGATCACCGCCAGCTGGCTCAGGGTGTTGTCGACCTCCCCGAGCGGCCTCGCGACCTGGACCGCCTGGTTGCGTCCGATCCGCGCGGTGTACACGCGCAGGTGCGCGCCGTCGGCCTGGATGTCGGTGAAGTACTGGTCGGCATCGCCGGCGGCGACCGCCCGAGCGCGACCGAGCGACTGCAGCTGCGTGCGCGGCCCGCCCGGTCGGTAGACGCTGCCGTCGCTCGGGACGACCTGGGCGTAGAGGCTGCGGCCGCCGAACGGCCCCTCGGGCAGGAACAGGCGCCGTGTCGCGCGCGCCCCGGCCCGGGGCGTGAGCTCGGCGCGCGTACTTCGGTTCGCGTTGTCGATCTCGAGCGGCGGCGGGTCGGCGGAGAAGCCGCCCGAGAAGTAGGTGCTGACGTCGCGGCGGAGCTCGGAGTCGACCCGGCCGCGGAGCTCGTCGCGGACCAGCAGGTAGGTGACGATCGAGACCGCCGCGACGGCGACCGCGACGGCGACCCCGGAGAGGACGATCACGCGGCGGCGGAGGTTCACGGCTCGCGCAGCACGTAGCCGACGCCGCGCACGGTGTGGATCAGGCGCGGCTCACCCTCGGCTTCGGTCTTCCGTCGCAGGTACCCGATGTACACGTCGAGCGCCTTCGAGGTGGGCCCGAAGTCGTAGTGCCAGACGCGATCGAAGATCACCTCGCGCGAGAGCACCCGGCGCGGGTTCTCGAGCAGGAACTCGAGCAGAAGGTGCTCGGTGCGCGTCAGCTCGAGGACCCGGTCGCCGCGGCTGACCGAGTAGGTGACCGGGTCGAGGCGGAGGTCGGCGAAGGCCAGCGGCGCCTCGCGCTGGGGCTCGCTGGTCCGGCGCAGCAGCGCGCGCACGCGGGCGAGCAGCTCCTCGAGCGCGAACGGCTTCACCAGGTAGTCGTCGGCGCCGGCCTCGAGCCCCTCGACGCGGTCGGCGACCGCGTCGCGGGCGGTCAGCATCAGGATCGGCGTGCGGCTGCCCTTGCGCGCGCAGCTCGCGGCAGACCTCGAGCCCGTCGACGCCGGGCATGAGCACGTCCAGGACGACGAGGTCGGGGCGAATCTGCGCGGCGCTCGCGAGGCCCTCGCTGCCGTCGGCGGCGAGCGCCACCTCGAATCCGCCGAGCTCGAGCGCCCGCTTGAGCGCGGTGCGCATCGGCGGCTCGTCGTCGACCACCAGCAGCTGCCGCCCGTCGAGATCTCCCGATCCTGCAACCACGGGCTCACATTGTGCCGCGCCAAGTTAAGACCGTGGTGAGCGGCGGCCGAACGTGCAAGAGAAAGCGATCCGGGGGTGACGCCGCTCTGCCTGCCTCGCGCGTAGCCTTCGCACGATCAAAGCTTTGCGGGTCTCCTTTGAGAGGCCCGGCGGCTTGGCTTTCGCCACCGTTTTCCTCTCTCCCGAACCGCAGGTTCGAACCTAAACCCCGATCGCTCACGATTGCAAGGGGCGTCGCCGCAGACAAACCCGCAATCTGCGGAAAAACTCAGATCGCCGGTCAGCGACGCGGCGCCGCCGGCTCCTTGCGGGCGAGCTCGCGGAGGTTGCGAACCGCGCGCCCGAGCAGGAGCACGATCATCGTCGCGGCGATCGCCGAGGCCGACGACGTCGAACACGGTCAGCTGGAGGTCGGCGACACGAAGTCGAGGCCGGCGCCGAGCGCGACCACGGTGTTGAGCGCGATCAGGATCAGCCGGATCTCGGTCGGGCCGACGTAGCCGTAGCCGATCGAGAAGCGGTTGAAGGCGAAGCTCTCGAGGTAGACGTTGATCGAGAGGATCAGGTAGGCGACGACGATCAGCGTCCCGGTCGAGAGCAGCATCAGCGGCGAGAGGCCGAGCCCGATGCCGATCGCGGCCGTCGCGATCGCGTCGACCAGGTGGTCGAGGTAGTAGCCGTAGGTCGGCCGCTCGATCTTCCGCACCCGGGCCAGCGTCCCGTCGAGCGAGTCGCCGAACCACTGCACGACGAGCAGCGCGCTCGCGACCCAGAGCCAGTCGAGCGAGTCGTTGGAGAGCTGGTAGGCGACCGCGACGCCGAACGCCGCGAGCGACGCCGAGCGCGGTCAGGTCGTCGGGGAGGATCCAGCGCGGCAGCCGCGCGGCGATCCAGCGCAGCAGCCGCTTCTCCGGCACGGCGAGCAGGAAGCTCGGCTCGCGGGTGGCCTCGACCGACTCTCGAGAGTCCGCTCCATCCGCCCCTGTTTACCCGAACCGGCGCGGTCGGTTTCGCCGCGCGACTACCGTGCCGCAACGTGAGGCGCCGGCGGCTGCGCTCGTTTCTCGTCCTCGCGCGCTCGCGCTCCTCGGCCTGCCGGCGGGCTCGGCGGCGGCGGCCGAGCGCGGCGCAGGCGAAGCTGCAGGCGACGATCACGCGCACCAAGTACGGCGTCCCGCACATCACGGGCGCGAACCTGGGAGGGCCTCGGGCTTCGGCTACGCGTACGCGTTCGCCGAGGACAACCTCTGCACGATCGCCGACACGTACGTCACCGTCGGCGGGGAGCGCTCGCGCTACTTCGGGCCCGACGCGTCGTGGACGTTCTCCGGCAACGGCGAGCGTCAACAACAACCTCGCCGCCGACTTCTTCTTCGCGCGGATCAACGCGTCCGGGATCGTCGAGGACCTGATGTCGCCGTCCGCCGCCGGAGGGCCCGGAGCCGGAGCTGCGCAGGTCGTGCGCGGCTACGTCGCCGGCTACAACACCTACCTGCGCGACGTCGGGGTCGACCACCTGCCCGACCCGCGCTGCCGCGGCGCCGATTGGGTGCGGCCGATCACCGCGATCGACGTCTACCGGCGCTTCCACCAGCTCGGCAGCCTGGCCAGCTCCGGGGCCGCGATCGACGGGAATCGCCGACGCGACGCCGGTGCTCGCGCCGCCGCGGGTCGCGGCGGCCGAGCGGCGCCAGGCGGTCGCCACCGGACGGCTCGCCAGGGCGGGGCGCCAGGGTTCTTCCCGCTCGACAGCGGCTCGAACGCGATCGGGCTCGGCAGCGAGGCGACGCGCAACGGCAGCGGGCATGGTGCTCGGCAACCCGCACTTCCCCTGGGACGGCGCCGAGCGCCTCTACCAGGCCCAACTCACGATCCCCGGCAAGCTCGACGTCAGCGGCGGCTCGCTCTACGGGGTGCCGGCGGTGCTGATCGGCCAGAACCGCCGCCTCGCCTGGTCGCACACCGTCGCCTCCGCCTGGCGCTTCACGCCGTTCGAGCTGACGCTCGTCCCGGGCGATCCCCACTCCTACCTGGTCGACGGCGAGGTCGCGGCCGATGACGCCGGTCGAGCTCACCGTCAAGGCGCGGACCGCGAGCGGCGCGCTCGAGGACCGGACGCGGACCCTCTACGAGACCGAGTACGGGCCGATGGTCACCTCGATCCTCGGCCTGCCGCTGTTCCCCTGGACCCCGGTTCGCGGCTACGCGCTCGGCGACGTCAACTACGAGAACTTCCGCTACCTCAACCACTTCCTCGAGACCGACCGCGCGAGGTCGGTGCGCGGCGTACGACCGGATCGGGCGTGAGATCCAGGGGATCCCGTGGGTGAACAGCATCGCCGCCGACCGCAGGGGCCGGGCCTACTACTCGATGGACGGCGCGATCCCGAACGTTCCCGACTCCAAGGCGACCGGCTGCTCGGGCGCGCTCGGACTGGCCGTCTTCCCGCTCACCGGGATCCCGATCCTCGACGGCTCGCGCTCGGCGTGCGGCTGGGACACCGACCCCGACGCCGTGGTTCCCGGGATCTTCGGGCCGGCGGCGATCCCGCGCCTGATCCGCCGCGACTACGTCGAGAACGGCAACGACAGCCACTGGCTCTCGAACCCCGAGGAGCCGCTGACCGGGTTCGACCGGGTGATCGGCGACGAGGCGACCACGCGGTCGCTGCGCACGCGGCTCGGCCTGGTGATGATCGAGCAGCGCATCGCCGGAACCGACGGGCTGCGCGGCGAGGGCTTCGGCCTGCAGGGACTGGCCCGGGTGGCCCTCGGCAACCGCCAGTACGCGGGTGAGCTCTGGCGCGACGAGCTGGTCGCCTTCTGCGAAGCGAACCCGACCGTCGTCGGCAACGGCCGGGCCGGTCGACGTCCGCGGCGCCTGCCCGATCCTCGCCGCCTGGGACCTGCGCGACGACCTCGACTCGGCCGGCGCGATCCTCTTCCGGCGCTTCGCCTCTCAGCTGCTCGGGCAACTTCGAGTCGCTGCCGACCGGCGTCTCGAGCGGCTACGCCCCGGGCTCGGAGGCGATCTTCGACGTCCCGTTCGACCCGGCCGATCCGGTCCACACGCCGCGCGGGCTCAACACCGACAACCCGCTGGTCGGCCGGGCGCTCGGCGACGCGGTCACCGATCTCGCCGGTGCCGGGATCCCGCTCGACGGCACGCTGCGCGACTTCCAGTACGACACCCGGGGCGGCAAGCGGATCCCGATCGGCGGCGGGCCCGGGACGCTCGGCGTCTTCAACGCGATCAACGTCCAGTGGGACCCCGAGCGCGGCTACCCCGACGTCCCCCACGGCTCGAGCTTCATCGCCGCGATGACGTGGGCGAAGCGCGGCTGCCCGGTGCGCGCGCTCACCTTCCTCACCTACGGCGAGTCCGAGGACCAGACCTCGCCCCACGCCGGCGACTACACGAGGGCGTTCTCGCGCAAGCAGCTGGAACCGGGTGCCGTTCTGCCGCGGCGAGATCCGCGCGCAGGCGATCGACGTCGAGCGCGTGTCGGCAGCACGCTGACGTGGTAGCCTCGCCGCGTGAGCGACGAGCGCCGGATCGGCGCTGGTCACCGGCGCCTCGAGCGGGATCGGCGAGGCGACCGTGCGCGCGCTCGCCGATGCCGGCCTCGACACGGTCGCGGCGTCGCGGCGGCTCGAGCGGCTCGAGGCGCTGGCCGCCGACGTCGGCGGGCGGGCGCTGCGGCTCGACGTCGCCGACCCGGACGCGGTCGCCGCGCTCGCCGAGGAGCTCGAGGCGGTCGACGTGATCGTCCACAGCGCCGGCGGCGCGCTCGGGCTCGAGCCGGTCGGCGAGGCCGACGAGGGCCACTGGCGCGAGATGTGGGAATCGAACGTCGCTCGGCGTCATGCGGGTGACCAAGGCGCTGCTCCCGAAGCTGCGCCAGGGCCGCGACCCGCACATCGTCATCGTCGGCTCGGTGGCGGGCATCGAGGTCTACGAGGGCGGCGGCGGCTACACCGCCGCCAAGCACGCCGTCCACGCGCTCGCCCAGACGCTGCGCCTCGAGCTGCTGGCCGACGGCATCCGGGTGACCGAGGTCGCGCCCGGGCATGGTCGAGACCGAGTTCTCGCTGGTCCGCTTCGACGGCGACGCCGAGAAGGCCGCGGGGGTCTACGAGGGCCTGCAGCCGCTGACCGGCGGCGACGTCGCCGAGGCGATCGCCTTCTGCGTCACCCGGCCCGGCGCACGTCGACGTCGACTACCTGGCGATCAAGCCGACGCAGCAGGCGACGGCGAAGATCGCCCACCGGCAGGCTGAACCGGTCCGCGCCCGCCGAGCCGGCTAGACGTCGGCGAGCTTGATCGGGCCGCTCGTCGCGCCGGTCACGAGCTGGCGGACCAGCGGCTCGTCGGAGCCGAGCACCTCGGCCGCGGGGCCGCTCTGGACGATCGCGCCGTCGTTGATCACGGCGACGTGGTCGGCAAGCCGGCGGGCGGCGCTCATGCTGTGCGTGGTGACGAGGAAGGTCGCGCCGCTCTCCTGCTTGGACGTCCGCGAGCATCTCGCAGAGCAGGCCGAGGCGCACGCCGTCGATCCCGGAGTCGAAGTCGTCGACGATCACGATCCGCGCCTCGAGCGCCAGCGCCCTCGCGATCGCGACCCGCTTGCACATCCCGGCCGAGAGCTGATCGGGCATGGCGTCGGCGCGGTCGCGCAGGCCGACCATCTCCAGGTGGGTCATCGTCGCCTCGTTCACCCGCGCCTCGGACCAGCGGTTTCGCTGGCGCAGGGCGAAGGCGACGTTCTCGTAGACGTTGAGCGAGAAGAACAGCCCGCAGGTGAACGGGAGGGTGCCCTGGAGCACCACCGCCATCCGCTGGCGAAGCTCGTTCAGGCGGGTGTCCGGAATCCTGGCGAGGTTCTCGCCCTCGATCCGGACGACGCCGCGGTCGGGATGGATCAGGCCGACGACGTGGCTGATCGTGACCGTCTTGCCGGCGCCGGAGGGTCCGAGCAGCACGGTGATCTCGCCGGCCGGGACCTCGAGGTCGACA
Source organism: uncultured Solirubrobacterales bacterium (assembly GCA_963729065.1). GTDB lineage: Bacteria > Actinomycetota > Thermoleophilia > Solirubrobacterales > 70-9 > WHSW01. The sequence continues at coordinate 974,285 of CAVSMS010000010.1, forward strand.
CCGCGGAGGATCTCGGCGTCGCCGAAGCGCTTGACCACCCCCTCGAGCTCGATCGCAGGCGCGGCCTCTGCCGACATCGGGGTCAGTCTAGGCGCTCTACCATCCACCGCCAAATGCACATCGACGAGCTCCTCTCCAGCCAGCGACCGGTGTTCTCGGTCGAGTTCTTCCCCCCGAAGACCCCGACCGGCCTCGACCTGCTGTTCGAGACCGTCGAGGCGCTGAAGCCGCTCGGGCCCGACTACGTCTCGGTCACCTACGGCGCCGGCGGGGCGACCCGCGACGGCACGGTGGAGATCGCCGAGCGGATCAAGCGCGACCACGGGATCGAGGTCATGGCCCACCTGAGCTGCGTCGGCGAGACGCGCGAGGGCCTGGCCGCGATCCTCGACCGCTTCGAGAGGATCGGGATCGACAACGTGCTCGCCCTGCGCGGCGACCCGCCCCGGGGCGAGACGGACTTCACCCCGCCGGACGACGGACTCTCGTCGGCGGCCGAGCTCACGGGCTTCATCACCGAGCAGCTACGAGTTCACGATCGGCGGGGCCTGCTTCCCCGAGGTCCATCCGGAGGCGCCCGACCTGGAGTCCGACCTCGCCTACCTGAAGACCAAGGTCGAGGCCGGGCGCGACCTTCCTCATCACCCAGCTGTTCTTCGACAACCGCGCCTACTTCGACTTCGTCGCCGCGGCGCGCGAGATCGGGATCGACGTGCCGATCATCCCCGGCGTGATCCCGATCACCAGCTTCGGCCAGGTGGCCCGGATCTGCGACCTCTGCGACGCCACGATCCCCGCCGCACCTCGAGGACGCGATGCGCGCGCTGGGCGGCGACGAGGAGGCCGAGGCGCTGCTCGGCGTCGCCTACGCGGCGCGCCAGTGCGAGGAGCTGCTCGCGGGCGGCGCCCCGGGGATCCACTTCTACGCGCTCAACCGCGCGCCCTCGACCCGCGCCGTGCTCGCGGCGCTGCAGGCCTCGAGGCCGTGGGAGCGGGCGGAGCCGGGCCAGCCGGAGCGCGTCCGCGCCGACTGAGCGCGCCGGGCCGGCGACTAGACTCGCCGCGATGCCGCCGGTCGAGGGGTCGTTTCGCTACAGCGGTCGCCGGATCGCCTACGCCGACTGGGGAGAGGGCGAGCGGGTGCTCGTGCTCGTGCACGGGCTGCTGATGAACCGGCACATGTACGACAACCTGGCGCCCGAGATGGTCTCGCGGGGGCTGCGGGTGATCACCGTCGACCTCCTCGGTCACGGCGCCTCGGACAAGCCCACCGACATGCGCGCCTACAGCATGAGCTCGTTCGCCGACCAGGTCGCCGCGCTGATCGAGCACCTCGAGCTGGATCGGCCGATCGTCGGCGGCACCTCGCTGGGGGCGAACGCCGCGCTCGAGATGGCGGCGCGCCATCCGCGCGCCGCCCGGGGCCTGTTCATCGAGATGCCGGTGCTCGACAACGCGCTGGTGGCCGCCGGCGTGATCTTCCTCCCGATCCTGGTCACCCTGCGCGTGGCCAAGCCCGTGCTCCGCGGCGTCGCCGCGGTCACCAACCGCATCCCGCGGTCGACCTTCCTCGTCGACATCCTGCTCGACTGGACCCGCCGCCCCCCGGAGGCATCCGAGGCGGTGCTCGAGGGCCTGCTCTTCGGGCGCACGGCGCCGCCGCGCGAGGAGCGCGAGCTGATCACCGTGCCGGCGCTGGTGATCGGCCACCCGGCCGACCCGCTGCATCCGTTCACGGACTCCGACATGGTCGCCGAGGAGCTGCCGCGGGCGCGCCTGGTGAACGCCGAGTCGATCTTCGAGTGGCGCGTGAACCCCGGGCGGCTCGACAACGAGCTCGCCGAGTTCGTCGCCGACGTCTACGCCGCCGAGCCCGCCTCGAGCGCCGCCGGCACGACCTCCTGAGCGAGCGCGGCCGGCGCCGGTCCCTTTGAGGAGGGCTGAAGGTTGTCCGCTACCCTGCCACGCCGATGTCGAGCAAGTCCGAAAGAGAGCGTCGTCGCGCCGAACGCCTCGCGGCCGAGAAGGCCGCGACCGACGCCGCGCGCCGGCGGCTGGTGTTCGGGTACGTGGCCGCGGGCGTGATGGCCCTGGCCGTCGTGGTCGGAATCGGGGTCGTGGTCGCAAGCGGCGGCGACGACTCCGGCCAGGTCAACGGCGAGGACATCCCCGAGGCCGCTCACATCCAGGTCCAGAGCGGCTTCCTGCACGACACGCCACCCGACGGCCGGGAGGGGACGCCGCCTCCCGCGCTCCAGCAGGGCGACCTCCAGACCGCCGCCAAGGAGGCCGGCTGCGAGCTGCAGCTCGACCTCGAGGACGAGGGCGCCAACCACATCACCAAGGAGGACGAGATCCCCGACTACGGCACCGACCCGCCGACCTCGGGCAATCACAACCCCGAGCAGCTCGCCGACGGCGCCTACCGCGAGATGCCCGACCCGTGGTACTTCGTGCACTCCCTCGAGCACGGGCGGATCGAGATCCAGTACTCGCCCGACCTTCCGCAGGCCGACCAGCTGGCGCTCAAGGGCGTCTTCGACGAGAGCCCGGCGGGGATGCTCATCTTCCCCAACACCGAGATGCCGCACGAGGTCGCCGTGACCGCCTGGACGCAGCTGATGACCTGCGACTCGTACAAGGGCCGCGCGACCCTCGACGCGATCCGCGACTTCCGCGACACGTATCGCGGTCTGGGCCCCGAGCCCGTCCCGTTGCAGGTCGGCTGAGCGCCGCTCGGCGGACGAAGTCCCTGCAAATATGCGACTGTGCGGGGGCGCACCGGGCGCCGCGCTGCACGTCGACGTGCAGGGTCGCCATGCGTAGGCATGGCGACCGGGGGCGCGAATCCAACGCCCGGGCGACGTGTTTTACGAGTTGGTGGCGATCAGATTCCGATACCTGATGGCGGCGGTTGTCGTGGGCGCGGCGGGCTACGTCGCCGCGCCGGCGCTCTCCTCGCAGATCTACGTGCCCGGGGCGGTCGACTTCGAGCAGGCGCTGCCACGGGTCGAGCCGTCGCGAGCCTGCCGGCGGCCAAGCGCGGGCGGGCCCCGGTCCGGGCGGGAGCCGGGCCGGTCAGCTACCGCTCGCCGGCGATCGTCGCCCCGGAGCGGTTCGACCTCGTCGGGCTCGCTGGCGAGATGCGCCCGCTCGAGATCCGCGCCCGCGACTCCGGCGGCGAGTGGAGCGAGTGGGTCGAGACCGAGGACGGCAACCCGCTCTACGTGGGCGGCGCCGACGAGGTCCAGCTTCGCGCCCGCGGCTGGCGGCCGTCCGGGAGGCTCCACTACGTCAACGTCTCGGGGACGACCACAACGGTCGGCGGGCTGCTGAGCGGCGCCCGCAGGGCGATCAACTCGGCCTTCATCTCGGTCTCCGGCGCGCTCGAGCCGGAGGCGGTCGCCCTGGCCCCTCGACCGCAGATCGTCACGCGCCGCGAGTGGGGCGCGACCAAGCCGGGGGGCGGCTGCAAGCCGCGGACCGGGCCGGTGATGGGCACGGTCAAGGCCGGCAGTGATCCACCACACCGTGACCGCGAACGACTACACGCCCCAGGAGGCGCCCGGGATCGTGCTCGGGATCTGCCGCTATCACCGCAACGGCAACGGGTGGAACGACATCGGCTACCAGGCGCTCGTCGACCGCTTCGGGACCGTCTATCAGGGCCGGGCCGGGGGGATCAAGAAGCCGATCGTCGGCGCCCAGGCGCAGGGCTTCAACGCCGAGACGACGGCGATCGCCGCGATCGGCACCCACACCAAGCTCGCGATCAGCCCGGAGACGCAGAAGGCGATCGTCGACTACCTGGCCTGGAAGCTCTCGATCCACGGGATCTCCGCCGTCGGCAACACCACCCTGGTCTCGGCCGGCGGTGAGCTGAGCCGCTACCGCAAGGGTCGCCACGTGCGGCTGAAGAAGGTGATCGGCCACGGCACGATCGGGCTCACGGCCTGTCCCGGGGACGCGCTCGAGCGCCAGATCCCCGAGATCCGGCGAATGGTCGCCGATCGGATCGAGCAGTTCGGCGGTCCCGCGCCGGTGCCCGAGGACCCGCCATCGCCCGACGGCGGAGGGGGCGGGGGCGGCAACGGCGGAGGCGGCGGAGGCGGGGGCGTCACTCCGGGCTAGGCGCGGTACGCCGGGAAGAACCCGGCGGCGCCCGAACCCGGGCCGAGACGCTCGTACTCGCCCGGGTCGCAGACGACCTCGTGCGTGTGGAAGGCGAGGTCGGAGTTGGCGAAGCCGCGCTTGAATCGCTCGAGCCCGTCGCCGGGGACGACGCCGCCGCCGAGGTTGAGCGGGCGCTCGAGCTCGTCGGCGAGGTCGAGCATCGCCGCGACCACGTTCTTGAACGGGGAGTCGTCGCGCGCCCACTCCGCGGTGCCGCCGAGGAAGTAGTGCAGGAGCGAATCGCTGCACGCAACGATCGCCCCTGCGCCGAACTCACCGTCGCGCCGGGCGACGACGAGCCAGCTGCGCCCGAAGGAGAGGGCGGCATCCAGGTACTGGCGGTCGAAGAAGTAGCGCTCAGCGGCCCCGGCGCGGCGCATCGTCTGCTCGTAGGCCGCGGCGAAGGCGGTGCGATCGCGCCCCGCGCGACTCGGGCCCGGCGAGGAGCTCGACGCTCCAGCCCCCGCGCCGGTTGGCGCGGATCTGCTCGGCGAGCCTCGAGCGCAGCCGCCGGGGACGTGCCGGGTCGTGGACGAGAACGCGCGAGCGCTCCGGCGCGCCCGCGAGCCACGGCCTGCCGGCCAGGCGCTCGCGGGCGAAGACGCTGACCAGCTCGGTCTGCGCCCACTCGACCTCCCCGGCGACCGGCGCCGGGCCCTCGCCGACGACGGTCGCACCGGGATAGCCGTAGGGCGAGGTCGCGTCGAGTCCCTCCGAACCGGGGATCTCGCGGACGATCAACGGGACCAGCGCCGCGAGCCCGCCGGAACGCACGCGCAACGTGTGGGTGACGCGCTCGGCGGCGAGGAACGCGGGGCAGCGGAAGAAGTCGTCGCTCGCGGCGGACGCGCCGCGGTCCGCGATCAGCTCGGCCGTCGCGTGGCCGCCCTCCGCGCTGGTCTAGTCCCACCCGGTGAAGTCCTCGGGCAGCAGGCCCCAGACCTGGTTGTCGATGCGCTCGTCGCCGCGGCGGATCGCGGCCCGCATGACCCCCTCGCACCGGAAGCCGAGGAAGGTGACGACCTTCTGCGCCGCCTCGTTGGTGGCCGGGATCTCGGCGTGGATCCGGTGGGCGCCGTATTCGGAGAAGGCGCGATTGCAGGCCTGGCGCTCGGCCTCGCGGGCCACTCCGCGGCCCCAGGCCGAGGGATCGCCGACGAGCACCGCGAGCTCCGGACCCAGGTCGCGCGCCGAGGCCGAAGAGGGCGACGAAGCCGACCGCGTCGTCGGCGCCGTCGATCGCGATCGCCCACTTGCGATCGGTCGAGGTGTCGATCGCCCGCTCGATCCAACCGGCGGCGTCGGCGAGGGTGAACGAGTCGCGGCTGCCGACCAGGTCGGCGGTCACGCGCTCGTCGTTGAACCAGCGGTGCACGGCCTCGGCGTCGCCGGGGCGGAAGTCGCGCAGCGTCACCTCGGCCTTGGGCACGGCGCGCACCCTACCGCTCGCCCCCCGGCGCGCTATCCGTAGAGCCCGTGGCCCGTGACCAGCAGCCGCGCGGTGCGGGCGAGGATCCGCAGGTCGAGCGCCGGCGTGCGGTGCTCGACGTACCAGACGTCGAGGTCGATCCGCTCCTCCCACGGGATCCCGGCGCGGCCGTTGACCTGCGCCCAGCCGGTGAGCCCCGGCTTGACCTCGAGCCGGCGGCGCTGGTGCGGCGTGTACTCGTCGACCTGCGCCCTCAGCGTCGGCCGCGGACCGACCACCGACATCTCGCCGCGCAGGACGTTGATCAGGTTCGGGAGCTCGTCGAGCGAGAACCGGCGCAGGACCGCACCGACCCGGGTTACCCGCGGGTCGCCGGCGAGCACCGGCGTCCCCACCCCGACCGGGTCGTTGCCGGTGTGCATCGTGCGCAGCTTGTAGAGGTCGAACTCGACGCCGTCGCGGCCCACCCGCCGCGCGAGGTACAGGACCGGACCGCGCGAGTCGAGCTTGATCGCGACCGCGGCGACCGCGAGCAGCGGCGCGGCGACCGCGAGGCCGATGGCGGCGAGCAGCAGGTCGAGCGCTCGCGTCAACGGGTGCCCTCGGCCTTCTCCCAGGCCCCCGGCGTGCCGAGCCGGATCCGGTCCCAGAGGCCCGCTGCGATCGACGCGGTGACGAGCACGTAGTAGCGCGCCAGCAGGAGCGGGCGCGCCGGGACCGCGCCGGCGAGAGCCGCCGCGGCGAGCAGCGCCAGCTGGGCGGCGAACGTCACCACGTAGAGGGTCGATTCGCCGAGCAGGGCGGCGTTCGCGACGAGGGCGACGAGATGCAGCAGCGGCGAGGCGTAGCGGAGGCCGCGGTGGCTGGCGATCTCGAACGCGTACATGGGCCCGTAACCGCGGGGGGCGAGCATCCCGTCGCGGACGACCTCGTCGAAGACGCCGCGCATCATCCTCCGCTTGCGCGCGAACTCGCCCTCGACCGTCTCGACCAGCTTCTCCTCGGCGACCGCGGCGGGGGCGTAGACGGCGCGCCAGCCGCGCTTGGTGAGCATGAACGGGAACGAGAGGTCGTGGCTCGCGGCCGGACCAAGCGCGAGGTAGGCGGAGCTGCGCACGGCGTAGATCGCCCCGTTGCCCGCCGTCACGCCGCCGAGCTCGGACTCCAGTGCCCTGACCGCGAGCTCGAGGCGCCAGTAGACGCCCTCCTGGTTGGAGCCGCCCTGATCGACGAAGCGTGCCTGCCCGCAGGCGTAGCCAACCCGCGGGTCGGCGAACGGGGCCACCAGCTCGCGCAGGGCGTCGCCGTGCCACTCGGCGTTCGCGTCGCTGAACGCGAGCAGATCGCCCCCGGCCGCGGCGGCGCCCGCGTTCTGGGCGGGGACCTTGCCCTGGCGCTCGAGCTCGAGCACCCGGTCGGCCCCGGCCGCGCGGGCGAGCTCGGCCGTGCGGTCGCCCGAGCCGTCGGACGCGACGATCAGCTCGAGCAGCTCGCGCGGGTAGTCGAGCGCGAGCGCGTTGGCGACCTTGGCCTCGATCACCTGCTCCTCGTCGTGGGCGGCGACGATGAGCGAGACCGAGGGCAGCGCGTCCAGTGGCGGCGCCGCCCAACGGCGCGGGCGCAGGCGGGCCAGCAGCGCGAGCAGGAGCGGATAGCCGACGTGGGTGTAGACCAGCAGCCCGGCGGCGACCCAGAAGACGACCTCGACGACGCCCATCAGCCGATCATCGCGCGGTAGAGGTCGAGGGTGCGGGCCGCGACGTCCTCGCCACGAGTAGGGGCCGGCCGCCGCGCGGGCCGCGGCCGCGGCGAGCTCGGCGCGCGCGGCCGGGTCGGCGATCAGGGTGGCGAGCGCCTCGGCCAGCGGCGCCGGCTCGCCGGGCGGCACCAGCCGCACCGCGCCGTCGCGCTCTCCGAGCTCGGTGAAGCCGCCGACGGAGCTGGCGACGATCGCGTTGCCGAAGGCGAGCGCCGTGTAGAGGACGCCGGACTGCTCGATCGCGCGGTAGGGGAGCACGACGACGTCCGCGCGCCGGAAGTAGGCCGGGATCTCGGGGTCGGTGATGAAGCGCTCGACGAAGCGCACGGGCGCGGCGCAGCGCGCGGCCAGCGCGCGCAGCGGCGCCATGTCCATCCTCGGCATGCCGACGATCCAGAGCTCGGCGCCCTCGAGCTCCCGGAACGCCTCGAGCAGGACGTCGACGCCCTTGTAGGGGCGCACGAGGCCGAAGCAGAGGATCACCGGCCCCTCCACCGCCGCGAGCTCCGCGGGCAGCGGCCGGTCGTCGGTCTGCTCGGTGAGGTGGACGAAGGCGCCGTGAGGGATCCGGTGGACCCGCGCCGGGTCGTCGAGCAGCGAGCGCAGCTCGGCGGCGCCGTGCTCGGAGTGGGCGACGACGGCGTCCATGCGCGAGAGCAGCGCCCGCTGGCGGGCGAGCGCCCGGCGCGAGGAAGGCAGCGGGTAGTGGACGGTGAAGGCCCGAGGGCGGGCCGGGAGCAGGAAGCGGTCGAGGTCGGGAACGCTGAGCCACTGGATGTGGACGACGTCGGCGCCGCGTGCGTGGGTGCGCAGCCGCCGCATCCCCGGCACGTGCTCGGCCAGCCGCAGGCCGCGCCGGCCGGGGGCCTCGAGCCCGCGGCGGGTCGAGTGCCGGTAGAAGAGCTCGGCGACCTCGTAGCCGTCGGCGGGCGCGACGGGCCCGTACTCGAACCGGCTCGTGACCAGCTCGACCTCCGCGCCGGCGGCGGCCAGCGCCGCGCACAGGGCGCGGTCGTACGGTGGCGTGAACGCGGGGGGGTCGACGACCTGGACTCGCATCAGGAACGATTCTTCCGGTGGATCTCTCCTACTGCGTCGTCAACACCAACGGCCGGGAGCTCCTGCTCGCGTGTCTGGCGGCGATCCGCGAGCACGCGCCGGCAGATCTCGACAGCGAGATCCTGGTGGTCGACAACGCGTCCGACGACGGGTCGGCCGCTGCCGTCGCGGCCCTGGGGGCCGGCGAGTCGGAGCCCGGAGGGCCGCTGCGGCTGCTGCGCCGCGAGCGGCGCGAGGGCAAGGCGGCGCTCGACAGCCTGCTCCTGCGCGAGGCCCGCGGCGAGCTCTGCCTGCTGCTCAACGAGGACTCCGAGCTCCGAGCCGGGGCGGTCGAGCGGCTGGTCGAGGCATTGCGCGCGGATCCGCGGGCGGGCGCCGCCGGCGCGCAGCTCCTCGACCCCGCGGGCCGGCCGCAGCCGTGCGCCTGGCGGCTGCCTGGCCCGGCGACCGCGCTGGCGAGCGCGGTCTTCCTGCACCGGTGGCTGGTCACGGAGAGCGGCGGCCGGGACGTGCGCGAGGTCGGCTGGGTGCAGTCGGCGGCGATGCTCGTCCGCCGCCGGGCCGCCGAGGCCGTCGGCTACCTCGACTCCGACTTCTTCGTCTACTCCGACGAGACCGACTTCGCCAAGCGCCTGCACGACGCCGGCTGGACCGTCCTCTACGTCCCCGACGCCGTCGCCGTCCACCACGAGCAGCTGGCCACCGATTTCGCCGCCCGCGAGCGGCGCGTGGTCGAGTTCCACCGCGGGCGCGACCGGTACCTGCGCAAGCACCACGGGGCCGCCGTGGCGCTGGGGCTGCGCCCCCTGCTGGCGCTGCCCTACGCGCTGCGGGCTCTGGCGGCCGCGGTGCTCCCCGGCCACGACCCGCGGCTGTACGCGCTGCACGCGCGCCAGGCGCTGCGCCCGGGGCGCGGCGAGGGGGTCCGCGAGGCCGCGGAGGCCTACAACGCGGCGCGGTCGCGGCGGGCCTGAACCAGGCCGAGGCCGAGGAACAGGACGCCGGTGGCGAGGTGCAGGACGGCGTCGCGCTCGTTGTTGGGGAAGGTGAACACGTAGGCGGGCTGGGTGCTCGCCAGGGCCCAGAGGCCGGTGGCGATCAGCGCTCCCGCCGCGGCGAACGCGTACAGCAGCGCCCACGCGGGCCGGGTCGCGGCCACCAGCCCCGGCGCGAACAGCAACAGGCCGGAGAGCGCGTGGACGCCGTTGAAGTCGACCCAGAGGACGGTCTCGGTCGCGGCGTCGTCGCCGAAGTCGAAGCTCGGCTCGGCCAGGAAGCCGGCGAGCGCCCAGCCGAGCTGGAACACGCAGATCGCGAGCACCCCCTTCTGCAACAGGGTCCAGGAGCCGGCGGAGGCGGCGTCGAGGCGGACGGGCGGCGAGGCTGCGTGCTCGGTCATCGGCTCTCCATTCTTCGGTCGGCGCTGGGGAATAACCTAGTGGTCGTTAGGTATGCCCCGAACCTTACCTAAGAGGCGTTAGGTATGCCGCCCCGCACGCGGATGCGGCCCACCGAGCGACGAGCCGTGATCGAGGCGGCGGCGACCGAGGTGTTCGCCGAGCGCGGCTATCAGGCGGCGACGATCGACGAGATCGCCCGTCGCTCGGGCGTCTCGGCGCCGATCGTCTACGACCACTTCGAGTCCAAGGCCGACCTGCACGCGCGGTTGCTCGAGCGCCACCTGGCCGAGATGCGCACCGTCTGGGCGGCGCACCTGGTCGGCGACGAGCCGGCCGAGGTGCGAATCCCGCGGGCGCTCGACGCCTGGTTCGCCTACGTCGAGTCCCACCCGTACGCCTGGCGGATGATCTTCCGCGACACCAGCGGCGACGCCGAGGTGCAGGCGGCCCACCGCGAGATCCAGGCGCAGTCGAGCCGCGGCCTGCTCCCGCTGCTGGAGACGCTGCCCGGGGGGACCGAGATCGCGGGCGATGGAGGCGAGGTCGCGCGCGAGATGGTGATCGAGTTGCTGCGCTCGGCGATCGCCGGGCTGGCGCTGTGGTGGTACGACCATCGCGAGGTTCCGCGCGATCAGGTCGTCGCCGCGGCGATGAACGCGCTCTGGGTGGGGTTCGGCCGCCTGGCGGAGGGGGAGCGCTGGCGCCCGCCTCAGAGCTCGACCAGCTCGGCGTAGCGGAAGGCCGAGAGGGAGACGTTGGCCATCGCAACGACCGCGAGGCCGCGCTCGGGATAGAGGCGCATCGCGGACCCGTATCCGCCGCCGCCGCCGAGATGCTCGACGTAGTCATCGCCTTCGGCGTCACGACGCCGTCGCCATCCGAGCCCGAAGGCGAACTTCTTCCCGCGGTGGACCAGGCGTCGCATCTCGACCGCGCTCTCCGACGTCAGGATCCGCGCGTCGCCGACGGCACCGTCGCCGAGGTGCGCGGCGGCGAGCAGGGCCGCGTCACCGACCGGACCGACGAGGCCTCCGTACGCCGCGCCATCGAGATAGAAGGGGGCGAACAGCCTCCACCTGCCGACGGCGGGACCGATCGACCACCGGGGGACGAGCAGCCGCAACGCCAGCAGGCCCGGGGCGTGGCGCGGGTGAGCGCCCTCGCTCGCGTGCCCGGGCCCCGCGGCCTCGAAATCGAAGCCGGTGGAGGTGGCGCCGATCGGAGCCAGCACACGGTCGACCACGTAGCGCGGGTACGGGAGCCGAGAGACCTCGGCGATCAGCTCGCCGAGGACGAGGTAGCCGATGTTGGAGTACGCCGCACGGGCGCCGGGCTCGAACCGCGGCCTGCCGTGGCGCGAGAGCAGGCGGGTCACCAGCTCCCGCGGGTCCGGCCCAGGCTCGCCGGCGGGATGAATCCATCGCAGCGGGAGCGGGTTCGCGAGACCCGAGGTGTGGCCGAGAAGCTGGCGCACCGTGATCCGCGGGTCGAGCGCCTCGAGCTTCGGGAGGTGTGCGCGCACCGGGTCGTCGAGCCCGACTCCACCGGAGTCGACCAGCTGCATCACGGCGGTGGCGGTGGCGATCTTGGTCATCGAGAACCACATGAACGCGGTCCGTCCGTCGGCCGCCCCCTCGACGCTCGGGCGGGCGAGTCCGGAGACGCCGCTCCAGACAAGCCCTTCCCTCGCAGCGAGCGCCACGGCCGCCGCCGGGGACGCGACCGCCTCGAGGCGCTCGGCCAAGCGGTCCTTTGCGCCTGATCCCACGGCAGCCCCGGGCGTCTGCGCCTGATCCCACGCAGAGTGCGGCGCAAACGTCACGGGCTCACTGCCTCGCGGCCCGCTTCCCCGCCGAGAGTCATCTTGACCACGCTATACGTGGTTCAGATGACGCTCGGCAACGGCGGTCGGCTGTTGCGGCTTGCCCTGCGCCATCCATGGCTGCCTCCGGCGAAGGGCCTAGCGCGGTGAGATCTCGCGTGCGTAGTTGGCGAGCGAGCGTTGGTAGCGGGGGAGATGGCCGGCGAGGGCGCCGAGCGCCAACCCCGCGGCCTCGCGCTCGCGCCCGAGGTCGACCAGGGCCAGCGCCAGGAACGCGTCGACCGCATCGTCGAGCTCGTCCGAGCGGCGGTCGCGCTCGGCGCGCAGGAGGGTGGCGCTCTCCGACGCCTCGCCGAGGTTGCGCAGCGAGCTTGCGAGCTGGATCACGGCCTGGCGCCGGCGGTCCTCGCCGAGGCCGAGCTCCAATGCCCTCCGGTAGAGCGGCACCGCGAGGTCGGAGTGGCCGGTGGAGTCCAGCGACGAGGCGCGCTCGTAGGCGGCAACGGGGCTGTCCGGCCGCGAGCTCGGCGGCGAGCTGCTCGACCGTGGTCAGAAGCCCCTCCTCGCCGAGCTCGTCGCTCGACGCCCAGACCGCGGCCATCCGCCGCTCCCAGTCCGCGCTCGGGTCCGCCATGACCTCCAGCCTAACCGGGGTAAGACCGGGCGCTCCGCGGTCGCTAAGGGGACATGAACACGATCGAACCGCTGACGGCCCCCCTGCGGGCGCTGCCGTCGAAGACCACCGACATTGACCACGACCGGGCCGAGCGAGCGGCGGCCGAGCTGCTCTCGGCGCTCGGGGTAGACCTCGAGTCCGAGGCGACCAGCGAGACCCCGCGCCGGATGGTCGAGGTCTACGAGGAGCTCCTGCGCGTCCCGGAGGGCTTCGTCCCGACCACGTTCCCCAACGACGGCGACTACGACGAGCTCGTCGTCGCTCGACAGATCCCGTTCCACTCGTTGTGCGAGCACCACCTGCTGCCGTTCGTCGGCGTCGCCTCGATCGGCTACCTCCCGGGCGAGCGGATCATCGGGCTGTCGAAGCTCGCCCGCGTGGTCGAGCTCTTCGCCCGCTCGCTCCAGGTCCAGGAGCGGCTGACGACCGACGTCGCCCGCTGGCTCCAGCGCGAGCTCGCGCCGAAGGGGATCGGGGTGGTGATCGAGGCCGAGCACATGTGCATGTCGCTGCGCGGGGTCCAGAAGCCGGGCGCGACGACGGTGACCTCGGCATTGCTGGGGCAGGTCCGCGACGACCCGCGCACCCGCCAGGAGTTCCTCGCGCTCGCCGGAGGGCCGAGCCGTGGCTAGCTCGGCGCACGTGATCGTCGGCGCCGGGATGGCCGGGGCGAAGACGGCCGAGTTCCTCCGCGACGAAGGCCACGAGGGCCCGATCGTGCTCATCGGAGCCGAGCACGAGGCGCCGTACGAGCGCCCGCCGCTGTCGAAGGACTACCTGCGCGGCGAGCTGCCTCGCGAGGACACCCGCGTTCATCCGGAGGGCTACTACCGCGACCACGCGATCGAGCTTCGGCAGGGGCTCGCCGTGGGCGTCGACACCGCGGCGCGGACGGTCGAGCTCGACGACGGCGAGCGGATTCCCTACGAGCGCCTGCTGCTCGCCACCGGGGCCGAGCCGCGGCGGCTGACGATCCCCGGAGCCGAGCTCGACGGGGTCCACTACCTGCGCACGCTCGCCGACTCGGACGCGCTGGCGAGCCGGCTCGAGGCCGGGGGGCACGCGGTGGTGATCGGCGGCGGCTGGATCGGCGCCGAGGTCGCCGCCTCGGCCCGTCAGGCGGGCCTCGAGGTCTCGATGATCGAGCGCGAGCGGATGCCGCTCGAGCGCGTCCTGGGCAGCGAGCTCGGCTGCTTCTTCGCCGAGCTGCACCGTGACCGCGGCGTCGCGCTGCACACCGGACAGGGCGTCGAGCGCCTCGAGGGCTCGGGGGCGGTCGAGCGCGTGCGCCTCGCCGACGGCCGCGTGATCGACTGCGACTTCGTCGTCGTCGGCGTCGGCGTGCTGCCGCGGACCGAGCTCGCCGAGCGGGCCGGGATCGCGGTCGGCGACGGGGTCCTCGTCGACGAGCGCCTCGAGACCGACGCTCCCGGCATCTTCGCGGCCGGGGACATCGCGTCGGTGGCGCATCCCTTCTACGGACATCGGCTCCGGGTCGAGCACTGGGCGAACGCCCTGCACCAGCCCGAGGTCGCCGCGCCGGCGATGCTCGGCAAGCCGGCGACCTGGGACCGGCTGCCGTACTTCTTCAGCGACCAGTACGAGCTCGGGATGGAGTACACGGGATTGGCCGACGGGTGGGACCGGGTGGTGCTGCGCGGCGACCGCGCCGCGCGCGAGTTCATCGCCTTCTGGCTCCGCGACGGCCGCGTGCTGGCAGGCATGAACGTCAACGTCTGGGACGTCGCCGACCAGATCGGCGCCCTGATCCGCAGCCAGGCCGAGGTCGACCCGTCGCGACTGGCCGATCCCGACGTCCCGCTCGAGGCGCTCGGAGGGAGTCCGGTGAGGTGAGAGATGCTCTGGCGACGGCGCGCATCGGCGCCGATGAGCGGTTTCGCGACCACGGAATATGCTCCGCCTGCGTTGGATCGCCTGCTGGAAGATCGCGAGGCCAGCCCGGCGGCGCAATCCGAGGCGTGGATCTCGGCGCTGCGCGGGTCCGGGCCGGCGCGGGACCATGCCCTGGAGCGGCTGCACGCGCTGCTGCTGCGGGCGTCGATGTTCGAGCTCGGGCGGCGTCGCGAGGCGCTCGCCATGGTCCGCGGCGAGGAGCTCGAGGACCTCGCGCACCAGGCTGCCGACGACGCGATGATGGCCGTGCTCGCGAAGCTCGGGGACTTTCGCGGCGAGAGCCGCTTCACCACCTGGGCCTACAAGTTCGCCCTGCTCGAAGCGGGCGTCCGCCTGCGGCGGCGCGCCTGGCAGGGTCGCGAGGTCGTGATCGAGCCCGAGGGCTGGGACTGGTTCGTCGATCGCGCGGGGCCCGTGCACGAGGCACTCGAGCAGTCGGAGCTGATCGAGGCCCTGCGAGCTGCGATCGCGGACGCCCTGACGCCACACCAACGCGAGGTGTTCGTCGCCCTGGCCCTCAACGAGGTCCCGATCGACGTGCTTGCCGAGCGGCGCTCGACGACCCGCGGGGCGCTCTACAAGACGCTTCACGACGCGCGGCGGCGGCTGCGCGCGACGCTTGCCGAGCAGGGTCTGGCGCTGTCGGCGAAGGACGAGGGAGGCTGAGATGAGCGGCGATCCCGGTCGCGACGAGACGCTCGAGCGCCTGCTCGGCCCGCGGTCCGAGGAGGTCGGCTGCGACCGCTGCTTCGAGGTCCTCGACCGCTACGTCGAGCTCGAGCTCGCGGGCGAGGACGCCGACGCGCGGATTCCCGGCCTCGCGTCCCATCTCGACGGCTGCCCCGCCTGCCGCGAGGAGCACGAGAGCCTGCGCGCGCTGCTCGCCGCCGACGCCCGCGAGGGGTCCTAGAGAGACACCGCTAGAGCCGGTCCTCGTCGCGACGGACCGCCTCGTAGACCTCGGCCGAGTAACCGGCCTCCGAGTCGGGCTCGGGGCGCTGCGGCTCGCTGGCCAGCGCGCGCAGCCGCTCCCTGACCGCCGCCGGGCTCAGCATCATCCGCAGGCCGGCGCGCTCCTCGCGGCTGAGGAAGCCGGTTGCGAGCAGGAACACCGGCAGCGCAAGCCAGAGCAGCGTCCGCGCCGCGAGGCCGCCGAGGCCCTCGGTCGGCAGCAGCAGCTCTCCGGCGGCGACGGTGGCGGCCGTGACCCCGACCAGCACCGCCAGGCGGCCCCACTCGTAGGGGACCGGGAACAGGCGCTGGGTGAGCACGTACATGAGCACGAGGACGACGAGGTAGGACGCGACCAGCGCGATCCCCGCCCCGACGATCCCGAGCGGCGGGATCAGCACGAGGTTGCAGACGATGTTCACCACCGTGCCCGCGATCGTCGCCGGGAGGTTGAACTCGGTTCGCCCGGTGCGGCCGAGGATCACGACCAGGACGAGGTAGAGCGCGTAGAGCGCGACGCCGGTCGACAGCAGGCCGACGGCCTCGAAGGAGTCGAAGTACTCGGGGGCGGCGAGCAGGTCGACGATCCAGCGCGCGAGCAGCCAGAGCCCGGCGACCACAAACGCGCAGACCGCCGCGAACCAGGTGAAGACGAGGCTGTAGGCGCGGCGGGCCTCGTCGTCGTCGGTGATCGAGTAGGCGAGCGGCGGCCAGGCGAGCTGGAACCCGCGCACGATCACGTTCATGCCCTGCGCGAACTTGATCGCCAGCGCGTAGAGACCCGCCTCGGCGAGGCCCGCGAGCCGCACGATCAGGATCCGGTCGATGAAGTTGAGCGAGTACAGCGAGAGCTCGGCGGGCATCGTCGGCAGCCCGAAGCGGGTCATCCGCCGCAGCAGCGGGAGCTCGGGGCGCAGCCCCAGCCGGCGGCGCTCCGTCCACAGCAACGCGACGAGGAACACGACGCCGGTGCCGAAGGTGCCGAGCAGGATCCCCGCCGCTCCCTGGTCCTCGACGACCACGAGCCAGACGGTGACCGGGATCGTCGCGAGCACGTTGAGCGCGGTGAGCGCGAAGTAGGCCCGGGCGCGCTCGTCGACGCGCAGCAGGGTGAGCGCGTACTCCCAGAGGGTCAGCGTCCACAGCCCGAGGACCGCCAGGCGACCGAGCTCGGGGTCCGGGCGGCCGAGCAGCGCCTCGGCGATCGGCCCGGCGAGCGCCAGGCCGACGAGCGACGCGGCGGTCGTGGTCCAGAAGAGCGCGGCGAAGCCCGTCGAGACGACGCGCCGTTGGTCCTCGCCCGCCAGGTAGTAGAAGCGCAGCAGGGCCTCGATCAGCCCCAGGCGGATGACGATGCTCGCGGCGACGACCGAGGCGAGCATCACCTCGGCCGCGCCGTAGTCGGCGGGCGACAGCGCCCCGGTGTAGATCGGCAGCAGGGCGACCGCGATCAGCTTCGAGAGCACGCTCGAGGCCGTGTACGCGGCGCCCGTCGTCGCGAGGCGGCGAAGGTATTCGAACACTAGTGGCCTAGATCGTCGCGGAGTCCTCGGGCGGATCGCCGCGGGCCGCGACCCCGAGGCCGAGCAGCGCCCAGACCGCCGGGTCGATGACGAAGCCCGTGTACCCGAAGCTGTCGACGCACGATCGCGACGAAGCAGGCGGCGGCGACGATGCGGATCAGCGAGCGCCCCGGCTGGCCGCCGAGCAGGGTGACAAGCGCCGCCACCAGCAGCGCGACGTAGACGACGAAGCCGATCGCTCCCTGCTCGGCGGCCACCGTGATCGGCTCCGAGTGCGAGACGGTGGTCCGCGCCTGCTCGACATGCTCGAAGAACGCGCGGCCGAACGACCCCGAGCCATAGCCGGCGATCGGGCGGCCGAAGTCGCCCTGATCGCGCGCGTCTTCGTCGTCGACCACGCCGGCGAGCGCCAGCCCGCCGCGCATCAGGTCGGCGTGCCCGGAGTCGATGCTGCGCACGTCCTCGATGTCGCTCGTCGGCGTGCCGCCGGCGATCACCAGCACCGCGAGGCCGACGAGGCCGAGCGTTCCGAAAGCGAACGCGCCGCGCCAGCTCCAACGCAGGATGGCGACCGTCCCGAGGCCCGCCAGCAGCGGCGGCGAAGCTGGTGATCGAGTAGCTGAAGGCGAGCGCGAGGAGCGCGACCCCGCAGACGATCGCGGCCCCGGCGAGGTCGCGGCGGTTGCCCCCCCAGGCGATGCAGGCGCCGAGCGCGGTGATCGCGAGCGCCAGGTAGCGGCCGAAGACGTTCGGGTCGAAGAAGATCGAGTTGACGCGGAAGTAGACGTGGAGCTCATTTGAGTCGAAGAGCTCGGGGTTGAGGAAGAGGTCGCGGACGAAGTACTGGTAGATGCCGACGAGCGCGCAGGCGAGCGCCACCGCGGCGACCGCGATGAGCACCCGGCGGGCGAGCCGACGGCTCCAATCCACCTCGAGCACGAGCGCGAAGAGGACCGCGAACGGGACGAGGAAGAAGCCGATGTTCTCGATCGCGTTCGGCACGTCGACCGAGTACGAGGATTGGATCCCGTAGAGGAGGACGGTGGCCGCCAGCAGCCAGCGCAGGCGCCTGGGCCATGGGGACGCCGGCTCGCCGCTCGTCGTCCCTTGCGCGGGCGAGAGGATGCTCGCGATCAGGCCGGCGGCGATCACCAGGTAGAGCGGCACGAGCAGGTTCGCCGTCTCGCCCCCGATCTCGACCGGGACCCGGAGGGGCAGGGCGGCGAAGGCGGCGATCGCAAACCACTCCGGGCGGCGTCGGAAGGCCGCCGCGAAGACGACGAGCGCGCCGGCGCCGACCACCAGGGCGCCCCCGAGCTGCGCCGGGCTGTGGCGAAAGTCGGCCACGCGCGGCTCGTCCCAGACGTCGCCCAGCACGATCAGCGGGCGCGACGAGCAGCGCCACCACCATCGCCGCGTGGCGCCAGCGTCGCTGCTCGAGGACCAGCGTCGCGGCGGCCGCGCCGCAGGCGACCAGGATCCCGATGAGCTCGAGCGCCGAGGCGGTCATCCGGGGTCCGATCCCGGGTCGTCCAGCTGCGACGGCAGGCCGTCGAGGAGCGTGATCCGCCGGGGCCAGACCATCTCCCGGTCCTCGCTCGGGAGCTCGACCAGCAGCCGGTAGCGGCCGGAAGGGGCGAAGCCGCCGGCGTCGGTGCGCCCGTCCCAGGTGTAGGTGACGGGGTCGTCCTCGCGGAGCCCGACGTCGCTGTCGAGGGTGCGGACGAGGTCCTCCTCGGAGTCGACGATCCCGACCCGCGCGTGCGAGTCCGACTCGCGGACGAAGAAGGTGATCGCGACGGTCCGAGGAGGGTCGCCTCCGGGCCGAAGGGTCGCCGGGCGGTTGGCGGGCGGCTGGGTGACCTCGAGCACCAGGTCCGGCGTTCGCGCGCGGACCACGAGCACCGCCGCCGCCAGCGTGACGATCACGAGGGCGAAGAAGAGGGCCGTGCCGAGTGCGATCGGACGACGCGTGGCCGGGCGCCCGTCCGCCAACGTCCCTATGCCCTGTCCTCGCCCGCGATCACCACCACGTCGGCGCCGTCGGCGAGGCGGCGCGTATCGCGATCCAGGGGCTCGACCTTCTTCACCCCGAGATCGCCGGCGACCTTCTGCGCGGCTTGCTTCTGGCCGTCCGCGTAGAGGACGACGGTGCGCCTGTATCCGGGCACCGTGCTGGTGGTCGCGATCACGTTGTAATCGCTCGACGTGAGGTCGGAGGTGACCAGGCCGCCGAGCCCGTTGATCGCCGTCCCGTTGAGCACCGCGACCTTGACCTCCGCCGGGTTGATCGCGCCGACGTGCGGGCCGCGCGGACCCTCGTCGTCGGAGAGCAGCTGCTGGGAGGCGAAGATCGCGCCCGCGCCGAGCAGCAGAGCGACGGCCCCGATCGCCACCAGGATCCGCGGCTGCGTCGCCCTGGTGATGAAGCGGCGCCAGCGCGGATGCGGCACGAGCGCCGCCCGCTCCATCGTGATCCGCTCGAGCGCGGGCCGCTCGTGGGTCACGCGGGTGGCCGCGGGCATCGGCTCAGCCGGGGTGGTGCCGGGGCGCGGCTCGGCGACGAGCGTCGCGCCGAGGAGGCGCTCCAGCTCGCCCTCGGCGCGGTCGAGCGCCTGCTCGCTTGCCGTGAGGTCCCCGCGCGGGTAGGCGGGGTCGCGCGCCATCCACGCGCGCAGCCGCTGCACGTCGCGGCGCTGGGAGAGGTAGAGAGGGAGCAGGAGCAGGACGCCGACGAGCGCCGCGAGGCCGATGAAGCCCGCGGCGGTGTCGAAGATGTCCGAAACCGTCATCGCCGGTCCTCAGTCGCCGAAGTCGGCGTCGTCGCGCCCGATCACGAGCGCCAGCGGGGCGCCGTTGGCGAGCTGGCGGACGTCGTCGATCATCGGCGTCACGTCCGGCTCGCCGAGCTGGTCCGTCACCGCCTGGGCGAGCTCGTCGGCCTCCTCGTCCTGGTTGGACTCGAACATCACCGTCGTCTGCTCGAACCCCGTCGCGGCGTCGGTCTTCTCGCCGACCGCGAACCCGGCGGGGCGCACGACATCCTTGGCCACCGCGTCGGCGAGTCCCGGGACCCCGTCGACCTCGCCACCGCCGACCGCCTCCTCCTGGGTCGCGTTGAGCACCGCGACCTCGACCTTCTCCGGCTTCGAGCCGCCGCCGCCCTGCTTGCCGCCTCCGCCGCCGCCGCCGGAGGCCTCGTCGTCACCCCCGAAGAGCCCGAAGCCGCTGGTGAGCACCCCGGCGGCGATCACGGCTGCCGCGAGCAGGGCGGCGACGTAGCGAGGGTCGATCGGCAGCCGGCGGTCCAGCGCGGCGAACCGGGCCGCGAACCAGGCGCGCACCGCGGCCAGCCGGCCCGCGACCCGGCCCGGCGGCGCCTCGGCCACGGGGCTCGGGCTCTCGGACTGCTCCGCCGCGACCTCCTCGCCCCGCGCCTCGGCCGCGGCCGCGACCGCCTCGGCCGCCTCGTCCTTGCGCTCGGGGGCCCGGCCGGCCCACTCGCGCAGCCGGCGAATCTCACGGGCCTGCTGGATGAGAAGGAAGGCGAGGAGTGCGAGCCCCAGGAAGGCGGCGATGCCGAGGTAGGGCCCGATCCGATCGATCAGGTCGGTCATAGGTGGAGGGCGGGAGTATTAGCCAGATCGGCGGCGGCGGCAGCGATGGGACCGTGTGGCCCGTATTCGATCAAGCCGGCGTGCGGCGCGCGGTGCCCTCGCCGCGCATCAGCTCGACGACATGCTCGGCGAGGCCCGCCTCGTCACCCGACGACACCTCCGTGAGCAGGCGGCTGACCGTCTCCTCCACCCAATCGGGGTCGAGCGGGTCGGCGCGGACGGCGCGGACGATCCGATCCGCCGTCGTCGGCTGCGGCGCCTCGTCGTGGTTGAAGAGCTCCTCCTCGAGCTTCTCGCCCGGCCGGATGCCGATGATCTCGATCGCGATCTCCGCCTCCGGCTCGTAGCCCGCGAGGCGGATCATGTTCCGCGCCAGGTCGATGATCTTCACGGGCTCGCCCATCTCGAGCACGAAGACCTCGCCCGACCCGCTGCCGAGGTTGCCCGCCTGGATCACCAGCTGGACCGCCTCGGGGATGGTCATGAAGTAGCGACTCATCTCGGGGTCCGTGACGGTGACCGGCCCGCCGCGCTCGATCTGCGAGCGGAAGATCGGTACGACGCTGCCCGAGGAGGCGAGCACGTTGCCGAAGCGCACGATCTCGAACGCGGTCTGTGGGTTGCGCGCCGAGGCCGCGGCGACGACCCACTCCGCCAGCGCCTTCGTCGCGCCCATCACCGTCCGCGGGTTGACCGCCTTGTCGGTCGACACGAGCACGAACCGCTCCGCGCCGGCGACGGCCGCCGTCTTGGCCGTCACCTGGGTGGCGATCGCGTTGTTGCGCAGCGCCTCGAGCGGGTTCGCCTCCATCAGCCCCACGTGCTTGTAGGCGGCGGCGTGGAAGACGATCTCGGGCTTGAAGCGCTGCATCACCTCGAGCATCCGCTCGCCCTCGCGGCAGTCGGCGAGCACCGACTCGACCCGCGTGAAGTGCCAGTGCGAGGTCATCTCGCGGTCGATCTCGAACAGGTTGTCCTCGGCGTGGTCGAGCATGATCAGGAGCTTGGGGCGCACCCGGGCGATCTGGCGGACGAGCTCCGAGCCGATCGAGCCGCCGGCGCCGGTGATCAGGACCCGCTTGTCCTCGAGATAGGCGCCGACCCGGTCGAGCTCCATCACCACCGGGTCGCGGCCGAGCACGTCCTCCACCTGCACCTCGCGCAGCTGGCGGGTGAGCTGGACGCCGCCCCGCAGGAGCTCGAACACCGTCGGCAGCGTGCGCACGGGGATGTCGCGCTCGCGGCACTCGGCGACCACCTTGCCTCGCAGGACCCCCGGCGCCGAGGGGATCGCGATCGCGACCTCGTCCGGGCTCAGGCGGTCGAGGACGGGCCCGATCTCGTCCGTCGTCCCGAGCACCTTGAGGCCCTCGGTGCGCATGCCGCGCTTGCGGGGGTCGTCGTCGAGGAAGCCGATCGCCTCGCGCGCCGAGGTTGGGGTTCAGCTTCAGCTCGCGGACCACCATCTGCCCGCCGGAGCCCGCGCCGACCACCAGCACCTTCCGCGCCCTCCCGCCGCCGGGCCGCCGTCGCGTGGGGCGCTCGGCGATCGAGCGGCGGGCCAGACGAGCGCCGCCGAGCAGCGCGCAGGCGAGGATGAAGTCGAGGATGATCACCGAGCGCGGCAGGCTGTCCGGGTAGGGCTTGGCGAGCACGAAGACGAGGACCATGACCACGCTGGCGACCGCGAGTGCGCGGCACAGCGGCCACAGGTCGGGGAGCCGGAAGTAGCGCCACCACTGCTGGTGCAATCCGAAGAGCTCGATCACCAGCGCCTTGCCGATCGCGACGAAGGCCACCGAGCCGAGCAGCATCGTCTCGTAGCGCTCGGGGAGGTTGCCGCCGTCGTCGAGGAACCGGAGGGTGAACGCGAGCGCGAAGGCGATCGCCGCGAGCACCGCGTCCGCCGCGAACTCGAGCGCCCGCCGCCTGTTGACGGGGTCGGTCAGGCGTTGCATGGCCGGTCGAGTGTACGGCGGCGGGGGGCGGGTGGCGGGTAACCTCCCGCGACCGCATGGACCCGGCCAGCCTCCAGGCGGCGCTGCCCGCCGCCTCCATCATCGACTCGATCGTCAACGCGGCGACCGACTTCATCGACTCCGTCGGCGTGATCGGCGTCTTCATCCTCATGCTGCTCGAGAGCGCCTGCATCCCGGTGCCCAGCGAGGCGACGATGCTGTTCGCCGGCTTCAACGTCTCGACCGGCGACATGTCGCTGTTCGGGGCGGTGTTCGCGGGCGTCGCCGGCAACCTGGTCGGCTCCTGGATCGCCTACGCCGTCGGCTACTACGGCCGCCTCGAGCTGCTGGAGAAGAACCGGTTCATCCACATCAACCCGCAAGCCACCTCGAGTGGGCGGATCGCTGGTTCGAGCGCCACGGCGACGCCACGGTGCTCGTCACCCGGATGCTGCCGATCATCCGCACCTTCATCTCGCTGCCGGCGGGCGTCGCCCGGATGCCGTTCTGGCGCTTCACCGTGCTCACCGTGATCGGGTGCATCCCCTGGGTGCTCGCGCCTGACCCTGATCGGCCAGGCGGTCGGCGCCAACTGGGAGGAGTGGCGGGACTACCTCCACTACCTGGACTACGTGGTCCTCGCCGCGATCGTGATCGGGGTCATCTACCTGCTGCTGCGACGCCGCCGCGACCCGCGACCGGCATAGATGAGCGGCCCGGCCGACGCCGTGCAGGCGCCCGGCCTCGGCCCCGGCAGGGCGGCCGTCCTGGGCGCGATCCAGGGGCCGACCGAGTTGCTCCCGGTCTCCAGCTCGGCGCACCTGTCCATCGTCCCCCGACTCGCCGGCTGGGGCTGGAGCGAGGTCGATCCCGAGGCCCGCAAGAGCTTCGAGGTCGCGCTGCACGCCGGCACCGCCGCCGCCCTGCTGATCGGCCAGCGTCGCGAGATCGCGGCGGAGCTGGCCGCGTTCGACGCCCGGCGGGCGGCCGTCGTCGCGCTGTCGTTCGTCCCCCCGGCGATCGTCGGCTACGCGCTCGAGCGCCCGATCGAGGCGCGGCTCGGGGGCCCGCGGACGATCGCCGCGGGGCTCGCGGCCGGCGCCGCGGCGATGCTGCTCGCCGACACCCGCCCCCAGGAGCGCGGCCCCGGCGACGCGGGGGTCGCCGACGGGCTGGCGCTGGGGATCGCCCAGGCGACCGCGCTGGTCCCGGGCGTCTCCCGCAACGGCGCCACCCTCACCGCCGCCCGGGCGCGCAGGTTCACGCGCGAGCACGCCAACCTGCTCTCGCGGACGGTCGCCCTGCCGGTGATCGTCGGCGCCACCGCTGCTCAAGGGCGCGCGGTTGCGCCGGCGCGGGGTCTCGCCGCAGCTCGGACGGGCGATGGCCGCGGGTGTCGCGGCCTCGTTCGTCTCCACGCTGGCCTCGCAGCGCCTGATCGGCCTGGTCGAGCGCGACCGCGCCCTGTGGCCCTACGCCGCCTACCGGATCGCGCTCGCGGCCGTCCTGGCGGTCAGAATGGGCCGGTGAGCACGGCGGCGACGCATACGCCAGGGCCGGTGTCAGCCAACGCGGCGCCGATCTCGCGGTCGAGGCCCTGGTCCGCAGCCTGAAGCTGATCGAGACGGGCAAGCCGTCGCGGGTCGTGCCGCTGCCCGGGCCACTACGCCAGCGTGCTGAGGATCGACGATCGCACCGGCGTCGCCTTCGGCACCGACGGCGTGGGGACGAAGATGCTGGTGGCCGAGCGGCTCGGCGACTTCACCACGATCGGCATCGACTGCATCGCGATGAACGTCAACGACCTGATCTGCGTCGGCGCCGAGCCGATCGCGATGCTCGACTTCATCCTCTGCCGCGAGGCCGACCCGGAGGTCTGCGGGGCGATCGGCGTCGGCCTCCGCACGCGGCGCCGAGCGAGCCGGGATCGAGATCCCCGGCGGCGAGATCGCGCAGGTCGGCGAGATCGTCTCGGGGATCGAGCTCAGCGGGTCGGCGATCGGTCTGGTCGAGCTCGAGGCGATCGTCGACGGCGGGCGGGTCGAGCCCGGTGACGTGGTGCTCGGCCTCCCGTCCTCGGGGCTGCATTCGAACGGCTACACGCTCGCGCGCCGGGCGCTGGCCGAGATCGACCTCGGCGACGAGCGGCTCGGGCGCCCGCTCGGCGAGGTCCTGCTCGAGCCGACGGAGATCTACGTGCCCGCCGTGCTCGAGCTGCTTCGCTCCGAGGTGGACGTCCGCGGCCTCGCCCACATCACCGGCGACGGCCTGCGCAACCTCCTGCGGCTCGCCGCGCCGGTCGGCTACGAGATCGACGATCCGCTCGCGGTGCCGCCGGTGTTCGAGCTGATCGCCGAGCTCGGCGAGGTCGGCCCCGACGAGATGTACGAGGTCTTCAACATGGGCTGCGGCTTCGTCTGCGTCGTCGCGGCGGCCGACGAGGAGGCGGCGGTGCGCATGCTTCGCGGGCATTACCCCGCCGCGCAGCGGATCGGCAGGGTCACGGACCGCGTCGGCGAGGTCTCCCGGTGAGCACCGCGGAGGAGAACGTGGCCGCGGTGCGCCGCTACACGCGAGGCGCTCGAGGACGGCGATCTGGAGGCGGCGAGGGCCGAAATGACCCCCGACGTCGAGATCGACGATCACGACCTCCCCGACGTCGCCGGCCGGGACTCGTTCGACTCGTGGATCGGTCGCTGGAACGACAGCTTCGACTCCTGGAGGACGGAGGAGGCCGAGGTCCTGGCCGAGGGGGATCGGGTCGTGACGCTGTTCCGGATGGTCGCCACCGGACGCGGGAGCGGGATCGAGCTCGCCCGCGACGACGCGCTGATCGTCGACTTCCGCGACGGGAAGATCGCCCGCATCGGCTACTACAACGACCAGGCCGAGGCGATCCGGGCCGCGGGGCTGGGCTCCGGCTAAGCGCGGGCGCGAAGGCGCGCCGGTAGGCGGTCGGGGTCGTCGCGGTCGCCCGGCGGAAGTGCTCGCGCAGCGACGGCGCCGAGCCGAATCCCGACCGGGCGGCGACCTGCTCGACGTCGAGATCGGTGTGCTCGAGCAGTCGCCGGGCCTCGAGCACGCGCTGGGTGTTGAGCCACCGAAGCGGCGTGGTCCCCGTCTCGGCCACGAACCGGCGGGCGAACGTGCGGGGGCTGACGTTGGCCCGGGTGGCGAGGGTGGCCACGTCGAGGGGCTCATCGAGGTGGTCGAGCGCCCACCGCCGCACCGCCTCGAGCGAGCCGGCGCCGTTGGCCTCCGGCAGCGCCCGCTCGATGAACTGCGCCTGGCCGCCGGCCCGATGCGGGGCGGCGACCATCGCCCGGGCGACCCGGGAGCCGATCCGCTCGCCGTGATCGGACCGGATCAGGTGCAGGCAGAGGTCGATCCCCGCGGCGAGCCCGGCCGACGTGACCACCGGCCCGTCCTCGGCATAGAGCGCGTTCGGGTCGACCTCGACCGCGGGGAAGCGCGCCGCCATCTCCCCGGCGGAGAACCAATGCGTGGTCGCCCGGCGGCCGTCGAGCAGGCCGGCGTGGGCGAGGGCGAAGGCGCCGGTGCAGATCGAGGCGATCCGCGCGCCGCCGGCCGCCGCTCGCCGCAACGCCTCGAGCGCCGCCTCCGGCGGCCGGTCGTAGACCTCGCGGTATCCGGCGACGAGGACCGTGTCCGCGGCCTGCGGCGGCCTCGAGCCCGGCCACGCCGGCGATCTCGAAGCCGGTGGTCGTGGCGACGCTGCCGGGCCGGGCCGCACAGGTCGTGAGCTCATACAGCGGGCGACCGCCGGTCCAGGCCAGGGAGAAGACCTGCGCGGGCACCGAGACGTCGAAGGCGACGACCCGCTCGAGGCAGAGGACCGCGACCCGGTGGGCTCGCTCGCTCATTGGCAGGAATCTAGCGTAAGTGGGCATTTCTGCCTCTTGTCGGACACCGCCGGGGCGGTCACGATGACGCCATGAAAATCGCCCTCCTGATCTTCGACAGGCTCACCGCCCTCGACGCGATCGGCCCCTACGAGGTCCTCTCGCGCATCCCCGGCGTCGAGCTGCGGTTCGTCGGCGAGCGCACCGGCATGGTGCGCACCGACACCGGCTCGCTCGGGCTCAACGTCGACGCCGCGCTCGCGGACTTCGCCGAGCCGGACGTCCTGCTGATCCCGGGCGGCGACGGCAACCGCCCGCTGATGAAGAACCCGGAGGTCCTCGACTGGGTCCGCGCCGCCGACGAGACGGCCAAGTGGACGACCTCGGTCTGCACCGGAGCGCTGGTCCTCGGCGCCGCCGGTCTGCTCGAGGGAAAGCGCGCGACGACCCACTGGGCCTACCTCGACGAGCTGCGCCAGTTCGGCGCCGAGCCGGTGACCGAGCGCGTCGTCGTCGACGGCGAGGTGGTCACCGCCGGCGGCGTCTCGGCCGGGATCGACATGGCCCTGCAGCTCACCGCGCTCGAGTTCGGCCCCGAGCTCGCGCAGGGCATCCAGCTCGGGATCGAGTACGACCCGGCGCCGCCGTTCGACTCCGGGTCGCCGCACAAGGCCGATCCGGCCCTCGTCGAGCTCGTTCGCCCGCTCGTTTAGCGGCCTCCGACCTTCCGTTCGCGACCGCCGTCGGCGCGGCGGTCATCATGCATTGACCGGGTAGAGGAAACCCTGGTGGTATCCCGGGGTTGAGAATGTCAGTGTCAGTGCGGTGCCGGAACGGATTCACGAGAGCTTGGACGAAGGCCTAGGGGCCGTCGGGGCGAACTGCTTGAGAGGTTCATGAGCGAGGCGACCACAGGGGCCCCCGGGGCGCTGACCGGGACCGTGCTCTCCGGGCGTTACCGGCTCGAGTCGAAGCTCGGCAGCGGGGGCATGTCGACCGTGTACCTGGCTCGCGACGAGACCCTCGAGCGCTGGGTGGCCGCGAAGGTCCTGCACCGCGAGATCTCCGACCAGCCGGACCAGATCGAGCGCTTCCGCCGTGAGGCGCGCGCCGTCGCCCAGGTGTCGCACCCGAACGTGGTCGCGGTGATCGACGCCGGCGAGGACTCGGGCCGCCCCTACATCGTCTTCGAGTACGTCGACGGCGAGACGCTCAAGCAGCGGATCGACCGGCTCGGGCGGCTGCCGCTCGACGAGGCCGCCGCGTACTCGATCGAGGTCGGGAGGGGCCTCGCCGCGGCGCACGCCCGGCGGCTCGTGCACCGCGACGTGAAGCCCCAGAACGTGCTCATCGACAGCGAGGGCCGCGCGAAGGTGACCGACTTCGGGATCGCCCGGGAGCTCGAGCAGGACGGGTTGACGAAGACGGGCCGCGTGCTCGGGACCACCGACTACGTCGCGCCCGAGCAGGCGATGGGCAAGGGCGTCGACGCGCGCTCGGACATCTACTCGCTCGGGATCCTGCTGTACGAGATGCTCACCGGGGAGGTCCCGTTCCAGGCCGACAACCTGGTCGGCGTGGCGATGAAGCACGTCAACGAGAAGATGCCGGACGTGCAGAAGGAGCGTCGCGACGTCTCCTCGGCGCTCGCCGCGGTGGTCGAGCGGGCCACCGAGAAGAAGCCCGACAAGCGCTACCCGGACATGAACGCGATGCTCGCCGACCTCGAGAACGCGCTCGAGGTCGAGGTCGCGAGGGCCGGGCGCTCGACCGGTGAGGCGACCACCGTGCTCGACTCGGTCCCCCGGCGCCAGCGGCTCGTCCCCTCGCGGCGCGTCTCGCTGGCGGGGATCCTGGTGGTGCTCGCGGCGACGGCGGCGGCGCTGCTGATCGCCCTGCTGAGCGGCGACGACACCACCCGCACCCCCAGCGGCGGAGGCGGGGGCTCCGGCGGCGCGCCCAGCGGCGAGGAGATCGAGCTCACCGGCGCCCAGGACTTCGACCCCGAGGGCGGCGACGGCGAGCACCCCGACGAGGTCAAGCTGGCGATCGACGGGATCCCGAACACCACCTGGCAGACCGAGACCTACAACGCCGGTGCCGACCTCACGCTCTCGGGCAAGTCCGGGGTGGGGCTGATCGTCGTCCAGCGACGAGCCGGTGGAGGGCCAGACCCTGACCGTGGGCACGACGACCGGCGGCTGGAGCGCGGACGTCTACGCGGCGGCCAGCGGGCCCCCGGAGGCGCTCGAGGAGTGGGGCGAGCCGGTCGGCTCGACGGGCGGCCCCGCGGAGGCGCAGCAGCTGATCGAGCTCGACGTCGCCGAGCCGGCCCGCTACTACCTGATCTGGTTCACGCAGCTCGCCGACGCCGACGGCGGCGGCCGGGTCGAGGTCAGCGACGTGACGCTCTCCGGCGCGCTGTAGTCGCGCGCCCTCGCGCTCAGGCCGGTCAGGTGCTCTGCACGAGGGCGCGACTGGCCGGCCGCATCCGGTCCGCCAGGGCCCAGGCGGCGAAGCACAGCGCCCCTGCCGCCGCGGTCGCGGTCAGCAGGGCGCCGGCGGCGGCGGTGATCGCGACGCCGTTGGCCCCGAGGATGACGACCGCCGTGGCGACTCCGAGCGTCGGGCCGATCGGGAGCATCCCGAGCACGGCGGCGCCGATCAGCAACGCGATCGAGTCGAACCACGAGACGTCGACGCCGAGGCCCTTGAGCACGAGCCAGTTGCGGACGACCTGAGCGCTGACCGCGAAGATCACCAGGGCGATGATCCTGGTGCGGCCGTTGAGGCCGCGCATCACCGCGAGCCCCTCCCAGAAGCCGTCATGGCGCCCGCGGGCGACCCGGGTGAGGCCGGCGATCACGAGGGCGCCGACGGCGACGAAGACAAGCGGCAGCCACCACGGCAGCCCGAGCGGGCCGACGAGCGTGAACGAGCAGAGCGCGACCAGCGCTCCCTCGATGACGATGATCGGCAGCTCGGCGGCGATCAGCGCCGAGACGCAGGGGCTGTCGGTGGGGGCCGAGCGGCGCAGCGCCGCGATCCGCACGCCGGCGCCGAAGTTGGCGTTGAAGATGTTCCCGAGGTAGCCGACGCTCGAGGCGCGGAAGAGGCGGCGGCGGCTCACCGCGCCGCCGGCGGCGGCGACGCAGACGTGCCAGGCCTCGCTGCGGGCGAGCAGCCAGATCACCTGCAGGCCGACCGCGACGCCGAGGATCCAGATCGGGGCGTCGCCGAGAGCCGCGGCGAAGTCGCCGCGCTTGCTCCAGAGGCCCACGATGAGCGCGACGGCGACGATGAGGCTGCCGATGATCGTGATCGCAACAGGGTGCGCGCCCGTCCAGCGGCGAACCGAGCGGAACCACCCGGTGGCGCGCTCGCGCGCGACCTGCTCTGAAAGGGTCTCGGCCGGGGCCGAGTCGGGATCGCGGATGAGGCTCCAGTTCCCTCGGCGTAGCTGAGCTCGAAGGGCGAGGGAACAGGACCCAAGCGGGCTTACCCAGCAAACTCTACCGCCAGCGCGCCGGGGGGTCTAGAAGCGGAAGGCGCGCTCGCGCTCGTGCCGGTCGACCGCGAGCCGCGCAAGCCGGTCGCAGAGGTCGGGGTAGGCGATCCCGCGTGGCCTCGAACAGCTTGCCGAAGACGCTCGTCTCGGTGAACCCGGGGATCGTGTTGATCTCGTTCACCAGGACCTCACCGTCGTCGCGGACGAAGAAGTCGCAGCGCGCGAGGCCGGTGCCGGCGATCGCCCTGAAGACGAGCTCGGCGAGCTCACGGACCCGGGCGATCCCTTCGTCGCCGATCGGCGCCGGGACGAGCAGCTCCATGCCGCCCTCGTCGTACTTGGCCTCGTAGTCGTACCAATCCGATGCCTTGGCGACGATCTCGCCGGGGAGCGAGGTCTCGACCTCGGAGTGAACGCCGAGCCCGGCGTTGCCGATCACCGAGCACTCGACCTCGCGGCCGCCGGCGTCGGCCTCGATGATCACCCGGGGATCGTGTGCCGCGGCGAGCTCGATCGCGGCCTCCAGGTCGCTCTCGGGGCTGAGCACGCGCGAGATCCCGACGCTCGAGCCGAGCCGCGACGGCTTCACCCAGAGCGGCCGCGGCATCGCCGCGGCGTGCTCGCGCCAGCCGGGCTCGCCGACCTCGCAGAACTCGACCTGCGGCAGCCCCCAGAAGGCCAGCAGCCGCTTGCAGACGAGCTTGTCCATCGCCACCGCGGCGGCGAGCACGCTCGGCCCGGCGTAGGCGACGTCGAGCGTTTCGAGCAGGCCCTGGACGCTGCCGTCCTCGCCGAAGGGACCGTGGAGGACCGGAAAGGCGACGTCGCACCCGGCGAGCCCGCCGGCGGCGCGCAGCGGCACCTCCTCGCCGTCGAGGAGCCAGCGGCCGTCGCGGGCGATCAGGATCTCGACCACCTCGTGGCCGGCGGCGCGCAGCCCGGCGGCCACCGAGGCTCCCGAGCGCAGCGAGACCTCGTGCTCGGAGGACCGCCCGCCCAGGATCACCGCGACCTTCATCGCCTCAGGGGGTCGTCGTCGTCGTGGTGGTCGTCTCGTCGGTCGTCGTCGTGGTCGTCGGCTCGGGCTCGATGAACACGCCGACGACGATCGTGACCGTATCGCCGGACCGGACGCGCGTGTCAGGCGAGGGGGCCTGCTCGAGAACCCGGCCGTCCTCGTCGCGCTCGGCGGTCTCCTGCTCGACCACGTCCGCTCCCAGGCCGCGGCTCGAAAGCGCGCTCTTGGCCGAGTCCTCGCTCTGCCCGACCACGTCCGGCACGATCACCGAGCCGGCGCCGGTGGAGACGACGATCGTCACCGTGTCGCCGCGCAGCAGCCCCGTGCCCGGCGCGGGCTCCTGGTCGATCACCGTGCCCTCCGCCTCGTCGGCGTCGCGGGTGTCCGTGTCCGGGATCAGCCCGAGGTCGTCGAGGCGGGCCTCGGCCACCTCCTGCTGGGAGCCGAACAGGTCGGGGACCTCGATCCGGTTCGCGCCCTTGGAGACGCTCATGGTCACGGTCGACTTGCAGTCGGCCTGGGTGCCGGCCGGGGGCAAGGTCGAGATCACCCGGCCGGCCCGGACCTCGCGCGAGGTCTTGGTGACGCGTCTTCGGCAGCAGCTGCTCGTTGCGGATCCGCGCGGCGGCATCGTCCTCCGGCATCCCGGTGACGTCGGGGACCTCGATGTCGAGCCCGAGGCTGACGGTGACCGTGACGGTCGAGCCCTCCTCGGCGCTGGCACGCGGCCGGCGGGTCCTGCTCGGTGACCGTTTCCTCGGGGCTGCACGTCGGCGCTCGGCGCTGGGCGAACTCGAAGCCGGCGCGCTCGATCTTCGCCCGCGCCTCGCCGATCGTCGTCGCCGAGCACAGCGGGCACGTTCGCCTCCTCGGGTCGGGTGAGTGCGAACGCCGCGACGGCTGCGCCGAGCAGCGCGATGATCGCGAGCGCGATCAGCCAGCGCCGATGACGGCGCCACCAGCTCTCCTCGACTCGTCCTCCTCGGCGACCGGCGGCGGGACGGGCGCGATGGCGGCCGCCGGGGCGCCCTCGGCTTCGTCGAGGGCGCGGAGGAACTCGTCGGCGGACGCGTACCGCGCCACGGGATCCTTGGCGAGGGCGCGGAGGACGACGGCGTCCAGCGCCGGCGGGACCTGCGGGTTGATCTGCGACGGGGGCCGCGCCGGCTCGGAGATCTGCTTCAGGGCAACGGCAACCGGGGTCTCGGCCTCGAACGGGACCTGTCCCGTGAGCGCCTCGTAGAGCATCACGCCGATCGAGTAGAGGTCCGACGCCGCGGTCGTCTCGAGGCCCTGGGCCTGCTCGGGCGAGAGGTACTGGGCGGTGCCGAGCACCGACCCGGTCTGGGTGATCTCCGAGGCCCCGGCCCTGGCGATCCCGAAATCCGCGACGCGGGCCCGGCCCTGGCGGTCGACGAGCACGTTCTGGGGCTTTAGGTCCCGATGGATGATCCCGTGCTCGTGGGCGAACTTCGCGCCGGCCAGGACCTGGCGGATCAGCTCCACCGCCTCGCCGACCCCGAGGCCGCGGCGGATCAGGTCCTTGAGCGACGCACCCTCCACGTACTCCATCGCGATCCAGTAGCGCCCGCCGTCCTCGCCGCGGTCGTAGACGCCGACGATGTTCGGGTGCTGCAGCCCGGCCGCGGCCTGCGCCTCGCGGCGGAAGCGCTCCACGAACTGCGTGTCCTGGGCGAAGCGCTCGACCAGGAACTTGAGCGCCACCTGCCGGCCGAGCATCTCGTCGCTCGCCAGCCAGACGTCGGCCATCCCGCCGCTGCCGAGCCGGCTGACCAGCGTGTAGCGGTCGCCGACGCGCTGGCCCGCCTCGAGCGCCATCAGTCGAGCAGGCCTTCCATCACCTGGGTCGCGATCGGACCGGCCACCTCGCCCCCGAAGCACCCGGTGCAGCGCTCGACCGTCACCGCCACGGCGATCTGCGGATCGTCGGCCGGGGCGAAGGTGATGAACCAGGGCTGGTTGATCGAAGCGTCGACGTCGATCTCGGCGGTCCCCGTCTTGCCGGCGAAGGAGACGCCGTCCACGGTCAGGTTGCTCGCGGTCCCCTCCTCGGTGACGTTGGTCATCATCTCGGTCAGCTGCGCGGCGGTCTCGTCCGAGATCACGTCGCTCTGCTCCTCGCCGTCGCCGAGCTCCTCCAGGACCCTGCCGTCGGGGTCCTTGGCCTCCTGGAGGAAGGTCGGTTTCATCAACGTGCCGCCGTTGGCGACCGTCGCCGCGACCTCCGCCATCTGCATCGCCGACGCGAGCGCCTGGCCCTCCTCACCGCCCTGCCCGATCGCGACGCGGCCGACGTCGAAGTCCGACGTCACCAGCTCGCCGCCCGAGTAGACGCCGCTCTCCTCCATCGCCCCGGGGGGGAAGTCGAGCTCGGGGACCGAGTAGAACCCGAACCGCTCCATGTACTCGACCATCGTGTCCGTGCCGAGCTGCTCGCCGACCTGGGCCCAGTAGGTGTTGACCGAGTTGGTCAGCGCCGTTGTCATGTCGATGTCGCCGAAGCTGGTGCCGCCCGAGTTCGCCAGGGGGATGCCGCTGATCTCCTTCGGCGAGTCGGCGTTGAGCACCGTGTCCGGCTCGAACTCGCCCGAGTCGAGCGCTGCGGCGGCGGTCACCACCTTCATCGTCGATCCGGGCGGATAGATGCTCTGGGTCGGCCGGTTGACCAGCGGCGCGCGCACCTCGTCGGCGTTCAGCTGCTTGAGCGTGTCGGCGTTCTGGATCTCGTTCGGGTCGTAGCCGGGGACCGAGACCATCGCCCGCACCGCCCCCGTCGCCGGCTCGATCGCGACCAGCGCCGCGCCCGGGTGCTCGGGGTCGGTGATCGCCCCCTCGAGGAGGCTGGTCGCGGTCCGCTGCGCCTCCGAGTCCAGGGTCAGGGTGATGTCGGCGCCCTCGGGCTGGGTGTTGCGGATCTGATCGATCAGGGTCGCGAACTCGTTCTCCTCGCCGGTCAGCAGATCGTTCTCGGAGAGCTCGATCTCGCTGTTGCCGACCTCGACGAACGAGAACCCGACCGGGTGGCCGAACAGCTTCCCTTCGGGATAGCGACGGACGTAGACGGGCCGCCTGCCGCCGCCCGAGGGGAGGCTCTCGGCGACCAGGACGCCGTCGGAGGTGGTGATGTCCCCGCGGGGGATCTGCTGGGCCTCGATCAGCGGCCGCCGGTTGGCGGTCTTCCCCTCGAGCTCGTCGGCGTCGAACACCGCCCACTTCGAGGTGAAGTAGACGAGGGTCGCGAAGAGCACCAGGACGAGCGCGTACACGCGGATGATCTGGCGGTTCACGTCCGCAGCTCCGCGAGGTCGACCGGATCGGCCACCACCGGATCGCTCGGTGGGCGGCGGGCGCGATCGGAGATCAGCAAGCAGCAGCGCGAGCAGGACCATGTTCGCGACCACCGAGCTGCCGCCGAAGGAGACGAACGGCAGCGTGACGCCGGTGAGCGGGATCACCTTCGCGACCCCGCCGATGATCACGAACGCCTGCAGGGCGAAGACCGCGGTGAGCCCGGTCGCGAGCAGCTTCGAGAACCCGTCCGGAGCCATGATCGCTGTCTTGAAGCCGCGGGCGGCGATCAGGGCGTAGATCAGGATCAGCCCGCAGGCGCCGAACAGGCCGAGCTCCATCGTGATCACAGCGAAGATGAAGTCGGTGTGCGGCGCGGGCAGGATGCTGCCGCAGTCGGGGAACGGTTGCTCGCAATGGGGAGCGAAGGGGCCGGGGAGCTTGAGCAGCGACTCACCGAGGCCCTGCCCGAACAGGCCGCCGTCTGCCTGGGCGAACAGCGACTGCTGCACCTGGCCGGCCCCCGCCGGCTCGGGCTTGCTGAACGGGTCGAGCCAGATGTCGAAGCGATCGTGGACGTGGGTGATGCTGGAGCCGATCGCATAGGCGCCGATGGCGAAGGCCAGGAGGCCGATGAGCACGTAGGAGAAGCGCCCTGTGGCGACGTAGAGCAGCGCCAGGAAGGCGCCGAAGAACATCAGCGAGCTGCCGAGGTCGCGGATGAAGACCAGCATCAGCATCGCCGCGCCCCAGACCACGAGCAGCGGGCCGAAGTGCTTGAGCGGCGGGATCGTCAGACCGGCGATGCGCCGCGCCGCGACCGAGAGCATCTCGCGTTTCTCCGCCAGGTAGCTGGCGAGGAAGATGACGATGCAGATCTTGGCGAACTCGGCCGGCTGGAAGGAGATCGGGCCGACGTCGACGCTCAGGTAGGCCCCGTTGACGGTGTTGCGCGTGATGAACGGGGCGAGCAGCAGCAGGATCCCCGCGGTTGCGATCAGGTAGCGGTACCGCTGGAGCACGTGGTAGTCGCGCAGGAAGAGGATCGTGAGGCAGAACAGGACGAGCCCGAGGACGAACACCGACGCCTGGTCGAAGGCGAGCTGGTCGTCGATCCGGTAGATGACCACCAGCCCGATGGCGGCGAGCAGGGCGCACAGCGGGAAGAGGTAGGGGTCGGCGTACGGGAGGCGGATGCGCAGGAAGATGTGCGCGGCCAGGCAGAGTCCGAGGAAGTAGCCGGCGTAGGTGAGGCTGACGTCGGAGACCTCGTTGTCCTTGACGATGAACACGGCCGCGAAGCCGGCGGCGACGATCACCGCCACCGGCACGAGGGCGAGCAGCTCCCGGTTTCGCGCGCTCAAAGCGCCGGGCCCCTAGTTGCCGCCGGTCTGCGAGGGCTCGCCGTCGCCCGATCCCGGCTGGCGGTCGCCCCCGCCGCCCTGGTTCGGGCTACCGCCGCCGCTCCCGCCACCGCCGGCCGCGGCCACCGCCGCCCGAGCCGTCTCCGCCGGCCGACCCGCCGCCACCGCCCTGGTTCGGGGCCCCGCCGGTTGCTCCCCCGCCGCCCTGGTTCACGGCCGGGGCGGGCTCGGCGGCCGCCTGCTCGAGGCTGTCGAGCAGGTCGACCGCGTCGTCGTGGGAGCGCAGCGTGTGGTCGGTGACGGACCCCTGGCGCTCGCTCGGCACCGAGGAGGCCTGGATCGGCAGCGAGTAGTCCTCGCTGTAGAGGCTGATCCCGAGCGGGAGGTCGTACGGGAGGCCCCGGTAGAGCGTCACGCGCCCGCCCTCGTCGATGCCCAGGAAGTAGACCTGGCGAGCGCCGTACCAGGCGCCGAAGCCGATCAGGGCGACGACGAGCAGCGCGGCGAGCACCTTGATCACCGTGCGCCGGCGCCGGCGCGCGGGACGAGCCGGCCGGTCGCCGTTCGTCGCGCGCCGCTCGGCCGCCGCGTGGACGCGCTCGCGCGAGAGGCCCGCGTCCTCGGCGGTGGGGCCGATCAGGGTTGCGTCCTCGGGGGCGGCTCCCTCCTCGGCGCCCTCGAGCCGGAAGGCGACCGCGGTGATGTTGTCGCGGCCGCCGGCCTCGTTGGCCTCCGCGACGAGCCGCGCGACGGCCTCGTCCAGGCTCGCCGAGCCGGCGAGCGCCGCGGCGATGCCGGCGTCCTTGACCATCGTCGTGAGCCCGTCGGAGCAGAGGAGGAAGACGTCGTCCGGGCGGGCGCTGAAGGTGAGCGTGTCCACCTCGACCTCGGCCTCGGGACCGAGCGCCCGGGTGATGATCGAGCGCTGCGGGTGGTCCTCGGCCTGCTCGGGGGTGAGCCTGCCCTGGCGGCGCAGCTCCTCGACCAGGGAGTGGTCGGAGGTCAGCAGCCGCAGCTCGCCGTCGCGCCACAGGTAGCCGCGGCTGTCGCCGACGTGGGCGAACGAGACCTCGTCGCCCTCGACCATCGCCGCGGTGAGCGTCGTCCCCATGCCGGAGCGGCTCGAGTCGTGCTGGGCGAGGCTGTGGATGCGCTCGTTGGCGCTCTCGGCGATCGACCGCAGGTAGGCCTCGGGCGACTCGCCCGAGCGGACCGCGGGCTCGAACGACTCGGCCGCGATCCGCGACGCGACCTCGCCGGCCTGGGCGCCGCCCATCCCGTCGGCGACCGCGAACATCGGCGCGTGCGCGTAGTACGCGTCCTCGTTCGCGGTCCGCTGGCGCCCGGTGTCCGACCGAAACGCCACCTCGGCTACCCGAAGCGCCATCAGCCCGCTCCGGGTACCTGAAGCTCGAACCGAAACTCGGTATCGCCGATCTTGATCTCGTCGAGGTCGGACAGCTCGGCCTCCCCGGAGAGCCTGCCGCCGTTGAGGTACGTGCCGTTGGTCGAGCCCATGTCCTCGACGTAGTACGACGCGCCGCGGGAATAGAGCCGGGCGTGGATCGAGGAGGCAAAGCGGTCGTCGATCCGCACGTCGGCCTCGCCGGAGCGGCCGATCGAGAGCCCGCCGAAGAGGTCATAGCGCTCGTTTGCCTCCAGCCCGCCCCCCGTGACCGCCACGAGCCACGCGTCGGTGGGGGCCGAGCGGCCCCCCGGCCCGACCTGGTGGAAGCCGGTGGCCTCCGGCGCCGGGGCGCCCGAGCGGCGGAGCTCGCGCAGCGCGCTGCGCGAGACCCAGAACAGGAACAGGTAGAGGACGGCGAGGAAGCCGAACTTCAGCGCGACGGCGATCGGTTCCGTATCCACTATTGCTCTACGTCGAAGACGAAGCGGACGGTGCCGAGCACGACCTCGTCGCCCGGCCCGAGGCGCGAGGCGTCGACCTGGCGCCCGTTGACCTTGACCCCGTTGGTCGACCGCAGGTCGACGATCTGCCAGTCGCCGGTGGGGCCGCGGCGAAGCTCCGCGTGTCGCCGGGAGACGTTGGGGTCGTTGAGCACGCAGTCGCACTCGCGGGAGCGACCGAGGACCGCGATCGGCCCGTCCAGCACGTAGCGGCGGTCGTCGAGCGAGACGATCGCCTTCGTCTCGGTGAGGTGCGCGGCGGGCTGGCGCTTGCGCGATTTGGTCTGCTTCGGCGGCACGCTGTAGACCATCGTGTGGCCCTGTTCGCCCTGCTCGGGCGCCTCGCCCTGGCGGGCGGGCGGCTTCACCAGGCGCGTCTGGATCCCGAACTCCCCGAGCCGCAGGCGCTCGTCGCTCTCCAGGTGGACCTCGGGGCGGGTGAGCAGCGCGTAGTCGTGGCGGCGCGCGTGCTCGAGCAGGTAGGCCGAGAGCTCCTGCTCGAGCGAGCGCTCGTAGCCCTCCAGGCGCTTGCGGTCCTCCGCCGAGAGCCAGACCGTGTACTGGTTCGGGACGTAGACGCGCGAGACCGAGGCGGTGCGGTGGGCGTCCATCTCCTTGGCCAGCTTGCGCGCGATCTCGACCGGCTGCACCTGGGACGAGAAGGCGCGGCTGAACACCCCCTCGACGAGGTTCTCGATCCGTTGCTCAAGATTGCGTAGGACGCTGATGGCAGACCTCTTTGGGGCACGCGGAAGCGACGGTTACCCGCGGTTGGTGAAGCGAAATCCTAGAGACCGGGTAGGCACGGGCGATCCGAGCGCCGGCTGGCAGTATCGCTCACCTCGAGGGCGCGAACGCCGGGCTCGCCGCGCCGCGCAGGCGGGCGCCCCCCGGTCCGCTCCGCGCCCGCACCGCAAACTCGATCGCAACCGCCGTGGCGGCGACCGAGACCACGACCAGCGGCGCCTCGGCGAGGGCGTGTTGCCCCACCGCGCCGAGGGCGGCGACGACGCCGGCTGCCCACAGCATGGCCCCGAGCAGCGCCAGGGCCGCGTGGCGGGCGCCAAGGACCCATCCGAGAGCGACAGCGGCGACCGCGAAGACGAGCGCCCCGAGCAGGGAGTCGACCCCGGCCAGCGGCGCGAGCACGGTGTCGGCCGCCAGCGACGGGTCCGAGCTCCAGCCGTCCGGTGCCTGGGCGCCAAGGCCGAGGTCCGGGCCCCAGCCCAGCGCAAGCGAGCCGGCCGCGAGCCAGAGCCAGGCGCCGGCTCCGAGCACGCGCGCGCGCGGTGGCCGTCGGGCCCGCTGCGCCGAGCCCTGTGCCCGCGCCGCCGAGCCCCGCGGCGCCGAGGAGCGGCGCGGCGACCGGCGCCAGCCCGGCGCCGGTGGCGCCGGCGACCAGCGACGGGATGCAGAGGACGGCGAGCACCAGGGCGAGGCCGGAAGCGCCGAGCGGCCCGGCGAGCGCGATCAGCGCGGCGCCGATCGCCGCGACCGCAGCCAGCCTGGCGGCGGACAGACGGGTGCGCCCCGGCGGCCCGCGACGGGTCGCCGTCAAAGGCGGACGGAACGGGGTCGTCGTCGAGGTCGTCCATCTCGGCCTCGAGGCACTCGCGCAGCTCCACCGGGCTCGGGCGCAGCTGCGGATCGGGCTCCAGGCAGGCGTCGATCGTGTCGGCGAGGCCCTCGGGGAGGTCGGGCCGATGCTCGCGCAGCGGCGGCACGCCCTCGCCGATCCGGCGCGCGGTCTCGGCCGGCGTGCGCCCGGCGGCGGGGTTCACCCCGGCCCAGCATTCGTAGGCGGTGAGCCCCAGGGAGTAGACGTCGGACTCGGGACCCACGCCCTCGCCCTCGGCCTGCTCGGGAGACATGTAGGCCAGCGTTCCCACCACCTCGCCGGTTGCCGTGAGGCTCTCCGCGCCGGCGATGCGGGCGATCCCGAAGTCCATCAGCTTGGCGCGGCGCCCCGCGGCCTGCTCGTCGCGCACGATCACGTTCTCGGGCTTGACGTCGCGGTGGACGACGCCGCGCTGGTGCGCGTGCGCGAGGCCGTCGCAGAGATCGGCCGCGATCTCGGCCACGTCGCGGTCGCAGAGCCCGCCATCGGCCCGCAGGCGGGCCAGGGTGGCGCCCGGGACGAGCTCGGACACGAGGACCGCCCGTCCATCGCGCTCGCCGAGCTCGTAGAGCGTGACGATCGCCGGATGGTTGAGGCGCGCGGCGGCCTGAGCCTCGCGCAGGACGCGGTCGGGATCCGGGGCGAAGACCTCCTTGAGGGCGACCTGGCGCTGCAGGCGCTCGTCAAAGGCCCGGTACACCGTGCCCATCCCCCCGGCGCCGATCCGCTCGATCACCCGGAATCGGCCCATCACCAGCTCGTCCGCCACGACCTTCTCCGTTCGCCGGCCGGAGCGGCTCTCCTGCCGTCAGCTCCCTCCGCCGCAGCGTTCATACTCTGGCCGCCGAACAGCGATCTCGGTCTACACCGTGTCTTTCCTCGACGAGGACGAACTACAACCGGGCGGATCCGAACCGGGCTCCCGCCGAGGGGGTTCCGAGCGCCAGCGGCAGCTCGATGGTGCGTCGCGTGATCGCGCTGGGCGTCGGGGTGCTGATCATCATCCTGCTGCTGCTGGCCGTGAGGGGCTGCCTGAACGCGCGCAAGGAGCGCGGGTTCGAGAACTACGCCTCGGACCTGAGCTCGATCGCGGCGCAGTCCAACCAGCTGTCGAGCGAGTTCTTCACCCGCCTCGAGGACCCGCCCAACGACACCGACGAGCTCAGCCTCGAGGCGCAGATCGCCTCCGACCGCGGCAACGCCGAGGGCCTGCTCCAGCGGGTCGAGGGGCTCGACACCCCGGACGAGCTCAGCGACGCTCAGGCCGAGATGGTGGAGACGTTCGAGCTCCGTCGCGACGGGCTCGCCGGGATCGCCGAGGACATTCCCACCGCGCTCGGCGACGAGGACCGCAGCGAGGCGATCGACCGGATCGCTGCCGACATGCGCGCGTTCCTCGCCAGCGACGTCCTCTACGCGAGGGCCCGGGACCAGATCGTCGCGGTGCTCGCCGACGAGCAGATCAACGAGAAGATCCCGGAGAGCGTCTTCCTCCCGGAGCCTGTCGACCGCTGGCTCGATCACCTGCAGCTGACCACGGTGCTGAGCACCTTCGCCGGCGATGCCGGGGCGACCCAGGGCGTTCACGGCCTGGCGCTGCTCTCGACCACGATCGGCAAGACCCCGCTGACGGCCGACGCGGAGAACACGGTGTCGCTCGGTAACGGCGCGCCGGACATCGAGGTCGAGGTCCAGAACCAGGGCGACACGGAGGAGAGCGAAGTCACGGTGAGCTACACGT
Source organism: uncultured Solirubrobacterales bacterium (assembly GCA_963729065.1). Lineage (GTDB taxonomy): Bacteria > Actinomycetota > Thermoleophilia > Solirubrobacterales > 70-9 > WHSW01. Next base: position 1,014,895 of record CAVSMS010000010.1, read on the forward strand.
TCTCCGGCGGCGCCGTGCCGCTCGAGGGCGAGGGCGCGATCGCGAAGCTCGACGCGCAGGGGATCGAGACGCTCACTCTCGGGCTGGAGGACGTGCCGGACACCGACGTGCCCCTGACGCTGACGATCGAGGTCCTGCCGGTGCCCGGCGAGGAGGTCTCGGACAACAACGCCGCGACGTACACGGTCACCTTCAACTGACCCGGGCGGGCGGGCCGCGGGAGCCTCGCGCCTAAGCTTCGCCGCCATGCGCGTCGCCTACCTCGGCCCGGCCGGCACCTTCAGCGAGGACGCCCTGCGCACCGCTGCGGCCGGCGCCGAGCTCGTGCCGTTGCCGTCGGCGACGATCTTCGACGCGATCACCGCGGTCGGCGACAGCGCCGCCGACCGGGCGCTGGTGCCGTTCGAGAACTCGATCGAGGGCTCCGTGCGAGCCACGCTGGACGCGCTGGCCTTCGACGCGCCGTCGGTGACGATCGTCGGCGAGCACGACCAGCCGATCTCCACCAGCCTGATCGCCCGCCGCCCGCTCGAGCTCGAGCGGATCGAGGCCGTGATCTCCCACCCGCAGGCGAGCGCGCAGTGCTCGCGCTTCATCCGCGCCGAGCTGCCCGTGGCGGAGGTGAGGGCGGCACCGAGCACCGCCGAGGCGGTGCGGACGGTGGCCGAGTCAGAGCTCCCGTGGGCGGCGCTGGGGGCGGAGAGCGCGGCGCGCCTCTACGACTGCGTCGTGCTGCGCGCGGGGGTCGAGGACGAGGCCGACAACGTGACGAGGTTCGTCTGGCTCGCGCCGGAGGGCGTCGAGCCGGCAGGCGACGGCCCCTTCAAGACAACGCTGAGCTTCTCCGAGCTCGGCGCCGACCATCCCGGCGCCCTGGTCGACGCGCTGACCGAGTTCTCGGGCCGGGGGATCAACCTGACCAGGATCGAGTCCCGCCCGCTGCGGCGCGGGCTCGGCCGCTACATGTTCTTCTGCGACCTCGAGGGGTCGGTCGCGGACGCTGCCGTCGCCGACGCGATCGAGGCGCTCCGGGGCAAGGCCGAGAGCGTCCGCGTCCTCGGCAGCTACCCCCGCGAGGTGCGGGGGATCCCGGGCGCGTGAGTGACGGCCGATCGGCCGGTCTACAATTTCCCCACCATGGAGGACCTCGCGGACCCCGAGGTAGGCCGCCGCCCCGGCGGGGGGCGAACGCGGGGGCATCCCGGTACGGCGTGCGGCTGGACGTCCCGCACTCACTCAGCGGCAACTCCAGCACCCATGCGCGCACCACGGGCGGGCGGGTCCTCGTCCTCAACGCGAGCTACGAGCCGATCAACGTCTGCACCGTGCGCCGGGCGACCGTGCTCGTGCTCAAGTCGCGCGCCGAGGTGCTCGAGAAGGGCGAGGGGGTGCTGCACTCGGAGCTGCTCGAGCTCGACCGGCCGTGCGTGATCCGCCTGGTGCGCTACGTGCGCATCCCGCGCGACGTGCACCGCCGCAAGATCACCCGCAAGGCCGTCCTGGCCCGCGACGCGTACACCTGCCAGTACTGCGGTCACGAGGCCTCGGGGCTCACCGTCGACCACGTCATCCCTCGCAGCCGGGGCGGCGAGTCGGTGTGGGAGAACATCGTCGCCTCCTGCGCCCCGTGCAACCGCAAGAAGGGCAACCGGATGCCGCGCGAGGCCCAGATGCATCCGGCGAACCGGCCGCGGCCGCCGGGACCGACGGTGTTCATCCGGATCGCCGCGCCGCGGGTCCCCGTGGCGTGGGAGCCGTACCTGATCGCGGCGTAGCTCCGACCCGTCGAGAGTCATCTAGCCACTACGGTGGTCAGAGTCTGGCATCGGGCCCTGAATAGCGAAGGGCCGCCCGTTGCCGGACGGCCCTTCCAAGGTGCGATTTCAGGCGGGTCTCGAATTCGCGGCCGGGTGGGACTGGTCCCGGCCTCCGGCGCCCGCCGGTGCCTGGGGTTGGATTCCGCCAGGCGGCTCGCACGCTGCTCGTCCGGTTCGACGGTTGCCCGCCGAGCGGACGAAGCGGCCGACTAGCGGCCCCGCACCTCCAGCGTCCCGAAACTACTGTCACTCAAGTTCGGACCACCTCCTTTCTCTGGTAATCCGATTGAAGCAGACGCGGAGGTCGGGCTGGGTCGCCGTCGATGAATTCGGCCGGCGTGATCGGTCTCACGTAACCGAGACCCATGATCCGAGAGGCTCCGAACATGAACCAGCCGGACGCTGCGGGCGTAGTCAACGCCGAGATGGATCCAGGCCCCAGGCAAGGACGCCGCCGGCTGGTGGAGATCGTCGTCTTCGCCGCCCTGATCGCCGGCGCCGTGGTCACGCTCCCCGGCCTCGGCGACGTCCGCGACCGGCTCGCCGGCGCCAACCTCGGGCTGATCGTCGCGGTCGCCCTGGTCGAGGTCGGCTCCTGCCTCGCCTTCGTCGCGGCCTTCCGCGGCACCTTCTCGCGGCGCCTCGGGTGGCGCTTCTCCTACGAGGTCGGCATGTCCGAGCAGGCCGCGAACGTCCTCCTGCCGACCGGCGGGGCCGGCGGGCTGGCGCTGGGCGCCTGGGCGCTGCGGCGGATCGGCATGCCGGCGGAGCGCATCGGGCGCCGCACCGTCGCCTTCTTCCTCGTCACCAGCTCGATCAACTTCATCGCCGTGATCGTCGCCGGCGTCGGGCTGGCGCTGGGAGTGCTACCCGGCGAGGCGGCGCTCGGCATGGCGCTGATCCCCGCCGCGGGCGCCGCGGCGGCGCTCGTCGCGATCGCGCTGCTGCCGCGGATGCTCGAGGGCGGCTACCGCAAGGGCGGTCGCGGCGGACGGATCCGCGAGATGATCGGCGCCGGGCGGGTCCACCTCGCCGGCGGCATCCGCGACGCGATCTCGCTGCTGCGCTCGGGCCGGCCGTCGGTCACCCTCGGCGCGGTCGGCTACATGGGCCTCGACGTCGCCGCCCTGGCGCTCTCCTTCGCGGCCCTGGGCGGCGGCGCGCCCGCGCTCGGCGCGTTCGTGCTCGCCTACGCGGTCGGCCAGCTCGGCGGCCTCGTCCCGCTCCCCGGCGGCGTCGGCGGCACCGACGGCGGCCTGATCCTCGCCTTCGGCCTCCTCGGCACCCCGGTCGCGGTCGCCGGCGCCGCGGTGATCGCCTACCGCGTCTTCCAGCTCGGCGTCCCGGCGCTGCTGGGCCTCGCGGCGTTCGCGCAGCTGCGCCGCAGCCTGGGACGCGAGGGCGAGCCCGCCGACAACCCGTGCCTCAGCGACGGCGCTGGCCGATCGGCCCGCCGAGCCCTGCGGCGCTGCGATCGGCCCGCCGCGGCTGCAGCCCGAGCTCGCCTGAAGCTAGGCGTTTACCCGGTGCATTTCGAGGGCGGTCCGCTAGGTTCGCGCCCGGTGAACGCCGCACGACGCGAAATTCGGGCCTCGGCGCTCGCCGGTGTGGCCCTGCTCGTCCTCTGCGGGACGCTCGCCGGCGTGGCGCTCGCGGCCTCGACCACGTTCGATGAGGCGGCGACGAGCCCGGAGGCGGCGGGTGACAGCCCGCTCGCGATCGCGGCCGGCGACTTCGACCTCGACTCCGACCAGGATCTGGCGCTCGCCAACTTCTTCGACGACAACGTCACGGTGCTGAGGAACAACGGCGCCGGGAACTTCGTCGAGCCGGCCTCGAGCCCCGAGGCCGCGGCCTCGCCGCCACGCTCGATCGTCGCCGCGGACCTCGACGGCGACGTCGATGTCGATCTCGCCGTCGGTGCCTCCACCGGCGAGATCACGATCCTCGCCAACAACGGCTCCGGCAACTTCACCGAGCGGGGCTCGAGCCCGGAGACCTCTGTCGGGGCGTTCGCGCTGGCGACGGCCGATTTCGACGGCGACGGCGACCAGGACCTGGCCGCGGCCAACGCCATCCCCGGGAACATGAGCATCCTGCGCAACAACGGCTCCGGCAACTTCACCGAGCTGGCCTCGAGCCCGGAGGCGACGAACGGCGCGTTCGCGATCGCCGCCCTGGATTTCGACGGCGACGGCGACCCCGACCTGGTGACCGGCGACAACTCCACCGGCGACCTGACGATCCTGCGCAACAACGGCTCGGGCAACTTCACCGAGCTGGCCACGAGCCCGGAGGCGACCAACGACGAGGCCGACGGGATCGCCGCCGCGGATTTCGACGGCGACGGCGACCTCGACCTGGCGAGCGCCGGGGGCGCGAGTCAGGTCACGATCCTGCGTAACAACGCCTCTGGCAATTTCACCGAGCTCGCCTCGAGCCCCGAGACGACCGGCGATCTGCCGTCCTCGGTCGTCGCCGGGGACTTCGACCTCGACTCCGACGCCGACCTCGCGGTCGGGAACGTCCTCTCCGACACGTTGACGATCCTGCGCAACAACGGCTCGGGCAACTTCACCGAGCCGCTCACGAGCGGATTCGCCGCCAACAACGCCTTCGCGATGACCACCGCCGACCTCGACGGGGATCTCGACCTGGACCTGGCGGTCGCGGACCAGGGCTCCGACGCCGCGAGGATCTTCCTCAACCGCTGAGGCGGCGGGCGGCGTGCGCAGCGGCTCGAGCCGCGGCGGGCGTCAGTCGTCGGCGCCGGGCTCGACGGCCGGCTTGGCGCCCTCGGCCGCCGCCTCGGCGACCGACTCGGCCTCCTCGGCGACGTCGGCGGAGGACTCGACCACCAGGGCGACCGCGCTGACGCGATCGTCCTCGCGCATGTTCATCGTCCGCACGCCCTGGGTCGCGCGGCCCATCTGCGAGATCCCGCCGGCCTTGGTGCGCTGGACCATCCCGTTCTGGGAGATGAACAGCAGGTCCTGGTGCTCGCGCACGATCAGCGCCCCGGCGAGCCCGCCCTTCTTCGCGGTCATCTTGATCGTCAGCACGCCCTTGGTCCCGCGACCCTTGATCGGGTACTCGGCGACCGCGGTGCGCTTGCCGTAGCCGTTCTCGGTCACCACCAGGAGCTCGGCGTCGTCGCGCGCGACGTCCATCGCCAGGACGCAGTTCTGGCCCCCGTTGAACTTGCCGGAGACGTTCATGCCCTTGACGCCTGAGGTGTCGCGGCCCATCGGCCGCACGGCCGTCTCGTGGAAGCGCGAAGCATGGCCGGACTTCGAGACCAGCAGCAGGTCGTCCTCGCCCGAGGTCAGCCGGACCTGCACCAGCTCGTCGCCGTCGCGGACCTTGATCGCGATGATCCCGTCGGCGCGGATCGGCGTGTTGTAGGCGGTGAACTCGGTCTTCTTGACCTGCCCCTTCGAGGTCGCGAAGGCGAGGAACTTGTTCTCGGAGAAGTCGCGGGTCGGGATCACGGCCATCACCTTCTCGCCGTCGCGCAGCGGCAGCACGTTCACCAGCGCCCGGCCCTTGGACGTCCGCGAGCCCTCGGGCAGCTCGTAGACCTTGAGGCGGTAGACCTTGCCGCGGTTGGTGAAGAAGAGCAGGAAGTCGTGCGTCGAGCAGATGTGCAGGTGCTCGATGTAGTCGCCCTCCTTCATGTCCATTCCCATGACGCCGATGCCACCGCGGTGCTGCTGGCGGTAGGTGACCAGCGGCAGCCGCTTGACGTAGCCCGAGTGGGTGATCGAGATCACCATCTGCTGGTCGGCGATCATGTCCTCGATGTTCATGTCGCCCTCGAAGTGGGTGATCTCGGTCCGGCGCTCGTCGCCGTAGCGAGAGTCGACCTCGTCGAGCTCGGAGACGATCAGCTCGTCGACGCGGGCCGGATCGCCGAGGATCGCCCGCAGCTCGGCGATCTTCTCGACCAGCTCGGCGTGCTCCTCGCGAACCTTCTCGGACTCCAGCGCCGTGAGCCGCGCGAGGCGCATGTCGAGGATCGCCTGGGCCTGGATCTCGGAGAGCTCGAACCTCTCGATCAGGCCCTCGCGCGCGGCGTCGCTGTCCGGCGAGGAGCGGATCAGCTCGATCACCGCGTCGAGGTTGTCGAGCGCGATCAGCAGGCCCTCGAGGACGTGGGCCCGGGCCTCCGCGCGGCGGAGCTCGTGCTGGGTCCGGCGGGTGACGACCTCGCGCTGGTGACCGACGTAGGACTCGATCAGCTCCTTCAGCGAGAGCGTCTTCGGCACCCCGTCGACGAGCGCGACCATGTTGACCCCGAAGGTGTTCTGCATCGCCGTGTGCTTGTAGAGCTGGTTCAGCACCACCTCGGGCGGGTCACCGCCGCGCTTGAGCTCGATCACGAGCCGCATCCCGGATCGATCCGACTCGTCACGGAGATCGGAGATCCCGTTGATCTTCTTCTCCCTCACGAGGTCGGCGATCTTGGTGATCAGGCCGCCGTCGCCGCCCTTCTTGACCTGGAACGGGAGCTCGGAGACGATGATCGCCTCGCGGCCGCCCTTGAGCGGCTCGACGTGAGCGCGGGCGCGCACCTTGACCGACGCGCGGCCGGAGGCGTAGGCGTCGCGGATGCCCTCCATGCTCATCATCCCGCCGCCCGGGAAGTCGGGGCCCTTGATGTGCTCCATCAGGCCCGCGAGGTCGATCTCCGGGTTGAGCATGTAGGCCTTGACCGCGCCGATCGCCTCGCTCAGGTTGTGGGGCGGGATGTTGGTGGCCATCCCGACGGCGATCCCCGACGACCCGTTGACGAGCAGGTTGGGGAAGCGCGCCGGCAGCACCAGGGGCTCGGTCTGCGACTCGTCGTAGTTGGGCCCGAAGTCGACGGTGTCGGCGTCGATGTCGCGCAGCATCTCGGTCGCCAGGCGGGCGAGCCGCGCCTCGGTGTAGCGCATCGCCGCGGCGGGGTCGTCGTCGATCGAGCCGAAGTTGCCCTGGCCGTCGACCAGCGGATAGCGCAGCGAGAACTCCTGCGCCATGCGGACCAGCGTGTCGTAGATCGCCGAGTCGCCGTGCGGGTGGTACTTACCCATCACCTCGCCGACGATGAAGGCGCTCTTGCGGTACGGCCGGTTCGGCTGCAGCGCCAGGTCGTGCATCGCGTAGAGGACCCGGCGGTGGACGGGCTTGAACCCGTCGCGGACGTCCGGGAGCGCGCGGCCGACGATCACGCTCATCGCGTAGTCGAGGTAGGAGCTGCGCATCTCCTGCGTCAGCTCGCGCTCCTCGATGCGGCCCGTGAGTGCGTCCAGTGAACCTTCCATCAGCTTCGGCCTCCGCGACTAGACGTCGAGGAAGCGCACCTCCTTCGCATGCCGCTCGATGAACGCCTTGCGGGGCTCGACCTTGTCGCCCATGAGCTCGGTGAAGATGCGGTCCGCGAGCGTGGCGTCGTCGATCGTCACCCGCTGCAGCGTGCGCGAGCCGGGATCCATGGTCGTCTCGCGCAGCTGCTCGGCGTTCATCTCGCCGAGGCCCTTGAAGCGCTGCATGGTGACCCCCTGGCGGGCGAGCTCGAGCACCGCCCGGCGCAGCTCGCCGAAGGACTCCACCACCCGTGACTTGTCGCCGACGGCGAGCGTGAACGGCGGCCGGCCGACCTGCTTCAGCAGGTCCTGGTGGACCTCGACCAGGTGCCGGTAGTCGCTGGAGGCGAACAGCGCCGCGCTCAGGAAGTACGTGCGGGCGAGGCCGTCGCTGCGGTGCACGGCGCGCACCTCGATGCCGTCGTCGGACTCGGAGAGGATCTCGGTGTCGAACGGCTCACCCTCCGGGTCGGGGGCGGCGAGCAGCTTCCTGGCGCCGGCGAGCGACGCCGCGCCCTCGTCGAGGATCTGCGACTCGACCAGGAACCGCACCACGTCGTGGCCGAACTCGGCCTGCAGCGAGTCGGCCCAGCCGTCGTACTCCTTGTAGCGGCGGTTGAAGCGCTGCCAGCGGGCCGTGGTCAGCTTGTGCTGCTTGCCCTCGACGTCGCGAAGGTCGAACTGCTCGAGCTTGTCGCGCAGCAGCAGCTCCTCGAGCTCGGACTCCTTCTCGATGTACGTCTCGACCCGGCCGTTCTTGACCTTGTACAGCGGCGGGGTCGCGATGTACACGTAGCCGGCCTCGATCAGGTCGGGGAGCTCGCGATAGAGGAGGGTGAGCACGAGGGTGCGGATGTGGGCCCCGTCGACGTCGGCGTCCGTCATCACGATGATCTTGTGGTACCGCGCGTCCTCACGGGTGTAGTCCTCACCCACCCCGGTGCCGATCGCGGTGATCATCGCCGAGATCATCTCGTTGGAGAGGACCTTGTCGATCCGGCTCTTCTCGACGTTGAGGATCTTGCCTCGCAGCGGCAGGACGGCCTGGGTGTTGCGGTCGCGCCCCTGCTTCGCCGAGCCGCCGGCCGAGTCGCCCTCGACGATGAACAGCTCCGCCAGCGACGGGTCGCGGACCGTGCAGTCGGCGAGCTTGCCGGGCAGGGTCGAGTTCTCGAGCGCCGACTTGCGCCGGGTCAGATCGCGCGCCTTGCGCGCCGCGTGGCGCGCGCGGGCAGCGTCGACCGACTTCGAGACGATCCGCCGCGCGTCGGCCGGGTGCTCCTCGAGGAACTCGCCGAGCTTGCGGTTGACGGTCTCCTTGACCAGGCCCTCCACCGGGGGGTTGCCGAGCTTCGTCTTCGTCTGGCCCTCGAACTGCGGGTCGGCGAGCTTCACCGAGATCACCGCGGTGAGCCCCTCGCGCACGTCCTCGCCGCTCAGGTTCTCGTCCTTCTCCTTCAGGATGCCCTTGTTGCGGGCGTAGGCGTTCAGGGTCCGGGTGAGCGCCGAGCGGAAGCCGGAGAGGTGCGAGCCGCCCTCGTGGGTGTTGATGTTGTTGGCGAACGAGAACACCGACTCCTGGTAGCTGGAGTTCCACTGCATCGCGATCTCGACCGCGCCCTCCTCGCTGTCGTGCTCGAAGAAGACCGGCTTGCGGTGCAGGGCGTCCTTGTTCTCGTTGAGGTGCTTGACGAAGTCGACGATCCCGCCCTTGTAGAGGAAGGTGTCGCGCTGGCCCGCGCCGCGCTCGTCGACCAGCCTGATCTCGAGCCCACGGGTGAGGAATGCGGTCTCGCGCATCCGCTCGGCCAGGGTCGAGTAGTCGAGCTCGAGCGTCTCGAAGACCTCGTCATCGGGGAGGAAGGTGATCGATGGTCCCGGTGCCCTTGAGCTTCTCGCCCCGCTTCAGGTCGCCCTGCGGCTCGCCGCGGGCGAAGTCCTGGGTCCACTTGTAGCCGTCGCGGCGAACCTCGAGGTGCAGGCGCTCGGAGAGCGCGTTGACCACCGAGACGCCGACGCCGTGGAGGCCGCCGGAGACCTTGTAGCCGCTTCCCTCGCCCCCGAACTTGCCGCCGGCGTGCAGGGTGGTGAGCACGACCTCGGCCGCCGGGCGCTTCTCCTCGGGGTGCTCGTCGACGGGGATCCCGCGGCCGTTGTCGGCGACGGTCACCGCGTTATCGGGGTGCAGGGTGAGCTCGATCCGGTCGCAGTAACCGGCGAGCGCCTCGTCGACGGAGTTGTCGACGACCTCGTAGACGAGGTGATGGAGGCCTCGCGGCCCGGTCGAGCCGATGTACATCCCGGGGCGCTTGCGCACGGGATCGAGACCACGGAGGACCGTGATCTCATCGGACGTATAGCCGTTTGAGTCTTCGTTCTTCGGGCTCGCCGCACGCTCGCGGCCGGCGCCCGCCTCAGTTGCCACTCGAGTTAGGCCCTTCGTTTGATTTCACGAGAAACCCCGACCGCCTGGCCCAGCGAGGGGGCCGAGACCCGGCGGATCGGGGCGGGGGTACAAGTCTCCATAAGGATACCAGGCGCGACCCCCGGAAAGTCCACCGTTTCGCGCACAAAAGTCCTGCAAATCATGCATTAGTGTGAATCATGCGAGCGCCCGTCGCCGACGACGAGGCGCAACCCGGCCACGCGTTGCTCCCCGAGCGCCGAATTCAGCCTCGAGACGAGCTCGTCCTGCATCAGATCGAGCTCCTGGGCCCAGGTCGCGGCGCGGCACTCGACGGTGATCACGCCGTCGCGGTCGCGGACCGGGCGCGCCTCGGTCGCGACCCGCTCCCCGAGCGCCTCGCGCCAGCATCCCTGGACCGCGGCCAGCAGGGTCGCCGGCTCGGACTTGGCCCGGACCGCCCGCACCGAGTCGCCCAGCCGCCGGGGCTGCGCCCGCCGGGTCATGCCGCTCGCTCGTCCGTCGCCGTGCCGAGCGGGTGGCCGGCCCGGATCGCGATCTCGTGGCGTTCGCCCCCGGCGGGGAGCTGGTCGGGCTCGGTGGCGGTGATCAGCGCCTGCCCGCCGCCGTCGGCGAGGTGCTCGACCAGCAGCCGCCGGTGGGCGGCGTCGAGCTCGCTGGTGACGTCGTCGAGCAGCATCAGGGGGGCCGGGCGGCCGTCGTCGAGCAGCGTGCGGCGCTCGGCGAACAGGAGCGCGAGCAGGGCGGCGCGCTGCTGGCCCTGGGAGCCGTAGCGCCGCAGGGACCGCTCGCCGGACTCGATCGCGAGCTCGTCGTGATGCGGCCCCCAGCCGGTGAAGCCGCGGGCCAGATCACCCTCCCGGCGCTCGGCGAGCTCCGCCGCGAGCGCCGGCGCCTCGGTCGCGGCGCTCCGGGGCCGGTAGCCGAGCGCCGTCGCATCGCCGAGCCCGAGCGCCGTCGCGGCCTCGGCGAACGCCGGCGCCAACCGCTCGACGCCCGCCGCCCGGATCCCGCTCAGCTCGACCCCGGCGGCCGCCAGCTCGAGGTCCCAGGCGTCGAGGCTGGCCGCGCTCGCCGCGCCGGCGCGGATCCGGCCGAGCAGGGAGTTGCGCTGCGCGAGCGCGCGCGAGTAGCGGCGCCGGGCCTCGGCCCGGGCCGGCCACAGGGCGGCGCAGAAGGAGTCCAGGTGGTTACGCCTGCCGGCCGGCGGGCCCTTGACCAGCGCGAGCCGGTCGGGCATGAAGACCGCGAGGGCGGGGCGCATCGCGGCGGTCTCGCGGCCCGCCGGCGACCCGTCGACCAGGTGCCGCCGGCCCTCGGAGCGGGTCACCGCGCACAGGAACCGGCGGTGCTCGCTCCCGTCGGCGACCACCGCCTCGCTGCGCGCCAGCGAGTGGCCGAAGGCGATCGTCTCGCGGTCGTCGCGGGTCCGGCACGAGCGCCCCGCGAGCGCGCTGTAGAGCGCCTCGAGCAGGTTCGTCTTGCCGGCCCCGTTCTCGCCCCAGATCAGGTTCAGGCCCGGGCCGAGGTCCACCTCGCACGCGGCGAGGTTGCGGAAGTCGAGGACGGCTACCGAGTCGACGACCACACGACCACGCCCTAGCCGATCATTCTCAGACGTTGAGGCGGATCGGCATCACGAGGTAGCTGAAGTCGTCGCCGTCGACCGGGCGCAGCAGGCCCGGGCGCAACGGCGAGCTCAGCTGAATCGCGACCTGCTCGGTGCCGACGCTCTCCACGCCCTCGATCAGGAACTGCGGGTTGAAGGCGATCTCCAGCGGCTCGCCGGAGTAGGGCGCCGGCAAGCCCTCGCTGGCGTCGCCGATGTCGGGGGTCTCGGCGGCGACCGTGAGCTCGCCCTCGGCGAACGCCAGTCGCAGCGGCGCGTTGCGCTGCGCGAGCTGGCTGATCCGGCGGGCGATCTCGAGGAACTCCTCGCGAGGGAGGCGGACGTCGTGCTCGAACGACTCGGGGATCAGCTGGCGCCAGCTCGGGAACTGGCCCTCGATCAGCCGCGAGGAGAGCACGATGCCCGCGACGCGGAACACGGCCTGGTTGCGCGGCAGCGCGATCTCGACCTCGTCGGCCGACTCCGCGGCGATGATCCGGGCCAGCTCGCGCAGCGCCCGAGCCGGAACGTTCGCCTCCAGCGGCCCCGAGAGCGCCGCCTCGAGGGTCGCGTGCTTGACGCTCAGCCGGTAGGAGTCCGTGGCGACCATCGTCAGCCGTTCGCCCTCGGCCTGGACGAGGACGCCGGTGAGGATCGGGCGCACCTCGTCGCGCGACGCGGCGCGGGCGACGAGGTCGATCGTCTCCGCCAGCGGCGCGCCCGGGAGCCTCACCGTCTCGCCCTCGACCTCCGGCAGGCGCGGGAAGTCCTCGGCCGGCAGGGTCCGGAGGTGAAACCGGGCGCCACCGCCCGCGATCTCGACGTCGCGCTGCTCGCCGCGGAGCTCGAGCCGCACCTCCCCGGGCGGCAGGCTGCGGACGACGTCGGCGAACAGGCGGCCCGGGAGCAGCACCGTGCCCTCCTGCTCCACCCCGGCGTCGTCGAGGGTGCTGGTCAGGGCCAGCTCCATGTCGGTCGCGCGCAGGGTCAGCTTGCCCTCGCCGGCGATCACCAGGATGCCCCCGAGCGAGGGCAGGGTGCCACGGGTCGACACGGCGCGGCCGACGAGCTGCAGCGCGCCGGAGAGGGAATCACGGGGAACGGAAAGCTTCATTGAGAATCGCTCATCTTCCTACTTTGATCAGATGTATCTGATTGGTGGACGGTTGGGGATGGTGGTTGGTTCGCCGCTTGAGCGAGCGCGCCGGGCGCGTGGATCACGAGCCCCGCGGAGGTGGATCATGCCCCGATTCGGTGGACGGGTCCGGTGCGACCGGCCGCGAGCCCAGCGTGAGGTGGATCCTGTGGATCATCGCGGCGGTCTCCGAGCCGGGCTCGAGCCGGCCCGAGACGGAGCGGACCGCGTGCAGGACGGTGCTGTGGTCGCGATCGAACGCGCGAGCGATCTCCGCGAGCGAGAGCGGAGTCAGCTGCCGGGCGAGGTACATGGCGATCTGCCGCGGCCGCGAGACCCGGGTCGAGCGCGACGCGGAGAGGAGGTCCTCGCGCCGGATTGCGCCGGCGGCGCAAACGGCGTCCTGGATCGCCTCCAGGGTCGGCGGCTCGGCCGAGGGCACCGGGGTACCGGGCGTGCCCGGGCCCAGCGCGCGGCGGACGATCGGCGAGGTCAGGGGCTCGCTGTGCAGGGAGGCGAACGCCATCACCCGGGTCATCGCGCCCTCGAGCACCCGCACGTTCTCCGGCACGGCCGAGGCGATCTCCCGCATGACCCCGGGATCGGGCGGCTCGCCGTAGGAGTCGTTGGCGATCCGCCAGACGACGGCCAGCCTCGTGCGCAGGTCCGGTGGCTCGAGCTCGACCCGCAGGCCCCAGCTGAAGCGGTCGCGCAACCGCTCGGCGAGCCGGGACAGGGCCTCCGGCGGGCGATCGCTGGAGAGCACGATCTGCTTCCCCGCGCCGTACAGGGTGTTGAAGGTGTGGACGAACTCCTCCTCGGTGTGCTGCTTGCCCTCGAGCACCTGGACGTCGTCGATCAGCAGCGCGTCGAGCTCGCGGTAGCGGGCCTTGAAGGCCTCGGGGCCGTCCCGGCGCAGGGCGGAGACGAACTCGGCGGTGAACCGCTCCGCGGTTGTGTAGTGGACCTCGAACTGCGGTCGGCTGCGGCGCAGGTACTCCACGATCGCGCCGAGCAGGTGGGTCTTGCCGAGCCCGGGCGGGCCGTGGAGGAAGAGCGGGTTGTAGGCCTCGCCGGGGGACTCGGCCACCGCGAGCGCCGCGGCGTGGCCGAGGCGGTTGCCGGGGCCGATCACGAAGCGCTCGAAGGTGTGGTTGCGGTCGAGCGGCAGCGACTCGGGCGGCGCGGTCCGCCCGTCGGGCTCGCGCGGAATCGGCGGTCGACGAAGGCCACGTCGGTGAGGTCCGGCGCCCGGCGGCGCAGCGCCGCGACGAGCCGCGTCGCGTAACGGCGCTCGACCCAGGCGCGGACCGGTGGCGGGCGCGGTCACGAACAGGGTCGAGCCCTGCGCCGAGACCGGCTTCACCGGCTCGAGCCAGAGGCTGAAGGTGGTCGCCGGCAGCGATCGGCGAAGCTCCTCGCGCACCCCCTCCCAGAGCTGCTCGAGGTCGGCGTCTGGCGGTTCGGCGGGCACCGCGGGCGACCATACAATCGGCCGCCCGGCGCGCTCGCGGGCCACCCCGCAATACGCGGGAAACGAAGCCGGGGCGGCCTCGAGCGGCCGGCGGGGCGTCGACGAGCCCCGTCTGTAGACTGGCCGATCCGATGAAGCGCACCTGGCAGCCGAAGAAGCGCAAGCGGGCTCGTACCCACGGGTTCCGCGCCCGGATGCGCACACGCTCCGGGCGCGAGGTGATCCGACGCCGCCGCGCCAAGGGCCGCAAGCGCCTGACGCCGTAGCGATGATCGAGCCTGCGCCCCGGTGCCGGGCGATGCGCGCGATACGTTCGAGCCGATGAGCGAGCGGCAAAAGCGCGGACGCCTGTCGCGCAGCGGCGACTTCGACCGCGTCTTTCGCGACGGGAGCTCGCACGCGAACCGCTACCTGGTCCTCTACTCGTTCCCCCGGCCCGGGGCCGAGGACGTCGCCGCCGACGTCCGGCTCGGGATCTCCGTCGGCCGGCGGGTCGGCGGCTCGGTCGCAGCGCAACGCGGTCAAGCGGGCCCTGCGGGAGGCGTTCGCGGCCCTCAGCCGGATCCTGCCCGCGGATCACGACTACGTGCTCGTCGCCAGGCCTGACGTTCGAGGTCTGGTTGAGCGTGAGGGAACCTCAGGCGTCGATCGCTCTTTGCGCGAATTGCTGTCCGAGGCGGGGATCGGGACGGCGTAACACGTGAAACGCGTCCGTGCCACCACCACCGCCCTGGCGCGCCTTCTGCGCGAGGCCTTCCTGCTTCCCCTGCACGCCTACCGGTGGGCGATCTCGCCCAATCTGAAGCCCCGCTGCCGCTATTACCCGAGCTGCTCGGCCTACGCGGTCCAGGCGGTGCGCGAGGTGGGAGTGATCAAGGGGACGATCCTCGCCGTATGGAGGGTCGTGCGCTGCAACCCGTGGAGCCCCGGCGGTGTCGACGAGCTCGCCGACCGGCGGCTGTTCCGCGACCGCGCGGACTCCGACGGGCACCTGCACACGCCGCCTGACACGGGGGCCCACGCATGAGCGTCCTCGCGGTGCTGGTCATCTTCCAGCCGTTCGTCGACCTCGCCGAGGCGATCATCAAGTTCTTCGCCGAGACGGTCGGGCTCAGCTGGGGCTGGGCGATCGTGGCCCTCACCCTGACGGTCCGCCTCTTCACCCTGCCGCTGTCGCTCACCGGGATCCGCTCCATGCGGCGCATGCAGCTCGTCGCCCCGGAGCTCAAGGAGGTCCAGCAGAAGTACAAGGACGACCGCGAGCGCCAGCAGCGCGAGATGCTCGCCCTCTACAAGCGCCACGGCGTCAACCCGCTCGCCTCCTGCTTTCCGTTCCTGCTCCAGATCCCGTTCTTCATCGCGGTCTACTCGCTGCTGCGCGGCGACGCCTTCAGCGAGGACGTGCTCACGAGCGGGGACGCCGTCAGCTTCTTCTTCGTCAACAACATCCTCGAGTCGCCCGAGGGCGCCGAGAAGTGGGTCCTGATCGTCCTCTTCATCGTCACCACGGTGCTCACGTTCCTCTACACGACCGCGACCACGCAGACGACCTCCGGCCCGCAGCGCTACATCTTCCTCGCCCTGCCGCTGCTGTTCGCGCCGATCATCGCCAGCCAGCCCGCCGGGCTCGCGGTCTACTGGATCACGACCAACATCTGGAGCCTCGGCCAGCAGGTGGTCGTGCAGAGGATCATGCCGATGCCGACCCCGCGCACTCAGGAGGAGGTCCAGGCGGCGAGACCCCCGCCGCCACCTCCGCGAAAGAAGAAGAAGCGCAAATGACCTTCGAGCCCCTCCCGGACGAGCCCTCGGAGCGCGTCGAGGCGCTGCTGGAGGAGATCGTCGACGCGCTCGACCTCGAGGCCGAGATCGCCGTCGAGGAGCGGCCGGACGAGATCGCGGCCCGGGTCGACGGCGAGGACCTCGGGCTGCTCATCGGCCGCCGCGGGCAGACGATCGACGCGGTTCAGCTGCTCTGCTACCGGGTCGCCTTCCGCGGCCGCGGCGAGCGCAAGCGGGTCTCGGTCGACGCCTCCGGCTATCGGGAGCGCCGCCGCGAGACGGTCGAGCGCCAGGCCGACCGCGCCGGCGACCGCGCGCTCGAGACCGGCAAGGAGATCGAGCTCGAGCCGATGACCCCGACCGAGCGCAAGATCGTGCACGACCGGCTGGCGGAGCGCTCGGGACTGGAGACGTTCAGCGAGGGCGAGGAGCCCGAGCGCTGCGTGATCGTCGCGCCCCTCGTCGGCGATTGAGCGCCGAACGAGGCGGCCCGAAGCGGCGCACCTCGACGAGCTTCGCCGCCGGCTCGGGCCCGTGCTCGAGCTGCTGGCGGCGGATCCGGCCTCGCTGAGCTCGGTCCGCGACCCCGAGGAGGCCTGGCGGGTCCACGTGCGCGACTCGCTCACCGGGCTCGAGCTCGTCGGCACGCCGGCGGCGCTCGCCGACGTCGGCTCCGGCGCCGGGTTCCCGGGACTGGTGCTGGCCGCCGCGCTGCCGGAGACCCGGGTGGACCTGATCGAGTCGGTGACCCGCAAGGCCGAGTTCATCGAGCGCGCGATCGCCGCCGCCGGGCTCGCCAACGCCCGCGCGGTGCCCGCGCGCTCCGAGGCCTGGGCGGCGGAGCCCGAGCCCGGCGGGGGGCGCGAGGCCTACGACGTCGTCACCGCGCGGGCGGTCGGGCGCCTGGCGACCCTGGCCGAGCTCGCCTCCCCGCTGCTGCGGGAGGGCGGCGCCCTGGTCGCCTGGAAGGGCCGGCGCGACCCCGACGAGGAGGCGGAGCTCGCCCGGGCCGCCGCGCGGCTGGCCATGGAACCCGCCGAGGTGCTCGCCGTCGGCCGGGAGGCGGGGTTCGAGCACCGGCACCTGCACGTCGTCCGCAAGTCCGGCCCGACCCCCTCGGGGCTCCCGCGGCGCCCCGGGATGGCGAAGAAGCGGCCGCTCGGAGCGGAAAGCCGAGCGCCCGGTCCGGGCTAGCCGCCCCCGCTGGGTCTAAGGTCGGAGCGATGGGAGCGGTCTACGCACTCGCGAATCAGAAGGGCGGGGTGGGCAAGACGACCACCGCGGTCAACCTCGCCGCCTGCCTGGCGGCGGAGGGCCGGCAGGTGCTGCTCGTCGACCTCGACCCGCAGTGCAACGCAACGGTTGCGCTTGGGCTGGGGCGCGACGAGTCCCCGTCCTCGTACGCCTGCCTGACGGGTGAGGCGTCGGTTGCGACGGCGGCGCGGCCCGGCGGGCCCGGACAACCTCTGGATCGTGCCGGCGAACCGGGAGCTCGCCGGAGCGTCGGTCGAGCTGCCGCGGCTCGACGGCTACGAACGCCGCCTGCGCGACGGCCTCGGGCCGGTCCGCGAGCGGTTCGCGCTCACGCTGCTCGACTGCCCGCCATCGCTGGGGCCACTGACGGTGAACGCGCTGGCGGCCGCCGACCGGGTGATCGTCCCGGTGCAGGCCGAGTACCTGGCGCTCGAGGGGCTCGTGCAGTTCCTGGAGACGCTCGATCTCGTCCGCCGCGGGCTCAACCCGGCCCTGATTCTGACCGGCGTGCTGGTCACCATGCACGACGAGCGGACCCGCCTGGCACAGGACGTGGAGGCGGAGCTGCGCCAGCATCTGGGCGAACAGGTGTTCGATACCGTGATCCCGAGAAGCGTCCGCATCGCCGAGGCCCCGAGCCACGGGGTCCCGGTGATCGATCACGCGCCCGGCTCCCGCGGCGCCGAGGCCTATCGGGCGCTGGCGCTCGAGCTCGCGCGGCGCGAGGCCGACGACGAGGCGGTCGCGGCGTGAGCACCACGCGGGGCATCGGCCGGGGCCTGGCGGCGATCCTGCCCGAGACCGGGAGCGACGAGCCGGCCTATCGCGAGATCCCCGTCGCGGTGATCCGGCCCAACCCGGACCAGCCGCGCCGCGCGTTCGACCCGGAGACGATCTCCGCCCTGGCGCAGTCGATCGCCGAGGCCGGGATCGTTCAGCCGCTGCTCGTGCGACCGCTCCGGGACGGCCGCTACGAGCTGATCGCCGGCGAGCGGCGCTGGCGCGCGGCGCGCGAGGCCGGGCTCGAGACGGTGCCCGCGATCGTCCGCGACGAGGACGCCGCGCAGCGGATGCAGACGGCGCTGATCGAGAACGTGGCCCGCGAGGACCTGAACCCGGTCGATGAGGCGCGCGCATGCGCGACGCTGGTCGACGAGCTCGGGCTCTCGAAGGAGGAGCTGGCCGGTCGCCTGGGCCGGACCCGTCCCGCGATCTCGAACCTGATCCGGCTCCTCGACCTCCCCGACGACGTGCTCGAGCTGCTCTCCGAGGGCGCGCTCAGCGAGGGGCACGGGCGGGCGATCCTGATCGCCAAGGGCAACGAGGTTCGCCGCCGCCTCGCCCGCGACGCCGTCGCCGCGGGCTGGTCGGTGCGCGAGACCGAGCGCCGGGCGAGGGCCGCGGAGGCGACCCCGAGTCCGAAGGTGGTCGTCCATCCCGATCGGCAGGCGGCGATGCTGCGCGCCGAGGAGGCGCTCGAGGAGGCCTTCGGCCACGGGGTCAGGGTCCGCGCGTCCAAGCAGGGGCTGCGGGCCGAGCTGCACTTCGACGACGTCGACGAGCTCCTCGAGTTCGCCCGCGGCATCGGCCGCGCCTAGCGCCCAGGCGCCCTACGGCGCGAGCCGCTCGATCCGCCACTCCGCGCGATCGCGGGTGTAGCGGAAGCGGTCGTGCAGCCGTCCGATCCGGCCCTGCCAGAACTCGATCTCCTCGGGGACGACGAGATACCCGCCCCAGTGCGCCGGGCGCGGGACCTCGCCCTCGCGCGAACCGCGCCTCGGCCTCGTCGAGATGCTGGTCGAGCTCGGTCCGCGAGGCCATCGGCCGTGACTGCGGCGAGGCCCAGGCGCCGAGCTGCGAGTCGCGGGGCCGGGTGGCGAAGTAGGCGTCGGACTCCTCGTCGTCGAGGCGCTCGACCGCGCCGCGGACGCGGACCTGGCGGTCGAGCTCGCGCCAGTAGATCGCCAGGGCCGCGAGCCCCGAGGCGGCCAGCTGGCCCCCCTTGGACGACTCGTGGTTGGTGAAGAAGCGAAACCCGCGAGGGTCGACTCCCTTGAGCAGGACCATGCGCGCGTCCGGGGCCCCGGCGGCGTCGACGGTGGCCAGCGCCATCGCCTCGGCGAGCGGCACCTCGCGCTCTGCGAGCTCGAACCAGGCCTGGAACTGGGCGATCGGGTCGAGGTCGAGATCGCCCCGGTCGAGCGCCGGCATGTCGGGTCGTCGTGGCATTCGCGGTCTCCTAGAATGCCCGACCAGCGCGGGCGATTAGCTCAGTTGGTTAGAGCGCGTCTCTGATAAGGACGAGGTCCGAGGTTCGAGTCCTCGATCGCCCACTCCCACTGCGGCTAGGCCCTCTGCGGGCCCGCCTGCTCCTCTTGATCGGTCGCCGCGCGGTCGAGCGCCTCCATCGTCGACCGCATCCAGGTCGAGAAGTAGCGCCGCCCCGCGACCGCGTCCACGACCCGGGCCCAGAGCCCGTGCGGGTCCATGCCCATCTCGGTGCCGACGAACGTGCCGCCGCGGGCCTCGGTCATCTCGAAGCGGACGAACGTTCCCGTCGTCAGGCACCGGATGCGCAGGTTGCGGAGCTCCTCGCGGCTCTCGATCAGCAGCTGCATCTCGTCCTCGCCGCGCGGGGTCTCGGTGAGCTGGCGGTAGGTGGCGCCCTCCTCGACGACGTCGGCGTCGACCTCGAGCACCCGCGGCCACCACTCCGGATGGTGCTCGACGTCGGAGATCAGCTCCCAGACGCGTTCGACGGGAGCGTCGATGAAACCCTGCTGACGGCAATGCGACATCGCCTTGATTCTCGCACCAGTGGCGGAAACGGCCAGACCTATAATGGCTCTCAGGCGAGCCAATCGACCCAGGGCCCGGAACCACACCCATGCAGCAGATGCAGATCTACGGCGTCAGCTTCGACATGGTCGGCAAGCAGCCGATCGTCCTGCTGAAGACCGTCGACGGAAACCGGTTCCTGCCGATCTGGATCGGCCATCCCGAGGCGGCGGCGATCCTGATGAAGCTCCAGGGCGCCCAGACCCCGAGGCCGATGACCCACGACCTGCTCAACGACCTGCTCGAGCAGCTCGAGGCGAAGTGCGAGCGGGTCTCGGTCACCGAGCTGCGCGACAACACCTTCTACGCCTCGATCACGATCTCGGTCAACGGGTCGGAGATCGAGATCGACTCCCGTCCCTCCGACGCGATCGCGCTCGCCGTCCGGTGCCAGGCGCCGATCTTCGCCGCCGAGGACGTGATCGACGAGTCCTCGATCGAGTTCGAGCACGAGGTGGAGGACCAGGAGGAGGTGGTCGAGAAGTTCAAGGACTTCCTCGACGAGGTCTCCCCCGAGGACTTCGCCGCCGGCGGCGACTGACCGGCTCCCGTCCCTCCCCGAGCGCCCGGGCACGGTTCGGGGTCGCTCAGGGTGATCCCCAATAGACGCCCGGGCCGCCCCGCGACACCCTGGCCTCATCGACAACGATTCGAGGAGGAACGACGATGAGTGACCAGGACACGACCGCCCAGCTACCGCGCCCGAGCCGCCGCCCGAGCGGCCCTCGGGCGAGGAGCCGAGGCGGCTGCTGCGCTCGCGGCGCGACCGGATGATCGCCGGCGTCGCCGGCGGGCTCGGCCGCTACTTCAACGTCGACCCGGTCATCGTCCGGATCGCGTTCGCGATCTCGGTCTTCTTCGGCGGGCTCGGCGTGATCGCCTACGTCGCCCTCGCCCTGTTCGTGCCCTCCGCCCCGGACGAGGGCGGCGAGGTCGGGCCGCCCCCGGCCGAGCGCTCCAAGGCGCTCGCGATCGGCGCCGGCATCGCCCTCGTGGTGATCGCGCTCAGCTGGGGGGTGTTCGACGGTCCCGGCTGGGGCCACGGGTTCTTCTGGAGCCCGTTCCTCTTCGTCGGCCTGCTCGCCGCCGGGGCGATCCTGGTCGCCCGGCGCGCCCGCGGGCGCTCGGGCTCGGGCGGTGTCCTGGGCACGGTGCTGATCGCCTTCGCCGCCTTCATCGGCCTCTCGATCGCGGCGATCGCCGCGGCCTGGGCGGCGGCGACCGGCCACGGGGTGCTCGTTGCCCTGGTGGTGATCGCGATCGGCGCGATGCTCGCGCTCGCGGCCTTCAGCGGCGGCGCTCGCTGGCTGATCGCCCCGGCGCTGGCGCTCGCGGTGCCGCTCGGCGCCGTCTCCGCGGCCGACGTCTCCTTCGGCGACGGGGTCGGCCAGCGCACCTACCGGCCGCTTTCGGTCGCCTCGGTGCCCGAGAGCTACGAGCTCGGCATCGGCCGCCTGGTGGTCGACCTCCGCCAGGTCGACTGGCAGGACGACACCGTCGTCGACCTGAACGTGGACCTCGGGATCGGCGAAGGGATCGTCGCGGTCCCCTCCGACGTCTGCGTGACCACCGACCTCGACGCCCGCGCCGGCAACCTGCGGGTCGCCGGTGACGACTCGGACGGCGTGGACGTGCACAGCCAGGCGAACTCCGGCTCGACGGCGACCCCGCGCCTCGACCTCACGGGCGAGGTGGACCTCGGCGAGCTGCGGGTGATCAACGCGGACGACGCCGACCTCGACGACCGCGACCACTTCCGCTTCGGCGACGGGGCGGACCGCGATCAGATGTCGGCCGATCTGCAGGCCGCGTGCGCGGCGCCCGCGGCCCCGCCCGCGGATGCGGGCGCAGGCGACGGCGGTGCCGGTGGCGACGGCGACCGCGGTCAGGGCGACGGGCAGGGGGCGAAGGAGAAGTGAGCCGCCGCCTCGACCGGGTCTCGCTCACCGCCGGGCTCGGCGTGATCGCGATGGGCGTCCTCCTGCTCGCCGACCAGGAGGACGTCCTCTCGCTCAGCCTCGGCCTCGTCGGGGCGATCGTCGCGGCGGTGATCGGGGCGATCCTGCTCGTCAGCGGCATCGACGACGATCGGGAGGGCTGAGCTGGCGCGGATGGCCACCACCGCCTCGCCCCGGCCGCGACTGACGCGCGATCGCCAGAACGCGATCGTCGCCGGCGTCTGCTCGGGGCTCGCGCGCCGCCTCGGGGTGGACCCGGTCCTGGTCCGGATCGGCTTCGTGCTCGCCGTGATCGTGACCGCGGGCGCCGCGCTGGGCGCGTACGTGCTCGCCTGGATCTTCATCGAACCGGGCGACGCCGTCGCCGACCCGGCGCGGGTGAACCCGGTCGAGGCGCTGTTCGCGCGCGTCCCTGTCGGCAACTGGCGGGTCGCCGCCGGCGTCTGCTTCCTCACCCTGTCCGGACTGCTCGTCGTCCGCGAGCTCGGCGTGTGGTGGTCCGACGCGCTCGTGTGGCCGTTGATCCTCGCCGTCGGGGGAGCGGCGCTGCTCTGGCGCCAGTCGCGGTTGCTCGAGTCGCCGGACGGCGCGGCCGAGCGGACCCCGGCCGCCGAGCCGCGGTCCGAGACGGAGGCCGACGGACGGACCCGGCGCGGCCTCGCCGACGTCTACCGGGGCGGGTTCGGCGTCGCCCTGGTGTTCGGTGCGGCGCTCCTGTTCCTGTACGCAAACGGCGTCCTCGGCCAGGCGCGCGACGTGGTCCTGGCGATCGTCGTCGCCGCCGTCGCCCTCGGTCTGATCCTCGCTCCCTTCCTCTGGCGCCTGGGACGCAACCTCGCCGACGAGCGCGCGGAGCGGATCCGCTCGCAGGAGCGGGCCGAGGTCGCCGCCCACCTGCACGACTCGGTTCTGCAGACGCTGACCCTGATGCAGAAGCGGGCCTCGGACCCACGGGAGGTGGCGGCGCTCGCGCGGCGCCAGGAGCGCGAGCTTCGGGCCTGGCTGTTCGACGGCTCGGCCGCCGGTCGCGGCGACAGCCTCGCCGCCGCGATCGAGGTTGCAGCGGCCGAGGTCGAGGACGCGCACGCCGTCGCGATCGACGTGGTCGCGGTTGGCGACCGCCCGCTCGACGAGCGCGGCACGGCGCTCGTCGCGGCCACCCGGGAGGCGCTCACGAACGCGGCGAAGTTCGCCGCCGAGGCAGGCGCGGTCGCCGTCTACGCGGAGATGGGGCCGGAGCGCGCGCAGGTCTTCGTCCGCGATCGCGGGGCAGGCTTCGACCCCGAGGCGGTGCCGGCGGACCGCCGCGGGCTGCGAGAGTCGATCATCGGCAGGATGGAACGCAATGGGGGCAGCGCCTCGATCAACTCGGCGCCCGGCGCCGGGACCGAGGTCGAGCTGGTGATGGAGATGCAGGCGGGATGAGCGCCGCGAAGCCCAGCGTCGTGATCGTCGACGATCACGCGATCTTCCGCAGCGGCGTGCGCGCCGAGCTCGAGGGGCTGGTCGACGTCCGCGGCGACGCCGGCTCGGTCGAGGAGGCGGTGCGGCTGATCGCGAGCGAGCGCCCGGACGTCGTTCTGCTCGACGTCCACATGCCCGGCGGCGGCGGCGTCGAGGTGATCCGGCGGACGGCGGACTCCAACCCGGTGCAGAGGTTCCTGGCGCTGTCGGTCTCCGACGCCGCCGAGGACGTGATCGCGGTCGTTCGCGCCGGCGCTCGGGGCTACGTGACGAAGACGATCTCCGGCCCCGAGCTCGCGGAGGCGGTCACCCGGGTGCGCGACGGCGACGCCGTCTTCTCACCGCGGCTCGCGGGGTTCGTGCTCGACGCCTTCGCCGGCCAGATCACCGAGGCCGAGGCCGATCCGGAGCTCGACCAGCTGACCACGCGCGAGCGCGAGGTGCTGCGCCTGATCGCGCGCGGGTACCTCTACAAGGAGGTCGCGCTCGAGCTCTCGATCTCGCCGAAGACGGTCGAGGCCCACGTCAGCGCGGTGCTCCGCAAGCTGCAGCTCTCCAACCGCCACGAGCTCAGCCGCTGGGCGGTTGAGCGGCGGCTCGTGGACTGAAAGGATCCACGTCCCTAAACGTTCGTTTTTCGGTCCAACCCGGGAGGAGCCCCAATGTCGGCACGGATTCGCCAGCACATTCGCTCGAACGTCGTCGGTTACGTGTCCCTGTTCGTCGCCCTCAGCGGCACGGCCTACGCCATCGACGGCCCGCTGCCGGGTCAGAACCAGGTGGGCTCGGAGGACATCATCAACGCTGAGGTGAAGGCGCCGGACCTCGGCGCCAACTCGGTGCGGTCCGGCGAGGTGCTGGACGAGACGCTCGGCGGAGCGGACATCGCACCCGGCGCGATCTCCACCTCGGAGGTCATCAACGGCACGCTCGGTGCGCTGGACCTCGCGAGCAACTCGGTCGGCTACGCGGAGCTCGCCCCGGACGCGTTCAACACGGAGATCGCCGACACCGGCTTCTTCTACGGGATTGCCGACAACTCGATCCAGTCCAATGAGGTCAGCGACAACAGCCTCACCGGGGCCGACGTCGCCGAGTCCACGCTCGCCCCGAGCAGCGACGGGGTGTCCGTGGCGAGCAGCGACACCGCTTTCGGGCCCACGATCACGGCGCATGCCGGTGAGAGCCCGACGAAGCTGCTCAGCGACGACCTCCCCGCCGGCACGTGGGTCGTCCTCGCCGAGGTCGGAATCTTCAACAACGGCGACGACGCGACCAGCGTGGACTGCGGGATCTACACCGACAACACGCGCCGCGAGCTCGTCAGCGAGAACGTCGAGGCGATCCTCGACGACAGCGGGTGGAAGGTCAACGTGCCGCTGACCGCCGCGTTCTCGATCTCCAGCCCGGCGGAGCTCAAGCTCTCATGCCTCAACGGCGAGTTTGGCGACGACGGCGAGTTGAGGCCGATCTCGGCGGACATGGTGGCGATCCCGTTCGCGACGCTGGGCTGAGCATCCGGGGCTCTTCCGAAACTCGCCGCTAGTTGCCGAGCGGCTCGCCGACGCCGGCACGCTCCAGGGCGAGGTCCAGCAGCCGGTCGCAGAGGCGCTCGAAGCCCAGGCCCGCCGCCTCGGCGGCCATCGGCAGCAGGGAGGTGTCGGTGAGGCCGGGGATCGCGTTCGCCTCCAGCACCTGGGGACCGTCCGCCCCGAGGATCATGTCGACGCGGCCGAAGCCGTCGAAGCCGAGCACGTCCCAGGTCCGCATTGCGGCGTCGAGGATCGGGCCCTCGGCGGTGCCGAGGTCGGCCGGGCAGACGTACTCGGTGCGCCCGATCTCGTACCGGGCCTCGTAGGTGAACCGGTCCTCCTCGCGCGGCCGGGCCTCCACCGCCGGCAGCGCGATCCCGTTGATCAGCGAGATGGCGAGCTCGCGGCCCTCGACGTGGCGCTCGAGCAGCACCCGGTCGTCGTAGGAGAACGCCGCCACCAGCGCCTCGGGGACCTCCTCGGGGCCGGCGGCGAACCGGACGCCGAGCGAGGAGCCGCCGGACGCGGGCTTGACGACCAGGGGAAAGCCGAGCCCGGCCTCGATCTCCTCGAGCGCGTCGGCGGCGCCGAGCTCCCTGAAGGCGAGCTCGCTGAAGGCGGCCCAGTCGGGCGTCGGGACGCCTGCCGCGCGCAGCTCGTGCTTGGCGGCGACCTTGTCGATCGAGCGCACGCACGCACGGACGCCGGGGCCCGTGTACGGGATGCGGAGGATCTCGAGCAGCTCCTGGACGGTGCCGTCCTCGCCGCCGGGGCCGTGCAGGGCGATGAACGCGACCTCGGGGCGCTCGGCCTTCAGGGTCGCGACCAGCTCGGCGCCGACGTCGATCGAGACCAGGTCGTGGCCGAGCGCGGAGAGCGCGTCCTCGACCCGTGCCCCGCTGCGCATCGAAACCTGGCGCTCGAGGCCGCGCCCGCCCTTGAGCACCGCGACCTTCATGGCTTCGCGCGGCGGAACGGCACGCACCGAGCCCTCGGCTGACCCGGCCGCCCTCGGACGCGAAGCGGAGGAGGCGGGCGCAACGTTGGTGATGCTTCGAACAGCTCGACCTGGGACTCGATCACGCCGCCGATCCGGCGGATGCCCTCGCGGATCTCGTCCGGCTCCGAGGCCGAGAAGTTGAGCCGCATCGCCGACCCGCCGCGCCCGTCCACGTAGGCCGCGGCGCCCGGGACGAACGCGACGTTCTCGCCCAGCGCCTTCGCCAGCAGATCGGTGGTGTCGATGTAGGACGGCAGGGTCGCCCAGCAGAAGAGCCCGCCGCCGGGCCGCGACCAGCTCGCCCCGGCGGGGAAGTAGGCGTCCAGGGCATCGAGCATCGCATCGCGGCGCTCGCGGTAGATCTCGCAGAGGTCGTCGACGTACGCGCGCCAGCGACCCTCGCCGAAGTACTCGCGGACGAAGTACTGGGTGAGGGTCGACGTGCAGAGGTCCGCGGCCTGCTTGCCGAGGACCACCTTCTCCATCACCGGCGGCGGGGCGCAGAGCCAGCCGAGGCGGATCCCCGGGGAGAGGATCTTCGAGAAGGTGCCGATGTAGAGCACGTAGTCGCCCCCGTCGAGCTTGTACAGCGGCTCGTTCGGCTCCCCCTCGTAGCGCAGCAGCCCGTAGGGGTTGTCCTCGACCACGAGCAGCTCCCGCTCCCGGGCGAGCGCCACCAGGCGCCGCCGCCGCTCGGCCGACATCGTCACCCCGGCGGGGTTCTGAAAGCTCGGCACCGTGTACACGAACTTCGGCCTGCGGCCCTGCGGAGGCGAGCCGGTCGCAGACCGCCTCGAGCTCGTCGACGCGCATCCCGTCGTCGTCCATCCCCACCTGGATCGTCTCGGCCTCATAGGAGCAGAACACGGGCACGGCGCCGGGGTAGGTGGGCGCCTCGCAGATCACCACGTCGCCGGGGTCGACGAGCGTCTTCGTGATCAGGTCGATCGCCTGCTGGCCGCCGGTGGTGACGATGATGTCGTCGAGGTCCGGCTCCATGCCCTCCGCCCGCATCACCTCGCGGATGCACTCCCGGGTCTCGATGAAGCCCTCGGTGGGCCCGTATTGGAGCGCCTGGGCCGAGCTCTCCTGGGCGATGCGGGTCATCTGAGCGGCGAAGCTCTCCGGCGGGAAGGTCGACGTATCGGGCAGGCCGCCGGCGAGGGAGATCACCTCCGGGCGCGCGGTGATCTCCATCAGGTCGCGCATCGCGCTCGAGCGCATCACCCGGGTGCGGGCGGCGAACAGCCCGGCGTAGCGCTCGAGATCCGCGGCCGTCGTGTGCGAGCGCCGGTGGGGAGCGGCTTCGCCGGTCGTTCGTCGTTCGTCGTTCGTCGTTGGGCCCGGCCGGTCCGGCATCCGGGGCAGTTTGGCGCAGGCGGGACAATCCGTCGAACCCGACAGGACAGTCAAAGGGAGGATCGGCATGAGCAAACGGATCTGCGATCACGTGCGCCGCAACGTCTACGGGCTGCTGGCGCTCTTCTTCGCCATCAGCGGCACCGCCGTGGCGCTCGACGGGCAGAACACGGTGTTCAGCGACGACATCACCGACGGTGAGATCAGGTCGGTCGACATCCGCGACGACACGGTCGCCGCGGTGGATGTCCGCGCCGACACGCTGCTGAGCGCGGATGTCCGCAACGGCGGCCTCCGCGGGGTCGACGTGGCCGACGCATCGCTCACGGGGGCGGACATCGACGAGTCCTCGCTCTCGCCGGTCCCGGTGGCCACGCTCGGCGGGCTCGGCCGTCGAGCCGGCGACGGCTCCTGCGACCCGGAGGACGTCACCTTCGTCCCCTGCGGGGCGGTGGGGATCGACCTCCCCGCCGTGTCCCGCGTCCTGGTGACCGCGACGCTGACGGGACAGCAGGACGAGCCGGCGCTGGGCCACGCGGCCAACGGCGATTGCGTCGTTGCGACGAGCCCGGGACCCGTGCCCCAGTCGACGGTGAACGTCATCGCGAACGACGGCCACGGCGGCCGGGAGTCCGTAGCGCTCACGGCGGTGACCGAGCCCCTGGGCCCCGGCGTGAACTTCTTCGGGGTCGAGTGCAATGAGCTCAACCCCCCGGGAGGCAACGACGGCATCAATTTCAACCAGGTCCACGTGAGCGCCGTGGCCCTCTCGGGAGTCTGACCATGGCCTAGCTGTCGAAGCCGAGCCCGAGTCGGTCGAGCGCCCGCAGCCAGAGCCCGCGCCTGCCGCCGTTGCGGTCGGCGGCGGCGAGCCGGTTGCGGGTGAGCTCGATCGCCGCCCAGCGCAGCGGCTCGGGCGGGAACGGGAACGGCTTCGAGCGCATCGCCCGCAGGCGGGTCGCCTCGGTCTCGCGCCCGGCGAGCAGGTCGAGGGCCACCCCGGCGCCGAAGCGGCTGGCGCCGACCCCGAGCCCGGTGTGCCCGACGGTGTAGGCAACCCGGCCCCCGAGCGCCGTGCCCTGGAAGGCGAAGAAGCGGCTGCAGGTGTCGATCGCGCCGCCCCAGTGGTGGCTGAAGCGGATGCCCTCGAGCTGGGGGAAGGCGGTGAACAGGTGGGAGGCGAGGTCGGCGAAGCTCTGCTCGCGCTGCTGGCGGCGCTCGCCGATGTCGCTGCCGTAGCCGTAGATGGCGTCGTAGCCGCCCCAGAGGATCCGGTCATCGGCGGTCAGCCGGTAGTAGTGGAACTGGTTCGAGACGTCGCCGATCCCCTGGCGGTTGCCCCAGCCGATGCTCCCGGCGCCGGTCGGCGTCCAGCGGCTCGGTCACCAGGACGTAGTCCCACACCGGCACCACGCGGCGGCGGATCTCGCCGATCAGGCCGGGCTGGGCGCTGGTCGCGAGCAGGACCTGCCGGGCTCGCACCGTGCCCGCATCGGTGGCCAGGACCACCCCGGCGCCGCCCGGGGCGGAGCGAGCGCACCCGTGTGCGCTCGCAGATCGTCACCCCGTCACCCTCGGCCGCTTCGGCGAGCCCCCAGGAGAGCTTGGCCGGGTTGACCAGCCCGGCGCCCGAGCGCCGCCAGAGGCCGCCCTCGTAGATCGGCGAGTCGACCTCGGCCCGGATCGCCTCCCGGTCGAGCAGGTCGACCTCGTGTCCGAGCGCGCGCAGGGTCGCCGCCTCCTCGCGAAGCCACTCGACCTGATGGGGCTCGACCGCGACGTCGAGCTCTCCGGTGAGCTCGAGGTCGCAGTCGATCTCCGAGCTCGGCCGACCGTCGCCGCGATCGCGTCGAAGTTCTCGCGGCCGAGGCGCTCCAGCACCGGCATCTCCTCCGGGAACCGGGCCATCCCGTTGGCCGCGCCGTGGGTGAGGAACGAGGACAGGAAGCCGCCGTTGCGCCCGCTCGCCGCCGCGCCGAGCTCACCGCCCTCGAGGACGATCACCCGACGCCCCGGATCGCGCTCGATCGCGAGGCGCGCGGCCCAGAGCCCGCTGAGGCCGGCGCCGACGATCGCCAGGTCGCACTCGGCGCTCTCCGTCGAGGGCCGGGCGCGGCCGCCGGACGCTGCGGCGAGTCGAGCCAGAAGGGGGTCGTCGACGCGTCGGCGAGGGCCCGGCGGTCCGCGGCCGTCGGCGAGCGCCGCGCCCACGGACCGTGGCCGCCGCCGCTCAACGCCTCGGTACCCTGCTCCGCCGATGCATCTCTTCGTTGCAGGTTGCCAGGGCATTGGCCTCGCCGTCGCCGCGGGCGCTCTCGCGGGGGCCCTCGGGCGCCGCGACGCCCTCGGCACCGCGCTGCTGGTGCTGGCCGCGATCGGCGGCGGGCTGCTGTTCGGTCTCTCGCTGGAGGCCGAGGACCACCCCGCCTGGCCGGGGTGGCCGGTGGGAGCGGCGATCGCGGCGATCTCCTTCTTCGTGATCCGCGATTTCGCGGCCTCGGCCGCCGCCCGCGCCGAGGGCGGCGGCGCCTTCGTCTCCGCGGTGATCGCCCTGGCCGCGCTGGCGGTCGCGGGCCTGTCGGTGCTGTGGGGGCCGCTCGGCCTCCTCGCCCTGGCCGCGATCGTCTACCTGGGCCTGGCCCGCCGCAGCCGTGCGGCGCGCAAGTACGAGGGCCTGCGGACGCTGCGGTGAGCTCCCGCAAGCTCGTCCTCTGCGTCGTCGACTCACTGCGGACCGACAAGCTCGAGCAGGCCGCCGCCGAGGGCGTCGCGCCCAACCTGGCCGCGCTGATCGATCGCGGCTCGCTGATCCGCGACTGCGTCTCCTCGTTCCCCTCGGTGACGCCCGTCTGCACCTCCGAGCTCACGACCGGGCGCGCGCCCGACGGGCACTGGATCAGCGGCATGAACTGGTACCACCGGGCCGAGCGCCGCTACGTCGAGTACGGGAGCTCGTTCGAGGCGACCCGCGCCTTCGGCCTCTTCCGCTCGCTCTACGACACCGTCTACAACATGAACATGGCCCACCTCTCCGACGAGGTGGAGACGATCTACGAGCGGCTCGCCGACCACGGGATCCGCACCGCCTGCACCCCTTTCCTGATCTACCGCGGCCGCACCCGCCACGAGCTCGGGCTCGAGGGGCTCCTGCGCCGGGTGGCGCTCGCGGCGACCTTCCGCCACGCCACCTGGGGCCCGGACGAGCTCTTCTACGGCGAGCTCTACTCGAGCCGCAAGGTCCCCTGCAAGCCGACCCTGGCGCGGCCCGACACCCGCGACGACTACTCGGCCTGCTGCGGGCGGGAGCTGATCGAGAACGACCTCTACGACTTCCTGCTCTTCTCGCTGCCCGACAACGACTACCACTCGCACAAGTTCGGGCCCGACGCCCAGGTCGAGTCGATCGCCCACGCCGACGCCGCCCTCGGCGAGCTGATCGAGGCCGGCGGTGGCCTCGAGCGCTTCCTCGCCGCGAACGCCGTGATCGTGGTCGCCGACCATGCCCAGACCCAGGTCGAGCATCCGCTGCCGCTCGCCGACGAGCTCGGGGCCGACTGGCGGGTGCTGCAGCCGAACCAGAGCGACCCCGAGCACGCCGAGCTCGCGGTCTCGCCGAGCTCGCGCGCGGCGGGCGTCTACGTGCTGGCCGCCGGTGGTCGCGGCGCCGGCATGCACAGCGGTGTCCGCGAGCGACTGCGCGAGATCGACGGCGTCGACCTCTTCGCGTGGTTGGAGCACGAGGGCGCCCCGGTCTGCCGCCACGACGAGGACGGTCCGCCGCCCCCGGGCTCGACCGCGGTGGTCGAGCGCGACGGCCGCACGCTTCGCTTCCGGCCCGGCTCGGCGATCCGGGACCGCCGTGGCGCCGGCTGGGAACTGGACGGCGACCCGGCGACCCTCGCCGCGCGGCTCGAGGGCGAGCGGTTCGAGTGCGACACCTACCCGGACGGTTTGGCGCGACTCTGGAGCGCGCTCAACGCGCCGCACGCGGCGGAGATCCTGCTCTCGGCCACGCCCGGCTACGAGCTCGTCGACTGGGGCGGGGCCACGCATTGCCCGGGCGGCAGCCACGGCGCCCTGCACGCCGGCGACTCACTTGGGCCGCTGCTTCTCTGCGGGCTCGAGCCCGGGCTCGAGCAGCTGCGCAGCCAGTGGGCGATCCGCGACGTCGCCGGCCTGGTGCTCGGCCACTTCGGGATCGAGGACGACGGCCCTGGGCCGACCCTCCGGGCGGAGCGCAGCACCAGCGAGGTGGCCGGCTGACCATGGCGACGTCCGAGCGTCCCGCGATCGGCGAGCCGAGGCCGCCGGCCTTCGGACTCGTGCGCCGGGTCCACCTGGGCGCCCGCCAGCCTCAGAACTGGATGCAGCTGCTCAAGTTCGGGCTCGTCGGCGGCTCGGGTTACGCCGTCAACCTCGCGGTGTTCGCGCTGCTCTCCGAGTCGCTCGGGGTCCATCACATCGCCGCCGCTGTGGGCGCGTTCTGCGTTGCGGTGATCAACAACTTCGCCTGGAACCGGCTCTGGACCTTCGACGCGCGCGGGGGCCACGCCGGGTTCCAGGCGGCGCGATTCTTTGCCGTCAGCATCTGCGGGCTCGGGCTCAACCTGGTTCTCCTCGAGCTGTTCGTCAGCGGGCTCGAGCTCCCCGCGCTCGCCTCGCCAGGCGCTCGCCGTGGGGCTGACGATGCCGGTGAACTTCATCGGCAACAAGCTGTGGACCTTCGCCAGCTAGGCCGCCGTCACCAAGCCGCCCGCGCCGCGATCGCGCTCGCAGTCGCGATCTGCGCCCTCGGCGCCGCCGCCCAGGCGAGCGCCGCGACCGGCGAGGGCACGGCGGGCTCGACGCTTGCGACGCCGACCGTCCCGGACACGCTCCCCGCGACCCCCGAGGGCTTCGAGGTCTCGGCCGCCCAGGCGATCGAGACCGCCAACGCCGACCCGAAGGTCGCCGAGCAGACGGGCCGCTACGGCCGCCTGGAGACCGCGATCCAGGACGATGACGAGGGCGCGTGGCAGGTCGGCTACAAGGCCGACGGGCGCGAGGTCGCCCAGGTGAAGGTCGACGGCGAGACCGGCGCGATCCGCGAGTCGTGGACCGGGTACCAGGTGGCGTGGCCGATGGCCCGCGGCTACGAGGGCCAGTTCGGGCATGTGCTCAACGCGCCCTACGTCTGGATCCCGCTGGCGCTCGTCTTCCTCTGCGCGCTCTTCGACTTCCGCCGCCCCTTCCGGATCGTCCACCTCGACCTGCTGGTGCTGCTCTCGTTCGGGATCTCCCAGATCTACTTCAACCGGGGCGAGATCGGGCTCTCGGTGCCGCTCGCCTACCCGCCCCTGCTCTATCTGCTCGGACGCGCCGTGTGGCTGGGCTTTCGGGGCGGCGAGGGCCTGCGGCCGTCGCTGCCGATCCGCTGGCTGGCGCTCGCGGGCGTCGTGTTGATCGCCTTCCGGGTGACGATCAACATCGCCGACTCCGGGGTCATCGACGTCGGCTACGCGGGCTCCATCGGCGCCGACCGGATCGCCCACGGCGAGCCGCTCTACGGCGAGGAAGCGTTCCCCGACGACAACCGGTTCGGCGACACGTACGGGCCGGCGAACTACTACGCGTACGTCCCGTTCGAGCTCGCGCTCCCCTGGAGCGGCAGCTGGGACGAGCTTCCGGCGTCGCATGCGGCGGCGATCTTCTTCGACCTGGCGACCGTCGTGGGCCTCTTCGTCTGCGGGACGCGGCTGCGCCCGGGCCGCCGCGGGCGCGAGCTCGGCGTCGTGATCGCGTTCGCCTGGCTCGCCTATCCCTACACCGACTTCGCCCTGCAGTCCAACGCCAACGACTCGCTCATCGCCGCGCTGCTCGCCTGGTCGCTGGCGCTCTTCGCCCGCCCGCTCGCGCGCGGGGCACTGCTCGCCCTCGCGGTGGCCGCCAAGTTCGCCCCCCTCGCGCTCGCCCCCCTGTACCTGGCCGGCGACCACGGCCTGCTCGGCGACCGGGTCGCGGCGGAGCGCCCGCCGCCGCGCTCATGGGTGAAACCGGTCGCCTACTTCAGCCTGGCCTTCGGCGCGGTGACCGTGCTGATGCTGCTGAACCCGGCGATCGACCCCGGCCTCGCCACCTTCTACGAACGCACGGTCTCCAGCCAGTTGGATCGCACCTCGCCGTTCAGCGTGTGGGGCCAGGTCGACGGGCTCCAGTGGGCTCAGAACGCGATGCTCGCCGCGGCGGCCGTGCTCGCGGTGGTCGGTCGCCTTCGTCCCCCGCCGGCGGACGCTGCCGCAGATCGCGGCGCTCGCGGCCGCGGTGCTGATCGCCCTGCAGCTGTCGGTCGACCACTGGTTCTACCTCTACATCCCGTGGTTCTTCGCCCCCCTGGCGGTTGCCCTCGCCGCCTCCCGGCCCGTTCAGTCGGGGGCCCGCTCGAGCACCTGATCGATCGAGCGGGCGAGACCGTCGGGGCCGACCTCGACCACGACGGCGTTCACCCAGACGTCCTCCTCGGCGGTGGTGAAGCGCACCGGCATCTGGGTCCGAAAGCCCTCCAGCGCCTGCTCCCAGCGCACGCCGAGCACGCTGGCGCGCGAGCCGGTCATGCCGACGTCGCTGATGTAGGCGGTGCCCTTCGGCAGCACCCGCGCATCGGCGGTCGGCACGTGGGTGTGGGTGCCGACGACGGCCGCCGCGCGCCCGTCGAGGTGCCACCCCATCGCCACCTTCTCCGAGGTCACCTCGGCGTGGAAGTCGACGAAGAACACGTCGGCCTCGCGGTCCAGGCGGTCGAGCAGCGAGTCGGCCTCGGCGAACGGCGAGCGCGCCGCGCGCAGCTGCACCTGGCCGAGCAGGTTGATCACGCAGACGCGGGCGTCGCCCGCCTCGACCACCGTGTAGCCGCGGCCCGGGTTCGAGGACATCAGGTTCGCCGGGCGGATCACGCGCGGGTCGCGGTCGAGGTAGTCGTAGACATCCCGGTGGCGGAAGGCGTGGTTGCCGAGCGTGATCACGTCGGCGCCGATCGCGTGCAGTTCGGCGGCGGTCTTCTCGGTGATCCCGATCCCGCCGGCGGAGTTCTCGCCGTTGACGACCACGAGCTGCGGGTCGAAGCGCTCGCGCAGTCCGGGCATCGCCCGGCCGAGGCCGGCCCGGCCAGGCTTTCCGACCACGTCGGCGACGAACAGGACCCGCATCCGCGCCTACGGTACTCGCAGTCGCGTAGCGTTCCGCCGGTGAGCGGGCAGGAGACGGCCGCGGCCGTGATCGAGGCGCGGGGCCTGAGCAAGCGCTTCGGCGACCGGGACGCGCTCCGCGACGTGAGCTTCACGGCCGCCCGCGGCGAGCTGCTCGCGGTGATCGGCCCGAACGGCGCCGGCAAGACCACCCTGCTCTCGATTCTCGCGGGGATCCGCGCGGCCGATTCGGGCTCGTTCACCGTCCCCGGCGAGGTCGGCTGGGTCCCGCAGGGCGCGGCGCTCTACCAGCGGCTGACGGTGGTCGAGAACCTGCGGCTGTTCGCGCGCCTCGAGGGCGTGGACGACCTCGACGAGGCGGTCGACCGGATGCTCGCCCAGACCGGCCTCCGCGACCGCGCCGACGACCAGGTCGGGACCCTCTCGGGCGGCAACCAGCAGCGGGTCAACATCGCGATCGGCCTGCTCGCCTCACCGGCGGTGCTGCTCCTCGACGAGCCCTCGACGGGGCTCGACCCGCGCCAGCGAGAGCGGCTGTGGGAGTTCGTCCTCGACCTCGCGGGGACCGGGACGACGGTGATCTACTCGACCCATCATCTCCAGGAGGCCGAGCGCTACGGCGACCGGCTGCTGGTGCTCGCCGACGGCGAGCGGGTCTTCGACGGCACCTCGGCGGAGCTCCACGCCGCCGTCCCGGGCTCCGAGAACGCCGACTTCGAGGCCGCCTTCGTCCGCTTCCTGCGCGAGAAGGGGCACTAGGCGCGATGCGCTGGCTGCTGCTCAAGGACCTGCAGATCCTGCGCCGCTCGCCGCTGATCGTGGCGCTGCTCATCGGCTACCCGATCGTGCTCGGGGTGCTGATCGGCTTCGCGCTCTCGGCCGACAACTCCAAGCCCCGGGTCGCGTTCCTGAACGAGATCCCCGCGAGCGACACCGAGCAGTTCGCGATCGGCTCGGACGACGACTCGATCGATCAGGGCATCGCCCGCGACCGGCTCTGCTCGCGGGTCGAGTGCGTCGACGTCTCGTCGCGAGAGGAGGCCGAGCAGAAGGTCGAGGACGGCGACGTGATCGCGGCCCTGATCCTGCCCGCCGACCTGCTCGACAAGCTCGAGTCGCTCGCCAGCCTCACCCCGCAGCAGCCGCAGGTCGAGGTGCTGGTCAACCAGGACGACCCGGTGAAGGCGAGCCTGGTCGACGACCGCATCCAGGCGCTGATCACGGAGGCGAACCTGCTCCTGTCGCGGCGGATCTCCGACCAGGCGGCGAGCTACCTCGACCTGCTGGTCCAGGGTGGCCGGTTCAGCCTGCCGCTGATCGGCGACCTCGACATTCTCGGGCTGCAGCCGAGCGGCGAGATCCTGCGCGGCGTCCGCGCGGAGCTGCCGCCCGGCAGCGACGCTCGGGAGGCGCTCGACCGGGTGATCAGGTTCTCGGACCTGGCGCGCGAGAACCTCGACTCCGCCCTGCCGCTGCTCGGCGCCGTCTCCTCGCCGATCGAGGTCGAGAAGGTGGTGGTCGCGGGGCAGTCCTCGGAGCTCGACGTGTTCGCGATCGCCGTCGCCGCGACCGTGACCCTCATGTTCGTCACCGTGCTGCTGGTCGCCGGCTCGCTGGCGCTGGAGCGGGAGGAGAACGTCTTCGCCCGGATCACCCGCGGCCTGGTGGGCACCACCGGCCTGCTGACCGAGAAGGTGGTGCTCGGGATCATCGCCTCGTTCGCGGTCACCCTCCTCCTGCTCGCGGCGCTCACCGCGCTGGTCTCCGTGGACTGGGCCCGGACGCCGCTGATCCTGGTCGCGATCGGCGCCGGGGGAGCCGGCTTCGCGGCCTTCGGGGCCGCCATCGGAGCGTCGGCGAAGGAGGTCCGGGCGAGCTCGCTGCTCGCGTTCATGGCCTCGTTGCCGATCGCCTTCCTGTCGCTGGTGCCGTCGGGCACGGTGAGCGCCGGTGTCTTCCACGTGATCGAGGTCGTCCGGGCGCTGTTCCCGTTCGACCCGGCGCTCGATGCGATGCAGGGGGCGCTGGATTCGGCGGGACCGAGCGTCGGCCTGCCGCTCTTGCACCTGGCGGCGATCGTGCTCGCCTATGGGCTCCTCGCCCGCTTCGCGCTCCGACGGTTCGTCTCCTAGCCGGGCGCTGTCGCGCGGTAGCTTGGGCCGATGCCGTCGACCCACACCATGCTCCTGTTCGCGATCGCCAGCGCGGGCCTGGTGGCGATCCCGGGGCCTGCGGTGATCTACATCGTCACCCGCGGCGTCGTCCACGGCCGCCGCGGCGGGCTCGTCTCGATGCTCGGGGTCGAGGTGGGCAACTACGTCGAGGTGCTCGCCGCGACGGTCGGCCTGGCGGCGATCGTCGCGTCCTCGGCGACCGCCTTCACGGTGGTCAAGTACGTCGGCGCCGCCTATCTGGTCTACCTCGGGGTGCGCGCGCTGCGCGAGGGCGTCGGCGCGGTCGCCGAGGCCGCGGCGCCGCGTCGCTCCGAGCGGCGGCTCTTCTGGGAGGGGTTCGCGGTCGGCGCGCTGAACCCGAAGCTGGCGATCTTCCTGCTCGCCTTCCTGCCCCAGTTCATCGACCCGAGCGGCGGCCCGGTCTGGCTCCAGACCCTGGTCCTGGGCACGATCTTCAGCCTCGTCGCCTCGATCGGC
The DNA here is from genome assembly GCA_963729065.1 of uncultured Solirubrobacterales bacterium. Lineage (GTDB taxonomy): Bacteria > Actinomycetota > Thermoleophilia > Solirubrobacterales > 70-9 > WHSW01. The sequence goes on from CAVSMS010000010.1 coordinate 1,051,722, forward strand.
GACACGCTCTTCGCGCTCGCCGCCGGCAGCGCCGGCGCCGGCCTGCGCCGGCGGCTCGCGAGCCCCGGGCGGCTCTCGTGGGCGGCGGGCCTCGTCTACATCGGGCTCGGGGTCACGGCGGCGCTTGCCGACAGCCGGTCGAAGGGCTGAGGGCCACGGTCCCCGCCCTACAATCCGCCGCGTGAGCTTCCCCGCAACGCGCATGCGGCGCCTGCGGCGGACGAAGGCCCTCCGCGACCTCGTGCGCGAGACGGAGCTTTCGCCGCGGCATCTGGTCCAGCCCCTGTTCGTGGTCTCCGGCGAGAGCGTCCGCGAGCCGGTCGCCTCGATGCCGGGGATCGAGCGCTTCTCGATCAACGAGCTCGTGGCCGAGGCCTCCGAGCTGCTCGCGGTCGGGATCGAGGCGGTGATCCTGTTCGGGATCCCGTCGTCCAAGGACGAGACCGGCTCGGGCGCCTACGACGACGAGGGCGTCGTCCAGATGGCGATCCGGGCGCTGAAGGAAGCGCATCCCGACCTGACCGTGATCACCGACGTCTGCATGTGCGAGTACACGTCGCACGGCCACTGCGGCTTCGTCCGCGACGGCAGGTCGACAACGACATCACGGTCGAGCTGCTGGCGAAGACGGCGATCTCCCACGCGGAGGCCGGCGCCGACGTGGTCGCGCCCTCGGACATGATGGACGGCCGCATCGGCTCGATCCGCTACCAGCTCGACGAGGAGGGCCACCCCGACACCGCGATCATCGCCTACTCGGCGAAGTACGCCTCGGCCTTCTACGGCCCCTTCCGCGAGGCGGCCGAGTCGACGCCGGAGTTCGGCGACCGCCGCGGCTACCAGATGGACCCGGCGAACGCGCGGGAGGCGCTGCGCGAGGTCCGCCTCGACGTCGACGAGGGCGCCGACATGGTGATGGTGAAGCCCGCGCTCCCCTACCTCGACGTGATCCGCGGCGTGCGCGAGGCCTTCGAGCTCCCGATCGCCGCCTACCAGGTCTCGGGCGAGTACTCGATGCTCAAGGCCGCCGCCGCCAACGGCTGGCTCGACGAGCGCGCGGCGGCGCTCGAGGCGCTCACCGCGATCCGCCGTGCAGGCGCCGACGTGATCCTCACCTACTACGCGAAGGAGGCCGCCGGGTGGCTGCAGTGAGGCGGAGCGAAGCGAAGCCGAGCCGCGCCGCTGTTGAGGCGCCTTATTCAAGGTCCCGCAGCCGAAGCTGCGCGAGCGCAAGGACGGCGCCGCGATCGCGCTCGACGAGACCGACAAGCGGCTGATGAACCTGCTGCAGTCGAGCTTCCCGCTCGCCGCCGAGCCCTACGTCGAGCTCGCCGCGGCCGCCGAGCTCGACCTCGATGACCTGATGGCGCGCACCGAGCGCCTCGTGCGCGAGCGGATCATCCGCGAGATCACGCCGATCTTCGACACCCGGGCGCTCGGCTACGCCTCGATGCTGGTTGCGGCCAAGGTCGACGCCGAGCACCCGCACCGGGCGGCGAAGATCATCAACTCCCACCCGGGCGTCTCGCACAACTACCTGCGCACGCACGAGTTCAACCTCTGGTTCACGATCGCCACCCCGCCCGACTCCGAGCTCGGGCTCGAGGGCACGCTCGAGCTGCTGCAGCGGCTGACCGGGGCCGAGTCGATCCGCCAGCTGCCGACCCTGCAGCTGTTCAAGATCAACATGAACCTGGAGATGGAGAAGGGCACCGAGGCCCTCGCCTCCACCGTCGACGCGTCGCCGCCGCGCGAGCTCGAGCGCCAGCCCTACGACGAGCTCGACGTCGCCGTGATCCGCGCCCTCCAGGGCCCGATGGAGGTCGCCGACCGTCCCTTCGACGCCGCCGCGGCGGAGGTCGGGATGTCGACCGAGGCTCTGCTGGCGCACCTGCGGGCGATGGTCGAGCGCAAGCTGCTGCGCAGGGTCGCCGCGATCCTCTATCACCGCCGGGCCGGGTTCTCGGCCAACGGGATGGGCGTCTGGCGGGTGCCCGAGGACCGGATCCTCGACGTCGGCGCCGCGATGGCCCGCGTGCGCGGGATCTCGCACTGCTACCAGCGGCCGACCTACGCCGACTGGCCGTACTCGGTGTTCACGATGGCGCACGGGCGCTCGAAGGCCGAATGCGACGCGATCCTCGACTCGATCGCCGCCGAGCACGACCTCCACGGACCGGACCGCTCGACGCTCTACTCGTCGACCGAGTTCAAGAAGATCCGGCTGCACTACTTCACGGACGACTACGCGGCGTGGGAGCGCGAGTACGCGTAGTCCGTGAGCGGCGCCGCCGAGCTGGACACGCGAACGTCCGAGGTCCTCTACGCCAGGGCCGTCGGCCTGCTGCCGGGCGGCGTCAACAGCCCGGTCCGCGCCATGCGCTCGATCGGGCGCGAGTACCCGATCTTCGTCGCCCGCGGCGAGGGGTTCGAGCTGATCGACGTCGACGGCCACCGCTACGTGGACTGGGTCTGCTCGTGGGGCCCGCTGATCCTCGGCCACGCCGACCCCGAGGTGGTGGAGGCCGTCCGCGACGCCGCCGGGCGAGGGACGAGCTTCGGGGCCCCGACCGAGGGCGAGGTCGAGCTCGCGGCCGAGGTCTGCGCGCGTTTCAGCTCGGTCGAGATGATGCGCATGGTCAACTCGGGAACCGAGGCGACGATGAGCGCCGTGCGGCTCGCCCGGGCGGCGACCGGGCGCGAGCACCTGATCAAGTTCGCCGGCGCCTACCACGGTCACGTCGACGGGCTGCTCGCGGAGGCGGGCTCGGGGCTCGCCACCCAGGGGATCCCCGCGAGCCCGGGCGTCCCCGAGGCGCAGGCGGCGGCGACGATCGTCGTGCCGTGGAACGACCCCGAGGCGGTCGCGGCGGCGCTCGCCCGGCACGAGGTCGCCGCGATCATCGCCGAGCCGCTGCCGGCCAACATGGGGCTGGTCGCGCCGGAGGAGGGCTTTCTGGCCGAGCTGCGACGGCAGGCCGACGCGCACGGCGCGCTGCTGATCTGCGACGAGGTGATCTCGGGCTTCCGGGTCGCGCGCGGCGGCGCCCAGGAGCTCTACGGCGTCGAGGCCGACCTGACGATCATGGGCAAGGTGCTCGGCGGCGGCCTCCCCGCCGCGGCCTACGGCGGGCGGCGCGACCTGATGCGCCGCGTGGCGCCGGCGGGCGACGTCTACCAGGCCGGGACGCTGTCGGGCAACCCGCTCGCCGTCGCCGCCGGGCTCGCGACGCTGGCGCGGCTCGACGCCGCGGCCTATGAGCGCCTCGCCGAGCTCACGGAGCGACTCGCCGCCGGCCTCCGCGAGGCGGCGGGCGACCGGCCCGTGCACGTCGCATCCGCCCCCGGGCTGGTGACGCCGTTCTTCAGCGCCGAGCCGGTGCGGGACTTCGCCGGCGCCTCGAGCTGCGACGTCGACGCTTACGGGCGCTTCTGCCGCGGCCTGCTCGCCCGCGGCGTCTACCCACCGCCCTCGCAGTTCGAGGCCTGGTTCGTCTCCCTCGCCCACGACGAGGCGGCGATCGAGAGCACCTGCGAAGCCGCTGCCGAGGCCTTCGCCGAAGCGCTCGCCTGAGGCTGGCTCTAACCTCGCGCGCCCATGTCGGAGCCCGCAGCCGCGCTTCGTGAGCTCGCCGCCTCGCTGCGGGACGAGGGCTCGGTGATCAGCCCGCACGCCGGGGAGCCCGTCGACGCTGCGCCCGCGCTCGGTCTGCTGGCGGCCGCCGGCCCGCGGGCGGCCGCGGCCCCGGGCGAGTACGCGCTCGTGATCGAGGCCGTGCGCGAGGGCTATCTGCTGCATTACGCGAGCCCGCGGGTCGTCCGCGGGGCCGACCCGGACCTCGCCCTGCTCGCCGGCGACTACCTCTACGCGCTCGGGCTCGAGCGGCTGGCGGCCCTCGGCGACCTCGACGCCGTCCGCGAGCTCGGCGACCTGATCAGCCTCTCGGCCCAGGTCCACGACGGGGTCCGCCCGCAACCGCGGGCCGCGCGCGAGGCCGCCGCCCTGTGGCTGGCGAGCACCACCGCGATCGCCGCCGGAGCCGGCCCGGGACACGAGGCCGCGAAGGCCAGTCTGCGTGCCGAATCCGAGCGCGCGCCCGCCGAGCTCTGGGCCGCGGCGGGCGTCGCGGCCCGGGCCGAGGGGCTCGAGCCGGCGCTTGGCGAGGCGGCCGACGCAATAGACTTCGATGCCGACGACCTCTCCTGAGTTGGCCGATCCCGCGGACAAGAGCAGCAGGCGCCCGCCGCCCGAGAAGCCGAAGCCCGCGGGCTACTTCGAGGGCGAGACGATGACGCGCCGAACCGTGTTCGCGATCGGCGGCCAGGCGTTCGGAGGCCTCGCGGTCACGGCCGTGGCCCTGCCCGTGGTCGGATTCGCGCTGGCCCCGATCTTCGACCGGCCCGAGGAGCAGTGGGAGGGCGTCGGCAGCCCCGACGACTACACCGCCGACACCTACCGCCAGGCGGTGATCACGATCGTCAACGCGATCGGCGACGCGGGCAAGACGACGGTCTACATCCGCCGCGGCAGCGCCGATCTCGACGAGGACCCGAACGTCTTCATCGCGATCTCCACCCGCTGCGCCCACCTGGGCTGCCCGGTGCGCTTCGTCCGCGCCGCCGGCAACTTCATCTGCCCGTGTCACGGCGGCGTCTACGACTTCGAGGGCAAGGTGATCGGCGGCCCGCCGGTCCGCCCGCTGGACCGCTTCCAGACCCGGATCCAGGGCGACGAGCTTCAGATCGGCCCCCGCTACAGCGTCACCAACAGCCTCGAGCCGGTGCGCGCCCGCGACCCGGGCGAGTACACCGGCGGGATCTGGGAGTACCTGTACCCGCCCCGGTTCACGACCGCGCCGCCACCGTGATCGAGGTCGCCTAGATGCCCAAGCTCCCACAGATGTTGCGCAAGCCGGGCAAGCCCGGGACGGGAAGCAACGGCGCGGGCCGCAACGGTGGGGCGGAGAACGGCGGCGGCGCCGTGGTCCCGCCGACGACCGCAGCCCGAGCACGGCAAGATCGCCGAGGCCGGGATCGACGTCGTCGGCTGGGTCGACGAGCGCACCGGAGCGACCCCCTTCCTCACCGGCCTGCTGCTGCGCAAGGTCCCCAAGGGGACCAACTGGTTCTACACCCTCGGCTCGGCGACGCTGTTCGCGTTCGCGATGCAGGCGCTCACCGGCGTGTTCCTGGCCATGTTCTACGTGCCCTCGGCGACCGAGGCCTACAACTCGATCTCCCACCTCACCAACGACGTCTTCCTCGGCGAGTTCGTCCGCGGCCTGCACAAGTGGGGCGCGACGGTGATGGTGATCCTGATCTTCCTGCACATGGGCAGGGTCTTCTTCTTCGGCGCCTACAAGTACCCGCGCGAGCTCAACTGGGTGATCGGGGTGGTGCTGATCATCCTCACCCTGGTCATGGGCCTGACCGGCTACCTGCTGCCCTTCGACCAGCGCTCCTACTGGGCGACGATCGTGGCCATGAACATCACCGGGTCGGGGCCGATCGTCGGGCCCTACCTGGCCGACTTCCTGCGCGCCGGCGCCGAGTTCGAGGCGACCACGCTGCCCCGCTTCTACGCCATCCACATGCTGCTCGTGCCGGGGCTGATCATCGCCCTCATCGGCGCGCACCTGTACCTCGTGGTGAAGCTCGGGACCACCGCGCCGCCGTGGATGCGCGCCGATACGAAGCCGAAGGCGCTGCGCTCGGAGGATGTGCCATGAACTCCGCCGAGAAGGAGGCCTACCTCCGCGAGTACGAGGTGATGAAGAAGAAGGGCAAGCCCTTCTTCCCCTACGCGATCTTCAAGGACTCGGCGATGATGTTCATCGTCGCCGTCGTGATCATCGTCATGTCGCTGGTCCTCGGCGCGGAGCAGGGTCCCAAGGCCGACCCGACGACCACCACCTACGTGCCGCGGCCGGAGTGGTACTTCTTCTTCCTCTTCGAGCTCCTGCGGGTGATCAAGCCGAACGAGCTCGTCCCGGTGGCCACGATCGGGATCCCGACCCTGTGCATGGTCCTGCTCCTGCTGCTGCCGTTCTACGACCGCAACCCCGAGCGCCTGCCGTGGCGGCGGCCGGTGGCGACCACCGCCGGGATCATGACCATCATCGCGATGGCGTTCCTGACCTTCCTCGGCGCCTCGGCCGGCTCGCCGACCGAGATCGACCTCGAGGTCCCACCCCAGTTCGAGGCCGGCAAGCAGGTCGCCGCCCAGTCGGGCTGCCTGGCCTGCCACAAGTTCGGCGAGAACGGCAACGACGGGCCGGGGCCGGAGCTGACCGAGATCGGCGCCAAGCTGCCCGCGCAGGCGATCAGGCGGACGCTGATCAACCCCTCCGGGATCATGCCCGAGTACGGCAGCCTGCCGCCGGAGAAGTTCAACAACCTGGTCAAGTTCCTCGCCTCGCTGCAGTGAGGCGTAGCCGAGCCGCGCCGCTGTTGAGGCGCCTAATTGTGAGGCTGACGTGAACGGGGCAGTCGCCCCTGAGCGGCAGGTGGAGTTCGCGGGTCAGGTCCGCGGGATGTTCGACCGCATCGCCGGCGTCTACGACGTGATGAACACGGCGATGACCGTCGGCCTGCATCACCAGTGGCGCCAGCGGGCGGCGGATCGCGCCGAGCTCGGGCCGGGCGACGTCGCGCTCGACGCCTGTTGCGGGACCGGCGACATGGCGCTCGAGCTTGCCCGCCGCGTCGGGCCCGAGGGGCACGTGATCGGCTCGGACTTCTCCGAGCGGATGCTCGACCTGGCGCGCCAGAAGGCGGCGGCGCGAGGCGCCGGCTCGGTGCGCTTCGAGTGGGGCGACGCGCTCGATCTCAGCTACGACGAGGGCACCTTCGACGCGGTCACGGTGGGCTTCGGGGTGCGCAACTTCGCCGACGTCGAGCGCGGGGTCCGCGAGCTCGCCCGGGTCCTGAAGCCCGGCGGCCGGCTCGTGATCCTCGAGATCACGACGCCGCGGCGCCCGCCGCTCTCGACCTTCTTCAGCATCTGGTTCGATCGCATCGTGCCCCTACTCGGCATCCTGGCGGGCGATCGCGACGCCTACACCTATCTGCCGGAGTCGGTGAAGAGCTTCCCCCCGCCCGAGGGCCTGGCGATGATGATGGACCGAGCGGGCCTGGAGGGGATCCGGTACACGATCCTCGCCGGCGGGATCATCGCGATCCACTCCGGCGCGCGCCGGTGAACCGCACCAGCGTCCCGCCACCGGTCACCAGGGTGCTCGACGCCGCCGAGGCCTGGCTGCCGCGGCGCATGGCCGTGGTCGAGCGGCGGCTGAACGACCTCGTGCGCGCCGGCGGCCCGCGGCTCGAGACCGAGGCCGCGGCGACGCTCGAGGCCGGCGGCAAGCGCCTGCGGCCGATGCTGGTGTTGGTCTGCGCCGGACCCGAGGCGGGCGAGGGCGCGATCCGCGCGGCGACCGCGATCGAGCTCGTGCACATGGCGACCCTGGTCCACGACGACGTCCTCGACGCGGCTCCGCTGCGCCGCGGCCGCCCCACCGTCGTCGCCAGCGCCGGGCGGGATGCGGCCACCGCGGTGGGCGACCTGCTCTTCTCCCGCGCGTTCGCCGAGCTCGCCGGCGGGGGCCGCGACGCCGCCCGCCGGGTGGCGCTCCTCGCCCGCGCGTCCGTCGGCCTCGCCCAGGGCGAGCTCGCACAGCGCCGCGACGCCTTCTGCGTCTCGATCTCGGCCGAGCGCTACCTCGAGCGCTGCCGGCTGAAGACCGCGCGGCTGTTCGAGTGCGCGTGCATGATCGGGGCCGAGGCCGACTCCGGTTCGCTGGCCGCCCTGCGCACCTACGGGCGCCAGATCGGGCTCGCGTTTCAGCTCCTCGACGACGTGCTCGACGTCACCGGGCCGCCCGAGCGGACGGGCAAGGCGCTCGGCACCGATCTCCTCGACGGGACCGTGACCATGCCGCTGATCCTCGCCCGCGAGCGCGATCCGAGCCTCGCCGAGCTCGACCTGCGTGCCCTCGACCCGGCCGCGGCGGAGGCAATCTGCGCGCGGATCGCCGCCACGGGCGTGCTCGAGGCGGTGCGCCAGAACGCCCGCGCCCGCGTGGAGGCGGCGAAGCGGGTCCTCGGCGACGAGCCGGCGCACGCTCAGCGCCGTGAGCTGCTGACGATGGTCGCCGACGGCGTCGTCGAGCGGTACGCCTAGCGGCGGTCGCCGGGCTAGAAGTCCTCGGGGAGGATGAGGTCCGCGTTGAGCGCGGCGACGAAGCGCTCGATCTGCTCCTCCATGTTCGCGCGAGCGAGCAGGCTGAGGTCGGTGAGCAGCGCCTCGGTGCCGCGGTCCAGCGCCTCGTCGAAGCGGTCGACGATCTCTTGGCTGTAGACGCCGGTGGTGGCCCAGTCGCAGTCGGGGCAATGCAGGTCGACGGCCCAGCGGGTCCGATCCGCGGGCGCCCAGTCGACGGGATAGACGAGCTCGGAGTCGCAGCTCGGGCAGATGTGAAGCGCCTTCGCGCGCTCGGGCAGCGGCGTGCGCTCCGACGGCTTGAAGGTGCTCGGGTCGAGCTGGGGGGAGTGGTCTCCCCGCGGGATCTTGGCGGTCGGCTCGTCTGCCATCACGCCCCCCTATCGACGGAATTCGCGGGTCCCTTTAGACGCGGAGCGAAGGTTTTAGCTCGCATTTAGCGGCTTGGACGGCGCACCGGGGCGGGCGCCGGGAGGGCGGGTTGGCAATCATTCGCCGCCATGGAGCGCGCAGCGCCCGACAGCACCGAATCCGGTTCGCTCCCCGCCGAGGCGCGGGTGCTCCCCTCGCAGCAGCTTCGCGAGGCGGTCGAGCGCGAGTGGATCAGCGCCGGAGAGTTCAGGATCCTGCCCGACGCGATCCAGCCGGCGAGCATCGACCTGCGGCTGGGCGACTTCGCCTGGGCGCTGCGATGCAGCTTCCTTCCGGACTCGGAGTCCCCGGTGGAGGCGAAGCTCGACCAGATCGCATTCCAGCGGATCGACCTGCGAGACGGGGCGACGCTGGAGCGCGACCGCCCCTACCTGATCCCCCTGATCGAGCGGCTCGACCTGCCGCCCGATATCCGCGCGAAGGCGAACCCGAAGAGCTCGACCGGCCGGCTCGACGTCTTCACCCGCGTGATCACGGACCGCAACCACCGCTTCGACGAGATCCAGCCCGGCTACCGGGGGGGCCTGTACCTCGAGGTGGTGCCGCGCTCGTTCGCGATCTACGTCCGCCGGGGCCTGGCGCTCAACCAGCTGCGCCTCTCGACCGGCGACGCCACCCTCGACGATCGGAGCCTGGCGACGCTGCACCAGCAGTTCCCGCTGCTCTACCTCGACTCCCACCCGCTGCGCGAGAGCGAGCTCTCGATCTCCGGCGGGCTCTTCCTCAGCGTCGACCTGCTCGCGGGCCCCGCCGACCGCGTCGTCGGCTACCGGGCGAAGAAGAACAGCCTGCCGATCGACCTGAGCTCGATCCGCTCCTACCGCTGGAACGACTTCTGGGACCCGGTCTTCCCCGAGGCCGGCTCGCGGATCGTGCTCGAGCCCGAGATCTTCTACCTGCTGCTCTCGGCCGAAGGGGTCTGCATCCCGCCCGAATACGCGGCCGAGATGATGGCCTACGACCCGACCGCGGGCGAGCTGCGGACCCACTACGCGGGGTTCTTCGACCCCGGCTTCGGCTTCGACCCGCGCAACGAGCGCCACGGAAGCCGGGCCGCGCTCGAGGTTCGCGCCCGCGACGTGCCGTTCATGGTCGAGCACCGCCAGCCGATCTGCAAGCTCGCCTACGAGCGCATGGCGACGACCCCGGACGTGCTCTACGGCGCCGACGCCGGCTCGAACTACCAGGGCCAGGTGACGATGCTCAGCAAGCACTTCCAGGAGCAGACGGCGGCGGGCCCCGAGCGCGTCGATCGCAACTAGCCACCCGGCCCCCGGGCCGGGTGGGAGTAGCATTTGGGCCGATGCCAAATATCGGACCACTTGAGTTGGCGATCGTGCTCATCATCGCGCTGGTGATCTTCGGCCCGAAGCGCCTGCCGGACCTCGGCCGCTCGCTGGGCTCCGGAATGCGCGAGTTCAAGGACTCGATCACCGGCAAGGACGACGACGACGAGGATGAGGCGCAGGCGAAGCTCGAGGCCCAGGCCTCCCAGCCGCAACCTGACCCGGACGTGGAGCCCGTCGAGGGCGAGGTCGTCGGCGAGAAACGTTCCTAGGCGGACTGCGGACGCGACGAGTTGGCGCGGCTGAAGTCAGCCCAGTTCGACGACCGGATGACGCTCGTCGAGCACCTCGACGAGCTGCGGACGCGAATCATCGTCTCCGCGATCGTGCTCGTGCTCGCGATCGCGTTCTGCTTCTGGCAGAACCACGAGCTGATCGAGATCGCCAACAAGCCGCTGCCGCGCGACCTCGAGCCGATCACCTTCAGCCCCACCGAGCCCTTCTTCACCACGGTGAAGCTCTCGATCTACGGCGGCGTGCTGCTGGCGCTGCCGATCCTGCTCTACCAGGTCTACGCCTTCATCCTGCCCGCGTTCAGCCCCGGCGAGCGCCGCGTGGTGCTGCCGATGCTGCTCATGGTCCCGGTCCTGTTCATTGCCGGGACCGTGTTCGCCTACTTCGTCGTGCTGCCGCCGGCCCTCCAGTTTCTGCTCGGCTTCAACACGGACCAGTTCAACATCGAGATCCGGGCGAACGAGTTCTACGGCTTCTTCGTGCTCACGCTGATCGGGGTCGGCCTCCTCTTCCAGATCCCGGTCGGGGTGCTCGCCGTCACCCGGCTCGGGATCGTGACCCCCCAGCAGCTCGCCCACAACCGGCGCTACGCGATCCTCGTCATCGCGGTGGTCGCGATGCTGCTCCCCGGCACCGACCCCGTGACGATGCTGATCTCGATGGCGCCGCTCTATCTGCTGTTCGAGGGCTCGGTGCTGCTCGCGCGGCTGTTCGGCACCCCGTCGGGTGAAGCCGACGAGGACACGGAGGTCGGCGGCCCGCCCGCCCCGGCGACGGGCTGACGGGTTCTCTACCCTCCCGCCCCGATGATCTTCGATCTCAAGAGCGGTAAGCGCCGGCGCGTGGTGCAGGTGGTGTTCGGCTTTCTCGCCGCCATCTTCTTCATCAGCTTCGTCGGCTTCGGCATCGGCTCCGACGCCGCCGGCGGGATCTTCGACGCGCTCGGCATCGGCGGCGGCAGCTCGAGCGACGATCCGCAGTTCGAGCAGCAGATCGAGGACGCCGAGGCCGCGGTGCAGGCAAAGCCGAACAGCGGTAACGCAAACGCCGACCTGATCGCCGCCTTCTACGGCTCCGCCTCCTCCTCGGGCGTCTCCACCGACCCGCAGACCGGCCAGGTCTCGATCACCGAGGACGCGCGCTCCCAGCTCCAGCGAGCGGCGCAGACGTGGGACGACTACGTCGCGACCAAGCCGAAGCCGATCAGCGTCGACGCGGCCGCCAACGCCGTGCGCGTCTTCCAGCTGCTGAACGAGGCCGGCGGCGCCGCCGAGGCGCAGCGGGTGCTCGCCGACGAGCAGGGGTCCGCATCGGCCTACGGCCAGCTCGCCTTCTACCTGTACGCGGACCTGAAGATCCCGGAGGGCGACGAGGCCGCCGACAAGGCCGTCGCGGCGGCGGAGGGAACCTCGGCCAAGCAGATCCAGAAGACGATGGACGCCTACCGCAAGCAGGCGATCAAGTTCCAGGAGCAGATCAAGCAGCAGCAGCGCCAGGCCGAGCAGCAGGGCGGCGGGGGCGGCGCAGCCGGCGCCAGCCCGCAGCTCGAGAACCCGTTCGGCAGCCTCGGCGGCGAGACGGGCGCGACCCCGGTCCCGCCGACCAGCCCCTGAGCCACGTCGAGGTCATCCGTGCCGGATACGCGGCCTTCGCCGAGCGCGACCTCGACGCATTGCTCGAAACGCTGCACCCGGAGATCGAATTCCACACGAGCGGGCTCTTCCCAGACCTCGCGCCGGTCTACCGCGGCCATCGAGGCATGCGCTCGCTCTGGGAGGCGATGTTCGCCCCATGGGAATCGCTCCGCCTCGAAGCGGAGCGCATCGTCGAGGGCGACGAGTGCGCCGCCGTCGCCCTCCGCTTCCACGCACAGGGGAAGGGCAGCGGTGTGCCCACCGATCTACCGCATGGCCATGCCCTGCGCGTCGAGGACGGGCGAATCGTGAAGGTCTCGGCCCACGCCTCCTTTGAAGAGGCCCTCGAAGCCGCCGGGCTTGGGGGCGGCGGGGCCCGGGCTGACGAGCCAACCGCTTGAACTCCGCGCCCGAGCCCATTCATCTCGATGCCGCCCACCCCCTTGTCCGACCAACGTCTCGGCCCGTGTCTCTCTTGCATCGCCGGCGGTCGCCGGAGGGCTGCAGTCTTGACTCCCGGCCAGGGCTGCGAGAGGGTTGACGAGTCCTCGGCGACCCTGAAGGAGCTGGCTCCATGAGCGCACGACGCGCACCGACGCGGCACTCGATCTCAATCCTCGGCGTTGCCGCGGTGCTCGTGCTGGCTGGGCCGGTGGGCCAGGCGGACGCGGTGGTCACGGGGCTGGTGCGCGTGGCGCCGTTCACCGCCACGACATCAGCCAACAAGACCCTGACCGCGACCTGTCCCACAGGCACGCGGGTGATCGGCCCTGGCGGCGACACCACACCCGGCAACGGCCGCGTGCTGCTCAACCGGATCCGGCCCGACGCGTCGCTGACATCGGTGACACTCCACGCGAACGAGGACGAGGTCGGGACGACCGCGAACTGGTTCCTGCAGGCGTTCGTGATCTGCGCGGCCCCGCCCCCCGGGTTGGAGCTCGTCAGTGCGACGAGCGCGAGCACCTCTTCGAATAACAAGAGCGTCGTGGCCACGTGCCCGAGCGGCAAGCGGTTGCTCGGCAACGGTGCGGAGATCACCGGCGCCGCCAACCAGGTGCTGCTCGACGGGCAACTTCCCAACGCCCAGCTGACCTCGGTCACCACTAATGCGGTGGAGGACGAGACCCGCACCTCCGCCGCCTGGAGCATCACCGCCTACGCGATCTGCGCGAACGTCGTCCCCGGGCTGCAACGCGTCGCCGTCACCGGCGCCGTGGACTCGGCCTCCAATCGCATCGCGACGGCTCCCTGCCCGACGGGCAAGTCGGTGATCGGGATGGGCGGCACCATCAACGGCCAAGGCGTACTCGACGCGGTGTTTCCCGACGTCTCGTTGACGGGCGCCAACATCAGCGCCTTCGAGGACGCCACCGGCAACGCCGGCAACTGGAGCGTGACCGCCTACTCGATCTGTGCGGCCAGCGCAGGGCTCGTCGCGAGCACGGGGATCCGGCAGGAGCTCATCGCCTCGGCACGAGCTGTGGACTGCCCGGCGGGCAAGCTCGTCACGGGCGCCGGGATCGACATCGCCGGCGGCACCGGCAGGGTCGCGGCCTTCGACGTCATCCCGGGCCGCTCGGACCTGACCTTCGGCTACGCGGGCGCGCACACAGTCTCGGGCCAGACCGCCGACTCGTGGAACATCAGCGCACAGGCGATCTGCGCGACCCCGTTCCCGAACCAGGTGCCGACGAACGCCGCGAGCGTAAGCGACTCCGCGACGGAGAAGTCGGCGACGGTGACGTGCCCGGCCGGCCTGCGCGTGCTCGGGGCAGGAGCCGGGATCAACGATGGCGATCCCACCCTGGTGCCGGCGAACCTCACGCTGGAGACGGTCCGCCCGAACAGCGCGCTGACCGGGGTCACGGCGACCGCGCACGAGAACAGAGGGGGGCACGGCGTCCAACTGGAGGGTGAACGCCTACGCGGTGTGCGCGTCGCGCCCGGCCGGCCTGAGCCGCGTGACGAGGTCGAGCAGCCCCGGGATCCGACGAGTTCGCGCAGACGACCGCGACCTGCCCGGCCGGAACGCACCTGATCGGCACCGGCGGTGAGGTCGTCGGCGGCGCCGGCGAGGTGGTGCTCGACGACCTCCGCGCCGACACCGCGCTGACGAAGACAACGGTCACCGGATTCGAGGACCACACCGGCTTGGACCCCGACTGGCACGTGACCGCCTACGCGATCTGCATCAACCGCTGAGCCCGCGAAGCCTGAGGGGCCGCCCCGCCCGCGAGTGGCAGAAAACGTTGGACTATTGAGCGAAATCCGCCAGTCGCGGCCGTGGTCGGCGCGCCGAAGAGGGCCGCGCGCCGCGTATTCTTGGGACGGGGCCGTTAGCTCAGCTGGTAGAGCAGGAGACTCTTAATCTCAAGGTCACAGGTTCGATCCCTGTACGGCCGCATCGTCGCGTTCGCTCTCGAGGGGATACTGGAGGGCGATGTCGCAAGACAACGTCGCGCAGACCAGACGGGCCGCGGACGCTTACAGCCGCAGGGACGTCGAGGGGCTGCTGGAGGACCTCAACCCTGAGGTGGAGTGGTACTCGGCGCTTTCGGTGCTGATCAGCGGGAAAGCGACCGTGTACCGAGGGCATGAGGGCCTTCGCGAGTGGTTTCGCGAGCTTGATGAAGCCTTCGACGAGATCCAGGTTGAATACTCGGAGATCCGTGACCTCGGAGACCGAGTAATCGCCTTCGGCACCATCCGCACACGTGGCAGGGAAAGCCGTGTTGAAACGACATCCCCGCTCGCGATGGTCAGCGACAGCCGAGGCGGCAAGGCCTTCCGGGTACGGACCTATCTCGATCCCGACGAGGCCCTCGAAGCCGCCGGGCTGTCGGAGTAGATCCCAAGGTCACAGGTTCGATCCCTGTACGGCCCATGATTCCTCGGGCGCGTTGCGCCGGTACATCAGGCGCGCGAACAGCCCCGCGGAGATGAACATGAAGGCGCTGTAGACGGCGGCCGGGATCGTCAGCACCGCGGAGATCGAGGCGCCGATCGCGATCGCGAGGGTCGCGTTGTGGACGCCGAGCTCGATCGCGACCGCCGTGGTCTGGCGATCGTCGAGCCCGGCGACCCGCGCGATCGCGAACGACACGGCCATGGCGGCGACGTTGAGCGTGATCGCGGCCAGCGCGACCTCGCCCAGGTTGTCGACCACCCGTTCGTTCTCGGCGATGATGGCGCCGATCACGACCGCGACGAAGACGCCGAGCGCGATTCGCTTGACCCTCGGCTCGATCGCCTCCACGCGCTCGGGCGAGCGCGCTCGCAGGAGCATGCCGACGGCCAGCGGGACGACCGTGATCAGCAGCACCCGCACGACCACCCCCACCATGTCGACGCTCTGGTCGAGCGCCTCGGCATCGAAGTGCGCGGTCGCGAGGCCGAGGAAGAGCGGCACGGTGACGACGGCGGCGACGCTCGAGATGGCGGTCATCGTGATCGAGAGGGCCGTGTCGCCACGCGCGAGGTGGGTGAGCATGTTGGCCGTCGTCCCGCCGGGCGACGCACCAAGGAGGACGAGGCCGACGGCGAGCGCCGGCTCCAGGGACCACAGCTCGGCGACGCCGAAGGCGAGGGCGGGCGAGATCAGCGCGAGGTTGAGCATCCCGACCCCGACCCCGCGGGGGTAGGTGACGACGCGCCGGAAGTCCGCCACCGTCAGCGACAACCCCAGGCTGACCATGATCACGGCGAGCGCGATCGGCAGCAGGATCGTGGCGAAGAGCGAGTCCTCCACCGGCCGAGCCTATGGAGCGAGCCTACGTGTTCACTTCTTGGCTGACGGCGGCCACGCCGATCAGCTCGGCCATCGGCAGCGCACGGGCCGAATCGTGCCCCGCGAGGAGGCGCGAGCAGGGCGGCGGCGTCGCCCAGCTCCGCGTCGTCCATGAGCGCGTGGTGGAACATGATCCCGACCGGCTCTTCGCCGTCACCGATCTGGCTGGCGAGCCGCTGCGCGAGTTCGTCGCGCGACAGCCGGACCCGCTTGCGATGGGCGAACCAGTCGAGGTGCACGGGCAGCTCGACCAGGTCCGGGAGGTCGAGCGGCGCGGCGCGGGATTCCCTCGAAAGCGCCGCGAACCCCAGCTCCAGCAGGCACTCGCCCGTGACCCTCGTGCACCGGTTCCAGGGCGGCGTGAAGATCGGTTCGACGCGCGTCCCGAGCCGCGAGGCCAGCCGGTAGCGGCCGGCGGCGATGTCCCGGAGCTGATCCGCGCGCGAGCGGCTCGGCCCGAACTCGCACTTGCGCCCCTCCGGCTCGTGGTTGCGATGCGCGAGGCCGTGCTGGTGCAGCCCCAGCCGCCCGCCGGACGAGTCCACGCGGCTCGCGAGCCCGGCAGCGCTCTCCAGGCCGATCTCACTCGGGATCAGCGCCAGGTCGAGCGGCAGGGCGCGATCGTCGAAGCGGTCCAGCAACGCGGCCAGGCGGTCGTCGCGCCAGCCCCCGTCATCGTCGCGGAAGAAGATCGTCACCGGTTCCGCGGCGCGGTCGAGCGCCTCGCGGACCGGCTCGAGCCAGGAGGTCACGCCGCCACCCGCCACGCGGAGCCGGCGCGATCGCGAGCGAGCTCCGCGATCAACCGCGCGGTCTGCGCCGCGCCGCCGAAGTCGAGCTCGACCGGCGCCGGCCGGAACTCGCGCAGGCCCCGGATCTCCTCGGCGAGCGCCTCGGCGGTCAGCTCGCCGGGGTCGAGCACGCGCACGGCCCCCAGTCGCGCGCAGGAGCATCGCCCGGCGGGTCTGCTCGTCCTCGCCGGGATCGGCGAACGGCACGACGAGCGCCGGCACGCGGGACGCCAACAGGTCGAGCGCGGTGTTGTAGCCGCACTGGCTGACCGACGCGGCGGCCGTGTCGAGCTCCGCGCGGAGGTCGGGGACGGAACGCCGCAGCTCGATTCCGGACCGGCCGCGGGCGGCGCGCCGCAGGCGCGCGCCAGGCGTCGTCGGGGAGAAACGGCCCGGCGACGATCCTCAGCGGCGGACCCGTCGTCGGGCAGCAGCGCCCCGGCCTCGACGGCGGCGCGCAGCAGCGGCTCACCGGCGATTCCGCCACCGGCCGACACGAGCACGCGGCCGCCTGCGCTCCCAGGCGCGTCGCCGGGTCGGCGCGCGGCGGTCGCGCCCGGCGACGACGAAGCCGGTGTAGCGCACCGGGATCTCAAGGGGCGTCCGCGGCCGAAACGACTCCTCGAGCCGCGCGAACCGCGGGTCGGCGTGCACCAGGACCGCGTCGAACCAGCGATTCGCCAAGCGGCTCGCCCGCTCGTCGTGCTCGGGCTGGTCGGAGCGGCCGACGAGGATGTCGCGGACGCTGCAGACCACGAGCGGCCGCGCCCGGTCCGCGTGCGCCAGCTCGAGCAGCGGCAGCAGCTCGTCGGCGAACTTCTTGCGCCCGAACGGGAACAGCTCGATCATCACGACGCGCGGGCGGTGGCGCCGGTAGGCGCCGAGGATCATCTCCCGCCGCAGCTCCATCGCCCGCCGCACGTCGCGCCTGCCGTCGCGGCTGGCCAGCTTTCCGTCCTGCGCCGAGCCCGACGGGCGGCAGCGCGACGACCTCGACGCCGGGCGGCAACGGGGTCCGCGCCGGGATGCGCCCGCCGCTCAGCAGGACGAGCCGGAAGCGCTCCGACAGCGCCCCGGCGATCGCGAGCGACCGTGTCAGATGGCCGAGGCCGAGCGAGTGCTGGCAGTACATGAGCAGCGGCGGGCGGGCGTCGTTCACGTGGCCCCGACCTCGGTGCGCGAGGCACTCGGCGGCGCGCGCGAGGTGTCGCCCGGCGCGCTCGTCGCCGTCGGGCGCGCAGCGCACGCGCAGTGCGCAGCGCCTTCGCCAGCCGCTTGTGGGCGCGGTACGCGCGCAGCAGCGCCGGATCGAGCGCCCCGGCGACGTCCTCGTAGCCGGACAGGAACGCGCCGTTGAGCTCGTCGACCGCGACCGCCGTCCGATCCTCGAAGTCGAGCTCGGCCATGAACGTCGCGGCGTCGAGCTCGGGGTCGCCGAGCGCAACGCGGTCGAAGTCGACCAGGCCGAGGCGATCGCCCCGCAGGCAGCCACTGGTTCGCGTGCGGCGCCCCGTGGATCGGCCGCGGCCGGCGGGCCCCGATGCCCGCGTGCGCGGCGTCGCAGGCCGTCGAGCACCCGATCGACG
The DNA here is from genome assembly GCA_963729065.1 of uncultured Solirubrobacterales bacterium. Taxonomy (GTDB): domain Bacteria; phylum Actinomycetota; class Thermoleophilia; order Solirubrobacterales; family 70-9; genus WHSW01. The sequence continues at coordinate 1,069,756 of CAVSMS010000010.1, forward strand.
GCGGGGGCGAGCCGCGGGACGAGCCGGAGGAGCTCGGCGGCCTTGCGGTGCGAGTCGGCGAGCTGCGCGGCGGCGTCGTAGCGGGCGGCGGGGGCGACGCGCGACCGGGTCAGCGCCGCGGCGGCCGCGCCGATCCGGCCCGCCAGCTCGGCACCCCGTCCGCCGTAGAGGTGCGGGACCGCGGGCGCGCCGGCGGCCACGAACTGCCAAACGGTGCGGGTTCGCGGCCGAGTACGCGCCCGGTCGCGGGACCGCGAACGGCAGCTCGCCGCGCCGGTGCGCCGTCCACAGGGCGACGCCGGCGGCGTGGATGCTGTCGCCGCGGCCGTCCGTGAAGACCTTGGCGAAGCGCACCCCCTCCCGGTCGGTCGATCCGCAGCGTGCAGCGCCGGTAGGGGCGGTAGCGGACGACGTCGGAGCGCTCGGCCTCCGCGGTCACCGTCGACAGCGTGGTGAGCCGGGGATCGCGGTCGAACGGCACGATCCGAAGCCAGCCCACGTCCGGCGCCCGGATCACCGCGCCTTCATCCGGACGCCGTTCCGGGCGGGCTTCGAACACCTCGACGAGGACGATCTCCTGCGGCTCCGTCGCGCTCGAGCACCAGGGTCGCGTAGTGCTCGCGATCGAGCTCGATGCGCCCGAACGTCCTCCGCCAGGCGCCGTCGGCGCCCGACGACGGGTCGGCCTCGGCGAGGGCCGCGAGTACCGCGTCGCCGTCACGCAGCGCGGCGAGCCGCTCGCGGTGGCGGTCGATGCCACGACGCGCCGCCGTTCACGGCAGGCCCTCCTCGGCGGCGCCGAGGATCGCGCCAAGCGCCTCGAGCTCGGGCTCGCGGACCCGCTGCACCGCGCGCAGGGCGCGCTCGACCAGCAGCGCGGCGGCCTCGTGCCAGCGCAGCGAGTCGGCCGGCGGCAGCGGCGCGAGCTCCGCGTACCCGGCGAGCACCGCTTCGCGCCGGCGGCATGCGGCCGCCTCCGAGAGCTCGCCGAGCGCATCGCGCCGCCGTCAGCGTGGCAAGCAGGCCGCCGAGATCCGCGCGCCGCCGCACCGACGCCGACCTGGTCGAGGTCGATCAGGACGACCCGATCGCCGCTCAGGATCCCGTTCTTGGGGTGCGCGTCGCCGTGCACGCAGACGAGCGGCGCACGCGGGTCGAACGAGTCGGCAAGCGCCGCGGCGAGCGCGCGGGCGCGGTCGGCGACGTCGGGACGCGCGCGGCCGATCAGCGCCGCGGCGGCGACCAGCCGCGGCGGATCCAGGCGCCGGAACCGAGGCAGGCCCGGCGGCGCGTCCCGGCGGTGCAGGGCCGCGAGCGCCGCCGCCAGACCGGCGAGCCCGCGCTCGAGCTCGCCGCCGGCGAGCGCGGCGATCGGGCGCGCCCTCGATCGGCTCGACGAAGAGGGTCCGGTACTCGCGCGAGTACGCAAGCGCTCGGGCGACGCGGGGCGAGCCCGGCGCCGCGTCGGCGAGCGCGGTGTGGATGGCGTACGTGCGCTCGCCCTCGTCGCCCGCGTAGACCTTGGCGAAGGCGACCGTGTCCCCATCGGCGCCGAGGCAGCGCGCGGTCGCCGACTTCTCGGGCGCGTAGGCGGTGATCTCCGCCCGCGTCCAGCGGCGGGGCGCCGCCCGTGCGAGCCCCTCCGGAACGTCGAAGAGGGCCGGAAGCGTGGCGAGCTTGCGGTCGTTGGGGAAGGTCCAGAACACGGTGGCGAGCTCGCGGTCGTGGGCGACAGGGCGCAGGGCGCCGGTGGGCATGGCGGACGCGAGCGCCTCGCGGTGGACCTCCTCACAGCGCCGAGGGGCGAACGTCCGCGCGGCCACGGTGTGGCTCTCGCCGGCGACCTCGATCCGGTACAGCACCCGCAGGCTCCTGCCGACCTGGTACTTGGCACGCAGCCGCTCGCAGCGCTCGATCGCCAGGCGGCCCTCGCGTGCCAGCCGCTCGGCGAGCCGGTCGGCAACGACGGCCGGGTCGAGCAGCGCATCTCGCTGTGGCACCGCCGGGTCGCCGGCGAGCGCCGACCGCTGCTCCGCGACGGCGCTCATCGATCCGGCCCGCCAGACGGCGCAGCTCCCGGCGCCGGGGACGAGCGCCACCGGGGCGCCGGTCGCGGTCCACGAGGCGTCGTCGGCACCGATGGCGACCAGCGAGGTCGGCCCGTCGTCGGCGCTCTCGTGCATCCACGCCGCCCGGCCACGGCAGCGAAGCGGGCCGAGCTCGAAGTCGCCGCGCGACCCGCTCCAGGCGATCACGTCGCGCCACCGGCCCCCGCCGCCCACCACCTCGATCACCGTCGCCTCGGCGCCGGGCGCGGCGAGTCCGCGGAACTCCGGGAGGCGGGCCGCGTCGTCTGCGCTCGGCGCGATGAGCGTCTGGAACTCGTGCTCCGCGACGTCCTCGGCGACGACGCTCACCACGGGCGCCTCGAGCTTCGCGCCGTACGCGGGTGCGTGCCACCCGTCGATCAGCCGCGGCTCCGACCGCGCGCGGAAAGGCGAGCGCCGAGCCCGGGCGCGCGCACGACCGTGTTCTTGTCACCGCGCACGATCCGGGTGGCTCCCTGCGCCTCGGGGGCGAGGTGGAAGCGCAGGTCGTATGAGTGTGGGCCGCTCGCCCGGAGGCGATCGACGATGACCCAGTAGCGGCGGGCGACGAACGCGATCGAGCGCTGGTGGACGGCGTCGTAACACGGGCTGTGAGCCTCGCCCCGCAGCAGGTCGAAGCCCGGCCCGGTCAGACGATCGAGCAGGACGTCCCTCGGCCACGGCGCCCTTCGGCTTGCCGCGCCGGTAGGGCGTCTGGTCGCGGCCGTCGACGCAGACCGTGTTGTGCGCCGCGGTGCCCTTGAACCAGCGCCGCAGGTTCGGGGGCTCCTCGGAGTAGGTGAAGCGGCCGGGATCGACCAGCAGCGGGCGCCCGCCGCCCGCGACCTCGACGCTGAGCAGGTCGTAGTGCCCGTGGCCGCCCTCGCCGAGCGGCCCGCAGTCGAAGATCAGGTAGAGCTCGTCCGCGAACGCCCGCCGCGCGCTCGCCCCAGCCGCTGCGCTGGACGTGGTAGCCGCCGTCGGGAAAGCTCGGCGTACAGCGCCGCCGGCGGCGGCGCCGCGCTCGCCGCGGCTCGCCGCGTAGAGGAAGTCCGGCCGCTCGAGCAGCGAGGCGCGCGCGCTCGAGCAGGTCCGGATAGCTGCCCGCGTCGCTGTCGGAGAGCATCGCGATCTCGCCGTCGGGGCGGTGACAGGCGAGCGCGAACTCGCACGCGCGCTCGAGCCGCTCGTCGAACGCGGCCGACGTGCGCAGGCCGAAGCGGCGCGCGTTCTCCCGCGCTCCGAGCGCGGAGCGCAGGACGATCATGTGGTAGTGGGTCGACGCCTCGCAGTGCACGCCGTCGGGCCGAACGTCGGCGAGCAGGTTCTCCTGCAGGCCGCCGAATCGCGAACTTCAGCAGCGTGCCGTCCGGATCGAGGTCCGGCAGCGCCAGCGCCAGCGACGAGCAGCGAGTAGAGCTCCAGCGTGCGGTGGTTGCGCGCCGGCGTCAGGTTGCGGCGAACGTGCGCCGCCTGGGCCTCGAGGCTCGCCAGCAGCTCGTCCTCGAGCCCGTCCGCGAAGCCGCCGAAGCCGGGGGCCGTCATCGAACCGGCACCAGGCGTAGATCCAGTTCGAGATCCGCCGCGCGGTGACCTCGCTCGGGTCGTGGTCGGGCTCGACCCGCTCGATCCACGATCGCACCAGCCGCTCGAACGCCGCGCGGAAGCGATGCCTCGCCCGTGACGCGGTGGGCGTGGGCGAGGTCGAGCCCGTAATAGAACTTCACCCACTCGATCCGCCACTCCTCGTCGGCGGGCAGCGCGGGCGCCGAGCCAGTCGGGCTCGAGGCCGAGGTCGAGCGCGACCCCGGCGTGGGTGAAGCGGCCCGCGCAGACCTCCTCGGCGACGGCGCGGTCGCGGTAGGCCGGGTCGATGACGCAGAAGACGGGGCGCGGGCGAACCCGCGCCCGGGCGGGCCGGACGCTCTGCGCGGCCGCGGTCACGCCGACCGACGCCGAACAGGTCGGCCATCTCGCTCGTGAGCAGGTCGCCGTCGAAGCGCTCGCGCACCGTCGCCCGCGCGGCGGTCGACAGACGAGCGGCGAGCTCGTGGTCGCCTTCGAGCCGGAGCAGCGCCGCGGCGACCGCCTCGGGGTCGTCGGGCGCCACGAGCAGGCCGTTGCGCCCGTCCTCGATCAGCTCCGGGATTCCGGAGATCGCCGTGCTGACGCCCGGCACGCCGCAGGCCATCGCCTCGACGAGCACGTTCGGGATCCCGTCGCGGTCACCGCCGTCGACGATCCGGCACGGGAGGCAGACGGCATCCGCCCGCCGGTAGGCCTCGAGCAGCTCGGCCTGCGTCTTCGGGCCCGCGAGCACGACGCGCCCGGAGAGGCCGCGCTCGGCGATCCGGCGCCGGACCTCGCCGCCGTGGTCGCCGTCCTCGCCGACGATCGTCGCCTCGAACGCGACGCCGCGCCGCTCGAGCAGCGCGCACGCTTCGACGAAGACGTCGAAGCCCTTCTTCTCGACCAGCCGCCCGACCCCGAGCAGCCGCAGGCGCCCGTTGCGCGGACGCTCGGGCGGCGCTCTGCTCGAGCAAGCGCGAGAAGTCGTCGTTCAGGCCGTGGTAGACGCGGTGCACCCGCGCCTCCGGCGCGATGCGCTCGAGGTGGCGCCGGTTCGCCTCGGTGCAGGTGACCGCGAAGCGCGCGGCGAGCAGCTTGCGGCGCAGCAGCCCGGCCGGGTTGAGCCGCTCGGCGTAGATGTCCTTGGCATGGCCGGTGAACGAGAACGGCAGGCCGGTGATCAGCGAGGCGAGCCACGCGACGGTCGTGCAGCCATGGGCGAAGTGCGCGTGCACGATGGCGCACGTCGCCGGCCTCGAGCAGCCGCGCCGACAGCGCCACGGCCTGGAGGAACTCCTTGAGATAGACCCTGCGCGGGGCGGCCCAGCGCGATTCCCGCGCGCGCATCGCCTGCGCGAGGCCCGCCACCGCCGCCCGCAGCACACCGGCGGGCCGGCGGCGGAGCGTCGCGGCGAGGCTCGGCAGGAAGGGCCGCAGGTTGGCCCGCAGCCAGGCGCGCGCGGTCGTGTCCGACACCGGGGACGCCGGCGGCAGGTAGCTCGGCCGCGCCCGGATCCGGTCGACGACCGGGTGGCGGTCGGGCTCGTCCGGCTGCTTGATCACGTAGAGGCGGATCCGGACGCCGGCCCGCTCGAGCCGGTGGATCTCGCTGGCGATGAAGATCTCCGACATCCGCGGGAAGCCCTTGAGCAGGTAGGCGACGGTGCCGGCGCCGGCCTCGGGTGTCCGGCGCGGCTCAGGCATACGCCCGGTCCACCACCCGCCGGAACCGTCTCGGTGCACGGGCCGAGGGCGAAGTCGCGCTCGACCCGCCGCCGCGCCCCGTGCCCGAGCCGTCGTCGCAGCGACGGATCGCAGAGCATCGACTCGATCGCGCCGGCGAGGGCGACCGGGTCCGAGGCCGGGACCAGCAGCCCGGTCTCGCCCGGCGTCGACCGCGGTCGCGATCGCGGCGACGTCGCTCGCCACCACGGGCCGCGCGCAGGCCATCGCCTCGAGGACCACGTTCGGGAGCCCGTCGCGATCCCCGGTGGGGTCGACCACGGACGGCACGACGACGAGGTCAGCGGCTGCGTACTCGCCCGGGAGCTCGGCGTGCGTGCGCGGCCCGCAGAGCTCGATCCGGCCGCCGAGGCCGGCGGTCGAGATGCGCCGCTCGAGCGCCTCGCGCTCGGGGCCCTCGCCGACGATCCGCAGCCGGAACGGAAGCTCGACGCGAGCCGCGGCCTCGACGAGCACGTCGAACCCCTTCTTCGCGACCAGCCGGCCGACGGCCAGCACGGTGGCGGGACCCGGGCCGGCGCGGAACCTCGGTGGCGCGGAACCGCTCGAGGTCGACGCCGTGCGGGACCAGGTGAACCTGCTCGCCGCGCTCGCCGAGCTCGGCGACCACGTCGGGGTTGCACGCGATCACGCACGCCGCCTCACGGGTCCGCCGGGCGAGCTCGCCGGGCGCGAGCTTCCGCGCGTCGCGCGCGTGGACGCTGAAGCCGTACGGGACACCGAGCCTGCGCGCGACCTCGATCGCGACGTCGGCGGGCCGATGGGCGAAATAGGCGTGGACCCCGCGAACCGGGCGTCCGTCGAGGCGCTCGAGCACCGCCTCGGCCTGCTCGGCGGCGGCGCCCGCCGGGAGCACCTCGATGCGCTCGAGCAGCGGACTCGCTGCCGGGGTGGGGGTCGGCGCCGTCGCCCGGCTTGGTGGCGAAGACGGCCTCCAGCGTCCCGGCGCGCTCGAGCGCCAGCAGCTCGTTGAGCGCGAAGGTCTCCGACCGGCGCGGGAAGCCGCTCGTGATCATCACCAGCCGGCCGGTCGCCCGCGACCCGTTGGCCGGCCGCGCCGCGGTCGCTGCCTCCGCCGACCGCGGCGCCCGCCGGCCGCTCGCTCGCCGGCCGCCGAGGCCGCGGCGGGCGGTCGAGCACCGTCTCCGCCGCGGCGATGATCGACTCGACCTTCTGCGGCCAGTCGGGCCATGCCTTGCGAAAGGGCGAGCCGACCTGGCAGAGGATCTGCGCGGCGAGGTACCAGTCGAGGTCCGGCGGCGGCCCGCCGTAGGCATCGACCAGTCGTGCAGAGGGCCTCGACGGCGCGGTCGAGCCGCGTCGGATCGCGGCGCACGATGACCGCCGCGAACCGCGCCGGGTCCATCGCCGGGTGCGTGGCGCAGATCTCGTCGAAGTCGAACACCCCGATGCCCGCGGGCCCAACGAGCATCTGGCCGTCGTCGAAGTCCCCGTGGGCGACGACCGGCGGCGGGTCCGCGGGGCGGGTCGCGACGAGCCGCCGCAGCAGCTCGCGCGCGCGCGGCTCGAGCTCCGGCGCGATGTCGCGGACGATCCGCACGGCGACCACGTGCGACTCGAGCACGCTCGAGATCGGCCGCTCGGGGAGGCCCGCGATCGGCAGGGACTGAAGCTCGCTCAGGATCCGCCCCGCCGGGGCGGCAGCCGCCAGCGGGTCGTCGGGCAACCGGCCGCCGAGCGCCCCCTGGACGGTGACCCGCAGATCGGGCAGGACGGCCTCGAGGGGAGCCGTGGACGCCGAATCGAGGCCCTGGACGGTGCGCAATCCGACCACCGCCTCGGCCAGCTTTCGATCCTTGCCGTACGACTTCAGCACGTGGTCGCCCACCCGGACCACCGCGCGCCGCAGCGGCACGTGGTCGAGGCGCTCCGACCCGCGGCGGACCCGCGGGGAGATCGAGCCCCTGCTCGGCGAGCAGCTCCGCCAGCCGGGCCGGCGGGAGCGAGAGCGCGGGCAGGGCGATGTCGAACGGCAGCCACTGGACGAGCGCGTCGAGGTCGGGCTCGAAGCGCAGCGGTTCGCGCACGCGATCGTCGGCGACCAGGCGCGCCCGGGCGGCGTGCTCGGGCAGCCGGGCCCTCGCGGCCAGGTCGGCCTTCGTGTCGAGGATCGCGACGGCGTCGTGGCGGGCGCCGTCGATCGTCGCCCGGTAGCCCGCGATCAGTCGCCGGCCGCGCTTGAACTGCGCGTAGATCAGGCGCACGTCTTCGAGCCGCGCCCCGGCGCCGAGCGACCGGCCGAGGACCGGCGCCGCCGTCTCGGGGTCGAGCAGACCGTGAAGCGCCGGGAGGGCGGGATCCGCAGGAGGGAGCGGCGGCGCGGTCACGACACCAGCGGCGACCCGGCGCCGGGCGCTCGCACCGGCGGCGCGGCCGCCAGCCCCTGGCGTTCGACCATCTCACGGAAGATCGGGAGCTCCTCGAGGAGCTGCTCGGGCGGGCCGTCCTCGACCACCCGGCCGCCGGCGATCACCACCACCCGCTCGGCGCGCCGCGCGAGCCCGGTCGAATGCGTGATCACGAAGGTGGTTCGTCCCCGCATCAGACGATCGAGCCCTTCCATCAGCTCGTCCTCGCTCGCCGCGTCGAGGCCGGTGGTCGGCTCGTCGAGGATCAGGATCGCCGGGTCGCGAAGCAGGACGCGCGCGATCCCGATCCGCTGGCGCTGGCCGCCGGACAGCCCCATCCCGGAGGGACCGAGCTGGGTGTCGTAGCCGTCGGGGAGCCGGTCGATGAACTCCTGTGCGCCCGCCACCTTTGCGGCCTCGATCACCGCCGCCCGCGAGGCGCCGCTCGGCGGCGTACTCGATGTTCTCGGCGACGCTGCCGGCGAACAGCATCGTCTCCTGGAGCAGGAAGCCGACCTGGTCGCGCAGCCACGGGAGCGAGCACTCCCGGGCGTCGCGCCCGTCGATCAGGACGCTGCCCGCCTCCGGGTCGTACAGCCGCGCCACCAGGGCGCCGACGGTCGACTTGCCGGCGCCGGACGGCCCGACCAGGGCCACCCGCGAGCCGGCCGGGACCCGCAGCGACAGGTCCGTGAGCGCCGGCCGGTCCGGCGAGTAGTGGAAGCTGCACCCGGTCGAGCGCCACGTCACCGGCGGCGCGCCCGGCCGCGAACGAGCCCGAGCGCTCCTCGAGGACATGATCGGCCGCGAGCACGTCGGCGACCCGGTCAGCACGGGCGAGCGCCCGCGACGACTTCGTCGCCTGGCGGGCGATGTCGCGCAGCGGCCTGTAGGTCTTGTTCGCGTAGGTGACGAACACGATCAGGTCGCCCGGGCTGATCGCCCCCGCGGCCACCCGGAGCACGCCGAGCACCAGCACGAGCGCCCGGGCGACGGCGCCGATGATCTCGACCAGGCCCGAGAAGCGGGCCTCGGCCTTGGCGGCCTCGATCCCGAGGTCCTGGCGCTCTGCGCTGCGGGTCGCCACCCGATCGGACTCGTAGTCCTCGGAGCCGAACGCCTTCACCACCTGCATGGCCGCGAGCGTCTCCGCGGCCAGCGAAGCGATCTGCCCCTCCTGCTTGCGCTGCCGCCGCGCCAGGGACTTGACGCGGCGCCCGTAGTAGACGGTGACCGCGAACAGCAGGGGCACCACCGCGAAGGTGGCGAGGGCAAGCAGCGGGTCCAGCACGAGGGTGACGATCGCCATGCCGATCAGCAGCAGCGACCGCGGCGACGATCTCGCCCAGCGACTCGGAGAACAGCGTGCCGACGGCGTTCACATCCCCCGTCACCCGGGTCACCAGGTCGCCCTTCTGCTGGCGATTGTGGAAGGCGAGCGAGAGTCGCTGCAGGTGTATGTAGAGCGCGACCCGCAGGTCGTGGACGATCCGCTCACCCGCGCGGGTGAGCCAGAGGTCCGTGAAGTACTCCGAGGCGGCCATCACCAGCGCGATCGCGAGCACCAGGCCGGTGACGAGGGCGAGGAACGTCACGTCGGCGCCGCTGAGCTCGAAGGCGCCGTCGTGGACGCCGATCAGCTGGTCGATCACCAGGGCCAGCGGCCACGGCTGGGCGAGCGTCGCCGCCGTGGCGAGGACCGTGGCGCCCGACGCGCCCGCCAGCGCGGCCCAGTTGCGGGTGAAGAACGGGCGCAACAGCGCCATCGAGCGGCGCCAGTGGCGCGAATCGGCTCCGAGCTCGCCGCGGGCCGGGTGCGTCCACGCGGCGTCATGCTTCGCGCAGCTCCCGCCCAGCCGGCGCGGGCGACCGGCTCGGCTGCGTCGCGTTGAGGCGAGCTCGCTGACGATCGCGGTCGCCCGTTCGGCGCCCTGGTAGTGATCGGGCTCGACCCGCGGTGGCGGCGAGGCGAGCAGGCGATCGAGCGCTCGCCGCATGCTCTCCGGATCGAGCGTCTTCGGGTCGAGCACATGCACGACCGCCGCTCTCGGCGAGCCTGTCCGCCCTCATCATCTGCTCCTGGGTCGGGCGCAGGCCGGGAACGATCAGCCCGGGCTTGCCCGCCATCAGCAGCTCGGAGACGGTGTTGTATCCCGCCATCGAGACGACCGCCTCGGCGCCGGCGATCACCTCGTCCATGTCCTCGCGGAACTGCTCGACGCGGACGTCGACGTCCGCGGCACGCGCGCGCAGGCGGGCGAGCTCGGACGCCGCCATCAGGGGACCGGTGACGACGACCGCCGGCAACGGCAGGGGCCTCAGCCGCAGCGCTTCGACGAACCGCGACAGCAGCGGGTAGCCGTCGACGCCGCCGCCTGCGGTGGCGAGCAGATATGCGGGCGCCAGGTCGCGCGGCCCGGCTTCGGCGAGCCGCGGGCCGACGTAGCCGACATGGTGGACGGGCATGCCGAGGTCGCGCCACCCGAGGGTGTCGAGCGCGTCGGCGCTGCTGCGCGGCCCGTAGACGAGGACCAGGTCGTACCAGCGCTCGAGCGCCTCGCGGACCCCCGCCTGCGTCCACGTGCGGCGCAGGTTCTCGGCATCGTCCTCGACGTCTCGCAGCCCGAGCACGAGGCGACAGGAGCGCCGGCTGAGCAGCTCGAGCACCGGGACGAGCTCGCCCCGCAGGCCGAGCGGCGCCTTGTCGACCACGGCGACGGTGGGATCGAACTCGGCGGCGACCGTCATCGCGACGCGCGAGCGCACCCGCGACACGTCGTCGACGTCGAGCGCCAGGCTCTCGGCCCGGTGGTTGCCCTGCTCGTCGCGCGCCAGCGCGGGCAGCTTCACCAGGTCGACCCGGGGCGGCAGGCTGTAGCTGGTGGCCACCGGCGAGCCGGTGACGATCAGCGCGCTGCTCTGCGGATTCGCCTCGGTGAGCCCGCGCGCCAGCCTCAGGCAGCGGCGCAGGTGGCCGAGGCCCACGCACTCGTTCGAGAAGAACAGAAAGCGGGGACTCGAGCCGCGCAGGCGATCCTCCGTCCGCGCGGAGGTCGAACCGGTTGCTTGGTCGTGGAGGGGCTGCCCCGGGATCCATATTTCCTGGAACCCGGTAGGCGCAAGAAGATCACAAGAAATTCACACGTGATCCTTGGCCGGCCCGCGGGTTTAGTGATTGATGCGCGCACTGGTCACAGGCTGCGCGGGCTTTGTCGGCTCGCACCTCACCGAATCGCTCCTCGCGGACGGCGAGGACGTGATCGGCGTCGACTGCTTCAACGACAACTACGGGCGCCGCGAGAAGCTGCGAAACCTCGAGCGGGCGATGGACTGGCGCGGGTTCGAGTTCGTGCCGATCGACCTCGCTCGCGGTGAGCTGTTCGAGCTGGTCGAGGAGTGCGACACGGTCTTTCACCTCGCGGCCGAGCCGGGCGTGCGCTCGAGCTGGGGCGATCGCTTCGAGCAGTACCTGCGCAACAACGTGCAGGCCACCCAGCAGCTGCTCGAGGCGGCAGCGAGCTCGCCGCGGACGCGGCTGGTGTACGCGTCCTCGTCATCGATCTACGGCGAGGCCGAGCGCTTCCCGACACCCGAGGACGTGACCCCGCGGCCGGTCTCCCCCTACGGGCTGACCAAGCTCAGCGCCGAGCAGCTCTGCGACCTCTACCACCTCTGCCACGGGATCAACGTCGTCAGCCTGCGGCTGTTCTCGGTCTACGGCCCGCGCCAGCGGCCGGACATGGCCTTCAACCGGTTCTGCCGCGCGGCGCTCGAAGGCGCGCCGATCGACGTCTTCGGCGACGGCAACCAGACGCGCGACTTCACCTACGTCGGCGACGTCGTCACCGGGCTGCGCATCGCCGCCGCGACACCGGGGATCGAGGGCGGCGTCTTCAACCTCGGCGGCGGCTCGCAGGTGAGCGTCCACGACGCCCTGGCGCTGATCGGCGAGCTGGCCGGGCGCGAGCTCAGCATCTCCTACGGCGAATCCCCGCACGGGGACGTTCGCGACACCCGCGCCGACACGACTCGGGCCAGGCAGCGCCTCGGGTTCGTGCCCGCGACACCGCTCGCCGAGGGGCTCGCGTCCGAGTTCGAGTGGAGCGGGAGTCGCTGGCGCAACGACGCGCCGAGCTGAGCGTCCCGGACGCCGCCGCGGTCAGGCCGCCGCTCGACCCCCACTCGCGAAGGCGGACCTCGGCGAGCTCGACGCGGCGCTCGACCGCCTCCGGCCAGCCGGGCTCGCGGTCGCGGAACGGAAGCGTGCTCCAGCGCAGCAGCGACGCCGCCTCGAACAGGAGCACGGCCGGGTCGGTTGCGCTCGTTCGCGCGTACGCGGCCGAGGAATCCCTCGCGCGCGGCCTCGGCGCCGTCCGCCGACAGGTAGGAGAGGAAGTGCCCGACGTCGGCGAGCAGCGGCCCGCGCTGGACGCTGTCGAGGTCCACGAGGGTCAGGCCGGCCGGCGAGACGAGCACCTGATCGTCGTGGAAGCTGCCGTGAATCGTGCCCGCCGGGACGTCCAGGGTCTCGAGCCCGGCCACCAGCCGCCCGGCGAGCCGCTCGACCCGCTCGCGGGCCGCAGGGAGCAGCGCGGCGACCGTGCCGGCCTCGGCGCGCAGCTCGTCGACCTCGGTTTGGAGCCACGCGGACGGCAGACCGGGTAGCGAGCAGGCGTGAACGCGGGCCAGCATCTCGGCGACCGGCTCCATCGCGTCGGCGAAGTCGTCATCGCCGCGCAGCTCCTTTAGCCGCGTGCCGGGGGCCTCGGCCGCGAGCATCAGCCGCAGATCGGGGAGGTAGCCGAGCGATTCGGGTAGCGGGACCCCGGCGGCGGCGAGTCGGCGGGCGCTGTCCTCGATCAGCGCCCCGCGCTCGTCCGCCCTGAGCTTCGCGTACGCGGCGTCACGTCCGCCGCCGTCGAGGCGCAGGCGCAGCACCGCTCGGCGGCGCGGCTTGTAGCGGACCAGCTCGGGCTCGACCGCGCGCAGATCGGGCCCCTCGGGCCAGACGGCCCGCAGGCGTTCGCGCAGCGCCTCGGGCGACGCCGCCTCCACCAGCCCGGGAAGGTGGAGATCGACGGGATAGAGCTGGACGATCGCCCGCAGCGCCGGCAGGTGCGCCGCGTGGGCGCCGGGGCCTGGTCGATGCAGAGCCGCGGCACGCTCGGCCAGCCGCTGCGGCTCGCCGCCCGCCCAGAGCCGCTCGGCGCGGTTGCCGCGCAGCAGCGCGGCGTGGGCGAGCACGCCGGCCTCGACGCCGGTGTCGGCCCGCCGGAACGTGACCTCGTAGAGGACGCGGCAGTAGCGCCCCGGGCTGTAGCGGACGTATGAGGGGCGACAGCCGACGACCCGCATGCGGCCGTCGGCGCCATCCGCCAGCGCCTCGCTCGAGGAGGCCCACCATCTCGTCCTCGTCGAAGGCCGTCGACATCGACCCGAGCGCCGGATCCTGCGGCGGCGGGGGGATCGGCGCCCGTCCTCGGGTGCTCTTGCGGCGGTCCGGCCACGGCCCGGCCAGGGTAGCCGCGGTCTCGCGGCGCCGCCCGTGCGCTCGGACATCTGCGGGCAAGTACGGATGTAGCGGATCTTGACCCGAGACTAGCCTCGGCGGATGAACCGCCGCTTGGTTTCGCTCTGCGCCCTGCTCGTGCGTGGGGCTGCTGCCTGCGGCGCTCGCGTGGGCGGCGTGGACCGCGCCGCAGAACGTCTCCGTCGCGGGACAGAGCGCGGCCCTCACCCAGGTCGCCGTCGACGCCGATGGCGACGCGGTCTTCGCCTGGGTGCGCCTCGACGGGCCGAATCAGAGGATCCAGACCCGCGCGCGCTCCGCCACCGGTGCGCTGGGTCCCCTGCGGACCATCTCCCCCGCCGGACAGAACGCGTCCACTCCACGCGTCGCCGTCGACGCCGATGGCGACGCGGTCTTCGCCTGGCAGCGGAGCGACGGGACGAACTCCAGGATCCAGACCCGGGCGCTTTCGGCCGCCGGGGCCCTCAGCGCCGTGCAGACGGTCTCGCCGGCCGGGGAAAATGCGACACAGCCCGGAGTCGCGGTCGACGCCGACGGTGACGCGGTGCTCGTCTGGACGCGGTGGGACGGTTCGCACTACCGGGTCCAGGCCCGCGGGCGCTCGGCCGCAGGGGCCTTGAGTGCCGTCGACACACTCTCCGGCGCCGGACAGAACGCGTTCGGGTTCACCGGGCCCCAGGTCGCCGTCGACGTCGACGGTGACGCCGTCTTCATCTGGGAGCGATCCGACGGCACGAACACGCGAGTCCAGGCTCGAGCGCGCTCGGCCGCCGGCACGTTGAGCGCCGTCCAGACCCTCTCCGCCGCCGGGGGGCACGGCACCAATCCCGAGCTCGCAGTGGACGCCGACGGCGATGCGGTCTTGGCCTGGGCGTACTCGGAGAGGGTGGGCGCGCAGGGGTACCACATCCAGACGAGGGCGCGCACCGCAGCGGGCGCCCTGAGCCCGGTCCAGGAAATCTCCGCCGCCGGCCAATCGGGAGTGAGGCCCCACGTCGGTGTCGATGCCGATGGGGATGCCGTCATCACATGGTTGCGCTTCGACAGCGCGCTCACCTACTCCGTCATGGCCCGGGCGCGTACGGCGACCGGCGGCCTGAGCGCCCAGCAGATCGTCTCCCCCTCCGGGAACAGCTCTGCCGTCCCCCAAGTCGCCGTCGACGCCGACGGCGATGCGGTCTTCGCCTGGGCGCACTCCGACGGCACGAACCAGCGTGCCCAGGCCCGGACGCGTTCGGCCGCGGGGATCCTGGGCGCCGTGAAGAACCTCTCCGCCGCCGGGCAAGACGCGACCGTCCCGCAGGTCGCGATCGACGCCGGTGGCGATGCGATCGTCGGTTGGCAGCGTTCGGACGGGACCAGCCCACGGGTCCAGGCCTCGGTCGGCCCCTAGCTCCGGCCGCCGCGCGCGCTCCCGAGTAGGGTGCCGCGGGTGCAGGTCGGGCTCCTCGCAATACGCTCGGCGTCCCTGGCGGCGCTCACGATCGGGTTGATCCTCGCCCTCGGCGTGCCGGCCCAGGCGAAGGTCAAGCCCCGCTCGCTCACCGACTCGCAGGCGGCGATCCTCGACCGCGGCTTCAAGGTCAAGGTCGCGAACACCGGCCGTGAGGCCCGGCGGGTGTGGGTGAAGGTCAAGGGCTCGAGCTTCGACGAGCCCGACTGGGCGAAGCTCGTGCGGACGAAGCGGGTGCGGCTCGCGCCGCATTCGAAGCGGCGCCTGAGGCTGAAGCTGAACGCGCGCGGGCGCGAGGCGGTTGCGTCGTGCGCGGGCCGCGACCTGCGGGTCCGCGTCGGGGGCAACGCCCGGGTCCGCGACCTGGTCCGCGACACCGCCGGGTGCGCGCCGAAGCCCGTCGACCTGACGCCGCGCCGGCGAGTGCGACTTCGTCGGCCAGCAGCAGGGCTCGCTGTGCCTGCTGCCCTTCCCCGACGACTACTACACGGTCGCGGACGAGACCACCCGCACCGGCCGCCGGGTGGACCTGAAGACGCCGGCGACGCCCGCCAACACCGCCGGCGTGCACGTCGCGGCCGGCCCGTACAACCTCAACGACGGGTTCAGCCCCGGGCAGTCGATCGTGCTCAGGGTGCCCGGCCTGGACACGCCCGCGGCGCTTGCGGCCACCGACCCGGTGGCGCTCAACCACCTCGGCCGCTACTCCGAGCCCGACGCGCCGGTGGTCGTGATCGACGCCGAGACCGGCGAGCGCTGGCCGATCTGGGTCGAGATCGACTCGAACGCGACGAGCCGCCGAGAAGACGGCGCTGATGATCAACCCGGCGGTCAACTTCGCCTCCGGGCACCGCTACGTGGTCGCCCTGCGCGACCTGCGCGCCGGAGACGGCTCGGTGATCCCCGCCCCCGAGGGCTTCCGCTACTACCGCGACGACCTCCCATCGTCCGAGCCGCCGATCGAGGCCCAGCGCGCCCGCTTCGACTCGATCTTCGCCACCCTGCGCGACGCCGACGTCCGCCGCTCGGACCTCTATCTCGCGTGGGACTTCACCGTCGCCAGCGACGAGAACATCGCCGGGCGCATGCTCGAGATCCGAAACGACGCCTTCGCCGAGCTCGGCGACACGACGATGGCCGACCTGACCGTGCAGGGGGCGTCGCCCGACTTCACCGTCACCGGAATCGAGAACTTCACCCCGGCCGAGGACGCCGAGGTCGCGCGGGAGATCACCGGCACCTACGAGGTGCCGTGCTACCTCGAGCCCAACTGCGCGCCGGGCGGTCGCTTCGCGCTCGGTGCCGACGGGCTTCCGACCCGCAACGGTGACTACACCGCCAAGTTCGACTGCATCGTGCCGCGGGTCGCGGTGGACGGCCCGAGCCCGGTCACGGTGCGCCCGTCGCTGTACGGCCACGGGCTCTTCGGCACCCTCGACCAGGTCCGCGGCCAGTACCAGAAGGACCTGGCCAACGACCACGGCTTCGTCCTCTGCGCCACCGACGAGATCGGGATGGCGGCCGAGGACGTCCCGAACGCCGCCGGGATCATCACCGAGCTCTCCGACTTCCCCGAGCTCGCCGACCGCCTGCAGCAGGGGCTCCTCAACGAGCTCTTCCTGGGCCGGCTGATGATCCACCCGGCCGGCTTCGCCTCGGCGCCAGCGTTCCACGCCGACGGGACGCTCTCGACGTCGTCGGTGATCGACGACGAGCGCCTCTTCTACGACGGCAACAGCCAGGGCGGGATCATGGGCGGCGCGCTGGCCGCGGTCGCCCCCGATTTCACCCGCGCCGCGCTCGGGGTGCCGGCGATGCGCTACTCGATCCTGCTGCCGCGCTCGGTCGACTACGACGAGTTCGCGATCCTGCTCAACGGCGCCTACACCGACGAGCTCTCGCGTCCGCTGCTGCTCTCGCTGGTGCAGATGCTCTGGGATCGCGGCGAGCCGAACGGCTACGCGAACCGCATGACCACCAACCCGCTGCCCGACACGCCCGCGCACACGGTCCTCCTGGGCGCCGCGGTCGGCGACCATCAGGTCAGCAACTGGATGACCGACGTCGAGGCGCGAACGATCGGCGCTGCGGCGCACGAGCCGGTGGTGGACCCGGGCCGGTGGCCCGACACCGACGTGCTCTGGAACGTTCCGCGGATCGCCTCGTACCCGTATCCGGGCTCCGTCGTCGTCTACACGGACTTCGGTCCGGTTCGGCCCGACCCGGGCGACCCGTCCGAGACCATCGGCACGCCGCCGCCGCCGCTCACCAACGTCCCCAACCGGGTCGGCGAGGACCCGCACGGGGCGCCGCGCGGGATCGCGGACGGCCTGGCCGAGGTGTCGAACTTCCTCCAGGTCGACGGGGCGATCCTCAACCTCTGCGGACCGAAGCCCTGCTACGGCGGCGGCTGGACCGGCCTCTGACGTAGCGGCCGCGGCGCGCCTGGGAACCGGTCGGCGCCGCCGGTTGTAGGAATGGTGCAGTGGAGGACCGGCCACTGGACGAGCTTGCGCTGATCGCGCGCGCCAAGCGCGGCGACGTGGCCGCCTACGAGCAGATCGTGAGAGCCAACCAGACGATCGCCTTTCGCACCGCGTGGATGATCACCGGCTCGGCCGCCGAGGCCGAGGAGGCGGCCCAGGACGCGTTCCTGAAGGCCCACCGGGCGCTCGGGCGGTTCCGCGAGGGAGCTCCGTTTCGCCCTTGGCTGCTGCGGATCGTCGGCAACGAGGCGCGCAACCGACGCGTCGCGGCCGCCCGCCGGGGGCGGCTGGCGCTACGCGTGGCGGAGGAGCGCCGCGAGGGGGGCGCGGTCCCGTCCCCCGAGTCGGCGCTCCTCGACCACGAGCGGCGCCGGGCCCTGCTCGCCGCGGTCGAGAGCCTGCCCGAGCGTGACCGGGCGGTGATCGCCTGCCGCTACCTGCTCGAGCTCAGCGAGGCCGAGACCGCCGCGGCCCTCGGCGTCCGGCCCGGCACGGTGAAGTCGCGGCTCTCGCGCGCCCTGGAGCGGCTGCGCGAGCGCCCGGAGGTTGGCGATGGCTGAGCTGGAGCGCCGCCTGCTCGCGCTTGGCCGCGAGCTCGACTACCCGCCCGAGCCGCCGCTCGCCGAGGCGGTTCGCGAGCGGATCGAGACGGGCGCCGCCTGCCCGCTTGCGCGCCCCTCGCCGCCGCGTTCTGCGGCCGCTGGCCATCGCCGCCCTGATCGTCCTGGGGCTCTCGGCGACCGCCCTCGCCGTCTCGCCGGCGGCCCGCGACGCCCTGCGCGACCTCTTCGACATCGGCGGGGTCCAGATCGAGACGACGCCCGAGCCCGCCCCGCAGGCGGCCGCCCGCCCGCGCCTGCCCGGCGAGGCCACCACCCTCGAGGCGGCCGGGGAGCGACTCGGCTTCGAGCCCGCGGTGCCGGCCGCGCTCGGGCCGCCCGCACGGGTGCTCGTGGATCCGCGCGCCCCCGGCGGTGCGCTGACGCTCGTCTACCGCCCGTCGCCGCGCCTGCCCCGCACCACGACCACCGGGGTCGGCCTCCTGGTCACCGAGCTCCGGGGCCGGATCGCGGGCGAGTACCTGCACAAGGTGGTCCCGCAGGCGACCGCGGTCGAGCGGGTGCGAGTCGGGGGGCGACGTGCCGCGTGGATCGCGGGTGCCCCGCACTTCTTCTTCTACGGCCCCGAGGCCGGCGGGATCGCCGAGCGCGACCTCGAGGTGGCACAGAACGTCCTGCTGGTCGAGCGGGGTCCGGTGCTCGTGCGGCTCGAGGGGGCGTTCGGCAAGCGCGAGGCGATCCGCATCGCCCGATCGCTGGAGCCCGGCTAGGGAACCGATTCCCCGCGGCCCTTGTAGTGGGGGTGACACTCGAGAGAGGAGCCGCGATGCCCCGTTTCCTGCCGATCGCCCTCTGCGCCGCGCTGCTCGCGGCGCCCGTCCCGGCCGTCGCGAAGGAGCTGCAGGGCGCGAAAATCTGCGGCCCCGACGCGTGCACGGAGGTGCCCGAGGATGAGCTCTCGATCCACCTCGCCGAGGGCGGGACCGCAAGCTCCGGCCCGGAGCGGCCTGAGCCGTTCTATCGCGTGCGGCTGACGGTCGGCGCCGAGGGCGTCAACGAGAGCTGGTGGATCGTCGTGCTGCCCCGCGGCGGCTACACGGGCTTCCCCGACGGACCCGGGCCCGATTACGAGTGGGCGACGATCGACGGCTCGGCCGCCGCCACGTACCGGCGCCTGGCCGGCGACCTGCGCCCGTTCGAGGCAGACGAGCTGCACGCAGCCGCGCGACGCGCCCGCCGCCGAGACCGCCGCCCCGAGCGCTCCGCCCACCGACGACGAGGCCGGCGGGCAGGGAGTCGCGGTCGCCGGCGCGATCGCGGGCGCCCTGCTGCTCGTCGGGGCGACCTTCTCGCTCTACCGGCGTCGAAGCGCGAGGGCGTAGGTCTCGCCAGCTGGCCAAAGACCGGCGGCCGGGCCGCCTCCAAAATGAGCACCGTCCAGCAATCCAGGCCCAGACGCGTGGAGAACGACCTATGCGCCAAATCGTCACCTTCGGGGGCGGCGGATTCTCGATGGAGTCCGGTAACCCGTTGCTCGACGAGTTCGTGCTCGAGCTCACGGGCCGCCCGCGGCCGCGCGTCTGCTTCCTGCCGTCGGCCAGCGGCGACGCCGATCACTACATCGTCCGCTTCTACCGCCACTTCTCCGCCGCGCGCTGCGACCCCTCGCACCTGTCGCTGTTCCGGCGCGAGCGCGCGCCGGCCGAGCCGCGCGAGCACCTGCTCTCCCAGGACCTGATCTACGTCGGCGGTGGCAGCGTGACCAGCCTGATGGGCGTTTGGCGCGCCCATGGGATCGACGGGATCCTCCGCGAGGCCTGGGAGCGGGGCACCGTCCTGTGCGGGCTCTCGGCCGGGTCACTGTGCTGGTTCACGGAGGGGGTCTCGACCTTCCACGGCGACCCGCAGCGGATCGAGGGCCTCGGGTTCCTACCGTGGAGCAACACGGTCCACTACTCCAGCGAGCCGGCGCGGCGCGAGGCGCTGTTTGCCTGGCTCTCCGAGGGCATGGCCCCCGCCTACGCGGCGGACGACGGCGCCGCCCTGCACTTCATCGGCGACGACCTCGGCCAGGTCGTCGCCTCACGGCCGCACGCCCGCGCCTACCGGGTCGAGCTCCGTCACGGCCACGTGGTCACCACCCAGCTCGCGACCCGATATCTGGGCGACAGCGCCTCGGTGCCCCTGATCCGTCCCCAGCCGGCGCTGGTCCCGGTCTGAGCGGATGAGCGACCGCCCCGGCGACCGCAGGCCCGTGCCCACGGGGTGGCGGTCGATCCTCGTCCTCGGCGGGCACGAGTTCAGCCGCCGCCGCGGGAACGAGGCGATCCGCGACCACGTGCTCGAGCTCGCCAACAGCCCGCGCCCGCGGGTCTGCCTGCTGCCGACCGCGAGCGGCGACCCGACCGACCAGATCGCCGCCTTCCGCTCGAGCTTCGCCGCCCGCGATTGCGAGCTCTCGCACGTCTCGCTGTTCCGGCTCGAGGCCGAGTCGGTCGACCTCGCCGGGCACCTGCTCTCCCAGGACGTGATCTACGTCGGCGGCGGCAGCATGCTCAACCTGGTCGCGATCTGGCGCGCCCACGGCGTCGATCGGCTGCTGCGCCGCTGCTGGGAGCGGGGCGTCCTGCTCGCCGGCCAGAGCGCCGGCGCCATGTGCTGGTTCGAGTGGGGCGTGAGCCGCTCGGCGGGTGTCGCCCGGCTGGTCCCCGGGCTCGGCCTGGTCCCCGGGATCCTCAGCACCCATTACCACCGCGATCCCGAGCGCCGCCGCGCCCTGCTCAACGAGGTCGCACGCCGGGGCTGTCCGGGCTACGGGCTCGACGACGGGGCGGGGATGCTCCTTCGCGGGGCGACCGTGGCCGCCTCCGTCAGCGCGCGCGAGGAGGCCGCCGCGTGGCGCGTCGACCCCGACGGACGAGGGCGCGCGCGGGAGACTCGGATGAGCTCGACCATGCTGGATTCGCCGCGGGCGGCGATCGACGACGTCGACGCCGAGGTGCTGGAGCTGCGCCAGGTGAGGGCCCTGCGCGCGGGCAGGCTGTGAGTCGCGGGCTCCGCGACCGCTAGACCCGGGGCCGCGTCTGGCCGCTGACGTGATAGTTCACGTACCAGGCCAGATGGCGAGCGGCGCTGACGCCGAACGACCACGGTGAGAGCAAACGCTTCATCCTCAAGCGATGCTATCGGCGTACGCGGCGCAAAGGTTCAGTTGTCACTCCATTTGTTGACCGATCAGGTAGGGGTTTGAGGGATGGCTTCGATCATCGTGGGAGACCGTTCGATCTCGCAGGCACTGGCGCAAACGCTCGACGGGCCTGACACGGCCCGGATCTGGGAGCCGCCAGCCGCCGCACCGGATCCCGAGGCACCGGCGGTCGGGGAGCTGGCTCAGGCGCTCGCGGCGCTCGAAACCGATCTAGGCGGTCAAGAATTCGACGTCGGTTCTGCTCGCCGACGACTCCGAGGCGGCGCTGGCCGCCGCGCTGGTCGCGACCAAGCTGCTGCTCGAAGTGAGCGCCACCGAGCGCGCGCGCAACCCACACAGTGCCAACGGACGCGCGATCATCCAGCTCACCGACGCCTACACTGGGCGCGCATGAGAGTCGGGATCATCGGGTTGGGGTACGTCGGCCTCCCGCTCGCGGTGGCCTTTGCCGAGGCCGGTCACGAGGTCACCGGCCTCGACGTCTCCGAGCGCGTCGTCGAGGGACTCAACGCGGGTCGCAGCCAGGTCGAGGACGTTGCCGACGAGCGCCTCGCGGCGGTGGGCGACCGGATCTCCGCGACCACCGACCACGCCGCGCTCGCCGAGTGCGACGCGGTCCTCATCTGCGTCCCGACCCCGCTCGCCAACCAGCGCGAGCCCGATCTGAGCTACATCGCCGACGCCGGCCGGGCGCTGGCGGCCGTGATGCGCCCCGAGCAGCTGGTGGTGCTCGAGTCGACCACCTATCCGGGGACCACGCGCGAGCGCCTGCAGCCGATCCTCGAGGAGTCCGGGCTCGCCGCCGGGCGCGACTTCCACCTGGCGTTCTCGCCCGAGCGCATCGACCCCGGGCGCACCGACCACACGATCCGGACGACCCCGAAGGTCGTCGGCGGGCTCACCGAGGCGTGCAGCGAGCGGGCCCGGATGCTGTACGCCGAGATCTGCGACGAGGTCGTGATCGTCGCCACCCCCGAGGCGGCCGAGATGACGAAGCTGCTCGAGAACATCTTCCGCTCCGTCAACATCGCGCTCGTCAACGAGCTCGCGGTGCTCTGCGAGCGGATGGGAATCGACGTCTGGGAGGTCGTCGACGCGGCGGCGACGAAGCCGTACGGCTTCATGCGCTTCGAGCCGGGACCGGGGATGGGAGGCCACTGCCTGCCGGTCGACCCGTTCTACCTCGCGTTCAAGGCCCGCGAGTACGACTTCCCGGCCGAGTTCGTCGAGCTCGCCGGCAAGGTCAACCAGCACCAGCCCCACTACTGCGTCGAGCGCGTCGTCCGGGCGCTGAACGAGATCTCGAAGCCGGTGCGCGACTCGCGGGTGCTGCTGCTCGGCGTCTCCTACAAGAAGGGGGTCGGGGACATGCGCGAGGCGCCGGCGCTCAAGATCGCGCACCTCCTGCGGGAGCTCGGAGCCGAGGTCGCCTACCACGACCCGCACGTCCCGGAGATCGCCGAGCTCGGGCTTGCCTCGGGGACCCTCGACGAGGAGCTCGGCCGGTGCGACCTCGCCTGCGTGATCACCGCGCACGACGAGATCGACTATGAGCGCGTCGTCGCCGAGGCGCCGCTGGTGGTCGACTTCCGCGGCGTCACCCGCGACATCGCCGCCGAGAACCTGATCCGCCTGTAGGTCGCCGTGCTCGTCCGGGGACGCAGGAGCCGCGGTCGCGCCGATCGTCTCACGCTGGCCCTCGCCACCGCCGCGTTCGGGACCACGGCCGCGGTCTTCGCCGGCCAGGTTGCGCGCATGGCCCGCCGCCACGTCCCCGAGGCGCCCGAGGCCGGCGGCGTGATCGAGACCGCGGAACACGCGCTCGAGGCCGCCACCCTGGCGACCCAGGACACGGTGACGGTCGCGATCGAGGGCTACACCGCCGCCCCGAAGGGCGAGACGATCCTCTTCAACATGCTCTCCGGGTTCGTCGGCGGCTTCGCGCTCATGCGTTTCTCGACCTGGGGGATCCGCAGCGGCTGGTGGCCGACCCGCGACGTGAAGGTCGGCGGCCGCCACGTGCACCACTTCATCCCCGGGATCCTGACCGCCTTCGTGGCCGGCGGCGCCGGGCTCATCACCCGCAGCGAGCCCCTCGAGCAGGTGCTCGCGGTGCCCTTCGGCGCCGGCATCGGGCTGACTTTCGACGAGGCCGCGCTGCTCCTCGAGCTGGAGGACGTCTACTGGTCGCGCGAGGGGTTGCTCAGCGTCCAGCTCAGCCTCGGCACCGCGGGTCTGCTCGCGGCGACGATCCTGGGCCTGCGGATGCTCCGCCGCGGCGAGCGCGAGTCCGAGCAGGCTGGCCTGATCCCGGACGAGACCGGCGAGTACGCGGCGCCGACTCCGGCCTGACTCAGCCGCCGACCTGCAGCACCCAGTGGTTGACCGCCAGCGACCGGCCCGCGAACTCGACCTCGCTGCTGTCGACGAGCTCGAAGCCGAACTTGCGGCAGAGGCCGTTCGAGGGTGCGTTGGAGACGCCGGGGAAGGCGTGGACGGTGTCGATTCCGGGCGCCTCGCGCAGGCGCTCGATCAGCATCCCCAGCGCCTCGCTGCCGAGCCCGCGGCCGTGGAACTGGGGCAGCAGCATCCAGCCGACCTCCCAGAGCTCCTCGTCCTGGTACTCGGACCACCAGGCGCCGAGTTGCCCGACGGGCTCGGGGCTGTCGTCGAGCATGATCTTCAGCCACATCCCGCCGTCGGCCGCCGCGGCTCGCTTGGGGTGGACGCGCTCGATCGACTCGACCGAGCGCGGGCCACCCAGCTCGGCCATCACCTGGGGGTCGGTCTCGAGGGCGACGCTCAGCTCCAGGTCCGCGTCGGTGTAGTCGACCAGCTCCATCGCGGACCGTTACCCGCCGGCGCCGGTCAGATAACGGCCGAAGAGCTCGCCGGTCGACTCCTCGGCGAGCAGCCAGGCGAGCTCCAGCGGGCGCTCGCGCTCGGCGCAGGCCGGCGATCAGGCCGGGGCCGACGCCGCCGCTCAGCTTCGGCGCGCAGGTCACGAACAGCTCATCGACCAGGCCGGCCTCGATCAGCTCGCCGTGCAGGCGCGGGCCGCCCTCGCACAGCAGCGCCCGGACACCGTGGTCGGAGCGCAGGCGGCCGAGCAGCGCCGTGAGGTCGACGCCCTCGGGGTGGCGGATGAGGTCCAGCCTCGTAGCCGTCTCCGGCGGCTGCTCGTCCGACGCGGTGCAGATCAGCACGGGTCCTTCCGCCTCGGTGAACAGCGGGGCGTCCCAGGGCAGGTCGAGCCGGCCGGAGACGATCACCACCAGCGGGTCGGGGGCCAGCCCCTCGCTCTCGCGCAGTTGCCGCTTGGCGGGATCGCCGACGACGCGGCCGTAGCGCTCCGCCCGCATCGTCCCGGCACCGATCATCACCGCGTCGACGCGGGTGCGCAGGCCGATCAGCATCGCTGTGTCGGCGTCGGAGCCGATCGCCCCGGAGCGCCCGGAGATCGTCGCGTGCCCGTCGAGGGTGAGGGCGAAGTTGGTGATCACGTACGGGCGCTCGTCGCCCGCGCGCTCGGCCAGGTCGAGGCCGGCGACCTGCGCGCCGATCGTGGACCGGCTCGCGCCTCGGGCAGCAGGCGGCGAATCGGGCGTTCGAGGTCGATGCCCATCCCTAGGCGCCGCCGGACTCGATCTCGGCGAGGTGCGCGACGTTCGCCCTGTCGTCGTCCTCGGCCGACGGCTCGCCCGCCAGCCAGGCGTCGAGGATCTCGCCGAGCTCGGCGGCCGAGGTCGACCGCAGGCTGAGCGCGAGCACGTTGGCGTCGTTCCAGCGCCGCGCCCCGGCCGCGGTCGCCGCGTCGGCACAGAGCGCGGCGCGCACCCCGGTGACCTTGTTCGCGGCGATCGAGGCGCCGGTGCCCGTCCAGCAGCAGACCACCGCCTGCTCGGCGCGGCCGTCGGCGACGTCCCGAGCCGCCGCCTCGCTCGCCCAGGCCCAGTCGTCGGGCTCGGACTCGGCGAGCGCGCCGTGTGGGATCGGCTCGTGGCCGCGCCGCCGGAGCTCGGCCAGCACCTCTTCGGCCACGCCGGTGCGCTCGTCTGCCGCCACCGCGACCCGCATCGCTCAGCCGATCCCGCGGGCCCCGAGCGGCCCGCGATGGGCGGGTTGGCGGCGGCCGCTTGCCCGGCTCCACGTCGGGGATGGGCCGCTCGACCGGCGTCGCTCGGTGGTCACCTCGAGCTCCTCGCCGTGATGGACGATGGTCAGCGGCTCGCCCGAGTGCAGCGTGTACGTGGCCTCTTCGCCGTGACCGACGACCTCGAGCACGCCGGTCGCGGTAGGCGAGCCGGAAGCGCAGTCGGGTGACGCTGCTCGGGCAGCCGCGGCACGAACGTCAGCTCGCCGGCCGTAGTCGCGCATCCCGCCGAACCCCGCGACGGCCGCCGATCCACGCGCCCGCGAGCGACGCCATGTGGACGCCGTCGCGGGCGTTGTGCTCGAGGTCGTCGAGGTCCATCAGCGCCGCCTCGGTCATGTACTCGAAGGCGAGGTCGAGGTGGCCGACCTCGGCCGCCATAACCGCCTGGGTGCAGGCCGACAGCGACGAGTCGCGCACCGTCAGCGGCTCGTAGTAGGCGAAGTCGCGCGCCTTCTGCTCGGCGCGTGAACGCGTCGCCGCGACAGTCGCCAGGGCGAGCACGAGGTCGGCCTGCTTGACGACCTGCTTGCGGTAGAGGTCGAAGTACGGGTAGTGCAGGAAGAGCGGGTAGGCGTCGGCCGGGGTCGTACTCGAAGTCCCAGGGCGCGTGGTCGGTGTAGCCCTCGGACTGCTGGTGGACGCCGAGCGTCCTCGTCGTACGGGATCGTCATCGCGTTGGCGGCGTCGCGCCACGCGGCCGTCTCCTCGGCGTCGACGCTGAGCGAGTGGGCGAGCTCGGGCTGGTGCTCCATCGCACTCGGCCGCGTCGCAGCAGGTTCCGCTGCGCGCAGAGGTTGGTGTAGACGTTGTTGTCGGCGACGGCGCTGTACTCGTCGGGCCCGGTGACCCCGTCGATGCGGAAGTTGCCGGAGCTGTCGTGGTGGCCGAGCGAGCGCCAGAGCCGGGCGGTCGCGACGAGCAGCTCGCCGCCGCACTCGTCGAGGAAGCCCTCGTCGGCCGGTCGCGTGCACGTAGCGCGACACGGCGTTGGCGATGTCCGCGTTGACGTGGAAGGCGGCGGTGCCCGCCGGCCAGTAGCTCGAGCATTCCTCGCCCGCGATCGTCCGCCACGGAAACGTGGCGCCCTCGAGGCCGAGCTGCTCGGCGCGATGGAACGCCTTGCTCGCAGCGTCGAGTGGCGC
Organism: uncultured Solirubrobacterales bacterium; assembly: GCA_963729065.1. Classification (GTDB taxonomy): domain Bacteria; phylum Actinomycetota; class Thermoleophilia; order Solirubrobacterales; family 70-9; genus WHSW01. Next base: position 1,096,059 of record CAVSMS010000010.1, read on the forward strand.
CAGCGCAGCGCATCGCGCGCCGCGCCGGGCATCGAGTAGATCAGCATCGGGAGCACGAACGTCTCCGTGTCCCAGAAGGCGTGGCCGTCGTAGCCGGAGCCCGTCAGGCCCTTGGCGGGGATCGCCCGGCCCTCGCTGCGGGCGCCGGCCTGGAGCACGTGGAACATCCCGAAGCGCAGCGCCTGCTGCAGCCGCGGCTCGCCGTCGATCTCGACGTCGGCCGCGCTCCCAGAACTCGTCCAGGTACTCGCGCTGGAGGCGCACGCAGGTCGTCCCAGCCGGTGTGCTTGGCCTCGGCCAGCGCCGCCGAGACCTGGTCGCGCAGCGCCGGCATCGAGCGCCGCGCCGACCAGCCGTAGGCGATGAACTTGACCAGCCGCAGCGGCGCGCCGGGCTCGATCTCGCGCCGAGAACGTCGTGCGCGCGAAGTCGGCCTCGCGACTGGCCGTCGGTCTGCAGGTCGTCGTGGCGCAGTCGATCACGTGCTCCTGGCCGGCGGCCATGCGCAGCTCGCTCGACTTCGTCCGGTGCGACGAGGATCGCGCGCAGCGTCCTGGGTCCCGTGCCGCTCGGACTCGAGCGGCCGTCTGCAGCGGCGCGCGGCCCGGAGGGTCGGCTCTCTCGCGCCGCTGGGCAGGGGCTCGTTGGCGACCAGCTCCGACTGGACGACGACCCGCAGCGGGCCGTCGACGGGCTCGACCACGTACTCGATCGCGGCGATCGCGCGCTGCGCGAACGAGACCAGCCGCGTCGTCGTCACGCGCACCGTGTCCTCGGTCGGCGAGGTCCACTCGGCCTTCCGGGTCAGGGTCCCGGCTCGCAGGTCGAGCACCCGCTCGTGGCTCTGGACCCGTCCGTAGCGGACGTCGAACGGCTCGTCGGCGACGAGCAGCCTGATGATCTTGCCGTTGGTCGCGTTGACGACCGTCTGGCCGGACTCGGGATAGCCGTAGCCGGCCTCCGCGTAGGGCAGCGGCATGCCCTCGTAAAAGCCGTTCAGGTAGGTGCCGGGCAGGCCGTAGGGCTCGCCCTCGTCGAGGTTGCCGCGCAGCCCGATGTGCCCGTTGGAGAGCGCGAACACCGACTCCGACTGGGCCAGGAGCTCGAGGTCGAGGCTGCTCTCGCGCACCTCCCAGGGATCGACCTCGTAGCCGCCGCGCCGGATCAACGCAGCAGCTCCTCGAGGTCCTTCACGACGATGTCGGCGCCGTGCTCGGCAAGCGCCTCGGCCTGCCCGACCCGGTCGACGCCGACCACGCAGCCGAAGTCGCCGGCGCGGCCCGCCTCGACCCCGGCGAGGGCGTCCTCGAAGACGGCCGCGGCGGCCGGCTCGACCCCGAGCTTCGCGGCGCCGGCCAGGTAGGTGTCGGGCGCCGGCTTGCCCGCCAGCCCCTCGCGCCTCGGCGACGTGGCCGTCGACGATCTCCTCGAAGAGGTCCTCGATCCCGGCGGCCCGCAGGACCGCCCGGCAGTTGGTGCTCGACGACACCACGGCGCGGCGCAGCCCGGCGTCGATCGCGGCCCGGACGTAACGGACCGAGCCCTCGTACGCCTCGACCCCATGCTCGTCGATCAGCCGCAGCACCAGCGCGTTCTTGCGGTTGCCGAGCCCCGCGATCGTCTCGGCGTCGGGCGGGTCGTCGGCCGAGCCCTCGGGGAGCTTGATCCCACGCGACTCGAGGAACGAGCGCACGCCGTCGGCACGCGGCTTGCCGTCGACGTAGCGGTCGTAGTCGTCACGGGCGTCGAAGGGCCGGAACTCCTCGCCGCGAGCCTCGGCCCGAGTGCGCAGGTACTCGTCGAACATCTGCTTCCAGGCGGCGGCGTGGACCTTTGCCGTCTGGGTGAGGACGCCGTCGAGGTCGAACAGGCAGGCGTCGATCGAGTCGGGCAGGCCGAGCCTCATCCGGCCACGCTTCCGGCGGCAGGTCGCACGCCCGGCCCGGTCAGGCGGGCTCCAGCGCGAGCACATGGTTGGCGCGGATCGATGCCGTCGGGATCCCAGCGGCCCTTTACCTCGCCGCAGCCGGCGGCACGTGTCGGCGGGGAGGATCTCGTCGACGTCGCAGGCGCGCTCGGCGAAGTTGAAGTAGCCGCCCTCGCCGGCCCACGGCGCCATCGTCTCGTGCAGGCCGTCGAGCGCCCCGTCGACGGCCTGGCCCATCTCCGGGGCTCATCGTCATCCCGAGCGCGAACATCACGAAGTCGCGCGTCGAGGTGGTCGAGGGCGCCGCCGTTCTCCGCAGGGCGCGCGAGCGCGCCGCCGATGTGGCGCATCTCGGCGAGCAGCAGCGGCGAGCCGGCCTCCGGGCCGACGGCGCCATAGAACGCCTCGATCGCATCGTCGGTGAGCTCCGGGATCAGCGCGTGGTGGCCGAGCCCGGGGACGGGCTGCTCGGGGTCCATGTGGATCCGGCTCAACCCGGCGACGGGCATCTGGGCGAACGTGTCCATGATCGGCTCGCCGAGCGCGCGCAGCGGGGCGATCAGCCGCTCGCCCTCCGCCTCGTCGCCGATGCAGGCGGCGTCGATCGTCAGCAGCGGCTTGTCGCGCAGCGGCTCCGGGACGTCCGGGAGCGGCGGCGGGCGGAGGAAGCGGACGATCGAGGTCACCTCGTCGCCGACCGTCTGCGTCCAGTCGCGGTAGGCGCGCACCGCCTCGGTGCCCGAGCTCGGCCGGGAAGACGAGCACCCCGCCGTAGACCTCGGCGAGCCGGATCAGGTCGAGGTGCATCGCGGTGACGATCGCGTAGCCACCGCCACCTCCGCGCATGCGCCCAGAAGAGGTCGGGCTCGTTGTCGGCGTCGACGGTGCGCGGCCTCGCCGTCGGCCGTCACCACCTCGATCGCCGCGACCCGGTTGCAGGCGAAGCCGTAGCGCCGCCCCAGCCAGCTGAGGCCGCCCCCCAGCGTGTAGCCCGTGATCCCCACGTCCGGCGAGGAGCCCGGCATCGAGCACAGGCCGTGCTTGGCCGCGGCCTCGCCGAGCTCGAGCGCGAGCACCCCGGCCTCGACCCGCGCGGTCTCGGCCTCGGGATCGACCTCGATCCCGCGCAGGCGCTCGGTCTTGATCACCACCGTGTCCTCGAGCGGCCCGACCGCGACCGCGCCGTGGCCCGTGCCCTGGCCGAGGACCCGCAGGCCGCGCTCGGCGCAGAAGCGGAGCACGGCGGCGACATCGTCGGCGCTCTCGACCAGCGCCACGGCCTCGGGGTGCGGGTCGGCGGCGAGGTTCCACGCCTGGCGGACCTCGTCCCAGTCCCCGTCGTCGGGGGTCGCGATGCGTCCGTCGGTGCTCAGCTGCTCGAAGTCGTTCATGGGCCGACTCTATGACAGCGGCTCGGGCCGCGGCGTTTCCAACCCGTGTCCAGCCCGGTTGACATCGCGGCGGCCGCGTGTAGGTTGGCGACGTGACTTGGAGGTGGCGGGCTCTGGTGTTTGTCGCGCTCGTCTTCGCGGCGAGCGGCTGGTCGTTGCGCAACTCCGGCGAGGCGCTGGCGGGGCCGTGCGACGGCGACATCGTCTTCGGCGAGCAGATCACGTGCAACGTGACCTCGCCGTCGCAGGTTCGCAATCTGACGTTCTCGGGCAACGACGGCGACCGCGTCCGCGTCCGCGTGATCCCCAAGAGCGGCACGGTCAACCCGCTGAGCTCGATCCGCTTCGGGGCCGGCGAGGTGTGCGCCGTGACCTTCGCCGACGAGTTCACCTGCGAGCTGACCTCGACCGGCGTCCAGACCCTGCGCGTCGACGCGAACGGCTCGGGGACCGGCTCGTTCGTCGACGACGATCGAGCGCCTCAACAACCCCTCGGCCTGCCCGGCGATCACCTTCGACCCGACCGGCAAGACCGGGGCGATCAACCAGGACGCCGAGATCGACTGCTTCGCGCGCACGGGCGGCGCCGCCGGCCAGCGCTACCAGGTGCGGGTGGTCGAGACCGCCGGCGCCGGCACGCTGCTGTTCGAGGTCGTGCGCCCCGACGGGACCACCGTCTGCGGGCCCACCGGCTCCCCCGAGGCCTCCTGCCTGCTCGACGCCGCGGGCACCAACCGCATCTACGTCTACTCCAGCGGCGGCCTGGCAGACCGCCAACTACCGGATCGTGCTCGAGCGCTTCCCGAACCCGCTGGGCTGCGCGGCCACCGCCTTCGGCGACTCGGTGGTCGCCAACATCAACAACCCCGGCGAGATCGCCTGCTACACGTTCAGCGCCGCCTCGGGCGACCGCATCCGCTCCCGGGTGATCGCGACCTCCGGCGCGCTTAACCCGCTGACCGAGGTCCTGCGGCCCAACGGCACCGCGGTCTGCGGCCTGACCTTCGCCGACGACCAGACCTGCGCCCTGGACACCAACGGCCTGCACACCGTGATCGTCCGCGAGGGCGCCGGCAACGGCGAGGCGACCGGGACCGCGGCGGTGCGCTTCGAGCGCCTCAACAACCCCTCGGCCTGCCCGGCGATCACCTTCGACCCGACCGGCAAGACCGGGGCGATCAACCAGGACGCCGAGATCGACTGCTTCGCGCGCACGGGCGGCGCCGCCGGCCAGCGCTACCAGGTGCGGGTGGTCGAGACCGCCGGCGCCGGCACGCTGCTGTTCGAGGTCGTGCGCCCCGACGGGACCACCGTCTGCGGGCCCACCGGCTCCCCCGAGGCCTCCTGCCTGCTCGACGCCGCGGGCACCAACCGCATCTACGTCTACACCAGCGGCGGCCTGGCAGACCGCCAACTACCGGATCGTGCTCGAGCGCTTCCCGAACCCGCTGGGCTGCGCGGACACCGCCTTCGGCGACTCGGTGGTCGCCAACATCAACAACCCCGGCGAGATCGCCTGCTACACGTTCAGCGCCGCCTCGGGCGACCGCATCCGCTCCCGGGTGATCGCGACCTCCGGCGCGCTTAACCCGCTGACCGAGGTCCTGCGGCCCAACGGCACCGCGGTCTGCGGCCTGAGCTTCGCCGACGACCAGACCTGCGCCCTGGACACCAACGGCCTGCACACCGTGATCGTCCGCGAGGGCGCCGGCAACGGCGAGGCGACCGGGACCGCGGCGGTGCGCTTCGAGCGCCTCAACAACCCCTCGGCCTGCCCGGCGATCACCTTCGACCCGACCGGCAAGACCGGGGCGATCAACCAGGACGCCGAGATCGACTGCTTCGCGCGCACGGGCGGCGCCGCCGGCCAGCGCTACCAGGTGCGCGTGGTCGAGACCGCCGGCGCCGGCACGCTGCTGTTCGAGGTCGTGCGCCCCGACGGGACCACCGTCTGCGGGCCCACCGGCTCCCCCGAGGCCTCCTGCCTGCTCGACGCCGCGGGCACCAACCGCATCTACGTCTACACCAGCGGCGGCCTGGCAGACCGCCAACTACCGGATCGTGCTCGAGCGCTTCCCGAACCCGCTGGGCTGCGCGGACACCGCCTTCGGCGACTCGGTGGTCGCCAACATCAACAACCCCGGCGAGATCGCCTGCTACACGTTCAGCGCCGCCTCGGGCGACCGCATCCGCTCCCGGGTGATCGCGACCTCCGGCGCGCTTAACCCGCTGACCGAGGTCCTGCGGCCCAACGGCACCGCGGTCTGCGGCCTGACCTTCGCCGACGACCAGACCTGCGCCCTGGACACCAACGGCCTGCACACCGTGATCGTCCGCGAGGGCGCCGGCAACGGCGAGGCGACCGGGACCGCGGCGGTGCGCTTCGAGCGCCTCAACAACCCCTCGGCCTGCCCGGCGATCACCTTCGACCCGACCGGCAAGACCGGGGCGATCAACCAGGACGCCGAGATCGACTGCTTCGCGCGCACGGGCGGCGCCGCCGGCCAGCGCTACCAGGTGCGCGTGGTCGAGACCGCCGGCGCCGGCACGCTGCTGTTCGAGGTCGTGCGCCCCGACGGGACCACCGTCTGCGGGCCCACCGGCTCCCCCGAGGCCTCCTGCCTGCTCGACGCCGCGGGCACCAACCGCATCTACGTCTACACCAGCGGCGGCCTGGCGACCGCCAACTACCGGATCGTGCTCGAGCGCTTCCCGAACCCGCTGGGCTGCGCGGACACCGCCTTCGGCGACTCGGTGGTCGCCAACATCAACAACCCCGGCGAGATCGCCTGCTACACGTTCAGCGCCGCCTCGGGCGACCGCATCCGCTCCCGGGTGATCGCGACCTCCGGCGCGCTTAACCCGCTGACCGAGGTCCTGCGGCCCAACGGCACCGCGGTCTGCGGCCTGACCTTCGCCGACGACCAGACCTGCGCCCTGGACACCAACGGCCTGCACACCGTGATCGTCCGCGAGGGCGCCGGCAACGGCGAGGCGACCGGGACCGCGGCGGTGCGCTTCGAGCGCCTCAACAACCCCTCGGCCTGCCCGGCGATCACCTTCGACCCGACCGGCAAGACCGGGGCGATCAACCAGGACGCCGAGATCGACTGCTTCGCGCGCACGGGCGGCGCCGCCGGCCAGCGCTACCAGGTGCGGGTGGTCGAGACCGCCGGCGCCGGCACGCTGCTGTTCGAGGTCGTGCGCCCCGACGGGACCACCGTCTGCGGGCCCACCGGCTCCCCCGAGGCCTCCTGCCTGCTCGACGCCGCGGGCACCAACCGCATCTACGTCTACACCAGCGGCGGCCTGGCGACCGCCAACTACCGGATCGTGCTCGAGCGCTTCCCGAACCCGCTGGGCTGCGCGGCCAAGTCGATCGGCGATCCCTCCCAGGTGCGGGCGATCGACGATGCCGGCGAGATCGACTGCATCACCTTCGCCGGCACCGCGAGCCAGGACGTGCGCGTGCGCGTGATCCCGCAGGCCGGCGCGCTCAACCCGCTCGCGGAGGTCCTGCGCCCCGACGGCACCGCGGTCTGCGGCCTGACCTTCGCCGACGACTTCGTCTGCGACCTGACGTCCAACGGCCAGCACACGCTGATCGTCCGCGAGGGCGCCGGCAACGGCGAGGCGACCGGGACCTACTCGCTGCAGCTGCTCGATCCACCCTGAGTCCGGGGCGCCTTTGCGACAGCCGGTGTTTATCGGCGGATAGGCGCCGAGGACCGGTTCTCCGGGCTTGTTGCCCGGCCTGTGCGTATGTAGACTGGCGCCTCCGCGTACAGGGACGTTTATTGAATACGTGAGGTCCTCCGTCGGCGCGATCGAGCGGGGGCGCTGATGCATGGCGACGCGACACCCGCCCCCGGCGAGCCGGGCCCCGGCACGGCCAGTCTGATGCTGCGTCGGTTCGCGGGGATCGCCGCGGTCGTGGCGTTGCTGGTCGTCGCGGTGCTTCTGGTGTTCGGCGGCGACGGCGGCCACCGCTACGAGCTCGTCTTCGAGACCGGCGGTCAGCTGGTCCCCGACAACCAGGTGATGATCGGCGGGCACCCGGTGGGCTCGGTCGAGTCGATCGACCTCGACGACGAGGCGCGCGCGATCGTCGAGATCGAGATCGATCAGAAGCTGCACGAGGGGAGCACCGCGATCATCCGGGCGACCTCGCTCGCCGGGATCGCCAACCGCTACATCTCGATCTCGCCGGGACCGAACAACGAGCCGGCGCTCGCCGACGGCGCCACGATCGGGCCCGAGTCGACGACGTCCCCGGTCGACATCGACCAGCTCTTCGCGGCGTTCGGCCCCCGCACACGCGAGGGCCTGGGCCGGTTCATCCGCGGGCAGGCCGCGGTGTACAAGGACAAGGGCGCCGCGGCCAACGAGTCCTACAAGTACCTGCAGCCCGCGCTGAGCCGCACCGACGCGGTGCTCCAGGAGCTGAACTCCGACCAGCGGCTGTTCCGTGGCTTCATCACCAGCTCGGCGCGGCTGTTCACCGCGCTCGCCGACCGCCACGACGACCTCGAGCAGTCGGTGACCAACGCGAACACGGCCTTCGGGACGATCGCCCGCGAGAACGTCGAGCTCGACCGGTCGCTGCGCCTGCTCGCGCCGACGTTCCGCCAGAGCAACACGACCTTCGTCAACCTGCGCGCCGCGCTCGACGACCTCGAGCAGCTGGTGGACACGGCGAAGCCGGCGACCGAGGACCTGGCGCCGCTCCTCGCCCGGCTGCGACCCGTGGTCTCCGAGGCGGTCCCCGTGTTCACGGACCTGCGCAAGACCGTCACGCTGCCCGGCCCGGCGAACGACCTCAACGCGCTCTTCAAGACCCTGCCGACGGTCCAGGGGCGTGCGGGTCCGGCCTTCGGCCGCGCCGAGCGGGCGATCGCCGACTTCCAGCCGACGCTCGACTTCGCCCGCCCCTACACGCCGGACATCCTCAACGCGCTGACGAAGCTGGGCCAGATCACCGGCTACTACGACGCCAACGGCCATTACGCGCGCGCGGGCGTCGCGAACCTCAACATCTTCTCCTACGAGGGCGCGACCGGAGACCTGGAGCCGATCCCGCCCGACGACCAGTACGGGCCGATGGGCCCGGCGCGGGTGCCGAGCCCGTGCCCCGGCGGGGCGGCCGCCCCGGCGCCCGACCACTCGAACCCGTTCGTCGGCCCGTTGTGGCCGGAGAGCGGGCTCGAGCCCGGAGGACTGCGATCCCGACGACCTGCCGGGTGGGCCATGAGGCGCCTGGCCGCGATCGGCCTCGGCCTCGTCGCCGTGATCGCGTTCGCGGCGGCGGTCCCGGCCGGCGGGGAGGACGGCGAGCGCTACCTGGTCCGGGCCGTGTTCGACAACGGCTCGTTCATCGTCCCCGGCGAGGACGTCCGCATCGCCGGCGCGAACGCGGGCACGGTCGAGTCGGTCGACGTCTCGATGCCGGGGGAGGTCGTCAGCCGCACGCAGGGCGAAGAGGAGCAGGACGGCAAGGCGATCGTCGTGCTCGACATCACCGATCCGGGCTTCCAGGACTTCCGCACCGACGCCACCTGCATCCTGCGCCCGCAGTCGCTGATCGGCGAGCGCTACGTCGCCTGCCGCCCGACCCGGCCGCGGCCGCCGGGCAGCCCGCAGGCCGCCGCCGCTCGAGCAGGTCCCCGACGGCGAGGCCGGCGAGGGCCAATACCTGCTGCCGCTCGAGAACAACGGCAAGACGGTCGACATCGACCTGGTCCAGAACGTGATGCGGTTCCCGACCCGCGAGCGACTGCGCCTGATCCTCAACGACCTCGGCGCCGGCTTCGCCGCCCGCGGCGACGAGCTCGCCGAGATCGTCCGCCGCGCCGACCCGACCCTGCGCGACGGCGACCGGGTGCTCGCGATCCTGGCCCGCCAGCGACGCCAGCTCGCCGACCTGGCGTCGGACTCCGAGCGGATCCTGGCCCCGTTGAGCCGCGAGCGCGACCACGTGGCAGGGTTCATCGAGAACGCCGGCGAGACCGCGGCCGCGACGGCCGAGCGCCGCGCCGACCTCGAGCTCGCCCTGGCCCGTTTCCCGGGCTTCCTGCGGGAGCTGCGCACGACCCTGGGCAAGTTCCAGGGGTTCTCGGAGGCCGCCCTCCCGGTCGCCTCGGCGCTTGGGCGCGCAGCACCCTCGTTGACCGACGCGACTCAGACCCTGGGCCCCTTCGCGGACGCCTCGACCGTGGCCGTGACCAGCCTCGGAGACGCCGCCGAGCCGACGGGCCCGAAGCTCGCCGCCGCGGACCCGATCATCCGCAGGGCCAGGGACCTGGCGCGCACGGCCGAGAGGCCGAGCAAGGACCTCGCAGCGCTCCTGAGCTCGACCAAGCGCACCGAGGGCTTCGAGCGGCTGATGGACCTGATCTACAACACGACCGGGTCCGTGAACGGCTTCGACGAGGCCGGCCACTTCCTGCGCACGACGCTGATCGCGACCAACTGCGTCGACTACTCCATCGGCTGGGCGAGCGGTTGCGACGCCCGCTTCGAGGGGGCGGCCGGCAAGGGCCCGCCGATCTTCAACTTCCCGCTGATCACCGACGAGGGACCGCCCTCCGACGAGGAGGACGCTGCGGAGCCGGCCGCCGACGAGCCCGCGGCCCGCTCGAAGCGAGCGCCCTCCGGCGGCGTCGACCCCGAGGTCGCGCGCCCCAGCGCCCGATCGATCCGTGACCTCCTCGACCTCCTGGTGGGCCGATGAGGCGCGGCGGACCGCTCGCGGTCACCTCGAGCCCGACGATCATCGGCGCGCTCACGGTGCTGATCACCACGCTCGCCGTCTTCCTCGCCTACAACGCCGGCGCCGGGCTGCCCTTCGTCCCGACGTACCCGGTCTCGGCGATCGTCCCCGACGCCACCTCGCTCGTCGCCAACAACGAGGTCCGGATCGGCGGCATCCGGGTGGGGCTGGTGAAGGCGATCACGCCCGTGAAGGTCGAGGACGGGCGCACGATGGCGAAGCTCGACCTCGAGCTCAACCGCGACGTCGAGCCACTGCCGGTCGACTCCGAGGTCCTGATCCGCAACCGCTCGTCGCTGGGGCTCAAGTACGTGGAGATCACCCCCGGCGACTCCGACGAGGGCTACGAGGCGGGCGCGACCATCCCGCCCACCGCGGCCCGGCCGCACCCGGTCGAGCTCGACCAGGTCCTGAACACGTTCAACCAAGCGGACCCGGATCGCGGCGCAGCAGAACCTCAAGGGCTTCGGCGACGCGCTCGCGGGGCGCGGCCCGGACCTCAACGAGGCGATCGGCGTCCTCGCGCCGCTGCTGCGACACGCCCAGCCCGTCGTCGCCAACCTCGCCGCGCCCCAGACGAACCTCGCCGGGTTCTTCCGCGCCCTGTCGGCGACCGCCGCCGAGATCGCTCCGGTGGGCGAGACGGCGGCGCAGCTGTTCGTCGGCCTCGACGGTACGTTCGCCGCTCTCGCGAGCGTCGCGCCGTTCATCTCGGACACGATCTCGGCGGCGCCCGCCACCCTCGCCGAGGGAACCCGCTCGCTGCCCGCGGTGCGGCCGTTCCTCGAGCACTCGGAGCGCTTCTTCCGCGCCCTCGAGCCGGGCGCGGAGGCGCTTGCGGAAACCTCGCCGACGATCGCCAGCGCCCTGCACGCCGGCGTTCCGGTGCTGAACGAATCGCCGCGCTTCAGCCGTGAGCTCGAGCCGACGGCCGACGCCCTGCTCGCTTTCCAGGCGGCGCCCGGGGTCCGCAACGGCCTGCGCCAGCTCACCGGCTTCAACAAGACGCTCGACCCCACGGTCCACTTCCTGGCCCCGGTGCAGACGACCTGCAACTACCTCTCGATCCTGTTCGGGAACTTCGCCAGCACCGGGTCGCAGAGCGACGGCCTCGGAAGCTGGACGCGGTTCATCGCGTTCACGCCCCCGTTCGGCCCCAACGCCGAGGGTTCCCCGGCGTCCGCCCCCGCCGACGGCCCGACGATCTTCAACCACCTGCATTACAACCCGTATCCGAACACCGACTCGCCCGGCCAGCCCCACGAGTGCGAGGCCGGCAACGAGATCTACGAGGCCGGCGAGACGGTGATCGGCAACCCGCCGGGCGTGCAGAGCATCCGCACCCAGGGTCAGACGAAGGGGCAGCTCGAGGGAGGGACGCGGTGACGCCGCCCGAGGACGAGCGCGCCCGCTACCGCGCGGCCCACCACCAGGCGCGCCGGCGCCTGCCGAGCCCGCTGATCGGAGCCCTGCTGCTCATCGTCGCGATCGTCGGGCCGTACATCGCCTTCAGCAAGCACATCCCGTTCACGGGCCACGGCTACGAGCTCACCGCGACCTTCCACAACGCCGTCGCGATCGCCCCGAAGTCGCCTGTGCGGATCGCGGGGGTCGACGTCGGCGAGGTCCTCGACACCTCCTCGGCGGGGCGCAACACGGACGTGCACTTCACCGTCGACGAGGATGCGCTGCCGGTTTCCGCTGACGCCCAGGTCAAGATCCGCCCGCGGATCTTCCTCGAGGGCAACTACTTCCTCGAGCTCGACCCGGGCAGCCCGAGCGCGCCCGAGCTCGCCAGCGGCGAGACGATCCCGGTCGGCCAGACCGCCACCGCGGTGCAGTTCGACGAGATCCTGACCGCGCTGCAGGCGCCCCAGCGCAACCAGCTCGGGCGCCTGCTCGAGGGCTACGGAACCGCGCTCACCCATCAGCCGACCGCGGCCGAGGACGAGACCCAGGATCCGAGGGTGCGTGGCCTCAGCGCCGCCGAGGCGCTCAACCTCTCGTTCGACTCGGGCGCCAAGGCGGGCCGCGCCGGGTCTCAGGTCGCCGAGGCGTTCCTGGGGACCGAGCCGCACGACCTCTCGTTGCTGATCTCGGGAGCGGCGCGCACGTTCGGCGCCGTCTCCCTGCACGAGCAGCAGCTCCGCGATCTGGTCTCGAACTGGAACCGGTTCACCGGGGCGCTGGCCGCGGAGTCGGTGAACCTCGGCCGCACCCTCGACGAGCTGCCGGAGACGCTCGAGACGACCCGGAGCTCGCTCGCCAACCTCAGCCGGACACTCCCCGTGCTTCGCCGGTGGGCGCTCGAGCTCCGCCCCGCGCTCGCCGAGCTGCCGGCGACGATCGACGCCGCCAATCCGTGGCTCGCCCAGGCGCAGCCGCTGCTCTCCAAGCCCGAGGCCGGCGGGCTCGTCGAGCATGATCCGGCGCGCGACCCCGGACCTCGCCGGCGCGAGCGAGGCAGGCCTGACCACGCTGCCGGAGATCTCGCTGCTCAGCCGCTGCACGACGGAGGTCCTGATCCCGACCGGCAACCAGGTGATCGAGGACCGCTTCTCCACCGGGCAGCCGAACTACCGGGAGTTCTTCTACACCACCGTCAACCTCGCCGGCGAGAGCCAGAACTTCGACGGCAACGGCCCGTACCTGCACCTGCAGCCCGGCATCGGGGAAGTGACCGCCACCCAGAGCGACCCGAACGGGAACCTGGCGACGGACAAGACCCTGTGGACGCACACGACGCTGCCGCCGCTGGGAACCCAGCCCGGCTTCGGACCGAGGCCGCCCTACCGGCCGGACGTCAAATGCCACCTGAACGACGCCCCCGACCTCAACGCCGGGCTCGGTGGCGTCGGGCCGCCCAGCCCAGCCCCGACGGGGACCGCGCCATGAGCCCCCGCGCACCGGAGAACGGATCCCACTGGCGCGCGGTCCTGCGCCGCCAGCTTCGCGGCCGCACCGGCGACTTCCTCGCCGTCTGCCTGCTGGTGATCGCCGGGCTCGCGGTCGCCCTCGGGATCCTCTCCCAGCAGAAGGCGGCCCTGCCGAGCTGGGTGCCGTTCTTCGGGCAGGAGTTCTTCCATCTCGAGGCCGAGTTCAGCTCGGCGCAGGCCGTCACGCCGGGGCAGGGCCAGGCGGTGGTGGTCGCCGGGATCCAGATCGGGAAGATCGACTCGGTCCGGGTCGAGGACGGGCACGCGGTGGTGGGCATGGACATCGAGCCCGAGTACGCGCCGCTGATCCACCCCGACGCGCGGCTGCTGCTGCGGCCGAAGACCAACCTCAACGACATGGTCGTCGAGGTGGACGCGGGCCAGCGCCCCGGGCAGCTGCCGGACGGGACGACGATCCCGCTCTCGCGCACGCAGGCCAACGTCAACCCCGACGAGCTGCTCGCCACCCTGGACGCCGACACGCGGGCATACCTGACCCTGCTGCTCCAGGGCGGCGCCGAGGGAATCGGCGGCCGGGCGAAGGGCGTCAAGCTGTCGGCGGGCCTGCGCCGGATCGAGCCGTTCACCCGCTACACGGCGCAGCTCACCGGCGCGCTCGCGAAGCGCCGCGGGGCGCTCGCGCGGGTCGTCCACGACTTCGGCCTGCTCACCGACGAGCTCGGCCGCCGCGACAGCGAGATCGCGCGTTTCATCGACGCCTCGAGCGCAGCGCTCGGCGGCTTCGCCGACCGGCAGGCCGACATTCGCGAGGCCCTGCGCGAGCTGCCGCCGACCCTCGAGGAGACCCGCAGCAGCCTGGCGAGCGCGGACGAGCTCTCCGAGCAGCTGCGCCCGACGCTCACCGGCCTGATCCCGCAGGCCCAGGCGCTCGGCCCGGCCCTGCGCTCGACCACGGACCTTCCTCGAACGGACCACGGAGCCGCTGCGCACGCAGCTGCGCCCGTTCACCCAGGAGGCGCGGCGCCCGATCCACCACGCGACCCAGACGGCCGAGCCGCTGCGGCGCACGGTGACCAAGCTCGGCAACTCGCTCGGGGCCCTGAACTACGGCTTCAACGAGCTCGCCTACAACCCGGGGGCGCGCAAGCCCGGCTACCTCTTCTACCTGCCGTGGCTGAACCACGACCTCAACTCGACCTACGGGTTCGACGGACTCGACCGGCCCGCTGCGCCGCGGCCTGCTGATGGTCTCGTGCAACTCGACCTCGCTCGCCGGCGGGTTCGTCCTCACCCGTCCCTACCTCCAGACCATCTACGAGGCCACCAACGTGCCGACCGGCGCGGAGACCTGCTGAGCCGTGGAGAAGAAGCCGCCAACCATCGTCCAGGGCCTCGTCATGGTCGGCTTCGTGCTGTCCTGCTTCGGCCTCGCCCTGTTGCTCTGGGTCTCGTTCGGCGGCCCGACCCCGCTGCGGCCGGAGAGCTATCAGATCAAGGTGCCCGTCGAGGAGGCGACGCAGCTCGCCGAGCAGTCGGACGTGCGCATCTCCGGCGTCAACGTCGGCAAGGTGACCAACATCGAGCTGCCGCCGGACGGCGGCCAGGCGGTCGCGACCCTGTCGCTGGAGGAGCGCTTCGCCCCGCTGCCCGCGGACGTGCGCGCGATGCTCCGGGCCAAGACCCTGCTCGGCGAGACCTACATCGAGATCACGCCGGGGACCGAGGACGGGCCGAAGCTGGCCGAGGGGGCGACCCTGCCCGCCGCGCAGGTCGCGCCGACGGTCGAGCTCGACGAGATCCTCCGCACCTTCGACCCCAAGACCCGTGCCGCCCTGCGAACGTGGCTGCGCGACTCGGCGACCGCGATCGAGGGCCGCGCGCCGAGCCTCTCCAGCTCGTTCGCGCTCCTCGCGCCCACCTTCTCGGGCTTCGACAAGATCTTCCGAACCCTCAACACGCAGGAGGTCGCCGTCCGGCAGCTCTTCGCCAACGGCGCCACGACGTTCGACGCCCTCAGCAGCCGGCGCGGCCAGCTGCGCAGCCTGATCGAGAGCTCGAACACCGTCCTGCAGACGACCGCCAGCCGCGACCAGGACCTGATCGCGATCTTCAAGGCGTTCCCGACGTTCCTCGACGAGTCCCGCCTGACTCTCGCGCGCCTGCGCTCGTTCTCGCTCGACGCCGACCCGCTGGTCACCCAGCTGATCCCGGTGGCGCGCGAGCTCTCGCCCACCCTCGTGGACATCGGGCGACTGGCGCCGGAGGCGGAGGGCTTCTTCAAGGGGTTCGGCCCGGTGATCGACAGCGCGCCGAGCGCGTTCCCGGCGTTCCGCCGCCTGTTCCGCGACGACCTGCCGCCCCTGCTGCGGTCGCTGGACCCGTTCGTGCGCAGCCTCAACCCGATCGTGAAGGCGATCGGCGCGTACCGGCACGAGCTCAGCGCCCTGGTCGCCAACGCGGCGGCGACCACCAACGGCGTCTCCCTGGTCAAGGGCCGCAAGGTCCACTACCTGCGGACGCTCAGCGTGCTCAACCCCGAGTCCGTGGCGACCTTCCCCGAGCGGCTGCGGATCAACCGCAACCTCGCCTACTCCGAGCCGAAGGCCTACTCGAAGCTCGCCCGCGGGCTCGCCAACTTCGACGTCACCCAGTGCTCTGGCGGGATCGGCGCCCAGCTGGACCCGGCGTCGGCCACCGATCCCGCGTTCACGGCCCGCACCGACGGCGACGTCGAGGCGGCGCAGGACTTCTTCGACCGCCTGCAGCTGTTCGCCTTCGACGACCAGCTGGCGACCGACGCGGTGCCCACGCCGCCGAGCTGCGCCAAGCAGCCGCCGTTCGGGCCCTACGGGGCCGCCGGCACGGCGACCGACTACCCGCACGTGCTCGAGCAGGCCCCCTGAGCCACTAGGCGTTCACTCGGTGCCTTTTCGGGGGCGCGCGCCTAGCGTTGGCGCAAAGCACCAAACGCGCCAAGGGAAGGCCAAACATGCTCCGGAACCATCTCCGGTCTCACATCATCGGCTACGTCGCGCTCTTCGTCGCCCTCAGCGGCACGGCGATGGCCACTCACCCGGGCGGTGCGAACACGATCAGCTCGGAGGACATCATCACCGGCGAGGTCCATACCGCCGACCTTGCCGACGACGCGGTCAACGGCGGCAAGCTCCACAACGACTCGACCGCCTCGCGCCACGTGATCGCCGACTCGCTCACCGGCGCCGACCTCGCTCCCGACTCGGTCGGCAACTCCGAGCTCGCCGTCAACTCGGTCGGCGGCGCTGAGATCATCGGCGGCGCCATCGGCACCTTCGACATCGGCGTCAGCCAGGTCCTCAGCCGCAACATCGCCCTCGAGGAGGTCAACAGCGGCGACCTCGCTGACAACTCCGTCGGCTCCCGTGAGCTCGCCGACGGGATCATCGACGACTCCGACATCGTCGCCGACGCGGTCGGGATCTCCGAGATCCGCCCCGACAGCGTCGGCGGCTCGGAGCTGATCGACGGCCAGGTCGGTGCCGGCGAGCTCTTCGAGATCCACGAGGTGGCCTCCGCATTCGAGTTCGTCACGGACGGCACCGCGCACGACGGCAACTTCGGCAAGGGGACCGCGACGGCGACCTGTCCGCCCGGCGAGGAACTGCTCGACGCGAATCTCGAGTGGACCGACGAGGAGAACCACAATGAGACCGCGGTGGGCGAGATCCTGATCGAGCGCGGCGGCGATGACTCGGCGACCGCCTCGGGGATCTTCGACGGCGGTGGCGGCGCCGGCCAGCAGGCGGCGTTCATGGTGTTCGCCACCTGCATCGGCGGCTGACACCTATAGGTGCACTGGGCAGCCCGCGAGCGACCTCCCCTGGATCGGGGAGGGCGCGCCCGGACGGCGCCTACTTGCCCTTGGCCTTGCAGTCGCGCACGACGCTGCCGGTGACGTTCGAGCCGTCGTCGAACTTGAACGTGCCCTGGGCGACGAAGTGGCCGCTGGCGCACTTCGCGACCACGTAGCTGCGCTTCTCGCCCTTGTACTTCCAGGTCCTGTGGATCTTGACGTCGAAGTGGGTCAGCGCGCCGTTGCCGCCGGCGATCGGCGGGATCTTCGCCAGCACCTTCTTGCCGAAGGCACCGCTGGCGTTGCTGATCGTCGACGGGACCACGAACGTCGTCGGCGCGGGGACGTGGGCGAAGACGTGGAAGATGATCACCGGCTTGCCGCCCTTCGGCTCGCCGTTGAAGGCGAGGAGCGGACCGGGGGCGTCGAACGGAGCCTGGGTCGGGAACTCGATCCGGGCCTTGGCGCTCCCCTTGCCGACCAGCGCGTCCTTGCACTTCTTCTTCGCCTGGTTGGTGAGGGTGTTCTCGAGCTGCGACGCCTTGCACGTGGGGAGACCCTTCGTGTAGACGGTGCCGTTCTTGTCGAACTCGAGCAGCAGCTGCTGGAGGATGGGCGGCTGGGTGCCGTCGAGCGTGCGGACGTCGGTTGAGACGGAGAGCGTGATCGGCGCCATTTCGTTCTTCGGCAGCTTGGTCGGCTTGAACTGTCCGTCGACCTCGAGCTCGATGTTTCCGAGGCGGACGATCTCGGCGGATGCCCCGCCGACGACGAGCGCGGCGAGGCCGGCGCAGGCGACCAGGATGCAGATCAGGCGCTTTGCAAACAAGGTTCTCTCTCCAATTCTTCGAACTACCGGCCGCGGACCGCGGCCCACCACGCCCCTCCCGGAGCGGGCCCAGCATACCGATAAACACACGCTTTCCCCCGGAGTTGCGATCGGCCCCTCGAGCAGACCCGCGCCAAGCCCCGGCGAACGGCTTGATTTCTGGCTCTTTTCCGCCCTGGATCGCCTGCGGATGGGGGCTTCCGCGGAATCGCTTGACACGCAGAGACACATCTGTTTATGATCGCGACCGCGCGCTCCGGCGAGGGCCGGGCGATTAGAGAGAGCGAAAGGGAGCCAGCAGATGAGTGCAGACGTGCGGAGCAACGTGCAGGCATTCCAGGCGGACGGCGTCGCGGGGCGGTTCCCGCGCGCGCTCATCCCCGCCCTGTCGCTGCTCGCGGGCGTCCTCGCCCTGCTCGCTCTGGCGCCGCTGGCCCAGGCCCTGCCCGCCGGCCGCGGCTACGAGAAGGTCTCGCCGGCCGACAAGGACGGCCAGGACGTCCTCAACGGTCTCGACATGGCCGGCATCGACGGCAACTCGGCCGCGTACATCTCCTTCGGCGCCTTCGCCGACAGCGAGGGCGGCGGCCTCGTGACCTCCTTCCGCTCCGTGCGCACGGCGACCGACTGGACGACCGAGTCCGTGGGCCCGGCGCAGATCCCGACGCCCGGCCTCGCCACCTCGCTCTTCCAGGACTACTCCCTCGACACCTCGACGCGCGATCGTCGGCTACCTCAACGGCGACCCGGGCTTCGACGGGGCGACGCCGGGGACCTCGAACCTCTACCGGCGCGATGCCGACAGCAGCATGGACCTGCTCACCAGGGGCCAGCCGCCGGTGCCCCCCGGTGGGTTCCCGCCATCGCCCAACAGCTCGGGGAGCTCGAACGACCTCGGGATCACCGCCTTCACCTTCAACACCACCCCCGCCCTGCAGGTGACCAGCGGCCCGGCCGCGATCGACGGGATCGACAACGCCTACTCGAGCAACGGCGACGACCTGCTCCTGGTCTCGGTGCTGCCGAACGGCACCGCGTCGCCGCAGGGTGGCGTGATCGGCCAGTCCAGCTTCAGCCCGGGCTACAACACGGTCTCGAACAACGGCTCGCGGATCTTCTGGACCAGCAACTCGGGCGTCGTTCAGCCCGAGGTCTACGTGCGCGTCAACGGGACCACCACCCGGAGGGTGTCGGCCGACGAGCGCACCACCCCGGACCCGAACGGCGAGCAGCCCAAGACCTACCAGTACGCGACGCCCGACGGCGACTTCGTCTACTTCTCCTCGGGCCAGAAGCTGACCAACAACTCCCAGGCCGAGCCCAGCGCCCCCGACCTCTATCGCTATGAGTTCGCCACCGGCGAGCTGGTCGACCTGACCACCGGCGATCCCGACGGCGCCGGGCTGCAGGGCGTGATCGGGGTCAGCGACAACGGCAACCGCGTCTACTTCGGCGCTTCCGGCGACCTCGCCCCCGGCGCCACCGACGGCGGCACGAACCTCTACGTGCGCGACGGCGGGCAGACGAGCTTCATCGCCACGCTGAACCCGTTCGAGTCCGAGAACTGGTCGAGCTCCGGCGGCTCGAAGGCCGGCCGCGTGAACGCGAGCGGCGCGCAGCTGCTGTTCGGCACCCGCAGCCCGCAGCTCGGTTACGACAACGCCGGCTTCATGCAGTTCTACGTCTACGACCTGGCGAGCGACTCGTTCAGCTGCATCTCCTGCGATCCGAGCGGAGACCCGGCCACCAATGACGCGGTGCTCGGCCAGCCGCCGGTCGGCGGCCTCGCCCTCAGCGGGCTCAACCTCTACGAGCGCCGCAACCTCACCAGCGACGGCACCGCGTTCTTCGGTAGCCCCGAGCGGCTGCTGAACTCCGACACCAACGGCACCTATGACGCCTACATGTGGACCGAGGGCGACCTGGAGCTCGTCTCAACGGGGCAGAGCGCCGGCGTCTCCGCCTTCGTCGATGCCTCGGCGAGCGGCGACGACGCCTTCTTCCTGACCCGCGAGCGGCTGGTCGGCGTCGACACCGACGATCAGGTCGACCTCTACGACGCGCGCGTCGGCGGCGGTCTGGCGAGCCAGAACCCGCCCCCGCCCCCGCCGCCGTGTGTCGGGCGACACCTGCAAGCCGGCGCCGACCCCGCAGACCGGGCCGCCGAACAGCGGCACGGCCAGCGTCACCGGCACCGAGCCCCCGGGCGCCGGCCCCGACTGCAGCTCCTTCGAGCAGAAGGCGACCAAGAAGGCCGCCAAGGCCAAGCAAAAGAAGCAGAAGGTCAAGCAGCTCAAGAAGAAGGGCGCTTCGAAGAAGAAGATCAAGAAGGCCAAGCAGAAGTCCAAGCAGGCCAAGCAGGCCGCCAAGGAAGCCAAGCAGGCCGCCAACGAGTGCCAAAACGCCTGATGAACGCCGCCAAGACCACACCGATGACGGCCCACACAGACGCGATCAACACGGAGGCAACGATGTCCGACCGCCACCCGAAGCGAAAGACCGCCCGGCTCGCCGGAGCGATCGCCATCGCCGCGCTGGCGTTCTTTGCCCTGCCCTCGTTCGCCAGCGGCGCCCTGTTGCAGAACTTCACCGCCGAGGTTCGCGACCAAAACGGCGACCCGTTCACCCAGGCCGGCGGCCACCCGTTCGAGGCCTTCACCGACATCAACTTCCAGACCCACGACGTCAACGGCCAGCAGATCCCCGACGAGAGCGTGCGCACGATCCAGGTCGACCTGCCCGCGGGGCTGGTCGGCAACCCCCAGAACGCCCCCCAGTGCACCCGCGCGCAGCTCAACAGCGGCTTCGGCGGCGGCTGTCCCGCCAACACCCAGGTCGGCGTCACGACGCTCAAGACCGGGATCGGCATCAACGTGGTCGCCCCCGTCTACAACCTGGTCCCGGCCGCCGGCACCCCGGCGCAGTTCGGCTTCATCGCCCTGATCCCGCCCGTCTACATCACCGCCCAGGTGCGTCCCGACGGCGGGCTTACCGTGACCATCCCCAACAACTCCCAGGCGCTGCCCCTGACCGGCACCGAGCTGACCTTCTGGGGCGTGCCGGCCGACCCGGCCCACGACGCCGACCGCGGCGCGTGCCTCAGCAACCCCGACCAGACGGTGCTCTGTCCGACCCAGGCCCCGGTGCTGCCCTTCCTCACCAACCCGACCTCGTGCGTGGGCCCGGTGACCACCCGCCTGCGCGCCAACTCGTGGCAGAACGGCGCCTTTGAGCAGCGCAACTCGACCACCCCGGTGGGCGCCGACGGCTGCAACGCGGTGCCCTTCGACCCGTCGGTCGACGTCCAGTCCTCCTCGTCGAGCTCCGACAGCCCGACCGCGATCTCGGTCGACGTCAACGTGCCCCAGCCCCAGAACCCGACCGGGGTCGCCCAGTCGAACCTGAAGACGGCCGAGGTGACGCTGCCCGAGGGCATGACGATCAACCCGGCCGCCGCCGACGGGCTCGCCGGCTGCACCCAGGCTCAGATCGGGCTCAACAACACCTCCGATCCGAGCTGCCCGGACTCCTCGAAGGTGGGCTCGGTCGAGATCGCGAGCCCGCTGCAGCCCAATCCGCTGCAGGGCTCGATCTACGTCGCGACCCCGAACGCCAACCCGTTCGGCGACCTGATCGCGATCTATCTCGTCGCCCAGGGCGGCGGCGTGACGATCAAGCTCGCCGGCCAGATCGAGACCGATCCGCAGACCGGCCAGGTGACGACGACGATCGACAACGCCCCGCAGCTGCCGTTCAGCCGCTTTAGCCTCGACTTCTTCGGCGGTCAGAGGGCGGTCATCGCGACCTCGCAGACCTGCGGGACCAAGACCGCGACCGCGGCGCTGTCCTCGTGGTCGCGCCCGACCGCGCCCACCAACCTCACGGACTCGTTTGCGATCACCTCGGGCCCCAACGGCGGGCCGTGCGCGTCCAGCCCGGCGGCGCGCCCGTTCACGCCGAGCCTCGACAGCGGCATGACCAACCCCGCCGCCGGCTCCTCGAGCCCCTTCAACCTCGCGGTCAGCCGTCCCGACGGCAGCCAGGAGATCGGGGCGATCGACGCGAGCCTGCCCGAGGGCGTCTCGGCCGTGCTGGCCTCGGCCCCGCAGTGCGCCGAGGCCCAGGCGGCCGCCGGCACCTGCGGCTCGGACTCGCGGGTCGGCTCGGTCTCGGCCAAGGTCGGCGCCGGCACCAACCCGTTCCAGATCAGCGGCGGCTCGGTCTACCTCGCCGGCCCCTACAACGGCGCCCCGCTGTCGCTGTCGATCGTGGTCCCCGCCCGTGCGGGGATCTTCGACCTCGGCACCGTGGTGGTGCGCGCGGCGGTCTTCGTCGACCCCCTCGACGCCCACCTGCGGGTGGTCAGCGACCCGATCCCCCAGATCCTCTCCGGGATCCCGCTGCGCCTCAAGCAGATCGCGCTCTCGATCGACCGGGCGGGCTTCATGACCAGCCCGACCTCGTGCGCTGCCAAGCAGGTCACGGCGAACGTCGCCGGGTCCTCCGGCGCCAGCGCCGCGGTCGCCAGCCACTTCCAGATGGCCGGCTGCGGGGCGCTGGGCTTCTCGCCCCAGATGAAGACCTCGATCCTCGGCGGCAAGGCGGCGACCAAGCGCTCGGCCAACCCGGCCTTCCAGGCCCAGGTGCTCGCCAACGCGGGCGACGCCAACATCGACAAGGTCGTCCTGCGCCTGCCGAAGGTGCTGCTGCTCGACCAGGACAACATCCAGACGATCTGCACCCGCGAGGAGTACGCGGCCAACGCCTGCCCGGCGGGCTCGGTCTACGGCCAGGCGACGGCGATCACGCCGCTGCTCAGCCAGCCGCTCTCGGGCCCGGTCTATCTGCGCGCCTCCGACAACCCGGTGCCCGACCTGGTCGCCGATCTCAACGGCCAGGTCTCGATCGACCTGGTCGGCAAGATCGACACCGATGCCGGCGGGGCGATCCAGAACACGTTCGACCTCGTCCCCGACGTCCCGATCTCAGACTTCAAGCTCGACCTGAACGCCGACGGCCTTCTGGCGAACTCCAAGAAGCTCTGCAAGAAGGGCGGCAAGAAGTACAAGACCACGGCCACCCTGACCGGCCAAAACGGCGCCACCTCCTTCCAGACTCCCAAGCTGCAGGCGCAGTGCGGGAGCAAGAAGAAGCGCCAGAGCTAGCGCTCGCGTCCTGAGGAGGCCCGGCGTGCCGGTGGCCAGTCGCCGCCGGCACGCCCTTCAGGTTGCTCGCAAACGATGCGTTCTTTGATTGTCTGGGAGCAGCGCTGCAATGTCTTGCAGGCGACTTGGGTCCGATCGCTTGACATGAAAAGACGTTCATGTTTATGATGCCCCCGGCCCCGGGCGCTACCGCCCGCGAGCCGCAACGGACAACGAGGGAAGGAAGCGAGAGATGAACGTAGGCGCTCCCCGGCACGAGGCCTCCCGCGACGAGTCGATCGCCCGCCGGCGGACGCCCGTCGCCGCTGCGCTGTCGGCGCTCTGCGCCCTCGCGTTCCTCGCTGCCCTGGTGCCCGTCCGCCTCGGCCCTGCCGCCCGACCGCGCCTACGAGAAGGTCTCGCCGAACGACAAGAACGGGAACGACGTCCAGAACGGGTTCGACAAGGCGGCCGCCGACGGCGACACCGCGACCTACCCCATCTTCGCCGCCTTCGATCCGACCCAGGGCGCGCCGATCGTGGCCCAGTACTACTCCGAGCGAACGCCGACGGGCTGGACGGTCAACAGCCTGAACCCCCCGCTCGATCCCGTTCCCGGTCTCAACGCCACTCTCTTCCAGGGCTTCAGCGAGGACGCCGACACCGGCATCTTCAGCGGGCCGGGCACCAACGTCGACGACCCCACGCCCGGAACGAGCAACGTCTGGCGCGCCAACGCCGACGGCAGCTTCGACCTGATCACGTTGGACCAGCCGCCGGTCCCGCCGGGCGGCTTCCCGGCCAACCCGACCTTCGGCGGCGCCTCCGACGACGCCTCGCTCATCGCCTTCGAGCTCGCCACGACCCCATCGATTCCTGTCACAGCCGGCCCGACCGGTCCCGACGGCATCTCCAACGCCTACGCCGGCAACGGCACCCAGCTGCGACTGGTCTCGGTGCTCCCCAACGGCACTGCCGAACCCAACGGCGGCGCGATCGGCACCACCTTCCAGAGCAGGTACAACGCCGTCTCCGACGACGGCTCCCGGATCTTCTGGTCGAGCACCTTCGGCTCCGGTCCACCGGAGGTCTACGTGCGCCTCAACGGCACGTCGACCGAGCACGTCTCCGAGTCACAGCGGACCACTCCGGATCCCAACGGCGTCCAGGAGAAGACCTACCAGTACGCGACCCCGGACGGCTCGGCTGCGTTCTTCACCAGCAACGAGAAGCTGACCAACAACGCCCAGGCGGAGCCGGCCGTCCCGGACCTCTACCGGTATGACGTCGACTCCGGGACGCTTGTCGACCTGACCGTCGGCGATCCGGACGGCGCCGGCGTGCTGGGCGTCCTCGGCGTCAGCAACAGCGGCAGCCGCGTCTACTTCGCCGCCACCGGCGCCCTCGCGCCCGGGGCCACCGACGGGCAGCCGAACCTGTACGTGCGCGACGGTGGGACGACGACGTTCATCACCGACCTGGACACGTCGACCACCTTCCCCAACGACTCCAGCAACTGGTCCAACTCGTACGCCGACAAGCTCGCCCGGGTCACCCCGGACGGCGAGCACCTGCTGTTCGGCTCGATCCACGAGCAGCTCGGCTATCAGAACAACCAGTTCATGGAGTTCTACGTCTACGACCTCGCGAGCGACTCCTTCGAGTGCATCTCCTGCCGCCCGAACGGCGCGCCCGCGACCGCGAGCGCCGTGCTCCGCGGAATCTCGAGCGGCGGCCTGGATCTGGCCGGCGCGCCGTTCTCCGAGCGCCGCAACCTGTCCACCGACGGCTCCACGGCGTTCTTCGTCTCCTCCGAGCGGCTGCTGAACGCCGACACGAACGGCAAGTACGACGTCTACATGTGGGACGACGGCGCGCTCGACCTGGTCTCGACCGGTCTCAGCGGCTCCAACTCCGGCTTCGGGGACGCCAGCGCCGACGGCGACGACGTCTTCTTCCTGACCCGCGAGCAGCTCGTCGGGATCGACACCGACGACGAGGTCGACCTCTACGACGCGCGGGTCGGCGGCGGGATCGCGGAACAGAACCCACCGCCACCGACACCGCCGTGCCAGGGCGACGACTGCCAGGGCCCGCCGCCGGTGCAGACCGACCCGGCCACCCCCGGCAGCGCGGCGGTAACGGGTAACGAGCCCCCGGGCGCCGGCCCCGACTGCAGCTCCTTCGAGCAGAAGGCGACCAAG
The DNA here is from genome assembly GCA_963729065.1 of uncultured Solirubrobacterales bacterium. GTDB lineage: Bacteria > Actinomycetota > Thermoleophilia > Solirubrobacterales > 70-9 > WHSW01. The sequence goes on from CAVSMS010000010.1 coordinate 1,121,052, forward strand.
AAGGCCGCCAAGGCCAAGCAAAAGAAGCAGAAGGTCAAGCAGCTCAAGAAGAAGGGCGCTTCGAAGAAGAAGATCAAGAAGGCCAAGCAGAAGTCCAAGCAGGCCAAGCAGGCCGCCAAGGAAGCCAAGCAGGCCGCCAACGAGTGCCAAAACGCCTGATGAACGCCGCCAAGACCACACCGATGACGGCCCACACAGACGCGATCAACACGGAGGCAACGATGTCCGACCGCCACCCGAAGCGAAAGACCGCCCGGCTCGCCGGAGCGATCGCCATCGCCGCGCTGGCGTTCTTTGCCCTGCCCTCGTTCGCCAGCGGCGCCCTGTTGCAGAACTTCACCGCCGAGGTTCGCGACCAAAACGGCGACCCGTTCACCCAGGCCGGCGGCCACCCGTTCGAGGCCTTCACCGACATCAACTTCCGCCAGCACCGCGTGGGGCCGCCGCCGGGGCAGCCGGTGCCCGACGAGAGCGTGCGCACGGTCCAGGTCGACCTGCCCGTGGGGCTGGTCGGCAACCCCCAGAACATCCCGCAGTGCACGCGCGAGCAGCTCAGCCAGGGACTGGGTGCCTGCCCCGACAACACGCAGGTCGGCGTCACGTTCCTCAAGGTGAACGACGTTGAGGCGCCGTTCCCGGTCTTCAACATGGTGCCTCCGCCCGGCGTCCCGGCGCAGTTCGCCTTCGTCCCCCTGATCCCGCGCGTGTTCCTGAACGCCTCGGTGCGTCCCGACGGCGGCCTGCGGATCACGATCCCCAACATCTCCCAGGCGCTGCCGCTGACGGGCACCAGCCTGAGCTTCTGGGGCGTGCCCGCCGCCTCGGCCCACGACGCCGACCGCGGCCAGTGCCTGCAGAACCCGCCGACCCGCCGCCGCGCTCTGCCCGTCGCAGTCCGACCCGTTGCCGTTCCTCACCAACCCGACCTCGTGTGTCGGCCCGGTGACCACCCGCCTGCGCGCCAACTCGTGGCAGAACGGCGCCTTCGAGCAGCGCAACTCGACCACCCCGGTGGGCGCCGACGGCTGCAACGCGGTGCCCTTCGATCCCACGGTCGACGTCCAGTCGTCCGAGAGCAGCTCGGACAGCCCGACCGCGATCTCGGTGGACGTCAACATCCCCCAGCCCCAGAACCCGACCGGGATCGCGCAGGCGAACCTGAAGACGGCCGAGGTGACGCTGCCCGAGGGCACGACGATCAACCCGTCGGTCGCCGCCGGCTTGGACGGCTGCACGGTGGGCCAGGTCGGCCTGAACGACACGGATCCGCCGAGCTGCCCGAACGCATCCAAGATCGGCGACGTGGAGATCGCCAGCCCGCTGCAACCGGCACCGCTCCAGGGCGCGATCTATCAGGCGACCCCGAACGCGAACCCGTTCGGCAGCCTGCTCGCGATCTATCTCGTCGCCCAGGGCGGCGGCGTGACGGTGAAGCTCGCCGGCCAGATCGAGGGCGACCCGGCGACCGGCCAGGTGACGACGACGATCGACAACGCGCCGCAGCTGCCGTTCTCGCGCTTCAGCCTCGACTTCAAGGGAGGCTCACGGGCCCCCTTGGCCACCCCCCAGACCTGCGGGACCAAGACCGCGTCGGCGTCCCTGACGCCGTGGAGCGGCAACCCCCCGACCGAGCTCACGCGACTCGTTCTCGATCACCTCGGGCCCCAACGGCGGACCGTGCGCCTCCACGCCGTCGGCCCGGCCGTTTACCCCCAGCCTGATCTCGGGCGTCGTCAACCCCGCCGCCGGCTCCTCGAGCCCCTTCAACCTCGCGGTCAGCCGTCCCGACGGCAGCCAGGAGATCTCGGCGATCGACGCGAGCCTGCCCGAGGGCGTCTCGGCCGTGCTGGCCTCGGCCCCGCAGTGCGCCGAGGCCCAGGCGGCCGCCGGCACCTGCGGCTCGGACTCGCGGGTCGGCTCGGTCTCGGCCAAGGTCGGCGCCGGCACCAACCCGTTCCAGATCAGCGGCGGCTCGGTCTACCTCGCCGGCCCCTACAACGGCGCCCCGCTGTCGCTGTCGATCGTGGTCCCCGCCCAGGCGGGGATCTTCGACCTCGGCACCGTGGTGGTGCGCGCGGCGGTCTTCGTCGACCCCCTCGACGCCCACCTGCGGGTGGTCAGCGACCCGATCCCCCAGATCCTCTCCGGGATCCCGCTGCGCCTCAAGCAGATCGCGCTCTCGATCGACCGGGCGGGCTTTATGACCAGCCCGACCTCGTGCGCTGCCAAGCAGGTCACGGCCAACGTCGCCGGCTCCTCCGGCGCCAGCGCCGCGGTCGCCAGCCACTTCCAGATGGCCGGCTGCGGGGCGCTGGGCTTCTCGCCCCAGATGAAGACCTCGATCCTCGGCGGCAAGGCGGCGACCAAGCGCTCGGCCAACCCGGCCTTCCAGGCCCAGGTGCTGGCCAACGCGGGCGACGCCAACATCGACAAGGTCGTCCTGCGCCTGCCGAAGGTGCTGCTGCTCGACCAGGACAACATCCAGACGATCTGCACCCGCGAGGAGTACGCGGCCAACGCCTGCCCGGCGGGCTCGGTCTACGGCCAGGCGACGGCGATCACGCCGCTGCTCAGCCAGCCGCTCTCGGGCCCGGTCTATCTGCGCGCCTCCGACAACCCGGTGCCCGACCTGGTCGCCGATCTCAACGGCCAGGTCTCGATCGACCTGGTCGGCAAGATCGACACCGATGCCGGCGGGGCGATCCAGAACACGTTCGACCTCGTCCCCGACGTCCCGATCTCAGACTTCAAGCTCGACCTGAACGCCGACGGCCTTCTGGCGAACTCCAAGAAGCTCTGCAAGAAGGGCGGCAAGAAGTACAAGACCACGGCCACCCTGACCGGCCAAAACGGCGCCACCTCCTTCCAGACTCCCAAGCTGCAGGCGCAGTGCGGGAGCAAGAAGAAGCGCCAGAGCTAGCGCTCGCGTCCTGAGGAGGCCCGGCGTGCCGGTGGCCAGTCGCCGCCGGCACGCCCTTCAGGTTGCTCGCAAACGAGGCGTTCTTTCGATCTCTAACTGAGACAGGGCTGCAATGTCTCGCGGCTGACTTGGGTCTGATCGCTTGACATGAAAAGACGTTCGTGTTTATGATGTCGCGACGGTGGCTCACCAGACCCTGAGGCGAAAGGAAGCCAGCAGATGAGCGCAGACGCCCGGAGCAATCGTGCAGGCCCTCGACGCGACACCCGGCTCCCGGCGGGAGAGGCCGCGGCCTCATGCGCGCGACCCTGTCGCTCTTCCTCGGCCTCGCGATGCTCGCCGTGCTGGCGCCGCTCGCCTCCGCCCTGCCGCCCGGCCGCGGCTACGAGAAGCTCTCGCCGGCCGACAAGGACGGCCAGGACATCCTGCAGGGTTTCGACAAGGCGGCCGTCAGCGGCAACGCCGCCGTCTTACGTGAGCTTCGGCGCCTTCGGCGACAGCGAGGGCGGCGGGCTGATCACCCAGTTCGTCTCGACCCGCGGGGCCACCGACTGGCTCACGGAGTCGGTGTCGCCCGCACTGGTCACCTCGGCCGGCCTGGACGCCTCGCTCTTCAATGAGCTCTCCGACGATCTCGACACGTCGATCTTCAGCTACGCGGCCGGCGACCCGGCCTTCGACGGCAACACGCCGGGCACCGCGAACCTCTACCGGCGCAACCCAGACGGGACCATCGACACCCTCAGCTTCGGCCAGCCGACGCCCCCGCCGGGCACGCAGACCCCGACCGCCCCGACCTACGGCGGGTCCTCCGCCGACCTCTCGGTCGTGGCCTACAACTTCTCCGTCGATCCGCCGATGCCCGTCACCGAGGGCCCCGCTTCGACGCCGGTCGTCAACAACGCGTACGCCAGCACGGGCAACCGCGACGTCGAGCTCGTCTCCGTGCTCCCGAACGGCACCTCGTCCCCGACGGGCGGAATCGATCGGCGCGCCCAGCTTCACCTCCGGGTTCAACACGGTCTCCGACGACGGCTCGCGGATCTTCTGGTCGTCCGGCGACGCCGAGGTGTACGTGCGGATCGATCCGCGCCTCGACCGAGCACGTCTCCGAGTCGCAGCGCGGCGTCCCCGGACCCGAACGGCGTGCAGCCGAAGGCGTACCAGTACGCGACGCCCGACGGCCGCTTCGTCTACTTCACCAGCGGGGAGAAGCTCACCAACAACTCGCAGGCCGAGCCGAGCGACTCCCCGACCTCTACCGCTACGACGTCGAGAGCGGAGACCTCGTCGACCTGACGACCGGCGATCCCGACGGCGCCGGCGTCCAGGGCGTGATCGGCGTCAGCGACAACGGCAGCCGCGTCTACTTCGCGGCGAACGGGCAGCTCGCGCCCGGCGCCGCCGACCCCGGGCTCAACCTCTACGTCCGCGACGGAGCGACGACGACCTTCATCACCGCCCTCGACCCGGGCTTCGGCGACACGCTGAACTGGGCCCTGGACAGCCAGAAGACCGGACGCGTGAACCCGAGCGGCTCGGCGCTGCTGTTCAGCTCGCGGGCCCCGCAGCTCGGCTATGACAACGCCACGTTCCTCGAGTTCTACGTCTACGACCTCGCGAGCGACTCCTTCGAGTGCATCTCCTGCCGCCCGAACGGCGTGCCTGCGACCGCGGACGCGGCCATCCTGTCGCCGCCCGGCAGTAGCTCGTTCAGCGGTTTGGGGACTACGAGCACCGCAACCTGTCCGCGGACGGCTCGACGGCGTTCTTCAACAGCGTTGAGCCGCTGCTCAACGCCGACACGAACGGCAAGTACGACGCCTACATGTGGGACGAGGGCGCGCTGCATCTGGTCTCCAGTGGCCAGAGCCCCTCGAATTCGTCCTTCGTCGACGCCTCGCCGAGCGGCAACGATGCGTTCTTCCTGACCCGCGAGCGGCTGGTCGGCGTCGACACCGACAACTCGATCGACCTCTATGACGCGCGGGTCGGCGGCGGTCTGGCAAGCCAGAACCCGCCCCCGCCCCCGCCCCCGTGCGTGGGTGAGGAGTGCAAGCCGCCGCTGCCGCCGAACGTCGACCCGGCCACCCCCGGCAGCGCGGCGGTAACCGGCACCGAGCCCCCGGGCGCCGGCCCCGACTGCAGCTCCTTCGAGCAGAAGGCGACCAAGAAGGCCGCCAAGGCCAAGCAAAAGAAGCAGAAGGTCAAGCAGCTCAAGAAGAAGGGCGCTTCGAAGAAGAAGATCAAGAAGGCCAAGCAGAAGTCCAAGCAGGCCAAGCAGGCCGCCAAGGAAGCCAAGCAGGCCGCCAACGAGTGCCAAAACGCCTGATGAACGCCGCCAAGACCACACCGATGACGGCCCACACAGACGCGATCAACACGGAGGCAACGATGTCCGACCGCCACCCGAAGCGAAAGACCGCCCGGCTCGCCGGAGCGATCGCCATCGCCGCGCTGGCGTTCTTTGCCCTGCCCTCGTTCGCCAGCGGCGCCCTGTTGCAGAACTTCACCGCCGAGGTTCGCGACCAAAACGGCGACCCGTTCACCCAGGCCGGCGGCCACCCGTTCGAGGCCTTCACCGACATCAACTTCCGGACTCACGAGGTGCCCGGCGCCCCCGGCAACCCCCCGTTCACGGTGCCGGACGAGAGCGTGCGCAACGTCCAGGTCGACCTGCCCGCGGGGCTGGTCGGCAACCCCCAGAACATCCCCCAGTGCACGCGCGATCAGATCACCAATGCGGTCCCGGGCGGCTGTCCGATCAACACCCAGGTCGGGACCACGACGCTCAAGACGGGCCTCGGCTTGAACTTGACGACCCCCGTCTACAACCTCGAGCCGCCAGAGGGCGTCCCGGCGCAGTTCGGCTTCATCGCCCTGATCCCGCCCGTCTATATCAACGCGTCGGTGCGGCCCGACGGCGGCCTCACGGTGCGGATCCCCAACATCTCCCAGGCGCTGCCCCTGACCGGCACCGAGCTGACCTTCTGGGGCGTGCCGGCCGACCCGGCCCACGACGACGAGCGCGGCCAGTGCTTGCAGGACCCCGACCCGACGATCCTCTGTCCGGCCCAGGCCCCGCAGCTGCCCTTCCTCACCAACCCGACCTCGTGTGTGGGCCCGGTGACCACCCGCCTGCGCGCCAACTCGTGGCAGAACGGCGCCTTTGAGCAGCGCAACTCGACGACGCCGGTGGGCGCCGACGGGTGCGGACGGGTTCCGTTCGACCCGTCGGTCGACGTGCAGGCGGCCCAGACGGCGTCGGATACGCCGACGGGCCTCTCCGTGGACGTCGACGTGCCCCAGCCCCAGAACCCGGTCGGGATCGCCCAGGCGAACCTGAAGACGGCCGAGGTGACGCTGCCCGAGGGCACGACGGTCAACCCGGCCGCCGCCTCCGGGCTCGCCGGCTGCACCGAGGCTCAGATCGGGCTCAACAACAGCTCCGATCCGCGCTGCCCGCAGGAGTCGAAGGTCGGCTCGCGTCGAGATCGCGAGCCCGCTGCAGCCCGCTCCGCTGCAGGGCTCGATCTACGTCGCGACCCCGAACGCCAACCCGTTCGGCGACCTGATCGCGATCTATCTCGTCGCCCAGGGCGGCGGCGTGACGGTCAAGCTCGCCGGCGAGGTGGCCCCCGACCCGCAGACCGGGCAGGTGACGACGACGATCGACAACGCCCCGCAGCTGCCGTTCAGCCACTTCGGGTTGAACTTCTTCGGCGGGCCGAGGTCCGTGCTGGCCACCCCCCAGACCTGCGGGACCAAGACCGCGTCGGCGTCCCTGACGCCGTGGAGCGGCAACCCCCCGACCGAGCTCACGCGACTCGTTCTCGATCACCTCGGGCCCCAACGGCGGACCGTGCGCCTCCACGCCGGCGGCCCGGCCGTTTACCCCCAGCCTGATCTCGGGCGTCGTCAACCCCGCCGCCGGCTCCTCGAGCCCCTTCAACCTCGCGGTCAGCCGTCCCGACGGCAGCCAGGAGATCTCGGCGATCGACGCGAGCCTGCCCGAGGGCGTCTCGGCCGTGCTGGCCTCGGCCCCGCAGTGCGCCGAGGCCCAGGCGGCCGCCGGCACCTGCGGCTCGGACTCGCGGGTCGGCTCGGTCTCGGCCAAGGTCGGCGCCGGCACCAACCCGTTCCAGATCAGCGGCGGCTCGGTCTACGTCGCCGGCCCCTACAACGGCGCCCCGCTGTCGCTGTCGATCGTGGTCCCCGCCCAGGCGGGGATCTTCGACCTCGGCACCGTGGTGGTGCGCGCGGCGGTCTTCGTCGACCCCCTCGACGCCCACCTGCGGGTGGTCAGCGACCCGATCCCCCAGATCCTCTCCGGGATCCCGCTGCGCCTCAAGCCAGATCGCGCTCTCGATCGACCGGGCGGGCTTTATGACCAGCCCGACCTCGTGCGCTGCCAAGCAGGTCACGGCCAACGTCGCCGGCTCCTCCGGCGCCAGCGCCGCGGTCGCCAGCCACTTCCAGATGGCCGGCTGCGGGGCGCTGGGCTTCTCGCCCCAGATGAAGACCTCGATCCTCGGCGGCAAGGCGGCGACCAAGCGCTCGGCCAACCCGGCCTTCCAGGCCCAGGTGCTCGCCAACGCGGGCGACGCCAACATCGACAAGGTCGTCCTGCGCCTGCCGAAGGTGCTGCTGCTCGACCAGGACAACATCCAGACGATCTGCACCCGCGAGGAGTACGCGGCCAACGCCTGCCCGGCGGGCTCGGTCTACGGCCAGGCGACGGCGATCACGCCGCTGCTCAGCCAGCCGCTCTCGGGCCCGGTCTATCTGCGCGCCTCCGACAACCCGGTGCCCGACCTGGTCGCCGATCTCAACGGCCAGGTCTCGATCGACCTGGTCGGCAAGATCGACACCGATGCCGGCGGGGCGATCCAGAACACCTTCGACCTCGTCCCCGACGTCCCGATCTCAGACTTCAAGCTCGACCTGAACGCCGACGGCCTTCTGGCGAACTCCAAGAAGCTCTGCAAGAAGGGCGGCAAGAAGTACAAGACCACGGCCACCCTGACCGGCCAAAACGGCGCCACCTCCTTCCAGACTCCCAAGCTGCAGGCGCAGTGCGGGAGCAAGAAGAAGCGCCAGAGCTGATCCCGCACGCGTTGCTCGCGCTCCCGGCCTGATCGCCGGCGGCCCCTGGGGGGTCGCCGGGTCAGGCCGGTGGGACGAGAAACATCGGCCGTCACAGGGGGAGTTCAGCGCCCGCGGGGACGCCGCCAACACGCATGATCTGGGCGAGCCGGCCTGCGCGAGCGTCGCCGCTGTGCTACAAACACGGTCGTACGTGAAACAGCGCCGTTTCGCGCTGCGGCTCAGGGAGATGGTGAGTGGCGATTCCGCCAGATGCGCATGATGTGCTCTCCGAAGCGGCAAGCCGATTCACCGTGCTCGTCGGTGACGGTTGTCTGATCCGCGTTGCCGACGAATCGGGGGCGCTCGTCGCCCGCGCCGCCGATCATCGCGACGATGACCGGTGCCGGGCGCTCCTCGCGCTCCTGGGCGCGGCGCCTCCGGGCCCGAGCGGCTGGCTGGTCCAGGCGCTGGAACGCGGACGGCCGGTGCCGCTGCCGACCTTCGACAACGACGCCCTCGCCGCGGCCGGCCTGCCGCCCGACGAGCGGCTCGGCGACGCGGTCGCCTTCCCGGTCTGCCCGGGCACGCTGGCGATCTTGATCCGCGACCGGATCGCCGGGCCCTACGGCAGCCGCGAGCGCGCGCATTGCGAGCGGCTCGCCGCCGAGTTGCGCGTGGCGCTCGGCACCCGGGAGTGGAGCCCGCGCACCTCGCCCGCCCCGCTGCCGCTCCCCTCCGGCGAGCCGGTCCAGGCCCGGGACTTCGACCCGCTCCGCCACGGCCTGGTCGAGGTCGCCACGGCCGGGCTCTGGGTCGTCGATGCCGACGGCCGGACCCTGTACGTGAACGAGGCCGCCAGCGAGCTCGTCGGCTGGCCGAGCCGCGACCTCGTCGGGATCCCGCTGAGCGAGTTCCTCGGCCGCTGCGCCGCCGGGCGTACCCGGCGGGTCGACGGGGCGAGCATCTGCGATCGGCCGCTGCTGCGCGCCGACGGCAGCACCGCCTGGCTCGAGGTCACGACGACGAGGCTGCTCGACGACCACGGCGAGCCCGCGGCGCGAGTGCACACGCTCGTCGACATCAGCCCCCGGCGCCGGCGCGAGCTCGCGCTCTCGCTGGCCCTGGACCGCCAGCGCGCCCGACGCGCCCTGGCGGAGAAGGCGATCGACGCGGAGCTCGGCGAGCTGGTCAGCCTCGCCGCGGCGACGCTCGCCGAGCAACTCGAGGTGAAGCTGGTCTCGATCGCCGCCTACGCGGATGGGGCGGACTCGCCGGTCGAGCCGCTGGCGCTGGTCGGCTGGCCCGCGGTGATCGCCGCCAAGGAGAAGCGCCCGCCGCAGAACCGGCGGCTGGTGGCGCGCTCGGCCGTCCGCGAGACCCTGCGAAGCGGCGAGCCCGTGGTCGTCCACGACTACAAGGGCGAGAGCGTCTACGACCCCGATCCGATGCTGGTCGCGGCCGGGGTGCGGAGCGCGACCGTGCTCGGCTTCGCCGCGGGGACGGCGGTGATCGGCGTGCACTCGTGCCGGCCGTGCGCGTTCGGGGGTGCCGAGGTCGAGTTGGTCCAGCACGTCGCGCGGCTCCTCGAGAGTCGCTGGAAGGCTCGCTGAGCCTGTGCTCGAGGCCGAGCCAAGGATGGACTCGCTCGCCCAAAGCGTCACCAGCCTCGTCGGAGACGGCTGCGTCATCCGGCGACTCGACCGAGCGTCGGGCGCGCTCGCTGCGGTGGCCGCCGACCACCGCGACCCGGACCAGCGGTTGGCGCTCGAGGCCCACGCGCCGCGCCTCGAACCGCCGGCGGGAGGCTGGCTGCGCCAGGCGCTGGCCAGCGGCTCGGTTGTGCGCCTGTCGCGGCTCGAGGAGGCCGACCTTGCCGACGCCGGCCTGCCGCGCGCCGGGCGGATCGGCGAGGTCGCGATCGTCCCGATCGTCGCCGGCGACGCGGTGATCGTCGCCGTCCGCGACCGGGTGAGCCCGGAGTACTCGGCCGAGGAGCGGGCGGTGCTGCAGCGGATCGCCGCGGCGTCGGCGCTTGGCCTCGAGAGCGCCCTGAGCCCCGCGCGGAATGGCCTCGCCAGCTCGAGCTGATCTCATCCGCAGCCTGGGTCACCGACGCCACCGGCGTGACCAGCTACGTCAACCAGGCCGCGTGCGTGCTCGTCGGGCTGCCGGCGGAGCGGATCGTCGGGGTGCCGATCTCGGAGTTCATCGACGGCCCTCCGGTCGATCCCGGCCACGAGCGCTTCTTCGGCCAGGAGCCCGTCGAGCGGGCAGTGCTCGGGGCCGACGGGCAGACCCGCTGGCTCTCGGTGACGGCGAGGCCCCTGTTCGGTGCCCGCGGCAGTCGCGAGGCCGTGCTCTACAACCTCACCGACGTCACGCAGCGCCACCGCCGCGAGGCCGAGCTCCGCATGCGGCTCGACGCGGAGGAGGCGCTGGCCCGGTTCGCCGAGCTGCTGATCGTCGAGGACGAGCCCGACCGGATCCTCTCCTCGGCCGTGGGCTTGATCGCCGACCTGTTCGACGCCCCCCTGGTCACCGCGGTCCGGGTCGCCCGCGACCGCAGCGAGGTCGAGTCGCTGGCGATCGCCGGCGGGCTCGGCGACTGCTCTCCGGAGCGCTGGAAGGGGCGTTACGAGCTCACCCGTCGGCTCGGCGACCTGGGCGGCGATCGACGCCGACGAGGCCGTCCGCGTCGGCGACTTCACCTGCGAGCGGCTCTACCGGCCCGGCCCGATCGCGCGCTCCGCGGCCGCCCGCAGCGTCGCCTGCGTGCCGATCTGCCGGCGGCGCCGGTTGCCTCGCCGTCTGCCACACGGAGGCGAACGGCGTGTCCGACGAGGAGCTCGAGCTGCTCGAGGCCGTGGCGCGGCTGCTCACCAAGCGCTGGCCCGCGAGCTCGCGCCGCCGCGCGACGCTCAGGAACCCGCGGTAATCGAGGCGCCGGGACGCTCGGCGAGCAGCTCCCGGGCCCGGTCGCGCTCGACGATTGCGCGCTCGGGGCCGAGGAACGGATGGACGATCCAGAACACGACCTCCGGCAGCCTGCCGGGGAGCTGGGCGGTCGCCCCGTGGATGATCTCGCTGTACAGCAGCTCGTGGATCCCGCCGACGATCGCCAGCGCCGTGATCCCGGGCAGCTGGGTCTGAGTCTCGGCCCTGCCGGCGTCGATGAAGGCGGTGAACTGCCGCACGCCGGCGTCACGCCGCGCGAGCGCCTTCGGCCCGGCCGCGAGCACCTCGACGATGCAGAACCCCGCCGCCGCGGGATGGTCGGCGATGAACTCGAGGAACGCGGCGAGTGCGATCCGGACCCGGTCGGCCCAGTCGGCGTCCTCGGTCTCCGGCGAGTCGAACGCCTCGGCGGTGACCGTGAACAGGCGCCCGAGCCAGAGGTCGTAGGCCGCGAGGAAGCAGTCCTCCTTGTCGGTGAAGAGCTCGTAGAAGGTCTTGCGCGAGACGCCCGCGTAGGCGATCACGTCGGCGATCCGGCAGTCGGCGTAGCCGCGCTTGGCGGTCACCTCGACCATCGCGGTCAGGATCCGGCCGCGCTGGGACTCGACCACCGTCTCCGGGGGCAGCCCGTGGCGGCCACGCGGTAGCTGCTCCAGTTGGCTTGCCGTGCGTCTGCGGGGGTCATTGGGAACACGATAGAGCCTCAATCTGCGGTTTACCAGTCACAACCCTTATCGGCACCGCGCCGGTACGTCACAAGGGGCACTTTCGTGACTGTGACATCGATGTACGTTCGCGTCTATACCCAGCCTCGGCGAGGTTACTCACGCCGGCGGGCGGCGCCGGGTCCGCGCGCCGGGCGGGCTAGATCTCGGCGGCGGCGCGGCGCATCTCGAGCGCCGCGGTCTCCGGGCCGAGAAACGGCATCAGGACGGAGTAGACGAGGTCGGGCAGCCGCCCGCCCAGCCGATCGCCGCGGCCGGCCCGCACCTCGTCGAAGATCAGGGTCGCGGCGCCGCCGATCGCCATCCGCGAGGTCGCGGCCGGGAGCTGGCCCGCGTAGTCCGAGAGCGCCCTGCCCTCGTCGAGGAAGGGCGTGAAGCGGCCCAGCATCTCGCGATAGCGCTGCCGCGCGGCGGGGCTGGCGGCGATGCTCTCGACCATCGCCATGCGCGCGATCGCCGACTCGGCGGCGAGCAGCGCGACCAGCGCCCCGAGCCCTGCGTGGATGCGCTCTTCCCACGTGCCCTCGCTCTCGCTGAACGCTCGGCCGACCTGGGCCAGCAGCACGTCGGCGACCGCGTCGTAGGAGGCCAGGAAGCACTCCTCCTTGTCGCCGAAGAGCTCGTAGAAGGTGGTCCGCGAGACGCCCGCGGCCTCGATCACGTCAGCGACCGTCGTCGCCTCGTAGCCCTTGTCGGCGGCGACCCTGATCATCGCCTCGAGCAGACGCTCGCGCTGCGAACGTACGATGACGTCTCTGGGAAGCCCGTGGCGACCGCTAGGGAGGCGCCCCCGTTGACCCGATTCAGACATCTGCTGAGCGTAACCCGACGATCGAAATGGCAAGTTCAAAAACGAGAGTATTTATGATAGCGACGGGGTGGCTCCGGCGCCAGTCCCGGGCCTGAATCGCGGGCCCGAATCGTGCTCGCCGGGGCGCCTGCGCGGGGCTTCAGTCGCCGCGGGCGGCGGCGGCGTGGCTGAGGGCCGCCTCCTGGCCCACGTAAGGGGTGAGCGCGAGGTAGAGGATGTCCGGGAGCAGCTCCGGGACGCGGTCGGCGCGGCCGCTGCCGAGCTCGGCGACGACCAGGGACTCACCGCCGCCGACGATCGCCCGCGCGGTGCCCGACGGCGGCGTCGGGCCGGCGCTGCATGAACGCCCGGCCCTGGTCGAGCTGCGAGACCAGGAGGTGCGAGGCGGCGCTGTAGCGGGCGAAGGCCCGCTCGCCCGCAGGAAGCGCCTCCACGATCGCCGCCGTCGCATGGTCGGGCTTTGAGGCGATGAACTCCAGCAGCGCCGTGATCACGTCGCGAACCTTGCCGGGCCAGCCGGTACCGTCGCGCTCGGCGTAGATGACGGGCTGGATCGCGGCCGCCAGCATCCGGATCCAGTCGTCCAGCGTGGCCACGAAGCAGTCCTCCTTGTCGCGGAAGAGCTCGTAGAACGTCGCCCGCGAGACGCCCGCGTTCTCGACCACCTCGGCGATCGTGGTCGCGGCGTACGTCCGCTGCGCGCAGACGCTCGCCATCGCGTCGAGCAGCCGCTGGCGCTGGGAGTTGGTCACATCCTCGCGTGAGAGGCCGTGGCGGCCGGCCGGCAGCCGTCGCGCGGCGCGCCCCTTGCCCCGAGCCTTGGACTTCGGCCCGCCCGCGCTCGTCGCCGCCTTCGCGGAGCGCTTCGCGTCCGCGCCGGTCTTGCTGGCGGCGGGTCGCTGGTTAGGCATCGGTCGTCCCCCCATCTAGAGACACGCGGTTCTATAGGTAGGGGAGGATCATACTCCCCTCGGCAGCCGGCGTTCAGCTCCAGGCGAATTTGCGGCCGGCGATCTCCTCCAGCCGCGCCGTGTCGTCCGCGAGACGGGAGCTGAGCGTGGCGCGCAGGGAGTCGGAGATCTGCGGTTTCGCCGCCGCGCCGCCGCCCGGATCGTGGACGATCCGCTCGACCAGCCAGCGCAGCGATTCGGGCAGCCGGTCGAAATTGCGGTCGAGCGCCCTGAGCCCCGGGAGCCGTACGGCCCTGTCCATGAGCCGGAATCCCCCCGCCTGCTTGCCGCTCCCGGTCTCCCACTCGCGCTCGAACTGCGGCGAGCGGAACCCGGGATCGGCGCCGCAGAACTCGAACACCGAGCGCATCGTCTCCTCGCGCGCGTCGCGGAGGTCCTCACGGGGGATCACCAGCAGTCGCTCCGCGCCGAAGGCCTCGCACGTAGGGCTCGGCCTGCATCGCGTAGCGGCTGCGGGCCAGGTAGGCGGAGCCCGGGTCGGACAGCGCCGCCTCCAGCGGCCTTGTCTCGTACCCGCCGCCGACGTTGTGCAGGTAGTGGGAGAGCATCCTGTCGATCGGGTCGCGCACCATGTAGACGACGCGGGCGTCGGCTCCGAGCAGCTCGCGCATCCGGTCGGCGACGCCCTCGAACCGGGGCAGGTTGGTGTAGTGGGGCGAGCTCTCGCCGCGGACCGCGGCGGCGCGATCGAAGTGGCTCGCGTACCAGTCCGGCGCCGAGATCCCAGTTGAGCTCGGCGACGAAGAAGTTGAGCTCCTTCGGGCGCGACATCGCGATCTCGGGATGGAGGTTGAGGTAGTGGTGGAGGCTCGTCGTCCCGCACTTGAGGCCGCCGATCACGATCAGGTTCGGAAGCGCCCCGTGGCGCTCCGCCTGCCGGCGCCGGCGGTCGACGTGGCGGCGCTCGGCGGCGAAGCGCTCGCGCGCCCGCGCCACCATGGCGTCGTCGGCAGGGTCCGTCTGCGAGGCGGTAGCCGAGCCGCGCCGCTGTTGAGGCGCCTTCTTATTCGGGCCGGACGGATCGGCCGGCTCAGCCGCCGGCACCGAGCTTCTTCGCCGCGTCGCGGAAGTTGCGCACCTCCGCGTCGGGCTTCTTGCGACCCTCGAGCTTCTCGCCGCGGCGGTTCACCCAGATCACCGGGACGTTCATCTTCATCACCGGGGCGATGTCGGCCTCGTAGCCGGAGGCGATGTGGACCCAACCCTTCTTGCCGCCGATCCGCCGTGCCCCCTCCTTGAAGTGGGCGGGGTCCGGCTTGTAGCTGCGGACCTGCTGCGCGGTGACCACGAGGTCGAGGTCGGTGCGCAGGTGGCGCCGTGAGACGCCGAGCAGCTTGTCGTCGATGTTGGAGATGATCCCGATGTCGTAGCGCTTGCCGAGCCGGTCCATGGCGGCGTTGGCCTCCCTGAACGGGAGCCACCGGGCGACGCTGTCGGGTAGGAACTGGGCCCTCGACGGCTCCAGCTCCCAGCCGATCTCACCCGCGACCTTCACCGCGGTGCGCCGCAGGACCTCCGCGTAGAGCTCGTAGGAGCCGCTCATGATCTCGGCCTGCACCTCGAGAAAGCGGTCGATGAACTTCTGCGCGTCGAAGGAGAAGCCGTCACGGTCGGCCTCCTTGGAGAACGCGTCGAGGATCCCCTTCTCCCAGTCGATCAGGGTCCCGTAGCAATCGGTGGTCACCCACTTGATGTCTTTGAGCTTTGGTAGTGCCATGGCGGCGGCGCCGCATTATGTCGGATAGGCTGCCGCGGCCTCTCCGCCACCGTCGATGGATCTACTCGAATATCAGGGAAAGCAGCTGTTCGCCAAGCACGGCGTGCCCGTGCCGGAGGGCCGGCACGCCGCCAGCGTCGACGACGCGGTCGCCGCCGCGAACGAGATCGGGTACCCCTGTGTGGTCAAGGCTCAGGTCGCGATCGGGGGCCGCGGCAAGGCCGGCGGGATCAAGGTCGCCAAGGACGAGACCGAGGCCAGGGCGCATTCGGAGGCGATCCTCGGCATGGACATCCGCGGCTTCATCGTCCACGACCTCTGGGTGGAGCAGGCTTCCGAGATCGCGGCCGAGTACTACGCCTCGATCATCCTCGACCGCTCCGAGAAGACCCTGCTCGCGATCGTCTCGCGCATGGGCGGGATGGACATCGAGGAGGTCGCCGAGACCGACCCCGACGCGCTCGTCCGGCGCCACCTCGACCCGGCCGCCGGGCTGACCAAGGAACTCGCGCTGGAGCTCGCGGTCGACGCCGGCATCGACGAGGACGTCACCGATCAGGTGGCCGAGATGCTGGTCAAGCTCGCCGGCGGTGGTCGTCGCCGAGGACGCGACCCTGATCGAGGTCAACCCGCTGATCGTCACCAACGATCGCCGCGTGGTCGCGCTCGACTCGAAGGCGACGATCGACGGCAACGCCCTCTTCCGCCACCCCGAGCTCGCGGAGCTCACCGACAAGTCCGCCGAGGACCCGCAGGAGGCGATGGCCAAGGAGAAGGGCCTCACGTACGTGAAGCTCGGCGGCAACATCGGCATCCTCGGCAACGGCGCCGGGCTCTGCATGTCGACGCTCGACGTCGTCGCCCAGGCGGGCGGCAAGCCGGCGAACTTCCTCGACGCCGGCGGCGGCTCGAAGGCCGACGCGATCGTCGACGCGCTCGAGGTGATCACCTCCGATCGCAACGTGAACGCGATCCTCTTCAACATCTTCGGCGGGATCACGCGCTGCGACGAGATCGCCAAGGGGATCATCGAGGCCACGCGGCGGATGAACATCTCGATGCCGATGGTCGTCCGCCTCGACGGCACCAACTCGGCCGAGGGGCTCGGGATCCTCGCCGAGGCCGACCTCGGCAACCTGCACGTGGAGAAGACGATGCTCGGCGCTGCGCAGGCCGTGGTGGAGCTGGCAGGACGATGAGCATCATCGTCGACGAGGGCACGAAGCTCGTCGTCTCGGGGCTCACCGGGCGCGAGGGCACCTTCCACGGGCTGCGCAACCGCGACTACGGCACCGACCTGGTCGCCGGCGTGACGCCGGGCAAGGGCGGCCAGGACGTCGAGGGCGTGCCCGTGTTCGACTCGATCCGCGAGGCCGTCGACCAGCGCGGCGCCAACACCTCGATGATCTTCGTCCCGGCGCGCTTCGCCGCCGCCGCGATCGAGGAGGCGATCGAGGCCGGGGTCGAGACGGTGATCGCGATCACCGAGGGCATCCCGGTGCTCGACATGATGCGCGTCTACTGGAAGGCGCAGGAGGCGGGGACGCGCCTGATCGGCCCGAACTGCCCCGGCGTCCTCTCGCCCGGCAAGGCCAACGTCGGGATCATCCCGGCGCAGTTCTTCGACACCGGATCCATCGGCGTGGTCTCGAAGTCGGGAACGCTCACGTACCAGATCGGCAACGAGCTCAAGCAGGCCGGGGCCGGGAACTCGTCGATCGTCGGCATCGGCGGCGACCCGATCGTCGGCTCGGACTTCATCGACGTGCTCGAGCTGTATGAGAACGATCCCGATACCGAGCTGATCGTGATGGTCGGCGAGATCGGCGGCGACGCCGAGGAGCGCGCCGCCGACTACATCGCCGACTCGATGTCGAAGCCCGTGGTCGCCTACATCGCGGGGTTCACCGCCCCGCCCGGCAAGCAGATGGGCCACGCCGGGGCGATCATCTCCGGATCCTCCGGGACCGCCGAGGCGAAGAAGACGGGCGCTGGAGGCGAAGGGCGTCCGCGTCGGCAAGAGCCCGACGGAGACGGCCGAGATCGCCGTCGAGGTCCTGCGGGCCGGCGCCTAGCCGATCGCGTCCTGCACCGCGTCGCGCAGCGGCTCGAAGATCGCCGCCGAGGCGACGACGAGGGTCCCGTCCTCGAGCTGACCGTGCCGGGCGCCCGCCGTCTCGGCGATCAGCAGGCCGGCCGCCAGGTCCCAGCGGTTGAGGCCGCGCTCGTAGAAGCCGTCGACCCGCCCGCAGGCGACCGAGCAGAGGTCCACCGCCGCGGCGCCCATCCGGCGGATGTCGCGAATCGAGCCGATCAGGCGCGAGAGCTGCTCGGCCTGGGCGACGCGCTCCCGCGGGGTGTAGGCGAACCCGGTGGCGATCAGGGCCGAGCCGAGCTCGGTCGCGCCCGAGACCTCGATCGGGAGCCCGTTGCGGGTCGCCCGTCCGCCCCGCGCCGCCGTGTAGCGGTCGCCGTGGATCGGGTCGGCGACGACGCCCACGGCGGTCAGCCCGTCGACCTCGACGGCGATCGAGATCCCGTAGCCGGGGTGGCCGTAGAGGTAGTTGGTCGTGCCGTCGATCGGGTCGATGACCCACCGAACCCCCGTGGTGCCGGTGGCGCTGGCGCCCTCCTCGGAGAGGATCCCGTCGTCGGGCCGCGCGCTGCGGATGCCCTCGACGATCAGGCGCTCGCATGCCTCGTCGACCTCGGAGACCATGTCGGTCGCCGACGACTTCGTCCGCACGTCCGAGCGCGGCTGGCCGAGGCGCTCGAGCGAGAGCTCGGCGGCCCGGGCCGCGAGCTCCTCGGCAAGCGAGAGGAGCGAGCCGTGATCGGTCACCCCGGTAGCCCGCCCCGTCGGATGCGCTCCTGCGCCTCGATCGGCCGATCCTACGTTGCTAAGGTCGCGGCGTGGCCGCCGACGTGATCAGTTTTGCCCGCGGCGCCCCGAGCGCCGACATCCTCCCCGCCGACGCGGTCCGCGAGGCGGCCGCACGGGCGCTCGGAAAGCGACTGGCAGCGGGCCCTCTCCTACGGCACCGGGATCGGCCATCCCGGCCTGTGCGAGTGGATCGCAACGGAGCTCCACGGGATCGACTCGAGCCAGGTGATGGTCACCAACGGCTCGATGGAGGCCGCGGCGCTGCTCTTCCGCTACATGATCGAGCCGGGCGACCGGGTGATCGTCGAGCAGCCCTCCTACGACCGCACCCTGCTGCTGCTGGGCGCACCGGGGCCGAGCTGGTCCCCGTGGCGCTCGAGGACGACGGGCTCGACGTCGACGCGTTCGAGGCCGCGCTCGCCGCCGGCCCGGTGAAGCTCGCCCACGTGATCCCGAACTTCCACAACCCGGCCGGCTGCACGCTCTCGGCCGCCAAGCGCGAGCGCCTGGTCGAGCTCGCCGGCGAGCACGGCTTCTGGATCTTCGAGGACGATCCCTACCGGCTGATCCGGTTCGGCGACGCGGAGCTGCCGCCGACGATGCTCTCCCAGGATCGCGACGGGCGCGTGATCCACGCCTCCTCGTTCTCGAAGACGGTCAGCCCCGGCGTCCGGGTGGGCTACCTCGCCGGGCCGCCGGAGCAGATCGCCACGCTGGCAAAGCGCGGCTCCGAGCACTACATCTCGCCCAACATGCTGGCCGAGTCGGTCGTGCTCGAGCTCTGCCGCTCGGGCGCCCTCGAGCGCAACGTCGAGTTCGTCAACGGGGCGCTCGCCGAGCGCCGGGACGCGCTGGTCGAGTCGCTGCGCGACACGGATCCCGGAGGCCGAGTTCGTCGTCCCCGGGGGCGGCTACTTCCTCTGGCTGGACCTCGCCCGAGGACGTCGACACCCAGGCCTGCTCGATGCCGCGAAGGAGCTCGGCGTCGCCGTTCGTCGCCGGCCCCGACTTCATGCTCGACGGCGGCTCGTCGAGCCTGCGGCTGTCGTTCGCCAGCGTCCCCGCCGAGCGGGTCGACGAGGGCGTCGGGCGGATCGCCTCCGCCCTCGCCGAGCAGCGCGCCGCGAGCCCGGCCTAGGGCCCGCGTCCGGTCGCGCGAGCGCCGGCTTTCGCTTCCCTACTTTCCCTACTAAAATGATGGGGAAACTGCTAAGGTCGCGTTTACTACTAGTGACCAAGCTCAAGGATCGATGTGGTCACGCTGGGGCTGACCAAGACGACGAGGAGGTGCTGCATGAGTCCGGTTCAGATCATCGAGGGAAGTCGGAAGCTCGACCCGGTGAGCGAACGGAACCTTGCCGAGCGCCGGTTCTCCGCCCTGGCCGCGGCGGTTCGCGAGCACGAGGCGAACGTGCGCCGGCGCGAGTTTCAGATCCGCCCGCAGGACCAGGCGCTCTACCGGCGGCTGCGGCAGATCTGCGGCGTGGGGGAGTCGGCGCCGGCCGATGACCGGCGCGGCGTCGCCTAGCCGCGGCTAGCGGCCGTAGCGGTCGCTGGAGAGGACGAGCGCCTCGGGCAGAGGCGCACGCGGATCGGGCGCCGGCTCAGCGCGCACGGAAACCGTCTCGGCGACGCTGCGTGACACGGCGTGGCGTCCGTCGGCGGAGACGAGCACGACCTCGTCCTCGCCGGAGCTCTCGAGCTTGCCGTCGAGCCCCGGGTGCAGGCCGCTCCGCTTGAGGTAGTGCAGGAGCTCCTCGGCCTCGTTCTCGAACCGCAGCACGCGCACGTCGGCGCCGGGCTCGACGTCGGCGAGCAGCGCGCCCCGCTCGCGGGCGCCCTCGACCAGCGGGTGCCCGTGCGGGCAAGTGGTGGCGTCGCCGATCGCAGCGAGCATCCGCTCCTCGAGCACCGGGGACATCGCGTGCTCCAGCCGCTCGGCCTCCTCGTGGACCTCGTCCCAGGGGATCCCGAGGACGTCGGTGAGGAAGCGCTCGATCAGCCGGTGGCGGCGGACGATCGCCTGCGCGTGGTCGCGGCCGTCGGCGGTGAACTCGAGCGACTTGTCGGCGCTGCGGCTGACGTAGCCGTCACGCTCCAGCCGGCCGATCATCTCGTGGACCGTCGGGGGCGAGAGCTGCATGGCCCGGGCGATGTTGGCGCCCGTGATCGCGAGCCCGGCCTCCTCGAGCCAGTACATGATCTGGAGGTACTCCTCCTCGGCCTCCGTGGCGTGCTCCTGGGACATCCGAGGGTGATCTTAATGGGCGCCCCTCAGCGCACCGCGAGGGTCGAGACCACCGCCTCGTAGAAGCCGTCGCCCATCGCGCCCTCGGTCACCGTGACGTTGGCGTATCTCGAGAGCGCCCCCCGCAGGGCCTCGTCGCGCGCGGGCCCGTTGGCGACGCAGAAGAAGCGGGAGACGGACTCGGCCGTCTCCAGGTCCTCGATCGAGTCGCCGACGGCGATGCACTCCTCCGGCGCGTAGCCCCGGGCGCGGACGTGGAAGGCGACCCCCTTGGCCTTGCTCGCGCCCCCCGGGACGAGGTGGTAGGCGTGGGCGGGGCCCTCGATTCCCTCCATGGGGCGGCCGATCGCGCCGTTGTCGAGGAACCGCAGGTCCTCGTGGCCGCGCTCGCGCAGCAGCTCGTTCGCCTCGGCGACGTCGACCCTCCCGCGCATCAGCAGCGAGAGCTCGCGGCCCGTGTGCCACGGGGTGTGCCACTCCAGCCGGCCCTCGAAGCGCTCGAAGAGCAATTCCGGGATCCCGGAGGCGACGAGCCGCTCGGCCGGGGTGCCGTCGTCGCCGGGCTGCCAGTCGCCGGTCAGGTAGGTGCGCTCGCCCTCGATCACCACCCCGCAGCCGGCCTCGTAGATGTATGAGCGCTGGCCGATCAGGCGGGCGTCGGAGCGCACGGTGTCCTCCCGGCGGCCGGACATGATCACGACCTCGACCCCGGCCCGCTCGCAGGCCTCGAGCGCCCGGGCCTGGCGCAGCGAGAAGTTCCCCTCGGGGTCGCGGAACAGCCCTCCCCGCGGCCCGAGCAGGGTGCCGTCGAGGTCGGTGTAGACGCAGCGCAGCGGCACTCGCGGACTAACTTAGTGACCGGTGACGATCTGGCGACTCGCAGACGGCCCGCTCTCCTTTCCGCCCCCGCTCGGCGCCGGGATCGTCAACGTCACCGACGACTCGTTCTTCGCCGGCGCCCGCAGCGGGACGCCCGAGCGCGCGGTGGCCGACGGCCTCGCCCTGGTCGGCCGAGGGCTTCGAGCTCCTCGACGTCGGCGCGGTCGCCGCCCGCAGCGGCCCGCCGGTCGCCGCCGATGACGAGGCGGCGCGGCTGGTCCCGGCGGTCGAGCGGCTCGCCGCCGAGGCGGGCGTCCCGGTGATCGCCGACACCTTCTCCCCGAGGGTCGCCGCCCTGGCGCTCGACGCCGGCGCCGCGGCGATCAACGACATCGGCGGCGGCGAGCCGGAGATGCTCGAGCTGGTCGCCGAGCGGCGGCTGCGGCTACGTGCTGATGCACATCGAGGGCCCGCCGAGGGTCGACCGCCCGGCGCCGCGTTACGACGACGTGGTCGACCACCTGCGCGACTGGTTCGCCGAGCGGCTGGAGCGGGCCGCGGAGCTCGGGGTGGAGCCCGAGCAGATCGCGCTCGACCCGGGGTTCGACTTCGACCTCTCCACCGATGACGATCTCGAGATCCTGCGGCGCCTCGGCGAGCTGCGCGAGCTCGGCCGGCCGCTGTTCGTGGCGCTGTCGCGCAAGGACTTCCTCGGGGCGGTCGCCGCCGGCTCGTGGGAGCGCCGCCTGGAGCCGACGGAGCGCGGGCCGGCGACGATGGCCGCCGCGGCGCTGGCGGTGGCGGCCGGGGCGGAGGTGCTCCGGCTGCACGACGCCGAGGCGCTGGACGCGATGCGCACCGCCGCCGCGATGCGGCGTCGGCGCACGGGGCCGAATGACGAGCCTCGCCGACGCTCCGCCGCTTGCCTGGGAGCGGCTGCTCGAGGCGGGCGACCGCGACGAGCGCCTCGTCACGACCAGCGTCGAGCCGGCGCGCGGGCCGCGCACGGTCGCGGCCCCCGCCGCCCTCTCCGGTTCGCTCGCGGCGGCCCTGCTGGGGGCCGGGATCTCCGAGCTCTACGCCCACCAGGTCGAGGCGCTGGAGGCCGCCCGGGAGGGCGACGTGATCGTCACCAGCGGCACCGCCTCGGGGAAGTCGCTGTCGTTCAACCTCCCGGTGCTCGACGCGATCGCCACCGACCCGAAGACCCGGGCGCTGTACATCTACCCGACCAAGGCGCTGGCGCAGGACCAGGCGCGCAAGCTGTCCGAGCTCGCGCTGCCCGAGCTCCGCCACGCGATCTACGACGGCGACACGCCGCGCGACGACCGGCCGGCGATCCGCCGCCGCTCGAACCTGGTGCTCACCAACCCGGACATGCTCAACATGGCCCTGCTCGCCCACCACAAGGGCTGGGGCGACTTCCTCGCCAACCTGGGCTGGGTGGTGGTCGACGAGGCGCACACGTATCGCGGCGTCTTCGGCTCGCACGTCGCCAACGTCCTGCGCCGCCTGCGCCGCGTCGCTCGCGTCTACGGCTCCGAGCCGCGGTTCATCTGCGCCTCGGCCACGATCGCCAACCCGCTCGAGCTCGCCGGCCGGCTCGTGGGAACGGAGTTCACGCTCGTCGACTCCGACGGCGCGCCCCGCGCGAAGCGCCGGATCGCGATCTGGAACCCGCCCGTGATCGACCCGAAGACGATGCACCGCCGCTCGGTGCTCTCCGAGGCCGCCGAGCTGCTTGCGGACCTGGTCATAAACGGCTCGCGCACGATCTGCTTCCTGAAGAGCCGCCGCGGGATCGAGCTGATCCAGCGCTTTACCCGGATGCGACTGCAGGAGCTCGGCGAGCCGGGGCTCGCCGCGCGGATCGCGCCGTACCGCGGCGGCTACACGCCGCAGCAGCGGCGGGCGATCGAGGCCGACCTCGCGCGGGGCGAGCTGCTGGCGGTCGTCACCACCGACGCGCTCGAGCTCGGGATCGACATCGGCGAGCTCGACGCCGCGATCTGCGTCACGTTCCCCGGCACGGTCGCCAGCCTGCGGCAGATGTGGGGCCGCGCCGGCCGGCGCAGCGAGGGGATCGCCCTCTACGTCGCCG
Source organism: uncultured Solirubrobacterales bacterium (assembly GCA_963729065.1). Taxonomy (GTDB): domain Bacteria; phylum Actinomycetota; class Thermoleophilia; order Solirubrobacterales; family 70-9; genus WHSW01. The sequence continues at coordinate 1,144,291 of CAVSMS010000010.1, forward strand.
GCGAGGACGCGCTCGATCAGTTCTTCTGCCGCCATCCCGAGGAGTTCCTCGCGCGCCCGGTCGAGGCCGCGATCCTCGACCACACCAACGAGCGGATCCAGACGGCGCACCTCCTCGCCGCCGCGTACGAGGCGCCGCTGGGCGGCACGCCGGAGCAGCCCGGTGGCGACGACGACGCGATCCTCGGCGACCGCTGGCGCGAGCGGGCCGACGCCCTGGTCGGCGGCGGCCAGCTGCGGCGCGGGCGCGACGGCCGCTACCTGCCGCGCGGACCGGGTTTCCCCGCGGGTGAGATCTCCCTGCGCTCGGCGTCGCTGGACTCGATCGCGGTCGTCGACCGCACCTCGGGCGAGCTCATCGGCCAGGTCGAGGCCGAGCGGGCCTTCTCGACCATCCACCCGGGGGCGATCTACCTCCACCTCGGCCGCTCCTACGAGGTCGCCGAGCTCGACCTCGACTCCCGCCGGGCGATCGTCGACCCCTTCGACGGCGACTGGTACACGCAGCCGAAGAAGGAGACCGAGGTGTTCATCGAGTCGGTCGGCGTGCGGCGCGAGATCGGCGCCGGGCGCTCCGGGCGCCGTCGAGCTCTGCTTCGGCGAGGTCTCGGTGACCGAGCAGGTGATCGCCTACCAGCGCAAGAGCCTCGCCGACCACTCGGTGATCGACCTCATCGGGCTCGAGCTCCCGGAGCAGAACTTCCCCACCCAGGCGCTCTGGTACCTGCTCGGCGACGAGCTCGCCGGGTCCGCCGGCGCTCCCGCCGGAGGTCCTGCTCGGGGCGCTGCACGCAACCGAGCACAGCCAGATCGCGGTCCTGCCGCTGCTGGCGATGTGCGACCGCTGGGACATCGGCGGCCTCTCGACGAACATCCATTTCCAGACCGGGCTGCCCACGATCTTCATCTACGACGGCCACCCCGGCGGGGTCGGGATCGCGCGGCGCGGCTACGACGAGTTCGAGCGCCTGGTCGCCGACGCAGTCCGGCTGGTGGGGGAGTGCCCGTGCGAGGGCGGCTGTCCGTCGTGCGTGCAGAGCCCCAAGTGCGGGAACCTGAACGAGCCGCTGCACAAGGGCGGCGCGCTCGAGCTCATGGACTCGATCATCAACCTGATCGCCGCCGAGCGCCGGCCGGCGAAGCGACGGTGACCAGAGCGCGACAGATCGCCGTGATCGGCGCCGGCGTCGCCGACGAGGCGCTCGCCGGGATCGCGGTCGAGGTCGGCCGGGGGTTGGCCGAGGCCGGTGTGGTCGTGGTCTGTGGCGGGCACGGCGGGGTGATGGAGGCCGTGGCGCGAGGGGCGAGCGAGGCAGGCGGGACCGTGATCGGGATCGTGCCCTCGGCGCAGCCCGCCGACGCGAACCCGTATTGCACCCACGTGGTCGCCGCGGCGACCGGGATCGCGCGCAACCTGGCCGTGGTCGCCTCGTCCGAGGCGGTGATCGCGATCGGCGGCGCCTGGGGGACGCTGTCGGAGATCGCCCACGCGCGCCAGCTCGGGCGCCCGGTGATCGCGCTCGGGTCGTGGTCGCTGACCCCGCCGGCGCCGCTCGCCGAGGGCGAGGGGATCACGGAGGCACCCGACGCGGCGGCCGCGGTCGAGCTCGCGCTGGCGGCCGCCGACCGGGCCGGTTAGATGCCCGGCGGCGACTTCAGCTGGCGGCGGACGAAGGACGGGCGGGTGCGGATCTCGCGCGACGGCCGGGTCGTGACGACGCTCGGCGGCGCGCGCGCGTCCGCCTTCCTGCGGCGCGCCGAGGGCCTGGACGAGGCCGCCGGACAGCAGCTCATGGCCCGCGCCACGGGCAACTACAAGCGCGGTAACGAGCGCTAGCCGGACCGCGTGCTCAGCCCGTGCCCGTGAGCAGCGCCGCCGCCGCAGGCAGCGGAGCCGCGAAGAAGGCCGGGGCGCCCTTGGAGAGAACCGTCCAGGCGGCGGCGGTGGAGGCGGGCCAGACGTGGTACTCGACCCCGAAGGCCTCGCTGTTGACGGTCCGGTCGGACTGCAGCGGGCCCTGCTTCTCATCCGCAGTGATCGCCGCCCAGCTGGCGATGCTCTTGTCGCTCGCGCTGGTGTCCTGTCCGAGCGCGGCCTCGGCGAGGCGGACCTCGCCGGCGCCCTCGGCCCAGAGCACGTCCGGGGCGTCGCGGCCGGCGTAGGGCGCGTAGCCCGAATACGGCCCGGCTGCGGAGTAGGTCATGTTGTAGGTGGCGGGCTCCCTCGACAGGTCGACCGAACGGTCGCCGATCGCGAAGGTGTCCTGGGCGTAGGCGAGCACCTGGGCCGCGAGCTCGCGCCGGTCGGTCGCCTGCAGGTACATGGCGCCGAGCGCCTGCACGTCGAGCGCCTGCGTGTCGTCGTCGAAGCCCTGGCGGAAGTGGGTCCCCGACTTGTCGGAAACGAGCAGGTTGGCGTCGATCGCCGCCGAGATCGTGCTCGCGGCGGCCTCGTAACGCTCGGCGGCCTTGGCGTCACCGGCCTCCTTGAGCTCGCTGCTGAGCCGTCCGAGGAAGTCGAAGGCGATCAGGTTGTGCTGGGTCGAGACCCACTTGACGCCCGGACCGCCGGCGATCAACCCGCTGGCCGTCTGCAGCGAAAGCAGGTAGTCGGCGGCGCGGCGCTGGGTGTCGAGGTATCGGTCGGACCCGAAGGCCCGATCGTAGGTCGCCGCGGCGAGTCCGACCCAGGCGACCGTGCCGGAGCGAAATAGGCGGGCGTTCTCACCGGTGGAGGTGTCGAAGGCGATCTCGATCGAGCCATCGGCGCGCTGGAGGGCCGCGAGCTGATCGAGCAGCTGGGCAGAGTTCGCCTCGTCGCCGGTGGAGGCAAACGCCGCCGCGGCGACTGCGGAGTCATAGGTCCAGGACCAATTGAGCAGGCGCTCGTAGGAGGGGTCGTCGGCCGGGATCTCGAACGAGCGGACGAGCTGCAGCGGGAGCTTCATTCCGCGTGGGATCGTGGCGCGGCCGGCGACGGGCGTCGCCGGGGAGGGGATGATCCTCGCGACCTGCCCGGGGGGTGAGCCCGGGTCGCCGCTCACGGTGCTGATTGCGGCGGTCCGACCGCGGTTGTGGCCGGCGGGATGGCAACGGTTGTGCCGGTGGTTGGCGCAGGCCTTGGGCTTGGTAGCCCCCACCTGGCGCGCGAGCCACCGATTGATGCGGTTTCGTGGCGCGTGGCCGGTGCCCGGCCACGCGTCGTGGATCCTTCCGCCGACCCGCGGTCCGTGGTTGCCGTGGTTGCCGCGGTCCGTGGCTTGGGACGCCGCTTGCGCGGGAGAAACCGCGGCTGTGGCGCCGGCGACCCCCGCGATCTCAGCGATGCCGATGGTGGCCGACAGCAGCACGAACGCCGCGATCGCCTTGAAAGGGGTGTGGCTTGACTTCATGGAGTCCCATCGACGGCCCGGGTAGGCGCGGGCTGCCGGTCAGCTCAAGATCTCCTCTGTTTTGGCCGATGGAGCCTTCGATGACTTCCGGCCACGCCCCGGTCGCGGGGGCCCTCAAGATCGTCGTGGTGGACGACGACCGCGAGGCCGCCGCCCTGACCGCGGCCGCGCTCGAGCAAGAAGCGTTCGAGGTCACGGTCTGCCACGACGCCGAGAGCGGCCTCGAGCGGGCGCGCGCGCTGCCGGCCGACCTCGTCCTGCTCGACCTCTCGTCGCCGGGAATGGACGGGATCGAGGCCTGCAGGCGGCTGCGGACCTTCAGCGACGCCTACGTGATCATGCTCACCGGACAAGACACGGCGACGGACCGGCTGCTCGGTCTCTCGGTCGGCGCCGACGATCTGATGGGCAGGCCGCACTCGGACCGTGAGCTCGTTGCTCGGGTTCGCGCTCTGCAGCGGCGGCCGCGCTCTGCCGCCCCCGCCAGCGCGAAGCGACGCTTCGGCGCCCTGGAGATAGACCCCGGTACGCGCCAGGTGACGATCTCCGGCCGCGCCGTGGATCTGAGCCGAACCGAGTACGAGCTCCTCGACGTTCTCTCGGCGGAACCGCACCTGACGCTCGCCCGGCGGCAGCTGCTACAGCGGATCTGGGGGGACTCGTACTTCGGCGACGACCACGTGATCGACGTCCACATCTCGAATCTGCGCCGCAAGCTCGGCGACGATCCGAGCAGGCACCGCTACGTCGTCACGGTGCGTGGTTACGGGTACCGGGTGGGCGCGGGCTGAGCCGGGGCCGGCGACCGCATCGCCGCTACGATTTCCCGCCGCGGCGAGGTAGCTCAGTTGGTAGAGCACACGACTGAAAATCGTGGTGTCGCCGGTTCGATTCCGGCCCTCGCCATCAAATCGGCTCCAGGTGTCGATCAGCCTTCGTGGTGGGTCACGGAGCGGGAGCGTCGGCATGCGGCGGCTCGTGGCCGCCGGGCCGGGTTGACTTCGCGCCTCGGCTGGGAGAGGATCGGGTGGGTCCATTTTCGACGGAGGGGTGACGGTGAGACGTTCGCTGGGATTGGCCGCGCTCGCGGTGCTTTGTGTTCTCTTCGGCGCGGTCGGCAGCGCCGACGCGCTGATTACTGGGGCGGTGCGCGTGTCCCCGTTTACGCCGACCACCTCGGAGGCCAAGAGCCTCACCGCGACCTGTCCGGCGGGGACGAAGGTGATCGGGGCCGGCGGCGACACGACACCCGGCAACGGCCGGGTGCTCATCGACCGGATCCAGCCCGATGCCACCCTCACCAGGGTCAGCCTGCGCGCACGGGAGGACGAGACCGGAACACCCGACGCCTGGTTCCTCCAGGCCTTCGTGATCTGCGCGACGCCTCCGCCCGGGCTGGAGCTCGTGAGCGCGACCAGTGGCTCCAACTCGGCGGACAAGAGCGTCGCCGCGGCCTGCCCTGGCGGCAAGCGCCTGCTCGGCAGCGGCGCGGCCATCACCGGCGCCGCCGGACAGGTGCTGCTGGACGGCCTGCGCCCCAACCCCGGCCTGACGCTGGTCGCGGCCAACGCGCTCGAGGACGAGACCGGGGCCGCGGGCAACTGGAGCGTCAGCGCGTACGCCATCTGCGCGAACCCCGTGATCGGCCTCGAGCGCGTCGCTGTTACCGGCCCGTTGGTCTCGGACGCGACGGCAACCACCGCACCCTGCCCGGCGGGCAAATCCGTGATCGGCATGGGCGGCACGATCGACAGCCCCAACGGCGAGGTGGTGCTCGACGCGCTGTTCCCTGACCTCGGGTTGACCAGCGCCACCATCTCCGCCGCCGAGGACGCCACCGGAAACAGCGCCTCCTGGAGCTTGACCGCGTACGCCATCTGCGCCGCCAGCGCCGAGTTGGTCAACGTCGGCGGGTTTCGGGGGACCTCCGGAGGGGCGGCCTTTGGCGTGACGTGCCCGGCAGGCCGCCTCGTCGTCGGGGCCGGGGGCGAGATCATCGGAGGCTTCGGCAGACTTGGCCTTTCCGCGATCAGCGTCGGCGTGCCGGATCCGACCGGCGCGAGAGTCGGCGCGCTCGCCGTCCCTTCCACGACGATCGAGAATTGGGCGCTCAGGGCTCAGGCGATCTGCGCCACCGGGTTCCCGAACCAGGTGACGACGCAGCTGGCCAGTCCGTCCGACTCCGAGCCCGAGAAGACGGTGACCGTCGCCTGCCCGCCGGGCACTCGGGTCCTCGGCGCCGGGGGCAACACCGGGCCTGGCGACTTTGTTCTCGGCGTCATCCTGGCGGGGATTCGTCCCAACCCCCAGCTGACGAAGGTCACCGCACTGGCCCGCGAGGCCGAGCAGGGCAAGGGCGACTCCTGGACTGTCACGGCGCGTGCGGTGTGTGGGAGTCCCCCGCCCGGGCTGGAGCTGGTGAAGGCGACCAGCCCGCTGGGATCCGATGAGTTCGGCCAGACGAGCGCGAGCTGCCCCGCCGGCAAGCATCTGATCGGCACCGGCGGCGAGGTCGTCGGCGGTGGCGGGGAGGTCTTCCTCGACGATCTCCGCGCCGACACCGCCCTGACGAGGACGACCGTGACGGGATTCGAGGACCAGACCGGCTTCGATCCCAACTGGCGCGTCGCGGCCTACGCGATCTGCATCAACCGCTGAACCCGCCGCACTAGCCGCTCCCGCGGCGTCCATGGACCGCCGGATCGAGGGCTCCGGCCCGTGGTTGAAATGGTGTCCGCGTGGGCGCAGTCGCCCTGACAAGCACGGGCCGGATCGGATCGGAGGCGCGTAAGGCCCGCACGGCCGCCGCGAGCGCGTTCGTCATCCACGCTGTGGTCAGCGGCAGCTGGGCCCCGCGTCTGCCGGCGATCAAGGGCGAGCTCGCCCTCAGCGATGGCGAGCTCGGCACCGCCTTGGCCGGCATGACCGTTGGATTGCTGATCGGAACGAGGGTCGCCGGCCGGCTGAGCGATCGCTTCTCGAGCCGCTCGGTGATCCGCGTCGGCCTGCCGCTGTTCTGTCTGGCGCTTGTCGGGCCGGGCGTGGCACAGAACGGCTCGACTCTGTTCGTGGCGCTGGTGGTCATGGGCCTGCTCGCCGGCGCCCTCGACGTCGCCATCAACAGCCAGGGCGTCGATGTCGAACGTGCCCTCGGCCGCCCGGCAATGGCCGGTCTGCACGGAGCCTGGAGCGTCGGCCTGGGCATCGGAGCGGCCACCGCGGTGCTCGCCGCGGCAATCGGCCTCCCCCCGGCCGCGAACTTCCTGATCATCGGCGCCCCGCTGGCGCTCGCCTCGGTCATGGTCACGCGCCGGCTGCTGCCCGCCCTGCCGTCCGACGCGACCGGTGCACGCGAGCCCGTTCCTCCCTGGTCCCGGCGGCTCGTGTTGCTGGGCCTGATCGCCTTCTGCGCTCTGGTCGGTGAAGGCGCGGCTGCGGATTGGGCGGCCGTTTACCTGTCCCAGCAACACGGCGTCGGCGCCGGCGTGGCTGCGCTCGCCTTCCTCGGTTTCGCGACCGGGATGGCGCTGGTTCGGTTTGCCTCCGATCCGCTTCGGGCCAGGTTCGGGCCCGTGAACCTGATCCGGACGACCACCGCACTGGCCGCGGCCGCGCTGGTGGTCGGTCTCGGTCTCGATACGCCTGCGTCGGTGATCGCCGCCTTCACGCTGCTCGGTATCGGGATGGGCCCCGTCGTTCCGATCGTGTTCGCCGCCGCCGGGCATCTCAGCGCCGTCGCCACCGGACGCCTGGTGAGCCGGGTCGCGACGATGGGCTACGTCGGGGCGGTGATCGGACCGGTGGTGATCGGCTGGATCGGCGAAGCCATCGGCTTGCGCTCGGCTCTCCTGCTCCCGGCGTTGCTGGCGCTGGCGATCACCGTCTTGGCCGGCCCGGCGATGTCGAGGTCCGGGTGACGGCTCCGACCGTGGTTGAAAGGGTGCCTGCGGGGGCACGAGAAGACCGGAAGGAGCCACGGAATGAAGTACATGATCCTCACGTTCGGCGACGAGGCCACGATGCGCGAGGAGCGCTCGCCCGAGTGGATCCGGGAGATGATCTCGTTCATGGACGAGCTGAACGCCGACCTCGCCGAGTCCGGCGAGCTGGTCGGCGGCGAGGGCCTGACCGATGCGACCCAGGCGAAGACGGTCCGCCATCAGCGACGGGGCGGCGGTGCCGACCGACGGGCCGTTCGCCGAGGCGAAGGAGTCCCTGGCCGGCTTCTGGATCGTCGACGTCGAGACCGAGGAGCGCGCCCTCGAGATCGCCGCGCGCATCGTCGACTTCGTCGAGCGGCCGATCGAGGTTCGCCGGATCGCCGACGCGCCGCCCGAGGTCTGACCGTTGCCGACGCGCGACCGAGGACCTGCTGCGCGAGCTGGCGCCGCAGGTCCTCGGCTCGCTGGTGCGCCGCTACGGGCAGTTCGACGCCTGCGAGGACGCGGTCCAGGAGGCGCTGCTCGCCGCGTCGCAGCAATGGCCGGACGACGATGCCCGACGATCCCCGCGGCCTGGCTCGACGCGGTGGCCACCCGGCGGCTGATCGACGAGTGGCGCTCGGAGTCGGCGCGCCGCCGGCGGGAGGAGACGGCCGCGGCCGAGGAGCCGCCCGACCCCGCGGCGCCGGTCGACCCGACGACTCGCTCACGCTGCTGTTCCTCTGCTGCCATCCGTCGCTCTCGGCGCCGTCGCAGCTCGCGCTCACGCTGCGCGCCGTCGGCGGCCTCACGACGGCCGAGATCGCGAGCGCGTTCCTCGTCCCCGAGGCGACGATGGCGCAGCGCATCAGCCGCGCCAAGGGCCAGATCCGCAAGCAGCGGGATCCGGTTCGACCCGCCGCCGCCCGGCCGAGCGCGAGGCCCGGCTGGGCGTCGTCAAGCAGGTGATCTACCTGATCTTCAACGAGGGTTACGTCGCGAGCTCGGGCGAGTCGCTGCAGCGCGCGGACCTGACCGCGGAGGCGATCCGGCTCGGCCGGCTGCTGCGGCGCCTCGTGCCCGGACGACGCCGAGGTGGCCGGCCTCGCTCGCGCTGATGCTGCTCACCGACGCGCGCCGACCGGCCCGGACGCGCGGCGGACGGCTCGATCGTGCCGCTGGCCGAGCAGGACCGCGGCCTGCTGGGACCGGGCGATGATCGACGAGGGCATCGCGCTCATCACGCGCACGCTCGGCACCGGGCCGCCGGGCCCGTACCAGCTGCAGGCGGCGATCGCCGCGGTCCACGACGAGGCGCCGAGCGACGCCGAGACCGACTGGCCGCAGATCCTCGCCCTCTACGGCGCGCTCGAGGAGGTCTCGCCGTCGCCCGTGGTGACCCTCAACCGCGCCGTGGCCCTCGCTCGGGTGCAGGGCCCGCGCGCGGCGCTCGCGCTGCTCGGGACGGTCGAGTCGGACGAGGGCCTCGCCCGGGGACATCGCCTCGACGCGGTGCGCGGCCACCTGCTCGAGCAGGCCGGCGAGCGCGCAGCGGCTCGCGAGTGCTACGTCCGCGCCGCGCGCACGACCGCGAGCCTGCCGGAGCGCGACTACCTGACGGTGAAGGCGGCCGAGATGAATTCCCGCGGCGATGTAGAGAACGGCGCGATCGGCTCCGACCAAGGGTTAAAGCGTCGCCGAAAGGGGAGACGCCCGAGACGAAGGAGAGGCAGATGGCCAAGGTGATCGCGGACATGTCCATGTCCCTCGACGGCTACGTCGCCGACGAGAACGACGGCGTCAACGAGGTGTTCGCGTGGTACACGACGGGCCCCGAGATGGTCGAGATCGCGAACGAGATGGAGATGCAGATGACCGAGCAAGAACGCCGAGCGTTCAAGGAGGGCATCGCCGGCGTCGGCGCCGTCCTCTCCGGCCGCCGCACCAGCGACCTCGCGGGCGCGTGGGGCGGACAGCACCCGGTCGGGGTCCCGACGTACGTCGTCAGCCACCGGCCGCCGCCCGAGGACCTCGACCCCGAGACGTCGACGGTCGACTTCGTCGACGGCATCGAGGAGGCCGTCCGGCAGGCAAAGGAGTCCGCCGGCGAGAAGTCGGTCGGCGTCGCCGGCGGGGACACCGTCCGCCAACTGCTCGACGCTCGGGCTGCTCGACGAGGTCCGCGTCTCGCTCGTCCCCGTCCTGCTCGGGCAAGGGCGTCCCGTTCTTCCCGAACCTCGGAGAACGCGCCGATCCAGCTCGAGGGCCCCGAGGTCACCGAGGGGGACGGCGTTACGCACCTCCACTACCGGGTCGCGCGCTGAGCGCGCGACCCGGCTGAGGCGTCAGTTCGTCGGTGTCGTCACGCAGACCGTCTCAGCACTGCTCATGAACGAAGCGTTGCTGCGGCTGCCGCTGCCGGTCACGGTCCAGACGCGGAAATCGGGCGGGTTCGGGCGGGTTGACGTCGGTGTAGAACTCCTCGGTCCAGAAGACGTCGCTCGCGCCCAGGTTCGGGATCGTGTGGTGGCTGGCCACCGCCTCCGCCTCGCCGAGCGACGGCACGCGCAGCTCCAGCGCCTTGCAGGCATCGTTCGCTCCCTGCCAGTTGCCGGACCCGTTCGTGGCCAGCACGCAGAGCTCGCCGTAGCGCGTGGTCCCGTGGGTGCAGGTGTCGACGCCGCTCTGGTCCTTGACGTCGAGCCCGGTGAGGACCTCGTCGCGGACGTCCGGGGCCAGGACCTGGTTGTTGTGGAGGTCGACGCTGCGGAGCGAGTTGTCGATCACGTCCTCGCTGCCGATCGTGTCCGCGGCGTAGGCCGTCCCTCCGGCGATCACGAGGAAGAGGGCGAGGAAGCCGGCCCACTGGGCGCGGATGTGGGCGAGGGCACGGGATCGTCTGGACGCGTTCATGCGTCTCCTTTCGTGAGTGGTGTGCCGCGCACCTTCGCCGCTCGGGGTCGCATGCGCAAGTGGGCGCTACCGTCGGGCGGCGTTCCGAGCCGAACAACGCCCCCCCGACGGAGGAAGCAGTGGGAGAGATACACGTGCATGAGTTCATGAGCCTCGACGGCGTCATCGACGCGCCGGTTTGGACCTTCGATTACGGCTTCAACCCGCAGATGGGCGAGGCAATCGGCGCGTTCACCCAGCGCTCGCGGGGCATCCTGCTCGGGCGCCGGACCTACCAGGACTTCGAGCCTGCGTGGTCGACCCGCACCGTGGAGGACGATCCGGGGGCGCCGTTCTTCAACGACACCACCAAGTACGTGGTCTCGGGGACGCTCGACGAGGCGACCTGGAGGAACTCCGAGATCGTCGGGTCCTACGACCCCGAGGGGATCGCGAAGCTGAAGGACGAGGTTGGTGACCTCTACGTCAGCGGCAGCGGCACCCTGGTGCGGGCGATGCTCGCCGACGGCCTCATCGACGGGCTGCACCTGTTCGTCTACCCGCTCACCCGCGGCGAGGGCCAGCGGCTCTTCCCCGCCGACGCGGCCGCGGGCAAGCTCTCGCTCGAGACCACGACGTCCTACGACAACGGCGTCGTTTACCTGCACTACCGACCCGAGGCGTGACGCGGGAGGACTGGGTCGACGAGCGGCTCGCCGCTCGAGGGATCCGGCGCACGGGCGAGCTCGAGCTGGTCCGCGAGCGGCCGTGGGCGTCGATCCTGCGCGCGCCGACGACGTCGGGCGCGGTCTGGCTCAAGGCCGCGGCCTCCGCGACCGCCTTCGAGGCGCCGCTCTACGAGCTGCTGACCGAGGTGGTCCCGGACCGGGTCCTGACTCCGCTGGGCGTCGACGTCGAGCGATCCTGGATCCTGCTGCCGGACGGCGGGCCCTCGCTGGGCGCCCGGCTCGAAGGCGGCGAGCTGCTCGAGGCCCTGGTCGTGGTCGTTCCCCAGTACGCAGAGCTGCAGCGCGAGCTCGCGCCGCACGCCGAGAGGATGCTCGCCGACGGCGGTTCCCGACATGCGCCCCGCGACCCTGCCCGCGCGGTTCGAGGAGGCGCTCGGGGCCGCCGGCGCCTACGTCGATGAGCGCGGGACCGACTCTGACCGGGCGACGCTCGACCGCGTCTCGGAGCTGCGCGGTCCCGTCGCCGCGTGGTCCGAGCGCCTGGCGGGACTGCCGGGAGCCGCGAGCATCGACCACAACGATCTCCACCCCTGGAACGTCCTCGCGGGTTCGGGCGGGGGCTTCGAGCGAGCCCGGTTCTACGACTGGGGCGACAGCGTCGTCGCCCACCCGTTCGCGAGCATGCTGCTGCCGCTCGGGTTCGTCGAGCGCACCCTGGTCACGTCGAGCGCCGACCGGCGACCGGTGCTCCGCGTCCGCGACGCCTACCTCGAGGGCTTCGCCGACCTGGCGCCGCACGGCGAGCTGGTCGACACCCTCGAGCTCGCCTGCCGGCTGGGCAAGATCGCGCGGACCCTCACCTGGGAGCGCGCCTATCCGCGCCGCCGGGCCCGGCGAGGTCGACGAGCGCTGGGCATCGGCGGCGTTCGAGACCCTGGCCTCGCTGCTGGGCGACTCCTATCTCGGCTGAGCTACGGGGCCACGAACGTGTCCGGGTCCGGCCCGCCACGGTCGCCGGCGTCGAGCTCGGCGATGGAGTCCATCTCGCCGTCGGTGAGGTGGAAGTCGAAGAGCTCGAAGTTCTCGGCGATCCGCTTCGGGGTGACCGACTTCGGGAAGACGACGTTGCCGAGCTGCAGATGCCAGCGCAGGACCACCTGGCCGGTCGTCTTCTCCTGCGCCCGCGCGATCTCGGTCAGGGTCGGGTCGTCGAGCACCTCGCCCTGCGCCAGCGGGCTCCAGGCCTCGGTGACGATCCCGCGCTCGGCGTGCTCCCGGCGCAGGCCGCGCTGCTGGAAACGGGGGTGGAGCTCGATCTGGTTGACCGACGGCGTGACGCCGGTCTCGTCGACGATCCGCCCCAGGTGCTCGGGCTGGAAGTTGGAGACGCCGATCGAGCGGACGAGCCCCTCGCGCTGGAGGTCGATGAACGCCCGCCAGGTCTCGACGTAGCGGTCGCGCGAGGGCACCGGCCAGTGGATCAGGTAGAGGTCGACGAAGTCGAGTTCGAGCCGCTCGAGGCTGTCCTTGAGCGCTCGTGTCGCCTCGTCGTAGCCGTGGGCGTCGTTGAAGCACTTGGTGGTGATGAAGACCTCGTCGCGGTCGAGCCCCGAGGCGCGGAACGCCTGGCCGACCTCGGCCTCGTTGCGGTAGGCCGCCGCGGTGTCGATGTGGCGGTATCCGGTGGCGAACGCCCGGGCCACGGTCTGCGCCGTCTCGGCGGGCGGGATCTGGAAAACGCCGAAGCCGAGCTGCGGGATCTCCACCCCGTCGTTGAGGGTGATGTCTGGAACCTTGGTCTGCGTATCGGTCATACGATTGGGGTGCCCGGATCCCGGCACGTCCAAACCGGCCTGGACCGGGTAGATGTCGACAGATGATCCGCCGGCCCACGCAGATGACGGTGCGCGCCTGGTGGCACGCGCTGCGCGACGCGGGCAAGTCGTTTCAGGCCAAGAGCCTCACCGACGCGGCCGCGGCGCTCACCTACTACTCGGTGCTCTCGATCTTCCCGGGGCTGATCGTGCTCGTCTCCCTGCTCGGCGTGGTCGGCTCCGAGGGCTCGATCGACGGCCTCCTGAGGATCGCCGAGGATCTCGGCTCGAGCTCGGCGGTCGACACGCTGCGATCGCCGATCGAGAACATCGTCCACCAGTCGGGCGGGGCCGGCCTCGCCCTGGTGCTCGGCGTCGTGGCCGCGCTCTGGTCCGCGTCCGGCTACATCGGCGCCTTCATGCGCGCCTCGAACAAGATCTACGGGGTCGAGGAGGAGCGTCCGTTCTACAAGCTGCGCCCGCTGCAGCTGCTGATGACCCTCGTGCTGACCACCGTGGTGGCCCTGGTGCTGATCGGGCTCGTGCTCACCGGCCCGCTGGCGACCGCGATCGGCGAGGAGATCGGGCTCGGCGACGAGGCGCTCACGATCTGGTCGATCGTCAAGTGGCCGGTCCTGTTCGTGGTCGTGGTGATGATCATCGGGCTCCTCTACCGGTTCTCGCCCAACGCCCGCCACGAGGGCCTGCGCTGGATCCTTCCCGGCAGCGTCGTCGCCACCGTGGTCTGGATCGTCGCCTCGGCCGGCTTCAGCCTCTACGTCGCCAACTTCGGCTCCTATGCGAGCACCTACGGCAGCCTCGCGGGCGGGATCGTCCTGCTGCTCTGGCTCTGGCTCACGAACGTCGCCGTGGTCTTCGGCGCCCAGTTCGCGGCCGAGCTCGAGCGCACCGCAAACGCCGCCCGCGAGGCGACGGCGCCCGGCGAGCCGGTCCCGATCGATCCCGGCGACCGCGAGGAGGGGCCGCACTACTCGCCCACCGCCCGCGGCGCCTGAGCCCTACCGCGCGCCGGGCCGTCAGAAGCCCGCCGCCGGGCACGACTCTTCCTGCATGAGCCGTCCCGGAGAGAACCGCGCCGTCCGGTTCTCTGTCTAAGTTGAGATCGATGAGCGTTCAGGGTCAGATCGAAGCCCTCGCGAGCCCGCCGGAGCCCGCCGCGGCGTCGGTCACTGGCGCCCGCGCGCAGATCCGCGAGCTCTCCGAGGGCGACTCGGTCGCAGCCGCGTTCGTCGTCCGCGAGCGCGAGCGGCGCACGCGCCGCAACGGCGACGACTTCATCCGCCTGGTGCTCGGCGACCGCAGCGGCTCGGTCGAGGCGGTGGCCTGGGACGAGATCGACGACTGCTTCGGCTGCTCGGCCCCGGGGACCGTGGTCTTCGTCGAAGGCCGCTTCTCGGTCCATGCCCAGTACGGAGCCAAGATCACGATCCGCTCGATCCGCTGCGCGAAGGAGGACGAGTACACGGACGAGGACCTGGCCGAGGGGCCGCCCGTCTCCCCCGAGGCGCTCGAGGAGGCTCTGCGGGAGCTGCTGGCGACGATCCAGAACGCGGACCTGTGCCGCCTGCTCGACCGGATCTTCGCTCCGGACTCGCGGATCTGGCGCCGCTTCCGGGTCGCGCCGGCGGCGAAGTACTACCACCAGGCATACCGCCACGGGCTCCTCGACCACACGGTCTCGGTCGCCCAGGCGGTGAGCGCGGCGGCGGCCGCCTTCCCGGGGCTCGACCGCGACGTCGCGATCACCGGGGCGCTGCTGCACGACATCGGCAAGACCCAGGCCTACAACGACGACCCGCTGGCGATCGACCTCACCGACGCCGGCCGGTTGCTGGGCGAGATCCCGCTCGGCTACTACATCGTCCGCCGAACGATCGAGTCGCTCGAGGGCTTCGATCCCGAGCTCGCCAAGGCGGTGCTGCACATCGTCCTGTCCCATCACGGCAAGCTCGAGAACGGTTCCCCGGTCGTCCCCGCGACCCGCGAGGCAACGCTCGTCCACGCGATGGACAACCTCGGCGGCACGCTCGGCAGCTTCGACCGGATCGAGCGCGAGCTCCCCGACGGCCAGACCTGGTCGCGCTTCGACCGCGGGATCGACTCCGCCGCGTACTTCCGCAACCGCGACGCCGCGTAGCGCCCTTCCCGCCCTTGGGGCGAAGGCAGCCGCCGCGAGTGGCCGATTTCGATGAACTATCTAGCGTTTTCGACCAGTCGGCGAAGCGACCGGAGCGCCATCCGTTCGTGTAACCCCCTCGGCCCTAGGGACCGAAGCGGTTGAGGCAGCGGTCGATCCGGTTCTGGTTCGCGCCGTTGGCGCCGACCGCGCTCTGGATGCAGTTCTGTAGACGACCGACGTTGAGGTCGTCGGTGTTGACGTCGTCGAGCGCGGTGTCCACCTGGGACTGGACCTGGCCCGGCAGGTTGTCGAAGCCGTTGAACGAGTCGCTGAACGTGTCGAAGGCGCTGTTGGTGGTGTCGAGGGCCGGCTTGACGATGAACAGGTACACGGCGCCGAGGATCACCACCGTGGTGATGATCTTGATCAGTGGGTTGATGACTGTGCCGGCGCCGACCATGTGAGACCCCCGCGGGCGCGGATCGAGGCGAAATCTAACCGAACAGGAGGTCGTCGGCGAGGTTGCGGCATCGCTGCATGGCCGCCGGCGCAAAGCCCGCGCGCTTGACGCACGCCTGCACGCGGTCCGCGTCGGCGCCCCGGCCCTGCGCACCGAGGCTGTCGGCGTAGGACAGCGCGAAGCTGCGGTCCGAGACGACCGAGTGCACGAGCTTCTCACCCAGGCCCTCGCATCTGCCCATCGCCCGGGCGTCGTTACCCGCGGCGTTCACGCAGGCATTCACCTTCCGGGCGGCGGCCGGCCACGTGCTCTGCAGCCCCGCGACGAACGACTCGGCCCGGCTGCGCGAGAACGAGAGGTCCATCTCGGCGCTCTGCTGGCGGCTCTGTTCCTCGGCGTTGCGCACGCCCTCGCTCACCGAGTTGATCGCGTTCTCGGTCGTGTCGAGGATCGGCCGGACGATGAAGAACCCGACCGCGGCGAGGATCGCCACCGTGGTGACGATCTTGATGATCGGGTTGATCACTGTCCCGGCGCCGATCACGTCGTGAATCTAACCGTGAGTGCAGCGGTCCGGTCGCAAATACCGCACTTTGCGCGACCGACCGCCAGTAGCGGAGCCCCTGCTCAATACCATCGATCGGCGATGGCGAAGGACACCGAGAAGCTGATCCGCCAACTTTCGCTGATCTCGTTCCTGATGGCGAACCGCCGTCCGGTCTCGGCTCTGGAGATCAAGCGCGAGGTCGAGGGATACAGCTCGATGAACGAGGACGCCTTCGCGCGGCGCTTCTACGCCGATCGCGCCGAGCTCGAGAGCCTCGGCATCTCGCTCCAGGTCGAGAAGCCCGCCGAGGGGTTCTTCGAGGCGGAGCTCTACGCCCTGCCGCCGGAGAACTACTACCTGCCCGCGATCGAGTTCACCGACCCGGAGCTCGCGGCGCTGCGGACCGCGCTCGGGCTGCTCGACGGCGAGTTCGCCTACGCCGAGCCGCTGCGCCTGGCCCTCCAGCAGGTCTCTTGGGGACGGCCGAGCCCGCTCATCGCCGAGCCCGAGGCGCCGATCGACGTCAAGCTCTCCACGGCCGGCAGCGGCCGCGAGCTCTCCCAGCGCCTGGCGAAGATCGAGACCGCGATCTCCCGGCGCAAGACGATCGAGTTCTCGTACTACTCGCTGCAGCGCGACGACGTCTCGGACCGCAAGGTCAACCCCTACCACCTCGTCTTCCGCGAGGGCCAGTTCTATCTGATCGGCTACTCCCACGAGCGCGACGAGGTCCGCGTCTTCCGGCTCTCCCGCATCCGCGGCAAGGTCTCCTACGCGACCAAGGCCGAGCACGACTTCACCGCCCCGGAGGACTTCGACCGCCGCGATTACGCCCGGCGCGCCGACTGGCAGATGGGAGAGATCCAGGGCCAGGCGAAGGTCTTCCTGCGCGAGCGGATCGCCTGGCTGGTCGCCCGCGACTTCGGTCGCCACGGCACTTTGCGCAAGCCGGTCCGCGGCGACGGCGCCAAGGGGCGCGGGATGGTCTTCGAGACCGACTACGCGTCGCCGCGCCAGCTGATCTCCTGGGTGCTCTCCTGGCGCGAGAACGCTCGCCTGCTCGATCCGCCGGAGCTCGCCAAGGAGGCCGAGGTGCGCCTCGCCCTGCTCCGCGATCGCCACCGCGACGAGTTCGGCGTGGCCGAGACGGTCAGCCGGCCGCTTGCGGAGGGCAGCACGCGCCGCAACGGCAGCTCCCGCGGCAGCAACGGGCGCTCGGAGTCGGTGATCCGGCCGGAGCGCTTCGCCCGCCTGGTCACGCTCGCCGGCTCGCTGATCGGCGCCGCTCGCGAGGACGGGAGCCTGCCCACCGACCAGGTGCTCGACGAGCTCAACATCTCGCTCGACGAGCTGCGCGAGGACCTCGACGTCCTCAACGTGGTCAACTTCGGCGGCGGCACCTACGTGCTCTACGCCGAGATCGTCGGCGACCGGATCGAGGTCGACCCGGACACCTACGGCGACAACTTCGCCCGCCCCGCCCGTCTGCTGCCCCTGGAGGCGAAGGCGCTGGTGGCGGCGATCGACCTCTTCGGCGACCACCTGCCGCAGTCGGGCCTGCAGAGCGCCCGCCGGAAGATCGTCGAGGCGCTCGGCCACGACCCGTCGAAGGAGGGCCTGGAGATCGCGCCCGGACGCGACGACTCCTCGGTCGTGGCCACCGTCAACGAGTCGATCGGGCACCACCGGGTGCTCGAGCTCGAGTACTACAAGGAGAACGAGGACGACTTCGTCAAGCGCGAGGTCGAGCCCTACCAGCTGGTCAAGGGTCCCGAGGGCTGGTACCTCGGGCTGCTTCGACCTGGGCCGGGGTGCCACCCGCCACTTCCGCCTCGACCGGATGAAGGAGGCGACGATGACGGACCGCGAGTTCGAGCCCCGCGAGGGGGTCGACGAGGCGCTCGCCGAGCAGGAGTGGCTCGTGCACGGCGAGGTCACGACCGCCGGCGTCGCGCGCGTCTGGGTCGCGCCCGACCGCGCGCGCTGGCTGCGCGAGGAGCGCACCGTGGTCGAGGAGCTCTCCGACGGCGCGGTGGTGGTCGAGCTCCCGTACGGCTCGGCCGACTGGCTGGCCCGCGAGGTCCTCAAGGGAGTCGGCGACCTGGTCGTCCTCGAGCCGACCGAGGCCCGCGAGGCGGTCCTGAAAGCGGTCGCGGGCTGAGCGCGGTCGAGGCAGCGCCCGGGCATCCGCAGATCGTTCGCGTCGTCGCCCCGAATCCGGGCCCGATGACGCTCGAGGGCACCAACACGTACGTCGTCGGCGGCTACGTCATCGACCCGGGGCCGGATGATGCGGAGCACCTGGCGCGGTGTGCGCGAGGCGGCCGGGGGCGAGATCGCCGGCGTGCTGCTGACCCACGGACACTCGGACCACTCGGCTGGCGTCGAGGCGTTGGGGGCGACGCTCCTGTGGGGGCAGGCAACGAGGGAGAGCGAGATGGAGGCGATGCGGAGGGCGCTGGAGTCGGGGTCCGTCGAGGCGCCGGTTGACTTTGCCCCGGATACCGCGACAAACCCCACACAGACGCGGCGAGGTCGGCCCGTTCACCGTCGTCGCGACGCCCGGCCACGCGGCCGACCACGTCTGCTTCGTGCTCGGCGACGTCTGCTTCTGCGGCGACCTGATTCTCGGCTCGGGCTCGTCGATCGTCCCGCCGGCGGCAGGCGGGGGCTCGCTCGCCGACTACATGCGCTCGCTGGAAACGGTCGGTGGCCTCGGCGCCACGCTGCTCGCACCAGGCCACGGGCCCTGGGTCACGGACCCCGCCGCGAAGATCGCGGAGTACGTCGGCCACCGCCGCGAACGCGAGCGCCGCCTGCGCGCCGCGCTCGATCGCGGCCAGCGCTCCCGCGCAGCGCTGCTGGCCGAGGTGTGGGACGACGTTCCCGAGCAGCTGCGCCCCGCGGCGGCGATCGCGATGCAGGCACACCTCGAGAAGCTCGAGGCCGAGGGGCAGCTCGACGCCGGCGAGTTGATTGACTGAGCCCGCGATGGCGGGCCGGCGCGACCAGATCAAGCTCACCGACGCCGAGCAGGCCGAGTTGCTCGATACCGAGCGGGTCGTGGTCGCGACGACGAACGGCCCTCGTGGCTGGCCGCATTCGATGCCCATGTGGTTCGTCCTCCGCGAGGGCGAGGTCTGGGTCTGGACCTACGCGAAGTCGCAGAAGGTCCGCAACCTCGAGCGCGACCCGCGGGCCACGCTGCTGGTCGAGACCGGGACCGAGTACACCGAGCTGCGCGGGGTGCAGATCGAGGCGGAGGCCGAGCTCATCCGCGACCCCGACCGGGTGGCCGAGTTCGGGATCGAGCTCACCCTCCGCTATGCGGAGGGGATCGAGTCGGTCGAGGGCGACGCAGCCGCCGCGCTGCGGGCCCAGGCGGCGAAGCGGGTTGCAATCCGGTTCGAGCCGGTCCGCGTCGCCACCTGGGACCACCGCAAGCTGGGCGGCACCTACTGAGGCTTTCGCCTAGCCCGCGAGCTTCAGGAACGCGTTGTAGGACGGCTTCGCGTCGCCGTTGGCCTCCAGCAGCCCCGACGTCCCGCACCAGGAGCAGATGCTCGGCGTCTGGTCCTGCCAGCTGAACCAGTCGACCTGCTGGACGTTCAGCTTGCGGCGCTGCTTGACGAAGTACTTGTAGACCTTCTTCAGCAGCTTGGCCTGACCGGGCTCGCCCAGGTTGAGCGGGTTGCCGCCGCTCGCCGAGCCGGCGCCGACCTCGGTTACCCAGAGGCCGACGTTCTTGTCGCGCGCGTCCTTGATCACCTCGCGGTAGAGGTCGACCTGGCCGCTGACCTTCTTGACGCTCTTCCCGTACGGGTGCGGCGCGACGCCGTCGAAGTTCTTGCTCGCGCCCTTCACGTCATAGAGCTTCGCCAGGTACTCCGAGCCGGCGGTCGCCTTGCGCGAGCCGGCCAGCTCGGGCATGCCGCCGAGCACGACGTCGGCGCCGCTGTCGCGCGAACGGATCGCGCCCGCGGCGGACTTGAGCAGCTTCGCGTACTTCTTCGGATCGGGCTTCGGCAGGTAGAAGCTCTTGGAGTTCTGCTCGTTCCAGATCTGCCAGGCGCGGATCGGATCCGCGGGCACATCGGGATGCTCGGACCAGAACTCACCGCCCGGGCCGTAGCGGTCGACCGCCTCGCCGACGAACGTCGACCAGGCGGCGAGCGCCTGCTTGGACTTCGGCGCGACGAGGCCGCACTTCGCCGGGCTGCAGCTCTGACCTTCGAGGCCGCGAGCGACCCATTCCGGGGTGCCGAAGATGAACGGCAGCACGTCGATCCCGTTGCGCGCCGCCTCGAGCACGATCGGGTCGACCGCGGACCAGTCGTTGTCGCCCGGCTGCGAGGTCTTGTCGATGCCGGACCAGGGCATGATGATCCGCAGCGTGCCGACGTTTGCGTCGCCCATCCGCTTCAGGGCCGCGGCGTCGAGTGGCGTCTGCGGCACCACCCCGTAGAACGAGCTCGGCGCCTTGGCGGCGCTGGCGCTTGTGGCCCCGACCAGCGCGCAGAGGGCTGCGGCGATCGCGGTTGCGACGGCGGTCGTTCGCTTGGCTCGTCCTCTGTTCATGGGCACGTTCGTTCCTCCGGTCTGTCGTTGTCCCTTGCCTCAACACCCGCGCGCGGGTGAGGTCGCGGTGCCGAGCCCAAGCCAACTTCCCCGAAGACGGGGTGACTCGAAACCGGCTCACGCCGAGTTGCGCGCCGAGCGGTAGTGGGTTGTACCGAAACCTGGCGCCCGCCGCTAGCCTCCCGGCCGATGAGGGAACTCAAGGGGCTGATCCTCTCGGGCGGCGCGGGCACGCGCCTGCGCCCGATCACCCACACCTCGGCCAAGCAGCTGGTCCCGGTGGCGAACAAGCCCGTGCTCTTCTACGGCATCGAGGCGCTCGTCGACGCCGGAATCGAGGAGATCGGGATCATCATCGCTCCGGAGACCGGTGAGGAGATCCGCGAGGCGGCCGGCGACGGGTCGCGCTTCGGTGCCTCGATCACCTACATCCTCCAGGACGAGCCGGCCGGTCTCGCCCACGCGGTGCTCACCGCGGAGGACTTCCTCGGCGACTCGGCGTTCGTCATGTACCTGGGCGACAACCTGCTCCGCGACGGGATCATCGACCTGGTCGGCGCCTTCCGCGAGCACGGCCCGGACGCGCTGATCCTGCTCACGCCGGTCCCCGATCCGTGGCACTACGGGGTGGCCGAGCTCAACGGGGGCAGCGTCGTCCGCCTGACCGAGAAGCCGAAGGACCCGCCGAGCGACCTCGCCCTGGTCGGCGTCTACATGTTCACCCCCGCGATCCTCGAGGCGGCGCGCTCGATCGAGCCCTCGGGACGCGGCGAGCTCGAGATCACGGACGCGATCCAGCACCTGATCGACAACGGCTCGCGGGTCGAGAGCCACACGGTGAGCGGCTGGTGGAAGGACACCGGACAGCTCGCCGACATGCTCGAGGCGAACCGCCTGGTGCTCGAGGACCTGGAGCGCCGGGTCGAGTGCGAGCTCGACGACGCGAGCCGGGTCGAGGGGCGGGTGGTCGATCGCCGCGGGCGCGAAGCTCGAGCGCTCGGTGATCCGCGGCCCGGTGGTGATCGGCGAGGGCGCCCGGGTCATCGACTCCTACATCGGGCCCTACACCTCGATCGACGCCGGGGTCGAGGTCGTGGGCTCGGAGGTCGAGCACTCGATCCTGCTCGCGGGGTCGGTCATCCGCGACCTCGACGTGCGCATCGAGGCCAGCCTGCTGGGCCGCAACGTGAAGCTCTCGCGCGGCGACGAGATGCCGAAGACGCTGCGGATGATCGTCGGCGACAACGCGGAGATCACGCTGCCGTGAGTGTTCGATCGAAGAGGGTGCTGATCGCCGGCGCCGGGGGCATGCTCGGCCGCGACGCGGTCGAGGCACTCGCTGCCCGGGGGCACACCGCGATCGGCCTCACACGGGCCGAGCTCGACATCACCGATTCGGCTGAGGTCGAGGACGCGATGGCCGACCTGCGCCCGGACGCGGTGGTCAACTGCGCCGCGTGGACCGACGTCGACGGCGCGGAGGCCAACGAGCGCGCCGCGATGGAGGTCAACGACACCGCGGCGGGGATCGTCTCGGCCACAGCCGCCTCCCGTGGCGCGAGCGTGCTCTACGTCTCCAGCGACTACGTCTTCGACGGCTCGAAGCGCTTCGGCTACGTCGAGTCCGACCTGCCCGCCGCGCTCTCGGCGTACGGGCGGTCCAAGCAGGCCGGGGAGACCTCGGTCGCGACCGCCAACCCTCGCCACTTCATCGTCCGGTCGTCGTGGCTCTTCGGGGCCGGAGGGCCGAACTTCGTCGAGACCATGCTCCGCGTCGGCTCGACGCAGCCCGAGGTGATCGTGGTCTCCGACCAGGTTGCGAGCCCCACCTACACGCCGCACCTGGCTCAGGCGCTGGCGCTCGTGATCGAGAGCGACGACTACGGGATCCACCACATCGCCGCCGCCGGGCGCTGCTCGTGGTTCGACTACGCGCAGGAGATCTTCGACCAGGCGGGCGTCGACTGCCGGGTGATGGCGGGCTCCACCGAGATGCTCGGGCGCCCGGCGCCGCGCCCGGCCTGCTCGCTGCTGGTCAGCGAGCGCCCGGACCCGATCGTGCTTCCCGAGTGGCGCCAGGGCCTGGCCGAGTACCTGGCCGCGAGGGAGGCGAGGGCGGCGGTATGAACGTGCTCGTCACCGGCGGAGCCGGCTTCATCGGGTCGGCCTACGTCCGCCACCGGCTCGAGACCCACCCCGAGCACTCGGTGCGGGTGCTCGACAAGCTCACCTACGCGGGCAGGCGCGAGAACCTGCGCGGCCTCGACGAGTCGCGGCTCGACCTGGTGGTGGCCGACATCGCCGACGCCGCGGCCGTCAAAGCGGCTCTGGACGGCTGCGAGGCGATCGTCAACTTCGCCGCCGAGACCCACGTCGACCGCTCGATCACGGCCCCGGGGGAGTTCATCCAGACGGACGTGTTCGGGACCTACGTCCTGCTCGAGGCCGCCCGCAACGCGGGCGTCAGATACCTGCAGATCTCGACCGACGAGGTCTACGGCTCGATCGACGAGGGCTCGTTCACCGAGAGCTCGCCGATCGATCCCTCCTCCCCGTACTCGGCCTCGAAGGCGGGCGGGGACATGATGGTCGGCGCCTACCGCAACACCTACGGGACCGAGGCGCTGATCGTCCGCGCATCGAACAACTACGGCCCGCGCCAGTACCCCGAGAAGCTGATCCCGCTCTGCGTCCTCAACGCGCTCGCCGGCGACCGCCTGCCGGTCTACGGCGACGGGATGCAGGTCCGCAACTGGCTCTGGGTCTCGGACTTCGCCAGCGCGATCGACACGGTGCTCGAGTTCGGCGAGCCGGGCGAGGTCTACAACGTCGGCGGCCCCGACGAGCTCCCCAACATCGACGTCGTGAAGCGGATCCTCGAGCTCACGGGGCGCGATGAATCGCTGCTCGAGTTCGTCACGGACCGCCTCGGTCACGACCGTCGTTACTCGCTCGCCTCGGCGAAGACCGAGGCGCTCGGCTGGCGCGCGGAGGTCGGCTTCGACGAGGGAATCGAGCGGACGGTCGAGTGGTACCGCGAGAACGAGTGGTGGTGGCTGCCGATCCGCTCCGGCGAGTACCGCGAGTACTACGAGCGCCAGTACGGCTCCGCGCTCGGCTGATGCCGGAGCGGCTCGAGACCAGGCTCGACGGCCTCGTCCTGCTCCAGCCGCAGGTGCACGGCGACGAGCGGGGCTTCCTGGTCGAGACGTTCCGGGCGGACGCCTGGGCCGAGCTGGGGGTCGGCGACGAGTTCGTGCAGGACAACCACTCGCGCTCCGGCGCCGGGATCCTCCGCGGGCTGCACTTCCAGACCGAGCCCGGGCAGGCGAAGCTGGTCCGCTGCCTGCGGGGACGGATCTGGGACGTGGCCGTAGACCTGCGACGCGACTCGCCCACCTACCGCCAATGGGAGGGCTACGAGCTCGACGACGAGCTCCACCGCCAGCTCTACGTCCCGGTGGGCTTCGCGCACGGCTTCTGCGTGCTCTCCGACATCGCCGACGTCCACTACCGCCTCTCGAGCACCTACGACCCGGCGACCGAGGCCGGGTTTGCCTGGGACGACCCCGAGGTGGGGGTCGAGTGGCCGCTCTCGGACCCGCGGGTCTCCGAGCGCGACGCGAACGCGCCGCGGCTGGCCGAGATCGCCGACGAGCTGCCCTTCTAGGGCAGCCGCAGCCCCGAGGAGCGTTCCGCGTCGGCGCGCTCGCGCCAGTTCTCGACCCGCGTGGCGAGCCCGTCCTCGTTCAGCCAGTACACGGTGTAGGTATCCACGTCGAGCTCGATCCCGCTCGCCGCCCCGGTCGCGCGGAAGGTCCCGTGCGCGAGCAGCACCCCGTCTCCCTCGACGAGCTCCGTCGGCTCGAAGCGGGCCTTGGCGAAGACCTCCGGCTCGAGGAACCTGCGCACCTCCTCGCGGCCGTGGAGCACGCCGCCGGTGTCGGGCAGCCCGTCGACCCGCTTCCACTCGACGTCCTCGGCCAGCGCGGCGAGGAGCGCCTCGTGATCGCCACGGTTGAAGGCCTCGATCCCGGCTCTGATCACCTCGGTGTCGGTCGGCCTGGTCACCCGCCGGAGGGTAGGCAATGCAATGGGCTGAACCGCGCGGTCCCTAAACTCGATCGGTTGCGGATGACAGCCGATTCGACTGCAAGATCAACCCCCCTGGAGGCTTTCAGCGAGCGCACTCGGCGCTGGTTCGAAGCCTCCTTCGAGGCGCCGACGCCGGCGCAGGCGGCCGGCTGGCCGAAGATCGCCTCCGGCGCCAACACCCTGATCTGCGCCCCGACCGGCTCCGGCAAGACCCTGAGCGCCTTCCTGTGGGGGATCGACTCGCTCGCACGGCGTCCGGAGGAGCTCGGCACCGGCACCAAGATCGTCTACGTCTCGCCGCTCAAGGCCCTCTCCTATGACGTCGAGCGCAACCTGCGGGCGCCGCTGCAGGGCATCGGCGCCGAGGTCTCCGTTGGCCTGCGGACCGGCGACACGCCGCAGAAGGAGCGCCAGGCGATGAAGCGCACGCCGCCCGACATCCTGATCACGACCCCGGAGTCGCTGTACCTGATGATCACCTCGCAGGTGCGGGAGATCCTCACCGGGGTCGAGGCCGTGATCGTCGACGAGATCCACGCCGTCGCCCAGTCCAAGCGCGGCTCCCACCTCGCCCTCACCCTCGAGCGCCTCTCCCACCTCGTCGCCGCGCGAGGGCGGCGACGACCCGCAGCGGATCGGCCTCTCCGCGACTCAGCGCCCGCTGGAGCGCATCGCGAACTTCCTCGTCGGCCCCAAGCGCGAGTGCGAGATCGTCAACGCCGGGATCCGCAAGGACCTGGACCTGCAGATCGTCGTCCCGGTTGAGGACATGACCGAGCCGGGCCGAGACGCTCGCGCCTCGGCTGACCTGGCCGCCCCCGGAGGCGAAGCTGAGCGAGGCAGGCGGATACGCCGAGATCTGTCCCCGGACCGAATCGACCCGGGTCCGATCGAGTCCTCCCTCGACCCCGCCGCCAACCCGCGCTCGATCTGGCCCGCGATCTACCCGGAGCTGCTGAAGCTCGTCCGCGAGCACACCTCGACGATCATCTTCGTCAACAACCGCCGCGGCGCCGAACGGCTCGCCAAGCGCCTCAACGAGCTCCACAACGAAAAGCCCCACGAGGAGCTCCCGGCAACCGAGCACGACGGAACCTCACCCCGCACGCCCGCAGGCGAAGCCGAGGACGTGGCGGGAGTTGTTGAGATCGCCCGAGCCCACCACGGCTCGCTCGCCCACGAGGAGCGGGTGGTGGTGGAGGAGCTGCTCAAGTCAGGCAAGCTGCCGTGCCTCGTCGCGACCAGCTCGCTCGAGCTCGGCATCGACATGGGTGCGCTCGACCTCGTGATCCAGGTCGAGTCCCCGAAGTCCGTCTCCCGGGGCCTGCAGCGGGTGGGCCGGGCCGGCCACCAACTCAACGAGGTCTCCAAGGGCCGGATCTTCCCCAAGTTCCGTGCCGACCTCCTCGAGTGCGCCGTGGTGGCGAAGCGCATGCGGGAGGGCGCGATCGAGGAGACGGTGATCCCGCGCAACCCGCTCGACGTGCTCGCGCAGCACCTGGTCTCGATGGTCGCCAACGAGGAGTGGGAGGTCGACGAGGTCGAGCGCGTGGTCACGGCCACCGAGCCCTTCTCCGACCTCTCGCGCGAGCAGCTGGAGAACGTGCTCGACATGCTGGACGGGCGCTATCCGTCGGAGAAGTTCGCCGAGTTGCGGCCGCGGCTGGTCTGGGACCGGACCGCCGGCACGGTGCGCGGGCGCAAGGGCGCGCGCCAGCTCGCGGTCACCAACGCGGGCACGATCCCCGACCGCGGGCTCTACGGGGTCCATCTGCCCGACGGGCGGCGGGTCGGCGAGCTCGACGAGGAGATGGTCTACGAGGCCCGGCCCGGTCAGACGTTCCTGCTGGGGGCGACCACGTGGCGGATCCAGGACATCACCCGCGACCGGGTGATCGTCGTCCCCGCCCCCGGGGTTCCCGGCGCGGTGCCGTTCTGGCGCGGCGACGGCGTCGGCCGCCCGCCCGAGCTCGGCCGCGCGATCGGCGCCTTCGCCCGCGAGGCGGTCTCCAAGGACGCCGAGACGCTTGCCGACGAGTACGACCTCGAGCGCCGGGCGGCCGAGAACCTGCTCGCGTACCTGCGCGAGCAGCAGGCCGCGACCCGGGTCGTGCCCTCGGACGAGACCCTGGTGGTGGAGAAGTTCCGCGACGAGATCGGCGACTGGCGCCTGTGCGTGCTCTCGCCGTTCGGCGGCCGGGTGCACGCGGCCTGGGGGCTGGCGCTCTCCGCCCGGATCCGGGACGAGCTCGACCTCGAGGCGGACGCGATCTGGTCCGACGACGGCATCGTCGTCCACCTCCCCGACGCGGACGAGCCGCCCTCCGCCGATCTGGTGATGCTCGAGCCGGACGAGATCGAGGACCTGGTCGTCCGCGAGCTCGGGGGCTCGGCGCTGTTCGGCGCCCGCTTCCGCGAGAACGCCGCGCGCAGCCTGCTGCTCCCGCGCGCGTACCCGGGCAAGCGCACGCCGCTGTGGCAGCAGCGGCTGAAGTCCCAGAACCTGCTGGAGGTCGCCAAGGACTTCCCCCGCTTCCCGGTGATCCTCGAGACCTATCGCGAGTGCCTGCGCGACGTGCTCGACCTGCCGGCATTGGTCGAGCTGCTGCGCGACCTGCACTCGCGCAAGATCACGCTGGTCGAGGTCGAGACCCAGAGCGCGTCGCCCTTCGCTTCCTCGCTGCTCTTCGACTACGTCGCCACCTACATGTACGAGGGCGACACGCCGAACGCCGAGCGCCGGGCGGCGGCCCTCGCCCTCGACCGCGACCTGCTCTCCGAGCTGCTCGGCGCCGACGAGCTCCGCGAGCTGATCGATCCCCAGGCGCTGGAGGAGGTCGAGCGCTCGCTGCAGCTGCTCCACCCCGACGCGCTCGCACGCGACCGCGACGCGCTCCAGCAGGCGCTGCGGCGGCTCGGCGACCTGAGCCTCGCGGAGCTCGAGCAGCGCACCGCGGAGGGGTTCTCGGCCGAGTCGATGGTCGGCAAGCTGGAGCGGGAGCGCCGCGCGGTGCCGGTGCGGATCGCCGGGGAGGAACGCTGGATCGCAGCGGAGGACGCCGGGCTCTACCGCGACGCGGTGGGCGTCCCGCCGCCGGGCGGGCTGCCGGAGTCGTTCCTCGGGCCGGTGCCCGACGCGATGATCACCCTGGTCCGCCGCTACGCGCGGACCCATGGCCCGTTCCCGACCGGGCAGATCGCGCGCCGCTACGGGATCGACCTGACCCCGGCCCTGCGGGAGCTCGAGCGCTCCGGCGAGCTGGTGCGCGGCGAGCTGCTTCCCGGCGGCAGCGAGCGCGAGTGGTGCGAGTCCGACGTCCTGCGCCGGCTGCGGCGGGCAAGCGTCGCCGCCCTGCGTCACGAGGTCGAGGCCGTCGATCCGGCGGAGCTCGCGAGGTTCTTGCCCGCGTGGCAGAACGTGGACACCCACCGCCCGGCCGGCGCCGGCCCCGACCGCCTGCGGGAGGCGCTGGTGCCGCTGCAGGGGGTGGCCCTGACCCCGGAGGTCTGGGAGCGCGACGTGCTCCCGCGCCGGCTCGGCGCCTACAGCCCCGCATGGCTCGACCAGCTGACCACGAGCGGCGAGCTCGTCTGGATCGGCGCCGGGCCGCTGGGCACGACGGGCAAGGTGGCGCTCTACTACCGCGAGGACGTGCGGCTCTGCGGCCCGCCGCCGTCGAACGCGAAGCTCGATCTGCCCGAGGGCAAGGTCTGTGACGCGATCCGCGAGCGGCTGGCCCTGGCGCCCTCGTTCTGGCTCGACCTGGTCGCCGAGCTCGAGTTCGAACGCGAGGAGATCCACAGCGCGCTCTGGGACCTGGTCTGGGCCGGCGAGGTGACCAACGACGCCTTCGCGCCCCTGCGCGCCCGCCGCCTGGCCGCGGTCGCGAGCCAGCGGCGGGGATCGCGCCGCTTCGCCTCCCGCCGCCGGCCGGCCCAGGAGGCGATCGTCGGCCGCTGGTCGTTGACCGAGACCCTGTTCCGGGACCCGCCGCAGGTGGGCCCTCGCCTGCGCGCCCAGTCGGAGCTGATGCTCGAGCGCTACGGGATCGTCACCCGCGAGACGGTGCTCGCCGAGGGGGTGCCGGGCGGGTTCTCCAGCCTCTACGGCGAGCTCTCCAACCTGGAGATGCTCGGCACCGCCCGCCGCGGCTACTTCGTCGAGGGGCTCGGCGGGGCCCAGTTCGCGCTCGCCGGGGCGGTGGAGCGCCTGCGCAGCCTTCCGCACGCCGAGGGCGAGTACCTGATCCTCGCCGCCACCGATCCGGCGCAGCCCTATGGCGCGGCGCTCCCCTGGCCCAAGCGCGAGGCGGGCCGGCGCCCGGCGCGCACCGCGGGCGCCTACGTGGTCCTGCGCGACGGCAACCCGATCCTCTACGTCGAGCGCGGCGGCAAGAGCATCGTCCGCCTGGTCGAGCTCGAGGGCGAGCAGCTGGTCGAAGCGGTCTCGCAGCTGGCCGACGCGGCGCACGAGCAGCGGATCCCGAAGCTCGGGATCGAGCGCGTCGACGGCGAGCCGGTGTTCGGGTCCGGGCTGGAGGACGCGATCATCTCGGCCGGCTTCTCGCGCCAGCCGCGCCGCCTCGTCGCTGCGGGTTGAGGTGCCCGAGGGCGACACGATCCACGGCGGTCGCGTCGCGGTTGAACACCGCGCTCGCCGGACGCGAGCTCGAGCTCGCCGACGCCCCGAATCCGCGCTCGCCGCTTCACAACCGCGCCCGAGAGCTGCAGGGCCGGACCCTCGAGCGGGCCGAGGCGCGCGGCAAGCACCTGCTCGCCCACTTCTCCGGCGGGCTCGTGCTCCACAGCCATCTGGGGATGAACGGGCGCTGGCGGATCGCGGCCGACGGCCGCCTGCCCTACGGACGCCCTGGCTGCGGCTCGCCTCCGGCCGCGGGGTCGCGTCACAGACCGGCGGCAAGCTCCTGCGCCTGGTCGCGCGAGTCGCGGGCTCCGCAACGACCCGGCCCTCGCCGCAGCTGGGTCCCGATCCGCTCGGCCCGGGCTTCGAGGTCGACGCGGCGGCGCGCCGCGCCTGCGGCGGCCGGTCGCGGGCGCGAGATCGGCGACGCCCTGCTCGACCAGCGGCTGATCGCCGGGATCGGCAACGCGATCCGCAACGAGGCCTGCTTCGCCGCGCGGATCAGCCCCTGGCGCAAGGTCGAGGACCTGTCGGCCGACGAGCTCGAGCTCGTCGTCGCCGAGAGCGAGCGGATCATGCGGGCCTCGGTCGCCAAGGGGCGGCGACCCCGCGCGATCTACCGCGCCAATCGCACCGGGGGCTGTCCGTCCTGCGGCGGCGCGATCTCCTCCGGCGGCCAGGGCGACGACAACCGCACCGCGTACTGGTGCCCGGTCTGTCAGGCATAGTTGCGAGGGTGAGCCGCGTTCTCAGGCAGGGGTCGGCCGCGGTCGCGGCGATCGCGCTGCTCACGCTGTCGGCGAGCGCGAGCGCCAGCTCGGGCCCCGACGCCGGCCGGCACGCTTCGCAGCGCGCGGTCGAGCAGACCTACACCCCGGTGATCATGCGCACGCTCGCGCCGCCGCGCTGGTACCGCGGGATCGACAACCGCGTCCACGTCGAGTACGAGCTGCAGCTGGTCAACGGCTTCCCGATCGACGCCACGGTGACCCAGCTCGGCGTCCGCCGCGGCGCCGGCGGCACGCTCGCCGACCTCACCGGCGACGCGCTGCTCGCGGCGATCTCGCCGATCGGCGCGCCGGCGGCGAACGAGACGACGATCCCGGGAAATTCCGCGGCGGTCGCGTACATCGACTTCACCGTCGCGAGCCCCGCTCAGCTCCCCAAGCGGATCGAGCACACGATCTCGACCACGATCGATCCCGGCGAGTTCCCGGTGCCGGCGAACAGCGTCTCCACCGGCGGCGCGGCTCGCGTGCATCAGGGGCCACCCGTCCGGATCGACGCGCCGCTCGCCGGGCCTCGCTGGGCGGCGATCATCGGCGTCCACCGGCGCAGTCTGCAGCCGGTGAACGGAAGCTTCTTGAACGGCCAGCGGTTCGCGATCGACTGGAACCGGATCGACGAGCAGGATCGGCCGGAGTTCGGGGACCCGTCGACCTTCGCCAGCAACCCGAGCTACGGATCGCCGGTGCTCGCGGTCGGCGACGCCAAGGTGGTCCAGGCCGTCGACGGAATCCCGGACCAGCCGGCGGGCACCTACACCCCGGTGGGCGCCGCGGAGGCGGACGGCAACGTCGTGATCCTGAAGCTCGAGCGCGGCGTCTACGCCGGCTACGCGCACCTGATCCCCGGGAGCGTGACGGTGAAGCGCGGGGATCGGGTCGAGTCGGGCGAGCCACTGGGGCGCCTCGGCAACTCCGGCAACTCGAACGGCCCGCACCTGCACTTCCAGGTCATGAACGCCCCCTCGCTGCTCGCGTCCGAGAGCCTGCCATACGTGCTCCGGCGCTTCGACCTGCGCGGCATCGTTCCGTCGCTCGACGTCTTCGGCGAGGCCGATGCCAACCAGACGCCGGTCCCGTACTCCACCGTCGGCGCGGGCGAGTACCGCAACCGCCGCCCGGTCGGGCTCGACATCCTCGACCTGCCGGGATAAGCGCGATACTGCAGCCCGGATGGGCGAGGAATCCGCAAAGCTGCTCACGCGCGTGCCGCTGTTCGCTGAGCTCTCGGGCTCCGAGCTCGAGCGGATCGCGGCGGTCGCGGTCCCGCGCTCGTACCCGAGGGGCGTGCGCGTCTTCCACGAGGGCGACAACTCCGACGCCTGCTACATCGTCCGCACGGGCGACCTGCGGGTGACCCGCGAGCACTCCGACGGTCGCGCGATCGCCCTGGCGACGCTCGGCCCCGGCGACATCTTCGGCGAGCTGGCAATGCTCGACGGCGGCAGCCGCTCGGCCAGCGTCGAGACGCTCACCGACGCCGAGCTCCTCGCCCTTCCGGCCTCGGACGTCCGCCGGGTGATCGCCGAGCACGGCGACATCGCCGCGAAGCTGATCGTCGCGATCACCCGCCGCCTCCGGGAGACGAACGAGCGGGTTGCGCGCCAGTCGTTTCAGACCGTTCCCAGCCGGGTGGCCGGCGTGCTCGCCCAGCTGATCGCCGAGGAGGCGATCCCCGTGGAGCGCAGCGGGATCACCGTCCGCATGACGCAGGCGGACCTCGCCCAGCTCGCCGGAACCTCGCGCGAGAGCGTCAGCCGCTTCCTCGCCACCCTCGAGCGGGCGGGCGTGGTCTCGGTCGGGCGTGGCCGGGTGACGGTGCTGGAGCCGCGGCGGCTGCGCGCCTACATCTTCTGAGGCCAACCCTGGCCTCACCCGCCGATCAGCGCGCGCGGATGGTCGAGCGTCAGCTGCGCCGGCGGGGGATCGGCGATGACCGGGTGCTCGCCGCGATGGCCGCGGTGCCTCGGGAGCTGTTCGTCTCCGACCGGCTCGGGCGCCGCGCGTACGCCGACTCGGCGCTGCCGATCGGTGACGGGCAGACGATCTCCCAGCCCTGGGTGGTGGCGGCGATCTGCCAGGGCCTCGGCCTCGCCGGCGACGAGAGCGTGCTCGAGATCGGCACCGGCTCGGGCTACTCGACGGCGGTGCTCGCCCTGCTCGCCCGCGAGGTGCTCAGCATCGAGCGCTTCGCCGACCTGGCGACCGAGGCGCGGGCCCGGCTCGAGGCTCTGGACCCGGGCACGGTCGAGGTGCGCGTCGGCGACGGCACGCGGGGGGCGCCCGATCGGGCGCCCTTCGACGCGATCGCCGTGCACGCCTCGGCCCCGGCGCCGCCCCCGAGCCTGCTCGCCCAGCTGCGGCCCGGCGGCCGCATGGTGATCCCACTCGCCGAGCCCGGCCGCCGACGTGCTCACCCTCCTGCGCTCCACCGAGGGCGGCATCGAGTCCAGCGTCATCGCCCCGTGCCGGTTCGTGCCCCTCGTCGGGGAGGAGGGGTTCTCCGATCGCGGAGCCTGAAAGGCCAAGCGCAGGTGCGCTGTTAAGGCGCTGTGTTCAGACGATAGGCTGGCGCCGACATGGCCCGCGGCTTCTACGCGCTCAACTTCTTCTCGCCCGCCTTCGTCGACCAGCTCAAGCGGGGTCGCAAGACGGCGACGATCAGGCTCGGCGACAAGTCGCGCAAGTACGAGCGCGGGCAGCTCGTCTGGATCACGGTCGGCCATCAGCACAGCCCGCGGGAGAAGATCTTCACGGCGGTGATCGACGACGTCGAGGTCAAGCGCGCCCGCGAGCTCTCCCCGCGCGACATCGAGCACGACAACCCCGAGTTTCGCCGGGTCGAGGAGACGCTCGGCTTCATGCGCCAGATCTACGGCCGGGACATCGATCCCGAGGAGCAGGTGACCGTCGTCCGCTTCTCCCAGGTGGTCGAGACGCCGCAGGCGAGCTTCGGGAACGGCGAGACCCCGTCGCGCAACTGACCGCGCGCCATGCCGGTCGAGTACCGCTTCCTGACGACCTGGCTGCTCGATAGCCCGCGCGAGCCGGTCTGGGAGGCGATCTTCGACCAGAAGGCGTGGCCGTCCTGGTGGCGCGGGGTCGAGGACGTGGTGGAGCTCGACCCCGGCGACGACTCGGGCGTCGGCTCGCACTCCCGCCTCACCTGGCGTTCGCGGCTCCCCTACGACCTCGTCTTCGAGGCGAGGACGCGCACCGTCGACCGCCCCCGCCTGATCGAGGCCGACGCCTACGGGGAGCTCACCGGCACCGGGCGCTGGCGCCTGTTCGAGCAGGACGGGGTCACGGCCGTGCTGTACGAGTGGAACGTCCACACCACGAAGCGCTGGATGAACGCGCTCGCCCCGCTCCTGCGCGGCACCTTCGCGTGGAATCACAACTGGGTGATGCGCAACGGCGGCACCGGGATCGCCGCGCTGCTCGGCGTGAAGCTGCTCGCGCTGGACTGAGCGCCACCGCCGATTGCTGATCTAAGTCTTCACGGCTTAGATACTCGGCGACCCGCGGCCGTCCGCTACACTCGCCGGGAGCTTCTGGCACTCGTCTATGTAGAGTGCCAAGCGAGACTTCCAGAACCCACTTACGGAGGTAACACGGAATGAATCTGAAGCCCCTGGGCGATCGTCTCATCGTCAAGGCCATCGAGGAGGAGGAGACGACCGCCAGCGGCATCGTGCTCCCGGAGACCGCCAAGGAGAAGCCCCAGAAGGGCACCGTCATCGCAGTCGGCGACGGCGCCTGGGACGAGGACGGCGAGAAGCGGATCCCGCTCGACGTCGCCACCGGCGACGAGGTCCTCTACAGCAAGTACGGCGGCACCGAGATCAAGGTCGACGGTGATGACCTGCTGGTGCTGCGCGAGTCCGACGTCCTCGCCAAGGTCGTCTGACCACACTGACTTAGAACCCACAGGAGGAACTGAAACATGGCTCATAAGGAGCTCAAGTACGACGCCGAGGCACGGCAGGCGCTGCAGGACGGCGTCGACGCGGTTGCCAACGCGGTCAAGGTCACCCTCGGTCCCAAGGGCCGTTACGTGGTCCTGGACAAGAAGTTCGGCGCGCCGACGATCACCAACGACGGGGTGACGATCGCGCGTGAAATCGAGATCGAGGACGTGTTCGCCAACCAGGGCGCCCAGCTCGTCCGCGAGGTCGCCACGGCGACCAACGACGTCGCCGGTGACGGCACGACGACCGCGACCCTGCTGGCGCAGACGATCGTCCGCCACGGGCTGAAGAACGTCGCCGCCGGCGCCAACCCGCTGGCCCTGCGCCGCGGGATCGAGAAGGCCGTCGACCAGGTGGTCGAGAATCTCCGCGAGAAGCAGTCGAAGGAGGTCGGTGGCAAGGAGCAGATCGCCCGCGTCGCCGCGATCTCGGCCGCCGACGAGGAGATCGGCAACATCATCGCCGACGCGATCGAGAAGGTCGGCAAGGACGGCGTGGTGAACGTCGAGGAGGGCCAGACCTTCGGGATGGAGCTCGAGTTCACCGAGGGGATGCAGTTCGACAAGGGCTACATCTCGCCGTACATGATCACCGACCAGGATCGGATGGAGGCTGTCCTCGAGGACCCCTACATCCTGATCGCCAACCAGAAGATCGGCTCGGTCCGCGACATCCTGCCCGTGCTCGAGCAGACGATGCAGTCGGGCAAGCCGCTGGTGCTCATCGCCGAGGACGTCGAGGGCGAGTCGCTCGCGACGCTCGTGGTCAACAAGCTCCGCGGCACCTTCACCGGCGTCGCGGTCAAGGCCCCCGGGTTCGGCGACCGCCGCAAGCGGATGCTCGAGGACATCGCGATCCTCACCGGTGGCGAGGTGATCACCGAGGAGATGGGCCTGAAGCTCGAGAACACGCAGCTCTCGCAGCTCGGGCGCGCCCGCCGCGTCGTCGTCTCGAAGGACACGTCGACGATCATCGACGGCGCCGGTGAGAAGAAGGCGATCGAGGGCCGGATCACCCAGATCCGCTCCGAGATCGAGAACACCGACTCCGATTTCGACCGCGAGAAGCTCCAGGAGCGCCTGGCGAAGCTCGCGGGCGGTGTCGCGGTGGTCAAGGTCGGCGCCGCCACCGAGACCGAGATGAAGGAGAAGAAGCACCGCGTCGAGGACGCCCTGCAGGCGACCCGGGCGGCGCTCGAGGAGGGCATCGTCCCGGGAGGCGGCGTGGCGCTGCTGAACGCGGTCGGTGCGATCGATTCGAACGGGCTCGAGCCCGACGAGGCCACGGGCGCGGAGATCATCCGCCGCTCGCTCGAGGAGCCGATCCGTCAGATCGCCTCCAACTCGGGCCTCGAGGGCTCCGTGGTCGTCAACAAGATCCAGGGCCTGAAGCCGGGCGAGGGTCTGAACGCCGAGACCGGCGACTACGGCGACCTGATCAAGGACGGTGTCATCGACCCGACCATGGTCACGCGTTCGGCGCTGCAGAACGCGGCCTCGATCGCCAAGAACATCCTCACGACGGAGGCCATCGTGGCCGAGCCGCCGGAGAAGGACGGCGCCGGCGGCATGCCCGGCGGCATGCCGGACATGGGCGGGATGATGTAACTCGCCTTCCGGCGAATTCGTTCAGAGGCCCGGGCCGAGAGGTCCGGGCCTCTTTGCGTTCAGGGCCGATCCTCGGGGCGGAGCGGCTCGGCCTTCTCTCCCTCGATCACCTTGCGGTCGCGACGGCTGACCCCCTCCTCCGCGGCGAAATCGGCCGCCGCGTCGAAGCCGGCCTCGGGGTCGATCACGCGCAGGTCCCTGCGGCGCTCGTAGATCCACAGGAAGAGGTCGGCCTCGGTCTTGAACGGATAGAGGTCGGGCAGGCCGGCCTCGTGCACGGCCGCGACCCCCGGCAGGAAGACCGCGTCGTACCAGTCGGCCGCGATCTCCTCCTTCGACGGCAGCTCGCCGCGCTTGAGCGCCAGGTCGTAGCCGTGGGCCTTGATCGTCTCCAGCAGCTCGGGGTACCCGCGCGGACGGGCGAACTCGATCCGGGCGTCGGGCCGGGCCGCCGCGAGCCCGCTGCGCTCCATCATCGTCCGCTGCTGCTCGGTGTGGACGAGCCGGGCGACGTCGACGTCCGGTGGAAGCTCGTAGTCGGTGTGCAGGACCGTGACGTGGGCGTCGATGAAGTGGGCGTCGCGCTCGCGGGCCAGGGCGACCCGGTGGTGGCCGTCGGAGACGAAGTACAGCCCGCCGACCTCGTAGACGTCGATCGGCGGCAGCTCGCGTTCGGCAAACGCGCTCCGCAGGGACCCAAGGCGCGCGCGCGACAGCGACTTGCGGGAGCCGAAGGACCGGTCGAAGTCGCCGCTGCGGTCCACGGATCCGACGATCCGCTCGACCGGGATCGGCTTCAGGCCGCCGTCGGACTGGCCGACCGCCCCGAGTCGCCTGCGGACCTCGTCTAGCGGCAGCAGGCCCATCGGCCGCAGTCTCGCAGCCGGCGTGGTTCACAATGCCCGCGATGGCCTCCTACTCGGTCAATCAGCGCGGGGTCGCCCGGGCCCGGGAGCTGATCGAGTCGCGCCAGTACGTGCTCGACAGCGAGTGGGGCGAGGTCCAGCCCCGCGCCGAAGCCGAGAACGCCTTCCTGGAGTCCCACTCATGGGAGGAGTACGCGGCCTGGCACCTGGGGCTCACCGACGGCGCGACCGACGAGACGAAGGCGCGCTACGCCTTCGTCTACGGCGACCTTCGCCGGCTGCACCGGTCGGGGCTGATCGCCTGCCACTACCGGGCGGCGGAGTGGCGGCACAAGGAGATCGAGCTCGCCGCGCACGAGCTGCTCCAGCTGCTCGACCGGCGCAGCGGCTGAGGCCGCGGCTAGGCCCCGGGCCCGCCGAGCACCTGGGCCATCGCCCGCGGCTCGACCCCGAGGCCGACGGCGTCCGCCGTGCCCCGCTCGGAGACCATCGGCACCTCCATCAGCTCGGCCTCCTCCCAGGTGGCGAAGACGGCGTCGCCGACCACCCGGCGCAGCCCGGCGAGCCCGTAATGGACGAGCCCGAGCGGCACGTGGACCAGCGGCCGGTCGCGGCCGCTGGCGCGCGCGATCAGGCGGGCGATCTGGTCGTAGGTCAGGCGCTCGGGCCCGGCGAGCTCGAGCCGGCGCGAGCCGTCGGCCGTCTCGAGGTCGGCGACCACGCAGCGGGCGACGTCGTCGACCCAGATGGGCTCATAGGCGGCCTGTCCCTCGCCGGAGACCGGGATCGCCGGCAACAGGCTGAGGCGGCGCATCGTGGTCATCCAGGGGTCGTCGTGGTCGTAGACGATCGAGGGAGCGAAGACGGTGGTCTCGAGCTCCGAGGCGAGTACCGCGCGCTCGGCCAGCGCCTTGGCGCGGAAGAACCGGGTGCGCTGGAACTCCGTCGCCCCGATCGCCGAGAAGAAGACGAAGCGTCCCACCGTGGCCCGCTCCGCGGCCCGCAGCAGCCGCGCGGTCGCCAGGCCGGTGAGCTCCTCGACCGGGGCCTGCGGCTGGTCTCGGATCGCCGCCGCGAGGTGGATCACCGTGTCGACGCCGCGCAGCGCCTGCCGCGCGACCCGGGGATCCTGGAGCTCGACCAGGTCGCCGAGCGCGATCCTCACCTCGACCCGCAGGCGGCCGAGCTTGCGCGGGTCGCGGACCAGGACCCGGACGTCGTCTCCCCGCTCGAGCAGTCTCGGGACCAGGCTCCTGCCCACGGTCCCGGTCGCACCAGTCACCAGGATCATCCGGGCACACTCTAGAATGCGCGATTCGCCCGACCGGACAGGCGCTCACGTCGAGCGCACGTGAACCACGCGAAACCGACAGAAAGGGAAAGACCTTGGCTTACGTCATCGCCGAACCCTGCATCGGCCAGAAGGACAACTCCTGCGTCGAAGTCTGCCCGGTCGACTGCATCCACCCGACGCCGGACGAGCCCGACTACGACAACGTCGAGCAGCTCTATATCGATCCGGACGAGTGCATCGATTGCGACGCCTGCGTCGAGGCCTGCCCGGTGGACGCCTGCTTCGCCGAGGACCAGCTCCCCGAGGAGTGGGCGAAGTACACGCCGATCAACGCCGAGTACTACGCGGGCAAGTAGCGCCGCTGCGCGGGGTGCGCACCGTTCACACCTAGGGGGTCTTGGCGGCCGCGGCTGCGCGGCGATCATCGCCGCATGATCCGAAGCCTGCTCACTCGCAGCCGTCCTCGCCCTGCTCGCCCTCGCCCCGGCCGCCGCACGCCGCGTACCCGGGCACGACGGCCGCATCGTCTACCAGGTCGACCAATCGGCCCAGTCGATGAAGCCCGTCCGGGCAAGAACCGCGTCCGGATCGCCGGCGGCAACGTCGCCGAGCCGAGCGTCTCGCCCGGACGGCCGGCACGTCCTCTTCACCCACGACCCGCACCACACGTCCGGGATCGACGACGTGTGGGTCGATGCGGGCCGACGGCAGCCACCGCGAGCGGCTGACCAAGGGCAAGGCCCGACGACGCCGACCCCGCGTTCTCCCCCGACGGCCGGCGGATCGCGTTCTCGCGCGACGGGACGATCTGGCTCATGGACGCCGACGGGCGCCACGAGCGCCGGCTCGCCCACGCAGCGCGGCGGCCTCTATCGACGCCAGCGTTCGCGCCCGACGGGCGGTCGCTGGTCGCCGACGGCGCCGGCACCGGCCTCTTCAGGTGCGCCTGAGCGACGGCCGGGTCAGCCGGCTCACCGACGGGCGGGACTTCTTCCCGGACTACTCGCCGGACGGCAGGCGGATCGTCTTCAGCTCCTACCGCGACCCGACCGAGACCACCGAGCTCTACGTCGCGCGACGCCGACGGCTCGGACGTCACGCGGCTGACCAACGACGACCATTCCGACGACTGCCCCGTGTTCTCGCCCGGACGGCGAAGCGGATCGCGTTCACCCACTTCACCGACTCCAAGGTCGCACGGCGAGGACCTCGACGTCAAGGAGGATCGGCGCCAAGATCAGGGTGATGAAGGCCGACGGCTCCGGCGGCGCGGAACCTCCGCCCGGGCTTCGGCCCGAGCTGGGCGCCGAAGGCGCGCTGAGCCCTAGTCGCGCCGCGCGCGCAGCGAGTACATCAGCGGCAGCCGGGGCCGGCCCTCGGGCTGGCGGTAGACGACGCCGGCGCTGAGCAGCTCGCGATCCTCGACCAGGTCGGGGAAGCGGGGGAAGAGGGTGTAGTCGTGCTCGGAGAGCAGCTCGAGTCGCAGCCCGGCGCCGAGCACCGCCGTGACCACGTCGGAGAGCGTGTGCGCCCACTCGAGCGTCGCGTTGTTGCGGGTCGGGACCTCGAGGTCCGCGTAGCTGCCCTGGACGTCGTCGTCGAAGCTCTCGCCCTCGGGATTGTGGAAGTAGTCGAGCTCGAGCTCGCGGTCCTCGTCGGCGAACACCCACGTGAACGGGTGGAACTCGCTCAGGTAGAGGAACCCCTCCGGCTTCAGCAGGTCGGCGACCACGGAGGCCCACCGCGGCAGGTCCGGGAGCCAGTTGAGCGCCCCGAGGCCGGTGTAGACGAGGTCGAACCGCTCGCCGTCGAGGGCCGCGACCGCGTCGTAGACGTCGGACTGGACGAAGCGGGCCTCGAGCCCGGTCTCCGTCGCCAGCTCGGTCGCCGCCTCGACCGCGGGCGCGGAGAAGTCGAGGCCGACGACGGAGGCGCCCGCCCGCGCCCAGGAGAGCGTGTCGAGGCCGAAGTGGCACTGCAGGTGGGCGAGGCGCAGGCCGGCGACGTCGCCGACCTCCTCGAGCTCGAACGGCCGCAGGGTGGAGCCGCCCTCGCGAAAGCGGGCGACGTCGTAGAACTCGCTGGCGACGTGGCCGGCGACGCGCTCGTCCCACCAGGCGCGGTTGGTCTCGAACCGCGGGTCCAGGGGCGCTCAGCCCGAGACTTGGACCACGGGCAGCTCGGTGCCGCCGATCGGAGCGGCGGGCGCCGGAGCCGCGGGCGACTCGGCCTGCATCACCGGCAGCTCCTGCGGGGTGGCGGCGATGATCCCGCGGGCCGCAGCGCGGATCGCGATCGAGGCCGGGGCGTCGGGATCGGCGAGGACCAGGGGGGTCCCGGAGTCGGCGCGCTCGCGCAGCTCCTCGGAGAGCGGGACCTTGCCGAGCAGCGGGACGTCGAGCTCGTCGGCGAGCCGCTGGCCGCCGCCCTCGCCGAAGATCGTGAAGCGCTGGCCGTCGGGGGTGGTGAAGCCGGACATGTTCTCGATCACGCCCGAGCAGCTCGAGGTCGACCTTGGCCGCCATGTCGGCGGCGCGGCGGGCGACGCTCTGGGCGGCCGGCTGCGGGGTGGTGACCACGACCACGCGCGCCTGCGGGAGCAGCTGGGCGAGGGTCATCGAGACGTCGCCGGTGCCCGGGCGGCAGGTCGAGCAGCAGGTAGTCGAGCTCCTCCCAGGCGACGTCCTCGAGGAACTGCTGGATCGCCTTGTGGAGCATCGGCCCGCGCCAGACGACCGCGGCGTTGCTGCTCGAGGAAGAAGCCGATCGACATCACCTTGATCCCGGCCGGCCCGGTCGGGGGGATGATCTTGCGCTCCGCGTTGACGTCGGGGCGGCGGTCGACCCCGAGCATGCGCGGGATCGAGTACCCGTAGACGTCCGCGTCGAGCGCACCCGTCGCGTGGCCCTCGGTCTGCAGCGCGGCGGCGAGGTTGGCGGTCATCGTCGACTTGCCGACGCCGCCCTTGCCCGAGGCGATGCAGATCGATGTTCTTGACCGCCGCCAGGGCGCCCTCCGGGAGCCCGCCGGGCCTCCCCAGCGCCTGCTGCAGGCGGCCCTTCTCCTCGTCGCTGAGGACGTCGAAGCCGACCCCGACCTCGGTGACCCCGTCGAGCGCGGCGACGTTCGAGGCGACCGCCTGCTGGAAGTGGTTGCGGATCGGGCAGCCGGCCGTGGTCAGCGAGACGACCACCTCGACCTTGCCGCCCTCGCGGACCTCGATCGAGCGCACCATGCCCGAGGTCGACGATCGACCGCCGCAGCTCCGGGTCGATGACCGCGCGCAGCGCATCGGTGATCTGTTCGTTGGTCGGCAAAGCCATGCAGCTCCATTGAAGCAGCCCAGGCCCAAGAATCACCGCGCACGCCCGGACGCGGGAGCAGAAACAAGAGCCCGCGGCGTAGCCGCGGGCCATAGATGCGAGCGGGAGCGGAGGACGTGGCGCGAGTTGTTCAAAGACGATCGACCGGCGCGAAGGCCGGTCGATCGGGGAGGAGAGGTTGCTGTTCTGCCCGCCGTGAGGGCGGACAGCTTCTCCGGGGCGCCGCCAACCTCGCGCGGCGACCCGGGCTAAGCGGTGCTAGACGGAGAGCGGGACGCGCTCCTGCACGGCCGTGCGGGCCTTCTTGACCTGCTCCTCGGCCTTGGCGCGGTTCTGCTTGACGGTCTTCTCGACCTCGCGCCGGCGGCTCTTCACCTCGCGCTCGACCCGGTTCCGGGTCGTACGGGCGCGCTGGGTGGCCTTGCGGCGAGCCTGACCGCCGCGGCGCTCGAACCTGTTGAGCTCGCGGGTCACCTGCGTGCGCAGGCTCTTCAGCTCACGATCGCGGGTCGACTCGGTCGTCCACGGCTCGATCGCCTCCTCGACGCGGTCGCGGATCGTCAGCGCCGCGCCCACGGGCAGGTCGACCGCGCGCTCCGCGCCCTGGCGGACGATTGCGACGGCGCCGTGGCGGGCCTTGGTCACGCCCTCACGGACCTGCGAGGCGTCGGTGCGCGACGCGGTCGTGGTCTGCCTGGGCTTCTGCGTGCGGGTGCTGGTGTTGTTGGTGCTCTTGGCGGTTGTGCTCTTGCCGGTGGTGGCCATTTCGGTTACCTCAACCCCTCGGGTCAGTCGTTTCTAACTTCATTACTTCTAAGGAGGTTCACTCTATCAAAGCGAACAGATGTTTGTACCCGGGTGCCCGGAGCCGGTTACAGGACGCGAACCGGCGCGCCGATCCGTTCCAGCCACGCCAGCGGGGAGTCGAGCTCGTCGAGCGTCGGCAGATCCTCGGCCGAGCGCCACATCAGCCTCACCGCCTCGGGTCCGGCCTCCTCGGCGACGCGGTCGCAGAACGCCTTTCCGCGCTCGTACTGGCGCAGCTTCAGGTCGATGCCGAGCAGCCGCGCGATCAGGTCGCCGAGGCCACCGCGCGACGCCCGCCGCGCGTCGAGCCGGCGGCGCAGCTCACCCAGCCCGGGGTCCACCATCGCCGCGCAGGCGTCCATCACGTGCTCGGCATGTCCCTCGATCGCGGTCATCGTCGCCTGGAGGCGGTCGAAGATCAGCCGGCGCTCGGGATCGGCCAGGGTTCGCGCCAGCTCGCCCCGCAGCGCCGCCCGCACGAGCTCGCGCGGGTCGCTCACCAGCCGGCGCCCGAGACGCGCCAGGGCGCCCGCGTCGAGGCCCTCGGCCGCGCCCTCGATCAGGCTCGCGGCGAGCGCGCGCAGGTGGGCCGTGAGCCACTCGACG
Organism: uncultured Solirubrobacterales bacterium; assembly: GCA_963729065.1. GTDB lineage: Bacteria > Actinomycetota > Thermoleophilia > Solirubrobacterales > 70-9 > WHSW01. The sequence continues at coordinate 1,186,719 of CAVSMS010000010.1, forward strand.
CGCTCGAACTGGATCACGTGCGTCGTCTCGTGCAGCGCCACCCAGCGCAGGAAGAGGTCATGGTCGGCCTCGAGCCGACGGCGGGCCGCCTCGAGGTTCGCGGGCACGAACAGCAGCCGCGCCGGGCGACCGGGCCCGAAGAGAGCGACGTCGTACTGGCCCAGCACCCGCTTCGCGGCATAGCCGGCCGCGAGCCCGGCCTCCGCCCCGATCGCCGCGCCGGCCCCGCGCCGGGCGAGTCCGCCAAGCGGCCCGGGCAGGTCGAGGTCGGCCGCGATCCGGCCCTCGACGGGACGCACTGCGTCGGCCAGGGTGGCGAGCGCGTTTCGCGCCCAGGCGCGGCGGTCGACGAGCTCCGGGGCCGGGGGCTCGGCAACCGACCCGAGCCCCGCGTAGGCGGCCGCGGCCTCGATCGCCTCCGCGCACGCGGCCTCGACGTCGGCCGCGCGGTAGGCCGCCGCGAGCTCCGAATCGCGCTCTCCCAGACCCGGCAGCCCGGCGATCAGGGTCGAGGACGTCCGCTCGGCGAGCGCCCAGTCGACGACCCTCGTCTCGGTCACGCCCGCCCCGCCGCCGCGGCGCGCTGGACCTCCAGCAGCGAGCCGAGCATCTCCTCGTCGAGCGCCGCCACGATGTCGTACCTCGCGTCGAGGCCGAGGTGGGCCCCGGAGAGCCCGACCTCGAGGAACTCCACGCTCGCCCCCGCCTCGCGCGCGATGAGCTGCGCGGCGGCGACGTCGACGGAGCGGGTGGGCCGCCCGCTGAGCATCCCGTCGAGCCGGCCGGCGGCGACGTAGGAGAGCGTGATCGCCAGCGAGCCGATCCCGCGGCAGCGGTAGGCCTTGCCCTGCAGTCCGCTGACGATCGGCGCGATCAGCTCGGGCTTCGTCGCCTCCAAGCCGACGACCTCGAGCCCGTAGCCCGGACCGCGGGCGAGCACCGGCGCGCCGTCGAGCCTGGCACCGAGCCCGCGCCCGGCGACGAACTCCTCCGAGGCGCCGAAGTCCCAGACGTAGCCGAGGTCGACGTCGGCCATCGAGGGACCGGAGGCGACCGCGACGCTGAGGGCGAACGAGGGGATCGTGCGGCGGGCGTTGAGCGAGCCGTCGATCGGGTCGATCACCACCCTGGCCTCCGAGCCGCCATCGCCGAACGCGACCTCGCCGCGCTCCTCGGAGATCGCGACGAACTCGGCGCCCGCCTCGTGCAGCGCCTCGAGCTCGGCGAACACGATGTCCTCCGCCTGGCGATCGATCACCAGGCTCCGATCGCCGCCCTCGCCGGTGCCGGCGTACTCGGTCCGTGCCGCGATCCCGCTGGTGCGCTCGTACAGCTCCTGCTGGGCGGCGACCATCCTCCGGCAGGCGCCGAGCCAGTCGTCGGTGGGCAACCCCGCAGCTTCGGATCGGGCCATCCCGGCCATGCTAGAAGCTGTAGGCGAGTGCCCACCGACGGTCACATGCCGACCGCGGCGCAGCGCCGCATCGCCGCCCACGAGGGCGGTCCGCTGCTGATCGCCGGCGAGGCCGGCTCGGGGCGCAGCGAGGCCCTGGTGCTGCGGCTCGAGGCGCTCGCGGCCCGTGACGTGCGCCCCGAGCGGGTGCTCGTCCTCGCGCGCTCCCGCGCCGCGCGCTCGCGGCTTCGCGAGCGGTCCGAGAACGCCCTCGACCGGCCCCACGAGGAGCTCTGGATCCACACGTACGAGGAGGCGGCCGAGGCGCTCTTGCGCGAGTACTCGATCGAGGCCGGCCTCGACCCGTTCTTCACCACCGTGGGACTCGCCGACCGGCTCGCGATCCTGCTCGACCGCGTCGACGAGCTGCCGCTGCGCCGGCACGAGATCCGCGGCAATCCCGCCGGCCTGCTCGCCCGGTTGCTGCGGCGCATCGACGTGCTCAAGTCCGAGGCGGTGGAGCCACCGGCGCTACGCGAGTGGGCGACCGCGCAGCGCCGCGCGGCGTCGACCGCGGCCGAGCGCGAGCACGCCGAGCGCGAGGCCGAGTTCGCCGAGCTCTACGCGCACCACGACCGGATCCTCGGCGACGCGGGCAGCCTGGACGGCGGCGAGCTGGTGCTCGAGCTGGTCCGGCTGCTCGGCAGGCGGGCCGATGTCGCCGCGGCCGTCGGCGAGCGCTTCCGGGAGGTGCTCGCGGACGAGCTCGAGGACACCGGGATCGCCCACCGGCGGATGCTCGCCGCGATCGCTCCGCACGGCAACGTCGCCTGCGCCTGCGATCCGGCGCAGGCGACCCGGCGCTGGCGCGGAGGCGGCGCCGCCGCGCTGGCCGCGTTCCGCGCCGAGTATCCCGAGGCCGCCGAGATCGACCTCGGTGAGTCCCTGCGCCGACCGGGCGTGACCCGCTTCTGGCGCTGCGAGAACGATCGCGCCCAGGTCCAGGCGGTTGCTCGCGAGGTCGAGCACCTGCTCGCCGCGGGCGAGGTCCGAGCCGAGCGCATCTGCGTCATCGCCGGCTCGGGCTGGCGCGAGAGCCGCCTCGTCGCGGCGGCGCTCGAGGAGCGCAGCGTGCCGTACCGGTTCGCCGGCGACGCGGCGTTCTTCGGCCGCCCCGAGGTCCGCGACGTGCTCGCCTGGCTGCGGATGCTCGCCGAGCCCGCCGACGCCGCTGCCGTCGTCCGCGCCCTGACCCGGCCGCCGGTGGAGCTGCGCTCGGTGGACCTCGCGAAGGTGACCACGATCGCGCGCCGGCGCAAGCTCGACATGGTCTCGGCGCTGGAAGCGGCCCTGGAGAGCCCCCAGCTACCGCCGGAGGCCCGCGACCGGATCCAGTCGTTCCTGCGCCTGCAACGGGCGGCGGCGAGGGCGCTCGAGCGGCTGAGCGCCGATGTCTTCGTCCGCCGCCTGGTCGAGCGCGTCGGCCTGCGCCGCCATCGGCTCTTCGCCGCCAGCCCCGAGACCGCTGAGCGGCTCGTCAACCTCTCCCGGCTCGCCGAGCTCGCCGCCGACTGGTCGCGGCGCGAACCGCGCGGCTCGGTGCGCGACTTCATCCGCCACCTGACCGCGGTCGCGGACGCCGGCGAGCTGGTCGGCGACGACGGCGATCGCCCGCAGGCCGGGGCAGTGCTCGTCGCCGAGCCCGAGCAGGTCAAGGGACTGGAGTTCGACCACGTCTACCTGCTCGGCCTGCGGCGCGGAGCGGTCGCCGCGCGAGCGTGGGAGGACACCTGGATCGCCGACGAGCTGGTCCCCGAGCGGCTGCCGCCACCGGGCGAGGAGCTGACCACGGCGCGCCGCCTGATGCTCGCCCACGTCGCCATGACCCGCGCGCGCGAGGCGCTGGTGCTCTCCTTCCCCGAGCGGCCCGAGGAGGGCGAGCAGGGAGCCTCGCGGATCTACCGTGCCGCGCTCGAGGCCCACGGCGGGGACGAGGAGCTGCACTCGGAGGAGCTCTTCGGGCCGGCGGAGGGGTTGCACTCCACCTACCGGATGCTCCGCGACGAGGTCCTCGAGGCGTCGTGGAAGGCCGGGTCGGCGGTCTCGGAGATGCGCCTCGACACGATCGACGACGTCAACGCCGCGGTCGCGCGCTACCTCGAGCTCGTCAAGCTCGCGGCGCTGATCCAGAGCCCGGGCGCCGAGCCGGCGCCCGAGGCGCTCGCGGCGATCAACGAGCTGCTCGGGAGGGTGGCCTCGCCGGAGCAGCGGATCGCGATCGAGGCCTCGGCGCTCGATCGCCACGTGATCGGCTCCGAGCACGATCGGGACGTGCGTCGCGAGCAGGTCGCCGCCCGCCGCGAGCCGTCGCTGGAGCAGTTCCTGCCGCGGCGCAAGGGCGGGCTCGGCCTGTCGGCCTCGGACATCGACCTCTACCGGACGTGCCCGCTCAAGTACAAGTTCGCCCGCGTCTTCGCGATCCCGCAGGAGCCGACGATCAACCAGCGCTTCGGGATCCTGATCCACCAGGTCCTGGAGCGCTTCCACGCCGAGGAGCTGCGCGCCGCCTCCGGCGGGCCACAGCCGCTCGCGGCCGAGGCCGGCGGGCTGGAGCGGCTGCTGAGCCTGTTCGAAGCCGGGTGGCGACGGCAGGGCTTCGGGGCCACCGACGACGAGCTCCAGTACCGCGACCGCGCGGTCGCGGCCCTCGCCCGCTATCAGGAGCGAAACGCGCGGTCGGAGTCAGAGCCCGTGTGGCTGGAGCGCAACTTCGCCTTCACCATCGGCCCCCATCAGCTCCGCGGCCGCGTCGACCGGGTCGACCGGCTGCCCGACGGGGGCTACGAGCTGATCGACTACAAGACCGGCGACCCGGGCTCGGGCCCGAAGCTCGCCGGCGACGTGCAGCTGGCGCTCTACCGGCTCGGGGCCCGCGAGGCGTGGCAGATCGAGGCGGGGGTCGGCAGCTACTGGTACGTGCTCGCCGACGAGCGCGTCCCGCTGCGGGCCGAGCCCGACGACGCCGAACGGGTCGAGCGGACGGTGCTCGACGTCGCCGCCGGGATCACCGAGCAGGACTTCGAACCGCGCCCGTCGCACGAGATCTGCTCCTGGTGCGACTACCGCCTGATCTGCCCGGCCAGCGAGGCGTAGGCCCGAGCGCCCGGCCAGCGCCGACTGGTGCATTTCGCTGAATAGTCCATCGTTTTCGACCACTCGCGAAGTCCGTCCGGCCTGGGGCCTCGCCGGGCTACTCGCCGGGGTCGCCGCGCTGGCGCAGGAAGCGCTGGAAGTCGCGGGCGATGGTGTCGCCGGTCGGGACCTCGCCCTCGCTGAAGGGCGGCTCGTCGTCCTGCTCGACCTCGAGCCGCCGGACGAGCTCCTCGATCTCGGGGTTGGAGGCCACGGCGCGATCGACCTGGGTCTCGAACCGCGACATCGCGTCCTCGAGCTCGGAGGCTTCGATCGCGACCCCGGTGAAGCCCTCCAGCCGGCGCAGCAGGGCGAGCGCCGCCTTGGGGTTGGGGACCGCGGCGACGTAGTGCGGGACGGCCGCCCAGAGGCTGGCCGAGGTCACGTCGCGCTGCCGGCACGCGTCGTGGATGATCCCGACGATCCCGGTCGGCCCCTCGTAGCTCGAGCGGCTGAGCCCGAGGCGCTCCACCAGCTCCGGATCGGAGGCGAGGCCGGTGATCGGCACCGGGCGGGTGTGGGGGACGTCCGCGAGCAGCGCCCCGAGCGTCACCACCATCTCGACTTCGAGCCGTTCGGCGGCCTCGAGCACGCCGGACGCGAACGTCCGCCAGCGCAGGTTGGGCTCGATCCCCGACACCAGCACCAGGTCGCGCTCGGCCGCCGGGGCTTCTGCCGCGTAGATCGAGTTCGCCGGCCAGTCGACCTGCCGCGTCTGGCCCTCGGCCATCCGGATCGTCGGCCGGGTGACCTGGAAGTCATAGAACTCCTCGGGGTCGATCTCCGCGATCAGCTCGGCGTTGAGCGAGCCCGAGACCGCCTCGAGCGCGGTCGTCGCCGCGCTGGCGGCGTCGTTCCAGCCCGCGAACGCCGCGACCAGAACTGGTGATCGCAGCTTCGGAGGTTCCCCAACCCAATTCAGCGTCTGCACTGTCATCTCACCCTAGCGCGCACGCCTGGCCCGGACGCCGATCCCGTCCGCGTTCCGGGTCAAGATCGGTGCGTGGAAGCAGCCGTCGCCCAGATCCATCCGCAGGTGGCCGAGCTGCGTCCGGGACAGCGGTTCGAAGGGCGCTACGCCTGCCTGGCGAAGGACCGGCTCACCTCCCGCACGGGCTCGGCGTATCTGTCGTTGCGACTGCGCGACCGGACCGGTGAGATCGGCGCCCGCGCCTTCCGCGACGCGGACCGGATCGGGCTGCGGTTCGAGGCCGGGGACGCGATCGCGGTCCGCGGCAAGGTCGAGCGCTACCGCGGCGAGCTCGTGATCGAGATCGAGGACGCACGCCGGCTCGAGCCGGAGAGCTACGACCCGCGCGACTTCCTTCCCGCCAGCTATCGCTCCGCCGAAGAGCTCGAGGGCTTCCTCGAGCACCTCGCCAGGGAGATCGCCGACCCGGAGCTGCGCGGAGTGGTGGAGGCGGTTGTCTTCTCCGGGCCGCTCGCCGACGAGTTTCGCCGGGCGCCGTGCACCCGGTCGTCGCACCACGCGTATCTCGGCGGCCTGCTCGAGCACACGGTGGCCGTCGCGACGCTCGTCCCCGAGACCTGCACCCTGCACCCGCGGCTCGACTCCGACCTGTTGATGGCGGCGGCGATCCTGCACGACTGCGGGCGGGCGCGCGAGTTCACCTACGGGGCGGAGTTCGGGCTGAGCGAGGAGGGCCGGATGCTCGGCCACCTGGCGATCGGCGCCGGCATCGTCGGCGCCGCCGCGGCGGCGGTGCCCGAGCAGCGCCGCCTCGCGCTGATCAACTGCGTGCTCTCCCACCACGGTCCGGACGCCGGTCCGGGCCGAGCGCGAGGCGGCGGCACGGGGTTCGCCTCGGCGGAGGCGCTGGCGCTCTACCGGCTCAACGCGCTCGACGCCTCGGTCAAGGGCGCGCTCGAGCGGGGGATTCGCTGACCGGCTCCGGCCGCCCGACCAGGGCCCGGCGGAAGAACTGCGCGGCGACGAACAGCATCAGGGCGGCGAAGCCGATCTCCAACGCGCGCTCGGAGACCGCGTTCGAGACCAGGACCCCGATCACCACACCCACCGGTGAGAGGGCCGCGAGGACGAGCCCGTCCCGGACCCTGACGTTGCCGTAGCGGTTCTGGCGCCAGGCCCCGACGAGGGCGACGGGGATGATCGCCAGCAGGGAGGTCGCCTCCGCCCGGATCTGCGGCTCGTCGAAGAAGATGACCAGCGCCGGGACGAAGAGGATGCCGCCGCCGACCCCGAGCAGGCCGCCGACCGCGCCACCCGCGAACCCGAGCACCGCCGCGCCGACGTACTCCATCAGCCGACGATCAGCTGCGCGGCGACGACGACGAGCAGGATCGCGAACAGGAGCGAGATCGCGCGCTCGGAGATCCGCTGCTGCAGCCCGGTGCCGGCAACCACGCCCGCGATCGCGGGCAGTCCGACCAGGACGCCCTCGACCAGGCTGACGTTCCCGTGCAGGCCCTGGCCGACGACAGCGAGCGCCCCGATGCCGACGATCGCCAGCAGGCTGGTCCCGGTGGCCTCCCGCTCGCCGTAGGCGAACCAGGCGATCAGCAGCGGCACGAGCACGGTCCCGCCGCCGACGCCGAACATGGCGCTGAAGGCCCCCGCGGCGGTGGCGACCAGGACCAGCTTCGGCAGTCTTCCGCCCGCCATCCGCCGCGATACTAGTTCGGCCGATGCCCGCCCCCGATCCGATCGAGGCCACCGCCCCGCTGCGCGCCGAGCCCGCGAGCGCGGCCATCCTCTGCGACATCGACGGCACCCTGGCGCCGATCGTCACCGACCCCGAGGCGGCGACGGTTCCAGCGCCGGTCCGGGCGCTGCTTGCCGAGCTCGCGGCGCGCTACGGACTGGTCGCCTGCGTCAGCGGCCGCCGGGCGAGCGACGCCCGCCGCATGGTCGGCCTCGATCAGCTCGTCTACGCCGGCAACCACGGCCTCGAGCTGCTCGGCCCCGGCGAGGAGCGGCCGCGCCTCGACCCGGCGCTCGGGCATCGAGGCGCGGCGGCCGCGGGGTTCGTCAACCGCCTCGATTGGACGGAGCTCGCCGGCCTCGGGATGCGATGCGAGGACAAGGGCCCGATCCAGGCGATCCACTGGCGCGGGGCCCGCGACCTCGAGGCGGCGGAGCAGCGCGCGCGCGCCACCGCCGAGCTCGCGGCCGAGGAGGGCCTGGTGCCTCACTTCGGCCGCATGGTGCTGGAGCTGCGCCCCATCGCCACCGTCGACAAGGGGGTTGCCGTGCGGCGCCTGGTCGCCGAGTACGAGAGCGCCCGGGCGCTCTACGGCGGCGACGACCGGACCGACCTCGACGCCTTCGCCGCGCTGCGCGAGCTCGCCGCCGAGGGCACGCTCGCCGACGCGGTCTGCGTCGGGGTGTCCTCCGCCGAGGGGCCGGCGGAGATCCGCTCCGAGGCCGACCTGGTCGTCACGGGCCCCGACGGTTTCGTCGACCTCCTGCGCGCTCTCTGATGCTGTTCTGCGACCTGCTGCGCGTCTCTTCGCTGTTAGTCGCGGCGGTCGCCACCGCGCTCGGCGCGGTCACCGTCCTCGTCGCCAACGAGAACGCCGACGAGTTCGCGCTCGCGGTCGCCGGCGCCTGGTGGCTGATCGGCGCCGCCGCCGGGATCTGGCTCGGCCGCCCTGTGCGGGCGGCGGAATCGGTCGCGCGGCTGCTCGCAGGAGCGCGCACCGCGACCCATCTGCCCGGCGAGAGCCCCGGCCGGATTGCGTTCATGCGCCTGTGGCCGATCGGCGCCTTCGCGGTCCTGGTCGGCGGAGCGGGCTGGATCTGGCCGCAGGTGGCGGCGATCGGCGCCGGCTACGCGATCCTGATCGCGCTCGCCTGGCGCGGTCGCGAGCGCGCCGTCGAGGCGATCGAGGCGCGCGACGGGGTCCGCTTCTACGTCGAGCCGTCCTCGGCCTTCAAGCCCGTTCGCCTGGTGCGCACCCCCGGCCTCTATCGCGACCGGGCGCCGACCCCGAAGCCACCCCCGCCGCCCCCGGTCGAGGCCGGGTAGGGCCGCGGCGCCGCGCTCGCGCACCGCGCGCACGGCGCTCCACTCCGGGTCCCGCCGGCGAGCGAAGGCGAACGCGCCGCCCGCGGCCGCGGCGAGCGCCGCGAGGCCCCCGAGCACCAGGCCCGCGCGCGGTCCCGCGACCTCGGAGAGCCAGCCGACGATCGGGCCGCCGATCGGGGTCGAGCCGAGGAAGACGACCGAGTAGAGCGCCATCACGCGGCCGCGCATGGCCGGGCTCGCGCCGAGCTGCAGGGTCGAGTTCACGCCCGCGGCGAACGTGACGCTGACCGCGCCCATCGGCACCAGCGCCACCAGCGCAAGGGGGAGCGTCGGCGCTGCCGCGGCGAGCAGGGCGCACAGGCCGAAGGCCGCGGCCGCGCCGACCAGCAACCGGTCGCTCACCCGGCCGCGCGCGCCGGTCACGAGGGCGCCGCCGACCGAGCCGATCGCCATCGCGACCGCGAGCGCGGTGTAGGCGGCGGCTCCGCCGTCGAAGGTGAAGCGGCCGAGCAGAGGCAGCAGAACCTGGAAGTTGAAGGCCAGGGTCCCGACGACGACCATCATCGCCAGCGGGATGGCGAGCCGCGGCTCGCCGCGCACGTACCGGATCGCCTCCCGCACCCCGCCACGCTCGTGCTCGTCGCGGCCGGGCGCGTCGAGGAGCGCGGGGTCCATGCCGCGCAGGGCGACGATCATCGCGGCGAAGGTCGCGGCGTTGATCAGGAAGCAGGGGGCGACCCCGACGGTCGCGATCAGCAGCCCTGCACCCGCCGGGCCGAGGATGCGCGCGGAGTGGACCAGAACGCTGTTGAGGCCGACCGCGTTGACGACCTGGTCGGCGCCGACCATCTCGATCACGAAGCTCTGGCGGGTCGGGTTGTCGACCGCGTTCACGAGGCCGCGGACGAAGACCAGGGCGAAGACCATCCAGGGGACGACCGCCCCGGTCGCGGTCAGCCCCCAGAGCGCGAGCGCGGGGACGGCCATCGCGGTCTGGGTGACGACGAGGAGGGATCGCTTCGGCCACCGGTCGGCGAGCACGCCGCCCCAGGCGCCGAAGACGAGGATCGGCAGGAACTGGAGCGCCGAGGTGACGCCCACGGCGACGCCGCTGCCGGTGAGCTCGAGGATGAGCCACATCTCGGCGACCATCTGCATCCAGTTGCCGCTGAGCGAGACGATCTGGCCGGCGAAGTAGCGCCGGTAGTTGGGGATCTCGAGCGAGCTGAAGGACCGTCGCAGCGCGGCCGTCACCCGCGTCTCACCGACTCGGGGTCGAGCAGGCGCTCGAGGATCTCCGAGGCGCGGGCGAGCGTCTCGACCTCGTCGGGATCGAGGTCGCGCATGCGCTTCGCCAGGTAGGCGTTCTTGCGCTTGCGAAGCCGCTTCAGCAGCGCCGTCCCGTCGGCCGTCGACGCGACCAGACAGCCGCGCCCGTCGGATGGGTCAGGCGTGCGGCTGGCGAGGCCGAGGTCGACGAGCCGGGAGACGATCCTGGTCGCGGTGGGCCGGCGGATCCGCTCGCGCTCGGCGAGCTCGCTCGGGGTGAGCGGCCCGAAGCTCTCGATCGTCCAGAGGGCGGCGTTCAGCGTTGGGCTGAGGACGCCGCTCCCCTCCGCCTCGTAGGCGTCCTGGCGCAACCGCCGGGCGGTCCTCACCACCGCGAAGCGCAGCCGCGCCGCGATCTCCTCGACCGGAGCCAAAGTAGTTTCCATCGCTAATTAGCTTAGCGAACTAGAGTGCCGCTGCCAGTCGCGGCCGCGGAGCTTCAGCAGCTGCTTCCAGGTCCGCGTGTTCGCGACGTCGCCCTTCGTCAGCCAACCCCGGCGAGCGGTCGCCAGGCCGTAGCGGATGTTCGCGAGCGTGTCGACGCCGTGCGCGTCGGTGTTGACGCAGATCTTCACGCCCGCCTCCGCGGCCAGGCGCGCGTTCGACTCCGAGAGGTCGCGGCGGTTGGGGTTGCCGTTGATCTCGATGAACGTGCGGTGTTCGGCCGCCGCCGCGGCGATCGCCTCGACGTCGACGTCGTACGGCTCCCGCCGGCCGATCAGGCGGCCGGTGAGGTGCCCGATGCAGTCGACCTGCGGGTTCTCGATCGCGGCGATGAACCGCTCCGTCATCTTCGCCTTCGAGGTCCGGAACGCGGTGTGGACGCTGGCGATCACCCAATCGAGCCGCTCGAGGACCTCGGGCTCGTAGTCGAGCGAGCCGTCGGGGAGGATGTTGACCTCGGACCCGGCGAGCAGGGTGAAGCGCCCCTTCGACTCGGCGTTGTAGGCGGCGACCTCCTCGATCCGCTCGAGCAGCGCCTCGGCCGTGACGTCGTTGCCGAACCCGTGGCTGGCGGAGTGGTCGGTGACCGCCAGATACGCGTAGCCCCGCGCTCGCGCCGCCTCGGCCATCTCGGCGAGCGAGTTGCGCCCGTCCGAGAGCGTCGTGTGACAGTGCAGGTCGCCGCGCAGATCGTCGAGCTCGACCAGGCGGGGGAGCTTGCCCTTCGCGGCCGCGGCGATCTCCCCCCGCCCCTCGCGCAACTCGGGCTCGATGTAGGCGAGCCCGAGCCGCTCGTAGACCTCGGCCTCGGTGTCGTAGAGGGCGACCGAGCCGGACTCCACGTCCGTCACCCCGTGCTCTGACACCGAGAGGCCCGTCCGCACGGCCCGCTCGCGCAGGTCGACGTTGTGCTGGGCCGAGCCGGTGAAGTGCTGGAGCAGGTTGCCGTAGGCCTTCGGCTCGACGATCCGCAGGTCGACCGAGACGCCGTCGAAGGTGACGATCCTGGTGCCGGCGGCACCCGCCGTTCCGGCCTGGGCGGCGAGCGGGTGCTCGGCGAGCGCCGTCGCCACGGCAACGGGGTCGGTCGCGGTGGCGATCAGGTCGATGTCCTTGCAGGTCTCGGTGAGCCGGCGGGCGGAGCCCGCGATCGCCACCCGCTCGCAGGCCGGATGCTCGCGCAGCGCCTCCGCGAGCTTCTCGGCCACCGGCAGCACCTTGCTCAGCAGCAGGCGCCCGGGCGCGCCCTCCTCGCCGAGCCGGTCGAGCGCCTCGATCACGCCGCTCTCGAACTTCGGCCCCAGGCCCTTGACGTCGCGGAGCTTCTGCGCCTCGGCCGCGGCGCGGAGATCGTCCAGGCTGGCGACGCCGAGCTCGTCGAACAGCCGCCGCGCCGTCTTCGCCCCGAGCCCCGGAATCCGGGTGACCTCGACGAGCGAGGCGGGGAACTTCGCCTTCAGCTTCGCCGCCGCCGGGATCTCCCCCGTCTCGACCAGGTCGACGATCTTCCCCTGCAGCGTCTCGCCGATTCCGGGCAGCTCGGTCGCCCGGCCGGCACGCGCCAGGTCGGCGACCGAGACCGGGCTCCCCTCGATCACGCGCGCCGCCTCGCGATAGGCGATCACGCGATAGCGCACCGCGCCGTCGAGCTCGTACAGCGTCGCCAGCTCGGTCATCGCGGCGGCGATCTCCGCGTTGCGCATCGTGCCCTCCATGGGCTCACTCTAGATTGCGGGCGTGACCGCCAACCGGCCGCTATGGCTCGTGCTGCCCACGTACAACGAGGCCGACAACCTCGCCGGCCTCGTCGCCGCGATCCTCCCGCGGCTGCCGGCCGGCGGCACGGTGCTGATCGTCGACGACGCGTCGCCCGACGGCACCGGCCGGATCGCCGACGACCTGGCCGGCCGCCACGGCGAGATCGAGGTCCTGCATCGCCCCGGCAAGCAGGGCCTCGGCCCCGCCTACGTCGCCGGGTTCGGCCTCGCGCTCGACCGCGGCGCGGGCCTGGTGGCCCAGATGGACGCCGACTGGTCGCACGACCCCGGCGACCTGCCGCGGCTGGTCGCGGCGGCGGACTCGGCCGACCTCGTGCTCGGCTCCCGCTACGTCGCCGGCGGCGGGGTCGCCGATTGGGGCCCCGTGCGGCGCCTCATCAGCCGTGGCGGGAGCGCCTACGCGCGCGCCCTGCTCGGGCTCGCGATCCGCGACCTCACCGGCGGCTACAAGGTCTTTCGGCGCGAGGTGCTCGAGGGGATCGACCTCGGCTCGATCGCCTCGCTCGGCTACGCGTTTCAGGTCGAGACCACGTACCGCGCCGCGCGCGCCGGGTTCCGCGTGGTGGAGGTGCCGATCACCTTCTCCGACCGGCGCGTCGGCGAGTCGAAGATGAGCGGCTCGATCGTGGTCGAGGCGGCGCTGCGGGTCCCGGCGATGCGACTGGCGAACCGTCGCCGCTGAACCCATAATCTTCGCCTGCGGGCCGCTCCCGCGCCGTACTATACTTTTTGAAGTAATCGCCACCGCTCGCGGGGGCGCCGCAAACGCATCGCAGCCAAAGACCACCGGTTAGGAGACCCAGAGTGACCGGCAAACTCCCCGACGTGACCGACGCCAACTTCCAGGCCGACGTGCTCGAATCCGAGACCCCGGTCCTGGTCGACTTCTGGGCTCCCTGGTGCGGGCCGTGCCGCGTCGTGCACCCGATCCTCGAGGAGATCGCCGCCGAGCGCGACGGGGACCTGAACGTCGTCAGCCTCAACGTCGACGACAACCAGCAGACCGCCGCCCGCTACGAGGTGCTCTCGATCCCGACGCTGATCCTGTTCCGGGATGGCGCGGAGGCCAAGCGGATCGTCGGCGCCCTGCCGAAGCGCCGCCTGGAAGCCGAGCTCGAGCCGGCTCTCGTTTAAGTCGCCAGCTGTTTATCATCCGGGCCATGCGACTGATTACTCTCGTCGCACTGGCAGGGATGGTCTCGCTCGTCGCGGTCTTCGGCAGTGTTGCCGGGGCAGCCGAGTCCAACAAAGGGGCCAAGGTCCAGGTCGGTGACGACTTCTTCAACCCGACGTCCGTCTCGATCGCGAAGGGGACCAAGGTCACCTTCAAGTGGGTCGGGAGCGACAAGCACAACGTGACGAAGACGAAGGGCCCCGGAGGCTCGTTCGCTTCGGAGACGACGAATCAGACGGGCTTCAAGTACAAGCACAAGTTCAAGAAGTCCGGGACCTACAAGCTCATCTGCACTGTCCACGAGGGCATGAAGACGAAGGTCAACGTCGGCTGAGGCCTCAGCCCTCCCGTTCGATTCCGATCTGAAGCTCGCGGCCCTCGATCGAGGCCGCCTGCGCCGAGCCGTCGCCGTCGTAGGAGATCGAGGTCGCGAGCGTCTCTGCCGCGACGTAGCCCTGGTGGACGCGCGCCGCTTCAAGCAGCGCCGCGTCGCCGCCGAGCGTGAGCGCGATCCGGTCCGAGACGTCGAGCCCGGCCAGCTTGCGGGCGCTCTGGATCGCGTGCACGACCTCCCGCGCGAGCCCTTCCCGTCGTAGGTCGTCGTCGAGCTCGAGTGAGAGCGCCACGGCCCGGCCGGCCTCCGCCTCGACCTCGTAGCCCTCGAGCGGGCTCATCGCGAGCGTGAAGTCGTCGGGCTCGAGGGTGTGCTCGGTGCCGTCGATGTTGATCCCGATTCGCCGCTCGCCACGAGTGGCCTCGGCGACGTGGTCGGGGTCGAGCGCCTCGATCGCCGCCGCCACCTGCGGCATCGCGCTGCCGAAGCGCGGCCCGAGTGCGCGGTAGTTGGGCTTGACGACGTAGTCGACCACGTCGGCCTGCTCGGAGACGAACTCGAGCTCCTTGACGTTGAGCTCGCCGGCGACGACCCGGCCGAGACGCTCGATCTCGAGCCGCTCGGCCTCCGTGGCGACGATCACCGCCCGGCTGAGCGGCTGGCGGTTCTTGACCCCGGCCTGCGCCCGTGCGGCCCGACCGAGCTCGATCGCCCGCATCGCCGCCTCGACCCCGGCCTCGAGCTCGCCGTCGGCCAGCTCCGGGTCGGGCTCGGGATAGTCGCGCAGGTGGACCGAGTCGGCGCCGCCGGCGAGGTTGTCGTGGATCTCGTCGGTGACGAATGGGACGAAGGGCGCGAGCAGCTTCGAGACCTCGATGAGGCAATGGCGCAGGGTCGCGAACGCGGCGCGGTCGCCCTCCCAGAAGCGGCGCCGGTTGAGCCGCACGTACCAGTTCGAGAGCTCATCGACGTACTCGGCGATCGCCCGACCCGCGGTGGTGCAGTCGAAATCGTCCATGCGGTCGATCACGGTCGCCGTCAGGCCCTGGAGCTTCGAGATGGCCCACCGGTCGAGGTCGTCGTCGCCGAGCGGGACGTCGGCGAGGTCATCGGCATCGACCGCTTCCGCGTTCGCGTAGAGGACGAAGAACGAGTACGTGTTCCAGAGCGTGAGCAGGAAGCGGCGCAGCGATTCGCCGACCGTGTCGGCGGAGAACCGGTAGCCGGCCCAGGGCTGCTGGGAGCTGAGGTAGTACCAGCGGAAGGCGTCGGCGCCGTGGGTGTCGAGCACGGCCCAGGGGTCGACGACGTTGCCCCGGCTGGTCGACATCTTCTGGCCGTCCGCGTCGGAGATCAAGCCGAGGCAGACGCAGTTGCGGTAGCTCGTGCGGTCGGAGAGCAGCACTGCCTCGGCGAGCAGCGAGTAGAACCAGCCCCGGGTCTGGTCCTGGGCCTCGCAGATGTAGTCGGCCGGGAATCGCTGCTCGAACTCGTCCTCGTTCTCGAACGGGTAGTGGAACTGGGCGAACGGCATCGCGCCCGAGTCGTACCAGGCGTCGATCACCTCCTCGACCCGCCGCATCTGCCCGCCGCAGTCCTCGCAGGGGACGATCACCTCGTCGATGTAGGGCCGGTGCAGGTCGTCGGGGACCTCGCCGGCGCGCTCGCGCAGCTCGGCGATCGAGCCGGCGCAGAAGGCGCCCTCGCAGTCGGCCGACTCGCACTCCCAGATCGGCAGCGGCGTGCCCCAGTAGCGCTCGCGCGAGAGGGCCCAGTCGACGTTGCCCTCGAGCCAGCTTGCCGAAGCGCCCGTGCTTGACGTGCTCGGGGCGCCAGCCGATGGTCTCGTTCTCGGCCAGCATCCGGTCGCGGACCTCGGTCGTGCGGATGTACCAGCTCGCCTTCGCGTAGTAGAGGAGCGGCGTCCCGCAGCGCCAGCAGTGCGGGTAGGAGTGCTCGTAGATCTCCGCCCGCAGCAGCCTGCCGCGCTCGCGCAGCGACTCGATGATCTCGGGGTCGGCGTCCTTGACGGCTCGCCCTGCGAAGTCGGTGACCCGCTCGTCGAAGGTGCCGTCGGCGCGGACCGGGTTCTGCAGCTTGATGTCGTATTGCTCCCCGAGCCGGAAATCGTCCTCGCCGAAGGCGATTGCCGTGTGGACGATCCCGGTCCCGTCCTCCGTGGTCACGAAGTCGCCGATCAGCACCGTGTGACCACGCGGTCCGTAGTCGGTGATGTAGGCGAACGGCGGCTCGTAGCGCGTTCCCGCGAGGGCCGCGCCGGGGAAGTGGCTCAGCACCTCGGCGTCCTCCCCCAGCACTCGCTCCACGAGCTCGCGCGCCATCACCAGGACCTCGTCGCCGGCGCGCACGCGCACGTACTCGATGTCCTCGCCGACGGCAAGCGCGGCGTTGGAGATCAGGGTCCACGGGGTGGTCGTCCAGGCGACCAGCGAGTCGCCCGGCTGAACCGGCGGTTCGGGGATCGCGTCCGTCGGCGGGGCCTCGACCACCGGGAAGCGCACGTAGACCGAGGGGTCCTCGACGTCCTCGTAGCCCTGCGCGACCTCGTGCGAGCTCAGCGCCGTGCCGCAGCGGGGGCAATACGGGACGACCTTGTGGCCCTCGTGCAGCCGGCCGTCGTCCCAGATCCGCCGCAGCGACCACCAGACCGACTCGATGTACTCGGTCTGCATCGTGATGTACGGGTCGTCGAGGTCGATCCAGAAGCCGATCCGCTCGGTGAACCGGTCCCAGTCCTCGACGTACCGCAGCACCGACTCGCGGCAGCGCTGGTTGAACTCGGCGATTCCGTACTCCTCGATCTCGGCCTTCGAGGAGATCCCGAGCTCCTTCTCGATTTCGAGCTCGACCGGGAGCCCGTGACAGTCCCAGCCGGCCTTGCGCGGCACGTAGTGGCCGCGCATCGCCTGGTAGCGGGGATAGACGTCCTTGAATGCCCTCGCGAGCACGTGATGGGAGCCGGGCCTGCCGTTCGCCGTCGGCGGCCCGTCGTAGAAGCTCCAGACCGGCGCTCCCGCCTCGCGGCGCTCGTCGACCTGGCGCTCGAAGGTGCGGTCGGCGCGCCAGCGCTCGAGCACCCCGAGCTCGAGCTCGGGGAACGACTGCTTCGGGTCGACTGGGCGGAAGCCGCTCACGGGCGGCTGATTCTAGGAGCGGGCCGCGATCGCGCTACTTGCCGGGCGGCTCGTTGTTGCCGTCGGCGTCCGGGTCGCCCCGGTCGATCGACGGCTTCGGGGTGTGGGCGTTCGGCTCGTCGGGCGGCAGCTGGGTGGGCGCGCCGTGGAGATCGGGGTTCTCGGTCGGAGGCTGCGCCGTCTCGCCGGCGGCCTCGTCGGTGTCTCGGGGCGGCTTGGGCCGTTCGCCGCTGCCGGGAGGCGGCTGAGCGGCCGCGTGGTCGTCCGCGACCTCGCGGTCCTCGGTCCTCGGCTGCCCGGTCGCCGATTGGGGTGGCTGCTGCGAGCCGCCCGGAGTGGGCTCGCCCGGGCTCTGGCCGGCCGGAGCCGGATCGCCGCCGGACTGCTCTTCCGCCGCAGCTTCCGGAGCGCTGTCGTCCCCAGTCGTCGCCGCGTCGTCCACCACCGGCGCGCCCGAGGCGGCCGCCGCCGCGGATCCCGTGGGTTGCGCGCTCGAGTCGTCCCTGGTCAGCAGGTAGACGCCCGCGACGGCGGTAGCGAGCACGAGCAGCGTGACGAAGACCGTTCCGCGCCGCTGCTCCCGCAGCTCGCGGCTGGTCACCGCGCTCTCCCCGTCATGGTCCCGATCGTCACCACCGTACCTCCATCGCTCTGACGGTCGCCCATGCACGAGAGACGGGGCGGCTCGCGCCGCCCCGTCTCCAGGCAATTACGACTACCCGGCGTCTAGCAGACGACCACGAGCCGGAAGGCCCGGTCGGCCGCCGCACCGGCGCTGGTGTTGGTGTCGACGAACACGGCCTCGACGTTGCCGCGTTCCGGTCCACGGCGCTGACCTCGCCGACTGCCACCGACGTCGTCGAGCTGCCGAGCGAGGCAACCGCTGTGCAGTTCGATACGTCGCGCCCGAAGTCGACCTCGTAGTTGCCGGCGCCGACCGCACCGACCCGAGCAGACGTCACGCCGCCGCTCGAGTTGGCGAGCGTCGCGTCTGTGTTGACCTCGGCGAAGAGCACGCCGATGTCCTGGTTGCTAAGGCCGAAGTCGACGATCTCACCGCTGTCGATTGTGTCGTTGGCGATCTCGGTCGCGTTGACGGCGTCGGTCGCGATCTCCGAAGCGCCGACCGAGTTGGCCGCCAGATCCGTCGGCCCGAGGCCGCCGCCGGCCTGGTGTCGTCGAGCACCTTGGCGCTGTTGACACTGCCATCCGCGAGGTCGGCGGTGCCGACGCCGCCGTCGAGGATGTCCTCGCTCTCGAGCGAGTTGTTGACGACGTGGCGCGAGGCGGTCGAGTTGTTGCGCAACTTGCCGCCGTTGACCGAGTCGTCGGCCAGGTCGGCGGACTTGACCTCGCCCTGGACGATGTCGTCGGTGAACACGGTGTTGGTGCCCGGCAGTGCGACCGCGGTGCCCGTCATGGCGACGAACAGCGCGACGTAGCCGATGACGTTCGACCGGATGTGGTTCCGGATCCGCATGGGTGATGAACCTCCGTTGTGAGTTCTCATTGCTTGCCCGTGCCCTGGTGGTTGGGCTAGCAGACCAGCACGAGGCGGAACGGCAGGTCCGCAGCCGCGCCGGCGCTCGTGTTGGTGTCGACGAACACGGCCTCGACGTTGCCGACCGCGGTCGGCGACGTTGACCTCGCCCAGGGCGGATCCGCCGCGCCGAGGGGCCAATGCGTCGCGATGGACGTGCACGCTCGTGACGTCGCGGGCGAAGTCGACCTCGTACTGGCCCGTGCTGCCGACGCTCGGTCCCGTCGACGTCACGCCGCCGCTCGAGTTGTCGAGCACGCCTGCCGCGCTGACCTCGGCGAAGAGCACGCCGATGTCCTGGTTGGAGAGACCGAAGTCGACGATCTCACCGCTGTCGATGGTGTCGTTGGCGATCTCAGTCGCGTTGACGGCATCGGTCGCGATCTCCGAAGCGCCGACCGAGTTGGCCGCCAGATCGGTCGGCGCAAGGCCGCCGCCGACGTTGGTGTCGTCGAGCACCTTGGCGCTGTTGACACTGCCATCCGCGAGGTCGGCGGTGCCGACGCCTCCGTCGAGGATGTCCTCGCTCTCGAGCGAGTTGTTGACGACGTGGCGCGAGGCGGTCGAGTTGTTGCGCAGCTTGCCGCCGTTGACCGAGTCGTCGGCCAGGTCGGCGGACTTGACCTCGCCCTGGACGATGTCGTCGGTGAACACGGTGTTGGTGCCCGGCAGTGCGACCGCGGTGCCCGTCATGGCGACGAACAGCGCGACGTAGCCGATGATGTTCGACCGGATGTGGTTCCGGATCCGCATGGGTAAATTGACCTCCCTGTTGGTGCCGCCACCCCCTCGAGGCGGCGCGTTTCTACTCGGAATGGCTCGGAGGTCCTAAGAAAGGGCTGGCCCCCCAAGACCTCCGCGCGCAACCCTCCCACGCTCCGGCACGGCTTCGCATCAGGGGTCGCCCCTGACATTGACCCTTACACGGCGGCCCATCCCCCGCGTGGGTCCGGGAGTGGACCCCTAGTGATCGGGGTTGACGTTCGGGGGGTCCGTCCATGTCCGGCTCGCCCGCGTAGACGGTGGACTCCTGCGGTGGCTCGCCCCCCGGCCCGTAGTGATCGGGGTTGACGTTCGGGGGGTCCGTCCAGTCGGGCTCGCCCGCGTAGACGGTGGACTCCTGAGGCGGCTCGCCCCCCGGCCCGTAGTGATCGGGGTTTCGGTTGGGCTTCGAGACCCCGTCGCCGGCCTCTTCCTCCTCGGCTCCCGTTGGCGGTTCCGCGGGGACGTCCTCGGGTGCAGGGGTGCCCGCGTCGGGCTCGGTCGTGGCGGCGGACGCCTGCGACTCGCCGGTCGCATCCCCGCGTCCGCCCGACGGTCCGGCGTCGGAGGCCGACTCATCGTCTGGCTTGCGGTCCGGGCGACAGCCGGATTCGCCATGCTCGCAACCCACCTCGGGCGCGTGGGCGGGGCTCGCGGCGGCCGCCGTCTCGGATCCCGTCCCGGCGGCAACGGTCTGAACCGAGGCCAGGTCGCTCCCGGATCCGCCACCACCCACGAGCAGGATCGTCGCCACGGCGATCGTCACCGCGGCGAGGCCGCCGATGATCCAGTTCCTTCTCGTCTGGGCTCCGCTCAATCCTGGACTTCCTCTGAGGGCGGCAAGGAGCGGGGCGGTCGAATCCGCCCCGCTCCCAGGCCGTCCGTCTGTGCTGATCAGTCCGCTACTCGCACCTCGCCTAGAAGATGCAGGTAGCCACTGGCGTCCACGTCGCCGTGGTCGCCCCGCCGTCGTAGGCAACTTGGACGCTGGCGGTCTCCGGATCGACCGCCCGGTTGATGCTCTGCACGCCGACGGTCATCCGCTCGTTGTGCCCGCCCGTCGCGGTCCAATCGACCGAGACACTCAGCAGATCCTCACCGGTCCCGCAGGCCACGGTCGCCGAGGAGAGCGTGTAGGAGCCGTCATGCTCGGTCGGATCGGTGACATCGGTCGCCGGCCCGGTGTGCTCGTGGACGCTCTCGAGCTCATCGGCTCCGACGATGCCCGGTGGCGATCTCGGCGCTGCCGACGGTGTCGTCGACGATCTCCAGGCGCCGACCGAGTCGGTGCCGAGATCGGAGTTGCCGAGGCTCTCGTCGATGATCTCGTCGCTGCCGGCCGCGTCGGTGGCCAGCTCGCTGTTGCCGACCGAGTCCGGCCCGAGGTCGGCGCCGGTGAGATTCTCGTCGAGAATGTCCTGGGTCCGCAGCGAGTTGTCGATCACGTGCAGCGAGCCGGTCGAGTTGTCGCGCAGCTTGTTGCCGTTGACCGAGTCGGTCGACAGATCGGCGGACTTGACCTCGCCGTTGACGATGTCGTCGCTGAACACGGTGTTAACGCCCGGCAGCGCGACGGCGCTGGCCGTGAACGCGAAAAACAGCGCGACGTAGCCAATGATGTTCGACCGGATGTGATTCCGGATGCGCATTGCTTGGACCTCCCTATTGGTGTCTTCACCCGTGGGTCACGGGTGGCCTCTGTCGTGGGTTCCGAGCGCCGAATCAACGAGACACTGATCCCCGTCCCCCCTGCGCTCGTAGCCACCCTCCCAGGACCGGCTGTGCGTTCGCATCGGGGGTCGACCCTGACATTGTCCCTGACACCATGGTGGTCTATGCTCGCCGCCAAGGGATGCATCTCGAGCGGGAGACCGAGCGGGCGGCCCTGAAGGGAGCCCTCGCGGCGGCCCAGCGCGGCGACGGGGCCGTGCTCATGCTCACGGGGGACCGGGGAACCGGCAGGACGAGCCTGCTCGGCTTGGCGCGCGATCTCGCGACGCCGGCGGACATGATGGTCGTGGCCGCATCCTGTAGCCCCGACGAGCGAGGCTTCGCGTTCGGGATCGCGCGCCGCCTGCTCGCGCGGGCGAGGGCGGAGGTCGAGCCGGCCGACCGCCTGCCCCCGTTCGAGGGTCGGGCGCCCGGCGAGGGCGCCTTCGCCGACCTCGAGGCCGTGCACTCGGCCTTCGTCGGCCTCGCCGACCGGCGCCCCCTCCTGATCGCGGTCGACGACCTCGAGGCCTGCGACCCGGAGTCGCTCGCCCTGCTCGCCTTTGTCGCTCGCCGGATCGAGGGCTCGGCGATCGCGCTGGTGCTCACGGCGACCGCCCGCAGCCGCGGCGGCGAAGCCGATCCAGTCGCCGCGGTGGCCGGTGCGCCCGGTCTCGAGACCCTCGTGCTGACCGACCTGAGCGCGGAGGGGACCGCCGCCCTGCTCGGTGCGCGGATCGGAAGCGCGCCGGACGAGGCGTTCACGGCGGTCGTCCAGCGCGCGACCGGGGGCAATCCGTCGCTGGTCGTCGCCGTCGCCGACGCGGTCGCCGCCGAGGGGATCGCCCCGACGGCGGACTCGGCGGCGCGGGCGTCCGAGCTCGCCCCGGCCGGGATCTCGCGCTCGGTCCTTGCCGGCCTCGAGCCCGACGCGCGGGCGGTGGCCAGGGCGGCGGCCGTGCTCGGAAGCGACTGCGAGCTGGCCGACGTCGCCGCGCTCGCCGAGTTGACGCCGGCGGCCGCAGGGGCCGCGGCCGACGAGCTCGTCGCCCGAGGCGTGCTCCTGCCGGACTCGCCGATCGGCTTCGCGCGGCCGATCGTGCGCGCCTCGGTGTACGCGGACCTGCTGCCGCACGAGCGCGCCGCCGCCCACGCCCGGGCCGCGCGGCTGATGGCCGACCGCGGTCGCGCGCACCGGGTCGTCGCCCATCTGCTCGCTTCCGAGCCGACGGGCGACGACTGGCTCGTCGAGCAGCTGGAGCAGGCCGCGGCCGTCGCGATGCGCGACGCCAGCCCGCAGCTCGCCTGGCGACTCCTCGTCCGCGCGCTGGCCGAGCCGCCGGCGCCACCGGACCGCCCCCGCCTGCTGCTCGCCGCCGGGGTGGCCTCGGCGCGGTCCGACGGGGCCGACGCCGCGACCCTGCTGAGCGAGGCGCTCGAGCTCGAGCGCGATCCCGGGCGCCGCGCGGCTGCGATCGGAGAGCTGGCGCAGAACCTCGCGTACAGCGGCAGGGCGGGGCGTGCGGCGCGGTTGTTGCTCGAGGGCATCGACGAGCTCGGCGGTGAGGAGGCGCTGAGGACGGATCTCGAGGCGCTCCTGATGGCGTTCGCGGCGACCGCCACGTCGGCCCGCCGGATCGCCGGCGATCGCCCGGGCAGCTCGAGGGCCGCGCGCTCGCGCGATCCCAAGGTGCGCCGGCTGCTCGCCTCGCTGGCGCTCGAGCAGGCGACCGGCGGGGGCACCGCGCCGGTGGCCATCACCCTCGCCCAGCGGGCGCTATCGGGAGGGATCCTGCTCAGCGAGCAGCGCCCGGGGTCTCCGCTTCCCCATCTCGCCACGGCGGCCCTGCTGTGGGCCGACCGCGCCGACCTCGCGGAGGAGGCAGCGACCGCAGCGCTGGCGAGCGCCCGGGCGGGGGCGTCCACGGTCGGCGAGACGCTCGCGCTGACGACGCGCGCGCTGGTGCGCTTCAGGCGCGGCGATCTCTCCGGCGCCGCGGCCGACGCGACGGCGGCGATGGACCTCGAGGTGCTGCGGGGCGAGCAGGTGTTCATCGCGCCGGCCGCGGCGACGAGCGCGGCGGTGCTGATCGAGCGGGGTGAGCTCGCGGCCGCCGAGGCCGCGCTCGAGCCCCTGGGGCCGATCGCCCACGATCCCGACGCGCTGCTGACCCAGCCGTTCCGCGAGGCTCGCGCGAGGCTTTGGATGGCGCGTGGCGATCCCGCCGCCGCGCTGGCCGAGCTCGAGCCCTGCGCGACGCGCGAAGGCTCCTGGGGTGCCGCGACGGTGACGCCGGTGGCCTGGCGATCGGAGAGCGCGATGGCCTGCCTGGCGCTGGGGAGGCTCGTCGAGGCGCGCCGGTTGGCGGACGAGGAGCTCGCCCTGGCGCGGACCTTCGGAGCCCCGCGGGCGATCGGCCTCGCGCTGCGGGCCCGTGGGCTGGCGACGGCGGGGGAGTCGAAGGTCCAGTCGCTCGAGCTGCTGCGCGAGGCCGCGACAACCCTGGAGCTGTCCGGCGACCGTCTCGAACGGGCGCGGACCGCGATCGAGCTCGGCTCGGCGCTCCGGCGCGCCGGTCATCGCGCGGAATCGCGCGAGCGGCTCACGGAGGGGCTCGAGGTGGCTCGCGGCTGCGGCGCGACGGTGCTCGTCGAGCGCGCCTACGCCGAGCTCGCCGCGGGCGGCGCGCGCCGGCGCAAGATCCTGCGCTCAGGGGTCTCGGAGCTGACCGGGAGCGAGCGCCGGGTCGCGTCGATGGCGGCCGAGGGCATGACCAACCGCGAGATCGCCGAGGCGCTCGTGATCACCGTCAAGACGGTCGAGAGCCACCTCGGCCACGCCTACCGCAAGCTTGAGATCCGCTCCCGCAAGGAGCTCCCCCAGGCCCTTGCGGGCCAGGGGGACGCGCGGCCCTAGCTCTAGGAGCGCTGGCCGCGAGCGCGCCGGGTCCGCGGGCGGGAAGAGCCCGAGTTGGTGCGGACCTGACGGTCGCGCTGTGCGCGCTGGGCGTCTACGAACATGAGAACGAGTGACGGATGCATGGACGATCCTCCTAACCAGTGTTTGTCTGTAGATAGTTATAGCAGGAGGTAACCTGCATTGATAAAATGCCGGTTATGCCGACGGATCAGACGGCACCGGCCCAGCTCGAGTTGGTGCGCCAGTTCGTCAACACGCGGGACGTCGAGGATCAGACGGACGAGCTCGAGACCGCGTCGGGAGCCCTGCGGGTGGCTGACCGCTCACGGCCTGGCCGGGGAGGACGCGAGCGCGATCGACGAGGCCGATCGGCGCCGCCTGGTCGAGGTCCGCGAGGCGTTGCGCGAGCTGCTCCTCGCCAACAACCTCGGCGAAGCGCCGCCTGCCGGAGGCGCTCGCCGCGCTCAACGAGCAGTCGGCGGAGGCGGCGATCGTGCTGCGCTTCGGAGCCGACGGGGCCGCCCTCGTGACCCGCTGCGGCGGCGTCGACTCGGCGATCGGCCGCCTGCTGGCGATCGTGTACTCCTCGATGGGCGACCGCACCTGGCGCCGCCTCAAGGCCTGCCCGGCCGCGGACTGCCAGTGGGCGTTCTACGACCATTCGCGCAACCGCTCCGGCACGTGGTGCGAGATGGGGAAGTGCGGCAACCGCGCCAAGGCGCGGCGCTTCCGCGAGGGCCATCGCGACGCGGACGAGTAGATAGCTTGTGGACATGACCTCCGAACGACTCTGGGGCGGTGAGACCGCCAAGGCGGTGGAGAACTTCCCCGTCTCCGGGCAGCCGATCCCGCCGCCCGTGGTCCACTGGCTGGGCCGGATCAAGGCGGCCGCCGCACGCGTGAACGCCGAGCTCGGCAAGCTCGACGCCCGAGGTCGCCGAGCGGATCGCGGCCGCCGGCGACGCGGTCGGGGCCGGCGAGCACGACGACCAGTTCCCGGTCGATGTCTTCCAGACCGGGTCCGGGAACCTCCTCCAACATGAACGCCAACGAGGTGATCGCGAACCTCGCCGGCGACGGCGCCCACCCGAACGACCACGTGAACATGGGCCAGTCGTCGAACGACGTCTTTCCCTCCGCCGTTCACCTGGCCGCGCTCGCCGAGGTCACCGACGATCTGCTGCCTGCACTCGACGGGCTGGAGGCGGCCTTCAGCGCGAAGGCCGCCGAGTTCGCCGACCACGTCAAGTCCGGCCGCACCCACCTGATGGACGCTGTGCCCGTGACCCTCGGGCAGGAGTTCGCCGGCTACGCGGCGCAGGTGCGGCTCGGCGCGGCGCGGGTCCGCGACACCCTCGGGAGGGTGGGCCAGATCCCGCTCGGCGGCACCGCGACGGGAACCGGGATCAACACGCATCCGGAGTTCGCCGAGGGCGTACGGGCCAGGCTCGCCGAGGCGACCGGGCTCGAGATCTCCGCGCCGGAGGACCCGTTCGAGGCAAACGGCAACCGCGACGCGCTGGTCGAGCTCTCCGGGGCGCTCAAGGTGATCGCCGTCTCCTTGATCAAGATCTGCGGAGACCTGGCGCTGATGGGGTCCGGCCCGCGCGCCGGCCTCGCCGAGATCCGCTTGCCCGAGCTCCAGAAGGGGTCCTCGATCATGCCCGGCAAGGTCAACCCGGTGATCTGCGAGGTCGCGATCCAGGTCGGCGACCAGGTGATCGGCAACGACGCCGCGATCGCACTCGGCGGATCGCAGGGCCAGTTCGAGCTCAACGTGCGGGTCCCGCTCATCGCCCGCAACCTGCTCGACTCGATCAAGCTGCTGGCGGCCACCGCTCGGCTCCTCGACACCAAGTGCGTCAGCGGGATCGAGCCGAACGAGGAGATGCTCTCCCGCCACGCCGAGTCGACGCTGCAGGTCGCGACGGCGCTCACCC
Organism: uncultured Solirubrobacterales bacterium; assembly: GCA_963729065.1. Taxonomy (GTDB): domain Bacteria; phylum Actinomycetota; class Thermoleophilia; order Solirubrobacterales; family 70-9; genus WHSW01. The sequence continues at coordinate 1,212,400 of CAVSMS010000010.1, forward strand.
CGCATATCGGCTACGACGTCGCCACCGAGATCGTCAAGGAGGCGGCGAGCTCCAACCGCACCGTGCGCGAGGTCGCCAGCGATCGCGGCGTCGACGACGCCGTGCTCGAGGAGGCGCTCGACTTCGTGCGGATGGCGCGGCCCCACGACTGAGTGGTCGACCGAACCGCGGTCGAGGCCGCGAGCGAGCGGATCGCCGGCCGCGTCCGTGAGACGCCTTCGGTCGAGCTGGAAGCGGACGCGCTCGGCCTCGGCCGGCGCACGACGCTGAAGCTCGAGCTGCTCCAGCGAACCGGCTCGTTCAAGCTCCGCGGCGCGTTCAGCGCCCTGCTCGCGGCCGACCTGCCCGCGGTGGGGATCGTGGCTGCGTCCGGCGGCAACTTCGGCGTCGCCGCCGCGACCGCGGCCGAGGACCTCGGCATCCCCGCGGCGGTCTTCGTCCCGGAGGCCTCGCCGGACGCGAAGGTCGAGCGGCTGCGGCGCACCGCCGCCGACGTTCACGTCACCGGGGCGCTCTACGACGACTCGCTGGCCGCCAGCCGGGAGCACGCCGCGGCCACGGGGGCGCTCGAGGTCCACGCCTTCGACGACCCGGCGATCGTCGCCGGGCAGGGGACCTGCGGCCGCGAGCTCGACGGGCAGGCGCCCGGTCTCGAAACGATCCTCGTCGCCGTCGGCGGCGGCGGGCTGTGCGCCGGGGTCGCCGCCTGGTTCGGCCGGGGCGCCCGCGTGATCGCGGTCGAGCCGGAGGCGGCGCCGACCTACTCGGCGGCGCTCGGCGCGGGGCGTCCGGTCGAGGTCGACGTCTCCGGGGTCGCCTCGGACTCGCTCGGCGCCCGCCGTCTGGGGGAGGTCCCGTGGGCGGTGATGAGCCGCTGCGAGGTGGGATCGGTGCTGGTCGCCGACGATGCGATCCGCGACGCGCAGCGGCGGCTCTGGGCCGCGGCCAGGGTCGCGGCGGAGCCGGGCGGGGCCACGGCGCTCGCGGCGCTGACCTCCGGCGCCTACGTCCCGGGCGACGGCGAGCGGGTCGCGGTGATCGTCAGCGGCGGCAACCTCGACCCCTCCGATCTGGCGTAACGAAGCGGCTCTGGCGGCGACTAACAAGCAGGTGGGATCATGCAGGCAGGTGGACGAAGGAGAACGATGAGCGACACGAACGGCACCGCGAACGAGACACAGACCGCGAAGGCGACCTTCGGTGCGGGCTGCTTCTGGCAGGTCGAGCAGACCTTCCGCGAGCTCGACGGGGTCGTCGACACCGCCGTCGGCTACGAGGGCGGCCACGTCGACAACCCGACCTACGAGCAGGTCTGCGGCGGCGACACAGGCCACGTCGAGGTGGTCCAGGTCGAGTTCGACCCGAGCGAGGTGGCCTACGAGGACCTGATTCAGAAGTACTTCGAGATCCACGACCCGACCCAGCTCAACCGCCAGGGCTTTGACGTCGGCTGGCAGTACCGCTCGGTGATCTTCACCGAGGACGACGAGCAGGCCCGGAAGGCGCAGGAGGTGCTGGAGCGCAACCGCGAGCGCTTCAGAGACCCGATCGTGACCGAGATCGAGCCGGCGAAGCCGTTCTGGCGCGCCGAGGAGTACCACCAGTGCTACCTCGAGAAGCGCGGATCGGTCGGCGGCTTCCTGAGCCAGCTGCTCGGACGCTGATCCGACTCGCCGCCGTAGCCGCGACGGCCGCGATCGCGCTCGCGATCGCGGCCTGCGGCGACGACGAGGACGCGGGCTCGCCCGCGGCGGCGACTGAGCTCGAGGTCACCCTCGACCCCGATGGTGAGGGAGGGCGGGACGCGCTCGAGGGCGCGATCGGCTGTCCCGGCGACGCGCCGGCGTGCGACGCGGTTGCGGCATTACCCGCGGACCCGGCGGCTCCGGTGCCGCCGGGGACCGCGTGCACCGAGATCTACGGCGGGCCGGACACGCTCTCGATCCGGGGCACGATCGACGGCGAGCCCGTCGACGCGACCTTCACCCGCGCCAACGGCTGCGAGATCGAGCGCTTCGACCGGTTCGCGGAGTTGCTGAAGGAGCTCTTCCCGGACTACCAGCCGGGCGCCGCGATCACAGGTTGACCGCCACGTACTTGGTCTCCAGGAACTCGTGGATGCCCTCGTTGCCGCCCTCGCGCCCGATCCCCGACTGCTTGACCCCGCCGAAGGGCGCGCCGGCGTTGGAGACCATCCCCTGGTTGAGGCCGATCATCCCGGTCTCCAGGGCCTCGCAGACGCGCAGCGCGCGCTTGAAGTCCGACGTGTACACGTAGGCGACCAGCCCGTACTCGGTGGCGTTGGCGGCGGCCACCGCCTCCTCGTCGGAGGAGAAGCCCTTCACCGGGGCGACCGGGCCGAAGATCTCCTCCGTGAGGACCCGGGCGTCGTCGGGGACGCCGGCGAGCACCGTCGGCTCGTAGAAGTAGCCGCTGCCGTCGGGGATCGAGCCGCCGACCACCTGGGTCGCGCCCTTCTCGATCGCGTCCTCGACGAGGTCCGCGACCTTGCCGCGCTGGTCCGCGTCGATCAGCGGGCCGACGTCCACGCCCTCCTCGGTCCCCCGGCCGAGCTTCAGCGCGCCCATGCGCTCGCCGAGCTTGGTCGCGAACTCGTCGGCGATGCTCTCGGCGACGTGGAAGCGGTTCGCCGAGGTGCAGGCCTCGCCGATGTTGCGCATCTTGGCGATCATCGCCCCCGAGACGGCGTCGTCGACGTCCGCGTCGTCGAAGACGAGGAACGGTGCGTTGCCGCCGAGCTCCATCGAGACCTTGAGCACGTTGTCGGCCGCCTGGGCGATGAGCTTGCGCCCGACCTCGGTCGAGCCGGTGAAGGAGAGCTTGCGCAGCCGCGGATCGCCGATGATCGGCTTCGAGATCTCGCTGGAGGACGAGCCGGTGACCACGTTGAGGACGCCGTCGGGCAGGCCGCATTCGGACAGCAGCTTCGCCAGCGCCAGCATCGACAGCGGCGTCTGCTGCGCGGGCTTGATCACCATCGTGCAGCCGGCCGCCACCGCCGGGCCGATCTTGCGCGTGCCCATCGCGTTGGGGAAGTTCCAGGGGGTGATGAAGTAGCAGGGGCCGATCGGCTGGCGCATCACCAGGACGCGGGAGGCGCCGTTGCCGGCGTTCTTGTAGTAGCCGTCGATGCGCAGCGCCTCGCCCGAGAACCAGCGGAAGAACTCGGCCGCGTAGGTGATCTCCGCCTTCGACTCGGCGAGCGGGCTTGCCCATCTCGAGCGTCATCAGCAGCGCCAGGTCGTCGGCGCGCTCGTTGAGCTGCTCGAAGGCGCGCCAGAGGATCTCCCCGCGCTCGTTCGGGGGCGTGGCGGCCCACTCGGCCTGGGCGTCGCACGCGGCATCGATCGCGGCCTGCGCGTCCGCCGGGGTCGCGTCCGCGATCTCGCAGAGGCTCTCCCCGGTGGCCGGGTCCTCGACCGAGAGCGTCCCGCCGCCGGTCGCGTCGCGCCACTCGCCGCCGATCAGCAGCTGGCGGGGTGTCCCCTCGAGGACCTTCTTCTCCTGGTCGCTGATGCTCATCCAACCTCCATCTGGCTTCGTTTGCAGCGTATCGACCGCCCCGCGGGGACCGCGACCTTGAAGGCCGGGACCTGTTGGAGTCGAAGATGGCGCGGATGGCGATCACCAGGGCCAGCCTCGCGACGCTCCTTGCCACGCTCGCGCTCGCGTCGGTGCCGGCGGGGGCCGCCGGATCGTGGACGGTGAGGGGCCACGGCTACGGCCACGGTGTCGGTCTCTCTCAGTGGGGCGCCTACGGGTTCGCCAAGCACGGCCGCGGTTACCGCGAGATCGTCCGCCACTACTACACCGGCACCGAGATCCGCCGCGCGAGCGGCCGGGTCCGGGTGCTGCTGGGCTCCGGCGAGGGGGCGATCGGCTTCTCGGGCGCCAACCGCGCCTGCGGCAAGGGCGTGCGCCCGGGCCGCGACTACAGCTTCGGGATCGACGGCGGCGCCGTGGTCCTCCGCGGCGGAGGCGGCGAGCGGCTGGCGCGGTGCGGCAACGAGGGCAAGGCCTCCAGCGGCGTGGCGATCGCCGGCTTCGGCCGCTATCGCGGCAGCCTCGTCGCCCGCGCCACCGGCGGGAACATGCTGGTGATCAACTCGCTGGGGGTCGAGGGCTACGTCAAGGGCGTGGTCCCCAACGAGGTCCCGGCCTCATGGCCGGCGGACGCCCTGCGCGCCCAGGCGCTCGTCGCCCGGACCTACGGGCTCGCGACCGACCGCGACGGCCCCTTCGACCAGTACGACGACACGCGCAGCCAGGTCTACGGGGGCCGGGCGGCCGAGACCCGCCGCACCAACCGCGCCGTCGCGGACACCGCCAAGCGGGTCGTCGCCTACCGCGGGGACCTCGCGGTCACCTACTACTTCTCGACCTCCGGGGGACAGACCGAGAACTCGGAGTTCGGCTTCGCCGGCGGCGAGACGATTCCGTATCTGAAGTCGGTCGACGATCCGTTCGATGGTGCCTCGCCGGTCCACCGCTGGACCGAGCGCTTCTCGGACTCGAGGATGGAGTCGGAGCTCGGGGGGCTCTACGACGGCCGCCTGAAGGCGATCGAGGTCCTCCAGCGCGGCCGCTCGCCGCGGATCGTCCGCGCCCGGGTCGTCGGCAGCTCGGGCTCGACCACGGTCAGCGGCGACACCCTGCGAGCCCGGCTCGGGCTGCGGTCGACCTGGGCCAAGTTCGCCCACTGACAGGGCCGCAGCCTGTAGCTTGCCCCGGAATGGCGGACCGACCAGACGACGATCAGCCCCGAGGGCAAGGCCGAGGCGGAGGCGGAGCTCGAGCACCGGCGCACCGTGCAGCGCGCGGAGATCGTCGACTCGATCCGGGTCGCGCGCGAGTTCGGGGACCTGAGCGAGAACGCCGAGTACCACGCCGCGCGTGAGGCCCAGGGCCATAACGAGGCGCGGATCCGGGTGCTCGAGCATCACCTGGCCACGGCGGAGGTCCGCGACGCCAGCGGCGGGGGCTCGATCGAGGTCGGCTCGCGGGTCGGCTACCGCGACGAGGCCGGCAAGGTCTCGGAGGTCACCCTGGTGCACCCGCTGGAGGCGGACCTCGCCGAGGGCAAGCTCTCGGTCGACAGCCCGATCGGCAAGGCGCTGCTCGGCCACCGCGCCGGCGAGCAGGTGTCGCTCGAGACTCCCCGCGGCGCGAAGCGGCTCGAGGTCGTCGAGGTCGCCTGAGCCCGTGCGGCGCTAGCCGTCGCCGTACGGCTGCACCGGGATGCCGTGATCGGTCTCCCGCATGCCGATCTCGTACGCGGCTGCACCCGCGCAGGTGAGCCGTAGCGGCGCGCCGGCCGTCGCGCTCGACCGTGAGCTCGAGGTCGGAGATCGAGCAGTTGAGGGTGTTGTGCTCGGGGCCGACCGGGTCGGCGTAGACCCAGGCGACGAAGTTGCGGGGCTCGGAGCCGACGCGGCCGCGTACACGGACCCCCTTGCCGGTGAGCTCGAAACGGCACTCGGTCGGCCGGTCGTCGATCCGGGTCGAGCGGATCCGGTCGAAGCCGCCGAGCCGGTGCGCCTCGCCGCCGAGGCGCAGCATCGCGTTGCCGACCCAGGGCGTGGTCAGCGGCCCGATCTTGATCCGGCCGAGCGCGGCGTCGAAGTAGCCGTCGCCGTCGCTCAGCTCGTTCGCCTGGATCCAGGTCCAGCGCTCGGCGTGCTCGGAGCCCCAGTTGTGCCCGATCATCCCCGGCCACGCCTCGAGCTCGAGCCGCTCGCCATCGACGGTCACCGATCCCGAGAAGCGGGCGTCGGGGTAGGGGGAGAGGAACTTCGTCTTCGGCAGCGGGGCGCCGTAGAGGAACGCCGTAGGGCAGATGGCGGAAGGCTTCCGGGCCCGGGTCGAAGCGCAGGTCCCAGCTCGCGGTCGAGATCCGGAGTGCTCGCCTCGCCCCGCGCCAGCCCGGGCTCGAGCACCGCGCCCGCGACCTCGATGATGGCGCCGGGCGGCGCCGAGACCTCGGCGGCCGGCACGGTCACCTTCGTCGCCCGCGGGCCGGGCGCGTCGGCGTCGAAGAGGGTGAACCAGATCGAGCCCTCGAGCTCCGCGCCCGGCCGCTTGTGCACGGTGTGGCGGATCCAGACCGCCCGGCCGCCCCCTGGGCGGGTGGCCTTGATGTAGAAGCTCTCGTAGTGACCGGACCCGGCGCCGACCCCCGGGAAGCGCGCCTCGGTTCGCACCGGCGGAACCTAACATCCGGAGCGCGTGCGGGACAGGGGATTCGTAGCTCGCGCGGTCGGCGGCATCCTGCTGCTGGTCGCGGCTGCCGCGGCGCGTGGCGGCGATCGCGATCGCGCTCGGGCTCGGCGAGCGCGAGCCGCTGGAGCTGCGCGTCGGCGCGGATCACCCGCCATGCGAGCCTCGCGACGGCGCCGGAGTCCGACCCGTTCGCCTGGAGCGCGAGCGCCGCGAGGAGTTCGAGGCCGGGCGCGGCGACCGCCGCCTCGCACGTGATCTACGAGATGAGCCCGGACGGCGCGGTCGCCTCCGCCAGCCGGACCGCGGCCTTCCGCGACGAGATCGAGGCCGCGGCCGAGCGCCACGGCGTCGACCCCGACACGCTCGAGGCGATGATCTTCCTCGAGAGCGCGGGGCGCCCGGACGTGATCGCCGGGCCGACGCCCGAGTCGGCCGCCGGCCTGGGCCAGATCCTGCCCTCGACGGCCACCGATCTGCTGGGGATGTCGGTCGACCTGCCGCAGAGCATCGCGCTCACGCGCGCAGATCTCGCGCTCGGAGCTCGCCGGGCGAGACCGACCGGCTGCAGGCGCAGCGGGCGGCGATCGATCAGCGGTTCGACCCCGAGGCCGCGATCGAGGGCGCGGCGCGCTACCTGGAGATCGCGCGCGAGCACTTCGGCGACGAGGAGCTGGCGGTCGTCTCGTACCACATGGGGATCGGCAACCTGGAGAGCGTCGTGCGCGCCTACGCGCACGCCGACGGCGAGACGCCGATCGGACGAGGTGGTCGCCGACCGCCAGCTCTCCTACCCCGAGCTCTTCTTCGACTCGGGGCCGGACTCCCATCGCGCCGCCTACGAGCTGCTGAGCGGCTTCGGCGACGAGTCCGACGACTACCTGTGGAAGGTGCTCGCCTCCGAGCAGATGCTGCGCCTGTACCGCGAGGATCCCGACCGGCTCGCCGAGGCGGCGACCCTGGCGACCAACAAGGCGACCCTGGAGGAGGTCTTCCACCCCGAGAACGAGACCGAGGTCTTCGACTCGCCCGACGAGATCTCCGACGCCGTCGACGACGGCGAGCTGGTCCCGCTTGCCCGACGAGCCGGTGCTCGGCTGGGAGCCCGACCCCGACATCGGCGAGCTCGCGGGCGAGCTCGACCAGTCGCCCGAGCTCTACCGCGCCCTGCCGCCCGGAGGCGCTGGCGACGCTCACCTACCTCGCCGGCCTCGTGCGCGAGCAGAGCGACGCGGCGACGCCGCTGCAGGTGACCAGCGCGGTGCGCGACCGCACCTACCAGGACCTGCTCGTGCAGACGCAACGTCCAGGCGACCGCCGAGTACTCGCTGCACACGACCGGCTGGGCCTTCGACATCCGCCGCGACTACGAGTCGAAAAAGCAGGCGCGCGCGTTCCAGTACGAGCTCGACCACCTGCGCTCCCTCGGCCTGCTCGACTACGCGATCGAGCCCGGGGCGATCCACGTCACGGTCTCCGAACCTGGGCGCCGAGCTGCTCGACGAGGGGTGATCAGGTCTTGATGTGGAGCACGTCGCCGTCGGCGACCACGTAGCCCCGGCCCTCGGTTCTCAGCAGGCCGCGGTCGCGCGCGGCGACGTAGCCCCCAGCCTCGACCAGGTCGTCCCAGGCGACGACCTCGGCGCGCACGAACGCCTGCTGGATCTCGCCATGGATCTGCCCGGCCGCCTCGTATGCGGTCGATCCCCGCGGCACGCTGCGGCCCATCGCCTCCTTGCCGGTGTCCGCCGTGAAGAAGACGATCAGGTCGAGGAGCGCGAAGGCGCCGTGCACGAGGCGCTCGAGGCTCGACTCGGCGATCCCGAGCTCGGCCCTCATCTCGGCGGCCTCCGGGCCGTCGAGCTCGCTCAGCTCGGCCTCGACCCGGGCGGAGATCGCCACGGCGACGGCGCCTGAGGCCCGCGCGTGCTCGGCGACCGCCGCCGGGACGTCGTCCTCGCCCTCGTCGACGTTGACGACGTACAGGACCGGCTTCGAGGTGAGGGCGGAGAGCTTGCGGGGGGCGTCAGCGGCCGCCTCCGGCACCGGGACGGCGCGCACCGGGCGGCCCGCGCCGAGCGCCTCGACGACGGCCTCGAGCCACTCGCGCTCGGCCACCGCCTCCTTGTCGAGCGAGCGCGCCTGCTTCGAGACCCGCTCGAGCCGCCGCTCGGCCTGCTCGAGGTCGGCGGCCAGGAGCTCGGTCTCGATCAGCTCGATGTCGTCGACGGGGTCGATCCGGTGCTCGGGGTGGGGGACGCCCGCGCTCGTGTGCGAGCGGACGACGTGGCAGATCGCGTCGGTCTCGCGGATCGCGGCCAGGAACTTGTTGCCGAGCCCCTCGCCCTGCGAGGCGCCGCGCACGAGCCCGGCGATGTCGTGGAACTGGATCGTCTCGGGGACTACCTCGCTCGAGCCGAGCGTCGCCGCCACGCGCTCGAGTCGCTCGTCGGGGACCCCGACGATCGCGACGTTCGGGTCGATCGTGGTGAACGCGTAGTCGCCGGTCTCCGCGCCGGCGCGCGTGAGGGCGTTGAAGAGGGTCGACTTGCCGGCGTTCGGCAGGCCGACGATGCCGATCTTCACGCGGGCCCGGAGGCGGTGTCGCCGGCGCCCAGGGTGCTTGCGGTCGCGGCGCCGCCGTTGCCCGGCGCGCGACGGCTGGCCTGCTCGCGCTCGTTGACGTCGACCGCGAGGTCGAAGAGCCGGTCCTCGGTCGGCGGGCGCCCGAGTCCCGGGACCGCGGTCCCGAGGCAGAGGCCCAGCGCGACCCCGCCCAGCACGTCGGAGGGGTAGTGCATGCCGAGGTACGGTCTCCCGACGCAGATCACGGCGGCGAGGGCGAAGAGGTACGGGCGGGCTCGGGGCTCGACGCGCCCGAGAGCGGTTGCCGCGGCGATCGACGAGGTGGCGTGCGCCGAGGGGAAGGAGAGCTTCGTCGGCGCCCGGGCGAGCGGCGGATGCTCCTCGATCAGCGGGCGCTGCCGGCCGACCGCGACCTTCACGAGGAAGTTGACCCCGACCGCCACGGGCCCGGTGGCGCCCGCGAGCAGCCACTGGCCACGCCGCCGGTCGTCGATCGTCGCGCCGACGACGCCGGTCGCCGCCCAGACGGCCGCGTACTCGCCGGCCATGCCGAGCGCTCGCATCGCGACCTCCACCGGCTCGTGATGGCCATGGCGGCGCAGCGCCCGCAGCACCGCCTGGTCGGCGTCGCCGAGCGCCGCGAGCACGGGGTGGCGCCGCCGCCGCGCGACGAGCGAGTGGGCCCGGCCGCGGGCGAGAGCCCGGTCGCGTCGCTTCTGCGTCAGCACGGTTCGCAGGATAGGCGGCTCAGAGCTCGCGACGGAGCATTGCCGTCGCGGCCTCGCCGGCGCGCTGCGCCGGTCCGCGGCGCCGCCAGCGGTCGGCGTCGATCTCCTCCGAGCGCGCGAGGTCGCCCTCGAATGCCTCGTGCAGCTCGGCGGCGAAGCGCTCGTCCCAGATCCCGATCGTGACCTCGTCGTGGAGCTGGAACGAGCGGTTGTCGAAGTTCACCGTGCCCACCGACGACCAGGCGCCGTCGACCGAGAGCGTCTTGGCGTGCAGCATCGTCGGCTGGAACTCGAACAGGCGCACGCCGGCGTCCAGCAGCTGGGCGTAGGAGGCCCGCCCGCCGACGCGGACGAAGCCCTTGTCGATGTGCGGCCCGGGCACCAGCACGCGCACGTCGACCCCGCGCTCGGCCGCGTCGCAGAGCGCCTGGGTGAACGCGGGGCGAGGGACGAAGTACGCCGCCGTGAGCTCGATCGAGCGCTGCGCCGACGCGATCGCCAGGTAGTAGAGGGCCTCGGCGTTCGTGTCGCCGACCTTGGCGCTCGAGCGGACCACCTGCATCGGCCCGCCTCCGTCGACCGGCTCGAGGTCGGGCAGGTAGTCGTCGCCCGCGAGCACCTCGCCGGTGCCCTCGAGCCAGTTCTCGGCGAAGGCGCCCTGGAGCCCGCGGACGACGGGCCCGCGGATCCGCACGTGCGTATCCCGCCAGTGTTCCGGGCCGTCGGCATCGCCCATCCACTCCGCGGCGATCCCGACCCCGCCGGTCATCCCCACCACGCCGTCGGCGACCAGCGCCCGGCGGTGGGTGCGGTTGGCGATCCGCTTGATGGCGTACGGCTTCGGCGGGCGGAAGATCAGCACCTCGGCGCCGGCGTCGCGCATCTCGCGCATCTGCCGCCGCTCCATCTTCGCCGAGCCGAGGGCGTCGAGGATCACCTTGCAGCGCACGCCCTCCGCGGCCTTCTCGCAGATCGCCTGGGCGACCCTATCGGCGATCTCGCCGCGCCAGAAGATGTAGGTCTGCACGTTGAGCGTGCTTGCGAGCCGATCCCAGCGTCTCGAGGAAGGCGGGGAAGATCCGGTCGCCGTTGATCAGCAGCTCGGCCCGGTTGCCGGTTGTGATCGGCGCACCCGTGAGCGCCTCGGCCGCGCGCAGGAAGTCCGGGGAGGCGACGTCCAGCTCGGGCTCGATCTCATATCCGAATGCGCCCTCGCGACGGTGGCGCAGGCTGTCGGCGGCGTACCAGCCGAGCGCACCGCCGCCGGCGACGCCGAGCGGCCAGTAGCGGCGCGCGGCGCGGCGCCAGCCAGCCTCGCGGCGCTCGACCCGCGGCGGGCGCACGACCAGCGCCGCGGATCGACCCTCATCGCCCGACCACGACCTCGAACGCCCGCGGCTCGGCGGTGAGGACCAGGCGGCGCTCGTCGACGAGCTCGCCGTCGACGTTGAAGCCGGTGGTCCCGTCGGTCTCGACCTCGATCCGCGCGCCGGTGGCGGTCACGACGCCTTGCTGCTCCTCGACCCGGCCGGACCGCAGCCCGTAGCCGTAGAGCGACGAGGCGGGCGCGCGAGCGCGCCTCGATCGCGACCAGGTCCAGGCGCCCGTCGGCGGGGTCGGTGCGGACCCCGGCCCCGCCCCCGAAGGCGCCGGTGATGCCGACGATCACCTGCCAGGCGTCCCCGTCGAACACCTCGGCGCCGTCGACGGTCACCCTCGCCGTGACCGGCTTGGCGAACAGCCCGGCTCGCACCGCGCCGACCGTGTAGGCGAGCGGCCCGAGGGCGCGCTTGAGGCCCTGTGCCTTGCGGGCCGCGACCGGGGAGAGACCGGCGCTGGCCGCGTTCACGAAGGGCCGGTCACCGGCCCGGCCGAGTTCCAGGCACGCCGTCCGGCGTCCGCATGCCGCCAGCTCGATCGCCTCCTCGTGGTCCTCGGGCAGATCGAGGGCGCTGGCGAAGTCGTTGGCCGTTCCCACCGGGACCACGCCGAGCGGCGCGTCGGCCGCGGCTGCGACCTCGGCGGCGCAGCCGATCGACCCGTCGCCGCCGGCGACGATCACCCGCGCCGGCGAGACGGCCGCGGCCTGCGCCGCGTTGTCGAGGTCGAAGCGCGCGACCTCGAGACCGCGGGCACGCAACCCCCTCTCGACGTCGCCCGCCGCGCCCGACCCGGAATCCGGGTTGGCGAGCAGGGCGATCACGCCTGGGAGGTTAGGTGGGCATCTTCGAGCGACCCTCGCGGCCCTTCGCGGCGCTGCGGTTCGCCGCCTTGCGCGAGGTCTCGAAGGGCTTCTCGGCCAGGTCGCCGGCCTTGCCCGGCAGCTTGCCGGCGGCGCCCTGGCCCGCTCCCAGCGTCTTGTCGACGCCCTTCTGCGGCCACCACGAGGCCCGCGGAAGCAGGAACGCGAGGATCGCGAGGATGATGCAGACGCCGACGATGACGACGATTGTCACGAGGGGCTCCTTCCCTGACTACCGGTGTGCCCTGGTGACCTACCCGACGGCCGGACGCCGAAAACCGGGCAGAATCCCCGCCCGTGGACGCCGACCCCCAGCTCGCCGCCTACGAACGGCAGTTCCGGCGCGCGGGCCTGCCGATGTTCGTCGAGGGCTTCTCCGCGTCGACCGACGTCTTCAACCGGGCCGCGCCCGTGCTCGGCCTCATCTTCCTCGGTGAGTTGCTCGGCGCCGGGCAGCTCGACTGGGCCTGGTGGCAGAACCTGCTCGCGATCGCCGGCGCGCTCGGCCTGATGCTCGCCGCCGTCGCCGCCATGAACGTGTTCCAGGGGCGGCCGGCGCGGGCGATCCCGAGCCGTCTCGGGAAGACCGAGCTGGCGGCGTTCGTGATCCTGCCGGCGCTGCTGCCGCTGATCTTCGGCGGTCAGCTCGGCAGCGCCGCGACCACCGTCGCCGCCAACCTGGTGATCCTGGCGCTGATCTACGCGATCTTCGTCTACGGGCTGCTGGCGATCGTGCGCTGGGTCCTCGTCCGCCTCGCGGGCCAGCTGCGCTCCTCGCTCGGACTGCTGGCGAAGGCGGTGCCGCTGCTGGCGATCTTCGCCCTGCTCTCGTTCACCACCGAGGAGATGTGGGACATGTTCGGGAAGATGCACAGCTTCGACTACGTCGTCGTGATCGGCCTGTTCGTCGTCCTCGGGTCGGCCTTCCTGCTCGTCCGCGTGCCGCGGGAGACCAGGCGGCTGTCCCCGGAGGCCGCGGAGAGCCCGCCTCTCAGCCGGGCCCAGAGCGTCAACGTCGGCCTCGTGCTCTTCGTCAGCCAGGCGACGCAGGTCCTCTTCGTCAGCCTCACCGTGGGCATCTTCTTCGTGATCTTCGGGGTCTTCGCGGTCGACGCGGCCCTGAGGCTCGAGTGGATGGGCATCCCCGGCGACGACGTGGTCACGTTCTCGCTCGGCGGCGAGGACTTCCAGGTCACCGAGGAGCTGCTCAAGGTGGCCGGCGGGCTGGCGTCGTTCTCCGGCTTCTACTTTGCCGTGGCGATGGTCACCGACTCGACCTACCGGCAGGAGTTCCTGGAGGAGCTCACCGACGAGATGCGCGCCAGCTTCATCGCCCGAGCCGAGTACCTGCGACTGCGCGCGGCCGGCCCATGAGCGCGACGATGATCGAGGGCTACCGGCACCGGCCGGGCAACCACTGCGGCTCCACCGCGCTTCGCAACCTGCTCGCGTTCGACGGGATCGAGATCTCCGAGGAGATGGCGCTCGGGCTCGGGGCGGGGGTGTGCTTCTACTACGTGCCGCTCGAGGGCGAGTCGCCGTCGCGATTCACGAACGGGCGGGTCGGGCGGCTCGAGGAGCAGTTCCTCGAGCTGACCGGCGCCGAGCTCCGGCTCGAGACCTTCGACGAGCCCGAGGACTCGTGGCAGGCGGCGCGCGAGGCCGTCGACGGCGGGCGCCCGGCGCTGCTGCTGACCGACCTCTACTACCTCGATCACTACGGGCGCTCGGCCCACTTCCCCGGCCACGCGGTCGTCCTCGCCGGCTACGACGAGCGGGTCGCCTACCTCTCGGACACCGGCTTCGAGGAGCTCCAGACCACGAAGCTCGAGCACCTCGCCGAGGCGCGCCACGGCGAGCACCCCGTGTTCCCGCTCGCGGGCCAGATGGTGACCGCGCCCGACCCGGGGCGGCTGGCCGACCCGCGCCCGGCCGCGGCGGCGGCGATCGAGCGCAACGCCCGGCAGATGCTCGAGCCGGCGATGGGCGAGTACGAGGGGCTCCCGGCGCTGCGGCGCTTCGCGGCCGAGCTCCCCGAGTGGCCCAGCTTGCTGGAGGACTGGCAGTGGTCGTCGCGCTTCTGCTACCAGGTGATCGAGCGCCGAGGGACCGGCGGCGGCAACTTCCGGCTCATGTACTCGCGCTTCCTCGCCGAGGCCGGGCGCGACGAGGCGGCGATCGCCGCCGAGGCCGCGGCGGGGTGGACGTCGCTGGCCGGCGCCCTGCTCGAGGCCAGCGAGGCCGAGCGCCCCGAGCCGGGTCAGTGGGACCGGATCGGCGAGCGCGTCGCCGCCGTGCTCGAGGCCGAGGAGCGCCTCTGGCCGGCGCTCGCCGCCTGACGCCGTCGAGGCAGGTCCGATCCCTCGAGCCGCGCCGCGGTGTGCCGCGCGGTATCGCGCGCCCAACCCGTGGTCGACAGGTAGCCGAGCGCTGCCACCGTGAGCCCGAGAGCGGCCACGATCCACCAGCCGGGCCGGGTCGCCTCTGCAAACCCGCTCCCGATCCCGCCGTCCAGACCGCCCACCGCCACGGCGCCGAGCAGGGCCACGCCCAGGGTTATCCCCACCTGGCGGCTGGTCGTGGCCACCGCCGCGGCCACGCCCGCCTGCGCCGGGGGCATCCCGGAGACCGCCGTGTGAGCGATCGGCGGGCTGACGAGCGCGAAGCCGAAGCCGAACACCGCGTAGGCGCCGAGCAGGAACGGCACCGAGGTGCCCGGGGCGAGGCCGGTCAGCATCAGGCCGCTGGCCAGCACCGCCAAGCCGCCGGCCACCATCGACGGCCGGGCGCCGAAGCGACCGACCAGGCGCCCGGAGACGGGCGCGAAGACGATCAGCATCGTCGCCGTGGGCAGCATGTAGAGGCCGGCCCCCTGCGGTGAGAGCCCGCGCACGTCCTGCAGGTAGAGCGTGTTCATGAACAGGAAGCCGCCGAGGGCCACGGACAGGCACAACGCGATCGCGCTGGCGCCGGCGAACGGGGCGCTGGTGAAGAACCGCATCTCGAGCAGCGGTTCGCGGCGGCGCAGCTCGTAGAGCACCAGCGCGGCGAGGCACCCCAGCGCGAGAGCCAACACGAGCACGACCCCGACGGCGGCGAAGCCGACTGCCCGCCCTCGATGACCGCGTAGGTGAGCGCGGCCAGCGCCGCGATTACGAGCACCTGGCCCACCGGGTCGATGCGCCGGGGTCGCGGGGCTCGAGACTCCGGCACGAACAGCGCGGTCAGGGCGATCGCCGCCAGCGCAACGGGCAGGTTGACCAGGAAGACGGCCCGCCAGGAGATCGCGGAGACGAGAAATCCGCCCAGCACCGGTCCCAGGGCCATGGAGATGCCGAACATCGCCGCAAAGACACCGATCGCCTGCGCGCGCTCGCGCGGATCCTCGAAGACGTTGCGCACGATCGACATCGCCACCGGGCTGAGCATCGCGCCGCCGATCGCCTGCAGGGCGCGAGAGCCGACCAGCAGCTCGAGACTGGGAGCGAGCGCGCACAGCAGCGACCCCAGCGAGAACACCACCAGCCCGGCGCAGAACACGCGGCGGCGCCCGAGGCGGTCGGCGGTCGAGCCCCACAGCATCAGCAGGCTCGCCAGCACCAGCGTGTAGGCGTCGACGGTCCACTGCAGGCCCGACAACGTGGAGTCGAACGAATCCTGGATGGCCGGCAGCGCGACGTTGACGATCGTCACGTCCAAGCCGACGATGAGCAGGCTCATCGAGCAGATGAAGAGGATGAGCAGGCGCCGTCGCCTACTCGGTCCGGGGCTGGTGGCGGTGGCGATGTCAGTCACTGCTATCACGATAGCAAGGTGATGACAGTTGCTGTCGTCATCTACAATCCGACGTGTGAGTCGCTGGGAGCCCAACGCGCGCGGCCGTCTCATGCAGGCGGCTCTCGAGCTCTACGGCGAGCGTGGCTTCGACCAGACCACGGTCGCGGAGATCGCCGAACGGGCTGGGCTCACCGAGAGGACGTTCTTCCGGCACTTCGCCGACAAGCGCGAGGTCCTGTTCTCGGGCGAGGTGGACGACCTCGTGCTGAAGGCCCTCGTCGACGCGCCTCGGTCGGCGACTCCGATGGACGCGGTCGCCGCCGCCCTCGAGGCCGCCGGCGGCCTGCTCGAGGAGCGCCGCGACCTCGTCCGGCAGCGTCAGGCCGTGATCGCGGCCAACCCGCGCCTGCGGGAACGCGAGGTGGTCAAGTTCGCAAGGCTCGCCGCGGCGATGGCCGAGGTCCTGCGCCAACGCGGCGTCGACGAACTGGCCGCGAGCCTGACGGGCGAAGCCGGGGTGGCCGTCTTAAGGACGGCGTTCGAACGCTGGATCGACGAGGACACCCGCCGGGACTTTCGCCAACTCGTCCGCGAGTCGGTCGCCGAGTTGCAGGCCGTGACTCAGCGCGCGGCCAGGTAGGCCTCGTGGACGGGCTCCCAGAGGGGCTCGATGTCGACCAGGTCGACCGAGCCGCCGTCGAGGACCGTCGCCAGGGCGTCGAGGTGCGTGTGCCAGCCCGCGATGTTGCGCGTCTCGAACTCCTCCGGGAGCTCGCCCGTGCAGGTGAAGCGGAGCACGGTCGCGTCGCCGTCGCTCTCCAGCTCCCAGCGCAGCGTCCCGTGCATGCCGCCCGAGGTCTCGAGCAGGTGCGGTGGGTCGAGCTCGGTGATCCGAGCCTCCATCACCGCCACCTCGCCGTCCTCGTCGGTGTTCAGCCAGCGGACGACGAAGCGCCCGCCCTCGACCAGGTCGACGTCGCCGGAGCCCCACCAGCCGATCATCCGCTCGGGCTCGGTGATCGAGGCCCATACGGAGTCGATCGGGTGGGGGAGGCGGCGGACGAAGCGGATCACCACCTGGCCGTCCGCATGCTCCAGGGTGCCGTCGGCTGTCGGCTGCTCGGTCATCGGCTCTCCTCTCGGTCTCGTCGGTCGAGGTCGCGCTCCAGCGCGTCGAGCCGGCCGCTCCACCCCCGGCGGTATGGCTCGACCCAGGCGAGGATCTCCGCCAGGGCGCCGGGCCGCACCTCGTAGACCCGGCGCTGCGCATCCGGCCGCGAGCGCACCAGGTCGGCCTCGCGCAGCACCCGCAGGTGCTTGGAGACCCCGGGCTGGCTGAGCCCGATCGAGTCGACCAGCTCACCGACGGTGCGGGGGTCGGAGCGCAGCAGGTCGAGGATCCGGCGGCGGTTCGGCTCGGCGATCGCCTCGAACGTGTTCACGCGCGAACTACATTACCAAAGAGTTATATAACTAGTCGGCGATCAAACGGAGCACGGCCCGTTCGATGCGCTCCCGGTCGACGAACTCGCCGGGATCCGTCCCGGCGACCATCCGCCGGAGCGAGAGGCGGATCGTCTCGCCGCTGTCGAAGCGGTCGAAGACCCGGGGATCGATGTAGGCCTTGCGGCAGACCGCGGGCGTGTTGGAGAGGTAGGTCGCGACCCGCTTCGTCGCCGCGGTCGCGGCGCGCTTGCGGGCGCCCTTGGTCGTCGCGTCGTAACCGTTGGTGGCCAGCTCGACCGCCGCGAGCACCGTCGCGTTCCAGGTCCGGAAGTCCTTGGCGCTGTAGTCGCCCCCGGTCACCTGCTTCAGGTAGGCGTTGATCTCGGCCGCCTTGACGTCGACCCAGCCGTCGCGACCGCGGCGATACGCGAGCAGCTCGTGCCCGCCGCCGTCGCGGTCCTTGAGCTTGCGCAGCGTCGGCACGATCACCGGGTCGGCGATCTCCTGGTCGTGGTCGACCGAGCCCTTGGCCTTGTAGTGGAAGCTCGCCACCCCGCCGGAGATGGTCACGTGGCGCCGGCGCAGCGTGGCGAGGCCGAACGTCTCGTTCTCCTCCGTGTAGCGCTCGCTGCCGATGCGGAAGAAGCCGAGGTCGAGGAGGCGCACCGCGCACCCGAGCACCCGCTCGCGCACCAGCCCGCGCCGGGCGAGGTCCTCACCGGTGCGCTCGCGCATCGCGGGGAGGGCGCGCGCGAACCGCCCCATCTCGCCGAACTTGTCGCGATCGCGATCGGCCCGCCACTGCGGGTGGTACAGGTACTGCTTGCGCCCGGCGTCGTCGTAGCCGGTCGCCTGGATGTGGCCGTTGGGGTGCGGGCAGATCCAGACCTCCTTCCAGGCCGGCGGGATCGCCAGCTCGCGGATCCGCTCGATCACCTCGCGGTCGGAGATCGTCGTCCCGTCGACCTCCTCGTAGCTGAACCCGCGCCCACGGCCGACCCGGCGGATCCCGGCGGAGGAGCAGTCGACACGGCGCAGGCGTGGCATGGGGCAGATCACCTACCCGTCGCGGCGGGTTGGAAGCGGGGGCGTCGGGGCGGCCCTACGCGACCAGCCGGGCGAAGTAGCCGAACGGAGGGCCGCTGCGGGTCTCCCAGCGCAGGCCGGCCTCCTCGCCGCGGCGGCGCAGGGCGCCCGGCGAGGTGAAGTGCGGGTCGCCGAACAGCTCGCCGACGATCAGGCGACCCCCCGGGCGCAGCACCCTCGCGATCTCGCTCAACGCGGCCCCCTGGTCGGGGATCTCACCGAGCACCGCGGTGAGCACGACCGCGTCGAAGCTCCGGTCGCCGAACGGGAGCTCGGTAGCGTCGCCGCGGGTTGCGCCGACGTTGCGAGCCCGCGCTCGGCGGCGCGGCGCATCGTGTGGTCGAGCATCTCCTGCTGCAGGTCGAAGACCTCCAGGCTGCCCTCCGGCGCGAGCCATCCGGCGAGCTCGAGCGTGTAGTAGCCGGTCCCCGGCCCGATCTCCAGCAGGCGCTCGCCTGGGCGCGGATCGAGCACCTCGCGCAGCCGGGCGCGGGTGATCAGCGGGTGCGGTGCCTCGACCCAGAAGCGCTGGCTGTACGGGCAGGCGGAGGGGTTCTTCCGCCACCACAGGGCGGCGGCCAGGGTTGCCCCGATCCCCGCCAGGGCGAGCGCCCGCGGGCGCACCTCAGCCGGCGAAGCCGATCGAGTGGGAGGAATCGTCGACGCGGATGAAGACCACGGTGGCGAGGTTGAGCGCCACGGAGCCCTCCTGGGTGCGCACGTCGTGCCAGCCCTTGCCCGCCTCGACGGCCTTGCGCAGGTCGGCCAGCTCGTCGGCCTTGAGCTTTACCGAGAGCACCTGCCCGATCCCGAATCCGATCTCGACCCTGGTCTCTTCCGCCATCTCAGTGAACTCCCTCCGCGGGCTCGACTATCTCCGTCAGCACCGAGCCGCGTCGACCTCGGGTGCACGAACGCGACCCTGCTGCTGCGGATCCCGGTGCGCGGCTCGGAGTCGATCAGCTCGACGTCCCTGCTCGGCGAGCTCCGCCAGCGTCGCCTCGATGTCGTCGACCCGGTAGGCCACGTGGTGAAGGCCCGGGCCCTTGCGGTCCAGGAACCTCCCCACCGGGGTCTCCGGGCCGAGCGGCCGCAGGAGCTCGACGTGGCAGGGCCCGACGTCGAGCAGCGCAGCCTCGACGCCCTGCTCGTCGACGGTCTCCCGGTGCGCGAGCGGCATCGAGAAGGTGCCCTCGTAGAGGGCGAGCGCGGAGTCGAGGTCCGCGACGGCGATGCCGACATGGTCGATCAGCCCGAACATCGGGCGCGGAGTCTACGCGCCGGGACCGGTCTGCTCGGGCGGCGGCTCGCTCGCCAGCGCCTCGGCCGGGATCCCCGGCACGCCGTCGAGCAGCTGGGGCGGTCCCTCGTAGATGCGGCGCTCCGAGGCGAGGATCTCGCGGATCTCGTCGCGCTCGATCACCTCGTGGTGAAGCAGCCGCTCGGCGATGTCGTCGAGCAGGTCGCGGTGGTCGGTGAGCAGCTCCTCGGCCCCGCGGTAGGCCTCGTCGGTGACCGCCTGCACCTCCTCGTCGCGCGTCTGGCGCAGCGCCTCGGAGACCGTCACGTCGTCGCCCGAGACCTGGTGGGAGCGGATCGCCGTCCCCATCCCGTACTCGTGGATCATCGAGCGCGCGATCGCGGTCACCCGGCTGAGGTCGTCCGAGGCGCCGGTGGTGATCCGGCCGAAGGTGATCTGCTCGGAGACGCGGCCGGCGAGCAGCACCTTCATGTAGTCGATCAGCTCCTGGCGCGACTTCAGGTAGCGGTCCTCCTGCGGCAGGTTCAGCGTGTAGCCGAGGGCCTTGCCGCGCGGGACGATCGAGACCTTCTGCACCTTGTCGACCGTCGGCAGCAGCTCGGAGACGAGCGCGTGCCCGGCCTCGTGCCAGGCGACGACGCGCTTCTCGTGGTCGGTGATCACCTTCCGCGACTGCAGCCCCGCGATCACGCGCTCGAACGCGTTCTCGAAGTCGGCCTGGGCGATGAAGTCGCGCTTCTTGCGCCCGGCGAGGATCGCCGCCTCGTTGGCGAGGTTCGCGAGGTCGGCGCCGGTGAGGCCGGCGGCATGGCGCGCGACCCGCTCGAGGTCGACGTCCTGGCCCAGCGGCTTGCCGCGGGTATGGACGCTCGAGGATCGCCTGGCGGCCGCGCAGGTCCGGGGGCGGGACGAAGACCTGGCGGTCGAAGCGCCCGGGACGCAGCAGCGCCTTGTCGAGCTTCTCGAGCATGTTGGAGGCGGCCATGACGACGACGTTGTCGCGCCCGTCGAAGCCGTCCATCTCGACCAGCAGCTGGTTCAGCGTCTGGTCGCGCTCGCCCGAGATGTCGGTGCCGCGGTGAGCGCCGACGGCGTCGAGCTCGTCGATGAAGACGATCGCCGGGGCGTTGTCGCGAGCCTCCTTGAACAGGCGCCGGATCCGGGCGGCGCCGAGGCCGGCGAACATCTCGATGAACGAGGACGCCGACTGGCTGAAGAACTGCGCACCGGACTCGTGCGCGACCGCCTTCGCGAGCAGCGTCTTGCCCGTCCCGGGCGGGCCGTGGAGCAGGATCCCCTTCGGCACCGTGGCGCCGAGCCGCTTGAAGCGCTTCGGGTCGGTGAGGAAGTCGACCACCTCGCGCAGCTCGTCCTTGGTCTCGTCGACCCCGGCGACGTCGTCCCATGTGATCGAGCTCTTGGACCGCGGGCTGATCTCCTGAGGCTTGGTCCTCGGCATCAGCTTCAGGGTCCGGTACATGAAGTAGATGATCACCGCGAGCAGGAGGATCGGCGCCCACGGGATGAGGACGTTCTGGATGAACTCGTCGTACGAATCGATGCCCAGAAACGCGATCAGTCGCATATACGCAGGGGCTCCCTTCCCCGCCTACAAGGTATCGGCAGCTTCCTGCTCGACCCGTAGGACTTCTTGCAGCGCCGCCAGGCCGACGTCGAGCTGCTCGGGCGTCGGCTCGCGGGTCGAGACCAGGCGCTGGATCTCGTAGCCGGGCCCGTGGACCGCCCGGCCGATCGCGGAGTCGGGGTGGCGCTCCGCGAACACGAACATCTCCACGGCGCCACCGACCCCGGCCAGTGCCGCAAGCGCGCGGGTCACCGGCCCGGGGTCCGGGAACAGGCGCTCGGTGATCACCTGGCCGGCGATGGAGAAGGCGAGCATCGGGCCGATCAGGTTGGAGCCGCAGCGCTCGTGCTCCTTCGGCACCTCGGCCGGGTCGACGCCCTGTTCGTAGCCGCCGATCGCCTTGTGCTCCACCGCGTGGTAGGAGGCCAGCGCCGGGTCGCGGAGAGCGGCGAGCGCAGGCAGCGCCCCGAGCGCGGCGATCGCCAGCTCGCGGACGACGGTCACCCGGCCGAGCCGCCGCAGGAGGCTCGAGCCGGCGACGCTCACGGCCGCGGTCGCGATCACCGTCGGGTCCTCGAACGGCAGCCGCGCCGAGCCGAGGCGCAGCCGCGCGAGGGGCACGATCGCCATCGCCTCGGCGAGCCGCAGCGGACCGCGGACGAGCGGGGTCGATGCGAGCCGTCCCCGGGCGAGCCTCGGCTTGGGGCCGGAGGCGACCTCGATCCCACCGTCGGGGGCACGCGCCGCCACCGCCCAGGAGGTCGGCCCGTGGATCAGCAGGCCGTTGCGGAGCGCCATCCCGCCGAGTCGCATCCGTTCCGGCGCCTCGGGCTCCGAGCCGTTGGCGCTCGCGCCGTTCGAGGCCTGCGGATCGCTCATGCCAGCACCCGCCGGCAGAGGTCGGCGTAGAAGCTCGACGCGAGCTCCAGGTCGGCCACGGCCGCGCGCTCGTCGGCGCTGTGGATCAGCGGCGCGGCGTGGAAGAGATCGAGCTTGCGCTGGGGACAGAAGCCGTAGACGGTCGCCGCGTCGAAGGCCTTGCGGAACCAGTGACTGTCGCTGAACCCGGACATCACGATCGGGACCAGGGAGCCGTCGGGGTCGAGCTCGGAGAGCGAGGCGGCGATCGCGTCGGCGAGCGGCGACTCGGCCGGCGAGCTGTTGCCGACCACCCTGTCGACGAACTCGACCTCGAGCTCGCCGGCGAGCGGCCCGAGCAGGGTGTCGAGCCGCGCCCGCGCATCGTCGGCGCCGTGGCCCGGCGGCACCCGGCAATCGACCAGGACCTCGGCGTGCGACGGGATCACGTTGTCCTTCTGGGAGGCGCTCGCCCTGGTGGGAACCATCGTCACCCGGAGCATCGGCTCGGCGACGTAGGCGGTGAGCGGTGCGGAGAGGCCGCGCAGCCGTTCGACCGCGCCCTCCAGCGCCGCCTGGTCGGCGCCGTCGAGCTCCTCACCCAGCAGTACCTCCAGGAACGCGAGCCCGGCCGGGGTCGGCTCCAGCGGCGGCTGGTCGCCGAGCCTGGCGAGCGCCGGAGCCAGCTTCAGGAGGGCGTTGTCGCCGAGCGCCGGGACGGAGGCGTGACCGGCGCGCCCGCGGGCGCGCAGCCAGAAGCGGTTGACGCCCTTCTCCCCGACGCAGAGCGTGTAGAAGCGCCGTCCGCCGAGCTCGAACGATGCGCCGCCGCCCTCGTTCACGACCAGGTCCGAGCGCACCGCCTCGGGTTGCTCCTCGCACAGCCACTGGGCGCCCTGCGCGGCGCCCATCTCCTCGTCCGCGGTGACCACGACCTTCAGCGAGCCGCGCTCGGGACGCCAGCCCGAGCGCGCCAGCGAGATCGCCGCCGCCACCTCGGCCGCGACCTGGCCCTTCATGTCCTGGGCGCCGCGCCCGCGCACCTCGCCGTCGACGACGTCCCCGGCCCAGGGGTCGAAGCTCCACTCGGAGGGGTCGGCGGGGACCGTGTCCACGTGGCCGAGCAGGCACAGGGTCTCGCCGGCGGCCTCGCCGGCGAGGTCGGCGACGAGGTTCGGACGCCCGGCCTCGGCGGCGAGCAGCCTGCAGTCGAAGCCCGCGTCGCTCAAGCGGTCGGCGAGCATCTCCTGGGCAGGTCCCTCGTTGCCCGGGGGGTTGACGGTGTCGAAGCGGATCAGCTCGCCGAGCAACTCGACCGACTCGGCTCCGAGCCCGCCTGCAGCGACCGCCGTCTCCTCGCCCATGCGATGGAGGTTACGGATAGGGTGCGCGCGTGGGGTCTCCCGCGGCCACGCTTCGTCTCGGCGGCATCATCCGCATCGTCTACGGCGTCTTCGCGCTGCTGTTCCCCCGCCGGATGTTCGCGGCCTTCGGCTTCGGCGAGCCCGATCCGGACGTCCGCTACTTCAACGCGCTGTTCGGCGGCCGCGACATCGTCGTCGGGCTCTGGATCTGCAAGGCCGTCCGCGAGGACGACCTCGACCTCGCCCTGCTCGCCAACGTCGGCTGCGAGGCCGGGGACTCGCGCGGCGCTCGTGCAGGAGCTCCGCCATCGCGGCGGCTTCGACCGCGCGACCGCCGCGGGCCTGGTGTTCAACCTCGTCGGCTGGGCGAGCTGGCTCGGGGTCGCGCTCCGCCGCGGCTGACACGCGGGCGCCGCCTGCGGCGCGATTCATACTCCCCGGGATGAACCGTCTGTTCGAGACCGACGACTCTCAGGCGGCCGCCGGGCGCACGCCGGTGCCGTCCTCCGAGGCGCCGCTGGCGGTGCGCATGCGCCCGGCCGCGCTCGACGAGCTCGTCGGCCAGGAGCACCTGCTCGCCGAGGGGTCGGCCCTGCGAACCGCGATCGAGACCGGCGAGCCGCACTCGATGATCCTCTACGGGCCGCCCGGGGCGGGCAAGACGACGCTCGCGCGGATCGTCGCCTCCGCGGCGCGCGGCGCCTTCGAGGAGGAGTCGGCGGTGAACGCCGGCCGGGCCGAGGTGCGGGCGATGATCGAGCGCGCGACCGAGCGCCGCCGCGCCACCGGCCAGCCGACGATCTTCTTCCTCGACGAGATCCACCGCTTCAACAAGGCCCAGCAGGACGCCCTGCTCCCGGCCGTCGAGGAGGGCCTCGTGACCCTGATCGGGGCGACGACCGAGAACCCCTTCTTCGAGGTCAACTCGGCGCTGCTCAGCCGCTCGCAGATCTACGAGCTCCGGCCGCTGACGGTCGAGCACGTCCGCGGGCTGCTGGCGCGGGCGCTCGCCGACGGCGAGCGGGGGATCGCGGACCCGCCGCCGGTCGCCGCCGACGCGCTCGACTACCTCGCGCAGCGCTCGGGGGGCGACGCGCGCACCGCGTACGGCGGCGCTCGAGCGGGCCGTCGAGGCGGCGCGCGCGGCGGGCACGGGGATCGACCTGGCGACGGCCGAGGACGCGCTGCAGCGCAAGGCCGTGAGCTTCGACAAGGGGGGCGACCAGCACTACGACTACGCGTCCGCGCTGATCAAGTCGATGCGCGGCTCCGACCCGGACGCGGCGCTCTACTACCTGGCGGCGATGCTCGAGGGAGGCGAGGACCCGCGGTTCATCGCCCGGCGCATGGTCATCCTCGCCTCGGAGGACGTCGGCAACGCCGACCCCCAGGCGCTCGTGGTCGCGACCGCTGCCGGGCAGGCGGTCGACCGGGTCGGGCTGCCGGAGTGCGCGCTCAACCTCGCCCAGGCCGCGATCTACCTGGCGCTGGCGCCGAAGTCCAACGCGGCCACCCGCGGGATCGGCGCGGCGATGCGCCACGTGCGCGAGCAGGGGGCCAAGCTGCCGCCGGACTACCTCCGCGACGCCCACTACCCGGGCGCGAAGAAGCTCGGTCGCGGCCAGGGGTACGTCTACCCCCACGACGAGCCGGGCGGCGTCGCCGACCAGCCGCTCTTGCCGCCCGAGCTCGAGGGCGAGCGCTTCTACGAGCCCACGGACCGCGGCTACGAGGGCGAGGCCGCTCGCCGCGAGCGCCCGGACGCCGACTAGCCCGTCGGGCTCACCGCCGGGCCTTCGCCTTGTAGCGGGTGCCCCAGTTGTCGCACTCGAGTTCGCCGGCGTTCGGGATCCCGTCGGCGCCGAAGCGGCCTCCGACGACCACGTTGAGCTTCGCCTTGCGCTTCTTCAGCGTGCCCTCGACCAGGTACTCGGTGTCGTCGTCGGGCGCGTAGTAGACCTCGAGGGCCCCGTTCGGCAGGACCTTGCCGGTGAGCTTGGTGATGTGCGCGACGATCCTGTCCGGGATGCCGTCGTCGTCGATGTCGGACCAGCACTCGGTCACTCACGTCGACCGCGAGCCCCTTGACCTTCGCCGTGCCCTTCTTGGTCACCACGCGGAAGCTGATCGGCAGCCCGGCCTTGCTCTTACCCCGGTAGCGCTGTACGAGCTTGCCCCCCGCTCGCTCGGCGGCTCCCGCGCGCTCGTTGCCGCCGCGGGGCCGCGCGCGCCCGCGACGGCGGCGAGCGCGAGCACCAGGGCGACGACCAGCGAACCGACGATGAAACGACTCATGAACAAACTCCTCGCCCCCGAGGTGCCCTCTTTGACTCCGCCGGCGGTCCCGGCCCGCCGACCGCTCACCCTAGCGAGCCGCCCCGGCCAGGGTCAAGCGGGGTCGGCGAAACGTCCGCCGCAACCGGTCAGTCGCAGCTGGGCGAGCGGCGGGTCAGGCCCCAGCCGCTCAGGGTGCCGACGTCGTCGCCGGCCTGGTCGGAGATCCGCAGCTTCCACTGCCCCGCGGCCGACTTCCCGTCGAAGGCCGAGAGCGGCTGTTCGGGCCGGAACGAGCCCGTGAACGGCGCCGAGCCCGCGGAGATCGCCGTCGCCGCCTCGTCGTCGAAGACGGTGTCGGTGAAGTTGTCCCCGCCGCTGCCGCGCCGGTTGGAGAGGAGCACCGTCGTCCCGTCGGGACCGATCACGCTGATCACCAGGTCGCCGTCGAAGGTGTGGGTGATCTGCGAGACGCGGACGTTGAGGTCGGAGATCTTCGCCGTGGCGCCGATGTTGAGGTTCGACTGCACCGTGCCCTGGTCGGGGATCGCCTTCGGCACGTCGGTGCTGGTGTGATTGACGGGCGCGCCCGGGCCGCCCCCGGTCAGGATCGTGAACGGCACCCTGCTGTTGCCCTGCGCCGTCTTCACCAGCAGCGACAGCGCGACGGGGTCGCCGCAGGGGAAGGAGTTCGCGAGCCGCACCCGGAACGGGGTGGTGTTGGTCCCGAGCGCGTTCTCGGCGATGTTCGGGTAGGGCGAGTCATCGACGGGAACGGTGACCCCGGTCGACGACGACGAGAGCGTGCCCGTGACCCCGGTCGCGCTCGCGTTGCCGAGGTTGCGCAGGCGCTCGTTGACCCTGAAGGCCTCGCCCGGATCGAGGAAGCCGTCGCCGTCGCCGCCGAGCTCGGTCGGCGAGGCCAGGTTGTGGACCATCACCGGTCCCGTGGCCGGCGCGGCGTTGGAGACCACCAGCGCGTAGTCCTGATCGGTGGCGTCGGCGTTCCCGGGCACGCCGTCTCCGGCGATGTTGGTGCCGGTTACGTCGACCGCGAAGCGGCCCGTGGTCCCGGCGGGCAGGAAGACGTTCTCGACGTTGTTGCGCGGGTCGGCGGCGCCGCCGGGCTGCGACTGCCCGCCGGCGAACACGTTGCCCTTGTACGAGTTGCCGCCGGCGTGGACGGCGAGGTCGAGGTCGTTGACGAACGCGTTGCCGGAGGTCGGCCCGGGGGCGTCGGAGAACGCCAGGGTCACCTTGAGGGGCGTGGTCGCGCTCGTGACGCGGTAGATGCGGCGATGTCGCTGGCCGGTGGACGCCAGCCTGGAGGTCTGGTCGACGAACTCGCGGTCTGTGCCGTCCACGATCGTGCCCAGGTTCACGCGTCCCCAGCCCTGCACCTGGGTCGGGATGTTGGCGTTGGTGCCGCCGGCGCCGTCGGCGCCGCCCACCACGTCGGTCGCCGTGTTGACCAGGATCGCCTTGATCAGGGCCGGGGTCGGCGCGGTGCCGCCGGACTCCTCGCGCGCGTACCAGTCGCGGACCAGCGTTGCGAGGCCCGAGACCTCGGGGGCCGCCTGCGAGGTGCCCGAGACGAGCGAGTAGCGGGAGCTCCCGGCCGGGAACTGCGGGTTGCAGGTGCCGCTTCCGTTGTACTCGGCTCCCGTCTGCGGCTGCGCCCCCGCGACGTGGGTGCCCGGGGCGATCACGTCGGGCTTCGTCCGCCCGTCGTCGGTCGGCCCGCGGCTGGAGAAGTCGATGATGTCCTTCGCGCTGTTGGCCCCGGTGTCGGGCACCCCGCACCCGTCGGTGGCCCCGATCGGGCGCACGCTCTCGGCCGCGCCGACCGTGATCACGTTCTTCGCCGTGCCGGGGCGCCGATCGTGTTCCCGCCCGCGCCCGCGTTGCCGGCGGAGAAGATGTTCGTCATCTGCTGGTTGCCGGTGACACCCGGCTGCGCGTCGCGGACCAGGAAGTCGAACTCGCGCGAGTCGGCGTTGTAGGCGCCGCCGACGTTCGCGCCCCAGGAGTTGTTGGAGATCCGGGCGCCGGCGGCGTAGGCGCTGTTCCGCAGGGCGGTGAAGGACGTCTGGACGTCGAAGCTACCCGCGCAGTTGAAGATCTTCGTGGCCCCGAGCCGCGCCCGCGGGGAGATCCCGAGCCCGTAGTTGAATCCCTGCGCGTCCTCGAACTGCGCCCCGGTCTCGTTGTTGAAGCCCGCCGCGATCGAGGCGACGTTGGTCCCGTGGCCGCCGCAGTCGCGGGCGTTCGCGTCGCCCGCGGTCGCCTCCTGCGCGTACCGGAGCCGGCTGGAGCCGGCCGGATTGCCGTTGACGAAGAAGTCGGGATGCGACCCGGCCGGCACCGGGACGACGCCCTTGTCGATCCCCTCGTCGGTGATGTCGAGGGTGAAGTTGTGCAGCGTGTTGGGGAAGCCCTGGCTGTTGAGGAAGGCGAGGTAGCCGGGGCCGGTCGGCTGCGTGCCGGCGCCGTTCAGGTTCGCGGCGACGATCTGCGCCGCCCGCTCGTCCAGCAACTCGGGCCTCACCCATGGCTCGACGCTGACCACGGCCGGGTCGGCCGACAGCCCGGGGACCTCGGCCGCGTCGACGGCCGCGAACAGGGTCACGGTGCCGCCGTAGGCCGCCGGCGCGCGCAGCTCCTCGCCGGCCCTCAGGGTCGCGCGAGCCGCCGCGCCGGCGTCGCCGGCGAGCGTCTCGACCGCGACCTTCACGGTCCCCGAGTTGTCGATTCCCGGGGCGGTCTTGTCGGCGGCGGTGAACGGGGTCACCGCGCGCACGGCCTCGTCCTGGCGGCCGAGGGCCGCGAGCGAGGCGCTCTCGTTCCGCTCGCCGTAGACGAGATAGGCGTTCTGGGCCATGTAGGTGACCACGGTGGCGCCGGTGGCGCGCAGGCGGGCGAGCCAGGCGTCCTTGATCGGGCCGACGAACTGGACCAGCGCGAGCGACTCGCCGCTCGCGGCATCGAGCGCGCCCGCGGCGGCGGGGTCGAGCGTCCCGCGCGCGGCGGCGACGCTGTGCATGTCGTCGCGGCGATCGGCTCCCGCGAGGCGCAGGACCTCGTTGGCCGAGCCGTCGGCGGAGACGAGGGTGAAGCTTCCGTAGCGCGCGATCACGCGGGCGCTCGCGGCGTCGATCGCCGCCTCGCCCTGCCCGGTGGAGGGGACGAGGTAGACGTGGCGCCCGGGCAACGCTCGGATGTCGCCGTTCGCACCGCCGCCGCCCTCGGCGGCGATCGAGGACTGGCCCCCCGTGAGGATCGCGATCGCCGTGGCCGCGGCGAATGCCAGCAGCGCGATGACGGTCCTGTAGGCGCGCTCCCCTAGACCCATACCGTTCCCCCAAGTACACATAGACGTTGAGCTGCCGGTCCAGCCTAACCGCGCCTCCGGCCCCGGTCAACCCGTGTCTTCGGCATCAAGAACGCGGCCGCCGCCGGTGCCGACGAGCGGCTCGGCCCGCTCGCGACGGAGGGCCGGCGACGGCCGCACGCATTTCACTACCCGCCACGGCGCCTTAGAATCCGCCGCCGCATGGGACAGCTCGAGTCCTTCAACCCGGCCACGGGGGAGCTGGTCGGCGCGGTGCAGACGATCACGCCCGATCAGGTTCAGGGGGTCGTCGACGAGGTCGCCTCCGTGCAGCCCTTCTGGGCGCAGCTCTCGCTCGCCGATCGCGCGCGCTACATGCGACGCGCCGCCGACGTCCTGGTCGGCGACATGGAGGAGGTCGCCACCCTGCTCACCCGCGAGCAGGGCAAGCCGATCACCGAGAGCTACGTGATGGAGCTGATCCCCACCATCGACGCGCTGCGCTGGTGCGCGAGCGCGGCGCCCAAGATCCTCGCCGACGAGCGGATCGGTTACCCGCAGGCGTTCCTGAAGACCAAGCGCAGCTTCTTCTCCTACGAGCCGCTCGGCGTCGTCGGCGTGATCGCGCCCTGGAACTACCCGTGGTCGATCCCGTTCGGCGAGGTGGCGCTGGCGCTGATCGCGGGCAACGGGGTGGTGCTGAAGCCGGCGAGCCTGACGCCCCTGCTGGGCGAGCGAATCCAGCGGGTCTTCGACGATGCCGGCTTTCCGGAGGGCCTGGTCCGCACCGTGCACGGTGGCGGCGCGGTGGGGCAGGCGCTGTGCGAGGCGTCGACCGCGAAGATCTTCTTCACCGGCTCGGTCGAGGTCGGGCGCAGGGTGGGCGAGCTGTGCGCCGAGCGGATGAAGGGCAGCGTGCTGGAGCTCGGCGGGCAAGGACCCGCAGATCGTCTGCGCGGACGCGGACCTCGCCAACGCGGTCTCCGGCTGCGTCTGGGGCGGGTTCGCGAACGCGGGCCAGACCTGCTCCGGGATCGAGCGGACCTACGTGGTCGAGGCCGTGGCCGAGGGGTTCCTCGACGGCGTCCGCCGGGAGACCGAGCGGCTGACCCTCGGCGACCCGCTCGACTGGGAGACGGAGATCGGGCCGATGGTCTCGGCCGAGCAGGCCGACCTGGTCACCGGCCTGGTCGACGACGCAGTCGCCGGCGGCGCCGATCGGCTCACCGGCGGGCCGCGCGAGGTCCCGGGCTACGACGGGCGCTTCATCGCGCCGACCGTGCTGGCCGGGGTCGAGGACGAGATGCGGATCATGAAAGAGGAGATCTTCGGACCGGTGGTCCCCGTGATCGTCGTCGCCGACGAGGCGGAGGCGGTGGAGCGCGCGAACGACTCGAACTTCGGCCTCGGTGCGTCGGTGTGGACGACCGATCGCGCCAAGGGCGAGCGGATCGCGCGCCGGATCGAGTCCGGGATGGTCTGGATCAACGACCACTCCTACTCGCACGGGGCGATCCAGACCTCCTGGGGCGGGGTCAAGGACTCGGGCCTCGGGCGCTCGCATTCGAAGTTCGGCCTCTACGAGTGCGTGAACGTGAAGCTCGTCTCCTGGGAGCCCGGGCTCACCCGCGACTTCTGGTGGCAGCCCTACGACGGCGACCTCGGTGCCGCCCTGCGCTCCTCGGCCCGACTGCTCTACGGCCACGGCTCCACGCGGCTGCGTGGCCTGCGCGAGGGCCTCGGCCCGCTCGCGCGGGTCGGCGCCAAGACACTGCGAAAGGGCCGCTGATGCGGGCGCGCGTCTAAGGCGCGGAATCGAAGGCCAGCGGCAAACCGATCGGCCCGGTGTTGCCGGACGGCGGTAACGACCTGACCTCGCCGTCGAGGCGCAGATTGCGCAGGCGCCGCGCGAGCAGCGGCAGCGCCTCGGCCATGTCGGTGCGGGCGAGGTGGTGGCCGATGCAATGGTGGATTCCGGCGCCGAAGCCGAAGTGGCGCGGCCGCTTGGCGCTGATCTCGAACGGCGCTTCACCGAAGCGCCGTGGATCGGTCCCCGCCGACTCGGTGAGCAGGTGCAGCGTCGTGCCGGCGGCGATCGGCAGGCCCTCGAACTCGAAGTCCTCGTAGGCCTCGCGGGTGACCCACGTGATCGTGGGGCTGACCCGCATCACCTCCTCGACCGCCTGGCGGCCGAGCTCGGGGCGCTCGGCGAGCAGCTGCCACTGATCGGGATGGCGGAGGAAGGTCTGCATCGCGAGCCCGAGCTGGTTTCGGGTGGTGTCCATGCCGCCGAACATCAGCAGCACCAGCGCGACGCGAAGCTCGTCGGCCGAGAGCCGATCCTCGCCGTGATGGGCTTCGACCAGCACGCTGACGAAGTCGTCGCCGGGACTGGCGGTGCGCTCGGCGATCAGCTCGTCCGCATATCCGTAGAGGCCTGCGAGCGCGGCCTCGACTCGATCGAGCTCGGCGGCGACGTCGACGGTGAGCCCGAGCCCGAGGTCCGCGGACCAGCCGGCGATCGAGCGCCACTCGCGCTCGGGGAGGCCCAGGATGATCGCGATCACCCGGCCGGCGTAGGGCTCGGCGAACTCGGCCATGAACTCGCAGCGGCCGGCGGGCGCGAAGCCGGCGATCAGCTCCTCGGCCAGAGCGCGAAGGCGCGGGACGAGGCGGTCGATCGAGCGCGGCGCGAAGGCCGGGTTGAGCAGCCGCCGAATCCGAGTGTGGTCCTCGCCCTCGAGGTTGAGCAGCGCCGCCGACCACCAGTCGACGAATGGGCCGCCGTCGACGCCGTTATGGGCGGGCCACGTGGCGCTGCCCTGGCGCAGGCGCCTGTCCTTGAGCAGCTCCTTGACCTCCTCGGCCCGCAGCACCGCGAGCCCATAGTTCGTGCGGGCGTACCAGCTCCGAGCGCGAGCCGCATGCACCTGCTCGGAGCGGATCGAGAAGCTCGGGTCGGAGAAATCGAGGTAGGGCTCAGCCATCGCCCCCAACCTTGCCACGCCCTCAGGGCGCGATGCGCACGTGCAGGTGGTTGTCGTGGTTGACGAGCGGGGTGACCACCCCGGGCGGGCCGGTCAGCGGCAGGCTCGGGCCGACGTAGATCGTTTGCGCGCCGGCGTCGACGAACAGGTCGAGGAGCGCCTGGGAGAGCCGCACGTCGACCTCGGCGACCGTTACGGGGGCTCGCTCGCGACGGTCGACGCGCGGGTAGTAGACGTCGACGTCGAGCCCGTTCTGGTGCGTGGAGTGGCCGATCCCGCCGCCGACCTCGGGGCCGAAGTCGCCGCCGTGGCGCAGGCTCAGGTCGCCCACGCCGACCCGGGGCGCGTGCGGGTGCCGGCGGGCGAACTCGCGCAGGACGCGGAGCGTCGTCCGGACCAGGTCGTCGGTGCCCCAGCGGCGCCAGTCGCGATCCGGTTGGCGGTGCAGGATCGGGTCCCAGGTGAAGAAGCGATGTCCCGCGGCCGGGAACCGGACCCCGCGCTCGAGGCTTCCGGCGCCCGGGGTGCCGACGGCGACCGAGTCCCTCCACTGGACCCGGGGCTCAGGGTGGCGATCGGGGCGGGCGGCGACGGGTAGCCCAGGAGCAGGCCGGCGACGGCGATCGCGATTGCGGTGGACACGCCCGGGATACGCGCGCCCGCGGCCGTGAGGTCCCGATGGGCCGAGCCGTCTAGGCGACCGACGGCTCGGCGATGTAGCTGCTGCGGTCGAAGCGGCGCGTGCGACGCCAGAGGTCGGCCGTGAAGCCCGGCCACCAGATCGCCGTTGCGGCCGTTCGGATCGAGGTACCAGCTCGCGCAGCCGCCCCGGTTCCAGACGCTGGCGCCGAGCCGGCGCTCGGTCTCGCGGTCGAACGCCTCGTAGACCTCAGGGCGGACCTCGACCGTGGCGACGCCCGAGCGCTCCATCTCGCGCACGCAGCCGGCGACGTAGTTGATGTGCGCCTCGCTCGAGAAGATGATCGAGTTGTAGCCGCCGGCGCTGTTCGGGCCCGACGAGCAGGAAGAGGTTCGGGAAGCCGGCGACGGCGGTGCCGAGGTAGGCGCGCGGGCTGCCCTCCCAGGCGTCCTGAGAGGGTCTTGCCCGTCCCGGCCGCGGAGCGCCGCGAACCCTGGGTGGTCGAAGACCCGGAAGCCGGTCGCCCAGACGATCGTGTCGAGCTCGTCGCTCGGCGCCGTCGGCGGTGCGGATGCCGCGCTCGGTGACCTCGGCGATCGGCTCGGTGACGACCTCGGCGTTCGGCTGCGCTGAGCGCCCGGTAGTAGGTGTTCGACATCGTGATCCGCTTGCAGCCGAGCGTGTAGCTCGGGGTGAGCTTCGCCCGCACCTCCGGGTCGGGCGACCTGGCTTGCCGCAGGTGGCGGCGGGCGATCTGCTCGAAGATCAGCGTCGATAGCCGCCGGTCGACGATCGTCCCGAGCACGGTCGACTCCTGGAGCAGGTAGATCAGCCCGCGAACCGCGCGCTGCGTCGCCGGCAGGCTGCCGGAACATCCGGCGCTCGAAGTCGGTCACCGGCCGGTCGAGCGTCCGGCATCACCCAGGACCGGGGTGCGCTGGAACAGGTGCAGCGAGCCGACCCGCTGCTGGATCTCCGGGACGATCTGGACCGCCGAGGCGCCGGTGCCGATCACCGCGACTCGCTCGCCGGACAGGTCGTGGTCGTGGTCCCACTCGGCCGAGTGGAACATCGTGCCCGCGAAGCGTTCGACGCCTGGGATCTCGGGCACCTGCGGCTCCGTCAGGCCGCCCATCGCGCCGACGAGGACGTTCGCCGTGAGCTCGCCATGGGAGGTCTGCAGCCGCCAGACGCGCTTCGCGTCGTCGTCCCAGGCCGCGCCGGTGACCTCGTGCCCGAAGCGGATGTGGGGGACGACGCCGCGCTCGTCGGCGACCCGGCGCAGGTACTCGCGGATCTCCGTCTGCAGCGGATAGAGCCGGCTCCAGTCGGGATTGGGCGCGAACGAGAACGAGTAGAGCGCCGAGGGGATGTCGCACTGACAGCCCGGGATAGGTGTTGTCGCGCCAGGTGCCGCCGAGGTCCTCGGCGCGCTCGAGCACGTAGAAGTCGTCGATCCCGTCGGCGAGCAGCCGGATCGCCATCCCGATCCCCGAGAAGCCCGCCCCGATGATCGCCACCCGGGCGTGGTCCGCGGCGCGGTCTCCGTTCGCCCCCGCCACCGGTACCGCCTCAGGCGGTCCCGAGCTCCGCCAGCAGCTGCTTCGCCTGGGCCGAGACCTCGTGGTCGACCTGGAGCTCGTAGCGCTCGGCCTGCATCGACCGCACCGAGGAGAAGTCGCGGCGCCCGCCCTGGGCGGCCTGGGCGATCGCGCCGAACACGGCACCGAAGAGGACCCCGGCGACGAGGCCGTAGAGCACGACCCCGAAGAACGCGGGGCCCTCGAAGAAGAGACCGAAGAGCAGGCCGAACAGCAGTCCGAGCATCGCGCCCTGGCCGGCGCCGAGCAGCGCCGCGCGTCCGGTGGTCAACCGCCCGCCGATCTGCTCGACCGTCTTCAGCCCGGTGCCGACGATGGCCGTGCGCTCGACGGGGAACTCGCGGTCGGAGAGGAAGTCGACCGCACGCTCCGCCTCGCGGTAGGAGTCGTAGGTGGCGACCGTGGTCCGAGGGGCTGCCGTGGTCAGAGGCCTCCATGCAGGACAGTATGGCGGACAGCGCCGCCCACGAAGGTGCGTGATCCTTGGCCGATGCAGACGGCGCACGCGTCCCGACACGGGGAGCCGCGCGACCGGCGGCGCCCGCGCTGTGCGCTGCGCGAGCTGCGTCGCGACTACGACGAGCGCCCCGTTCTGCGCGGGGTGTCGCTCGAGCTCCGCCGAGGGCTCGACCCTGGCGGTGATCGGCGCCAACGGGGCCGGCAAGAGCACGCTGCTGCGGATCCTCGCGACGTTGCTGCGCCCGAGCGCGGGCGACGGTGGAGGTGCTCGGGGCCGCGCTGCCGCGCGAGGCTTGGAAGGTGCGCGGCCGGCTCGGCTACCTCGGCCACGAGCCGCTGCTCTACCGCGAGCTCAGCGTGCGCGAGAACCTGGAGCTCAACGCGCGCCTGCACCGGGTCCCGGACCCAGACGCGCGGATCGCGACCCTGCTCGAGCGCGCCGGGATCGCCCACCGCGCCGCCGAGCAGGTCCGCAACCTCTCCGCCGGGATGCTCCAGCGGGCGGCGATCTGCCGCGCGCTCGTCCATGCGCCGGAGCTGCTGCTGCTCGACGAGCCGCGCTCGCACCTCGACCTCGGCGCCGTCGGCGTCGTCGACGACCTGCTCGGCCCCGCCGCGGGTCGCACCCGGGTGGTGGTCACGCACGAAATTGACTCCGGCCTGGGGGAGGCCGAGGCGGTGCTGGCGCTGCGCGCCGACGGGTCGGTCGCCTATGCCGGGCCGGCCGGCGGCCTGCCGCTCCCGGATGCCCGCGCGATCGTGGAGGGAAGACTGTGAACGCCTACCGGGCGCTCCTGGCCAAGGACCTCCGGGTCGAGCTGCGGACGCTCGAGTCGATCCCGGCCATGGTGCTGTTCGCCGCCACCACCTTCGTCCTCTTTCGGTTCGGGCTCGACCGCGAGAGCCTCTCCGGCGGGCTCGCGGCCGGCGTGCTGCTGGCGACGGTGCTGTTCGCGGCGATCCTGGCCATCAACCGGGTCTTCGTCGCCGAGCGCGAGCAGGGGGGCTTCGACCTCATCAGGCTCGCCCCCGTCGACGGCACCTCCCTCTACCTCGCCAAGGCGTCCGTCCTGTTCGTCTACCTGGCGGCGTTCGAGCTCGTGGCCGTGCCGCTGTTCGCGATCCTGTTCCTCGACGACGCCGGCGGGCTCGGAGCCGCTCGCCGCGGTCCTGGCGCTCGTCAACCTCGGCCTCGCCGCGATCGGCGCCCTCGTCTCGTCGATCGCGGTCAACTCCCGCGCCCGCGACCTGATCGCTCCCCTGCTGCTGCTGCCCTTGCTGGTCCCGGTGATGATCGGCGCCGGCGGAGCGGCCGAGCCACTGCTCGCCGCGGGCGGGCCGTCGTACGGGGATTTCGGCAAGTGGATGGCGATACTCGCGCTCTACGATGTGGTGTTCTGCCTCGTCGGCTACGCCGTCTACGACTTCGTCCTCGAGGATTGACCGCCCCCCACAGATGAGCTTCCGCAGCCCCAGGATCCTCCCGGCGCTCACCGCCCTCACCCTGACCGCCGGCTTCGCGCTGGTCTTCTTCTACGCCCCCAACGACGCCGACCAGGGCTTCATCCAGAAGATCTTCTACCTGCACGTGCCGCTCGCGACCTGCGCCCTGGTCGGGTTCGTGGTGGCGGCCGTCCAGGCGATCCTCCACCTGCGAAGCGGCGATCCGAAGTGGGACGTGCGCGCCTACGTCTCGATCCACATCTCGGTGATCTTCGGCGTCGCCGTGCTGCTCACGGGAGCGATCTGGGCCCGGGCGTCGTGGGGCAAGTGGTTCGTCTGGGACGAGCCGACCCTGGTCAGCTTCCTGATCGTCTTCCTCCTCTACTGCACCTACTACCCGCTGCGCTACGCGATCCCGGAGCGCGAGCGCCAGGCCCGCTACGCCTCGGTGTTCGCGATCATGGCCGGCGCCTTCGTGCCGCTCAACTTCATCGCCGTGCGGCTCGCCGAGACGCTCGTGCACCCGCGCGTCTTCGCGACCAGCGAGGGTGGCCTGCCGCCGAAGATGTGGGTCGCCTTCCTCGTCTGCCTCGCCGGGATGGCGCTGCTCTGGCAGACGCTGGTCAGCTTCGAGCTCGCGGCCAAGTCGTCGCGGGCGCGGCTCGGAAGGCTGCGACGAGCGCTCGAGGGCGACGACGGCCGCGATCGGCGGCTCGCGGATCGCCCCCGTCCCGCGTGAGGCCGAGTCCGGGGTGAGCGGCTGATGCCCGCGCTGCCCCTCGACGAGGCCGGCAAGTACGTCGCCGGCGCCTACGTGGTCTTCGTGGCGCTGCTGCTGATCTACGTCGCGATCATGGCCGTCCGCCTCGCGCGGATCGACCGCGAGCTCGCCGAGCTGGCGGAGCTCGCGGAGCGCCGGACCGCGGATCCGGAGGACGATCGGGAGCGGGTGCCGGCATGAGCGAGCTCCTCGCCCTCGGCGTCTCGCACAAGACGGCCCCGCTCGAGCTGCGCGAGCGGATGGCCCTGACCGAGGGGCGAGTCGTCGGGATGCTCGGCGAGCTGGTCGACCGCGACGAGATCCTCGAGGCGGCGGCGATCTCGACCTGCAACCGAACCGAGCTCTACCTGTTCGCCGCCGACCCGGTCGGCGCCGAGGCCGTCGCGCTCGGGCTGCTCGCCCAGGAGGCCGGGATCCAGCCGACCGAGCTGGTCGGCAGCCTCTACTCGCTGCGCGGTTCCGCGGCGGCCGAGCAGCTCCTGCGGGTCACCTCCGGGCTCGACTCGATGATCATCGGCGAGACCGAGGTCCAGGGGCAGGTCAAGCGCGCTTACGAGCTCGCCCGGGTCGAGGGCGCCACCGGGCCGATCCTCAACCGCCTCTTCCGCACCGCGCTGGCCGCCGGCAAGCGGGCCCGCACGGAGACCGGCATCTCCGAGCGCTCGCTCTCGATCCCGTCGGTCGCGGTCGAGCTCGCCCAGCGGACGCTCGGGGAGCTCGAGAACCGCCGCGTGCTGGTCGTCGGCGCGGGCGAGACCGCAGAGCTCACCGCCCGCGCCCTGGCAGCCAAGGGCGTGGAGGCGATCTTCATCGCCAACCGCCACTACGACCGCGCGATCGGGCTCGCCGAGCGCTTCGGCGGCCATGCGGTGCGCTTCGAGGAGCTGCCCGAGGAGCTGGCCGACGCCGACATCGTCGTCGCCTCCACGAGCTCCCCCCACCACGTGATCGAGCGCGAGGCGCTCGCCGAGGTGATGGCCGTGCGCGGCGGCCGGCCGCTGCTGCTGATCGACCTCGCCGTGCCGCGCGACATCCAGCCGGGCTGCCGCGAGGTCGCCGCCGCCAGCCTCTACGACATGGACGACCTGCAGTCGCTGGTCGAGCGCAACCTCTCGGGACGCGAGGCCGAGGCGCGCCGGGTCGAGGGCATCCTGCGCTCCGAGCTGGCGGGCTTCGACAGCTGGGTGGCCGCCCAGGACGTGACCCCGACGATCGCCGCCCTGCACGCGCGCGCCGACGAGGTCGTGAGCCGCGTGCTGGAGGAGAACGAGCCGCGCTGGGAGAGCCTGTCTCCGGCCGACCGCGAGCGGCTTGCGATCGCCGCCA
This sequence comes from uncultured Solirubrobacterales bacterium, assembly GCA_963729065.1. Taxonomy (GTDB): domain Bacteria; phylum Actinomycetota; class Thermoleophilia; order Solirubrobacterales; family 70-9; genus WHSW01. Next base: position 1,250,412 of record CAVSMS010000010.1, read on the forward strand.
AGGCGATCGCGTCGCGGCTTCTGCACGAGCCCACCCTCCGCCTCAAGCGCGACCCTGGCGGCTCGGACTCCTACGCGAAGGTCGCGGTGCTGCGCGAGCTCTTCGGGCTCGATCGTGAGAGCGAGCCCCTCGAGGCGGGCGGGGCCGAGGTCTCGGACCTGGGCGAGCGGCGGCGCCGGCGCGGCAGGTGAGCCTCCGGCTGGGCTCGCGCGGCAGCGCGCTGGCGCGGATCCAGGCGGAGTGGGTCGCCTCGGCGCTCGGGGGGGTCGAGGTCGAGACGATCAAGACGGCCGACGGCGACGTCGGCGACAAGGCGCGGTTCGTGAGCGGGATCGAGAGCGCGCTTGCTCGACGGCCGCGTGGCGATCGGCGTGCACTCGGCCAAGGACCTGCCCGGGGAGCTGCCGGACGGGCTGGCGCTGGTCGGCGTCCCGGGGCGGGAGGATCCCAGCGACGCGCTGGTCGGAGCAACGGCGCTCGACGACTTGCCGGAGGGCGCCCGCGTCGGGACCTCGAGCCTCCGCCGCCGCTCGCAGCTGCTCGCGCTGCGACCCGACCTCGAGATCGCCGAGCTGCGGGGAAACGTCGACACCCGCCTGGCCCGGCTGGAGGCGGGCGACTATGACGCGATCGTGCTCGCGACGGCCGGCCTCGCCCGGCTCGGCCGCGCGGACGAGATCGGCTCGCGTTTCGCGCTCGACGAGCTCACGCCGGCGCCCGGGCAGGGATGCCTGGCGCTCGAGGCGCGGGCCGACGACTCCGAGGCGCGCGCGGCCGCGCACCTGGTCTCCGATCGCGCGGCGCTGGTCGAGCTCACCGCCGAGCGCGCCGCGGTGCGGGCGCTCGAGGCGACCTGCGACACGCCGGTCGGCGTCTGCGCCCGCTTCGAGGGCGAGCAGCTCGTCGTGCTCGGCTACGCGGGCTCGGAGGACGGTGCCGACTGGGTGCGCGACCGGGTCGCGGGCGACCCCGAGCAGCCGGCCGCGCTCGGCGAGGCGCTCGCCGAGCGCATGGTCGCCGCGGGCGCGGCCGCGATCCTCGCCGCGGCGGCCGGGGCGGCGGAGTGACCGCCCGCCCGGGGGTCGTCTACCTGGTCGGCGCCGGACCCGGCGACCCGGGGCTGATGACCGTGCGCTCGCTGGAGCTGATCGCAGGCGCCGACGTGATCCTCCACGACCGGCTGATCGGTGCCGGCGCGCTCGACGGAGCCCGCGCCGACGCCGAGCTCGTCTACGTGGGCAAGCAGCCGGGCGCGTCAGCGGTGCCGCAGGAGGAGACCGAGGCGCTGATGATCGAGCGGGCGCGGGAGGGCCGCAGCGTGGTGCGGCTCAAGGGCGGCGACCCGTTCGTCTTCGGGCGCGGGGGCGAGGAGGCAGAGGCCCTCGCCGCCGCCGGCATCGAATTCGAGGTCGTCCCGGGGTGACGGCGGGAGTTGCCGCCCCGGCGTACGCCGGGATCCCGGTCACCCACCGCGACGACGCCTCGGCGGTCGCCTTCGTCACCGGGCACGAGGACCCGGAGAAGCCCGAGACCGCCCTGGACTGGGACGCGCTCGCCCGCTTTCCCGGGCACGCTCGTGCTCTACATGGGGGTCAAGAACCTGTCCGTGATCGCCGAGCGCCTCGCGGCCGCGGGGCGCGACCCGGCCGAGCCGGCCGCCGCGATCGAGCGCGGGACGCAGCCCGGCCAGCGCACCGTCGACCTCCACCCTCGCCGAGCTCCCCGACGCGGTCGCGGCTGCGGGGATCGGTGCGCCGGCGATCCTGCTCTTCGGGCCGGTCGCCGCCCGCCGGGAGTCGATCGCCTGGCTCGAGCGGCGGCCGCTGTGGGGCCGGCGGGTGGTCGTCACCCGCGCCCGCGCGCAGGCGAGCGGGCTGGCGGCGACGCTGCGCGAGCTCGGTGCCGAGCGTGGTCGAGCTGCCGGCGATCCGGATCGAGCCTCTGCTCGACACCGACGCGGTGCGCGACGCGGTCGCCGACCTGCACACCTACGCGCTCGTCGTGCTGACGAGCCCGAACGGCGTCCGGCTGCTGTTCGAGGCCATGGCCGCCCAGGGTCGCGACGCCCGGGCGCTCGCCAACGCCACCGTCGCCGCGATCGGCCCGGGCACGGCGAGGGCGCTGGCCGCGCGCGGCGTGATCGCCGACCTGGTCCCGGAGAGCTACGTCGCGGAGGCGCTGGTCGAGACGCTCGACCTCGGTCGACGTCAGGGGCCGCCCGGTGCTCGTCGCCCGCGCCGCGCAGGCCCGTGACGTGATCCCCGAGGCGCTCGCCGAGCGCGGCGCCGAGGTCGATGTCGTGGCGCTCTACGAGACCGTGCGCGAGCCGGCCGACCCGCAGGCCGTCGAGGCGGCGCAGTCGGCCGACTACGTCACCTTCACCTCCTCGTCGACCGTCCGCAATCTGCTCGAGGCCGTGGGCGACCGGTTCCCGCGCTCCGCGCGGGTCGTCTCGATCGGCCCGGTGACCACCGAGACGGCCCGCGAGCTCGGGCTCGAGGTCGCGGTCGAGGCCGAGCGCCACGACATCGAGGGGCTGGTCGAGGCCGCTGCTCGCGGACGCGGCGCCCGCTTCGACGTGAGGCGGCGTTCGCTTACTGAGGACCGCGTTCCAACTGCATCGCGCCCTCGAACCTGGGCGACCAGCTGGGCGCCGAGCTCGTCCAGGCCTCGACCGTGGGCTCGAGCCACGACGTGTCGTCGAGGGACCCGGCCTTGATGAAGGCGAGCTCCGGGACCGCGGCGGCATAGCTGAAAACCGGCGCTCCGCAAGCGGAGCAGAAGTGGCGCTCGGTGTCGCCACCGTGGTCCTCTCCGATCGTCGTGAAGGAGGCGAGCGTGTCTCCCTCGCAGTCCAACGAGTCCTTCGGCACCCCGATGAACACCGAGAACGGGTTGCCCGTCTGGCGCTGACAGTCGGTGCAATAGCAGGCCGCCTGGATGACCGGGTCGGTGTCGGCGCTGTACGTGACACTGCCGCAGAGGCAGCGTCCGGTGATCGGTTTCGGGGCGTCGGGCACCGTCGTCGGGATCCTATTCACCCGTCTCGGCCGCACCGGTCGCGGTAGAGCCCGAGCTTGTAGTCGATCAGCTCCAGGTTGTGCTCGAGCTCGCCGATCCGGGCGACGACCTCGGCGCGATGGGACTCGAGGATCTCCAGCGCGCTCGGCCTCGTTGCCCTCGCCGGCGCGGACGAGCTCGGCGTAGCGGCGGATCCTGCGGATCGGCATCCCGGTCGCGCGGAGCCGCGTCACGGTCACGACCCATTCGACGTCCTTGGTCGAGTACCGACGGTGCCCGGAGCCGTTGCGCCCGACGCCGTTGAGCAGCCCGGCGCGCTCGTAGTAGCGCAGGGTGTGGTTGGTGAGCCCGGTCCGCTCGGCGACGTCGGAGATCGTCAGCTGGTCGGGGATCGCGGTCGTGGCCACATCAGAAATCTAGATCTTCGAGCGCGCTCTAAGTCAAGAAGTTGTGGATCGGCCCCCGCGGAGCTTGACTTAGAGCGCGCTCTAACCCCTACGTTGGGTAGGTGGACAGAGAACCGACGAAGGAGCTGATGACGATGGAGAAGAGGACGCTGGGCGGCACCGGGCTCGAGGTCTCGGCGCTCGGGCTTGGCTGCATGGGGATGTCCGCCTTCTACGGCGAGACCGACGAGGCCGAGTCGATCGCGGCGATCCGGCGCGCGCCGGAGCTCGGGATCGACTTCCTCGACACGGCGGAGATGTACGGCCCGTTCGCGAACGAGGAGCTGGTCGGCAAGGCGATCGCCGGGAGGCGGGACGAGTACGTGATCGCCACCAAGTTCGGGGTGCGCCCAGTACGGGACGAGAACGGCGAGTGGACCCGGGTGCGTGACGGCAGCCCCGAGAACGTGCGCCGCTCGGTCGAGGGCTCGCTCGAGCGCCTCGGCACCGACCGTATCGACCTCTACTACCAGCACCGCATGGACCCGGACGTGCCGATCGAGGAGACCGTCGGGGCGATGGGCGAGCTGGTCGCCGAGGGCAAGGTGCTGCACATCGGCCTCAGCGAGGCCGCGCCGGAGCGGATCCGTCAGGCGCACGCGACGCATCCGATCACGGCTGTCCAGACCGAGTACTCGCTCTGGACGCGCGACCTCGAGGCGGACATCCTGCCGACGCTGCGCGAGCTCGGGATCGGCCTGGTCGCGTACTCGCCGCTCGGTCGCGGCTTCCTCTCGGGGCGCTTCAAGTCCCCGGACGAGCTCGACGAGAGCGACTTCCGCCGCCACGGGCCGCGGTTCACCGGCGACAACCTCGAGGCGAACCTCACGCTCGCGGCGAAGGTCGAGGAGCTGGCCGAGGAGAAGGGCGTCACGGCGGCGCAGTTGGCGCTCGCCTGGGTCCTCGCACAGGGCGACGACGTCGTGCCGATCCCCGGCACCAAGCGCCGCACCTACCTGGAGCAGAACGCGGGGGCCGTCGAGGTCGAGCTCACCGACGACGATCTCGCGCGGATCGACGCCGAGCTCCCCGAGGCGCGGGGTGACCGCTACGACCGCGCGGGGATGGCCGCGGTCAACATCTGAGCCGGTGGCGGGCGGGCCCGCCGCGGTTAGATTCCGCGGCGTGCCCCGCCCGATCACCTTCCTCTCGGACTACGGGTCAACCGACGAGTTCGCCGGCGTCTGCCGGGCGGTGATCTCCCGGATCGCGCCCGGTGCGACGGTGATCGACCTCAGCCACGGCATCGCTCGTCACGACATCCGCCAGGGCGCGACCGTGCTCGCCAACGCGCTCCCGTTCGCGCCCGCGGGGGTCCACCTCGCGGTCGTCGATCCCGGGGTGGGCACCGGGCGCCGCGCCGTCGCGGTCGCTTCGGCGGAGGAGGAGAGGATCTTCGTCGGGCCCGACAACGGGCTGCTGTCGCCCGCGCTGGCGCGCTTCGGCGGCGCGGCCGAAGCGGTCGAGATCTCGCAGTCGTCCGCCCGGCTGGAGCCCGTCTCGCCGACCTTCGCCGGGCGCGACCTGTTCGCCCCGGTCGCCGCCCGGCTCGCGCTGGGCGACGCCCTCGGCGAGCTCGGCGAGCCGGTCGACCCGGCGAGCCTCGAGCGGATCGAGCCCGGCCGCCCGGTGATCGAGCCTGGGCTGCGGCTCGAGGCCGAGGTCGGCCACGTCGACGCCTTCGGCAATTTGTCGCTGATCGCAACCGCCGCCGACGCCGACGACGCGGGCCTCGAGCCGGGCAAGGGATTGCGGGTCCGCGGGCCGCGGCGCTCCGACGAGGCGGTCTACGCGCTCACGTTCGCGGACGCGGAGCCCGGTGCGATGGTGCTCCTCGTCGACTCGGCGCGGTCGCTCGCGCTGGCCGTCAACCGCGGCGACGCGTCACGCACGCTCGACCTCGCGGCCGGAGACCGGGTGCTGCTTACAAAGCTGTGACCGTCTTCGGCCGGCCACACCTGCACCTGCGCCGCACCGACTCGACCAACGACCGCGCCCGCGAGCTCGCCGAGGCCGGGGCGCCGAGCGGGACGATCGTCACCGCCGACGAGCAGAGCGCCGGCCGCGGCCGTCGCGGCCGGGTGTGGTCGGCGCCGTCCGGCACCGGCCTGCTGTTCTCGGCGGTCCTCCGGCCGCTCGGCCTCGAGCACGCGCTGCTGCCGCTCGCCGTTCCGCTCGCGGTCTGCGAGGCGATCGAGGCGCTCGCCCCGGTCGAGGCGCGGGTCAAGTGGCCCAACGACGTCTGGATCGACGAGGCGAAGGTCGCGGGGGTCCTGATCGAGGCGCGGGCGCCGGACTGGGCGGTGATCGGGGTCGGGGTGAACGTCTCGGTCGCGCCGGACGAGTTCCCGGGCGACCTGCGCTGGCCGGCGACGTCGCTCGGCCACGACGTCGACGTGGCGGCCGTGCGCGAGGCGCTCTGCGACGCGCTCGGCGCGCACGTGGCCGCCGAGGCGGCCGCGACGCTGGACGGATTCCGGCAGCGCGACGCGCTCGCGGGTCGGCGGCTGAGCTGGGAGGGCGGCGACCCGCCGGAGGGGTCGGGAATCGCCGCCGGGATCGACGACCGCGGTCACCTCCTGGTCGAGCGCGCCGACGGCGAGCGGATCTCGCTCGGCTCCGGCGAGGTCACCCTCCGCCTGGCGTGATCTTTGCTGCGCCACCGGGTTTCGGTACGGAAGGGGTACACCACAACGGAGGAGCAGCTATGAAGCTGATCAGCAGAGCCACCATGATGGTGGCGGCCACGCTGTCCCTGGTCGTCGCGGGGACCGCGCTCGCGGCAGTGATCACGGGCACGGACGGACGTGACCAGATCCGCGGCACCAACCAGGCCGACCAGATCTCCGCGCTCGCGGGTGGCGATCAGGTCAAGGGCCGCGGCGGCGACGACGCGATCGACGGCGGGGCCGGGAACGACAGGCTCGAGGGCGAGGCCGGCGCCGACACCCTGAACGGCGCCGACGGGCGCGACGACCTCCGCGGCGGGACCGAGAACGACGTGCTCAACGGCGGCAACGGCGACGACCGGCTCGACGGGGACGAGGGCAACGACACCCTCAACGGCGACGCCGACGAGGACGAGCTCACCGACGACACCGGCGCCGACGTGTTCGCCGGCGGCGCCGACGAGGACGCGGTCGACGCCCGCGACAGCGGCGGTCAGCCGCGCGGGACGACCGCCGACACGGTCACCTGCGAGGACGGCGACGAGATCCGCGTCGACCGCAACGACACGGTCATCGACCCGGAGGAGTGCGACGACATCGATCGCTAGCGCGACCGGCCCTACCGCCTGTCCGGGGGCTCAGCCTCGGGCAGGCGGCAGGCGGCCTCGCCGTCGCCGTCGGCTAGAGGTCGACCAGGATCTCGAAGCCGCCGTAGACCATGCGCTTCATGTCGGCGACGTCCTCGCCCGGATCCATCATCGCGTCCATCCGCTCGTCCTTCATGACCTTCTCGTTGATCTCGTCGCGCTGCTCGCGCGACTCGTAGGTGATCCACGCGAAGACCACGGTCTCGTCTTCGGTGAGGTTGACGCTCTGCGGGAAGGAGGTGAGCTTCCCGGGCTTGACGTCGTCGGCGATGCACTCCTTGTAGTCGAGCGCGCCGTACTCCTTCCACAGCTCGCCGGCGGCCGTCGCGATCTCGCGGTAGCGCTCGACGTTCGCCTTCGGCAGCGGCATCACGAAGCCATCCACATAACCGGCCATCTCAGTCCTCCTCGTTCGGGTGGTCACGGGCTATAGACCGGGTCCCGGGCCGAAACTCATCGCCCGGCCCGGGCATGGCCACGAAGCCGTCGCTGCCTCAGCAGGCCACGAAGCCGGCGTCAGGGACGCGCCGCTTGATCAATGTCGAGAAGCCGCGGGCCCGGGAGCGCGCGCAGACCCGCCGCGCGACCGCCCGGGGCCGGCCGGCGCCGCGGCGGCGCCAATCGTCGGTGTACTCGGCCTGGAACACGGCCTTGCCGGCCTCGACGAACGGCCGCTCGCGGCGGCACTCGGCGTAGAAGAAGCACTCCTCGTTGAGCGACCAGTCGAAGGCGGCGACCGTCCGCCGGTTGATCACCTCGACCCCGTTCTTCATCCCGACCGAGAGCCCCGCCGCGTGCGCGTGCCGGGCGACGCTCAGATACCAGCTCCGCTCGTCGGCGCGGCCGATGGGAAAGCCCGGCCGGTTGCCGATCGGGTTGTTCTGGTCGGGCTCGACCCCGTCGCAGCCGATTCGCCGCGCCAGCGCCAACCTGGCCCAGATGATCGGCGCGAAGCTGGCTCGGGCCCGCGGGCGCAGGTCCAGCCAGCGCTCTCCGGCCCAGCCGGTCGAGTTGCCGATCACCGCGCGCGGGAACAGGTCCGCGTCGGGCTCGTAGGACTCCCACGCCCCGGAGTCGAGGTAGCAGACGGCGACGATGCCGCGCCGGTGCAGCCGCTCGACGATCCCGGCGTTGATCCCGCGGGGCCAGGTCACGGCCGCCATCCCGCGCACGGGGACCTCGGTCCGCCGCGGGACAGCGTCGGTCAGGTCGACGTCGTACATGTCGACGTCTCGAGCTCGCCGATCCTGCCCCGTGATCTGCCACTGCCAGGTGGTCCCGGGGTCCGGCGACCAGACCCGCGCCTGGGCCGGCCCCGCGCTAGCGAGCAGCGCGACGCTGGCGGCGATCGCCACGAAACGCGCCGGCACGGACAGCTCAGCCCTCGGGGAGGTGGCAGACGGCCTCGACGTTGTTGCCGTCCGGGTCCAGCACGAAGGCGCCGTAGTAGTTCTCGTGATAGGCGCGCATCCCAGGCTCGCCGTTGTCGCGACCGCCGGCGGCCAGCGCCGCCGCGTGGAAGGCGTCCACGGTCGCGCGGTCCGGGCTCGCGAAGGCGACGTGCGCGGGGGTCGTCGGCTTGTCGCGCTCGCCGATCCAGAAGTAGGGCTTCTCGCCATCGCCGAAGCCGCAGAAGCCGGGGAACTCCAGCACCGGGACGATCCCGAGCGGCTCGAGCGCCGCGGCGTAGAACTCGCGCGAGGTGGCGAAGTCGCGGACGTTCAGGCCAACGTGGTCGAGCACGGGGCCGATCCTATCCTCGGCCGGGCCCGCGAGTATGCCCTAGGGCCCGACTGAGCGCCTGGATCTGACGAAGACGATCGGGGGTGGAAGGCGCTCCAGACAACGGTCGCGTCACCTTGGCTGTTCATCGAGATTCGCTGGTTCTGGAGCGTCTCGGACCTGCCCGCGGAGAGCGTCAGCACCGGGCCGGGGGAGCCCGTAGAGCCGAGGGTCCGGGCCTGGGTCGCCTCGTCGGCGTCCCAGGTGACCACGGACTCGCCCTCAGCGTCGGTGGCGACCTGCGGATGAAGTGCGGCGATGACCCCGGGCGGTGAGAGCGTGTGCATTGGGGTCGCGCCGCCGGCGGAGATCGTCCGGCCCTGGACGGTCACAAGCGTCCTGCCGTGGGACTGCCAGACGATGGTGGCGTCGCCCTCGTCGTCGGTTGCGACATCGGGGAAGTTGGCGAATCCCCCGGGAGAGACGGTCCGGATCGGACCGAGATGCGGAGGAGGCGGCTCGTGGTCGCTGTTGCGGAGTCAGGATCGAGCGCGCCTCGACGCGGACGTCCCCGTAGTAGCGGAGCCAGGCTGCGGTCGCATGCCCGTCGGGACTCATGGCGATCACGGGATTGCCGTGGTCGAGGTGAAGCGGCTCTCTGTAGTTTCGAGGAGCGGTGAGACTGACGAGCGGGCCGGGTATGCCGGAGGCAGTAAGGGGTCGCGCTTGGACGCGCCCGTCCTCGCCGCGCCAGACGACGAGCGAGTCTCCATCGGCGTCAACGGCCACCTCGGGATTCGGGTTGCAACCACAGGCGTGACCGCCGCGATCGGTGTTTCCCAGGACCCGGAGCGGGCTGACCGTCCCGTCGGCGGCTACGGTCCGCGCGACGATGTGCGGACGAGAATTGGACGGTTGGTAGTAGCACTCCCAGGCCACAATCGAGTCGCCGTCGGCATCGGTGGCGACCGCGGGCGGCCCCGGCAGCAAGCAGTCATCCTGGAGTTGGCGCACCGGCCCTACAGCTCCTGAGGCGGAGATCGTTCGCACGGCGACCCCCTCGAGGCGGACGTCGGCGATGTAGGCCCAGTACCAGGCCACGATCGACGCGCCGCCGGCGCCCGTGGCGATGCTGGGCGCATATGCGCTCGGGCGGCCGACCGAGATCTGTCGGGGTGCCGTGACCTCTCCGTCGGACGAGATCGTGCTCAGCTGGAGCCTGTGGGGTGAGCGGCCCAGATTGTCGAGCCAGACGACGCGCGAGTCGCCGTCCGGTCCCGTGGCCACAGCCGGGTAGTTGACCCCGCCGCCGTGCCGTTCGGCCTCGTCGAGAACGACCGGGGCGGTGAACGCGGCGTACGCGGTCGCGCAGAGGAGCGTCAGAGCCAGGGTCACGGCGGCCGCTGCGGCCGCAGATCGCCACCGCCCAAGTCCCCCCACCGACTCCCGGGCCCTCACGCGTCCAAAGTACCAGGGCGCTGTCCCTACTCGTCGGCCTCGTGCCGGCGGTCCGGCGGCTTCGTCCTTCTCCGTCTCCTCGAGCTTCTCCCGCTGGCGGCCGTTGGACGAGTCGCCGCCGGCGCCGTCGGACTTCGAGCGCCGGCGGCGGCGCTTGCCCTTGGGGAAGTTGCGCAGGAGCTCGCGCGCGACCGCCGAGGGCTTGCGGGCCATCCGCATCCGGGCCCCGCGCAGCACCTCCTCGGCTTCCGGCGTGTGGGCGACCGACGCGGCCAGCAGCGAGACCGCGAGCCGGCGATCCTGCTGGCGCGCTGCGTGGACGATCCGGCGCGCGTTGCGCCCGTGGGCGCGGCCGGACGAGTTGACGAACAGGCCGAGCAGACGCTTGGTCTCCGGCCAGCGCTGCACCGCGTACTCCTCGTGCAGCTCGCGGGTGATCTCAGCGAGGCGCCAGACCCAGGCCTGCGCCTGGTCGCGCCTTCCGATCCGCTTCTCGGCCAGCGCCTGGAGCAAAATCCTCGCCCCCGCGCGCCGGTCGTCGCGCGGCCAGGCGGCGACAACCTCGACCGCGTCGTCGAAGGGCTCGGCCTCGCGCAGGGCCGCGACCTCGGAGAGCGCCTTCAGCCGCAGCTGCTGGTTTCGGTTGCGTTGCAGGCAGGTGAGCAGGAAGCGCCGGCGCAGCTCCTTCGCCTGGTCGTGCTGGATCATCGCCTTCGCGCGGCGCCAGTTGGCGGCCGTCACCCGGGCCCCGGCGAGCGCCGCCCAGGCGTGCTGCTCGGAGTAGTTGAGGTTCTCGACCGCGATCCGCCACATCTCCCGCTCGAGCACCATCAGCCGGCGCTCGGGGTCGGCGGAGACGGGGACCACGCGGCGCTCGACCCGGACCCGGCGACCGCGCCCGCGGCGCACGGGACCGACGACGATCGCGCCGCCGCGGTAGACGTCGCGGTCGAGCAGGCTGTGCAGGGTGACGATGGTCTCGTCGCTGGTCGTCGCCGGGTGCACGAAGTCGATCACGAGCCCCGCTTCCTTGCCCGGGTTTCGGCGGGTGACGCGGCCGACGCGCTGCTGGTAGACGCGGCGCGAGGCGGTGGGCGCCAGGTGCATGCAGATCGTCGCCCTGGGGGAGTTCCAGCCCTCGGCGAGCAGCATCGCGTTGCAGAGCACGTCGACCTCGCCGCGCTCGAAGGCGGCGAGGATCTCGGCGAGCTCGCGCTTGGGCGTCTCGCCGGAGACGGCCTGAGCGTTCATGCCCGCGTTGCGGAACGCGACGGCGACGTTGTTCGCGTGCCGGACCCCGGCGGTGTAGACGACCCCGGGCACCTTTCGGAAGCGCGACTGGTACAGGTCGGCGACCGCGACGTTGAACGGCTCCTGGTCGAGCAGTGCGGCCAGCTCCTCCTGATCGAAGTCCTGGTCGACCTCGCCGCGGCGCAGCGGCACCTTGGCGATCGTCCGCACGCCCGGCCCGGGCGGGATCCGGATGCAGCGCAGCGGGCTGATCACGCCCCGGCGGGCGGCCTGGGCGAGGTCGAAGCGTGAGGTCTGGGTGGGGAAGAGGTCGGCGACGTGGCGGGCGATCAGCGCCCCGGTGGCGGTCATGCCGATGAACACCGGGCCGGTCCAGTTGCGGATGCAGGCGCTGGTCTTCTCGCCGAGGGCGGTGTGGGCCTCGTCGCAGATCACGATCGAGTAGGCGTCGGACACGCGGCCGGCGTTGCGGACGAACCACTGGTAGGTCTCGACCGTGACCGGGCCGTAGGGATGGTCGGCGCCGTCGAGCAGCGCCGGCGAGAGGCGCTCCTTGTAGCCGCGGTCGGAGATCTCGCCGATGAACTGGTCGACGAGGTTGCGGCGGTGGGTGAGGATGAGGACGCCGCCCGTGCGGGAGGCTTCGATGAAGCCGACCGCGGCGACCGTCTTGCCGGCGCCGGTCGCGTGCTCGAACCAGAAGCGGCGGCTCGCGCCCGGATCCTCGGGCGCCTCGGCCACCGCCTCGGTGTCCTCGTCGCCCTCCTCCTCCCAGTCCTGCGGCTCCTCGTCCGGCGCCAGCACCTCGTCGTCCTCGTCGAGCTCGGCGACGGCGCCGTTGCCGTTCGCCCCCTCGCCGTTGGCCTCTCCGTGGGTCTTGCCGTTGCGGCCGTTCTGGCGGCTTTGGCCCGCCGCCCCCTCGAGCTCGGCGACGATGGCCGCGAGGGTTCCGGAGAGGGCGTCGACCTGGTGGTCGTTGAGCTGCGCGCCGTCGAGCAGCTCCGGCGTCGCCTCGTCGAGGAGCCGCTCGAGCCCGAGCAGCAGGGAGTAGTTGCGCCGCCACTCGAGCGACGGCGTCTCGGCGCCGTCATCGAGCTCGGCGATCGCTGCGTCGACCGCCAGCCGCCGGGCGGTGCCGGGCGCCAGATCGGAGATCGTCTCGCCGGCGAGCAGGATCGGCTCGCGGGAGAACTCCCGCGCTCGATCGAGGTCGGTCTCGCTCAGCTCGCCAGCCGCGCTCGCGGCTACGTCAGTGGTATTGGCCATGGGCAAGGGGTGGGTGGTCCCGCGCACGCCGTTGATCCGGATACGGCACGGCGAGCGAAGTAAGCTCGGAAGAGACGTGAGTCGGGCCGAGTACCCCTCCGGCCGGACCGACATCCGCCCCACGGTCCAAGAACAACGGGACCAGGGGTTATTGAACCACACCAGGCAGGCGATGCGTATCCGAATCAGCAAAACGGTCGTGATCGGCGCTCTGGTCGTGCTCGTCTGCGGTGGCGCGGTGGTGTGGGCGGTGAGCTCGAAATCCGAGTCGACGACGGTCCAGGTCGGCAACCCGGAGTCCAAGGCGGTCGACTACGACGCCGCCCTGGCGGGTGCCCCGCCGGCGCTGGCCAAGCTGTACGCGAACGGCGACGAGGTCATCGAGGGTGGCGTCGATGAGATCAACCGCAAGCTCGCCGAGGTGCGGGGCCATCCGGCGGTGGTCAACGTCTGGGCCTCCTGGTGCGGCCCGTGCCGGTTCGAGTTCCCGCAGTTCCAGGCGGCTTCGGCCGAGCACGGCGACCGGGTCGCCTTCCTCGGGGTCGACACCGAGGACCCGGTGGATGCCGCCAACGACTTCCTCGACGACTTCCCGCTTCCCTACCCGAGCGTCAGTGACCCCAACAGCGACTACTACAAGCGCGACCTGGACTCGATCGCGTTGCCCTCGACCGCGTTCTACGACGCCGGCGGCAACCTCCTCCACGTCAAGCAGGGCCCCTACGGGTCGGAGGCGGAGCTGAACGCCGACATCGAGCGCTACGCGGGCTGAGGATGTTCCTGCGCCGGGTCTCCGTCCTGCTGGTGTTCGCGGGGCTCGCGTTGCTCGTCGCCGGCGGGGCGGGGGCGCAGACCGAGGACGCCACCGTGCCATCGATCGAGCTCAGCGGCTCGATCGACCCGGCGACCGAGAAGTGGATCTCCTCGGCCCTCGACGACGCCGCCGACGACGGCGCGCCGCTGGCGATCATCCGCATCGACACGCCGGGCGGGCTCGAGGAATCGATGCGGGGGATCGTGCAGGACATCATCGAGGCCCCGATGCCGGTGGTCGTCTACGTGGCGCCCAACGGCGCCCGCGCCGCCTCGGCGGGGGCGTTCATCACCGAGGCTGCCGACGTCGCGGCGATGGCCCCGCAGACCAACATCGGCTCGGCAAGCGCGGTGACCTCGACCGGGGAGGACATCGGCGGCACCCTGGGCGAGAAGATCACCAACGACGCCGCCGCGTTCATCCGGGCGCTGGCCGAGACCCACGGGCGCGACGGCGCCCTGCCGGAACGGATGGTCACCGAGGCGGAGAACGTGACCGCGGCCGAGGCGCTGGACGCCGACGCGATCGATCTCATCGCGGCCAACGAGGACGAGCTGCTCTCGGAGCTCGACGGCTTCCGGGTGGCGGGTCCGAAGGCGACCACGCTCGAGACCGCCGGGCTCGAGCTCGACGACCGCGACATGCCCTTCCAGTACCAGCTGCTGCAGCTGCTGGTGAACCCGACCGTCGCCTACCTGCTGCTGCTCGTCGGCCTGGTCGGGATCGCGATCGAGATCTTCAGCCCGGGCCTGATCATCCCCGGGCTCGTCGGGGCCGTCTCCTTCCTGCTCGGCGCCTTCGGCACCGCACAGCTGCCGGTGACGGCGATCGGAATCGCGTTGCTCGTCCTCGGCCTGGTGATGGTGATCGCCGAGGCGCACCTGCCGACCCACGGGTTGCTCGGCGTCGTGGGGGTGATCGCCCTCGCGGTCTCGGGCTTGCTCTTGTTCGACACCAACTCCGAGTCGTTCGAGGTCTCGGCCCCGGTGGTGATCGTCGTCGCCGTTCTGATCGGCGGTGGTCTCACGTTCGCGATCACCAAGGCGGTGGCGGCCCGGGGCGAGCCCGTCCGGGCCGGCCCCGAGGACCTGATCGGGGCGCCGGGGAATGTCCGCCAGCCCCTGGTCCCGACCGGGCAGGTGTTCGTCGACGGCGCGCTCTGGCGCGCCACGCCGGCCGAGGGCCTCACCGGGGCCGAGGCCGAACGGCTCAACGAGCGCGGCGCTAGAGTGCGGGTCGAGGCGGTCGAGGGGTTGACGCTCCGGGTGCGGCCGCTCCCAGAGGCCGAGGAAAGCGAGCAAGGAGCAGGGCCATGACAGTTGCCATCGCGGTCATTGCCGTCGTCGCGATCCTGATCGTGATCATCCTCGCCGCGGCGATCAGGATCCTGCGCGAGTACGAGCGCGGAGTGATCTTCCGTCTCGGGCGCCTGATCGCCCAAAAAGGCCCCGGCCTCATCCTGCTGATCCCGTTCATCGACCAGATGGTCCGGATCGACCTGCGGACGATCACCCTGAACGTGCCTCCGCAGGAGGTGATCACGCGCGACAACGTCACCGTGCGCGTCAACGCGGTCGCCTACTTCCGCGTCATGGATCCGAACAAGGCGGTCACCGAGGTGGAGAACTTCCTGCTCGCGACCTCGCAGATCGCGCAGACGACGCTGCGCTCGGTGCTCGGCAAGGCCGAGCTCGACTCGCTGCTCGCCGAGCGCGAGCGGCTCAACCTCGAGCTGCAGCAGATCATCGACGAGCAGACCGAGCCCTGGGGAGTCAAGGTCTCGACGGTCGAGGTCAAGGACGTCGAGCTGCCCGCCGACATGCAGAAGGCGATGTCGCGCCAGGCGGAGGCCGAGCGCGAGCGGCGCGCGAAGATCATCGCCGCCGACGGCGAGTTCCAGGCCGCCGAGAAGCTCTCGCAGGCGGCGAACATCATCAGCCTCAACCCGGCGACCCTGCAGCTGCGCTACCTGCAGACGCTGGTCGAGATCGGCGTCAACAACTCCTCGACGATCGTCTTCCCGCTGCCGCTCGACCTGCTCAAGCCGCTGCTCGAGCCCCACGCGCAGCCGAGCGTCCCGCCGCCTGCGAACCCGCCCCCGCCCCCGTCCCCGCCGGCCCCGCTCGCGTCCTGACCTCACCGCCAGAGGTCCGGATCGACCAGCTCACGGGCCTGCGGGCGATCCTCGCGCCCGGCCGAGCCGAGCGCCCGGACGCCTTCGCCGCGGAGCCGCCGGCGCTGCGCCCCGACGCCGCCGAGCGCTGCCCGTTCTGCGAGGGGCGTGAGGATCGCACCCCGCCCGAGGTCTGGGCGAACCGCCCGGGCGGCGGCGAGCCGGACACGCCGGGCTGGACCGCCCGCTCGGTCCCCAACCTCTATCCGGTGCTGAGCGCAGAGACGGACGAGGCGCGGCCGGCCGGCGAGCGGCCTGGGGCGGAGTCCGGCATCACCAGCTCCATCGATCCCCTCGCCGCCGCCACGCGCGGCGAGACCGACATGTTCCGCTCCCAGCCGGCTCTGGGGGCCCACGAGGTCATCGTCAGCGCCCCGGAGCACGAGACCTCGCTCGCCCGCCTGGCGCCGGAGCGGATCGCCGGCGCGATCGCGGCCTGGCGCGAGCGGATGCGCGCCCACGCCGACGCGGCCTACGTGCACTTGATCGTCAACGAGGGCCCCGACGCCGGGGCCTCGCTCGAGCACACCCACGCGCAGCTCTACGCGCTCGGCTTCGTGCCGGTGGCGATCGCCCGCGAGCGCGAGCGCACCAGGGCCTACCACGAGCGGACGATGGGCTCGCACCTGCTCGCCGACGTCGCCACCGAGGAGGTCCGGCGCCGCGAGCGGCTGGTCGCGGTCGACGACGAGGTGCTCCTGATCTGCCCGTGGGCGTCGCGCTCGCCGTTCGAATTGCGGCTGATCCCCCGCAGCCCCGTGGCGAGGTTCGAGGAGGACGATCGGGGCGCGGCGATGATCGCGACCGCCCTGGAGGCGCTCGGGGCCGTGCTCGGCGCGGTCCCGCAGCTCAACCTCTGGGTGCGGACGGCGCCGCGCGGCCACCGACGAGTTCTGCTGGCACATCGACATCGTTCCCCGGCTGACGATCGCCGCGGGCTTCGAGCTCGGCACCGAGGTCCCGATCAACGTCTACGCGCCCGAACGTGCCGCCGCCGATCTCCGCGCGACGCTCTCCTGAGCGCGGTGGGCGTTCCGAAGCCGCTCTGGTGGGCGCTCTCGCCGTTCGCCTACCCGGGCGCCAGGGTGGCGCTGGCCAGCCGCTGCCGGGTGCTCGCCGGGCCCTTCGCCGGCATGCGCTACCCGGCGTCGTTCGTCCCGCGGATGCTGTTCTCGGGGCCGTACCAGGTGGGCAGCTTCGAGCTCGAGCTGCACCCGGCCGTGGAGCGGATCGTCGCCGAACGGCCGGCGACCGTGGTCAACGTCGGCTCGGCGGAGGGCTACTACGCCGTCGGGCTGGCCATGCGGCTCGCCGGCGCCCGTTTGGTCGGGTTCGAGCTCGATCCGGCTCTGCGCGCGGCAGCCGCCGCACTCGCCGAGCTCAACGTCGGCGCCGGCCGGGTCGAGCTTCGCGGCCTGTGCACGGTCGCCGAGCTGGCGGGGCTCGCTCCCTCCGGCCGCACCGCCGTGATCATGGACTGCGAGGGCGCCGAGAGCGAGCTCGCCGACCCCGATCGAGTCCCATGGCTGCGCGGCGCCTCGCTGCTGATCGAGCTGCACCCGGCGATCGACGCCGACGTGCGCTCGCGGCTGGAGACCCGGTTCGCCGACACCCACGAGCTCGAGCTGATCCCGGCCGAGATCCGCCGGGCGAGCCTCTTCGACCCGGTGCTGCGACCGATCCGCGGGCTTGCGCCGGATCGACCGCGAGCTGCTCGTGGCCGAGTTTCGCGACGGGCCGCAGGACTGGCTGCGCGCAACGCCGCGCAGCCTCTAGCCTGACCGCCGATCCACGACGAGGAGGTGACGGTGTCGGTCGAGCAAACGCTGGCGCAGTTCAAGGAAACCGAGGGCGGGGAGTCGTTTCGGCTCCAGAACTCGAAGCTGCTCAAGGTCGAGCTGGCGGGCGAGGAGATCCAGACCAAGCTCGGCTCGATGATCGCCTACCAGGGCGACGTGCGGTTCGAGCACGCGGGCTCGGGCGGCATCTCGCGGATGCTCAAGAAGGCGGTCACGAACGAGGGCACGCAGCTGATGAAGGTGAGCGGGACCGGTGAGGTCTTTCTCGCCGACGTCGCGCAGGAGGTCCAGCTGCTGCAGCTCAGCGGCGAGAAGATCACCGTCAACGGGCCGCACGTGCTCGCGTTCGAGAGCGGGATCGACTGGGACATCAAGCGGGTCGAGGGCGCCTCGGGAGCGATCTCGGGCGGCCTCTACAACATGGAGCTCTCGGGCACCGGCACGGTCGCGCTGGTCACCGACGGGCCGCCCGTGATGATCGAGATCGACGGCGACAACACGTTCGCCGACCCGCAGGCGGCGATCACCTGGTCGGAGGGCGTCTCGAGCTCGGTCAAGGCCGACGTCAACCTGAAGACGTTCATCGGCAAGGCCTCGGGCGAGACGATCCAGCTGGCCTTCTCCGGGAAGGGGTGGCTGCTGCTGCAACCGTCCGAGGGTCGGGTCGCCGCCACTGGCGGCGCGGCCGGTGCGCTCAGCAACCTGCTCGGAAACTGAGCCCGAGTAGTCTGGCCCACCGATGCCCCCGACCAAGAAGCCATTCCCGCGGTTCATCGCCGACGCCTCCCAGGAGGGCCGTCCGTACGGCCGCTGGGAGGAGCGCCTGCGCGACGAGTTCGCCCGCGGCTGCGAGCCGCTGGCCGCCGAGGCGGGCTCGACCCTCGACCTCGAGAGCGTGCGCTGGTTCCCGGACCGCTCCTGGGGCGGCCGGGTCTACGTCCCGGCCAGCGGCCGCGCCGGCGAGGCGACCACGGACGAGGACGGCGAGTCGGTGCTCGCCGAGTTCTACGGCTGGGTGTCCTTCGCGCCCGGCGAGGACGACTCAGAGCCGGCAGACCTGCGCTCGAAGGTCGACTTCACCGATGTCACCGCCGAGGACAACCCCGACTGGCGGATCGACCTCAACGACGACGTGATCGGCGAGTGGCGCACCGACGGCGGGCGAGGCGGCGACGTCACGCTCGTCTGGGGCCTGCCCCTGGTGCGCGGCGCGGTCGCGGCCACGGCCGAGCTCGACGGCGAGCCGCTCGACCAGGCTCCGGTCGCCGAGGGGCGCTTCACGCTGGTCGCCGTCGACGCCGTACACGGCTTCGGTGACGACCTCTACGTTGAGATCAAGCTCTGGGACCGCTCGGTGCGCCAGCTCGCGTCGGAGAGCCTCTATGCGGACGCCGAGGCCGGCGACGAGGAGCCGGACGGCGACGAGAAAGAATGACTCGCTGGCTGGCGGCTGGCTTCGCGGCGGTCTGCATCGTCGGCTCGGCGGTCGCGGTCTGGCTGGTCGTGGTCGACGGCGGCGAGAGCAAGACGACGTCGCCGGGCGCCGAGCGCGCGAACGCACGCGGACCCCGAGACCGCTGCCGCTGACGAGGCGGCGAAGCCGGGAGCGGTGCACTTCACCGTCTCGGTCAGCGGCGACCTGCTCATGCACCAGCCGCTGCTCGACCAGGCGCTCGCCAACGGAAACGGCGGCGAGTACGACTTCGCCCCCTTCTTCGACCGGATCGAGCCCTACGTCGCCGGGGTCGATCTCGGCCTGTGTCACCTCGAGACGCCGATGGGCCCGGGCCCGCCCTCGACCTATCCGATCTTCAACACGCCGACCGGGCTCGCGGCCTCGATTCACCGCAGCGGCTGGGACGCCTGCAGCACCGCCTCCAACCACTCGCTCGACCAGGGACAGAAGGGCATCGACGGCACGGTGAAGGCCCTGCACAAGCGCGACATCGACCACACCGGCTCGTTCCGTTCCGAGCAGGCGGCGGGCCGGCCCACGATCGTGAACGTCCACGGGGTCAAGGTCGGTTTCGTCGCCTACACCGACGCGACCAACGGGATCCCCGCGCCGCACCCGTGGTCGGTGAACGAGTACTCGGCCAACAACCCCAAGGCGGGCGCGAAGGCGATCATCCACGACGCCCGCGAGGCGCGCGACGCGGGCGCCGACGCCGTCATCGCCCAGATCCACTGGGGCACCGAGAACTCGCAGACCCCCAACGGGTCGCAGCGCGCGGTGGCGAAGAAGCTCACCGGCGCGAAGGTGATCAGCGTCGTCGTCGGCCAGGGCCCGCACGTGGTGCAGCCGATCGAGCGGCTCAACGGCAAGTTCGTGGTCTTCAGCGAGGGCAACCTGGTGTCCAACCAGGGAGCCTCGAGCGGGCTGCCGACCGAGACCCAGGACGGGATCGTCGCCCTGCTGCACTTCAAGGCGGTCGGCGACCGCGTGAGCGTGCGGCGGGTGACCTACGTCCCGACGTGGGTCCGGATGAGCGACTACGTGGTCCTTCCCGCGAGGCCGTCCGGCGGCGGCGAGCTGAGCGCGTCGCACGATCGCACCGTCTCGGTGGTGGGCAGGGGCGACGGCTTCGAAGCCGGAGTTCTGATCGGTGGCTGCGGCGATCGAGCTCGGACCCGAGGGGGTGACCGCCGAGCAGGTCGTCGCGGTGGCCCGCGAGGGCGCCCCGGCGCGGCTCGGGCCGCGGGCCCGCGCGGCGATGGAGGAGACGGCCGCGGTGGTCGCGCGGCTCGCCGACTCTGACGAGCCCGCCTACGGGGTCTCCACCGGCTTCGGCTCGCTGGCGCAGACGCGGATCCCGCCCGACCGCCGTGCGGAGCTGCAGCGGGCGCTGATCCGCTCGCATGCCGCCGGCATGGGGCCGCCGGTCGAGCGCGAGGTGGTCAGGGCGATGTTCTTCCTGCGCGCTCGCTCGCTGGCGATGGGCCGCTCCGGCGCCCGGCCGGTGCTCGCGGAGGCGATCCTGGCGATGCTCGCCGCGGGGCTCGACCCCGTGGTCCCCGAGCACGGCTCGCTGGGCGCCAGCGGCGACCTCGCCCCGCTTGCCCACTGCGCGCTGGCGCTGATCGGGGAGGGCGAGGTGCTCGACCCGGAGGGCGCGCGGGTCGGCGCCGCCGAGGCGCTGGCGGCCGCCGGGATCGAGCCGCCGGTGCTCGGGCCGAAGGAGGGGCTGGCGCTGATCAACGGCACCGACGGGATCCTCGGCATGCTCGTGCTGGCGCTCGCCGACGTCGACGACCTGCTCCGCGTCGCGGACGTCGCCGGAGCGATGAGCACCGAGGCGCTGCTGGGCACGGACCGCGCGTTCGCCGCCGACCTGATCGCGCTCCGCCCGCAGCCCGGGCAGGCGGCGAGCGCCGCGAACCTGCGGCGCCTGCTCGACGGCTCGGCGATCGTCGCCAGCCATCGGGAGGGCGATCCGCGGGTCCAGGACGCGTACTCGGTTCGCTGCACGCCGCAGGTCCACGGCGCCGCCCGCGACACCGCCGCCCACGTGCGCTCGGTGGCCGCGGCCGAACTGGCCTCGGCGATCGACAACCCCATGGTGCTCCCCGACGGCCGGGTCGAGTCGTGCGGCAACTTCCACGGCGCACCGGTGGCGCTCGCCTGCGACTTCCTCGCGATCGCGGCCGCCGAGGTCGGCGCGATCAGCGAGCGGCGCACCGACCGGCTGCTCGACGCGGGCCGGTCGCACGGCCTGCCGCCGTTCCTCACCGCCGACCCGGGGGTGGACTCGGGGATGATGATCGCCCAGTACACCCAGGCCGCGATGGTGGCCGAGAACCGGCGTCTCGCGGCGCCCGCGGGCGTGGACTCGCTGCCGACGAGCGCGATGCAGGAGGACCACGTCTCGATGGGCTGGGGCGCGGCGCGCAAGCTGCGCGTGGTGGTCGACAACCTGCGCCGCATCCTCGCGGTCGAGCTCACCTGCGCCGCCCGGGCGCTCGAGCTGCGCGCGCCGCTGGCGGCCGCCGAGGGCACCGCCGCCGCGGTCGCCGCCCTGCGCGAGGTGGTTCCGGGCGTCGGCCCGGACCGCTGGCTGGCGCCGGAGCTCGGGGCGGTCGACGCGTTGCTTCGCGAGGGCGCCCTGCGGGCGGCGGTCGAGACGCGGATCGGGGAGCTGCCGTGAGCGGGCCCCGGGAGGTGCGGGCGCCGCACGGCACCGAGCTCTCCTGCCGCGGCTGGCAGCAGGAGGCGCCGCTGCGGATGCTGATGAACAACCTCGACCCCGACGTCGCCGAGCGGCCCGACGATCTCGTCGTCTACGGCGGCACCGGGCGCGCGGCCCGCTCCTGGGAGGCCTTCGACGCGATCGTGCGCGAGCTGCGAGCGCTTGCCGACGACGAGACGCTCCTGGTCCAGTCGGGCAAGCCCGTCGGCGTCTTCCGCACCCACGAGTGGTCGCCGCGCGTGCTGATCGCGAACTCCAACCTGGTCGGGGAGTGGGCGAACTGGGACGAGTTCCGGCGGCTCGAGTCCGAGGGGCTGACGATGTACGGGCAGATGACCGCCGGGTCATGGATCTACATCGGCAGCCAGGGGATCGTCCAGGGCACCTACGAGTGCTTCGCCGAGATCGCGCGGCGCCGCTTCGGCGGCAGCCTCGACGGGACGATCACGCTCACGGCCGGGCTCGGCGGCATGGGAGGCGCACAGCCCCTGGCGGTGACCATGAACGAGGGGGTGGCGCTGTGCATCGAGGTCGACCCCGAGCGCATCCGCCGCCGGCTCGAGACCCGCTACCTCGACGAGCAGGCCGACGACGTCGACGATGCGATCAACCGTTGCATCGCGGCGAAGACCGAGCGCCGGACGCTGAGCGTCGGGCTTTGCGGGAACGCCGCCGAGGTCGTGCCCGAGCTGCTGCGGCGCGGCTTCGAGGCCGACATCGTCACCGACCAGACGTCCGCGCACGACCCGCTCGTCGGCTACATCCCCGCGGGGCTCTCGCTCGAGGAGGCCGCCGAGCTGCGCGAGCGCGACCCCGAGGAGTACATCAACCGGGCCCGGACCTCGGCCGCCGCCCACTGCTTCGCCATGGTGGGCTTCAAGGACGCCGGCGCCGAGGTCTTCGACTACGGGAACAGCCTGCGCCGCGAGGCCCAGCTCGGAGGATTCGAGCGCGCCTTCGACTACCCCGGCTTCGTGCCCGCCTACATCCGGCCGCTGTTCTGCGAGGGCAAGGGGCCGTTTCGGTGGGCGGCGCTCTCGGGCGACCCCGCCGACATCGCCGCCACCGACCGCGCGGTCCTGGCGGAGTTTCCCGAGGACGAGGCGCTGGCGCGCTGGATCCGGATGGCCTCGGAGCGGATCGCCTTCCAGGGCCTGCCGGCGCGCATCTGCTGGCTCGGCTACGGCGAGCGCCGCCGGCTGGGCCTGCGCTTCAACGAGCTGGTCGCCAGCGGCGAGATCAGCGCGCCGCTCGTGATCGGGCGCGATCACCTCGACTCGGGCTCGGTCGCCTCGCCGTACCGCGAGACCGAGTCGATGCGCGACGGCTCCGACGCGATCGCCGACTGGCCGCTGCTTGAACGCCCTGGTCAACACCGCGTCGGGCGCGACCTGGGTCTCGATCCACGACGGCGGGGGCGTGGGAATCGGGCGCTCCATCCATGCCGGGATGGTCTGCGTCGCCGACGGCACCGAGCTCGCCGCGCAGAAGCTCGACCGGGTGCTCACCGCGGACCCGGGCACGGGGGTCATGCGCCACGCCGACGCCGGGTACGACCGCGCCGTCGAGGTCGCCGCGGAGCGGGGCGTCCGGATCCCGATGGCCGATACCGAGTGAGGCGGAGCGGAGCGGAGCCGAGCCGCGCCGCCGTTGAGGCGCCTGTCTGGTGACCGTCCTGCCGATCCGCGAGTTGGGTGAACCCGTGCTCCGCGAGCGGGCGCGGGAGGTGTCGGTCGAGGAGCTCGCGACGCCGGAGGTCCAGCGCCTGATCGACGACATGATCGAGACCAAGCGCGCGGCCAACGGGGCCGGGATCGCCGCGCCTCAGGTCGGCGAGTCCCTGCGGATCGCGATCGCCGAGGTCGAGCCGGACAACCCGCGCTACCCCTACAAGCCGCCGATCCCGTTGACGGTGTTCGTCAATCCGGCGATCGAGCCACTCGACGACGAGCTCGTGGCGATCAACGAGGGCTGCCTCTCGGTGCCCGATCTGCGGGGCGAGCTTCAGCGCCACGTCAACGTCCGGGTCACCTACCTCGACCGCGACGGCGTCGAGCGCACCGAGGTCAAGCGCGGCCTCACCGCCGGCACCTTCCAGCACGAGGTCGACCACCTCGACGGGATCCTCTTCGTCGACCGTGCGGACCCGCGGACGCTCTCCACCTGGGAGCAGTACGAGCGCTTCGGCCGCGAGGGGTTCGAGCGTCGCGCCCGCGAGCTGGTGGAGCGGGTTGGATCTTGACTGTGAGGCGGAGCGAAGCGAAGTCGAGCCGCGCCGCTGTTGAGGCGCCTTATTCCTACTGGTGTGAGCTCGCCTGGCTCGGCGGCGACCGGGCCGAGCCGGGGTGCGGTCGAGGTCGAGGACGACCGGATCGCGTCGGTCGAGGCCGGAGTCGCCGAGCCCACCGGCGCCGAGCGGCTTGCGGGACTCACCCTGCCCGGCTTCGCCAACGCGCACTCGCACGCCTTCCATCGCGCGCTGCGCGGCCGCGCGCAGCGTGGGCGGGGCAGCTTCTGGAGCTGGCGCGACCAGATGTACGAGCTCGCCGCCCGGCTCGACCCCGAGAGCTACCACCGCCTCGCCCGGGCGACCTTCGCCGAGATGGCGCTCGCAGGGGTGACCGCCGTTGGCGAGTTCCACTACCTGCACCACGGCCCCGGCGGCGAGCCGTACGCCGATCCCAACGAGGTCGGCAGGGCGCTGATCGCGGCGGCCGGCGAGGCCGGGATCCGGATCACGTTGCTTGACACCTGTTACCTGCACGGCGGCATCGGCGAGCCGCTGAGCCCGGTTCAGGAGCGCTTCTCCGACGGCAGTGCCGAGGCCTGGGGCGAGCGCGTCGACGGGCTGGCCGACGAACCCGGAGCGCGCATCGGCGCCGCGATCCACAGCGTCCGCGCCGTCGACCCCGACGCCTGTGCGACCGTCGCCGCGTGGGCCGGCGAGCGCGACTGCCCGCTCCACGCCCACGTCTCCGAGCAGCCGGCCGAGAACGAGGCGTGCATCGCGGCGCACGGGCTGACGCCGACCGGAGTGCTCGACCAGGCGGGCGCGCTCGGCCCGCGGTTCGCGGCCGTGCACGCCACGCACCTGACCGATGCCGACACGGCCGCGCTCGGCGCCGGACGCTGTACCTGCTGTCTGTGCCCGACCACCGAGCGCGACCTCGCCGACGGCGTCGGCCCGGCTCGGGCGGTCGCCGACGCGGGCGCCGAGCTCGCGCTCGGCACCGACTCCCACGCGGCGATCGACATGTTCGAGGAGGCGCGCGCAGTGGAGCTCGACGAGCGGCTGGCGACCGGGGAGCGCGGCCGCCACGACGCCGCGTCGCTGCTGCGGGCGGCAACCGCCGCCGGGCACAGCTCGATCGGCTGGCCCGAGGCCGGACGCCTGGAGCCGGGCGCCCTGGCCGACCTGGTCACGGTCGAGCCTCGACGGCGTGCGCCTCGCTGGGACGGACGCCGACACAGCGCTCGAGGCGGCCGTGTTCGCGGCCGCAGCGGCCGACGTCGAGCGGGTGATCTGCGGCGGGCGCGAGATCGCTCGCGACGGGGCGCACGCTGAGCTCGACGTCGCGCGGGAGCTGCGGGAGTCGATCGCCGAGGTCCTCGGATGACGGCGATCGCGATCGACCGCATCGGGCTCCTCGTCACCAACGACCCCGAGCGCGGCGAGGGGCCTCTGGGGATCCTCAGGGACGCGGCCCTGGTGATCGAGGACGGGCGCGTGCTCGCGATCGAAACATCCGGTGCCATCGCGGACGAGCGCTTCGACGCCGCGGGGCGCTGCGTGATCCCGGGTTTCGTCGACAGCCACACCCACCTGGTCTTCGCCGGCGATCGCAGCGAGGAGTTCGCGGCGAGGATGGCCGGGCGCCCCTACGAGGCCGGCGGGATCGGCGTGACGACCGAGGCCACGCGGGCGGCGAGCGAGGGCGAGCTGCTGTCGCTCGCCCGCTCGCGCCGCGCCGAGGGCCTCGCCGCGGGGATCACCGAGGTCGAGGTCAAGTCCGGGTACGGGCTCGAGGTCGAGTCCGAGGAGCGACTTTGCCGCGTCGCCGCCGAGCTCACCGACGAGGTCACCTTCCTCGGCGGCCACCTGCGTGCCGCCGGAGTACGAGGGACGCGCCGATGAGTACGTCGAGCTCGTCTGCGGGCCGATGCTGGACGCCTGCCGGCCCTACGCCCGCTGGGCCGACGTGTTCTGCGAGCGCGGCGCCTTCGACCGCGACCAGTCGCGCGCGATGCTGCTCGCCGGCCGCGAGGCGGGCCTCGGTCTGCGCGTGCACGGCAACCAGCTCGGCCACGGGCCGGGCGCCCGGCTGGCGGTCGAGGTGGGCGCGGCCTCCGTGGACCACTGCACCTACCTCGACGACGGCGACATCGAGGCGCTCGCGTCGAGCGAGACCGTCGCGACGTTCCTCCCGGCGACGGACTTCTCCACCCGCCAGCCCTACCCCGACGCGCGGCGGGCGATCGACGCCGGGGTCGCCGTTGCGATCGCGACCAATACCAACCCCGGCTCCAGCTACACGACCTCGATGTCGTTCTGCATCGCGCTCGCGGTCCGCGACATGCAGATGACGATCGACGAGGCGCTCGCCGCGGCGACGATCGGCGGCGCCCGGGCGCTGCGGCGGGACGACGTCGGGCATCTCGCGCCGGGGGCGAGAGGCGACGCCGTCGTCCTCGACGCGCCCTCGCACACGCACCTCGTGTACCGCCCGGGAGTGCCGCTCGTCGAGGCGACGTTCGTCGCCGGAGAGCTCGCCTACTGGCCGGGCGAGTGAGCCGGATACGCTTGATGACGAACACCCGAGGAGGACAAAAAGATGGCTCTGCAACTTGGTGACACCGCCCCCGACTTCGAGGCCGAGACCACGGAGGGACCGATCAGCTTTCACGACTGGATCGGCGACTCCTGGGCCGTGCTCTTCTCCCACCCCAAGGACTTCACCCCTGTCTGCACGACCGAGCTCGGCTACATGGCGAACGCGAAGCCCGAGTTCGACCGCCGCGGCGTGAAGATCATCGGTCTCTCGGTCGACCAGGCCGGGGACCACGAGAAGTGGGCCGAGGACATCGCCGAGACCCAGGGCACGGCGCCGAACTACCCGATCATCGCCGATCCCGACTACAAGGTCTCGAAGGCGTACGGCATGCTGCCCGCCGACGTCTCGGGCGACCCCGGCGACCGGACGCCGGCCGACAACCAGACGGTCCGCAACGTCTTCGTCATCGGCCCGGACAAGAAGATCAAGCTGATCCTGGTCTATCCGATGACCACGGGTCGCAACTTCGACGAGGTGCTGCGGGTGATCGACTCGCTGCAGCTGACCGCCAAGCACAAGGTGGCGACGCCGGTCAACTGGCAGAAGGGCGACGACGTGATCATCGCCGGGTCGGTCTCCGACGACGAGGCCCGCGAGAAGTACCCCGACGGCTGGGAGAGCCCGAAGCCCTACATCCGGATCGTTCCGCAGCCCGACTGAGGCTGCGGAACGGCCAATCGCCGTCAGTTCGTCGGCGTCGTCACGCAGACGGACGCTGCGCCGAGTTGTCCTGGTCGGAGAACCCCGGTGGGAGAAGGCTCGCCGACGACCCAGGCCCGGGACTTCGTGGCTGCCGTCCGAGAGCGGTTGGACGAAGGACTCCTCGGTCCAGAAGAACGCACTGTCGATGTCCGGGAGGTCGTAGTTCGCGGCCAGCGACATCGCCTCGCCGAGGCCGGGCAGGCGCATCTCCCGTTCCGCGCAGACCGCGAGGGCATCACGCCAGGGCACGCGTCTCGTCAGGGTCGAAGAAGCACAGCTCGCCGAAGCGGATCGCTGCCGTGCGTGCAGGTGTCGACGCCGCTCTGGTTGTCCACGTCGGCGCCGGTGAGGCCCTCGTCGTCGACGTCGGCCGTGCGGATCGTCCCGTCGAGGACGTCGTTCCCGCGCAGTGACTCCGGGGCGATGTCGCCGCCGGTCAGCGCCGAGTTCTGGATGTCGATCGCGGTGAGCCCGCCCTCGACCAGGCCCTGGTTGCGCACGTCCTCGCTGCCGACCTGGTTGTCGCCGATGTCGACGCCTCGAACCTGGCCGTCGACGATGTCGGCGCTGAAGATCGTGTTCGCGGCGTAGGCCGCGCCGCCGGCGAAGACCACGAAGGCGAGCACCGTCACCATCACGTTCGCGTAGGTCAGGTGGTGGCGAAGTTTGCGCACGGCGAGCCTCCTTGGTGATCTGGGCCTCCCGAGCCTCCATCACCGGCTCCGCGGACTGGGTGACCGCGGACACGCGGATGACGCGGGTCACACAACCCGCATCCCGCCCCGCGCGCCGCCGCTCAGGCGGGCGGCCGGCCCTCGAGCGTCGCCTTCAGCGTCTGCAGGTCCTTCCTCAGCCCCGAGCGCACGATCGGGCCGAGCACGGGCCGCAGCAGGCGCATCCCGCCCCTGGGCTCGAGCTCGATCCGGTACGTGAACACGGCGCCGCCGTCCGACGGCGCCGGGTCCACGCTGCGGCCTCCGGCGAGGCCGCCGATCGTTCCCTCGCCGGCGAAGCTGTAGGAAACGCCGGGGTCAAGCTCGGTCACCACGGTGTCGGCGACATACTCGCGACCCGATGTGCGGACCACCTCGTGGACCTTGGTCCCCGGCTCCGGCCCGCCCGGCGGGTCCGGGCTCATGTCCGTCAATCCGCTGCGCCATTTGAGGTCGAACGCGTAATCGGCGATCGCATCCCAGACCTCGGGCACGGGTCGGGCGATCTCGACCGACTCCTCGATTCGGACGGTCATGGCAGGCAACTCCCTTCCTTGGGTGGGCGCGATCCTCTCACAGGCACCGGGTAGCGGCCCCGACCGCCGACGGGCGCATGACGTCCTCACCGCCGTCGTTATGCGCCGGCGCGCGTCGGGTTCGCCGCGCCTTTCGTCCTCCGAGGAGGCCCACGAGATGACGACCCGAGCCCAGTCGGCAATCGCCACCGCATTCGGCACGAAGGCCTCGATCGCGTCGCCGCTGGGCCAGCCTCCCGTGCCCACCGGCGCCGCCAGGTAGACGCAGGCCTTGGGGCCGTGGGTGGACAGGCCGAGGCCGTGCTCGCGCGCGAGCTCGAGGGCGGCCTGTGGCAGCCCCTCGCCGAAACCGGGGACAGTGACGTCGTCGGCATCGACCCAGGCGCTGGGCAGCTCGGTTGGAGTCTCGACCACGACCGCGATGTAGTTGCGCTGCATGTCGACGGCGCTCGAGAACTCCAGCCAGGCCAGGTCGCCCTGACGGTCGGTGCCAGGCAGCGGCCCGGTGAGCACGTCGCTGGCGGTCCCCGGCAGCGGCAGGCGGATGTGGTTCGCGTGGAACTCGGCCGAGTCCTTCGCGCTCATTCCGTGCTTCTCGGCGAACTGCTTGACGCTGTCGTCGCTGATGTCTCCCGCGAGCTTCATGACCAGGCCGAGCAGGCGCCCGTGCTTGCGGCCCTTTGCGCGCGCTTCGTGAGCCGCGGCGCTGTCGGGATTGGTCCCGCCCCAGCTCACGTCCGCCTCCTCCAGAACCTCGTCGCGGATCCGGCTCGCGGCCCGTCCGCCCGTGCCACCCAGCAGGTCCAGGTGCTCGAAGTCGACCTCGCCGTCGGCCCGGTGCTGTCCCCGGTACTGCGGGCACTCGCAGGTGAAGATGCCGCCGTCGAGGCGAAACCCGAAGTCGACCGGGGTGTTCGAGGCGAGCCAGTCGATGAAGCTCGGCGGGAAAAGCTGGCGCAACCAGGCGTGGTCCTGACCCTTCGCCACCTCGACGATGTAGCGGCGGTCCAGCTCCACCGACTCGAAACCGCCGACGTCCTCGCGCGGACGCTTGTCGCCGGCCCAGTAGAACAGCGCCGGCTCCAGGCCCTCGGCCCTCACCGAGAGCATCGGCAGGTAGCCGACCGACTCGGGGATCCGGCAGACCATGATCGTGTGCTGGCCGGCGACCTTCATCCCGAAGGTCTTTCCGTAGACCGCCTGGTGGCGAAGCCGGCCCTTGACCCCGCCGGGCAGCTCCCCCGCGACCGACCAGGCGGCGAAGCGCACCGGCCCGCGCTGCTCGCGCGGCAGCGGCTGACCTGGCCAGGTCAGCTCCGGGCGAACGGTCAGGCCCCGCCCGGCCGCGTACTCGCGGAGCTTCGCCTCGGTCCGCTCCAGCCCCTCGACCGCCCCCGCCTCGTCCATGTGCCGACCCTATCGAGAGGTGTCAACAGGCGTTGAAGGCGGTTGACAGGGCGAGGTCCTGTGGTACGTTCGCCACGAGATCGCGCGGGGCGCGGTTCTTTTACGATCGTTGGGAGGGGAAGTGTCCGAACGCACTACGAACGAGGCCGTTGGCTCGTCCGAAGGTTCTGCCGTCCGACCGCGGTGGCGCCGCGCAGCCGTCGTGTCGCTGGCGAGCCTGTTCCTGATCGGCACGTCTGCGAGCAGCCTGGCCGTCGGCGGCGAGCGCGGCACGGACGAGAGCCGCGCAACGCAGAAGGACTTCGCTTCGGGCTCTGTGCGCACGACCCCGGACACCGAGAAGCGCGGCGACGAGGTCGACCAGGCGGCGCGTCCGTCGCGATCCACCGCCGAGAAGGGCGAAGAGGTCGACCCGGCCGCGGGCCCGAGCCCGAACATCGTCGGCGGCACGGTCGCTCCGGCCGGCGCCTATCCCTTCTTCGTCTCGGTCAAGCGCGCCAGCGACAACTTTGCCTTCTGTGGCGGAACGCTCGTCTCCTCCGTCTGGGTGCTCACCGCCGCGCACTGCGTCGACGGCGGCGTGACGCGCGGCGAGCCTGAAGCTCGTGATCGGTGCCAACCAGCTCAACAACGAGGCGCCGGGCGACATCCGGTCGGTCACCGCGATTCACCTCCACCCGAGTTGGAACCCGTCGACCTTCGACAACGACGTCGCGATGCTTCGTCTCAACACCCCCTCGACCAAGGCTTGGGCACGACTCGCGGAACCGGTCGATCCGGTCAACCCCGGCAATACGGTGCGGGCGATCGGCCACGGTCACACGACCCAGGGCGGGGTCGCGTCCAACGACCTGAGGCAGGTCGACCTGCCGATCCAGTCCGACGCCACGATGTCGGACCCGGCCCAGTACGGCGCCAGCTTCCACGGCGCCGTCATGCTCGGCGCCGGACCGCTGGCCGGTGGCATGGACACCTGCCAGGGCGACAGCGGTGGACCGCTGTTCATCCCCGGTGGGCAGGTCCGGCTCGTCGGCGACACGAGCTGGGGCAGCGGCTGCGCCCAGCCGAACAAGCCCGGCATCTACGGCGAGATCTACCAGGGCGCGCTGCGAACCTTCGTCAACGGCCTCGTCGGGCGTCCTGCGAACGACAACTTCGCCGGCTCGGGGATCGGCGGTGCCGATGGAACGGTGTTCGGCAGCAACACGGATGCGACCGGGCAGACGGGCGAGCCGAACATCGCGGGCAGCCCGGCCGACACGAGCGTCTGGTACTCGTGGACGGCGCCCGAGAACGGCCCGACCACGTTCAACACGCGCGATGCGGCGTTCGACACCACGCTGCACGTGTTCACGGGCAGCAGCTTCGGCACGCTGGCCTCGGTCGCGTCCAACGACGATTTCAACGGCACTACCCAGTCGAAGGTGACGTTCAACGCGGTTGCGGGAACGACCTACCGGATCGCGGTCGATGGGTTCAGTGCCGCGCACGGGTCGTTCGCGCTCCAGTGGGCGCAGAACTCGCCGGCAAATGACGACTTCGCATCTCCCACCGTCATCACCGGCGCCACCGGTAAGAGCGTTCGCGAGCAGCGCGCGCTCGACCGGAGAGCCCGGCGAGCCGATCCACGGATCGATTCCGGACAGGTCGCTCTGGTACTCGTGGACGGCGCCGGAAACGGGCTCGGCGGTCTTCAACACCCGCGAGTCGAACTTCGACACCGTGCTCGCGGCCTATACCGGCACGACCATCACCGGGCTGACGCAGCGTGCGTCGAACGATCAGTTCAACGGATCGAATCAGTCGAAGATCACCTTCCCCGTGGTCGCCGGGACCACGTATCGCATCGCCGTCGACGGCTTCGGTGCTACGACCGGCACCGTCGGCTTGCAGTGGTCGATCGACCCGCCGGCGAACGACGACTTCGGCAACGCCCGCGTCGTTGAACGGGCTCGTCGGGAGTCACCGTCGGCGACCACCGTGCGCGCCACCGGCGAGCCCGGTGAGCTCGACTTCCACGGCGGCGCGATCGCCGACAACTCGGCGTGGTTCAGCTGGACGCCCAGTCGAGAGCGGTCCGGCGGTCCTGCGGCTCGGAAGCGTCGCGCGGGCTTGCACCGGGAATCGGCGTCTACACCGGCACGAGCCTGGGGGCGCTGACGCAGCGTCGGCATGGGAGCGTCGTCGGTCTCGCTGAACGTGGTCGCGGGCACGACGTACAGGATCGCGGTCGACGGCAACGGCGGCACCACAGGCACGTTCAGGCTGGAGTGGCTGCTCGCCAGGTGCAACGGACTCAACGCCACGATCATCGGCGCGGGGGGCCCGATCGCGGGCACCGCGGGTGCCGACGTCATCGTCGGTTCGGCACAGGGCGACGTGATCGACGCCGGCGGCGGCGGTGACACGATCTGCGGCGCTCGGCGGCAACGACTCGATCACGGCGGCGGCGACGACACGGCGGCGGACTTCGACGAGAGCGGCGGTGCCGGTCAGCGACACCTTCAAGCAAGGTCGCGGGGGCCAACGGGGCCGGACCGCATGCGACGGTGAGGCCGGCGTGGATACCGTCGACTACGGCTCGCGCACGGGTCCGCTCACGGTGACGCTGAACTGCGGTCGCCAACGACGGGCTCACCGGGGAGGGCGACACCGTCCTGGCCTCGGTCGAGAACGTCGTCGGAGGCACAGGCGACGACAAGATCGACGGGCACGCCAGTGCGATCGCCAACCGTGCTGCGCGGCGGCGGCGGCGCCGACCGTCTGATCGGCGGCGGCGGCGACGACACGCTGATCGGCGGTCCGGACCGGGACCGGTTGTTCGGCCAGGACGGGCGTGACTCCCTCAATCTGGTCGACGGCGCGGGCGGCGATCGCGGGGACGGTGGCGCCAACACCGACACGGCGACCGCGGACCCCGGCGACACGGTCGTCAACGTGCCCTGAGGCCCGCCCCGCTCGCCGACGGGCGCATAACGTCCTCACCGGCGTCGTTATGCACCCGTCGCGCCTCAGCTGGGCGCCGCCGACCGGGCCGCGAGTCGCGCCTCGAGAGACCCCGGCCTACTGGGGAGCGGGTTCGGCCAACCCCTTCGCCGCGAGGCTGTCCATCGCCTTCCTGAGGTCGCCGAGTTCGAGCCGGCCATCGGGCAGCGACTCGACCCGATAAGTCGCGACCGGCGAGACGCCGTGGAAGGTGAAGGTGAAGCTGAACGTCCGCCGGTGCTGTGGGTCGAACTCGGTGATCTGGGTCGGGACCGCACCACCCCAGTCGATCAGCCATCCGCCCCCGGGGAACATCTGGGCAGAGCCGCAGCAGAATGAGCCGAGAGCCTCGGGATCGGCCTGGGAGTCGACAAGCGTTGCGGTCCGTGCCTGGCTGTTGATGCGGTACGCGACTCCGCGTGGAGGCCGGTTGAGCGCGGATCCATTGTCATGAGCCGCAATCACGCCTCCAGGGAGAGAGCGCGCGTAGTGCTGGCCGCCAAGCGGGTAGTCGCCCAGCGGGTCGTCCTTCACCGCAAGGCTCCTGGAGGTCTCCGTACCGCCGAGCTTCCACTGGATGTCCCCGGTCGAACGGCGGATCATCAGGATCGCGTCGAGGTGGCGCAGCGAGATGAGGACCGACTTGCCGACCGGCTCGATCGAGTTCGCGTGCACGATGTCGTATGCAGTTCTCCCGTCCGGCAGCTGTGGATGAAACAGCGGGTTGGTGAAGATCGCCTGCCACCAGCGCCCGGTCTCAGCGAGTGAGACGTGGTCCTTGCTGTTCCACTGCCAGACCAGCTTGCCTTTTGGCGAGACCTCCTGGACCTCCGCGTCGACGACGGTGGCGTCGGATGGCCCCCCGTAGGGCGAGAGGTCGACGTGATCGCGGGGCGTGTAGGAGATCGTCAGGTAGCCGCCGTTCGGCAACTGCTGCATGTCATGGCCGTCGGTCGTCGTCCCAACCGCCCGGACCGATCGCTTACGAGTGCCGTCCAGCCGGTAGCGCTGGTAGTACTCGTCCACGTCGGTGGTGAATGCCCCCAGGCCGGCGTAGGACCAACTCATCGTGTCGTCGGGCAGTAGCTTCGCGTCGAACAGCGGTCGGGGGGTGTGAATCCACCACACGGGTGTTCCACGACGGTCGAAGATCGTCACGTATCCATCGCCCACCGGCTGCACGCCGCTGGGCACGATGTAGAACTGCTCATGCGGGCGCCGCAGCCGCTGGAAATCCCAATCCAGGAACTCGGTCGGCAGGCAGCGGATGTTGTAGCGCTCGACCTTCCCTCGATGCGGTCGCTTGATCGCCACGACTACTCGTGCGCCCGCCCGCCTCCACACCGCTGAGTTGACCGGGCCACTTCGATAGGGCTTGCCGGCGATCGAAGCGTTCTTGCCGGCCAGGTCTGAGACGTTCACCTTCAAGGCGCCTAAGCAATGGCTGACGTAGTCGTGAACGCGGGGATTGAACTGCGGGTAGAGACCGTCGTCTGTGCGGATCGTGGTTGCCGTGGACGGAGCCGGCAACGTCAGGAGGGCAAGGAGCAGGCTCGAGAGCGCGAAAAATCCCCTGCGCAGCGGCACGGCGCGATTATCGCGCTTCGAATGAGATGCGCAACATTCGCCTCGGCTGGCGCCCGTGCCTGCCTCCACTCCGTAACACTGGCCTCGTCCCTGCGCCACAAGGCACGTGACAGGACTAGCGTTGGTCTCGCAGGGGAGCCACTCAATCCAGGGAGGAACCACTAATGCGCAGAGTCCGTAGCCGCCTTACCTACGCCAACTTGATGGCAACGGTTGCCGTCTTCATCGCGCTCGGCGGCGCGGCGTACGCGGCCAACACGGTCGGGAGCGAGGACGTGATCGACAACTCGCTCAGGAGCGTCGACATCAAGAACAACCAGGTCCGCACCGCTGACGTGCGAGACGAGTCGGTGATCGGTGCCGACGTCGATGACGGGTCGCTCGACGGCGACGAAATCGCCAACGAGTCGCTCACAGCCGCTGATCTCGGCTTTGGGTCGGTCGGCGCGGGCGAGCTCGGGGGCGGGGCGATCCCGGATCAGGTGGCCCCCCCGATCGTGGTCAGCACGGCGGTTAACACGACCACGACCAAGGAGCTCCAGGTGCCTTGCCAGTTCGCTCAGGACAGGGTCACGGGAGGCGGCTTCGTCATCGCCGGGCCGGGCGGGTCGAACGTGCCCAACGTCGCCATCCAGCGAAGCTACGCGGTCGATCAGAGCACGTGGCTGGTCCGGGCCGTCGCGACCTCGGGGACTCCCCAGTGGCAGCTGACCGGGATCGCGAACTGCGTGTTCTGAGAGCCCGACCCGGCTAGGCGCGGGTAGATGGGCCACGTTGACGGCGGCGCCCCGACTCTTGGGCTAGGGTCGGCTTGAACCCGAACCAACCCGGGACCAGCACCTACCAGGGAGGACCAGGATGACCGCGAAGCGCACCGCCGCGGGTTTCCTCGCGGCGATGGCTCTCTCCGTGGCGCTCCTCTCGGGCGCACGCGCCGCGCCGCCCGTCAACGTGAGCTGCGGCGAGACGATCACTGCGGACACGACGCTCGACGCCGACCTCTTCGACTGCCCCAACAACGGGATCGTGATCGGCGCCGATGACATCACCCTCGATCTGAACGGTCATCGGGTCGACGGCGACGGCACCGACTTCGCGGACTGCCCGAAGAACACGTTCTGCGACGTCGGCGTCTTGGACGACCGCTACGACGGGATGAAGATCAAGGGCGGCTCTATGCGGGAGTTCTCGTTCGGTGTACTTCTCGCCGGTGCTCGCCACAGTCGGGTGGTGGACATGTCCTCGTCGAAGAACGTCTTCTTCGGCGCCGCGATCAGCCGCTCATCCCGAAGCGTGGTCCTCGACGGCTCGTTCAGCCACAACATCCCGCCGGAGGGAGACGGGATCGGGGTGTTCGACTCCGACCACATCAAGATCGCCGACAACTCAATCAAGGAAAACCCGGGTCCGGGCATCCACGTCCAAGCTTCCAACCACAACGTGATCAAGGGGAATCTGTTCTCGCACTCCAGTCCCGGGGTCTTGATCGGGGGCGACGGGCCGGGTAACCGCAACGAGGTGCGAGGCAACCGCTTCGTTCGAAACAGTGAAGGCATCCTCGTCGGCCCCGGCAGCCGAAACATGCTCACCCGCAACCATTTCTCACGCGACGGGTCGGGCATCGGAATCGAAAAGGGACGCCATAACCTGGTCGCCCGGAATGTGGTCGTCGACGCTCGCGACCGGGGCATCCTTCTCGGAATCGACTTCCCCGACGGGTCCGTCGGCGGCGTCGACAACATCGTCCGCCGAAACGTGGTCAAACGGAGCGGCGGTGATGGGTTTCTCGTCAACAGGAAGGGCACCAGCGTCCTGCGCCGCAACGTCGCCATCGGGGCAAACGGCGACGGATTTGACATTGAGAGCCGCTCGACCAGGCTTGCGAGCAACCGGGCGAAGCGCAACGCCGCCCTCGGCATCCAGGCCGTGCGCGGGGTGATCGACGGTGGCGGGAACCTCGCCCGACACAATGGCGACCGTCGCCAGTGCATCCACATCGCGTGTAGCTAGGCGAGGAGCGGTTCTAGAGGAGAAGGCCCCGAAGCCGCGGGCTGTCGGAGTAGCGCTTGGGGCGAGAAGGAGCACTCCGCCATGGGAAGCGCACGTTCCCGCGGTCGGCGAGATACTGAGCCACGATGGCGGAGCAAATCGTCGAGACCGTTCGGCGCGCAGTTGAAAACGTCGAGACCTTTTGGGCGCTCCTGGATGATTACGTGGTCTGGGACCTACGCGAGGCGCAGTCCGTGGATCTCCAAGGCGTGTACGTTGGGCGCGAGGCGGTGATCGAGGCCTCCCGTCACTACTGGGGCACGTGGGAGGACTACAGGGTCGAGGCGGAGGAGCTCATCGAGGCAGGTTCCACGGTTGTCGTTGTGGGGAGGGAGATTGGCAGGGGTAAGGGGAGCGGCGTGCCGATTGAGCGGCAGGTGGCGCAGCTTTGGACGCTCCATCGAGGCAAGCTCATTCGTTGGGAGATCTTCTCCGACAAGGTCACGGCCCTCAAAGCCGCCGGGCTTGAGGAGTAGCGCTTTGGGCGAGAAGCGCTACGCCGCCGCTTGGCGCTCGCTCGGGCCGCCCCCTCCCGATGGGCGGCACCGCTTGCCAGAGCCCTAATCTGGACCCCGGCCCCGATAGCTCAGCTGGATAGAGCGACTCCCTCCTAAGGAGTAGGCCCCAGGTTCGAATCCTGGTCGGGGCGTTCGGCGCTACAGCGAGGCGGCAATTCGCCACTACAGTGGGTGCCTGCGGCCGATTCGTCGCAGAGAGTTTCTCCGAGGCAGGGGCCTCCCTTGGCCGAGACTGTTCCAGATCCGGCCAACCGATTGGGAGACTCATGACCGCCACCTCGCGACCTCGCCACCTCGCCGCCACCGTGGCGTTCGTCTCGCCCTCGGCCTCGCCGCGCCCGCTCTTGCCTCGGCGGGCACCGCCTACGTCGCGAACACGGCGCCAATGACGTCACCCCGATCGACACCGCGACCAACACCGCAGGGACCCCGATCGCGGTCGGGATCTGCCCCTACGGGATCGCGATCACCCCCGACGGCGCCACCGCCTACGTCGCCAACGAGAGCGTCGACAACGTCACCCCGATCGACACCGCGACCAACACCGCGGGGACGCCGATCGCGGTCGGGCGACGCTCCCCGAGGGATCGCGATCACCCCCGACGGCGCCACCGCCTACGTCGCCAACCACGGCTCCGCCAACGTCACCCCGATCGACACCGCGACCAACACCGCGGGGACGCCGATCGCGGTCGGCAACGGCCCCGTCGGAATCGCGATCACCCCTGACGGCGCGACCGCCTACGTCACCAACGTCAGCTCCGACAACGTCACCCCGATCGACATCGCGACCAACACCGCGGGGACGCCGATCGCGGTCGGGGACCGTCCCATCGGGATCGCGATCACCCCCGACGGCGCCATCGCCTACGTCGCCAACCAGGTCTCCGACAACGTCACCCCGATCGACACCGCGACCAACACCGCGGGGACGCCGATCGCGGGTCGGGGAGTCCCCGCCGGGATCGCGATCACCCCCGACGGCGCGACCGCCTACGTCGCCAACTTCGCTCCGACAACGTCACCCTGATCGACACCGCGACCAACACCGCGGGGCCGCCGATCGCGGTCGGGGACCATCCCTCGGGATCGCGATCACCCCCGACGGCGCCACCGCCTACGTCACCAACATCCTCTCCGACAACCTCACCCCGATCGACACCGCGACCAACACCGCCGGGCCGCCGATCGCGGTCGGGGACTCTCCCCGGGCATCGCCATCAGCCCGTGCACGATCATCGGCACCGCTGCCACCGAGCAGCTCATGGGAACGCGCGGGCGACGACGTGATCTGCGGCCTCGGCGGCAACGACAGTCTCAACGGCCGCGGGGGCAGCGACGAGCTCTACGGCGGGGGCGGCAACGACGTGATGATCGGCGTGTCGGGAGTCGACGCGCTCGACGGCGGCGCCGGCAACAACGACAGCGCCAACTACCCGAGGGCCAACCAGGCCGTCGAGGTCGATCTGTCGACGGGCGTCGTCGCCGATGACGGCCGAGGGTTCGCCGAGACGGTCGCCAACGTCGAACGGGTCACGGGCGCGACCAACCAGGCCAACACGATCACCGGCGACGACGCCAACAACAGGCTGGTCGGCGGCCTGTTGGCCGACGACCTCACCGGCGGCGACGGGGCGGACGTCCTGCGCGGCGAGGCCGCGCTCGCCGCCACGGGCGCCGACGACACGCTCGCCGGCGGGGACGGCGCCGACGCCCTCTTCCCCGGGCTGGGCACCAACACGATCGACGGGGGCGCGGGCTCGGACGCACTTCGGTACGGCCTCGTCACGGCCGCCGGGGTCGACATCATCGCCGTCGACGGAGTCGGGAACACCAGTGGGGCGGTGACCGACAACTTCACCGCCGTCGAGAGCATGACCGGCACCGCCAACGACGACGACATCGCGGTTGCCTGGAACGGCGTCGTGAGCGTCCTTCGCGGGGCCGGCGGCGACGACGTCCTCGCGACCATCGACGGCGACACCCTCGACACGATGGGCGGCGGCGCGGGCGTCAACTCCTGCGCCAACCCCGACCCCGACACGGCGATCAACTGCTGAGCGCGCGCGACTCACTACAGTGCCTAGTGCCTGCGGCCGATTCGTCGCAGAAAGTTTCTCCGAGGCAGGGGCCTCCCTTGGCCGAGACTGTTCCAGATCCGGCCAACCGATTGGGAGACGCATGACCGCCACCTCGCGACCTCGCCACCTCGCCGCCACCGTGGCGTTCGTTCTCGCCCTCGGCCTGGCCGCGCCCGCCCTGGCCTCGGCGGGCACCGCCTACGTCGCCAACGCCAACTCCGACAACGTCACCCCGATCGACACCGCGACCAACACCGCGGGCACGCCGATCGCGGTCGGGGACGACCCCCGCGGGATCGCGATCACCCCCGACGGCGCCACCGCCTACGTCGCCAACCGGGGCTCCAACAACGTCACCCCGATCGACACCGCGACCAACACCGCGGGGACCGCCGATCGCGGTCGGCGACGGTCCCCTCGGGATCGCGATCACCCCCGACGGCGCCACCGCCTACGTCACCAACCGGTCTCCGACAACGTCACCCCGATCGACACCGCCACCAACACCGCGGGGACGCCGATCGCGGTCGGGGACAGTCCCGTCGGGATCGCGATCACCCCCGACGGCGCAACCGCCTACGTCACCAACTTCGGCTCCGACAACGTCACCCCGATCGACACCGCCACCAACACCGCGGGGACGCCGATCGCGGTCGGCGACGTCCCCGTCGGGATCGCGATCACCCCCGACGGCGCCACCGCCTACGTCGCCAACGGCAACTCCGACAACGTCACCCCGATCGACACCGCGACCAACACCGCGGGGACGCCGATCGCGGTCGGGAGCCGCCCCGATCGGGATCGCGATCACCCCCGACGGCGCCACCGCCTACGTCGCCAACCCGGCGCCGACAACGTCACCCCGATCGACACCGCGACCAACACCGCGGGGACGGCGATCGCCGTCGGGGACCATCCCCTCGGCGATCGCGATCACCCCCGACGGCGCCACCGCCTACGTCACCAACCTCGGCTCCGACAACGTCACCCCGATCGACACCGCGACCAACACCGCGGGGACGGCGATCGCGGTCGGCGACGGCCCCGTCGGGATCGCGGTCAGCCCCTGCACGATCATCGGCACCGCCGCCAGCGAGCAGCTCATGGGAACGCCTGGCGACGACGTGATCTGCGGCCTCGGCGGCAACGACAATCTCAACGGCCGCGGCGGCAACGACAAGCTCTACGGCGGGGGCGGCAACGACGTGATGATCGGCGTGTCGGGAGTCGACGCGCTCGACGGCGGCGCCGGCAACAACGACAGCGCCAACTACCCCAGGGCCAACCAGGCCGTCGAGGTCGATCTGTCGACGGGCGTCGTCGCCGACGACGGCCGAGGGTTCGCCGAGACGGTCGCCAACGTCGAACGGGTCACGGGCGCGACCAACCAGGCCAACACGATCACCGGCGACGACGCCAACAACAGGCTGGTCGGCGGCCTGTTGGCCGACGACCTCACCGGCGGCGACGGGGCGGACGTCCTGCGCGGCGAGGCCGCGCTCGCCGCCACGGGCGCCGACGACACGCTCACCGGCGGGGACGGCGCCGACGCCCTCTTCCCCGGGCTGGGCACGAACACGATCGACGGGGGCGCGGGCTCGGACGCCCTTCGGTACGACCTCGTCACGGCCGCCGGGGTCGACATCATCGCCGTCGACGGAGTCGGGAACACCAGTGGGGCGGTGACCGACAACTTCACCGCGGTCGAGAGCATGACCGGCACCGCCAACGACGACGACATCGCGGTTGCCTGGAACGGCGTCGTGAGCGTCCTTCGCGGGGCCGGCGGCGACGACGTCCTCGCGACCATCGACGGCGACACCCTCGACACGATGGGCGGCGGCGCGGGCGTCAACTCCTGCGCCAACCCCGACCCCGACACGGCGATCAACTGCTGAGCGCGCGCGACTGATTCGCGCGAATTGCGAGCGTCTCCTGACCGCTCGGGGCCGCCGATGCACTCCTTAGTGTGTTTCGGAGCTTCCGGACCCCGCCTGACCCGTGGCAGCCATCTCGATAGAGCTCAGCGGCGTCGCCCTGCTCCTGCTGCCCTTCTGGGTGGCCGCGATCGGCTGGGTGAGCGGCAGGGTGCTCGGGATCCGGATCGGCCGCTGGCGCAGCGCCCTCGCGGCTTCGATCGGGTGGCTGTTCGGAGCCGTCGCGACCGTGGCCACGCTCGGACCCACGGACGAGGACAGCGCGGCGCTGGTGATCCCGCTCGTGGTCTTCTTCGGCGTGCTGGCGACGCTGCCCATCGCGATCGTGCTCGACCTGGTCGCGCGCCGCGCTCCCGGCCGCGGGCCCAGTCGCCGCCGTTGGCGTCACCCGATTCGCGACGGTCCGCGGGGTGGTCGCGCCCCTCGGCCGTTTCCGCCAGCTCGCGAGCAACGCCCGCGACGAGAATCTCCTCAGCGTCCGTTATCGGTCGGCGGCGGCACTCGACTCACCGGACCTGGGGCGGCGGCTGCGGGTGGTGTTGGAACGCTCGGGCGGGATGTTCGTGAAGTTCGGACAGATCGCCGCCACGCGCACCGACCTGCTCCCGAGCACGATCACCGACGAGCTCTCGCACCTCCACGCCGACGTCGAACGGATTCCGCCGGACCAACTGGAGGCGGTGCTCGAAGGAGACCTGGGCGAGCCGGTCGCGCAGGCCTTCAGTGAGTTCGAGTACGAGCCGCTGGCCGCCGCCTCGGTGGGCCAGACGCACAGGGCGACCCTGCATGGCGGCCACCCGGTCGTGGTCAAGGTCCAGCGTCCGGGGATGGAGGAGCTCGTTCGCCGCGACGGATCCGTTCTGACGCTCGTCGCACGGACGCTCGAACGGCGCGTCGAGGCCGCGCGCCGCGTCGGTGCGCAGCGGCTCGCCGAGGAGCTCGTACGCAGCATCGAGGCGGA
Source organism: uncultured Solirubrobacterales bacterium (assembly GCA_963729065.1). Taxonomy (GTDB): domain Bacteria; phylum Actinomycetota; class Thermoleophilia; order Solirubrobacterales; family 70-9; genus WHSW01. The sequence goes on from CAVSMS010000010.1 coordinate 1,292,173, forward strand.
GCTCGACTACCGGCTCGAGGCCAAGGCCGGCACTCGGTTGCGCTCCAACCGGGCGGATGACCAGGGGGTCGCCATCCCGGCCGTGCACGGCGCGCTGACGACCGGGCGGGTGCTCGTGATGGACGAGGTCAAAGGCAGGCCACTCACCGATGCCGACGCCGTCGATGCGGTGCCCGTGCCTCGCCCGGAGCTCGCCAGGCGGCTGCTCGCGTCGTTCCTCGGCCAGATCCTGAAGGACGGCTACTACCACGCCGACCCGCATCCCGGGAACGTCCTGCTCGACTCCGAGGGGACGCTCTGGCTCCTGGACTTCGGCTCGGTGGGCCGGCTCGATCCGGTGACGCTCGAGTCCCTGCAGGGCATCGCGCTCGGCTTCTCGATGCGCGACGCCTCGCTGATCGCACGGGCCGTCCGGCACCTGGTCGGCGACGACCGCGTCGACATGCGCGTGCTCGAGCGCGACATGTCGCTGTTGCTCGGAGAGGCCCAGGGGGGCGGCTTCAGCCCCGCCGTCCTCGGTGGGGTGCTCGACGTGATGGAGCGCCACGGCCTTCGCCCGCCGAGCACGATGCTCCTGCTCTCCCGCACCATGCTCACGCTCGAGGGCACCCTGAGGGCGATCGACCCCCGGTTCAGCCTCCCCGCCGAGGCCACTGCGCTCGTCGCCAGCGAGGGCCTCGCCGACATCGGGACGCCGGAGGAGCTCCTGCGGCGCGAGCTCGTCCGCGCGCTTCCCGCGCTGCGCACCCTGCCCGAGCATGCCGAGACGCTGGCCGGTCAGCTCCGCAGCGGCCGTCTGGTCGTGCGCTCCGAGCACTACGGGGGCGGCGACCGCCTGGTCGTCGAGGGGTGGCTCGACCGGGTCCTCCTTGCGGTTGCGAGCGGCATCGGGGCCTTGACCAGCGGCGCGATCCTGGTCGCCGGCTCGATGACGGCCGACGAGGACATCCGCACGGCGCTCTGGATCCTGGGCTTCTCGGGTCTCACCGCGACCACCGTGCTGGGGATGCGTACGGTTGCGCAAAGCCTGCACGCGCAATCGCTGCGGGGCGAGCTGTCCGTGGACCAGCGCGAGTAGGCGCGGTCCGCGCCGACCGCGCCCTGCTCGTCGGGCCACGACCATTCACACTGTCCAAAGCCATTGACCGACCACCGATCGCAGACGAACGCCAGGCGAGAGACCGGCGACCGCGACCGTGAGGCGCTCCTCGACGCGGCCGAGGACCTGCTGCGCGACGGTAGCCGGACGAGCATCGCGGCCGTCGCTGCGAAGTCCGGGCGCTCGCGGGAGGCCGTGAGGGCGCACTTCGGCGGCGGGAACGAGATCCTCGAGGCGACGATCGCGCGCGCCATCCGTCGGGGCGACGACGACACCGAGTGGCTGCTGCGCTGCTTCGTCGCGCTCGTCGACATGGCTCATGACGAGGTCCTGGCGGGGCGCCTCGACGCCGAGCGCGCGCTCGAGGAGCTCTCGACGACGATCGGCGGCGTGTTCACGCGCGACGAGGCCACGAGCCAGGCCGATAGCTTGCGCTCGAGGAAATCGTCTTGAGCCGAGACTTCCAAGCCGCCCACATCGACGAGCTCGACCGCGTTGCGGTCGCCGGGACCCTGTGGCGGCCGATCCGGCGCACCCTCGGGCGTCACCGGCTTCGGCGTCAACGCCTACACGGCCGCGAAGGCGGGCGAGCACGTGATCGAGCCGCACGACGAGACCAGCCCCGGCGCCGGCCGCGAGGAGGAGCTCTACTTCGTCGCCACCGGCGCGGCGGAGTTCGAGGTCGGCGGCGAGCGGGTCGAGGCGCCGACCGGGACGATGGTCCTGGTGCCGGTGGGGACCCACCGGGAGGCGACGGCGACCGAGGACGAGACGACGGTGCTGGTGATGGGCGGCCCGCCCGGCGCCGCCCTACCGGTATCGCCGTTCGAGTACTGGTACGCGGCCCAGCCGGCCTACGACCGCGGCGACTACGAGGAGGCGATCGCGATCGCCTCCGAGGGGCTCACCGACCATCCCGAGCACCCGACCCTTCACTACCAGCTCGCCTGTTACAACGCGCTCGGCGGGCATCCGGAGCAGGCGCTCGAGCACATGCGCAAGGCCGCGGAGGCCAACCCCGAGATGATCGAGTGGGCGTCCGACGACGCCGACCTCGATTCGATCAGGGACGATCCTTCATTCCCTCGCGCAGCTCGCTGAGCGCCTCGCCGAGCCAGTCGATCAGCCGCCAGGCGTCTGGCATCTGGTCGCGGTCGGTGACGATCCCGAAGTCCATGTGGCCCCGGTAGCTCATCACGGTCATGTTCAGGCCCATCCCGTCGGTGATCACCGAGACCGGGTAGTTGGCGACCAGCTCGGCGCCGGCGCAGTAGAGCGGGAACTGCGGCCCGGGGACGTTGGAGATCACCAGGTTCCAGTTCGGGCGCCCGCGGCTCGACGAGTTGAGGGTCAAGGTCGCCCGCGCCGCCCGCGCGAAGACAGCCGGGGGGATGAAGTGGTTGGCGTCCTGGAGCAGCTCGGCGGGCATCGCCCGGTGGCGCTTCTTCATCGACGAGAGCGCCTCCTGGGTCATCCGCAGGCGCTCGATCGGATCGGCGACGTTGGTGAACACGGGCGCGCTCATCAGCATGATCCGGTTGCCGTAGGTCCCCTGCTGGTTCTCGCTGCGCACCGAGACGGGGATCTGGGCCACCAGGGGGTCGGCCGGGAGCTCGCCGTGCGAGACCAGCCAGCGGCGCACGGCGCCGGTGCAGATCGCGACCACGACGTCGTTGACCGTGCAGCCGTAGTGGTTCTTGACCTCCTTGACCTCGTCGAGCGAGAGCTGCCCGAAGACGAACCGGCGGTGCGGTGAGATGCGGCCGTTGAACGAGGTCCGCGGCGGCCGGTAGCCGGCGCGCTCGAGCTCGCCGCCCTCGCGCTGGCCGCGAACGGCGCGGCGCACGCGCTCGGAGGTGCGGGCCAGCGCCTCGGTGCCGGGGAGCCCGCCGAACGCGGTCTCGTCGAGATTCGGCAGCGCGCCGGGCAGGGAGCGCAGCGCGCGCAGCGGGTAGCGCGGCAGCCCGAGCACTCCGCGAGCGAGCATCTCGAGCTCGCCGGGCTGGCGATCGCCGCCCCGGGACCCGGCGTCCGGCAGCTCGCGGCCGGCCGGCTGCATGTCGAACAGGACGCCCATGATCTCGGCGCCCGAGAGCCCGTCGATCGCCGCGTGATGGATCTTGGTGAGCATCGCGACCAGGCCGCCCTCGAGGCCGTGGATCAGATACAGCTCCCAGAGCGGGCGGGCGCGGTCGAGCGGCCGGGCGAAGATCCGGGCGACCTGCTCGGCGAGCTTCTCGTCGGTGCCGGGCGCCGGCAGCGCGAGCTCGCGGACGTGGAAGTCGAGGTCGAAGTCCGGGTCGTCGACCCAGTAGGGGTAGTCGAGCCCGAACGGCACCTCGGCCAGCCGCCAGCGCAACGGCGGCAGCAGCGGCAGGCGCTCGGTGAGCATCTCGTAGACGTCGAGCAGCTCGAGCGTCCCGCCGGGCGCGGTCGAGGGGTCGAGGACCGCGAGCCCCCCTACGTGCCCGCTCTGGCGGGCGTTCTCGAGCGCCAGGAACTGGGCGTCGACGCTGGTCAGCTGCCGCACGCCGCGAGTCTCTCATGCCTGGCGTGACCACATCAAACGCCGTCCGGCGGTGTTCGATTTCGTGACCAGGCGGCCCGCGGATAGGGTGGGGACCGGCAAGGAGCACGGGAGGCCACTCGGCCGTCCCCCGATCGAGAGGTGAGCAGATGGAGGGCGGTACCGGGACCCGGTCGCGGGCTGGACTGCGCAGGCGTGAGTTCCTGATCGGCGGCGCCGGGGCGGGCCTCGTCCTCGCCGGACCGGTCAACTACGCGGCGATCGCGCGCGGGCTGCGAGCCCCGGTCGCCAAGCACGGCAAGTTCGCCCACGGCGTCGCCGCCGGCTTCCCGTCGCCGAAGGGCGTCACGCTCTGGACTCGCGTCTCGGAGCTGGACCGGAGCTCGAAGCTGACCCTCGAGGTCGCCAAGGACAAGCAGCTTCAACCGGCTCGTGAAGAGCAAGGAGGTCCTCGCCGAGGCAGGGCCGCGACTTCACCGTCCACGAGCACGTCGGCGGGCTGAACCCGGGCCACGAGTACTTCTACCGCTTCCAGACCAAGAACAAGAGCTCACGGGTGGGGCGGTTCCGCACCCTGCCGCCGGCGGACTCGAAGCAGAAGATCCGGATCGGCTACTACTCCTGCCAGGACTGGGAGGCCGGCTACTTCAACGCCCAGGGCGGGCTCGCGGAGGCCGACGTCGACCTGGTCGTCTGCCTCGGCGACTACATCTACGAGCACCGCTACTACCCCGGACCCTCCGATCGCCTCGACACCCTGGGCGCGAACGGCGACGGCGACGTGCAGAGCCTCGACGAGTACCGGTCGAAGTACCGTCAGTACCAGACCGACGAGGGCCTGCAGGCGATGCACGCCTCGCACGCGTTCCTCTCCGTCTGGGACGACCACGAGGTCGAGGACAACTACGCCGGCGACCAGCCCGATTCGGCGGCGACGGACCCGAACTTCGAGAACAACAACGAGTACCCGCGCCGGGTCCCGTTCGGCGAGCGGCGGCGCAACGGCTACAAGGCGTTCTTCGAGGCGATGCCGCGGATCCAGATGAAGGGGGCGAAGAACCAGATCTACGGCTCGGTGCGGATCGGCGGCCTGGCCGAGCTCTTCCTCACCGACCAGCGCCAGTACCGCGACCCGCAGCCGTGCAACGACGTGCTGCTGGAGCCGTGCGCGGACGTCCGACGACCCGGGCCGCACGCTTCCTCGGCGCCGAGCAGAAGAAGTGGTTCAAGAAGGCGGTCGTCAAGTCGGACGCGAAGTGGAAGCTGTGGGGCTCGGAGACGATGGTGATGAGCCTCGACCTGCCGAAGTACCAGCACGTGAGCCAGGACCAGTGGGACGGGTACGCGGCCGAGCGGCGCGAGATCCTCGAGCACTTCCTGAGCCAAGGGCGTCACCAACCTGGCGGCGCTCACCGGCGACATCCACACCTTCCTCGCCGGCGACATGACGACCACCGGCAACATCGACGGCACCCCGGTCGGGGTCGAGCTGGTCGGCGGCTCGTCGACCTCGCTCGGGTTCCCGGAGTACCTCGGGGTGCCGTCGTCGACCCTCGCAGGCGCTCCGGGCAGCGAACGACCCGCACGTCAAGTTCGCCGACTTCGACCGCCGCGGCTACGGCGTGGTCACGATCTCGAAGAGCAAGCTCGACGGGCGAGTTCTTCGCCGTCGACGCGCTCACGCGCGGCGCCGCGCCGACGCTGCTGGCGCGCTTCGAGGTGCCCTCCGGGGCCCGGCAGCTCAACCGGGTCGCCTGAGCCCGGTCAGGACTCGGAGGAGAGCTGCGAGCTCGGCCCGCCCGCGTCCTGGCCGAAGTCGGTCTGGTCGTTGGGGTCGCCGAGCGCCAGCGCGCCGGCGATCGCGAGCACCGCGGCACCGCCGCCCGCCTTGCTCACGATCGCCCACCTGCGCTTGATCATCGGCCGCTTGTCGGACCGGGGCCCGGGGGTCTCGGGGATGTCCTGGGATTCCGCCATCCCGGGAAGCCAAGCGCGCGCGCCTAAACGCAACTCCAAGCGCGGCTAAGAGTCGGCGACTCGGTCGGCGTACGAGGCCTGACGCACCGAACGTCCCGAACCCAGGTGGATGAGAGGCGGGTCCGGGACGCTCGGCGTGTCAGGCCGCGCGGAGCTGCGAGGCGCGCAGCTCGAGGAGCGCGCGGACGTCGGCGCTGGGGGCGAAGGGGTCCGCGATGGAAGCGGTGCCGTCGATGGCGACGGCGGCGATCAGATGGCCGTCGAGCTCGGCGCCCAGCGAGTCGCTGGTGGGAGCGGGGCTCGAGTCGCGGCCGGCGAGGCGCTGGAGCGACTCGCGGTCGGCGCCGGCCGGATCGAGGCGGCGGATCGTCCACGCGCGCCGAGGCGCCCAGGTCGGCGGTCCGACCCGGGCGCCGGCGCCGAAAGCGATCCGCAAGGCGCCGCTCGGCCGCATGGCGTGCGCATTTCGCTGCTCCGCTGGGCCGAGATGCTGCTGATGAGTGCGGTCATCGTGAGGTCCTTTCCGTCGCTTGCCTCGAACACCAAGCTACGGCTGAGAAACCGCATGCACATCGGGTATTCGGGCCGACTTCGAGGCCCGGACCCCTTAGTTTTCGACGCCGACCCCTTACGCGGTAAGGGCCGCCCGCCGGCGGCTCGTCAGAGCCGCTCGAGGACCTCGGCCGCGGCGCGCTCGCCCGAGCGCACGGCGCCGTCCATGTAGCCGGCCCAGTAGTTGGAGGTCTCGGTGCCGGCCCAGTGGATGCGGCCCACGGGCTTCACCAGCGCCTCGCCGCGGGCTGCGATCTGGCCGATCCCGGGGATCCCGACCGGACAGCCTCGGGTCCAGGTCTCGCTCTTCCAGGCGGACTCGACGTAGGCGATCGGGTCGGCGGCCTGGGGACCGAAGAAGTTCACGTAGTCGGCGATCACGGCCTGCCGGCGCTCACGCTTCGAGAGCGGCGAGAAGGCGCGGGCGGCGTCGCCGCCGATGAAGCCGAAGACGATGCCCTTGCTGCCGTCCTCGGGCGAGTCGTCGAAGGTCGCGGCCACCGGGCCCTCCGCCGAGAAGACCTGCCCGGTGAGCCCGTCGTCGCGCCAGAACGGGCGCTCGTACACGCACGCCGCCTTGGTCAGCGTGCCCTGCGGGTAGTTGTCGATGAGCTCCACCCGGTCGTCGGGCAGGCCCGGCTCGTAGTCGATCTTGCCGGTGAGCACCGGCGGCACGGCGACGATCGCCCGCTTCGCCTTCACCTCGACGCGGTCGGAGTGCACGGTGACCCCGTGGCGGCCGTGGACGATCCGCCGTACCGGGGATTCGAGCACCACCGAGCGCCCGAGCTTGCGCGCGAGCCGCTTGCAGATCCGCTGCGAGCCGCCCGCGAAGCGGAACATCTGCGCCCCGTCCTGGGTGTTGAAGTTGCGCTCGAAGGTGCCGACGTTCTCCTCGTTGCCCGAGGAGGCGATGTAGAAGAGCACGAACAGCAGGGAGAGCTGGCGCGCCTCGGCGCCGAAGATCGGCCGCAGCGCGACCGGGACGAGCGCTCGGAACTGCGGCGTGACGGTGCCTTGGTCGATGAACTGCTGCAGCGTCTGGTTGTCCCACTCCGCGGCCTTCGGCGCGGTCCACGGGGCGTCGACAGGCACCTGCTTCGACATCTCGTCGAGGCGCAGGACCAGCGTCGCGAGGTCGGGGAGCACCGCCGGATCCGGCGGCGCCGTCCCGGTCGGGCCGGTGGAGCTGTAGCGCAGGCGCTGGCCGTTGGCGAGGTAGACGTTGTCGCCCGTGTTGTAGGTGTCGAACAGGCCGATGCCCATCCGCTCGGCCAGGGCGAGGACGCGGTCCTGCGTCGGCCCGGCGAAGGTCCCGCCGCGCTCGGTGACGACCCCGTCGCCGAGCTTGTAGTTGACGGCCCGGCCGCCGACCCGGTCGCGCGCCTCGAGCACGATCGCCGAGTGGCCCTGGCGCTCGATCTCGCGCGCGGCGGTGAGCCCGGCGAAGCCGGCGCCGACGATCGCCACGTCGGCGCGCCGCTTGTGCGTGTGGCGCGGCCGGCGACCGCGCCGCCGCCGCTCCGGGGAGCCCGGAGAGCACCGCACCGGCCGAGGCCGCGCCGGCCGTTCCGAGCAGCCGCCGGCGGGAGATCGAGGGGGTGTCGGGGGATTCGCCGGCCATCGCGGGATCTTCCCAGCTAACCCGAGCGCCCGGCGCAGGTTGCGGACGGCGGTCGGGACGCGACTAGAGTGCGGGCGTGGTCGGCCCGGCGCGAGTCAGATGAAGCTCTCCGGCGAGCGTGAGGCGGTCGCCGCCGCCGCGCGCCGCGCTCGCCGCCGAGGGACTGGTGCTCGGCACGGCGGGCAACGTCAGCGCCGCGGCGCAGGAGCTGGTGGCGGTGACGCCGACCGGCGCCCGCCTGGCGGAGCTCGAACCCGAGCAGGTAGCGGTCGTCGACCGCTCGGGTCGGCTGGTCGAGGGACCGCTGCGAGCCGACCTCCGAGCTCGGGCTGCACCTGGGCCTCTACGAGCGCTTCGACGCGGGCGCCGTCGTCCACACGCATGCGCCGATGGCGACGGCGCTCTCCTGCGTGCTCGATGAGCTGCCCTGCGTTCACTACTCGATGCTGCTCTTCGGCGGCACGGTGAGGGTCGCGCCGTACGAGACCTTCGGCACCCCGGAGCTCGCCGACGCCGTCGCGGAGGCGCTCGAGGGACGGACCGCGGCCCTCATGGCCAACCACGGCGCCGTCGTCTACGCCGCCGACCTCGAGGCCGCGCTCGAGGGCTCGCTCCTGCTCGAATGGGCGTGCACCGTCTACTGGCGCGCCCGCGCGATCGGCGAGCCCGCAACCCTCGACGAGGACCAGCGCGTCGCGGTCGTCGAGGCGGTGCTCGAGCGCGGGTACGGCTCCCCGCAGCCGGCGCGGGACGACGAATGAGCGCCGAGATGCGCGCCGTGGCGATGGGCGTGCACGTGCTCGACGTGCTGGTGCGGCCGGTGGAGCGAATCCCCGAGGGCCAGGGGGGCGAGCTGGTCGAGCAGATCAGGATCACCGCCGCGGGCTCGGCCGGGGGCACGGCGCTGACCCTGGCGAAGCTCGGCGCGACCGTGCGCAGCGCCGGGGCGGTCGGCACCGATGCGGTCGGCGACATGCTGCTCGCCCTGCTCGAACGCGGCGGAATCGACACCTCGCTGCTCGTGCGCCGGGCGGAGATCCAGACCTCGGCCAGCGTGCTGCCGATCCGCGCCGACGGCAGCCGCCCGGCCTTCCACGTGGTCGGCGCGAACTCCACCTACGGGCCCGCCGACGTCGACTGGGACCGGCTCGCCGACGCCACCCACCTGCACCTCGGCGGGCCCGAGTTCATGGGCGGCGAGGCCGCGGCCGAGATTCTCGCGGCGGCGCGCGAGCGCGGGATCGTCACCTCGGCCGACGTGCTCGCTCCCGGCGAGCCTGGCCTGCTCGAGTGGATCGGGCCCGCCCTGGCCCACGTCGACTACTTCCTGCCCAACGACGACCAGGCCCGGGCGTTCACCGGCGAAGACGACCTCGAGACCGCCTGCCGGGCGCTGGTGGGACGCGGTGCGGCTTGCGTCGCCGCCACCTGCGGCGGCGACGGCGTACTGCTGGTCGACGCCGAGGGCGCGGAGCGGGTGCCCGCGTTCGCGATCGAGGTCGTCGACACGACCGGCTGCGGCGACGCGTTCTCCGCGGGCTTCCTGCGCGGGCTCTCGCTCGGGCGCCGGCGCGCGGAGGCGGCGCGGCTCGGCAACGCCGCCGCCGCGCTCGTCGCCCAGGGCCTGGGCTCCGACCACGGCGACTTCGATCTTGCGGCGGCCGACGCGTTCGCCGAGCGCACGCCGACCGCGGGCGGCTGACTCACGTCCGTCGGGGACGCGTCGTTTCAACCTCCGAACCGCGAAGGGAGACGACATGAACACGATGACCACCACCACTCTGTACGAGACCTTCGAGTCGCCGATCGGCGAGCTTCTCGCGGTCGGCGACGGCGAGGCGCTCAGCGGTCTCTTCATGCAGGACGGCCGCCGCCCGGTGACCGCGCTCGCCGACTGGGAGCGAGACCCCGAGCCGTTCGGCCGGCTCCGAGCGCAGCTCGACGAGTACTTCACGGGCGCCCGGCGCGAGTTCGACCTCGCCCTCGCCCCGCGCGGCTCGGAGTTCCAGCTCCGCGTCTGGGAGGCGCTGCGCGAGATCCCCTACGGGGAGACCGAGTCCTACGGCGAACTGGCCGCCCGGATCGGGCGCCCCGGGCAGCGCCCGCGCCGTCGGCGCCGCCAACGGGCAGAACCCGATCGCGGTGGTCGTCCCCTGCCACCGGGTCATCGGCGCGAGCGGATCGCTCACCGGTTACGCCGGCGGGCTCGAGCGCAAGCGGCTGCTCCTCGACCTCGAGTCGCCCTAGCACCGGTGCGCTCGCGGTGCTCGACATCCGGGCCAGCAGCAGGGACGACGCTGGCCCTCCTCGAGCTCCTCCTGCGTCCGGCGAATGCGGCGGTCCCGGGTCGTCTCTGCTTCGCATCCTCGACCGAGCAGATGAATTCGTTGCGGGCCAGGGGGTGATGTCCTTCCAGCGTCGAGCGCCGTCGTGTTGGCGGTCAGCGCCTTGCGAAGCCGCGAGAGGCGACGCTGTGCACTACGCCACCGGGCACTCGCTGCTACTCATGCGCACACGGCTCGCGAGGCGAGAACGCGCAACCTGAGGCGCCGGCCACGCGACGGCTCGCCGCGCTCAGTCCAGCCAGTCGCCGAAGTCGTCCGGCAGCTTCACGGCGATGTCGGAGAAGTCGCCGTGGTCGCGGATCCGCTCGGCGGCCGCCGTCATCGCCGCGACGGCGACGAACGTGAGGCTCCCGCCGAGGCTCACCCTCGTGCCGCCGGCGTCGGCGATCTCGGCCATCGAGAGCTTCGGGCGGGCGAGCACGTTCAGCGGTCGCGAGGTCGCCTCGCTGACGGCGCGGATCTCCTCGACCGTTCGCAGCCCGGGCGCGTAGAGGACGTCCGCGCCGACCCGCTCGTAGGCCTGCAGGCGAGCGATCGTGTCGTCGAGGTCCGGGTTCCCGCGAATGTGGTTCTCGGCCCGCGCGGTGAAGGTGAACTCGAAGCCGAGCGAGCGCGCCGCCTCGGCCGCGGCGGCCACCCGCTCGGTGGCCCGCTCGAGCTCGTAGAGCCCCAGCTCGGGGTCGAAGTCCTCGATCGAGCCGCCGACCGCGCCGGCCTCGGCGGCCCGGGTAATCGCGGTCGCCGCGTCCTCGGGCTCCGGCCCGTGGCCGTTCTCGAGATCGACCGCAAGCGGCAGCTCGGTCGCCTCGGCGAGCGCCGCCGTGTGCTCGATCACCTGGTCGAGGCCCGGCCCGCCGTCGTGGCGCCCGAGCGCGTAGGCGAATCCGGAACTGGTCGTCGCGAGGGCCGCGAACCCGAGCCCGGCGAGCACCTTCGCCGAGCCCACGTCCCAGGGGTTCGGGATCACGAACGGCTCGCCCTCGTGCAGGGCGCGGAACTCGGTTCCCCTCTGTGCTTGGGTCTTCGTCATCCGGCGGGCCTCCCGGGGCGGCTGAGCTCCTCGAGCGCGTAGACGAGCGATTCGAAGGCGCGGCCGGTCCCCTGCTGGAGGCCGATCTCGCAGGTCCGGTTGGAGCATAGGTGGGCGTCGAACTCGCGATCGGCGAGCTCGGCCGCCTCGTCGGCCGTCGCCGCGAGCGGGAGCTCGGGGTGGAGCATGCCGCGGTCCCCGGCGAAGCCGCAGCAGGTCGCGGAGAGCGGCACCGTGACCTCGTCGGCGAGCCCGGCGGCGACCGAGGCGAGCGTCGCGTCCAGCTCCAGGTGGCGGCTGGCGCAGGGCGGGTGCACGGCCACCGATCCGAGGCGGTGGTCGAGGCGCAGGCGCGGCAGCAGGCGCTCGGCCCAGGCGATCGAGTCGACGAACTCGAGCTTCGAGTGGCGTTCGGCGTTGAGCTCGCTCAGCAGCGGCACCGCCTCGGAGGCCAGCCCGAGGGTGCACGAGCTCGCGTCGCAGAGGATCGGCAGCTCGCCGGCGCCGCTCCAGCGCCACAGCGCGTCGATGGTGTGGTTGGCCATCCGCCGGGCGCCGCGCTGATAGCCCTTCGACGTCCACGGAGTCGCGCAGCAGTGCCCGGCGACGTCGTCGGGGATCCACACCGGGAGCCCGGCGCGTGCCGAGACCGCGACCAGCGCCTCGGGCAGGCCCTCGGCCCCGGTGCCCGCGTTGGGCGCGCGGCCGAAGATCCGGTTGACGCAGGCGGGGACGTAGACGGCCGCGGCACCCTCCCGCGTGGTCGCCGGCAGCCGGGCCGGCGCCGGGTGGGGCATGTTCGCCGGCCACTCGGGCAGCAGCTCCGAGCTCAAGGCCGCCCTGGTCGCGCGGCTGGCGCCGCGGATCGCCGCGCGCGCGACGCGGCCACGGCGGCCGGCGCGCAGGCTCGCCCGCGCGGTGCGCTCGGCCGCATCCCAGCGTCCGGCGATCCGCAGGGCGACCTGCTCGGCGCGCTCGGAGTGCTGCTCCGAGCGCAGCTCCTTGACGAACTTCCCGGTGTCGATCCCGACCGGACAGGCGAGCAGGCAGGTGCCGTCGGCGGCGCAGGTCTCGAGCGCGTCGTATTCGAACTCCGCCAGCAGGGCCTCGAGCACCGGGGAGCCGGGCGCCTGGCGCGCCATCTCGCGGCGGAGCACGATCCGCTGGCGCGGGGTGGTGGTCAGGTGGCGGCTGGGGCAGACGGGCTCGCAGAAGCCGCACTCGACGCAGGTGTCGACCGACGCCTCGATCGACGGTGTCGTCTTGAGGTTGCGCAGGTGGGCCCCGGGGTCGTCGTTGATCACGACCCCGGGCCCGAGCACGCCGTCGGGATCGGCGAGCCGCTTGACCCGCCGCATCAGCTCCGCCGCCTTCGGGCCCCATTCGCGCTCGACGAACGGGGCCATGTTCACCCCGGTCCCGTGCTCGGCCTTGAGCGAGCCGTCGTAGCCGTCGATCACCAGCGCGATCAGCCCCTCCATGAACGCGTCGTAGCGCTGGGTGTCCTCGGGCTTGGAGAAGTCCGGGGTGAGCATGAAGTGCAGGTTCCCGGCCGAGGCGTGCCCGGCGACGCCGGGGAGGAAGCCGTGCTCGGCGAGCAGCGCCTGGAGGTCCTTCGCCATCTCGGCCACCTGCGGCGGCGGCACGCAGACGTCCTCGACGATCAGCGCCGTGCCCGGCGGGCGCATCTTGCCGACCAACCCGTGCATTCCCTCGCGCACCGTCCAGTAGACCTCGATCGTCTCGGCGTCGCGGTGGAACTCGGGTGTCCGGATCAGGTCGCGGCCGGCGAGCACCTCGGCGGCGCGCGCCTCGGCCGCGTCGAGCTCGGCATCGTCGGCGCCGCCGAACTCGACCAGCAGGGCGGCCGAGAACGGATCGAGCTCGCGCCAGCTCTCGGGGGTGCCGCGGATGTTGTGCGAGGCCACGATCAGCGCCGGCGCCACCATCAGCTCGACCGCCCGGGCCCCCGCGGCGACGAACTCCTGCACCGGCTCGATCGCCGCGTCGACGCTCGGGAAGTGAAGCCAGGAGACCGTCGTCCGCGCCGGCTGTGGCACGGTCTCGAACGTCGCCTCGGCGATGAACGCGAGCGTGCCCTCGCTGCCGACCAGCAGGCGGCGGAAGATCTCGACCGGGGTCTCGGCGTCGAGAAAGGCGCAGAGCCGGTAGCCGGTGGTGTTCTTGATCGCGAACTTGCGACGGATTCGCTCGGCCAGCGCGTCATCGGCGAGGATCTCGTCGCGGATCTCGAGCAGACCGGCGGCGAGCTCTGGCTCGGCCTCGGCGAAGCGCTCCTCGGCGTCGGCGGCGCCGCTCGAGATCACCGTGCCCGAGGCGAGCACGAAGGTCAGCTCGCGGACGGTCTCGTACGAGTCGTGGGTGATGCCGCAGCGCATCCCTCCGGAGTTGTTGGCGATCACGCCGCCGACGCAGGCGATGTCGGTCGAGGCCGGGTCGGGGCCGAGCTTGAAGCCGTACGGGGCGAGCGTCCGGTTGGCGTGGCCGAGGACGGTGCCGGGCGCGACCCGCGCGCGGCCGCCACCGTCGAGCACCTCGACCCCGCGGAAGTGGCGGCGGACGTCGACCAGGATCCCGTCGGTCTGGCCCTGACCGTTGAGGCTGGTCCCGCCGGCACGGAAGACGACGGGGATCGAGGCCCGGCGCCCGAAGGCGATCACCTTGGCGACGTCGTCGGCGTCGTGCGCCATCACCACGGCCTTCGGGAACAGCCGGTAGGGGCTCGCGTCGGAGGCGTAGCGGACGATGTCCGAGGCGCGCGCCAGCACCCGGTCGGCGCCGAGCAGCGCCACCAGCTCGCCGCGCAGCGGCTCCGGCGTCCCCCCGGCGACCCAATCCGGGGCGGCATCGCCGCTCGCGGGGGTCGCCGGCGGCGCCAGCGGCTCGACCTTGGGCTCGAGCAGCGCCATCCGCCTAGCCCGCCGGCGGTCTCAGAACAGCCACATCCCCGGCGCCACGCCGACCTCGACCAGCTCCGGCCGGTCGGCGGCAATCGCGCCGGCGAGCGCCTCGCGCAGCTCGTCGGCGGTGCTGACGCTGACCGCACCGACGCCATACGCCCGGGCGATCGTGGAGGTGTCGAGCCGGGGGAGGTCCAGCCCCGGGGCGCCCTCCACGCCCTCGATCGCCGAGAACCACTTGAGGATCGCGTATTCGCTGTTTCGGAGCACGAGGAAGGTGACCGGCACGTCGTAGGCCACGGCGCTCCAGAAGGCGGTGACCGCGTACTGCACCGAGCCCTCGCCGATCACGCAGACCACCGGCCGCTCGGGTTGGGCGAGCTGGACGCCGATCGCGGCCGAGAGCCCGAAGCCGAGCCCGCCGCCGGCGCCGAAGTAGTAGCTGCCGGGCTTCGACAGCCGCAGCTGGTTGCGCAGCGCCAGCGTCGAGGACGGCGCCTCCAGCACCACGATCCCGTCCTCGGGGAAGGCGGCCCGCAGCGCGTGCATCGCCGCGGTGCCCGTGATCGGATCCTGCTCGGGGCCCTCGGTGGGTTCGGGGAGCGACTCACCGGGGTCGCGGTCGGCCTCGCCCACCTCGTCGAGCAGTCGCTCGAGGGTGAGCTTCACGTCGCCGACGATCGCGTCGCCCATCGGCGCTCGCCCGGCCTCGTCGGGGTCGGAGGTGATCTGGACCAGCGTCGCGCCGTCCGGCAGCAGGGGGCCCGGGATGTTCGGGTAGTACGGGAAGACCGAGGAGCCGACGACCAGGATCAGGTCGCGGCCGGCGAGCGTCTCCGACACCGGCCCGATCGCCGGCGGCAGCACCCCGCGGAAGTTGGGGTGGCCCTCGGGGAACCCGATCCGCCCGCCTCCCGGCGCCGGGGTCGCGAACACCGGCAGGCGCTGGCGCTCGGCGAGCGCGATCGCCGCCTCCCAGCCGCCGCTCGCGTCGATGTCGGGGCCGGCGACCAGAACCGGGTTGGCGGCCGCCTCCAGCCGCCGCGCGAGCTCGGCGACGGCCTCCGGGTCGCCGACCGCCCGGCCGCTGGTCCTCCGCGCGGTCACCGCCCTGGCATCCGCGTCGTCGACGTCGGCCTCCCAGTCGTCCATCGGGATGGAGACGAACGTGGGCCCCTTCGGCGGCATCGTCGCCAGGTGGGTGGCCCGGGCGAGCGCCAGGGGGACGTCCTGGGCGCGGGCCGGCTCGTAGCTCCACTTGACCAGCGGGTGCGGCATGCGGGTTGCGTCGCGGTTGGTCAGGTTGGCCTGGATGGTGATGAGCGAGCGGCTCTGCTGTCCCGCCGTGATCACCAGCGGCGAGTGGTTGGCCTGGGCGTTGAAGATCGCCCCCATCGCGTTGCCGACCCCGGGCGCGGTGTGCAGATTGACCAGCGCCGGGCCTCCGCGGGCCTGTGCGTAGCCGTCGGCCATCCCGACCACGACCGCCTCCTGGAGCCCGAGGACGTAGTTGAAGTCGTCGGGGAAGTCCTGGAGCATCGGCAGCTCCGTCGACCCCGGGTTCCCGAACATGGTCGTCATCCCGTGGGCGCGGAAGAGGTCGAAGGAGGCTTCGCGGACGCTGCTCACGGCGCCGGGACTCTATGGGGGGCGCAGGCCCCGTGCAACCGCGGCCGCAAAGGCGCAGGACCGTTACATTTCGCGATGTAACGGTTGGGGAGTAGGTGGTGTAATGGCGCCCGAGCGGATGCCCGAGAGCAGCGACTCAGACAGCGCTTCGCTGAGCGCGGCGATTGCGCCGCGCCTGATGAAGGCGATGCAGATCGCGCGGGAGCTGCTCCCGGGCGACAGCAGCTACGGCGACCCGCTGTCGACCACGGGCTCCGATGCCCGCGCTCTGGTCGGACGGCGGCTCGGCGAGGCGGCGGCCGAGCGCCCGGGGATCCTCAAGCTGGCGGGCCTCTCGGCGCTTCAGGTGTGGGAGGCCGTCGCCGAGGGCGGTGAGGGCAAGGAGGGCGATGAGCGCCTGGCGATCGTGTTCACGGACCTGGTCGGGTTCTCCGACTGGGCGCTCGAGGCCGGCGACGACATCTCGCTCGAGCTCCTGCGGGCCGTTGCGGAGGCGATCGAGCCCCCGGTCGCCCGTCACGACGGGGAGGTCGTCAAGCGGCTCGGCGACGGGATGATGGCCGTCTTCTCCGACCCGGACGAGGGTGTCGCGGCGGTGTTCGAGGCCCGCGAGCGGCTCGAAGACGTCGAGGTCGCCGGGTACCGTCCGCGCATGCGCGCCGGGATGCATGTCGGGACTCCGCGTCGGCTCGCGGGGGATTACCTCGGCGTCGACGTCAACGTCGCCGCCCGGATCGCCGACGGCGCCGCCGGCGGGGAGGTGCTCGTGTCCGGCGACGCGCTCTCCGAGCTCGACGGCGATCGGATCTCGGCCCGCAAGAAGCTGCGCTTCAAGGCCAAGGGCGTTCCCAGCGGGGTCACCGCCTACGCGGTGAAGCCGGGATGACCGACGAGCCCGAGATCCTCGACGAGACCGCCATCGCCGCCGACGAGCAGCGTGCGCTGGAGCGGCGGGCTCCCGACCTGATGACGATCCCGCGCCTGCTCGGCGGGGCGCTCAACGACCTGCGGGCGATCGCCGACGGGATGGCGGTTCTGCCGCGCCTGCTGACGGCGCTCAACGGGATCCAGACCAAGGTCGATTCCCTCGACGACGAAGTGCGCCGGATGCGCTCGGCGGTTGAGGGGATGGGCGGCGACGTGGGCGAGCTGCGCGAGGGAATCGAGCGCCTCGAGCCCCATCTCGAGGACGTCACCAGGGTCGCGCACCCGCTGCGCCGTATCGGAGACCGCAGGCGGAGCCGGGCCGAGGAGTGATGGCGCGGGCGGCCGCGCTCGCGCTCTGCACCGCGATCGTCGCGCTCGCCGCCTGCGGCGGGGACGAGCCGACCACCACGACAACGACCACCCGGCCGCCCCCGCCACCGGCGAAGGAGACCCGCGATCCGCTCCCCAACCGGCCGCACGCCTGGAAGCGCTACGTCAACGAGCGCGGCGGGTTCGCGGTGCTGCTGCCGCGCGGTTGGAAGCCCAACACGCGTGGCAACACGACCCTGATCCGCTCCTTCGACCGGCTCGTCGCGATCTCGATCGTCGCCGATCGCACGGCCGCCGGCCTGCGGACGCCGGTCGCCGACTACGCGACGCAGACGGCCGAGGCGCTGCGCGGATTCAGGGAGCCGCCGCGCGTCCGGGGAACGAGGCCGTTTGACCATCGCTACGAAGCGATCGAGGCGTTCGGGACCGCGAAGGCGAAGGGCGGGGTCGACCAGAAGGTCTCGGTGTTCGTGCTCCGCCGCCGCGACCTGGCGACGATCACCGCCGTGCTTGCAGCGAACGCCAAGCACGCCGCCCGCGGCAGCGAGCGCGTCGCGCGCCGGGTGATCGCCACCCTGCGCAGCCGCCCGCCCCGCCCGCCCGAGCGCAAGCCCGACTAGTCTCGCGCCGATGTCCGAGGAGAACGTGGAGGCCGTGCGCGGTGTCTACGAGCGCTGGGAGCGGGTGATTTCAGCGGCAGCGTTGAGGCTCTTCGACCCGGCGGTCGTGTTCGTCATCGGCCCCGGCTTTCCCGACGCCGGGTCCTACGCCGGGGTCGAGGGGATCCGCGGCTACATGCGGGGGTTCCTCGAGCCGTGGGACCGGATCACGATCTCGGCCGAGGAGCTGGAGGACGCCGGCGACACCGTGATCGCGACCGTGCTCCAGAGCGGCGTCGGGGCGGGAAGTGGCGTCGCCACCGAGCTCCACTACTTCCAGGCCTGGACCTTCGCGGACGGCAAGGTGGTCCGGCTGCAGAACTTCCGCGAGCGGCCGTCGTGACGGGGTAGCCGTCGCGTGCGCCTTGCGTGACGTTCGTGGCGCGCGGCGTGCTCTCACTCGCCCAACTCACGAGTGGCTCAGTGCCACTTGTTCGGTTGGGTCCTGTGGACCCTCTGCCGGGGCGTTCGCGCTAGCGGTCCGGCCGGTCCGGGTAGATCTCGTCGATCGTCACCAGGGCCTCGAACGGTCCGCCGATCGCCTCGGCGACCGCCTCTGCGCCACCGGCCAGCCGGTCGACGACGCAGAGCCCACCGACGATCTCGAGGCCCTGCTCGCGCATGCGCTCGACCGACGTCGACCGTCGAGCCGCCGGTGGTCACCGTGTCCTCGACCACGAACGCCTTCGTGCCCGCATCGACCGGACCCTCGACCATCCGCTGCAGCCCGTGCGACTTCGTCTCCTTGCGGACGAAGAAGCCGACCAGGTCCCTGCCCTCGGGAACCGCGATCGCGGCGCAGGCGAGTGGGATCGCCGCCATCACCGGGCCCCCGACGGCCTCGGCTCCGGCCCGCACCGCCGCCGCGGCGATCAGCTCGCCCGCGGCCAAGAAGCCGGCCGGGCGCAGCAACGCCCGCCGCGCGTCGACGTAGTACTGCGCCGTCCGCCCGCTCGAGAGCACGACCTCACCGAGCACAAGCGCGTGCTCGCGAAGCTCCGCGATCAGCGTCTGGCGCGGATCAGACGTAGACAAACATCTTGTCCCCGAGGTCGATCCAGTTGTAGATGAAGATCGAGTCGGGGATCGGGTTGCGGATGCAGCCGTGGCTCGCGGGATAGGGCGGGACCGAGTGGTAGCCGTGGGTCGCCTCGCCGCGGTTGTAGTAGACCGAGTAGTACATGCCGATCGAGTTGTAGCCGGGGTCCTTGCTGTAGAAGGTGAAGGCGCCCTGGTCGGAGGGGGTCGCCGCGGCGCCGGTCGCGATGTGGAAGACGTACTTGGCCTCGCCGCCGTCGGCGAGCGCCATCACCTGCTTCGAGATGTCGACCTCCGCGTGGTGCCCGGCCTCGGGGTGGCGGATCTTGAACTCGCCCTTGCCCTCGGCGAGCATCTTGAAGATCCCGGGGGTCGCCTGGAAGTTGCGCGCCATGCCGTTGACCTTGCGGAAGGCCATCACCGCGCGCTCGGTGTGCGAGCCGTACTGGTGCCCGTCGGTGTTGAAGTAGTGCTCGTCGCGCAGCAGGTCGTTGAAGAGCTCGACCGCCGGGCCCCGGTCGCCCGGGTCGAGGTCGATGTACTTGAGGGTGAACTTCTCCGACTTCGCCTGCCCGCCGGCCTGGCCCGCGGTTGCCGGCTTGCTCGCCCGGACGCGGTACTTGCCGGGCTCGACCAGCGGCTTCGAGCGGAGCTTGAAGCGGCCGAAGCTCCGGCCCTTGACCTGGCGCACGTAGGGCGTCTTCTTCATCACGGTGTCGCCACCGCTCCCGAGCCGGATCTCGACTCGCTGGTGGCCGACGTACGGCGTCACCGTCCCGATCGCCTCGATCCGATCGCCGACCTTCGCCTTGCCGTTCTTGAGGCCCTTGACCTTGAGCTTGATCTTCGCCGGCTTCGGGCCCGGATCGGGCGCGTCGCCGCCCCCGGTGCCGTTGCCGCCGCCCGCGTTGCCGCCGCCTCCACCGCCGCCGGAGCCGGCGAACGCGTAGACGGGGAAGAGGAGCAGGGCGATCGTCGCCAGCGCCCCCGCGGCGACCTGGGAGAGCTTCATGGCGCGAGATTCTGGCAGACGGCCCCGTCGGCGCGGCGCCCAGCGCCCGCCCGGCAATCGGCCTTGCTCACGAGGTCAGCAGCGCGAAGGCGATCGCGTTGTTGAGCGCGTGCACCCCGATCGTCGGCCAGATCGAGCCGGTTCGCTCGTAGAGCCAGGAGAGCGCGACGCCGAAGACCGCGAGCTGCAGCACCACGCCCCAGGAGTCCGGGCCCGTGTAGTGGAAGAGGCCCCAGATCCCGCTCGAGATCACCGCGGCGACGATGAAGGGGGCGCTGCTGCGCACCCCGGCGAAGAGGAAGCCGCGGAAGAACATCTCCTCGCTGATCGGAGCGGCGACGACGATCAACAGCGCCGCTGCGGTCGAGCCGAGCACCCCCTCGCCGAAGCCGAGGTCGCGGGTGACGTCCTCCTGCTCGGGTTGCAGGAGCGCCGCGAGCAGCAGCGCGATAGCGATGTAGCCGAAGTAGGCGATCGCCATCGAGCCATAGGGCTTGCGCAGCGGGCGCCGCAAACCGACGACGGCGACCGGTGCGAGCTCGCGAAGCCGGGGGCCGGCGAACATCAGCGCGGTCAGGATCAGCGTGAGCGCGAGCATCCCCTGGAGCACCAGCCGGGCGCCGAGCGAGGAGATGTCGCTGTCGAAGGCCGAGACGATCCCGGCCTCCACGATCACCACGACGAGGAAGAAGGCGAGGCCGCCGAGCACCCTGGTCGGGCCCCAATCGGCGCCCGTGGCAGCGTTTCTGGCCGCCGTATCGGCGGACGCGATCGCGGGATCGGGCGGCGGCGGTGGTGGGGGCGGCGGCGGCGGTGGGGGCCCCGGGCTGCGGTCGAGCTCGTCGGTCAAGGCCGGAGATGCTGGTCGATCTCGCCCAGCGACGCAATCTCGCCCGCCCCGGGCCGGCCGTCGCGGACGATCAGCAGGTGCGGGATTCCGGCGGCTTCGGCGCCGGCGACGTCCTCGGCCGGCGTGTCGCCGACGTGCAGGGCCTCCTCCGCCGCGCAGCCGGCGAGCTCGAGCGCGGCACGGAAGATCGCGGGGTCGGGCTTGCGCGAGCCGACCGCCGCGGAGACCACGACCCCGTCGAGCATCCCGGCAAGGCCATAGCGCTCGAGCACCTCGCCGAGCCCGATGTCCCAGTTCGAGACGCAGACGCAGGCGAGCCCGCGGGCGCGCAGCGCCTCCAGGGCCGGCGCCGCGTCAGGGAAGGCGCGGAAGCGGATCGAGGCCATCAGGGTCTCGACGCCGACCGCACGGCCGAGCTCGCGCGAGAGCAGCTCTGCGCATTCAGCCCGCAGCTCTGCGAGGCGTTGCGGGTCGCCGGCCTCGTGGGAATGCTCTCGGTAGTAGGCCATCTCGGCGCGCACCGCGGCGACCAGGGTCTCGTCCGGCTCGATCTCGAGCTCGCGGGCCAGATGGACCCATGGGGGTTCGAGCTCGATCAGCGTCCCGAGGGCGTCGAGGAATACGGCCTTGGTGGTCATTCTGTGAGGCGGAGCGAAGCGAGGCCGAGCCGCGCCGCTGTTGAGGCGCCTTTCATTCTCCAAGACTGGCAGGATCGGGACCGTGGAAGAGACCTTCTGGGATTCCAACGGCGACTGGATCTCGGCCGCGATCACGCTGGTGATCACGTTCGCGATCGCCTTCATCGTCGACCGCTTCGTCATCGCCCGCGCAACCAACGTCGCCTCCAGGGTCAGCGACACGACCGTCTCGCGGGCGGCGAAGACCCGGCTGCGGATGGTGCGCCGGCTGGTCTTCGTGGCGATCATCATCGTCGGCTTCGGGATCGCCCTGAGCCAGTTCCAGAAGCTCGACAAGCTCGCCAACGCGGTGCTCGCCTCGAGCGCCGTGGTGGGACTGGTGCTCGGTTTCGCCGCCCAGAAGATCCTCGCCAACCCGCTCGCCGGGATCCTGCTCGCGATCTCGCAGCCGATCCGGATCGGCGACTCGGTCACGATCGAGGAGGAGACCGGCCGGGTCGATGACCTCACCCTCTCGCACACGTTCATCGACACGGGCGACGGGCGGCTGGTGATCGTCCCCAACGAGACCGTGGTCACCAACGTGGTCGTCAACCGCTCGACCGGGAACCTCAGCGCGCCGGTGATGGCCTCCGTCTGGGTCCCTCCCGACGCCGACCTGGCCCGTGCCCGCGAGGCCCTGGGGCGGCTCGAACCGTCGCAGGTGGACGTCGCGGAGATGACGCCGGACGGGGTCCGGATCGAGGTCCACGGGCCGCGCCGCCCGGGCGGCACGCGCGCCGCAGGCGAGGAGGCGGCCCTGCGCGAGCGCGCGCAACGCGCGCTCCGCGAAGCGGGAGTCCTGGCGAGCACGTAGAAGCTCCCCATTACCCTTTGGGGTTCGCCATGACCGCTCGCCAACGCAGACGGCACCGGAGCTCGCAGGGCGGCTCGGTGGGAAAGAAGATCGTGCTCGGCCTGGCCGTGGTGCTCGCGCTCGCCGGCGTCGGCGTCGCCAGCGCCGGCCTCTGGGTTCTGGACGTGGCCGCCGACGCGCCCGACATCGACACCCTGGAGCCCGCCGACAGCGGCTCCAACACGCAGATCTTCGCCGCCGACGGCACCAGCCTCGGCTACGTCCAGGCGGACGTCCTGCGCACCCCGGTCGCCCTCGACAAGATCCCAAACCGCCTGCAGAAGGCGACGATCGCAATCGAGGACGAGCACTTCTACGACCACGGCGGCGTCGACTACGGGGCGGTGGTCAGGGCCGCGCTCGAGAACGTCGAGGCCGGCGAGGTCACCCAGGGTGGCTCGACGATCACCCAGCAGCTGGTTCGCAACCTCTACATCCAAAACCCGAAGGACACGATCCAGCGCAAGATCATCGAGGCGAAGATGGCGATCCAGTACGAGGACGAGTACACCAAGAACCAGATCCTCAACCAGTACCTGAACACCGCCTCCTACGGCACCAATGCCGGCAAGACCGCGGTCGGGGTCGAGGCCGCCTCGCAGGTCTACTTCGACAAGGACGTGTCGGACCTCAACGTCGGCGAGGCGGCACTGCTCGCCGGGCTGCCGCAGGCGCCCACCGACTACAACCCGTTCATCAACCCGAAGGGGGCGAAGGCGCGGCGCAACGAGGTGCTCCAGGCGTTGCGCGACCAGGGCTACATCAGCCCCGCCACCTACTCGAACGTGAGCTCCGCGGGCTTGGGGCTCCACCGCGGCTACCACTACGAGGTCCGCACTCAGCAGTACTTCTTCGACTTCGTCCAGCAGGAGCTGATCGACAAGTACGGCGTCGCCACCGCGCGCGAGGGCGGGCTCAAGGTCTACACGACCCTCGATCAGAGGCTGCAGGCCGTCGCCGAGCAGGCGATCGCGGCGCATCCGGTCTCCGGCGCGGCCGCGGCACTGGTCTCGACCGACGTCGACACCGGCGAGATCAAGGCGATGGCGTCCTCGTCGTCCTACGACGTGAGCCAGTTCAACCTCGCCGCCACGGGCCGGCGCCAGCCCGGTTCCTCGTTCAAGCCCTACCTGCTCACCGCGGCGGTCGCCCAGGGCGTCGATCCGGACAGCACCTATTACCCGGCCCCGGGGTCGATCACCCTCTATCCGTACGGCTCCTACGGCGAGGCCTGGAGCGTCAGCGGCGGCGCCGGCGGCTCGATCAGCCTCCGCGACGCGACGGCGAACTCGGTCAACACGGTCTACGCGCAGCTGGTCACCGACATCGGCTGGGACACGATGGACGACATGGCGAAGAAGATGGGCGTGAGCAGCCCCCTGTCCGTGGTGCCGGCAGACGTGCTCGGCGCCAGCGACGTGACCGTGCTCGACCAGTCCAACGGCTTCGCGACGATCGCCGACGGCGGCGTCCACCACGACCCCACCGCGATCGCCAAGGTGGTCTTCCCCGACGGCCACGTCGACGAGCCGCCGAAGGAGCCCGGCAACCGGGTGGTCTCCGACGGCGTCGCCTACACGGTCGCCGACGTGATGACCGGGACGCTCGACTACGGCACCGCATCGTGCTGCGACATCCCCTGCCCGGCGGCCGGGAAGACGGGGACCACCGAGGAGCAGGCTGACGCGTGGTTCGTCGGCTACACCCCGCACGTCTCGACCGCGGTGTGGGTCGGCAACCCGGACTCCCGCACCGCGCTGCCCGGCTACGGCGCCGACCTCGCGGCCCCGATCTGGCAGGACTACATGGAGGTGGCCGCGGCACAGCCCTGCGACGACTTCCCCGAACCGGAGAACCCCGCCTCGCTCTCGAGCTACTACAGCGAGCACACGGCGTCCTCGGACTCGAGCTCCGAGACCGACACCACCGACACCTACGGGACCACGCCCGACACGACGACGACGCCCGACGCCACCACCGACGACACCGACGGCTATGACCCGGACCTCTACGCGCCCGGCGCCGGCCAGGATCCGGCGCCCACCCCGGACACAGGTGGCGGCGCCGGCGGCGGCGTGACGCCGAACTAGACCGAGCGGCCGCGTGCTCGGCGAGTTCGAGCTGATCGCGGCGATTCGCGAGCGCCTGAGCCTTGCGGGGGCGCCTGAGGGCTCGCGGGCCCTCGTCCTCGGCAGCGGCGACGACGCGGCGGTGACCGTTCACGAGGGCGCGACGGCGACCACCGTCGACGCGCTGGTCGAGGGGGTCCACTTCGAGATCCCTCCGTTCAAGCCGGCCGGCGTCGGCCGCAAGGCACTCGCCGTGGCCCTGTCGGACCTGGCGGCGATGGCCGCGACCCCGGCGGAGGCCTACGTGCAGCTCGGCGTGCCCGAGTCGCGCACCGATGCCGAGCTGCTCGAGCTCGCGGACGGCCTCGCAGCCGTGGCCGCCGAGCACGGCGTCGCGATCGCCGGCGGAGACGTCACCCGGGCGCCCGTGCTGCTGGTCGCGGTCACCGCCGTCGGCGAGGCGCCCGAGGCGGCCGAGCCTGGTGACGCGCGGCGGGGCGCGGCCCGGAGACCTGATCGCGGTCACCGGCGAGCTCGGCGGCGCGGCTGCCGGGCTGATGCTCCTGCAGCGTCCGGAGCTCGCGGAGGGCCTCGCGCCCGAGGTGGCGCAGGCGCTGCGGGCGCGCCAGCTCGAGCCCGTCCCGCGCATCGCGGCCGGCCTCGCCCTGGGGGCGAGCGGGGCGACCGCGCTGATCGACCTCAGCGACGGGCTGGGCGCCGACGCCGGCCACGTCGCGGAGGCGAGCCGGGTGGCGCTCTCGATCGAGGTCGAGCGCCTGCCGCTCGCTCCCGGGATCGTGGAGGTCGCCTCAGCCGCCGGAGCCGACCCGCTCGAGCTCGCCACCGCGGGCGGGGAGGACTACGAGCTGCTGGCCGCGATCCCGCCGGAGCGCATCGACGAGGCGGCCTCGCGGGTCGCGGCGACCGGGGTCGAGCTATCGGTGGTCGGCGCGGTCGAAGCCGGTGCCGGCGTCGAGCTCAAAGACCAGCGGTGCGAGGGGCGGAGCCCGTCGGGCTTCGACCAGCTTCGCTCTCGGAAAGCGCCACCTGAGCCCGCCTGACCAGCTGCAGCTTGGTCAGGATTGCGGCGGCGACAGCCCCGGAGTCGGGCTGGTAGCGATCGAGTGCGATTTCCCGCTTCAACTGATTCAACCTGGTTCTGCTCTCGGACAGTTCCGTTGTCCTTTCGCGGCTTGGTTCAGTGGCCCGTTGCCACGAATCGCTGATTGCCGCGGACCTCATCTTTCAAACACTTAGATCGGCTCTTGGGCGCGGATGCTCCACCGGCCTCAACGCTCGTACGAGGCTGTAGGCGCCGGCCCCCGGGCCCGTTTGGGGGTGAGCCCCTAATCCACGCTCGGGAGCGTGCGCCTGCGGACGAGCAGGCCCGCGGCCGCCACGAGCGCCCCGGCGACGAAACAGAGCGGCAGCGTGACGCCGAGGCCGATCTGGCCGTCGGCCACCATCAGCGCGAGCGTCCAGGGTGCCTGGCCGCCGAGATCCAGCGCCGCAGCGACCGCTGCCAGCGCGGCCAGCGCCGGGACGCACGCGGCCACGCAGGCGAGCGTTCCCAGCGCTCGGCGGAGGCCGCCGGGCGCGCCGGAGGCGAGGAGCCATACGTGCGCGGTCCCCACGCACAGCAGCGCCAGGTACGGGTTGGCCAGCCACAGCACGAGGCAGGCGGTGCACGCCACGGCGCCGATGGCCGGGCCGCCGGCCGCGGGAGCCGGCGCGGTGGCGGTGTTGCGCCCGAAACGCAGGGCGGCGACCGTCGCCGCGGCGGCGAGGAGGACGAGCGCCAGGGCCACAGCGGCCCGAGCCCCGGTCTCGTAGAGGTTGGGGTCGAAGGGGAAGTCGGGGTTGGGCACGAGCCCGACCGCGACCAGGCCGTAGAAGACCGCGAGCGCGCCGACGAACGGGAGGCAGGGTGCCGCCACCCAGGCCAGCGCTCCCCCGATCCCGAGGCGCGCGCGCATCGCCCGCGCGCAGGCGTCGACGGCGGCCACGGCCGCGGGCAGGAGCAGCGCGAGGGCGAGCGCCGCCAGCGCCCAGCCGGGGACCAGGTTGCGACCGACCTCGATGTGGGCGCTCGGCCCGTGGACGGGCTCGGCGACCGCGACGTCGACCGCGCCGATGGCCGACTGGATCGCGCGCCCGAAGGCGTCGATGCTCTCCGGCCCGAGGTCGTCGAGCTGATCGTCGGCGGCCGCGAGCGGTCGCTCTCCCGCCGACGAGATCGCGACCGCGTCGATTCCCTCGGCGATCAGGGGCGCCTGCTCGCCGAGGCCGGACGGGAAGGCGAGCCGGGCAAGCTGCGTGTAGGCCGACTCCTCCGGCGTGGTCCGGCCGGCCTGCGTCTCGACCGCCGCTTCCGCGGTGCGCTCGAGCTGCACCGAGGCGCTTTGCTCGCCGCTCGAGCTCGCGACCACATACGGCGCCGCCGGCGAGGCCGAACCGGGCTGGGAGATCACGAACACCGCCAAGACCGCCTCGCGCTCGGGCAGCTCGTCGAGCAGCGCGCGGGCGCCGGCGGCGCCGGCCTCCGAGCCGCTGGTCGAGGCGAGGACGTAGGTGCTCGCGTGCTGGCGCTCGCCGAGCGCGTGGGCGAGCTCGAGCAGGATTCCCGTCGCGGCGGCGCTCGAGGCGGCCCCGGGCGGATCGGCGGTGTCCCGGGCGGCGATGATCACGACCGTCCTCGACGCCTCGCCCGGGAGGGTGAGCAGCACGTTGCGCAGCTCGACGTCGTCGCCGTCGTAGGAGGCCTCGAACCGCTGATCGCTGACGGCGCCGGTGGCGACCTCGGCGAACCTGTCCGCGACCAGGTCGGCGGCCGCGGCGTCGCCCGCGCTTCCCGGCTCGGCGATCGGGGATCGTGGTCGCGATCTGCCGTGCCGCTCCTCCCGCCGCCTGCGCGTCGAAGGTGCCCGGGGGTCCCGCCGGCTCGAGAGCGTCGGGGGCGCCCTCGAGCGAGAACATCAGCGCGACCACGGCAACGAGCGCCGGCAGGAAGGCGAGTCGATAGAGGCGGAAGTCGATCACGGGCGGGTGCGATCTCGGGGGTCTGCATACTGCCGACCAGGGGCGGCGGCGGGCCGGGTTTACGCTCCCGTGCATGACGGCTAGCGTCGCCGGGCCCGGCGAACCTCCAGCCGAGGAGTCGGCCCGCATCCTGCTGGTCGACGACGAGCACTCGGTCCAGACCCTGCTCGCCTATCCCCTGCGCAAGGACGGCTACGAGGTCATCCCCGCGCTTGACGGCCGCGAGGCGCTCGACCGCTTCGCCGAGGGGCGCTTCGACCTGGTCGTGCTCGACATCATGCTGCCGAAGATCGACGGGATCGAGGTCTGCCGGCGCCTGCGCAGCCGCAGCCAGGTGCCGATCATCATGCTCACCGCCAAGGACGACGAGACCGACAAGGTCCTCGGCCTGGAGATGGGGGCCGACGACTACATCACCAAGCCCTTCTCCGTGCGCGAGTTCCGCAGCCGCGTCCGGGCGGCCCTGCGGCGTTCGGAGATGCTGCGCGGACGATCGGGCGGCGAGCCGATCGTCGCCGGGGAGATCGCGATCGACTTCGAGCGCCGGACGGTGACCGCGCGCGGCGAGCCCGCGACGCTCACCTACGTCGAGTTCGAGCTGCTCGCCTCGCTCGCCCGCGCGCCCGGGCAAGGTGATGACCCGGGAGATGCTGCTCGAGCAGGTCTGGGGCGACTCGGCCTACCGCGATCCGCGGACGATCGACGTCCACATCCGCCACCTGCGCGAGAAGCTCGAGGGCGACCCCCGCCAGCCCGAGTACCTGTTCACCGTCAGAGGGGTCGGCTACCGCTTCCGGGATTCGGAGTAAGTGGCCTCTTGGAGAGGTAACGCATGATCCTGGGCCCGCCGAGACCGGACGCGAAGCGGAGGATCTCGGTGGAGGTATTCCGGAGGATCTCGGTGGAGCTGTTGTTCTGATGAACTCCGTCCGCAACCGCCTCGCGCTGTTGATCTTCGTGATCACGGCGGCCGCGGTCGGGTTCATCTACCTGTACGTGGTCCCGCAGCTGCGCGACAGCCTCACCGCGGAGAAGCTGCGCCGGCTCGAGCAGGTGGCCACGGCGCAGGGCCCGCGGCTCGAGGGGGCGATGACCGGCGGCGTCTCGCAGGGAAGCATCGCGCCGCTGTTGCGCAACATCGACCAGCGGACCGGATCGCGCGTGACCCTGTTCGCGGTCCGCGAGGGGACGAACGGGCCTGAGCCGTCGTTCGTGATCGCCGACTCGGAGCTCGAGCGGACGGCGGTCGCGCCGAGCCCCCCGGCGGCGGCGGCGGCCGCCGCGGCGGCGGGGCCGATCGCGAGCTCGGTCGAGGGGGTCGGGGGCGAGCGCCGGGGACAGACGGCGCTGGCGCTGTACGAGCGTGGCGAGCCGGGCTGGATCGCGGTCTTCTCCACCGACCTCGCCGACGTCGACGACAACGTCGCGCTGATCCGCAGGCAGATCCTGATCGCCGGTCTGATCGCGCTGCTCGCGGCGCTGGCCGCGGGCTGGCTGGTCGCCGGCGCGCACTCGCGGCGCCTGCGGCGGCTCGAGGACGCCGCCGAGAAGGTCGCCGACGGCGACTTCTCGACCCCGATCCCGGTCGACTCGAGCGACGAGGTGGGCCAGCTGGCGATCACGTTCAACGAGATGCAGAAGCGGCTCGCGGTGCTCGACTCGGCCCGCAAGGAGTTCATCGCCAACGCGTCGCACGAGCTGCGGACCCCGATCTCCTCGCTCTCGGGGTTCGTCGAGCTGCTCGAGGAGGACGACCCCGACCCGGAGGCCCGGGCCGAGTTCGTGCGGACGATGCGCGAGCAGATCGACCGGCTGTCGAAGCTCACGGTCGATCTGCTCGATCTCTCGAAGCTCGACGCCGACGCGATCCAGATGCGCCGCGAGCGGGTTCAGCTCACCGACGTCGCCCGGCGGGTGGCGACCGAGTTCGGGCCGACGGCCGATCGCCACGAGAGCCCGATCTCGATCGGCAACGGCCCCGGGGCGGCCGCGATCGCCGACCCGGACAGGGTCGCGCAGATCATGCGTATCCTCATCGACAACGCTCTCACTCACACGCCGGAGGGAACGGCGATCAAGGTAGGGACCCAAACATCTTCAGACGCGAGCACCGCGAACGGCTCCGCGAGCCTCGTGGTCAGCGACGACGGCCCGGGAATCGACTCCCGCGAGCGCGAGCGCGTCTTCGAGCGCTTCTACACGGGCGACGAGGTGAGCGGCTCCGGGCTCGGGCTCGCGATCGCCCGCGAGCTCGCCGTCCGCATGGACGGCTCCCTCGAGCTGCGCAGCCGCGGCGGGCGGACCGAGTTCGAGCTCCGACTTCCGGCCGCGTCGCCGGTGGCCAGTTGAGCGCCGCCGCGCGGGCGCGCGGGCTGCTCGCCGCGACGCTCGTGACCGGGGGCCTGGTCGCCGCCGGTTGCGGCGGCGACAGCTCGGACGCCGAGGTCGCCGCGACGACCACGACCACGACGACCACGACGAGCGCCGGCGATTCCCAGCGGGTCGTCGTCCAGGCCGAGGACGGGGCCTTCGACGCGCACGCGATCTACGAGAGCGCGTCGCCGGGCGTGGTGACGGTGCTCTCGGTCTTCGGCGGCAGCCCCACGCCCTCGATCTTCGGCGGCGGGGGCGGCGGCGCCGGGCAGGGATCGGGGTTCGTGATCTCCGACGATGGCGAGATCCTCACCAACGCCCACGTGGTCACCGACGCCTCGAGCACGGGCACGCCGACGCGCCCGCTGCACGAGGCGAAGGAGATCTACGTTCAGTTCGCCGACCGCAACCAGGTCGAGGCCGATGTGGTCGGCTTCGACCCGTTCTCCGACGTCGCCCTGCTCAAGGTCGACCCCGACGGCCTCGACCTGAACCCGCTCACCCTCGGGTCCGAGAACGACGTCGAGGTCGGCGACGCGGTCGCCGCGATCGGCAGCCCGTTCGGCCAGAACCAGTCGCTCTCGGTCGGGGTCGTCTCGGCGGCCGACCGCACGATCGACTCGCTGACCCAGTTCGGGATCGACGGGGCGATCCAGACGGACGCCTCGATCAACCCGGGCAACTCCGGGGGTCCCCTCCTGAACGCCGGCGGCGAGGTCGTGGGCATCAACCAGCAGATCCAGACGTCCTCGGGCGGCAACGAGGGTGTCGGCTTTGCGGTCCCGATCGACCTCGCGGAGCGGGCCGTGGGCCAGCTGCGCGACGGCGGTCAGGTCTCGTACGCCTACGCAGGGGTGACGACGCAGCCGCTCTATCCGCAGCTCGCCGAGCGGCTGGGCATCGACGAGGTCGACACGGGGGCGCTCGTGCAGGAGGTCGAGTCCGACAGCCCCGCGGAGGAGGCCGGGCTGCGCGCCGGCGACGACCAGATTCGGTTCCAGGGCGTCGAGCTCACCGCCGGCGGCGACGTGATCACGGCGGTCGACGACCAGGTGGTCGAGGACAACGCCGACCTGCCGCGGATCGTTTCCCGGCTGGATCCGGGCGACGAGGTCACCCTCGACATCATCCGCGACGGCGACCCGGAGCAGGTCCAGATCACCCTCGGCGAGCGCCCGACCGACCCCTGAGCGTTCCACCCGCGCCGCCGGCGGCCCGCGCTCTATAGCCTGCCGCGTCGTGCTTCAAGAGGTTCCTCTCGGCCAGAAGTCGCTCGCCGACTACACCCACATCGCCGGTCGCGGGCTGATCGAGCGCATCCGCGAGCTCGCCGAGCCGCTGAAGGGAAAGTCGGTCCTGCACGTGAGCGCGACCGCGTTCGGCGGGGGCGTATCGGAGATCCTCTACACGCTGGTGCCGCTGATGCGCGACGTCGGCCTCGACGCCCACTGGCAGGTGATCCTCGGGCAGGAGGACTTCTTCAACGTCACCAAGCTGATGCACAACTCGCTCCAGGGCGACCCGCAGGCGATCTCCGACGCGCAGTGGGAGGTCTTCGAGGCCTACAACGTGATGAACGCCCAGAGCCTCGAGGGCGACTGGGACGTGATCATCGTCCACGACCCGCAGCCGGCCGGCCTGAGGATGAACGCCAGGGACCATGCGCGGCGCTGGATCTGGCGCTGCCACATCGACCTCTCGACGCCGAACCCCGAGACCCTGGCGCGGATGCTGCCGCTGATCGCCGACTACGACGCCAGCGTCTGGCACCTCGAGCAGTACGTGCCGTCCGGGCTCGACGGCGGCGTGCGCAGGATCTGCCCGCCGGCGATCGATCCCGCTGTCGCCCAAGAACATGGCGCTCTCGCCGGAGGACGCGTCGTTCGTCTGCGAGCAGTTCGGGATCGATACCGACCGACCGCTGATCTGCCAGGTCTCGCGCTTCGACCCCTGGAAGGACCCGATCGGGGTGATCGACGCCTACCGGATCGTCACCGAGCGGGTCCCAGACGCCCAGCTGGCCCTGGTGGGCTCGATGGCCACCGACGACCCCGAGGGCTGGGACTTCTTCCACCAGACCTTCCGCCACGCCGACGGCGACCCCGACATCAAGATCCTCAACAACCTCAACAACGTCGGCGCGATCGAGGTCAACGCCTTCCAGTCCCAGGCCGACGTCTGCATGCAGAAGTCGATCCGCGAGGGCTTCGGGCTCACGGTCACCGAGGCGCAGTGGAAGGGGCGGCCGATGATCGGCGGCGACGTCGGCGGGATCCCGCTGCAGATCAGCGACGGCGTCTCCGGCTTCCTGGTCGACTCGCCCGACGCGGCGGCGCAGCGCACGATCGAGATCCTCGAGGACCCCGAGATGGCGAAGCGGATCGGCCGCGCGGGCAAGGAGCACGCGCGCGAGCACTTCCTCACCCCGCGCCTGCTGCGCGACTGGCTCGACCTGTTCACCGAACTCGACACCTGACCCGACCGCCCCCGGACGCGAAGCGGCCGAGGCGGGCGGAACGTTAGTTTTCGTCCTATGAGCGAGCAGCGGCTGGTGATCGCGTCCAACCGCGGCCCGGCCGAGTTTCACCGCGATCCGGATGGTGAGCGGCGGGTCGGCCGCGGCGGCGGCGGCCTGGTCACCGCGCTCACCGGGCTCGTGGCGCGCCGCAACGCGCTGTGGGTCGCCTCGGCGATGACCGACGAGGACGTCGCGGTCGCCCGC
This sequence comes from uncultured Solirubrobacterales bacterium, assembly GCA_963729065.1. Classification (GTDB taxonomy): domain Bacteria; phylum Actinomycetota; class Thermoleophilia; order Solirubrobacterales; family 70-9; genus WHSW01. The sequence continues at coordinate 1,324,429 of CAVSMS010000010.1, forward strand.
GAGGCCGAGGGCGCTCCGGTCGAGGTCGAGATCGACGGCGTGTCCTACGACGTGCTGATGGTCGAGTCGGACCCAACCGCCTACGACCGCTTCTACAACGTGATCGCGAACCCGATCCTCTGGTTCATCCAGCACTACCTCTGGGACCTCTCCAACGCGCCCGACATCCGCCAGGAGGAGGCCGACGCGTGGGACGAGGGCTACACGGCGGTCAACCGCGACATCGCCGAGACGGTGCTGCAGACGGTCGCCGACGTCTCCGACCCGCTCGTGATGTTCCAGGACTACCACCTCTATACGGCGCCGGCGATCGTCCGCGAGGAGCGCCCGGACGCGTTCCTGCAGCACTTCGTCCATATCCCGTGGTCCCAGCCGGACAGCTGGCGGATCGTGCCCGCGCACTGGCGCGAGGAGATCTACCGCGGCCTGCTGGCCAACGACATCATCGGCTTCCACACCACGGCGTACTGCCGGAACTTCCTCCACTGCTGCCGCGAGCTGGTGGAGCTCGAGGTCGACTACGAGCGCGGCGCGGTGATCGGCGACGGGCGCGAGACCTGGGTCCGCGCCTATCCGCTCGGGATCGACGCGAAGCGGCTCGACCGGGCGGCGGCCTCCGACGAGGTCGCCGAGTACGAGCGCGAGCTCCTGCGCCGCCGCCGCGACCACCTGATCATCCGCGTCGACCGCGCCGATCTGTCGAAGAACGTGCTCCGCGGCTTCACCGCCTTCGACACCTTCCTCTCCCAGCACCCCGAGTTCCGCGAGCGGGTGACGTTCATCGCCCACCTGCAGCCCTCGCGGCAGGACGTGCCCGAGTACGCCGAGTACCTGGAGCGGATCGAGGCGCTGGTCGCGGTCATCAACCATCGCCACGGGACGACCGACTGGATGCCGATCGACCTGCGCATCTACGAGAACTTCCCGGAGGCCGTGGCGCGCTACAAGCACTTCGACCTGCTCATGGTCAACTCGATCTTCGACGGCATGAACCTGGTCGCCAAGGAGGCGCCGGCCGTCAACACGCGCGACGGCGTCGTGATGCTCTCCGAGAACACCGGCTCGCACGAGGAGTTGGGCGACTGCACCCTGTCGGTGAACCCGTTCGACATCCAGGAGCAGGCGGACACGATCTACCGGGCGCTGACGATGGGCGCTGAGGAACGGCGCCTGCGGGCCGACCGCCTGCGCGAGATCGTGCGCGAGCGCGACCCGGAGAAGTGGATCGCCGAGCAGCTCGGCGACATCCAGGCCAAGCGCGACCAGGAATCCTGAGGAAGCTCGTCAGCCGCGCACGCCGGCCGGCAGCCAGACGGGGGCCGGGGCCTCGCTCGCGCCGCGGGCCAGCGCCGCACGCCGCCGGCTGGATCAGGACCGCGATCGCGCCGTTGACCAGGCAGAAGTAGATCGGGTAGAGCAGCAGGGCGGCGTCGAGCGCGCCGACCGAGGCCGCGGCGAGGGCGCCGCTCACGCTCGCGAAGGCGAACGTGACGAGGGTCTCGGAGTCCGGGTCGCGGTAGGTCTTGGGGATCATCATCGCGGCCGCGATCAGGTCGGCGACGATCACGCAGGCGGTGGCGACGATCGGGTCCTCCGCGAGGATCCACCCGACCACCCCGCCGCCGGCGATGGCGATCACGACCCAGTCGGCGGCGTCCAGGCCGCCGGTTCCCCGGCGGATCGCGAGCACGAAGATGAGGCTGGTGAGCGCGGCCTGCGCCGCGGCCATGATCAGGCTCCAGGAAGCGCCGTCCGCGCGCTGGGAAAAGCAGACGACGATCGCCAGCGTGCCCCAGATCAGCCACGTCGCCCGGTGCGGACGGGTGCTGCCGCGGAGCGTGTCGCGGACGTAGGGGATCGTGTCGGCGATCCCGACGACGCCGGCGAGCACCCCGAGCACTGGAGCCACATCGCTCACCTGCAGCTCCCCCTCGTCTCCATACCACCCAGCGTCCTCCGTCAGGGCGGCGTGGACTGTGAGCATGGACTCAGAGGTGCCGGCGCACCTTGACCTTCACCGTTCGGGAGTGGCCGCGCTCGTACGGGTAGCCGGCGGCCTGCGGGACCAGCGCCCGGAAGCGGTAGCGGCGTGCGTGCCGGGTGGCGCGGAGCTTGTAGCGGGCGGTGAAGCGGCAGGACTCGTCGGCGCGGTCGGTCCGGAAGACCTGCCAGCGGCGCTTGCCGAGCCGCGCCTGGACCTTGACCACCCGGTCGAAGCAGGCCGGCCCGGGAAGCGTGCCCGAGAAGTGCAGGCGGTCGTGATTGCGGACGCCGTGGTTGGGCTGCACCCGCAGCGAGGGGCGGGCGCTCGACCGCAGCACCAGCCCGTGGCGCGCGATCACCCGGTCGCCGACGACGTGGTGGACGTAGACCTCGCGGCTCGGCCCCGGGGGCAGCTCGAGCTCGTACGAGCCGTCGGCGCGGGTCAGCGCCGTCGCCCCGACGACCACCGGCTGGCCCTCGATCAGCACCCGGGTGAGCGCGCAGACGGCCGCGCCGGCCCCGGCGCCGGCCACCCGGCCGCGAACGGTCGCCGGCCGGTCGGAGACGGTCGTGCCGGTCTCGCCGCCCTCGCCGAAGGCAGCGTGGAGGGCGATCCCGCCGCCGACGGCCGAGGACGGGCACGCGTTGTCGACCCAGACCCGGCGCTGCTCGCAGGCGCGGTTGGGCGTCCCGTCGAGCGCCAGGTCCTCGACGCAGGCGGTGACGGTGTTCTCTGGCCCGGTGACGAAGGCGCTGCTCGCGGTCGGGACGGCGGCCGACTCGGTGGTCGTGCCCGGGCACGGGCTGAGCGCGGTGGCGAAGCCGTCCGCGACCAGGCAGTTGCGGACGTCGGTGACCAGGACCGCGCCGTTGCCCTCGACGTAGACCCTGCGGATCCCGCTCCCGACGTCCGACGCGGCGAAGGTGAGCCCGCGCACGCCGCGGACGACGGCCGGCCCCAGCAGCGAGCCGCCGGTGACCAGAAGCCGGGGCGCCACCCGGTCGGCGGTGCGCAGGTACACGCCGCGGACGTAGGCGTGGGCGCCGTCGCCACCCGCTCGGCCGCATGGGCGTCCGGGGCTCGGCGCGACGCAGCGAAGCCAGGCGTGGAACTGGGTGAACTCGCCGTGCGCCGAGTGGACCCGGAAGTCGTTGTGCTCGGCGCCGAAGCCGACCGGGACGCCGTCCGGGCGCACGGCGACCAGCTCGCCGTGGTGGCCGGCCTGGTTGGTGAGGCTGGCGTTCGCCTGCACGTCCGTGAACACCGTGCCGGGTGGCGCCCGCCAGACCCAGGCGCCGAAGTGCCACAGCCCGGACTCCTCGGCGTCGTGGAAGACCTGGAGGCCGGCGTCGGTCCCGCAGAGCGCCCGGCCGCGGTAGTGGCCGGAGCTGCTCTCCCACGCCGCCTGGACGAACGGGGTCACGGAGCTGCACTGGGTGACGACGTAGTTGCCGGCCTCGGCGCGCTCGGCCACCGCGAGGGCTCGCCAGCGCGGCGAGCAGCAGCGCGAGCACGATCGTCCGCTTCCGCGGGTGGCCGGGGGCGGTGCGGTCGCGGTGGGTCATGCGCGCTCCTCTCAGTGCTCGAATCCGAATGGGCTGCCGGCGGGGGGTGAGGCCTGGTCGTGGGCGGGTTCGCTTGCGGGTGGCTCGGAGGGGTCGGACGTTTCGGACGGCGGGGCGGGGGCCGGCGCCGGGGGTGCCGGGGCGGGCGCCGGGGGCGGCGCGGCAGCGGGCGCCGGTGGGCCGGGGGCGGGCGCAGGTGCCGGCGCGGGAGGCGGTTGCGGCGCCGCCGGAGGGGGCGCGGTGCGGGGCGGATCACCGGCCGCGGGTCTGGCGCTCGTGGTGGTCGCGGTGGCGGCGCGGTGGCGGCGTCGGTTGCGGATGCGACACCCCACCCCGAGGCGCCGGGTGGCGTTGCGGGCTCGGGCGCTCGCGACGTCCTCGCGTGGCCGGCACATAGGCGTAGTCGCCCGCCGCGCCGGGGTCGAGCCCGACGTCGGCGGGCAGCGGCCGCGGGTCGCCCGGCTCGAGCAGACCGGGGACGACGATCAACACCAGCGCGCCCGCGCCCAGGCCCCCGGCCAGCCGGCCGACGTTCCTCCAGCGGATCCGAGTGCGGTCCATCGCCGCCCTACAAGCCCACCGCGATGCCGGATGCCCCCCGCTATAGTCATCCGCCGCCTTGGCTACCGCCTCCCACGAATACGAACTCGTGCTGATGCTCGACCCGGAGACGCCGGACGAGCGCCGCGACTCGATCGCGCAGAACGCCCGTGGGCGGATCGAGTCGAGCGGCGCCCTCAAGTCCGAGAAGGCCTGGGGCCTGCGCAAGCTCGCCTACGAGATCAACCAGCGCACCGAGGCCGATTACCGCTTCTTCCGCTTCGAGGCCCCGGCAGCGGTTCTCGACGACCTCGACCACAACCTGAAGATCACCGACGGCGTGATGCGCTTCCGGATCTTCAAGGTCGACCCGCGCTCGCCCGTGATCGAGCCGCCGCCGCCCGTCTCGCTCGCGAGCTCGGGCGGCTCCGGACGCGGCCCCGGCGGCCGACGCGGCCCCGGCCGCGGTCGCGACGACTGGGACGATCGCGGCTCCGACGAGCCTGCGCCGACCCGCCGGCCCCGGCGGCGAGCACCCCGGCCCCGGCCGCCGCTCCCGCGCCGGCCGCGCCCGCCGAGGCCCCGGCTCCGGCCGCGCCGCCCGCCGAGGCTCCGCCAGCTGCCGCACCCCCGGCTCCGGCCGCTCCGCCTGAGGCCCCGCCCGCTCCGGCCGAGGCAGCGCCCGCGGCCCCGCCCGCTGAGGCCCCGCCCGCACCCGCTGCGCCCGCGGCGGAGCCCGCCGAGCCGCCCGCGGCGCCGGATCCACAGCAGTAATCGCGCTGTTTGCGGACTCCGGGGGGCGAGACCGCGCCGGGCGCGGTCTTAGACTGAGTGTCGATCAAACAATCTTCGAGAGAGGGCTGATTTTCAGTGGCTGCATCTAACGTGAACGTCGTCGTGATCACGGGCAACCTCACCCGCGATCCCGAGCTCCGCAGCACGGGCAGCGGGATGGCCGTCTGCGACATGCGCGTCGCCGTCAACTCGCGGCGCAAGGACGCCAGCGGCGAGTGGGTCGACAAGCCCAACTACTTCGACGTCACCGTCTTCGGCGGGCAGGGCGAGAACTGCTCGACCTACCTGTCCAAGGGCCGCCCGGTCGCGGTCGAGGGCCGGCTCGACTGGCGCGAGTGGGAGGCGAAGGACGGCTCGGGCAAGCGCCAGGCGGTCTCGATCATCGCCAACTCGGTCCAGTTCCTCGGCAGCCGCGACGGCGGCGGCGGCGAGGCGGCGGCGGGCAACCGCTTCAACGCCCAGTCCGACGTCCCCGCGGATACCTCCGACTTCGACAGCCCGGAGCCGGCGGCCGTTGGAGCATCGGACGACGACATTCCTTTTTAATTCAGAGGGGCGAGAGCCGGCGCGGGGCGGCGTCATCGGTCGCTCGCGTGCGGAGCACGCCACGCTCCCTGCTTCCTTGCCCCGCTTGGCTCTCGCGCCTCTGAAGGGGCCGGTAGCTAGAATCACGCCTTCGCGTCGCCCCGAGGCGGCGCGTTTGCGCGAAATGACTGGCTCTTTCCACAACGAGGTCCGGGGCTGATGGCCCGCAAGCAGCGTGCTCAGCCACAGCAGGCGGGTCGCGGCCCGCGCCGCGGCGGTCGCTTCAGCGACCGCTTCCGGCCGCGCAAGTACACCCGGATCAACGTCGAGAACATCGACTACAAGGACCTGGCGACGCTGCGGCGGTTCATCTCCGACCGCGGCAAGGTGCGCTCGCGCCGCGTCACGGGCCTTTCGCGCCGCCATCAGCAGCAGCTCGGCCTGGCGATTCGCCGGGCGCGCGAGCTGGCCCTGCTCCCCTACGTCGGCGAGCGCTAGGCCGGTGGCCCAGGCGATCCTGCTCAAGGCCGTCCCCGACCTGGGCGAGGCGGGCGACGCGGTCGACGTCTCGGCCGGCTACCTGCGCAACTACCTGCAGCCGCGAAAGCTCGCCCTGCCGGCGACACAGCGCTCCCTGGAGGAGGCGCAGCGGCGCCGCGAGGCCGCCGAGCGCGCCGCCCAGGAGGCCGCCGACCGCGCCGAGCAGACCGCCGCGCTCCTGGCCAAGACCGTGCTCACGATCCAGCACCGCGCGGGGGAGGACGGCAAGCTCTACGGCTCCGTCACCGCCGCCGAGATCGCCGACGCGATCGCCGACGCGCGCGGCCTCAAGGTGGAGCGCAAGAAGATCCGCCTCGACGAGCCGATCCGCGAGATCGGCACCTACATGGTCGAGGTCGAGCTCGCCGGGGGCGCGACCGCGAACGTGAAGACGATCGTCGCCGAGGCCAAGTAAGCCCTCGACACGGCGGGGCGCGGGCGCGGGCAACCGCGACGGGTCCAAACGTCCTCTGAGAGGACGGAAGCACCCGTCGCGGTGAGCGGGGCGCCGAGCGGCCACGGTCGAATTCCCTATTATCTTGATAGGGATTCACCAATTTAAGCGAGAGGACGGACATGTCAGTCACAGACGAGCTCGTGGCCAACGCCGAGGCCTACGCGGACGGATTCGACAAGGGCGATTTGCCGATGCCCCCCGGCCGCAAGGTCGCCGTGGTGGCGTGCATGGACGCGCGGCTCAACCCGTACGGGTTGCTCGGGCTCGAGGAGGGCGACGCGCACGTGATCCGCAACGCGGGCGGCGTGATCACCGACGACGAGATCCGCTCGCTCGCGATCTCCCAGCGTCTCCTCGGAACCGAGGAGATCATCCTCATCCATCACACCGACTGCGGCATGCTCACGTTCACCGACGACGAGTTCCGCCGGTCGATCCAGGACGACACGGGGATCAAGCCCGAGTGGGCGGCCGAGGCGTTCCCGGACCTCGACGAGGACGTTCGCCAGTCCGTCGCGCGCATCCAGGCGAGCCCGTTCATCCCCAAGAAGGACAGCGTGCGCGGCTTTGTCTACGAGGTCGAGACCGGGCGGCTGCGCGAGGTCGCCTGACCCGCGCCGGCACGCATCGGGCGGCTCTCCCCGCCGCGCGATAGGTTGACGAAAACCGACCGCAAGGGGAACGCGATGAACGACGAGACGACGGCCACGGAGGCGCCGACCGAGGAGGGCACCAGCGACCTGACGACGACCGAGTGGGAGGTCCAGGAGGTCGAGAAGGCGAACGCAACCGGCAAGCAGCCGGTCGTCTTCGTCCACGGCCTCTGGCTGCTGCCCAACAGCTGGGACCCGTGGCGCGAGGTCTTCGAGGAGGCCGGATACGTGACTGCCGCGCCGGGTTGGCCGGACGACCCGGACACCACCGAGGAGGCGCACGAGCACCCCGAGGTATTCGCGAAGAAGTCGGTGGGCGAGGTTGCCGACCACTACGAGGAGGTGATTCGCGCGCTCGACAAAAAGCCCGCGATCATCGGCCACTCGTTCGGCGGTCTGCTGACCGAGATCCTGGCCGGGCGCGGCCTCGCGGTCGCGTCGGTGCCGATCAGCCCGGCGCCGTTTCGCGGCGTCCTGCCGCTGCCGTACTCGGCCCTGCGGACCGCCTCCGTGGCGCTCCGCAACCCGGCGAACCGCAACCGCGCCGTGCCCCTCACCTACGACCAGTTCAAGTACAGCTTCGGGAACATGCTCGAGGACGACGAGGCCAACGAGCTCTACGAGAAGTACTCGGTCGCCGGCCCGGGCAAGGTGCTCTTCCAGGCCGCGAACGCGAACCTCAACCCGTGGACCGAGGACAAGGTCGACACGAAGAACCCCGAGCGCGGCCCGATGCTGGTCATCGTGGGGGAGAAGGACCACACGGTTCCGCCTGCGATCGCCAACGCCTCGTTCAAGCGCGAGAAGCACAACGAGGGCGTGACCGAGGTCTTCGAGTTCGAGGGACGCGGGCACTCGCTCTGCATCGACCACGGCTGGCGCGACGTCTGCGACAAGGCGCTCGAGTTCGTGAAGCGGTTCGCCTAGATGGAGGGCCCGGGCGCCCGGTCAGGCGCCGAGGGCCTCGCCTACAAGAGCGCCGGTGGCCGGTGGGTCCTCGCCGTCGCGGTGCTCGGGTCCGGGATGGCGTTTCTCGACGGCACGATCGTCAACGTCGCCCTGCCCGACATCGGGCGCGACCTCGACGCCTCGACCAGCGCCCTGCAGTGGGTCATCAACGGCTATCTGCTGGCGCTCGCGTCCCTGATCCTCCTGGGCGGGTCGTTCGGGGATCGCTTCGGGCGCCGGCGGGTATTCGTGATCGGGGCCGGCCTGTTCACCGTCGCCTCCCTGCTCTGCGCGATGGCTCCCAGCGACGAGCTGCTGATCGCCGCCCGATTCGTGCAGGGCATCGGCGGGGCGCTGCTGACACCCGGGAGTCTCGCGATGATCGAGGCGAGCTTTCGCCGCGCCGACCGCCCACGGGCGATCGGCGCATGGTCGGGCCTCACGGGCGTCGCCACCGCGGTCGCGCCGCTGCTCGGCGGCTACCTGATCGAGGTGTTCTCATGGCGGGCCGCGTTTCTGATCAATCTGCCGATCGGCGCCTTCGTGATCGCGATCGCTCACCACGTGCCCGAGAGCCGTGACCCGACCATGGGCGGGAGGATCGACTTCCGCGGCGCGGTGCTCGGAGCCCTCGCGCTCGCCGGGATCACCTTCGCTCTGATCGAGGGCCCCGGGGGCCTGTCGCCGCTGATCGTGACCGCCGGCGTCGGCGGGATCGTGGCGCTCGTTGCGTTCGCCGTGGCCGAGCGCCGCTCAGCCAACCCGATGCTGCCGCTCGAGATCTTCTCCTCGGCCCAGTTCACGGCGGCGAACGTCGTCACCTTCGCCATCTACGCGGCGATCGGCGGCTTCTTCTTCCTCTTCGTGTCCTTCCTGCAGATCTCGCTCGGGTATTCGCCGATCGCCGCGGGCGCCGCCTCACTGCCGGTGACGGTCCTCTCGCTGCTGTTCTCGGCCCGAGCCGGTGTCCTCGCCCAGCGCATCGGGCCGCGGATCCCCCTCACGGTCGGCCCGCTGCTGATGGCGCTCGGGCTGGTCATGCTGACGGCGCTCGACCCCGGCGATCGCTACCTGACCGGCGCGCTTCCGGCCGTGACGATCTTCGGGGTCGGCCTCACGCTGGTGGCGGCCCCGATCACGGCGACCGTGCTCGCCGGAGCGGACGAGCGCCACGCCGGCATCGCCTCCGGGGTCAGCAACGCGGTCGCCCGGGTCGCCAATCTGCTCGCTGTCGCCGTCCTGCCGCTGATCGCGGGGATCACGGGGCAGAGCTTCTACGACCCCGCGGCGATGACCGACGGGTTCCACATGGCGATGTTCGTCTGCGCCGGCCTCGCCGTCGCCGCCGGCGTGATCGCCTGGTCGACGATCCGCGCCGACGCCCTCGAGGACGAGCCGCGGGCTCGCGGCGGCCCGCCCGAGGCCGTCCGGGCCGAGTACTCGTGCACCCTGGGGGCGCCGCCGCTGCGGCCGCCCAACCAGCCCGTGCGGTCCGCGTAGGGGCCCTCGGCCGAAGCGCCCGGCGCGCCCGGGCGCCTTTGTCCGTAGATAGCGGGAACACCTCAAACGCCGGCGGGCCCGTGTGGTTTTGTGGGGCGGGGCAGCGCGCGGGGCGATTTCTCGTCCGCGCCGCCCTCTAAACCCAGGAGCCGATGGAAGCCGCGACCGCCCACGTCCCCCCGCAGAACCTCGAGGCCGAGGCATCGGTGCTCGGGGCGCTGATGGTCTCCGAGGCGGCCATGAACCCGGTGATCCTCGACGTCCGGCTGACCGAGGAGGACTTCTACCGCGAGCGACACCGGATCGTCTTTCGCGCGATCAAGCGGCTCTACGAGCGCTCCGAGCCGGTCGACGCGCTCACCGTCTCCGAGCTGCTCGCCCAGCAGGGAGAGCTCGAGGAGGCCGGCGGCCGCGAGAGCGTCTCGAACCTCGCCTCCACCGTCCCGGTGCCGGGCAACGCCCGCCACTACGCGCGGATCGTTCAGCAGAACTCGCTGCTGCGCCGGCTCCTCGGCGCCTCGCAGACGATCCAGAAGTCCGTCCACGGCCGCGAGGCCGAGCCTCAGCAGCTCGCCGAGCAGGCCGAGCGGCTGCTCTTCAACGTCGCCCACGAGGAGCAGGCCGAGGACTTCCACGTGCTCAAGGAGATCCTCTCGCGCGAGGTCGACCGGCTCGAGGAGCTCGCCAACGGCACCGCCGAGGTCACCGGCACGGCGTCGGGCTTCGCCGACCTCGACCGGATCACCGGCGGCTTCCAGCCCGGCAACCTGATCATCCTCGCGGCGCGCCCGGGCATGGGCAAGTCGGGCTTCGTCGCCAACATCGCGGAGCACGTGGCGGTGAAGGAGAAGCGTCCCGTCGCCTTCTTCTCGCTCGAGATGTCGGACTCCGAGCTCGCTCAGCGGCTGATCGCCAAGCGCGCCCGGATCCCCTCCGACAAGTTGCGCAAGGGCCAGGTCACCGACCGTGACTGGTCGAAGGTCCTGCGGGTCTGCAACGACCTCGAGGACAGCCCCCTGTGGATCGACGAGTCCTCGGACCTCGGGATGCTCGACCTGAGGGCGAAGGCGCGGCGCCTCCACGCCCAGGAGCACTCAGCCGGCAACGGCGGCCTGGCGCTGATCGTCATCGACTACATCCAGCTGATGCGGGCCGAGGACACGCGCGCCAACCGGGTCGAGCAGGTCGGGCAGATGAGCCGCGGGCTGAAGATCCTCGCCCGCGAGCTCAAGGTGCCGGTGATCGCCCTCTCGCAGCTCTCGCGGGCGCCCGAGCAGCGCACCGGCCGCGACAAGCGACCGATCCTCTCCGACCTGCGCGAGTCCGGGAACCTCGAGCAGGACGCCGACCTGGTCGCCTTCATCTACCGCGAGGACTACTACAAGAACTTCGGCGACGACGACGTCGACGAGGACGAGCGGGCGAAGCTCGAGGGGGTTGCGGAGCTGATCGTGCGCAAGAACCGCAACGGGCCGATCGACACCGTCCAGCTCGCCTTCCTCGACAAGTACGCGTCGTTCAGCAGCATCTCGCGCGCCGACCACGACCTTGCGGGATTCGCCGCCGACGAGCCGGCCGACGAACCGCCCCTGGTCGACGCCGCCGACGCCGATGCCTAGCGGCTCGGTGCAGGAGCTGCCCCGTTCCTGCCCCCTGGGGAGGTGCGACGGCAGCGGCTGGATCGTCGACGACGAGGACCTCGCTCGCCCCTGCGGCTGTCGCGAGCGCCGCATCGCCCAGGCCCGGACTCGGGGGGTCCGGACCGTGCTCCCCACCAAGTACCAGGGTGTGAGCTTCGACCGCCCGCCCGTGGCCGACATGGCCCGCGACCCGCAGGCGCGGATCGCGGTCGAGGCCGTGCGGCAGTACATCGCGGAGCTCTCCGGCAACGTCGCCGAGGGCCGCGGCCTGTGGATCGAGGGCGACGTCGGCACCGGCAAGACGACCCTGGCGATGCTCGTCTCCAAGCAGGCGATCGAGGCCGGGCACTCGGTCGCGATCTACTCGCTTCCGCGGCTCCTGGCGCGGATCCGGCGCACGTACGACGGCGACGCGGGCGAGCTCTCGTACCTCGAGTTCTTCCGCCGCCTGACCTCGGTGGACCTGCTCCACATCGACGATTTGGGCGCCGAGAAGCGCTCCGACTGGGTGCTCGAGCAGCTCTACGCGATCGTCGACGAGCGCTACGCGTCGAACCGCTCGATGCTCGTGACGACCAACCTCGAGGTCACCGCGCTCGAGGAGCAGATCGGCGAGCGCACGGTCTCGCGGCTGGCCGAGATGTGCGAGACGCTGCCGATGTACGGCGACGATCGCCGGTACGCGGCCTGACTTCGGCGCCGCGTTCCGCATAATCACTAGGTCTATATGCCGGGCATCGTGATCATCGGGACCCAGTGGGGCGACGAGGGCAAGGGCAAGGTCGTCGACCTGCTCGCCGAGCGCGCCGCGATGGTCGTCCGCTTCCAGGGCGGCAACAACGCCGGACACACGATCGTCCGCGGCGGTGAGACGTTCAAGTTCCACCTGATCCCGTCCGGCATCCTGCACTCGGGCAAGCTCTCGGTGATCGGCAACGGGGTGGTGATCGATCCGGAGGTGCTGATCGGGGAGATCGACGGCCTGCGCCGCCGCGGGATCGACGTCGGCGGCCTGCGGATCTCCGCCAACGCCCACCTGATCATGCCCTACCACGTGATGCTCGACAACGCCGGCGAGGCGAAGCTCGGCAAGCTCGAGATCGGGACGACCAAGCGCGGGATCGGCCCCTGCTACGCCGACAAGTCGGCACGCCTCGGGATCCGGGTCCAGGACCTGCTCGACCCGAAGATCCTGCGGAAGAAGATCGCCGCGGCCCTGGAGCCGAAGAAGCAGTTGCTGCGGCCGTTCGCGCGCGACCCGAAGCTCGACCTGCACACGATGACCGAGGAGTACCTGCGCTACGGCCACCGGCTCGAGCCGCACATCGCCGACACCTCGAGGCTCTGCTGGGACGCTCTCGACCGAGGCCGGACGGTGCTCTTCGAGGGCGCCCAGGCGGCGATGCTCGACCTCGATCACGGGACCTATCCGTTCGTCACCTCGTCGAACCCGATCGCCGGCGCGGCCTGCGTCGGCGCCGGCGTCGGCCCGACCGACATCGACGAGGTCTGGGGAGTGTGCAAGGCCTACGCGACCAGGGTCGGGGCGGGCCCGTTCCCGACCGAGCTCACCGACGACGTCGGCGCCCACATGCGCGATCGCGGGCGCGAGTTCGGGACCACCACCGGCCGCGAGCGACGCTGTGGCTGGCTCGACATCGTCGCCCTGCGCTACGCGACCCGGCTCAACCGGCTCTCGGCCCTGGCGATCACGAAGCTGGACGTGCTCTCGGGCCTCGACCCGCTGCGGGTCGCGGTCCGCTACCGGGGCACCGAGGGCGCGGTCTTCGAGGAGTTCCCCTACCACCAGTCGATCCTCCACTCGGCGGCGCCCGAGTACGAGGAGCTGCCCGGGTGGGAGGGCGACATCTCGGCGTGTCGCCGCGAGGCCGACCTGCCGTCGGAGGCCCGCAACTACCTCGCGGCGATCGCCGACTACACGGGTGTCCCGATCAGCCTCATCGGCGTCGGGCCCGCCCGCGACGAGGTGATCGGCGACGGCGCCACGCAGCCGCTGGCGGTCAGCTCCGTCGGCGGATGAGCACGACCCGGCGCTAGCGCTTGCGGAGCTCGCGCAGGGTGCGCAGCTCCTCGTCGGTGGGCGGCGGGGTCCGCCGCGGCTCGTCGATCGCCCGCAGCGGCCAGCCCGTCGCCTCGCGGGCCTGATCGAGCGTCGTCTCGCCGTGCAGCGCGGTGAGCACCAGCTCGCCCTCGTCCGGATCGCGCTCGAGGACGCCGAGGTCGGTGATGACCTCCATCGGGCGACCGCCGTCGCCGGGCCCGCCGCTGGTCGTGGTGGTGAAGTCGAGCTCGGCCACGAACGAGCGCCGCGCCTGGGGCAGCAGGGCGATCACCCGGCGGGCGCTCGCGGCGATCTCGGGCGCGCCGCCCGCGCCGGGCAGGCGCGTCTTCGGCGTGGGCGTAGTCGCCGATCACGGTGGTGTTGATCCGGCCGCAGCGATCGATCTGGGCGGCGCCGAGGAAGCCGACGTCGATCCGGCCCGCCGCCGATCCAGTAGTTGAACATCTCGGGCACGGAGACGATCGCGTCGGCGGTCTCGGCGAGGTCGTCGTCGCCGATCGAGAGCGGCAGCCGCGCCGGCTTGGACCCGATCGCGCCGGACTCGTAGACGAGCACGCAGTTGGGGGCGTGCATGCGGCGGGCGAGGTTGACCGCCGCGTTCGGCGGCCCGACGCCGACCAGGCAGACCTCGCCGTCGCGCAGGACACGGGCGGCGTTGATCGTCATCACCTCCTCCGGCTTGGCCGCCGGCTCAGCCACCGAGCACCTCCTCCTCGATCCAGGCCCGGAACCTGTCGCGATCGCGGGAGATCTCGTCCCAGGCGAGGTAGAAGTCGTTGTCGCGGGTCGAGTAGCCGGCGGCATAGGAGGGATGGGCGCCGCCCGGGACGACGCTGATCGCGCTCACCGTCCAGGCGGGGAGCACGATCGCGCCCGGGCGGGGCTCGAGCTCGTCGACCAGCTCCTCCACCGTGACCAGGGCCCGCTCGGCGGCCAACACGGCCTCCTTCTGCACCCCGACGAGCCCCCAGAGCATCACGTTGCCGTGCCGGTCCGCCTGCTGGGCGTGGATCACGGCGAGGTCGGGGCGCACGGCGCGCACCGCGCTCAGCTGCTCGCCCGTGAACGGACAGGTGACCGAGGCGACGTCGGGGTTCGTCTCCGCCAGACCGGTGCCGCGATAGCCGCGCAGGACCCCGAACGGCAGCCGGGAGGCGCCGGCGACGTAGGCGTTGGCCATCCCGGCGTGCGAGTGCTCGGTGGTTCGCAGCGGCCGCGGCCAGCCGTTCTCGACCGCGTCGCGGAACCGGTGCAGCGAGCCGACGCCCGGGTTGCCGGCGTAGGAGAAGACCAGCTCGGAGGCCATCCCGACACCGATCATCTGGTCGTAGACGACGTCCGGCGTCATCCGGATCAGGGTCAGGTCGCGCCGCTCCCGGCGGATCAGCTCGTGCGCCGCGGCGAAGGGGATCAGGTGGGTGAAGCCCTCGAGCGCCACGGCCTGCCCGTCGGCGCTCAGCCGCTCGACCGCGTCGGCGAGCTCGAGCACCGGGGGCGGCTCGTGGGCGCGCGCTTCGCTCATCGGCGCCAACCCTAGCACCCGCCACCGCGCGCTGGCAGGGGGGAGACAGGATGGACATAACCACGGGTTTGCTCCCGCTGGTATACATCGACTTGTGCCTCGAGGGCATGAGAATCGAGCGACGAGGCCCCAGCGCGTGGCGATCGTCGGCGCCGGGCCCGCGGGGCTGGTGCTGGCCCACCTGCTGCCCGCCGGGCATCGAGTCGGTGGTGCTCGAGTGCGCGCTCGCGCGAGTACGTCGAGAGCCGGGTCCGGGCCGGCGTGCTCGAGCAGGGCACGGTCGATCTGCTGATCGCGAGCTGGGCGTCGGCGAGCGGCTGGAACGCGAGGGCCTGGTCCACCACGGCATCGAGCTGCGCTTCGGCGGCGCGCGGCCACCGCATCGCCTTCGACGAGCTGACCGGCGGGCGCGCGATCACGGTCTACGGCCAGCAGGAGGTCGTCAAGGACCTGATCGCGGCGCGGCTCGGCGCCGGCGGCGCCGATCCGCTTCGAGGTCGAGGACGTGCGCGCTCGACGGCATCGAGACCGACGCGCCCGCGCGTCGCGCTTCCGCACGACGGCGAGGCAGCACGAGCTCGCGCTGCGACTTCATCGCCGGCTGCGACGGCTTCCACGGCGTCTGCCGCGACGCCGATTCCCGACGGGCGTGCTCGACGGTCTACGAGCGCGTCTACCCGTTCGCCTGGCTCGGCATCCTGGCCGAGGCGCCGCCGTCGACGCGACGAGCTGATCTACGCCTACCACGAGCGCGGCTTCGCCCTGCACAGCATGCGCTCGCCGACGATCAGCCGCCTCTACCTCCAGTGCGCGCCCGACGACGACGCTCGAGGCCTGGCCCGACGAGCGCATCTGGGCACGAGCTGCGAGCGCCGGCTCGCGCGCGACGACGGCTGGCGAGCTCGAGCGAGGGCCCGATCCTGGAGAAGGGCATCACGCCGATGCGCAGCTTCGTGGTCGAGCCGATGCAGTACGGGCGGCTCTTCCTCGCCGGCGACGCCGCGCACATCGTCCCGCCGACCGGCGCCAAGGGCATGAACCTGGCCGTCGCCGACGTGCGGGTGCTGGCCGAGGCGCTGGCCGCGCTGGTACGACGACGGCGACCGACGCCGCTGCTCGACGCCTACTCCGCGACCTGCCTGCGCCGCGTCTGGCGCGCCGAGCACTTCTCGTGGTGGATGACCTCGATGCTGCACCGCTTCCCGGACGACGACGACGGCTTCGAGCGAGCGGCTGCAGCTCGCCCAGCTCGACTACGTGTGCCAGCTCGCGGGCCGCCGCGACGGCGCTGGCCGAGAACTACGTGGGGGCCGCGCCGGTCTACGACCGGCCGGACGGGTCGCCGCATGATCGTCGATGGGCTGCGCCAATCGGACCTCGGCAAGCGGCGCTCCTCGCCGCCGCTCGACGCGGACCGCCGGAGGCGCCTGCGCGAGCTGGTCGCGCTCGCCGCCGAGCGCAACCCGTTCTGGCGACGCGCCTCGAGGGCGTCGACCTGAGATGCCCCGGACCTGCTCGGCACCCTGCCGCTGCTCTCGAAGAGCGAGCTGATCGCCGACCAGGGCGCCCACCCGCCCTTCGGGACCAACCTCAGCTACGACTCGACCGCTACACCCACTTCCACCAGACCAGCGGCACCACCGGCCCGCCGCTGAAGGTCCTCGACACCGCCGCCGATTGGGAATGGTGGCGCGGCGCTTGCCCGCACTTACGCGGCGGCCGGGGTGGGTGCCGGCGACCGGGTCGCGCTCGCCTTCTCCTTCGGCCCGCACGTTCATTTCTGGGCCGCCGTGCAGGGACTGCAGGACTCGGCGCCTGGCGATCCCGCTCGGCGGCATGAGTTCCGTTCAGCGCCTGCGGACGATCGCGGCGGCGGGGGCGACGGTGCTCGCCTGCACGCCCAGCTACGCCTGCGGCTTGCCGAGGTCGCCGTCGACCGAGCGGCTCGAGTCGTGTCTGGACTCGCTCGGCGATCGATCTGCACCGGCGAGCCCGGGGCTCGCTGCCCGCGGTGCGTTCGCGGATCGAGGAGGGCTCGGCACCCGGTGCTTCGACCACGCGGGGCTCAGCGAGGCGGGCCCGTTCGGCGTACCAGTGCTCGGAGGGCCACGGCTTGCATCTCGACGAGCGCGAGTTCGTCTGTGAGGTCGTCGATGCCGAACAGCGAGCCAGTCGCCGCAGGGTGAGGCCGGCGAGCTGGTGGTCACGCCGCTCGGCCGGACCGGCTTCCCGGTCTTGCGCTACCGCACGGGCGACGTAGTCTCCCCAGCGTCGAGCGCTGCCCCGCCGGGCCACGGCGGCCGCTGGCTCCCCGACGGAATCGTCGGGCGTACCGACGACATGGTCGTGATCCGCGGCATGAACGTCTATCCCTCGGCGATCGAGGAGGCTGTGCGCCGGATCGCGGGATCGGGGGAGTTCCGGGTCACGTTCTACTCCGAGCACGGCGCCATGGACGAGATCAAAATCGAGCTCGAGCTCGCCGACGGCGGCTCCGCGCGCGAGCGCTCCAAGAGGTGATGCGCGAACAGTTCGGCCTCCGCGTACGGGTGGTCCCGGACGCGCCGGGATGCTGCCGCGTCACGAGGGGAAGGCTCGGCGCACGATCGACGAGCGGCGCCGCGAGGTGGCGGGGTCCGTGACGGCCCGAATCCCCGCCGGCGCGCGGACGCGGGCGGGCGCGCCGGCCGCCGCGGTGCCAGCGACCAGGTCGCGCTCGCAGATCCAGCACTCACATCCTGCGCCAGCGGCTCGGCCCCGGGGACTTCCTTGGTCGTGAGGGCGACTGGCGGAGGAGTTCGAGGTCAGCCGCCCGACCCTGCGCGAGGCGCTCAAGGTGCTCACCACCGGCAACCTCGATCGAGGCATCGAAGGGCCCCGGGGGCGGCATCTTCGTGGCCGGGACGCCGAGCGAGGGGATCAGCCGCAGCCTCAGCGATGCAATCGCGGCGATGCTCGAGACCGGCGCGGTGAGTCTCGAGGAGCTCCTCGATGCGCGCCTGATGCTCGAGGTCCCGATCGCCGGGCTGGCGGCCACCCGCGCCGACCACGTAAGCGCGATCGAGGCGCTGCGCGAGGCCGTCGAGGCGCACGCCGACGGCAGACGGTGAGCGGCGGGCCACCGACGCCGCGATCCACCGCGCGATCGCCGAAGCGGCCGCCAACCGGATGGTCGTCGCGCTCACCGACTGGGTGCTCGAGGTGCTGCAGCCGTCGCTGCACGAGCTCATCGGCACGGCGCTCGTCCACGAGGCGGTCGTCGACCAGCACGGGCCTGTTCGCCGCGATCTCGAGCGGCGACGCAACGCGCGCCGAGCGGGCGATGAAGGACCATTTGCTCTATCTGCGCGACGTGCTGCAGATGGTCACGCGAGCCCGGCGGAGGACCCGGTGGCTGAGACGTCCGCATACCGCCGCTACTCAGGGGTCGACCCGGAGCTGCTCACGCCCGAGTACCACTCAACCCTGCTGCGCGCCCGACGCGGCCCTTGACCGTCATACCGCAGACGCTAAGCGAGCTCACCGGCCCCGCCTTCGGACACGCGCCGTTCGGCGAACTCGACCACGACCTCACCCGCCAGCACAGCGGCGAGCCGCTCGGCGAGCGGATCGTCCTCTCGGGACGCGTGCTCGACGGCGACGGGTGCCCGGTGCCGTCGACCCTGGTCGAGGTTTGGCAGGCGAACGCCGCCGGTCGCTACGTCCATCGCGCCGACCGTCACCCGGCTCCGCTGGACGCCAACTTCAGCGGCGCCGGGCGCTGCCTCACCGACGGGGACGGGCGGTACGAGTTCGTCACGATCAAACCTGGCGCCTATCCGCTTGGCAGCCAGGGCAATGTCTGGCGTCCCGCGCACGTCCACTTCTCGCTCTTCGGGCCGGCCTTCGCGACGCGGCTGGTGACCCAGATGTACTTCCCCGGCGACCCGCTGTTCTTCCAGGACCCGATCTTCAACTCGGTTCGCGACCCGGCGGCACGCGAACGGATGGTGTGCGCGCTTCGACCCCGAGCGCACGGTGCCCGAGTGGGCGCTCGCGTTCCGCTTCGACATCGTGCTCCGCGGGCGTGCCGAGACCCCGATGGATCGGACTGATGAGCGCTCGAGCCCACGCCCCACCAAACGATCGGGCCGTTCTT
The DNA here is from genome assembly GCA_963729065.1 of uncultured Solirubrobacterales bacterium. Classification (GTDB taxonomy): domain Bacteria; phylum Actinomycetota; class Thermoleophilia; order Solirubrobacterales; family 70-9; genus WHSW01. Next base: position 1,343,319 of record CAVSMS010000010.1, read on the forward strand.
CGGCTTCGCGCTTCCCTACGAGGGCGGGTCCGAGCTCACCGATCCCGCCGACCCGGAGGCGGTCCGGATCCGCGGCACGGTCCGCGACGGCGACTCCCAGGCGGTCGCCGACGCGATGCTCGAGATCTGGCAGGCCGATCCCCGGGGGCGCTATGCGGCACCGACGGAGCGCAACGTGCCAGAACGGTGCGTTTACCGGCTTCGGCCGGCTGACGAGACCGCCGAGGACGGCGGCTTCGAGATCGTCACCCTGAAGCCCGGGCCTGTCGCCGGCCCGGACGGGGCCGCTCAGGCGCCGCACCTGGTGGTCGGTGTCTTCGCCCGTGGCATCCTCAAGCATCTGGTCACCCGGATCTACTTCCCCGACGACGAGGTGGCGACTGGCCGCCGATCCGGTGCTCTCGCGCATCGAGCAGGACCGCCGGCGGCTGCTCGTCGCGGAAGGCGGACGGCGAGGCGCTGCGCTTCGACATCCACCTCCAGGGCGACCTCGAGACCCCGTTCCTGGAGCTCTGAGCGGCCACGATGAGCCCCGACCTGCTCGATCGCGCTGCCCGTACCCGAGGCGCTGCGCGTAGCGACGTCCGACCGCGCCGTGGCCCGCGCGATGCTCGACTTCGAGGCGGCGCTCGCCGCCGCCGAGGCCGAGCACGGGCTCATCGACCAGGACACGGCGAACGCGATCGCCGCGGCCTGCGACGTCGACGCCCTCGACCTCGTGGCGATCGCCGCCGCCGCCGAGGATGTCGGCAACTCGGTGGCGCCGCTGGTCGCGGCGCTGCGCGAGCGGGCCGGAGAGGCGGGGGCTCATGTCCACCGCGGCGCCACCAGCCAGGACGCGCTCGACACCGCGCTGGCGCTCGTTTCCAGGGACGCCGGCCGCGCTCGTGATCGCCGAGCTCGATCGGTGTGCGCGCCGTTTGCGCCACTCTCGCCGAGCGCCACCGGTCGACGACGATGGACGGCACGGACGCTGCTCCAGCACGCGGTGCCGACGACCTTCGGCCTGCGGTCGGCCGGCTGGCTGGTCGGCGTCTGCGAGGCACGGCAACTGCTCGCCGAAGCCGTCGACGATCTCGCCCTGCAGCTCGGTGGCGCCGCCGGGACCCTGGCGGGGCTCGGCCGCGACGGCACCGCGGTGGCGGCCTCGGTCGCGGACCGACTCGGGCTCGTCTCGCCGGCGATGTCCTGGCACGCGAACCGGGTCCGTCCCGCGGCGCTCGGCAGCGGCGCTGGCGATCTGCTCCGGTGCGGTGTCGAAGATCGCGCTCGACGTGATCCTGCTCTCGCAGACCGAGGTCGCCGAGGTCGCCGAGTCGCGGGCGACCGGGCGCGGCGACTCCTCGACCATGCCTCAAAAGCGAAACCCGGTGGGCTCGGTGCTCGTCCGCGGCGCCGCCACACGGGTAACGGGCCTGGCGGCCACGGTCCTCGCCTCGATTGAGCAGGAGCACGAGCGCGCCGCGGGCGGCTGGCAGGCGGAATGGGTGCCGCTGCGCCAGGCGCTGGCGCTCACCGGCGGCATCGCGGCGACGATGGCCGGCGTGCTCGAGGGGCTCGAGGTCGATCCGGCGCGGATGCGTGCCAACCTCGCGCTCGGCGGCGGGGCGCTACTCGCCGAGCGGGTTGCCTTCGCGCTCTCCGATCCGCTCGGATACGAGCACGCCCGCGAGCTGGTCGCCGCGTCGGCCGCCGACGAGCGCGGGCTCGCAGACGCCCTGCGCAACCGCCCCGAGGTGATCGAGGCGGCCGGCGGCCCTGAGGCGCTCGAGCGGCTGCTCGATCCCGACGGCTACCTCGGCAGCGCCGACGAGCTGATCGATCGGGCGCTGGCCCTGCACGCGGGGGAGGCCAGGTGACCGACGCGGAAGTCCCGATCGAGCTTCACCACCGCTTCGACGGCCCCGACGGCGCCCCGGTGATCGCGTTCGCCAACTCGCTGGGCACCTCGCTGGAGATGTGGGACGACCAGGCCATCGAGCTCGCCGGCCGGTTCCGGATCCTGCGCTTTGACCAGCGCGGTCACGGCGCCTCGCCGGTTACACCGGGCCCGTACTCGGTCGAGCAGCTCGCCGCGGACCTGCTGACCCTGCTCGACCGGCTCGGGATCGAGAGCGTGAACCTATGCGGCCTCTCGCTCGGTGGCAGCATCGCGATCGAGGTTGCGAGCACGGCGCCGGAGCGGGTCGAGCGGCTGGCGCTCAGCTGCACCGCGCCGAGCTTCCCGCCACCGGGCCAATGGCACGAGCGGGCGGCCGCGGTGCGCTCCGGCGGCATGGGCGCCGTGGTGGAGACGCTCGTCGAGCGCGCGTTCAGCCCCGAGCTGGCCCGGATCCGGCCCGAGGCCTACCGGCGGGTCGAGGCGATGCTTCGCGATTGCCCGCCGGAGGGCTACGCCGCCTCGTGCGAGGCGCTGGCGGCCATGGACCTGGGCGACCGCCTCGCGGAGGTCCGGGCGCCGACACTGGTGGTCTCCGGCGCCGACGACCCTGTGAGCCCGCCCGAACGCGGCGCGGAAACGGCCGCGGCGATCGCCGGGGCGCGGCAGCTGACCATCGACGGCGCCCGCCACCTCGCGAACGTCGAGCGCCCGAGCGAGTTCAGCGGCGCGCTCGCGCATCACTTCGGAGGCGGCGATGGATGACGAGCGCCGCGAGGACGGCATGCGGATTCGCCGCGAGGTGCTCGGCGAGCCCACGTCGACGGGCGGTCGAGCGCACCACCGAGTTCACCGACGACTACCAGGACCTGATCACCCGCTATGCGTGGGGTGAGATCTGGGCACGGCCAGGCCTCGACCGGCGGACGCGGAGCGTGATCACGCTCACCGCGCTCGTCGCCGCGGGGCGGCTCGAGGAGCTCGCGATGCACGTGCGCGCCGCCCGGACCAACGGGCTCTCCGACGAGGAGATCAAGGAGGTGCTGCTGCAGTGCGCGATCTACTGCGGGGTCCCGGCAGCGAACTCCGCTTTCGCGGTCGCCCAGCGGACCCTGGACGAGCTCGGCGGCCGCAGCGGCACAGACGAGGAGGAACGCGAATGAGCGACAGCGAGGCGGCGCAGGGACTGCTGATCGGCGGCAGGTGGGCGCAGGCCGCCTCCGGGAACAGCTTCGAGACGGTCGATCCGATCACCGGCGAGACCGCGACCACGGCGGCGGCCGCGGGGCCGGACGACGCTCGCGCGGCCGCCGACGCTGCGGGCGAGGCGTTCGGCGAGTGGTCGCGCTCAACCCCGGGGCAGCGCCGCGAGCTGCTCGACCGCGCGGCCACCCTGCTCTCCGAACGGGCCGAGCGGATCGCGGCCACGGCGACGGCGGAGACGGGGGCGACCTTCGGTTGGGGGATGTTCAACGTGCAGCTTGCGACCGGGATGCTGCGCGAGGCCGCCGCCCAGGCCTACTCGGTGACCGGCGAGGTGATCCCGTCAGACGTGCCCGGCCTGATGGCGATGGGGCTCCGCCAGCCCGCCGGGGCGGTGCTGGGGATGGCGCCCTGGAACGCACCGGTGATCCTCGGCACCGCGCGGTGGCAGCGCCGCTCGCATACGGCAACGCGGTGATCCTCAAGGCGTCGGAGCTCTGCCCGCATACGCACGGCGAGATCATCAGGGCGCTGGACGACGCCGGGCTCCCGCCGGGTGTGGTCAACCTGGTCACCAACGCGCCCGGCGACGCCGCCGAGGTGGTCGGCGAGCTGATCGCCCACCCGGCCGTGCGGCGGATCAACTTCACCGGGTCGACCGGGGTCGGGCGCATGATCGCGACCATGGCGGCGGAGCACCTGAAGCCGGTGCTGCTCGAGCTCGGCGGCAAGGCGCCGTTCGTCGTGCTCGACGACGCCGACCTCGAGGAGGCCGCCGCGGCCGCCGCTTCGGGGCGTTCATGAACCAGGGCCAGATCTGCATGTCGACCGAGCGCGTGATCTGCGACGCGCCCGGTCGCCGACGAGTTCGCGGAGCTGCTCGCCGCAGGGGCGCGGACGCTCGTGGTCGGCGACCCGCGCGGACCACGAGACCGAAATCGGGCCGCTGGTCAACGCCGCGGCGGTGAAGCGCATGCAGCGAGCTGGTCGACGACGCCTCGGGCAAGGGAGCGCAGGTGCTCGCTGGCGGCAACGCCGACGGGCCCTACTGTCCAGCCGACCGTGCTCGACGCGGCGTCACCCCGCAAATGCGGCTCTACGCCGAGGAGTCGTTCGGGCCGGTCGTGGCAATGATCGTGCGTCGACGACGCCGAGGCGGCGGTCGAGGTCGCCAACGACACCGACTACGGGCTCGCGGCCGCGGTCTTCGGCCGCGACGTGCCCGCCGCGCTCGATGTCGCCCGGAGAATCGAGAGCCGGCATCTGCCACGTCAACGGCTCCGACCGTCCACGACGAGCCGCAGATGCCGTTCGGCGGGGTCAAGGCGAGCGGCTGGGGCCGGTTCGGCGGCCGCGCGGCGCTCGACGAGTTCACCGAGCTGCGCTGGATCACGGTCCAGCACGGCTGCGCCGGTACCGATCTAGCCGTAGGCTGTCGCCAAGGCGCCGATGGCCGCTCGCGATCACCTGCCGCAGCTCGATGGAGGGCTGTTCCTCACCGACGGTGGGCTCGAGACGACGCTGATCTTCCACCAGGGCATCGACCTGCCCGCGTTCGCCGCCTTCCCGCTCCTGGACGAGGAGCGTGGGACGGCGGCACTGCGCCGCTACTACGAGCCCTATCTGGCACTGTCGCGCGCCCACGACGCGGGGTTCGTGCTCGAGAGCCCGACCTGGCGCGCGAGCCCGCGCTGGGCGGCGGAGCTGGGCTACTCCAAGGACGAGCTGGCCCGGCTGAACCGCAAGGCGATCTCGCTGATGGCCGAGCTGCGCGAGTCCCACGGAGGCGCGCGCCCGGTGGTGATCAGCGGGTGCGTCGGGCCGCAGGGCGACGGCTACGACCCGGTGGAGATCCTCTCCGCCGACGCCGCGCGCGACTACCACTCGACCCAGATCGAGACCTTCGCCGAGACCGAGGCCGAGATGGTCACCGCGATCACGATGACCTACGTCGACGAGGCGATCGGGGTCACCGAGGCGGCTGCCGCGGCCGGGATGCCGGTGGCGATCTCGTTCACGGTGGAGATCGACGGCCGGCTGCCGAGCGGCCAGGACCTCGGGGAGGCGATCACGGAGCTCGACGACCGCACCGCCGGCGGGGCCGAGTACGTGATGCTCAACTGCGCCCACCCGACGCACTTCGACGCGGTGCTCGCGCCCGGCGAGCCATGGGTCGAGCGGATCCGCGGCCTGCGCGCCAACGCCTCGACCATGAGCCACGCCGAGCTCGACGAGGCGCCGGAGCTCGACGACGGCGACCCGGCCGACCTCGGCGCCCGCTACGCGGCGCTCGCGGACGCGCTGCCGCGGATGAACGTGCTCGGCGGCTGCTGCGGCACCGACGACCGGCACGTCGCGGAGATCGCGTCCGCCTGGACCGGCGGGCGCTGAGGCCTCACGCGCGTCCCGTCGCCTCGGGCGCGTTCGCGGCCAGGGCCTCCCACCCGATGTCGCGCTCGCGCAGGGCCTCGTCCGCGGCCGAGCCGCCGCGGAGGCCGAAGAGCCGCTTCGCGAACAGCAGGTAGACGAGGATCGCGATGTTGATGAGCAGCGCCGCGATCTTCAGCGCGGTCACCTTGTCGATCAGCTCGTAGATCTCGATCGGCAGGAACACCGAGGTCGAGACGACCGCCAGGTACTCGGCCCAGCGTTTCTGCAGCCACAGTCCGACGCCCTCGAGCGCCTGCAACAGCGCGTAGCCGGCGAGCGCCGCGGCGATCAGCTCCAGCTTGTCGTCCGGCAGGTTGAGAAAGTCGTCGATCCGGTGGACGAAGCTGCCGTCGGAGCCGTCCGTGGGGCCGCCGAGCCCGCCGTGCAGGGCGCCGAGCACGGCGTAGAACTTGTCGCGCAGGTCGACCTCGTTGCCGGCGACGAGCAGGACGCCGACCGCAAGCGCGGCGAGGATGAGGAAGTGAAGCGCCCGGTCGACGGCGATCGCGCGCAGGATGATCTTGTCGCGCAGGGGCTTGCCCCGCAGCGGCAGCTCGATCTCGTCGTGCTCGGGCGGATGGCGGGTCGTCGGGTCGGTCGGGTCGGCGAACGGCAGCCAGCTGTCGCAGCGCAGGCACCGGTGCCAGCGCGTGCCGTCCATCTCGCGCGCGAACGGCGCGTCCTGCGGGCGCAGCTCGGCGGCGTCCAGACCGACCAGGGCGTGGCCGCTGAGGCCGCAGACGAGCAGCTCATAGTGGAAGCGGGGCCGAAACCGGCTCGGCTTGGCGACCCCGGGCAGCACGCCGACAATCTACGGCGCGCGAGGTAGCCTGGGCGCGTGCCGTGCCGTCTGATCTTCCGGTGCGAGTTCTGCGGGTCCGAGCCCGACCAGCTGACCCAGATCAGCATCGAGCGCCAGCTCCTGCACTACCGGTTCGGCCAGTACGTCGACTGCGGGCCGGCCGGGTGGATGATCTGGCACGGGCGCGGCCCCTACGGCCGCAATCTCTACGCCTGCCAGGACCACCGCGAGGCCCTGCGCGCCTACGTGATCAAGCACTACGACGGCCCGCACGCCCGCTCGAAGGCGGTCTACCCGAGCCTGCCGCCCGAGGACCTCGCCTTCGCCCGCCGCCGCGCCCGCTACCAGGGCTGGGCGAGCAGGACGGCGGCGCGGCGACGGCTAGTGCCGTGGCGCCGAGGGCTCGGGCCGGTGCGCCCGGACCCGGGGCGTGCGACGCGACGCGTGGCGCGTTTGGCAGTAACGGGGGCGGTCGCGTGCGCATCGCGTGACGTTCGTGGTGGCTGTTGCGCGCTCTGCTCGCACTCGACTGGCTCTATGTTCGAACGTCGTTGCGCAAGCGGCGTCTCCATGTCTGGCCCACTTCGTACGCGACGTTCGGCCGCACGCCCGCGGTGCCTAGCCCGGGCTCGGGTCGGCGTCGCGCCGGCGCTCGCGCAGGGCCATGATGACCACGGCCGCGATCACGGTCAGGGGCGCGCCGGCGAAGCCGATGCTCATCAGCCAGTGACCGGCGTGGGCGAGCGGGAGGCTCATACGGTCGCCTCCCGCGCCGTCGAGCGCGGCCGGCTCGGCGCCGGCCCGCGGCGGTCGCCGCCGCCCTCCGGCCGGGCGATCCGGTTCAGCACCCAGCCGAGCAGCAGCAGCAGCCCGAGCACGATCGCGGCGACGATCGAGTACGCGATGCCCGCCAGGTAGCCGGGGACGCCGGACTTCAGCTCGCGCTGGAGGATCTCGGTCTCGTCGACGAACGGGCGCTCGAAGCTCGCCGAGGCGCTCACCCCGGGGGCCGGGATCGCCGAGTCCTCGGGCAGGTAGATCGGCACGCCGGCGACGTAGTTGTCGCTCTGCAGGCGGATCAGCGCCTTCCAGGTCCCGTGGACCGGGATCGGCTTGGTGGTCTCATAGACGCCGGGCCCGACCCGCTCGAGCGGGTCGACGACCAGGCCGCCGCCCTGCCAGGCGATCGCCTGGAGCCAGTAGGCGTCGTCGCCGACCGAGGCCGGGTCGAGGCGCACGGTCGCGTCCACGGTGCGCTCGGGGCCGCTGCGGACGTCGTCGAGGGCGACGCGGGCGCTCCATCCGCTCGGCGTCTGGTCGCCGACGTTGAGCCCGACGACGGCGACGATCGCGAGCGTCGCCACAGCCGCGGGAACCACCGGCGGGGCGGCGAAGCGCTCGCGGCGCGAGCCCGCGGCGGCGAACGAGCCGCCGAGGTAGGCGCCGAGGACGCCGCCGGCGATCGCGGTGACCAGGGCCGGCAGGATCGCCTCGCCGATCAGGCTCGGGGGCCAGGCGACCGGCATCCAGACGTGCGACCAGGCGTACTCGGCGAAGAAGCCGACGGTCCCGATCAGGCCGCCCGCGAGGACGCCGAACGAGTAGCCGCGGCGTGGCGCGACGAGCAGCGCGGCGCCTTCGACGCAGAGCGCCTCAACGAGGTAGAGCGGCAGATGGGGCGTGGTCTCGCCCAGGACGGGGCCGACGATCAGCGCGATCGCGCCGCGCACGACGACGAAGAACACCGCGGCGCCGAGCGCGCCGCCGGGGCCGATCCAGATCCGCGCGGCGACCAGCGCCACGCCGGCGGCGAAGGCGAGCATGATCGGCTCGAGGACGAGCTGGAACTGGGGCACGCCGAAGTCGAACTCGGCCTGGAAGGTGGAGAGGCCGATCAGCAGGCCGCCGACGGCGAACGAGCGCCGGTAGCGGGCGACCATGGCGACGACGCGGTCGGCGAAGGCGGTCAGCCGGCCCGACTCGGGGCGCTCGACGCGCGTCGCCGCGGCCCTCGATGATCAGGATCGAGCTCCCGATCAGGGTCAGGCCGGCGCCGCCGATCAGCATCAGGTGCGTGGGGCCCCAGAGCGTCACGTCCTGGCCGAAGATCCGGTGCCAGACGTCGTCCAGCGGGAACCCGATCAGGGCGAAGGCCGACGCGGCGAGCATCGCGATCCCGCCGAGCGGGGCGTACCAGTCCCCGGAGATCCGCACCGCGCGCTCGCTCGGCTTGCCCTCCGGGAGGACGATCGCCAGGAAGCCGGCGCTGAAGATCCCGAAGAGGCCGACCAGGATCAGGTAGTGGGCGGGGTTGGCGAGCGGCCCGGCGTCGCGGCCGTCGTCGATGTGCAGCGAGATGTCCCAGTACATGCCGAGCAGGGCGATCAGCAGCGAGCCCGCGGCGATCAGCGAGGGCAGCGCCGCCCAGGGGGCGAAGCCCGTATCGCGCGCGGCGAGCCCCGCGAGCCGGCGGAGCACGTTCGTGCGGCCGGTTCGGTGCGCCCAGCCGAGGTAGATCAGCACGGCCGTGGCGAGCAGCGCGGCAGCGCTGGCGCCGATCACCTGTCCGATCTCCGCGCCTGCGGCGGGGGCTGAATCGACCGCGTTCATCTCGGGCTCCTTCGTCGTTCGGGGGTGGGCGCGACCTCCGTCGTGCCTGACCATGTCTCTACCCGATGTAACACCGAATTATGTCAAGGTTACGTTGATTCGCGTCACACACGCACCCGGATAACCTCCGGCGCGCCATGTTCGAGAAGGTCCTGGTCGCGAACCGGGGTGAGATCGCGATCCGGGTGATGCGGGCGCTGAAGGAGATGGGGATCGCCTCGGTCGGCGTCTACTCCGAGGCCGACCGCGAAACGCCCCACGTGCGCGAGGCCGACGAGGCCTTTCTCCTCGGCCCGGCGGTCCCTGCCGAGAGCTACCTCTCGATCGAGCGGATCATCGAGGTGGCGCGCAAGGCGAACGCCGAGGCCGTCCACCCGGGCTACGGCTTCCTGGCCGAGAACGCGGCCTTCGCCACGGCGCTCGAGGAGGCCGGGATCGTGTTCATCGGCCCGCCCGCGTCGGCGATCGAGGCGATGGGCTCGAAGACCCGGGCCCGCGAGATCATGCAGGAGGCCGGGGTGCCGATCGTCCCCGGCTCGACCGAGCCCTCACCCGACGTCGAGGCCGCACGCAAGACCGCCGAGGAGATCGGCTATCCGGTCGCCTGCAAGGCGGCCGGCGGCGGCGGCGGCAAGGGTTTCCGCGTCGCTCAGACGCCCGACGACCTCGCCGAAGCGTTCGAGGGCGCCGCGCGAGAGGGCGAGAAGTTCTTCTCGGACGACCGCGTCTACCTCGAGCGCTACCTCGAGGACCCGCGCCACGTCGAGGTGCAGGTGCTCGCCGACTCACACGGCAACGTGATCCACCTCGGCGAGCGCGACTGCTCGATCCAGAGGCGCCACCAGAAGCTGATCGAGGAGGCGCCGGGGCCGCACGTCGACGCCGAGATGCGCGAGCGGATCGGCAAGATCGCCACCGACGCCGCGCGCGCGGTCGACTATCGCGGCGCCGGCACGGTCGAGGGAATGCAGGTCGGCGACGACTACTTCTTCCTCGAGATGAACACCCGGGTCCAGGTCGAGCACTGCGTGACCGAGATGGTCACCGGCATCGACATCGTCCGCGAGCAGGTCCTGATCGCCGCCGGCGAGAAGCTCTCGATCTCCCAGGACGAGGTGGAGCTGCGCGGGCACGCGATCGAGTGCCGGATCAACGCCGAGGCCGCCCACAAGAACTTCGCTCCCGCGCCCGGGAAGATCACGAGCTACATCGAGCCCGCCGGCCCCGGCGTCCGGGTCGACTCGGGGCTCGAGGCCGGGTCCGAGGTCACCCCGCTCTACGACCCGATGGTCGCCAAGCTGATCACCTGGGACGTCGACCGCGAGAAGGCGACCGCGCGCATGCTGCGAGCCCTGGGCGAGTACCGGATCGAGCCGCTCACGACGCTGATCCCCTTCCACAAGGCGATCCTGGCGACCGAGCAATGGGCCAACGGGGAGACCTGCCGCGACCTGACCGAGGACCGCAAATGGCTCAAACGGCTGGCCCCCGAAGCACCGCCCAAGCCCGCGGACGACGATGAGGATGAGGCGACCAGCCGAGCGGACGTACGCGGTCGAGGTCGACGGGCGCCTGCACGCGGTGAAGGTCATCGGCGCCGCGGCTCCCGCCGGGGGCGGGGCCGGGCCCGCGGCGGGCCGCCGCCCGCCGAAGCGCGCCGCCTCGGACAACGGCGCCGGGGGCGCAGGTGGCGGGCCGGTGCTCGCCTCGCCGCTGCAGGGGTCGGTGCTGCGGGTCGCCGTCGAGGAGGGGGCCGAGGTCGAGGAGGGGGCGCTGATCTGCGTGATCGAGGCGATGAAGATGGAGAACGAGATCACCGCCCACGTCGCGGGCAAGGTGACCGAGCTCAACGTCGCCGACGGCGCGGCGATCAACGCCGGCGATCAGATCTGCAAGATCGAGTCCGGATGACGCGGTGACGCTCGAGGCCCTTCCCTGGCGCGGCCCGGGGCCGGGAAGGCCCGAGCTGCCTCTCCCCCCGGGCAAGGTGCCGATCCGCCGGGGCGGGAGGTGGCGCAAGCGCTGGCGCTACCTGGGCGCGTTCAGCGACGAGCTGCTGCTCTGCGCGGCCCGGGTCCAGGTCGGCGCGGTAGGGCAGACCTTCTGGGCCGTCTGGGATCGCGAGCGCGGCCAACTGCTCGAGAACACGAAGACGATCGTCCCCGGGCTCGCCCGCGGGGAGGTCTGGACCCAGCCCGCCGCCGCCGACGGCGACGAGGGCCGGATCGACTGGGCGCCCGAGGAGGGAGGCACGCTGGTCCGGATCGAGGCCGCGGCGCGGGCGGACGCCGAGCGCACGCGAGGCTTCCTGCACGTCGGGGAGGGAGCGTGGATCGAGGTGGTCTGCGGGTCCGGTGAGGCCGACAACTACGTCTGGACCCGCAAGCGCCCGGTCGAGGTCGAGGTCGACGTACGGATCGGCGAGCGCCGGATCCGCACCACGGCCCGTGGGCTCGAGGACGAGTCGTGCGGGTATCACCCGCAGCACACCGTCTGGGACTGGTCGGCAGGGGTCGGCGAGACGGCCGACGGGCGCAACGTGGCCTGGAACCTGGTGGCCGGGATCAATGACCCACCGGAGCGCTCCGAGCGCGCGATCTGGGTCGACGGCGCGCCCACCGAGGCGCCGCCGGTGAGCTTCGAGGGACTCGAGGCGATCGAGTTCGACGGCGGCGGCCGGCTCGGGTTCAGCGCCGAGGCCGAGCGCCGCAGGGAGCAGGGACGCCCGTTCGCCTACTCCTACCGCCAGCCGTTCGGGAGCTTCGCCGGGACGCTCCCGGGTGGCGTCGAGCTCGCCTCCGGGCTCGGCGTGATGGAACATCACGACGCCCACTGGTAGTCCGGCGCTCAGCCCGTTCCGAGCTCGGGATAGACGGATTCCACACGCCAGCGCCAAGGCGGCTCCTCGCCGGGCGCGAACTCGTACTGGTTGCGCCCGTCGAGGGTTTCCAGCGGCACCAGGGCCGGCACCTGCGCCTCGAGCAGAGGCGTCGAGGCAAGCCGCCGTATCTCCCCCCTGCCAGCGAGCCGCGCGACCCGATCCCAGCCTAGCGCGGGGCGGTAATGCCAGTATGAAATCTCAACGAAATTACGACCCCGCCCCTGCTCGGCGACCGAGACGAACGCGGTCACCCGGCGGTTCGAAGCGGTGAGGCCCGGGCGCGGCCCCGGCAGCGCGCAGCCCGTCGAGCGGCAGCGGCGGAAGTCGACGGGGAGCAGGGGCGAGCCGTCCGGTCCGGGACGCGTGCGTGGCTCCGGGGCGAGCGCGCGGACGGCTCCGGCGAGCGAGCGCCCGTAGGCGAGCGTCAGCGGATCCCGCCAGCACGGACCCGGGCCGACGGCCGCGCAGCGCAGCTTGCGCCCCAGCGTCGCGCCGAGCTCCCGCCCGTCCTCCTCGTCGCCCGAGGCGAGGGCCGCGATTGCCACGGCCGCGAGCAGCGCGACCAACAGCGAGATCGCCGCGTGCTCGACCGTTGCCGCTCCGCTCTGCGAGCGCATGCGACGACGCTAGGCGCCGATCGCCGACGCGGGGCGCGAGCTACGTGCCGGCTCAGTGACCGATCAGGACAGACCCTCGCGCGCCTCGCGCACGAGGGTGACGGCTTCTGGGAAGACGACGCGGATCGCGTCGCGCACCTGCATGGCCTGCTCGTCGCTGGTGCCGTGCAGGTCCAGCCGCGCGATCGAGGCCACGGTCATGTCGACCGCGAGCTTGATCGCGTTGTCGGCCCAGGCGACCTTCTGGGCGCCCTGCATCTGCTCGGCCATCTCCGAGAGCCTGGCCCGGAGCTCGTCCGGGTCACCGAAGAGCCCAAAGGGATCGCTTCCTTCCATGGATCGATCATAGACGGGCGCGATCGGCGGCCGCCCCGGCCGTCCGGCGGGCGCGCCTGAACTAGTCTGGCGAGATGGCCCTGCCGCCTCCCGCGAGCTCGTCGACGGCGCTCGTCACCGGCGCCTCGTCGGGGATCGGCGAGGCGATCGCGCGGGAGCTGGCCGCCCGCGGTCACAACCTCACGCTGGTCGCGCGCCGCGAGGAGCGGCTGCGCGAATTGGCGGCCGAGCTCTCGGAGCGCGGCGTCCGCGCCGAGGCGATCGCGGCCGACCTCGCCCGCGACGAGGAGCGCGAGCGGGTTGCGGCCGAGCTCGATCGCCTCGGGCTCGCGGTCGAGATCCTCGTCAACAGCGCGGGCATCGGCGGCGTCGGGGAGCTCCACCGCGACGATCGCGACTGGCTGCGCGCGATGGTCCGGATCAACTGCGAGGCGCTGCTCGACCTCCAGACGCGGTTCTCGGCGCCGATGGCCGAACGCGGGCGCGGTGCGATCGTCAACCTCGCCTCGACGGCCGCGTTCCAGCCGATGCCGACCAACGCGGCCTACGCCGCGACCAAGGCCTTCGTCCTCAGCCTCAGCGAGGCCACCCACTCGGAGCTCCGCGGCTACGGCGTGAGCGTCACCGCGGTCTGTCCCGGACCGGTGAAGACGGGCTTCGCCGACGCGGCCGGGATCGAGAACGCCGACGAGCGCGTCCCGGAGTTCGTCTGGAGCTCGGCCGAGGACGTCGCCCGGGCCGCGGTCGAGGGCGCCGAGCGGGGCAAGCGGGTGGTCGTCCCCGGCCTGCTCAACCGCGCCGGCGCGATCTCCGGCCAGCACGCCCCGCGGGCCCTTGCCCTGCCGCTCGCGAAGCGGATCTGGCGCCGAGCGCTCTGACGCCTCAGCGCTCCTCGCGGGCCGCCGTCGCCACGAGCTCGCCGCCGCGGCCGGCGAGCGTCGCCCCGACCTCGAGCGGCACCGAGACCAGGGCCACGAGCGGGGCGCCGAGCACCGTGACCATGACGTCGATCGCGAACTTGGCCCGCCCGCCGTCGGCGCTCAGGCGCCCGGCCCGCGCCTCGCGGGCGAAGTTGGGGTGGAAGGTGAGGCCGTTGATCAGCGTCTGCCACATCCACGCCTGGGCCCGCCGCGAGAAGGCCATCCGCCGGCGCTGGAGCCGGTGCGAGTTGCGCTCGGCGAGCAGCTCGAGGCTCGCCGGCGTGTGGATCAGCCGCCCCGGGGAGCCGTCGATCTCAGCCCAGCCTTCGACGCCGATCGCCGCCTGCAGGCTGGCCCGGTTGGGGATCGCGATCTCCCGCACCCCCGGCTCGCCCGCCTGGCAGACGGCCTCCCACTCGGCCGTCAGGTCCACCTCGCGGTCGCGCTCGACCGCCACGCCGCAGCTCTCGCAGCGGAGGATCACCCGCTCGTCCTCGCCCAGCGGCACGCCGACGCTGGCCTCGCCGTTGCGGAGCGGGAGGGCGATCCAGGAGTACAGGGGGCGGCCACAGAGGGGACAGGTCCCAAGCTCGCCCTGCTCGAGCGCCGATGGCATGGACGCCGGATCGTATTCGCCCGGATATCGTTCGCTCATGCAGCTGCGCGAGATCATGACCTCGGGCGTGGTTACGGCGAGCGCCGACGCGGACGTGCTCGCGGTCGCCCAGTTGATGCGCGACCACTCCGTCGGCTCGGTCGTCATCTGCGACTCGGAGGGCGAGCCGACCGCGATGGTGACCGACCGCGATCTCGCCGTCCGCGCGCTCGCCGAGGAGCGCTCGCCGAACGAGGCGATCACCGAGCACTCGTCGCGTCCCCTGGTCACCGGCGAGCCGGAGATGGATCTCGAGGAGGCCGCGGCGCTGATGGTCCAGCACCGGATCCGGCGGCTCCCCATCCTCGACGGCGAGCGCCTGGTCGGGATCGTGACGCTCGACGACATCGCCGTGCGCACGGGCGACCTCGAGGTCGCCCAGCGGATGACCCAGGAAGTGATCGAGGGCGCGCTGCCCGGGTTCTTCTTCCACGAGCGCGGCTGATCGAGGCCGATTGCCGCCGCCGACCCCGCAGCAGCAGCGGACGCGCGCCCGCTTCGAGGCGCTGATCGGCCTCTCGGCGCCGGTGCTCGACCTGGTCCTCGCCGCGGGCGACCGCGTATCGCGAATCGTCGGCGGCGACGACGACTACATCCCGATCCGCTCGGCCGCCGAGCGCGTCGAGCTGCGACCCACGTCCGGCGCGCGCAGGGCGGACGTGGACTGAACCCGTGAACCGCCGCGACATCATCGAGCGCGAGCGCCGCGGGCAGCGGCTCGCCGGGTTCGCCGCGATCGCCGCGGCGCCGCTCTACATCGTCTCCGTCGTCATCGAGCAGGGTGGGTCGGTGCCGCTCTCGGGCCTGGAGACCGAGCAGTACCGGGCGATCGACGAGGTCGGCACCCAGCTGCTCGGCTCGGCCGTGCTTCGGTCGCTGGCCTTCGTCGCGATCGTGTTCCCGCTGCTCTACCTCTTCCGCGCCGCCCAGGCGCGCAGCGAGCGCGTCAACGGCGCGATGATCGGGTTCGTCTTCATCGGCCCGGTCCTGCTCGCCGCCCAGGGGCTGATCGCCTGGTTCGCCCAGACCCAGGTCGCCTCGGACTTCGTCGAGCAGGCGGGGCCCGGGGGCGACGTCTACACGCTCCTGGACGACCTCATCGACGCCAGCACCGCCTTCGACATCGCGGCCAACCTGCTGCTCCCCGCGCTGCTCGGGTTGATCGTGGTCATGGTCTACGTCCCGCTGCAGGCGATGCGGGTCGGGCTGCTGAGCCGCTTCTTCGCCACGCTCGGGATGGCGCTGGGGGTCTCCTCGCTGTTCATCGTCCCGGCGCTCTCGCTCCTGGCGCTGATGATCTGGTTCGGCTGGCTCGGATTCACGATCCTCGACCGGGTGCCGAGGGGGCGCCCGCCCGCCTGGGACGCCGGCGAGGCGATCCCGTGGCCGAAACCCGGCGAGCAGCCGCAGCCGGCACCGGCGGGCCCCGCGGACGTGGTCGAGTCCGACGCCACCGAGGTGTTCGGGGAGGAGCCCGCGGCCCAGGACCACTCGGCGCGGCGCGAGCGGGCCCGGAAGCGCAAGCGCAAGCGCCGCAGGTGAGGCCGCCGCGGAAGGGATTCCGCCACGGCCCCGAGCCGCCGCGGGGTGCCGCCGCCGAGCGCCTGCTCGAGGTTCCGACCCGCCTCGTGCTCGAAGCGCGCTCGCGGAACGCCGCGCTCGCGGCGCTCGACCTCGAGGGTGAGCTGCGGACGCTCGAGCACGAGTGGGCCGACCACAGGGGCGCCGCGATCCACATCGAGCGCCACGGCGACGATCCGACCGCCCCCACCGTGGTCTTCGCTCACGGTCTCGGCGACCACGTCCGCCGCCACCTGCCGCTCGCGGCGGCGCTCTCGGAGCACGGCTTCAACGCCCTGCTCGTCGACCGCCTCGGCCACGGGATCTCCGAGGGCCGGCGCGGCGACTCGACGCTCGAGGACGACCTCGCTGTCCTCGAGCTCGCGATCGGGATCGCCCGCGAGCGCTCCAGCGGCCCGGTGATCCTGGTCGGCGACTCGCTCGGAGGGATCATGAGCTGGTGTCTCCTGACCCGCGAGCCCGACGTCGACGCCGCGGTCTGCCACTGCATCGGCCATCCCGACGTCTACCCCGATCCGGCCCTCGCCCGTCGCGCGCCGCTGATCTCCAGGCTCGCCCGGCTCGCTCCGCGCCTGCCGATCTCCGTTCGCCAGATCGCCGACTACGACGAGGTCGCGCTCGACCCGGTGACCAAGCGCTACTTCGACGACCGGGTCGACGGGCTGTTCAACTTCACGATCACGATCCGCTCGATCGCCGGCTACGTCGGCTTCCGACCACAGCTCGCATGGGAGCGGGTCCGGACTCCGGTGCTGGTCGTCATCGGCGCCGCCGACCGGATGGTGACCCCCGAGTTCACGCGGCGCTCGCTCGAGCGGGCGCGGCCGCCGCACGCGAGCTATCTCGAGGTCCCCGGCGCCGGCCACCAGCTCTTCGGCGACGACCTCGGTGCGTCGATCGGCCCGCTCACGGCCTGGCTCTCGGACACCCTGGCGACCGTTCGGTAATCGATCGTTTACCATCGGTAATCCGGTGATTACCGAGCAGCGCAAGCCGCCCGCAGCGACCACCCGGGAGCGGATCCTGGCGGCGGCGCTCGAGCTGTTCGCCGAGCGCGGCTACCTCGGCACCTCGATCGGCGAGATCGAGGCGGCCGCCGGCCTCTCGCCGCGATCGGGGGCGCTCTACAAGCACTTCCCGAGCAAGGAGGAGCTGTTCGACGCGGCCCTGTCGGAGCGGATCGCGGCGATCGACTCGTTCAACTCCCGGCTCGCGCTGGCACCGCTCGGCGACCTGCGGTCGGAGCTCACCCTGATCGCGCGCTGGGGCTTGGCGGAGCTCGCCCGCGAGCGCCAGCTGGTCCAGGTGGTGATGCGCGACGGGGGCCGCGCCCCCGAGCTCGCCGAGCGCTTCTGCGCGACGATCGTGCGCAGCGGGATCGAGCTCTCGATCAACGGCCTGAGGCGCTACGCGGCCGAGCGCGGGGCCGAGTTCGCCGACCCGGAGGCCCTCGGCGAGGTGATCTGCGCCTCGCTGGTCGGCTTTTCCCTGCAGCAGACGATGTTCGGCGAGGGCGTCGCCGGGGTGGACGAGGAGCGCTTCGTCGCCGCCTGGGTCGACGCCTGCGTCGCGATCATCGACAACCTCGAAAGGAGCCCGGCGAATGCCTGATACCTCGACCACCCCGATGCGCCACCGGACCGCGATCCGGATCGTCCTCGGCGCCCTCGGGCTGATTCAGCTCACCGACGGCCTCTACGCGCTTTTCGCCCCGCGCTCGTTCTACGAGGACTTCCCGCTCGGGCGCGGATGGGTCGAGGCGCTGCCCGCCTACAACGAGCACCTCGTCCGCGACGTGGGCGGGCTCTTTCTCGCCACGGCGCTGGTGCTCTTCGCCGCCGCCTGGTTCCTGGAGCGGCGGCTCGTGATCATCGCCTGCGCCTCGTTCCTGCTGTTCGCGGTGCCGCACACGATCTACCACTTCCTCAACCTCGGGCCCTACGACACCGGCGACGCGATCGCGAACGCGCTCGCGCTCGCCGCGACCGTCCTGCTGCCGCTCTGGGTGCTCTTCGAGCTCAGCCGGCCGCCGGCCGCGGCCCCGGCGGGCACCCGCGCCGCCCCCGACGGCACCAACTCACGGATCGCCGGTGTGCCGGAGGACTCGCGCAACCCGCTCGTGCGGGTGAGCTACCGCGAATCGCGTCGGCGCTACGGCGCGGTCGTCGACCCGCTGCGGATCTTCGCCCACCACCCGAAGGTGATGGTCGGCTACTCGGCGCTCGAGCTCGCATCCGAGCGCTCGCAGCTCGTCGACAAGCGACTCAAGCACCTGGCCGAGGTGCGGGTGGCGATGATCAGCGGCTGCGAGTGGTGCCTCGACTTCGGCTCGTCGATCAGCGACGAGGCCGGGGTGGGGGAGGAGGACCTGCGGGAGCTGCCCACCTACTCCTCGAGCGACCGGTTCAGCGACCTGGAGAAGCTCGTCCTCGACTACGCCACCGGGATGTCGCGGAGCCCGGTCGACGTCCCCGACCGGCTCTTCGCCCAGCTCTGCGAGCACCTCGACGAGGCCCAGATGGTGGAGCTGACCAGCATCATCGCGCTCGAGAACTACCGGTCGCGCTTCAACTGGGCGTTTGGGATCGAGGGCCAGGGCTTCTCGGAGGGCGCGTTCTGCGTCCCGCCCGAGGCCCGAACCGGGGCCGTCGCGGACCACTAGCGACCGGCGCGCGGCGCTCCGGCCCTCGACTAACGTCCGCGCCGTGACCGGCGGCGGGCGGGAGATCTGGCCGAGGCTCCTCGTCGGCGTGCTCGCGGCGCTCGCCGCGGTGCAGTGCGGCCTCGCGAGCGGCGCGGGGCTCGCGGCGAGGAGCGTGGTCGCGGCGCCGGCTGCGGGCGGCGCGGACGCGGCGCGCGACTACTGGACCCCGAGGCGGATGCGCGCGGCGACGCCGGTGGCGCTGGCCGTCGACGCCGCCGGGATCCTGCGCCGCGCTCCGCTGCGAAGCGACCGGGTCGCGCGAGCCGCGGCAACGCGCCGCGGTCGACAGCAGCGCCACCAACGTCGCGTACCCGGCGCGGGTCCACGGCAAGGTCTTCTTCTCCATCGTCGCCGGGTCCGATCCCGGCGACTACGTCTGCTCCGCGACGGTCGTGGAGTCGAACGGGCACACGCTGGTCTGGACCGCGGGCCACTGCGTCGACGACGCCGAGTTCGGCGGCGGCTTCGCCACCAACTGGACCTTCGTCCCGGGCTACAAGGACGGCGCCCGTCCCTTCGGCACCTGGCCCGCGCGCGAGCTGTTCACCACCGGCGCGTGGGCCGACGACGCCAACACGCGCCAGGACCTGGGCGCCGCCCGGGTCGCGCGCGACGAGCAGGGCCGCGGGATCGAGGACGTGATCGGCGCCCGGGCGATCGCCTTCGGCCGGCCGCGCGCGGGCCGGTTCGCCGCCTTCGGCTATCCCGCCGAGCCGACCATCCTTCACCTCGACTTCGACGGCGAGCGCCTCTTCAGCTGTCCCTCCTCGGTGACCGGCAGCGACAGCCCACCCGGCAGCGGACCGCCGACGCTGCAGATCGACTGCGACATGACGCCGGGATCGAGCGGCGGCAGCTGGGTCACCCCCGAGGGCGCCGTCAACGGGGTGACCAGCTACGGGTACACCGGCGACCTCACCCAC
Source organism: uncultured Solirubrobacterales bacterium (assembly GCA_963729065.1). Taxonomy (GTDB): domain Bacteria; phylum Actinomycetota; class Thermoleophilia; order Solirubrobacterales; family 70-9; genus WHSW01. The sequence goes on from CAVSMS010000010.1 coordinate 1,362,860, forward strand.
CTCTACGGCCCCTACTTCGGCACCGCCGCGGCCGAGCTCTACGAGCGCGCCTCAGGTCCGCCGCTGCTCTGCGCCGGGTCGGAGGTCACCAACCTGGGCGGCCCGGCCGCGGACGCGTTCACAGGCGCCGAGCGGGGCGACTCGTTCCGGCTCGCCGGCGGCGGCGACGAGGCCCGCGGCCTTGGCCGGGGGGACGCGTTCTGCGGCGGAGCGGGTGCCGACCGGCTGCGCGGCGGGCCCGGCGGCGACGAGCTCCGCGGCGGCCCGGGCCGCGACGTGCTGATCGGCGGCCCCGGGCGGGACACCTGCGTCGGCGGCCCCGGGCGCGACCGCGCCACGGGCTGCGAGCGCCGGCGGAACATCCCCTAGCGTTGAGGCTCGCGAGGCCCGCCCAGACATGGAGTACTTCTTCTACTGCCGCGCTAGACCGGACGCAGAGCCGCTGTGGGGGCAGCTCACCGAAGCCCATTGGTCGTTCATGGATGGGTACGCCGATGCGATGATCGCGCGCGGTCCGACACTGACGCCGGACCGAGCGACGGCGACCGGCAGCATGCACATGGTCGAGCTCCCCGACGCCGCGGCGGCTCGGGCCTTCGCCTTCGAAGAGCCCTGCTACGTCGCCGGGGTCTACTCCGACGTGATGGTCCGCCCCTGGCGCAACGCGCTGGGTCGGACGATGTGGGAGTTCGAGGGCGACGCGGCCGGCGATCCACGCTTTCTCGTCATCGGCCACGGCACCCCGGAAGCAAACGCTGTCGACCCCGCAGTCCGGGCGGCTCAAGCTCGGTACCTCGTCGACGGCGGCTATCTCGAGCACATGATCGCGCGTGGACCGCTCTTCTCCGATGACGGTCAGAAGTGGGTCGGCGACGCCACGCTCATCGAGCTGCGCGACCGCGATGCAGTCGAGGCGATGCTCGGGTCCACGCCCTTCGCCCAGGCGGGGCTGTACGCGAACGTCGAGATCCACGACTGGGAGTTCGGCGGGCGCCGATAGCGGCGCGAGCGCTGCGGCGCCACTTGACCGCCGACCCGGACGTGTGTTCACGGATGCGCTACGGCCGACATCATCGACGGGCAGGTAAAGAGCGTCGACATCGGCAACAGGCAGGTCCGTGGCCTCGACGTCCGCGACCAGTCGCTCACGGCGGAGGACATCGACTGGAGCTCGCTGGACATCATCACCGGCACCGGCAACGCCGCCAGTTGCAATGACGATCAAGGGGCTCGGTTCGAGCTGCGTTTCCACCACCATCACCACGGAGAACATCGGCGCGATCATCATCCACGCCACGGGCACCTGGGCCACGTTCGGGTTCGACGATCAGACTGGTCCGACCTCGGGATCAGACAACCCGAACCGTGTCCAGGGACGCTGCAACCTGCGTTTCGACGGCATCCAAGTGGGCCCGGTGCAGGAGCTGGGCGAGGCCGATGTCTCCGGCACGGGGGCCCCGAGTCACCCTGCCGGTTACGAGGGGACGGTGGCACTGACGGCCCGAACCATCTATCTGCCCGCCGGGACACACACCGTCGATCTGTTCTGTACGGAGACCGATGGCGACATCGATTTCCACGACCTCGACATCACCGCCCAGGGCTCGATCGGGTAGCCCAGGTCCGGACATACGCAAGGACGCGCGCACATCCTGAATCAGCCCTCGAGTAGTCGTTTCAGCGCTTTCAGCTGCTGTCGAACGTCCCGCTGTACCCCGCGACGAAAGGTGCCGTGCAGGATGCGGGGCAGGCTCTTCCAGTCGACGTCGCTGGCCTGGACGAAGCGGGTTCCGCCGGCGCTCGGTTCCAGCCGGTACTCAACCTCGACCACGGAAGCGTCGTCCTCCTCCCGTAGGCGTAAGCGGCGAGGTGGATCGACTTCGACCTGATCGACGATCAGCTCGGTTGCCGGCCGCAGCGGGACCGGCTTGTGAACGACGCGCCAGCGCCCCTCGCCAAGCGGCTCCACCGACTTCACCTTCGCGCACCATTCGGCGTCACGCTGGGGATCAACGACGACGTCCCAGACCGCTTGGGGTGGCCGCGCGATCTCGATTGACTCCTCGACCCGCACGGCCACGACCCTACCCGGGGCACGGAGCAGCGCTATGGGTGATGAGCGAGGCCGGCCCCACCACAGAGTTGTAAGTCGAGCCGTCGGCGTTCACACCGATGCGCGCCGGCTCGCCGGGGAACAACTCACACCGTCGGCGTTGGCCTGAGCCATGATGAGTAGCGCCCCGGCGACCACCGTCAGGACGGTGGCGGCGAGAAGCATCCATGACTTCATCTCGGAAATCGTAGAGCGGCGCGGGCGTCAGCTGGACCGGGAGTCCCCGAACCGGGCGTAGTTCGCCTGGGCTTCGGCGAAGCTCACCTTGTTGGGCCCCAGGGGTCCGACGTGGGGAGAGCCCTCGCAGACGTGGTCGTGCTGCCAACCGCAGACGCGACAGATCTCGAACTCGGCGGTGTGACCGGTGACGGCCAGGTCGCCGCGACGGCAGACCGGACACTTGATGCTGCTCCCGTTCGGGGCTCCCTCGCAGGGGCAGTCGTTCTTGCGCGTGAGAGCGATCGGGACACGCTAGCTGGCGAAATCGAACCGCCGGCTGAGCAGCGCAGAGGCGCGCGCTAGCCGAGCGTGCTGACGCCGGGCGGCGTGTCGACCGCGTCGCTCGCGGCAAGGCGCTTGCGGTGGGTGCGGATCTCGCTGAGGATCCGCTCAAGTCGCGGCTCGGTGGTCGAGTCGACGTGGACCATCGCGGCGGCGATCGCCGGGTGCACCGCGGCGATCCGCTCGTGCATCGCCTGGGCGACCGCGCGGTAGGTCGGGTGGCCCTCGCGGCCGGAGCGCAGCTCGCACAGGTGCATCGCCTCGCGGGCGTTGAGGTCGAGGACGTAGCGGATCCGGTAGCCGAGGCAGAGCGCGTACGGGGCGGCCTCCGGGAGCCCCGCGGCCTCCAGCCGATCGAACTCGGCGCGCGAGAGCTCCAGCGCGCGCTCGTACTCGGAGCCGGCGCCGGCCTCGCGGACCTCGTCGGGAACGCCGGCCCCGAGGTCGGGGCCGAGGCGCTGCCACTGGCAGGTCAGCATCCGGTGGCGCTGCAGGTCGCGGAAACCGCCGTAGTCGGAGACGATCTCGAACCGGTAGCGGACCGCCTCCCAGCCGCGGCCGGGGCGGTGGCGGCGGTTGCGGCGCTCGCCGGCGAGCTCGCCGATCAGCTCGGCCCGCTCGATCGGGTCCAGCGCCGCCAGCCGGCCGCGGATCTCAGACTCCGCCACGCCGGCGGATTCGAACAGCGAGGCGCGGAGGAGGTCGTCCTCGGTTCCGTCGACGTGCACGAGCTCGACGGAGGGCGCCGGGTCGCCACCGCGCCGGTCGAGGCCGAGGCGGGCGACCGTGCGCTCCGCGGCCTCGCGCCGTTCGCGCAGGTGCGAGATCCAGTCGCCCCCGCGGTCCGGGCGATCCACGCGGGCGACGAAGCTCGGGATGACGTGGCGGAGCTCGGAGAGCAGCAGCTCGCCGTAGTTCCGCGCCTCCGGGAGGGGCGAGGCGGCGAGCCGCAGCAGCAGGCCCTCGTACGCCTGGCCCGATGCGTACATGCCGACGTGGCTCAGGGTCGAAGCCGGGAGCAGGCCGCGCAGCAGGTCGAGCGCCTTGGCCCGGATCGAGCTCCGCCAGGCGCCCTCGGGCTGGTCCGTCGCCGCGCGGCCAGCGCTCGGCGGCCCACGCCTGCACCGTCTCGAGCCCGTGCGAGTAGATCCGGAAGAGCTCGTCCATCGCCTCGCGGTAGGCGGGTCCGAGGTCGTCGTCGGAGTAGTAGCGGTAGCCGCCGCCGTCGATCGGCGTGTCGTAGGGGATGTAGCGGGTCGACTGCTCGAGGTAGGCGGCGAGCCGGCCGCGCTGCAGCACCTTCGTGAGGACGTTGGAGACCCACTCGCAGGCCACGTGCGCGCCCCCCACCTGGGCGATCGAGTCGTCGCCGTAGCCGATGAACACCCGCTCGTAGAGCCCCGCGGCGCGCTCGCCCTCGACCCCGTCGAACGGGCGGTCACCGGCCGGGACGTCGCCGGCGAACTCCTCGAGGAACAGCCGGCGGAGGCTCCCCTGGTAGCGCGAGTAGCGAGCGAACAGCGCGCCCTTGACCGTCTCGGGCAGGTTGACGAGACAGAAGACGGGGCGGTCGAGGTTGGTGAAGTGAGGTTCGAGCAGGGCGCGCTCGGAGGCGGTGAACTCTTCGACCGGGTAGCGCACGCGGGCGATCGTAGCCACCTGTCCGGCGGGGCGGGTCGGGGCGCTCAGCGGTCGAGCAGGACGTCCTCGCGGCTGTAGTGCCCGGCGGCGTCGAACGACCGCTTCGCCTCCAGCGCCCGGCCGAGATCGCATTCGGCGAAGAGGATTCCCTCCTCGTCGTACAGCGGCCCGGCGATCACCTCGCCGTCGCCGGGGCGGCAGATCGCCGCGCCGCCGCGCCCGAAGATCGGCGTGCCCTCCGGCAGCGGCACCGGGAAGTCGTCGGGGAACGCGGACGCCGGGATGAACTGGGGAACCGAGATCACGTAGGCGCCGGCCTCGATCGCGATATGCCGGATCGAGACCAGCCAGGCCTCGCTGTCGTCGGCCGTCGGGGCCATCCACAGCTGCGGACCGCCGCGATACACGGCGTAGCGGGCGAGCGGCATCCGGTTCTCCCAGCAGATCAGCCCGCCGATCCGCCCCAGCGGCGTCTCGATCACGTCGAGGTCGCGGCCGTCGCCGACCCCGTGGAAGATCCGCTCCTGCATCGTCGGCATCAGCTTGCGGTGCTTGTGCAGCAGGCCGTCGGGCCCGAAGGTCAGCATCGCGTTGTAGAGCGATCCGGGCCGGGCGGACTCGCGCTCGTTCACCCCGATCACGCAATGCAGATCGAGCTCGCGACAGCGCGCCGCGATCCGCTCGGTCAGCGGGCCGGGGACGTCCACCGAGTTCTCCCAGAGCCGCCGCCAGAGCTCGTCCCAGCCCCCGAACGACGCGGCGTCGTGGGCCCAGGCGTTCGACGGATAGAGGGGGACGAAGGTCTCCGGCAGGACCGCCAGTCGGGCGCCGCCGCCGGCCGCCTCCCCCAGCAGCTCGCACGCCTTGTCCACGGTCGCCTCGGCGTCGAGGACGACCGGGGTCGCCTGGATCGCCGCGACGCGGACGGTCTCGAAGCTCGGCATCGGGTCAGCCGCCGGCCGGCGGCGGGGAGGCCATCAGCTCGACCCGGTGGCCGGCCGGCGCGATCGCGAAGGCGCGGCGCGCTCCCCAGAGCTGGCGCGTCTCGGCGACCTCGTAGCCGGCGTCCGCGACCCGCTGCATCGCCTCCTCGAAGTCGTCGACGACAACCGCGGCGTGGCCGAGCACCGGCACCGTCCCGTCGTCGGTGTGGATCAGGTGGATGTGCGTGCCCTCGCGCGCGAGCCACGTGACGTAGCCGCCGAGCGCCTCGGGCGCGTCGATGTGCTCGAACCCGAGCAGCCCCCAGAACCCGACCATGGCCTCCACCTCCTCGGGCGGCACCTCGATCGAGACGTGCTGGAGCACGGTTCAGCCCAGCCCCGCGGCCTCGCGCGCCTCGGTCCAGTCCGAGAAGGCGTCGATTCGGGCCACCTCGTCGCCGCGGTACGTCGCCACGTGCGCGTAGGGCTTGTGGACCTCGCGACCGGACTCGCGATCGGTCCCGTTGAAGTGAAGGAGCGCGAGCACGCGGCCGTCGTCGGCGGCCGCGAGCGACTCGATCTCGAGCTCGAAGAGCGCCCAGGGCTCCTCGATGAAGGTGGTCCAGAACTCGACCATCCCCTCGCGGCCCGTGTAGACCGAGTCGATCCCCGGGAACAGGCCCGCGGTGTGGAACTCGAAGTCGGGCGCCGCCTGTTCGAGGATCCAGACGAGGTCGCGGCGGTTCCAGGCCTCCAGGGCCTCGCGGTAGCGCTGGACGTTGTCGGGATCGCTCACCCCTGAATGACTATCAGGAAGGCGTCAAGGCGATCCGGTCAGCACCTCCCGCGCGACCCCGAAGACATCGGTGTTGTCGTTCTGCCCGTCGAGCCGGTCCGACCCCGGCCCCGCCGCGGTGAGCGGCACAGGCACGCCCGTGTGGCCGGGAGTCGTCCAGTCCGTGGTGAAGACGCGATCGGAGCCCTCCACCCCGAAGGGGCCGTTTCGCCACCGCTTCGGGATCGGGTAGCCGAGCACCGAGGTCGAGTTGCTCTTCGGCCCCTCGATCGTCATCCCGCCGGTCTCGTGGTCGGCGGTGACCACGAGAAGGAGGTTCGGGTCGGTGGCCCGGTACGCCTCGATCGTCGCGACGATCCGATTGAGCATGTCGGCCGACTTGATCACCAGTCCCGCGTGGCTGGCGTGGCCGGCGACGTCGATCTGGTCGACGTCGATCACGAGGAAGAAGCCGTTGGGATCCTGGCTCAGGAGCTCGATCGCCTTCGCGACGAGCGCCTCCTCCGGCACGTAGTGGGGATCGTCGTTGCGGTCGTAGCCGTCGGCGAGCAGCTCGCGGACGTACGCGTCCTCCTGGACGAGGCCGAGCACCTTCGGCCCGGTGAGCGCAGCGACGCCCTCCGCGTCGGAGGCGTACTGATAGCCGAGGTCCTGGGCCGCCGCGACGAGGTTCCTCTTCCCGCGGCTGCGATCGCCGGGCAGGTCGTTGGGGATGGCGCCGGGGGTACCGCGCGGGTACCAGAACTGCTCGCCGCCGCCGAGGATCACGTCCGGCTTCGTGTCATAGAGATAGCTGCTGGCGATCTGGCGTCGCTGGTCGCGGTCCTTGACGTGAGCGGCGAACGAGCCTGTGGTCGCGTTGGTGACGTCGCTGTCCTCGACCAGGCCGGTCGACTTGCCCGCGTCGCGGGCGATCTCGAGCAGCGTCGGCAGTCGCCGGCCCCGAGGATCGACGCCCGTGTACCCGTTCTTGGTCTTCACGCCGGTCGCGATCGCGGTCGCTCCGGCGGCCGAGTCGGTGATCGCCGAGGTGCTCTGGGTGAACATCGTGCCCGAGACGGGCAGCGCGTCCATCGGCTGGGTCACGTCGAGGCCGTAGCGCGCGAGCTGGGTCGCGGCCCGTTGGCCGGGGCCCATGCCGTCGCCGATCAGGACGATGACGCTGGTGGGGGCCGGGGACGCGGCCTCGCTCGGGCGGCTGGTGCCCGCGAGCCAGAGGGCGGCGGCCAGCGCGGCGATCAAGGCCCCGGTCAGCGCCGCTCTCCGCGTGCGCGAGGTGCCGCGTCCGTGCCTGGTCACCATCCGCTCTCCTTCGATTGTTCCACAGTTCAACGGTCATGCCTGACCATAATGGATTGTGGAACAATGTGCGAGATGCCGCGCCCGCTCCTTCGTTCCGCCGCCTCCCTCGCGCTCGCGACGGCGGCGATCGCGGCCGGCTGCGGAGGATCGGACGCCGACTCCGACCCGGCGCCACCGCCCGCCGACCCCGAGGCGCCGGTGAGCGGCACGCTGCGGACGTTCACCTACAGCGACACGGCCAGCGACGTGATCCTCGACCCGTTTCGCAAGCAGAACCCCGACCTCGACCTGCAGACCGCGACTTTCGACAGCGTCCAGGAGGGCGCCGCGAAGCTCGCCGGAGGATTCGACGCCGACGTCGTCAACGTCTGCTCGGACGAGTACCAGCCGCTGATCACGCGCGGGCTGCTGCGGCCGATCGACCCGGCGGCGATCGAGGGCTAGGACGAGCTCGCCTTCCGCGACAACGAGGGCGTCGAGCGCCCCGACGGCACCGTCAACTTCGTCCCCGTCGCCGCCGGCCCGCAGGGCCTGCTCTACAACACCGAGGAGGTCGTGCCCGCCCCCGACTCCTGGGCCGACCTCTTCGACCCCGCCTACGCCGGCCGGGTCTCGATCGACGGCGGCACCTGGCTGACCCCGATCGCCGAGACGGCCGCGGCGCTCGGCGCCGAGAACCCGATGGTGCTCACCGACGAGCAGGTGGAGGAGGCCAAGCAGAAGCTGATCGACTCGAAGTCGCAGTTCCGCGCCTTCACCGGCTCGGACTCCGAGAAGCTCAACCTGTTCAAGGGCGGAGAGATCGTGCTCGCCGACGGCGGGCGCTACAACGCGCTCCTGCTGCAGGCCGAGGGCGAGCCGGTCGAGTGGGTGGCGCCGGAGGAGGGGCCGCTGTCCTGGGTCTGCGGCCTCGGGATCACCTCGAAGGCCGAGAACATCGACGCCGCCTACAAGCTGATCAACTACTTCGTCTCGAAGCCGGCCCAGGCGATCGCGGCCCAGAACGGCTTCGCGGTGGTCAACGCGGCGGCGGTCGCCGACGTCCCCGCCAGGTTCCGCGAGACGGCCGACCCACGCTCGATCTCGGACGCGATCGCCGAGGTCCAGCCCGACAACTACGAAGCCTGGGTCCGCGCCTGGCAGGAGGTGCAGAGCGGTTGAGCGCCGACCGGGCCGCCGTCGCCGAGGCCCGCGACCTGCTCGCCGAGCTGGTCGGGATCCCGTCGCCGTCGGGCGCCGAGGGCCGGGTCGTCGACCGGATCGAGGCCCTGTGCGCGGACTGGTCGCTGCCCGTGCGCCGCGTGCGCAGCGAGACCGGTCGCGACAGCCTCGTGGTCGGCGCCGCCGAGGAGCCCGCGCTCGCCCTCCTCGCCCACGTCGACACGATTGCGGCGCCGTGGCCGGCGCGCGCGGAGGTCGACGGCGACATCGTCCGCGGCCTCGGCTCGGTCGACGACAAGGGAGGCGTGGTGGCCTGCCTCACCGCAGCCCGGGCGCTGGTGGCCGCCGGCGAGGACCTCGACCGCCTGGGGGTCGCGTTCGCCTTCCCGGTCGACGAGGAGCGCGGGGGCAGCGGCTCGCGGACCCTCGCGCTCGAGCTCGCGGCCGAGCGGGCGATCGCCCTCGAGGCGACCGGCCTGCGCACGGGCCTGGCCGAGACCGGCGACATCGACGCCTGGGTCCACGTCCGGGGGCGCTCGGCCCACGGCGCGCTCACCGACGACGGCGAGAACGCGATCGAGGCGGCGGTCGCGCTGATCGGCGCGCTGCCGCGGCTCGGGCTCGACGCCCACACGCATCCGCTCCTCGGCGCCTCGCAGGCGGAGGTGGGGGCGATCAGGGGAGGCACGGACTTCAACACCGTGCCCGACCTCTGCAGCTTCCAGCTCCAGACCCGGATCGTCCCGGGTCAGGACGGCGACGCCACCCTGGCGGCGCTCGAGGCCCTGGCGGCGGAGTTCGGAGGGACGGTCGAGCTCGTCGAGATGACCGAGCCGTTCGAGACCCCGGAGGACTCGCCGCTGGTTGCGGCGCTCGCCGAGCTGACCGCTGAGGTGACCGGCGCTCCCCGAGAGCCGATCGGCGTCCCGGCCTGGACCGACGCCCACAACATGGTCGACTTCGGCGGCTCCGAGGCGGTGGTGTACGGGCCGGGCGACTTCCGGGTGGCGCACCTGCCCGCCGAGCACATCGACGTCAACGAGGTGGTCGAATGCGCCGAGGTCTTCACCCGCCTGGCGAGGCGGGCGGCGAGCTGGTGACCCCGGCCTCGCCGGCGACCGCCGCCAGGGCCTCGGCCGCGGTGGCGATCTGCTCGGGCGCGAGCGCCGCCGAGACCTGGATCCGCACCCTCGCGGTCCCCTCGGGGACCACCGGGTAGCCGAACCCGGTCACGTAGACGCCGCGGTCGAGCAGCCGGCGGCTGATCTCGATCGCGGCCGAGGTCTCGCCGACGATGATCGGGACGATCGCGCTCTCGCCGTCCAGCGGCTCGAGCCCCACCGCCGTCAGCTCCCTGCGCATCGCCCGGGTGTTCTCGCGCAGGCGCTCGACCAGGGCCGGGTTCTCGGCGAGCTCCGCCAGGGCGCGGCGGGCGCTGGCGGCGACGGTCGGCGGGATCCCGTTGGAGAACAGCTGCGGGCGCGAGCGCTGCTCGAGCACGTCGCAGAGCGCCTCGCTGCCGGCGACGAAGCCCCCGGCGGCGCCGCCGAGCGCCTTGCCGAGGGTCCCGGTGACGATCACGTCCGGGTCGCCGAGCAGCTCGAAGCGCTCCAGCACCCCGCGGCCGGTCTCGCCGACCACGCCGATCCCGTGCGAGTCGTCGACGATCAGCGTCGCCCCGTGCTCGGTCGCGACCGCGGCGAGCTCGCGCATCGGCGCCAGGTCGCCCTCCATGCTGAAGACGCCGTCGGTGACGATCAGCCGCCGCTCGGCCGCCGGCGCCTCGCCGAGCAGGCGCCGCAGGCCGGCGATGTCGCCGTGCTCGTAGACGGCCTTGTGGCCCGGGCGCGCGAGCCGCATCCCGTCGATGATCGAGGCGTGGTTGAGGCGGTCGGAGAACACCGCCGTGCGCTCGTCGCAGAGCGCGTCGAGCAGGGCGGCGTTCGCGGTCCAGCACGACGGGAACGTGAGCGCCGCGTCGGTGCGCAGAAAGCGCGCGAGCGCCGCCTCGAGGTCGACCTGGGGCGCGAACTTGCCGCAGATGAAGCGCACCGAGGCGGTCCCGGCCCCCCAGGTCGCCAGCGCGGCCGCGCCGGCGCGGACGACGGCGGGGTGGTTGGCGAGGCCGAGGTAGTCGTTCGAGCACAGGCAGAGCACCTGGCCGCGCCCCTCGAGCTCGACCTCCGGGCCCTGGGGCGAGGTCAGCACCGGAATCCGCTTCAGCGTCCCCGCGCTCGCCATCCGCTCGAGCTCGTCGCGGAGCTCGGTCTCGAGCGCGCTCATCGCCGCGCCGCCAGCGCCGCCTCGATCGACTCGGCGAGGATCTCGAAGGCGCGCTCGAGCGCCGCCGCCGGCATCACCAGCGACGGCTGCACGTTCAGCGAGGTGGTGCTCGAATCGGCGAGCAGCCCCCGGTCGAAGCGCCTCGGCCGCGACCGCGTCCTGGAGCTCGGGGTCACGCTCCTTGGTCTCGCGGTCGGTGACGAACTCGATCGCCATGAAGCAGCCGATGGCGCGCACGTCGCCGATCGCATCGAAGCGGCCCTCGAGCTCCGCGAGCCGGGCGGCGCCCACGCGCTCGAGCTCGCGCACGTTGTCGAGCACCGGCTCGCGCTCGAAGATCGCCAGCGTCTCGAGCGCCGCCGCGCACGAGGCGGGAAGCCAGGCCCACGTGCTCCCGGTGGGCACGTCGTCGAAGCCGCCCAGCGCGCGCTCGGTCCCGAGCAGGGCGCCGATCGGCATCGCGCCCCCGCCGAGCGCCTTGCCGAGGCAGATCAGGTCCGGCTCGACGCCCCAGCGGTTGACCGCGAAGAGCTCGCCGGCGCGGCCGATCCCCGACTTGACCTCGTCGACGCACAGCAGCCACCCGTGCTCGCGACAGAGGTCGACCAGCGCGGGCCAGAAGCCGTCCGGAGGCGCGACGCAGCCCCCCGAGCCGAGCACCGGCTCGATGATCACCCCGGCGACCTCGCTCGGGTCGAGCTCGTGGAAGAGCAGCTGGTCGCGCAGGTAGTCGACGGTTGCGTCCCCGGTTCCCCCGGGCCGCGGATCGCGCAGCGGGGAGCGGTAGGCGTGCGGGTAGGGCGCGTGGGCGAACCCGCCGACGAGGCCGCGCAGCCCGCGGCTGATCTCCGCCGCCTCGGCCCCGAGCGCGGCGGTGAGCGTCGACTCGCCGTGGTAGGAGCCGTGGAAGCCGATGATCACCGGTCGCCCCGTCGCCCGGCGCATGATCTTGATCGCGATCTCGACCGCCTCGGTCCCGTTGAGGGCGATGTCGTAGCGGCTGATGCCCGGTGGGGCGAGCTCGATCAGGCGCTCGCCGAGCCGCGCGGTGAGCTCGGAGACGAGCGCCGTGGCTGTCCTCGTTGCCGAGCCGCGCCAGCGCCTCGTTCACCGGGCCGAGCAGCTCGGGGCGCCCGGCTCCGAGCGGCACCGACGCCGACGCGGAGGCGCAGTCGAGGTAGACGTTGCCGTCGACGTCGGTGACCGTCCAGGCGCGCTTGGACTCGAGCGCCAGCGGCGTGAGCCGTGGGTGAGACCCGGATAGGCGTGGCGCTCGACCCGATCGAGGATCTCGCGGCTGCGGGGCCCCGGCGTCGGGCCCGTGATCGACGGAGCCTCGATCGCCTCCCACTCGGCGGGGATCAGCGGGCTCACCCGCGCGCCTCCCGCACCCGTCCCCTGAGGCCACGAGCCTCGCGGATCACCTCGCGCGCGCAGTTGCGGCCGTTGGCGCCGGTGACCCCGCCGCCGGGATGGGTCCCGGCCCCGCAGAGCCAGAGGTCGCGGACCGGGGTCCGGTAGTCGGCCCAGCCGCGCACGGGGCGGAGATTGAAGAGCTGGTCGAAGGCCATCTCGCCGTGCAGGGCGTGACCGCCCCAGATGCCGAGCAGCGACTCGAGATCGGCTGGAGAGAGCACCTGGCGCGCGACGATCGAGTCGCCGAGGCCCGGGAAGTAGGACTCCAGCTTCGCGAGCGCCCGGTCGGCGACCGGCTCGCGAAGCTCGTCCCAGGATCCCTCCGCGAGCGTGAAGGGCTGGGAGTTGACGTCGATCGTGACCACGTGCTTGCCCTCGGGGGCGAGCGAGGGGTCGTGGACGGTCGGGACGCAGAGCTCGATGTGGGGGTCGGACGCGGGCCGCCCGGCGCGGGCTTCCGCCTGCCCGGCGTCCATCTCGGCGACGGTCGGGTTGACCTCGACGATCCCGCGGTGGTAGGGCTGGACGCCGTTCGCGCCGACCGCGGAGGCGACCGGGAGCCGGTCGACGGCCAGGTTGATCTTCATGCTCGTGCCCTCGCAGCGGTAGGCGCGCACGGCCGCGGCGAAGCGCGGCGGCAGCGCCCCCTCGTCGACCAGGCGGAGGAAGGTGGTCTTCGGGTCGGCGTTGGAGAGCACCCGCGCGGCCCGCAGCTCCTCGCCGCCCGCGAGCACGACTCCCGTCGCCCGGCCGCCCTCGATCAGCACGCTCTCGACCTCCGCCGAGGTCCGGATCTCGGCCCCCGCCTCGCGGGCAGCGTCGGCCATCGCCTCGGTCAGCCGCCCGATCCCGCCGCGGACGAACCCCCACTGGCGGATCCCGCCGCCCGCCTGCTCGGAGGCGTGATCGTGCAGGAGCACGAACGCGGTTCCCGGGGTCGACGGGCCGCCGGTCGAGTCGTTGATCGCATGCCAGCCGAGCGCGGCGAGGACCTGGTCGCTCTCGAAGTACTCGGCCAGGTACTGGGTGGCCGAGGTGCCGAAGAGGTAGAGCGCGTCGGTGATCAGCGCGCGGTGGCGCGCCGCGCGGGCGCCGAGCCCCGCCAGGCGTCCGAGGTCCCGCGGACGCAGGCTGGCCGGGTCGGGCGGGGTGGAGTCGATGAGGGGGGTGATCAGCGCCGCGATCCGGCCGAGCTCGGCCTCGAACTCCGGCAGCGCGCGGGCGTCGGCGGCGGAGAAGCGGCGCACCTCCCGCTGCGTCGCCTCGAGGTCGTCGTCGAGATGCAGGTGCGAGCCGTCGGCGAACAGGTTGAGGCCCGGCCCGGCCGGGTCGACCTCGATCCCGCGCTCGATCAGCCGCAGGTCGCGCCACACCGGCTCGCGCAGCATGCTCAGCACGTAGGCGCCCGTGGAGGCGCGGAAGCCGGGAGCGAACTCCTCGGTGACGCAGCAGCCGCCGACGATCTCGCGCCGCTCGCAGACGACGACCCGCAGGCCCGCGGCGGCCAGGTAGTGGGCGGCGACGAGGCCGTTGTGGCCCCCGCCGACGATCACGACGTCGTATCCGGATCCGCCGGGGCTCACGATTCCAATTGACGGATCTTCGCCAGGCGGTAGGCGACGACGGCGAAGATCGCCGAGGCGAACAGCATCAGCAGGCTCAGCGCCGCACCGCCGTTTAGGTCGCCGCTCTCGAGCACGAGGTCGTTGACCACCTGGCCGAGCATGTAGCCGCTGGTGCCGCCGACGAGCGTCGGGCTGGCGAAGTCGGTGAACAGGGGGATGTAGACCAGGAGCAGGGCGACGAAGATCCCGGGGGCGATCAGCGGCAGCAGCACGCGGCGGACGGTCGTCCACCAGCCGGCGCCGAGGTCGAGGGCCGCCTCGAACAGGTTCTTGTCCACGGCCTTCATCGCCCCGTAGATCGGGATCACCGTGTAGGTCAGGTAGCTCGTCGAGAGCACGACGATCACCGAGAACTTGCTGAACAGCAGCGCGTCGATCGGGGCGTCGATGAGCCCGATCCGCTGCAGGGCCTCGTTGATCAGCCCCTCGCGGCCGAGCAGCATGCGCCAGGCATAGATCCGGACCATCGGGTTGAGCTCGTCCGCGAGCACGAGGAACAGCAGCAGCGGCAGCTCCCACTTGCCGGCCTTGAACGCGAGCACGTAGGCGATCGGGATCGCGATCGCGAGCTGGATCACCATCGCGATCGTCGCGATCTGGACCGTCGTCCAGGCGACCTCGCGGTAGAGCGGGTCGCTGAGCGCGTCGCTGTAGTTGCTGAGCGTGAAGCCCGACTGGCCGCTGAGCACCCCGTGCTGGAGGCTGATCGCCACCATCACCCCCATCGGGGCGAGGAAGAACAGCGCCAGCACCCCGGCCGGCCCGGCCAGGAAGGCGAGCGGCCGCAGCAGCTTGCCGGCGCGCCGGCGCCGCTGCGGCGGGCCCGGGCGCGAGACCGTCGCGGCTTCCATCAGCGGACCGTCCCGGTCATCAGGTCGGTCAGCGCGCTGTCACCGCCGCGATCGCGGGTGAGGCGCTTCATCAGGCGCCAACCGGCGAACACCGCGATCACCTGGGCGAGGGCGATCACGGTCGAGACCGCGTTCACCATCGGCAGGTTCTCCGACTGGCGCAGGATCGAGAACACCCACACGGGGAACGTCTGCTCGAAGCCGCCGGTGAAGAACGAGACCTCGAAGTTGTTGAACGACCAGGCGAACGCGAAGATCGCCGCCGCGGCGAGCGAGGGGGCGATGTGCGGGATCACCACGTGGCGGATCATCTGCGCCTGCGACGCGCCGAGGTCGATCGCGGCCTCCTCGACCGAGCGCGGGAACCGGACCAGGCCGGCGGAGATGATCGCGACGACGAGCGGGAAGGTGACCACCAGCTGCATCAGCCCCACCGTCGTCAGCGACAGCGAGATCCCGGACTGGCTGAAGAAGATCAGCCCGGCGACGCCGACGATCAGCCAAGGCACGACCAGCACCGAGCCGTGGAGCCCGGCGAGGACCCCGCGGCCGGGGAATCGCAGCCGGGTCAGGCCCCAGGCGGCGAGGGTGCCGAGGATCGAGCGACCCGATCGTCACCAGCGAGGCGACGAGGAGCGAGTTGAGGATCGCGTCCTTGGCCTCGTGCGAGTCCCAGGCGGCCTCGTACCAGCGGGTGGTGAAGCCCTCCCAGGGCAGCGAGATGATCGACGAGTCGTTGAACGAGAACAGCGCCAGCATCAGCACCGGCCCGAACAGGATCAGCATCGCGAAGACGATCACGAGCACGCTGGCGATCCCCGGGAGGCGGCGGCGGACGCGGATCCAGAGGCCGGGCCGGGCCCGGGCGGGCGCGCCGATGGGCACGGGGCGCCGGGAGACGGTCGACGCGCCGCTCATCCGGCGGCCACCTCCTGCCAGGCGCGGTCGTAGAGCTCCTCGGCCTCGGGCTGGGTCTCGGGGATCGCCGTCTTGAGCGTCTTCGGGTCGGCGTTCTCGCGGAACTCGGGCGCCATCAGCGGCAGCGCCTTCGGGTTCATGACCACGAATCCGTCCTCGCCGCACGAGCGCCTGGGCCGGCGGGAGAGGCGTAGTAGTTGATGAGCTTGTAGGCGGCGCGAGGTTCTGCGCGCTCGAGGTGATCCCGAGCCCGCAGACCCAGGAGAGCACGCCCTCCTTGCGGCGCGATCCACTCGGCCGGGACGCCGTCCTTGATCATCGTCTGCGGTCGTCCCGCGCCCGCCGTCGGCGATCACCGTCTCGCCCGACTTGAAGTCGTTGACCATCGAGGCGTCGGACTCGGCGAAGTCGCGGAACTGGTCGCGGTGGTCGAGCAGGTAGCGTCTTGACCTCGTCGATCTGGTCGGGGGTCAGGTTCATCGGGTCGTCCATGCCGAGCGCCAGCGCGGTCGACCCCGATCGCGGTCAGCGGCGTCGACTCCATCGCCGCGCGGCCGGCGTAGGCGGGGTCGAAGAGGTCCTGGTAGGAGTCGATCGCGTCGGCGTCGACCTCGTCGGTGTTGACGACGAGGCCGTGCGGGCCGGCCGAGGTGGGGACGAAGAGGACCTTGCCCGCCTCGTTGCGGATCTCGTCGGAGCTCGAGAGCGACGAGCCGGTCGAAGCCGTCGATCGCCGCCGGGTCGAGCGGCCGGATCAGCCCGCGGATCAGCAGCGGCTCCATCTCGTCGGCGCAGATCTCGACCACGTCGGCGTCGAAGCCGCCGGCGAGCTTGGCCGCCGCGGCCTTGTTGGAGTTGAAGCTCGCGGTCTGGAGGTCGATGTCCGGGTTCTGCTCGCGGAACGGGTCGAGGAGCTCGTCGGTGACCGTGTCGCCGTAGGCGAAGAAGCGCAGGCTGCCCGTGGCGGGCGCGTCGGGGTCCTTGGGCGCCGGGGCGACCGAGGTCTCGCCCGAGTCCGAGCCGCAGCCGGCCAGCACGCAGCAGAGCGCGACCAGCGCGCGACGAGCGCCCGTGCTCCTCACGCTGCAGGCTCCTCGTCGATCACGAGGCTGTGGCGCGAATGCCAGCTCAGCACGACGCTCTCGCCCGGCTCGGGCGACGGCCGCTCGTCGTCGTTGAGCTCGTGCACGATCAGCCGCTCGCCGGTGACGATCTCGACCACGGTCTGCGAGACGGAGCCGAGGTAGACCTGCTCGACCACGGTCCCGCCGACCCGCGAGCCGCTCGCAGCTGACTCGGCGCCGATCCTGATCTTCTCCGGCCGGACCGTGATCGTGCAGTCGGCGCCGTCGCCGGAATCGGGGGCGACGATCCTCATGCCCTCGCCGAGCTCCATGACGACGAGCCCGTCGGTGCGGCGCGCCCCGGTGAGCGCGAGGCTGTTGGAGGTGCCGATGAAGTCGGCGACGAAGGAGGTCTCGGGCCGCTCGTAGAGCGCCCGCGGCGCGTCCACCTGCTGCACGACGCCACCGTCCATGACCGCGATCCGGTCGGACATCGTCAGCGCCTCCTCCTGGTCGTGGGTGACGTAGACGAAGGTCGTGCCGGTGCTCTGCTGGATCCGCTTGAGCTCCAGCTGCATCTCGCGGCGCAGCTTCAGGTCGAGGGCTCCGAGCGGCTCGTCGAGCAGCAGCGCGGCGGGCCGGTTGACCAGCGCCCGGGCGAGCGCGACCCGCTGGCGCTGACCGCCGGAGAGCGCCGCCGGCCGGCGGTCCTCGTAGCCGTCGAGGCGGACGACCTGGAGCATCTCGGCGACCCGCGAGTTGATCTCCGAGCGGTCCACCCGCCTCAGCCGCAGGCCGAAGGAGACGTTCTCGGCCACGGTCATGTGGGGGAAGAGCGCGTAGTCCTGGAAGACCATGTTGACGTTGCGCTTCTTGGGCGAGACCCAGGTCACGTCCTGGCCGTCGAGCAGCACCCTGCCCGAGTCCGGCTCCTCGAAGCCCGCGATCACCCGCAGCGTCGTCGTCTTCCCGCAGCCGCTCGGGCCGAGCATCGAGAAGAACTCGCCGGCCGGGATCTCGAGCGTGATGTTGTCGACCGCCCGTACGTCGCCGAAGTCCTTCACCAGTCCCTCGACGACGATCATCGCTCGCTCACTCATCGGCGCCTCCTCGATCACGATCGCGAACAGGTCATTCACGTTGGTGCCGGTCGGGCCCGTTACCAGCGCGTCCTCGAGCTCCGCCAGGGCCACCTGCGAGCGGTGCTCGAGCAGCGACGTCCGCAGGTCCAGCCCGGCGATGGCGGCGCGCTCGACGGTCGTCCCGTCGACGATCGCACCGGCGTTCTCGGTGCCGCCGTCCGAGCCGTCGGTGTCGAGGAAGATCGCGGCCACGGGCGCGCCCTCGAGCTCGAGCGCGGCCGCGATCGCGGCCTCCTGGTTCGGTCCGCCGTCGCCGAACCCGGCGTCCGCGGCCAGGGTCACGGTGCTCTCACCGCCGCATCCCAGCAACACCGTGCCGGGCGCGAACGGGGCGCCGTCGATCGCGCTGTGGCGCGCGAGGTTGGCCAGGACCTTGCCGACCTGGCGCGCCTCGCCCTCGAGGCTGGTCGAGATCACCACGGGCGTCAGGCCGAGCTCGGTTGCCTCCACGGCCATCGCGTCGCACGCCGTCGTCCCGGTCACCAGCAGCACCGTCTGGATCGCGTCGGAGTCGAGCTCGGGCGACTCGGCGTCCCGCCCCTGCAGATGCGCGCGGATCGACGCCGGCGTCCGCTCCCAGAGGCCGTTCCCGCGGAGCACGGCGATCGCGTCCCCGGTGCGGGTGCTGTCGGGGACGGTCGGGTCGGTGATCGCGTCGATGTGATCGCCGGCGACGTCGGAGACGGTGAGGTTGACCAGCCGCGCCGGGAGCGCCGCCTCGGCGAGCCGCCCGCCCTTGAAGGCCGAGACGTGCTTGCGCACGGAGTTGACCTCGACGATCCCGATCCCCGACGAGAGCAGGAGCTCGTGCAGGGCGCGCTTCTCGGTGGCCGAGACGCCGTCCGGGGGCAGGCTGGCGAGCGCCGAGCTGCCGCCCGTGAAGCAGGCGATCACCAGGTCGCGCTCGCCGGCGTCGGCCGCGATCTCGAGCAGGCGGCGGGCCGCCGCGGCGCTCGAGGCGCTGGGCAGAGGATGGTCGGAACCCAGCATCTCGATCCGCTCCAGCGCGCGCGGCTCACCCGCGCGGACGGCGATCGCGCCGCCGGCCAGCCGGTCGCCGAGGATCTCCTCGAGCGCGGCCGCGATGCCCATCGAGGCCTTGCCGGCGCCGACGACCAGCACCCGGCCGCCCGGATGGAGGGGATGGCGCCGGCCGTCGACGATCAGCTCGTCGCCGGCGAGCGCCACCGTGCCGTGGGTGGCCCGGTGGACGTCGCAGGCCGCCAGCCCCGCCGCGGCGATCCGCAGGCCCGCGCGCCGGGCCTCGCGCTCGCCGCGCGACGAGAGCGAGTCGAGGAACGCGATCGGCAGCGCCGGCGGCGGGGCCGCGGTGGCTCGGGGGTCGGCGGCGGCCAAGGTCCCCTCAGGCCGCGACGGCCGGCGCGGCGAGCTCGGCGCCGGGATAGACCGCGGTGGAGCCCAGCTCCTCGGAGATCCGGAGCAGGCGGTTGTACTTGGCGGTGCGCTCCCCGCGGACCGGCGCCCCCGTCTTGATCTGGCCGGCCCCGAGCGCCACGGCGAGGTCGGCGATGATCGGGTCCTCGGTCTCTCCGGAGCGCTCGGAGACGACGACCTTGTAGGCGTTCTTGTGGGCGAGGTCCGCGGCGTCGAGCGCCTCGGACAGGGTTCCGATCTGGTTCACCTTCCACAGCAGCGCGTTGGCCGCGTCCTCGGCGATCCCCCGGCGCAGCCGCTCCGGGTTGGTGACGAAGAGATCGTCGCCGACGATCTGGATCCGGCTCTCCGCGGTGAGCCGGGCGAAGCCCTCGAAGTCCTCCTCGTCGAGCGGGTCCTCGATCGTGATCACGTCGAAGTCGCGGATCAGCTCCAGGTAGAGGTCGATCATCGCGTCGGTGTCCCGCGTCTCGCCGGCGAGCTCGTAGGTCGCCGAGTCGCGGTCGTAGTAGTGGGTCGCGGCGCAGTCGAGGCCGTAGCGGAAGCGGCCCTCGTGGCCGGCGTCGGCGACCGCCTCGTGCAGCAGGCCGAGCGCCTCCTGGGGGCTTGAGATCGCCGGGGCGTAGCCGCCCTCGTCGCCGGTGTTGAGGGCGCTCTTGCCGTAGCGCTCGAGCAGGATCTCCGCCAGCGCCAGGTTGACCTCGGTCGAGATCTGCAGCGCCTCGAGGATCGAATCCGCGCCCACCGGGATCACGATGAACTCCTGGAAGTCGAGGTCGTTGGAGGCGTGCTTGCCGCCGTTGATCAGGTTCACGAGGGGCACCGGCAGCAGGTGTGCGTTGGCGTTCAGCGCCCGGTAGAGCGGCATTCCGGAGGCCGCGGCACGGGCCCGCGCGGCCGCCAGCGAGACGCCGAGGATCGCGTTCGCGCCGAGTCGCGACTTGTCGGGGGTGCCGTCGAGGTCGATCAGGGCGACGTCGAGCGCGCGCTGATCGGGCAGCGCCCCGCCGACGAGCAGCTCGGCGATCTCGCCGGTGACGCTGCCGACCGCGCCGCGGACGCCGAAGCCGCCGAAGCGGTCGCCGCCGTCGCGCAGCTCGCAGGCCTCGTTCGAGCCGGTCGAGCGGCCCGACGGCACGTCGGCGGTGCCGGTGACGCCGCCGTCGAGCTCGACGTCCACCTGGACGGTGGGCAGGCCACGGCAGTCGAGTACCTCACGCGCACGAACGGAGGCGACCGTCCGGTCGCCGCTACTGGGTCCGCTCACAGGATTACCTCCTCGGGATTCGCGCCCTCGCCGGCTGCGAGGGCGCTGCTCAAGTTGTGGACCGCGTCGGAGAGGTGCCGGCGGAAGAGCTCGTCGGCGCGGCCCGGGTCGCCGTCGGCGATCGCCGCGAGCAGCTCGGTGTGCTCGGCGGCGACCTGCGAGGGCCGCTCGTAGTGCGGTCGAAGCTGGACCATGCAGAGCTGCACCTCCGCCTGGACGCCCCCCAGGCGCGTCGCAGGCGGGGGCTCTCGGCCGCGTCGATGATCGCGCGGTGAAACCTCATGTCGGGCTCGACCACGTCGCGCCATGGGGCGCCGTCGGGGACGGCGCTGAGGTCGTCGACGGCCTGGCGGGCGCCGTCGGGCACCCGATCGGAGGCGATCAGGATCCTGACGGCCTCGGTCTCCAGGGCGGTGCGCAGCCGGAAGACGTCGACGATCGCGGGCGCGTCGAGGACGGTGACCTGGACGCCGCGGTGGGGCTCCCGACGGAGCATGCCCTCGCCGATCAGCACCTGGGTCGCGGCGCGGAACGAATGTCGCGCGATCCCGAGGCGCTCGGCGAACTCCGCTTCGCGCAGCCGGCTGCCGGGCTCGAGCTCGCCGTCGAGGATCAGCTCGCGAAGGACGTTCGCCGCGGCGTCGACGGTCGAGACCGTGTTCAGATGCAGATTGCGGGCGGGGTCGGCGCCTTCCATGTGTTGCATTCTTCCACAATTAGACAAAGCATGTTCTGCGCCTCTCGCAACTCAGCGCCCCCTGCATGCGTAATCCGTGGTGAAATAGGCTTCCGATGGCGAGATTCGCATGACGGCCAATACGAAAAGGTTCGATGGGCGCGGGGTGCTGGTCACCGGCGGCGCCTCGGGCATCGGCCTTGCGATCGCCCGGGAGTTCCTCTCCGAGGGCGCCCGGGTGCTGGTCGCGGACCGTGATGCGGACGGGCTCGCACGCCTGGAGGAGCGCCTGGGCGGCGGCGAGTCGCTGCTCGACGATCGAGACCGATCTCGCCGAGCCCGACGCGCCCGCGGCGCTCGGAGCGGAGGCCGAGCGGCGGCTCGGCGGGGTCGACGTGCTGGTCAACAACGCCGGCCTCATGCGCCAGACGCCGGCGCTCGAGATCACCGTCGCCGAATGGGACGAGCTGTTTGCGGTCAACCTGCGGGCGGTGTTCTTCCTCACCCAGGCGGTGGCGGCGCGGATGGCCGAGCGCGGCGCCGGAGCGGTGGTCTCGGTCTCATCCGTGAACGCGCTTCGCACCGAGGCGCCCGAGGCCCACTACAACGCGACCAAGGCCGGGATCGTCTCGGTGATGCGCTCGTTCGCCACCGAGCTCAGCCACCGCGGGGTGCGGTTCAACTGCGTCGCCCCCGGCGAGACCGTGGGGGCCGAGGAGGCGGCGGGCTACACCGACGCCGACCGCGCCCGCACCCGCGAGTACCTGCTCCGGGTCCCGCTGCGGCGGGTCGGGCTGCCGAGCGAGATGGCCCGCGTGGTCTGCTTCCTCGCCTCCGACGACGCCTCGTACGTCAACGGCCAGACGATCGTCGCCGACGGCGGCGAGCTGAGCGGCGACTGGTACGACACCGCGCGCCGGCCACCGGTGCCCGAGCGCCTGGCGGGACTGGAGCCCGAGCAGGGATGACCGGGCCGCTGGACGACGTCGACAGGCGGATCATCGACCAGCTCCAGGAGGAGGGCAGGCGCCCGTACACCGAGATCGCCCGCGCGGTCGGGATCTCGGAGGCGAGCGTCCGCCAGCGGGTCGCGTCGCTGACCGACCGCGGGGTGATCCAGATCGTCGCCGCGACGAGCCCGATCGCGCTCGGCATGATCCAGGCGTTCGTCTCGGTGCGGATCAGCGGCGGCGGGCTCGAGGCGGCGGCGAGCGAGATCGCAGCGATCCCCGAGGTCGACTACGTCGCCATCTGCACCGGCCCCGCCGACCTGCTCGTCGGCGCGGTGTGCCGCGACAATCAGCACCTGCTCGAGATCACGGCGACGATTCGCGAGATCGACGGCGTCGACGCCACCGACACCGCGGTGATCCTCTCCGAGCTCAAGGACTCCTACCGCTTCTCGGAGGCGGTGCGGCCGGACTAGCCGCGTCGCTCGCCGGCCTGTGCGAGCAGCAGGCCGCACCGTCGTCCGATTCTCGCAGGAGGCCTTCTATGGAGCAAGGATCCAGGACTTCAAGATGTCGTTCGGCGTCATGCTCGCGCTCGTCGTCCTGGCCCTCATCCTGACGCTCGTGTCCTAGACACCCGCCGCGTGCGACGGCGCCGCTCGGCGAGCACCCGGGCGGCGCAGTTGCGGCCGTTGGCTCCGGTGACCCCGCCGCCGGGGTGGGTGCCGGCCCCGCAGAGCCAGAGCCCCTCGACCGTGGTCCGGTAGCCGCCGAGCCCGATCGCCGGGCGCAGCGGCCCGAGCTGGTCGGGCGACATGTCGCCGTGCAGGTGGTGGCCGCCGGTGAGCGCCAGAGTGCGCTCGAGGTCGAGCGGGGTCAGGACCTGGCGCTCGATCACCGAGCCGGGCAGGTTCGGGATCACCGTTGCCAGCTCCGCGATCAGGCGGTCGGCGACCCGCTCGCGCTCGGCGTCCCAGTCGGACCCGGCGAGCGTGTAGGGCTGGGAGCGGAAGCCGAGCGTGACCACGTGGCGACCGGGCGGGGCGAGCGAGTCGTCGAGGGCGCTGGGGACGCAGAGCTCGACGTGCGGGGCCGCGGCCGGGATCCCGCGCCGGGCGCCCTCCTGGTCGGCGTCCATCCCGGCGAGCGGCAGGGTGACCTGGATCAGGCCGCGGTGGTGGGGCTGGAGGCCCGCCGGGGTGCCGGCGAAGCGCGGCGGTTCGCCGACCGCGAGGTTGATCTTCAGGCTCGCGCCCTCGCAGCGGTAGGCCTCGATCGCGTCCGCCGTGCGCCGGTCGAGCGCCGCGGCGTCGACCAGCCCGAGCAGCGTCCGTTTCGGGTCAGCGTTCGAGACCACCAGCGGCGCCCGGACCTCGCCGCCGCCGGCGAGCTCGACCCCGGCCGCGCGCCCGTCCTCGACGGCGATCCGGCTCACCGGCGCCGCGGTCACGATCTCGGCCCCGGCCTCGGCGGCAGCCGCGGCGAGCAGCTCGGTGACCCGGCCCATGCCGCCGCGGACGAAGCCCCAGGTGACCCCGCCGAGGGCCGAGGCGGCGTGCTCGTGCAGGAGGCAGTAGGCGGTGCCCGGGGTCGAGGGACCGGCGAGCGTGTTCGAGATCGAGTCCCAGCCGAGCGCCGCCCGCACGTGGTCGGAGCGAAAGCGCTCGCCGAGATGGTCGGCCGCGGAGCTCGCAAACAGCTTCGCCGCCGCGAGCCCGTGGGCGCGGGCGCCCCGGGCGCCCCGCGCGAGCGCGCCGAGCGCGCCGCGATCGAGCCAGCCGCGCGCGCCCGGGCGCCGTGCGGTCGAACCAGGGCCCGAGCAGCTTCGCGATCTCGATCGAGCTCGGCGCGAAAGCCGGCGAAGGCGTCGCCGTCGCGGCGATCGAAGCGCGCGAGCTCGGAGGCGGTCCGGCGATCGTCGTCGTGCAGCGTGAGCATGGCGCCGTCGCGAAAGACGTTCAGCGTCGGCGCGGCCTCGAGCACCTCGAGCCCGCGCGAGCGCAGGCCGAAGTCGCGCCAGATCGCGGGTCGCAGGAGGCTGAGCACGTAGGCGCCCGGCGAGGCTCGGAAGCCGGGCGCGAACTCCTCCGTCGTGCAGGCGCCGCCCACGATCTCCCGCCGCTCGAGCACCACGGTCCGCAGCCCGGCCCGGGCGAGGTAGGTCGCGGCGACGAGCCCGTTGTGCCCGGCGCCGACCACGATGGCGTCGAAGCGGCGGCCGGCGAGCGCAGCCGCGCCGTCAGCCATGGTCGCCCCGGAACGGCCGCTCGCGTCCGAGCTCGGCGAGCGCGTTCGCGGTCACCCGCGAGACCGGGTTGGCGTCGTCGTCCCCCAGGCACCCGGTCCAGGCGATCGAGCCGACCGAGAACACCGCGCCTCCCTCCGGACGCCGGACGAGGACCATGTCGGCGCGCGGCTCCGGCGCGGCGCCCGGGTCGTAGACGACGTCGTCGGGCCAGGCGTTGGTGCCCTCGGGCGCCGGCGCCGAGGCCAGCACCGCCGAGCCCGGCGGCGAGCCGAGCGCCGGATCGTGCGAGTCGATCTCGTACCCCGCCGCGCCGCCGCGCACCGAGCCCGGCGCGCCCACCTGGCTCACCGGGGTCGAGTCCGCCGAAGACGATCGCCGCGGCGGGGTCCTCGTCCGCGGCCCGGACGTACGAGGTCGCCGCGCCCGGCCCGAAGCCGCAGAGGCCGACTCCGAGCGTGCGGTGCTCGGGTCGCCGGCGCCGGCGCCAGTCGCCGCCGTGCTCGCCCGAGGCGTGGTGATGCTCTCCGGGGCCGGCCTGCCACACCAGGCCGTTGGTCTCGGTCCGGCGCAGCTCGATCACGTGCGGGCGGTCGCGGTCGACCGAGACGCTGCCGTTGAAGCCGTTGCCGCCGAGGTAGGCGAGGTTCCCGCCGGCCTCGAGGTGGGCGTCGATCGCGTCGAGCATGCCGCGCGCTCGCGTACTCGGGGTGGGCGCCGGTGATCAAGGTCCGCGAGGCGAGCGCCCCGGCGCCCTCGCGGTCGAGGTCGTGGTCGGTGACGACCTCGTGCTCGATGCCCTGCCGTGCGAGCCAGCCGAGCAGGATGAGGTCCTGGGCGAGCCCGTGCGGGCCGCCGTGTTGGGGGCACGCGGTAGTCGGGCCGCATCTGGGTCAGCGGCCGCAGCCACGACGCCTCGCAGACGCCGCCGCCGTCGGCGTGGCGGTCGTAGAGGCTGCGCAGCCCGCGCGCGGCGACCCAGCGGTCCTCCGGCTCGTCGGAGCCGACCCGCGCCGGCTCGGAGCGCTCGCACGAGTAGGCCAGGTAGGTGAAGGTCGGCAACAGGACGGCGTACGGCGCCGCCGCGCCCCCGGCAGGGCGCGGGACCGCGACCGGGACCCGATCGATCACGCCGCCGGCCTCGAGCTCGAGCGCGTAGACCCCGGACCGCAGCGAGGCCGGCAGCTCGACCGCATGGGTCGCGGGCCAGCCGAGGTCGTCGACGGCGTCGGCGTGGAAGCGCATCGCCCCGTACTGCTCGGGCGCCAGGCGCCAGTCATGGACGTCTCCGCGCCACGACTCGCCGGTGACCGCGCGCAGCGGGCCATTGACGCAGCGGCCGTGCAGGCCCAGCGGCCCCGAGTCGACCGCCCGCCGGCTGCGGCCCTCGCCCAGCGACCAGCTCGCGACCGCGAGCTCGCCCTCCGGTCCGGAGCGCACCACCGGCGCGTCGAGCTTGCCGTCGAGGTGGGCGCCGACGGCTGCCGCCCGCCGCTCCGCCCCGATCAGCAGCTCGCCCGCGGACGGCCCGGGAGCCGGGAGCGCGCAGGGCCGCGAGCGCTCCTCGATCACCGACAGCCGCTGAGCCCCGCGGCGCGAGTGGGTGAGCGAGACGGTCGCCGCGCGCGGATCGAGGGCGGCCTCGAGCCGGGCCCAGCAGCCGGGCTCGACGGGGATCTCTCCGGCGATCGCCGTCGAGCTCGCCCCCCGCGCCGACCTCGAAGCGCGGCCGGCCGTCGGCGTCGAGCGCCAGGGCCCATCCGTCGCCCTCGCCCCAGGTCGAGATCAGCGCCCGCCGCCGGCCGCCGGGGGCCCCGGGCGCGATCCACAGGGCGACCGAGACCACGAGCCCGTCGGCCGGACGCAGGGCCGGGTGGTGGGGGACCCGCACGTAGGAGCCGAGCTCGACCTCGCGCGGGCCGACCGGCTCCAGGCGCTCCACCGCCGCCTCGACCGGGGCACCCTCCGGGAGGGCGACCAGCCGCGCCGCCGGCTCGGCGGCGGCCGAGACCATGAACTCGATCCGCTCGCCGGGGCGGGCGGAGAGCCGGTCGGCGTAGCCGACGAGCCGGTCCCAGTCCGTGCTCGCGCCCACCTACTCGGCCGGCGGCTCGGCGCTGACCTCGTCGATCGCGTCCGCCAGCTGCTCGCACGACCAGCGGAACAGGTCCATGGGCTGGTTGAGCGCCGGCTGCAGCCGGTAGACCCACTTCCCGGGCTGGGTGATCCCGAGCACGCCGCGGCGCAGCGCGGCGTGGTGGACGGCGAGCTGGAAGTTGGGCGCCGGGGCGATCGTTTCCATGTCGGTGACGAACTCGACCCCGATCAGGCCGCCGGCCGCGCGCACGTCGCCGACCTGCTCGTAGCGGTCGACGAGCGGGTCCAGAACCTCGTGCGCGACCCGCTCCATCTCACGTGCGTTCGCGAGCACGTCGTCGCGAAGGATCGCCTCGATGTTCTCCAGCGCCGCCACGCACGCGGCCGGGGTCCAGCCGAAGGTGGCGCCGACGTGGTTGGTCGCGTGCGCCATCACCCGTTCGCTGCCGAGGGTCCCACCGATCGGCATCACCCCGCCGGCGAAGCCCTTGGCGAGCAGGATCAGCTCCGGCTCCAGGTCCCAGCGCTCGACGGCGAACATCTGCCCGCAGCGGCCGATCCCGGTCTGCACCTCGTCGGCGATCAGCACCCAGCCGTAGCGCTCGCAGAGCGCGGTCAGCCGCTCCCAGAACGCGGCCGAGGGGATCACGATCCCGCCCTCGCCGAGGATCGGCTCGATCAGCACCCCGGCGATCTGCTCGGCGTCGACCTGGTGGCGCAGCAGCACCTCCTCCAGGTAGTCGACGTAGATCGTGTCGTCGTAGGGCCCGGGGCCCTTGTGGAACGGGGCGCGGAAGCTGTTGGGGTACGGGGCGAAGACGAGCCCGGAGACGTACTGGGCCGAGTTCGAGGGGACGTCGGAGAGGTCGGTCGACCCGGCGGCGGTCAGGTAGGTGGCCTCGCCGTGGTACTGGCCGAGGAAGCCGAGGATCATCGGCCGGCCGGTCGCCTCGCGCGCGAGCTTCACCGCGCCCTCGACCACCTCGGTGCCGGTGATCCCGGTCGCGGCCCGGGTGATGCTCGCCGGGGCGAGCTCGACCAGGCGCTCGGCGAGCTCGATCGGCGGCGGGCTGCGGACGTAGTCGGTGATCTCGAACCCGTAGCGGTGCATCGCGTCGATCGCCCGGTCGAGCGCCGGCTCCGGAAGGGCGCCCAGCGGGTTCGACCCCCATCCCGAGACGTGGTCCACGAACGTGTTGCCGTCGACGTCGGCGATCAGCCACTCGGTCTTGTGGTCGATGTAGAGCGGGATCGTGTCGTGACCGCGGTAGGGCCCGTACATGATCGCGTCGTTGCGGTCCATCAGCGCCGCGCTCCGGGGACCGGGCAGCGCGGTCTCAACGCGGGGGAACTTGGTGTCGGTGTCGATGCTGCTCATTCTCGTTCCTGACTGATTCGTTGGCATATGCCCAAAATCAACGAGATTCGTAGCATAGAGGCAGAAAAAGAGTGTTGTTCGGGGAGGTTTGCAGATTGTTGACTAATGTGACAAACTGCTGCGGCGGTGAGGCAAGGGATCAGGTGGCCAGCCCAAGCATTCGCGGTCGTCGCGGCGACCGTGTCGCTCGCGGTGCTCGTCTCCGCCTGCGGCTCGGGTGGCGGCACGTCCGAGGTCGCGGCGGCGCCGAAGGATCCCGACGCCGAGGTCTCCGGAACGCTGCGCGTCTTCGCCTACGAGGACAGCGTCGTCCCGGAGCTGATCGATCCCGTGCTCGAGGCAAACCCGGACCTCGAGATCGAGACCGCAACCTTCGACTCGAACGAGGAGGCGGCGGCGAAGCTCGCCGGGGGGTTCGAGGCGGACGTGGTCGAGATCTGCCTGGACGAGATGACGCCCCTGGTCAAACAGGATCTCATGCGCCCGATCGATCCGGCGGGAATCACGGAATGGGACAACCTGGACTTCACGGAGGCCGAGGGCATCGTGCTCGACGGTCAGACCTACGCCGTGCCGCTTTCGGCTGGCCTCGAGGGCGTCGTCTACAACAGCCAGGAGGTGCCCGGAGGGATCGACGAGATCGCCGACGTGTTCGACCCTCAGTACGCCGGGCGCTCGACGATCCAGGGCAACTACGCGCTGCTGCCGATCGCCGAGGGGGCGCTGGCGATGGGGATCGAGGACCCGTTCACGATGGACGCCGAGCAGCTCGAGCAGACCAAGCAGTACCTGATCGACAACAAGGACCAGTTCCGCTCGCTGTGGAGCGGCGACTCGGACCTCGTCAACCTGTTCAAGTCGGGCGAGGTCGTCGTTGCAACGGCGGGACCATCGCTCGCGCAGCGGTTGCGAGCCGGCGGAGTCCCGGCGGAGTGGTCGCCGGCCAAGGAAGGGACTTTGTCGTGGGTTTGCGGCTTCGCGCTCACCTCCAACTCCCAGAACATCCCAGCGGCCTACGCGCTGATGAACTTCCAGGCCTCGCCCGAGGCGCAGGCGATCCGGGCCAAGACGGGCTATCTGGTCACCAATCCCAAGGCGATCGAGCTCGCCCCGAAGGACTACGTCGAGATCTCGGGCGTCGAGACCGCCGACGAGGCGTTGCCGGAGACGTACCCGGAGAACTACCCCGAGTGGGTCAAGGCCTTCCGAGAGTTCAAGTCGTCCTAGTCCGATGACCCAACCACGGAAGCTGTCTGCACTCGCCCTCGCCCTGGCCGCGGTCCTGGCCGCCGGTTGCGGTTCCGGGGGCGGCGACACCGAGGTCGCCGCGGCGCCCGAGGATCCCGACGCGCCGCTCTCAGGGACGCTGCGCGTGTTCGCCTACGAGGACAGCGTCACCCCCGAGATGATCGACCCGGTGCTCAAGGCCAACCCGGACCTCGAGATCGAGACCGCAACCTTCGACTCGAACGAGGAGGCCGCGGCGAAGCTCGCCGGCGGGTTCGAGGCCGACGTGGTCGAGATCTGCCTCGACGAGATGACGCCGCTGGTCAGCCAGGACCTGCTGCGCCCGATCGACCCGAAGGGGATCACGGACTGGGACTCGCTCGAGTTCACCGACGCCGAGGGGATCGTGATCGACGGCAAGACCTACGGCGTGCCGCTCTCCGCCGGCCTCGAGGGCCTGATCTACAACTCCGACGAGGTGCCGGAGGGAATCGACCAGCTCGCCGACATCTTCGACCCGCAGTTCGCCGGGCGCGCGACGATCCAGGGCTCCTACGCGCTGCCGACGATCGCCCAGGCGGCGCTGGCGCTCGGGATCGAGGACCCGTTCGGGATGGACTCCGAGCAGCTCGAGCAGACCCAGCAGTACCTGAACGACAACAAGGACCAGTTCCGGTCGCTGTGGGGCTCGGACTCCGATCTCGTCAACCTGTTCAAGTCGGGAGAGGTCGTGGTCGCCACCGCCGGGCCCCAGCTGGCGCAGCGGATGCTCGACGCCGGCGTGCCGGCCAAGTGGAGCCCGGCGGAGGAGGGGACCCTGTCCTGGGTCTGCGGCTTCGCGCTCACCTCGAAGGCCCAGAACACGGACGCCGCCTACGCGCTGATGAACTTCCAGTCGTCACCTGAGGCGCAGGCGATCCGGGCCGAGGACGGCTACCTGGTCACGAACCCGAAGGCGATCGACCTGGCGGCGCCCGACTACCCCGAGGTGGCGGGTGTCGAGACGGCCGACGAGGCGATCCCGGAGACCTACCCGGCCGACTACCAGGACTGGGTGCGGGCGTTCCAAGACTTCAAGGCCCAGTAGGGGTTGAACCCCTTGCAAGAAAGCAACTCCGCCGCTCGGAGACGGCGAGGAAGGGACTCCAGATGAGCACGACACCGTTCACCCGCAGGGAGGCGCTGCGCAACGGAATCCTTGGCGTCGCCAGCCTCACGGTCGCAGAGCGGCTGCTCGCCTACGGAGGCCAGAACGAGGCGTTGGCGGCAATGAAGCCGACCCTCGCGAAGAAGGGCTACGGGCCGCCCGTGTTCAAGAAGGGCGAGCCGCTGGCCCTGCCGAAGGGCTTCAGGTTCGTCCGCTTCGATCGCGCCGGGTCGAGGATGTCCGACGGCCTGCCGATGCCCACCTGCCACGACGGCACCGGCTACTTCAAGGGCCGCCACGACACGGTCTGGATCGTCCGCAACCAGGAGGGCTTCCAGCGGGGCCGCGCCCAGGGACGGGTCAACGCCTACGACCCGATCGCCCAGGGCGGCGTCACGGTCTCGCACTTCAACACCCGGACGGGCAAGGTCCTCGGCAACGCGCTCGTCCTCAACGGCACCGACAACAACTGCAACGGCGGCGTGACGCCGTGGGGCACCTGGCTGAGCGGCGAGGAGAACACGGTCGGCAAGGAGCAGGGCTACGGCGCCGAGCACGGCTACGTGTTCGAGGTCCCCGCGCGCGCCAACTCGATCATCGAGCCGCGCCCGATCAAGGCGATGGGGCGCTTCGTCCACGAGGCCTGCCCGGTCGACCCGAAGACGGGAATCGTCTACATGACCGAGGACAACGGCGACCCCGGCGACGGCTTCTACCGGTACCTGCCCCACCACAAGGGCAAGCTCCACCGCGGCGGCAAGCTGCAGATGCTCGCCATCCACGGGCGGCCGAAGTACAACACCGCCGCCAAGCAGACGGTGGGAGAGAAGCTCGAGTGCCGCTGGGTGGACATCAAGGACCCCGATCCCAACGGCGCCGACCGCTTCCCGCAGGCGGTCTACATGCAGGGCCGCCACGAGGGTGGCGCGAGGTTCCTGGGCCTGGAGGGCGGCACCTTCTCGAAGGGCAGCTGTTACTTCACGGCTTCCGACGGCGGCGACACCGGCCAGGGTCAGATCTGGAAGTACACGCCGGACAACAAGAACTTCAAGCGCGGCACCTTGGAGCTCGTCTACGAGTCGCACTTCCATCGGGTGCTCGCCGGCCCTGACGCGATCACGCAGAGCCCGCGCGGAGGGATCCTCGTCTGCGAGGACGGCGCCAGCGAGGACGTCAAGGGCCAGCCCTCGCGGTTCAAGTACATCTCGCCGAACGGCAAGCTGAACGACTTCGGCGTCGTCACCGAGCCGATGCAGCTGCACGACAACATCGCGGCGGACCTGTTCCCGTTCAACCCCGACCGCTGGGACCACCCGCCGGAGAAGGGCGAGGGCGTCGGGCACAGCGAGGCCGCGGGGGTCGGTTACAGCCCGGACGGCAAGTGGCTGTTCCTCCACATCCAGTATCCGGGCGAGACGTTCGCGATCACCGGGCCCTGGCACAAGGGCTGGCTGTAGTCCGATTGCCGTCGGCGCCATGACTATCGAGCGGAGCCGCATAGCCGAGTTGATGGAGCGCGAGCGCGAGCGCTTCGTCGCCGAGCACCCCACGTCGCGCGAGCTGCACGAGCGCGGGCAAGGCGTCGCTGCTCTCCGGGGTGCCGATGAACTGGATGACCCGCTGGCCGGGGGACTTCCCGGTGTTCATGGAGTCGGCCCAGGGCGCGGAGCTTCGCGACGTCGACGGCAACGTCTACGCCGACCTCTGCCTCGGCGACACGGGCGCGATGACCGGCCACGCGCCGCCGGCGACGATCGCCGCGGTCAACGCGCAGCTCGCCCGCGGGATCACCTCGATGCTGCCGACCGAGGACGCGGCGGCCGTCGGCGAGGAGATGCAGCGCCGCTTCGGCCTGCGCGACTGGCAGTTCACCCTCTCGGCGACCGACGCGAACCGATTCGTGATCCGGATCGCCCGCCAGATCACCGGGCGCTCGAAGATCATCGTCCACAACCACTGCTACCACGGCAGCGTCGACGAGACCGTCGCCACGCTCGTCGACGGCGAGGTGCGCCCGCGCGAGGGCAGCGTCGGGCCGCCGGTCCCGGTGGACGAGACGACCCGCGTGGTCGAGATCAACGACCTCGACGGGCTCGAGCGCGAGCTCGCCGCCGGCGACGTCGCCTGCCTGCTGATCGAGCCGGCGCTGACCAACATCGGCATCGTGCTCGCCGACGACGGCTACCACGAGGCGGTCCGCGAGCTCACCCGGGCCGCCGGGACGCTGCTGGTGATCGACGAGACCCACACGCTCTGCTGCGGGCCCGGCGGCTACACCCGCGCCTACGACCTCGAGCCGGACGTGCTGACGATCGGCAAGCCGATCGGCGGCGGGATCCCGACCGGCGCCTACGGGCTGAGCGCCGAGGTCGCCGAGCGGGTCGTCGACCACACCTTCTGGCGCGAGGCCGACGTCGGCGGCGTCGGCGGCACGCTGGCCGGCAACGCGCTCTCGCTCGCGGCGGTCCGCGCGACGCTTGGTGAGGTGCTCACCGAGGAAGCCTTCGAGCGCATGATCGGGCTCGGCGAGCGATTCGAGTCAGGCGTCGCGGCGACGATCGCCGAGCGCGGGCTGCCGTGGTCGATCACGCGTCTGGGGTGCCGAGCCGAGTACATGTTCGCCGCGGAGCGGCCGCGCGACGGTGCGGAGGCGGCGGCGGCCATGGACGAGGAGCTCGACGCGCTCCTGCACCTCTACATGCTCAACCGCGGGATCCTGCTGACCCCGTTCCACATGATGGCCCTGATGAGCCCGGCGACCACCGCCGAGCAGGTCGACCGCCACCAGGTCGCCTTCGACGAGGCGGCCGCCGAGCTCACCGGTGGCTGAGCCGGTCGCGGCGATCGCAGCAGCCGCCGCCGAGCTCGAGCCGGACCCGCTCGATCCCGCGCAGGTGATCGACGGGTCACCCGAGACCTCGGCGTTCGTGCTCGCCGAGGGCGGCGGCGCCGAGAGCGGCGTCTGGCGCTGCACCCCGGGCCGCTTTCGCGACGTCGAGGCCGGCTGAGACGTTCGTGGTGCTCGAGGGCCGGGCGACGATCGAGTGGGACGGCGGACGGATCGAGGTCGGCCCCGGCGACGTCTGCGCCCTCGAGCAGGGCACCGAAACCGTCTGGACCGTCCACGAAACGATCCTCAAGGGCTTCCGCATCCAGGTCGCCGGCACCGAAGCCGCGACTGGCGCATAACGCTGGACTATTAAGCGAAATGCGCCAGTCGGCTGGCGCGCGCTCGGCTCAGCTGATCAGCGCGCCGATCGAGTCGCCCGCCGCGGTCGCCCAGTCGACCAGGGGCGACGGGATGACGCCGAAGAAGACGGTGGCCGCCGTGACGACGATCAGCAGGCCGAGGATCACCTTGCAGCGCCCGCCGGTGACCGCGGCGTCGGCCTCCTGCGAGCCGCCGGCCATCACCGGGACGACGCCCGGCGAGCCCTCGGCGGAGGGCCGCATCCAGATCGCGGCGATCACCCGCAGGTAGTAGGCGAGCGAGATCATCGTCCCGATCGCGATCATCACCCCGAGCCACGTGTAGTCGGCGTCGACCGTCGCCTCGATCAGGTAGAGCTTGCCGATGAAGCCCGCGGTGCCCGGCAGCCCGGCGAGCGCCAGCATCGCCACGGTGAGCGCCGCGGCTAACCCGGGCCGCTCGCGGGCCAGGCCCTCGACCGAGCGGATGTCGTCGCCGTAGGGGGTCTCGCGCTCGCGGATCGTGATCACCGCGAAGGCGCCGAGGTTCATCAGCGTGTACGCGGCGAGGTAGAAGATCAGGGCGCTGGCGCCGGCGGCGCTCGCGGCGACCACGCCGACCATCATGTATCCGGCCTGGGCGATCCCCGAGTAGCCGAGCAGCCGCTTCAGCGACCGCTGGCCGAGCGCGCCGGCGTTGCCGACCACGATCGAGACGGTGGCGAGCGCCGCGAGCGCCGGCTGCCAGCTGTCGACCGCCGGGCCGAGGGCGACGTCGAAGAACCGCACGACGACGCAGAAGACGGCGGCCTTGGTCGCCACCGCCATGAACGCGGTCACCGGCGTCGGGGCGCCCTGGTAGACGTCGGGCGTCCACTGGTGGAAGGGCGCGATCGAGAGCTTGAAGGCGAGGCCCGTGGCGGCGAGCGCGATCCCGATCAGCAGCAGCGGGTCGTCGGTCACCGACCCCCCGACGGCGGTGCGGATCCCGGCGAAGTCGGTCGACTCCGAGGCGCCGTAGATGAACGCGAGGCCGTAGAGCAGCGTCGCCGAGCCCAGCGAGCCGATGATCAGGTACTTGAGCCCCGACTCCAGCGACGCCTCGCGGCGCAGCGCCGAGCCGCAGAGGACGTAGAGCGGGATCGAGAGCAGCTCCAGCGCGACGAAGAACGAGATCAGGTTCTGCGCCTGGGTGATCAGGGTCATCCCGAGCACCGAGCAGATCAAGAGCGCCTGGAACTCGGCGTGGCCCGCGGGTCCGAGCGGCCTCTCCACCGACTCCTCCCGCCAGCTGAGCGGGATGCAGAAGGCGGCGGCGGCGATCGCCAGCAGGCTCCCGGCGATCGCCAGGTCGTCGAGCCGCAGCGCCCCGGCGACGAGGTTCTTCTCGGCTCCCCACTGCGCGATCAGCAGCCCCGCGGTGGCGGCGAGCGTTCCCAGGCCGACGATCGAGACGAGGGTCACCCGGGTGCGCCGGCTGCCGCCGATCAACCCGGCGAGCAGGGTCAGCACGAGCCCGCCGGTGAGCGCGATGATCGGCGAGATGCCCGCGTAGTTGATGTCGGGAGCGTCGAAGCCGCTCATCGTTCCGCCACCAGCGCGGGGTCACTGGTGGCCCGCGCCACCGCGTCGACCTTCGCGCTCACCGAGTCCTCGCCGCGGTCGAGGATCAGGCCCGGATAGAAGGCGAGCGCGACGATCACCGCCACCAGCGGGGCGAGCACGATGCCGTCGCGCAGGCCGATCTCACGCGACTCGGTGCCGTCCGGGAGCCGGTTGTGCATCACCTTCTGGTACATCCGCAGGCTGTAGAAGGCGGCCAGCGCGATCCCGATCACGGCCACGAAGGCGAACGCGATCTTCGAAGAGAAGACGCCGTTGAGGATGTAGAACTCGCCGATGAAGTTCGACGAGCCCGGCATCGCCAGGTTCGCCAGCGCGAGCACCAGGAAGAGCGCCGCGAGCACCGGCGCGCGCAGCGCCTGACCGCCCATCTCGGTGACGTCCTCGGTCCTCGTCCGCGCGTAGACGATCGCGATCACCATGAACAGGCCCGCGACGACGAGCCCGTGGTTGACCATCTGCAGCACCGCGCCGTCCGCGCCGTCGGCGCTGAGGCTGAAGATGCCCAGCGTGATGAAGCCGAGCTGGGCGACCGACGAGTAGCCGGCGATCAGGCGGAGGTTGGTCTGCGTGAACGCCATCACCGAGCCGTAGAGGATCGAGGCGAGGGCGATCAGCATCACCACCTCCTGGAACTGCACGGTGGCGTCCGGGTACAGCGGCAGCGCCACCCGCAGGAAGCCGTAGGCGCCGACCTTGGACAGGACCGCCGAGAGCAGGATCAGCACCGGCAGCGGCGCGGCCCGGTAGGCGTCGGGCATCCAGCCGTGGATCGGGAAGGCCGGCATCTTGACCAGGAAGGCCGCGGCGAAGAAGCAGAAGATCCACTCCTGGCTGCCGGTGGAGAGCAGGTTCTCCTGCAGCACCGGAATCGAGAAGGTGAGCTCGCCGACCGAGCCCGAGGCGAGGATCGCGGTCGCGATCGCGCCGACCAGCATCAGCAGCGAGCCGACCAGCGTGTAGACGATCATCTTCGTCGTCGCCGCGATCCGCTCGCGCCCGCCGAACGTCCCGATGAGGAAGAAGAACGGGATCAGCATCAGGTCGAAGAAGAGGACGAAGAGCAGCAGGTCCTGGGCCAGGAACGCGCCCAGCGCCGCGGTCTCGGCGAGCCCGACCAGGAAGTAGTAGAGGCGCTCGCGCCCGTCGACCGGGTCGCCGCGCAGCGCGGACCAGAGCGTGGCCCGAACCACAGCGCCGCGGTCATCAGGACGAGGAAGACGCTGATCCCGTCGACGCCGAGCTGGTAGCGCACCCCGAGGTCGGGGATCCAGGACTCGTCGACGACGTGCTGGAGCTCCGCCGTGCCGGAGCTGAAGTCGGCGACCAGGGCGATCGCCAGCACCAGCGCCACCAGCGAGCCCAGCACGCCGGCCCAACGCGAGGCCGAGCGGGGCGCGACCAGCGCCAGGAGCGCGCCCGCCAGCGGCGCCCAGAGGATCACGTTCAGCATCAGCCCGCCACCACCAGGAAATAGATGCCGAGCGCCGCGAACCCGCCGACGAGCAGCAGGGCGTACGCGCGCACGAAGCCCGACTGCGCGCCGCGGACCACCGAGCCCGCCCCCTTGACCACGTCGACCGTGGCGCTGACGATCCCCTGGACGACCACCCGCTCGAAGATCGAGTTGGCGAACCTGCCGATCGCGATCGCCGGCTTGTAGAAGAGCGCGTCCTCGACCTCGTCGAAGTACCACTTGTTGAGGAGGAACTTGTGCGTGCGCCGCAGGCGCTCGGCGAGCCGGACGGTGACCCCGGGCCGGCGGATGTAGCAGTAGTAGGCGAGCGCGATCCCGAGCACCGAGATCGAGCCGCCCACCAGCAGCCCGAGCCATGAGGCGGCGACCGAGGGCTCGTCGGCGTAGAGCGTGGAGCTCTCGAAGGTGCCCTCGAGGAAGGTCGTGACAACGTGGTCGACGCCCGGGATCTGGATCAGGCCGGCGAACAGCGCGCCGAACCCGAGCACGGCCATCGCCGCCCGCATCGGCCACTCGCGCTCGGCGATGTGATGCTCCTCCCCCGGGAAGCCGACGTCCGTGTCCTCCGGCTCGCCGGTGTGCGGGTTGGTCGGCGCGGCGTGGTGGATGTGCCCCTGCTCGAGCTCCTCCGCCTCCCGGCACGGTTTGCCGGCCACCACCCGGAAGCCGATCCGGAACGAGTAGAAGGCGGTCATCAGGGCCCCGATGTAGCCGCCGATCGCGAAGATCCAGTACATCCCGCCGCGATTCGCGGCGAAGCCCAGGATCTCGTCCTTGGAGAAGAAGCCGGACGTGCCCGGGAAGGCGGCCAGCGCCAGGCATCCGATCAGGAGCAGGGCCGAGGTGAACGGCAGCGCGCGGCGGAAGCCGCTCATGTCGTCGATGTTCTGGTTGTTGGCCATCGCCGAGATCACGGACCCGGCGGCCATGAAGAGCAGCGCCTTGAAGAAGGCGTGCGCCATGAGCATGAACATGCCGCCCGCGTAGGCGCCGATCGCCACCCCCATGACCATGTAGCCGATCTGGCTCATGGTCGAGTAGGCGATGATCCGCTTCAGGTCGGTGACCGCGAGCGCGATCGTCGCCGCGATCAGCAGCGTCGCGAGGCCGACGAAGGCGGCGATGTCGGCCGCGGTCGGCGCGAGCTCGAACAGCGGGAACATGCGCGCGATCAGGTAGACGCCGGCGGTGACCATGGTCGCCGCGTGGATCAGCGCCGAGACGGGGGTGGGGCCCTCCATCGCGTCGGGGAGCCAGGTGTGCAGCGGGACCTGAGCCGACTTGGCGAACGCCCCGACGCAGATCAGCAGGCAGATCGCGATCACCACGCCCTGGTTGGGCTCGAACGCTCTCCCGGGCGCCGTCGAAGACCGCGAGGAAGTCGAAGCTGCCGAGCTCGCGGAAGACGAAGAACGCCGCGAGGACCAGCCCGATGTCGCCGATCACGTTGATCACGAACGCCTTCATGCCCGCCTTGGTCGCGGTCTCGCGCCGGTACCAGAAGCTGATCAGCGCGTAAGAGGCGAAGCCGACGAAGGCCCAGCCGACGATCAGGAAGACGAAGTTGCCCGCGAGGACGAGCAGCAGCATCGAGAAGACGAAGAAGTTGAGGTAGGAGAAGAACCGGGCGTAGCCGCGGTCGGAGCCCATGTAGGCGAGCGAGTAGAGGTGGATCAGGGTCGAGATCCCCGTCACCACCAGGCACATGTAGACCGAGAGCGGGTCGACCAGGATGTTGAGCTGGATGTCGAGCCCCGCGGCGCTCGCGTAGCTGTAGAGCGAGTCGGTCAGCTCGCGTTCGTCCACGGGGTGGTCGAGCAGCGCCAGCAGGGCGCCGATCGAGCAGGCGAAGGCGAGCGCGATCGACGCGGTGCCGATCCACGCCGGCACCCGGCCCGGCATCACCGACCGGCCGAAGGCGATCACCATGCTCCCCGCCAGGGGGAACCCGAGCACGAGCCAGGCCCAGCTGGTGGCGCTCATCCGCGCAGCTCCCTGATCTCGTCGACGTCAAGCGGCAGCTTGCGCCTGAACATCGCCACGATCAGGCCGAGGCCGACGACGACCTCGCAGGCGGCGACGACCATCACGATCAGCGCGAACACCTGACCCTCCTCGTTTCCGGACGAGCGCGAGAAGGCGACCAGCGCCAGGTTGCCCGCGTTCAGCATCAGCTCGAGGCAGAGCAGGATCACCAGCGGGCTGCGCCGCAGGAGCACCCCGCAGGCGCCGATCGCGAACAGCAGCGCCGAGAGGACGAGATACCAGGAAACGTCCATGCCTACGCGGCCCTCGAATACATCACGCGGCCACCTCCTCGGCTTCGCCTGCGGGGGTGCCGCGGTCAGGCGAAGGACCGTCATCGCGCCGTTTGCGCCCGGCGAGCACGATCGCGCCGACGGCGGCGATCAGCAGCAGAATCGAGGCCGCCTCGAACGCCACCAGGAAGCGCTCCAGCAGCAGCCGGCCGATCTCACCGGGCGAGCCGAAGCCGGCCTTGATCGTCGGCCCCTCGGACTGGATCGTCGTCAGCGAGGTGCCGATGACGGCGATCGAGACCTCGACGAACAGCGCCGCGGCAAGGAGCGGGCCGATCAGCCTCTGCCCGGGAATCGGCTCCCAGATCGACTCCTCGACCCCGCCCACGTAGGCGGCGACGAACAGGTAGAGGACCATCACCGCGCCGGCGTAGACGACGATCTGCGCCGCGGCGATGAACTCGGCGTGCAGGATCAGGAACAGCCCCGAGAGCGAGATCAGGTGCACGATCAACGCCAGCACGCTGTAGAACGGGTTGCGGAGCGCGATCACCGCGATCGCACCCCCCAGGGCCCCGATCGCCCCGGCGAAGAAGGCGACTTCCTCCACTACGCGGCCACCTCACTCCCCCTCGCGCCGCAGAGGGGTCCGTTCGATCGGCTCCGCCAGCAGCATCTCCTTGGTGAAGATCAGGTCGCTGCGGTTGTAGTCGGCGAGCTCGTACTCGTGCCCCATCGTGATCGCATCGAAGGGGCAGGCGACCTCGCAGTAGCCGCAGAAGATGCAGCGCGCCATGTTGATCTCGTACACGGCGGCGTAGCGCTCGCCGGCCGAGACCCGGTCGGCGGGGTCGTTCTCGGCGGCGACGACGCGGATGCAGTCGGCGGGGCAGGCGGCGGCGCAGAGCGAGCAGCCGACGCACTTCTCCAGGTGGGTGTCCTCGAAGCGGTGCAGCTTGTGGCGGCCGCGGAACCGCGGGTAGACCGGGGTCTTCTCCTCCGGGTACTGGATCGTCATCGGCCCCTCGATCACGCGCGCGAGGGTCGTCTTCAGGCCCCGCAGCGTCTCCCCGAAGGCGCGATACGCCCCGCCCGCACCGCCCGGCTTGGGGCCGCGCTGGACCGAGATCACCTCGTCGGCGTCCTTCAGGTAGGGGAACTCGGGCTTGCCGCCGTTCTCGGTCATATAAGCCGCCTCACCAGCGGCGGTCCTCCGCGCCGTCCTTCGGACGCCGCGATCACAGCGACCACCACCAGTACCGCGGTCACGAGGACGTTCAGGGTCGCGATCGGCAGCAGGATCTTCCAGCCGAGGCTCATCAGCTGGTCGTAGCGCAGCCGCGGGACCGTCGCCCGGACCCAGATGAAGACGACGATCAGGGCGAGGATCTTGCCGATCATCCAGATCGGGTCGAGCCAGCCCGGCCCCGGTCCCATCCAGCCGCCGAGGAAGAAGGACACGGCGATCCCCGAGACCACGAACATCTCCAGGTACTCGGCGAGCAGGAACGAGGCGAACCGGGTGCCGCCGTACTCGGTCTGGTACCCCTGAACGAGCTCGGCGTCGGCCTCGGGGAGGTCGAACGGCGTCCGGTTGGTCTCGGCGAAGCCGGCGAGCATGAAGACGAGGAAGCCGACGATCTGGGGGACGACGTACCAGATCTCGCCCTGAGCCTCCACGATCGAGACCAGCGAGAGCGAGCCGGCCATCATGATCGCGCCGAACAGCGAGAGGCCCATCGCGATCTCGTAGGAGATCAGCTGCGCCGCCCCTCGCATCGCGCCCAGGAAGCTGTACTTCGAGCCCGACGACCAACCTGAGATCAGCAGGCCGTAGAACGCGATCGAGCCGAAGGCGAAGAAGTAGAGGACGCCGATCGGGACGTCGATCCCGTAGAAGCCGACGCCGTCCTTGACGTCGCCGAACGGCAGGATCGCGAGCGTCGTGATCCCGGAGAAGATCACGAGCGCGGGCCCGATCGCGTACAGGAACGGGATCGCGGCGTTCGGGCGGAAGACCTGCTTGCCGACCAGCTTCAGGATGTCGGCGACCGGCTGCATGAGCCCGACCGGGCCGACCCGGTTCGGCCCGTAGCGGTGCTGGAAGCGGCCGATCAGCTTGCGCTCGACCACGGTCAGCACCGGGACGATCATGAAGACGACGAGGAAGATGACGATCGACTTCACGATCATGATCCAGGTCGCCTCGGCGAAGCTCGTGTCCGCGAGGGTTGTCACGAACCCGGCACCCCCGGAGGCGAAGCCGAGGAGGTGGCCGGCTTTGCTATCTCGACCATCTCGGCGCCGTTGAGCCGATTTGCGTTCTCCTCCGCCGTGCCCTCGATGAGGAACGCCGCCCCGGGGCGCATCCGCTCGCGCAGCGCGACGCGGGCGCGGACGCTGGAGCCGTTCGAGCGCACCTCGACCTCGTCGCCGTCGGTGACCCCGAGGCGCTCGGCGTCCGCGGGAGCGAGCTCGACGCGCTGCTCGGGGGTCAGGAAGCGAAGGGCCGCGTTGCGCTCGGTGACGCGGTCGGCCCAGAGATCGCGGTAGGTCCCCAGGCGCAGCCCGCCGTTCTCGCTCGGGCGGCGGGACGGCAGGCGGCGGGGCGTCGGGCGCGGGCGCGGTCGGGAAGCCCGCAGCCGCCTCCCGCGTCTGCCAGCGCACCCCGGTGCCCCCGATCTCATCCGGCGTGAGTCCGGCGTAGAAGGGGATCTCCGCGGCGATCGCAGCCAGCGCGTCGGGAGCGGACTCGATCCGCGTCTCGTCGCCGAGCGCGGCGGCCAGCTCGGCGAGCACCTGCCAGACCGGGCGCACGAGGCCGGGGCGTGGAACGGAGGGACGCAGGCGCTGGAGCCGGCCGTCCGGGTGCGTGACCGTGCCCTCCTTCTCGGCGTACGCCTCGGCGGGGAGGACGATGTCGGCGGCCTTGGCCGAGGCGTCCTCGAAGGCGGAGATCGCGACCACCGTGCGCGCCTGACGCAGGGCCTCGGCCCAGCCGGGGCCGTCGGGCAGGTCGCGGACCGGGTCGGCCTGGAGCAGGACGACGCCGTCGAGCTCGCCATCGAGCAGGCCACGCTTGATCTCCTCGAGGTCGCGGCCCGGGTCGACCGACGAGAAGCCGGGGCCGTGTCCCGGGAAGGCAGCCCACCTCGCGGACCCCGCGCGCGTTGGCGCCGGTCGGCACCGAGAAGGCGCCTCCGCCCTCGGCCGAGCACCGAAGCGCCTCGCAGATCGCGAGCAAGGAGCGCAGCGCCGCCTCGCCGCCGGGGCCGCGGCCCAGGCCCTCGCCCCAGATCACGAGCGTCTTGCCGGGCCTCAACTCGCCGGCCAGTCGTGCGGCATCGGCAACAGCAGATCCCGCCACGTCCTCGGCTTCGCCTGCGGGCGTGCGGGGGGTTCGCTCAGGGATGAGCTGGTCGGCCAACGCCGCCAGGAAGGACGCCGGCCTCGCCCGGGAGGTAGCGCGCGGTCTCCTCGGCGCCGCCGTCGAGAGCGGTCGGGCGGTCGGAGGCGACCACAAGGCGCAGGTTCGCGTGGCGGACGGCCTTGCGCAGGCGCAGGTCGAGGATCGGCATCGTGTTGAGCGGGTCGGCGCCGACCAGGAGCACCGACTCGGCGTCGTCGATCGCCGTGATCGAGGCCCCCATGCCCGGGGCCGA
The DNA here is from genome assembly GCA_963729065.1 of uncultured Solirubrobacterales bacterium. Taxonomy (GTDB): domain Bacteria; phylum Actinomycetota; class Thermoleophilia; order Solirubrobacterales; family 70-9; genus WHSW01. The sequence goes on from CAVSMS010000010.1 coordinate 1,405,187, forward strand.
GAGCGCCGCGAGCGGACCGCCGGCCAGCTCGTCGAGCGAGGTCACGTGCGGCGAGCCGAGCGCCTCACGGACGATCCGCTGGGTGAGGTAGGCCTCCTCGTTGGAGGCCTCGCCGCCCACGATCGCCGCGATCCGCCCGCGCCCGGCGCCGAGCTTCGACGCGGCGCTCTCGAGCGCCTGCTCCCAGCCGGCGCGGTTGCCGCCGAGCTGCGGCTCCGTGATCCGCTCCTCCGAGGAGACCATCTGGAAGCCGAACCGGCCCTTGTCGCAGAGCCAGCCGTTGTCGACCTCGTGGTTGTCGCGCGCCATCACCCGCTGGATCCGCTCGTCGCGGACCGTGAACAGCACGTTGCACTGGCTCGGGCAGAGGGTGCAGATCGAGCCCGCCGTCCTCGATGTCCCAGGGCCGTGCGCGGAACCGGTACGCCTCGGAGGTCAGGGCGCCCACCGGGCAGAGCTCGATGATGTTGCCGTGGAAGGGGGCGATGTAGGGGCGCTCGTCGAACGTGCCGACGTAGCTCTGCGCGCCGCGCTCCAGCAGCTGCAGCTGCTCGTCCTCGGCCACCTCCTGGCTGAAGCGGACGCAGCGGTAGCAGAGGATGCAGCGCTCGCGGTCGATCCGGACCAGCGGCGAGAGCGCGACCGGCTTGCGGAAGTGTCGCTTGGGGTCGGTGACCCGGCTGCGCCCGGGGCCCCAGCCCATGGCGATGTCCTGCAGCGGGCACTCGCCGCCCTTGTCGCATACAGGGCAGTCGAGCGGGTGGTTGACGAGCAGGAACTCGACCACGGCGTTCTGGGCCTCGATCACGCGGTCGGTGCGCGTGTAGACCACCATCCCGTCGCGGACCGGCGTCGAGCACGCGGTCTGGAGCTTCGGGATGCCCTCGATCTCGACCAGGCACATGCGACACGCGCCGACCGGGCCGCCCAGCTTCGGCTCGTAACAGAAGACGGGGATCTCGACGTCGCCGCCCTTGGCCGCGTCGACGAGCATCTCGCCCTCGGCCGCGTTGACCTCGAGCCCGTCGACGACCAGGGTGATCTGCTGGCGGTCGGCGCTCATGCGGCGCGGGCCCCCGTGGTCAGCGGCCCATCGATGTCGGAGCGGTCGAGCTCGCCCACCTGCGGCGTGCGCCTGGCCTCCATCGCCCGCTCGAACTCGTCGCGGAACTTCGCCACCATCGCCCCGACCGGCATCGCCATCGAGTCGCCCAGCACGCACAGGCAGTGGCCGATGATGTTCTCCTGAACCGAGGCGATGATGTCGAGATCCATCGGCGTCGCCTCGCCGCGGGTGATCCGCTCGAGCATCTTCACGGTCCAGTTCGTGCCCTCGCGGCACGGGGTGCACTTGCCGCAGGACTCGTGGTGGTAGAAGCGCGCCGTGCGCAGGGCCAGCTCCGGGATCGAGACGGTGTCGTCGGCGATGATGATCGAGCCCGAGCCGAGCATCGAGCCGGCGCCGGCCATGTCCTCGAACGAGTACGGCAGGTCGAGCTCGGCCTCGGTGAGCACCGGCGACGAGGAGCCGCCCGGAAACCACGCCTTGACCCGCCGGCCCTCCGCCGGGCCGCCGGCGAGGTCGAAGATCAGCTCCCGTGAGGGGATGCCGAGCTCCACCTCGTAGTTGCCCGGCCTCTGCACGCAGCCGGAGACCGAGACCACCTTGGTCCCCGGGGACTGCTCGGTGCCGAAGCTCTTGAACCAGGCGGAGCCGTTGTTGACGATGTGGGGGAGGTTGGAGAGGGTCTCGACGTTGTTGATCAGCGTCGGGCCGTCATAGAGGCCCTGGATCGCGGGGAACGGCGGCTTGAGCCGCGGGTTCCCGCGCTTGCCCTCGAGGGCGTCGAGCAGCGCCGTCTCCTCGCCGCAGATGTAGGCGCCGGCGCCGCGATGGACGATGAGCTCGACCCGATTGCCGGTGTCGAGGACGCTGCGGCCGAGGAAGTTCGCGTCGTAGGCCTCGGCGACCGCGCGGTCGAGGATGTCCGCGATCTCCCAGTACTCGCCGCGGATGAAGATGAACGCGTGCTCCGCGCCGACCGCGAGCGCCGCGATCGCGACGCCCTCGACCAGCTGATGCGGGTTCTTCATCATCAGCTCGCGGTCCTTGAACGCTCCGGGCTCGGACTCGTCGGCGTTGCAGCAGACGTACTTGCTCATCTCCCCGTGAGGCAGGAAGGAGCCCTTCTTGCCCATCGAGAAGCCGGCCCCGCCGCGGCCGCGCAGGCCGGAGTCCTCGAAGCTGCCGAGCAGCTCGCCCGGGTCGAGCTCGGTGAACGCCCGCCGCAGCGCGGTGTACCCGCCGAGCCGCCGGTAGCCGTCGATCGTCGCGAGCCCGGGCTCGTCGATGTGCCGGAAGAGGACGCGGGTCTCAGTAGCACCACTCACGTTCCGCCCGCCTCCTCGGCTTCGCCTCCGGGGGCGGCCGGGTCAGCTGCAACGCGCGGGTCGGGCGCCGGCTCCGGCCCTCCGGCGGCCTCGCGCCGGGAGATCTCCTTCTCCGGCAGCGGATCGGCTCCGGAGCGGACCGCCTCGACCGCGGCGAGCGCGTCGGCGCCGGTGAGCGGGCCGTAGTAGCGCTGGTCGATCGACGCCATCGGGGCGATGTCGCAGGCCCCGAGGCACTCGAACCCCTTCACGAAGAACTCGCCGTCGGGCGAGCTCGCCCCATGGTGGTCGGCGTCGTGGTGATCGGCGCCGGTGGCCTCGCAGAACGCCTCGAGCAGGTCATCGGCCCCCTGCATCCAGCAGGAGATGTTGTGGCACACCAGCACCCGGTGGCGGCCGACCGGGGAGGTGGCGAACAGGTCGTAGAAGCTCGCCACCGACTCGAGGTAGGCGGGGGTGACGCCCATCACCGCGGCCGCCTGGAGGATGCCGTCCGGCGAGCACCAGCCGTAGTGGCGCTGGACCAGCCAGAGCACGGGGATCGCCGCCGAGCGCAGCTGCGGGTACCGCGACATCGACTCCTCGATCGCATCGCGCAACTCGTCGGGCACGTCGACCTCGTGGAGCTCGGGCACCCCCTCGGCGTCCGACGGCCGCATCGACGCGATCAGCTCCCGCCGCTCCTCGGCCGAGAGCTCGTCGGTCGGCTCCGTGAGGTGCGGCGGGCTGTCAAGACTCAGAGGTCACCGGTCCACGCCTCCCAGGATCGGATCCAACATCCCGAGGTTCTGGATCAGGTCGGCGATGTAGCCGCCCACCGACATGTCCTTGAGCATCTGCAGGTTGACGAACGACGGATCGCGGAAGTGGACCCGCGCCGGCTTGGCCGAGCCGTCCGCGAGCACGTAGCACCCGAGCTCGCCGCGCGGCCCCTCGATCGCGTAGTAGATCTCGCTCGGCGGCACGCGGAAGCCCTCGGTGACGAGCTTGAAGTGGTGGATGAGCGCCTCCATCGAGGTCGGGAGCTCGTCGCGCGGCGGCAGCACGACCTTGCGGTCGTCGGCGATCCAGGGCCCCTCGGGGAGGCCGTCGAGGCACTGCTCGATGATCCGCACCGACTCGCGCATCTCCTGCATCCGGCAGCGATAACGGTCGTAGCCGTCGCCGACCGTCCCCACCGGGATCTTGAACTCGACCTCGTCGTAGGCGAGATAGGGGTCCGCCTTGCGCAGGTCCCAGGGCTCACCCGACGCGCGCAGCAGGGGCCCCGTGACCCCGAGGTCGAGCAGCCGCTCGCGGGACACGATCCCGACGCCCTTCGTGCGCTGGAGGAAGATCTCGTTGCGATCGAGCAGCGCCTCGTACTGGGTGATCCGCTTCGGCATCTCGGTGCAGAACTCGCGCAGCTTGCGCTCGAACCCGACCGGGATGTCCTCGAAGACCCCGCCGACCTGGAAGTAGCGCGTGTGCATGCGCTGCCCGGTCGACATCTCGAAGAGGTCGATGATCGTGTCGCGCTCGCGCAGCGCGTACCAGAGCATCGAGACCGCGCCGAGGTCGAGCGCCGTGGTCCCGATCCAGAACAGGTGCGAGTGGATCCGGTTGAGCTCGAGGTGGATCATGCGCAGGTACGCCGCGCGGGGCGGGATCTCGAGCTCGAGCAGCTTCTCGACCGCACCGCAGAAGGCCTGCATGTTGAAGAAGTACGAGAGGTAGTCCATGCGCTCGACGAACGGGATCACCTTCCAGTAGCTCTTGTCCTCGCACGACTTCTCGATCCCGGTGTGGACGTAGCCGACGATCGGCTTCAGGTCGATCACCTCCTCGCCGCGGAGGCTGACCAGCAGGCGCAGGACGCCGTGGGTGGCGGGGTGATGCGGCCCCATGTTCACGGTCAGCAGCTCGTGCTCGGGCTCGAGCAGGACGCCGGCCGCGGTCCGCTCGACCGGCGAGTCGCCGATGACCGTCGCCGCGGTCTCCGAGAGCAGGTCGCCGCCGGAGGCCGGGGCGCTGCCGTGCTCGTCGGGACGTCGACCTGCGACCACCCCGGTACCTGGTGCTCGTTGTAGGTGAAGATCACCGGCTCGCCGCCGATCGGGAAGTCGCGCCGCAGCGGCCAGCCCACGTAGACCTCGGGCAGCAGGATGCGGCGCAGGTCCGGATGGCCGCGGAAGATCACGCCGAAGAAGTCGTAGACCTCCCGCTCCTGGAACTCGGCGGTCGGGAAGAGCTCGACGCAGCTGTCGATCTCCGGGAGCTTGTCCGGGCCGGGGTCGGGAAGCGCGGCTCGCACCCGGATTCGCTCCACCCGGTCGCGGTTGATGAGCTCGTAGTGGATGCCGAACCGCGGCTCGGCCGGCAGGTAGTCGACCCCGTGGACGCTGGAGAGGAAGCGGTACTCCTGGCCGGGCGTGTCGCGCAGCCAGCCGAGCACGGCGAGGATCTGCTCCGGGTCGACGATCAGGCACGCACCGCCGTGCTCGTGGTAGGTCCCCGGGACCGAGTCCGGGTAGGCGTCGCGGAGCTCCGAGGCGATCAGCTCGAGCCCGGGTGCATCGGGCATCTAGCGGTGCCTCCGCTGACCCACCGTCAGCGCGTCCCCGCGCCGCGCTGCGGCGGCGCGCCGGGCCCCTCGGGTCCGGTCGACTCGGCGGCTTGCGCGACCGCCTGGCGGGCGCGGGCGTAGGCCGCCTCGGACGCCTCGGAGGGCTGGCCGGCGATCACGTCGTCGCGCGCCCACTCCTCGGTGCCGATCGCGTTGTAGCGGCGGCGCCAGCCCTGGTCGGGGTGGCCCTGGATCATCCGCTGGAGCTTGTTGAAGCCGTAGAAGAGCGCCTCGGGGCGCGGCGGGCAGCCCGGGACGTGGATGTCGACCGGCATGAACTTGTCGGCGCCCTGGACAACCGCGTAGTTGGCGAACATCCCGCCCGACGAGGAGCAGGCTCCCATCGAGATCGCCCAGCGTGGCTCGAGCATCTGGTCGTAGAGGCGCCGGATGACCGGCGCCATCTTGATCGAGACGCGACCCGAGAGGATGATGAAGTCGGCCTGGCGTGGCGATGCGCGCAGCGCCTCGGCGCCGAAGCGGGCCTGGTCGTTGCGCGGCGACCCGACCGCGGCGATCATCTCGATCGCGCAGCAGGCGAGCCCGAACGTCAGCGGGAACATCGAGTTCGACGCCGCCCAGCCGAGCAGCTTGTCGAGGTTGGTGGTGACCACCGCCTGCTCGGCGTACTCGTCGAGCAACGCGTCGTCGACGTCGCCGCGCAGCAGATCGCGCGCCCGCAGCTGGCGAACCCTCAGATGCTCCGGCGAACCCGGCTCGGTGAGCGGCGCGAGGGCGCGGAGCTTCTCCCGCTTCACCTCCAATCGAGGGCGCCCCGGCGCCACACGTAGATCAGAGCGACCAGCAGGAGGACGACGAAGATGAGCAGCTCGACCAGCACGAAGACCGAGTCCGCGGACTTGAGGATCACCCCGACCGGGTAGAGGAAGACGACCTCGATGTCGAAGAGGATGAACAGCATCGCGACCATGTAGAAGCTGACCCCGAAGCGGAACGTTCGCGAGACCTCACTCGGCAGCCCGCACTCATACGGCTCGGCCTTCGTCGCGCGGGTCCGCACGCGCTTTGCCCCGACGAGGTGGTTGAGGATCACGAAGGCGAAGCCCACGATCAGGCCGAGCGCGGCGAACACGAGGACGGGGAGGTAGCTCTGCAGCACGCAACCCGGTGTTGTATCCGACTTCGTGGCAGGTTGCTACATAGTGATCTTCCGCATCCGTAAGGGAAAAATCCGACCTCTCGGGGCGGATTTGGGGTCTGCTTTCATCCGCCGCCGATGGCGACCGCCCATCTGATCGTCGGCGTGGCCGTGCTGGCCACGAACCTCCTCGCCGGCGCGGTCGGCGGGATCGCCTGGCTGCAGCGCCGGCCCAGCGTCGGATTCTGGTACCTGCTGCGCGTCGCGCAGGCCGCGGTCGTGATCCAGGTCCTGCTCGGGACGCTGCTGCTGCTGGCAGGCAACGAGGCGCCCGACGGCCTCCATTACGTCTACGGGGTGCTGCCGCTGCTCATCACGCTGCTCGCCGAGGCGGCGCGCGCCGGGGCGGCCGAGCGTGAGCTCACCGGTGTCGACTTCGACGGCCTCCCCGCCGACCGACAGCGCCTGTTCGCGCTCGCGATCGTGCGCCGGGAGACGGGGATCATGGCGGTCTCGGCGCTGGTCGTCTTCGGCCTCGCCCTGCGAGCCGCCGGTACCAGCGGACACCTGTTCTAGGCGTCGTCCGGCGCCCGGCTCGCCTTCACTCGAGCTCGAGCCGCTCGTAGGCCAGCGTCAGCTCCTCGATTGCGACCTCGCAGGATTGGGCGTCGAAGCCCCTCGAGGCGTGGCGCACCGGACGCGCGCGGAGCAGCCTCCAGGCCTGCACCGCGGCGGTGTGGTCCTCGCTCATGAGCGTGATCGTCACCGTCCGCAGGGCGGCCTGGTCGCCGTTGCGGACCTGGTCGATCCACTGCCAGAGGTCGAGCGAGCCGATGATCCCGCGGCGCAGGGTCACGTCGGGGACCCGCGCGAGCCCCGTGAGCTTGCGGACGTCGTTGGACTTCTCGTTGCCGTTGCGGTACTCGGCGACCCCGAGCTCGAGCACGATCGGGCTGCACTCGCGAAAGCCGGCGGCCGGCCCGTCGGTGTCGCCGGTGCCGAGGTCGACGAGGAAGTTGAAGCCCGGGTAGGGGCGGTCACGCTGAACGGCCATCTTTTCCTCTCGGTCGCGATTTGGTCGTGTCCGGGCGCGAGCCCGGCTTCTCCATCCACAGCAGGCCCTCGTGGGTGAGCTCGAGCTCCTCGAGCGCGATCCCGTCCGAGGACGCGTCGAAGACCGGGCCCGACCAGCGGCTGGGCCAGGCGCCGCGGAGCACGAAGGTGTTCACGCACCGCTCGCCGTGGGCGTCGAGCTGGTCGAGCGCGACGTCGCGCGGGTATCGCCGCCCGGTCGCGGCGCGCTCCCGCCACTCGAACAGCAACCGGTCGGTTCCCACCGCCCGCCTGAGCACGACCGGGCGCCAGCGGTCGACCGGCTTGGGCACGTCCTCGCCCGTGACGGCCTCCGAGACCAGGCCCTCGACCTGGCAGAAGCCGACCTCGCGGCTGCCGACGAAGACGCGGAAGTTGCGCACCGGGAGCAGCTCCTCGGGCTCGGGCACCTCTCAATCGTGGCCGCCCGGCCCGACGGAAACGTTGCGTGCGTGACCGCGACTTCGTAGCGGGTAGTCGGTTACGTAACTGGATGGCTGAAACAGGCAGACAACGCACGCGGCCGGAAGACCGCGCTCGGGCCCAGGCCCGCGAGCAGGATCCGGCTGCGATCGCGCGGCGCGAGTTGGTCGAGTGGTGCAAGCAGCATCGGCTGCCCGTCCCCGACGACCAGCGCGCTCAGTCGAGCGCGCGGTAGCCGCCGCCGAAGAAGACCAGCGGGTCTCCACCTCGACCGCCCAGGTCGAGCACGTCGCCGACCATGATCAGGTGGTCGCCGCCGTCGTGCAGCTCCCGTAGGGCGCAGACGACCCATGCCGCCGACGCCGCGAGGATCGGAACCGCGGCGTGCTCGGCGACCTCGACCTCGCGGAATTTCTCCGTGTGCGAGGCCTTGCTCGCGAACGCGCGGGCGATCGGCTCCTGGTCGGCGGCGAGCACGCTGACCCCGAAGCGCCCGTGTGCCTGCGCGACGTCCAGCGTGCGCGAGCCGCGGTCGAGGCAGGCGAGCATCAGCGGCGGGTCGAGCGACAGCGAGCACACGGCGTTCGCGGTCGCGCCCGCCGGCCCCTGCTCGCCGACGGCGGTGACGATCGTGACACCGGTCGGCAACGCGGCCATCGCACTGCGGAAATGGTCGGGCGTCGGAGGCGTCACCATCGGGCAGACCGGAAGTATGATGCCGCCGGTCTTGCGCAGGATCTGCCTCCCGATAGTGGCCCTGGCCCTCGCGTTCGCGGCCGGCGGGTGCGAGACCCAGGGCATCCAGCTCTCCGACGACGATCCCGACTACGCCGGGCGCGGTGCTCTTCTCCGAGCGTTGCTCGGGCTGTCACTCGCTCACGGCCGCCGGGGCTCAGGGCTCGGCGAATCGCGCCCTGCGCAATCAGGGTCCGAACCTCAACGAGCGGATCGAGAGCTCTGACGACGTCCTGTACGCGATCCGCAACGGTGGCTTCTCGGGCGCGCTCATGCCGCAGAACATCGTCACCGGCGACGAGGCCGACGCGATCGCCCGGTTCGTCGAGCAGTACTCGGGCACCGAGGTCGACCGGCCGCAGGAACCGGGCAACGCGAGCGAGATCCAGTCCGAAGAGCAACAGGCCGGCGCCGAGGGCGGATAGCCGCGCGGGGCGCAGGCACCGTGCTCGACCTGCGCGCGATCCGTGAGGACCCGGCCTCCGCCCGGGCGGCGCTCGAGCGGCGCGGCGCGGCCGAGGCGCTCGACGAGCTGCTCGCGGCCGACGCCCGCCGGCGCGAGCTGCTGCCCGAGGTCGAGGGCCGGCGAGCGGCCCAGAACGAGGCCTCCGAGCAGATCGCCGCGCGCAAGCGCGCCGGCGAGGACGCGGACGAGCTGATCGAGCGGATGAAGGGGGTCTCGGCGGAGCTCAAGTCGCTGCAGGCCGAGCTCGCCGAGGTCGAGCAGAGCCGCGACTCGCTCGCCGCGACGCTCCCCAATCTGCCCCACCCCGAGGCGCCTGCCGGCGGCGAGGAGGACGCGGTCACCCTGCGGGAGGTCGGCGAGCGCCCGACCTTCGACTTCGACGTCCGCGACCATCTCGAGCTCGGGCTCGAGCACGGCTGGATCGAGGTCGAGAAGGCGGCCGTGGCCTCGGGCTCGCGGTTCGCGTACCTGCTCGGCGACCTGGTGATCGTCGAGCTGGCCCTGATTCGGTTCGCGGTCGAGACCGTGCGGGCGCAGGGGTTCGAGCCGGTGGTCCCGCCGGTGCTGGTTCGCGAGGGGCCGCTCTACGGGACCGGTTTCTTCCCCGGCGAGCGCGAGATGATCTACGCGGTCGAGCGCGACGAGCTCTATCTCGTCGGCACCTCCGAGGTCCCGCTCGCGGCCCTGCACGCCGACGAGATCCTCGACGCCGAGAGCCTGCCGCGGCGCTACGCCGGGATCTCGACCTGCTTCCGGCGCGAGGCCGGCGCCGCCGGCAAGGACACCCGCGGGATCTTCCGCGTGCACCAGTTCGACAAGGTCGAGATGTTCTCGTTCGTCGAGCCGGGCGAGTCGGAGGCCGAGCACGAGCGGCTGCTGGCGATCGAGGAGGGGATCCTCTCGGCCCTCGAACTGCCCTACCGGGTGGTCGAGATCGCCGTCGGCGACCTCGGGGCGCCGGCGGCCCGCAAGTTCGACTGCGAGGCCTGGATCCCGAGCCAGGGCCGCTACCGCGAGCTCACCTCGTGCTCGAACACCACCGACTACCAGGCGCGGCGGCTCGGGGCGCGTTACCGCCCCGCCGCCGACGCGTCGCCCGAGGTCCTGCACACGCTCAACGGCACCGCGGTCGCCGCCGGCCGCACGCTGATCGCCCTGCTCGAGAACGGCCAGCGCGAGGACGGCAGCGTCGCGATGCCGGCTGCGCTGATCGAGGCCGGCGCGCCGGCCTCGATCGGCTGATCAGTCCTTCGCCTCGAAGTCCAGCGAGCAGCTGTTGATGCAGTAGCGGAGCCCGGTCGGGTTCGGGCCGTCCTCGAACACGTGCCCGAGGTGGCTGCCGCAGCGGTTGCAATTGACCTCGGTGCGCCGCATGAAGAAGCTGCGGTCGTCCTCGGTCTGGATCGCCTCGTCGTCCGCGGGCGCGTAGAAGCTGGGCCAGCCGGTGCCGGAGTCGAACTTCGTGTCCGAGTCGAACAGCTCCTCGCCGCAGGCCTTACAGCGGTAGACGCCGCCGTCCTTGGTGTCCCAGTAGGCGCCTGTGAACGCGGGCTCGGTGCCCTTCTCGCGGAGCACGTGGTACTCCTCGGGCGAGAGCTCGGCCTTCCACTCGGCGTCCGTCTTCGTGACCTTCTCCATCCTTCGTCTCCTAGGTTAGTGCGCAATGCCTTCTGCTTTCTATGTCCCCGAAGGGGGTCGATTCGTTTCAACCGAGCTCACCCGCGGGCCCTGGGACCCCGGCGCGCAGCACGCCGGCCCGCCGGCGGCGCTCCTTGCGCGCGAGATCGAGCGCTGTCCGTCGGCGGCCGGGGGAGGCTCGTGGCACGTCGGCAGGATCACCTACGAGATCCTCCGCCCCGTGCCGCTCGGCACGCTCGCGGTCAGCGCTGAGGTCGTCCGCCCCGGGCGCTCGGTCGAGCTCCTCGCCGCGGAGCTCACCGACGCCGACGGATCGCCTCTGATCCGCGCCTCCGCCTGGAGGCTGGCGGAGCGCCCCGTCGCGATCCCCGACGACCTGCCGACCGGCGCCGAGCCGGTTCCCGGCCCCGGCGCGGGGGAGGAGAAGCCGTTCTTCGACACCGGGCACGAGCTCGGTTACCACATGGCGATGGAGTACCGGTTCATCAGGGGAGGCTTCCGCGACCTCGGTCCGGCCACCGTCTGGATGCGCATGCGATACCCGCTGGTGGAGGGCGAGGAGCCGACCCCGTTGCAACGGCTGATCACCGCGGCCGACTCCGGCAACGGCGTGAGCGCGACGCTCGACCTCTCGCGGTACCTGTTCATCAACGTCGACCTGACCGTGCACCTGCACCGGATGCCCACCGGGCAGTGGGTGTGCCTCGACGCGATCACGCTCCCCGAGCCCACGGGCGTCGGGCTCGCCGATACGTCCCTGCACGACGAGAGCGGGCCGATCGGAAGGGCGCTCCAGACCCTGCTCGTGCGCGTGCGGTAACTGCCGCCGGCTCGCGAGTCCAGCGTTACTCTCTGCTCGGTGGGGGAGTCAGAGTCGACAAGCATCGTTCTTGCCGACGACCACGCCGTCGTCCGCAGCGCCCTGCGCCTGTTGCTCGACGCCGAAGCCGGCCTCGAGGTGGTCGCCGAGGCCGGCGACATCGAGGACGCCCTGCGCTACGTGCGCGGCCACAAGCCCGACGTCCTCGTGCTCGACCTCAACATGCCCGGGGGGCCGAGCATCGGCGCGATCCCCGAGCTTCAGGATGCCTCGCCGGATACCGGGATCGTCGTCCTGACGATGGAGAACGAGCCCGCCTACGCCCGCGAGGCGATCCAGAGCGGCGTGCTCGGCTACGTGCTCAAGGAGGCGGTCGACGAGGAGCTCGTCACCGCCGTCCACCTCGCCGCGGCGGGGAGGACGTACCTGCAGCCCGAGCTCGGGGCGCGGCTGGCCGCGGACCCGCCGGAGGCCGCCGACGGGCTCTCGGACCGCGAGCTCGACGTCCTCCGCCTGATCGCGCTCGGGCACACGAACTCCGAGATCGCCGACCAGCTCTTCCTGAGCGTGCGCACCGTCGAGTCCCACCGCTCGCACATCCAGCAGAAGCTGCGGATGAGCAAGCGCTCGGAGCTGGTGCGCTACGCGTTGCACCGCGGACTGCTCACCTCCGAGCCCGGCTGAGGGCAGGCTCAGATCGGCGCCCGCGCGGTGATCGTCGTCCCGTCGGGCGACGACTGGACCGTGAGCTCGCCGTCGACCAGCGAGAGGCGCTCGGTCAGGACCAGCAGGCCGAGGCCCGAGGTCCGCGCCCGCGGGTCGATCCCGTGGCCGTCGTCGGTCACGCTCATCTCGACCTCGGCGGCCGACCGGCGCAGGCCGAGGTCGACGCGGGTCGCCTCCGCGTGGGCGAGGACGTTGGCGATCGCCTCCTGGGCAACCCGGTACAGGGTGCTCTCGAGCTCGGGCGCGAGCCGGACCGGCTCGTCGCCGCCGTGCCAGCGCGAGAGGTCCACGGTGACCTCGAGCCCGCTCTCGACCCGGTGGTGGTAGGCGAGGCTCTCCAGCGCCGCCTCGAGGCCGAGCTCCTCGAGCGCCACGGGCGAGAGCTCGGCGATCAGCGAGCGCAGCTCGGCGATCTCCTCCGCGAGCTCGGCGATCGCGTCCTCGACCGCGGGCCGCAGCGCTGCCTCCGGGCCACGCCGCGCCGCCGCGAGGCGCAGCCGCATCGCGCCGAGGCGCTGCAGCGTCTCGTCGTGCAGCTCGCGGGCCCACCGGCGCCGCTCGCGCTCAGAGGCCGCCACCGTGTTGCGGAGCGGGTCGGCCACTGGCGCGCCTCCGGCGCCTTCGAATCCGGTCATCGAGGGCACGCTATTGATGCGCGAGCACGATTCCATCCGCACAAAGGCACCTTTCGCATCCGTGGAAAACCCTGACTCCCCTTGGGGGCTCGACCCCTCCGCCACCGCGGGGTAGAGTCGCCGTGATGACCTCACCGAGGAGCTGAGCGGTGCCGGGGGGCCACAATCGCGCGATCGACGTCGGCTCGACCGCCAACAAGCCGGAGCTGGTCGAGACGATCCCGATCCGCACCGCGCCGGGCAAGGGACGCCGGGTCGCGCTGTCGCTCGGGCCGGGATTCCGACACCGACATGCCGCTCCCCGAGCTCCGCGGCGGCGACCGCCTCCTCGCGTTCGCCGAGCTCGAGCTGACCACGGACGCCGAGGACCCGAACCATCCGGGGCTGATCGGCAACGCCTACTCGTACTCGCCGACGGTGGAGGCGACAATGCTGCTCGCCGCCGATCCCGGCGCGCGCTGAGGCGGCGCCCGGCAAGGCGATCGAGCTCGTCGGCAAGCCCGGGCGGCAGAAGATCACGCACCAGCTCCATCACGCCGTGATCACCTTCGGCGACGGCAAGCTCGAGATCCCGTCCGGCGGGTTGCCGTGGCAAGGGCCTTCGTACGTGAACGTGGTCGTGGGCGCGAGCCACTCGAAGGCCAAGCCCGGAGAGGTGATCCTGGTGGGCGAGAACGAGAAGACACCGGTCGTCGACCAGGACATGGCGGGGATCCGCGTCGTCCGCTTTCGCCCCGCGAGCGCGAAGGGCCCGCAGCCCGAGGTCAACTCGTCGTGCCTCTGCGGGCAGATCGCCCTCACGAAGCAGCGCACGATCGTGCTCTCTCACAGGCTCTCCGGCCTGGCGAAGGGCGAGCGCCTGCTGGTCAAGGCGCGCCTCGTCACGGACGCCACCGGGCTGCCCGCGCCGGCCCGGGTCTCGACCCGGCTGTTCATCGCCGACCGGGCCGACCAGGACGAGCCCGCCGGCAGCGGTCTGGCTGGCTCGTCGATGAGCTGGAAGGGCCAGCTCTCGAAGCAGACAGGCTTCAACTGCCTGCCCGCCGAGGGTCCCCAGACATCACGCAAGTACGGCGTCGCCAAGGTCCAACAGGCCCCCGGCGCGGACCTCTATGTGAACCTGGTCGCGGTCAGCGCGCCCCCTTTCGGGGGCGCGAAGCCAAGCGATCAGCTGCGCATCGACACGAGCCGCTCAGGGCTCGAGGTCACGCGCTTTCCGCCCCGCTAGGCCGCCTCGCGCCAGCCGGCGAGCGAACCGTCGGTCGCCAGCCGAGTCAGCGCCCTCGCCTCGAGCTCGCGGGCTCGATTCTGGGTCACGCCGAGCTCGCGGGCCGCGTCGCGGATCGAGAGCTCGGGACGCCCGCCGGTGCCGAAGCGCGCCTGGATGATCTGCCGCTCGTCGGCCGGAAGCTTGTCCAGCGCGGCGCCGACGGCCTCCTCCTGCTCGCGCTCGAGGACCTCGTCCTCGAGATCGGCGGTGCTCTCGGCGTGCAGCTCGCCCAGCGTGGTGTCGCCCTCGCCGACCGGGGTGTCGAGACTGGTCGTCACCCTGGTCAGGTCGCGAACGGCCATCACCTCGTCGAGCGGCAGCTTCGCCTTCTTCGCCACCTCCGCGTCGGTCGGCTCGCGGTTGAGCTTCACCGTGAGCTCGGAGGTGGTGCGGTTGACGGTCCGCTCGCGCTGAGCGATGTGCGCCGGAATGCGCACCGGCCGCCCGGTGTTGTCGAGGCCGCGCTGGATCGACTGCTTGATCCACAGCACGGCGTAGGTCGAGAACTTGTACCCGCGGCGCCAATCGAACTTCTCGGCGGCGCGGATCAGGCCCAGCATCGCCTCCTGGACGAGGTCGCCCAGCGGCAGGCCGAAGCCCTGGTAGCGGCGGGCGAACTTGATCACCAGCCGCAGGTTCGAGTTGATCATGCGCTCCTTGGCCTCCAGGTCGCCGCGCTCGATCCGCTGCGCGAGCTCGACCTCCTCGGCCGCGGTGAGCAGCGGGTACTTCATCGCCTGGTTGATGAACAGCTGCAGGCTGTCCGTCGTCGGCTCGGCGACGGCGTGCGTATCCGTGCGCTGCTGCGCCCTGGTGCTCGAAGTCTGGTTGTTGTGCTCGCCGCGCCTGCGGCGAACCTGGTCGCGCTGCTCGGCAGCGCCCCTCTGGCGAGGCATATTTTCACCCCTCGGTGTTGTGAGTCCCCCTACTACCTAACCCCTGGCTTCAGAAAGTATAGCGCGAAGTGGTTGCTTATGCAAGCAAGCCGGGGAAAAGCGGGGTTCGGCCGCTTGGAATGGCCGACCTGTAAGTACTCGGGGGGCCGGTTTCGTTACTTGGCCCGAACTACCTTGAACTTCTGCTTCGCGGCTGGGCCGGTGACCCCAGCAACGGTCGCCGCGACCGAGAACTTGTAGCGGCCCTGCTTGAGCTTGTACTTCTTCGGCGAGGTGCAGGCGCCCGACTTCGGCTTCTTGCCCTTCCGCGTGAGCGTGCACTCGAACGTCGCGCCGGCGGTCGAGGAGAACTTGAGCTTGACCTTGGCCCGGCGCTTGCTCTTCGCGATCTTCACCTTGCGCTTCGGGCCCTTGTCGATCTTGGTCTCCGGGGCGGTGCCCGGGCCATCGCCCGGGCCCCCGCCGGGGCGGCGGTTCGACCCCGCTCACCCGCCCGATCTTCTCGGCGAGGTCGAGCGTCGTCCAAAGGGTGTTGCCGGGTCCGGTGGCGATCTTCCGCGGCCCGGCGGCGGCGCTGAACCCGCCGAGCGTCGTGACCTGGCCGCCCGTCGTCAGCCGCAGCAGGTCGTTGCCCTGGAAGCGGGAGATCCAGTAGGCGCCGTCCTGGCCGAAGGCGACGCCGAACGGGTCGGTGTTCTCGAGCGGGATCTTCTGCGGGGTGCCGCCGACCCCCGGCACGAGGCCGACGTTCTGCGGCGTGTCGACCGGGTTCGCGTAGGCAACCTGCCCGTTCAAGCCGGCGCCGACGTCCTGCGTGCCGCCGGTCGCGATCCCGACGTTGACGTTGGTCGTGATCGGCGGGTCGGCCGCACTCGCGCTGGTGACGAACTCGTTGCCGTCGGCAACCCACATCGTTCCGTCGGAGGCGGTCGTCATCCCCTTCGGGTTGCTGCCGATGTCGGTGTCCGGGAAGAGCTCGTAGCCGGCCGGGTTCGCCGGTGGGATGCGGACGAGGGCCTGGTTGCCCGCGACCCAGATGTTCCCGTCCGGGCCGACCGTGATTCCCTGGCCGGCGGTGAGGCCGGTGATGGCGGTCTGGTCGGCGGCGGCAGGGTTGGCGGGCGGGATCCTGATCACCGAGGTCCCCTGAGCGCCCCAGAGGTTGCCGTCGGGGCCGGCGATGATCCCGGTCGCCGGTGCGGTCATCCCCGGCATCTGGAACGACTCGGCGCTGCCGTCGGGCCTTACCCGCACGACGGTGTTCTGCTCGACCGCGACCCAGATGTTGCCGTCGGGCCCCGCCGTGAGCTCCGAGTTGGAACCGACCGTGGTCGGGACGTCGGCCATCCCGTCGTTGAAGGTCGGGAGGTTGAACTCGCCCGTCACCGACGGCGCGGCAAGCGAGGTCGCCGGCGCGACCAGCATCGCGGCCGCGACGACTCCCAATGAGAAACGAAGAACTCCCCCGCGCATTGCGGGGGAGTCTAGTCGCGGTCAGACGTTGAGCGCGGGGGCCGCCTCGGGCTCGAGGGCCAGCGGCAGCACCTCGTCGATCGACAGGACCGGGTGGAAGGTCATCGCCTCACGCACCTCCTCCGGCACGTCCTCGAGGTCGGCGCGGTTGCGCTCCGGGATGACCACGTCGGTCAGCCCGGCCGCGTACGCGGCGAGCACCTTCTGCTTGAGGCCGCCGATCGGCAGCACCCGTCCCTGGAGGGTGACCTCGCCGGTCATCCCGACCGTGTGCTTGACGGGCTGCCCGGTGAGCAGCGAGACCAGCGCGGTGGTCATCGTGATCCCGGCGCTCGGACCGTCCTTGGGGATCGCTCCCGCCGGGACGTGGATGTGGAACTCGCGGTCGGCGAACTCGTCGTCGCCGAGCCCGAGCTGCTCGGCGTGGCCGCGCACGTACGACAGCGCGATCCGCGCCGACTCCTTCATCACGTCGCCGAGCTGGCCGGTGAGCACGAAGCCCTCCTTGCCCGGCATCGACGTCGTCTCGATGAACAGCACGTCACCGCCGGCGCCGGTCACCGAGAGCCCGGTGGCTACGCCGGGGACCGCCGTGCGCTCCGCGGCCTCCTGGTAGAAGCGCTGCTTGCCGAGCGCGTCGCGGATCCCCTCGGGGTCGATCGTGATCGGCGCCGCGGCCTGCTCCGAGGCGATCCGGGTCGCCGTCTTGCGCAGGAGCTTGCCGAGCTCGCGCTCGAGCCCGCGCACGCCCGCCTCGCGGGTGTACTCGGTGACGATCGTCTCCACCAGCACGTCGGAGATCTCGACCTCGTCGTCGCGCAGGCCGTTGCGCTCGATCTGGCGCGGCCACAGGTAGCCGCGCGCGATCGCGACCTTCTCGTCGGTCGTGTAGCCGTCGAAGCGGACCACCTCCATGCGGTCGAGCAGCGGCCCCGGGATCGTCTCGGCGACGTTCGCCGTGGCGATGAACAGGACCTCGGAGAGGTCGAGCTCGACGTCGAGGTAGTGGTCGCGGAACGAGTGGTTCTGGGCCGGGTCGAGGACCTCGAGCAGGGCCGAGCTCGGGTCGCCGCGCCAGTCGGCGCCGACCTTGTCGACCTCGTCGAGCATGATCACCGGGTTGATCGTCTTCGCGTCCTTGAGCGCGCGGACGAGGCGGCCGGGGAGCGCGCCGATGTAGGTACGGCGGTGACCGCGGATCTCGGCCTCGTCGCGGACGCCGCCCAGCGACATCCGGACGAACTCGCGTCCGGTCGCGCGGGCGATCGACTCGCCGATCGAGGTCTTGCCGGTGCCGGGCGGGCCGATCAGCGTGAGAATCGCTCCCGCGCCCCGGCCCTCGTCGACGAGGCCGCGGTCGCGGCGCAGGCCGCGCACGGCGATGTACTCGGTGATCCGGTCCTTGACGTCCTCGAGCCCCGCGTGGTCGGCGTCGAGCACCTCGCGCGCGGCCACCGGGTCGAGGCGCTCGTCCGAGCGCTCGCCCCACGGCACGCCGAGCAGCCAGTCGAGGTAGGTGCGGATCATCGACGACTCGCCGCTCTGCTCGCCCATGCGCTCGAGCCGGCCGAGCTCGCGCTGGGCCTGCTCGCGGACCGGTTCCGGCATCTTCGACTCCTCGATCTTCGCCCGGAACTCGTCGACGACCGAAGCGTCGTCCTCGCCGAGCTCCTTGCGGATCGACTCCATCTGCTTGCGCAGGAAGTACTCGCGCTGCTGGGCGTTGGCGCCGTCCTCGACGTCGTCGCGGATCCGCTTGCGGACCTGGAGCTCGGCCAGCCGAGCGCGCTGCAACTCGAGCGCCAGCTCGAGCCGCTCGGTCACGTCGACGGTCTCCAGCAGGCGCTGCTTGTCGGCGAGGCTCAGGTCCGGGCTGTAGCCGGAGGTGTCGGCGAGCGCGCCGGGCTCCGAGATCGAGCGCAGGAACGCGGCCACGCGGCCGTCATCGCCCCGCAGCTCCAGGATCTCCTCGACCGTCGCGCGGTAATCGCGCTCGAGCTCGCGGATGCGGTCGCCGGCGTAGGTCGAGTCGGGAAGCTCCTCGACCTCGATCACGAGCTCGCCGCCGGCTCCCGGCGACGCGGTCCCGGCGCGTCCGCGGTGCAGTCCCTGGAGGGTGACCGCGTTGATCCCGCCCGGCAGGCGGCCCTTGTCGACCACCTCGGCGACGGTGCCGATCGTTCCGTACTCGCCGTCGGGGCGTGGGAGCACGAAGATCTGTTCGGCATCGCCGACGTCGGCCGCGATCGTCACGGTCATGCCCGGGAAGAGGATGCTGTCGTCAAGTGGTACGAGCCGAAGCTGCATCTTCAAGTCCTTCTCTGTTCCGTCTCTGTCTTTGTGGCTTTCCATCGTGAAGTAGCTTCACTTTCTGAAGCAATGATACATGGCGCATGCGTGAACCTGAGTCCGTCCGACGCAGATCACGGCAGGATCAGGTGGCTGTCGCCGAACTCGTGCCAGAGATAGCCGCGCGCGAGCGCGGCCTCGTAGCAGCGGGTGAGGAGCTCGGGTGACGCGGCCGCCTCGAGCAGATGCAGGTGCGAGGCGGCCGGCTCGTGCCAGCCGCTGAGCAGGCCGTCGATGGATCGCAGCCCGCGCTCGGGCGTGATCACGAGGCTCGTCCACCCCGATCCGGCGGCGACGCTCCCATCGGGACCGGCGACGGTCTCGAGCGCCCGGGCGACGGTGGTCCCGACGGCGACCACGCGCCCGCCCCAGCCGTGGGCCGCGTTGACCGCGGCGGCGGTGGGCTCACCGACCTCGAAGCGCTCGGCCTGCGGCGCTTCGCCGCGTTCGGGGGAGGAGAGGCCGGCGTGGAGCGTGAGCGGGGCGATCAGCACGCCCCTGGCAACCAGCGCGGTGATCAGCTGCGGGGTGAACGGGCGGCCGGCGCTCGGCATCTCGGCGCTGCCGGGGACGAGGGCGTAGGCGGTCTGGAACGCGTCCAGGGGCCAGCTCTCCGCGAGGTAGGAGTACCGGACCGGGTGGCCGTAGCGCCACAGGTACTCCTGCACGGGTTCGCCGGCGTCGATCCGCGCCAGCCACAGGCGGGGCCCGCCCGCGAACGGCGCGACCAGGGTGGCGCTCGCGCCGCCCGGCAGCTCGACGGCCTCCCGGCACGGCCCGGCGCCCGTCCGCCGGGCCGCCGTCGGCGCCGCGCGGCTCGACCACCCACCAGCGCTCGCCGTCCATCCGCGGCGCCGGACCGGCGAAGCGGAGCTCGAACACCGAACCGTCGGGGCGGCGTGCGCAGACCGCGGCCGGCAGCGTCTGCGAGTTGTTGATCACCAGGAGGTCCCCGGGGGCCAGGAGCTCGGGCAGGTCGCGGAAGCTGGCGTGCGCGATCCGCCCGTCGGAGCGGGTGGCGACCATCAGCCTGACCTCGTCGCGCTCGAGTCCGCGCGCCTCGGGCGGCTCGTGAGCCTCGAGCTCCGCCGGCAGCGCGAACGCCGGCGCGCTCACGCAGGGACCGGGATCAGTTCCGCCGCCCGGTAGCGGCCGCTCGGGAGGTCGCCGTCGATCAGCTCGCGCAGGCCGGGGACCGCCGCGCTCGGCGGCGGGCGGTCGGAGATGTCCTCGCCGGGGAACGCCTCCTGGTGCATGCGGGTCCGCATGTCCCCGGGGTCGACGGTGTAGACGCGCAGCTGCGGTTGCTCGGCGGCCAGCACAGCGCCGAGCTGCTCGAGCGCGGCCTTGCCGGAGCCGTAGCCGCCCCAGCCGGGGTAGGCCTCCACCGCGGCGTCGGAGGTGACGTTGAGGATGCGCGCGCCGTCGCGCAACTGCGGCAGCGCCGCCTGCACCAGCGCCAGCGGGGCGACCACGTTGATCTCGTAGACGCGCCGCAGCTCGGCGAGCGGATAGCGCGAGAGCTCCGGCTGGGGGCTCGGCCCGAGGACGGAGGCGTTGTTGACGAGCAGGTCGATCGGGTCACCGGCGGCCCCGACGAGGCCGCGGCGGTGCCAGTCGTCGCCGACGTCGCCCGCGAGCGCGGCGACCTCGGTCAGCTCCGCGAGCGACTCCGCGGCGCGGCCGAGCTCCTTCGCCCCGCGGGCGTCGATCACCAGCCGCCAGCCGTCGGCGGCGAGCGAGCGGGCGAGGGCGAGGCCGAGGCCCCGTGAGGCTCCGGTGAGGATCGCGGTGGGCACGGGGGCACCGTAGAACGGGCCCGGTCGGAGTTTGTAGGGGTAATTGGTCCTAGGACCTACGACCCGGGGACGATCCCGGTGCGGACGGCGAGCAGCGCCGCCTGGGTGCGGTCGGTCACGTCGAGCTTGGCGAGCACGTGCCCGACGTGGGTCTTGACCGTCTTCTCGGAGATCCCGAGCTCGCGCGCGATCAGCTTGTTCGAGCGCCCGCGCGCGATCAGCGCGAGCACCTCGCGTTCGCGCGGGGTGAGGTTGTCGGCCCCGGCGACCGACTCGCGGTCGGCGATCGACTCGACCACCCGCGCGGCGACCGCGGGATCGAGCAGGGCCTGACCGGCGCTCGCGGCGCGCACGGCGCGCACGACCTCCTGCGGCTCGGCGTTCTTGAGCAGGTAGCCGGCGGCGCCGGCGCGGATCGCTCCCAGCAGCCGGTCGTCGTCGGCGAAGCTGGTGAGCACGATCACCCTGCTCTCGGGGAGTCGCCGGCGGAGCTCGCGCATCGCGCCGACCCCGTCGAGCCTCGGCATCACGAGGTCCATCAGGATCACATCCGGCCGCAGACGCTCGGCCTCGCGGATCGCCGCCTCCCCGTCGGCGGCCTCGCCGACGACCTCGATCCCCTCCTGGAGCTCGAGGAAGGTGCGCAGCCCCTCGCGGACCACGGCGTGGTCGTCGACCACCAGGACCGCGATCGCCTCAGCCACGAGCGGGGACCCGCAGGCGCACGCTGGTGCCCTTGCCGGCGGTGGAGCGGATCTCGAGCGTGCCGCCGATCCGGGCCGCCCGCTCCTCCATCGACGTGAGGCCGAGGCGGCGGGCGCGGAGCTCGGGGTCGTCGGGGTTGAACCCGATGCCGTCGTCGGCGACCTCGAGCTCGAGGCCGTCGCCGCCGGTCGGCGAGGCGCAGGTCGACCCGCGCTCGCGGCCGCGTGGCGCAGGGCGTTGTTGAGCGCCTCCTGCGCGATCCGCAGCACCTGGCGGTCGCGCTCGATCTCGCTCGCGACCTCGGTCAGCTCGACCTCGATCGTCGCCGGGTGCAGCGGTGCCAGCACCTCGGCGTGCTTGCGCAGTGCGGCGGCGAGCCCGTCGCGCTCGAGCTCCGGCGGGCGCAGCTCGTCGATCAGGGAGCGCAGCTCGCCGAGCGACTCGCGCGCCAGCGCGCCGACCCGCTCGATCCGGGCGCGCGCGGCCGCGGGATCGCGGTCGAGCAGGGTCGCCGCCGCCTCTGCGGTGAGCACGACGCTGAACAGCTTCTGGCTGACGACGTCGTGCAGCTCGAGCGCGAGCCGGTTGCGCTCCGAGACCACCGAGAGCTCGCGGCTGCGCTCGTACAGGCGCGCGTTGGTGATCGCGATCGCCGCGTGCGCGGCGAGCAGCTCGATCAGCTCCTGATCGGCGGGCCCGAAGCGCGGTCCCTGCTCCTTCTCGGTCAGGTAGAAGGCGCCGATCACGCCCTCGGCGGCGACGATCGGGACGCCGAGGAACGAGCGCATGTCGGGGTGCGCGGCCGGCCACCAGCCGCGAAACCGCGGGTCGGTGTGGATGTCGTCGGTGAGGAACGGCTCCGAGGCCTCGAGCATCGCGCCGAGCATCCCGTGGGTGCGCGGCAGCGGGCCCATCGAGGCGATCAGCTCGTCGCTCATCCCGGAGACCAGGAAGCGGCTGAAGCCGCCCTCGCCGTCGGGGATCCCGAGCGCCGCGTAGCGGGCCCCGGCGAGCTCGCGGGCGCGGTCGACGAGGCGCTGCAGGACCTCCTCGACCGAGAGCTCCGAGGCCACGGCGAGCACCGCGTCGCTGACCGCGCGCAGCGCCGGGCTCAGTGCCTCGGCCACCGCGGGTCAGCCCCCGGCCAGCTCGAGGCTCAGGGCCCGAAGCCGCGCGCGCGCCTCGGCGTCGTCTGCCTGCGGGTGGGCGGCGCCCTCGTCCAGCCGGTCGAAGAAGACGCCCGCTCACGCCGTCGAGCGCCGGGTCGACGGCCAGCCGCAGCGTCGACCGGGTCCCGAGCTCGAGCGTGTCGAGCGCGGCGCCGCGCTCGGCGAGCACGATCTTGGTCGGCATGTAGGTCGCCGGGTGGAGGCTGTTGAAGGTCACCTCCGAGGCCGGGATCGACGCGGCGAGGTCGTTCGCGTGCATCACCTGGGCGAGCTTCGACTGGCAGTAGGCGCGCACGCCGTCGTAGGAGCCGGCCAGCATCGGGTCGTCGAAGTCGATCTCCGCCTGGCCGAGGGAGGAGACCTGGACGACGCGGGCCGGGGCGCTGCGGCGCAGGAGGTCGAGCAGGCTCTCGGTGAGCACGAAGCCGGCGAGGTAGTTGACCTGGAAGCGAAGCTCGTGCCCGTCGCGGCTCTCCTCGCGCTCGCGGCTGTCGGGCAGGCCGCTCCCGATCCCGGCGTTGTTGATCAGCAGGTGGAGCTCGGGCGCCGTCGCGGCCACCGCCTCGGCGAGCGCGCGGACCTCGGCCAGCGAGGCGAAGTCGGCGAGCAGCAGCTCGACCCTGTCGTTCCCGGTCTCCGATCGGATCGTCTCGACGGCCTGCGCGCCGCGCTCGGGATCGCGCCCGTGGGCCAGCACCCGCGCTCCGCGCCGGGCGAGCTCCGTCGCCACGCTGAGCCCGAGGCCGTCGGTGGCCCCCGTGATCAGGGCGGTGGTCTCGTCAGGCGGTCGCATCGCGTTCCAGCCCGAGCCAGCTTGCCATCGCGTCGAGCTCGGCGTCGAGCGCGCCGGCGGTCTCCGTTGGGCGCGTCCGGCTCGAGATGGATCGCCGGGACCCGCAGCACGCCGGCCGCGCGATCGGCCTTCAGGTCGACCCTGGCGACGAGGCGGTCGCCGAGCAGCAGCGGGAGCACGTAGTAGCCGTGGCGGCGCTTGGGCGCCGGGACGTAGATCTCCAGCCGGTAGTCGAATCCGAACACGCGGCGCAGGCGCCCGCGCTCCCAGAGCAGCGAGTCGAAGGGCCCGATCAGCGCCGCCGCGTCGACGGCGCGCGGGATCCGCGCCCCGGCGGCGAGGTAGCCCGGCGTGCGGCCCCAGCCCTCGACCTCGACCGCGATCAGTTCGCCGCCCTCGACCAGCTCGGCGATGCGCAGCTTCGTGTCCGCGGTGGGCAGCCGGAAGTAGTCGCGCAGGTCGCGCTCGGCCGCGACCCCGAGCGCTCGCGACGCGATCCGCACCAGCTCGCGCTGCGCGTCGTCGGGCGCCGGCGTCGGCGCCCTCAGCACCTTGGCCGGGAGCACGCGCTCCGGGAGGTCGTAGAGGCGCTCGAAGCGCCGCCGCCGCGCCGAGGTCACCTGCCCGGTCCAGAACAGCCACTCGATCGCGCGCTTGGACTCCGACCAGTCCCACCACGGCCCGCTGCGCCGCGAGCGCTTCTCCTCGAGCTCCGAGGCGGCGATCGGGCCGCGCTCCCGGACGTGCTCCAGCACCGTCGCGACCAGCTCCGGGCGTTCCTCGTTGACCCGCTGCATCGACCCCCACGCGTCGCTGGCGGCGCGCTCCATCCGCCAGCGCAGCAGCGGATGCAGCTCGACCCCGATCAGCGACGCCTCGTGGCCCCAGTACTCGAAGAGCCGCCGCGGCGCGCGGTGTGAGAGCCGGTCGAGGGCCTCGGTGGGGTACGGGCCGAGGCGGCTGAACGCCGGCAGGTAGTGGGCCCGCTCGAGCACGTTGACCGAGTCGATCTGCAGCAGTCCGACCCGCTTCAGGACCCGCCGCAGGTCCCAGCCCGTCGGCGTCCCGGCGGGACGCGGATCGGCGAATCCCTGCGACCCGAGCGCCAGCCGGCGAGCCTCCGAGGCCGAGATGCGCTGGCGGCGACTGTGGCTCCGGGTCGGCACGGCGGCCGATCCTAGAGCGAGCCGCTTCGGTGACCGGGTAGGTTGGCTTCAGCGGCGGCGAGCGAAAGGGGCAGGAGTTGAGGCGGGAGCGAGGTTGACGGCCGATCGTCGGCGGCGCCTGAGCTGCGCGGTCGCCGCGTGCGCCGTGGCGCTGCCCTGCCTCGTGTTCGCGGGCGCCGACCCCGGGGCGGCGGCCGACTCGCCCGCGGCCGGCGCGAAGCTCTCCGAGTGCCCGAAGCACGTCCGGCCGAAGCGCCTGCGCTGCGGCACGCTGCGGGTGCCCTACGAGCGCGCCGACCCGTCGCTCGGCACGATCCCGATCCGCTACGCGGTCCGCCGGCGCGGCGACACCGACTCCCCGGCCGGGCGCCCGATCGTCGCCGTCGAGGGCGGGCCGGGATACGGCTCGATCGGCAGCGCCCGCTACTACGTCCACATGTTCGGGCCCGTGCTGCGCCGCCACGACCTGGTGATGGTGGACATGCGCGGGACCGGCCACTCGCGGGCGATCGACTGCCCCGAGCTCCAGCGGGGCAAGGGCACGGACCGCCAGGGCGTCGCCCAGTGCGCGCGCATCCTGGGCGACCGCTACGGGTCGTATCGGACCTCGGCGGCCGCCGACGACATCGACGCCGTGCGCGCCGAGCTCGGGTTCGATCGGATCTCGCTCTACGGCGACTCCTACGGCACCTACCTGGGGCAGTCGTACGCGTTCCGTCACGGCGACCGGCTCGCGCGCGCTGATCCTCGACAGCGCCTACCCGGTGCGAGGCGAGAGCCCGTGGTACCCGAGCCTGTGGCGCAACGGGATCCGCGCCCTGCAGATCGCCTGCGACCGCAAGGCCGCGTGCAAGGGCAACGCCAACCGCCGCCTGCGTCGGATGGTCGCGCTGCTGCGGCGCACGCCCCGCGGCGTCGGCCCGCTGCTCGACGCGATCGCCTCCGGGGGCTACGAGCCGCCGCTGCGGAACTTCCTCAGGATCGACCAGGCGATCAGCGCCTACCTGCACGGCGACCGCCGCCCGTACAAGCGCCTCACCGCCGCCGACCCGGGGCCGTACGGGATCTACCGCGCCTACTCGCGCGGCGACGAGCTCGCGGTGAGCTGCAACGACTACCCGATGCTGTGGAGCAAGGAGGCGGGGCCGAGCGCGCGCCGCCGCCAGCTGCACGCCGAGGTCCGCGGCTATCCGAAGCGCGCCTTCGCGCCCTTCGCCCCGCGCGAGATCGCGCTCGAGTCGGTCGCCGGGTACACCGAGTGCCTCGCCTGGCCGAAGCCCAGCCGGTTCTACGAGCCGCCGGCGCCGCCCGGCGCCCCGCCGCCGGCGATGCCGACCCTGGTGATCTCAGGCGAGCTCGACAACGTCACCAGCCCGGGCGAGGGCAGGGCGGTCGTCCGCGACTTCGCCGACGCCCGCCTGCGCGTCGCCCGCAACGGCGGCCACGTGCCCTCGCTCTACGGCGGCCGCTACCGGGCCCGCCACTGGGTCCGGCGCTTCGTCGCCGAACACGGGTAGCCGGCCCGTCCGCAACGCCGCCCTAGCCGGCGGGCCGCCGCTACGGCTCGGTGAGGGTCGTCGTCACCGTGCTCGTCTCGGGCGGCGCGGTCTCCGTGGTCGTGTCGGTCACCGTCTCGTCGGTGGTCGTGGTGGTGCTGGTGGTCACCGTGGTCACGTTCGTCGAGGTGGTGACGGTGGTGGTCGTCGGCGTCTTGGTCGTCGTCTCCGTGTCGGTGACGAAGACCTTCTCGGTCGGCGGGTCGGCGACGATCAGCGCCAGCGCCACGCCGAGCCCCGCTGCGAGTGCCACCAGCCCGATCAGCGCGAGGCGCGTGCGCTGGTCGATGCCCCCCTTGGGCGGCTCGGTTCCGTCGGGCGCGAGTCGATCGCGATCGTCCTCCGGTTGCGGTGTTCCGTTCGTCTCCATCGGGCCGCCGATGGTACGGAGGGGCGGATCTCGACCGCGAATCGCCGCGGGGGTTTGAAACCGAGCGAAGTGGGAATCGGGCCGCGTGGTCGAGGTGCGGTGTGAGAGCTGACAAGGGGTTCGTCCGGGCGCTTGCCGATCCCGGGCTCGGGTGGTTCGCCTACCTCATCGCGCTCGCGGTCGGGGCCGTCGTCGCCGCGGTCCTGCTCGCGTTGTTTGCCGTGCTCGCCTAGGTAGCTAGCGGCGCAGGCGCTCGCTCTCGCGCTCGATCTCGGACTCGGAGATCGGTCGCGCCCCCGGTCCGTAGACGGACCAGCCCTGGAGCACGAGCCCGATCGCCCAGCCGCCGATCGGGAACACCGGCCAGAAGAACGTTGTCGGTCCCGGAGGCGAGCGCCCAGATCACGATCATCAGGACGCTGATCACCGCCCAGGTGATGATCTGGGAGTTGAAGGCGCGCTTTCGCTTCAGGCTCTTGACCGCCTGGTCGCGCACGTCCTTGTCGCTCGCGCCGCTGGCCTCCATGCAGCGATTTCTAGCGCACGCGCGGGCGGCGGACCCTGCGCCTGCCGGTCGCCGGCGGCACGATCCTAGACTGAGGGCCGTGAGCGGGACCCAACAGCCGGTGCTGTTCGTCGCCGACGACGACCCAGACGCCCTTGCACGCACCGAGGCCGAGCTCCGGCGCCGCTACGGACGTGACTACCGGATCGCCTCCGAGGGTTCGACCGAGGCCGCGGCGGCCGACCTCGAGCGGATGCGCGACCAGGGCGATCGCGTGACGCTGGTGCTCGCGGACGTGTGGATGGCGGAGAAGCCGGGCTCGGAGCTGCTCGACCGCGTGCGCAGCCTGCACCCGCAGGCGAAGCGGGCGCTGCTGATCGACTGGGGCGCGTGGGGCGATCGCCCGACGGCGGAGGCCATCCTGCACGCGATGGCGACGGGCCGCGCCGACTACTACGTGCTCAAGCCCACGCGCGCCGGCGAGGAGCAGTTTCACAGGGCGATCTCCGAGTTCCTGCACGAGTGGTCGCGAGAGCACTCTGAGAGCTCGTTCGAGCTCGCGGTGGTCGCCGAGCCGGCCGCGCCGCGGACGCACCAGATCCGCGACCTGCTGCGACGCAGCGGCGTTCCGCACGGGTTCACCTCTCCTGGAACGGAGTTTGGAGCGAGGCTGCTCGAGGGCGTGACCGAGCACCCCGGCGAGGCCCCGGTCGTCCGCATGCGCGACGGGACGGTGCTCGTCGACCCGAGCAACGAGGAGATTGTCGAGGCCTTCGGCGTCGACACCGAGCCCGTCGACGACCCGAACTTCGACCTGGTGATCATCGGCGCGGGGCCGGCCGGGCTCTCGGCCGCGGTGTACGCGTCGTCGGAGGGCCTGCGCACGCTGGTGCTCGAGCGCGAGATGATCGGCGGGCAGGCGGGCTCGAGCTCGCTGATCCGCAACTACCTCGGCTTCGCCCGCGGGATCACCGGCGCCGAGCTCGCCCAGCGCGCCTACCAGCAGGCATGGGTGTTCGGCGTCCAGTTCGCGATCAGCCGCGAGGTCGTCTCGCTTGGGCTCGAGCGTGAGCCCTACGGAGTCGGCTGCGACGGCGGCTACATCGCGTCCGGGCGGGCGGTCCTGCTCGCCACGGGCGTGACCTATCGGCGCATCGGCATCCCGGGACTGGAGCAGCTCACGGGTGCCGGGGTCTACTACGGCGCCTCGACCGTCGAGGGCATCGGCCTCGCCAACGAAGACGTCTACGTGATCGGCGGCGGCAACTCCGCCGGCCAGGCGGCGCTGCATCTCTCGCGCTCGGCCGGCCGGGTTCGCCTGCTCGTCCGCGGCGACTCGCTGGCCGCCGACATGTCCCAGTACCTGCGCACGACGATCGACGCGACCCCCAACGTCGACGTCCTGTACGGCACCGAGGTCGTTGACGGGGGTGGCAACGGTCGCCTCGAGTGGCTCGAGCTGCGTGAGGCGCGGGAAGACCACCAGGGTGGACGCCGCCGCGCTGTTCATCCTCATCGGCTCGAGACCCCGGACCTCGTGGCTGCCGCCCGAGATCGCGCGTGGCCCGGGCGAGCACCTCCTCACGGGCCCGGACGTGATCGCCACTCCCGAGGCGCGCGAGCGCTGGCCCCTGGAGCGGCCCCCGAGCGCGTACGAGACCAGCGTCCCCGGTGTGTTCGCGGTAGGTGACACCCGCCACCGCGCCGTCAAGCGCGTCGCGTCGGCGGTCGGCGAGGGCTCGGTCGCGATCGCCGACGTCCACGAGTGGCTGGCCACCGCCGCGCCCGTCGGCACCCCGGCGAGTTGACGCGCGCCCGCTCGACGCGGCGACGCGCGACCGGCTGCTGCGCCGGATCGGGCTCGCCCAGCCGCCGCCGGCCGACGCGGATGGGCTCCGGGCGACGATGCGGGCCTACGTCACCAGCGTCCCGTTCGAGGACCTCGCGGTGCAGCTCGGCGAATCCGGCCGCTCTGGACCCGCCGGCCCTCGTCGAGAGGGTGCTGCACGGCGGGCGCGGCGGCTACTGCTTCGAGGTCAACACGGTGCTGCTCTGCCTGCTCGAGTCGCTGGGGTTCGAGGTCGAGCGCCGCGAGGCGATCGTCGGCGAGCGCAGCGCGTTCGCCAGCGGCGAGCCGACCAACCACCTGGCCCTGGTCGTGCGCACCCCGGACGCCGGGCAGTTCATCACCGAGGCGGGCTGGGGCGAGGGGCCGGTCGAACCGCTGCCGCTTGCCCCCGGGCGCCACCGTGTCGGCGCGTTCGAGTACGGCGTCGAGCGCGACGGCGACGGCTGGTGGGTGGCAGCAGCACGACCGCGGCTCCTCTCCCGGGTATCGCTTCGGCGACCGCCCCGCGGCCCTGGAGGACTTCGCCCCTCACCACGAGCGCCTCTCGACCTCACCGGACTCCGGCTTCGTGCAGACGCTGCTGGTCCAGCACCCGTACCCCGACCGGATCGTCACCCTGCGCGCCCGGACCTGGTTCGTCGACGGTCCGGGCGTTCGCGAGCGCCGCGTGCTCGCGGACGCCGGCGAGTTCGAGGCCGTGCTGCGAGGCGAGTTCGGGATCGATACGAGCGCCCTCGGGCGGCGACCGCGCTGGACCGGCTCTGGCGAAGCGCGGTCGCCCAGCACGAGGCCCACCGGGAGGCCGAGGCGCCGGCCCGGGACGCGGCCTAGGAGCGCGGTCGCGCTCGCAATACTCCTGACCGTGGCCTTCGTCCCGCCCGCCCGCCACCTCACCCGCGCCAAGGACCTCGCCGACGCGCGCTACTCCGAGCCGCTCACCGTCGACGACATGGCGGCCGCCGCGGGTCTCACCCGGGCGCACTTCAGCCGCGAGTTCCGGCGCGCGTTCGGGGAGCCGCCCCACACCTACCTGCTCACGCGCCGACTCGAGCGCGCCGCGGCCCTGTTGCGCAACACGGACAGCTCGGTGACCGAGATCTGCTACTCGGTCGGCCTGAGCAGCCTGGGTTCATTCACCACCAGCTTCACCCGCACGTTCGGCGTCTCGCCGACCGCCTACCGCGCGGCGCACCCGCCCGCGGCCGAGCGGGCGCTGGTCCCGGCGTGCTTTGTCCGCGCCTACTCGCGACCGCTGCATCGCGTCGCGCGGGACGGCGCGTGACCGGCAGCCGCCGCCGCCCGAATAGGGCCTCGCGAGGACAGCACATTTCGAGAAGTCAGGGGCGCCGCCGGGGGCTAGCTTTGCTCGCCGTCAGGTCCCACTCGATTCAAGGAGACATCGGATGATGAAGATCGCAAACGCGCAGCTCTGGGTCCACGACCAGGACGAGGCGCTCGGCTTCTGGAGGGACAAGGTCGGGATGGAGGTCCGCGCGGACGTGACGCTCCCGGAGCTGGGCGACTTCCGCTGGCTGGCCGTCGGCCCGCCCGGCCAGGAGGACGTCTCGATCGTGCTGATGGCGATCCCGGGCGCGCCGGTCATGGACGAGGAGACCCGCTCGCAGGTGGCCGCCCTGATGGCCAAGGGCTTCGCCGGGACGGTCTTCCTGACCACCGACGACGTCAAGTCCGCCTACGAGGAGCTCAAGGGCCGCGGCGTCGAGTTCACCGACCCGCTCGAGGAGCGGCCGTACGGGATCGACTCCGGCTTCCGGGATCCCTCCGGGAACTCGGTCCGCATCGCGCAGCTCAACGAGGACTTCGCCGGTTAGGCGCGGGGCTCGTCCCCCGATCCGGCTTCGGGCAGCTCCGGCGGCGCGCTGCGGTACGTCACCGGGGTGGCCGAGAGCCGGATCGGGTTGCGGGTGAGACGGGCGGCGCCGCCGCGCTCGCGGGGGATCTCGACCACCGGGTCGAGCCCGAGGCGCCCGGCGAGCTCGAAGGCGGCGGCGACGTCGTTGACGGTTCCCGCCGGGACGCCGCGGCCGGTCAGCTCCTCCACCCACTCGCCCGCGTCGCGCGCCGCCAGCCTGCGCTCGAGGAGGCCTCGCAGCTCCTCGCGGGCGTTGACCCGGGCGGCGTTGCTCGCGAAGCGCTCGTCGGCGGCGAGCTCGGGGGCGCCGAGCACGTCGCACAGGGAAGCGAACTGCCGGTCGTTGCCGACAGCGAGCACGAGCTCGCCGTCGGCGGCGCGGAAGAGCTCGTACGGGGCGATGCTCGGGTGGGCGTTGCCCATCCGGGCGGGGACGACGCCGGCGAGGGTGTATCCGCTCGCCTGGTTGACCAGCGCCGCGAGCAGGGACGACAGCAGGTCCACCTCGACCAGCTGGCCCTCCCCGCCGGACTGCTCGCGGTGGCGCACCGCGGCGAGGATCCCGACCGTCGCGAAGAGGCCGGCGAGCACGTCGACCAGCGCGACTCCGACCTTCTGCGGCTCGCCCTCCGGGTCGCCCGTGATGCTCATCAGCCCGCCGAGCGCCTGGAGGAGCAGGTCGTAGCCCGGCAGCGCGGCCCCCGGGCCGCTGCCGAAGCCGGTGATCGAGCAGTAGATCAGCGCGGGGTTGGCGCGTCGGGCCGACTCGTAGCCCAGCCCGAGCCGGTCCATGACCCCGGGGCGGAAGTTCTCGACCACCACGTCGGCGCCGGCGATCAGCTCGAGCGCCCGCTCGAGGTCGGCGGCATCGGCGAGGTCGAGCGCGACGCTGCGCTTGTTGCGGTTGACCGACTGGAAGTACGTCGCGTTGCCGGCCTCGTCGAACGGCGGCCCCCAGGTGCGGGTGTCGTCCCCCGATCCCGGCCGCTCGACCTTGATCACCTCCGCGCCGAGGTCGGCGAGCATCATCGTCGCGAACGGACCGGCGAGGATGCGCGAGAAGTCGACGACCCGCAGCGGCGCGAGGGCTTCCATATGGAGGAGACCCTAGGCCGTCGCGGCGGCACCCTCCCGCTCGGCCGCGGCGGCCTCGACCAGCTGCTGGTAGCGGACCTGCTGCCCCGCAGCGCCCCAGTTGCCGTCGGGGACGTCGCGGATCAGGGTCCAGACGCGCAGCCCCTCACTCTCTTCGAGCCCGGCGGCGCGCAGCACGGCCTGGTTGACGGAGTCGACCAGGATGCCCTTGCGCCGGTCGGAGAGCGCCCCGTCGGGGACCGTGACCTGGACCCGGAAGCGCGGCTCGCCGCCCGGGCGCCCGCCGACCGCGAGCGTCTCGGGGTCGATCTCGTTCGCGTAGACCCAGGTGATCGAGCGGAAGAACTCGGTGTCCGGCGCCCCCTCGGCCGCGAGCAGCTTCGTCGCCAGCTCCTCGAGCAGCTCCTCGCGCGCGTCGGGCTCGATCGCCCCCTTCGGATAGGTCAGTTCGATCATCGGCATCGGTCGTCCTCCTGGGTGGTGTGGCGGTCCGCTCCGGGACCATACGGGCGCCGGCCCTTGACCCCGGTCGCGGGGTCGGGTAGGACACTCGTCAGTCGAACGAGGAGGCCGCATGAGCAAGCACCCCGACGCTGCCGTCCTGGACCAGATCCGCGAGCTCGTCGGCAATTTGTCCGACCAGCGAAGCAGGGCGATCCTGAAGCCGGTGATCGACGCAGTGGCGCTGAACCCGCAGCCGCTCCCGCCCCGCACGCACGACCTGTTGAAGGCCGTGATCGACGCGGTCGCGCTGAACCCGCAGCCGCTGCCGCCCGACCCGCCGCCGGACGTGAGCAGCTAGGACGCGGAGGGCCCCGCCTCGATCGCCTCGCGGACCTCGGCCTCGCGGGGCGGGTGATCGAAGCCGGAGGTGAGGACCCAGGTCGCGCCGGCGGCCTCCCACGGCGCCGGGTCGTCGCCGGCGTCGATCTCCGCGACGAGGTCGAACGGCGACCCGACGTCGCCGCGCAGCTCGCGGACCTCGGCGGCGAGCTCCGCGAGCGCCTCCGGCCCGGGCAGCTCGATCGGGAAGAAGCCGTCCCAGCGAGCGGCGCGCTGCAGCGGGCGGCGATTCGGCCACCTGGCGGCGACCCACACCGGGATCCGCGGCCGCTGCACCGGGACCGGCTCGAACTCCCCGTCCCAGAACCCGGCAAGGCGCGCGAGCCCCTCGTCGAGCAGCCGGGCGCGCTCGCGCGCATCGACGACCTCTCCGAACGGCTCGAGCTCGCCGTTGCGATCGCTGCCGAGTCCGACGCCCAGCGTCAGCCGGCCGGCGCTCAGATGGTCGAGCGTCACGGTCTCGCGGGCGAGCTTCTGGACCCGTCTGCGCGACAGCGGCGTGACCAGGGGTCCGAGTCGCAGCGTGTTCGTCGCCGAGGCGATCCCGCTCAGGGCGATCCAGGGATCGGCGACCGCGCGGACGGGGGACCGATAGGCGATGTGGTCCCAGAGAAAGAACCCATCCCAGCCACGCGCCTCCGCTCGCTGAGCGAGCTCCGCCAGCAGACGGGGGTTGACCAGCTCGTCGAAGGGTGCGACGAAGATGCCGCGCTTGAGGGCCATGCGGTCACGCTACCGCGCCGGGCACATGAGGTCCGCGCCCGGTCCGACGACGCCGCGTCGATGACCCTAGGGTGCGTGGTCGGTGACCGACCGCAGCGCAACCGCCGAGCCGCCGACGGAGGGCGTCGCCGAGCTGCGTCGTTCGCTTGCGGGCGCGGTCATCACCCCGGCCGACGCCGGCTACGACGGCGCGCGCCGGTGCTTCAACGGGCTGATCGACCGGCGCCCGGCGGCGATCGTCCGCTGCCTCGGCCCCGACGACGTCGCGGCGGCGTTCGCGCATGCGCGGTCTCGCCAGCTGGAGGTCGCGGTCCGCGGCGGAGGCCACAACCCCGCCGGCCACTGCGTCCTCGACGACGGGTTGGTGATCGACCTGTCGCTGATGCGCCGTGTGGACGTCGACGTCGATCGCGGGCTCGCCCACGCCGAGGGTGGAGCGAGGTGGCTCGAGTTCGACTCCGCCACCCAGGCGCACGGGCTCGTCACCCCGGGCGGCATCGTCGGCACGACGGGCGTCGCCGGACTGACCATGGGCGGCGGGATCGGCCACCTGACCGCCCAGTACGGGCTGACCTGCGATCACCTGGTCGAGGCGGAGCTCGTGACCCCCGCCGGCGACGTGGTCCGCGCACGGGCCGACGAGAACCCCGACCTGCTCTGGGGAATCCGCGGCGGGGGCGGCAACTTCGGCGTTGCGACCCGGCTGACCTTCCGCCTGCATCCGCTCGGGCGGGTCGTCGGCGGGAGGATGAACTACGTCGGGGCCGGCGCGAAGCAGGCGCTGCGGCTGTTTCGCGACCTCGTGGCCGACGATCCGCGCGACCTCAGCTGCCAGGCCCTGCTCGTCGCCGGAGAGTCGCTCGAGCCGATCGTCGTGATCACGCCCTGCTACACGGGCGCCGACGACGATCCGGCGTCGCTGCGCGCGCTCCGCTCGGCTCCCGGGCTCGTCGGTGACGGTCTCGCGACGCGCTCGTTCATCAGCCAGCAGCACCTCTTCAACCCGCCCTACGGCGAGGAGCGCGGCTACTGGAAGGGCGGGTTCGTGCGCGAGCTCCCCGACGAGCTGATCGACGTCCTCTTCGAACGCATGGCAGCGCTCGGTCGCCCTCCCGGCCAGATCCTGATCGAGTCCCTGCACGGCGCCCCCAAGGACGGCGACCCGCAGGCCGCCGCGGTCGGATTCCGCGGCGCCGCCTTCAACGTCAGCGCGATGGCGGGTTGGACGGATCCCGCCCTCGACGCCGAGGAGCAGGGGTGGGCGCGGGAGACCGCGGCGGCGCTGGAGCCCTGGTCGAGCAGCGGCGCCTACGTCAACTACATGCAGGCCGACGAGCCGCTGGACCGGGTCCGCGCGGCGTTCGGCGATCGCACGTTCGAGCGCCTGCGAGCGCTCAAGGCCGTTACGACCCCGACAACGTCCTGCGCCGCAACCAGAACGTCCCGCCGCCGTAGGGCGCGGCGAATCTCCTACTCGCTCACGCCGGCGAACTCGAGGGCCTCGTCGCGGTCGAGGAAGACCCGCTCGTGTGCGATCAACCCGTCGCGGATGCGGGACACGCCCGTGAGGTCGCGCGCGACCTCGACGCCGCTGCTGCGACCGGTGCTGATCGAGCGGTAGAAGCTCACGACCACCCCATCGCCCTCGAAGATGCGCTCGACGTCCCAGTGCAGGTCGGTCCATGTCTCGCGCATCTCCGCGATCCAGCGTCCCAGCGGGTCATCGCCCTCGAAGGTCCTGCCGAACTCCGTGATCGGCGTCTGGAACACCGCGTCCTCGGTGTAGCAGGCGCGGATGGCTTCAACATCCCCCTCGTTCCAGGCGTCGAACGAGCGCCGCACGATGTCCACGTCCGCCTGCGACATCGCCCTCAGTATCTCGCGCGACGGTTGAGAGATCCTCGAAACGAGGCCGATCGGGGGTCGCCTAGTTACAGGTCCGGCGTCCTGGGTACCGGCCCTCCATCCAAGACCCACTCTCCGCGTGAGGAGCTGGAGCATGAAGCAAGGGAGTATCGGTGCGACGCACCGATGGGGGGTCAGGGCTGCTGCGGGATTGATCGCCGGGACGGTGCTGCTGTTCTCGGCCGACCGCCGGAGCAGCGCAAGCAAAGCCACACCAAAGCAAGGCCAAGGGGTGCCTGCCGGGTCAGCCCGTCGGCGCGCCCGGTGTGGGGGACACGTATTACCCGACCTACGGCAACGGTGGCTACGACGTCCAGCGCTACGAGCTCGACGTCAACTACGACCCGTCGACGCAGCTGATCGAGCGGGGCAAGACGACGATCGAGGCGAAGGCGACGCAGAGCGTCTGCCGGTTCAACCTCGACTTCGTCGGCTTCGACATCAAGAAGCTGACGGTCGACGGCGACCGCGCCAAGTGGACACGCGACGAGCACGAGCTCACGGTGACGCCGAGGCACGCGCTCGAGCGCGGGACGCCGTTCGAGGTCTTCGTCAAGTACTCGGGCGAGCCGACTGAGTTCGTGATCCCGGGCCTCGATCTGAGGACCGGCTTCATGGACACGTCCGACGGCGCCACGGTCGCCGGCCAGCCGGAGGTCGCCGCCGGGTGGTTCCCGGTCAACGACCATCCGCGCGACAAGGCGGCCTACACGTTCGACGTCAAGGTCCCGAACGGCTACGA
The DNA here is from genome assembly GCA_963729065.1 of uncultured Solirubrobacterales bacterium. Lineage (GTDB taxonomy): Bacteria > Actinomycetota > Thermoleophilia > Solirubrobacterales > 70-9 > WHSW01. The sequence goes on from CAVSMS010000010.1 coordinate 1,440,898, forward strand.
GGTGGCCGCCAACGGGTTCCTGCAGGACGTCGACGAGGGCGGCAGCAAGACGACCTGGAGGTGGGTCGCGCGAGAGCCGATGGCCTCGTACCTCGCGACCATCGACATCGGCTTCTGGGACGTCACCCGGGGCCGCACCGACGAGGGCCTGCCGATCTACGACGCCGTGGACTCGGCGCTCACCGGCGACGTTCGCGACGAGATCGACTCGTCGCTCGCCAAGCAGGACGAGGTCCTCGACCTGCTGACCGACGCGTTCGGGCCGTATCCGTTCAGCACCGTCGGCGGCATCGTCGAGGGCCAGGACGACCTGTTCTTCGCCCTGGAGACGCAGACCCGCCCGGTGTACTCGAAGTTGTTCTGGATCGATCGCGAGGGGAACGCGCGCAACGGCGACGGCGTCGTTGTGCACGAGCTCGCGCACCAGTGGTACGGCGACGATGTCGCGGTGCACCGCTGGCAGGACATCTGGCTCAACGAGGGCTTCGCGAGCTACGCCGAGTGGCTGTGGGCGGAGCACGTGGGCGAGGGGACGCCTCAGGAGATCTTCGAGGCGACCTACGACGCGATCCCGGCCGACGACGACTTCTGGACGTCGGTGATCGCGGATCCGGGCGTCGAGCGGCTGTTCGACGACCCGGTGTACGTCCGCGGGGCCATGACCCTGCAGGCGCTCCGCAACGAGGTCGGCGACGCGACCTTCTTCGACATCATCCAGCAGTGGGCCGCGACGCAGAGCGGCGGCACGGGGACGACGGAGGAGTTCATCGCGCTGGCCGAGGACATCGCGGGCCGGGACCTCGATTCGGTCTGGGACCCGTGGCTGTTCACGGCCGGCAAGCCCCCGCTCACGGGCGGGACGGCGGGTGCGCAGTCCGCGGACTCCGCGGGCACCAACTGGCGCAACGTCGTCGACGACCGGTTGAACAGGATCGGGCGCTACTAGGCGCTCGCCAGCAAAGGACGACCGAAAGGGCCCCGCATCGCGCGGGGCCCTTTCACGTCCTACGGCTCTGGCTGGCGGCGGGATGAGACAATCGGCCCCCGGCGGATCGCGATGAGCTCTGAGGACTGCGACAACCCCCGCGTCGCTCGGGACGGAGCCCCCGGTCTACGCGTTCGCGATGCGATGGTCGCCAAACCGAAGACGATCCCCGCGGACGGAACCGTCGGCGACCTGCGGGAGATGTTCGCCAACCACCACGTCGTGAGCGCGCTGCTGGTCGACGGCCCGGCGTTCGCCGGCGTCGTGCATCGGGACGCGCTTGGCGAAGACCTCGCCGACGACGTCCCGGCACGGGCGCTCGCACGGCAGGACGTGACCACGATCCAGCCCGACGCCCCGCTCAGCGACGCGACGCGGGTGCTCGACGAGGAGGCCGGGCGCCGGCTCGTGGTGCTCGACCCCGACGGCAGCACGCTCCGCGGCCTCCTTTGCCTGACGAAGGACCGCGACGGCTTCTGTCAGAGCTGAGCCATCAGCTCGCCGGAAGCTCCGCGTTCGACCAATAGGGGTCGGCGAACGGGAAGTCCTCGGTGACCCAGCGCCGCAGCGCCTCGTGGGCGCGCTCGTAGTAGCCCGCCTCGTAGGCGTCGGCCGTGACCCACCAGCTGACGTCGACGTCGTGGTGGACCAGCTCCTCGCTGAGCTCGGTGCGGCGCCCCATCGGATACAGGTACGCGCAGCCGAGATAGCCGCCGCCCTCGTCGCGGAGCACGTACGAGAACGAGTACCCCTCGCGGAACTCGCACTCGTGCCAGACGAGGTCGACGAAGTTGAACTCCGGCGTGACCGCCTCCTCCGGCCAGTCGCCGCCGCGCGTGCGCCGGATCAGCTCGAGGCTGGCGTTGATCCCGCGGAGGTCGTCGTCGAGGTCGTCGCGCCCGAGGACGGTCGCCACGATGTCCTCGTGGGCGAGCCGCCGCGGCGGGGCGAACCCGTCCGGAAGGGTGAGCTTCTTCTCGAACTCGCGCACCGGGCGGATTCTCACACCGACGCGACCCGGCAGGGCGCGCGTCGCTACGCTCGAGGCGGAGCCGAGGGCTCCGCTCCTATGCGCGCCGACTGACCGCCCACCGACGCCCCAGTCCCTCGCCTCGCAGAGAGGTGGTCAGTCATGTCGTCCCGTCACGACGCCCTCATCGCGCGCAACATCACCAAGTCATACGGAGAGACCGTCGTCCTCGACGGCGTCTCCCTCGTCGTCGGGCCCGGAAGCCGGACGGGCATCGTCGGCCCGAACGGAATCGGCAAGTCCACGCTGCTCCGGGTGCTCGCCGGCGTCGAGGAGCCCGATTTCGGGACCGTCGAGCGCCAGCCGCCGGCCGCCCGCGTCGGCTACCTGGAGCAGTCGGCGCGGTTCGGGCGGCGCTCGGGGGGCGAGGCGGCGAGGGCGAGGCTCGAGTCGGCGATGGCAGGCGATCCGGACGTGCTGCTGCTGGACGAGCCGACCAACGACCTCGACTTCGACGGACTCGCGCGGCTCGCGGAGTCGCTCGCGAGCTTTCGGGGCGGGCTCGTGGCGGTTTCGCACGACCGCGCCTTCCTGGCGGAGATGACGCGCATCGTCGAGTTCGAGCCGGAGACGCGGCGGGTCCGGACCTACACCGGCGGCTGGGCCGAGTTCGAGGCCGAGCGGACACGGGCGCGCGAGGCCGAGGAGCGGGCCTACCGCGACTACTCGAAGGCCCGTGATCGCGTCGTCGAGGGGGCGCGGCGCACGCGCCAGTGGAACGAACGCGGCTACGGCCAGGGCCGCAAGAAGAAGAAGACGAAGGACGCGCGCAAGGCCTTCGAGAAGAAGCTCTCGCGCCTGGACCGGGTCGAGAAGCCGTGGGCGCCCTGGCGGCTGGAGCTGGAGCTCGAGGCCTCATCCCGACCCGGCGCGATCGTCGCGCGGCTCGAGCGCGCGGTGGTGGGTCGCGACGGCTTTCGCCTCGGCCCACTGGACCTCGAGATCGCCTACGGGGACCGCGTGGCGGTGCTCGGCGGCAACGGCTCCGGCAAGACCACGCTCCTGCGGACCCTGCTCGGCGAGCTGCCGCTGATCGAAGGCACCCGCTGGGTCGGGCCGAGCGCGGTGTTCGGCCGGCTACCCCAGGGTCCGGGGCCGTTCGCCGGCCCCGAGACGCTGCTGCGCACGTTCGCCGGCGAGACCGGGCTCGACGACGGCGAGGCCCGCGGGGCGCTCGCGAAGTTCGGGCTCGGCGCCGACGACGTCCACCGCGCCGGCAGCTCGCTCTCGCCCGGCGAGCGGACCCGCGCCGTCCTCGGAGCGCTCGCCGCCCGGCGCGTGAACACGCTGGTCCTCGACGAGCCGACCAACAACCTCGACCTCGAGGCGATCGAGCAGCTCGAGCTGGCGCTCGCCGGCTACGAGGGCGCGATCGTGCTCGTCAGCCACGACCGGCGCTTCCTCGAGGCCTTCGAGCCGACGGTGACCCTCGACGTCGGCCGGTGGGGGAGTCCCTGACTACCCGCAGCCGGTGTTGTTCCCGCAGCTCGAGCACGTGTAGCAGGAGCCGGTGCGCTGCATCATGCCGCCGCACTGCTCGCAGGCGGGGCCGAGGTCGCCGCCCGGCGGCGACCCTTGCCGGGACCACCGGCGGGGTGTCGGTCATCGCCTCGGCGGCGGCGACCGTCTTGCCGGGCTGGTGGACGGTCTCGCCCTCGGGGTGGCCGTTGCCGTTCCCGTTGCCGCCGTTGGCGGGCCCCGCGGTGTCCTCGGTGAAGATCGCCAGCTGCGCCTCCTTGCGGGCCCGGACCTCGGGGGTGAGGATGCCGAGGTCCTCGAGCTCGTCGAGGTCGTCGACGAAGCGGCTCGCGAGCCAGCGCATGATGTAGTCGGGCATCGACTTCGCGAACGGGATCTCCGGGTTCTGGGTGATCCCCTCCGGGTCGAAGCGCATGTAGCTGAACTTCTTCACGAACACCTCGAGCGGCACCCCGTACTGGAGGCCGATCGAGATCGCGGTCGCGAAGGCGTTCATCATCCCGCGCAGGGTCGAGCCCTCCTTGCCGATGTCGGTGAGGAAGATCTCGCCGACCGTGCCGTCGTCGTACTTGCCGGCGGTGATGTAGCCCTCGTGGCCGGCGATCGAGAACTTGTGGGTGATCGACTCGCGCTCGCGCGGCATCTTGCGCCGCTCGGGCTTCGCCGTCTGCGGCGCGTCGGCCTCGGCCTCGTCCTGGGCGTCGGTGCGCAGCGCCTGCGCCGTCTTCGAGCCGTCTCGGTAGATCGCCAGCGCCTTGAGCCCGTGGCGGTGGCCCTCGGTGTAGGCGTCGGCGATGTCGCCGACGGTCGCCGTCTGCGGCAGGTTGACCGTCTTCGAGATCGCGCCGGAGAGGAACGGCTGGGCCGCGGCCATCATCTTGATGTGGCCCATGTGCGAGATCGCGCGCTCGCCGACGGCGACGTCGAACACCGGCAGGTGCTCGTCGCGCAGGCCGGGAGCGCCGACGATCGTGCCCTTGTCGTTGATGTAGGCGATGATCTGCTCGGCCTCGGAGGCTGAGTAGCCGAGCGTCTCGAGCGCCATCGGCACGGTCCGGTTGACGATCGTCATCTGCCCGCCGCCGACCAGCTCCTTGAACTTGACCAGCGAGAAGTCGGGCTCGATCCCGGTCGTGTCGCAGTCCATCAGGAACGAGATCGTCCCGGTGGGTGCGAGCACCGTCGCCTGTGCGTTGCGGTAGCCGTGCTCGTCGCCGAGCTCGACGGCCTCGTCCCAGCTGCGCTGGGCGGCCTCGACCAGCTCGCCCTTGACGCCGTCGGCGTCGAGCTCGTAGGACGCGTCGCGGTGCATGCGCATGACGCCGTTGTGGGCGTCGCGGTTCTTCGCGTACTCGTCGTAGGTGCCGACGGCGGCCGCGATCTCGGCCGACTTGCGATAGCCGCGGCCGGTCATCAGCGCGGTGATCGCCCCGGCGATGTTGCGACCCTCGTCGGAGTCGTAGGGGACCCCGTCGCTCATCAGCAGGGCGCCGAGGTTCGCGTAGCCGAGCCCGAGCTGGCGGAAGGCGCGGGCGTTGCGGCCGATCTCCTCGGTCGGATAGCTCGAGGGCCCGACGACGATCTCCTGCGCGAGGAAGACGACGTCGACGGTGTGCTCGAACTCGGCGGTGTCGAAGGAGCCGTCGGCGCGCCGGAACTTCATCAGGTTGATCGAGGCCAGGTTGCAGGCGGAGTTGTCGACGTGCATGTACTCCGAGCACGGGTTCGAGGCGTTGATCCGTCCCGACTCGGGCGACGTGTGCCAGCGGTTGATCGTGGTGTCGTACTGGACGCCCGGGTCGGCGCAGCGCCAGGCGGCCTCGGCGATCTGGTTCATCAGATCGCGGGCCGGCAGCGTCTTGGTCACCTGGCCGCCGTTGCGCGCGATCAGGTCCCAGTCGGCGTCGGCGGCGACGGCCTCCATGAACTCGTCCGTGATCCGGACCGAGTTGTTGGCGTTCTGGTACTGGATCGAGGTGAAGCCCTCGCCGTCGATCGACATGTCGAAGCCGGCGTCGCGAAGCGCCGCGGCCTTCTTCTCCTCGTCGGCCTTGCACCAGATGAAGTGCTCGATGTCGGGATGGTCGACGTTGAGGACGACCATCTTCGCCGCCCGGCGGGTCTTGCCGCCGGACTTGATCGTCCCGGCCCAGGCGTCGGCGCCGCGCATGAAGGAGACCGGGCCGGAGGCGAGGCCGCCCTTGGAGAGGTGCTCGACCGAGCCGCGGATGTTGGAGAGGTTGATCCCGGAGCCCGAGCCGCCGCGGAAGATCGTGCCCTCCTTGGTGTTCCAGGCGAGGATCGACTCCATCGTGTCCTCGACGCTCAGGATGAAGCAGGCGGAGCACTGCGGATGCTCCTCGAAGCCGACGTTGAACCAGACCGGGCTGTTGAAGGCGGCCTTCTGGTGAAGGAGGATGTGGGTGAGCTCGGCCTCGAAGGCGTCGGCGTCCTCGTCGGTGGCGAAGTAGCCGCCCTCGCGGCCCCAGCCGGCGATCGTCCCGGCGACCCGGGAGATCATCTGCTTGACCGAGCTCTCGCGCTCGTCGGAGCCGAGCCGGCCGCGGAAGTACTTCTGGGCGACGATGTTGGTCGCGTTCTGGGACCAGGTGATCGGGAACTCGACGCCGCGCTGCTCGAACGCCGGGCTCGCCGGGTCGCCGATGATCGCGTCGCGGAGCTCCCACTCGACCTCTTCGAAGGGGTGGACTCCCGGGGTCGTATGCCGGCGCTCGCAGATCAGCCCGCCTTGGTCGATTTTCTCCTTCTTTGCAGCGCTTTCCGGCATCCTCTGTCTCCTCTTCTCCTGGCTATCCGCCACCGTTCAGCCCGCTTGAGCGGGTAACTCTGCACTCTCGCGCGGGGGCCGGACGGAACCCGTCGTGGCGGACTCCGCAAACTCCGGGTTCGGCGTCGGCAGGGTGCCGAGGAACTGCAGGTAGGCGCCCCGGTCGAGCTCCGCCAGCCCGGCGAGGCAGAGCTCGCCGATCCGCTCCGCCTCGAGCTCGCCGCCGCGCGGTCTCGATCGCGAGCGCGACCTGCTCGACCAGCGCCTCGACGTCGGCGGGGCTCACCTGGCGCTTGTGGGTCGCGCGCAGCAGCGCGGCCCGGAGCTTCGCTCGATCGAAGCGCTGGCTCTTGCCGTCGCGCTTGCGGACGCGCAGCGGCGGCCGCTCGCGGCGCTCGAAGGTCGTGAACCGGTGGCCGCACGCCGAGCACTCGCGCCGCCGTCGCAGCGCCGCGCCGCCCTCGCCGCGCCGGCTCTCGAGGACCCTGGTCGGCTGTTCGCAGCTGCGGGCAATCCATCACCAATGATTCTACCTGACCTAGTGTTCTCCTTCTTCATCGTAAACACTAGATGTAGCGTCACCGACGCGAGTGGCGTTCGCAGGCTCGGCGGGTTCTTTACGCTTATCGAGCCGATGAGTCCCCGCGAACGATTCACCGACGCCCGCGACGCCGCGGCCGAGCAGCTCGCCGACGCGAAGGCGGCGATGGCTGACGCCCGCGATACCGCGGTCGAGCGGGTCGCCGATGCGCGCGACACGGCCGTCGAGCGGGTCGCCGATGCGCGCGACACCGCGGTCGAGAAGGTCGCGGACGCGAAGGCCGCGGCCGCCGAGCAGATCGCGAAGGTCAAGCCGCGCCTGCGGGGCGTCTCGCACGAGTACGCGTTCTTCGTCTCGCTCGTCCTCGGCATCGGGCTGATCCTGCTCGCCCAGGGCGGCGAGGCCCGGCTCGCGGTCGCGATCTACGCCGCCAGCCTCTCGGCGCTGTTCGGGGTCAGCGCCCTCTACCACCGCGTCGACTGGCAGCGGCCGGAGGCGCGACGCTGGATGCGCCGGCTCGACCACACGATGATCTTCTTCCTGATCGCCGGCACCGTGACCCCGTTCGCGCTCCTGGTCATGGACGGCCCGCTGGCGACCGCCCTGCTGATCGCGGTCTGGTCGGGGGCGCTGGCGGGGACGATCGTCGAGCTGGTCTGGGTCGACCACCCGAAGTGGGTGGCCGCGGTCGTCTACATCGCGGTCGGGATGATCGGGGCCCTCGGTTTCCCGGCGATCGTGGCCGAGGCCGGGATCGTCGCCGGGTTGCTGATCGCCGGCGGTGGAGCGCTCTACGCGACCGGGGCGATCGTCTACGCCGCCGGGCGCCCGGACCCGAGACCCGCCGTGTTCGGCTACCACGAGATCTTCCACGTGCTCGTGATCGCCGCCGCCGCGGTCCACTTCGCGGCGATCGCGCTCTACGCGGTCCCGGCCTAGCGCCCGACGCTCAGCCCGGCCCGGGTCGGAGTCGCTCGTGTCGCCGAGCCGGGCCTCGAGGCGGAGCGTGTAGCGCCCGCGCTCGTCCGGGGCGCGCAGGGTGATCTTGCCGTCGCCGGCCCGGGCGTCGCGCGCGGTCGTGTCGAGCTTGCGGCCTCGCCCGCTGATCTCCGCCTCGAGGCGGGCGTCGCGCTCGAGCTCGTACACCAGGTCGAGCCGCTCACGCGCAGGATGCAGGCGCAGGCCGGTGATCCGAACGCGCGGCGCGGTCGGGCGGACGACGATCCACTCGTTCCCGTCGGCCCGGCCGTCATGGCGTCCCGCGTCGAACGGGAAGTTGTTGTCGTTGGCGACCAGCAGGCGGCCGCGGTCGAGCGGCAGGATGCTCTCCACGCTGCGGAGCAGGAACGAGAACGGGTCGCCCAGGCCGCGGTCGCCCGGCTCGGCCGGAGCGGCGACGCCGTCGCGGTTGCTGAGCGCGAGCAGGTCGACGAGCTCGCGCTTGTCGACGAACTCGTCCTCCGATCCGCCGCCGCCGTCCAGCTCGTCCGCCCGCGAGAGCTCGATCTCGTAGACCCGCTTGAACACGGCCTGGGTGCCCTCGAAGTCGTCGCGCTCCATGACCAGCAGGCGGCGGCCGTCGAGCGCCTTCGCGTCAGCGACCAGCCAGGCCGGGTCCTCGGTGCGGTAGGCCCACCGGCGGCCGGTGAACCGGCCTGAGTTCAGGTCGAGCTCGTAGACGTAGCGGCGCCGCTGGTCGCGGTCGGCGATCAGCGCGCCCTCGAGGAAGACGAACGCTCGCTTGCCGCTCGGCGACGCGGCCGCGGCCTCGAACCCCTTGCTGCGATCCAGCGTCGGGGCCTCTCCCGCCGCCAGGGTCGGGTTCTGCGGCGAGCGCACGCCGTCGAGCGCGATCGGCGCGTCGAGCAGGCGGCCCGACTGATCGAAGTGGAGCATCCATGGGCCGAACTCGTCGCCGATCCAGAACGTCCCGTCGCGTGCCTCGAGGATCGATTCCGGGTCGACGTCGGCGCCGGTGAGCATCCGGTCGGCGCGGACGAGCGGGTACGGGAACCTGCTGTCGGGATCGCTGAGCTGCACGAATCCCTCGACGGCCGCGCCTCCGGTCCCGCCCCCGGCCGGCTCGAGGTCGGTCCGCACGCGGTAGACGCGCAGGAGCCAGTCGGCGGAGTTCTCCTTGCGCCCGTAGCCGTTGTCGGGCAGCGCCAACCACACGCCCGGCCCCGCGCGGAGGATGCCCGAAAAGCCCTGCACCGGCTGGGTCGCAAACGGCACGCTGAAGCCGTTGAAAGGCCCCGGGCCGAGCGTCGCCCCGGATGGCGGCCCCGGCGCGGTCGTCCCAGCGGGCAGCACGGCCCGCGCCTCGAGCCGCCCGGTGAGCTCGGCCGCCGACGCGTCGGCGCCCAGCGCCAGCGTCGCGATCGCCGCCCCCAGGCAGAGGCCTCCATGCCACCGCCGTCTCATGCTCGGTGAAGCGTACCGGCGCACGAGCCCTAAACCGCTCCCGCGCGGGTGCCGATAAAGCTCGCATGGGAGTCGAGACCGACTCTGCCCGCCTCCTCGAGGTGATTGAGGCGCAGAACGAGATCATCGCCGCCGGGCTGGCGCTCGACGACGTCATGGCGCTGGTGGTCGAGCGCGCGCAGAGGCTGACCGGCGCCGACGCGGCGGTGATCGAGCTCGCCGAGGACGACGAGATGGTCTACACCGCGGTCGCGGGCACGGCCAAGCCGCACCTGGGGGTCCGGCTTCGCCGCGGCTCCAGCCTCTCCGGCCTCTGCGTCGAGCTCGACGAGGTCCTGGTGGCCGACGACACCCTCGCCGACGCCCGCGTCGACCGCGAGGCCTGCGCCAGGGTCGGCGCCGGCTCGATGGTCTGCGTGCCGCTGCATCACCGCGGCGCCGCGGTCGGGGCGCTCAAGGTCTACTCGGAAGCCGCGGGCTCGTTCGACGAGGCCGACGCCGACACCTTGCAGCTGCTGGGCCGGCTGGTCGCGGCGCAGATGTCGCATGCGAGCACCTTCGAGCGGGAGTCCGCGGCCGGGCGGCGCGACGCGCTCACCGGGCTCGGCAACCGCCGCGCCTACGACGAGCGGCTCGCGGTGGAGGCCGCGCGGGCGCGGCGCTACGGGCATCAACTCGCGGTCGTGATCCTCGACCTCGACGGGTTCAAGCAGGTCAACGACGAGCTCGGACATCCGGCGGGCGACGCCGTGCTGAGAGGCGTCGCCGATGTGCTCGAGGGGTCTCGTCTCGCCGACGAGGCGTTCCGGATCGGCGGCGACGAGTTCGCGGTGCTGATGCCCGAGACCCACCTCGCCGGCGCCGAGGTCGCGGCGCGGCGCACGGCTCACCAGATCGCCGCCGCCCAGCTCGGCGGCGGCCGGGTGACCGCGTCCTGGGGCGCGGCTGCCGACGGCCCCGACGGGCTCGACCCGATCGACCTCCACGGCCGCGCCGACCAGGCGCTGCTGGCAGCGAAGCGCGCCCTCGACGGCCTCGAGCGCTGAGCCCCGGCCCGGCCCGGCCGGGCTAGGCGCCCGCCTCCGCGAGCCCGCGCTCGCGCGGCGGGGCGGCGGCGATCGCCGCGTCGATCGCGGCCGGCGAGAGGATCCGCTCGATCACCATCACCGCCGCGCCGATCACACCGGCGCGGTCGGCGAGCTGGCTGCGGACCACGCGCAGGTGGCGGGTGGCGAGCGGCAGCGAGCGCTGGTAGACGACCTCGCGGACCCCGGCGAGCAGCTGCTCGTGGGCCTGGGCGACGTCGCCGCCGATCACGATCACGGACGGGTTGTAGAGGTTGACCGAGGCGGCGAGGACCTCGCCGATCAGCCGGCCCGAGTCGCGGACAAGCTGCACGGCGGCCGCCTCGCCGGCGCGGGCGAGCTCGACCACGGCCCGGGAGTCGGCGGCCTCGACGCCGTCCTCGGTCAGCCGCCGAGCCATCGCCGCGCCGCCGGCGAGCGCCTCGAGGCAGCCGACGTTGCCGCAGCTGCAGGTGATCGCCTCGGCCCCGTCGGCGGCGACCCGGATGTGGCCGATGTCGCCGGCCGCGCCCTCGGCGCCCCGGTGGATGCGGCCGTCGACGACGATCCCGCAACCGATCCCGGTGGCGACCTTGATGAACAAGAGATGGTCGACGTCGCGCCAGTTGTTCCAGTGCTCGCCGAGCGCCATGATGTTGACGTCGTTGTCGACCAGCACCGGGACCCGGTAGCGGTCGGCGAACCGCTCGGGGACGGGATAGCCGTCCCACCCGGGCATGATCGGCGGGTTGCGCGGCCGGCCGGTCGCGTGCTCGACCGGTCCCGGGACCCCGATCCCGATCCCTCGCACGTCGGCGTCGGCGCGGCCGATCTCGCCGAGCAGCCGGTGGAAGCGCCCGTCGGCCCAGTCGAGGACCGCCTCGGGCCCCGACGCGATCGCCATGTCGCCGCTGTCCTCGGCGAGCACGGTTCCGCCGAGATTCGTGACCGCGAGCCGCGAGTGGGTGGCGCCCAGGTCGGCCGCGAGGACGACCCCGGCGTCCTCGTTGAAGGCGAGCATCATCGGCGGCCGGCCGCCGGTCGAGTCGCTTTCGCCGAGCTCGCGCAGGAGCCCCTGGGACCGCAGCTGCTCGAGCCGCTGGGCGATCGTCGAGCGCGCCAGGCCGGTGACCGCGGAGAGGTCCGCCCGGGTGGTCCCGTCGGCCTCGCGGATCAGCTGGAGGAGGGTCCCGGGGCCCAGCGGGTGCGCGGCGATGCCCGGGTCCCGCGTCATCGCGGCCAGTGAATCACCGCGATTTACGCTTGTCAAGCAGGCAAAAGATCCCCTAGCGGCTTGAGAAGCCGCGACTTCCTCATGTTCAGCGGCGAACTTTTGCTTGACAGTCCTACATAAGTCGGATAGGTTCGCGGCGTGGAGGAGGAGAGAGGCTCCATCGCGGTCGACCCGCAGGTGTCGGCGTCGCCCGCTGCCGTGTCCGAGCTCCGCGCGGGGATCGTCGGCACCGGCTTCATCGGTCGCGTCCATGCCCGCTCCGCCCGGCTCGCAGGCGCGCGGCTCGCGGGCGTCGCGGCCTCCTCGCCGGAGAGCGCGCGCGAGGCGGCGGGCGAGATCGGCGCCGAGCGCGCCTTCGCCAGCGCCGAGGAGCTGGTGGTCTCGGACGAGATCGACGTCGTCCACGTCTGCGCCCCCAACCACCTCCACCTGCCGCTCGCCCGCGCGGCGCTCGAGGCCGGCAAGCACGTGGTCTGCGAGAAGCCCGTGGCGCTCGACGCCGCCGGCGCCGCCGAGCTGGTCGCCGCTGCCGAGCTCGCCGGCCGCGTGGCGACGGTGCCGTTCGTCTACCGCTACTACCCGACCGTGCGCGAGGCCCGGGTGCGCGCCCGCGACGGTGCGCTCGGCGAGCTGCGACTGCTGCACGGCGGCTACCTCCAGGACTGGCTGCTCGCGCCGTCGGACGACAACTGGCGGGTCGAGCCCGCGCTCGGCGGCCCCTCGCGGGCCTTCGCCGACATCGGCTCGCACTGGTGCGACCTGATCGAGTTCGTCTCCGGCCAGCGGATCGCGTCGCTCAGCGCCCGGACCGCGGTCGCCTACGCCGAGCGGCCGCGGCGCGAGGCGCGCTCGTTCGAGCGGGGCGACGGCGACGGCGCCCCGCGCGCGGTCGAGACCGAGGACATCGCGACGGTCATGTTCGAGACCGACTCGGGAATCGTCGGCTCGACCGTGATCTCGCAGGTGTCGGCGGGGCGCAAGAACCAGCTGTGGTTCGAGGCCGGGGGCACCGAGGCCGCCGTCGGGTTCGACCAGGAGCAGCCCGAGACCTTGTGGGTCGGCCGGCGCTCGGGCACCGAGCGGATCCCCCGCGACTTCGGCACCCTGACCGCCGAGGCGGCCGCCTACGTCACCCTTCCCGGCGGCCATCCGCAGGGATATGCGGACTGCTTCGACGCCTTCGTCCGCGAGACCTACGCCGCGATCGCGGGCGAGCCCGGCGCCGACGGGCTGCCGACGCTCGCCGACGGGCTGCGGGCCGTGCGGATCACCGAGGCCGTGCTCGAGTCGGCGCGGAGTCGCGAATGGGTTGAGGTAGGACCATGAAGCTCGGCCTGCTCAGCGCCTGCATGCCCGAGCGGTCGCTCGAAGAGGTCGCCGCCTGGGCGGGCGGGCACGGCTTCGAGGCGCTCGAGCTCGCCGCCTGGCCGCGGCTCGGCGACCGCCCGTTCGTCGCCCGCCACCTCGCCGCCGACGAGTTCGACGAGGGCGAGGCCGACCGAGTGCGGACGGCGCTCGCGGACAACGGGCTCGAGCTCTCGGCACTCGCCTACTACGACAACAACCTGCACCCCGACCCGGCCCAGCGCGACGCGATCCACTCCCACCTGCGGGCCTGCATCGACGCGGCCGCGGCCCTCGGCGAGGTCCCGGTCGGCACCTTCATCGGCCGCGACAACGGGCTCAGCGTCGCGGACAACCTGCGCGAGGCCGAGCGGGTGCTGCCGCCGCTGGTCGAGTACGCGGGCGAGCGCGGGGTGCGGCTCATGATCGAGAACTGCGTCATGGAGGGGTGGCACCCGGACGGCTATCCCGGCAACCTCGCCTACTCGCCCGAGCTCTGGGAGTGGATGTTCGAGCTCGGCTTCTGGCTCAACTTCGACCCGTCGCACCTGCTCTGGATCGGGATCGACCCGGTCGAGGCGCTCCGCCCGTACGTCGACCGCGTGATCCACGCCCACGCCAAGGACGCGCAGACCTTCCCCGCCGAGCGCAACCGCTACGGATTCTTCGGCCGCACCGCGACCCGCGAGTCCGACCCGTGGGACATGGGCTGGTGGCGCTTTCGGATCCCGGGTCTCGGCGACGTCGACTGGCGCCGCTACGTCGACACCCTCTACGAGGGCGGCTTCGACGGCGTGCTGTCGGTCGAGCACGAGGACCCGGTCTGGGGCGGCAGCCCCGAGAAGGTCGAGGCGGGGCTCGAGATCGCGCAGCGAAACCTGCGATCGCTGGTGGTCGGCTGATGGCGGTGGCGGCGCCGGCGGCGGCGAAGGTGCTCGAGGTCCGCGGCCTGGTGAAGGAGTACCCGGGCGTGCGCGCCCTGCAGGGCGTCGACTTCGACGTGCTCGAGGGCGAGGTCCATTGCCTGCTCGGGCCCAACGGCGCCGGCAAGTCGACCCTGATCAAGTGCGTCTCCGGCGCGGTCGAGCCGACCGAGGGCGAGATCGTCGTGCGCGGCGAGGCGCTCCCCGAGGGCGATCCGGCGGCGACCCTCGAGCGCGGTGTGGCGACGATCTACCAGGAGCTCGACCTGGTCGAGGAGCTGACCGTCGCCCAGAGCATCTTCCTCGCCCACGAGCCGCGCCGCGGCCCGTTCCTCGACCTCGAGCGCATGCGCACCGAGTCCGCGGCGCTGCTCGAGCGCCTCGGCCACGGCGCGATCGATCCCCGCGCCCGCGTCCGCGCCCTGCGCCCGGCCGCCCAGCAGGTGGTCTCGATCGCCAGGGCGCTCTCCCACGACGTCCGCCTGCTGGTCATGGACGAGCCGTCCGCGATCCTCGACGAGGGCGAGATCGAGACCCTGTTCGAGGTTGTCCGCAGGCTCACCGCCGAGGGCGTCGGGGTCGTCTACATCACCCACCGGCTCGACGAGATCAGGCGCATCGGCGACCGGGTCACGGTGCTCTCCGACGGGCGCACCGCCGCCACCGGGATCCCGGCGTCCACGCCCACCGACGAGCTGGTCGAGCTCATGGTCGGCCGCAAGGTCGAGCGCCTCTACCCCGACCGCCCGCCCGGCACCGACCGGGTGCTGCTCGAGGTGCGCGACATGCGCCGGCTGCCGATGGTGCGCGGGGTCTCCTTCGAGGTCCATGCCGGCGAGGTCCTCGGGATCGGCGGGCTGGTCGGCTCCGGCCGCAGCGAGCTGCTGCGGCTGGTCTACGGGATGGACGAGCCCACCGAAGGCGAGGTGCTGATCGAGGGCAAGCGGCTGCCCCGCAACCGGCCCGACCGCGCGATCGCCGCGGGGCTCGGGCTGGCTCCCGAGGACCGCAAGTCCCAGGGCCTGCTGCTGGACTGGAGCCTGACCAAGAACGTCAGCCTCGCCGATCTCGGCCGCTTCGTCCACCCGCTGCTCAACGTGCGCGCCGAGCGCGCCGCCGCCGCCGAGCAACTGCAAGAGCTCAACACCGTTCCCGACGATCCCGACCGGATCGTCCGCGAGCTCTCCGGGGGCAACCAGCAGAAGGTCGTCCTGGCGCGGTGGCTGCTGCGCGAGTGCCGTGTGCTGCTGCTCGACGAGCCGACCCGCGGCGTGGACATCCCGACCAAGGCCGAGCTCTACCGCGTGATCGCGGGCCTCGCCGCCGCGGGCCTCGGCGTGGTGATGGTCTCGTCCGAGCTCGAGGAGCTGGCCGGGATCTGCACCCGCGTGCTCGTGATGCGCGAGGGCGAGCTGGTCGCCGAGGTGGCGGGCGAGCGGGCGAGCGAGCGCGAGCTGCTCCGCCACGCCGTCGCCCCCACGGATACGCCGGACCTCGTGGAGGAGGTCGAATGACCGCCCTCCGCGCCCGCTTCGGGGCCCTCGAGCTGCAGGAGTACGCGCTCGCGATCGTGGTCGTCGTCCTCTTCGTCGTCGGCGCGATCCTGAAGCCGGACTCCTTCCCGACCTGGGACAACATCCGCAACATGCTCACCCAGGCGAGCGTCGTCGGGGTGATCGCGATCGGGATGACCTTCGTGATCGCGACCGGCGGGATCGACCTCTCGGTCGGCTCGGTGCTCGCCGCCGCCGGCGTCTTCGGCGGCGTGCTCGTCGACCCCGACGGGACCACCGCGCTGTTCATCCTCGGCGCCGTCGCCTTCGCCACCCTGCTCGGGACCGTCAACGCGACCTCGATCGCCTTCGGGCGCGTGGTCCCGTTCATCGCCACGCTGGCCATGTTCTCGATCGGCAAGGGCCTGGCCCTGTTGCTGAACGACAAGCAACCGGTCGGGCTGCTCGACCTCAACGGGGGCTCGTTCGGCGACCCGGCGCCGTTCTCGCTGCTCTGGTTCGGAACCGGCGAGATCCTCGGCATCCCGGTCTCCGTCTTCGTCTTTCTCGGCATCACCATCGCCGGCTGGGTCGTGCTCAACCGGTCGCGCTACGGGCGCCACGTGGTCTCCGTCGGCGGCAACCGGGAGGCGGCCCGGATCGCCGGCGTGCCCGTGCGGCGGGTGATCTTCAGCGTCTACGTCCTCTCCGGCTTCCTGGTCGGGATCGCGACGGTCCTGCTCTGCGCCCGCCTCGGCAGCGCCTCGCCGGTGAGCGGCAACCTCTACGAGCTCGACGCGATCGGCGCCGTGGTCATCGGCGGCACCAGCCTCATGGGCGGTCGGGCGACGATCGTCGGGACCTTCCTCGGGGTGCTCACCTTCGCGCTCATCTTCAGCCTCATGACCCAGCTCAACCTCTCGACCGAGGTCCAGCAGGTGACCAAGGGGGCGATCGTGCTCGGCGCGGTCCTGCTCCAGCGCCCGGAGGCGCGATTTTCGTGAACGAGCTTCAACCGGATCCCGCAATGCGTCAAACAAACCACAGGAGGAATCTCATGTCGCTGAAGCGACTTTCAATCTCGATCGCTACGGCGGCGGTCGTGGCGCTCGTCTTCGCCGCCTGCGGCGGCGGGGAGGAGACCACGACGGTGACCGCGCCGGCGTCCGGCACGGAGGCCTCCGGGACGGGCGGCTCCGGCGAGACGGTCAGCATCGTCGCCAGCGTGCCGCCCACCGACCACGGCTGGCTCGGCGCGATCTCCAAGAACGCCCAGGCGGCGGCCGACCAGTTCGACGACGTCGACTTCGAGCTGCTCGAGGCCGCCGACTCCGACTCGCAGGCTCAGCAGATCGAGCAGGCGATCTCGGAGAAGCCGGACGCGCTCGTGGTCCTGCCCCAGGACGGCGAGGCGCTCACGCCGGTCGCCCAGAAGGCCGAGGCCGCCGGGATCCCGGTGATCAACGTCGATCGCCTGTTCTCCGAGCCCGACGCGGCCACGGCGACGATCCTCGGCGACAACTACCAGATCGGGGTGCTCGCGGCCGACTACATCGCCGAGGAGCTCAACTGCGACGGCAACGTGGTGGAGATCCAGGGCCTCGCGGGGATCTCGGTTACCGAGGAGCGGACCGCGGGCTTCGCCGACGAGCTGAAGAAGAAGTGCCCCGACGGCGGGGTCGAGATCATCGCCCAGCAGCCGGGTGACTTCAATCCGGACACCGGGCTCAAGGTGATGGAGAACATCCTCACCGCCGAGGACGACATCGACGCCGTCTACACGCACGACGACGACATGGCCCAGGGCGTCGTGCAGGCGATCCGCAACGCCGGGCGTGACGAGGAGATGTTCCTCACCGGCGTCGGCGGCTCGCAGGACGCGATGGACCAGATCAAGGAGGGCGGCCTGTACCGGGCGACGTTCCTCTACAACCCGAACATGGCGGCGTCGGCGGTCAACATGGCCCGCCTCGTCGCCCTCGGCGAGGGCTTCCCGGAGCTGGTCCCGCCGGAGGTCCCGCGCCAGGTCGTCGTGCCGGCCGCGGTCGTCACGCAGGACAACGTGGAGGACTACGAGCAGTACGCCTTCAACTAGACGGACGGGTCCCTCTCCAACCCCGCCGGGCGCCGGTTCGCCCGGCGGGGCCCCGTCCTCGATGCAGTCGCCGGGGCGGTCGCCGGCGGCCCAGCGGATCCCGCCGAGCAGGTGGCGTCGCAGCCCCGGCTCCGAGTACGACTCGGGCGAGTGGCCCATCGCCGTGTAGAAGGAACGGCCCCCGCGGAACTCCTGGCACCAGCTGATCGGATGGTCGGCGCCCATCGTCCCGCCCTCGTAGGTGGCCTCGTCGACCGTCGCGAGCACGTGCACCGACGCTCGCGGGTTGCGGTCGAACTCGTACCACTCGTCCACCCGCGTCCACGGTCGCGGCAGGCCGCGCGTCGCCGGGTGCTCGCCGTCGGCGATGCGCACGGTCGCCTCCTGGATGGGCGGATGGGACGTGAAGCGGGCCCCGACCAGCTCGACGAAGAAGGGCCAGTCGGGCTCGGCGAGGGAGGCGGCGTGGACGCCGACGAACCCTCCCCCGGCGCGGATGTAGCGCGCGAACGCGTGCTCCTGAGCGCGGGTCGAGGACGTCGCCGTCGGGGCTGACCATGACCACCGCGTCGTAGCGGCGCAGGACCTCCCGCCTGAAGACGACCGGGTTCGTCCGGGCGGCGACGCCGAACGACCGCCGCTCGCCCATCTCCTGGATCGCCGCCACGGCGGCGGGCACCGACCCGACCGACGCGTGGAACGAGTCCGGCTCGGTGTAGACCAGCACGCGGAACCGGGGCGGCTCGCGGTCGCCGGCCGGAGCGGTCGCCCGTCCGGCCGTGGCCGGGATCGCGAGGGCGAGCGCCGCGACGAGCGCGACCCGCGCCTTCACCCCCGGTGCTTGACCCCGGGCTTCGCGAACCCCGCCGGCTCGGGGCTGGTGACCGTGACGCCGTCGAGGGCCTCGTCGATCGCCTCGAGCACGTCGGCCGAGAGCTCGACGCCGGAGGCGGCGACGTTGTCGTGAACCTGCTCCGGCCGGCTGGCGCCGATGATGGCCGAGGCGAGCTCGTCGCGGCGCAGGACCCAGGCGAGTGCCAGCTGCACCATGGTCAGCCCGGCGCCGTCGGCGATCGGGCGCAGGCGCTGGACGGCCTCGAGCACCCGGTCGTCCATGTAGCGATCCATCGCCCAGCCCATCGCCTCGCTCGCCGCGCGCGAGTCGGAGGACGGCTCCTCGCCGGGCGAGTACTTGCCGGTGAGCACCCCCTGGCCCAGCGGCGACCAGACGATCTGCGAGATCCCGTGCTCGGCGCAGACCCGGAACACCTCCGCCTCAGGGGCCCGCCAGATCATGTTGTACTGCGGCTGGGAGGAGACGAACTTCGCCGCGCCCTCGACCTCGAGCCCGGCGAGGATCTGCTCGGGCATCCACTCGCTGAAGCCGAGGTAACGCGCCTTGCCCGCCTCGACCACCTCGGTCAGCGCCTCCATCGTCTCCTCGATCGGCGTGTCGGGATCGGGGCGGTGGCACTGGTAGAGGTCGACGTAGTCGGTCCGCAGGCGGCCGAGGGAGGCGTCGATCTGCTTGTGGATCTGCTCGCGCGAGAGCCCCGAGTCGGTCTCGGACATCGGGAAGAAGACCTTGGTCGCGAGCACGTAGGAACCGCGGTCGTAGTCCGCGAGGATCTCGCCCCACGCCTCCTCGGCGGCGCCGGTGCCGTAGACGTTGGCGGTGTCGAAGAAGTTGATCCCGGCATCGAAGGCCGCGCGCGTGCACGCCTCCGTGTGCTCGCGCTCGATCCCGCCGGAGTACGTGAGCCAGGAGCCGAGCGAGATCTCCGAGACCTCGAGGTCCGAGTCGCCCAGTCGTCTGGTCCTCATCCTCTACCTCCTAGTTGACGAATCGGTACGCGCACGCGTGGCACTTCGAGCGCCCCAGCTCCACCTGCGCTCCGCACTGGTGGCACTTGCGCGTCGCGTAGTAGCGGTTGATGTAGACGCCGATCGAGAGCACAAACATGACTCCGAAGCAAATGGCGTAGATCGCGATCGGCGGCATCAGCCGCGCGGTGCGACCGGGGCGGCGTGGCGCTCCTTGGCGCCTTCGATCAGCGCGAGCACGTCGCGCTCGCGGCCGGCGCGGACGAGCTCGACCGGGTCCGGCTCCCCGTTCACGATTCCCTCGAAGAACTCCTTGCGGTCCTGGTAGGTGGGCAGGGTCGCCTTCGCCCAGCCGCGGGCGTCGTTGAGGATCACCGCCAGGCGCGCGTAGGGCTCGCCGAACTCGGCCGCGATCTCGCGCTTGATCCGCTTGGCCAGCGCCGGCGAGGCGCCCGCCGTGGAGATCGCGATCGCCAGCGGGCCCGTGCGGACGATCGCCGGGAGGATGAAGTTGCACAGCGAGGGCACGTCGACGACGTTCACCAGCATCGCCCGCCGCTCGGCCTCCTCGTAGACGGCGATGTTGACCTCGGTCGCGCTGGTCGCGGCGATCGCGAGGAACTTGCCCTCGA
The DNA here is from genome assembly GCA_963729065.1 of uncultured Solirubrobacterales bacterium. Classification (GTDB taxonomy): domain Bacteria; phylum Actinomycetota; class Thermoleophilia; order Solirubrobacterales; family 70-9; genus WHSW01. Next base: position 1,460,754 of record CAVSMS010000010.1, read on the forward strand.
GGTCGGCCGGCTCGAACTCGCGCCGCTCCCAGGTGATCGAGCCCTCGGCGGCGAGCTCGCGCAGGGGCGCGATCGCGTCAGGGGCGATCAGGGTGACCTTGCCGTCGCAGGCGAGCAGCCCCTCGACCTTCTCGAGACCGACGTCGCCGCCGCCCACCACGAGGCAGTTGCGGCCGCTGAGTCGCAGGCACGCGATGTAGAAGGGCGTCTCCAGCATCCCGCGCACGCAGCTCTGATCGCAGATTCCGCGTTGGTACTGACAGACGCATTCCTTGCCCGGATAGGACTGGGCCGGCATCGCGTTAGAGGTTAGTGACCGGCTTGGAGCAGGCCCGGCAGCAGACGCATCGAGTCGAACGGGCGCGCCCCCGCCGCCGCCATCGCCTCCGCGGGGAGGTGACCGCAGTATCCGAACGCCGTCATCCCGGCGGCTCTGGCCGCCTCGACGCCGACCAGGGAGTCCTCGACCACGGCGCATCCGCGCGGGTCGGCGCCCATCCGCTCGGCGGCGTACAGGAACACGTCCGGCGCCGGCTTGCCGTGCTCGACCTGGTGGGCGGAGAAGATCCGACCCTCGAAGCAGCTCCAGCAGGCCGGTGTGCCCGAGCGTGAAGCGGATCTTCTCCACGGTCCCGCTGGAGGCGACGCAGCGTGGGACATCGATCCGCGCGATCGCCTCGGCGACGCCGGCCACCGGCTCGAGCTCCGCCTCCAGGGCCTCGTCGCGCCGGTCGCGGTAGGCGTCGGTGAAGCCGGCGGGGAGCGGGCGCCCCAGGCGCTCGGAGATCCGCGACAGCGAGTCCTCCCACCGCCGGCCCATGAACGTGCGCATCGACTCCTCGGTCGTCATCGGCACGCCCGGCCTCGGTGATCGCCGCGGCCAGGACGCGGTTCGCGATCACCTCCGAATCGACGAGAACGCCGTCGCAGTCGAAGATCACGAGCTCGAACAAGCGGGCCAACAATATGCCTGCGGGAGGGCTTGCCCAGGCCTGCTCAGGCACGGGGAGGCGTATTGACCCCCTGCTACTCTCGCGCCGCGATGAGGCTGATCATCACGGAGAAGAACAACTCGGCGAAGAAGATCGCCGAGATCCTGTCTGGAGGCGAGGCGAAGGCCGACGCCACCTACAAGGTGCCGTTCTACACCTGGAGCGATTCCGAGGGCGAGCAGATGACCGTCGGGCTCAAGGGCCACGTGATGGGCGTCGCCTTCCCCGAGGGCTACTCGAACTGGCAGGAGACCGACCTTCACGACCTGATCGACGCCGAGCTGGTGCCGGAGCCGACCGACAAGAACGTGGTCAAGGCCGTGCGCAAGCTGGCCAAGGAGGCGGACTCGGTCGTGATCGCCACGGACTTCGACCGCGAGGGCGAGCTGATCGGGCTCGAGGCGCTGCAGCAGGCGCTCGAGGCCAATCCCGCCGTCGCCGGGGGCGAGATCGGTTCGCGCCCCCCGGTTGCCCGGGCCCGCTACTCCGCGCTGACCAAGAGCGAGATCGAGCGCGCCTTCTCCGAGCTCGACGAGCTCTCCTACGACCTCGCCTACGCCGGCTCGGCGCGCCAGGACATCGACCTGATCTGGGGCGCCACCCTGACCCGCGCGGTCTCGCTCGCCAGCCGCCGCTTCGGCTCCAACTTCCTCTCCGTCGGCCGGGTCCAGAGCCCGACCCTGGCGCTGGTCGTCGAGCGCGAGCTCGAGCGCCGGGCGCACGTGGCGAAGCCCTACTGGGAGCTGTTCGCGAACTTCGCCCACCCCGACGGCAGCTTCGAGACCCACCACTCCACCGACAAGTTCTGGGACAAGGCGGAGGCCGACGCCGCGCTGGCCGGCACCGCGAGCCCCGGCGTCGTCACCGAGGTCTCGTCGAAGCGCAACACCCGGCGCCCGCCGACCCCGCTCAACACCACCGCCTTCACCACCGACGCCTCGAGCCGGCTCGGGATCACCCCGGCGGCGGCGATGCGGATCGCCGAGGACCTCTACATGGACGGGTTCATCTCCTACCCGCGGACCGACAACACCGTCTACCCGCCCTCGCTCAACACCAAGGAGCTGGTCGGCTCGCTGGTCCGGATCCCCGACTTCAGCGCCGCCAAGGGCCTGCTCGACGGGCCGCTGCAGGCGACCCGCGGGCAAGAAGGAGACCACCGACCACCCGCCGATCTACCCGACCCAGGCGGTCTACCCGAACGCGCTCGAGGGCCCGAAGCGCCGCGTCTACGAGCTCGTCGTGCGCCGCTTCCTCGCCACCTTCTCGCCGCCGATGATCACCGAGTCGACCCGGGCCGACATCAAGGCCGGCTCGGAGACCTACTTCGTCCGCGGCTCCGTGGTCGTCGATCCCGGCTACGCGGCGATCTACACCTACGCCCGCTCGTCCGACCAGGAGATCCCGAAGCTCGAGGAGGGCCAGAGCCTCGACCTCGACGGCGAGCCCTGGATCGTCGACAAGGAGACCCAGCCGCCGTCGCGGATCAGCCAGGGCAAGCTGATCGAGCTGATGGAGGAGCGCGGCCTCGGGACCAAGGCGACCCGCGCCGACATCATCCAGAAGCTCTACGACCGCGGCTACGTGTTCTCGAATCCGCCCGAGCCCTCGGAGACCGGGATCGCGATGTACAAGGCCTTCCACGCCCACGTTCCGCGCATGGCGACGCCCGAGATGACGGCCGAGCTCGAGACCGACATGGACAAGATCGCCGCCGGCGAGACCTCCAAGGAGGCCGTGCTCACGGTCAGCCGCGAGATGCTGCACTCGACCACCGCCGCGCTCGAGGACCAGCGCGAGGAGTTCGCGAAGCAGATCTGGGCGGGGATGGACGAGGACAAGTTCCTCGGCCCCTGCAAGGTCTGCGAGGAGGCCGGGCGCAAGCGCGAGGACGGCGGCCCGAACCGGCTGCGGATCATCGACCTCAAGGGCGGCAAGCGCATGTACGGGTGCGAGGGCTGGATCCGCGACGACCCCGAGTCGCCCGATTCGTGCCGGGTCAGCGGACCGCTGCCCGGCCGCGGCTATGAGCTCTGGCGGCTGGAGGAGCGCTGCTCGGTCTGCGGCGAGCGCCCGCGGCTGACGGTCAAGGGCTTCCGCGGGCGGCCCTGGAAGCTGTGCCTCAACGACGACTGCCCGACCATGGTCGAGATGCGCGCCAAGCGCGCCGAGCGCCAGGCGGCCAAGGAGGCGCGCGAGGCGGCCAAGGCGGCCGCCGACGCCAACGGCGACTCGGCCCCGGCCACCGCCGAGGAGGCGGCCGACGCGGTGGCGCCGGCGAAGGCGAAGAGCGGGCGGCGGCGCACGCGCAAGAAGCCGTCGCCGACAGACGGCGCGGACCAAGCGCGCGCGCTCGGGCAACTGACGCTCGGCGCGTGTTCATCACCCTCGAGGGCATCGACCGCTCCGGGAAGACCACCCAGGCGGCGCTGCTCGCCGAGGAGCTCGGCGCGCTGCTGCTGCGCGAGCCGGGTGGAACCCCGGCCGGCGAGCGGATCCGCGAGCTGCTCAAGGACCCCGAGCTCGAGCTCGGGCCGGGCGCCGAGCTGCTGCTCTTCAACGCCGCCAGGGCGGAGCTCTGCGGGCGGGTCGTGCGGCCGGCGCTCGACGAGGGCAGGGACGTGGTCTGCGATCGGTTCATCGACTCGACCGTCGCCTACCAGGGCGTCGCCCGGGGGCTCGGCGTCGAGCTGGTCGAGCAGCTGTCGGAGCTCGTGGTCGGCTCCTGCGTGCCCGACCTGACGCTGCTGCTGCGCGTCGACCCGGAGCTCGCCGGCGCGCGCGCGGGCGACGGCGCCGATCGCTTCGAGTCCGAGGGCATCGAGTTCCAGCGGCAGGTGGCGGCCGCCTACGACGACCTCGCCCGGCGGCACCCGGAGCGGATCGAGGTGATCGACGCCGCCGGCGAGCCGGCGGAGGTCCACCGCCGGATCATGGCCGCCGTGGAGCGCCGCCGATGAGCACGGTCGCGGAGGTGCCCGAGACGATCGCGACCGCGACCGCCGATCAGCCGGCGGCCCGGTCGGCGCTGGCGATGGCGAGCGCCGAGCCCTTCCACGCCTACCTGTTCGCCGGCCCGCCCGGGTCCGGCAAGCGCGAGGCGGCTCGGGCGCTGGCCGCGGAGCTGCTGGCGGGCGGCGCGCCCGACCCCGACGACGCCCGCCGCCGGGCGCTCGCCGACCCCTCGCCGCACCCCGACCTGGTCTGGCTCCGACCGCCCGGGATCCAGCACCTGGTCGACGAGGTCCGCGAGCGCGTGATCGCCGCGGTGGCCTACCGCCCGTTCGAGGGCGAGCGGCGCGTGTTCGTGATCGAGGCCGCCGACGCGATGGCGGAGGAGAGCCAGAACGCGCTGCTGAAGACGCTCGAGGAGCCGCCCCCGTTCGCCCACGTGATCCTGGTCAGCGACGAGCCCGAGGCGCTGCTCGAGACGGTGCGCTCGCGCTGCCGGGAGGTCCGCTTCGGCCGGCTCGGTCCCGAGGCGGTGGAGGCGCGGCTGACCGACCTTCCGGCCGGCGCGGAGCGCACCGCGGCGGCCCGGCTCGCCGCCGGCGACCCGGCGCGGGCCCGCTTCTTGCTCGACGACGACGGGCGCGCGCTGCGCGCCGCGGTCGAGGAGCTGGTGTCGGCGATCCGCAGCGGCCGGCTCGAGGGCCGGCCGTGGGAGGCGCTCGCTGGAGCGGCGGAGGCGGCCGGTGAGCACCGCTCGGCCGCGGTCCGCGCGGCCGCCGAGGCGGCCGAGGAGCAGGCCGCCGACCGCAGCCCGACCGCGACCCGCCGCCGCGCCCGGGAGGCCGAGGAGTCCGCGCGCCGGGCCGGGCGCCGGGCGCGGACCGCGACGCTCGACCTGGGCCTGGCGCTGCTCGGCGCCTGGATGCGCGACCTCGCGGCCGTGGCCGACGGTGGGGTCGAGCTGGCCCTCAACTCCGACCGGGTCGCCGCGCTCGACCGAGCTCGCCGAAGGCCTCGACGGCCGCCGCGCCCGCCGCGCCGGCGAGCTGGTGCTGGACACGCGGCGGCGCCTGACGGTGAACGTCTCCGAGGCGCTGGCGCTCGAAGCGCTGGTGTTTCGCCTGGATTTCCTGCTTGGGAGGCAATAGCCGAACCCGCGCCATTGTGTGAGCCGCCGCGGGTTCGCGCGCGATAATCCGCACATGCCGAGCTCGAGCGGCCAGCGTTTACCGCGACGCCGGCCGTTCGGCGTCCGCCTCTACCTGGCGGTCGCCTTCGCGGCGGTGGCGCTGATCACCGCCGGTCTCGCCTACCTGCTGGTCTCGGACACGGGGGAGCGGGCCGCCGACGAGGAGCTCAGCCAGATCGCCGTCGGGCGCACGGTCGGGCTCGCCGACGAGATCGGCAACCGCCCGCCGAGGGCGGCGGAGACGACGCTCGCCGGGCTCGCCGCCGAGGGCTTCTCCGCCTGGGTCTTCAACAACGACGGGCGTCTGACGACGGCGCAGACCTCCCAGGGCGTCGAGCTGCTCGCGGTCCCGGGCGCCCGCCGCGCGGTCCGCTCGTCGCTGACCGGCACTCGCTACACGGCCGAGCTCCCGGGCGGGATCACGATCGTCTCGGTGCCGATCTTCCGCGACGGCGCGATCGACGGCGCGATCGTCGGCCGCTCCGTGCGCGCGCCGGAGGTCCAGCAGGCGATCGAGGAGCTGCGCGGCGACCGCCTCGCTGCGATGGCGGTCGCGGTCGCGGTCGCGGTCCTGGTCTCGTTCCTGATCGCGAGCGCGATCACCTCGCGCGTCAAGCGGCTCGCCGACAGCGCCGCGCGGATCAGCGAGGGCGAGCTCGACGAGCCGCTCGAGGGCGCTGGGGGCCGCGACGAGATCACCGATCTCGGCCGGGCGCTGGAGACGATGCGCGGTGCGCTGCGCCAGACGTTCAGCGCCCTGCGCGAGGAGCGCGACCGCCTCTCGGCGATCTTCGAGGCGCTCACCGAGGCGGTCATGGTGGTCCAGCCGGATGGCGAGGTGCGGTTCTCCAACGCCGCCGCCCGCGAGCTCATCGGCCCCGACGGACGGGCGATCGAGCCGTTGATCCCGTGGCTGCGGCGAGCGTCGCGCCAGGCCGTGGCCGTGAACGACGGGCTGCGGGTCGGCAACCGCGTGTACGCGGTCAACGCGCGCGAGCTGCCGGCCGAGGGGGCGGTGCTGGCGGTGGTTCGCAACCGCACCGAGGAGATGCGGCGCGAGGTCGCCGAGCGCGACTTCGTCTCCAACGCCGCGCACGAGCTGCGCAACCCGATCGCCGGAATCTCGGGCGCGATCGAGGTCCTGCGCGCCGGCGCCAAGGACGACCCCGAGGCTCGCGACCACTTCCTGCACCGGCTCTCGCAGGACTCGGAGCGGATCAGCCGGCTGACCGAGTCGCTGCTCACCCTGGCGCGAATGGAGGCGGTCGGCGAGGGCGGAGCCGAGGCGCTCGACGTCAGCCTGGTGATCGAGGAGTCCGCGGAGGCGGTCGCCCCGCCCGAGGGGATCGAGGTCTCGATCGAGGCCGCCGACGGGCTCGCGGCCCAGGGCGACCGGGTGCTCCTGCGCCAGGTCCTGATCGGGCTGCTCACGAACGCGTTCAAGAACACCCCGGCCCCGGGCACCGTGATCGTGCGCTCGATGACCGGCCTCGTGGGCGAGGTGCGGATCGAGGTCATCGACACCGGCACCGGGATCGCCCCGGAGGAGATCACGCGGATCTTCGAGCGCTTCTACCGTGGCTCGGGCTCGCTCGAGCAGGAGGGGTTCGGGCTCGGGCTCTCGATCGCGCGGCGGATGGTCGACGTGATGGGCGGCCAGATCGGGGTCGAGTCGATCGAGGGCGGCGGTAGCACGTTCTGGGTGCGCCTGCGCGCCGCGCAACCGGCCAAGACCCCTGTAGCGTGACGGCCCTCCGGAGCCGATGGACAGGATCCTGATTGCAGACGACGAGCCCTCAGTCCGCGAGGCGGTCGGCTACGCCCTGCGCCAGGAGGGGTTCGAGGTCACGCTCGCCGTCGACGGTGAGGACGCGGACGGCAAGCTCAGCGGCGCCGAGCCCGGCTACGACCTGCTGATCCTCGACATCATGATGCCGGGCCGCTCCGGCCTCGACATCTGCCGCGACGTCCGCGCCCGCAGCCCGGTGCCGATCATCCTGCTGACCGCGAAGGACCAGGAGGTCGACAAGGTCGTCGGGCCTCGAGGTCGGCGCCGACGACTACGTGACCAAGCCGTTCTCGGTCCGCGAGCTGATCGGCCGCGTCCGCGCCCAGCTCCGCCGCCGCGACCTCGACCGCTCGAGCACGGTGACCGACGCGAAGACGATCGACGCCGGAAGCGTCCGCATCGACCTCGCCCGCCATCTCGTCGCCATCCGCGGCGAGCCGGTGAACCTGACCCGCTCGGAGTTCCAGGTCCTGCGCCTGCTCGCCGAGCGCCCGGGCCAGGTCTTCAGCCGCCTGGAGATCATGGAGGAGCTCTGGCAGGCCGAGTTCTCGGGGGACGTCCGCGCCTGCGACGTGCACATCTCCAACCTGCGCCAGAAGGTCGAGCGCGACCCCCAGGAGCCCGAGCTCGTCCTCACCGTGCGCGGCGTCGGCTACAAGCTCGCCGAGGGCTAGCGCCGTCGCCCGCTCGCTGGCTCCCGGCTGATCGTGACGGAAAATCGCCGGATCACGGTCCTGATCGCCGACGACGACGAGGAGGACCGGCTCCTCACCGAGGAGGCGTTCTCGAGCGCCCGCCTCGCCGCCGATGTCCGATCCGTGGTCGATGGCCGGGACCTGATGGACTACCTCCGCCACGAGGGGCGGTACACGGATCCGGAGGCCGCGCCCACACCGAGTCTCATTCTCCTGGACCTCAGCATGCCGAGACTCGACGGCCGCGAGGCGCTCGCCGCAATTCGAGCCGACCCCGACCTGAGGCACATCCCCGTGGTCGTTCTGACCACCTCCAGCGCCGCGGCGGACGTTCGGATCTCCTACGAGCTCGGAGCGAACTCGTTCATCACCAAGCCCGTGACCTTCGCGGGCTTGGCGGAGGCGGTCCGGGATCTCGCCCGCTACTGGTTCGAGATCATCGAGCTTCCGTAGCCCTGGTTCCAGAGATCGGCTGCCGGGTAGGGGTCCGGCGGTGGCCGAACGGGAGCCGAACGCGTATGACCAGGCGCTGGCGCAGGCGCTCGACGAGAGCGACGAGGCTGTGGATGTCCGCGAGCGCCTGCTCTCCGGTGCGGCGAGCGACGCCGACCGTCAGCACGCACGGGCGAGCCTCGACGACACTGCGCGGCGCCGCTTCGAGCTCGCCCACCCGCTCCAACCACGTCCGGAGGACCTGGAGGTCGATGCCGAGGAGATCGAGCTCCCGATCGGCGACCTGGCGAGCGCCAAGGGTTGGAAGGATCACGGCTCGTCGATCCGGGAGCTGCTCAGCCAGGCGGCCGAGGACGCCGAGGGCGCGGCGGTCGTCGTCCAGCTTCGCGTTCGGCTGACGTCTGACAAATAGGCGAAAAGCGCGAGATACTCGCGAGCGATGTCGCCAGAGCACGTCTCGATCCGGGCGCTCCTCGTGGGCGTGGCGATCTTTGCCGTCGCACCCGCTGACCGCCCAGGCGGCCGATGGGGCCGCGCCGGCCTACCTGCCCGATCCCGCTTGCGCCCCGTCTCCGACGCCGCTGGACGACGCCGAGGACGCCTATCACCCCGCCGATGCGCACGTGGTCAAGGTGATCTACGCGCACGCCGTCCGACGCCGCGGACGACTTCGGGGCGATCTATCCGAAGCTCGCGCAGGGGGTGCGCGACATGGTCGAGTACGTCTACGTGGAATCCGGGGAGGCCAAGTCGATCCGTTTCGACCTGGGCACCGCGGCGGGGCTCGACTGCGTCGATGTGCAGGCCGTCGGACTGCCCCATCCGGCCGCCTACTACGACCCCGACAACGCCACCGCGGCCCGCCAGAAGGTCGTCGACGATCTGCAACCGCTGCTCGGGCTCCAGCCCGGGCAGCGCGACTTCCTCGTCTTCGTCGACGGCGTCGCGAACGTCCGGGCGGGGATCACCGGTCCGTCGCCGGCGGACGATTCGCCCGCGGGCCTCTCCTGGCAGGTCGGCGGCTACTACTCGGTCGTGTTCGACAACCCGTTCAGCTTCGACCTCTCGCAGGCGTTCGGAAGGCTCGGGCTTCACGAGCTCTTCCATGCCTTCGGCGCGGTGCAGCCGAGCGCGCCCCACCACGGCGGCGGAAGGCACTGCGTCGAGCGCCAGGACCTGATGTGCGATCCGGGCTTCGCCGGCCCGCTCGTGTGCGACTACCGCGACTACCCGACGATCGACTGGGACACGCCGGAGGGTCGCCTCGACTGCGGCGGCGACGACTACTTCAACCCGTCCCCGGCCCCGGGCTCGTATCTGGCGACGCACTGGAACACCTACAACTCGCCGTTCCTCTGCGAGGTCGGCACCTGCGCGCCGGACAACGTCGCGCCGAGGACTCAGATCAAGGGACCGAAGCGCACCTCGGACCGGACGCCGAAGTTCAAGCTGCGGGCAGACGAGGACGCGGTCGAGTTCGACTGCAAGGTCGACCGCGGCCGGTTCCGTTCCTGCGACCCGCGCTTCAAGCCCAAGCGCCTCGACAATGGGCGCCACAAGCTGAAGGCGGTCGCCACCGACTCGGCCGGAAACGAGGACCCAAGCCCCGCGCTCAGGAGATTCAAGGTCACCGGCCGCCAGCGCGGCGAGCACTGAGCCGACAGGCAAGTAATTACTTGCCTATACTGGGCGCGTGGGTGACGTCTTCAAGGCCCTGGCGGATCCCACGAGACGGACGATCCTCGACGAACTCGCAGAGCGGGAGGGACAGACCCTGTTCGAGCTTTGCTCTCGGCTGGCGAACAAGCATCAGCTCGCGATGACGCGACAAGCGATCTCGCAGCATCTCGACGTGCTTGAGGAGGCCGGCCTCGTCAGGAGCCGACGGGAGGGCCGTTACAAGTTCCACGACCTACAGACCGGGCCGCTCGAGTCCTTGACGGACCGCTGGCTCAGGCCTGACCGAACGGAGAACTCATGAAGATCAACCTCACCAGCGTGCTCGTCGACGACCAGGAGAAGGCGCTTCGGTTCTACACCGACGTTCTCGGCTTCACGAAGAAGACGGAGGTCCCACTCGGCGAGCACCGGTGGCTCACCGTCGTCTCCCCCGAGGATCCGGAGGGCGTCGAGCTGCTGCTCGAGCCCGACGAACACCCGGCGGTCAAGCCCTTCAAGGACGCTCTGGTGCAGGACGGGATCCCATTTACGTCCTTCGCGGTCGAGGACGTCCACCGCGAGCACGAGCGCCTGTCGGCGTTGGGGGTCCGGTTCACGCAAGAGCCGCTGGCGGCCGGCCCCGCGACGACCGCCGTCCTCGACGACACGTGCGGCAATCTCATCCAGATCGCTGCCCTCAACACCTGAGGCGCGGCCCTTTTTGATCAAATGCGGTCTCGATGAGCGAATACGCAGTCGCCCGCCTGGAGGACATCGACGAGATCACCGACGGCCGCGAGCCCTGGCGCCCGGTGCGCCACCACTTCGGCATCACGTCGTTCGGGATCAACGCCTGGACGGGCCGGGACGCGGGAGACAGGATCATCAACGAGCACGACGAGGAGGGAGAGGATGAGGAGCTCTACTTCGTCCAGAGCGGCCGAGCCAGGTTCGAACTCGACGGCGAAAGCGTTGATGCGCCGGCCGGCACGTTCGTCTTCGCCCGTCCGGGCGTGAAGCGGACGGCGTTCGCCGAGGAGCCTGGGACGACCCTCATCGTGGCGGGCGCCAGGCCGGGGGAGGTCTACACGCCGACCGGCTGGGAGCTCTGGGCCCCGATTGGGCGGCTCTACGACGAGGGGCGCTACGACGAAGCGGCCGACCAGGCTCGGGACCTGGCCGCGGCGCACCCGGAGTACCCCGCGCTCCTCTACAACCTCGCCTGCTGCGAGAGCCTCGCCGGGCGCAAGGCCGACGCGATCGAGCATCTGCGGCTCGCGCTCGAAAAGTCGGACAAGCGTTCGGTCCTACCTGGCGAAGGACTCAGACCTCGACCCCCTCCGCGAGGAGCCGGAGTTCCAGGCGCTCCTCGCCGGCTGAGGTTCGTGCGCCCTCCGGGCTCCGAACGGGCCTGCGGAGATCCGACCCTCAGGAGCAGGCGCCTCTCGGGCGCGGGACGGGCCCTAATACCAACGTCCGCGGGCAAACCCGCCGAACGCGACGAGCCCAACCAGGATGACGATCAAGCCGAGCCAGAAGCTCACGGCGATTGCCAAGACAATGCCGACGATCACGAGGACGCCGCCGAGCGAGATCCCGGCTGTGCTTCCGCCCGACCGCTCCGTTGTAGCTGTGGTCATATCCGCTACTCCTCAGTCTCTCCCTCAGCCAGGGCCGCGCGATCAAGGGAGGGAAAGAGAGCTCGAAGGGCGGCGGTTACTGCCACTGAGGGTACTCCGATGAGTCCGGGACCTTCGGAGCTTGCCTACCCGCGGCGGTCGCTCATCGGCCCGCCTCGCGGGTGAACTCGGCGGTGTGGATCTCGCCCCGATCCTTGAACTGCAGGAAGAGGCGGTAGTTGCCCTCGCTCGGGAACTCGGTCATGAACCGGATCCTGTTGCCACCCTGACCCTCGATCGGATGGACATGCAGGAAGGCCAGATCACCCTCGCGCAGGGCCACCAGGTGGCCGTCCGCGCCGAGGTAGGGCTCGACCCTGACCAGCTCGCCGTTGCGGAGGACGTTGAACGTCAGCTCGCTCTCCTCGGCGGCCGTAGCTGCCGTGCCCTCGACCCCGACCTCGTAGCCGTCGTCGGTGGTCGTCTCGGTCTGCTGGAGCGGGAGACCCTTGTAGTTGGCGTTTCCGTCAACTGCAAGGTCGGAAGCCAGGGTTTGGGCACTGCCGTCGTGGGTGAAGTCGGCAAAGACCCTGTACGACCCCGCGTCGGGGAGCGTTACAGGGGTTGACCAGGTGCCGTTCTCGCTCATCGTCGGGTGCAGGTGCTGGAAGCCCGTCAGGTCCCGCCGGACGACGATCAGGTGCATCCGCTTGGTGTGCTCGACGTCGTAATCGGTGATCGCCTGCCCATCAGGACCGGCGACCTGGAGGCTGAGTGCAGCCTCCTTGGCCTGCGGCAGCTGATCGCGCCCCAACTCCATCGTGAGCCCGTCCGCGGCCACGGCCAAGCCGGGAAGCGTCGTCTCGGTCGTCCCCGCCACCGCGCCCTCCTCGCCGTGGCCTGCGTGTCCCGGCGCAGTCGACTCGTCGGAGGCCATGCTCATCGAGGACTCCCCATGGGCGCCCATCTCGTCACCGTCGAGCGCCTCGCCCACGAGCACCGCCGTCCCGAAGATGGCGGCGACGATCACGGCAGCCCCGACGAGCTTCGTCGGAGGGCCGCCGTGAATTCCGGTGTTGTGGACCGCCGTATGGCCCTTGCCCCGGCTGAGCAGCCATCGGTTGACGGGCACCGTCAGGGCGAATGCGACCACGAGTGCAAATGCGAGGCTGCCCCAGAAAAGCAGCGTGTCGAGCCCGGCGTCCATTGCCCCCGGAACGATGAGGAGGATCGCGTTGTCGACGATCTCCATAGTCGCGATGGAGAGCGTGTCGGAGGCGAGGGCGATCGGGACCACAGCGGCGAGCGCGAGGCCCGCCCTGAGCAGAGGCAGGCTGGTCAGGCTGTAACCAAAGACGAAGGCCAAGGCGATCGCCAAGACGATCGTCGCGAGGTTCGAGAAGCCCAGCGCCGTGCCGATCGCAACCCCGGCCACCTCGCCGATCGCGCAGCCGGTCAGGCAGTGAAGGGTGGCGCTGACGGCAAGGCCGGTAAGGGCATTGCCCCCGGTCGGCATCTCATGGTGGTGGGCGTGTTCGGCGTGGGCTTCCACTTGACGTCTCCTGGCATTGGGCCCTGGACCTCTGCGCTCACTATACCCCGCAGGGGTATGGCGCATCCGTGAGGAATAGCACGTTGCCCAGGAAAGCGGCGCGACCCTCCGAAGAGGGCCGCAAACCGCTTATCCTCGGGCCACGCCGGCGTAGCTCAGTTGGTAGAGCACTTCACTCGTAATGAAGGGGTCAGCGGTTCGAGTCCGCTCGCCGGCTTCGCATCGACAAGCGGAATGCGGCTCCCGAGAGGGGGCCGCTTCGCTTCGATGGGCAAGGGATTGGGCAACGGGGTCGACTTGTCTAAGCGCCCAGCCGCAGCCGCAAGGGGCGAGCTCAACCGTTGGGCTTGTAGGGGGCGGCGGCATCGAAGTGAAGGGCTCGGGCGCGAGCGGAGGGGTGAAGCTCGCTAGCCCGAGCCCCCCGCCGCCCCCTGGGGCAGTGCGCTTTGCATGGGAAGCGGAGCATCGTTGGGACCTCGACCGTGAAGCCGAACCGACTGTCTCTCACATTTGTCTCACGCTTCCGATCTAGCTGCACGTTGATGAGCGGTGATCGGTCGTGCCAGGTCGGGATGCTTATCGCGATTGCGGCGCTCGCGCTAATCGCGGCACTGTCCACAACGGCCGCCTACGGCGCCTTCACCAGCCCGTTACAGCTCTCGGCGCCAGGGGACGTGGGTCAGCCGCAGGTCGCAACCGATGCCGAAGGCGACTCTGTCGCGGTCTGGGCTGCGCCTGCCAACGGCGGTGGCCACAAGGCCGTGTTTCGACAGATCTCTGCCGATGGAACCCTCGGGCCCGTGCGTTTTGTCGGCGATCTCGCTGGAAACATCGGCGGCGGTCCGCTCGTTGCCGCCGCCCCGGGCGGCACCTCAGTCGTGGCGTGGGTTGGCGGCGGCAACGTCGCCCACGTGCGGTCGATCGGGACAGGTGGAGCGTTGGGCCATGTCCTGAACGTCTCGCGCCCTGGACACATCACCTTCAACCTCGATCTGGCGACGGCCACCAACGGCAGCTCGGTCCTCGTCTGGGCAGAGCCGGTACTCGACCGCGATGAGCAGATCCACGCCCGCACGATTACCTCCGCGGGGACGCTCGGCCCACCGAGGACGCTCTCTCAGCCTGACGTGATCGAACCGCCGCGCGTCGCGATCGACGCGGATGGGAACGCGATCGCGGTCTGGACGAGAGCGCTGCCCACGTACGGCACCCAGGCCCGAACGCTCTCGCCGAGCGGGGACCTGGGTCCGGTTTTCACTATCTCAGATACGGCGACCACGTCAGCGCACTTCCCCGACGTGGTCACCGCCGCCGATGGTGACTCCGTTGTGGCCTGGGTTGCGCCCACGGCTGAACCGGTAGCCCAAGCGCGGACAATCTCAAGCACCGGATCACGTGGCCCGATTTTGACTCTCGGGCCGTGGAATTGGGACGGCGAGGGAAGGCAGCACGGGCCTGAACTCGCCGGGAGCGCCGACGGTCACGCGATCGCGGCCTTGGTCGCCCTGGACGGCTCGGTCCAGCGGGCAACCACGCGCACGATCTCGCCGACCGGAGCGCTCGGGCCCCTTCGCAGCGTCTCGCCCGGATCCGGTGACGTATTCAGACCCGAGGTCGTGTCCGCGGGCGATGGGTCATGGCTTGCCGCCTGGGGTTTCCACCGCCCGGGATCCTCAAGGGCAGGCCTGCAGGCAAGGGCGATCCCCGCGGCTGGACGGCTGGAACCAGTTGAGCAGGTGGCCCCGCTGGGCGTCTTCGGTGGGCAGGATTACCCGTTCTCCGGCGACGGCGGCCTGGCTGCCAGCGCCGACGAACACGCGATCGCGGTGTGGGACCGTCACCTCGACAGCAGCCAGTCGGTTATCGAAGCTTCCCTGGGGCCCTAGGGCGCTCTGCTTCGTGCGAGAGCGCGCACGGCGGATCATTCTCCCTCGCCGGAACAGAGTGTTCCGCTCTGGACGAGAGGCGCCATATCAAACGGCCCCACGCGCTCACCACGTCGGCCGCTTCGGGAGATGCGCGGCGGACAAGGACTCCGAGCTGCGAGCGGGCCACGTTCTAGGATGGGCCGTCTAGATCGCGCAGCGCCCGGGCGATCTCCTCGGGACCTTCGGCCCTTCGCCCGCGGTCTCTGCCTCGATCAAGCCCTGGTAGTGCTCTTTCGCCGCGGCCTCGGTTGGAAACCAATCGTCACTCGGTGACGAGACGAGCGGCGGATCGAGCGCGTGGAGGCCGGCAAGGTGGTCGAGGAGGAGGTCATCGTTAGGCGGCCCTCTACGTACCAGTAGCTCGGACCAGCGCGCAACGACTCATGTCGGTGGTCAGCGGTTGCGGCGTCTGGCTGACTTCGACCTGGCCTTGACATAGCCAGCTCATCGGGGGGCGCGGATCATGACCGGGGGTTGTAGGAAGCGAGGGGCGACACTGCCGGTAGCTCTGCGGTCCACAAAGCGATCGAGTAGCTCCGTGTGGCCAGTAGAACGAGGCTCGCCATTGCGCGGGCCTCGCCCCTGTCCCTGTCGGCCTCGGGCACGGAGCGTGGGCGCGGCGAGATCCCCGGGTCAAGGCCCAGATGGTCGAGGGAACGCATGTCTTTCCGACCACTCCCGAGCAGCGAGCGGCCCAGCTCCAGTCGGCGATGGCCTATCTCGGCCGACGAAGGTCATGGCCTCGCCGCCGGTCCGATGCACGCTGAGCTACTCCTAGAGCCCGGCGGCTTCGAGGGCCTCCTCCCAACTCGGGAAATAGCGAACCTCGCCGATCATCCCGTTCTCACGAAAGTCGGAGTAGACGGCGCCGATCCGTGCGCTGATCGGCACGCCCGCTTCCTTTGTGATGCCCCGCTGAACGGCGAGCGCGACAACGCGGTCCCCCGCCTCGCGCGTCTCGGAGAGCTCCATCTCGTACTCGGTGAAGGCTTCGTTCCACTCGGCGAGCATCGCCCGCAGCCCGTCTGGGCCCACCTGCTTCGACTTGCCGACCCACCCGGGAAAGGCATACGTGACGGTGTCCTCGGCGACCACGTCGACCAGTCCTTCGATGCCGTCGCGAGACCAGACCCGCCACTGCTCACGGACTGCCTCGACGTTCTCGCGCGACATCGCCTACTCCGACAGCCCGGCAGCTTCGAGGGCGGTCCTCGGATCGTCGTACGTGTCGACCCGGATGAAGCGCGAGTTCCTAACGACAAACACGGTCGCGAAAATGCGGACGATCTCAACGTGGCTGGCCTGGCCGGTGCCTCGCATGCGCCCGACCGCCACCACGCGATCACCGAGTTCGCGGTAATCCTCGACATCGACGCGGAGATCCGCCCACGACTCCTCAAGCTGTTCGAAATACCGTCTCGTCCCTCCAGGTTCCCATCGCGCAGGAAGCCCCGCTCGTGCGGAAAGGGTCGTAACTTGCGCATCGGGGTCGAGCAGTCGATCCACCCCCTCGCCATCGCGGGCGTTGTAACCGTCGAAAAAGGCCTTCACAAGCTCGACGTTCAGCGACGACATCACCCGCTCAGTATCTCGCGTACCTCGGTGAGGGTCGGCACCGGCGGACGTCTACGAGACCGCGCTCGACCGGCTAGCGCCCGACTGGCGCGAGCACTTAGCCCGCGCCTAGCCGGGGCAACCTCAGTTCGTTGGCGTTGTCACGCCGAGGGTCCCCGAGCGACCGCGTGCGGTCTACGGGCACCCGTCCACCCCCGAGGGGCCGCAGCGGAACGTCACGCCGCCGAGCGCGGCAATGCTCTCAGATTGACAGCCTGCGGAGACTCGCACCCCGTCGTTTTGTTAAATGAACGCTCTGTCATCACCAGCTCAAAGCCGGGTCCCAGGAATCACCACGATCTCGGTCCGAGCTGGCCGGTAGCCCGGTGGCAAGGGAATCGCGATCCCTGGGAAGTTCCCACACTTGATGGCCGTTCCGCGCAGGTGGACGATGCCGGAGTCGTCCCGCCAATACCCGACCTCGGTGAACTCATCGGGCTTGAAGTCCTGCCACGGACGTTCGCGGCCTGCTGCAAGTCCCCATCGCTGGCCGAGTCGCTGAGGCCAACGGACGTAAACGATGCCCGGCCCGAGCGCGCAAAGTCGCTGGAATCGAGTCCATCGAGGTTGTTGGCGTCCGCGGCGGACGGCACCTCACTGAGCGAGGTCTCCTCGATGTCGACGCCGGTCAGCGAGTTGTCCAAGACCTCACTGGTCCGAACGGACCCGTCCGCGAGGTCCTTGCTGAGCACGGTGGCGTCCAGGATGTCGTTGGTGTGGACCGTGCTTTCGGCGATGTCGTCGCTCGTCAGCGTGTTCAAGGCGATGTCGGCGCCGGTCAACCCGCCGCCCGCGAGCGAGTCGTCGCGCACGTCGGCGCTGCGGATCTGATTGGTTCCGAGCTCTTGGGTCCGAACCGCCGCGGTGGCGATGTCCTCGGCCTTTACCTCTCCGTCGACGATGTCGGAGCTGAAGATCGTGTCGGCGGCGTAGGCCACGCCGCCGGTGAGAACCAAGAAGAGGGCCACCGTCGAGACCACGTTGGCGTAGGTCAGGCGACTGCGAATGCCTCGCATGCTGTCCTCCTCCGGGAGTCAGTTAGCTCTACCTGGTCTCGACCCTCGCAGTCACCGCCGCCGTTCGCATCGTCGGCGACCACCAACATCACCACCAACATCGGCATCGCGAGTGCTCACAGACTGGCTTGGTCATCACGATCCCGCGTATTCCGTGAGGGCCTATGTCGGCACGAGGGATGCTGGTCTCGGAACCGCTGACTTCCTGGCTCGGTCATTCCAGTGGAGGCAAGGGGTGGGCAAGGGTCCATCCGCAAAGAGCCGCAAGTGAACGGGGCGACGACCTAGAGATTCCTGCCTGAGTAGGCACCAGCGGCAATCAGCCGCGAACCTCGCCGAGCCGCATCTAAACCACCCATACGGTGGTCTCGGTGCGGCTCGAGAGAGACTGTGCGCGCAGAGCGCGCGAGAGGCGCCACGAAGGTCACATAGGGCGCGCCGCCTGGTCTCGACGTGATCCCGCGCCGAGCCGACGCCCGCGGACCCGGATCTAGGTCAGGTGCCGGCGCCAGTCCGGCGAGATGCGATCGAGCGCTGCCTCGTAGCCACCGGCCGGCGCTCCGGGAGCGTTTCGCCAGTACGCGCGCGCTCCGGTGCGCTGATCCGATCGAAACGGCGGGGCGGTGCCGGACTCGAATTCGTCGAGGATCTCGCGGCCGCGCTTGTCGAGCGGGGTGAGGGTCAGGGTCGGTGACACTCCTACGAGGATAGGAGGCGCGAATAAGCCGCTCTTAACCTGCCCCCGCTCAGCGCAGGATCTCGACCAGCAGCACCCAGGCGTTGGCGACCGCGCCGACGATCGCCCCGAGGATGCCGCCAACGATCCAGTACAGGCCTCCGCCGCCCTCGGCCATCAGGCTGATCGCACCGACGAGCAGCGGCACGACCGCGATCGCGTGCACCGCGATCCGTCCGACCAGCCACTCCTTCGGCGCGTCGCCCGTTGGCAGGCTGGCCCGTGACAGCCGGACGGTGGCGTAGGTGAACATCGCGGTGAGCCCGAGCAGCTCGGCCCCGAGCGCGACGTGGTCCTGGCCCGGGATCAGGCCCACGATCGCGACGCAGACGACCATCAGCAACGTCAGCACCGTGAGCAGGGCGCGGTCGGGTAGGCCCTCGCCGGCGAGGATGCGATCGATGTTGATCGAGACGGCGACGAACACCAGGCCCGCGAGCGCCGCTCCCGCGCCCGCGACAGCGACGAACAGATCGGTCCACTCCGAGGCGTCGTAGGCGGTCAAGCGTCTCTGGGCTCAGCTCGCGGCGCTGCCCGCGGCCCGCCCGCAGACGGGGCAGGCGTCGGCGCCCGGCAGGCCCTCGCCGCCGCAATAGGGGCAGACGCCGATCTCCTCGAGCACTCCGAGCAGCTCGCCCACTCGGCAGACGAGCAGCTTCTCCTCGTCGACCTCGACCCAGGTGCCCGCCGAGGCCGGGAAGACGACGTGATCGCCGGGCTTCACCGGCATCGCCACCCCGGCGCCCTCCCACCAGTCCAGGCCGGGGCCGATCGCGATCACGATCCCGTGCTGGGGCGGCGGCTCGTGGGTGCCGGCCGGAACGACGAGCCCCGAGCGCCGCACCCGGTCGGGCTCGAGCTCCTTGATGATCACGCGGTCGAAGATCGGGCGGAGCAGATGCTTCATCGCTGGCGCAGATCGTAGGGTGCGTGCCGTGTCGACGCTCTCGGTGGTCATCGTCACCCACGACTCGCGCGCGGCGATCGAGGCGACGATCCCGGCGCTGGTCGCCCAGCTTCGGGACGGCGACGAGCTGATCGTGGTCGACAACGCCTCGGGCGACGGCACCGTGGCGGCGGCCCGCGCCCTGGCTCCCGACGCGGTGGTGGTCGAGACGGGGGCCAACCTCGGCTTCGCCGCGGCCTGCAACCGCGGCGCCGAGGCCGCCTCGGGCGAGCTCGTCTGCCTGCTCAACCCCGACGCGGTGCCCCAGCCCGGGTGGCGGGACGCGATCGAGCTCCCGTACACCGACGGCCGCGGCTGGAGCGCCTGGCAGGCGCTGGTCACCGCCGACGGCGGCCGGACGATCAACACGCGCGGCGGCGTCCTTCACTTCACCGGCATCGGCTGGGCCGGGGGCGCGGGCGAGCCGGTCGACCGCTCGGAGGGCTGGACGGGCTATGGGCCCGTGATCGAGCCCGGCTTCGTCTCCGGCGCCTGCCTGGTGATCTCCCGGGACGGCTACGAGCGCCTCGGCGCGATGCCCGAGCCCTTCTTCCTCTACCACGAGGACGTCGACCTCTCGCTTCGCGTGCGGCTCGCGGGCGGCACGCTCGGGGTCGAGGACGCGGCGCGGGTCGACCACGACTACGAGTTCGCCAAGGGATCGAGCAAGTGGCTCTTCCTCGAGCGCAACCGCTGGGCGACCCTGATCCGCACCTATCCCGCCGCGCTGCTCGTGCTGCTGGCGCCGGCGCTGTTGGCGACCGAGCTGGCGCTGCTCGTCGTCGCGGCGGCCGGCGGCTGGCTGCCGCAGAAGCTCCGCGCCTGGGGCGAGACGCTCGTCTGGCTGCCGCGCCTGCTCGGGGAGCGACGCCGGATCCAGGCGACGCGGACGATCGGCGCCGCCGAGTTCGCCGCTGGGCTCACGGCGAGGCTCGACTCGGCCTACCTGGGGCGCGCCGGGCGCTCGCGCGCGCTAGCCGCCCTCCTCGGTGCGTACTGGGCGATCGTCCGGCGGCTCCTCGGCCCCGCCCGCCGCGGCTGAATCGCCGTTGGCGCTCGGCAGCTCGCCGCGGGCCACCCGCAGCTCCTGCTCGAGCCGCGCCGTCTCCTGGGCGAGGATCTTGGTCTCCTCGGAGAGGCGGGAGGTGGCGACGGAGAAGTTGAGCAGGAGCAAAAAGACGGTGCCGAAGGCGAGGATGAAGATGGCGTTCGCCGGCTCCTGGATCCCCATCGCGTCGGCGAGCACGTCGAGGCCGTCGGTCCAGATCGCGAGCACGAGCAGGACCACCGCCGCCGCCATCCAGAGCAGCGCGTACCGCTCGACCAGCCGCCGCCGGCGGACGAGCTCGAGGATCAGCAGGAAGATCGCCAGGGTCGCGACCAGGGCGACGATCTGCGCCTGGGTCTCGATCTGCGAGCCCGCGTCGTCGGGCGCCTGACGCGCCGGGCCGATGGTGAGGCCCGAGTAGCTGATCCGGCCGAGCGCGTCGCCGCCGCCGCTCGGGATCACCGTCGTCTGCTCCACGCCCGCGCCGCGGAGCACGTTCTGCTGCTCGACCAGCGTGTCGCCGTTGGCGAGCAGGTAGGTGCCCGGCGGGAGCGAGATCGTGTCGCCCCGCCCGGCCTCGAGGATCGTCTCGGCGAGCGATCCGGGGCCCTCCTCGGCCTCGCTGGTCACCCGCAGGGTGTCGGCGAAGGCCGTGCCGGGGCTCAGCAGCAGGGCGGCGGCGAACGCGATCGCGAGGGCCCGCGCGCGCATGCTCAGGCCTCCACCGCGGGCCCCACCCCCGGCTCCTCCTCGCCCGTCGCCTCGACCGGGGTCGGGCGACGGCGGAAGAGGCCGACGAACAGGGCGAGCAGCACCTTGACCATGTAGTAGGCGCTGCGCGGGTAGTCGATCGAGCTGTCGCCGAACCCGCGCGCGTTCATCTTCACGTGCACCTCGTGGATGCGCAGGTGGTGGGCGTGGAGCATCAGCAGCGCCTCGACCTCGGGGTAGTCGTGCGGGTAGTCGCGGGCGAAGAGCTCGATGCCGCGCCGGTTGGTCATCCGAAAGCCCGAGGTGGGGTCGGTGATCTTCTGCCGGGTGAGCGCGCTGAGCACGACCGAGAAGATCATGTTCCCGGCCCGGCGCCCGAACGGGACCTTGTAGCCCGGGTCGCCGCGGAAGCGGCTGCCGTAGACCATGTCGGCCTGCTCGCCGCCGGTCTGCAGCGCCTGGAGCATCACCGGCAGGTACTCGGGCTTGTGCTGTCCGTCGCCGTCGACCTGGACGGCGACGTCGTAGTCGTTGCGCAGCGCGTACTTGTAGCCCGACTGCACCGCGCCGCCGATGCCGAGGTTGTACGGATGGCGGATCAGCATCGCGCCCTCGGCTTCCGCCTCGACCGTGGTCGCGTCGGTGGAGCCGTCGTCGACCACGAGCACGTCGAAGCCGGGCGCCTCGCGGTGGATGTCGCGGACGACCCGACCGACCATCCCCGCCTCGTTGTAGGCGGGGACGATCGCGAGCTTGCGCAGCTTGCTCTCGCTCGATGGCATCAAGGGATCGCCCAGAGTAGAGCCGAAAGATCGGCTGCGCCGGGAGGGTCGACGGCCCGGGGCCAGTAATCGCATCAGGTGGCGACGCACAGGGAGCGCATTCGACAGACGCACGAGCGCGGGGAATCGGAGGTCGAGTTCGCCCGGGTGCTCGCGTTCACCGACGGCGTGTTCGCGATCGCCATCACCCTGCTCGTCCTGGCGCTCGAGGTGCCCGCGGACGTCGACGACGTCGGCGCGGCGCTGCGCGACCGCAGCTCGGACTTCGTCGCCTACTTCTTCAGCTTCGCCGTGCTCGGCTCGATCTGGCTCGCACACCACCGCTTCTACGGCTCCGTCATCCGCTTCAACACCCGCCTGATCGTGCTCAACCTCGTCTACCTGGCGCTGGTTGCGCTGGTCCCGTTCAGCGCCGAGCTGCTCGGCCACTACTCCGACACGACGGCCGGGGTGACGATCTACGCGCTGAACCTGGCCGGGATCAGCCTCGCGTTCACGGCACAGGTCTTCTACGCCTTCCGCCACGACATGGTCGAGGAGAACCTGCGCCAGTACGAGCGACGATTCCTCGGCCCGGCGGCGTTCGTCGTCAGCGGGACGTTCCTGCTCTCGATCCCGGTCGCCGTCGTCGATCCCAGCATCTGCCCGTTCATCTGGATCGGCCTGCTGGTGTTCGGCGGCCGGATCAGCGATGCGATCGGCGGGCGCTCGGGGCTCTAACCGCGCTCGCGCGCGCCGAGGATCTGGTCGCGCTCGGCGAGCCGGTTGGCGCGCCGCAGCTCGGCCTCGCGCTGGCGGCGCTCCTCGTCCGGCGTCTCGGCGATCACGTCCGGGACCGGGCACGGCCGCCCGTCCTCGTCGAGGGCGACCATGGTCACGTAGGCGGTTGTCGTGTGGCGGCGGGCGCGGGTCGGCGCATCCTCGGCCTCGACCCGGACCCCGACCTCCATCGACGTACGCCAGGCCGCGTTCACGGTCGCCTGGCAGGTGAGCAGCTGGCCGATCGCGATCGGCTCGACGAAGGTCATCCGGTCGACCCCGGCCGTGACCACGCGCCGGCCGCAGTGGCGGATCGCGGCGATCGCCGCCGCCTCGTCGCAGGTCTTCATCACCACGCCGCCGTGGACGAAGCCGGCCGCGTTCGCGTCCTGAACGCCCATCCAGCGGATCAGCTCCGAGCGCGAGGCGGAGACCGGGCGCGGCTCGGGCGCGGAGCTCACTCGTCGCGCGGCGTCGTCCGCGGCCGCGCTCGCCGACCGGATGCGCTCCGAGGCGGCGGTCAGCGCCTCCGGCGGCGGGTCGCCGAGCTGCTCGCGCAGGACGACGAGGTGCTGGGCCTGGCAGCCCGAGATCTCGGCGCTGGTGGTCGCGAGGTCCTCGCTGTCGAGGCCGGGCCCCTGGCCGAGGTAGTAGTCGAGCTGGGCCTCCTCGACCTTCGCCAGGTACTCGAGGAGCCGGTCGCGTCCCTTGAGGCCGTCGAGCTCGGAGAGCAGGTCGGAGAGGTTGGAGGCGGCGTCGGCGTCGAGGCCCTCGACGTCGTCGAAGACGGCGGTGTTCGACGGCGAGTCGGGCTGGTCGGGCGGGTCGAAGCCGAGCTCGTCGATCGCGCTGCGCAGGGCGCTCGCGTGGGCCTCCTCCTGCTCGCCGAAGGTCTCGAGCGTGGTCTTGAGGTCACCCTCGATGCCGCTCTCGCCGGCGGCGGTCGAGTAGGCGAGCGCGGCGATCTGCTCGAGCCCGATCGCCTCGACGAGGTAGTCGCGCAGGTCCTCGTCCACCGACGCCTGGGCGCCGGCGAAGCTCGGCCGGGTCGGCGGCGATCGCGTAGAGGCCGGCGGCGGCGACGGCACCACGGCGGATCGCGCTCCTTCGTGTGGCGGGGATCTCGCTCACTGCTCGTCGGTGCTCGTGGTCGAGCTGGTCGTGGTGGAGGTCGTGGTCGTCTCCGGCGGGGCGGCCTGGAAGGGTGGCTCCTCACCGCCGGTGACGAACGCCTCCGGCACCTGGTCCTCGCCGAAGAGCCCGCGGATCGCGGCCAGCTCGGCCGCGACCTGAGCGAGGAAGCCCATCGTGGTGGCGCGATCCTCGGCGCTCGGGAGCAGGCCGGCGCACTGGCGGTAGGCGGCGATCGCCGCGTTGGCCGCGGTCTGCGGTGGCCTCGAGGCCGGTTCCGGTTGCGCTCGAGCCGCCGCCGGGCGTGCCGCCTCGCGCCGAGTCGGCCGAGCTCCTGTTGGCGCTCGGACGACGCATCGCGGCTGTG
Source organism: uncultured Solirubrobacterales bacterium (assembly GCA_963729065.1). Classification (GTDB taxonomy): domain Bacteria; phylum Actinomycetota; class Thermoleophilia; order Solirubrobacterales; family 70-9; genus WHSW01. The sequence continues at coordinate 1,484,692 of CAVSMS010000010.1, forward strand.
GTTGACGACCTCGGCGCCCGCGCGACCGCCCGCCACTCCGCCGGAGGTGCTGTCGTAGGCGGCCTGGAGGCCGGACTCGGCCGCCATCGCGTTGTCGAGCAGCTCCTGGTCGTTGCCCTCGGCCCGCGGGTCGTCCTCGCTGCCGCAGCCGGCGAGCACCACGGCGGCGCCGGTGCCGCCGAGGGCGAAGAGGCCGCGACGCGAGACCGTCAGCATGGCGGCACCCTATCGGTGGCCGATGCCCAGCGATCCCGCCGCAGCCGCCGCGATCGAGCGTCTCTCCGAGCGCGTCGTCGCCTGTGCGCGCTGCCCGCGGCTGGTCGCCTGGCGCGAGCAGGCCGCCGCCGAGCCACCGCGCCGCTACCGCGGCGAGCGCTACTGGGCGCGGCCGCTGCCCGGGTTCGGCGACCCCGCGGCGCGGTTGGTGGTCGTCGGGCTGGCGCCCGCCGCGCACGGTGCGAACCGCACCGGGCGGATGTTCACCGGCGACCGGTCGGGCGAGTGGCTGTACGCGGCGCTGCACCGGGCCGGGTACGCGAACCGGCCGACCTCCGAGCGCCGCGACGACGGGCTCCAGCTGCGCGACGCCTACATCACCGCCGTGGTCCGCTGCGCGCCGCCGGCCAACAAGCCGACCCCGGCCGAGCGCGACGAGTGCCTCGCGTGGCTGACCGAGGAGCTGGGGCTGCTCGTCGAGGCGAAGGTGCTGCTCGCCCTCGGCTCGTTCGCCTGGGACGGGGCGCTGCGCGCGCTGCGCGCCCGCGGCCACCCGACGCCGCGCCCGCGGCCGCGCTTCGGCCACGGGGCCGAGGCGGAGGTGGGGCCGTACGCGCTGCTGGGCAGCTACCACCCCTCGCAGCAGAACACGTTCACCGGCAAGCTCACCCGGGAGATGCTCGACGGGGTGATCGCCCGCGCGCGGGCGCTGGCGGGCGCCTGAGCGGGTCGGAGTCTGGATACTGGATTAGGCGATGTTCCCGGTCAACGTCCCGAACGTGCTCACGCTGGTGCGGATCCTCGCGGTCCCGGTGCTCGTGGTCGCGCTGCTCGACGAGACGCCCGACGGCGACGTGATCGCGGCGATCGTGTTCGCGCTCGCGGCGCTCACCGACGGGCTCGACGGCTACATCGCCCGCCGCCGCCAGCAGGTGACCACCTTCGGCAAGCTGATGGACCCGCTCGCCGACAAGCTGCTGGTGATCGCGGCGCTGATCTCGCTCGTCTCGCTCGACCGGCTCGCCGCCTGGGTCGCGATGGTGATCATCGCCCGCGAGCTCGCGGTCACCGGGCTGCGCAGCGTCGCGGCCGAGCGGGGCGTGGTGATCTCCGCGAGCTGGCTCGGCAAGGCGAAGACGGCGCTGCAGGTGGCGGCGATCTTCGCCCTGATCGCCTTCGACCCGTCGCCGGTGTGGGTGGACGTGCTCCTCTACGCGGCGGTCGCGATGACCGTGATCTCGGGGGTCGACTACTTCCTCGGCATGCGCCGGCGGATGGAGGACGCGCAGCCCGGAGCGCTCTGCCGGAACCGGTTACTTAGCCTCGGCGCGCCGGGCCGCAGGGCGCCTCGAGCCACTCGCGCGTGGTGGTGTGGTGCGCGTGAGTGCTCGCCCGTCGGTCGAGCTCGGCGACGATCTCGGCGAGCAGGCCGGAGCGCTCGGCGACCACCGAGTGGCGGTGGATCGTCTCCAGGTTCTCCTGGCGGGCGAGGACGAAGCCGCCCTCGCCGAGGTCCGGGTAGGCGTCGGCGACGCGGCGGATCATCTCGCGGACGACGTCCTCGACGAAGCGCGGGTTGCGGTGCGCCTTCTCGACCACCGCGACCTCGTCGGAGCGCTTCATCAGCTCGTAGATCTCCGAGCTCATCGAGGCCTCGACGATCTGCAGCAGGTCGCGGGCGTCGATCGGCAGCGTCGACGCCCTCGGGCCGGCCGATGTGCAGCGAGCCGATCCCGCGCTGGTTGTGGGTGGCGACCGGGACGGCCTCGAAGATGCGCTCGATCTCGTCCTCGGTGAAGCCGTCGGCGGCGAGGCGGTCGCGCGAGCGCGCCGGCGACCAGCTCCTGGGCGCAGGGGCAGGCGGTCATCCCCTGGGCCTCGACCCCGGTCAGGGTCCGGGTGCCCCGCTCGGAGGCGACCGCGGTGCCGAACAGGGTGTAGATCTCCTGCGTGCGCGAGGCCCGAGACGGGCGTCGGCTGCGTCTCGGGATAGCGGGCGGCGATCGTGACCTCGGCGCGCAGCCCGCGCTGGCGCTCGCGCACCTGCTCGGCGATCTCGCCGGCGAGCTCCTCGGCGCGCAGCGTCTCGGCGAGGATGACGCCGTCGATCGCCTCGTTGACGACCTCCTCGAAGCGGGACATGTGGACGCCGGCCTGCTGCGGGTTGAGGTCGACGAAGCACTCGAGCTCGGCGAAGTAGAGGCGGCCGCCGCGCTCGTCGCCGTCGCTGCCGGGGGCGGCGGCGACGTGGATCACCTTCTCGACCCCGCGCACGCCGACGCGGGTGAGGCTGACCGCGGTCGCGGGGCGCCCTGCCTGGACGTCGGGTGTAGTGACACTCTCGATCGTGGCCATCGGTACAGGTTAGGGGCCCGCTCACCCGCGGCCGTGCCTATAATCCCCGGCGGCGTCCAGTTAGAGAGGCGGGCGCGGCGCCCAGACAGGAGAGGACGGGCGATTGGCTGAAAAGGCAGACGTCCTCCTGGGGGAGGACGGGTCGGGAGATTCGGAGACGAGTGGGGGGCCACTGGAGGCCGGCGAGGCTGCGCTCCCCGACTCCGAGGACCTGCGCAAACTGATCGTCCAGGGCAGCGAGCGCGGCTACCTGACCTTCGAGGAGATCTCGGGCACGCTCGAGGAGGTCGAGGTCACCAAGGAGCAGGTCCAGGGCCTGCACGCCTACCTGATCGAGCACGGGGTCGACGTGATCGCCGCCGACGGGCTGACCGCCTACAAGGAGGCGAAGGGCGAGTCGGCGCCGGGCCAGTCCAAGAAGCCGGAGCTCGACCTGACGGTCGAGCCCAGCCTGGACTCGCTGCGGCTGTACCTGCGCTCGATCGGCCGGGTCGAGCTGCTGACCGCCGACCAGGAGATCGAGCTGGCGAAGCGGATCGAGAAGGGCGACATGGACGCCAAGCGCCACATGGTCGAGGCGAACCTGCGCCTCGTCGTCTCGATCGCCAAGGGCTATCTGGGCCGCGGGCTTGAGCTTCCTCGACCTGATCCAGGAGGGGTCGCTGGGGCTGATCAGGGCGGTGGAGAAGTTCGACTACCGGCGCGGGTACAAGTTCTCCACCTACGCGACCTGGTGGATCCGCCAGGCGGTGACCCGGGCGATCGCCGACAAGGCGCGCACGATCCGGATCCCGGTGCACATGGTCGAGAAGCTCAACCGGGTGGCGCACGTCGAGCGCCAGCTGGTGCAGCGGCTGGGGCGCGAGCCCGAGCCGCACGAGATCGCCGCCGAGCTGCAGGTGACGGTGCGCGAGGTGCGCGACATCCTGCGCGTCGCGCAGATGCCGATCTCGCTCGAGAAGCCGATCGGCGACGAGGAGGAGTCGGAGCTGGGCGACTTCGTCGCCGACGATCAGACCGAGGAGCCGTTCGAGGCGGCGACGGAGAACCTGCAGCGCGAGGACATCCAGAAGGCGCTCGACGCGCTGCCCGAGCGCGAGCGCCAGGTGATCGAGCTCCGCTACGGGCTCCGCGGCCACGAGCCGCTGACGCTGGAGGAGGTCGGGCGGGCGTTCGGCGTCACCCGCGAGCGGATCCGCCAGATCGAGAACAACACGCTGAAGAAGCTCAAGCAGCTGCCCGAGGCGCAGCGGCTGCGCGAGCTCGCCTGAACAACTCGCGCCCTTCGCCTCCGCAGACGCCGGTTGGCGAGTTGAGCACATGCCATGTGCTCAAAGCGCCAATCGCCGAGCGACTCAGCCCCAGGCCCTAGCCGCAGAAGGGGCGTGGCCCGGCGGGGTCTCGCCCGGCGATCCCAGAGCAGTCGCGCAGCACCGCGAGCCGGCGCGCCAGATCGGCCTGGCGCGGTGACGGCGCCTCGAGCGCCGGATTCACCGCGATGCTCTCGAGCTCGTACGGGTCCCGCTTGAGGTCGTACATCTCGTACTCGGGCCGGTCGCACGCGCCGGTCTCGGGGTTCACGCGGTTGTGCTCGATGTAGACGAAGCGCTTGGTGCGCACCCCGTCGTAGAAGTTGCGCAGGCCGCGCTCGGGCAGCTCGCCGCAGGTCCGGTTCTGACCGATCTGGAACAGCAGCGTGCGGTCCTTGGCCCAGGCGGGCTTTCGCCCGCGCAGCAGCGGCATCAGCGAGCGGCCGTCGAGCGTGCGGCAGTCACCGGCCGCGGTGCACGGGCCGGCGCCGGCCAGGTCGAGCACGGTCGCGGCCAGGTCGAGCTGGTTGACCTGCGTGTCGACGGTGGCGGGCGGGCCGTGGCGCTCCGCGCGGCGGCCGAGCAGGTCGGTGGGCACGCGGGCCAGCAGCGGCACCCGCAGCGCCTCCTCGTAGGGGTAGACCTTGTTGAGGAAGACGCGGTGCTCGCCGAACAGGTAGCCGTTGTCGGAGGTGAAGAAGATCGCCGTCCGGTCGAGCTCTCCCTGCTTGCGCAGCCGGCGGACGATCTGCGCGACGCCGTCGTCGACGGTCGCGAGGCTGGCGTTGGCGCAGCGCCAGCCGAGCTTCAGGTTCTTTCGTCGCGTGTGGCCGAGGGCCGGGCGGGTGGCGATCCAGTCCGGCTTGTCGGAGACGTTGCGCTCGTCGAATGAGGGCGGCTTCGGCAGCGGCGCGTCCCGCCACTTGCCGAGCTTGCCGCCGTCCGGGATCGGCAGGCCGCCGACCCCGCACGGGCCGGGGCCGGTGGACTGGGCGGCGTGGGGGGCGACGTGGGCGAGCATGAGGAAGAACGGGCGCGGGTCGGTCCGGGCACCGCGGATGAAGTCGAGCGCCCGATGGTTGAGGAGGCGGGTCGTGTAGCCGGGCTTGCCGGCGCCCGCGGTGAGCGGCGCGCCGTTGTCGCTCAGGGTGGCGCCGTAGTAGTTGGTGGCCGCGCCGACGTAGCCGAACCAGTCGTCGAGCCCGGGCGGGGCGGCGAGCCCGCCGTCGGTCTGCCAGTCGCCGCCGGGCGGGGTCTCACGGTCGTAGTTGAGGAGGTAGCGGCCGACGTGGCCGGTGCGGTAGCCGGCCGCCTGCAGCCACGAGTAGACGGTCGAGCCCTTGTCGGTGAGCGCCGCGTAGCCGGGCTCGTTGTCGAAGACGCCGGAGTTGTGCGGGTACTCGCCGCTGAGAAAGCCGGCGCGCGAGGGACAGCAGAGCGGGCTGGAGACGATGCTGTCGGTGAACGTGGTGCCGGAGTCGGCCAGCGCCCGGGTCGTCTTCGGCATCGCCTCGGGCGTGAGCTCGGCCACCGACTGATCGTCGGTGAGCACGACGACGACGTTCGGGCGACCGGGATCGGGGGCCGCGGCGGAGGGGGTGGAGCGCGTCAGCGCCAGCGTCATCGAGAGCAGGAGGAGGAGTCCCGCGGCGGCGGCGCGCGCCCTCGGCGGGCGGTCGAAATGGGAATGCTCGCGTCGTGGCATGGGTCCGAGCCGCCCCCGCCGGCCGGCTCACCGTAGAGGAGCACCTGGCGCGTGGCGGAGTTTCGGCGCGGGCGGAGAGGGAAGGTGCACGGTGCCGTCCTGCGGGCGGCTGAGAGAGCGATTGAAAGGAACTGAACATGCCTGAGAACGTCGACGATGCGAAGGGCAAGGTGAAGGAGGCGGCCGGCGACCTGACCGACGACCAGAGCCTCAAGAACGAGGGCAAGGTCGACCAGGCCACCGGCACGGTCAAGGAGAAGGTCGGCGACGCGGCCGACAAGGTCAAGGACGTCGTCAACCCGAAGGACTAGTCACCGGGCGCCGCGCGGCGCCCACAGCTTGGTCAGGAGCGGCGCCGATCGGCGCCGTTCCGCGTTTGCGGTCAGTCCTCGCGCGCGTACGGGTTGTAGCTCGGGTCGGCCTCGGCGACCGCGGCCGCGTCGCCGCTGGCCTCGGCCTGGCGCCGGCCGGCGAGCGGGCCGATGCGGCCGGTGGCGAACATGTGCGCGATCACGAGATCGACGAGCCCGAGCCCGACGATCGCGAACCACACCGGGGCGAGCGCGATCCCGAGCGCGATCCCGACGACCACCGTCACCGCCGCCGAGAGATAGAGCGCGACGATGACGGTCCGGGCCTGCTGCCCGGCGTTGTCGGAGCTCTCGGAGGCCGGTGGCGATCACGTCAGCCTAATCGCGGGTAGGCCGAGCGTCGATGGGGGAGACAGGATTCGAACCTGTGAAGGCTGAGCCAATGCGTTTACAGCGCATCCCGTTTGACCACTTCGGTACTCCCCCGGAGCGGTCGGAGAGTCTAGTGCCGGGGTATGGGCTCCGTACTTACTCGCTCCGGAGATGAACGAGCCGCGAGAGGAGCATCTGGGAGCGGGTGCGCTCGACGAGCCCGTTGCGCTGCAGCTCGATGATCAGGCGCTCGAGGTCGGCGTTGTCGGTGGTCCGCACGCGCGCGATCGCGTCGGCCTCGCCGGTGACGCTCCACGCGTCGACCACCTCGGGGTGGTCGCGCAGCGTCGCCGCGACCTCCGCCAGCGTCGTCCCCGCCCGGCAGAAGAGCTCGACCAGAGCCTCGGTGTTCCAGCCCAGCGCCGCGTGGTCGACGACCGCGGTGTACCCGCGCAGCGCACCGGAGGCGCGCAGCCGGTCGACGCGCCGCTTCACGGACGGAGCCGTCAGCTTCACGTGACCGGCGATGTCGTCGTACGTGCGCCGGCCATCTTCCATCAGCAACGAAAGAATTCTGCGATCTGTGGCGTCCATACGCAGGATTATTGCGCACATGTCGCACGATCATCGCTATTGACGCGATCTCACCGCATAGCTACCGTTCCCAATCGTGACGGCCACGACCGAAACCGCTTCCCTGCCCGCGCCCGCGAGGCTCGCCCGCGTCCTCTTCGACGAGTCCCACTCGGAGGCCTGGACCATCCGCCCCGACGTCGCGGCGGAGATGCAGGCCTCGCATCCCGGCGACTCGTCGCTTGCCCGCGCCGCCGCGCTGCTCGACGCGCGCTCCTTCGACGTCGCCGCCCACACCGGTGGTCCCCTCACGCCTGACGCGCTCGCCGGCGCCGCCGTGCTCGTCATCGCTCACCCGTCCGACCCGAAGTGGGAGGCAACCGTCAACGGCGGCTCGCCGCTGCTCGACCCGAGCGAGATCGACGCGATCGAGGCCTTCGTGCGCGACGGCGGCGGCCTGATCGTCCTCGGCGAGACCGAGGAGGACAAGTACGGCGCGAACCTGAACGAGCTCCTCGGCCGGTTCGACCTCGCGATCGACAACGCCACCGTCCAGGACTACGAGCACCACCACGGCGACGCGCCCTCCTGGGTGCTCGCCGCGCTGGAGGGCGACGACCGCAGCGTCGGCGCCGACCCGCTCGCCGGGGTCGCGGGAGCGTGCTTCTACCGCGCCGGCGCCCTGCACGCCGACAACGGCGCGCGGGTGATCGCCCGCGCGCACCGGTCCGCCTCGATCCCGGGCGCCCCGCTGGCGGCGGTCGCCGAGCACGGCGCCGGCCGCGTCGCCGTCACCGCCGACTCGGACCTGTTCGGCGACGATTGCATCGGCGAGTTCGACCACGAGCAGCTCTGGCTGAACCTCGTCCACTGGGTCGCCCAGCCCGCCTTCGCCGACGCGCCCGCCCCGACGCCCTCGCCCGTCACCGACGACCCGGCCTGGACCCGGCTGCGCGCCGCGGTCTCCGAGCTGCGCCTCACCCAGGCGCCCGACGGATCGGTCGACACGTCGGACCACGACCCGGACAAGCTCCGCAACCTGACCGCGGCGATCGCCGAGTCCGTCCAGGCGCTGCGCCCCCGCTTCCCGCACCAGCACGAGTACATCGACGCGGTCTGCGCCGACCTGATCGCCTGGGCCGACGGCGGCTTCGGCAAGCCCGCGTTCGACCGCTCGCTCGAGGCCTTCCGTCCCGAGCGCGACCGGCGCGACGGGATCGAGCACCTCTGCGTGATGCCCATGTACAAGCAGAACGCGTCGCGCGACACCTGCTTCGAGGCGCTCGTCGTCCGGGTTCCGTGGCCGCAATGGATCGACGAGCTCGAGCGCACCCGCTACGACAACGCCAAGTTCCTGCCGGTCACCCTGGTCGACTACACCGAGGGGTACGACTCCGAGTGCGCCGTCCTCTTCCCGGAGACCTTCTCCACCGGCGAGCGGCCCACCGACTACCACTTCGGCGCGATCTTCTGCGACCGCGAGGCCGAGCGCTTCCGCCGCATCTGCGGCGCCGCCGCCGAGACCCTGCGCCTCAACCTGCCCCCGGACGCCGCCTGCCTGCTCTCGTCACGCGAGCTCTCCGAGTCCGCCTACATGCTCTGGGACCTGATCCACGACCGCACCCACATGCGCGGCGACCTCCCCTTCGACCCGTTCATGATCCGCCAGCGCAGCCCCTACTGGATGTACTCGCTCGAGGAGCTGCGCTGCGACCTGACCGCGTTCGGCGAGGCGGTGAAGCTGGAGCGCGAGGGGTTCGCGTTCGCCCGCCACGCCCAGTACGCGATCCTCTTCGACCGCCTCTTCCGCTTCCCGATCACCGGCTCGCGGGTGCGCAACTACGACGGCCTGGGCGGCCAGCTGCTGTTCGCGTTCCTGCACCGCGAGGGCTACCTGCACTGGACCGACAACCGGCTCACGCTCGAGTGGGGGCGGCTCGCGGAGGGCGTCGGCCGCCTGCGAGAGCTCGTCCACGACCTCTACCACTCCGGCATCGACCGGTCGAAGCTCGGCCAGTGGATCGCCGCCCACGACCTGGTCGCCACGTACGTCCCGCCGACCGAGAGCTCCGTCTGGACCGCGGGCCGCCGCGACCTGCCCGAGGTCGACGAGCCCAAGCAGCTCGTCGACCTGGTCCGCGACGACGAGTTCCCGCTCAGCCTCTTCTACACCCAGCTCAAGCCGAAGCTCGAGCCGGTCCTCGCCCGCCCCGGCGCCGTCGCCGCATAGGCGGGCTTTAACCCCTCGCCTACGCTTTGAGCGTGCAAACCCGCAGGATCGACCTCTTCGCCTTCGCCATGGGCGCGCTCGGCCCTGTTGACCGCGGGCTTCTTCTACGCCCGCAACGGGGCCGCGGTGATCATGTGCTCGCTCTGCCTCGGCGGCCTGCTGTTCGCGCGCCTCGTGGGCTTCTCGAACCGCGCCCTGGTGCCGGCCGCGGCCGGCCTCGTGGTCCTGCTCTGGGTCCTGTGGATCGAGCCGCCGCCGCTCACGAACCACCGACCAGCGCCCTCGCGCACGGGACGGGCGGCCTGCTCGTCGGCTGGGCGATCTCCGAGTTCCTGCGCGTCCGCGTGGCCTGGCCGCTCTGGGCGATCGGCGCGCTCGCGCGTCGTCTTCGGCGCTCACGGTCCTCTGGGAGCTGGGCGAGTACGTCGGCGACCGAGCCTTCGACACCGCCCTGATCCCGAGCCGGAGCGACTCCGCGCTCGACATCACCTTCGGCACGCTCGGCGGCTTCGCCGGCACCGCGATCGCGGCCCTCGTACCGTCGCCGCGCCGGCCCGGGTAGCGTTCCGACCATGGCTTCACTCGACGGGCGCGTGATCGCGATCGCCGGCGCCGGCGGCGGGCTCGGCCCGGTCGTCGCCGCCCGGCTCGCCGAGGCCGGCGCCACGCTGGCGCTCACCGACCGCAACCAGGCGGTCCTCGACCCGCTCGTCGCCGACCTCGGCCTCGACGCCGACCGGATCGACGCCCGGGTCGTCGACCTGCTCGACGAGAGGGCCGCGGGCGAGCTGGGCCGCGACGCTCGAGGAGCGCTTCGGCCGCGTCGACGGCCTCCTGCACCTGGTCGGCGGCTGGAAGGGGGGCGAGCCGCTGGCGACCACGTCCCTCGAGGACTACGAGTGGCTGCACGACCTGCTCGTGCGCACGGTCATCCACACCAGCCGCGCCTTCTGCGACCGCGCTCGCGGCGAGCGAGAACGGGCGCTTCGTCCTCGTCTCCTCCTCCCAGGCCCAGGCGCCGTCGGGCACCAACGCCTCCTACGGCGCGACCAAGGCGGCCGCCGAGTCGTGGACCCTGGCGCTCGCCGACACCTTCCGCGAGGCCGAGCTCGGCGGCGACCGCCAACATCCTCGTCATCAACGCGATCCTGACCCCGCAGATGCGCGACGACAACCCCGACAAGCCGTTCCGCACCTTCACCTCCGCCGAGGAGATCGCCGCGGCGCTCGAGTTCCTGTGCTCCGACGCGGCCCGCGAAGATGAACGGCAAGCGCCTGCCGCTGTATCCGTGAGCGACCCGGGCCGGGCCCCCGTCCCGGAGAGCGACTTCGCCTCCGACAACCACGCGGGCGCCCACCCGGAGGTGCTCGAGGCGATCGCCGCGGCGAACGCCGGCCACGCCGGCTCCTACGGCGCCGATCCGTGGACGGAGCGCGCCGAGGCGCTGATCGCGGAGCGTTTCGGCGCCGCGCGCGCCTTCCTCGTCTTCAACGGCACCGGCGCCAACGTGGCCTCGATCGCCTCGGTGACGCGCCCGTTCGACGCCGTCGTCTGCACCGACACCGCCCACATGGAGGTCGACGAGTGCGGCGCCCCCGAGCGCCTCGTGGGGGTCAAGCTGCTCACCGTCTCGACCGACCACGGCAAGCTCAGCCCCGCCGACCTCGGCCGCTGGGAGGACAAGCGCGGCGACGAGCACCACGTCCAGCCGCGCCTCGTGTCGATCACCCAGTCGACCGAGCTCGGCACCGTCTACACCGCGGCCGAGATCGCGGCGCTCGCCGACGCCGCCCACGCGCTCGGCATGTACCTGCACGTCGACGGCGCCCGGCTCGCCAACGCCGCCGCGGCGCTCGACGCCTCGTTCGCGGAGCTGACCACCGAGGCCGGCGTCGATCTCGTCTCCTTCGGCGGCACGAAGAACGGGCTCGTCTTCGGCGAGGCGGTCGTGTTCTGCAACCCCGAGCTCGGCGCCGACTTCGCCTTCACCCGCAAGCAGCTCGGCCAGCTCGCCTCGAAGATGCGCTTCGTCTCCGCCCAGTTCGAGGCGCTGCTCGCCGGCGACCTGTGGCTGCGCGGCGCCCGGCACGCGAACGAGATGGCGGCGCGCCTCGCCGAGGCGGTGGGGGACATCGACGGGCTCGAGGTCTCGCACCCGGTCGAGGCCAACGCGGTCTTCGCCCGCCTGCCGCGGGCGGCGATCGAGCGCCTGCTCGACGAGCTTCCCGCCGAGCACCCGTTCTACATCTGGGACGACGCGCGCGACGAGGTCCGCTGGATGTGCGCCTGGGACACAGCGGAGGCCGACGTCGACGCGTTCGCCGCGCGGGTGCGCGAGGCGGTCGCCGCCGCCTAGAACCGGTCGCGGCTGCGCGTCAGCCGCCTGCCCTGGGCGCGCTTGCGGGCGTTGACCAGCTCGCCGGCGCAGGCGAGGAGCGCGTCGAGCGACTCGCACGAGGACGCTCGCAGCGCGACCACGCCGGCGCTCGACGACGCGTGATAACCGCGATCGTCGCGATCGGCGGCCGCCAGAGCCTCGGTGATGTCGCGGTGAAGGTCGTCGGCGGGCTCGGTGCTCGAGGGGCGGAAGAGGGCGAACTCGTCGCCGTCGAGCCGGCCGATCACGTCGCCTTCGCGGGCGACCCTGCGCAGCGCGCCGGCGACGTCGCGAAGCACCTGCGACCCGGCGTCATGCCCGTGATCGTGGTTGACGCGCTGGAGCTGGTCGACGTCGATCACCGCCACGGCACACTCGCCGTCGCCGGCAGCCGCCTGGTCGAAGCAGGTGTTGGCGCGCTCGAAGAAGCCGCGGCGGTTGTTGATCTGCGTGAGCTCGTCGACCCGCAGCAGCCGGCTCAGGCGCAGGTTCTCGATCGCGACGGAGGTCGCGTCGGCGAGCGAGTGCAGCAGCGAGAGCTCGGTCTCGCCCGGCTGGTGGCTGTTCGACCAGTAACAGCCGATCGCGCCGATCGGCTCTCGCACCCGGATCGGGACGATCGCGAGGCTCGTGACGAAGGTCGAAGCGTAGGTCTCGTGGTCGACGCGCTCGTCGGCATGCACGTCGTCGACGACGGCCGGTGTCCGCTCGCGGATCGCCCAGCCGGCGATCGAGCCGTCGAGCGGCAGCCGGCGGTCCTTGAGCAGCGGCGCGATCGAGTCCTCGGCGACGTAGTCGACGCTCTCCGCGTCGACCATGATCAGGTTCGCGCCCGCGGCTCCGGTCATCCGGCGCGCCGCGGAGGGCACCAGGGCCTCGATCTCGGCCAGCCTCGGCACCCGGGAGAGCTCCTGGATCGTCTCGATCAGGATGTCGGTCGGGCTCTCGGCCTCTACCGGGGCGTGCGGGACTGCGGCCAGCGACTCCACGCCTATTTCTTCGGCCGGGGACGCACCGGGCTTTAGCGGCCCGCGTCCGCGCGGCCATGCGGTCCGGCCCGCCGGGGTAGCCTGCTCCCGATGGGCGCGGCGCGCACATCCACGATCCGCGGCCGGCTCGAGGCCGCGGTCGCCGCCACCGTGGTCAGGCTCCCGCCGCCGGCGGCCCGGCTGTTCGCCGGCCGCCCGGTGCGGATCGACGGCCAGGAGCTCGACGTCCAGGTTCAGCTCGCGCTTCGGCTCGAGGGCCTGGTCGGCGGCTCGGAGCTGCTGCCCGTGGACCAGGCGCGCGCCCGCCGGCGCCACGACGCCGACGTGTTCCGCGGCGCGACGATCGAGGTCGGCGCGGTGCGCGACCTCGAGCTGCCGGGGCCGGCCGGGCCGATCGGCGCCCGCCTGTACGAGCCCGCCGCTCCCCGCCCCGCACCGCTCGTCGTCTACTACCACGGCGGCGGCCACGTGATCGGCGACCTCGAGACGCACGACCAGCCGTGCAGGTTCCTGGCGCGCGAGGTCCCGGCCGCCGTGCTCGCGATCGACTACCGGCTCGCCCCCGAGCACCGCTTCCCGGCCGCCGTCGACGATGCGTTCGCCGCCTTCCGCTGGGCTCAGGCGCACGCCGCCGAGCTCGGCGGCGATCCCGGACGGGTCGCGGTCGCCGGGGACAGCGCCGGCGGCAACCTCGCCGCCGTCGTCGCCAACCTCGCTGCCGCCGACGGCGGCCCCGCCCCCGCCTTCCAGGCCCTGCTCTACCCCGTCACCGACTACTCGGCCAAGCGCCGCTCCTACGAGCTCTTCGGCGAGGGCTTCTTCCTGACCCGCGAGGAGATGGACTGGTTTCGCGAGAACTACTTCGGCTCCGCGGCCGAGCACACCGACCCGCGGGCATCGCCGATCCTCGCCCCGGACCTGGCGGGCGTCGCCCCGGCGCACGTGGTCACCGCGGGCTTCGATCCGCTTCGCGACGAGGGCGAGGACTACGCCGCCCGGCTCCGAGACGCCGGCGTCACCGTGACCCTGCGCCGGGAGAGCGGCCTCGTGCACGGGTTCGTCAACGCGGTCGGCCTCGGGGGCCGCGCCCGCGAGGCGACCGCCGCGATCGCCGCCGCCCTGCGCGCCGGTCTGGAGCCGGCGGGCGCGCCCGAGTCGCGGACAGCTACCCTGCTCGACGCGCCCGGATAGCTCAGTTGGTAGAGCACCTCCATGGTAAGGAGGGGGTCACGAGTTCGAGTCTCGTTCCGGGCTTGCGCGGCGTGATTTGAAGATCGCTCGGCGGGGTACACAGAGGGCGCCCGCCGTCCGCTTCGATCACCTGGGGGTGCACGGATGTTCCGCCGCTCGAGCGCACTCGTCGCGAGCTCCTCACCGTTGGCCTCGCCGCCGGCACCGCACTCGCCGCCGCCCCATCCGGCTCGGTCAGTCACGGCTCCAACGGCGGGACGAAGGTCACGGGCCACTACAAGGGCAAGAACAAGGCCGGGCGCCAGATGACCTTCGACGTGGTCGGCCGCGGCAACAAGCTGCGCGTGAGGGACTTCGCCGTCGACGTCGACACCGAGTGCTGGAACGACTTCAACAACGACGGTGAGAGCGACAGGCTGCTCGCCCACATCACCGGCTTCGACGCCAGGCTGAAGCGGAACGACACGTTCGACATCTACTACGCGCCCGACGACGACACGGAGTTTCAGTTCACCGGCAAGCTGGCGAAGGGCAAGGCGAAGGTCAACGTGATCGTCGGCGGGACCTTCAACCCCGACGGGACGCCGAGCACGGTCGGCCCCTACCAGTGCGACAGCTGGGGCGCCAAGTACTCGGCGCGCGCGAAGCGATAGCGCCCAAGTCGATCCCGGTCGGGCCCGCAAACCGTCTAGGGGCCATCCACTAGACGTCCATCTGTCCATCCCGCGGGGGGGACTTCAAGCTACCTCGAAGCGGTTACGAAGAAGTGGGCATGAACCGCTTCACCACAACCATTGCTGCCGCTGTCCTCTCGCTCGCCCTAGTCGGGGGCTCCGCCCTCGCCTCGGCCGCGCCCAACGACGCCTCCAAGGGCGCCAAGAAATCCACCAAGATCAAGGGCCACTACGAGGGCTCCAACTCCGCGGGCCACGCGATGAGCTTCGACGTCGAGGGCTCCAAGTCCAACCTGACGCTCGAGAACTTCGCCGTCGACGTCGACACCGAGTGCTGGAGCGACGCCAACAACGACGGCGAGAGCGATGTCCTCCTCGCCCACATCACCGGCTTCGGCGCCAAGGTGAAGAAGGACGGCAGCTTCGACATCTACTACGCGCCCGACGACGACACCGAGTTCGAGTTCAACGGCGTGATCAGCAAGGGCAAGGCCAAGGTCGACGTGATCGTCGGCGGGACCTTCGAGGCGGACGGCACCCCCAGCCTCATCGGCCCCTACCAGTGCGACAGCTGGGGCGAGTCCTACAACGCCAAGCGAGCCTAAGGCCACGATGAGGCATCGGAGGGCTGAAGGAATGAATCGGATGAGGAGAGCCGCGGGGGTGGCGATCGCCACCGCCGCGGTTGCCACCACCGCACTGGTCGCCGGCGCACCCGCGCAGGCGGCCGGTGGTGGCACGAGCACCTACAAGGGCAAGCTCCAGGGCGGGACGGTGACCCTCAAGGTCAAGTCCAGCAAGCGGGCGCGACTCACCTACGCCGTGAAGTCGAAGTGCGGCCGTGACCGCGGCACCGTCTCGCTGAAGGTCAAGCGAGTCGGCTTCCGCGGCGCCGGGCGCCGCGCCGGCGACGTCACCGGACGCTTCCTCGCCGGGGGCAAGAAGGCCAAGGGCACGCTGCGCACGGTCGCCGCCAAGCGAGGCGGCGTGACGTGCAAGGGCGGCGGCAGACGCTTCACCGCCAGGCTCGTCTCGGGCTCCGGCGTTGGCGGCTCGTCGCTGACGGCGGCCGACTACGGGCACTACGCCGGGTTCAACGCGGCGGGACGCCCAGTCAGCTTCGACGTCATGGGCGGGCCGAGCCGGGCCGACGGTGGAGAACTTCGCCGTCGACGCCGACACCGAGTGCTGGGGCGACTACGACAACGACGGTCAGTCCGACACCCTGCTGACGCACATCACCGGCTTCGGCGATGAGATCAACGACGACGGCAGCTTCGACATCTACTACTCGCCGGACGACGACACCGAGTTCGAGTTCGCCGGCACGATCGCGGACGGCAAGGTCGCGGTCGAAGTCACCGTCGGCGGCCACTTCGACCCCGATGGGACCCCCAACCTCGTCGGCTCATACGAGTGCGACGGCTGGGGCGACACGTACAACGCGTTCCAGTCCGGCTGAGCTAACGCCCGCGGCCCGCAGCGGCTAGGCTCGACCGGCCTTGCGGGGTGGTTTGAAGACGGCGCGCCGCCTGCGGACGGATGCGATCGACGCCCTCGAGCGGCTGAGCGGCCGGCGCGACCCGCTCGTACCGCCACGCAGCCTGATCGAGGAGATCGGCGGCGGCGACTACGTAGCGATCGGCGACCGCTTCTTCGACCTCTTCCTCCGGGCCGGGCTCGAGCCGGCCGATGACGTGCTCGACGTCGGCTGCGGCGCCGGGCGCATGGCCCGCCCGCTCGCCGGCTGGCTCCGAGGCAGCTACGAGGGCTTCGACGTCAGCGAGAGCGCCGTGCGCTGGTGCCGGCGCCGGATCACCCCGCGCCACCCGAATTTCGGCTTCACCCGCCTCGACGTCGCCAACGACGTCTACAACCCGGGCGGCCGGCTGAGCGCCGCCGAGCTGCGCTTTCCATACGGCGACGACAGCTTCGACTTCGCCTTCCTCACGAGCGTGTTCACCCACATGCTCCCCGAGGGCGTGCTGCGCTACCTCGACGAGCTGGCGCGGGTCCTGCGCCCGGGAGGGCGCGTGCTCGCCACCTACTTCCTGCTCGACCCCGCCGCCGAGCGCGCGCTCGAGCGCAGCGACGCGAGGATCGAGTTCCCCGACTCCGCCGACGGCGCGCTGGGCCGGTACAGGCTCGCCAACCGCGACAGCCCGGCCTCGGCCGTCGCCTACCCGCTGGCCGCGATCGAGGCGGCCCACGCCGAGCGCGGGCTCGCGATCCGCGAGCGCTGGCCGGGCCGTTGGTCCGGTGCCGAGCGGCCGCCGGCGTTTCAGGACGTGACCGTGAGCGTGGTCGGCTGACCTTCGGGCCCTCAGGGCAGGTCGGGCCAGGGGAGCGTGGCTTCCGACCTCGGCCTCCTCGGCGCCCGGGATCACCCGCAAGTAACGGTTCGGCCGGCGCACCACGCCCGTCTCGCGCTTGATCCGGGCCGACTCGGCGATCTGCGACATCGCGGCATCGTCGCTCGGGACCTGGAGCAGAAACCGCTCGGTCGGGTAGCTGAGGACGACGTCCGGGGCCTCCCGCTCGAGGATCGGGCGGGCCATCGTGCTCGTGTGGACGAAGACGACCCGCCTGAAGGACTCCTTGAGGAAGACGAGCAGGTGCAGCGTGAACGACTCCCCGAACACCACCGCGCTGGGCCCGACCCCGTCGGCGCGCTCGAGGACGATCGCCCGGCCATGGTTGAGGACGCGGTTGTCGAACACGCACCGCCCCCCTTGCGGCTCGATGTCCGCCAGGACCCCTCTCCTTCCATCCTTGCCGGCGAACTCCCGCCACCGGATCCGGTCCTCGGGGACCGCGGAGACATCGACGCCTCGCTCGCGCAGCTCCTCGCACGTCCGCCGGTACGCGACGAACGCGCCGAGGTGGTTCCAGTGCGTGCCGACAGGCGAGTACAGCGGTGGATCGCCCTTCGCGTCGACCAGCGCCGCGAACGGGTAAATCACCGGGGCGCCGAGGGTCCCGGCGAGGTCGAGGAACTGGTGCACGGTCCGCTTCGGCGCGGGCTCGACCTCCGGCGGCAGGAACTCGGCGTACACGCCCTCCTTGTCCGGGACCACCGTGCAAAGCCAGGTGATCCCGAGCTCCTCGGTGAGCGCCATCCGGCCCCGGAGCACCTCCGCCCACGCCTCCAGGTCCGCGTCCGAGAGCCGGACCCGGCCCGCGTGTTGCCCGAGAACGTCGTTGGAGTCGTTGGCGATGAAGAGCCAGCCCTCGCGGCCTTCGATCCGCTTGCCGAGCGTCCCCTCACGTTGCCTTGCGAGCTTTCTCTTTCGCGCCCTCCGCGCGGCGCGGCGGGCCGCCTCGACGGGATCGTCGGCGTCTCGGGGCGCGCCCATTCAGCCAGGTTACGACGGCCCGTCGACGCCGGCCCCGCGGCTCCAAGTAGGCTCGTCCGCGGCATGGGGATTGGCTCAGGGGCTTCAGGAGAGCGATCCATTCGCAAGGTTCTGCGCCAGCGGAATGAGACGATCGCTCTTCTTCGCAGGCAGCTGCGTGAAGGGTCGACCGACGGTTTCCCGGCCGAGAACGTCATCTGGATCTTCGGGTCCGCCCGCACGGGATCCACCTGGCTCGGTCGGATGCTGGGCGAGCTCGGTGCACTCTGGGATGAGCCCGCGGTTGGAGCCCTGTTCGGCGAGTTCTACTACGAGCGCTATCCGGAGCGACGCGGTGCGCGATTCGTCATGGCGGACCGCTTCCGAGATGCCTGGATGCCCGCCATCCGGAAGATCGTCCTCGACGGTGCGGGAGCCAGGTACGGGGGCGACGGCTATCTGACCATCAAGGAGCCACACGGCTCGGTTGGGGCCCCGTTGCTGGTGGATGCCCTCCCGGAGTCCCGAGTGATCCTCCTTGCGCGCGATCCGCGGGATGCGATCGCCTCCGACTACGACACCGAGCTGCCGGACAGCTGGTGGACGTCCAAGAGAGAGGCTCCGTTCCTGACCTCCGACGAATACGACTTCTGGACGGTTCGCTCGCGGCGATACGTCTGGGACTTCGAGATGGCAAGCGAGGCATATCGGAGCGCCGGCGGGCCAAAGGCGATCGTCCGCTATGAGGATCTTCGTGCCGACACCCTCGGCGAGCTGCGGCGGCTTCGCGACGCGCTGGCACTTTCGTCTTCCGACGAGGAGCTCGAAGCAGCGGCCGAGAAGTACGACTGGAAGAACATTCCCGAGGGCGAGAAGGGACCGGGGCGCTTCTACCGGAGCGGCGAGCCCGGCGCCTGGCGGCATCAGCTCGCGCCCGCGCAGGCGACCACGATCGAAACTGAGGCCGCAAAGGTTCTCAGCGCCTTCTACGAGGGCTCGATCGAGCCTCTGGCCGCTGCTGACCCTGCGCCACCGACCAAGCGCGGGCGGGAGCTCAGCGAGGTGCTTCGGTTGACGCGTCGTCCCGGCGACGACCCGACCCGGTCCGAGACCTAGCGCCGGGCCAGATATGCAGCCCGGCGTCCGTCATGGAACGGGCGCCAGATGTCCTCCGGCGGATCGAGCTTGCTCACCTGGGTGAACCCCAGGAAGCCGAGCAGGTGCTCGACCGCTTGCCCCGTTGGAAAGAGCTGGCAGACCTCGCCGGTCCGCCACAGCCCGGTCGACGCGATGCGGTCCGCGTCCTCGACCGGCTCGAGGATGTCCATGCGCCATGAGGAGCGCTCGCCCCCGTCGCGGTCGAGGGCGGTCTCGACGACCATCACGTCGGTGGCGACCGCCGAGAGCCGCTTCATGGCCAGGACGGGATTCTCGAGGTGGTAGAGGATCCCGAAGTTGAGGACGACATCGAAGGTTCCGACCCGCTCGGGATCGAGGTCCTCGATGGAGATCAGGTCGAAGTCGACGTTGTCCGCGGAGAACGCGCGCTTGAGCACATTCGCCTGCTCGATGTATTTCGGGGTCACGTCGATGCCCAGGACGTAGTCGGCCCCGCTCTCGGCGGCTTCGAGCGAGAAGCCACCGCAGTTGCAGGCCACGTCGAGGACCCGCTTGCCCTCCAGGCTGCCCCCGCAGGCTTCCAGCAACGGTGGCCACACGAAGCCCACCAGATCACTGAGCCGTCGGCGATCGAGGGGTCGACGCTCGACGTCGGGCCGGTAGGTGGAGAGGCCGCCGGGAAGTTCGACGTTGTGATGCCACGGAGCGAGTCGTTCGATCTCGGCCTGTAGCTGCGCTCGGTCTATCGCCTCGGCTCGTTCCACCACCTGAGGAGCGGGAGCGTAGGCGAAGATGCGCCTGCATGCGCGTCGTTCACCTCTATCCCTTCGTCCCCTCCGGGCGGCACGGAGGGACCCTCCGCCTGCATGCCGCATGGGCCGGCTCGGCTCGAGTCGGTGAGCCGGAGCTTCACTACTTCGACGCCGCCCTGGGCGCTTGGCACGGGCCGGCAGATCTCGATCTCGACATCTCGTCGGCCGCCCCGCCCGACGCGGAGCCCGGGCTCAAGCGCGCGCTGTTTCCCTCGACCCTCTGGGAGTCGGGCCGGCGAGCACGTGACGCGGCCGGCGAGCACCTGCGCACGGTCGGCCTCGACGGTGAGGCGACCTTGTTCCTTCACACGACCTATCTGGCGCCCCTGCTCGCGGATGCCTCGGTAAGCCCGCGGCGATCGCTGATCGACGTCTATGACCTCGTCTGGCGCGCGCATGCGAACGACGCCCTGACGGCCCCCGTGCCGTTACGCGCCGCTCGAGCGGCGTACGCGGCTTCGGTACGCCGGCGCGAGGACCGGGCGCTCGCCCGGGGCGACGTCGCGATTGCCGCCGGGTATCAGGACTACGAGTCACTGCGAGCGAGCCATCCCGGTGCGGTGTGGATCCCGACGCCGACCCCGGTCGACGCGGTCCCCACTCGCGGTCGCGACGGGGGACGCATCAGGGTCGGGATGCTGGGCAACTACGCGCATCAGTCAACCCGGGCCGGCGCCGAGTTGCTCCTCGCCTCGGACGCTCGTCTCCGACGCCGGCGCGGAAATCGTCGTGGCGGGACTGGGATCCAATGCCTTCGCCGGCTCGGATGGAGTGGAGGTGCTCGGTGAGCTCGACCGGGTCGAGGACTTCTACGCCGAAGTCGACTGCGTGGTCGCGCCGGTCGTCGGCGGGAGCGGGATGAAGGTCAAGCTCGCCGAGGCCGTGCTCGCCGGACGGCCGGTGATCACCACCCCGCTGGGCGCCGCCGGATACCCGTCCGGCGTCAGCCGCTTCTTCACGGTGATGGAGCCATCCGCGATCGACCTCGCCGCCGTCCACCGGGCCGTCGCCGGGTTCGACGCTGTCGCCGCGCGCGACGCTCTCGAGGCCGAGCTCGGCTGGGACGCGGCGACCTCGCGCTACGCCGCAGCCGTGGACGCGGCGGACGCTAGGGTTGCCCGCGGGAGGAAGGCATCGAGTGGCTGACGCGGCCCAACTGAATCAGCGGCTGCGCCGCAAGAACCGAGAGATCGCGAAGCTGCGGGAGGAGCTCGACCGCGCGCGGGGCGACGAGTTCGACCCCTCGCGGATCATCTGGATCTTCGGTTCGGGTCGCACCGGCTCGACCTGGGTGGGCAGGATGCTCGGCGAGCTACCCGGCTCGGCGGTGTGGCGCGAGCCGGTGGTCGGAGCCCTGTTCGGCGAGTTCTACTTCGACCGGTTCCCCCATCGCCGCGGACGCGAGTTCCTGTTCGCCGACAAGTTCAAGCCGGTCTGGTTGCGGGGGATCCGCTCGATCGTGCTCGACGGCGCCGCGGCGCGCTTCGGATCCCTGGCCGGGCACCTCGCGATCAACGAGCCGCACGGCACGGTCGGTGCCCGGCTGCTGTCCGAGGCGCTGCCCGAATCGCGAGTCCTGTTCCTGGTTCGCGACCCGCGTGACGTGATCGCCTCCGTGTACGACGCCCAGCGAGCCGGTGGGTTCGCGGCCGAGAACATCGGCCGCAAGCCGAGCGAGACCGCCGAAACGCAGCCGTCGTTCTTCTCGGGCACGGCCAAGACGTACCTGTGGAACCTCGAGCACGCCTCGGACGCGTTCCGTCACCACCGAGGCCCCAAGTCCCTCGTGCGCTACGAGGATCTGCGTCGGGACACCGTCGCCGAGCTCTCGCGGGTGTGCGCCGAGCTCGGGCTCGGCGCGGACGCGACAGCGGTCGCGGCGGCGGTCGCCGCCCACGACTGGGACTCGCTCGAGGAGCAGAAGGGACCCGGGAGCTTCTACCGCAAGGCCTCCCCGGGGTCTTGGGCCGAGGATCTCAGCCCCGAGCAGGTTGCCGCCGTGGAGAAGGCTGCGGCGCCGGTGCTCGCCGCCTTCTACGACGGCGACTTCGATCTGGAGCTGCTGGAGCCGGGTGAGCACGTGCGCGTCGCCGCGCCGCGCGTGCTCTGGGATCGGGTCCTGCATGCCGAGGGCAGGGTCGACGACTGACGGCCGGAGCCGGACCGACCGGCTCGCTATAGCATGCGGATCGTGGGCGGGGAGCGGACACGGTCACGAACTCGCACGCGGGCCATGGCGCTCGCCGGCCTCGCCTGCGTGGTGGCCACTTCGGCCCTGGCGAGCGCGATCGCGGCGACCGGCACGGCGGACCTCGGCGTCGACCAGACCGACAGCGCCGACCCGATCGGCGTCGGCGACCCGCTGGTCTACACGGCCACGGTGGCCAACCGCGGGCCGGACCCCGCCACCGGGGTGCGCGTGGTCGACAAGTTGCCGGCGCGGCTCGACTTCGTCGGCGCGAGCTCGTCCGAGGGCACCTGCACCCACAGCGGCCGGCGGGTGGTCTGCGAGATCGACCAACTCGCGGTCGATGCCACGGCCAGGGTCGCCGTCCGGGTCAGGCCGACGGTCGAGGGCGTCCTCACCAACACGATCGTCGTCGGCAGTCGCGAAACCGACCCGCGCGCCGCCGATGACAGCGACAGCGAGCGCACCCTGGTCGACAACCCCGAGCCGACGATCTGCGCCGGGCGCGAGGCCAACGTGATCGGCACCGAGGGCGACGACGATCTGGTCGGCAGCGACGGCAACGACGTGATCGCCGGCCTCGGCGGCAACGACGCGATCAACGGCGGTGGCGGCATCGACGTCATCTGCGGCTCCGGCGGGGAGGACGCGATCAAGGGCAAGCGCGGCGACGACTTCCTGCGCGGCGGCGGCGGCAACGACGCGATCAAGGGCGGCGACGGAGCGGACACGGTTCAGGGCAAGGGCGGCAACGACGCGCTCCGCGGTGGCCGCGGCCAGGATCTGCTCAAGGGCGGCGGCGGCGACGACAGCTGCGACGGCGGCTCGGGCCGCGACGAAGAGAAGAGCTGCTGACGAAGCATCGGCGGCGCCCCGTCCTCGGTCCGGCGGGCCTGGCGTGCCTAGCCACCGTCCTCATCACAGGCACAGCGACCGCAGCTCAGGGGGCTCCCGGCGCGGACGCCTCGCGGTGCGGGCGGATCGAGGTCGTAACGGCCGATCAGCAGCGGATCCTCGGCGACGGGGCGCTGAAGCTCAAGGTGCGCCGCTGCAAGCACGCGGGTGCGGTCAGGCTGCGGGCGTCTGCCGCGGCGCCCGGGCAGCCCTCGCGGAGGCTCTCCTCTTCACGGCGGCGCCTGGCCGGACCGGTGAAGCGGCTCTCCCTGCCGCTGACCAGAACCGGAAAGCGGGCGCTTCGCAAGTGCGTGGAGCAGCGGATCACGGTTCGGGGTCGCTTCCTCGAGCCGCGGCGCGGTAGGTCGAGGGCCCGAGTCCGGCTGGGGCTCGGCGGCCCGTGCGCCACGGGGCCGGAGCGCCCGAACGTTCTCATCATCCTCACCGACGACCAGCGCCTGGAGGGGTCGATGGCGGTCATGCCGAGCACCCGGCGCGAGTTCGCCGACCGCGGGGTCGAGTTCACCAACGCGTTCGCGACCACGCCGCTGTGCTGTCCCTCGCGGGCGTCGATCTACTCGGGGAAGTACCCGCACAACCACGGGATCCGCAAGAACGGGGGGATCGGATTCGACGCCACGCAGACCTGGCAGCGCCAGCTCGACGACGCCGGGTACTTCACGGGCCTGTTCGGCAAGTACTTCTTCAGCGTCCTGGCCACGCAGGCCCCCTACTTCGACGTCAAGGCGAGCGTCCCGGCCCAGGCTGCCGACGACGCGCCGATCGTGTCCGGATACGCGCGCTCGTTCCTGGAGCAGGCGGAGCAGGACGACGAGCGTCCCTGGGCCCTCGTGCTCGCGACGAGCCAGCCGCATGCGCCGTGGACCGGGACCCCGGCGACCTTCAGCCCGCTGCCCCCCTGGACGGCGCCTCCCTCGTTCCAGGAGGCGGACCTCAGCGACAAGAACCCGTCGGTCGCGGCGTTGGCCGCCGGATTCGCCCGCCGGGGACCGGAGTGGCCGATCGAGGTGCGCGACGGGCAGCGCACCGAGCTCCAGCAGGTCGACGAGATGGTCGCGACGGTGTTCGCCGGCCTGGACGCGCTCGACGAGCGCCGCCGGACCCTGGCCATATTCGTCTCCGACAACGGCTACCTCTGGGGCGAGCACGGCATCTACCACAAGCTGTGGCCCTATCTCGAGAGCGTCCGGGTCCCGCTGTTCATGAGCTGGCCGGGGCATCTGGCGGAGGGCGCCCGCGACGACCGGCTCGTCGCCAACGTCGACCTCGCTCCGACGATCATGGAGGCGGCCGGCCTCCAGCCCTCCTACACGGTGGACGGCCGATCCCTGCTCTCGCCCTTCGACCGGCCGTGGCTGCTGCTCGAGAGCGCGGTCGGCCAGACCGACCGGATGCCCACGTGGACCTCGCTGGTCGACGACGACCGCCAGTACATCCGCTGGTCCGACGGATTCGTGGAGAGCTACTCGCTCGACGCCGACCCGTTCGAGCTCGAGGCCTCGAACGCGCCGGTGGCGGAGCTCGACCGGCGCCTGGCCGCGGCGGCCACCTGCGCCGGCGCGACGTGTCCCTACGGCGGGAGCCAGCCGGCCGAGCAGGCGCTGCCAGCGCGGCGCGGCGGCCTTCGCTGTGAACCGCGCGTCGAGCGTCTCGAGCGCCCGAGCGTGCTCGTCCGGCGCCAGCGGCAGGGCGCCCGCGCGCACCCAGGCGGCGAGGGCATCCGCCAGGGCGCCGACGTCCCGCGGGACGACCGTGAGGGCGCCCTCGAACAGCGGCGCGAGGTCATCGACGCCGCCGCCGGGAAAGGCGAGCACCCGGGCACCGCTCGCCAGCGCCTCGAGGGTCACGTTGCCGAACGGTTCCGGGCGGAGCGACGGAACGACGACCAGCGCCGCGCGGCGGAGCTCGGGCCGGGGGTCGGGGTCGAAGGGCAGTAACCGCCACCCGTTCGCGTCGCACCGGCGGGCGAGCTCGACGGCGTTTCGGTGGAAGGGGCTGCCGGGGCCCTCGGCGCCGAGGAAGGTGAGCGACGGTGGGTCAGCCGACGAGCCGAAGGCGCGCGCGAAGGCGTCGGCGAGCGCGAGCTGGCCCTTCCAGGCGTTCAGTCGGCCGACGAAGAGCACCCCGCTGCGGTCGGCGCCGTGGTCCGGGGCAAGCCACTCCGGGTCGAGCCAGTTCGGGCAGACCTCGACGGGCACCCGGTCGCCGGCGAGACCGCGCCACCGGTCGGCCACCGCGCTGGAGACGGCGACGACCGCGTCGACGCGTCGCCCCTGCACCGCGCAGAGGGCCCGGTGGCGGACCGAGTGCGGGTCGAGCCACTCGCGGAGCACGAGCACCCGCGGCCGGCGATCGCCGGCGCGCCGGGCCACCGCGGCGGTGTTGTAGATCGTCAGGTCGGCCGCGCCTGGCGGGCCGGCCGCGCCCGATCCGCGGATCCCGCTGAGGCCACGACTCGAGACCACGGTTACGGGCGCCTCGGCGACCGGGAGCCCGCGTTCGAGCGCCAGGCGGGCGAAGCCGTGATCGGGCCGCGCCCTGGGGACCGCGAGGACGGCCCGGTGCCCGAGTCCCTGGAGCAGCGTCGCGAGCCGGATCGCGGATCGGTCCGAGCCGAACATCTCCCGGCTCGAGCAGACGACCTCGATCCTCAAGCAGCGATCGTCTCCAGGACCGGGGTCGACGCCTTGACGCCGGCGAGCTCGCCGAGCACCTCCAGGTACCGGTCGCAGACCTCCGACCACTGATAGCGGTCGGCGACCCGGGAGCGTCCCCGGTCGGAGAGCTCGGAGCGCGTCTCGGGGGAGTCGAGGACGAGGTCGAGCCGGTTGGCCAACTCGGCCGAGGTCCGGTAGTAGAGGCCGTCGTCGCTCCCGATCACCTCGCGGTTGAAGACCGCGTCGTAGGCGATCACCGGAGCGCCCGCGCCGAGGGCCTGGAGGAGGGCGGGGTTGGTGCCGCCGACCGAGTGACCGTGAACGTAGGCGAGGCAGTGGCGGAAGAGCTGGGCCAGGAGGCGCTGGTTGGCGACGTGGCCGAGCATGCGGACGTCCTCGCGGTGGGCGGTGACCTCCGCGATCTGCACGTGAAGCTTGGATCCGTACCCCGATCCCACCAGCACGTGGTGGTGCCGGCGGCGGCCGTGCAGCCGCTCCAGCGCGTCGAGGGTGAGCGTGACGTTGTTCTCCGGCACCAGCCGGGCGACGGTGAGCGAGTACTCGCCCGGGTTGATCCCGAGCGCGATCAGCTCGTCGTCGGCGTCGTCGTCGTCGACCACCCCGCCGTACGGGATGTAGTCGGGCCGCACGCCGTACTTCTCGTGCCAGACGTTGGCGATCGCCCGGGAGTCGGCGATCAGCCGCGTCGCGCGGCGCGCCGAGAGCGCCGAGCCGACCTTGAACACGGCCCGGCCCAGGCGGTTCCACTTGTCGCGCTCCCACTCGAGCCCGTCGACGTTGAGGGCCATCGGGACGTTCGCCCGCTGGATCAGCGGCAGCCAGAAGCCGTTGGCGGTGTTCAGCACCAGGGCCGCGTCGACGTCGCGGCGGCGCACGTCCCAGGATGAGCTCAGCCCATAGCTGAGGGTCGAGAGGTGGTGGTCGTCGATCCCCCGGGTGAGCAGGCACCGGGCGCCGTCGACCGACCATTCGCGCGCCCCGTTGGGGCTCTCGCGGCAGTAGACCAGCAGCTCGTGGCCGGCATCGACGGCGCGCGGCACGAACTCGCGCACGAAGGTCTCGAACCCGCCGTAGGTGCTGGGATAGCCCCGGCTGCCGATCACGGCGATCCTCATCGCGGCTCCGTCCGA
Source organism: uncultured Solirubrobacterales bacterium (assembly GCA_963729065.1). Lineage (GTDB taxonomy): Bacteria > Actinomycetota > Thermoleophilia > Solirubrobacterales > 70-9 > WHSW01. Next base: position 1,511,173 of record CAVSMS010000010.1, read on the forward strand.
TCGCTGACGAGGGCCCGGGCCGCGGCGCGGCTCGGGCGGTTGCCCCCGGCCCAGTGGCGCAGCTCGCGCAGCAGCAGGGCGGCGCGGAAGGCGAGCGCGCGCACCCGCCCGTGGCGGCGGCGATAGAGGCGCAGCTTGTTGACCGCGAGCAGGCTCCACAGGCGCGGGTCCGAACGCGAGTCGCCGCCGAGGTGCGTGACCGCCGCCCGCGGGGCGAGCGCGGTGGCGAAGCCCCGCTCCCGGGCCCGGAGGGCGTACTCGGTGTCCTCGGAGTAGAGGAAGAAGGACTCGTCCCACTCCCCGCAGGCGTCCAGGCACTCGCGGGAGATCATCAGGGCCGCCCCCGACGCCCAGTCGGCGATCGTCGGCCCTCGGTAGGCGTCCGGGTCGAGGATCGCCTCGCCCCAGCCGCGGTGGCCGGCGCGGCGAGGACCGAACAGGGCCTCCGCCAGCGCCCGGGAGACGGAGGGCTCGTGACGGAGCGCCGGCGCAAGTTCGCCGTCTCGATCGACGGTCCGCGGGGCGGCGATCCCCACTCGGGCTCCGGGCCCGCCTCCGAGGCGAGCCTGGAGCTCGCGGCCGGTCCCGGGCGCGAGGCGCACGTCAGGGTTGAGCAGCAGGGCGTCGCTGCCTCGATCGATGCCTGCAAGCCCGCGGTTGACCGCCGCCGCGAAGCCGATGTTCTGTCCCATCTCGATCACCCTAACGCCCGGAACGTGCTCCAGGGCGACGGCGACGCTCCGGTCCGTGGAGCCGTTGTCGACGAGTTGCACGGACCACTCGATCCCTTCCATCCCCGGCCTCAGAGATTCGAGGAGCCCTCCCAAGACCCGCTCGCTGTTGTAGGTGACGACGAGAACTCCTACCGGTCGCCCAGTGTACGGATGAGTCACCGAGACCAACCGCCGAACGCGATCAGTGACTTGGTGGTGCCCAGGACCCGCTCGCGGTGGATGCGCGCGTCCGGGAACAGCTCGCGCAGTTCGCCGGCGCCGAGCAGGCGGATCTCGGTCACCGCGCGCCGCGCGTCGGCGGGGTCTGGCAGGGCTTCGTGGTACCCGAGCGCGAACCGGCGGACCAGGGCGATCCGCGTCGCGAGCGGCAGGAACTGGAACCCCGGGAAGAAGAAGTGGGGTTCGATCGGGAACCACCGGTTCGGCGTCTGGACGAAGTAACGAGCCCCGACCCGTCGCACCTCCGCCGCCATGCGCCGCTGGTCGGCAAGATGGCCGAGGTGCTCGATGACCGAGTTCGAGAACACGACGTCGAACTCGCGGTCTCCGAACCGCGACATCTCGCGCGCGTCGCCGATCACGGTCGGGAGCGCGCCCGGCGCGGCGTCCGGGGTGAGGTTGAGCAGCGAGATCTCGAGGTCCGCCGTCCCGACAGCGCCCATCTGGCGCCAGAAGTCCTCCCTCCCGCCCACGTCGAGGATGCGGACCGGGCGCGGGAGCGGCTCGAGCAGCGACTCGAAGAGCCGGAACCGCCGTTTGCGAAACCGGTTGGCGGGCGAGCCGGGCAGTCGGTTGTCGGCGAGACGGTAGAGGCGCTTCAAGAGGACGGCGTGAGTCTGGGTGACGGCGGGCGCTTGCCAGCCATGTGACAGTGAACCCTGATCCGCAACATTCACACTTCTAGCTGGCCTATGATGGACCAGTGCAGGTAGGAGCGACGCTCGACGGTTTGACGACCGCGGACCGCAGTGATACCCCGTCCAACGGGGCTCAGCGCGACGGCCACCGTGGCGCGCGCATCGCGGCGGCGACGCTCGACCTGATCCGCTCGGGGGAACGTTCCCTGCGCGTACTGGAGCTCGGTAGCCCCGAGACGTCGCTGGCGCTGCTCTGCGCCGACGACGAGGTCGCCGCGCTCGACGGGGAGGACATTGCCGAGGCCCCGGCCTCCGAGACCTTCGACTGCGCGGTCAGCGTCGACCGGATCTGGCGGCTCGAGGGCGAGGAGCGAACCGAGCATCTGGAGGCATTGCGCTCGCAGGCGCGAATCGTGCTGATCGAGGCGCCGCTCAACGGCGACTCGGTCCTCGAGGACGCCGGCCGCTTCTTCGAGGAGCAGGGAGACTGGACGGCACTGGTCAGCGAGGACCGGCTCGCGGAGTTGCGCGCGCTCAGCGCCCTCGACGGGCTCGACGGTCCCGGAGAGGCGATCCGCAGCCTCGCGGCCGCGCTGGAGAACCTCTCTCGCGGCTCCGATGTGGCCGACCGAGGCGTGCTGATCTCGGCGACCGACGAGTCGGCGCCGGGCTTCGACCTCCAGCCCCTGCGCCCGGACGACGGCCCGTCGGCCGTCAACTCGCAGGGCCTGCTCGCCGGAGCGCTCCCGCTGGCGCTCGAGATGCAGCGCACCAGCAACCGCCTGGCCGCCGCGGAGCGGCGCTCGCAGGGGCTCGAGCTGGCGCTCCAGCGACGCGATTCGCAGCTCACCGACCTTTCCACGAAGCTCGCGGAACTCTCCCGTGTCGCGGCCGAGGAGCGCCGCGTACGCCGCCGCATCGGAGCGGGATCTCGAGGAGGCGAAGGGGACCCGCGGATACCGCCTGGGCCTCTGGAGCTACCGCGTCCGCACCCGGATGCGCCGAGGCGCGCGCACATTCGGCGCCGCGATCGTTTCGCCCCTGCGGCGGGCCAAGCGCAGGCTGAGTTCCCAGGCCGCCCGCTAGCCCGCCGACGTGGCGGAGATCGACTACGAGATCTGGTGCCTGTGCCACGACACCGGCGAGGCTGAGCTCGAGACGATGCGCGGGCAGGTCGCCGACCTCGCTCGGCGGCCGCGGATCAGCCTCATCCTCCCGGTGGGCGAGCTCGACGAGCTCTGGCTTCGCGACGGGATCGAGTCCGTGCGGCGTCAGGTCTACCCCGACTGGGAGCTCTATCTGTGCCAGCGCGGCGATCGCGCCCGGGTCGCGGACCTGCTGCCCGAAGCCCCAGGGCCAGGCGATCAGGTCAAGGCCGCCCCGGCCCCGGAGGGCGGGCACGGGTCCACGGGCGAGGCGCTGACGGCGGCGCTGGCCGCGGCCGACGGCGAATACGTCGCGGTGCTCGGTGAGGGTGCCGAGCTGGCGCCCGACGCGCTCTTTCGCGTCGTCGAGCAGCTTCAGGAGGCGGACGCCGACATCCTCTACACCGACGAGGACTCGGTCGACCGGCTCGGGCGGCGGTCGAGCCCGGTGTTCAAGCCCCGCTGGTCGCCCGACCTGCTCCTCTCCAGCCCGTACACGGGAGGCCTCTGCCTGATCCGGCGCGCGCTCCTGGAGGACGTCGGCGGCGTGAGCGAGCGGTTCGGCGAGGCCGCCGAGCACGAGGCGATCCTCCGGGTCGCCGAGCACGCGTCGACCGTGGTCCACGTCCCCGGCGTGCTCTATCACCGCCGCGCGGCGCTCGATGTCGCCGCATCCGAAGCCGCCGGCGAGGCGCGGGTCGCCGCGATCGACGAGACGCTGCGCCGGCGCGGCGAGCGTGGCCGCGTCCGCCTGCTGCCGGACCGTGGATCGGTGCGAATTCTGCGGGAGCTCGAGTCGGCGAACCGCGTCAGCATCATCGTGCGCCTGGGTCGCCGCGGCGGGAACGCGCCGCTCTTGCGCCAGCTGCAGCAGCGCGCCGGCGCCTACGAGGTGATCGCGGCGAACTCGGAACCGGCGCCGAAGGGCTCGGGCGCGACGGAAGCGGGTCGGTCGCCCGTCGAGGCCGCGAACGCGGCCGCGGCGCAGGCCACCGGAGACGTTCTCGTCTTCCTCGACGGGCACGGGTCGATGCCGGGCTCCAGCGGCCCGGGCTGGCTGGTCGAGCTCGCCGCACAGGCGGGCCGGCGGGGCGTCGGTGCGGTCAGCGGGCGGCTGATGAACCCCGACGGGACGGTCCGCCACGGCGGCACCGCCGTGGACATCGATGGCCTGCTGGAGCCGCGCCGGGACCGCTACGAGCCCGACGACCACGACCTGCTGATGGTGCGCGAGGTGCTCAACCCGGGCGGGGCTACCGAGGACCTGCTGGCGGTGGACGCGAGCCTGTTCCGCGATGTGGGCGGCTTCGACGAGGAGCACCTCGCGAGCCGGTTCTTCGGCCTCGACCTGGCCTTCCGCCTCGAGGAGCGCGGCCTGCGGAGCGTGTACACCCCCTACTCGGTGCTCGTCTCACGCGAGTTGCGGCTCGAGCCGACGCGGGCCGAGATCGGGTACATGTGGCGACGCTGGTCGACGAGGCTCACGCGGCTGATGGCCGATCGCTGGCCGCCGACCGACTGGCGGCACCGGCCCGCCGCCGTTGCCGCCGGCTCGCCGCACAGCTCGGCTCAGCCGGCCGGGGTCTTGCCGTGAAGATCCTCCTGACAACGCACCAGTTCTTCCCGCGCCACTACGCCGGAACGGAGGTCGCCGCCCGCGACGCCGGCCTGGAGCTGCTGCGTCGCGGACACGACGTCCACGTGCTGACCGTGGACCCGGACACGAAGAGCTCGTCGAACGAGATCGAGTCGGTCGACTACGAGTATCGCGGCCTGCAGGTCCACGCCCTGCACCTGCCGCACCGAAAGGTGGGCGCCGAGGCGCTGCGGGCCGAGTATCGAAACGAGCAGGTCGCGGACTGGATCCGCGCGTTCTCGACCGGCCTTTCACCCGACGTCGTGCACATGTTCCATATCGGCCGGCTCTCCGGGCTCGCCATCGACGCCTTCCGCGAGCTCGGCGTGCCGCTGATCTTCACCTCGACCGACTTCTGGTCCTTCTGCTTCCGGGGGATCCTGATGAAGCCCAGCGGCGAGCTCTCGACCGGGCCCGACGAGATCTCGTCCAACTGCCTCGAATGCCGCCGGGTCGAGCGCTGGTCGGGGATCGGCGAGGCGCCGGCGAAGCCGCAGCGCCGCGCCGCGTTCTACCGGCGGATCGCCGAGCGCGCCCTGTCGCCCGCGGGCGACGGCGAGCGTCACACGGCGATGATCCGAACGATCCTCGCGAGGACCGAGTTCCTGCGCAAGCGGATCGACCGAGTCGACGCGATCCTCGCGCCGACCGAGCTGATGCGCGACATGCTGGTCGCCAACGGGATGCCGGCCGATCGGATCCGGGTCTCGCCCTACAGCATCGACCTCTCCGCGTTCGAGGCGGTGCGCTCCGAGCACCGCACCTCGACCAACGGCGTCCGGTTCGGCTACATCGGGACGATCAACCCGCCGAAGGGCCTGCACGTGATGCTGGAGGCGTTCAGGCGGCTCGGGCCCGAGGTCTCGGCGACGCTCGAGATCGTCGGCGACCCCCGGCGGGACGCCGGCTACTTCGACAAGCTCTGCTCGCTGGCCGCGGGCGACCCCAGGATCCGCTTCGCGGGCGGGATCCCGAACGAGCGCGTGCCGGAGCGCCTCACCCACATCGACGCCCAGATCGTGCCCTCGACCTGGTACGAGAACGCGCCGCTCACGATCTACTCGGCGCAGGCGGCCGGAGTGCCGGTGATCGCCTCGAACCTGGGCGGCATGGCGGAGGTCGTCGGCGATCGGGAGAACGGCCTGCTGTTCGAGCCCGGTGATGCCGATGCGCTCGCGTCGCAGCTGCGGACGATGGTCTCCGAGCCGCAGCTCGTCGAGGAGCTGCGCTCGCGCGCCCGGCGGCCGCGCTCGGTGGTCGACGGGGTCGACGAGCTGCTTGAGATTTACGAGGAGGTGCGGGTGTCCGGTTCGCCCGCGGTGGCGTCCAACGGAACGGGCGAAATCGAGACGAGCGAGGAGGACACGGAGATGTCGAATCCGGCCGAGGGCAGGAGGCGTGGGGCGCAGCTGCCTCAGAACGAGCGCACGCGCGCACGGACGCTGCTCGGACGATCCCGCGAGGACTCCGGACCACGAGCCGGCGACCCGGCAGCCGGAGGTCTTCTTCATCGTCGGCCGCGCGAAGTCGGGCACGACCTGGCTGACCCGCACGCTCGACGCCCACCCGGAGGTCCTGTGCCGGGGGGAGGGGCGGCTGTTCGGCCGCAACTACGTCCTCCCCGGGGCGGAGACGCCGACGATCCCGGCTCGGCCGCTGGCGGGTGCCCTGGCCTCCAACGAGGCGCTCCGCTCCTGGCTCGACCGCTCGGTGTGGACGCGCGAGGGCGACACCGAGGAGCAGCTGGCCGAGGCGACGCGGGTGCTCACCGACCACTTCCTCACCCGTGCCCTGGAGCCGACGGGGAAGCGGATCATCGGCGACAAGACACCGTTCTTGAGCAGCGACATCGTGGCCGAGATCGCCGCCATCCATCCCCGGGCCCGGGTCATCCACGTGATCAGGGACGGTCGCGACGTCGCGATCTCCGCCAAGCACCACATCTGGAACCGGTCCACCGGCGCCGGCGGGATCCACGACCTCGACGAGCGCGAGCGTGACGTCCGCGATGCCTACCGCGCGAACCGCGAGACGTTCGTCGGCGGGGGGAACAGCATCTTCTCGGCCGAGTGGCTTGCGGGGACCGCCTCGGAGTGGGTCGAGATGACCCGGAGGGCGCGCGAGGACGGACGCACCCTGCTCGGCGACCGGTACTTCGAGCTCCGCTACGAGGACATGAAGTCCGATCCCGAGACCTGTATCCGCGACGCATTCGAGTTCCTCGGCGCCGACCCGGACGCGGAGCAGGTCCGCGTCTGCGTCGAGACGGCGAGCTTCGAGCGCGCCACCAAGGGGCGCAAGCCCGGCGAGGAGCGGCCGACGGAGTTCCTCCGCAAGGGGATCACCGGGGAGTGGCGGGAGGTCTTCACCGAGTCCGACCGGCGGGTGTTCAAGGAGAGCGCCGGCGCCTTCCTGATCGAGCTCGGCTACGAGAGCGACGACGCCTGGTAGGCGGCTCGGCGCCGCGCGCGGTCAGACGGATCGCAGGGCCGCCGAGGCCGACGTGGTCCAGCGCCAGGTGGCCTCGATCCCCTCTCGCAGCGGCGTCGCGGGAGTCCAGCCCGTGGCGGCCGTGAACAGGCTCGAGTCGAGTCCGGTCGCGGGGACGTCGACGCCCCTGGCCTCGCGACGGGTGAGCTCGGGCGTCCGGCCCGAGACCTCCTCGATCAGCTCCAGGACCTCGCTGAGCGGCGTCGCCACGCCGCTGCCGATGTTGTAGGCGCCGGGCCGGCACCCGTCGAGCGCGGCGACGGCCGCGGCCGCCGCATCGCCGGCGTAGACGAAGTCGCGCCGGGTCTCGGGGTCGCCGATCAGCTGCAGCGGCTCGTCGAGCGCCAGCGACTCGCACCAGGCGGCGATGACCCCCTGGTCGCCGCGGACGCGCTCCCCGGGCCCGTAGACGTTCGCGTAGCGGAGGGCCACCGTCTCCAGCTCCTGGGTGCTGCGAAAGAACGAGGCGTAGGTCTCGATCGCGAGCGAGGTCGAGCCGTGGGCCGAGATCGGATCGAGCGGGTGGGTCTCCGGCGTCGGCAGGACGCGCGCCGGCCCGTAGATCGTGCCCCCGGAGGAGGCGACGACGACCCGCCTCACCCCGCCCTTCGCGGCCGCCTCGAGGACGCTGACCGCGGGCAGCAGCCACTCCCCGATCGAGCTCAGGCAGCTGCTCGCCGAGCGGGCCGGGGTGCTGTAGCCGACGAAGCAGTAGACGACGTCGGCCCCGGCGAGCGTCGCGGAGACCTGGTCCTCGGGCGGGACGGTGCCCTCGACGAACTCGATTTCGAGCCCGCGGCTGCGCTCGGCGCGCAGCCAGCCGCTGAACGAGCGGCTGAACACCGTCACCCGCCGCCCCGACGCCGCGAGGGCGCGGGCGGTGTGGCCGCCGAGCAGGCCGCCGCCGACGACCACGCAGCGCTCAGGCGACAACGGCGGGCTTTCGCTGGAGCTCCTCGTAGAGCTCGAGGAACTCGTCGACGCTGTCGGCGACCGACCGGGGCTCAACGGCCGTGCCGCCGAGCCGGGCGAGGAGCCCGGGCTCGGTCGCCAGCCGGTCGAGCTCGGCGGCGAGCGCGGCCGGGTTCCCCGGCTCGAACAGGAGACCGTTGCGGCCGTGGACGATGGTCTCCGAGAGGCCGCCGAGGTCGGTCGCGACCACCGGGACGCCGGCGGCGAGGGCTGAGTAGACGACCAAGGGAGCGTTCTCATACCAGATCGACGGGACCACGAGCACGTCGATCCGGGACAGCTCGTCGGCCATCCGCTCGTTGGGGAAGCGCCCGGCGAGGTTGACGCGGGGGTCGCCGTCGATCGCGGCGAGGATCGCGGCGCTGTAGTCGGGGAAGTCGTCGAGCCCGCCGCAGATCCGCAGGGTCGCGCCGGTGCGCTCGGGGAGCCGGCGGAACGCATCGACCAGGACGTGCAGCCCCTTGTGCCTGGCGATCGTGCCGATGAAGCCGACCCGCAGCCCGTCCGCGTTCGGCCCCTGAGTCAGCGTCCGCGGCTCCGCCGGCGGCGCGAACTGCGTGGCGTCCATCCCGTACGGGGAGAGGCGGACGCGGTCGGGGTCGAAGCCGTTCTCGATCAGCAGGTCGTAGGTGAGCCTCGTCGGGGCGAGGATCGCGTCGACCTGCGAGACCAGCTCGCGCAGGGATGCGGTCCGCTCGAGCACCACCCGCGAGAGCATCACCTTCTTGAGCTCGTCGGGGCGCTCGGCGCCTGCCTTGGCGGCGATCCGCCGGAAGTAACGCCGGCGCCCGAGCGCGGTGGGTGCAATGCGCGGGGGAAACCACCTGTCGACCTCGCGGCATTCGAGGCAGTTGGAGCCGTCGGGGCCACGGCAGAGCTCGCCGCTCGGCTTGGTCAGGTTGCCCCGGACGCAGAAGGTCCAGAAGTCGGTGGCGGTCAGGACCAGCGGCACCCCGAGGGCGCGCAGCGGGTCGACGATCGAGGCGGAGAGATGCAGCATGTGGAACACGTGGACCACGTCGGGCCGCAGGTCCCGGACGTAGGCCTCGACGCGCTCGGCCGCGAGCGGGTTCGCGTACTCCCATCGCAGTCGCTCGCGCTCCGAGTCGGCCAGCGGCAGGCGGAGCGAGTGCACCCGCAGGCCGGCGTGCTCGTACTCCTCGGCGACCGGAGTCGGGGTCGGCGCCGGCCGCCCGGGGTCCCCGGTGAGCACGTGCACGTCATGTCCGCGCTTGCGGAGCTCGATCCCGGTGTCGCGGGTCAGCACCTCGGTGCCGCTCCCGTAGCGCGGGAAGAACTGATGCGAGACGAGGAGGATGCGCACGCTCAGGCCCTCAGCGCGAGCCCGCAGTCGATGCGCTCGACCCGGTTGTCGGGCCGCAGGACGCCGCGCGTGCCCGCGGTGACCCGCCCCGGCCGCTCGACCGCCCGGGTGGCGCAGCCGTCGTAGGCGGAGATCAGCGAGAGCTCGGACGCCCAGGCGCCGACGAAGGCGCCGAGCTCCTCGTCGGACGCCGGCCGGGCGTCGGGAACCCGGGCGGCAACCGCCGGGCTGTAGACGTTGCGGAGGCCGGCTCGCGAGGCGCGCAGGGTCAGGTCCGCGTCGAACAGCGACGAACCGAAGCGCTCGGCGTCGAAGCCGCCGAGGGACTCGAACACGGACCGGCGGACGAGCATCGGCGCGGCGCAGAGGGCAAGCGGGTTGCAGACCCGGTCGGCGAGCCCCGGGCGGGCCGCGGTCCGGTCTTGCGGGGCGGCGAGCGCGCCAAGGCCGGGTCGCAGGCCGCCCTGCAGCCAGCGCCCCTCGGGGTCGAGCATCGCGCCGCCGACGGCCCCCACCCGGTCGTCGTCGGCGAGCGCAACGAGCTCCGCGAGCCACCCGGGGTCGCTCTCCGCGCTCAACGTGGCGCGGCCGTCGACGAACAGCAGGAACTCGGCGCCGGCGCGCGCGGCCGCGTCGTTGGCCAGCGCGGCCGGGGTCGAACGCACGGGCGCGTCGTCGGCCGGCGTCGCCTCGGTGACGAAGATCAGCTCGGCGGTGGGCTCGCGGAGCGAGCCGAGCTGCGCGCCGATCGGCGAGCTGCGCTCCCCTGGCGCGAGCACGATCGCCGAGACCCGGCCCGGGCCGTCCGCGCGGGCGCCGGGGCGCCGGGCGCTCGGACTCGCGGGCGGCCGCTCGGTCGCCGCGCCGTGATGCAGACCGCGCCGGCGGTGATAGAGGCACCGAGGCAGGTGCACGACCCGCGACCCGCCTGCTGCCAGGCGTCCGATCAGCTCCGCCTCGAGCCCGCCTCGCGCCCTCATCGAGCGCTCGCGCCAGCGGCTCGCGCCGGACCAGCGCCATCCCCCCGGGGTAGGTCTCGGAGGGCGCCAGGTCTGGACACCAGTAGGGCTTCGCCAGCGCCCGGTGATGGCGGTCGAACTCGTCGATCTCGTCCTCGTCGGTGTAGACGACGTCGGCCGGGACCCGCTGGAGCAGCTCGACGCAGCGGTAGATCGCGTCGGGCGCCAGCAGGTCGCCGTGGGCGACGAAGGTGACGAGCTCACCGCGCGCCCGGTCGAAGGCGGCCCGCCGCAGCTCCTCGCCCGTCGCCGCCCCCGCGACCTCGACGATCTCCATGCGATCGGCGCCGGCACCGGGGGGCGGCAGGCCGCCGGCGGCGACCTTGCCGTCGGAGCGCGCCGCGACGACCAGGTCCACCCACGGGTAGACCTGCTCGAGCGCCGACCGGACCGTGGCCTTGGCCCAGATCTCGTCCAGCTCCTCGATCGCCACGAGCACGGTGACCGCGGGCGCAAGCGCGAAGCCGTCGGCCCGGCGGGCGAGGGACGCCCGCCCGCGTTCACCGGGCGCGTTGGCGGCGAGCATCGCCTCGAGGGTGCTCGGGCCGCGCCGCGCCTCAGCCATCGCCCGGGCCGCGGGCCTTCCGTCGCGCCCACCTCGACCGCAGGCTGCGCCCGGCGTGGACCACGTTGTAGCTGACCACGAGCAGCGGCCAGGCGCGCGACGAGCGCCAGCCGCGGACCTGCGTCCGCAGCACGTCGTGGTCCCGGCGCTCGGCCTCGAGCGCGTTCAGGGTCTCGGCGAGCTTCAGCGACAGCTCCTCGTTCTCCTCCTCGGCGCGCGCGGACCCGCTGCCGCAGCTCCTCGGCGCCGGCCAGGGCTCCGTCGAGCCGGCGACCGGCGGCCTCGGCGACGGCCGCCTGCGTCAGGCATACGCTCAGCAGGGCGACCCGGCCGTCCTCGGGCTCCGCGCCCGCGTGGGCGCCGGGGGGCGGCTCCACGCGCAGGGCGAGGAGCAGATCCTCGAGCACCATCACGCGATCGCCGCGGGTGGAGAAGAAGCTCTCGATCATGGGATCGACCCCCGCCGGGGCCTCACCGAGGGCGCCGTTCGCGTCGTTCGTCAGGATGACCCCGGTCACAGCGACCCGCCGGAGCTCCTCGAGCGCCTCCGCGCCGGGATCGGGGGAGGTCCGGTCGGACACGACCAGGCCGTAGGAGGCGGGGTCGAGCTCCCGCAGCTGCTCGAGCCGGGGGACCGACTCGAACCGCACGCCGCGCTCGTCGAGCCATGGGCCGAGGCCCGCCCGGTCGTCGCCGACGAGCAGCACCGCCGTATCGGAGAGCAAACCGCAGCTGTGCGCCATTTCCGCGACCAAGCGAACGCTCTGGCTCTGCAAGTTGGTGCCTCCCGGCGTCAAAGTCCCCGAGGCCCAGCGTCGTGCCCCGGCAGGCTGCGCCACCGACCCCTGAAAGCGCGAATCGTAGACAACGCGGATTTGCAGCGCCTATCCTGTCCGCCCTGTGAGCGCCACTCCGCCAGCGATCGAGGTCGAGGGCCTGCGCAAGTCCTTTCGGATCGCGAAGGCCCGCGGCGAAGGTCGCAGGATCCCGCTGATCCATCCGAAGTACCAGCAGGTCCAGGTCTTCGACGGGATCGACTTCGAGGTCGCCGCGGGGGAGTTCTTCGGCATCGTCGGGCGCAACGGCTGCGGCAAGAGCACGCTGTTGAAGCTGCTTGCGGGCATCTACCGCCCCGATTCGGGCCGGGTGGAGGTCCGCGGCCACTGCGCCCCCGTCCTCGACCTCGGGGTCGGGTTCGACGGCGAGCTCGCGGCGCGCGACAACGCGATCATCAACGGGGTCATGCTCGGGCTGAGCCCGAAGGAGGCGCGGGCGCGCACGGACCAGATCATCGACTTCGCGGAGCTCCACGACCACTCCGACGCGCAGCTCAAGCACCTCTCCTCGGGGATGAAGGTGCGGCTCGCGTTCGCGACCATGCTCGCGTCGGACCCCGACGTCCTGCTCATCGACGAGGTGCTGACCGTCGGCGACCGCCAGTTCCGCGAGAAGAGCGGCGACGCGATGGTCGGCGCTGCGCGAGCGCGGCAAGACGATCGTGCTCGTGACGCACTCGATGGGCGCCATCGAGCAGCTCTGCAGCAAGGCGATGCTGCTCGAGGGCGGCAAGGTCGCCCGCGTCGGCGACCCCGGCGAGGTGGCGGCCGCGTACCTGGAGGTGAACCTCGAGGGCGAGGAGGCCCTCCACGACCCGGATCTCGGGGCCCCGCGGGTGGAGATCGCGCACGCCGGCCTGCGGGCCGCCGACGGCGGTCCGCGCGCCTCGGTCGATCGGGAGGAGGCGCTCGAGATCTCGGCGGAGCTGAGGGTCCTGAGGGCGCTGCGCGACCCGAGTCTGAGCTTCGAGGTCCGCACCCGCTCCGGGCGGACGCTGCTCGCGATCCCTTCGATTCCCATCCTCGAGGGAGACGACCCCGTGCTCAAGCCGGGCGACGACCCGGTGCTCACGCTCGAGGTCGAGAACCGCCTCCGGCCCGGGCGGTACGTGGCCAGCTCGCGGTCACGCGCGCCGTTCGGAAGGTCGACAACCTGGCCGCGTCGCGCAAGTTCGAGTTCCCGTTCGTCGTCTCCGGCGACCCGGTCGCCGGGAGCCGGATCGCGCTCAAGCACGACCTCAGGGTCGCCGCGAGCGCGCCGGCGACGCTGGCCCAGCAGCTCGACCGGGCCCTCGAGAGCGCCCGCCCGCGGGCCGGGGTCTGATGGAGTCGGCCGGGACCTTCGCCGACCCGGTCGGCCTGACCTCCCCGACTCCGTCCCGCCGCGACCGTCGCCGGCGCTTCTGGTTCGTCGTCTGGATCGCGGGCGTGAGCACGTTCCGGCGCCGCTATGCCGGGACGATCCTCGGTTACGCCTGGACCATCCTGCAGCCCGTATTGCTGTTCGCGGTCCTCTACCTGGTCTTCACCAGGGTGATCCGCTTCGGCGGCACGATCCCTCACTACGAGGTCATGCTGCTGATGAACATCGTGTTCATCTTCTTCTTCCGCCGCGCGTGCTCGTCGGCGATGCGGTCGTTCGTCTCCCGCAAGGCGATCGTGGCCAACGTCCGGGTGCCACCGCTCGCGATGCCGTTCGCGGCGATCCTGGCGGCGTTGTTCATCTTCGCCACCAGCCTCCTCGTCGCCTTCGTCTGGGCGCTCTTCTCCGGCGTGACGCCGGAGATCGGATGGCTGCTCACCCCGGTCCTGGTCTTCTACATGCTCGTCATCGTCACCTCGATCGGCGTGCTGCTGGCGTGCACGTATGTCCGGGTCAGGGATGTCGCGCAGGTGTGGCTGCCGCTGGCGCGGCTGAACTTCTACGTGAGCGGCGCGATCTTCCCGTTCGCGATGATCCCCGACGGGATCTTTCGGACCCTGGCGTCGATCAACCCGCTGTGCCCGCTGTTCGTGCAGCTCCGGGTCTGGATCATCCAGCCGAGCGCACCCAACTGGCCCGAGTCGGCGGGCTCGACGCTGGCCACCATTCTCCCCTTCGTGACCCTGGCCATCATCTGCATCCTCGCGACCGTGTTCTACCGCGCCGGCCGGACCGGGATCGCGGAGAACCTCTGAGACCGCCGGCGGTGGCAGCGAAGGCGTCCGGGCAGGGCGAGGCACAGCGCAAGGTCACGGCGCTTCGGCGCCGGCTCCGAGAGCGCGACGAGGCGCTGCAGGACGCCGAGGCGCGGATCGAGCAGCTGGAGCAGCGGCTCGCGCGCACGGAGTTCGAGGTCTTCTACGCCGTCGGGCACGCGAAGTCGGGCACGACCTGGCTGATGCGGCTGCTCGACGCCCATCCCGAGATCCTCTGCAAGGGGGAGGGCCGGATCTTCGGGGAGCGCTACAAGCGCCCCGACGTCAAGCGGATGGACGCTCCGACGTTTCAGCCGAGCTCGCTCTACCGGGCGCTGCTGGACGCGGAATACCTGAACCTCTGGATCACGCGCTCGGTCTGGACCCGGGGCGGCGACCACCCGGAGCAGGTCCGGGCGCTCACCCGGGCGGCGATCCGAAACTTCCTCGGCGCTCGGCTGGCGACGACGAACAAGCGCATCGTCGGCGACAAGACGCCGTTTCTCAGCGACCGGATCATCGCCGAGATCGGGTCCATCGACCCGGATGCGAAGGTGATCCACATCATCAGGGACGGCCGCGACGTCGCCGTCTCGGGGATGCATCACCTCTGGCGTCGCGAGCTCGATCTCGGCGGCGGCAAGGACATCAGGCCCGAGGAGGAGCGGATGCGCGAGCGCTACCGGTCCGACCCGGCCGCCGCGCTCGCCTCGGGAGAGGGCATCTTCACCCCGCAGCGCCTCCGGGAGATGGCGGTGGACTGGCGCCGCCAGGTCGGCGCGGCGCGGGAGCAGGGCGCGGAGCTGCTCGGCGACGAGCGCTACATCGAGGTCCGCTACGAGCGCCTCCTGGACGAGCCGGTCGCGGAGTTTCGCCGGCTCGCGCGCTTCCTCGGCGCCGACGCCAGCGCCGCGATCGCCCGGCGGTGCGTGGCCTCGGCGGCGTTCAGGCGCTGGACGAGGGGCCGCCCGAGGGGCGAGGAGGACTCGGACTCGCTGCTCCGCAAGGGCGTCGCCGGGGACTGGAAGCAGGTCTTCACGGCCGCGGACCGGCGGATCTACGACAAGCACGCGGGCGCGCTGCTGGTCGAGCTCGGCTACGAGGCGCGACCGCGACTGGGCCTAGCCCGAGTCCGGCGACTCCTCCGGCGCCTCGATCGGCTGGCGCGGATTGGTCCTCAGCACGTCGACGATCCCGTACTCGGGCGCGCCCTTGGGCAGCTCCCTGACCTCCTTCGGCAGCCCGGGCGCCAGGCCCTCCTCGGTCTGGCGGGCGGCGATCACGGTGAGGTAGGAGACCGGCGTGTCGATGCCGAAGAACGCGTACTGGCTGCCGCCGGCGAGATCCACGGGCTTCGGCTCGCCGCCGCGCTCGAGCAGAGCCGAGACGATGTTGTTCTCGGCCCGGTCGCAGGCCTCGCGGTCGGTGCCGTTGGCCAGGCCGAAGCGGCGGTAGGCGACCTTCAGGAAGGCCTCGCAGTCGCCCTCGGCCAGCGCCTTGGTGCCCTTGCTCGCCACCTCCTTGAACTGCTTGGCGAGCTTGCCCTCGGTGCCCGACTCGCCCGTGAACGCATCGAGGTAGGCGAGGTGCAGGAGCCCGTCAGAGTCGCGGACGAGGATCAGGTTCAGCGTCCCCACGCCGCGCTCGAGCGCGATCACGGCCCCGAGCTTCCCGAACTCCGCGGTGTCCTTGACCTTGAGACCCTTGAGGCGCTTCAGCAGCTCGCACCGCTGCTCGGTGGAGATCAACGGTCGCCCGAGCGGGTTGAGCTCGTTGATCTTGTCGCAGTCGCCCGATTCCAGCGCGGCCTCGAGCCGCTTCACGGCGTCGCCCACCTTCTCCTTCACGGGCGGGGGCCCCATCAGCGCCGCCTCGCCCGCCGCGGCCGTTCCCCCGGCCCCGGCGGCGGGCGTTCCCGCGGCGCCCGTGGTCGTCGTCGGTTCCTCGTCGTCCCCGCCGCAGGCGGCGAGCACGATCGCGAGCGCGGCGATCAGCGCCGCCGCGAGGAGCGCACGGAGGCCCGCGCTGCACTTGGATCGGCCCGTCATCGGTGGATCGCCACGCTACCGATCGGGCGTCTCCATGGGTCACGAGAACGTGCGAATCGACCGTCGCGAATCGAGTACCGTATGCCGCCGCTACGGCAGGCGAACCGCATTTTTCAGAGGTGAACCGGATGGACGACACGGCACGGATACCGCCCAACGATGCGTATGGCGAGGCCCTGGTGAGCACCGACCGGAGCCTGCGCCGCCTGCTCCGGCACGTGGCGGCGGCGAACCCGAGCCCCAGTGACGACGTCGAGCGGGTGATCACACGCGCCCGGCGCCAGCTCCGAGCCAACCAGCAGCTGCTCGGGGGGTCGACGGAGGCGTCGACCGAGAGTTAGACACAAGGACGAACCCCCCAGGAGGTCAATTATGGGGAGCGAAGCAACGGAAGCATTGGGGCAGACCGACCGCAGCCTGCGCCGCATCCTGCGGCGGCTGAAGGACGCCGACCTGGGCTCAGACGAGGCCCTCGAGGAGGAGATCAAGCGCGCGCGGCGTCAGTTGCGCGTCAACCAGCAGCTCCTGGGGAACGGCGCCGGCGACGGGGATACCGCGTAGGGCTCAGAGGCCGAGCTCGCCGAGCCGCTGCTCGACGAGCTCGAGGTCGAGGGTCCAGGGCGCGCGGCTCATCCGGCCGCCATCCTGGTCGCCCTTGACGGAGGCGAACGTCTGGCGCCGCAGGACGGCGATCGCCGACTGACCGTGGACGTCGTAGTTCTCCGGCCTGAGCTCCAGCGCGGCCGTGCCGGGCTTCGAGAACACGACCCCATGCAGGGCCGAGCCGGCCTGCCCGACCGCGAACTCGGTCTCGGCGAACAGCCGGACCTGGTCGACGAACGGCATGCGCTCGGGAGAGACGCCCTCGAGCCCGCGCTCGAGCAGCATCGCATCCAGGGCCTCGGCGTTCGTCAGGCCGCGCTTGTCGTCCTGGTCCTTTCCGCGCAGGATGCAGATGCGCCGTCCGGGCGCCGCCGCAGCGCCGTTGCCGGTCGCCCGCGCCGCAACCTTTTCGAAGACCTCGGCGACGCTCGGGTGAAACGCCGGCTTGCGCACGATCCAGGGCACGCAGAGCTCGCGGACGCGGACCCTCAGGTGGCGCCGGTGTGAGAAGCGCTTGATCACGCGCTGTCGTCCGGAGTAGATCTCGACCATCGGCGGGATCCAGCTCGGCACCTGCTCGGGCAGCAGCAGCGGCCAGTCGGTGAAGACGCCGAACTGATCGAGCATCGCGAGCCCGGGAAGGAAATCGAGCAGGTTGTGGCCGAAGCGCTCGATCCCCGGTCCCGCGATCAGGATGCCCCGGTCCAGCGCCTCGGGGTCGTATTCCCATTCCCGGCGGCGTTGGGCCCCGATCTCGAGATCGCGCTCGAACGCCGGGGACACCCGCGCCGGGGTGAGGCGGGTCATGGGGTCACGGACGTAGCGCCCGTCCTCGGTGAGCAGCATTCCGGGCGCGACCAGGCCCACGTCGCGCATCATCGTGTACCCCGGGCTCGCGGCCTCCTTCTTCGGCAGCGCGTCGTAGTCCTCGGGGCGCCAGACGCGATCCTCGCGGCGGAGCATGTGGATCACGGGCACCTGCGCCGGCTCGGTCAGGGCCACGCGCTCGGCGCCGGGCAGGTCGGCGGCATCGGCGAACTGCTCGGGCGTCCAGTAGTCCGAGTCCTGGAGCCTGGTGTCGAATTGCGCGGCCATCCCCGACCCGGCCATCCTAGACCCATCGAATACGTATGATCCGGCGCCGGACGACCACACATGCTCGGGGGAGAGGAAGGCGAGCGATGGAAAAGCAGACCGTCGAGGCCGCCGAGCCGGAGGCGGAGCCCGCAGCTCGGCAGGGGCCGGCGTTCAGCCACAAGGGCCTTCAATACCTGGCGTTCCTGAAGCGCCTCGCGGAGCGCTCACAGCCGCGCTCGTACCTGGAGATCGGAACGCGCGACGGCAGCTCGCTGGCGGCGTTCGACTGCGACGCGATCTGCGTCGACCCCCGCATGCGCCCGAAGCCGGGAGCTCTCGATCGCACGCGGACGTTCTGCTTCCAGATGACGTCGGACCGCTTCTTTCACGAGATCGACGTCCGCAGCCTGCTTCCCAACGGCGTCGACGTCGCCTTCCTCGACGGGATGCACCGGTACGAGTTCCTCCTCCGCGACTTCATCAACGCCGAACGCTGCTGTCACCCGAACTCGATGATCCTCGTCCACGACTGCTTCCCGGCGAAGCCGAACCTCACCGGCCGCGTCGCGACCGGGGCCGCGTGGGCGGGCGACGTCTGGAAGCTCGTCCCGATCCTCAGGGAGCTGCGCGACGACCTCGTGCTCTACCGGCTCGACTGCCCTCCCACCGGCCTGCTCGTGATCCAGAACCTCGACCCGCAGTCCGAGGCGCTGCAGCGCGGATATCACGCCGCGGTCAAGCGCTACGCCCCCGTCTCGCTGCGCGAGTACGGCGTCGGGGCGCTCTGGTCCTCGGTCGAGATGCTCGACTCTCGCAAGCTCGCCGACGACGAGGAGGACTGGTCCCTGACGCTGCCGAGCTACTGACCGCGCTGAGGGTGAGCGGCCTCGCGGTCTAAGATCGCCCCGGACTGAAGGCGAGACACCCCTCGGGAGGTGACCGATGACGACTGACGCGAGCGCACAGCCGCCCCTGGAGGCACTGGGACAGACGGACCGGAGTCTGCGGCGGATTCTCCGCCTCGTGAGGGAGTCGGCCATCGAACGGGACGAGGAGTTCGAGCTGGAGATCAGGCGCGCCCAGCGCCAGCTGCGGCTGAACAAGGAGTTTCTCGCCAAGGACGCGCCCGAGCAGAGCGCCGAGCAGGGCTAGCTGGATCCGGTGACAGTGGGCGTGAGCACCGACACGCGACGCATGGTGCTCCACATCGGGTACCCGAAGACGGGCACGAGCACGCTGCAGCGCTTCCTCTACCTGAGCCGCGACGAGCTCGCGGAACGCGACGTGCTCTACCCGGCGGACTCCGAGCGACGGATGGCGCAGCACAACGTCGCCTGGTCGATCTCGGCCGACGTCCGCTTCGAGCCCGAGGCGCTGACGTTCGACCAGCTGGAGGATCTGTGGGAGCAAAGCGGCAAGGCGACCATGATCCTCTCGAGCGAGGACTTCGTGCAGAACCGGGACCCGACGATGGTCGTCGACCGCGTGCGCGAGTTCGCCGAGCGGACGGGCGTCGCGATCGACGTCGTGGTCTTCGTGCGCGCGCAGCACGCCTACATCAATTCGCTCTACTCCCAGCGGGCCAAGTTCTTCACCGAACGGCGCCGGTTTGCGGAGTTCGTGACGACCGCCGTCAAGCTGCCGATGGTCGACTATGGGGCCCACCTCGAGGGCTGGGACGAGGGCGAGAACGTTCGCCTGATCCCGGTTCCGTTCACCTCTCAGAAGCTGAAACCGAACCTCGAGACCGTCTTCTGCGACGCCGCCGGGCTCACCGATCGCGTCGGCGATCTGCTCGCGAACGCCGACCGCGACCGGATCAACACCTCGCCCGGGCCGTTGACGGTCGAGGTCTGCCGTCGCGTCGCCGCCTACATCGTCCGCAAGCGCGGCGGAGTGCGGGCGCTCGAGCCGGGCGTACACGCGCCGCTCTCCGGCTATGTCCGCCGGATGGCGGATCGTGCGACGGGCGAAGCCGCATCGACCTTCAACGGGGTCGACAACGAGCTGCGCGATCGGATCTACGAGCGCTTCGCCGAGGGCAACGAGGCGTTCGCGCAGCGCTATTGGGGCGCGCCGTGGCGCGAGGTCTTCGCGGGCGAGTACGAGCGCGACCTGGTCCCCAACGAGTTCGACCCGAAGCGCGCGAGCCCGGAGGAGCGCAAGGTCGTCCGGACGGCCACCCGCCGCGCGGTACGGAAGGCGGACGAGATGCTGGAGCGCGGTCCCCGTCGCCGCCCCGCCGCCCGCGCCCGCGCGTTCCCGCAGCCCCGCTTCCTAGCCGCGCCCCGGTCGGCGGCGCTTTCTTGCTTCAATCCCGCGGTCGATGAGGAAAGGAACGGAGGCGTAGGTGGCGTCCAAGCAGGAGCAAGCACAGCTACGGAGGAAGCGCCGGCGGCGCGAGGCCAACGCGCTCGCCCAGCACCTCACCGAGCAGGAGGTTGCCGCGCTCGGCCTCGACCAGAAGACGGGCGCGGATCACTATCGCGCCTTCGTGGGCCGCCCGCACAACTACGACCTCGGCGGGGCGATCCAGTTCGAGTTCCTGTTCGACCTCGGCATGCGCGAGTACCACCGGATGCTCGACATCGGCTGCGGCAGCCTGAGGCTCGGCCGCCACATCCTCCCCTGGCTGATGCCCGGGCGCTACTTCGGGCTCGAGCCGAACCAGAAGATCGTCTACGAGGGCCTGATGCAGCACTTCGGCAGCGGAGAGAACGGTGAGATCGTCCGCTGCAAGCAGCCCTCCTTCGCCTTCAACGCCGAGTACGACTTCAGCTTCGTGGGGGAGCCGGTGGACTTCATGATGGCCCACTCGGTCGCCTCGCACACTGGTGTCGCCGAGATCCGCAAGCTGTTCGCGGCCGTGGCCTCCGTGTGTCACGACGAGACCGTGGCCGTGGTCACCTTCGTCCGCTGCGAGGACCCCGCCGACCAGAACACCGAGGACGGATGGTTCTACCCCGGCGTCGTGCGCTACACGGACGAGTTCATCGGCGAGCTCTGCACCGAGGTCGGGCTCAAGGCCAGTCGCACGATCTGGCCGCCCGGGAATCGGCGCCGCGGAGGTCAGACCTCCCTCAACCAGACGCCGCTGATCCTCACCAGACAGCCCTGGAAGCCGACGCCCGCGCATTTCCAGTACGGACGGCGCCGCAAGCCGCCGGTGCCCCTCAACTAGGCGCGATCCCCGGTCCGCGCGGGAGCGGCGGAGTGCGCTCCCTATGATCGTCGGGGGCGGGTTAGATGCGTCGCTTGGTTCTCCACATCGGGTACCCGAAGACGGGGACCAGCACCCTGCAGCGGTTCCTGTTCACACACCGCGCCCGGCTCTCGGAGCTCGGGGTCCTGTATCCGATGCCGGAGGCCGACCTGCGCCCGGCGCAGCACAACCTCGCCTGGTCGCTCTCGACCGGGTACCGGTTCGACCCCGGGTCACTCACCTTCGAGAACGTGGCCGACCAGCTCCGCGCCGCCGAGCAGGAGGTCGTCGTCATCTCGAGCGAGGACTTCGTCCAGCGGCCGGATCCGGCGTCCGCGGTCGAGCGGGTGCGTGCGTTCGCCGAGCAGGCCGGCGTCACGCTGGACGTGGTCGCCTTCGTCCGTCCCCAGCACGCCTACATCAACTCGCTCTACACGCAGAGGACGAAGTTCTTCAACGAGCCGCGCCGGTTTCGCCCGTTCGTGAAGCGCGCGGTCAACTTCCCCCTGCTCGACTACTCGGCCCATCTGGAGATGTGGGACCGGCCGCCCGCCATGCGGTTGATCCCGCTTCCGTTCACGCCCGGCCGGCTGGCGCCCAGCCTGGAATCGGTGTTCTGCGAGGCGGCTGGCCTGGCCGACCGGCTCGCAGAGCTGCTCGGCGACGCCGAGCAGCCGCGCATGAACACCGCCCCCGGGCCGCTGACGGTGGAGGTCTGCCGCCGGATCGCGCGCTACGTCCAACGCACCTACGGAGGGTGTCGCGACGTGGAGCCGGCGAGGCACAGCGCGCTCTCGCGCGACGTCATCGAGATGGCGACGCAGGTGACTGGCGAGGATGCGCCGCCGTTCAACGGCCTCGACAACGATCTGCGCGAGCGGATCGACGAGGGCTTCGCCACGTCCAACGACGCCTTCGCGCAGCGCTACTGGGGCGCGCCGTGGCGCGAGGTCTTCGCGGCGGACTACGAGCGCGACCTGGTCTCCAACGAGTTCGACCGCGAGCGCGCCCAGCCGAAGGAACGCCAGGCGGTCCGCGCCGCAACGCGCTCCGCCGTCGTGCTGGCGGACTCGGTCCTGCGCGGGTCCCGCTCCGGCTCGGCCGCGGCGCGCCTTGGCTAGGCTGCGCCGGGTGAAGACCCTGGTAACCGGCGGGGCCGGGTTCATCGGCTCGCATCTGGTCGACAGGCTGCTCGAGGACGGCGACGAGGTGAGCGTGATCGACGACCTCTCGACCGGGTCCCTGGCGAACATCGAGCCGGCGATCGAGCGCGGCGCCAGGTTCGTGCGGGGAGACATTCGCGACGCCGAGCAGGTGAACGAGCTCGTCGCCGATCCGCCCGAGCGGATCTTCCACCTCGCGGCGCAGATGGACGTCCGCGTCTCGGTCGCCGATCCGATCTTCGACGGCGCCGTCAACGTGCTGGGCACGATCAACCTGCTCGAGGCCGCCAGGGCGGCGGGGTCGCGCTTCGTCTTCGCGTCCACCGGCGGGGCGATCTACGGCGAGGGCGACGGCCGCGAGCTGCCGTTCGTCGAGGACGCGGTCCTGCGTCCCGATTCCCCCTACGGGCAGAGCAAGCTCTCGGGGGAGGGGTACTGCTCGGTCTACAGGCGCCTGCACGGGGTCGACACGGTCGCGCTGCGCCTCGGCAACGTCTACGGACCGCGCCAGAACCCGCGCGGCGAGGCCGGGGTGATCGCGATGTTCTGCGGCAAGCTGGTCGAGGGCCGGCCGGTGACCGTCTACGGCGACGGCTCGCAGACGCGCGACTACATCTACGTCGACGACCTCGTCGACGGCCTGCTCGCCGGGGCCGGCGCTGCCGGCGAGGGTCCGTACAACGTCGGCACCGGCACGCAGACGAGCGTCCTCGACCTGGTCGGGTCGCTGACCGACATCTTCGAGTTCCCGGAGGGCCCCGTGTTCGCCCCCGAGCGGGTCGGCGAGATCCTCCACACCGCGATCAGCCCGGTGCTGGCCGAGGCCGAGCTCGGCTGGCGGGCGAGGGTCGGGATCGATGACGGCCTCGCCCGCACCGCCGACTGGGTCCGCGCCGAGGCAGCGCGCGAGCGCGAGCCCGCGCGCTGAGCCGCCGTTTCAGTCGGCGGGCGCCGCGGCGGCCGCGCGCGCCGGGGGCGGGGCGGTGGGGCTGAGCCGGTCGACGGGAAACGCCCCGCGCCGCGGCAGCCACCGGCGGAGCGCCCGCTCCTCGTCCGGCTGAGCGGCGAGCAGGTGCTTCCAGGCGAGCGCGCGCAGCAGCCTGCCCTCGGCGCCCAGGGTCTCGGACCCGCCGGCCGCGCCGCGCAGCTGGCGCCCGGCGAGCCAGGCCACCGACCCGGGCGAGTGCTCGGCGCGTACGAGCCGCTCCAGCGCGGTACGCCGCTGTGGCGAGAGCTCGGGCCCGCAGCGTTCGAGCAGCAGCCGCGCCATCAGCGAGACCCGGCAGTACTCCTGGAAGTAGGTCGTGCGCCAGTGCTCGTAGAAGTAGCCGGGATCGTCGCGGAAGTGGCGCAGCCGCACCGGCAGGGACCGGGCGCCGTTCGCCCACGCCTGCGCCCGCTCGTGGCCGAGCAGGGCAGCGTCGTGCTGCACGTAGTCGTAGAGCGGCCGGTCGACGTAGGCGATCCGCCCCAGCGCCAGCCCCACGGTCGCCAGCCAGTGGTCGTGGAAGAGGCCGCCGGAGGCGTACGGGAACGGCAGCGCGCGCTCGACGACCTCGCGCCGGAAGAGGGCGGCCGACCCCGACACGGTGTTCGCGAGCAGCAGTGAGACGAAGTTGGAGTTGTTGTTGCGGCGCTGGCTCCAGTAGGTCTCCGAGAGCAGCTCGCCCGACGGGGTGACGATCCGGGCGTCGCTGTAGGCGACCGTCGCGCCGCCGATCCGATTGAGGAGCACGTCGAGCTTCTGGGCGTCCCAGCGGTCGTCCTGGTCGGCGAAGGCGACGAACTCCGCCTCGGGGGGCGCCAGGCGCAGGGCGCGCTCGAAGTTGTGGAAGAACCCGCGCCGTGGGCCGGCGCTGGAGAGGGCAAAGCGCGGGTCGCCGTCGACCAGGCGCTCGATCGCCGCGAGCGTCTCCGGCGAGGAGTCGTCGTCGCTGATCACGCAGAACCAGTCGGTGTTCGTCTGCGCTCGGATCGAGTCGAGCTGGCGCTCGAGCAGGTCGATCGGGGGCTCGTAGGTTGCCATGCAGATCGCGATCCGAGCCGGTCGCGCGCCGTTTCCGGCCGCCGTCCCGACCCGTTCGGGACCGGGCAGGAGCTCGATCGAGCCCAGCGGCAGGCGCCGTCTCGACCCGTCCTCGAACGTCGCCTCGAGCTCGAGGGCGACGGGCCGCGCCCGCTCGACGGCGGGGAGCGGCACGATCCCCCAGAATCCGCTGCGGTAGGCGCTCGGCCCCGCCGTCGGGGTGATGTCGGGACGGGGCATCGAGTGCGCCATCGCCGGGGTCGCGTGCCCGTCGGCCACGAGATCGAGCCCGACCGGGACCCCGTCGGCGCCGCCGTGGCAGTGGCCGGAGAGGAAGAGTAGGTTGGGGCGGTCGGCGATCGCCTCTGCGGGCAGGGGCGTGTCGAGTCTCATCACCAGTCCGGTGTCGGCATCCACAGCATTCATTGGCGCCCGCCGCGCTCGACTACTACGGACACAGTAGCCCCGATTGCTGTTCCCGTGCCTGGCTTGCACCCTCCGGCGGCTACCGGTAGGTTTGATCTGAGCGAGTTCGGCGCGCTCGGGGGTGAGCGCGATGGCAAAGCGCCGCGATGCGCCTCCGCGTCGGTCGGCTAGGCCAAGCGGCAATAGGGAGCGCTTCTGAACCCACACAGAGCCAATACGCATGGGGACGACGCCCGCCCGGGCACACCACCGGGTCGCGGGCCCGGTACCGGATCCCCGCTCGTCCGCGAAGGAAGCTGAAATGGGGTCGACGGAGCAGTCGCGCGGCGCGCGAGCGGATTACCAGGTCGCCGACCGGGTCGATCTCGCCGGCCTCGGCCGGGCGCGCCGCGTCGAGGACGCCCCGCAGGAGGTCTTCCCCCCGATCCCGACCCCGACGATCGCCGGGGTCGAGCACGGCCCCGCAACGGACGCCGCGGCGCGGGCGAGGCACGGCCGCCGGACGTTCGCGGGCGACTCGCGCGGCTTCGTCCTCCGGCGCCGGCTCGCCCTCAGCGACCTCATCGGCCTGACTCTGGCGGGCGCCGTCTCCGTCGGCGTGGCGGCGGCGGTCGGCCGGCCTCCGGTGGGGGTCGAGACCGTGGTCGCGTTTGCGATCTCGCTGCCGCTCTGGCTGCTGATCGCCAACACGGTCGGCCTCTTCCACATCCACGACCGCCGGCTGGGGCCCTCGGCGGCCGACGAGATCGCCCCGATCGTCTTCGCCCTCGCGCTGTGGAGCTGGTGCCTGCTGCTGCTCGTCGCTGTGGTGGCCCCCGATCCGCCCGAGCTGCTGCTCTCCGCGGTCCTCTGGGTCGCGGGGTTCGGCGCGATCCTCGGCCTGCGCGGGCTCACCCGCGCCGTCGCCCGGCGCCGTCCCTGGTACGAGCAGCGGGTCGCGGTCCTCGGCAGCCCGGTCGACGTACGCCGGGTCGTCCGCAGGCTCGACCGCCATCCGGAGCTGGGGCTGCGGGTCGCCTGCGTCGGCGAGCTCTCGAGCGATCCGCTGCGGACCCGGGAGGGCGCAGAGATCATGGACTTCGTCGCCGACTCGGACATCAACCGGGTGATCGTGGCCAGCTTCCCGGGCGACCTGGAGGAGCGCAGCAGCCTGATCAGGGCGCTGAGCAAGCTCCGGGTCCACATCGACGTGGTCTCGGCCGACGCCGACGCGATCCCCCCGCACGGGATGCTCCACTACATGGAGGGGCTGCCGGTGCTGACGATCGCCGCGGTCCGCGAGCCGCGCAGCCAGGCGCTGTTCAAGCGCGGGTTCGACGTCGTGGCCGCCGGCACGGGGCTGATCCTGCTGTCGCCGCTGCTGGCCTACTGCGCGATCCGGATCCGGCTCGAGTCGCCCGGGCCGGCGCTGTTCAGGCAGGCCCGGGTGGGCCAGGGCGGCGAGCACTTCGAGGTGCTGAAATTCCGGACGATGTACGCCAACGCCGAGACGCGCAAGCACGAGATGGCCACCATGAACCTGCACGCGATCGGCGACACCCCGGGCATGTTCAAGGTCGCCAACGATCCCCGGACGACCCGCTTCGGCGCCTGGCTGCGGCGCTGGTCGATCGACGAGCTGCCCCAGCTGGTGAACGTGATCAAGGGCGACATGAGCCTGGTGGGCCCGCGGCCGCTGATCCCCGAGGAGGCCGCGCTGGTGCGCGGCCACCACGAGGCCAGGCTGACCGCCCGGCCGGGTATCACCGGGCCCTGGCAGACGCTCGGCCGCAGCGACATCGGCTTCGAGGACATGGTGAAGCTCGACTACGCCTACGTCATGAACCCCTCGTTCGCCGAGGACATGAAGCTCCTGGTGCGAACCGTCCACGCCGTCCTGGGACAGCGGGGCGCGTACTGAGCCCAGGAACCGTCAGCAGCCCGGCCGCGAGATGAGCCCCGAATCGCAGGACTTCGTCTCCGTCTACGACGAGCACGTCTGGGACGTCTACGGGTTCATCGGCTACCGCCTCGCCTCCAAGGACGAGGTCGAGGACCTGGTGCAGGCGACGTTCGAGCGGGCCCTGAAGGCGTGGCGGCGCTTCGACCCCGAGCGCGCCAGCGCCCGCACGTGGCTGCTGACGATCGCGCAGAACCTGCTCATCGACCACTTCCGCCGCAACGCCCGCAGCCAGGAGGAGCCGCTGGCCGAGGGCGAGCTCGCCGACGTCCAGCTCGGCGGCTACGACACCCTCGAGGAGCAGCTCGGGCTCTCGCCCGAGCTCGAGGCGGCGCTCGAACGGCTCAGCGATCGCGAGCGCGAGCTGATCGCGCTGCGCTTCGGCGGCGATCTCAACGGCCCCGAGATCTCGGAGCTCACCGGGCTCTCGCTCGCCAACGTGCAGCAGATCCTCTCGCGGTCGCTGCGCCGGATGCGCTCAGAGCTCGAGCCGGGGCACCGGGCCCGCGCGGTCCGCGACTAGCCGGAACAGCTCGCCTAGGTCGCGAAGCGGCCCGCCGCCCGCGATCCCGACCGCGACCACCGCGAGCAGCGCCGTGCCCGAGCCGGCGTACGCCGCGATCAGCAGCCGCAGCCTCCGCGGCGCCGACGGCTGGCGGCGGACGGAGGCGAGCAGCTGACTGCGCAGCTCGGCCCGAAACCCCGCCCTCGGAATCGGCCGCTCGGTCCGCAGACGCTCCGCGATCCCGTCCAGATCCGGCTCGATGTCGTTCATTTCGTGCTCCTGATCATTGTTGGAAGATCGGCGATCTCGGGTTCAGCCGGCGAGCGTGGCGGTAGGCGGCGATCGACGGGTTCACGTTGCCGACCCGGGCCTCGAGGCGCGAGAGGATGAGCCAGTTGCGCCAGTTCGCCGCCTCGTCGTCGGTCGCCTGGCGGGCGGCGACGACGGCCTCGTCGAGATTGCCGGCGCGCTCGAGGATCAGGGCCTGCTGGAGGCTCGGCGTTGCCGCGTAGGGCTGGATGTTCTTCGCCGTCGTCGCGGCGTCGAGCGCCTCGCCGAGCTGCGCGGAATCGACCAGCTGCTCGCTGTCGCGGATCGAGGATGCGCCGGCGAGCGGAATCGCGATCACGATCAGGGCCCCGACGCGAGAGCCCGGCGAGCCCGAGGCGCAGGCCGACGCGCCGTCCCTCCGGTCGCTCCTCCGGCGCGCTCGAGGCGGCGATCGCAGCCGCCAGCAACAGGAAGCAGACGGGGATCACGGGGATCTCCCAGACCCAGTCGATCCCGGCGGCGAATGCGAACGCGACGCACCCCGCCGTCGCCGCGGCGAGCAGCGCCCGGCGTTCCGCCGTCACCGCCCTCAGCGCGGCCATGGCTCCCCAGCCGAGGACCGCGAGCGACCAGCCCGGCGATCAGCAGCAGGCCGGGGACTCCGAGCTCGCCGAGGGCCTCGAAGTAGAGCGAGTGGGCGTCGCGGACGAAGCCCGTGCGGGTGCCCTCGCGCGCCCAGAAGAACTCGAACGTGCCCGGGCCCGATCCCGGTGAGCGGCTCGGCCTCGGCGGCGTCGACCATCGACGACCAGTACTGGTAGCGACCGTTGCCGCCGGCGCTCTCGAACCGCTGGGCGGTGTCGCCGGGCCCGCCCGGGTCCCTGAAGCTGTCCCAGCCGTCGGCGATCTTGCCCGGGGCGCCGAACGCGAGCGCGCCCACGAGCGCGACGATCGCGACCAGGCCCGCCACGGTGAGCGCCGTGGGGCGGCGGATCGAGGGCATCCGATAGAGCTCGTGGCGCTCGGCGAGCGCGATCGCCGCGCCGATCAGGCCGACGCCGGCGCAGGTGACGAGCGCCAGGGCGAGCATCTCGGAGGCCTGCGAGCTCGCCGCCGAGTTGGTGAGCCCGTCGGCGAGCGCGCCGCGCTGGTCCGCGGCCGCGATCGCCAGGGCGCTTCCAATCGCCGCGACCGCCGCAATCGGCAGGAGCTGGAGACGGCGCGGGTAGAGCGCGACGAGGACGATCAGGGCGATGCCGATCTCGATGCCGCCGCCGCGCGAGAGGGTGTAGTAGGCGGCGAGCGCCATCGCGGGCAGCGCCGCGACGGAGAGCGCGCGGGCGACCACGTTG
This sequence comes from uncultured Solirubrobacterales bacterium, assembly GCA_963729065.1. GTDB lineage: Bacteria > Actinomycetota > Thermoleophilia > Solirubrobacterales > 70-9 > WHSW01. Next base: position 1,539,540 of record CAVSMS010000010.1, read on the forward strand.
CGGGCCGAGGCCGCGATCCAGACGACGATCGGGATCCCGATCGCGATCAGGGCCGCAAGGCCGTTCCAGTAGTCGAGCGGGTAGTTCAGGCGCCGGCCCTGCGGGAGGACCTCGCCCGCTGCGTTGGCGGGGAACCAGTCGGGGTGCAGGCGCGAGAGCAGCGCCAGGACGCTGACCGTGGCGATCCCCGCACCGACCCCGATCACCGTGCGGCGGATCGTCTCGCCTCGCTGGGTCGAGACCGCGAGGACGAAGACACCCAGGTACGCGGCGATCCGGCCGGCCTCCGAGGCGCTGCGCTCGGCCGAGTCCGACCAGCTGATTCCGAGGGTGGTCCAGAGCGCGAAGGCGCCGAGCAGGGCGAGCATCGTCCAGCCGGCCGCCGAGAGCCGGGCCGCCGGCAGCACGCCGATGGCGGCGCCGAAGAGCACCACCCACCAGACCGCGACGCCGACCTCGCCCCGGACGATCGGGTCATAGCCGCCGCCCTTCATCGCGAGGTAGAAGACGAGCAGGAACGGCAGGCCGTAGCCGGCGATCGCGGGGCCGAAGCGCCGGGCGGCGGCTGCGACCGAGTCGCGGGGCTGGCCGACCGCCGCGGTGCCTCCGGGGCGGGCGCTCTGCGCTCGGATCTCCATGCTCTGCCTATTACGCACAAACCGCGCTATTGCTGACGCTCGACCTCTTCGGGGTCTCCGATCGAGGTCGCGATGTCAGCCCGCGGCGCGCCCGCGCGTATGAAGGGCATGCGCAGGGCAATGATCGTTTCCGTGGTCCTGGCCTCCGTCGCGGCTGCCCCGGTGGTCGTGCAGGCACAGAGCCCCGGATCAGGAGTAGACCAGTACACCGAGAACATCCCGGGCGGCGGCTCCGGCGGAGGCGGTGGTGGCAACGGCCACGGCGGCGGCTCCGGCGGCGGCGGTGCCGGCGGAGGCGGTGGTGGCGCCGGCGGTGCCACCGAGCCCAGCGGCGGCTCCGGCGGCGGGGGCAACGCGCTCTCGCCCGCGGTCGCCGACGAGCTCAACGCCCAGGGCGCCGACGGTGCAGCGGCCGCGGCGGCCGCGGAGGCCACCGCGCCGCAGGGCGGCCAGGCGGCCTCGGGCGGCAACGGCGGCGGCAACGGGTCGCAGGGCTCCGGCGGCAACGCCGCGAGCGGCGGCTCCGCAGGCGGCGACGCCAACCTGAGCACCGACGACGGTGGCGGTGGCGGCCTCGGCGGCGTCGTCGACGAGATCCTCGGGCGCAACTCTTCGAGCTCGGACGGCCTGGGCGTGGCCCTGCCGATCATCCTGCTCGCGACGGCGCTCGGCGCGGTCGCGTTCTTCGTCCTCGCCCGCAGGCGCGGACCGCACGAGCCCGGCGGCGCGTGAGCCACTCGGCATCGGTCGCGCAGCCGGCCCGGTCGGGCCGCGCGGGGCGGCGCGGCCTACGGCTGGCCGCGGCGCTGGTCGCGCTGGCCGCGTGCTCGGCCGTCGTCGCGCCCGCCCAGTCGCAGGCGCGCGCCGGCCTCGCCACCGGGTTCGCCGACCCGCTCTATCTGCACGCCGACCCCGAGGTGCGCGACGCGGCCTTTCAGCGGACGGTCGGCAAGCGGGTCGCAGATCGTGCGCTTCAACCTCCTCTGGCGCTCGATCGCCCCGAACCAGCCGCTCGATCCCCGCAACCCGGCCGATCCCGCGTACTCGTTCGGCGTCTATGACGCCGCGATCCGCGACGCGATCGCGCACGGGCTGCAGCCGCTGCTCACCATCTACCGGGCCCCGACCTGGGCGGAGGGCGCGGGACGCCCCTCCGGCACGCCGGCGGGGAGCTGGCGCCCGCGCCCGGACGCGATCGCCGATTTCGCGCACGCCCTCGCGACCCGCTACTCGGGTTCCTTCTCCGCAACCGGCGGCGTCCTCCCGCGGGTGAGCCTCTACCAGCTCTGGAACGAGCCCAACCTGACGACCTACCTGAACCCGCAGTACGCGAACGGCGCCCAGGCCAGCGCCGCGATCTACCGCGACATGCTGAACGCCTTCTACGGCTCTGTGAAGGCCGTCCACGGCGACAACGTCGTGGTCACGGCCGGCACCGCCCCTTACGGCGACCCGCCCGGAGGGGTCCGCACACGGCCCCTGACGTTCTGGCGCGAGGTGCTGTGCATGAACGCCGAGGAGAAGCCGAAGCCGGTCGCCTGCCCGGTGAAGGCCAACTTCGACGTGCTGGCACACCATCCGATCAACACCTCGGGGGGCCCCGAGCGCGGCGCGATCGACCCCGACGACATCTCCACGCCCGACCTCGGCAGCCTGCGCACCCTCCTGCGCGCCGCCGAGCGCGCCGGGCAGACGGGGACCCCGGGCCCCCACGAGCTCTGGGTGACCGAGATCTGGTGGGAGACCAACCCGCCGGACGGCTTCGAGGGCGTGCCGCCGAAGCGCCAGGCGCGGTGGCTCGAGCAGGCGCAGTACCTGCTCTGGCGCGACGGCGCCCGGGTGGTGATCAACCTGCAGGTTCGCGACGCGCCCTTCGTCAAGGAGAACCCGTTCGCCGACGACGCGACCGGCATCTACTTCAACGACGGCTCACCGAAGCCGTCGGCGACCTCCTGGAGATTCCCCCTGGTGTCGTCGAAGAAGGCCTCCAAGAACGGCAAGAAGAAGCTGATCGTCTGGGGCCGGTCGCCGGTCGCGGGACGGATAAAGGTCCAGCGGCACCACAAAGACCGCTGGAAGAAGGTAGCTTCTGTGAGGGCAGGCGCTGGCGAGGTCTTCAAGAAGACGCTGCGGCTGCCCAAGAACGCGAAGCTGCGAGCCCGAGTGGGCGACCAGCAGAGTCTTGTCTGGGGCGGGGCCTAAATAAACCCCGGCTAAACCCAGTGTCAGCCGCAGAGGCGGTCTGGCGTATTAGCTATCGAACGGCGTTTGTCGTTTTCACCAGGTCGAAAGGAGACCGTTCAGAGATGAGAAGAAAGGTCGCAGCCGCAACCGGGGTGTTGCTCGGTTCGCTGGTTCTGGCGTCGACGGCGAACGCAACGGTGACCCCGATCCCGCAGTCGGACTATTACCAGTACTACTACAACGACTGCCCGAACCTCACGTTCCAGGGTGGTGTCGCGCTTCAGGGCGATGATGCCAACGACGTGATCACGGGTACGCCGTTCAACGATCTGCTGCGCGGCGGCGGAGGGAACGACACGATCAACGGTCTGCCGGGCGACGACTGCCTCAACGGCCAGGCCGGCAACGACGGCATCACCGGCGACGACGGCAACGACGTCATCCTCGGCGAGGACGGCAACGACAACGTCGACGCGCGGTGCCGGCAACGACACCGTGACGCTGGGCAACGAGAACGACACCGCCACCGGCGGCACCGGCAACGACTCGATCACGGGCGACGCCGGTCCCGACGACATCCAGGGCAACGAGGACAACGACCTGCTCAAGGGCTTCGGTGACAACGACAAGGTCACCGGCAACGAGGGCAACGATCGCGTCCAGGGCTCCGGCGGCAACGACAAGGTCAAGGGCGCCGAGGGCAAGGACAAGGTCCGCGGCGGCACCGGCAACGACAAGGTCAACGGCGACGCCGGCAAGGATCAGGTCCAGAGCCAGGGTGGCAAGGACAAGATCAAGGGCGGCTCCGGCGAGGACAACATCCGCGCCGGCGGTGGCAACGACAAGGTCAACGCCGTCGACGGTGACAAGGACAAGGTCAAGTGCGGCCTCGGCAACGACATGGCGAAGGTCGACAAGATCGACGTCGTCGCGCCGGACTGCAACAAGGTCAAGGTGAAGAAGGCCGGCTGAGCCAGCCGCGGCTTCAGGCCGATCCGGAATTGATGCGACGGCCGCGCTCAGCGCGGCCGTCGCTCTTTGCGGGGGCGGCGGTCGAGGGCCCGGGGGGCCGACGAAAGCCGCGCGAGGCGCGCTATCCTTGCGGCGTCCTCGTGTCGCGCCTGAAGGTGGCGCGGTGGAGGTCTTTTTTCTGTCGGGACTCAGGCGCCCGGCGACTGAGGAGCTTTAGCTCCGAAAGCGGCATGTAAGGGCGCCGCAGGCGCCCGCAAGAGGAAATAGAAGTGAGGAGCTTTAGCTCCGAAAGCGGCATGTAAGGGCGCCGCAGGCGCCCGCAAAGGATTCAGAGGAGCAGATGGCTCGCGGAGACGTTCGAATCGCCGTAACCCTCGCCTGCGAGGAGTGCAAGCGGCGCAACTACCAGACCAACAAGTCGCGGCGAAACACGCCGGACCGGATCGAGATGCGCAAGTACTGCCGCTGGTGCGGTCACCACACGCCTCATAAGGAGACGCGCTAGTGGCGGCGGCCGCCGCCCCCGCGCGGGTCGGCTGACCCGTGGCAAAGACCCGAGCACAGCGCAAGGCCGAGCAGCGCCGGCGCCAGGCGCAGCAGCAGAGCCGCTCGGACGCGGAGCTCACCGACGAGTCGCGCGCGCAGCACGACACGCAGGTGGGCGAGACGGCCGACGTGATCGAGGCCGAGCTCGCCGAGCAGGGCGCGGACCTCGACCAGCTCCGGGGAAAGGCTTCGGCCGAGGCCGAGGCGCCACGCGCCGCCCCGGCCCCCTCGCGCGCCGACGTCGGCGCGCCTCAGGAGAGCGAGGTGGAGGCCCCGCCCGCCGACAAGACCAGCCGCCGCGCTCGGCGACAGGAGGAGCGCGACCGCAAGCAGCGCGCCAAGGAGTCGGAGAAGCGCCGGGCTCCGCGCGAGGCGCCCACGGAGCGCCAGCGGGGCGGGGTGATCGGATTCTTCATCTCCTGTTGGGCGGAGCTCAAGCGCGTCCAGTGGCCGGACCGCGACACCCTGATCCAGGCCTCGGCGATCACGCTCATCTTCATCACGATCATGGCCGCCTACCTCGGGGTGCTCGACGCCGTCTTCAACTTTCTGGTGCAGCGCCTCCTCTGAGCGCGCCGGCCCCCAACCCTCAATCCGAAAGCGATTTGACGAGAAATGTTCCGCTGGTACGTGATCAACACCTACTCCGGGCACGAGAACAAGGTCAAGGCCAATCTCGAGCACCGGGTCGAGACGATGAGCGCCCGCGCCCGCGTGCGCCAGGTCGTCGTCCCCACCGAGCAGGTCACCGAGCTCAAGGACGGCCAGCGGGTCCAGATCGAGAAGCGGACGATGCCCGGCTACGTGCTGGTCAACATGGAGATGACCGACGACGCCTGGAACCTGGTCAAGAACACCCCCGGGGTCACCGGCTTCGTCGGCTCGCGCAACAAGCCGATCCCGCTCTCCCAGCCCGAGGTCGACCGGCTCATGCACCGCGAGACCGCCGAGCGCCCGCGCACGCACGCCCAGTTCGAGGTCGGCGAATCCGTGAAGGTGATCTCCGGGCCGCTGTCGGACTTCTCGGGCGAGATCGCGGAGATCAACGAGGATGCCGCCAAGCTCAAGGTCCTGGTCTCGATCTTCGGCCGCGAGACGCCGGTCGAGGTCGGCTACGACCAGGTGAAGAAGATCTAGCGTCGCGGCGCAACCGGCGCGCCGCGCCGGTGTTCTGGGAGGCGGATGGTTAAGCCGATCTCGTTTCGAGCGCGTACTGCGCCTGACGCTGGTGGCAGCGGCGATCCTCGTGGCCGTGAGCGTCGCGACCGCCTCCGCGCGCGTCGCGCCGGTGAACACCGTCTCGCCGACGATCTCCGGCAAGCCGCGGGTTGGACAGACCCTCTCGGCGACTCAGGGCGAGTGGCAGGGCTCGCCGACCTCGTTCTTCTACCAGTGGCTCCGCTGCGACCAGAACGGCGCCTCCTGCGCCGCGATCGACGCCGCCACCCAGCCGACCTACGCGCTGGCGGTCGCCGACGTCGGCAACCGGATCCGGGTCGAGGTGGTGGCGGAGAACGCCGACGGCGCCTCGCCTGCGGCGCGGAGCGCCGCCACCAACACGATTCGGATCCCGGCCCCGACCTCGACCGCGAAACCGCAGGTCAGCGGCGACGCCCAGGAGGGCCAGACGCTGAGCGCGACGACCGGAACCTGGACCGGCTCGCCCGATTCCTTCGCGTACCAGTGGAAGCGGTGCCTCGGCGGCCAGTGCACCGCGATCCCCGGCGCGACGGCCTCCACCTACGTGCTCTCCGGGGCGGAGGTGGGCACCAGGGCCCGCGTCCGGGTTACCGCCTCCAACGCCGGCGGCAGGGCCTCGGCCCAGTCGCGCTCGACGGGGACGGTGCGGTCCTCGACCGCCGGATTCAAGCTCGGCCAGCCGAAGCACGACCGCAAGCGCGGCCTGGCGCGCTTCCGGGTCAAGGTCCCGTCGGCCGGTCTGCTGACCCTCGAGCGCACGGCCAAGGTCCGCTCCGAGCAGCGCCGGGCGCTCGGCGCGGGAACCGTGAAGCTGACCGTCAAGCCGCGCCGCGGCGCCCTCAAGCGACTCCATCGCCGCGGCAAGGTGAAGGTGCGAGTCAAGGTGGCCTTCGGCCCCGACGCGGGCGCACCGATCACCCGGGACCGGCGCATCACCCTCAAGAACTAGGCCTCGTCCCGGCCCGGCCTCCGAGCCGGGGCGCCGATCGCGTTCGGGGCATGAGGGGTGCGCGCGATCGCGACCGCGAAGACGATCATCCGCGCCCCGGCCGCGTACCGCATCCCCTCCGGCTGGGGGAAGTGATCGGCAACGCGGTCGAGGATCGCGGCGACCTCCGCGTAGAGCTCGGCATCGGGGCCGTCCTCGACGGCGCATGCGAGCCGCGCCAGCGCCACCTGCTCGGCCGGGTCCTCGCCGGCCACGGCGACGCCGACCGCGGTCACCAGGTGGGAGACGACCCGTGCCAGCAGCGGATCGAGCGGCTCCGCGTCCGCCCGCGGCGGGCGGTGAGAGCAGCTCGGCGCCCTCGAGGACGCGCCGCATCTGGTCTCCGGCCACGCTGCGCAGCGCCTCGTCGCCGAGGCCGGCTTCGACCGCGTAGCGCAGGTGCATGACCGCCGACTGGAGCGGGGGCGCGTACGGCGAGTCGCTCCCCCAGACGATCTGGCCCGGGGGCACGAGCCGGAAGAGCGCGTACATGTCGGCCGGGTTCCACCACGACGTGTCGATCAGCAGGTTCGGATGCGCGGGCATCTCGCGCCACAACCAGGCGAGATCAGAGACCGCGGCATGGGCGAGGATCAGGCGCGCGTCGGCGAACTCGCTCGCGAGCTCGAGCGAGTGGCGGCCGAGCGCGGGGATGCCGCGGCCGGCGTGGATCAACACGGGCAGCCGGCGCTCGTGTGCGATCGCGACGAGGTCGCGGACCGCGGGCTGGTCCAGCGCGAACCCCTCGGCCCGCGGATGGAGCTTGATCCCGCGCGCGCCGGCGTCCAGCGCCCGCTGGGCCTCGGCGACGGCGCCGTCGTGCGGGTCGACGCGGCAGTAGGGGACGAGGACGCCGCCGGATTCGGCGGCGGCGGCGATCACGAAGTCGTTCGCCTCGCGGTAGCCGGCGGGCTCGTGCATCGCGAAGACCGCGGCGCGCGAGTCCGCCCTCGCGAGCCCGGCGAGCAGCTCCTCCGGCGTCTGCTTGTAGCCGTCGGGGTCGTTCTGGCCGACGTGGGTATGGGCGTCGAAGAGCTCGAGCGGCCCGTGGGCGCCGACCAGGGCCTCCCACCAGGCGACGGCGAGGTCGTCGACCGGGTCCGGCGCCGGACGGCTCATCGGCCCGCCGCCGCCGCCATCCGGTCGACGATCAGCTCGAGCAGCTGCCGGGGAGGTCGCGAAGTTGAGCCGCGCGAAGCCCTCCCCGCCGGGACCGAACTGGGGCCCGGGGCTGAGCGCGACCCGGCCGCGCTCGCGGAAGGTCGCCGCGGGATCGTCGCCGAGCCCGAGCTCGCGGCAGTCGAGCCAGGCGAGGTACCCGGCGGCGGGCCGGGCGTAGCCGATCTCCGGCAGGCGCTCGGCGAGCAGCTCCGCGAGCAGGCGCCGGTTGGCGTCCAGCCGCGCGTTGACGGCGTCGAGCCAGTCGTCGCCCTCGCGCAGGGCGGCCACCGTCGCGAGGGTGCCGAGGTGGCCGCAGTGGCGGGCGATCTCCGGCAGCCTGGCGACCTCGGAGCGGGCCGGCTCGCCGGCCGTGATCGCCACGGCGCATTTCAGCCCCGCGAGGTTGAAGGCCTTCGAGGCGGACGTGAGCACGATCCCGCGCGCGGCCGCGTCGGGGCTGACGCCGAGGAAGCCGGCGTGCTCGGCGCCCGGGAAGGACCATCGGCGCGTGGATCTCGTCGGCGAGCACCCAGCCGTCGTGGGCCGCGGCGATCGACGCGACGCGCTCGAGCTCGTCGCGCCCGAGCACCCCGCCGGTCGGGTTGTGCGGGTTGCAGAGGATGAGCACCCGGGCCCCGGCGGCGAAGGCGCGGTCGATGCCCTCGAGGTCGAGCTCCCGCCCGCCCGCGAGCCCCACGCCGACCACCCGCCGCCCGGCCTGCTCGATGAGCGAGAAGAACGGGTGGTAGACGGGCGGGTTGATGATCACACCGTCGCCGGGCTCGGTCAGCAGCGCGGAGGAGCTCCGCGAGCCCGGCCACGACGTCGTTGAGCGGCGTCACCTGGGCCGGGTCGACCTCGAACCCGAGCCGACGCCGGCAGAACCCGGCGACCGCGTCGCCGAGGCCGGCCGCGTCGGGGTTCGCATAGCCGAGGTCGTCGAGCTCCACCGCCCGGGCGAGCGCCGCGCGCACGGGCGCGGCGACCGGGAAGTCCATCTCGGCGACCCACGCCGGCAGCACGTCCGGCTCGTACCAGGTCCACTTCGCGCTCCGCCGCTCCCGCAGGTCGTCGAGGTCGAGGTCGATCAGCTGAGCGTCGGCGGTCAGAGCCACTGAACCTAGCGGGCGACGGCGCGAGCACACCTCCGTCTCAGACTCGACCGCCAGCACTCCGCCGCCTGTGCGTGCGTCGCCCTGGGCGAGTCTCCACGCCATGGAGCCACCTCCCTCGCCGCCCACGCGTCTTTGTGACCCCTGAGTCACAAACCCGCGGCGGCGCAGGCGGATCGAGCCGTCGCCGCCTTCGCCGGGACGCAGCATGGGCTCGCGACCGTTGCTCAGCTCCTCACCGCCGGGCTCACCCGGCGGATGGTCTACGGGCGCGTCCGTCGCGGTTGGTTGCACCCGGTGCATCGTGGCGTGTACGCGGTCGGGCATCGGCCGGACACGCGCGACGCGCACTGGCTGGCCGCCGTGCTCGCGTGCGGGCAGGGCGCCCTGCTCTCTCACCGTTCGGCGGCTGCCGCATACGGGGTTCGGCAGAGCTCCTCCTCGCGGATCGACGTCACCGCACCGGGTGGGCGCGGCCGGGAGCGCCGGGGGATTTGCGTCCATGCCGCCATCATCGCCCCGGTCGACGCGACCGAGCTCGGTCGGATCCCGATCACGACGCTGCCCCGGACGATCGTCGACCTCGGCGTGGTCGTCTCGCCGGGCTCGCTCGAGTACGCGATCCACAGTGCGGAATCGCGCCGAATCCTCGATCTCGGCGCCCTGCGGGAGGTGGTCGGGCGCATGCCCGCCAATCACCGCGGCGCGGCGCGGGTGCGGGCGATCGTCGGCGATCCGCCTGCACGCGGTCGACGCGCGCACCAGGGGCTCCGCCGAGCGCCGCTTCCTGCGGGTCTGCCGCCGATACGGGGTGCCGATGCCACGGGTCAACGAGTGGATCGCGCTGCCGATCGCGCCCGGCGGGCTGGAGGTGGACTTCTCGTGGCCCGACCGGAGGCTCATCGTCGAGATCGACGAGCCGCTCACGCACGACACTCACCGCGCACGACGCAACGATCCCGCACGGGACCGCGCCCTGACCGCCGCGGGCTGGCGCCCGATGCGCTTTCCGGATCACGAGCTCGAGCTGCGCCCCGCGGGGGTGGCGGCCGAGGTTCTGGCGGCGATCGACGTCTCGGGGGCGCCTCTGTATCCTCGGCCGCCGCTATGGCGAAGAAGGTCCTCACCCTGATCAAGCTGCAGATCCCGGCGGGCGCGGCGAATCCGGCGCCTCCGGTCGGCCCTGCGCTGGGCCAGCACGGGGTCAACATCATGGAGTTCTGCAAGGCCTTCAACTCGCGCACGCAGCAGGACGCCGGGACGATCATCCCCGTCGAGATCACGGTCTACGAGGACCGCTCGTTCGACTTCATCACCAAGACCCCGCCGGCCGCGGTGCTGATCCGCGAGGCGCTCGGGATCGACAAGGGATCGGGCGAGCCGAACCGCGAGAAGGTGGGCACGCTCAGCGCCGCCCAGTGCCGCGAGATCGCCGAGCGCAAGATGCCCGACCTGAACGCCAACGACCTCGACGCGGCCTCGAAGATCATCGCCGGGACCGCCCGGTCGATGGGCGTGCTCGTCGAGGGGGTCGACGCCTAGCGATGGCCCGCCACCGCGGCAAGCGCTACCGGGAGGCGATCGGCGAGGTCGATCGCACCCACGCCTACACGCCGGCCGAGGCGGTCTCGCTCGTCAAGCAGACGGCGACCGCCAAGTTCGACCAGACGATCGAGGTCCACATGCGCCTCGGGGTCAACGTCCGCCACGCCGAGGAGCAGCTGCGAGGAACGCTCGCGCTGCCCAACGGCCTCGGCAAGTCGATCACCGTCGCGGTGTTCGCCGAGGGCGACGCGGCGCGCGCCGCCAACGAGGCCGGCGCGGACTTCGTCGGCGCCCAGGAGCTCGCCGACCGGGTCTCGGACGGCTGGACCGACTTCGACGTCGCGATCGCGACCCCCGCGCTGATGGGCCCGGTCGTGTCCAAGCTCGGCCGCGTGCTCGGCCCGCAGGGCAAGATGCCGAACCCGAAGGTCGGCACCGTCACCGACGACGTCGGCAAGGCGGTCGAGGAGGCGAAGGCCGGCAAGGTCGAGTACCGCACCGACCGCCAGGGGATCATCCACCTGACCATCGGCAAGGCGAGCTTCGACGAGCGCGCCCTGCTCGAGAACTACGCGGCGATCGTCGACGAGATCGTCCGCGCCAAGCCCGCCGCCGCCAAGGGCCGCTACCTGCTCTCGATCACCCTCGCGACCTCGATGGGCCCGGGCGTCCGGGTCGACGCCTCGCGCACCCGCGAGTCGGAGATCCTCGCGGATCTCGGCTCCGGCAACGGCGCCGAGGCCGAGGCCGCACCCGCCGCTGCCTAGCCGGCTGCGGTTGACGCGGCCGCGAACCCGGCCGGCTCGCGGGTCGGCAGCTTGCGTTCCTCGACCACGCGGTCGATGAGCCCGTACTCGGCCGCCTCGTCGGCGCTGAAGAAGCGGTCGCGCTCGGCGTCGGCGTGGATCCGCTCGACCGTCTGGCCGGTGTGCCGCGCGTAGATCTTCTCCATCCGACCGCGCAGCTCGAGCACCTCGCGGGCGTGGATCTCGATGTCGGTCGTCTGCCCCTGAAAGCCGCCGCTCGGCTGATGGATGAGGATGCGCCCGTTGGGGAGCGACATCCGCTTGCCCTCGGCGCCCCGGCGAGGATCAGCGAGCCGCCCGACATCGCGATCCCGAAGCAGACCGTCTGCACGTCCGGGCCGACGAAGCGCATCGCGTCGTAGATCGCGAGCGCCGCGCTCAGCGAGCCGCCCGGGGAGTTGATGTAGATCGAGATGTCCTTGTCGGGGTCGTCGGACTCGAGGTGCATGAGCTGGGCGACGACGACGTTGGCGATCTCGTCGTCGATCTGCTGGCCGAGGAAGATGATCCGCTCGCCGAGCAGCCGTGAGTAGATGTCGAACGAGCGCTCGCCGCGCGCTGTCTGCTCGATGACCATCGGGATCAGGGGCATCGCGAACCTCCTCGGGATTGGCCCCCGGTAGGGGGCGGGAATAGTGCAACCGCTGAGTTGCACTATAGAGCAACCGCTCGGTTGCGCTACGATCCCATCCATGGAGCAGGCTGAGAGCGAGGTCCTGGTTCCGGCGAGCCCGGAGGAGGCCTGGGAGGCGATCACCGATCCCGAGCGGCTCGGCGAGTGGCTGGGCGACGACGCCGAGGTCGAGTTGCGTCCCGGCGGCGACCTGCGGATCGACCTGCCGGACGGCGAGCGCACCGGCTTCGTCGAGGAGGTCGACGAGCCGCGGCGATTCGTGTTCTGGTGGAGCGAGCCCGAGCAGGAGTCGAGCCGGGTCGAGATCGAGCTCGAGCCCGAGCAGGAGGGGACCCTGGTGCGGGTGGTCGAGACGCGACCGCTGCGCGAGCTCACCCCCGCCGACGCGCGCTCGCCCGAGCTCTCCGCCGTGGGCTGATGGCCGCGGACCAGGTGTTCGCGGCGCTCTCCGACGCGACCCGACGCGATGTACTGGAGCTGATCGGCTCCCGCGGCGAGGCGAGCGCCACACAGCTCGCCCGCGAGCTGCCCGTGAGCCGCCAGGCGGTCAACAAGCACCTGGCCAGCCTCGCCGGCGCGGGCCTGGTCGCCGAGCGCCGCGCCGGGCGCGAGGTCCTCTACCGCCTCACCCCGGCGCCGATGAACGAGGCCGTCGGCTGGATGACGCGCGTCGGCGGTGAATGGGACGGGCGGTTGGCGGCGCTGCGCGGGCACCTCTCGCGCTGAGCGTCCGCTACCATCGCGCGTCCACAACCCGCCCGAGACCGTCGGCGGGGCCCGCGAACGGAGCGGGCTCGGAAGACCGGCGCAGGTGAGGATCGAAAGCATGAGCTTCTCGAGCCTGCCTGCGCGCAGGCTCTTTTCGTTCCGGCGGACGAAGCGAGAGAAGACTTCAGATGGACAGAGCGCAGAAGGAAGCAGCGGTCGCGGAGCTCACCGACGACCTCAAGGGCGCGGACGCGATCTTCGCGGTCGACTACCGCGGGATCAGCGTCACGGGCGCCGCCGACCTGCGCCGCAGCCTCGCCGAGGCCGACGCGGTGTTCAAGGTGGTCAAGAACCGCCTCGCCAAGCGCGCCGCCGAGGGGGCCGGCAGCGAGGGCCTCGACGACCTGCTGGTCGGCCCGACGGCGCTGACCCTGATCAACGGCGACGCCGTGATCGCGGCCAAGGCGATCTCGAACTTCTCGCGCGAGCACGGGGTGCTCACTTATAAGGGCGGGTTCATGGACGGCGAGGCGCTCGACCCCGAGAGCTTTGCCGCGATCGCGCGGCTGCCCGGGCTCGAAGTGCTCCACGGCCAGCTCGTGGGGCTGGCCGCGAGCCCGCTGACCGGATTGGTGGCCGGACTCTCGAACATGATCTCCGGGCTCGGGCGCCAGCTGGCGCAGATCGCCGAGCAGGGCCTGGTGACGGGCGAGCCCCCGGCCGCCGAGGAGCCGGCCCCGGCCGAGGAGCCTGCCGCCGAGGAGGAGCCCGCCGCGGAGGCGCCCGACCGCTGAGGACGAGCCCGCCGCGGAGGCCGAGGAGCCGGCCGCCGAGGAGGAGCCGCCCGCGGAAGAGGCGCCGCCGCCGAGGACGAGCCCGCCGCGGAGGAGGAGCCCGCTGCCGAGGACGACGAGCCCGCCGAGGAGGCGAGCCCGCCGCTGAGGCGGAGACCCCGCCGCCGAGGACGAGCCCGCCGCAGAGGCCGATGAGCCCGCCGCCGAGGAGGAGACCGCGCCGCGGAGGAGGAGCCCGCCGCCGAGGACGAGCCCGCCGCCGAGGAGGAGCCCCAGCCGCGGAGCGAGGAGCCCGCCGCCGAGGCCGAGAGGAGCCGCCCGCCGACGAGCCCGACCCCGAGCCTGGCGAGGCCGCGGAGACTTCAGAAGACGAAAGCAAGCAGGACGGCGAGCCGTCGTCCGATGAAAGCGAGGACACGGACTGATGGCAACCAAGGTTTCAACCGACGACTGGATCGAGGAGCTCAAGGGCATCTCCGTGCTCGAGCTCTCCGAGCGGATCAAGGCCCTCGAGGAGGAGTTCGGCGTCTCGGCGACCGCGGTTGCCGCGGCGGCCCCGGCGGCGGCTGGCGCCGGCGACGGCGCGGCCGAGGAGGAGTCGAGCACCGTCGACGTCATCCTCACCGGCCCCGGCGAGAAGAAGATCCAGGTGATCAAGGCGGTCCGTGCGGCCACCGGGCTCGGCCTCAAGGACGCGAAGGCCCTCGTCGACGAGGCCCCCAAGCCGGTCAAGGAGGGCATCGACCGCGAGGAGGCCGATAAGCTCAAGGCCGATCTCGAGGAGGCGGGCGGTTCGGTCGAGCTGAAGTAGCTCCCCGCCCCCTCCGACCCCGAGTCGGCGCGCCCCTTGGAATGGCGTCCCGACTTTGGTATATTTGTGCGTCGCGCGCCGTTGAGCCCTTTACTGCCTGAATCCCTCGCGCGGATTCGTACCCATTTCGACCATCTGAGGAGTCGCCCAGTTGGCCAGATCCAACGCTGCCCCGGTTACCCGTAGGAGTTTCTCCCGTCTACCGCAGCCCCTTGAAGTCCCACATCTGATCGATATCCAGCGCCACTCGTTCGAGGCGCTGACGAACCCGAAGAGCGGGCTGCTTCGGGAGACGATCAACGACATCTCCCCGATCGAGGATTACACGGGGAACTTGGCGATCGTCTTCGCCGATTTCAAGTTCGACGAGCCCACGCACACGATCGCGGAGTGCCGCGAGAAGGACATCACCTACTCGCGTCCGCTCAACGTCACCGTGGCGTTCCAGAACCGCGAGACGGGCGAAATCCGTGAGCAGACCGTCTTCATGGGCGATTTCCCGTGGATGACCGAGCGCGGGACATTCATCATCAACGGCACCGAGCGCGTCGTCGTCACCCAGCTGGTGCGGTCGCCGGGCGCCTACGTGATGGAGCCCAAGGACCGCGAGAAGCAGGTCTTCATCGCGAACCTGATGCCGGCGCGTGGCTCCTGGCTCGAGCTGGAGATCGACAAGAAGGGCCGCGTCTACGCGCGCATCGACCGCAAGCGCAAGCTGCCGGTCACCGTGCTGCTGCGGGCGATGGGCTTCGTCACCGACGAGGAGATCCTGGGCCTGTTCGACAACTCGGTCTACATCCGGCACACGATCGCCGCCGACACCGAGCCCATCCGCACGGAGGAGGGCGCGCTGATCGAGCTGTTCAAGAAGCAGCGCCCGGGCGAGCCGCCGTCGGTCGACGCCGCGCGCGCTCTGCTGGAGCAGCTGTTCTTCGATCCGAAGCGCTACGACCTGACCCGGGTCGGCCGGTACAAGCTCAACGCCCGGCTCGACCTCGACGTCGACCTCGACAACCGCACCCTGACCAAGGACGACATCGTCGCCCTGATCAAGGAGCTGGTCTCGCTCCCGAAGCTGCTCGGCGTCCCCGAGGAGATCGACGAGGAGAACCCGATCAAGGACTACGCCGCGGAGGCGATCACGTATCCGCGCGACCCGATCTCCGATCACCTCGACGAGTACGAGCACTTCGGCAACCGGCGTCTCCGCACGGTCGGTGAGCTGATCCAGGACGCGTTCCGGGTCGGCCTCTACCGGATGGAGCGCGTCGTTCGCGAGCGCCTCACCACCGAGGACGCCGACGCGATCACGCCGCAGACGATCATCAACATCCGGCCCGTGGTCGCGGCGCTGAAGGAGTTCTTCGGCTCCTCGCAGCTGTCGCAGTTCATGGATCAGACGAACTCGCTCGCCGGGCTCAGGCACCGGCGTCGCCTGTCGGCGCTCGGCGCCGGCGGCCTCACCCGCGAGCGCGCTCCGATCGAGGTCCGCGACGTGCACCCGACCCACTACGGCCGGATGTGCCCGATCGAGACCCCTGAGGGTCCGAACATCGGCCTGATCGGATCGCTGTCGTCCTACGCCCAGATCTCAGAGCACGGGTTCGTCACCACCCCCTACCGGGTGGTCAAGGACGGCGTGATCACCGAGGAAGTCCGGCATCTGGATGCGACCCAGGAAGAGGACCACGTGATCGCCCAGGCGAACGCCGAGTTCGACGAGAAGAGCGGCAAGCTCAAGGGCCCGCAGGTGCAGTGTCGCGCCCGCGAGGGCGAGTACGTGCTCGTGCCTCCGAAGGACGTGACGCTGATGGACGTCTCGCCGACCCAGATCTGGTCGGTGACGACGTCGCTGATCCCGTTCCTCGAGCACGACGACGCCAACCGCGCGCTGATGGGCTCGAACATGCAGGCCCAGGCTGTGCCCCTGCTCAAGCCCGAGGCGCCGCTCATCGGCACCGGGATGGAGCGCCGCGCGGCGGTCGACACCGGTGACGTCATCCTGGCCGAGAACGACGGCGAGGTCACCTTCGTCGACGCCGAGCGGGTCGTGGTCAGCCACGGCTCGAAGAAGGACGAGTACCCGCTCGACAAGTTCATGCGGTCGAACCAGGGCACGATCATCCACCAGACCCCGACCGTCTCGGTGGGCGAGAAGGTCTCGGGTGGCGACGTGCTCGCCGATGGTTCCTCGACCGCCGGCGGCGAGATCGCGCTGGGCAAGAACTGCCTGGTCGCGTTCATGTCCTGGGAGGGCTACAACTTCGAGGACGCGATCATCCTCTCGTCACGGCTGTTCAAGGACGACGAGCTCACCTCGATCCACATCGAGGAGTACGAGATCGACGCCCGGACGACGAAGCTCGGCGACGAGGAGATCACCCGCGACATCCCGAACCGCTCGGAGGAGAGCCTGCGCAACCTCGACGAGCGCGGCATCGTCCGCGTCGGCGCCGAGGTCGTCTCGGGCGACCTGCTGGTCGGCAAGGTGACGCCGAAGGGCGAGACCGAGCTGACCGCCGAGGAGAAGCTGATCCGCGCGATCTTCAAGGAGAAGGCGCGCGAGGTCCGCGACACCTCGCTCAAGGTTCCCCACGGCGAGGGCGGCGTGGTCATCGACGTGGTCACGTTCGACCGCGACGCCGGCGACGATCTCGCCCCGGGCGTCAACAGCCTGGTGCGCGTGTTCGTCGCCACCAAGCGCAAGATCGCCGAGGGCGACAAGCTCGCCGGCCGTCACGGCAACAAGGGCGTGATCTCGAAGATCGTCCCCGAGGAGGACATGCCCTTCCTCGAGGACGGCACCCCGGTCGACGTCATCCTCAACCCGCTCGGCGTGCCGAGCCGGATGAACATCGGCCAGATCCTCGAGACGCACCTCGGCTGGGTCGCGGCCAACGGCTGGTACGACGACGGCTCCGACGCCTACAAGGCGCTCAAGGCCGACGGCAACACCCGCATGAACATCGCCACCTCGGTCTTCGACGGCGCCACGGTCGAGGACGTCGACATGGCGCTCGTCTCCTGGGCGAAGGAGAACGAGTCCCGCGGGATCGACCTCGGGATCGACATGAACGAGCGCCCGGGCAACCGGGCGACCGGGTCGGTGCAGCTGTACAACGGCCGCACCGGTGAGCCGTACGAGGGCAAGGTGACCATCGGTCACATGTACATCCTCAAGCTGCTCCACCTGGTCGACGACAAGATCCACGCTCGCTCGACCGGCCCCTACTCGCTCGTCACCCAGCAGCCGCTGGGCGGCAAGGCGCAGTTCGGCGGCCAGCGGTTCGGCGAGATGGAGGTCTGGGCACTGGAGGCGTACGGCGCGGCCTACACGCTCCAGGAGATGCTCACGGTCAAGTCCGACGACACCGTCGGCCGGGTCAAGGCCTACGAGTCGATCGTCAAGTCCGAGAACATCCCCGAGCCGTCGGTGCCGGAGTCGTTCAAGGTCCTGCTGAAGGAGATCCAGAGCCTGGCGCTGGACGCCAACCTGGTCGCCGACGACGGCGAGGTCGAGCTCGGCGAGGAGGACGACGAGCTCCTCCGCGCCGCCGAGGAGCTCGGCATCGACCTCTCCGGGGTGCGGGCCGACGGACCCGACTCCGACGGCGCCGCGGACGAGAAGGAAGAGCAGGTGGTCGCCGAGGGCGAGTCCGGAACCACGAACGGGGCGGAAGCGAAGGAAGCAGAGACAGCGGCCGAGGCGAAGGAGTAGCGGGAACCCATATGGACATCAATAATTTCGATGCAATCGAGATCGGCCTCGCCTCCTCGAAGAAGATCCGGAGCTGGAGCCACGGTGAGGTCACGAAGCCGGAGACGATCAACTACCGGACGCTGAAGCCCGAGAAGGACGGGCTCTTCTGCGAGCGCATCTTCGGTCCGACCAAGGACTGGGAGTGCTACTGCGGCAAGTACAAGCGGGTCCGGTACAAGGGCATCGTCTGCGAGCGCTGCGGCGTCGAGGTCACCCGTTCGAAGGTCCGGCGCGAGCGCATGGGCCACATCGACCTGGCCGCGCCCGTCTCCCACATCTGGTTCTTCAAGGGCGTCCCCTCGCGGATCGGCTACCTGATCGACATGGCTCCCAAGGAGCTGGAGAAGGTCCTGTACTTCGCCGCCTCGATCGTCACCTGGATCGACGAGGAGGCGCGGACGAAGGACATGGACAAGCTCGAGAAGGAGGTCAAGAAGGTCCTCGACGGCTACACGGCCGACAAGGAGCAGCGCACGCAGGAGCTGCAGCGAGTCGCTCGAGCGGCGCACCGCCTGGATCGAGGGCAACGCCGACCAGTCGAAGTTCGACACCGAGGACGAGCTCTGGGCCGAGGGCGTCGGGGTCAACCCGAAGAAGCTCGACGACGCCGAGAAGACCAAGCTGCTCAAGGAGACCAAGAAGCTGGTCGAGTCCGAGATCTCCGACACCGAGGCCTACCTCGACGACGCGATCGAGCGCATGGAGGAGGTCTGGCGGATCTTCACCGAGATGAAGGTGAAGGACGTGATCAACGACGAGGCCGTCTTCCGCGAGCTCAAGGACCGCTTCGGGTCGCCGTTCGGCTGGGGCGAGTACTTCCGTGGCGGCATGGGCGCCGAGTCCGTCCGCGACCTGCTCGAGCAGATCGACCTCGAGGCCGAGTGCGAGGAGCTCGAGCAGACGATCAACACCTCCAAGGGCCAGAAGCAGGCCCGCGCCGTGAAGCGGCTCAAGGTCGCCTCCGCGTTCCTGAACTCCTCGAACAGGCCCGAGTGGATGGTGCTCGACTGCGTGCCGGTGATCCCGCCGGAGCTGCGCCCGATGGTGCAGCTCGACGGTGGCCGGTTCGCGACCTCGGACCTCAACGACCTCTACCGCCGGGTGATCAACCGCAACAACCGGCTCAAGCGGCTGCTCGACCTCGGCGCGCCCGAGATCATCGTCAACAACGAGAAGCGGATGCTCCAGGAGGCGGTCGACGCGCTGTTCGACAACGGCCGCCGCGGCCGGCCCGTCACCGGGCCCGGCAACCGGGCGCTGAAGTCGCTCTCCGACATGCTCAAGGGCAAGCAGGGCCGCTTCCGGCAGAACCTGCTCGGCAAGCGCGTCGACTACTCGGGCCGCTCGGTGATCGTCTCCGGGCCGTCGCTGAAGCTGCACCAGTGCGGGCTGCCGAAGCTGATGGCGCTGGAGCTGTTCAAGCCGTTCATCATGGCCCGGCTGGTCGAGCGCAAGGCCGTCCAGAACATCAAGGCGGCCAAGAAGATGGTCGACTCGATGAT